>NZ_BLPG01000001.1:5845000-8245000 GCF_011764445.1 Phytohabitans rumicis
GTGGTTCCGCGCCGACAATGTAGCGGGGCTCAAGTACACCGCCGAAGCTGTGGCATTCACATATTAACCCGGTGTTTCTCCTTGAGAGAGGCATCTAGGTGTGTGGATGGGTAGGGGAGCGTCGTGCAGCGGGTGAAGCAGCGGGGTGACCCAGTTGTGGACGCTGTGCGAGTGAGAATGCAGGCATGAGTAGCGAGAGAAGGGTGAGAAACCCTTCCGCCGGATGACCAAGGGTTCCAGGGCCAGGCTATTCCGCCCTGGGTGAGTCGGGGCCTAAGGCGAGGCCGAGAGGCGTAGTCGATGGACAACGGGTTGATATTCCCGTACCCGCGAAGGAACGCCCATGATGAACCTATCTGTGCTAACTGTCCGCTCAGGGGATCCTTCGGGTGAACCGGAAAGTGCACAGGAACCTGGGTGGTAGTAGTCAAGCGATGGGGTGACGCAGGAAGGTAGCTGATCCCGGCCGGTGGTTGTGCCGGGGTAAGCGTGTAGGCCGTGCCATAGGTAAATCCGTGGCGCATTGAGGCTGAGACGTGATGCCGAGCCGATTCAGGTGAAGTCAGTGATCCTATGCTGCCGAGAAAAGCCTCTAGCGAGTTCCGAGCGGCCCGTACCCTAAACCGACACAGGTGGTCAGGTAGAGAATACCGAGGCGTTCGGGTGAACTGTGGTTAAGGAACTCGGCAAATTGCCCCGTAACTTAGGGAGAAGGGGGCCGGACGCGTGAAGCCCCTTGCGGGTGGAGCGTGGTATGGCCGCAGAGAGCAGGGGGAAGCGACTGTTTACTAAAAACACAGGTCCATGCGAAGTCGTAAGACGCTGTATATGGACTGACGCCTGCCCGGTGCTGGAACGTTAAGGGGACCGGTTAGTCTTTCGGGGCGAAGCTGAGAACTTAAGCGCCAGTAAACGGCGGTGGTAACTATAACCATCCTAAGGTAGCGAAATTCCTTGTCGGGTAAGTTCCGACCTGCACGAATGGCGTAACGACTTCCCCACTGTCTCAACCACAGGCCCGGCGAAATTGCATTACGAGTAAAGATGCTCGTTACGCGCGGCAGGACGGAAAGACCCCGGGACCTTTACTATAGCTTGACATTGGTATCCGAACTGGATTGTGTAGGATAGGTGGGAGACTGTGAAGCTGGCACGCCAGTGTCGGTGGAGTCATTGTTGAAATACCACTCTGTTGAGTTTGGGTATCTAACCTTGGGCCCTGATCGGGTTTAGGGACAGTGTCTGGTGGGTAGTTTAACTGGGGCGGTTGCCTCCCAAAAGGTAACGGAGGCGCCCAAAGGTTCCCTCAGCCTGGTTGGCAATCAGGTGTTGAGTGTAAGTGCACAAGGGAGCTTGACTGTGAGACTGACGGGTCGAGCAGGGACGAAAGTCGGGACTAGTGATCCGGCACTTGCGAGTGGAAGCGGTGTCGCTCAACGGATAAAAGGTACCCCGGGGATAACAGGCTGATCTTCCCCAAGAGTCCATATCGACGGGATGGTTTGGCACCTCGATGTCGGCTCGTCGCATCCTGGGGCTGTAGCAGGTCCCAAGGGTTGGGCTGTTCGCCCATTAAAGCGGTACGCGAGCTGGGTTTAGAACGTCGTGAGACAGTTCGGTCCCTATCCGCCGTGCGCGTAGGATACTTGAGAAGGGCTGTCCCTAGTACGAGAGGACCGGGACGGACGAACCTCTGGTGTGCCAGTTGTCCCGCCAGGGGCATGGCTGGTTGGCTACGTTCGGAAGGGATAACCGCTGAAAGCATCTAAGCGGGAAGCCTGCTTCAAGATGAGGTATCCCACCCCTTTGTGGGTTAAGGCCCCCAATAGACGATTGGGTTGATAGGCCAGATATGTAAGCCTGGTAACAGGTTGAGTTGACTGGTACTAATAGGCCGAGGACTTGACCACAAATAAGCTACGCGTCCACTATGCGATTCTGAACAAGCAACCACCATTGTTGGTTGATAGTTCGATAGTGTTTCGGCGGTCATGGCGGAGGGGAAACGCCCGGTAACATTCCGAACCCGGAAGCTAAGCCCTCCAGCGCCGATGGTACTGCACCCGGGAGGGTGTGGGAGAGTAGGACACCGCCGGACTTCTTAACGCTGAGAGCCGTTCCTCAACAGGAACGGCTCTCAGCGTATTTTTGCGTCTCTGGAGCGGTAGCGCGCCGATCAAGGCTTTCCCCGCCGATCAAGGGCAAACGGCCGTGGATTGGAGATCAAAGCACGGCCATATGCCCTTGATCGACGGCAAGGCCCTTGATCGGCGCCGGGGAAAGGGCTAGGGGCGGGACTGGATGGTGGTACGGATCTTGCGGAGGAGGTCGGCGGAGTCGTCCTGGCCGCGGCCGGGGAACATGGCGATGACGACGCTTCCGTGGTCGGCCCAGCCGCACACGGTGAGGTTGCCTTCGGGAGCCGCGCTCTCGCCGCACTTCATCACGCCGTCCAATTCGCCGGCGGGCACCTCGTGTAGGCCGGTGACCGTGCCGGTGTCGTCGGCGAGCACCTCGAACAGCGAGTCCAGGTCCTTCTCGGGCGACCAGAGCAAGGTCGTACCGCCGAAGAGGAGGACGCTGCGGTCGGTGCTGGCCGGGTCGGCGTACACCACGCCGATGCTCTGGTCCAGGTCGATGCGGGCGCCGATGGCCGTACGGAGGTAGTCGGCCGTCGTCTTGGCCCGCTCGCTCTCGTCGAGGCGCAATCCGGCGACCTCGGCCGGGGTGTCGAGCTTGGCGTCCTTCTGCTGCAGGATGCGCCAGCTGGCCGTACCCAGGAACGCGACACCGATCAGGCCCACGGCGGCCAGCGAGCCGAGCACGATCAGCCTGTTACGCCGGCGCTTCGGCGGCGCCGGTGACGGCGATGGCTCAGGGGTGACGTCGATCGGCTCAGCTTGCATAGGCGCCACCGTAACGCAGAGGACGGGTGGCGAATGCCACTTGCCAATACGCCTCCGTAGACTCTCAGGGTGACCGAAACACCGCAGACCCACGCTTCCGCAGCACCGACGTTGGCCGCCCAGTACCAGCCGGGCGAGGTAGAGCAGCGGCGGTACGAGCGGTGGGTAAAGGCGGGCTACTTCACGGCGCGCGCCGACAGCGACAAGCCGCCGTTCACGATCGTCATCCCCCCGCCCAACGTGACCGGCTCGCTGCACATGGGCCACGCGCTCGACCACACGATCCAGGACTCGCTGATCCGGCGCCGGCGCATGCAGGGATACGAGGTGCTGTGGCTGCCGGGCATGGACCACGCCGGCATCGCCACGCAGAACGTCGTCGAGCGGCGCCTGGCGCAGGAGGGGCTGTCCCGGCACGACCTGGGCCGGGAGAAGTTCGTCGAGCGGGTCTGGCAGTGGAAGGCCGAGTCCGGCGGGGCGATCCTCGGGCAGATGCGCCGCCTGGGCGACTCGGTCGACTGGGACCGTGAGCGCTTCACGATGGACGAGGGCCTGTCCAGGGCCGTGCTCACGATCTTCAAGCGGCTGTACGAGGACGGCCTGATCTACCGGGCCGAGCGCATCATCAACTGGTGCCCGCGGTGCCTGACCGCGCTGTCCGACATCGAGGTCGAGCACACCGACGACGATGGCGAGCTGGTGTCGATCCGCTACAGCGACGAGGTGGTCGTGGCCACCACGCGGGCGGAGACGATGCTCGGTGACACCGCGGTGGCCGTGCACCCGGACGACGAGCGCTACAAGCACCTGATCGGCACCGAGGTGGAGCTGCCGCTGACCGGCCGGCGCATCCCGATCGTGGCGGACGAGCACGTCGATCCGGCGTTCGGCACCGGCGCGGTGAAGGTGACGCCGGCCCACGACCCCAACGACTTCGAGATCGGCCAGCGGCACAACCTGCCGAGCCTGACCATCATGGACGAGCGCGGCGTGATCACCGCGCACGGGCCGTTCCAGGGGCTGGACCGCTTCGAGGCGCGGCCGGCGATCGTCGCCGCGTTGCGCGAGCAGGGCCGCATCGTCGCCGAAAAGCGGCCGTACGTGCACGCGGTCGGGCACTGCTCGCGCTGCAAGACGACGGTGGAGCCGCGGCTGTCGCTGCAGTGGTTCGTCAACACCGGGCCGCTGGCGAAGGCGGCCGGCGACGCGGTGCGCGACGGCCGGGTGCGGATCGAGCCGGCCGACCTGGCCAAGCGCTACTTCGCCTGGGTCGACAACATGCACGACTGGTGCATCTCCCGCCAGCTGTGGTGGGGCCACCGCATCCCGGTCTGGTACGGCCCGGACGGCGAGGTCGTCTGCGTCGGCCCGGATGAGGAGCCGCCGGCCGGCGAGGGCTGGCGCCAGGACGAAGACGTGCTGGACACCTGGTTCTCCAGCGCGCTGTGGCCGTTCTCCACGCTGGGCTGGCCGGCGCAGACGCCCGAGCTGGCGAAGTTCTACCCGACGAGCGTGCTGGTCACCGGCTACGACATCCTCTTCTTCTGGGTCGCCCGGATGATGATGTTCGGGTTGTACGCGATGGACGGCGTCCAGCCGTTTGACGTGATCGCGCTGCACGGGATGGTCCGCGACGAGCACGGTAAGAAGATGTCGAAGTCGTTCGGCAACGTGGTCGACCCGCTGGACTGGATCGAGCGCTACGGCGCCGACGCCACCCGCTTCACGCTGACCCGCGGCGCCAACCCGGGCGGCGACGTCCCGGTCAGCGAGGACTGGTGCCAGGGCTCGCGCAACTTCTGCAACAAGCTGTGGAACGCGACCCGCTTCGCCCTGCTCAACGGCGCCCACGTGCGCGGCGAGCTGCCCGCCGAGCTCACCCCGGTCGACCGGTGGATCCTGTCCCGCCTGCAGCACGTGATCGGCGAGGTGGACGGGCTGTTCGAGTCGTTCGAGCTGGCCAAGGTGTGCGATGTGCTCTATCACTTCGCGTGGGACGACGTCTGCGACTGGTACGTCGAGCTGGCCAAGCCGGTGCTCGCGGCGGGTGGCCCGGCGGCCGCCAACACCCAGCGGGTGCTCGGCCACGTGCTCGACCAGCTGCTGCGGCTGCTGCACCCGGTCATCCCGTTCGTCACCGAGGAGCTGTGGACGGCACTGACCGCGGGCGAGACCGTCGTGACCGCGAGTTGGCCCGTGGGCGTACCCGAGCTGGTGGATGATGCCGCGGAGGCCGAGCTGGCGACGCTGCGGCGAGTGGTCACGGAGATCCGCCGGTTCCGGTCCGACCAGGGCCTGCGTCCCGCGCAGCGGGTCGAGGCGCGGCTGGACGGGCTGGCCGCGGCGGGCGTCGCGGCGCACGAGCCGCTGATCCGGTCGCTGGTCCGGCTCGACGACGCGGGGGCGGGCTTCGCGGCGACCGCGCAGCTCGCGGTGACCGCGGCCGTCACGGTCGCGCTCGACACGCGCGGCGCGATCGACGTGGCCGCCGAGCGCGCGCGCCTGGAGAAGGACCGGGCCGCGGCGCTCAAGGAAGCCGAGCAGTGCCGGGCGAAGCTGGACAATCCGGCCTTCGTCGGCAAGGCGCCCGAGCCGGTGGTCAGCAAGATCAAAGAACGGCTGTCCGCCGCCGAGGCCGATCTCGCGCGGATCGCGACGGCGCTTGAGGCGTTGCCGGCAGCATGAGTACGGAATTCGCCGCCGTCGACGCGGAGCTGATGAGCCGCGGGTACACCCGGATGGTCTTCGACCTGGACCGGATCGCGCAGCTGCTGGACCTGCTGGGCAGCCCGCAGCGGGCGTACCCGTCGATCCACCTGACCGGGACGAACGGCAAGACGTCCACGGCCCGGATGATCGACTCGCTGCTGCGGGCGCATGGGCTGCACACGGGCCGATACACCAGCCCGCACCTGGAGACGGTGCGGGAGCGGATCACCCTCGACGGCGAGCCGGTGAGCGAGCGGCGCTTCGTGGCGACGTATCGGGAGGTGGCGCCGCTCGCCGCGTTCGTCGACGAGCGGTCGGACGAGCCGCTGACGTACTTCGACATGACGACGGCGCTGGCGTTCGCGACGTTCGCGGACGCGCCGGTGGACGTGGCGATCGTCGAGGTGGGCCTGGGCGGCGCCGAAGACTCCACCAACGTGATCAACGCCGGCGTCGCGGTGATCACGCCGATCGGGCTGGACCACACCGAGTGGCTCGGCGACACGATCGAGGACATCGCGCTGGCGAAGGCCGGCATCATCCACAAGGGCGCCACGGTGATCACCGCCGCCCAGGATGACGAGGCGGCCCGGCCGATCCTGGAGCGGGTCGCCGAGGTCGGGGCGACGATCGCGCGGGAGGGCAGCGAGTTCGGCGTGTTGAGCCGGGCGGTCGCGGTCGGCGGCCAGGTGCTGAGCATCCAGGGCCTCGGCGGGGTGTACGAGGAGGTGTTCCTCCCGCTGCACGGCGCGCACCAGGCGCAGAACGCGGCCCTGGCGCTGGCGGCGGTCGAAGCGTTCCTGGGCGCCGGCACGGCCCGCCAGCTCGACCCCGAGGTGGTCCGCGAGGGGTTCACGGGCACCAGCTCGCCGGGCCGGCTGGAGCGGGTGCGCACGGCGCCGACGATCCTGCTCGACGGCGCGCACAACCCGCACGGCATGGCCGCCACGGTCACCGCGTTGCAGGAGGAGTTCGCGTTCAGCCGGCTGGTGGCCGTCCTGGCGGTGCTCGCCGACAAGGACGCGGCCGGGCTGCTGGAGCTGCTCGAACCCGTCGTCGACGCGGTGGTCGTCACCCGCAACACGTCCCCCCGGGCGATGTCGGTGGAGCGGCTCGCCGCGGTCGCCGAGGAGATCTTCGGCGAGGCGCGGGTCGAGGTGGCCGCCAACATGCCCGACGCGATCGAGCAGGCGGTGGCGCTCGCCGAGACGGACGTCAACGGCGAGCTGTCCGGGTGGGCGTCTTGATCACCGGTTCGGTGGCGACGGTCGCCGACGCGCGGCGGTTGCTGGTTCGATGAACTCGGGCCTCCGCAATCCGCCGGCCGCCGTACGCGGGCTGGGCGCGGGCGCGCTGATCCTGGAGACGATCGTGCTGCTGCTGGGCATCCAGCCGCTGCGGATGCTCGACGGCGACCTGAACAGCGCGGCCATCGGCGTGATCGTCGCCGCGATTGTCGCGTGCGTGGTGCTGGCCGGGCTGCTGCGCCACAACTGGGCCTGGTACGCCGTCGGCGTACTCCAGGGGCTGTTGTTGCTGTCCGGCTTCCTGCACTGGGCGCTGGCCGTGTTGGGCCTGATCTTCGGCCTGGTGTGGCTGTACGTCCTACACGTCCGCCGGACCATCCTCGGCAGCTCGGGTGCGCCACTGAGTTAGGGCGATGCCGTGGCCGTCCGGGTCCTTGAACGCGGCCGCCCACAGCTCCAGCTTCGCGCCCTTGTTGACCGGGCGCGGCGCGTACGTGAAGCGCACGCCCTTGGCCTTGAGCTCGTCGTGCATGGCGGTGACGTCGCCGACCTCGAGGTTGAGGTGCACGGTGCGCGGGCCGGCCGGGGAGACGTCGGAGATCTGCCGCAGCACCAGCCTGGTGTCGCCGGACGCGAGCACCGCGTTGCCGTCGCCCCCGTCGATCTCGTAGAAGCCGAGCATGTCGCGGTAGAACGCGACCGACCGGGCGAGGTCGGTGACGAGGACGGTGACGCCGACCCCGTGGATCGAGCCGCCCGGCCCCGGGCGGGCGCTGGGGTACGCCGTGATCAGGTCGTCGAGGCCGTCGTCGGTGTCCTCCGGGGCGGGTGCCTCGGGCTCCTCCTCTTCCTTCGACGGCGGCTCGGCCACCGCGGTGGTGGCCCCGTTGCCGCCGTTTTGGCCGGATCGGGCGCGCCGGGGCAGCGGCACGCCGCGCGGGTCGCCGGACGGCTCGACCACCGTCCCCTCCAGCACGATCGGCCCGCCGGGAGTCTGGTGCACCACGACGGGCTCGTCACGGATGCCGCCGCCCAGGTCGTCGGTGAGGTCGGCGGTGATCGGCTCGCCGCTGTCCGGCCCCGGGAACGGCGGGTCCGGCGCGCGGCGCGCCCATGGCGGCTCATCCTCCTCGAAGAGGATGTCGTCGTCCGGGTAGTCGCGCGGCCCGCCCATCCCGGCGGCGGCCTCGGCGTGCGTGAGCGCGTCGTCCCAGAGGATCCGGACGTGCCGCAGGTCGTCGACCGCCACCATGATCGGCAGGGTCACGCCGGGCAGGGGCCACTTCGCGACCGGTACCCGGGAGTCGCGCACCTTGATCGAGGCGGCCGGCAGCCCGGGCGCGTCGATGACGATCTGGAGCTCGCACCGGCCGTACGTGGAGGAGGCGGGCGGCTCGGTCGCGCTCATCACGTGCGCCGTGCCGGCCACCCAGGCGCGGGCGCCCCCGCGGATCGTGTTGACCAGGACCAGGCTGATGGCCAGGACCAGCACCGCCACGCCGACCGCCACGATCGCCCAACTCTGCATGCCGGCCCCGAACAGCATGACGAACGCGGCGAACGTGGCCAGCACCGCGGCGACGAGCTTGCGGACTGGCGCTATAGGGCGGCGACGACCGTCAGCCACTATGGACCTCCCAGGGTTACCCGCCAGGCTAGGCCGGCCCGGCCACCCATGGGAAGACCGATAGGCTGGTGCCGTACGCCCGCACCCCGTACAGGAGGAACACCGTGTCCACGGAGCGCACGCTCGTCCTGATCAAGCCGGACGCCGTCCGGCGCGGCCTGGTCGGCGAGATCATCGGCCGGTTCGAGCGCAAGGGCCTGGCCATCGACGCGCTCGTGCTGCGCGGCATGGACGCCGCCCTGGCCGACGAGCACTACGCCGAGCACGTGGACAAGGCGTTCTACCCGCCGCTGAAGGAGTTCATGACGGGCGGCCCGCTGGTCGCGGCGGTGCTCTCCGGCGACCAGGCCATCGACGTGGTGCGCGCGCTGGTGGGTGCGACCGACGGTCGCAAGGCCGCCGCCGGGACGATCCGCGGCGATCTCTCCCTGTCGAACCGGGAAAACCTCGTACACGCGTCCGACTCGCCCGACAGCGTCAAGCGCGAGATCACCCTCTGGTTCCCCGACCTGGGGTAAGGCCGGGCGTTTATTGACGGGCCGGTTCAGGACCGGTCGGGTAGGCTTGACGGTCGTAAGGCGTTGACCCGGCTATCACCGGCGAGCCTCCGGAAGAACGGGTCGGATAGACCTCAGTAGAACCGGACGGGTCCGGCCCGTCACAGCCGGCCAACGAGCGGGCGGCCCCTCACCGGGGACGCCAAGCGGGGTGGTACCGCGGGCCGATCGGCTCGTCCTCGCAGACACACGAACAGTGAGCTGCGAGGAGTACACGGTGTATCCGAAGACCGACCCCACGGCCGGCGTACCGGCGAGCCCCGACCTGCCCGCGGTCGAGCGCGGGGTGCTGGAGCACTGGGCGGCCGACAAGACGTTCCAGGCATCGGTGGACGCCCGCTCCGCCTCGAACGAATACGTCTTCTACGACGGGCCACCCTTCGCCAACGGGCTGCCGCACTACGGTCACCTCTTCACCGGGTACGTCAAGGACGTCGTGCCGCGCTACCAGACGATGCGCGGTCGCCGGGTGGATCGGCGCTTCGGCTGGGACTGTCACGGCCTGCCCGCCGAGGTGGAGGCGGAGAAGCAGCTCGGCATCTCCACCAAGGCCGAGATCCTCGACCTCGGCATCGCCCGGTTCAACGACGTGTGCCGCACGTCGGTGCTGACGTACACCCAGGACTGGGAGCGCTACGTCACCCGGCAGGCGCGGTGGGTCGACTTCGCCAACGACTACAAGACGCTCGACCTGGACTACATGGAAAGCGTCATGTGGGCCTTCAAGACCCTGCACGACAAGGGCCTGGTCTACGAGGGCTTCAAGGTGCTGGCGTACTGCTGGCGGTGCGAGACGCCACTGTCCAATACGGAAACCCGAATGGACGACGTCTACCGCGACCGGCAGGATCCGTCGCTCACCGTCTGGTTCACTTTGGACACCGGCGAGAAGCTCGCCGTCTGGACGACCACGCCGTGGACACTGCCGTCCAATCTCGCGCTCGCCGTCGGCCCCGACATCGAGTACGCGGTGCTCGCCGACCCGGCCGGGCAGCGTTACCTGGTCGGCGCGGCGCGGCTTTCGGCGTACCAGAAGGAGTTGGCGGACCTCAAGCAGGTGGGCGTGGTGCGCGGGGCCGACCTGGTCGGACGCAGCTACACGCCGCTGTTCGACTTCCTGGCCGACACGCCCAACGCGTTCCAGGTGCTCGGCGCCGACTTCGTGTCCACTGAGGACGGCACTGGAGTCGTGCATCTGGCGCCCGCCTTCGGCGAAGACGACCAGAACGCCTGCAACGCGGCCGGCATCCCGACCGTGGTGACCGTCGACGAGCACACCCGGTTCACCTCGCTCGTGCCGCCGTACCAGGGGGAGCAGGTCTTCGACGTCAACAAGCCGGTCATCCGCGAGCTGCGCGACCGGGGCGTGGTGCTGCGGCAGGAGACGTACACCCACTCGTACCCGCACTGCTGGCGCTGCGACACGCCGCTGGTCTACAAGGCGGTGTCGTCGTGGTTCGTGGCGGTGACCCAGTTCCGCGACCGGATGGTCGAGCTGAACCAGCAGATCAACTGGACGCCGGCGCACGTGAAGGACGGGTCCTTCGGCAAGTGGCTGGCGAACGCCCGGGACTGGTCGATCAGCCGAAACCGCTTCTGGGGCTCGCCGATCCCGGTGTGGAAGTCGGACGACCCGGCGTACCCGCGGCTGGACGTGTACGGGTCCCTTGCCGAGTTGGAGCGTGACTTCAGTGTCAAGGTGACCGACCTGCACCGGCCCGGCATCGACGATCTGGTACGCCCCAACCCGGACGACCCGACCGGCAGGTCGACGATGCGCCGGGTGCCGGAGGTGCTGGACTGCTGGTTCGAGTCGGGGTCGATGCCGTTCGCCCAGGTGCACTATCCATTTGAGAACCGCGACTGGTTCGAGCACCACTACCCGGGCGATTTCATCGTGGAGTACATCGGACAGACGCGGGGCTGGTTCTACACCATGCACGTGCTGGCCACGGCGCTCTTCGACCGGCCGGCGTTCCGCAACTGCCTCAGCCACGGCATCCTGCTCGGCGAGGACGGCCGGAAGATGTCCAAGAGCCTGCGCAACTACCCGGACGTCTACCACGTCTTCAACTCGCACGGCTCGGACGCCATGCGGTGGATGCTGATGTCGTCTCCGGTGCTGCGCGGCGGTGACATGCCGGTCACCGAGGGCCTGATCCGGGACGCCGTACGGCAGGTGCTGCTTCCACTGTGGAATGTGTGGTACTTCTTCACGCTGTACGCCAACGCGTCGGGCTACGAGGCACGGCGGCGGACGAGCAGCGAGCATCTGCTGGACCGGTACGTCCTGGCCAAGACCGGCGAGCTGGTGTCCACCGTGCAGTCCCAGATGGACGCGTACGACATCAGCGGGGCCTGCGCCTCCGTGCGGTCCTATCTGGACGCGCTGACCAACTGGTACGTCCGGCGGTCGCGGGACCGGTTCTGGACCGGCGACGCGGACGCGTTCGACACGCTCTACACGGTGCTGGAGACGCTGTCGCGGGTGGTCGCTCCGCTCGCTCCGCTCACCGCGGAGGAGATCTGGCGCGGGCTGACCGGCGAGCGGTCGGTGCACCTGACCGACTGGCCGTCGGCCGGCGAGTTCCCCGCCGACCACGACCTCGTCGCCGCGATGGACGCCGTACGCGACGTGTGCTCGGCGGCGCTGTCCCTGCGCAAGGCGCGTGGGCTGCGGGTACGGCTGCCGCTGCCGGCGCTGACCGTGGCGAGCCCGCGGGCGGAGGCGCTGCGGCCGTTCGCCGACCTGGTCGCCGACGAGGTGAACGTCAAGTCGGTGGTCTTCACCGAGGAGGTGTCGACGTACTGCGAGCAGGTGCTGACCGTGGTGCCGCGCGCGCTCGGGCCGCGGGTCGGCGGCGCCGTCCAGCAGGTGATCAAGGCGGTCAAGGCGGGCGACTGGCAGCTCGTGGACGGCCAGCCGGTCGCGGCGGGGGTCACCCTCCAGCAGGGGGAGTACGAGCTGAAGATGGTGGCTGCGGACGTCGAGCACTCGGCGCCGCTGAGCGAGGGTGTCGTCGTGCTCGACACGTCGGTGACCCCCGAGCTGGCGGCGGAGGGCCTGGCGCGCGACGTGATCCGGGTGGTGCAGCAGGCCCGGCGCGACGCCCAGTTCGACGTGTCGGACCGGGTGGCTGTCACGCTCGCCGCGTCCCCGGAGGTGGTGGCGGCCGTCGAGGCGCACCGGGACTTCGTCTCCCGCGAGGTGCTGGCGACGTCGCTGGCGTTCGGCCCGGTCGAGGTCGGCTTCGCCGGTGAGGTCGGCGACGGCGGGCAGGTCACCGTGGCGGTGACGCGCGCCTAACGGGGGATGCCGACGGGGATGGACCACTCCTGGGCGTCGACCAGGTGGCGGGTCAGCCAGTCGACCAGGTCTCTGCGGCGCCAGGGTTGGGCCAGGACGGTGTCGCGGTCGGCGTACGGGAGCCAGGCATGGTCCCGTACGCCGGCCAGGGCGGGCACCGCCGCCGGATCCAGCTCGGTGAACCACGTGGGGATCGACCGGCCGGAGGCTCGCGTGCGGCCGGGGTCGCCGGTGTTGAAGTACCAGTAGAGGTGCCAGAGGTAGTCGCGCCAGCCCAGGACCTGCCGGGCGAAGAGCTCCACACTCGACAGCGGCACCTGGCCGTCCCGGTAGGACCGCTCGGCGCGGCGTACGACCGGGAGCGGGTCGAGCAGGCCGAGGGTCAGCGCCGACGACAGTCCGCTGTGCGTGACCCACGGGTCGGCCGACGGCATCCCCTCGTAGCGCGGCAGCCGTTCGGCCACGAAGTGATCCTCCCGGTCGAGGGCCTCGCGCCGGGTCGCTGGGAACGCGCGCGGGCCGTCCCGGCCGGCGAACTCGATGCCCTCGGCCGCCCACCGGTCCAGGTCGTCCCGCACCTCGGCGTCGATGTCGTCTTCCACAGGAGCCGGTGGCGGGGACAGCCCGGTGGGTGGGCGGCGCACCGGCGGACGCCGGATCAACCACCGGCCGCTCGCCGGCTCGTCGCCGTCCATCAGCACGCCGTGCTGGCGCCGGGCTTGGCGGTAGAAGTCGTCCAGCCGCATGCCGCCGCGCCGCCGGTCGGCCCAGGCGGCGAAGTCGTCCTGGTCGGTGAGGAAGCCCCGCGCCGGCAGCATGGTCACTTTCGGCTGGACGCGGACGAAGTCGCGGGCCCGGCGCGAGGTCGGGGCGGACACCTCGACGACCTCGCCGAGCCGCCGCAGCCCTTCGCCGTACGTCTCCGCCTTGATGTGGACGGCCCGGCCGCCGAGCTCGGCGGCGCGGTGACGGAGGGCGGAAAGTACCAGATGTGCTTTTTGCCGGTGGAAGGCGCGACGACGGAAGACCGCCTTTGACTCGATCAGCAACACCGGTTGGTCCGGCTCGTCGAGGAAGTGCGGCCCCAGCTGGTCAGCGAAGAGCCATCGCCGCATGTCCAGATTCTGCCTTGCCGTACCCGGTTGGTGCCATCCCGACCCCCAAATGGCGCCTATTCCCGATTGACAATCGTCGCCCGGAGGCGCTCAAGGAGCTCCGCGCTGTCGTCCACCGACCGCCGGGTGAACAGGGCGGTGGCCAGGCTGCCGTGGTCCGCCCACGCGCACACCGAGACCGTCGCGCCGCTGTACCGGCCCACGCCACAACGCACATATTCACCGCGGGTGCCGGTGTCGACGGTCTCGATCTGGGTGATCGAGTAGCGCTCCGTGAGGCGGTTCAGCTCCTTCTCCAGGTCGGATTCGGGCGAGAACCGGAAGCCGGTGGTGCCGAATAGCGTGACCCGCTTGCCCGCGCCGTCCGCGTAGACGGCGGCGAACGTGTCCTCGGCCAGCAGGTGCGCGCCCCGCAGGTCGGCCTTGATCGTGTCGGCCGCGCGCTGGCTCGCCGCGTCGTCGCGCAGCCGCAAATCGGACACCTGGGCCGGCAGCGCGGCCGAGGCCGGGTACTGGTCCCACATCGGCTTGCCGAAGTACGCGGGGCAGCCGCAGCAGCAGGCCATCGTCATCAGCAGCAGCACCCACGGCCAGCGGCGCCGGCGCCGGCGGCGTACCGGAGCAGGCCCGTAGCCCGCGGGCGGGTGCCAGCCCGGCGGCGGCTGCGGTGGAGGGGGAGCCGGCGGCCGGCGCTTGGGCGCCTTCGGTGGCTTCCGGACCGCGGGCAGCGCCTGCCGCACCGGCTGCGGCGGGGCAGCTGGGGCGGGGGCATGATCGGGGGCGGGGGCAGCGGGGGTGGCGGCGGCGCTGGCAGGGCCGGGACGTCCAGCATCGTCGGGGGTACGGCGTGTCGAGCGGGTCAGCGTCCGCCCAGGGATCCACGGGTACGCCAACCTCGGTGGGCAGGTGCAGCGTCGGGTCGCGCGGCGGCGGCTCCCTGTCCGGCAGCCAGCGGCGGCGCTTCTTCTCCGTGGGCGGCGGGACGGCGGCCTGCCCGGTCCACTTGGGCGGCTCCCGCAGGGTGGGTTTCCAGTCGAGCCCGTCGTCCTGGTCCGGCGCCACCGCGGTGGGCTCGCCGTCCGGTGTGACCGGCCGGGTGGGGTCCGGCTCCGATCCCGGCATCGCGATGCTCTCCTCTCCGACTAACCCGAGGCTAGTACTCCCACACCAGCGCGTATTCTGGGCGATTGGGTCGCAACACCCTGGCCGTTTTGTAAAGCTATGGAGGCTTCGTGAGCGTCGCGTCCGTCTTCCCGCAACTGGAGCAGCTGTTGCCCCAGGTCAGCAAGCCCATCCAGTACGTGGGCGGCGAGCTGGGCGCGGTCGTCAAGGACTGGGACTCCGCCACGGTGCGCTGGGCCCTGATGTACCCGGACGCGTACGAGGTGGGCCTGCCCAACCAGGGCGTCCAGATCCTGTACGAGGTGCTCAACGAGCAGCCCGACGTGCTGGCCGAGCGGACGTACGCGGTCTGGCCGGACCTGGAGCGGCTGATGCGGGAGCGCGGGGTGCCGCAGTTCACCGTCGACGCGCACCGGCCGGTCGGGGCGTTCGACCTGTTCGGCGTCTCGTTCTCGACCGAGCTGGGCTACACCAACCTGCTCACCGCGCTCGACCTGGCCGGCATCCCGCTGGAGGCGCGCGACCGCACCGAGGAGCACCCGGTGGTGGTCGCGGGCGGGCACGCGGCGTTCAACCCGGAGCCGATCGCCGACTTCGTCGACGCGGCGGTGCTGGGCGACGGCGAGGAAGCCGTCCTGGAGATCACCGAGATCGTCCGGCGGTGGAAGGCCGAGGGCTCCCCGGGCGGGCGCGACGAGGTGCTGCTGCGGCTGGCGCGTACGGAGAGCGTGTATGTGCCGCGCTTCTACGACGTCGACTACCTGCCCGACGGCCGGATCCAGCGGGTCGTGCCGAACCGGGCGGATGTGCCGTTTCGGGTGCACAAGCGCACGACGATGAACCTGGACGAGTGGCCGTACCCGAAGAAGCCCCTGGTGCCGCTCGCCGAGACGGTCCACGAGCGGTACGCGGTGGAGATCTTCCGGGGCTGCACGCGGGGCTGCCGCTTCTGCCAGGCCGGCATGATCACCCGGCCGGTGCGCGAGCGGTCGATCACCACCGTCGGGCAGATGGTGAAGGAGGGGCTGGAGTTCTCCGGCTTCTCCGAGGTCGGCCTGCTGTCGCTGTCGTCCGCCGACCACTCCGAGATCGGTGACATCTGTTCCGGCCTCGCCGAGCAGTACCAGGGCACCAACGTCTCGCTCTCGCTGCCGTCCACCCGGGTCGACGCGTTCAACATCACGCTGGCCCAGGAGCTGAGCCGCAACGGCCGGCGCACCGGGCTGACGTTCGCGCCCGAGGGCGGCTCGGAGCGGATCCGCAAGGTGATCAACAAGATGGTGTCGGAGGAAGACCTCATCCGCACCGTGGTTACCGCGTACAGCAACGGCTGGCGGCAGGTGAAGCTCTACTTCATGTGCGGGCTGCCCACCGAGACCGACGAAGACGTGCTGCAGATCGCCCGCCTCGCACACGAGGTGATCAAGGCGGGGCGGGCCGCCACGGGCTCCAAGGACATCCGGTGCACGGTGTCGATCGGCGGGTTCGTGCCGAAGCCGCACACGCCGTTCCAGTGGGCGTCGATGTGCTCACCCGAGGTGATCGACGACCGGCTGCGCAAGCTCAAGGCCGAGATCAACTCCGACCGGTCGCTCGGCCGGGCCATCGGGTTCCGGTACCACGACGGCGAGCCCTCGCTGATCGAAGGGCTGCTGTCCCGCGGCGACCGCCGGGTGGGCGCGGTGATTCGCCAGGTCTGGGAGCAGGGTCAGCGTTTCGACGGGTGGAGCGAGCACTTCTCGTACCAGCGCTGGGTCGACGCGGCCGCGGCGGTGCTGCCCGGCTTCGGCGTCGACCTCGACTGGTACACCACCCGGGAGCGGGACGAGGCCGAGGTGCTGCCCTGGGACCACCTCGACTCCGGGCTCGACAAGGACTGGCTCTGGCAGGACTGGCAGGACTCCATGTCCGAGTACGAGCAGGACGACTGCCGCTGGACCCCCTGCTTCGACTGCGGTGTGTGCCCCTCGATGGACACCGAGATCCAGATCGGCCCCACCGGCCGCAAGCTGCTCCCGCTGACCCCGGTCTGACCCCTGTGGCGCGCTAGCGCCGCCGGTCCGCGCGCCGATCAAGGACTTGTGCGTCGATCAAGGGCAAACGGCCGTGGATTGGAGATCAAAGCACGACCGTTCGCCCTTGATCGACGGGAAAGTCCTTGATCGCCGCGCGGACCGGGCGCGCGGACCGCGTGGCGCGCTGCGCGCGGACGGGCGCGGAGGGCGTGAGGTCCGCGCGGACGGGCGCGAGGTCCGCGCGGGGGCGCGGGGGTACGGCGCGGGGGGCGGGGCTCGTGCGCGAGGATGGGGGGTGAACCTCGTCTCATAAGGAGCAGCGCGATCAGCAAGAAACCGCAGCCGGAGGGCGGGCAGGCGCCGGTGGTCCAGCGGATCCGGATCCGGTACGCCAAGCGCGGCCCGCTCCGGTTCACCTCGCACCGTGACTTCGCCCGCGCCTTCGAGCGCGCCGTGCGCCGAGCCGGTGTGCCCATCGCCTTCTCGCAGGGCTTCACCCCGCACCCCAAGATCTCGTACGCGAGCGCGGCGCCGACCGGGGTGGCCAGCGAGGCCGAGTACCTGGAGATCGGCCTGCAGGCGGTGACGGACCCCGTCCGGGTGCGGGACGCGCTCGACGCCGCCCTGTCGCCCGGGTTGGACGTGCTCGACGCGGTCGAGGCGAAGCCCGGCACCAGCCTCGCCGAGCGGATCGACGCCTCGCACTGGCGGATCGAGCTGCCGGGCGTCGAGCCCGACACGCTGAGGCACGCCGCGAACGCGTTCGCGCAGGCCGAGACGGTGCCCGTGGAGCGCCTGACCAAGCAGGGGCGGCGCTCGTTCGATGCCCGCGGGGCGGTGGTCCGGATCGCTGTGATTCTTCCGGTCGCGGCACCAACCGAGGTCACGGGCGTACCGTGTGCGATACTCGACCTAGTCGTACGGCAGGTCACCCCCTCCGTCCGACCCGATGACGTCCTTTCCGGCCTCCGCGTGGTGGCCGACCTGGAGCCGCCGGTACCGCCGCGAGCGACCCGGCTGGCACAGGGCACGCTGACCGCGCAGGGGGAGATCGTCGATCCGTTGGAGGCGGATCGCGACGGGATACCCATCGGTGAACGCTAGCCGGTTTCCGGCCAGCGCTCAGCAGGCAGACTTCGGTGGCCCGCCCTCCCGGGTGCGCCTCCGGAAACACCTTGCGGCGACCCTGCGTGGCAGCGCTCACCCGCGCCCGGGGCCGCCAGAACTGGAGAACGCCCATGCTCGACAACGAGCCAGAGGGCGGTGACCGGACCGGTTCCGAACCGGCCGGCGATACCGCCGAAAGCACCACCCCTGTCAAGCGCGCCCGTACCAGGCGCAAAGCGGTCGAACCGGTCGAGTCGGCAGAGCCCGGCGCGGAGGTCACCACCCCGACCCGCCGACGGCGCAAGGCCGTAGTGGCGGACGAGTCGGGTGCGGAGGTCGAGGCGGCCGCCCCGGCGAAAACCACCCGAACCAGGCGCAAGAAGGCCGCCGCTCCCGCCGAGGAGCCACCGGTCCAGGAGCCCGTCGGGGTCGCCGAGGAGCCCGCTCCGGCCACCCGCCGGCGCCGGGCCACCCTGGCTACCGGGCCGGCGCCGTCCGGACCGGTGAGCGAAGACGGCACCGCCGAGGCCGCGCAGCCCGCGCGAGCGGAGCGACCGCCGGCAGCCGTTGCCCCGTCCGTGCTCTTCATGGCGCCCGAGGCGGAAGAGAAGCCGCCCGTCCGTACCGCCCGCCGGGGGCGCACGGAAGAGGCCGAGGCACCGGTGGCGGCGACGGCCGCCGCCCCCGAGGCGGTCACCCCGGACGAAAGCCCCGAACCGGCCGAGCCCTCTCGCCGGCGGCGACGCGCACGGCGTACCCCGGAAGTGGCGGAAGTCGAGCCGGAGGTCGCCGAGGAGAGCAGCGCGGCGGACGTCGAGGACGACGAAGACGACGAGGACGACGACTCGCCGGCCGGCCGCCGGCGGCGCCGTCGCGGCCGTCGCGGCCGCGGTCGGGGTCGTGGGCCCGCGGACGACGAGGCCGAAGAGGAAGAGGTCGCCGAGGCGGCCGACGAGGAGGAAGAGGACGAGGACGGCGAGGCGCTGACCCGGCGCCGCAGGCGCCGCCGGCGCAGGGGCGCGAGCGACGTCGAGTCCGGGGCCGACGACGGCGTGCCCACGGTCGTCAAGATCCGCGAGCCGCGCCGCGGCGCGGACGAGGTGCAGGGCGTGTCCGGCTCGACCCGCCTGGAGGCCAAGCGGCAGCGCCGGCGCGACGGGCGCGAGCAGCGCCGCACGCGGCCGCCGATCCTGAGCGAGTCGGAGTTCCTGGCGCGGCGCGAGGCCGTCGACCGGGTCATGGTGGTACGCCAGCGCGGCGACCGCACCCAGATCGCGGTGCTCGAGGACGGGGTGCTGGTCGAGCACTACGTCACGCGCGCCTCGGCGGGCACCATGGCCGGCAACGTCTACCTCGGCAAGGTGCAGAACGTGCTGCCCAGCATGGAGGCGGCGTTCGTCGACGTGGGGCGCGGGCGCAACGCCGTGCTGTACGCCGGCGAGGTGAACTGGGACGCCACCGGCCTGGAAGGGCGGGCGCGCTCGATCGAGCAGGCGCTCAAGTCCGGCGACTCGGTGCTCGTCCAGGTGACCAAGGACCCGATCGGCCACAAGGGCGCCCGGCTGACCAGCCACATCGCGCTGTCCGGCCGGCACCTGGTGTACGTCCCGCACGGCAACGCGTCCGGGATCAGCCGCAAGCTGCCGGACAACGAGCGCAAGCGGCTGCGTGACGTGCTCAAGAAGATGGTGCCGGACGGCGCGGGCGTGATCGTGCGTACGGCGGCCGAGGGCGCCAGCGAGGACGAGCTGGCCCGCGACGTCAAGCGGCTGCAGGCGCAGTGGGAGGACATCCAGGCCCGGGCCGCGGAGGGCGGCGCGCCCGCGCTGCTGTACGAGGAGCCCGACCTGGTGATCCGGGTCGTGCGCGACCTGTTCAACGAGGACTTCCGCGAGCTGGTGGTGCAGGGCGACGGCGCGTACGACATGGTCGAGTCGTACCTGCAGCACGTCTCGCCGGACCTGGTCGCCCGGCTGCGGCGGCACGCCGGCGCGGTGGACGTCTTCGCCGAGAAGCGGATCGACGAGCAGATCCTCAAGGGCCTGGACCGGAAGGTCTTCCTGCCCTCCGGCGGCCACCTGGTCATCGACCGCACCGAGGCGATGACCGTGATCGACGTCAACACCGGCAAGTACACCGGCGCGGGCGGCAACCTCGAAGAGACCGTGACCCGCAACAACCTCGAAGCGGCCGAGGAGATCGTGCGCCAGCTGCGGCTGCGCGACCTCGGCGGCATCGTGGTGATCGACTTCATCGACATGGTGCTGGAGTCGAACCGGGAGCTGGTGCTGCGCCGGCTGACCGAGTGCCTCGGCCGGGACCGCACCAAGCACCAGGTCACCGAGATCACCTCGCTGGGCCTCGTGCAGATGACCCGGAAGCGGATCGGCGCCGGCCTGCTGGAGGCGTTCAGCGAGACGTGCGAGCACTGCAAGGGCCGGGGTCTGATCATCCACACCGAGCCGGTGCCGGTCCGGGGGACCGCGCCGGGCTCGGGCGCCTCCACCGCCGCCGGCTCGGGCGGCTCCGCGGGCGTGAAGGCCGTGGCGGCCGCCTCGAAGCCCGAGGCGCCGTCGGGTGTGGTCTCGCCCCGCCGCCGGGGGCGCCGGGGCGGTGACGCGGCCGTGTCGCCGGTCATCGAGCCCGCTGCCGGCGAGGACGACCCTGACGACACGATGGGGTACGACCTGTCCCGCTACGAAACCCCGGCGCTGGACGAGCCCGACGAGGTGGAAGACCCCGCCGAGCCCGTGCGCCTGGCCGGCCCCGACGACCCGGACGCCGCAGACGAGGACGAACCCGCCGCCCGCCGCCGCACCCGCCGTGGCGGCACCCGCCGCCGCACCCGCCCCTAGCGGGGTCTTCGTGCGACGACTGCTCTGCCTGGGGGTGGCCGTGCTGGCGCTGGGTGCGGGGTGCACCGGCTCGTCGGACGCCCCGGCGGCCACGCCGGCGCCGGGTGCTACGACGGCGTCTGCCGCGTCGGGGGCGGCCTCGGCTTCCGCGCCCGCTTCGGCGGGAGCCACCGCGCCGGCGACGGGGAACGCCCAGGAGGTCTGTGCGGCCGCGCAGAACGCGGGTGGGCAGGCGGTGACCACGTTCATCACGGAGCTGGGCGCCATGCTCACGGCGTCCGGCAAGGGCGACACCGCTGCCGCCGAGGAGGCCAAGGGCAAGGCCGAGGCGGCCCTGAGGTCCTGGGCGGCCGCGGTGAAGGAGCAGTCCGCCAAGGCCACCGACCCTCGGCTCAAGCAGGTGCTGGCCGAGATCGGGGCCGAGGTGGACACCATGCGGGCCGACATCGACAGCGTCGACGACGCCAAGCTCGACCAGCTCCAGCAGCGCTTGGACGCCCTGTGCACGGCCTAGCGCTCGAATTGGTGTTTCGGGGTGCGTTCACGTACTCTTGCCTGCGGCGCATTTTCGATGCGTTCGGTTAGTGTGCCCACTCAACGACAGTCACTCAACGACAGGGAGTCCGCGTCCGATGTACGCGATCGTCAAGACCGGCGGCAAGCAGTACAAGGTCGCCGAGGGCGACGTGATCGAGGTCGAGAAGCTCGTCGGCGAGCCCGGCGATGCGGTGACCCTCCCCGCGGTGCTCCTCGTCGACGGTGATGACCTGATCACCGATACGGCCAAGCTGGCCAAGGTCGCGGTGTCCGGCGAGATCGCCGCGCACACCAAGGGCCCCAAGATCCGGATCCACAAGTTCAAGAACAAGACCGGTTACCACAAGCGCCAGGGGCACCGCCAGCCGCTGACGCAGGTGAAGGTGACCGGCATCTCCACCGGGAAGTAGGCGACCGAGAATGGCTCACAAAAAGGGTGCATCCAGCTCGCGGAACGGCCGCGACTCCGAGGCTAAGCGCCTCGGCGTGAAGCGGTTCGGCGGGCAGGTCGTCAGCGCCGGCGAGATCCTCATCCGCCAGCGGGGCACCAAGTTCCACCCCGGCGACCTGGTTGGCCGCGGCGGCGACGACACGCTCTTCGCCCTGGCCGCGGGTTCGGTCCAGTTCGGCACCAAGCGCGGCCGCAAGGTCGTCAACATCGTGCCGGCGGCGCAGTAAGACGTACTGAAGCGGGCCGAGGACCTGGGGGTCCCGGCCCGTTTCTCTTTGTGTGGGTTTCTTTGTGTGGGAAGGATAGCGACGTGGCGACCTTTGTCGACCGGGTCACACTGCACCTCCAGGCGGGTGACGGTGGGCACGGCTGCGTCTCCATCCACCGGGAGAAGTTCAAACCGTTCGGCGGGCCGGACGGCGGCGACGGCGGGCACGGCGGCAGCGTCTCGCTGGTCGTCGACGCGCAGGTAACCACGCTGCTGGACTTCCACTTCCGGCCGCACATCAAGGCCGAGAACGGCAAGGGCGGCCAGGGCTCCAACCGGGACGGAGCCAAGGGTGCCGACCTGGTGCTCAAGGTCCCCGACGGGACCGTGGTGCAGACGCTGGCCGGCGAGCCGATCGCCGACCTGGTGGGCGCCGGCACCCTGCTGGAGATCGCCCGCGGTGGGCGCGGTGGGCGCGGAAACGCCGCCCTCGCCAGCTCGAAGCGCAAGGCGCCCGGCTTCGCCGAGCTGGGCGAGCCCGGTGACCGGCTCGAGGTGGTCCTGGAGCTGAAGAGCGTCGCCGACGTCGGGCTGGTCGGCTTTCCGTCGGCGGGCAAGTCGTCGCTGATCTCGGTGCTGTCCGCGGCCAAGCCGAAGATCGCCGACTACCCGTTCACCACGCTGGTGCCCAACCTGGGCGTCGTCCGGGTCGACGACCACACGTTCACGATCGCCGACGTGCCGGGGCTCATCCCCGGCGCCGCCTCGGGCAAGGGCCTGGGGCTGGAGTTCCTGCGGCACATCGAGCGCTGCGCGGTCCTCGTCCACGTCGTCGACGCCGCGACGCTCGACCCGGGCCGCGACCCGATCAGCGACATCGACGCCATCGAGGCGGAGCTGGCCGAGTACGGCGGCCTGGCCGACCGGCCGCGCATGGTGGTGCTCAACAAGGTCGACGTGCCGGACGCGCGCGACCTCGCCGAGATCACCCGCTCCGACATCGAGGCCCGCGGGCTGCGCGTCTTCGAGGTCAGCACGGCGACCCGCGAGGGCCTGCGGGAGCTCACGTTCGCGCTGGCGGAAATGGTCCAGCAGGCCCGCGACCTCGCCCCGATCCAGGAGCCGACCCGCATCGTCATCCGCCCGACGGCGGTCGACGACGCCGGCTTCACGGTGACCGAGGAGGACGGCGTGTACGTCGTCCGCGGGCTGCGGCCGGAGCGCTGGGTTCGCCAGACCAACTTCGACAACGACGAGGCGATCGGCTTCCTGGCCGACCGGCTGGAGCGGCTCGGGGTGGAGGAGGCGCTCGCCAAGGCCGGCGCCGCGCCCGGCGACCCGGTCCGGATCGGCGCCCGCGAGTTCGACTGGCACCCGACGGTTGGCGAGTACGTCAGCGGCCCGCGCGGCTCTGACACGCGGCTGGAGGAGCAGTCGGACCGGACCACGGCGGCGGAGCGGCTGGCGGCGCGCAATGCCCGCCGGCCCCAGATCGAGTCCTCGGACGACGCCGACGACGAGTAGTGTCCGTATCCGGTCCACGTGGGCGAAACCAACCGTAAATCGCGTCTGGTTAACTTTGGGCTGTGTTGATCCAAGCCCGACCCACCACCGATCCCGAACTGGCCACCCTGATCGCCGCGCAGCAGCCGGAGCCGGAGGACGTCCAGTACCTCGTGGGGGTGGTGGACGGTCGGGCGATCGCCTGCGGGGGACTGCGGGCGCTCGACGCGCAGACGGGCGAGATCACGCGGGTGTACGTGCGTCCGGCGTTCCGCGGCCGGGGGATCGCCCGGCAGTTGCTGGCCGCCCTGGAGGAGATGGCGCTCGGCGCGGGGCACACGGTGCTGCGGATGGAGATGGGCGCGGACCAGTCCGCCGCGGTGGCGCTGTCCCGTTCGGCGGGGTACGTCGAGCGTCCCGACGGGCCGGGCCGGGTCCGCTACGAGAAGCACATCCTGGTGGCGGCCTAAGCCACCGGAGCCGCCGTTTCCTCCGCGGCCGGTGCCCGGTCGTGGGCGTCCTGGCGGATGAACAGGCACGAGAGCGCGGCGGCGGCCAGCAGCACCAGCGGCAGGATCAGCGTCGCGCGCATGGCGTCGGTGAACCCGTCGTGGAACGTCCGCTCGGCGGCCGCCGTGATCGCCTGCCGGGCCTGCTCGGGGACGCCGGGTGGCAGGGGCACCCCGGACTGACCGGCGCCGACGTGCAGGCTGCCCGTGCTGGCATCGCTGAACCCGGCCACGAACTGGCTGCGGAACTCCGGCGGCACCGACTGCGCGTTGGCCTGCGCCGACTCGCGGAGCTGGCTGGCGAGTTGTGCCTGTAGCAATGCGCCCACCGCGGCCAGCCCGATCACCCCGCCGAGCTGCCGGCTGGTGTTGATCAGGCCGGACGCGGCGCCGGCCATGCGCGGCGCGATGTTGCGCATCGCGATCGTCTGCAACGGCGCGAACGTCATGCCCAGCCCGGTGCCGGCGACCAGAAGGCCGGGCAGCAGCGTCCACTGGCCCGCGTCGCCCCGGGCGAGCCAGACCACCAGCCCCATGCCGACCGACCACAGGCTCAGCCCGGTGAACAGGATCCACTTGCCGCCGATCCGGTCCGCGGCCCGCCCGGCGAACGGCGCGATACACATCGTGACCAGCGACATCGGGGCGAGCGCCAGGCCGGCCTGCAGCGCGCTCAGCCCGATCACCGACTGGAGGAAGAGCACCAGCGGCAGGAAGAGCCCGAACATGCCGAACGCGATCGCGCCGACCACCCAGTTCATCAGCGAGAAGTTGCGGTCCGAGAAGATCGAGAACGGGACGAGCGGCTCCCGGGCGCGGGCGGCGTACTGCTGCGCGAAGAACGCGGCCAGGATGAGCACGCCGGCGCCGATGACCATCGGGATCGTGACCGGCCCCCACACCTTGCCCCAGTGGTGCGACTCGCCCTCGATCAGGCCGTACGTGACGAGGAAGAGGCCGGTGCTCGCGAGGAACGTGCCGGGCCAGTCCAGGCGGTGCTCTCGGTTGAGCCTCAGGTTGGGCATCACGGCCACGGCGAGCGCGATCGTGACGGCACCGACCGGCACGTTGACGAAGAAGATCCACTCCCAGCCCCAGTCGGTGACCAGGTAGCCGCCCAGCGTCGGGCCGGTGACCGTGGCCACTCCGGCCACCGCGCCCCAGACGCCGAACGCGGCCCCGCGTTTTTCCGCCGGGAAGATCACGGTGATCATCGAGAGCGTCTGCGGGGTCAGCAGCGCCCCGCCGACGCCCTGCACGATCCGGCCCGCGATGAGCTGGCTCGGGCTGGTGGCGAAGCCGCACGCCGCCGAGGCCAGCGTGAACACCACCAGGCCGACGATGAACAGCTGCTTGGGGCCGTACAGGTCGCCGAGGCGTCCGGCCGTGATCAGGAGTACGGCGTACACCAGGACGTACGCGTTGACGATCCACAGGATCTGGTCGAGGGACGCGTTGAGGTCGGCACTCATGTCCGGGATCGCGATGTTCACGATCGTGGTGTCCAGCAGGATCATGAAGAAGCCGAGGCAGAGGGTGGCGAGTACGAGCCAAGGACTGTGCTGTCGGTCGGTCTTCATCTGTCTTAGTTTTCACCGCGGAGGGGCGGCGCGCAGGCGCTGGCGGTGAAACGATGGACATCCATGAGCGAGCCGCCCGTCCTGGACAGCCCGGAGGCCATCGAGGCCCATCTGTCCGAGTCCATCGCCCGAGCCGACCGCGGTCGTCGCGGCGTGCGGTTCGTGCTGTGCGACGCGGACAACCGCGTCCGCCTGCACTGCCCGGTCGACGACCTGCCGCCCCGGTCCGATCCGGCGGACTGCGCGCACACGATCTCCGTGTTCGCCGGTGCCCTCATCGCCAGCGAGCCGCACGGCGCGCTCCTTGTCGCGCTGACCAGGCCCGGGTCGAGCGCCGTCCAAGACGTCGACCGGGTCTGGTTCCACAGCGCGTACGAGGTGTGCGCCAAGATGGGCGTCCGGCTGCTCGGCATCTACCTGATGACCCCCACCGACCAGCGCGAGATCCTCCTGGACGACGCCCTCTGACGGTCGGCCGTCGATGATGGCGGGGGCCAGGGCTGGCCCCTGGTGCTGGCTCCTCCTGGCGGGGCGCGGGTGGGCTTCGCTGGTGGCGTGTGGATTCAGCAGCTTGTGGTGGTCCTGGCCGACGTGCCGTCCGCGGCGGCCCTCCGGGCGTACGAAGACCTGGCGGTCGACGACGGTCTGCGCGAGGGCATCGGATCCGTGGCCGTGCGCCGGCCCGCGCCACACCTTGCCGACGCGGCCATGTCGGCGGTGCACGACCTGGAGGCCGCCGGGCTGCGGCCGCTCCGGATCGTCACGGGTGACTGGGTGACGCTGGCCGACATCGCGAGCCGGATCGGGCGATCCCGCGAGATCGTACGGCTGTGGTCCGTCGGGCGGCAGGGGCCGGGCGGGTTTCCGCCGCCGCTCAACCCGGGCTGCGACACGTCGTTCTACAGCTGGGCCGAGGTGGGCCTGTGGCTGCGCCGCCGGATGGGCTACGAGCTGCCCGACGACGAGCCGGTGCTGGTCGCGATCAACCTGGCGCTCCAACTACGCCGGCTGATGCCCCGCCTGTCCCACCCCGACGCCATCCACGCCCTCCTGGACGGCTAACTGCCCCAGAGAGCGGTTATTCGACGTCGAATTCGCCGTCTTGGGCGCCGCCGACGAAGGCGTCCCACTCGTCCTTGGTGAACACGAGCACCGGGCCGTCGGGCTCGCCGGAGTTGCGCAGTCCGATCAGCTCGTCGACGAAGGCGACCTCGACGGCGCTCCCCGAGTCGTCCTCCTTGGCCCGCTGCCACACCGCCCGGGACAGGTCAAAGTCGCCCTTGGGGTGCTGGGCCATCACGCCGCTCCTTCACAGGATGAATCAGACACCGAGAGGGTATACCGCCGCCGATCGGGCACCATGGGCGGATGCATAGCCTGACCCGTGTCGAGGCGGTCGAGCGGGCCGGCCTGCTCACCGTCGACTCGTATGACGTGGAACTGGACGTGACGGGCGACGGTGGGTGGTTCCGGTCGACGTCCGTGGTTCGGTTTCACGCGGGCCGGGCGGGCGCGAGCACGTTCGTCGACGTCAAGCCGGCACGGTTGGTGGCGGCCCGGCTCAACGGCGTACCGCTCGACGTGGCCACGCTGGACGGCGACCGGCTGCCGCTGCCGGCGCTGCGGGAGCGCAACGAGCTCGTCGTCGAGGCGGAGATGGCGTATTCCAACACGGGGGAAGGGCTGCACCGCTTCGTGGATCCCGCCGACGGCGAGGTCTACCTGTACGCGGTGTCGTTTCTGGACGCCGCGCCGCGCGTGTTCGCCTGCTTCGACCAGCCGGACCTGAAGGCGCCCGTCACTCTGACGGTGACGGCGCCGGCCGGTTGGCTGGTCGCCGCCAACGGTGCGCACGCGGCGAGCGCGGGCGGGCGGCACACGTTCGCCACCACCGAGCCGCTCGCCACGTACTTCGTCTCGCTGATCGCGGGGCCGTACCACGCCCGCCACGAGGTGCACGACGACGTCCCGCTGGGGCTCTACGCCCGGCGTTCGCTGGCCGTCGAGCTGGACAAGGACGCCGACGAGATCTTCACGGTGACCCGGCAGTGCCTGGACCGCTTCCATGAGCTCTTCGGCGTGCGGTACGCGTTCGGCAAGTACGACCAGGCGTTCGTGCCGGAGTTCAACGCCGGCGCGATGGAGAATCCCGGCCTGGTGACGTTTCGCGACGAGTATCTCTTCCGGTCGGTCGTCACCGACAGCCAGCGGCAGCTGCGGGCGACCACGATCGCGCATGAGATGGCCCACATGTGGTTCGGCGACCTGGTCACCATGCGCTGGTGGGACGACCTGTGGCTGAACGAGTCGTTCGCCGAGTATCTGGGCGTACGGGTGACCGCCGAGGCCACCCGTTTCCGGCAGGCGTGGACCACGTTCGCGATGCGCCGCAAGGCGTGGGGCTACATCGCCGACCAGCGGCCGTCCACGCACCCGGTCGCCCCGGACGAGGTCGCCGACGCCGCGCTGGCGTTGCTCAACTTCGACGGCATCTCGTACGCCAAGGGCGCGTCGGTGCTGCGCCAGCTCGTCGCGTGGTTGGGGGACGAGCCGTTCCTGGCCGGGTTGCGGGCGCACTTCGCGGCGCACCGCTTCGGCAACGCCACGCTGGCGGACCTGCTGGGCGCGCTGTCCGAGGCGAGCGGGCGGGACCTGGCCGGCTGGGCCGACGCGTGGCTGCGCCGGTCGGGGGCCAACACGTTGCGCGCCGAGGTCGGCGACACCGTCCACATCGTCCAGACGGGGGAGCCGCCGCGCCCACACCGGATCGGCATCGGCGTGTACGACGGTGGCGTGCTCACCCGCCGCGTGGAGGTGGACATCCAGGGTGGACGGACGAGGGTGCCGGACCTGGCCGGGGACCTGTTGCTGGTCAACGACGGCGACCTGACGTACGCCAAGGTGCGCCTGGACTACGGGTCGGCCGATGCCGTGGCGCGGATCGGCGACCCACTGGCCCGCGCGCTGGTGTGGGCATCCACTGTGGACGCCGTACGCGACGGCGACCGGCCGGTGGCCGACCTCGTCGCACTCGTCGACGCCGCCCTGCCCGCCGAGACCGAGCTGGTCGTGATCGAAGATGTGCTGCGGATGAGCACCGACCTGGTGCGCCGCTACCTCACCGGCGCCCAGCGGGAGTTGGCGCTTCGGCGGGTCGCCCAGGCGTGCGAACGGCTCCTGGCCGGTGCGCTGCCGGGCGGGTCGCACCAGCTCGCCGCCGTACGCGGGCTGGTCGCCGCCGGCACCGACGCGGCGCGCTTTCGCGGCTGGCTGACCGGCGTCGACGTACCCGATGGGCTGAAGGTCGACGCCGACCTGCGCTGGGAGCTTTACCACCGGCTGGCCGTGCTCGGCGCGGCCGGCGCGGACGAGATCGAGGCGGAACTGGCGGCGGACCGCAGCGCGACCGGCGAGCAGTGGGCGGCCAGGTGCCGCGCCGCGCGGCCGGATCCGGTGGCCAAGGAGCGGGCCTGGCGCGTCCTCACCGCCGACACCACGCTGGCGGGCCGGCTCGTCGAGGCGTGCGCCGAGGGCTTCTGGCAACCGGATCAGGCGGTCCTGACCGAGTCCTATGTGGAGCGCTACTTCGCCGAAATGCCGGCTGCCGCGCGGCTGCGTACCCCTTGGGTTGCCGACCGGATCGCGGCGGTGGCCTATCCCCGCTACGCCGTGGCGGCCTCCACCCGGGAAATGGCCGCGGCGCTGCTGGCCCGCGACGACCTCGGGCCCGGACTGCGCCGGGTGGTGGTGGACTCGGACGACGACCTGCGCCGGGCCCTTGCCGCCCGGACCCGGCAGCAAACGATCTAGGATTCGGCAATGGCGGATGATTCGCGCCGGATCGGCATCATGGGTGGCACTTTCGACCCGATCCACCACGGCCACCTGGTGGCGGCCAGCGAGGTGGCCGACCGGTTCGCGCTGGACGAGGTGGTCTTCGTCCCGACCGGCGAGCCGTGGCAGAAGGGCGGCGTCACGGTCAGCCCGCCCGAAGACCGGTACCTGATGACGGTCATCGCGACCGCCTCGAACCCGCAGTTTCACGTCAGCCGCGTCGACATCGACCGGGACGGGCCCACCTACACCGTGGACACGCTGCGCGACCTGCGCGCCGAGTACGGCCCGAAGGCGCAGCTCTTCTTCATCACCGGCGCGGACGCGCTGCAGAAGATGCTGTCCTGGAAGGACACCGACCAGATGTTCGAGATGGCGCACTTCATCGGGGTGACCCGGCCCGGGTTCGCGCTGTCCAACGCGCATTTGCCGGCCGACGCGGTGAGTCTCGTGCAGGTGCCGGCCATGGCGATCTCGTCGACCGAGTGCCGCGAACGGGTCGCCGCCGGCAAGCCGGTCTGGTACCTCGTGCCCGACGGTGTGGTGCAGTACATCGCCAAGCGTCGGCTTTATCGGTAGTTTGTCCGGTTTACTCGCACGCGCCAACGCGGGCCATGTGAGAGGCTTGTCGGGTGACTGCATCCGAGCGCGCCCGCGAGCTGGCGCTCAGCGCCGCCCAGGCCGCCGCCGACAAGAAGGCGCACGACATCCTCATCATCGACGTGGCTGACCAGATGGTCATCACCGACGCCTTCGTGCTCGCCTCGGCGCCCAACGAGCGCCAGGTGCAGGCGATCGTCGACGCGATCGAGGAGGCGCTGGTCGGCCTGCCGGAAAAGGCCAAGCCAGCGCGCCGCGAGGGTGAGCGGGCCGGCCGGTGGGTCCTGCTGGACTACATCGACGTGGTCGTGCACGTGCAGCACACGGAGGAGCGGGAGTTCTACGCCCTCGACCGGCTGTGGAAGGACTGCCCGACGATCCCGTTCGTGGATCGCGCCCTGGTCGAAGCGGAATGACCCGTCTGATCGTCTGGCGCCACGGCAACACCGATTGGAACGCCTCCGATCGGGTCCAGGGACAGACCGACACCGCCCTCAACGACCTCGGGCGGGAGCAGGCGGCCGCCGCGGCACCGCTGATCGCCGCGCTGCACCCCGACGCCATCGTCGCCAGCGACCTGCGGCGCGCGGCCGACACCGCCGCCGCGCTCGCCGGGCTCACCGGCCTGCCGGTGCGCACCGACCCGCGCCTGCGCGAACGGTCGTACGGGCAGTGGCAGGGGCTCACGATCACCGAGGTTGCGGCGCACTTCCCGGAGCAGTACACCCGCTGGCGGGCCGGCGAGCAGCCCCTCGGCTGCGACGTGGAGACCCTCGACGACCTCGGCAAACGCGTCGGTCAGGCGCTCGGAGAGGCGGCCGACTCGGTGCCCGGCGGCACCGTCGTCGTCGCCACCCACGGCGGCGCGGCGCGGCAGGGCTGCGGCTTCCTGCTGGGCTGGCCGGCCTCGGTGATGCGCACCCTGGGGCCGCTGCAGAACTGCCACTGGACCGACCTCGGCCACGACCAGGTCCGCGGCTGGTGGCTGCGCGCGCACAACTCGGGCGCGTCGCCCCAGCGCCCCACGCCATCTCCCGTCTGAGCGGAACCGCCGCGCGTGCGGTAGCGTCGGATCACATATGGGTACGCGTCGCGCCACCGTCCTCGCCGTCGCCTTGGCGGCCACCTTGCTCAGTGGTTGTGCGGGCACCGATGGACAGTCACCTTCCTCCCTGCCCTCCGCGTCGTCGTCGCCTTCGTCGCCCCCGGAGGATCTGCCAGTGCCTTCACCGACCTCCTCAGGCAAGCCGTTCGGCCGCGCGACCGGCAAGCCCAGCCCGGGCGCCGAGATGACGCTCACCGGCCAGGTCGCCGAGGGCGTCGAGTCCGGCTGCCGGCTGCTCAACAACTACCTCCTGCTGCCCGGGCCCGGGATCAACCGCGACTCGTTCGCGGTGGGGGCCACGGTCACCGTTCGAGGGCGGGTGGAGCAGGGCATGATGACGACCTGCCAGCAGGGCACGCCGTTCGTGGTCAGCGAGGTGCTGTCCGGCTGAGGACCGTTCCCGGGTTGATCGGCTACGGTGCCGGCATGCCTGTCGCGGTCGTCACCGATTCCACCGCGTACCTCCCCACCGGGCACGACGTCACCGTCGTCCCGCTCACCGTCGTGATCAACGGCGTCGAGGGCCTGGACGGGGTGGACGTCACGCCCACCGAGGTCGCTCGGGCGCTGAGCGCGCGCCGGGTCAGCGTGACCACGTCCCGGCCCGCGCCGGAGCAGTTCGTGTCCGCGTACCGCCGGCTGCTCGACGCCGGCGCGCCCGGCGTCGTGTCGATCCACCTGTCCGCCGACCTGTCCGGCACCGTCGAGTCCGCGGCGCTCGCCGCGGCCGAGGTGGGCGAGCGGGTCGCGGTCGTCGACGCCCGATCGGCGGGCATGGGCCTCGGCTTCCCGGCGCTCGCGGCCGCCGCGGCCGCCGCGGCCGGTGCCGACCTGGCCGGAGTACGCGCCGCCGCCCGCGCCGCGATCGCCCGCACCACCACGCTGCTGTACGTCGACACGCTCGAGTTCCTCCGCCGGGGCGGCCGGATCGGGGCCGCCTCCGCCCTGCTCGGCACCGCCCTGTCCGTCAAGCCCATCCTGCACGTCGCCGACGGCGCGATCGTGGTACGCGACAAGGTGCGCACCGCCAGCCGAGGTCTCGCCCGCCTGGTCGACCTGGCCGTCGAGGCGGCCGGGGAGTCCGATGTGGACGCGGCGGTGCACCACCTGGGGGCGGGTGAGCGGGCCGCGGTGCTGGCCGACACGCTGGCCGCACGGCTGGGCGACCGCCTGAAGGCCCGCTACGTCACCGAGGTAGGCGCCGTCGTAGCCGCCCACGTAGGCCCCGGCCTCCTAGGCATAGTCATCCACCGCCACCCCTAGCCCCTTCGTCGCGCCCTCTCCCCGTCCCCTCTCGCGCGCCCCTCTCGTTGCGCGCGCTCTCTCGTTGCGCGCGCTCTCTCGTTGCGTCGATCAAGGGCAAATGGTCGTGCTTTGATCTCCGATCCACGACCGTTTGCCCTTGATCGACGGGCTTTTCCTTGATCGGCGGGCGTGGGGCTGGGCTGGGCGGTGTCGGGCTGGGTTGGGTTGGGCGGGGCCCCAGTGGGGCGCCGCCATTGGGTGTTGCGCCGTGAGTGGGGCGCCCCCATGCACGCCGTGGCGGGAGTAGGGGCGCCCTGCTCACGGCTGAGCGCCCAACAGGGGCGCCCCACTCACGGCGCGACGCACAACAGGTACCTGCGGACTGGCGTCGATTCGGTCGCCCCAGCGAGTCCGCTGCGAGCAAGCGACCAGCCGGCGCCGCGACAGGGCGTGGCGGAGTGGATCTGCATAGCACAGTGGAGCTTGATCAGGGCTTTTTCCACAGGGGCCTCGGTTATCCACAGGCGCCGAGGTTGGCACTGCGGCGGACGGTGTCGCCGGCCTAGCGTCGCGGCGTGCGCGAAGCGTCCAGCGACGAGGAGATGGTGGTGCGGCAGCGGTTGCTGCGGCTGCACGGCCGGCAGACGGCTGCACGGCCGGCGATGCCCGCCGCGCAGCCCGGCACGCCACCGCCGGTGGTTCCGCACCCGACGCGGTCGGGTGCGCCGCAGGGGACCGTCCATCGGACGGCCCTACCGCGGGGTGAGACGAGAGCGGGCCCGCAGCATCGACGGGTCCGCGTCGCTGAGCCGGCCGCGCGGGTTGACGGTGGCGACGCGGCCCAGCGGCCGAGCCGAGCTGGAGGCGCGTCGGCGTTCGACCCGGGTCGGCGCGGGGTCAAGGCGTTGGCTGGGCTCGCCGCGGTGGTGGTGCTCGTCGCCGGGTTCTTCGCGTGGCGTTCCCGACCGCATGCCGAGCCGGTCACCGCGGAGCCGGCCCAGGCGGCCAGCACCGTCGACGGCGGCACCGGAGACACCATGACCGCACCGCCGAGCGGCGGCGAGGTCGTGGTCGCCGTGGCCGGCAAGGTGCGCCGTCCCGGGCTCGTACGGCTTCCGGCCGGCGCCCGGGTCGCCGATGCGCTGGCCGCGGCCGGGGGCGCCTTGCCGGGCACCGACGTGTCCCTGCTCAACCTGGCCCGCAAGGTGGTCGACGGCGAGCTGATCCTGGTCGGGGTGACCGCCGCACCCGACGCTGGCGGCGGTGGCCAGGACGGCGGCGTGGCCAGCGGCGGCAAGGTCAACCTCAATACGGCCACGCTGGCGCAGCTCGACGCGCTGCCGGGCGTCGGCCCGGTGCTCGCCCAGCGCATCCTCGACCATCGGGAGCGGCACGGCGGCTTCCGGTCGGTGAGTGACCTGCGCCAGGTCGACGGGATCGGTGACGCCCGGTACGAGCAGCTCAAAGAGCTGGTGACGGTGTGAAGCCGCCCGACCTGCGTCTCGCCGGGCTCGCCTTGGCGACCTGGCTGTCCGCCCTCGCCGCCCTGCACACCTCGGCGCGTACGGCGATCGTGGTGGCCGCCGTCGCCGCATTGGGGACCGTGGTGGTGGCCAGGGTCATGGCGCGGCGCACCGTGCCGTACGGGTGGGTCGCGGCCGGGGTGCTCCTCGGCGTGGTGTGCGGTAGTGCCGCCACGGCCGCGCGGTTGGTGGCCCGGGACGCCGAGCCGCTCGCGTCGCTCGTCCGGGAGCGGGCCCGCGTCGACGCCGACCTGGTCGTACGCGACGATCCGCGGGCGGTCGGCTCCACCGCGGGGCGCCCGCCGACGTACCTGGTGGCGGCGGCGCTGCGCGAGGTGCGAGCCGCCGACGGCGTACGGCTGAGGGTGGACACGCGGATCCTGGTGCTCGCCGCAGATCCGGGGTGGCGCGCGCTCCTGCCCGGGCAGCGGCTGACCGCGTCCGGCCGGCTCGCACCTGCCCGGGGCGGCGACCTGCGCGCCGGCGTGCTCTCGGCCACCGGAGCACCGGTCCCGCACGGCGAGCCGTCCTGGCCGCAGCGGGCCGCCGGGGTGCTCCGGGCGGGGCTGCAACGGGCCTGCGCACCGCTGCCCGATGAGCCCGGCGGCCTGCTGCCGGGGCTCGTCGTGGGCGACACCAGCCGGCTCGATCCGGCGGTGGACGACGACTTCCGGGCCACCGGCATGACTCACCTGGTCGCGGTGAGCGGTGCCAACGTCGCGATCGTGCTCGGGGCGGTCCTGCTGGCGGCGCGCTGGGCCCGCGCCGGCCCGTGGCTCTGCGCCGGCCTGTGCGCGGTGGCACTCGCCGGGTTCGTGATCCTGGCCCGCCCGTCGCCCAGCGTCGTACGCGCCGCGACGATGGGCGCGATCGGGCTGGTGGCGCTGGCCACCGGGCGACCGCGGGCTGCGGTGCCGGCGCTGGGCGCGGCGGTGACCGTGCTGGTCCTGCTCGACCCCGAGTTGGCGGGCCACGCCGGGTTCGCCCTGTCCGTGCTGGCGACGGGCGGGCTCCTGTTGCTGGCGCCGCGCTGGCGAGACGCCCTCCGCCAGCGCGGCGTCCCGGCCGGTGCCGCCGAGGCGCTGGCCATCCCGGCGGCCGCCCAGTTCGCCTGCGCGCCGGTCGTGGCCGGGCTGTCCGGGACCGTCAGCCTGGTGGCCGTTCCGGCGAACCTGCTGGCCGTGCCGGCGATCGCGCCCGCCACGCTGCTCGGCGTCGGCGCGGCGGTGGTGTCCCCGTTCTGGCCGGCGGGTGCCGAGTTCGCCGCCTGGCTGGGCGGATGGCCGGCCTGGTGGCTGGTGACCGTCGCCCGGTACGGCGCGCGCGTCCCCTCCGGCAGCCTGCCGTGGCCCGACGGGGTGGTCGGTGCGCTGCTGCTCGGCGCGGTGTCCGTGGCGTTCCTGGTCGCGGCGCGCCGCCGGGTGGTGCGCCGGCTGGCGGCGGTGGTCGCCGTGGCGGTCACGGTCGGGGCGCTGCCGGTGCGGCTGGTCGCGGCCGGCTGGCCACCGCCGGGCTGGTTCGTCGCGGTGTGCTCGGTCGGGCAGGGTGACACCGTCGTCATCCCGATCGGTTCGGGCCGGGCGGTGGTCGTCGACGCCGGTCCGGAGCCGGCCGCGGCGGATCGGTGCCTGCGCCGCCTCGGCGTACGGGCGGTGTCCCTTCTTGTGCTCACCCACTTCCACGCCGATCACGTCGGCGGGCTCGACGGTGTCCTGCGTGGACGGTCCGTGGACGCGGTGGTGACACCCGACTGGCCGGAGCCGGCGTACGGGCGGGCGGCGGTCGCCAGGTCCACCGGGGCGCGCCGGGTGCCGGTCACCGCGGCCACCGCCGGCTGGTCCCGCGTGCTCGGCGCGGTACGCGTCGAGGTGGTCGGCCCGCCGCATCCGTTGCGCGGCACCCGTTCGGACCCCAACAACAACTCGCTCGTCATGCGGGTGCACACCGCCGGCTTCAGCCTGCTGCTGGCCGGCGACGCGGAGGGCGAGGAGCAGCAGGCGCTGCTGGAGCGGGTGGGCGCGGCCGGCCTGCGGGTGGACGTGCTGAAGGTGGCCCACCACGGATCGGCGTACCAGGATCCGGGGTTTCTCGACGCGGTCGATCCGGCGGTCGCGCTGGTCTCGGTCGGCGTCGACAACGGGTACGGCCACCCGAGCGCCGCCGTCCTCGGGCGGCTGGCGCGCGGTGGCGCCCGGGTGCTGCGTACCGATGTGGACGGTGACCTGGCCGCGGTGCGCACCGACCGGGGACTGGCCGTGGCAGCACGAGGGCCGCCCCGAGAAGGCGTGGGGAAATGTCCGCTTTCGCGTTCTGTGATCTGTCGGCAACCCGTACGAGTGAGCGAACGTGATACGACGACGAGCGGCCGTGCAAGTATGGCTCAGTGATGACCGCGGCCCCCGCCTCTATCGTGCTCGTCTCCGGCGACGAGGAGCTGCTGGTCACCAGAGCCGTGGCCCAGGCTGTCGAGGCCGCCCGCGCCAGCGATCCCGGTGCCGACGTCCGGGAGTACGAGGCGGGCTCCCTCAGTCCGGGCGAGGTCGCCGAGATGGTCAGCCCGTCGCTGTTCGGCGGGCGCCGGCTGCTCGTCGTCTGGAGCGGCCAGGACGCGAAGAAGGAGCTCGTCGCGGCGCTGCTGGCGTACGCGAAGCACCCGGACCCGGACGTCACGCTCGTGGTGACGCACCCCGGCGCGGCGAAGGGCAAGGCGTTCGCGGACGGCTTGCGGGCCGCCGGCGCCACCGTGGTCCCGGCCGCCAAGCTGAAGGGGCACCGGGAGCGGGTGAGCTTCGTGCGCGACGAGATACGCCGCCTGGGTGGCCGGTGTGCCGACGACGCCGCCGAGGCCCTGCTGGCCGCGGTGGGCAACGACCTGCGGGAGTTGGCGGCCGCCTGCTCGCAGTTGGTGGCCGACACCGGCGGGCGGATCGACGCCGAAACCGTGGCCCGGTACTACCGGGGGCGCGCCGAGGTGAGCGGGTTCACGGTCGCCGACGCGGCGATGGTGGGCGACGTGCCGGGGGCGCTGGAGGCGTTGCGGTGGGCGCTGCACGTCGGCGTCGACCCGGTGCCGATCGCCGACGCCATCGCGGACGGCGTGCGTACGGTGGCGCGGGTGGCTTCGGCGGGCCGGGGCAGCGCGTATCAGCTCGCGAGCAGCCTGGGCATGCCGGCCTGGAAGATCGAGCGCGCGCAGCGCCAGGGCCGGGGCTGGAGCCCGGAGGGCCTGGTCGACGCGATGCGTGCCGCGGCGGTGTGCAACGCGGAGGTCAAGGGCGGCTCCGACGACCGCGGGTACGCGCTGGAGCGCGCCATCTTCGCGGTGGCGGCCGCGCGGGCGGGCGCGCGGCGATGAGCACGGAGCTGTCCCGCTACCGCCCGCTGTACGCCCGGGTGCTGAGGCTGCGTCACCTCAGTCCGGGCGGCGTGCTCTGCTTCGTCTTCTTCGAGGGCGCGCTCGCGCTCGGCCTCCTGCTGGCGCTGGCCGAGCTGGTGAGCTGGTGGGTGGTGCTCATCCTGCCCGGCTCGGTCGCCCTGATGGTGAAGGTCAACGACATGGTGGCCGGCGCGGTGAGCCGGTCCGCGGCCCGGACGCCCGAACGCGAACGGGCGAAGCTGCGCCAGGAGGTGAGCGCGTTCATGCCGGTGGTGGGGCGGGCCGTCGTGGCGAGCGGACCGGCCGAGGCCGACCACGCCGAGGCCGCGACCCAGCGGGCGCGTCAGTCGGCCAGCCGCAGGTATACCTGATTCGGGAAAGCATCGAGATTCGGGAAAGCATCGAGCACCGCCCCGGGTGAGGGCGGTGCTCGGAAGTCAACCAGGAACGCTCAGGCGGCCAGCGACTGGAGCCGCTTGGCGATCGCCGACTTGCGGTTGGCGGCCTGGTTCTTGTGGATCACGCCCTTGCTGACGGCCTGGTCCAGCTTGCGGGAGGCGTCACGCATGAGCGTGGTCGCGACCGCGGCGTCGCCCGCCTCGCTTGCCTCGTTGAACTTGCGGATGGCGGTCTTCAGCGACGACTTGACCGATTTGTTACGCAGCCGGCGCTTCTCGTTCTGCCGGTTGCGCTTGATCTGGGACTTGATGTTCGCCACGCGACAGCCTCGTCCTTGTAGTTCAGGGTTGCGGAGTAGGTGCGTCACCACGCACGAAGGGCCAGCCTACCAGCCCGCCAGCAGGCGGCCAAAACGCCCACAAGATCCCGGTGATCAGGGACTTCCTCCCCTGACGCGCCGCGACACGCCAGAGCCATTCCCTGATCACCGGGGAGAGGCGGGGAGAGGTCACCGGGGAGAGGCGGGAGAGGCGGGAGAGGCGGGGAGAGAGGGGGTCACCAGCCGTGGCGGGAGGCCAGCCAGGACAGGGTGGCTTCGGCGGTCCAGCGGTTGTGGGCGGCCAGGTGGGGGAGGCCCCCGTGTGGGTGGGCCGGGTGAGGAGGTAGCCGCTCAGGGCGGCCAGGGTGGCGTCCAGCGCGTCGGCGGGGGCGTCCTGGGTGGTGGGGTGGGCGGCGAAGAGGGCGTCGGCGTCCAGGCCGCTGGCGTACGCGCTGACCAGCAGCGACGCGGTGTCGAACCAGGCCGGGCCGGCGCAGATCCAGTTCCAGTCGCACAGCCACGCGGCGCCGCCCGGGTCGATGAGCACGTTGTCCAGCCGCAGGTCGCAGTGGGTGGCGGCGGTGGTCCGGGTGTACTCGGGCAGGGCGGCCTCCAGCGCGACCAGGTCGTCGAGCTGCTTCTCGACCCACGGTGGCGCCGCCGGCATGGTCTCCCGCCCGGTGGCGATCTCCCGCCACCAGGACAGGTCGGCGCGGATCATCTCGGAGAGCGGGGCAGCCCGACGGCGACGAGTTCGTCGGGTGGTTGGCGCAGCGCTTGGGCGGCGACCGCCCAGGCGGCGAGGGCGGCGTCCAGGTCGGCCGGCTCCCAGGGCAGGCCGGGCATGCGGCCCTCGATCGCGTCGAGGCAGATCACGTAGTACCCGGCGGCGGTCAGCGTCCACTGTGGCCGGGCGGCGGGCACGGCGGTGGGCAGGGCGGCGGTGACGGCCATCTCGCGGGCGTACCAGTCGGTCAGGTGGCGCTGCCCGCTCAGCGAGGCCGCCTTGACGAAGGCCCGCTGCCCGTCGGCGGTGTCCAGCACGGCGGCGAAGCCTCGGGTGAAGCCGCCGCCGGCGGTCGTCGCCCAGGTGACCGGCGCGCCGAGCCGCGCGGTGATCGCCGTGCGCAGGTCGGCAGGCAGATCGGCCCAGTCCGGGCGTACGGCGGTGGAGGCGTACGGGACCGCCGGCATGGGGATCCTGGGCATGCACCCATAGTGCCTTGATGTCATACCCCTCTGGCACAGTCGGGTCCCATGAACACCGTCGAGTTCTGGAGCCTCATCGCAGAGGCTGGCAACCGACCGGCCGGCGTGGTCGCCGATCTCGCCAGCCGTGAGCCCGCCGACATCGTGGCCTTCGACCGGCACCTGCGGCGGGTCCTGGCCGCCTCGCAGAGCGTCGACCTGTTCGGCGCCGCCTACCTCGTCAACGGCGGCTGCTCCCACGAGGGTTTCGACGCCTTCCGGGGCTGGCTGATGGCCCAGGGGCGGGAGGCGTTCGCCCGGGCGGTCGGCGACCCTGACTCGCTGGCCGACCTCCCGGCGGTGCGGCGGGCGGCGGTCACCGGCGAGGAGCTGGAAAGCCCGGCCATGCTGCGGGCCGCGGCGGAGGCCCACCTCAAGGTCACCGGCACCGACCTGCCAGCCGGTCCGGAGGCCACACCAAGGGCCCTGCCAGATGGCTCGCTGGGCTCGCTTCGGCCCAGGCTGACGGCAGACTCCGGGCTTGACGCTCCGCGCCAAGCCTCGGACTCCGCCGTCACCTGGGCCAACACCGACGACTTCTGGGACTTCGACGACGAGGAGCAGGTGGCGCAGCGGCTGCCGCGCCTGGCCGCGCTCTTCAACCAGGCACCGGACTGAGGTAGGGGCGAGGCGTGCGAGCATAGAAGGCCAGCAGACGCCCGAACTCAGAACGGACCCCTGTGCCACCGATGAGCGCGAACAGCCCGGGTTCGACCGACCCCGGCCGCATCCGTAATTTCTGCATCATCGCCCACATCGACCACGGCAAGTCGACGCTGGCCGACCGGATGCTGCAGCTCACCGGCGTGGTTGACGCCCGACAGATGCGCGACCAGTACCTCGACCGCATGGACATCGAGCGCGAGCGCGGCATCACGATCAAGAGTCAGGCCGTGCGCATGCCGTGGACCGTCCGGGAGGGCGACCAGCAGGGCGAGCACGCCGTGCTCAACATGATCGACACCCCGGGGCACGTCGACTTCACGTACGAGGTGTCCCGGAGCCTGGCTGCCTGTGAGGGGGCGGTCCTGCTCGTCGACGCCGCCCAGGGGATCGAGGCGCAGACGCTGGCCAACCTCTACCTGGCGCTGGAGAACGACCTGCACGTCATCCCGGTGCTCAACAAGATCGACCTGCCGGCCGCCCAGCCCGACAAGTACGCCGAGGAGCTGGCACACCTCATCGGCTGCCGGCCGGAGGACTGCCTGCGGGTGTCCGGCAAGACCGGCGACGGGGTGCCGCACCTGCTGGACGAGATCGTGCGGCAGTTCACGCCGCCGACGGGCGACGCCGCCGCGCCGGCCCGCGCGATGATCTTCGACTCGGTGTACGACGTGTACCGCGGCGTGGTGACCTACGTCCGGGTGATCGACGGCCGGATCGAGGCCCGCGAGCGGATCAAGATGATGTCCACCGGGGCGGTGCACGAGCTGCTGGAGCTGGGTGTCATCGCGCCGGAGATGGAGAAGGCGCAGGCGCTCGGGGTCGGCGAGGTGGGCTATCTGATCACCGGCGTGAAGGACGTCCGCCAGTCCCGGGTCGGCGACACCGTCACGATCAACTCCCGCCCGGCCAAGGAGGCGCTCGGCGGCTACAAGGACCCGAAGCCGATGGTCTACTCGGGGCTCTACCCGATCGACGGCTCGGACTACCCCGACTTTCGCGACGCCCTGGACCGCTTGAAGCTCAACGACGCCGCGCTCCACTACGAGCCGGAGTCCAGCGCGGCGCTCGGCTTCGGGTTCCGCTGCGGCTTCCTCGGCCTGCTCCACCTGGAGATCATCCGGGAGCGCCTGGAGCGCGAGTTCAACCTCGACCTGATCTCCACCGCGCCCAACGTGGTGTACCGCGTGCTCATGGAGGACGGCACCGAGGTCGTCGTCACCAACCCCAGCGAATACCCGACCGGCAAGATCGCCGAGGTCTACGAGCCGGTCGTCCGGGCCACCGTGCTGACCCCCAACGACTACGTGGGTGCGGTGATGGAGCTGTGCCAGGGCCGCCGCGGCACCCTGCGCGGCATGGACTACCTGTCCGCCGACCGGGTCGAGCTGCGCTACACGCTGCCCCTCGCCGAGATCATTTACGACTTCTTCGACCAGCTCAAGAGCCGTACCAAGGGGTACGCGAGCCTGGACTACGAGCCCAGCGGCGAGCAGATGGCCGAGCTGGTCAAGGTCGACATCCTGTTGCACGGCGAGGCGGTCGACGCGTTCAGCGCGATCGTGCACAAGGACAAGGCGTACAACTACGGCGTCACGATCGCGGCCAAGCTGCGCAGCCTGATCCCGCGCCAGCAGTTCGAGGTGCCGATCCAGGCCGCGATCGGCAACCGGGTGATCGCCCGCGAGACGATCCGGGCGATCCGCAAGGACGTGCTGGCCAAGTGCTACGGCGGCGACATCACCCGAAAGCGCAAGCTGCTGGAAAAGCAGAAGGAAGGCAAGAAGCGGATGAAGATGGTGGGCCGCGTCGAGGTGCCCCAGGAGGCGTTCATCGCGGCCCTGTCCACCTCGGACGGTGGAGAGGGCAAGGCGGGCAAGAAGTAATGTTCTGCCCCCGTTGCGGCCAGAAGCTGGAGGCCGCGCCACCGACCGTGTGCGGCGCGTGCGGCTACGCCCTCTTCGTCAACCCGCGCCCCACCGGGAGCCTGATCGTGCACGAGAGCGGCCGCTTCCTGGCGCTCAAGCGGGCCGCGGAGCCGCAGGCGGGGCTGTGGGAGACGCCGGGCGGCTTCTGCGACGGGTGGGAAGATCCCGCGGCCGCCGCCGTGCGCGAGGGCCGCGAGGAGCTCGGCGTCGAGGTCACCCTCGGTGACTTCGTCGGCATGTATGTCGGGAGCTACGACTACCAGGGCGAGCGGTTGCCCGTACTCGATTGCTTTTTCCTGGCGACGCTGGACGGCGCGGACGTGACGCTCGACCCCAGCGAGTCGTCCGACATGGCCTGGTTCGACCTGGACAAGCCGCCGTCTTTGGCCTTCGAAACGATGGATGCGGCGGTCCGCGACGCCGCGCGGCGTTTGGGCGTTTGACCGCTCGGGTACTCACGGTGCCATGACCGCTACCGGCATCATCTCGGCACTCATCATCGGGTTGATCATCGGTGCCCTGGGGCGGCTGGTCGTGCCCGGCCGCCAGAGCATCCCGATCTGGCTGACCATGCTCATCGGCGTGGGCGCGGCGCTGCTCGGCACCGTGATCGCACGGGCCGCGGGCGTGGCGGACACGTCCGGCCTGGACTGGACCGAAATCTTCGTCCAGGTCGTCCTCGCGGCAATCGGCGTCGCCCTGACGGTCGGTGTCATCGGCCGCCGCGGTGTCTCCCGCTACTAACCCCCCTCCCATCGATCATGGGGTGTGCGGCATGCCACGTCGTTGTGGCCGCCGCACACCCCATGATCATTTGGCCGAGTGAGGGGGGCTCACCTCAGCCAGGGAATGCGGCGGTCGAGCAGGCCGCGAACCTTCAGCTCGCGCCGCAGGGGAATCTCGTCGTCCACGTAGCCGTCCCAGTTGACGCCCCAGTAGTTGGCCGTGTGCGTACCCTCGCCGCACAACTGGCGCTGCACCGGCGTCCGGCCCGCCCACCACGGGCCGTCCTTGTCGATGTGCAGCTCGTCCAGCGGCCGGATCCACCGGTACGTGTATCCGATGAACAGGATCTTCCGGGTGACCGTCGACAGGTTGGTGGAGCGGGAGTGCCACTGGCGGCGGTCGAAGATGAACGCGTCGCCCGGGTTCGCCGTGATCTCCAGCGTGCCCTCGGGGTCCGGGTTGTGCACGGTCAGGTCCGACGGGCGGGCCAGCGAGTTCTGCAGGTGGCTGCCCGGGATCACCTTCGTGGCGCCCCGGCCGGTCTCCGACATGTCGGAGAGCACGTACGCCACCTTGAGCGAGAACATCGGCCGCGGCAGGTCGGGGTCCAGGGTCTCCGGGTCCGAGTTCTGCCGGTAGCCGTCCTGGTGCCACCCCCAGTACGGCTTCTCCGGCTCCTTCGCCGGCGGGGTCACGTCGAGGTGGTTGTGGTGCGAGTAGATGTTCCAGCCGGCCAGCCCCCACATGTACGGGAAGACGGTCGGGTGGGTGAGCAACTCGCCGAAGAGTTCGTCGCGCTCCAGGAACCCGAGCAGGTGCAGCGTCTCGCCCGGGGTGCCCTCCTCCGCGTACACGCGGTCGACGGCCGCCTCCAGCGCGGCACGGTGTTCCTCGGTCAGCACGTTCCGCAGGAGCAGGAAGCCCTGGTCGTGGAATTCCTTGCGGTCGACGTCGCCGATCGGCTCGTAGCCGGTCCGGTCCCCGTAGTCGAACACCGCCCCACCTTCCTTTAGCAAAGCTTTAGTGGGGTGAGCGTAGCTCTCGTTGGAAAGGGCTCCGGCCGTCATTTTGAAGGACTTATGAAAGACCTGGCAAGGACCTACGAGGAGAGATCAACATGCTGCTGACCGTGACAAATGCCTGCCGGTAGCGGCGCATTCAGGGTGACAAGTCCGATTTCGCGGCCGCTGTGTTTTAGATGACGCAACCTTTTGGGTCGCCATTCCCGTCAGGGCGCGGAAAAGACCTCGGCGACGACCTGCCCGCCGTTGACGGTGCCGCCTATCTTGGCCCACGAACCGGCACTCGCCGTCCATTCGAGCTCACCAAACCGCACCCGCTTGACGCCGTGGTCGGTGGCGTGCGAGACCAGCCAGTGCGCGTACCGCCAGCCCGCCTTGGCGCTGGCCGCCGGCACGGCCAGGCCGGTCAGCTCGGTCGGCGACGTGGTCTCCAGCCGGCCCCAGTCCAGCCGCATGCCGGTCACCAGGGCCTCGGCGGCGGCCGGACCGCGCATCGCCGGCTCGCCGTCCACCGTGCACGCCACCGCGCCGGTCGCGTTGCCGAGCAGCGCGTTGGTCAGCACCGCCGACTCGTCCGCCCACTTCTGGTACGCCTCGGGGTAGGCCGACCGCTGCACGCGCTGCGCGGCCTCGGTGACCCGCAGGCGCTCCCAGCCGCGCACCTTCTTCAGCGCGGCGTAGAACTTGGTCGCCGCGTACCGCGGGTCGCCGATCTGCTTCGCCGTGCCCCACCCCTGGCTGGGCCGCTGCTGGAAGAGGCCGACCGAGTCGCGGTCACCGCCGGAGAGGTTTTCCAACTTGGACTCTTGCAGCGCGGTCGCGAGCGCCACCACGACCGCGCGCTCGGGCATGCCGCGCTGCACGCCGATCGCGGCGATGGTGGCCGCGTGCGCCATCTGCTCGGCGTTGAGGCTCACCTCACCGTCGGCCTGCACGACGCAGGCCCGGCTGCTGGGCCGGGGCAGCTTCAGGTCGGGGGCGAAGTCGCGGTTGCCGACGTACAGCCCAATTGCCGCCACCAGGACTAGCCCGATGGCGGCCACCGCCCCTGCCCGAATACGCACCGTCACCCCCACATGAGTCGTGCGTCCAGGGTACGACCCGGATCAGAAGCCGACCGTACCCGTGGCCGGTTTGGCGCGGAAGGGGGATTTAAGCGCCTCCAGACCCCTGCGGGACCCACCACGGGTCACGCTTTTCGCGGAACGCTTGGACACCCTCCCGCCCCTCTTCGGACAGGAAATAGTCCACCGAAAGGGCAGATAGTTCCGAGAGATCTTCACGTACGGTAGCGGCCGACCGGCGGTGCAGGATGCCCTTCGTGCCGGCCAGCGCCCGTGGTGCGCCCCGGACCAGCGCGGCGCAGTAGGCGGCCACCGTGGCGTCCAGAGAGGCGGCCGGTGACGCCGCCGTCACCAGGCCGATCTGCGCGGCCCGCCGCCCGTCGAAGACGTCCCCGGTCAGGAAGAGCTCCGCCGCGGCCCGCGGTTGCAGCCGCGGCAGCACGGTAGCGGAGATGACCGCGGGCACCACGCCGAGCCGCACCTCGGTGAACGCGAACGTGGCGTCCTCCGTGCAGATGGCGATGTCCGCGGCCGCGATCAGGCCCAGGCCGCCCGCCCGCGCCGGCCCGCCGACACGCGCCACCACCGGCTTGGGAAACTCCCAGAGCCTCGCGAACACGTCGCCGAGCATCGCGGCCGGAACTGTGCCGGATGGCTCGCTCCGCTCGCTTTGCCCGGAGGCGTACGCCGCGGCGGTCTCCTTCAGGTCGGCGCCCGAGCAGAACACCGGCCCGGTGTGCGAGAGCACCACCACCCGCACCTCGTCGTCCGACTCGGCCGCGGCGAGGGCGGCCAGGAGCTGCGTCATCAGCGGCGTGGACAGCGCGTTGCGGTTGTGCGGGCTGTCCAGCGTGAGCGTCGCCACGCCCTGCCCGGTCTCGACGCGTACCAGCGCATCGCCCTCAGAAGTCATGCGGGCAGACTAGTCACATGCCCAGTGCGCTTCCCGATGGCGACGCCGTGCCCCGCGACGGCGCGCTGCCGCCTGGGACCCAGTTGGGCGGGCACGGCTTCGGCGTGTACGTCCACGTGCCGTTCTGCGCCAGCCGGTGCGGGTACTGCGACTTCAACACGTACACGGCGGCGGAACTGGGTGGCGGCGCGAGCCGGGACGCGTACGCCGGCACGGTGCTCGCTGAGCTGGCCCTGGCGGCCACCGTGGTGGCGCCGCCCCGGGTCGACACGGTCTTCGTCGGCGGCGGCACGCCGACCCTGCTCGACCCCGATGACCTGGCCCGCATCCTGGACGCGATCGACCGCACCTGGGGGCTGGCCGCCGGCGCCGAGGTCACCACCGAGGCCAACCCCGAGTCGGTGACGCCGGCGTCGCTGCAGCGGCTGCGCAAGGCGGGGTTCACCCGGGTCTCCCTGGGTATGCAGTCGACCGCCCCTGGCGTACTCCAGATTCTGGATAGGCGGCACACCGCGGGCCGGGCGCCGGCCGCGGCGCTGGAGGCCCGCGAGGCCGGTTTCGACCATGTCAACCTCGACCTGATCTATGGCACGCCGGGGGAGTCGGCGGACGACTTCGCCGCGTCGCTGGACGCGGCCGTGCGGGCGGGCGTGGACCACGTCAGCGCCTACGCCTTGATCGTGGAGGAGGGCACCCGGCTCGCCGCGCGGATGCGGCGCGGCGAGCTGCCGTACCCCTCGGACGACGTCGCCGCGGACCGGTACCTGGCCGCGGAGGCGGCGCTCGACGCGGCCGGCTTCTCCTGGTACGAGGTGTCCAACTGGGCCACGAGCGAGGGCGCCCGGTGCCGGCACAACCTGCTCTACTGGGCCGGCGGCGACTGGTGGGGCCTCGGTCCGGGGGCGCACAGCCACGTCGGCGGCGTGCGGTGGTGGAACGTCAAGCACCCGTCGGCGTACGCGGGCCGGCTGGCCGAGGGGGCCTCGCCCGGCCACGGGCGGGAGGTCCTGTCGGCGGCCGACCGGCGGATGGAGGACGTGATGCTGCGGCTGCGGCTGGCGTCGGGGCTGCCGCTGTCGGCGCTCGACGGCGCGGGGCGTGCGGCCGCGGCCCGCGCGGTGGGCGACGGGCTGCTGGTGGAGCGGGCCGGGAGCGTCGTGTTGACGCTCCGCGGCCGCTTGCTGGCCGACGCGGTGGTGCGCGACCTTACTTGATGATGGAGACGCTCATCGGGTAGTTGTACAGCTGGCCGTCGTTGGCCTTCACGCCGCCGATGATGCCGAAGACGATCGCGATGATCATCGCGGCGGGCGCGAGGATGAAGCCGATCAGCGCGCAGACCAGGATCCAGCACACCACCGTGATGATCGACCACAGCAGCTGGAAGTTGAGCGCGGCGATGGCGTGCGCGCGGACGGTCGGCGACTGGTTGCCCTTGGCCAGGAGTGCGACGAGCGGTCCGACCCAGCCCAGCGTGCCACCGCCGACGAACGCGCCGGCCGCGCCGCCGAAGTGGGCGACCAGGGCCCAGGTCTTCTCCTCATTGTTGGCGTAGCCCGCCGGGGCGGGGCCGCCGTAGTACCCGCCGGGCGGACCCTGTGGCGGGTAGCCGGGCGGCGGATATCCCCGCCGGGCGGTGGTGGGTAGCCGCCGCCAGCCGGCGGTGGGTAACCCGTGCCGGGTGGCGGGGGCGGCGGTGTATCCGCCGGTGGCGGAGCGTAGCCGGGAGAGGGTGCCTCGCCCGGCATCGAGTAGGACGCTGGAGGTGGTGGCGGAGAGGTCGGATCCGGGGGCGTCGCCCCGGGGTCGCTCTCTCCGGGAGGGCGAGGTGGTTCTGTCATGCAGGCCACGGTAGGACTACCGATCAATCCGCGCTACACAACACACTCATTGAGTTGCCTAAAGTGATCATCGCGAGCGTACGGGGATGCGACGTAGACTGGCACTCGCTACAGTCGAGTGCCAAAAGGGGGTGAGTCATGAGTCTGGACGACCGCAAGCTCGACGTCCTACGCGCGATCGTCGAGGACTACGTGGCCACCCAGGAGCCGGTCGGCAGCAAGGCGCTGGTCGAGCGGCATCAATTGGGCGTCTCCCCGGCCACCGTGCGCAACGACATGGCGGTGCTGGAGGAGGAGGGCTACATCCGGCAGCCGCACACCAGCGCCGGCCGGGTACCGACCGACCGCGGCTACCGGCTCTTCGTCGACCGGCTGTCCCGGGTCAAGCCGCTGAGCCCGGCCGAGCGCCGCGCGATCGAGCGCTTCCTGGCCGGCGCCCTCGACCTGGACGACGTGGTGCACCGCACGGTCCGGCTGCTCGCGCAGCTGACCCGGCAGGTCGCGGTGGTGCAGTACCCGAGCCTGGCCCGCTCGTCCGTGCGCCACCTGGAGCTGGTGCCGATCTCCACGACCCGGCTCATGCTCGTGATGATCGCCGACAGCGGGCGGGTCGAGCAGCGGCTGGTCGAGCTGCCCGGTCCGGTGCACGTCGACTCGGTCACCGACCTGCGCCGGCGGGTCAACGAAAAGCTGGTCGGCAAGCGCCTGTCGGACACCCCGCCGCTGGTGCAGGCGCTGGTCGACGAGGTTTCCCCGGACGACCGCAACACCATGGTCACCCTCGCCACGGTGTTGCTGGAGACGCTCGTCGAGCGGCACGAGGAGCGGATCGCGCTCGCTGGCCGTGCCAATCTGACGCGTGGCGGGTTACTTGACTTTCAGGGCTCGTTGCAGCCCATCCTGGAGGCGCTTGAGGAGGAGGTCATCCTGCTCAAGCTGCTCGGCGAGGTCGACGCGACCACGCTGCGCGTGCGCATCGGAGACGAAAACGAGATCGACAACCTGCGGTCCACCTCGGTGGTCAGTACCGGTTATGGGCCGGGTATGACAATCATGGGTGGCCTCGGCGTCCTCGGGCCGACGAGGATGGACTACCCCGGCACCATCGCCACGGTGCGCGCCGTGGCACGCTACGTAGGCGACCTGTTGGGAAATACCTAGCCCGGGACAGCGCGAGAACATGAGGACACGGAACGCAGTGGCCAAGGACTACTACGGGATTCTCGGTGTGAACCGGGACGCATCCGACGACGAGATCAAACGCGCATACCGGAAACTGGCTCGCCAGTATCACCCGGACGTCAACCCGGATCCGGATGCGCACGAGAAGTTCAAGGACATCAACGCCGCGTACGAGGTGCTGTCCGACGACCAGAAGCGGCAGATCGTCGACCTCGGCGGCGACCCACTCGCGCCCGGCGGCGGCGGTCCGGGCGGTGGTCCCGGCGCGGGTCCGTTCGTCGGATTCCAGGACATTATGGACGCGTTCTTCGGCACCGCGGCGGGCACGCGCGGGCCGCGGTCGCGCACCCGGCCGGGCGCCGACGCGATCTTGCGGCTGGAGCTCGACCTGGTCGAGACCGCGTTCGGCGTCGAGGCCCCGATCACCGTCGACACCGCCGTCCTGTGCACCACGTGCTCCGGCGCGGGCACCGCGGCCGGCACCCACCTGGCCACCTGCGAGGCGTGCGGCGGGCGCGGCGAGGTGCAGTCGGTGCAGCGCACGTTCCTGGGCCAGGTGGTCTCGTCCCGCCCGTGCACGGTCTGCCAGGGGTACGGCACGGTCATCCCGCACGCGTGCGCGACCTGCGGCGGCGACGGCCGGGTCCGCACCCGCCGGTCACTGACCGTCAAGATCCCGGCGGGCGTCGAAGACGGCATGCGCATCCGGCTGGCCCAGCAGGGCGAGGTCGGGCCGGGCGGCGGCACCGCCGGCGACCTGTACGTCGAGATCCACGAACGGCCGCACGACGTCTACTCGCGCAAGGGCGACGACCTGCACTGCCGGGTCACCGTCCCGATGACGGCCGCCGCGCTCGGCACCCGGCTGACCATCAAGACGCTCGACAGCGAGGAGCAGCTCGACGTCAAGGCCGGCACCCAGCCCGGCGCGACGTTGCGGCTGCGCGCCCGGGGCGTACCGCACCTGCGTGGCACCGGCCGCGGCGACCTCTTCGTCCACCTGGACGTAAGAACCCCCACCAAACTAGACCCCGACCAAGAGCGCATCCTGAGAGACTTCGCCAAAACAAGAGGCGAGGAAGTAGCCGAGTTAACCAAACAAGGCGGCTTCTTCAGTCGCATGCGCGACGCCTTCAACGGCCACGCGTGAGCGCGCCGCTCTCCCCCTGTCTCTCCCCGTTGATCAGGGAACGGCTCTGGCGTGTTGCGGCGTGGCAGGGGAGCGGCTCCCTGATCACCGGGATCTTGTGAGCGCGCGCGGCGGCGTGGCGCCGTTTTGTCAGCGGCGCCGCGAACCAGAGCCCACCGCGGACCCGGTCGCCGCTGGGAAAACGGTGCCTACGGGCGCCGCCGCGCGCGCTCACAAGAAGGCGCTGTGAGCGCGCCGCTCTTCCTCGTTGACGCGCTGCCCAGCGGGGACACCGCCACGCTGGGCGGGGCGGAGGGGCATCACGCGGCCACCGTCCAGCGGCTGCGGGTCGGGGAGGATCTGGTCCTCGCCGACGGGCGCGGGGGCACGGCCACCGCCGTGGTCACCGCCGCCGGCCGCGGCAGCCTCGACCTGCGCATCATCTCCCGGGGGTACGCCGAGGCGCCCGACCCGCGACTGGTCGTGATCCAGGGCATCGCCAAGGGTGATCGGGGCGAGCTGGCCGTACAGGCGATGACCGAGGTGGGTGTCGACGAGATCGTGCCCTGGGCGGCGGTCCGCTCGGTGGTGCAGTGGAAAGGCGAGCGGGGCACCCGCGCCCACGACAAGTGGGTGGCGACCGCCCGCGAGGCGGCCAAGCAGGCCCGCCGCCCCTGGCTGCCGACCGTGGCGCCGCCGGTGTCGACCCGCGAAGCGACCGTGCGGGCCACCCTGGTCCTGCACGAGGAGGCGGAGACCCGGCTGTCGACTGTGGACCTCCCGGCCGCTGGCGAGATCGCGCTCGTGGTCGGCCCCGAGGGCGGCATCGCCCCGGAGGAGTTGGCCGCCTTCGAGTCGGCCGGCGCAAGCTTGGTCCGCCTGGGCGAGCAGGTCCTCCGCACCTCCACGGCCGGCGTGGCGGCCCTTTCGGTGCTATCCGCGCGGCTGGGACGGTGGTAGGGCCGCGTTGATCAGGGACCAGCTCTCTCGGCGCGCCGCAACACGCCCGAGTTACTCCCTGATCAACAGGGTGGTGGTGAGGCGGATGTCGGCCGCGCTGTGGGCGGCGGACACCACGTAGTCGCCGGGGACGACCTGCCAGGCGGAAGCGTGCCAGGTCTCGAAGGTGCGCTGGGGGAGCGGGATGCGCACGGTGGCCGGGTCGCCGGGGGCGGCCTCGGCTACGGCGAAGCCGGCTAGCCAGCGGGCCGGGCGTTCGGGGTCCTCGGTGGACGGTCCTACGTAGAGCTGCACCACCTCGCGGCCGTGGCGCTTGCCGGTGTTGCGCAGCTCCACGACCGCGCACATGTCCTCGATGGACAGTTCCTCGTACGCCCACGTCGTGTAGCCCAACCCGTGCCCGAACGGGAAGAGCGGGTCGGAATCCTTGCCCCGGTAGCCGAGGAACACGCCCTCGTCGTACGGCAGGGCGCCGTCCAGCGGCGTGACGGGCAGCGCGTCCTCGTCACGGCGGGGCCACGTGGTGGGCAGCCGCCCGCCGGGCTCCGCCACGCCGAGCAGTACGTCGGCGAGCGCGGCACCCGCCTCCTGGCCCGGAAACCAGGTGAGCAGGATCGCGGCCACCTGGTCCGCCCACGGCATCAGCACGGGGGAGCCGGCGTTGACGACCACCACCGTACGCGGGTTGGCGGCCGCGACCCGGGTCACGAGCGCGTCCTGGTGTCCGGGCAGGGCCAGCGTCGTACGGTCGAAGCCCTCCGACTCGACCTCCTCGGTGGTGCCGACGACCACCACGGCGACGTCGGCCGCGGCGGCGGACCGGGCGGCCTCGTCGAGCAACTCGTCCGGCCCGGCCGTGGGCGGGGCGTGGCCCAGCGTGAACGCCACGAACCCGGGGAGCCCGACCCGCTGGGTGAGCAGCACGTCGACCGGCTCCCCGGCGGCCAGCTCGACCGGGAAACGGCGCTCCTCGGCGGAGAGGAACACGGCGGAGGCTTCGTCTTCCCGGTAGATCGAGCCGTCGAAGAGGGTCCGCCCGCCGGCCGCCAGCGTGAACTCGCCGAAGCCCGCGATGGCCAGCTCGTGCGTACCACCGGCGGTGGGCGTGCACCGGGCGGACAGCTCGATCGTGGCCAGCTCGTACGGGTCGACGCCGGCCGGCGGCTCGCCCATCCAGCGGACGGTGGCCTCGGGCAGGGCAGTCCGGTACAGCTCCCGCCCGTCGGCTGCCCGGAGGGTGGCGGTGATGCCGCTCCACTGTGGAGCAGCCGCGGCCGGGATCCGGCGCCGCGGGTCGGCCCCGATCGCGTACGTCACGGTGGCGTCCGGCAGCGCGGCGGTCAGGCCGTCCAGCGGCGAGATGACGTACGGCGGGTGGACCAGCGCGCTGCCGCCGCCCTGTACGCGCGCGTCGGTGGCCAGCACCCCCGACACCGCCACGCTGCGCAGCGCGCCGGCGTCGAGGGGCAGCACCCCACCGGCGTTGCGGGCCAGCACGAACGAGCGGGTGGCGACCTCGCGGGCCACCGCCGCACCGTCCATAGTGAACTTCAGCGGGGCGGGCTCGCCGCCGAAGGCGCCCACCCGCTCGGCGAGCCGCAGCACCCGCCGTACCTTGTCGTCGATCAGCTCTTCCGGGACGGTGCCGGACCGGACGGCCTCGACCAGCGCGTCGCCCCACGGAGCGCCGAACGCCGGCATGACCACGTCGAGGCCGCCGTTCGCGGTCTCCTCTGTGGAGCGCGCGGCGGTCCAGTCCGACACGATCGGCCCGTCGAACCCCCACTCCCGCTTGAGTACGCCGTCCTGCAGCTCGCCGTGCTCGGTCATCGTGGCGCCGTTGACCCCGTTGTAGGCGGACATCGCGGCCCACACGCCCGCGCGGACGATCCGCTCGAACGGCGCGAGGTACAGCTCGCGCAGCGCCCGCTCGCCCACCCGTACGTCCACAGTGAACCGGTCGGTCTCCGAGTCGTTGGCCACGAAGTGCTTCACGGTGGTGCCGACGCCCTGCTCCTGCACGCCGGTGACGTACGCCGCGCCGATCTCGCCGGTCAGCAGCGGGTCTTCCGAATAGCACTCGAAGTGCCGGCCGCCCAGCGGGCTGCGGTGCAGGTTGACCGTCGGCGCCAGCAGCACGTGTACGCCCTTGCGGCGCGCCTCCTGGCCGAGCAGCCGGCCGGCGGTGCGGGCCAGGTCAGGATCCCAGGTGGCCGCCAGCGCGGTCGGGCAGGGCAGCGCGACGGACGGGTCGTGGGGCCGCCAGCCGATGCCGCGTATGCCGACCGGCCCGTCCGACATGACCAGCGAGCGCAGACCGATCTCGGGGATCGCCGGGAGGGTCCAGAAGTCCTGGCCGGAGAGCAGCCTGACCTTGGTCTCGAGGTCGAGCGAGCGCAGCGCTGCTTCGATGTCGGCCATCGCCCGATCGTATCGTCAGGTCCGCAGGTAGGACGCTCCATTGAGATCAATGACCGTGCCGGAGGCCCACTCGGCGGCGGGCGAGGCCAGCCAGTGCACCGCGGCGGCGATCTCCTCCGGCCGCGCCACCCGGTTGAACGGGCTCTGCGCCCGGATCTCGTCGCCGCGCGCGGACTTGAGATGGTCGTTGGTCATGTCGGTCGCGACGTACCCGGGCGCCACCGTGGCGACCGCGATGCCGTACGGGCCGAGCGCCACGGCCAGCGACTGGCCCATGGCGTTGAGGCCGGCCTTGCTGGCGCCGTACGCGGGCTGGCCGGGCTCGCCGCGGAACGCGCCCCGGGAGGAGACGTTGATGATCCGCCCGCCGCCGCGTTCGCGCATGTGCCGTACGGCGCACCAGCAGGCGTTGGCCGGCCCGAGCAGGTTGGTGTCCAGCGTCCGGCGCCACTCGTGCTGCCACTGCTCGTACGACGTGTCGGTGATCGGGTGCGGCGTGTAGACGCCCGCGTTGTTGACCAGCACGTCGAGCCCGCCGAGCCGCTCGGCCGCCCCGTCCACCATCGCCCGTACGTCGTCGGGGTCGGCCAGGTCGGCCCGTACGACGGTGTGCCCGTCGCCGGGCAGCGAGTCGCGCAGTTCCTCGGCCAGCTGGGCGGAGTCCCGATGGTGGATCGCCACCCGGTCGCCACCCTCGGCGAACGCGGTCGCGATCGCCCGGCCGATCCCCCGGGACGCCCCGGTCACCAACACCGCTCGTCTCGTCATCCGGCCATCATGCCCGACAACGATCAAGGGGCGGCTCCCGGCGGGGACCGGAGCCGCCCCTTGACCCGTCAGCCGCCCAGGCTGGCCGCAGCCGAGGCGATCGCGGAGGCGAACGTGCTCACCTCGGTGTAGACGCCGGGGTAGCCGGCGCGCGCGCAGCCGTACCCCCAACTGGTGATGCCGACCTGGACCCACGCGTTGCTGGCGTCGCGGCGGAACATCGGGCCGCCGGAGTCGCCCTGGCAGGTGTCGGTGCCGCCGGACGCGTACCCGGCGCAGATCTCCTCGGCCACGATGACGTCGCCGCCGTACGACGTGTCGCAGCTCGAGTCGCTCACGAAGGGCACCTGCGCCTTCAGCAGGAACCGCTGCTGCCCGCCGCCCTCGACCGCGGCGCCCCAGCCGGCGATCGTGAACGTGCCGCTGTTGTACGCCGTCGTCGTCGCGGTCTTCAGCGTCGCCAGGGTGGTGACCGCGCTGGACAGCCGGATCAGCGCCCAGTCGCGCCCGTTGCCGTTGTAGCCGGGTGCCCGGTAGACGTAGTTGGAGCGCACCTGGATGCGGCTCGACGACTGGAGGTCGACCGCGCCGAGCGTCGCCGTGATGCTGGTGTTCGTGCCGGTGCTGCCCACGCAGTGCGCGGCGGTGAGCACCAGCCGCGGGCTGTAGAGCGCGCCGCCGCAGCCCATCGACAACCGGACCATGAACGGGAACTCGCCCAGCGCGGCCCGAGTGCCACCCACGATGTACGGCGTCGGGTCGGCCGCGGCGGGTGCGGCCGGTACGACCGCGGTGAAGCTGCCGACGGCCAGCGCGGTGGCGACCGCGCCGACGATTTTGCGCCAGCGAACCATGAGATCCTCCCCACGTTGTGCGCGCCTTATGGGCGCGATGCGGGGAGCGTATGGAGTCGCATTCAGCCATGGCAATGAGTCGATGCCATCCCAGCTACGTCATACCAAGTTGGCGCGGACCTCGTTGAGGTAGTGGGTGAACCGTTCGCGGTCGGCCGGGTCCAGTGTGCGCAGTGCGCGCTCGGTCAGCTGAGTGATCTCGGCGGTCATGATGTCCTTCAGCTCGCGCCCGCGGTCGGTGAGGCAGAGCCGGACCAGCCGGGCGTCCGAGGGGTGCGGCTCGCGGCGCAGGATCCCGGCGGCCTCCATGCGGGTCGCGGTGCGGGTCACGGTGGGCACGGCCAGCTCCAGCCGGCGCGCCAGCTCGCCCGGCGTGAGCCCGTCCTCCTCCCAGAGCTGGTGGAGGACGAACTGCTGGCCGGCGCGTACCCCGTGGCGGTTGTAGGCGGCCTCGGCGGCGGTCGTCATCGCCCGCTTGGCCGCCCAGAACGCGGCCTGGAACTCGCCACCCAACCTTGCCCCAAACTCGTTAGCCGACTAACGTATTTCATTGCACGGCTAACGATACTCGGAGGAGACGATCGTGCGCACCCTCATCACTGGGGCCACCGGACGGGTGGGCAGCCGTTACGCGCGCCACCAGCTCGACCTGCACCAGCAGGTGCGGGTGCTGGTCCGCGACGAGGAGCAGGTCGACCCGTGGTGGAACGGCGGCGCCGAGGTGGTCGTCGGCGACCTGCGCGACCCGGGCGTGGCGAAGCAGGCGGTGAACGGCGTCGACGCGGTGGTCCACCTCGCGGCCGCGTTCCGCGGCGTGCCGGACGACGAGGCGTACGCGGTCAACCGCGACGCCGCGGTCGCGCTGGCCCACGCCGGGCTCGACGCCGGGATCTCCCGCCTGGTCTTCGCCAGCACCAACCTCGTGTACGGCGCCGGGTGCGGCCGGCCCGCGCAGGAGGGGGACGAGCCGCGGCCCGCCGGGGCGTACCCGGAAAGCAAGGCCGCCGCCGAGGCCGAACTGCTGCGGCTGCACCGCGAGCACGGCCTGCCGGTCCGGATAGCCCGGCTGGCCTTCGTGTACGGCGACGCCGACCCGCGCCTGGCCGAGTCGCTGCGGTGGGCCCGCCGGTGGGCGCCGCACCGGCGGCTGCACCTGGTGCACCACGCCGACGTGGCCCAGGCGCTGGACCGGATCGGCACCGCCACGGGCGCCGACGGCCAGATCTTCAACGTCGCCGACGACGTGCCGGTCACCGCCCTGGAGCTGTTGCGCGCCAACCGGGAGGAGCCGGACGAGGGCGCCGCCGAGCGGGCCCTCGACGACCCGTGGGCCGGCATCGTCGACACCAGCCGGATCCGCACCGAGCTGGGCTACCGGCCGCTATTTCCGACGCTCCACGCCGCCCACGCCGCCGGCGCCCTCTGACATCACTACGATGGGTAGCCGTGACGACGTTCGACTGTCTCTTCTGCAAGATCGTGACCGGGGAGATCCCCGCGACGGTGGTCCGGGAAACCCCGACCACGCTCGCCTTCCGCGACATCGGGCCCAAGGCCGCGGTGCACATCCTCGTCATCCCCAAGGAGCACTACGTCGACGTCGCCACGCTGGCCCAGTCCGACGCCAAGCTCGCCGGTGAGGTGCTGGAGACCGCCGCCGTCGTGGCCGAGGCCGAGGGCCTGCTCGACGGCGGCTTCCGCGTCATCTTCAACACCGGCGAGTACGGCGGCCAGGAGGTCCTCCACGTGCACGCGCACCTCCTCGGCGGCGAGCCCCTGGGCCCCATGATCGCCCTCGCCTAGTAGAGGTGTTAGCAAGGGCACCTTGCTATGCAAAAAGCGTTAACAGGGTGCCCTTCCTTGCATCTGTAAGATCAGCTAGCTGTGAGCACGAAGCTGGCGCGGATGGCGCAGAAGGTCCAGGTCGACGCTCGGGTGCCGGCCCTGTCGGTGGCTCTGCACCGGGCCGACCGGCCGCTCTGGCAGCTCCACGTCGGGGCCGACAGCGACAGCCAGTTCCGGATCGGGTCGGTGACGAAGACGTTCACCGCCGTACTCGTGATGCAGGCCCGGGACGACGGCCTGCTCGACCTCGACGACCCGCTCGGGCGGCACCTGGACGTGCCGGCCCACGGTGAGCTGACCGTACGGCGGCTGCTCTCGCACACGTCCGGCATCCAGCGCGAGCCGTACGGCGACGTGTGGGACACGCTGCAGGCCCCGGACACCGAGCGCCTCATCGCCGAGCTGGTACGGGCCGAACGGGTGCTGCCGCCGGCCCGGCGCTACCACTACTCCAACCTCGGCCTGTCCCTGCTCGGGCACGCGGTGGGCCGGCTGCGCGGCGGTACGTGGGCGGAGGTGGTCGAGGACCGCATCCTGCGCCCGCTCGGCCTGTCCGGTACGACGGTGGAGCGTACCGAGCGGGCGGTGACCGGTTACCTCGTCGAGGCGTACTCGGATCATGCGAGGCCGGAGCCGTGGACCGACACCGGCGCGATCGCCCCGGCCGGTCAGCTCTGGAGCACCGCCGCGGACATGGCGCGGTGGGCGGCGTTCCTCAGCGACCCGGCGGCGCTCGACCCGGCCGGCGCGGTCCTCGCGCCGGCCTCCCTCGACGAGATGCGCTGGCCGCTCACGACCACCGACGAGACACTGTGGACGGCCGGGTTCGGGCTGGCCCTGATCCTGGTGCCGCAGGGCGAGCGGGTGATGCACGTCGGGCACGACGGCGCGATGCCGGGCTTCCTCGCGGGCGTGTACGGCCGGCGGGGCGGCGACGGCACGCCGGCGGCGATGGGCTGCGCGGTGCTCGGTTCGTCCGGCACCGCGGTCGAGGTCCTGGACCTGCCGCACAAGCTCCTGGCGGCGGCGGTCGAGGAGGACCCGGCCGACATCGCCCGGTGGACGCCCGGCGAGCCGGCGCCCGAGGCGTACCGGTCGGTGCTCGGCCGCTGGTGGAGCGAGGGCTTCGAGCACGTCTTCTCGTGGCGGGACGGCGCGTTGCAGGCCCGGTCGGCGCTGGATCAACCCGGCCGACCACCGGCGATCTTCCAGGCGGAAGAGGCGGACATCCTGCGCACCGCGTCCGGCCGGGAGGCCGGCGAGTTGCTGCGGCTGACCCGCGACGCCCAGGGCACCGTCGTGCGCATGCACTGGGCGACCTACCGGTTCACCCGCGACCAGCAGACCTTCGAGGGTACGTAGGGATGGAGTGCCGGGCGCCCGCAGGCGCCAGGGTGGGCGGCGCGTCGGGCACCGTCTCGCCGTCGATCAGCTCGGTCATCCGGCGGATCGTCGGGTCGCCCTCGTCCGCCACGTAGTCGGGCTCGCGGGTGCGGTCGGTGCCGTCCGTGATCCCGCCGAGCCGGAAGAGCGGCGTGAGCAGCGCGGCGACGAGCAGGTTGATGGCGAGGGCGACGACGCCGACATAGATCGTGCTCCGGGTGTCGATGCCGATGTTGCTCAGCGGCCAGGCCGAGCCGCCGAAGTGCTCCCGGATGATCGCACCCTCGCCGTTGCGCTGGGGGATCTGGTAGAGCATCGCCGCGCCGGTGGCGATGCCGGCGAAGATGCCGGCGATCAGCGCCCAGCGGTGCAGCCACGCGGTGAAGAGGCCGATCGCGATGGCCGGCAGCGTCTGCATGACGAACACGCCGCCGATCAGTTGCAGGTCGATCGCGAACTGGGTGTTGAGCATCAGGATGCAGATCACCGCGCCGAACTTCATGGCGAGCGAGGCGATCTTGCTGACCAGGGTCTCCTCGGCGGGTGACGCCTGCGGCCGGATGAACTCCTTGTAGACGTCACGGGTGAAGAGGTTGGCCGCCGCGATCGACATGATCGCGGCGGGGACCATCGCGCCCACCCCGATCGCCGCGAACGCCAGGCCCGCGCTCCAGTCCGGGAAGTTGGCGTCGAACCACAGCGGAACGACGGTGTTGCGGTCGCCGCCGATCGGCTGGATGTCGCTGAGGATCGCCGCGAAGCCGACCAGCATCAGCACGCCCAGCGTCAGCGTGTAGAGCGGCATGACGGCCAGGTTGCGCCGCAGCGTGGCCCGGTTGCGCGAGGCGAGCACGCCGGTGAGCGTGTGCGGGTAGAGGAACAGCGCGACCGCGGAGCCGAGCGCCAGCGTGACGTAGTTCAGCTCGGAGCCGGGCGCCAGCAGCAGCCCGTCGGTCGTGCTGGGCGACGCGGCGTACTTCGACTCGGCGACCCGGAAGACGGTCGTCCAGCCGCCCGAGTGCGAGGCAACGATCAGGAACGCGGCCAGCACCGTCCACAGCACCAGCGCGTCCTTGACGATGGAGATCAGTGCGGGCGCCCGCAGCCCGGAGTTGAAGGTGTAGAGCGCCAGCACGATGAACGCGGCGGTGAGCGGCCAGCCCTCCGGCAGCCCCATCACCTTGAAGACCGCCTCGATGCCGATGAGCTGCAGCGCGATGTACGGCATCGTGGCCAGGATGCCGGTGACCGCGATGAAGAGCGCGAGCGTCTTCGAGCCGAACCGGGCCCGCACGAACTCGGCGGGGGTGACGAACCCGTGCACGTGGCACACCGACCAGAAGCGCGCCAGCACCACGAAGAGCAGCGGGTAGACGATCACCAGGAACGGCATGGGGAAGAACCCGGACGCCCCCACGCCGAACACGAGCGTGGGCACCGCGACAAACGTGTACGCCGTGTAGACATCGCCGCTGAGCAGGAAGAACGTCACCCAGTTGCCGAACGCGCGACCGCCGAGACCCCACTCCTCCAGGGTGTGGATGTTGTCCGGCCGGCGCCATCGGGCCGCCGCGAAGCCCATGATCGTGACCAGGCCGAACATGGCCGCGAAGATCCAGAACTCGACCTGGTGGTCGGCGAAGGTCGGCATGTGGTTACCGCCGGTTCTTGGTGGCCACGTGCACGATGGCGATCGTTATCGCCGCGAGGAACGCGAAACCGAGCTGGCACCAGTAGAAGAACGGCAGCCCGAGCAGGCGTGGCTCCATCCGGTTGTAGATCGGCGGCAACAGCGGCAGGACGATCGGGACGAGGAGAAGCCAGTGCCAGCGGCTGGTGTCGGCCCGGCGGCGCGGGCGGGCTCGACCGGTGGCAGGTTTTCCGTAAACTGTCGTAACAGTGGGCTGCCATTCCCCGTCCGGGCGGCGTTGACCGTACATGCGTGCCTCCGAACGGGTGGAATGTCGTAAGTGACCAAGGTCACGGCGGCCATCCTCGATGCGCTTCGAGTTGCCACGGATCCCCCGTTCGACCCATCGGAGATCATCTAAACGTACGAAAGCTTTCCGTAACCCTTCACTGAGAGATCCGACAGTGGGGTGGAAATGGGCGCGATGGGGAGGGCGTTAAGCCGATACGATGGGAGCAGTTACGCACGTCGCGCCGCAGGGCGTGACCCTGAGACCGAGAGCAGGTGGCGTTGGCCCGCGGGCCGATCTATGACCACTACATCCCCAACCGGGCATACCCACGTGCAGACCAAGATCACGGTTCCTGACTCGCAGATCATGGTGAACCTGCTCGGTGCCGGGGATGAGATTCTCCGGCTGATCGAGCGTTCGCTGGCGAGTGACGTGCACGTGCGCGGCAACGAAATCACCATCACCGGTGCGCCGGCCGACAACGCGCTGGCCGAGCGCCTCTTCACCGAACTGCTCGAGCTGATCGAGAAGGGCGAAACACTGACCACCGACGCGGTACGGCGTACCGTCGGCATGCTCGAGCAGGGCACGGCCGAGCGGCCCGCCGAGGTCCTCACGCTCAACATCCTGTCCCGGCGCGGCCGGACCATCCGGCCCAAGACGCTGGGCCAGAAGCGCTACGTCGACTCGATCGACGGGCACACCATCGTCTTCGGCATCGGCCCCGCCGGTACCGGCAAGACGTACCTGGCCATGGCCAAGGCCGTCCAGGCGTTGCAGGCCAAGCAGGTCAACCGGATCATCCTGACCCGGCCGGCCGTCGAGGCGGGGAGCGGCTCGGCTTCCTGCCCGGCACGCTCTACGAGAAGATCGACCCCTACCTGCGGCCGCTGTACGACGCGCTGCACGACATGCTCGACCCCGAGTCGATCCCGCGCCTGATGCAGGCCGGCACGATCGAGGTAGCCCCGCTGGCGTACATGCGGGGGCGCACGCTCAACGACGCGTTCATCATCCTCGACGAGGCGCAGAACACGACGCCCGAGCAGATGAAGATGTTCCTGACCCGGCTCGGCTTCGGCTCCAAGATCGTGGTCACCGGTGACGTGACGCAGATCGACCTGCCGGGCGGCACGACCAGCGGTCTCAAGATCGTGCGGGAGATCCTGGACGGCGTCGAGGACGTGCACTTCGCTCAGCTCGGCAGCGCCGACGTCGTACGGCACAAGCTGGTCGGCGACATCGTCGACGCGTACGCGAAGTGGGACGAGGAGCGGGAGAGCCAAAGCGGCCAGGGCGTGCACGCCGTCCAGGGCCGCACCGCGCGGGCCGGCCGGCGCCGCTGAATCGGGAGAAGAGACACCTTGTCCATCGAGATCGCCAACGAGTCCGGCGTCGCCGTCGACACTGACGCCGTGCTGGCGGTGGCCCGGCACGCGCTCGACGAGATGGGTGTCAACCCGCTCGCCGAGCTGTCCGTCCTGCTCGTCGACGTCGACTACATGACCGAGCTCAACCACCGCTGGATGGGTAGCGACGGGCCGACCGACGTGCTCGCGTTCCCGATGGACGAGGGCAGCGTCGACCACGGTCCGGGCGAGGTCGGCGCCGGTGAGCCCGCGCTGCTCGGCGACATCGTGCTGTGCCCGGAGGTAGCGGCCAAGCAGGCGGCCACCGCCGGCCACTCGGCGGCCGACGAGCTGCACCTGCTGACCGTTCACGGCGCCCTGCACCTGCTCGGCTACGACCACGCCGAGCCGGAGGAGGAGCAGGAGATGTTCGCGCTGCAGGCCCGGCTGCTGTCCAGCTGGCGGGCCAACCGAGGACAGTGATGTCGATGCCGCTGGCGGCCGCAGCCTCCGGCGGGTTGCCGGACCTGCAACTGCTGTTCTCCGCCGCCGGGCTCGTCGTCCTGGCGGGCATCTTCGCGATGACCGACGCGGCGCTCACGGCCGTCTCGCCGGCCCGCGCCGCCGAGCTTGCCCGTGAGGGGGTACGCGGTGCGCGTGCGCTCCAGATCGTCGCGGCCGACGTCGTACGCCACCTCAATCTGCTCCTGCTGCTCCGGCTGCTCTGCGAGCTGACCGCCACCACGCTGGTCGCCCTGGTGGCCGTCGACACGTTCTCGGCCGGCTGGACGGCGGCGCTGGTCACCGCCGGCGCCATGACGGTGGTCAGCTTCGTGGTGGTCGGCGTCGGCCCGCGCACGATCGGGCGGCAGCACGCGTACGCCGTCGGCCGGGTCACCGCCCCGATGGTCCGCTGGCTGGGCCGGGCCCTCGGCCCGCTCGCCTCGCTGCTGATCCTGATCGGCAACGCGGTCACGCCGGGGCGCGGTTTCCGGGAGGGCCCGTTCGCCACCCAGATCGAGCTGCGCGAGCTGGTCGACCTCGCCGAGCAGCGCGGCGTCGTGGAGCACGGCGAGCGCCAGATGATCCACTCGGTGTTCGCGCTCGGCGAGACGATCGCCCGCGAGGTGATGGTGCCGCGCACCGAGATGGTGTGGATCGAGGCGGACAAGTCGCTGCGGCAAGGACTCGCGCTCTTCATGCGCTCCGGGTTCTCCCGCATCCCGGTGGTCGGGGAGAGCGTCGACGACGTGCTCGGCGTGCTCTACCTCAAGGACGTCGTCCGCCGTACGCAGAGCGGCGACCCGGCCGCCGACGCCACCCCGGTCGCCGAGCTGATGCGGGACGCCACCTTCGTACCGGAGTCGAAGCCGGTCGACGACCTGCTGTCCGAGATGCAGGCGGCCCGCACCCACCTGGTGATCGTGGTCGACGAGTACGGCGGCACCGGCGGCCTGGTGACGATCGAGGACATCCTGGAGGAGATCGTCGGGGAGATCACCGACGAGTACGACGTGGAGCGCCCGCCGATCGAGCGGCTGGGCGACGGCTCGGTACGCGTCACCGCCAGGCTGCCCGTCGAAGACCTGGGCGAGGTGTTCGGCGTGGAACTGCCCGACGACGAGGTGGAGACCGTGGGCGGCTTGCTCGCTCAGGCGCTGGGGCGCGTGCCCATCCCGGGCGCGGAGGCTACGGTAGGCGGGCTGCGCCTCGTCGCGGAGGGCACGACCGGCCGGCGCAACCGGATCGACTCGGTCCTGGTACGCCGCGTCGTCGTCAGCAAGGCGCCCGCCGAAGCACCCGAGCAAGAAAGGCAACCCGCCGATGCTTGAGCCGTCCGCAGCAGCCAGCAGAGCGCCCGTGGGGGCGGCTGCCGAGCTGGACGCCGAAGACTCCAAGCTGGTCGTGCTGGCGCGCGGCGCCCGCGCCCGGATCGGCGCGGTCGAGGGCGCGGCAGTGCGCGACCAGGACGGCCGCACGTACGCCGCCGCGAGCGTGGCGCTGCCCTCGTTGACGGTCACCGCGTTGCAGCTCGCCGTGGCCTCGGCCGTGGCCGCCGGCGCGACCCGCCTGGAGGCCGCCGTCGTGGTGACCGAGGCGTCCACCCTGGACGGTGCCGGCCACGCCGCCGTCCGCGACCTCTCGACCGACGCCCCCGTCCACGTAGCGGCTCCGGATGGCTCCGTGCTCGGCACGGTGACCCAGTGAAGGCGGGGTTCGCGTGTTTTGTGGGTAGGCCGAACGCCGGCAAGTCCACGCTGACCAACGCGATCGTGGGGCAGAAGATCGCGATCACGTCGAGCAAGCCGCAGACGACCCGGCACGTGATCCGGGCCGTGTTGCACAAGCCCGACGCCCAGCTCGTGCTCGTCGACACGCCGGGGCTGCACCGCCCGCGTACCCTGCTCGGCGAGCGCCTCAACGACCTGGTCCGGCAGACCTGGAGCGAGGTCGACGCGATCGGCCTCTGCGTCCCCGCCGACGAGGAGATCGGCCGCGGCGACCGGTTCATCACCGGCGAACTGGCCGAGCTCAAGGCCAGCGTCATCGCCGTGGTGACCAAGGCCGACCTGGTCGACAAGAAGCGGCTCGCCGAGCAGCTCCTCGCGGTCAGCCAGCTCGCCGAGTTCGCCGAGGTCGTACCGGTCAGCGCGGTGTCCGGGTACCAGCTGGACACGCTCGTCGACGTGATGACCAAGTACCTGCCGGAGTCGCCGCAGCTCTACCCGGACGACATGCTCACCGACGAGCCCGAGCACGTGCTGGTCGCCGAGCTGGTCCGGGAGGCGGCCCTCGAAGGCGTCCGCGACGAGCTGCCGCACTCCATCGCGGTGGTGGTCGAGGAGATGATCCGCGAGGGCTCGCTCACCAAGATCTACGCCGACATCTACGTGGAGCGGTCCAGCCAGAAGGCCATCGTGATCGGCCACAAGGCGAGCCGGCTCAAGGACGTCGGCACCCGCGCCCGCGCCGAGATCGAGGCCCTGCTCGGCTCCCGGATCTACCTCGACCTGCACGTACGGGTCGCGAAGGACTGGCAGCGCGACCCCAAGCAGCTGCGCAAGCTCGGCTTCTGACATGTCGCGGCTGCTGGTCACCGGAGCGGCCGGCCGGATCGGCGCACTGCTGCGACCCCAGCTCGTCCGCCCCGACCGGGAGCTGCGCCTGCTCGACCTGGCGCCGCAGCGACCGGCCGGGCCCGGCGAGATCGTGATCCAGGCCGACATCACCGACCCGGGCGCGATGGCCCGGGCGTGTGACGGCGCCGACGCGGTGCTCCACCTCGCCGCCTATCCGGGCGAGCAGACCTGGGCGGAACTGCAACGGGTCAATGTGGACGGTACGCGTACCCTCCTCGAAGCCGCCCGCGGCGCCGGCGTGCCGCGCGTCATCCTGGCCTCGTCGATGCACGCCGCGGGCTTCCACCCGCGCACCGATGGCCCGCTGCCGGCCGCGGTGCCGGCCCGCCCGGACACCTACTACGGCTGGAGCAAGGCGGCGGCGGAGGCGCTGGGCACCCTCTACGCCGACCGATTCGGCATGACGGTCTTCGCGGTCCGGATCGGTGCCTGCTTCCCCACCCCGCTCTACACCGACCTGCTGCACTGCTGGCTTGCCCCCGACGACTGCGTCCGCCTCGTCGAGGCGTGCCTCGCCGCCGACACCGCAGGCTTCCGCCTGCTGTGGGGGATAAGCCGCAACACTCGCCGCTGGTGGTCGCTGTCCGAGGGCGAAGAGATCGGCTATCACCCGCAGCTTGACAGCGAGGAGTACGCCCAGCGCCTGGGCCCGGCGCCGGAGAGGCAATCGTCGGGCGGCGACCGACTCGGCGGCTACTTCTGCTTCCTCCCGCTCGGCGAGCCCTACTGAGATGCAAGGAAGGGCCCCCTACTAACGTTTTTTGCATAGGAAGGGGCCCTTCCTAACACTCAGACTTCGCGGAGGGTGATGTCGCCGCTGCCCGTTTCCAGGTCGAGCAGGTAGGTGCCGGTCGGCGAGTTGGGCACGCCGAGCATCTTCTCGCCCGAGCCGGTGCGCGCGTCCACCCGGTACGAGCCGGCCGGCACCGTGATGTCCACGTTGCCGCTGCCGGTGTGCGTACGGACGCCGCCCGCCTTCGTCAGTTCGAGCGTCACGTCGCCGGATCCGGTGCGCAGGGTGCTGGACGTGCCGCCCACCCCGCGCGCCTCGATGCCGCCCGAGCCGGTCCGCGCGTCCAGGTCGCCGGCGACGTCCGCGACCGTCACGTCGCCCGAGCCGGTGTGCACCTTCACGGATCCGGACGCACCGACGACGCCGATGTGTCCCGAACCCAGCTGGAGGTCCACCGTGGACACCCCGTTGAGCGAGATGTCGCCGGAGCCGTTTTCGCCGCGGACGGCCACCCCCTTGGGCGCCACGATCTCGTAGTCGATCGAGCAGCCGCGGCCGCACTCGGTGCCGATCTGCAGCACGGTCCCGTTGAGGTGGTACTGCGCGTTCGGCTCGCCCTCCTCGCCCCGGTAGCGGACGACCCGCTTGATGTCGACCTTGTCGGTGTCGCTGGTGCGCACCGTGACGTTGCCGGAGCCTGGATCGATGAGGATCTCCTTGATGGCGACGTTTTCGGTGTCGGAGTAGTCGAGCCGGCTCTGGCCGACCTCCTCGCAGCCGACCAATGCCAGGGCGCCGACCGCGCCGATCACGACCAGCAACTTCCGGGGAACCATGACTTGCACGCTACGGGCGCGGACCCCGGCGACACATCCGGGTTGGTCACCGAGACGACCCTGAGAGCGGGTAAGGGACAATGTGCGGGTGCCCGGATACCGCCGCCCGCTCTACCGCGACGACGCGGTGGTGCTGCGCGTCCAGAAGCTGGGCGAGTCCGACCGGATCATCACGCTGCTGACCCGCCGGCACGGCCGGATCCGCGCGGTCGCCCGGGGCGTACGGCGTACCACCTCGCGGTTCGGTGCCCGGCTGGAACCGTTCGGGCACATCGACCTGCAGCTCGCCGAGGGCCCGTCGCTGCACACGGTCAGCCAGGTCGAGGCCATCGAGCTGTACGGCAAGCGGTTCCTCAGCGACTACCCGCGCTACACGGCGGCGAGCGCGGTCGCGGAGACGGCGGAGCGGCTCACCCCGATCGAGCAGGAGCCCATGCTGCGGCTCTTCCAGCTCACCCTCGGTGCCCTGCGCGCCCTCGCCGAGGGGGCGCACGCCAGCACTCTCGTGCTCGACGCCTACCTGCTGCGGAGCATGGGGGTCGCCGGGTGGGCGCCGGCCCTGGCCGAATGCGCGGTGTGCGGTTCGCCGGGGCGGCACGGTGCTTTCTCCGTACCCGCTGGGGGTTGTGTGTGCCCTGACTGCCGACCACCCGGAGCGGCGCATCCGGCGCCGGCCACCCTCGACCTGATGTCCGCCCTGACGTCGGGTGACTGGCGGGTGGCGGACGGGGCGGAGGCGGGCAACCGCCGCGAGTGCAGCGGGCTGGTGGCGGCGCATTTGCAGTGGCATCTGGAGCGCGCGCTACGCTCGCTGCCGCTGGTCGATAGGGGATAAAACCGTGATCCGTACGCAACGTCGCCGGGAACCGAAGCCGCCGACGCCACACCCGTCTGGGGCTCGCCCGCCCGCACTGCCGCGGGAGGCGCTGCCGAAGCACGTGGCGGTGGTCATGGACGGCAACGGGCGGTGGGCCAAGGAGCGCGGGCTGCCCCGGACAAAGGGGCACGAGCAGGGCGAATACTCGCTTTTCGACGCCATCGAGGGCGCGATCGAGCTGGGCATCCCCTACCTGTCCGCGTACGCCTTCTCCACCGAGAACTGGCGGCGCTCGCCCGACGAGGTCCGCTTCCTGATGGGCTTCAACCGGGACGTCATCCGCCGCCGCCGCGACCAGCTCGTCGACCTGGGCGTGCGGGTCGTGTGGTCGGGGCGGCCCGGCCGGCTGTGGAAGAGCGTCATCTCCGAGCTGGTCACCGCCGAGGAGATGTCCCGCGGCAACTCGACGATGACGCTCCAGTTCTGCGTCAACTACGGCGGGCAGGCGGAGATCGCCGACGCGGCCGCCGCGATCGCCCGCGACGTGGCGGCCGGCAAGGTCCACCCCGACAAGGTGAACGAGAAGATGATCGCCCGGTACCTCTACCACCCCGAGGTGCCCGAGGTCGACCTGTTCCTCCGCCCGTCCGGCGAGCAGCGGACGTCGAACTTCCTGCTCTGGCAGTCCGCGTACGCCGAGCTGATCTTCCTGGACACGCTGTGGCCCGACTTCGACCGCCGGCACCTGTGGCACGCCTGCGAGCTGTACGCCCAGCGCGACCGCCGCTTTGGCGCCGCCCTCCCCAACCCAGTCCCACCCCCGCCCTAGCCCTAGCCCTTTCGCCCGCGCTCGCCCTCTCCGCGCGGTCCGCGCCGCCCGTCCGCGCCGCCCCTCTCTGCGTCGATCAAGGGCATACGGTCGTGGTTTGATCTCCAAACCGCGACCATATGCCCTTGATCGACGCGAAAGTCCTTGATCGCGGTCCGTTACGGCTTGCCCTCGTCGGGCTTGGCGTGCGAGAAAAGGACGGGCGCGATCGGCCGTACAGATGCGGCCGACTTCGCCGGCGGCGTGGGCAGCTTTGGCTGGTGCTCGCCGGTCAGCACCAGCAGCTCGTACGCCCGCTCCACCGGGATGCGCTCGGCTCCGATGGCGACCCGCAACGGTACCGGCTTCGCGCCCGGGAACGCCTCGACCGGCAGGTCCAGCACCCGCGGATCGACGCCACGCTCGGCCAGGAACGCCGCCGCGGCCGGCGCCAGATCCTGCCATGGCCGGACCGTCTCCACGGTGAACCCGTGTGCCACCCACTGCTCCGCCCGCTCGGTGACCCGGTCGGCGACGTGCCCGGGCACCACGTCCCGGCCACCAAGGTCCTCGCTGAGCAACGCCTGCGCCATCGGGGACAGGTCCGCTACCGGCACCCACTGCGTACGGCTCCCGCGGCGGCGAGCGGGAACATCACGGCGGCTGTCAGAGCTGGGCATACGTCCATCCAAACATGATCGACAGCCGGCGCTCCGCTGTGGGTCTTACCTTTCGGCTACGGTGAGTAACCGATCGCGCAGGATGGACGGCACGCGCCCCAGCAGCAACGTCCGGTCGACGGCCCGTACCTGCTCGGTCATTACGAAGCACCTTGACCGTAGCCGGGTCTGCTCCTCGGCCGCGACGGGGCACGTGGTTGGGCCCGCAGGCCCGCCCCCAATCAGAGCTCTCCGCGTCGATCAAGGACTCTTGCGTCGATCAAGGGTTCCTCCGTCGATCAAGGGCAAACGGTCGTGGATCGGAGATCAAAGCACGACCGTTTGCCCTTGATCGACGCAAGAGCCCTTGATCGACGCCGCGGGAGGGGCGGCGCGGGAGGGGCGGCGCGGGAGAGGGCGGGGCAGCGGGGCGGGAGGGGCGGTTGCTACGCGGAAAGGAGGGTGAGGACGGCGGGCACGTCGCTCAGGTCTCGCAGAACCACGTGGGCGCCGGCCGCTGCCAGGGCGTCCGCGCTCGTGTGGCCGGTGGCCACCCCGATGGCGGTGACGCCGTTCGCCAGGGCGGCGGCCACGTCGTACGCGGTGTCGCCGACCACGATCACATCGGCGGGGTCGAACGGGCGGTCGTGCTTCGCGGCGGCCCGTTCCAGGCTGCGCCGGACCAGGGTCGCCCGTACGGTGTCCTCGGTGCCGTAGCCGCCGATCTCGAAGTCCACCAGTTCGGCGAGGTCGAACGCGGTGAGCTTGTCCACGGCGATCGGGCGGATGTTGCCGGTCACCAGGGTCTGTACGACGTCTGGCCGGGTGTCCAGCGCGCCCAGTACCTCCCGTACGCCGGGCATGAGGTACCCGCGTTCCAGCAGCAGCTCGCGACGGGCGGCGAACTCCTCCGCGAAGAGCGCGAAGAACTCGTCCAGGTGCGGCTCGTAATCGTCGATCCCGTGCATCGCGAACGTCTCGACCGCGATGTCCCGGTCCGTCCGGCCGGCGGTGAACGCCATGGCCCGCCACGGCATGCCGGTGACGGCGGTGAACGCGGGGGCGTACGCGAGCGAGGCGATGCCCCCTGCGTAGAGCAGGGTGTGGTCGATGTCCCACATGACCAGGCGCATTGCTCGATCGTGCCAGGCCGGCGCGGGCCCGTCAGTGGGCGTCGCCACAGCCGCCCGTATCCGTCGATCAAGGACTTCGACGTCGCTCAAGGGCGAATGGCCGTGGATTAGAGATCCAACCACGACCATTCGCCCTTGATCGACGGGGAGAGGGAGAGGGGGAGAGGCGGGGTCAGGGGGTGGGAGCGCAACAGGGGGTGGGGTTGGGGTATTCGAAGGGGGCTAGGCGGCCGGCCGGGGCGGGGGCGGTGATGAGCGTCAGCGCGCCGTCCATCCATTGTGGGCGGACGAAGTCGCGGGTGACGACCTCCCGGGCCGGGTCGGCGGGCGCGCCGCCCAGCACGATCACCCGGTCGATCGCGCTGTTGGCGAGCATGTCGGCGACGGTCACCGTACCCGTCAGGGCCTCGACGCCGGCGAAGAGCACGGCCCGGCCGGACCGCCGCTCGCGGTGCGCGGCGGCGACCTGGTCGGCGGCCTCCGAACCGGCGGCCGGCAGGTCGGGCTCGTAGCCGTCCGGCAGCGCCAGACTGATCGCCACCTGTGGGTACGGCGTGCGCACCAGGTGCGTGCACGCTTCGACGCCGGGCGGGAGGCCGAGCGCGTGGAGCCAGTGCTCGGCCTCCCGGTCCGTCTCGTGTCCGAGGCAGATGCCGGTGTACCTCAACTCGGCAGCACCCAGATCGGGTTGCCGTAGAACCACAGGTCCTGCCACGGGTCGGCGTCGCCGAGCACGTCCATGGCCGGACCGGCCGGGTCCACCGCCGCCCCCATCAGGCCGGGTGCGCTGCGCTTGCCGTCGGTGCCGCGTACGCGGACGTAGAACGGCTGGTCGACGTGGCCGAACGAGTACGTGAACGAGACCCGCCCGGTGCCGCCGCTCACCTCGTACGACTTGACGACCTTCGTGTTCGGGGCGGTGAACGTGTCGCGGTCGGTGACCGGGCCGGTGACCGTGCCCGCGATGACGTCGACCCGGGCCAGGGTCGGCACGAACTGCGCCCAGTTCGGTCCGGTCGCCAGGTCGATGTCGATGGTCAGTTCGACCGTGGTCCCGCGGCGCACGCGCATGACGCCGCCGAGCGGGGTGCCGGAGGTGGCGCGGCGGTCGCCGGCCACCCGGGCGCGTACGTCCAGCCCGTTGATCAGTCCACCGTGGTCGACCCAGACCCGGCCGGCGCGGAGCCCGTCCATCACCGCCCGGTACGAGAACGACGCGGCGCCCACGTTCGTCCGGCTGTACTGGCCGGGCCAGAAGTCGCCGGCCTCGGTGAGCACCTGGCCGCCGTACACCGGGTCGTTGTATTTGCCGTTGGCGGCGAAGTCGCTGTTCGGACCGCGCGTGGCGACGTCGAGGAAGTTGACGTGGGAGTCGGAGTTGGCGCTGATCCACCACGCCTTGCCCTCGGCGAGCAGGCTGTCCCACAGACCGCCCACAGTGGACGTCATCCAGTCGAAGCCGCCCCACGTGCGGTAGCTCTCCAGCGGGTACCCCGGGAACGACGCCGACGACGGGCTGCCCTCGTAGAAGCCGCGGCCGCCGCCGTTGCCGATCGGGCCGGGGATGCCGGCGGCCTGGTGGCCCGGGGCGCCCTCGAAGCCGACCGCCACGCTCGGGTCGGCGTCCCGCCAGGCCCGGATCTCGTGCGGGGAGTCGATCCCGCGCCGGGCCGGGTGGTTGGCGAGGAAGAGCGCGCCGTCGATGCGCCGCTGGCGTACCGCGTCGCCGAGGAACTTGATGCCGGCGACGGCGAGCGCCTCGTTCTCCGGCGTGGAGGCGCCGGCGTTCTTCACGGTCCCGTCGTACGCGTTCTCGAACTCCTTCAGCACCGCCACTTCGTTCCGTCCAGGGTGGACGAAGACGGTGGCGTGCTCGGCGGCCGGGATGTTCCACTCCAGGCCCTGGAAGACCAGCAGGTCCTTCAGTTCCTCGCGGGTGGCCACGATGTCGGGGTTCACCTTCTCCACGCCGATCTTGGCGTGGGCCACGCTGCCGTGGTCGGTGATGACCATCCAGTCCAGCCCGTTCGCCCGCCCGTGCCGGGCCTGGTCGAGGACCCGATACATGGCGTCGGAGCTGTACTGCGTGTGGATGTGGTGGTCGCCGGAGAGCCACTGGAACCCGCCGGTGCGCCCGTGGTCGCCGCCCGGACCGTGCGCGTGTGCCGCGCCGGGAGTGGCGATGACGCTCGCTGCCGCGCCGGCGCCGAGCAGCCCGGCGCCGCGCAGGAAGCCCCGCCGCGAGACGTCCGCGGGCGAGAGCTCACTGTCCGGGATAGACAGGTCCAACGCCTCGGGTACGTCAGCGGCCGTATCGGTGAGGTGCTCGTGGTGGTGATGCCCATGTCCCATGGGGTCAATCTCGCGCACGCTGGGTAACGGCGGGTGGCCAACCGGCGAAATCACAGGGACTAGAGGAGGCGGCCGGCCGCCAAAGCGAGCAGGGCCAGCCCGGCGGCGGCCAGGATGAGCACCGCGTCCGCCGTCCGGAAGTGCTGGGTGCGGGCGTACGTGCGCGGCGTGCGGGCGTCGAAGCCGCGGGCGTCCATGGCTACGGCAAGTCGCGTGCCGCGGCGGATGGCGCCGACCAGGAGGGCGAACGCGGTGGAGGCGAACAGGCGCAGGGCGGCCAGCGGGTTGCGGCCGGCGTCCACGCCCCGCGCGCGCCGGGCCAGCCGGAGCAGTTGCCACTCCTGGCCGAGCAGCGGCACGAGCCGGAACGCCGCCAGCGTGCCGATCGCGAACCGGTGCGGGGCGCGGGCGTTCTGCATGAGCGCGTCCGCCAGGTCGGTGGGGTCGGTGGACGCGAAGACGAGCACCCCGGGCAGCGCGATCGCCACCACGCGCAAGGCCAGCCCGAGGGCGGTGGCGAGCACCCCGGTGGTGACCACGATCGGCCCGACGGTGGCCAGCGTGGTGCCGTCCCGCTCGGCGGCGAAGAGCACCAGCGTGAGAGCGACGCCCAGCGCGCTGAACAGCAGCGGCCACGCCCGCCGGACGAGCGTGCCGTACCGCACGCCGAACAGCGGCACGACCGCCAGCTCGATCGCGATGGCCACGGCGGGCGGGACCGGGTCCAGCGTCGTGATGAGCGCGACCGAGAAGACCAGCGCCGCGGCCACCTTGGCGACCGGGTTCCGCCGGCCCAGCACGGCGTTCATAGATTGACTGTCCGGTCAGCCAGGGCCGCGACGAAGTCGGCGTCGTGGGTCACCGCGACCACTCCGCGGCCGGCATCGCGCAGCCCGGCGAGCAGGTCGACCAGCTCGATCCAGGTGCGCCGGTCCTGGCCGAACGTCGGCTCGTCCAAAACCAGCAGGCTGGGAGCGGACGCGAGCGCCGTCGCCACGCTCAGCCGCCGCGCCTCGCCGCCTGACAAGGTGTACGGGTTGGCGCCCGCCAGCCGGTCCAACCGCAGCCGGGCCAGCAACTCGTCCACGGTGGAGCCGTCGGTGCCGAGCGCCAGCTCGTCGCGCACGTTGGAGGTGACGAACTGGTGCTCGGGATCCTGGAAGACCGAGCCGATCCGGCGGGCGAGCGCGCGGGCCCGCCAGCGGTGCGGGGCAGTGGCGGCGTCGGGGCCGGCGAGCGCCTCGGTCGCCACGATCCGCCCCCCGTCGGGCCGGAGCAGACCGCCGAGCAGGAGCGCCAGGGTGGACTTGCCGGCGCCGTTCGGACCGAGGATCGCGAGCGCCTCGGCACCCCGTACCTCCAGATCGGCGGCGGCCAGCCGGTCGCGGACGGTGACCTTGTCCGCGCGCAGCAGCGCTGCTCCTGGCGGCGCGCTCGTGTGCCGCGGCGGCACGGGATGGCCCGGCACCCAGACGCCTTCGGCGGCGAGCTGGTCGCCGTGCTCCTTGAACACCGCGTCGGGCGTGCCGTCGGCGCGGATGCCGCCGCCGGGTTCGAGGACGACCACCCGGTCGACCAGCGGGAGCGCCTCGGCGACCCGGTGCTCGACGAGGACGAGCGTGGTGTCCGGGTCGACGGCGCGGCGCAGCGCGGCCCGGACCAGCTCGGCGCCGGCAGGGTCGAGGTTGGCGGTCGGCTCGTCGAGCAGCAGCAGGTCGGGGCGGAGCGCCAGCGCGCCGGCCAGGGCGAGGCGTTGCTGCTCGCCGCCGGAGAGGGCACCGGTGGAGCGGTCCCGGCCGTACGGGAAGCCGACCCGGCCCAGCGCCTCGTCGACGCGGGGCCAGATCTGCGCCGGCGGCACGCCGTGGTTTTCCAGCCCGAAGGCCACGTCGTCGCCGGCGCGCGCCATGACGAGCTGCGTCTCCGGGTCCTGGAAGACGATGCCAGCGCGCCCGTCGACGTCGACGCTGCCCTCGCGCTCCCCGGAGTCGGCGGGCAGCAGGCCGGCCAGCGCGGCCAGCAAGGTGCTTTTGCCCGCCCCCGAGGCGCCGAGCAACAGCACCCGTTCCCCGCGCTCGACGCGCAGGTCAACCCCGCGGACCGCCCACCGTTTCCGCCCGGCGTGCCGCCAGCCGAATCCGACCGCGTGGATCAAACGGCCACGCGGTCCCGGCCCGCCGGGAAGCGGTCCAGCACGCCGGTCTGCGCCAGGGCACGGGTCAGCACCCAGCCGCCCACCCCCGCGATCAGCCCGGAGCTGAGGACGACCAGGACGGCGTACCCCCACTTCCAGGCCGGGGAGGTCTCGGGGTAGTAGTTGACCAGGTCGAGCAGGGTGGCGGCCCCGCCGGCCAGCACGCCGCCGACGATCGCGGTGGGCAGCCGCCACTGGCGGTAGCCCGTCGCCGCGAACGCGAACTCGCCGGCCGCGCCCTGGAAGAGGCCGTACACCAGGGTGATCAGCCCCCACGGCGAGCCGAAGAACGTAGACACCGTCGCGGCGACGAACTCGGTGAAGATGCCGGCGCCCGGCTTGCGGATGACGAGCGGCCCGAGCACGGCCGGCACCAGCCAGATGCCGTAGATGAGTGCCCGCCCGGGCAGCGGGATGGCGTTGGCCGGGCCCTCCCAGAGCAGGCCCCAGGCCCAGAAGATGACGCCGAACGCGGCGCCGAGCACGGCCGCGACGACGACGTCGACGGTGCGCCAACGGTTGGGGTTCATGTGCTACCTCCGGACTCCCTGCGCTGGCATTACCCAGATCAGGTTCGAGGGTCTGCGTGCCGTCTCGCGGCGGCCGCACTCTCAGCGCTGTGCGCTCCCCTGTCGGTTTCTTCGACCACGTTAACACCGCAGGCCACGTGGGTTACCCTGGGTCGGCCCGCGCCAGCGAAGGGATGCCCTCTGCCGTGACGACCACACGTCCCGCGGACATCGACTGGACTCCCACACCCCCGCCACCGCCGCGCCGCAAGCTCTTCGGTGACCGCATCGGCTCAGTCGAGGTGCTCGCCGTCCTGCTGATCCTGCTGGTGCTCTTCCGCGGGCCGCTGGGCGACGCGATCTCCGACCCCCGGCTGCAGACCTGGACCACCGTCTTCGTCTCGGTCATGGTGCAGGCGGTCCCGTTCCTGGTCTTCGGCGTGGCGCTGTCCGCCGTGATCGCGGTGTACGTGCCCCGCTCGTTCTGGGCCAAGGCGCTGCCGAAGCACCCGGCGCTCGCCGTACCGGTGGCGAGCTGCGCCGGCGTCGTGCTGCCCGGCTGCGAGTGCGGCGCGGTGCCGATCGCCGGGTCGCTGATCCGGCGCGGGGTCACGCCGTCGGCCGCGCTGGCGTTCCTGCTGGCCGCGCCCGCGATCAACCCGATCGTGCTGACGGCCACCGCGGTCGCCTTCCCGAACAACCCGGAGATGGTGGTCGGCCGAGGTGTGGCCAGCCTCATCGTCGCCATGATCATGGGTTGGCTGTGGCTCCGGCTCGGCCGCGCCGAGTGGATCAAGCTGCCGCACCGGCCCGACCTGGACGGCATGTCCAAGGGGCGGGCGTTCTGGGCGGCGGTGCGCCACGACGTCGTACACGCCGGCGGGTTCCTGGTGCTCGGCGCGATGGCGGCCGCCACGATCAACGTGGTCGTACCGGAGCGGTGGCTCCAGACGGTCGCCGACAACGCCGTACTATCCGTGCTCGCGCTCGCGGCCCTGGCCGTACTCCTGTCGATCTGCTCCGAGGCCGACGCGTTCGTCGCGGCCTCGCTGTCGCAGTTCTCGCTGACGTCCCGGCTGGTCTTCCTGGTCGTGGGGCCGATGGTCGACCTGAAGCTGATCTCGATGCAGGCCGGGGTGTTCGGCCGCCGGTTCGCGCTGCGGTTCGCGCCCACGACGTTCGCGGTGGCCATCCTGGTGGGCGTGGGCGTGGGGGCGGTGCTGCTATGAACAGGCAGGCGCAGGCGGTCGTGATGCTGCTCCTCGGCGGGGCGGTGGTACGGGCGAGCGTGACCGACATGTACCTGCGGTACGTGAAGGAGTCACTCCAGCCGTTCCTGATCGCGGCCGGCATCGTGCTGATCGCGGCCGCGGTGATGACGCTCTTCTACGAGGTCTTGCGACCTTCTGCCAAAGACGATCACGATCATGATCACGGTGATGGCAAGCCGCACCGCGAGCCCCGGGTCGGCTGGCTGCTGATCCTGCCGGTGCTCGGCCTGCTGCTGGTCGCCCCGCCCGCGCTCGGCTCGTACGCCGCGGGGCAGGCCGGGACGGCGCTGTCCGGCCAGCAGGCGTCGTCCGACTACCCGCCGTTGCCGGCCGGCGATCCCGCCAAGATCTCCGTGCTGGACTACGCGTCGCGGGCGGTCTTCGACAAGGGCGTCTCGCTGGGCGACCGCACCGTGCAGTTGACCGGCTTCATCGCGAAGGGCCCGAACGGCGAGCCGATCCTGGCCCGGATCATCCTGTCCTGCTGCGCCGCCGACGGGCGCCCGATCAAGCTGGGCATGTCCGGCAACGCGCCCACCGACCTGGCCGCCGACACCTGGGTGGAGGTCGTCGGGAGGTACACCGACAAGGTCGCCGCCGACCCGGTGAACGACGAGACCATCCCGTACATCGAGGTCGAGACCTGGACCGAGATCGACCCGCCGAAGCAGCAGTACGAGTAGATGCTGACGGCGTACCTGGACGTGGTGCGGTCGACCATCGAGCGAGTCGCCACGACCGAGCGGGACGGGGTGGAGCGGGCCGCCGGCCTGATCGTGGACGCGCTGCGCGCCGGCGGGGTGGTGCACGCGTTCGGCAGCGGGCACTCCGAGGCGTTCGCGATGGAGATGGCCGGACGGGCCGGCGGGCTGGTGCCGACCAACAAGATCTCGATGCGCGACCTCGTGGTCTACGGCGGCGAGCCGTCCGGCGTGCTCGGGCCGCTGCTCGAACGCGATCCGGCCGTGGCGCACCGGCTCTACGCGCTGGCGCCGGTGCGGCCGGCGGACGTGTTCCTGGTCGCCTCCAACTCGGGCGTCAACGGGTGCATCGTGGAGTTCGCCGTGCTGGTCAAGGAGCGCGGGCACCGGCTGATCGCGGTCACCTCGCGGGAGCACTCCGGCCGGGTCGACTCCCGCCACCCGTCCGGCCGCAAGCTCGCCGACCTGGCCGACGTCGTGCTCGACAACGGCGCACCGTACGGCGACGCGACCCTGCCGGTGCCCGGCGGCGGCACGGTCGGCGCGATCTCGTCGATCACCGCCGCGCTGCTCGCCCAGCAGATCTCGATCGAGGTGGTACGCCGGATGGTCGAGGCCGGGCAGGCGCCGCCGGTGTACCTGTCGGCCAACGTCCAGGGCGGCGACGAGCACAACAACGCGCTGGAGGCCCGGTACGCCGGCCGGATCCGCCGCTAAGTTTGATCTCGCGGCTGGGCGGGAAGTTCCTCCAACTGTGGACGTGGAGACCGAAAAACAGCGCTGGGACCGCAACTTTGGCGACCTGTTGCAGGAGTTGCGGGTGGCCCAGACCGGCGTACAGATCCTTTTCGCGTTCCTGCTGATCCTGCCGTTCAGCGCCGAGTTTCCGAATGTGACGCCGTTCCAGCGGGACGCGTACATCGTCGCCCTGCTCAGCGCGGCCGGCGCGGCCGCTCTGATCATCTCGCCGGTCGCGTTTCACCGGGCGATCTTCCGCCAGGGGCGCAAGCCGGAACTGGTCGCGTTCGCCCATCGGGTGGCCACGGGCGGGCTGGCGTTCCTGCTGGTCGCGATGGTCGCGTCGGTCCTCTTGATCACGGACTTCCTGCTCTCCCGGGCGGCCGCGTTCGTCCTCAGCGGGCTGACCGCGCTGTGGTTCCTCACCTTCTGGGCGTTTCTGCCGTTCCTGCGCCGGAACTGGGGAGAAGACCTACCGCCCGGTAATACTCAGGGGTAGCGTGGCGGTAGCCGTACCCGGGTCAAGGGGGTTGCCGTGACCGCGACCGTATCGGAGAAGCAAGCCCGCCAGGTGGCCGAGGCCGCCCGTGAGTCGGAATGGCGCAAGCCGAGCTTCGGCAAGGAGCTGTTCCTCGGAAAGCTTCGGCTGGATCTGATCGATCCCTGGCCCGCCGGCGCGCCCAGTCCTGACGCGGAGGACTTCCTCGCCAAGCTCGACGCGTACGCGCGTTCCGAAGTGGACGGTGCGCGGATCGAGCGCGAGGCCCGCATCCCCGACGAGGTCTTCCAAGGTCTGGCGGAGCTCGGCGCCTTCGGCATGAAGATCGACAAGGACTACGGCGGGCTCGGGCTCTCCAACCTGTACTACACCAAGGCGTTGACGCTCATCGGCTCGGTGAACCCGTCGCTCGGCGCGCTGCTGTCCGCGCACCAGTCGATCGGCGTGCCGCAGCCGCTGAAGATCTTCGGCACCCCCGAGCAGAAAAAGGCGTTCCTGCCCCGGCTGGCGGGCGGGGAGGTCTCCGCGTTCCTGCTCACCGAGCCGGACGTCGGCTCCGACCCGGCGCGCCTCGGCACCATCGCCGAGCCGGTCGAGGGCGGCTACAAGCTCAACGGCGTGAAGCTGTGGGCCACCAACGGCTCCGTGGCCACCCTCCTGGTCGTGATGGCTCGGGTGCCGGACAAGGGCATCACCGCGTTCGTGGTCGAGGGCGACGCGCCGGGCATCACGGTCGAGCGCCGCAACGAGTTCCTCGGGCTGCGCGGGCTGGAAAACAGCGTGACCCGGTTCCACGACGTGTTCGTGCCCGCCGAAAACGTCATCGGCGGCCTCGGCAAGGGCCTGAAGATCGCGCTGACCACGCTCAACACCGGGCGCCTGTCGCTGCCCGCGATGTGCGTCGGCGCCGGCAAGTGGTCGCTCAACGTCGCCCGCGAGTGGGCCGCGGAGCGGGTGCAGTGGGGCCGCCCGGTCGGGCAGCACGAGGCGGTGGCCAAGAAGATCGCGTTCATCGCCGCGACGACGTACGCGATGGAGTCCATGTTGGACCTCTGCTGCCTGATCGCGGACGACGACCGCAACGACATCCGCATCGAGGCCGCGCTCGTCAAGCTCTTCGCCAGCGAGATGGCCTGGCAGGTCGCCGACGAGCTGATCCAGATCCGGGGCGGCCGCGGCTACGAGACCGCCGCCTCGCTGGCCGCCCGCGGCGAGCGCGCGGTCGAGGTCGAGCAGATCCTGCGCGACCTGCGGATCAACCGGATCTTCGAGGGCTCCACCGAGATCATGCACCTGCTCATCGCCCGCGAGGCCGTCGACGCCCACCTGTCGGTCGCCGGCGACATCATCGACCCGGACGCCGGGCTCGGGCGCAAGGCCCGCGCCGGGGCGCGGGCCGGCGCGTTCTACGCGAAGTGGCTCCCGACGCTCGCGGTCGGTCGTGGCCAGGTCCCCATGGGGTACGGCGAGTTCGGCCCCCTCGCGACCCATCTGCGGTACGTCGAGCGCGCCTCCCGCAAGCTCGCCCGGTCCACCTTCTACGCGATGTCCCGCTGGCAGGGCAAGCTGGAGCGCAAGCAGGGCTTCCTCGGCCGGATCGTGGACATCGGCGCGGAGCTCTTCGCGATGTCGGCGGTCTGCGTACGGGCCCGTTCTGAGCGCGGCGAGCACCCGGAAGGCGTGGAACTGGCCGACCTCTTCTGCCGGCAGGCGCGACTGCGGGCCGAGGCGCTCTTCGACGCGCTGTGGGACAACACCGACACGCTCGACGTAAAGGTGGCCAAGCGGGTGCTGGAGGGGCACTACGCGTTCCTGGAGGAGGGCGTGGTCACCGCACCGACCGACGCCGCCTGGGTAGCAACCTGGGAGCCCGGCGAGTCCACGGCCGAAGACGTCCGCCGCCGCATCCCCCGCCCCCTTCGTAACCGCCCCGCGCGCCTCGCGCAGGCCTCGCGCCGCGCGCGGCCCGTGCGCGTCGTGCGGCCCGGGCCCGCGCGGTCTGTGCGCGTCGATCAAGGGCATATGGTCGTGGTTTGATCTCCAATCCACGACCGTTTGCCCTTGATCGGCGTGGAAGTCCTTGATCGCGGCGGAATCCCGTCTGCTACGGGAAGCTATCGGTGTGAAGATTTACGCCGACCGCGCGCCGACCATCGCCCGCCAGATCCTCACCGACCTACTCGTCGTCGCATGGGTGTACGCGGCGATCCGGATGGCCTTGTGGGTGCATGACCTGGTCCAGAAGCTCGCTATTCCCGGGCAGAAGCTCGAAGGTGCCGGCACCGGGATGGCCGACAACCTGGACAGCATCAGCGGAACGATCGACCGTGTGCCCGTCGTCGGCGACGATCTCACGTCGCCCTTCGAGAAGGCCGCGGACGCCGCCCGGTCGCTCGCCGACGCCGGGCAGCAACAGCAGGACCTGGTGGACAACCTGGCACTCGCGCTGTCCCTCGGGCTGCTGGTGTTTCCGCTCGGCATCGTGCTGCTGGTCTGGCTGCCGCTGCGGGTGCGCTGGATGAGGCGGGCCGGCGCCGCGGCGGCGCTGCGGTCCGCGCCCGCCGGCCGGGACCTGCTCGCCTTGCGGGCGCTCGCCAACCAGCCGCTGCGCAAGCTGACCCGGATCGACCCGGACGTGGCCGAGGCATGGCGCCGCGGCGACGACTCCACCGTCGACGCCCTGGCCGGACTGGAGCTACGCGCCCTCGGCCTGCGCGCGCGTACATGACCACGCCGTGCCCGCGCTCGCGCCGCGACGATCAAGGATTTGTGCGTCGATCAAGGGCATACGGTCGTGGTTTAGAGATCAAAGCACGACCATATGCCCTTGATCGACGCGGAAAAAGAGGGGCGGCGCAGCGCGGGGTTAGCAGGTGCAGTTGGGGCAGGTGCCGAAGATCTCCAGGGTGTGGCTCACCGCCACGTAACCGTGCTTGGCGGCGACCCGATCGGCCCAGCTCTCCACCGCGGGCCCCTCGACCTCGACGGTACGGCCACAGCTGCGGCACACCAGGTGGTGATGGTGACCCTCGCTGCAGCGCCGGTACAGGTGCTCCCCGCCGGGCGGGCGCATGACGTCGATCTCACCGGAGTCGGCGAGGCCCTGCAGCGTCCGGTAGACCGTGGTCAGGCCCACCCGCTCGCCGCGTTCGCGCAGCATGGCGTGCAGTTCCTGGGCGCTGTGGAAGCCCTCGACCTCACGCAGCAACACGCTGACCGCGGTGCGCTGGCGGGTGTTGCGGACCGTGCCGGTCACTTCCTCGGTCATTATCTGGCCTCCCGGGCGTGGCTGACGGCGTCGGCCACGATATGCGCGATGTGCTCATCGACCAGCGTGTAGGCGATTTCGCGACCGCGCCGGGCACCACGCACCACGCCGGCTCCGCGCAGGACCCGCAGGTGCTGGGAGACGAGCGGCTGCGCGGCACCGAGCTTGTCGACCAGCTCATGGACGCAGCGCTCGCCCTCGGCGAGCTCGGTGACGATCGCCACCCGGATCGGGGCGGACAGGGCACGCAGCAGTTCGCCCGCGCGCTCGTACGCCTCATAGCCGGTCGTCGTGGTCACCCCGCAACCGTAAACCAAATTGGCCGAACGTCAGCGCTCCAGTACCACGTCTGGCGGTTCCACATCAGCCGTGCGGGGCAGTGCCGGCAGCTGCCGGCGCAAGACCCGCCAGGTCGCGGCGCCGACGGACAGGGCCAGGAACGCGGCGATCGCCAGCACGACAATCGTCGCCCCGGCCGCCGTGTTGGCCTCCCCGGCGAGCCAGACGCCGGTGCCGGCGGACAGCACGCCCAGGCCCATCGCGGCCGCCATCGTGCCGCGGAAGCCGCGCGTGACCTGCTGGGCGGCCGCGACCGGCACCACCATCAGCGCGCTCACCAGGAGCAGGCCGACAGTGCGCATGGCGATCGTCACGGTGACCGCGGTGGTGACGGCGAGCAGCACGTTCAAGGTCCGCACCGGCAGGCCGGACACCTTCGCGTACTCCTCGTCATGGCAGATCGCGAAGAGCGCCGGGCGGAGCAGGAGCATGGCGGCGAGAACGCCGGCCCCCAGCACGACGATCACCACGAGATCGGTGCTCGACGTCGTGATCAGGGATCCGAAGAGGTACGACATGAGGTTGGCGTTGCTGCTGTTCTTGGAGAGCCCGACGAGCATCACGCCGCCCGCGATGCCCCCGTAGAAGAGCATCGCCAGCGCGAGGTCGCCGGAGGTGCGGCCGCGCTCGCGCAGCAGTTCGATGGCGACCGCGCCGGCGGCTGCCACGATCACCGCGGTGATCACGGGGGAGCGGTCGAGCAGCAGCCCCACACCCACGCCGGTCAGCGCGACGTGGCCGATGCCGTCGCCGATCAGCGACATCCGCCGCTGCACCAGGTAGATGCCCAGGGCCGGCGCGGCCAGGCCCACCACGAGCGCGCCGACCAGCGCACGGATCATGAAGTCGTACTGGAACATGCTCATGACAGGACGACCCCGCGCGGCTCCTCGTGCGCATGTGGGTGGACATGGTCGTGGTCCGGCGCGGCGTGATAGCCCGCCGGCGGCGGGCACGCGCCGTCGTGTGCGATCTCCCCATCGTGTACGACGACAGCCCGCCCCACGAGCGGCTGGAGGGGACCGAGTTCGTGGGCGACGAGGAGCACCGTCCCGCCCTCGGCGACGAACCCGCCCAGCGCCTCCGCGAACGCCTCCTGGCTGGTCGCGTCGACGCCGGCGGTCGGCTCGTCGAGGACCAGCAGCTCCGGCTCGCCGGCGAGGGCGCGGGCGATGAGCGTGCGCTGCTGCTGCCCGCCGGACAGGGTGGCGACCGGGTCGCCGGCCCGGTCCAGCAGCCCGACGGCGGTGAGCGCGGCGGTGACCGCGGCCCGGTCGGCGCCGCCCGGTGGCCGCAGTACGCCCCGGCGGGCCAGCCGGCCGGAGGCGACGACCTCGCGGACGGTGGCGGGCACCCCACCGGCCGCCCCGACACGCTGCGGGACGTACCCGATGCGGCGCCACTGCCGGAACCGCCGCTGCGGCGTGCCGAACAGCGTGATCGCGCCCCCGCGCAGCGGGACGAGGCCGAGGATGGCGCGGATCAGGGTCGACTTGCCCGAGCCGTTCGCGCCCAGGATCGCGACGACCTCGCCTTGCGCGACGGTGAGGCAGACGTCACGCAGGACGGGGCGGTCGCCGTAGCCGACCACCCCGTGCGACACGTCAACGACGGTGCCGGTCATGTGCACCCCAGCGCCGTCTGGAGCGTGGCGAGGTTCTTCCGCATGACCGAAAAGTAGTCGTCGGTGCTGCCCGCCTGCAGCCCTTCGATCGGATCGAGTACCGCGGTCTTGGCCCCGACCTCCTGCGCGATGGTGTCGGCCACCTTGGGGCTGACCAGCGTCTCGAAGAAGATCGTGGTGGCCTTGTGCTCCTTGGCCTCCTCGGCGACCTCGGCCAGCCGCTGCGGGGACGGTTCCGCCTCCGGGGTGAGGCCGGTGATGCCGATCTGCTCCAGGTTGTACCGTTCCGCGAGGTAGCCGAACGCCGAGTGGCTCGTCACGATCTCCCGGCGTTGACAGGTTTTCAGGCCCTCGGCGTACTCCTTGTCGAGCGTCTCCAACTCGGACCGCAAGGTGGCCGCGCGGGCCGTGTAGTCGGCGGCCCGGTCCGGATCCGCCTGGCCGAGGCGCTCGGCGACCTTGTCGCCGATGGTGGCCAGCCGGGTGGGGTCGAGCCATATGTGCGGGTCCTTGCCGCCGGTCGACTCCGGCTCCTCGGTCGCCGCTTCGCCCTCGTGCTCGTGGCCGGCGGTGGCGTCCAGCAGCGGCACGGCGCTGGACACGTCGAACGCCCGGTCGCCGCCCTGCTGCTCGATGGCCTCGTCGACGGCTGGCTGGAAGCCCTTGAGGTAGACGATCACCTTCGCGTCGGTGATCTGCGCCACCTGGTCGGGGTTGAGCTCGAGATCGTGCGGCTCGGCGCCGGGTTTGGCCAGGTTTGTCACGTCCACCGCGTCACCGCCGACCTTCTCGGCGACGAACTGCAGCGGGTAGAAGGCGGCGACGACGTCGACCTTGCCGGACGCGTTGCCGGCGCTCGAATCGTTGCCGCACGCGGCGAGCGTGCCGATGGCGAGGGCCGTGGCGGCTCCGATAACGAGCGCCCGAGGGGTGGGGCGGTTACGCATGCCCCAACTCTCCGCCTTCATGACAATGATTGTCAAAAGCGCATGCATCGGAGCTGCAAGGAAGGGCACCCTATTAACGAATTTTGCATAGGAGGGGTCCCCTCCTAACTCATGATCTTGAGGAGGGCGGTGGCGATGAGGACCGTGAGGATGACTATCCGGACGATGCGGCGGCCCGGCGGCTGCGTCGACCAGGTCAGCGACATCAGGTAGATCAGGGCGGCCGCGATCGCGAGCAGCACGATCCCGCCGATCACGCCGGGCGCGAAGAGCCCCACGAGAACGGCGGCGAGCGCCACCAGGAACACGGTCGTGGGGTTGATCCGCGTAGAATTCACCGGATCACTGTAGGAGGGGGCCCTGTGCTGGTGATGAACCGGTTCGTCGTCGAGGAGGACGCGGCGGCGACCTTCACCGAACGGGCCCACGCGGCGCTCGCCGCCCTCGCCACCCGCCCCGGCTACGTGCGCGGGCAGCTCACCCGATCGCTGGACGAGCCGCGACACTGGTGCCTGGCGACCGAGTGGGAGTCGGTGGGCACCTACCGGCGGGCGCTGGGGGACTTCGACGTGAAGGTGTACGCCACCCCGCTGCTCGCCGAGTCGCTGGACGAGCCGTCCGCGTACGAGATGCTCGCGGAGGCCGGCCCCGGCGGGCCGGTGGCGACCGCGGCCAGCGACCGGGCCGCCGATCCAGGTCGGTGACTACTCTTGCGGCTATGACGTTGCCGCCCGACGTGCCTGCGCCGCCGCCGGGGCCGGGGGTGACGCCGCCGTTCGCGGCCCCGCCGGTCGAGGGGCGTACGGCGCGGATGTGGCTGGGGCTCGGTGTCGCCGCGCTCGCCACGGTGCTTTGCTGCGGCGCCGGCGGGACCGCCCTGGTCGGGCTGGTGCTGACCCAGGCCGAGTCGCTGAACGAGCAGGCGCAGACCATCGTCGGCGACTACTTCGACGCGCTCTCGGAGGAGAAGTACGACGCCGCCTACGACCTGCTGTGCGAAGACGCCCAGGAGGACGAGTCGCCGCAGCAGTTCGCGGCCCGGGTCGCGCGCGAGCCGAAGATCACGTCGTACGAGGTGGGCGACGTGAAGCTGACCACACTCACCGTGCCGACCGACGTCACGTACGCGAGCGGTTCGCGCCAGACGCTGGAGGTGTCGCTCGCGCAGGACCGCGGCACCGGCCGGTTCGAGGTCTGCGGCATCGCGGAGTAATCTGCTGGGGTTTGCACCACCGGTAACCGTACGGTGGTGGCAGCCGTTATGTCGTTGTCCTTTAGTTGTCCCTTGATCCCCGCCGGCCGCCAGCCGGCGCAGGAGGAAATCACATGCCAGCCGACCGTATCGACGCCGTTGTCAGCCTCGCCAAGCGCCGAGGCTTCGTCTTCCCCTCCAGCGAGATCTACGGAGGCACCCGGTCGGCCTGGGACTACGGCCCACTCGGCGTGGAACTGAAGGAGAACGTCCGCCGCCAGTGGTGGCGCTCGATGGTCCAGCAGCGCGACGATATCGTCGGCCTGGACTCGGCCGTGATCCTCGCGAAGGACGTGTGGGCCGCCTCGGGCCACCTCGACGCCTTCGTCGACCCGCTGACCGAGTGCCAGTCGTGCCACAAGCGCTTCCGTGCCGACCACCTGGAAGAGGCGTTCGAGCACAAGCACGGCCGCCCGCCGGCCGGCCTCTCCGAGATCAACTGCCCGAACTGCGGCAACAAGGGCACCTTCACCGAGCCGCGCATGTTCAACGGCCTGATGAAGACGTACCTCGGCCCGGTCGAGAGCGACGAGGGCCTGCACTACCTGCGCCCGGAGACCGCTCAGGGCATCTTCGTCAACTTCGCCAACGTGATGACGTCGTCGCGCCGCCGGCCGCCGTTCGGCATCGCGCAGGTCGGCAAGTCCTTCCGCAACGAGATCACGCCGGGCAACTTCATCTTCCGTACGCGCGAGTTCGAGCAGATGGAGATGGAGTACTTCGTCGAGCCCGGCTCCGACGAGCAGTGGCACGAGTACTGGTTGCAGGAGCGCTGGAACTGGTACACCGACCTGGGCCTGTCCCCGGAAAACCTGCGCTTCTACGAGCACCCGAAGGAGAAGCTGTCGCACTACTCGAAGCGGACGGTGGACATCGAGTACCGCTTCCAGTTCGGCGGCACCGACTTCTCCGAGTTGGAGGGCATCGCCAACCGCACCGACTTCGACCTCTCCACGCACAGCAAGCACTCCGGCGTCGACCTGTCCTACTTCGACCAGGAAAAGCAGGAGCGCTGGGTGCCGTACGTCATCGAGCCGGCAGCCGGCCTCACCCGCGCGGTGCTGGCGTTCCTGCTCGAGGCGTACGACGAGGACGAGGCGCCCAACACCAAGGGCGGTGTCGACAAGCGCACCGTGATGCGTTTCGACCCGCGGCTGGCGCCGATCAAGGTGGCGGTGCTGCCCCTGTCGCGTAACCCGGACCTGTCGCCGAAGGCCCGCGCACTGGCCGCGACGCTGCGCAAGCGGTGGATCGTGGAGTTCGACGACTCGCAGGCGATCGGTCGGCGCTACCGGCGGCAGGACGAGATCGGCACCCCGTACTGCGTGACGGTCGACTTCGACACGCTCCAGGACGACGCCGTGACGGTACGGGATCGCGACACCATGCAGCAGGAGCGCATCCCCCTGGACCAGGTAGAGCGCTACCTCCTAGACCGCCTCCCCCTCTGCTAGCCAGGCCGCAAGGAAGGGCACCTTGTTATCGCATTCTGCCTAGGAAGGGACCCCTACTAACACCTCGCAGGAGGCGGCTGTTCCCCGGCGGGCTCTGTAGGCGTCCTCTACAATCCGTCGAACTCGTGCTGGATCTTGGCGGATTTCGGCGGGTGTGAAGTGAAGTACGAGGATTCCGTACCTTCCTAGCACGTTGTGGCGATCCAGCGACCGCCGCCAGTCCTCGGGTGCGAAGTGGAACTCCCGGGAGTCCACTTCGACCGCAAGTGACGCCTCGGCGATCCACGCGTCCGGAGTTGGCAAAGCCGTGCCGTCGGCCGTCCGGAGTGAGGGGTTCCAGAGGATCTCAGGCAGTATCCGGCTTGTCGAGAGGCAGTCTCGAAGATCTGCTTCAGCAGCCGAGCGGATACCTTCGATAACCTCCTTCAGCGCCCGCCGAACCAGCGCGGTACGACTGCGTCGGGCACGCCGTACCTCCTCGTCGAGAGCCTTCAAGCTCGTATAGTTGCGCTGGATCGACTCCGCCACGATCGCGCGGACGGTTCGCAGGTCGCGCAGCTCACGGCAGGCGTCGACCACAGCACGGGCGGGGGAGCAGACCGTGTAAACCTCGGTGTGTCGTGGCCGCTCGTCGAGCGTGAGCGCTCGTTGGATGACCGCGTGGCCTACTGACCGCCGACGAGCATGATGCGGGACGATCAGCTGTACCTTCTCGGTCCTTGGGGCGTACCTGAAGCCGTACCACTCGAGCGCTGCCAACCCGGTGATCTGTGCATCCGGACCGGCGTAGAGCGCTGCGGCGATCCGGCGTTGCTCGACAGTAAGCGTGCCAGTGACCAGGGAATATACGGCTGGCAGCACCCGCTGGTACTGCCCTTTCTTGGCGCGCCGACACATAGCCATGTCATCAACCCCGGCACGGATGAGTTGGGCTCTGGTGACGATCTGGTGCTGCCGCTCCGCCGTCGCTGCCAGATCCTTGTCGGCCGTCTGCTGCTCCGTTGGTGAAATCACGTGGGGCAGGATGGCGCCAAACGCGAGCCTTGAAAAGGTGCGCCTTGTTGATCTGTGGATAACCGAGTGGGCTGTGGATAACTCGGGAGTTAGAAGGGGGCCCTTCCTATGCAGAAAGCGTTAACAAGGTGCCCTTCCTTGCACGCTTTAGAAGGTGAAGCCGCCTGGGCGGGCGTTGCGGTCGGCTATTAGGCCGGCCAGTGTGGACAGTGCGATCTCGGCGGGTGTTTTCGAGCCGATGTTGAGGCCGATCGGGCGGTGTACGCGGGCGATCTCGCCGTCATCCACGCCCAGCGCCTGCAGGGCCGGTACGTGCTGCGGGGCGTGGCGTGGGCTGCCCATCACGCCGACCCAGCGGGTCTTCGCCTTCAGTACGTCGCGCAGCACGGTGCCCAACTCGGGCCGGTCGTGGTCGGTGACGACGACGTCGGTCTGCGCGGTCAGGCCGGCGGCGTCCACACTGGACACCGTCTGGTCGCCGTGCGGGCGGGGTGTGCCGGCGAGCAGTTGCGGGTTGGGTTCGACGAGCACCGCGCGAAAGCCGAGGTCGGCGGCGAAGCGCAGCAGATGGTCGGCGACCGGCGACTCGAAGATGGCGACGAGCGTGCGCGGACCGTGGTCGGGGGCAGTTCGCCGTGTGCCGTGGCGCACGCCGGGTCAGAACTGGTCACCTCTACAAACTACCCTGGTGACCGTGAGTGGAACGCTGATGTTGGGTCGCTATCCGATCGACCCGCCGGTGGTGCTGGCCCCGATGGCCGGCATCACCAATGTGGCGTTTCGCCAGCTTTGCCGGGAGTACGGCGCCGGCCTCTACGTGTGCGAGATGATCACCACCGTCGCGTTGGTCGAGCGTAACCCGAAGACCAGGCGCATGATCGCCTTTGCCGCGGGGGAGCGGCCGCGGAGCCTTCAGCTGTACGGCGTCGACCCGGCGATCACCCGCAAGGCCGTCGAGATCATCGTCAGCGAGGACCTGGCCGATCACGTCGACCTCAACTTCGGCTGCCCGGTGCCCAAGGTGACCCGCAAGGGCGGCGGCTCGGCCCTGCCCTGGCGGCGCCGGCTGTTCGCCAAGATCGTGCGCGGCGCGGTCGAGGCGGCGGCGCCGGCGGGCGTGCCGGTCACCGTGAAGATGCGCAAGGGCATTGACGACGACCATCTGACGTACGTCGATGCCGGCCTGATCGCGCAGGACGCCGGCGTGGCGGCGGTCGCTCTGCACGGGCGTACGGCGGCGCAGCGCTACTCCGGCACCGCCGACTGGGACGCGATCGCCGACCTGAAGCAGCGGCTCGACGTGCCGGTGCTCGGCAACGGCGACATCTGGGAGGCCGACGACGCGCTCCGGATGCTCGACCACACCGGCGCCGACGGAGTCGTGGTCGGCCGGGGCTGCCTGGGCCGACCGTGGCTGTTCGCCGACCTGGCGGCGGCCTTCCGCAACGACCCCACGCGGGTCATGCCCTCCCTCGGCCAGGTGGCCGCGACCATGCGCCGCCACGCCGAGCTGCTGATCCAGGCGTTCCAGAGCGAGCGGGACGCCTGCACCGACTTCCGCAAGCACGTGGCCTGGTACCTGAAGGGCTTTCCGGTCGGTGCCGACCTGCGCCGCCGGCTCGCCATGATCAGCAGCCAGATCGAGCTGGACGACCTGCTTGCCCAGCTCGACCCGGATGAGCCCTTCCCGGCGCACACGCTCGGTCAGCCGCGCGGCCGCACCAACTCGCCGGGCAAGGTGTTCCTGCCGGAAGGGTGGCTGGCCAGCCGCGACGACGACGCGGTGCCCGAGGGTGCCGAGCTGCCCGACTCAGGGGGTTGAGAAGACGGTCGCCACCACCCGGGCCGCGTCCGCCAGCTGATCGGTGGTCAGCGTCGGCTCGCCCTGCCCGCGGGACAGGCCGAGGAAGAAGAACACGCCGTCACGGCTGTAGAGCACGCCGTACTCCTCGGAGTTGTTCAGGTGGCCGATCTCGCCGCCCTCGATCTCCTGGCACTTCGCCGGCTTGCGCTCCGGGTCGCAGCCGCGCTCCGTCATGCCGGTGCCGCCCTCGAAGCCCAGCTCGCCGTCCCGGCCCTGGTACTCGAACGGCAGCCAGAAGAGCCCGCCGGTGTCGCACGGCTGATCCGCGGTGCCCTCGTTCAGCCGGGGCGCCTCCCATTGGATGCCGTCCGGCAGCACGGACGCGGCGGCGTCCCGTACCGTCTCGGCGACGGTCCGGCAGCTGGGGTCGGCGGGCGTGAAGTCCTCCGACCCGCCGGCCAGATGACCGCCGGACTGGCCGGTGACGAGCGTGGCCACGCCCGCCGAGGCCAGGGCAAGCGTCGTCACCGCCGCCGCGCCGGCGGACCAGCAGATCCGGGTACGTCGCCGTCGGCCGGCGAGGTAGACGGCGGACGCGGTCACCCGGGTCGGGGGTGCGAGGTCGTCCTCGGCGGCCGTACTGAGGTGACGGTGGAGTTGGTCGATGGTCATGTCAGGTCCCCGCCTGGTCGGTCCGCTCACGGCGGTGGTGATCTCGGGTAGGGCGTCGCCGAGCGCCGCCCGCAGTGCGGCCAGGCCCCGGGCAGATTGACTTTTCACGGTGCCTTGACTGCAGCCGAGGGCGTCGGCGGTGCCCGCCACGTCCAGCCCGTCGTAGAAGCGGCAGACCAGCACGGCGCGCTGGCGGGCCGGCACCTGGGCCAGCGCCCGCATCAGCACCACCCGGTCGGTGATCGCGTCCGCGCTGTCCAGACCGTCCGCGTGGTCTGGCGGGTCGGCCCTGGACGCCTCCCGCTTGCGCCAGGCCCGCCGCTGCTCGCTCAGGAACGAGCGCATCAGGCAGGTCCGGACGTACGCGTCGAGCGCCTCGCCCTGGCGTATCCGGTGCCACGACGACGCGACCCGGACGAACGCCGTCTGGGCCAGGTCGTCCGCGCCGTGCCAGTCCCCGCTCAGCAGGTACGCGAGCCGGCGTACCTGGGGAAACCGGGCGGCGAAGAAGGCGGCGAACTCGTCCTCCGCCGCTGGGTTCAGGTGTCGCATCGCGCCTCCTCACGACTAAGGCGCACGCGACCGCCGCGCAGGTTGCATTGCGCGGTTGTGCGCATGGAAGCGTTCCCAGAAACGGGTACGAACACGAATAGTGCCGGTGACTGTGCCTATTGTCACCGAACTCTCCCTGGGGCCCTCGAATGTCGCTTAACCTTCGCGCACCATTGGGGTGACTGAGCCTTCGTTCAATGGTGATCGTTGGTCGGGAGGGTCTAGTGGCTGTGGACAAGTACGTTTACGACTTCGCCGAAGGAAACAAGGATCTAGCGGACCTGCTCGGCGGCAAGGGTGCGAACCTCGCCGAGATGACCAACCTCGGGTTGCCGGTCCCACCCGGCTTCACCATCACTACCGAGGCGTGCCGCGCCTACCTGGCGACCGGCCGGGAGCCCGACGGGCTGGCCGAGCAGATCGCCGAGTACCTCTCCGCGCTGGAGAACACCCGGGGCAAGCGCCTCGGCGACCCGGCGGACCCGTTGCTCGTCTCGGTGCGCTCCGGCGCCCGGTTCTCCATGCCGGGCATGATGGAGACCGTCCTCAATGTCGGCCTCAACGACGACAGCGTCGCCGGCCTCGCCGCCCAGGCGGGCGGCAACGACCGCTTCGCCTGGGACTCCTACCGCCGGCTCATCCAGATGTACGGCAAGACCGTCTGCGACGTGCCGGGCGAGGAGTTCGAGCAGGCGCTCGACGACGCCAAACACGCCAGGGGTACGACGAACGACCTCGACCTGGACGCCGGCGACCTGCGCATGCTGGTCGGCGAGTACAAGAAGATCTTCCTCAAGCACACCGGCCGCGACTTCCCGCAGGACGCCCGCGAGCAGCTCGACCTCGCCATCCGGGCGGTCTTCGAGTCGTGGAACGCCGATCGGGCGGTGCTCTACCGCCGGCAGGAGCGGATCCCGGCCGACCTGGGCACGGCGGTCAACGTCGTGGCGATGGTCTTCGGCAACCTCGGCTCCGACTCGGGCACCGGTGTCGCCTTCACCCGCGACCCGGCCTCCGGCGCGCAGGGCATCTACGGCGACTACCTGACGAACGCCCAGGGCGAGGACGTCGTCGCCGGCATCCGCAACACCGTGCCGCTGCAGGAGCTGGAACGGCTGGACAAGCGGTCGTACGACGAACTGCTCGGCATCATGGCCACGCTGGAGGGGCACTACCGCGACCTCTGCGACATCGAGTTCACCATCGAGCGCGGCAAGCTGTGGATGCTGCAGACCCGGGTGGGCAAGCGCACCGCCGCGGCGGCGTTCATCATCGCGGGCCAGCTCGTCGACGAGGGCATCATCGACCTCGACGAGGCGCTGAGCCGGGTCACCGGCGCGCAGCTCGGCCAGCTCATGTTCCCCCGCTTCGACCTGTCGGACGAGCCGGCGTCGCTGGCCCGGGGCATCGGCGCGTCGCCGGGCGCGGCCGTGGGCAAGGCGGTGTTCGACTCCGAACGCGCGGCGGAGCTGGCGAAGGAGGGCGAGGCGGTCATCCTGGTCCGCCGGGAGACCAACCCGGACGACCTGCCCGGCATGATCGCGGCCCAGGGCATCCTCACCTCGCGCGGCGGCAAGACCAGCCACGCCGCCGTGGTCGCCCGGGGGATGGGCAAGACGTGCGTGTGCGGCGCCGACGCGCTTGAGGTCGACACGCACGGCGGCAAGTTCATTGTGGACAATCAGACGGTACGCGAGGGCGACGTCATCTCGATCGACGGCACCACCGGGCGCATCTACCTCGGCGAGGTGCCGGTACGGCCGTCCGCCGTCGTGCAGTACTTCGAGGGGACACTGGAGTCCACAGAGGATGCGCTCGTCTCCGCCGTACACCGGATCCTGACGCACGCTGACGCCAAGCGGCGGCTGCTCGTGCGGACGAACGCCGACACCGGGGAGGACTCGGCCCGGGCCCGGCGCTTCGGCGCCGAAGGGATCGGCCTGTGCCGGACCGAGCACATGTTCCTCGGCGACCGGCGGGAGCTGGTCGAGCGGCTGATCCTCGCCCGCACCGACGCCGAACGCCAGGACGCGCTCGACGCGCTGCTGCCCTTGCAGAAGGCCGACTTCGTCGAGATCTTCGAGGCGATGGACGACCTGCCGGTGACGGTGCGGCTGATCGACCCGCCGCTGCACGAGTTTCTGCCGTCGCTGGAGGAGCTGGCGGTGCACGTGGCGGTCGCGCACGAGCGCGGCGAGGACGCCGGCAAGGACGAGGCGCTGCTCGTGGCCGTGCGCCGGATGCACGAGCAAAACCCCATGCTGGGGCTGCGCGGCGTGCGGCTCGGCCTGGTCATCCCGGGCCTGTTCGCGATGCAGGTGCGCGCGATCGCCGAGGCCGCCGTGGAGTGCCTGCACCGGGCGGGACGCCCCGGCCGGAGATCATGGTGCCGCTGGTCGGCGCCGTGCAGGAGCTGGAGACGGTACGCGTCGAGGCCGAGCGCATCGTCGCGGAGGTCGGCGAGGTGGACATCCCGATCGGCACGATGATCGAGGTGCCGCGGGCCGCGCTGACCGCCGGGCAGATCGCCGAGGCGGCCGAGTTCTTCTCGTTCGGCACCAACGATCTGACCCAGATGGCTTGGGGCTTCTCGCGCGACGACGTGGAGGGCGCGTTTTTCTGGCGCTACCTCGAACTCGGCATCTTCGGCATCTCGCCGTTCGAGGCGATCGACCGGGACGGCGTGGGCCGGCTGGTGCGCATCGCGGTGGACGAGGGTCGGGCCGCGCGTCCCGAGCTGAAGTTGGGCGTGTGCGGCGAGCACGGCGGCGACCCCGAGTCGGTGCACTTCTTCCACGAGGTCGGCCTGGACTACGTGTCCTGCTCGCCGTTCCGCGTGCCGATCGCCCGCCTAGAAGCCGGCCGCGCCGCCGTCTTCACCACCACGGCGGCCTCCGACACCCGCTGAGAGGTTAGGAAGGGCCCCCTGCTATGCAAAAAGTGATAACAGGGGGCCCTTCCTTGCAGCCCTAGACGTCGAGTTTCTCCTCGATGGTGCGGAGGTGGTGCCTGGCCATCGCGAGGTTCGCGCGGGACTTCAGCAGCGCGACGTAGAGGAACAGTCCCTTTCCGGCCCGCCCGGTCAGCGGCCGGATCATGTGGTACTGAGTGTCCAATGTGATCAGGATGTCCTCGATGGTCTCCTTGATGCCGAGCATCTCCATCGCCCGGAGCTTGGCGCGGACAACGTCGGTGTTGCCGGCGGCCGCGACCGACAGGTCGAGCTCTTTGGTGCCGCCGATCGTGCCGAGCGCCATGCCGCTGGTGTAGTCGGCCAGCGCCGCGCCGATGGCACCGTCGATCTGCATGATCTCCTTGAGTGCGGTGTCCATGTCTGCCATGGGTGGTCCCTCCTACTAGATGGTTTGGTCGGACACGATCGTTGCCATGGGTTTGCGCGTGGTGAGCGGTTGGCGGCCGTAGGCGGGTGCGGACGGCCGTAGCGTGGGCGTCGGCGGCGGACCGTCGACGAGATGACCGAGCCGGGCGGCCACCCGCCGGGCTTCCATGTGCAGCCGGGCCAGGTTCGCGTGCGGGCAGCCCAGCACGGTCAGCAGGCCGCCCCTTCCGGCCGCGTAGGTGACGATGCAGCCGCCGTCCGCCTGGATCACCGCCTCGCGCATCTGCCCGTGGTGCACCGTCGCCGCGAACCGTTGCCCCAGGCCGAGACTGGCGGCGGACAGCGCGGCCACGGTCTCCGCGTCGACACCGTCCTTGTCGCCGCCCATCTCGCTGGCGATGAGCATGCCGTCGGTGCTGGCCAGTACGGCACCGGCGATGTCGGGCAGCCGCTGCCGCAGCTCCCGTAGCTCAACGGATCCGTCCAAGGATCGCCCCCCTCATATTGGTTTTGGATTACAGCGCTTCGAGTCCCGATCGGATCCGGGTGAGCGTCGACTCGTCCGGACCGTCCAGCCCCGCCTCGACCGGTGGTGGACCGGCCGGCACGGCTGGCGTACGGCGGGGCAGGCGCGCCTCCGCCTGCATCGGCCGGCTGGAGGTGGCCGGCACGGTGCGTCGCGACGCCGCGGCCGGCTTGCGTTCCGGTGGGCTGGCGGGCGGCTCCGCGTGCCCGTTCGCGGACACCAAACCGGCGGCCGCGAGGCGGCGCAGCTCCAGCACGGTGGTGTAGGCCGCGCGGCCGAGCAGCCGAGCCAGGTCGGCGGCCGTCCGCTGGCCGTCACAGTGGACGATCAGCTCCCACTGCGGGGCGGTGAGCACCAGCCGCGGCGCCGGGGCGCGCGATATGGTCCGCACCGGATCGGCGTCCACATCGGACTGCGGATGCGCCTCGTCGAGCAGCCGGCGCCGCCGGGTGAGCTCCCGGCCCAGCACGGCGGCGTCGACCTGGCACACCGGGCCGAGCCAGTGCGTCTCGCCCGGCTCGAAGCGCACCTTGGCCGGCGCCGGGTTGAGTACGAAGAACGCGGCGTCGTAGATGGCGCCGAGCACGCACAGCTCCAGCTCGCCCTGGGTGAGGTGCCCCGCCGCGACGAGCTGGGCGCCGACGTCCCGGCCGTTGGCCGTCGCGGCCTGCCAGACCGGCGCCGGCACCCGGCCGGAGGCGGTGAGCAGGTCGCCGACCCCGGGCGCCGCCGGGGAGTCGACGTAGCTGACCCACCCAGCGGTCAGGTACACCGTGCCGCCGGGCTCACCCTCCACATGCAGCGCGCCGGTCTCTCGGGCCCCGGCGAGCTGGGTGAGGGTACGCCGGGGTTGGACCGCCTTCGCTGGACGGCTGGCCTTCATGACGCGCGCGCGGCTGCGGCGGCCACTCCGGCGAGGTCGTCGGCGAGCATCCGCAACCGTCTCCGGGCCATGGCCAGATTGCCCTGGTCGCGATCGAGCCAGAGGTACAGCACGAGACGGCTGTCGAACCGCGTGTGCACCTGCTGGATGAGGTGATAGCCGCCGAGGGTGGTGATGATGATGTCTTCGATCCGGTCACCCGGATGGGCGGATACGAACGGGGCTCGGGTGGCGGCGGCGTTGACGATCTCCGCCGTCCCGGTCCAGGTTGCGTCCGGGTCGTCGGTCGGCGCGCGCCCCGCGCTGCCGATCGCGAACCCGGTGGTGTGGTCGACGAGGCTGGCTCCCATGGCGCCGCGGATGGCCATGGCCTGCGCAAGGCAGTCGTCTATGCCGGACACGTAGGCTCCTCCACCCGGAGGAAGCATCGACGTCCTGTCCGGCCAGGGAGACGTCGAACTCCGGGCATAGTGATGGTGGGCCGGCCACGCCACCGGCCAGGACTTACGTCCGAGCACGTTACTCCGCGCGGCCAGATCATAACGGCCGGCGATCGGTCACCAACTCTCATCTGATCGGTGGTTGCTGTGGACCTTCGACAGCAGGCCCGAATCGCGGCGGTACGCGCGACAATGATCCTGGGCGTAACCTGGTCGTCACTTTGACGTAGTCCGGTGACAACGGAGGTGTGGCCGATGGGCAGCCGGTGGGAGAACCTGGTCGTCAGTGCCCTTGACCCCGCGCGGCTGGCGCGCTGGTGGGCCGAGGCGCTCGGTTACCAGATCACCTACGAGCGGCCCGACGAGGTGGAGATCCGCCGCACGCCGGACCAGTTGCCCGGCCTGATCTTCGTGCCGGTGCCCGACGCCAAGGCCGGACAGAACCGCCTGCACATCGACCTGCGCCCGGCCGAGCAGGAGGCCGAGGTCGAGCGCCTGGTCAACATGGGCGCCCGGCACGTCGACGTCGGCCAGGCCAACGACGCGAGCTGGGTGGTGCTGGCCGACCCGGAGGGCAACGAGTTCTGCGTACTGCGCCAACGGATGTGACCAAGACTAGGCTCAGGGCGTGATCGAGGCCGAGCGGTTCGTGCCCGAGCCGGCGAAGGACACGGGCTACGGGCGCAGTCCGTTCGAGCGGGACCGGGCCCGGGTGCTGCACTCCGCGGCGTTCCGGCGGCTCGCCGCGAAGACCCAGGTGCACACCGCCGGGTCCGACGACTTCCTCCGTACCCGACTCACGCACTCGCTGGAGGTCGCGCAGATCGCCCGGGAGATGGGCGCCCGGCTGGGGTGCGACCCGGACCTGGTCGACGTCGCCGGGCTCGCCCACGACCTGGGCCACCCGCCGTTCGGCCACAACGGCGAAGACGCGTTGGACGCCGTCGCGCAGGCGTGTGGCGGGTTCGAGGGAAACGCGCAGACGCTGCGCGTACTCACGCGTCTGGAAGCGAAGATCGACGGTGCTGGCCTCAATCTGACGCGGGCCTCGCTGGACGCGACCTGTAAATATCCCTGGCCGCGCCGCCCCGGGCGGCGCAAGTTCGGCGTCTACCCCGACGACGCGGAGATCTTCGATTGGGTACGCGCCGGCGCGCCGGACGCGGCGCAGTGCCTGGAGGCGCAGGTGATGGACTGGGCCGACGACGTCGCGTATTCGGTGCACGACGTCGAGGACGGCGTGCACGGCGGCTACATCGCGCTGGCCCCGCTGCGGGCCGGCGCGGACGAGCGGGCCGCGCTGTGTGCGGACGTGGCCGCCGCGTACTCCTCCGAGTCCGCCCCCTACCTGGCCGAGGTGCTCGCGGACCTGCTCGGCGACCCGGCGCTCGCGCCGCTGGCCGACTACGACGGCAGCTACCGGGCGCAGGCCGCGCTCAAGGGCGCGACCAGCGTGCAGATCGGCCGGTTCGTGGCGGCCGCGGTCGAGGCCACCAAGGAGCGGTACGGCGACGGGCCGCTGCGCCGGTACGCCGCCGACCTGGTCGTGCCGCGCGAGATCCGGGCCCAGTGCGCCCTGCTCAAGGGCATGGCGCTGCGGTACGTCATGCGCCGCGCCGGGGCCGAGGGGTGGTACGTGCGGCAGCGGGAGATCCTCACCGACCTGGTGCGCACGCTCGCCGCGCGCGCCCCGGACGGGCTCGACCCGGTGTTCGGCCCGCTGTGGAAGGCCGCGCCCGACGACGCGGCCCGGTTGCGGGTGGTAATCGACCAGGTGGCCTCCCTGACCGATCCGGCCGCCGTAGCCTTGCATGAGCGACTGAACGGAGGGTGATAGCGATGTTCGTGATTGTGGGCGCGTCGCTGGCCGGCGCGAAGGCGGCGGAGACGCTCCGGGCGGAGGGATACACCGGCCGGGTCGTGCTGGTCGGGGAGGAGATCGAGCGGCCGTACGAGCGACCGCCGCTGTCCAAGGCGTACCTGCAGGGCAAGGACCCGCGCGACAAGGCGTTCGTGCACGACGAGGGCTGGTACGCCGAGCACGACGTGGAGCTGATCCTGGGCCGGCGGGCCACCAACCTCGACGCCGCCCGGCACGTCCTCACCCTGGACGGGGCCGAGGAACTGCCGTACGACAAGCTGCTGCTGGCGACCGGCTCCCGGGTGCGCACCCTTGGCGTGCCGGGCGCCGACCTGCCCGGCGTCCGCTACCTGCGCACGATGGACGAGGCGGACGCCCTGCTCGGCGCGCTGCGTACGGGCGGCACCGTGGTGGTCGTCGGTGCCGGCTGGATCGGCCTGGAGGTGGCGGCCGCCGCCCGCGAGCACGGGTGCGCGGTCACCGTGGTCGAGGCCGCGTCGCTGCCGTTGCATCGCGTCCTCGGCGACGAGGTGGCCGCCGTCTTCCGCGACCTGCACGTGGAGCACGGCGTGGAGTTCCGGTTCGAGGTGGGCGTACGGGAGTTCGGCGACGTGGGTGGCCGGGTCGCCAGCGTCGTGCTCGACGACGACACCGAGCTGGCGGCCGACCTCGTCGTGGTGGGCGTGGGCATCCGGCCGGCCGTCGAGCTGGCCGAGGCGGCCGGGCTGGCGGTCGAGGACGGTGTGGTCACCGACGCGGCGTTGCGCACCAGCGATCCCGACGTGTACGCCTGCGGCGACGTCGCACACTTCCACAGCCCGCTGGTCGGCGCGCGGCTGCGCGTGGAGCACTGGTCGAACGCGCTGAACGGCGGTCCCGCGGCGGCGCGATCGATGCTCGGCCAGCCGGTCGTGTACGACCGCGTCCCGTACTTCTTCTCCGACCAGTACGACCTCGGCATGGAGTACGCCGGCTGGGCGGCGCCCGGCTCGTACGACCAGGTGGTGTTCCGGGGCGACCGCGCCGGGCGCGAGTTCGTGGCGTTCTGGGTCAGCGGCGGGCGGGTGCTCGCCGGGATGAACGTCAACGTGTGGGACGTGCAGGAGCAGATCCAGGCCCTGGTACGCGCCGGATACGCGGGCCGGGCCGTGGACCTGACCAAGCTGTCCGATGTGGACGTGCCGCTCGCCGACCTGGTGGACTAGCCGGAACGGTCGCGCCTGCGCCGATCAAGGACTTTCGCGTCGATCAAGGGCATACGGTCGTGGTTTGATCTCCGATCCACGACCGTATGCCCTTGATCGCCGTGGACGCCCTTGATCGACGTGGCGCGGGGCGACGCGGGGTCTGTGGCGGAGTCGAGTTCTTTCGCATCCTGATTCGCTTCTTGCGTTGATCGGTCTGAATTTGTATGGTCGTCGCCACGGAAGCTGCACGAACGCTGCACGGCCCTCCCACGAAAGGCCGGTATGCCATGCCCAGACGCCTCCTCGCCGCCCTGCTCACCGCCGGTCTCGTCGTCGCGTTCGGGCAGGCGCCCGCCGCGGCCGCCGGTGGCCCCAACCTCGCCGCCGGGCGCGCCGCCTCGGCCAGCAGCACGAACGGCCCGTACCCGACCGCCAACCTCACCGACGGCAACCAGGCCACCTACTGGGAGAGCACCAACGGGTCGTTCCCGCAGTGGGCACAGGTCGATCTCGGCAGCGCCCAGAGCGTCGACCAGGTCAAGCTGAAGCTGCCGGCGAGTTGGGAGGCGCGCACCCAGACCCTCACCGTGCAGGGCAGCGCCGACGGCGCCGCCTTCGCCACGATCGTGGCCTCGACCGGGTATGCCTTCGGCCCGGCCAACGCCAACACCGTCACCGTCGACTTCGCGGCGACCACGGTCCGCTTCGTCCGGGTGCACATCACGGCCAACACCGGCTGGCCGGCGGGGCAACTGTCCGAACTGGAGGTGTACGGCGCCACCACCCCGTCGTCCGGCAACCTGGCGGCGGGCAAGACGCTGACCGCCAGCTCAGCGAACGGCCCGTACGTCGCGGGCAACGCCAACGACGGCAACCAGGCCAGCTACTGGGAGAGCACCAACGGCGCGTTCCCGCAGTGGCTCCAGGTCGACCTCGGCGCCTCGCTGAGCGTCAACCGCCTGGTGCTCAAGCTGCCGTCGACCTGGGAGGCGCGGACCCAGACCCTTGCCGTCCAGGGCAGTCTGGACGGCGGGAGCTTCACCACCGTCGTGGTCTCGACCGCGTACGTCTTCGGCTCAGCCAGCGTCACCATCGCGTTCACCGCCGTCACCACCCGGTACGTGCGGCTGAACATCACCGCCAACACCGGCTGGCCGGCGGGGCAACTGTCCGAACTGGAGGTCTACGGGCCGGCCACCGGCGACACCGAGGCGCCGACCGCGCCGGGCAGCCTGGCGTACACCCAGCCGGCGACCGGGCAGATCCGGCTCACCTGGACCGCGTCCACCGACAACGTCGGCGTGACCGCGTACGACGTCTACGCCAACAACGAGCTGCGCACCAGCGTCGCCGGCACGGTGCTGGCGTACACGGACACCCAGCCGGACGGCGCGACCGTCGCGTACCACGTGCGGGCCCGGGACGCGGCGGGCAACCAGTCGGCCAACAGCAACACCGTCACCCGGCCCGGCACGCCGACCGGCGGCACCAACCTGGCCGTGGGCAAGCCCATCACCGCCTCCGGCACCATCCACACGTTTGTCGCGACCAACGCGAACGACGACAACGTCACCACGTACTGGGAGGCGAACTCCAACGCCTACCCCAACACGCTGACCGTCCAGTTGGGAGCGAACGCCGTCGTCGGCTCGGTGGTCCTGCGGCTCAACCCGGACGCGGCCTGGGGCACCCGGACCCAGACCATCCAGGTGCTCGGGCGGGAGCAGAGCGCATCCTCGTTCGCCAGCCTGGTTTCGGCCGCGACGTACACCTTCAACCCGGCGTCCAGCAACACCGTCACGATCCCGCTGACCGCGACCGTGGCTGACGTGCAACTCAGGATCACCTCGAACTCCGGGGCGCCCGGCGGCCAGGTCGCCGAGTTCCAGGTCTTCGGCACGCCGGCACCGAACCCGGACCTGACCGTCACCGGCACGTCGGCCAGCCCGGCTTCGCCGGTGGAGACCGACGCGATCACGCTGTCCGCGACGGTCCGCAACGCCGGCACCGCGGCGTCCGGCCCGACCGAGGTCAATTTCTACCTGGGTACGGCGCTCGCCGGCACCGCGCCGGTAGGCGGGCTCGCGGCCGGGGCGTCCACCACGGTCTCCGCCGGCGTCGGGCAGCGCGACGCCGGCACGTACCCGTTGAGCGCCAAGGTGGACGAGGACAACGACGTCATCGAGCAGAACGACGCGAACAACGCGTACACCCACCCGTCGGCGCTCGTGGTCACGCCGGTCGCCAGCTCCGACCTGGTCGCCGCCGCGGTGACCTGGACACCGAGCAACCCGTCCGGCGGGGCGACGGTCTCGTTCTCCGTGGCCATCCGGAACCAGGGCACCATCGCCTCGGCCGCCGGGGCGCACGGCGTCACGCTCACCGTGCTCGACGCGACGGGCGCGGTCGTGCGTACCCTCACCGGATCGCACAGCGGCGCGATCGCCGCCGGTGCCACCGCGGCCCCGGTGAGCCTCGGCACCTGGGCCGCGGCCAACGGCCGCTACACGGTCCGCGTGGTGCTCGCGGCCGACGGCAACGAGTTGGCCGTCAAGCAGCCGAACAACACCAGCGAGCGCCCGCTCTTCGTCGGCCGCGGGGCGAACATGCCGTTCGACCTGTACGAGGCGGAGGACGGCACGGTCGGCGGCGGCGCGGCCGTGGTCGGTCCAAACCGGACGATCGGTGACCTCGCCGGCGAGGCGTCCGGCCGTCGCGCCGTCACGCTGAACTCGACCGGCTCATACGTCGAGTTCACCACGCGGGCGAGCACCAACACGCTCGTCACCCGCTTCTCCATCCCGGACGGGACCACGTCGACGCTCAACGTGTACGTCGACGGCGCCTTCCACAAGGCGATCCCGCTGACGTCCAAGTACGCCTGGCTGTACGGCAACGAGGCGAGCCCCAGCAACTCGCCGGGGGCGGGCCCGCAGCGGCACATCTACGACGAGGCGAACATCTTCCTCGACGCGACCGTGCCTGCCGGCCACCGCATCAAGCTGCAGAAGGACGGCGCCAACGCGGGCACGTTCGCGATCGACTTCATCAGCCTGGAGCAGGTCTCGCCACTGTCCAACCCGGACCCGGCGCGCTACACCACGCCGACCGGCCTCACCCACCAGAGCGTGCAGGACGCCCTGGACCGGGTGCGGATGGACACCACCGGCACGCTCGTCGGCGTGTACCTGCCGCCGGGCGACTACCAGACCGCCGGCAAGTTCCAGGTGTACGGCAAGGCGGTCAAGGTGGCCGGCGCCGGTCCCTGGTACACCCGGTTCTACTCACCGTCCACACAGGAGAACACGAACGTCGGCTTCAGTGCCGAGGCGTCGGCCAACGGCTCGACGTTCTCCGGGTTCAGCTACTTCGGCAACTACACCTGGCGGGACGACGGGCCGGGCAAGGTGTTCGACTTCCACAACGTGTCCGGCATGGTGATCGAGAACGTCTGGGTCGAGCACCAGATGTGTCTCTACTGGGGCACCAACTCCGACAATGTGACCATCCGGAACACCCGGTCCCGCAACCTGTTCGCCGACGCCATCAACATGACCAACGGCAGTACGGGCAACCTGGTCAGCAACAACGAGTCCCGGGCCTCTGGTGACGACAGCTTCGCCCTCTTCGCCGCCGTCGACCAGGGCGGCGGGGACCAGCGGGACAACGTGTTCGAGAACCTGACCTCGATCCTCACCTGGCGCGCGGCCGGCGTGGCGGTGTACGGCGGGTTCAACAACACGTTCCGCAACCTGTACATCGCGGACACGCTGACGTACTCCGGTGTCACGATCAGCTCGCTGGACTTCGGCATCCCGATGGACGGCTTCGGTGCCAGCCCGCCGACGGTGTTCGACGGCGTGTCGATCGTCCGGTGTGGCGGCCACTTCTGGGGCGCCCAGACGTTCCCCGGACTGTGGGTCTACTCGGCCACCGAGATCTTCCAGGGGATCCGGGTGAGCAATGTGGACATCATCGATCCGACGTACCACGGCATCATGTTCCAGACCGACTACGTCGGCGGTCAGCCGCTTTTCCCGGTGGCCGACACGGTCTTCACCAACGTCTCCATCTCGGGGGCGCAGAAGAGCGGTGACGCGTTCGACGCCAAGTCCGGCTTCGGCATCTGGGCCAACGAACTCCCCGAACCCGGCGAGGGCCCGGTCCGCGGCTCGGTCACCTTCAACAACCTGCGCCTGACGAACAACTTCGAGAACATCAGGAACACCACCAGCACCTTCACCATCACCGTCAACTAACCCGTGATCAAGGCGTCCTTCAAGTCGTTCTAACGACTTGAAGGACGCCTTGATCACGACGATGGGACGGCTATCGCGGAGAGCAGCAGGCCGTCCCGGGCCAGCCAGCGGCCGTCGAAGGACGGCAGTGGCGCCGGGACCAGCAACTCGGCGTGGAAGGTGCCGGCTGGGTCGAGGGATACCCGGGCCTCGCTGAAGTCGAGCCAGCTCCGGGTGAGCGGGAACCACGCCTTGTAGACCGCCTCCTTGGCGCAGAACAGCAGGCGGTCCCAGTGCACGGAGCCACCGAGCCGCTGGATCATCTCCCGTTCGGCCGGCAGCGAGATGACCCCGAGCACCCCCTCCGGCAGCGGGGCGTCCGGCTCGGCGTCCAGGCCGAGGGTCAGCACGTCGTCCCGGTGCGCCACGGCGCAGGCGCGGTAGCCCTCGCAGTGCGTCATGCTGCCGACCACGCCCGCCGGCCACCCCGGCGCGCCGCGTTCGCCGGGCACGATCGGCGCCGGCGCGTACCCGAGCCGGGCCAGGGCCTCGCGCGCGCACCTGCGTACGGTGGTGAACTCGCGGCGGCGCTTGTCGACCGAGCGCGCGATGACGGCCAACTCCTCCGGGAAGAGCTCGACGGGCGCCTCGTCGTCGTACGCCTCGACCGCCGACACCACCGGCGGCAGCAGCTCACGCAGCACGGGCGCCGTCCGGTACCGGGAGGATCTGCCGGGGGCCCTTCGGCTGCGCGCCGCGGCGCTTCCACTCGCGCGGGTAGCCCACCGACACCTCCTCGAAGCGGACGCCGTCGAACCGGTTCACGCGGGGGATGTGCAGGTGCCCGTAGACGACGGCCGCCGCGTGGTAGCGGGTGTGCCAGTCGGCGGTGTGGACGGTCCCGCACCACTGGGCGAACTCCGGGTGGAGCAAGATGTCGGTCACCTCGCGGACGAGCGGGAAGTGGTTGATCAGTACCGTCGGGCGGTCGCCGAGGGCGTCCAGGCGCCGCCGGGTCAGCTCGAGCCGCGCCGCGCACCAGGCGTCCCGGCTCGGGTACGGGTCGGGGTGCAGCAGGAACTCGTCCGTGCACACGACGCCGGCGTCGTACGCGTTGGCCAGCGACGCCTCCTTGGTCTCCAGCCCCGGCATCCGGAACGTGTAGTCGTACAGCAGGAACAGCGGCACGACGGTGACCGGACCGCCCTCGCCGTCCCACACCGGGTACGGGTCCTCGGGGGTCACCACGCCGAGCTCGCGGCATATCTCGACCAGGTACCGGTAGCGCTCCTCGCCGCGCAGCTGGACCGGGTCCTCCTTCGGCGTCCACAGCTCGTGGTTGCCGGGCGCCCAGACCACGGTCCGGAACCGGTCCGCGAGCGTCCGCAGCGCCCACTCGATGTCGGCCACCTTCTCGCCGACGTCGCCGGCCACGAGCAGCCAGTCGTCCGCGGAGTCGGGCCAGAGATCCTGGACAAACTGCCGATTTTCCGCATATGCCACGTGTAAGTCACTGATGGCCAGGAGCACAGCAGGAATGTTACTGGTTGACAGCCAATAGCTAACTGTTAGACCCTAGCGGTTAGGTATTAGAGGAGTGGCTATGAAACACGTCGTGCTTGGCCTGCTCGCGGCCGGTCCCGCCCACGGATACGAGGTGCGGCGCCGGTACGACGAGCTGTTCGCGGGCGCGGGCGTGGAGGTCAACGTCGGGCAGATCTACGTGACCCTCGGCCGGCTGGAGCGGGACGGGTTGGTTACGCAGACCGCCGAGGGCGGAGGCGACCGGCGGGATCGGAAGATCTACCGGCTGACCGACACGGGGGTCAAGGCGCTGCGCGAGTGGTTCGCCGAGCCCCCCGACACCCCGCTCGTCAAGCCCGACGTCCTGCTGCGCCTGGTCACCGCCCGGCTGGCCGCCCAGGTGCTGCCCGGGATCAACGCTCGGGCGATCATCACCGACCACCGCCAGCGCTGCCTGGAGGCGTTGCGCGACCTCGACCGCCAGGCCGGGCGGACCACCCCCGGCAGCGTCAGCGGCCTCCTCGTGCAGGCCACCGCGCTGCACCTCCAGGCTGAGCTGCGCTGGCTGGAGGCGTGTGAGCAGCAGCTCGCCCAGATCCTTCCGGCGACGAAGACGGAGACGGACCATGACTGACTCGTTGTTGCGCGCGACCGCGCTTGAGCGCACCTACCGCGGCGGGACCCGCGAGTTCGCCGCCCTGAAAGGCGTTTCCCTGGCCGTCGCCCCCGGCGACTGGGTGGCCATCACCGGCCCGAGCGGCTGCGGCAAGTCCACCCTGCTGCACATGTTGGGCGGGCTCGACCGGCCCGACGCGGGCGAGGTGTGGCTGGCCGGCACCCGGCTGGACGACCAGTCGGAGAGCGGCCGGGCGCTGTTGCGGCGCCGGCACGTCGGCTTCGTGTTCCAGTTCCTCAACCTGGTGCCCACGATGACCGTCCTCGGCAACGTGGAGCTGCCCATGGTGCTGCAGGGGGTCGGGCGCCGCGATGCGCGCACCCGGGCCCTCGCCATCCTCGACGAGCTGGGCGTCGCCGACGCCGTCGACTCGGCGCCGGCCGAGCTGTCCGGCGGCCAGCAGCAGCGGGTCGCGCTGGCCCGCGCGGTCGTACACGGGCCGGACGTGCTGCTGGCCGACGAGCCCACGGGCGCGCTGGACTCGGCGTCCGCCGACATCGTGCTCGACCTGCTGCGCCGCCGCCACGAGGGCGGGCAGAGCATCGTGCTGGTCACCCATGATCACCGGGTGGCGGCGGCCGCCGACCGCGTCGTGACCATGCTCGACGGGGAGATCGTCGACGAGCGTGACCTGACCGGCAAGACCGCCAAGCAGACGTACGCCAATCTGATCAACCTGGAGGGCTGAGGCATGTCCGCCACCCTTCGCCTCGCGCTGTCCGGGCTGCGCGGGCGCGGCCGGATCGCCGCGGTCGCCACCGCGCTGGTGGCGGCCCTCGCCGCCGCGGCCGTCGTGGCCGGCCTGTCCGTGCAACGCCAGGGTGGCCCGCTGGTCGACGAGGTCTACCGCGAGGCCGGCCACCCCGACCTGGTCGTCTACGGCGAGCCGGGCGCGCTGGAGGCGCTGCGCGGCGACGCCGCGTTCGCCGCGACCACGCCGGCGACGCCGTTCGTGATGGCCGAGGTCGCGCTCGGCGCCGGCTCCGTCGAGGCCCGCGTCGGTCCCGCACCGTCCACTGTGGGGCGTCCGCTGCTGCGCGCCGGCCGGTGGCCGGCCGCCGGATCCACCACCGAGGTCGTGTTCGACCGGGCCGCCGCCGTCGAGGCCGGGCTTCGCGTCGGCGATCTGGTACGACTGACGACCGCTGGCCGCGTCGTGACCCTGACCGTCGTCGGCACCGCCGTCGACCTCACCGACTGCTTCTACCCCGACTGCGACCCGATCCGGCTCTTCGTCGACCCGGCCGGATTGGCGGCGCTGGCCCCCGACCCCGCCGAGCGTGGCACGCTGCTGATCGCCCGGCTGGCCGACCCGGACTCGGCCGACGCGGTGGCGGCCCGGATGGGCACACGCGAGGGCGTCGACGGCGTCCAGCCCTGGCCGGACACCCGCGACGACATCCTCACCGCAGAGCGCATCTTCGGTGCCGCGCTCGCCGGATTCGGCCTCTTCGTCCTGCTCGCGGCCGCCTTCGTCGTGGCCGGCACGGCCGCCGCCCGGCTGCTGTCCCGGCGCCGCGAGATCGCCCTGTTGCAGTCCGTCGGATACACCAACCGGCAGGTCATCGGCGGGCTCGTGGCCGAGACGCTGCTGCTGGGCACGGCGGGCGCGGTCGTCGGCTGGCTGGCCGGCAGCCTGCTCGCGCCGTTCCTGCAGGTCGGCATCGGCGGCGCGCTGGACCGTCCCGGGCTCAGCCTCAGCCCGGTGTCGCTGGTGATCGCGGTCGGCTTCGTCGGCCTGATCCTCATCGCCGCGACCGTGCTGCCGGCCCGGCGCGCCGCCCGCCAGCCGGTCTCGGACGTGCTGCGCGACACGCCCCGCGGGCGGCGGCGCCGGCCCGCGTCGCCCGGCTCCTGGAGCGGCTCCGGCTCGGTCCGGCGTACCGCTACGGGCTCGGGTCGGTGCTCGCCAGGCCGGGCCGGTCGGCGCTGACCGCCGCCGCGCTCGCCGTCGCCGTCGCCGCGATCGTGGTCGCCGCCGGGTTCGTGTCCACTATGGGCAAGGTGGTCGACGATTCGGCCCGCGCCGGCGACCCGTACGACGCGGTCGTCGCCCCCGAGGGAGCGCCGGCCGACCTGCCCGCCATCCTGTCCGCGATGCCGGCGGCGGCCGGCTGGTACTCGCAGGTGGACCGCCGTACGACGCTGGGCGAGGAGACGTTCCTGTCCCGGGCGATCGGCGGTGACCCGGACGACGCCGGTTTCGTGGTCCGCGAGGGCCAGCCGCTGCGGGCGGCCGGGGAGGCGCTCGCCGGGTACGGGTTCCTGCGCCGGTTCGGGCTCGACGTCGGCGACACCGTCCACATCAGAGCTGGCGAGACCCCGCTCACCCTGAGGATCGTCGGCTGGTACACCGAGACCGAGGACACCGGCGAGGTGCTGATGTACCGGGCCGAGATGCTGCCCGGCGCGACCCCGGACGCGTACCTGGTCGTCGCCCAGCCGGGCAGCACGCCGGAGGCGCTCGCCGTGGCCCTGCGCGACCGCCTCGGACCGGCCGTGACCGTGCGCGCCCGCGAGTCCGACCCCGACGAGCTCGGCGCGTTCACGAACTCGCTCCTGGCCATGGCCGTGCTCATCCTCGTGGTCAGCCTCGCGAACCTCGCCGCCGCGCTGCTGAGCGGCGCCCGGGAGCGTTCGCGCGTGCTCGGCGTGCTGCGCACGGTCGGCTTCACCGTCCGGCAGACCGTCGCGCAGTCCGCGACCGGCGGGGCCGCGCTCGGCCTGGTGGCCGGCGTGGTGGGGCTGCCCGCCGGGCTGCTCGCCCTGGGGCCCTGTCCGACCAGGCCACCGTCGCGGTCGGCATCGGGCCGGGGCTGAGCGAGCTGCCCTCCGTCGTGGTGCTGGCCGGGATCATCCCGGCGGCCGTCCTGGCGGGCGCGCTCGCCGGGGCCCTGGTGACCCGGCGCCTGGCCGGTACGCCCGCGTCCGAACTGGTCCGTTGGGAGTGAGTGCGATGACGATGCTGCAGGAGCCGGTCGCGACCAGGTCGGCGCGCCGCCCGGAGCTGGAAGCGATCCGCGCGTTCGTGGTGATTGGGCTGGTGCTCTTCCACTCGGCGCTGGTCTTCGACGCCCGCGACGACTTCTACGTCAAGAACGACGAGACCACCGGCGTCACGATGATCTTCGCGGGCCTCGGCGTGGTGTGGGCGATGCCGATGCTCTTCCTGATCGCCGGCCTCGGCTCGTGGCACTCGCTGCGCCGGCGCGGCCCGGGCGGGTTCGCCCGGGAACGGCTGGGCCGGCTGGGCGTGCCGCTCGTCTTCGTGACGGTGGCGCTCGTGCCGTTTCCACAGTGGATACGGCAGGGCGCCGAGGGCTCGTACCTCGCCTTCCTGCCGCGCTTCTTCGACGTACGGCTGGAGCTGGCCGACTTCCCGTTCGTGCTGCAGGGCGAGCACTTCGAGACCGGTCACCTGTGGTTCGTGGTGCTGCTCCTGGCGTACTCGATGATGCTGGTGCCGGTCGTGGCCTGGCTCCCGCGCGACCGGGGCGAGCGGATCCGGGCCCGGCTCGGGGCGGCGGCGCGGCGGCGCGGCGCGGTGCTGCTCCCGGCGGTCCCGGTCGCCGCGATCTGTGCGGTGGTGGGCCTGGAGGAGGCGTTCGCGGGCTGGAGCCGCTGGGCGTACCTGCTGTTCTTCCTGTACGGCTTCGTGCTGGCCACCGACGAGCGGTTCCGGGCGGCGGTGCGGCGCGAGGCGGTCCCGGCGGCCGTGGTCGGCGTCGCCGCGCTCCTGGTGGGCATGCCCGCGTTCCTGGCGGCGGACGATCCGTTCACCGGCATGAGCGGGCTCGCGATCGGCGCCCGCGCGCTGTACGGCGTGGCCGGCTGGTGCGTGGTGGTCGCGATCCTCGGCCTCCTCGACCGTCCTCGTGCGGAGGGCACCGGCGGTACGCCCCGGCCGGGCTACGTGGCCACCGCGGCCCTCCCGCTGTACCTGCTGCACCAGCCGATCGTGGTCGCGGTCGCGTACGGCGTGGTCCGCTGGGACGCCCCGATCCCGGCCAAGTACGCCGTCCTCGTCGCGGTCTCGCTCACCCTGACGCTGGCCGCGTACGAGCTATTGGTCCGCCGTACCCGGGTAACCCGGTACCTGTTTGGGATGCGCTCTTGAGCGTTGGCCGGCTATCTTCATCGGCATGAGTCGACGGGTAGCCGGCCTGCCACTGTTGGTGGCGCTGCTCGTCACGCTCTTCGGCGTGCCGCAGCCGGCGGCGCTCCCGCCGGTCGCCCCGTCGACCAGCGCGATCAAGGCGGCGGTCGCCACCGGCGTGCCGACCGCGGTGGCCGCGCCGGAGCTGAGCACCTTCGGCCTGGCGGCGGCCACCGCCACGCTGCCGCCGCCGCCGGCCGGCTGGTCCACCGCGGTCCGCTCCACAGTGGACACGATTGCCGTCACGTATCTCCTCGCTTACCGGGGTCGGGCCCCGCCGTCGTACGGCGTACCCGTCTAAGTCCCGATCCCTTTCCACAGAAGCGAGGAACCCATCGTGTCGCGCGCCAATGCCGCGCGCGCAATTCTCGCCCTGGTCGTGCTTGTCGTGTCCGGATGGCTCATCGCCGTCCGGCCGGTGCGGCTCGGGTTGGACCTGCGCGGCGGTACCCAGATAGTGCTTCAGACCAAGGACGGCGAACTGGCCAAGGCCAACGCCCAGACCACGGACCAGGCGGTGGAGGTGCTCCGCCGCCGGGTGGACGCGCTCGGCCTGTCCGAGCCCACCCTGACCCGCGCCGGCGACCGCCGGATCATCGTCGAACTGCCCGGCGTCGGCGAGCCGCGGGAAGCCGCCGAGGTGATCGGCCGTACCGCGCAGCTGACGTTCCGGCCGGTGCTCGGCCTCGCGTCCACTCAGGACGCTGGCGAGTTGGTGCTGCCGGACGAGCGGGGGGAGCGGCTCCGGCTCGGCCCGGCCGCGCTCGCCGGCCAGCAGGTGGAGGGCGCGGAGGCGGCGCCCGGCCAGGTCGGCGGCTGGGAGATCCGGCTCGCGTTCCGGGACGCCGGGGTCGGCGCCTGGGCGAAGCTCACCGGCACCGCCGCCTGCGCGCCGCAGGGCGACCCGACCCGACGCGTCGCCGTCGTGCTGGACCAGCAGGTGCTGGTGTCCGCGGAGGTCTCCGCCGATACGCCGTGCGAGGTGGGCAACACCGCCGGCACCGCCCGGATCACCGGACAGTTCACGGGCGAGGAGGCCAAGGAGCTGGCCCTGCTGATCCAGGCCGGCGCGCTGCCCGTACCCGTGGAGATCATCGAGCAGCGCACGGTCGGCCCGACGCTGGGCCAGGCGGCGATCGACGCGTCCGCGCGGGCCGCGATCCTCGGCGTGCTGGCCACGGCGGTGTTCGTCATCGCCGTGTACCGGCTGGTGGGCGCCCTGGCCGCGGCGGCGCTCGGCGCGTACGGGCTCATCTCGTACGCCACGCTGCTCGCCCTCGGTGCCACGCTGACACTGCCCGGACTCGCCGGGTTCGTGCTGGCGATCGGCATGGCGATGGACGCCAACGTGCTGGCGTTCGAGCGGGCCCGCGAGGAGTTCGCCACCGGGCGGCGCTCGCTGGGTACGGCCATGCGGGTCGGGTTCGCCCGCGCCCGCTCGGCGATCGTCGACTCCAACGTCACCACCCTGCTGGCGGCCGCGCTGCTGTTCTTCCTCGCCTCCGGACCCGTACGCGGCTTCGGCGTCACGCTCACCGTGGGCGTGCTCGTGTCGCTCTTCACCGCGCTCGTGCTGACCCGGGCGCTCGCCGAGGGCGCGCTGCGCCGGGCCAGGCCACGGTGGAGCGGCATCGCCCACAGCGGCTGGGTCCGCCGGGCCATCGCGCGCCGGAATCCGGACCTCATGGGCCGGCGCCGCCGGTGGCTGGTCGTCTCCGCGGTCGCCGTGGCGCTCGCGGTGACCGGCATCGCCGTGCGCGGGCTCAACGTGGGAGTGGAGTTCAGCGGGGGCCGGCTCGTGACGTACTCGACGAGCAGCCCGCTCTCGGCGGACGCCGCGCGCGCCGCGGTGGCGGACGCCGGACTGCCCCGCGCCGTCGTGACCTCGCTGTCGGACGGCATCAGCGTCCGCGCGGGCCGCTTCGACGACCAGACCGAGACCCGGGTACGCCAGGAGCTGGCGCAGGCCGGCGGCGGCGACGTGCAGCGGCAGCGCGACGAGTCGATCGGGCCGAGCCTGGGCGCGGAACTGCGGCGCAAGGCGGTGCTCGCGTTGCTGGTGGCGCTCGGGGTGCAGCTGGTGTACCTGGCGGTGCGCTTTCGCTGGCGGTGGGGCGTGTCGGCCGTGGTGGCGATGGGGCACGACGTGGTGCTGCTGGTCGGCGCGTTCGCGTGGCTGGGCCGGCCGGTCGACGGCGTGTTTCTGGCGGCGCTGCTGACCGTCATCGGGTATTCGGTCAACGACTCCGTGGTGGTCTTCGACCGGATCCGCGAACTGGTCCGCGCGCGCAAACGGACGCCATTCGCGGCGGTGGCCAACCAGGCATGCCTGCAAACCATTCCGCGCACGGTCAACACCGGCCTGGGGGCGGTCTTCGTCCTGGTGGCGCTGGCGTCGCTGGGCGCCGACTCCCTGGTCGACTTCGCTCTCGCGTTGCTCATCGGCGTGGGTGTCGGCACGTACTCGTCCGTCTTCGTCGCCACCCCATTAGCCGTCGAACTATCCCGCTAGCAGCAATTGTCGTACGCCTGTGCGGGCTCCCTTTTGGTCGTAGGATGTCAATTGACGTCGTCTTGGAAAGGGTTTACCTACGGCCACAGGGGAGTCCATGCTTCCTCTCTATGTCGAACCTGACCCGTCTGTCTCGCCAACGCCCAGTAATCGTCTAATTGAAGTCGACCCCGGGATCGGCGTGGCGGCGCTCCAGTCGGCGGACCTGTCGGCCGACCCAACGACGGCGTGGACGCTCGGGCAGCATGTCGTCTTGGCTGACGGAACACGCGCGTACTGGGACGGCGACCACTGGCGGGACGGCGAAGCGCCATAGCGCACAGCGAGATCGCACGGTGCTAGGGTGCCGCAGGTGACCGACGCAGACGTGCACCTTGTCGCCCAGCCGCGTATCGACACCGTCGTGACGGAGTTCCAGTCCGAGGCCCGCCGGCTGCGGAGCGACTACGCCGGGTTTGCCTGGATCGGCGACGAGCCCGACGCCGAGAGCGGCATGATGGGGCAGGACTACCAGCACCGCACCGTGGACTCGCAGCTCTTCCTGCCCGACACCCACTGGTACAACGGGGACGCGCTGGACGACGCCGAGGTGCAGGTGACCGTGGGCTTGGTGCAGGTGCCCGGCACCGGGCGGGGCACACAGGGCCTGGTGGGTGCGATCGCCGAGCCCGAGGTCAACTTCTTCGAGCACCCGGACAACGCCGGCGGGGTCGGCGTGTGCCTGGGCCTGCGCGGCGAGATCTGGTCCAACGTCGGCCTGTCGTACCGGGTGACGGTGGTGTCCAACCCCGATGCCATCGTCCGGGTCGGCGAGACCGAGTAACTAGCGGGCGCCTACCGACGGCTGGCTCTCCGCCGCGGACGCATTGATCGTCGCCTCGACGTCGGCGATGGCGCCGGCGAGCAGCTGGCGGAGCGCCTCGTCCGGGTCCACGACGCACGCGCGGGCGATCCCCGGCACCGCGAACTCGACGGTCCGCGGCGCGCCGTGCCGCTGGAACATGCGGCGGGACACCGACACGTCGTGGGTGAACCGGTATGCCCAGCGCGCCGCCAGCGGTGCCCGCAGCAACGCCTCGCGGCTGGTCTCGTCGAGGCTGCCCGGCGGCCGCCCGTCGAGCTGGGCGAGCACCCGGTTGCAGCTCAGCAGCGAGACCGCCATCGCGTTTTGCAGCTCGGCCGAGACCACCGGCAGGGCGGTGGCCGCCGCCCGCAGCGCGATCCGGGCGTCGACGCGCACGTCGTCGCTGGTCAGCCCGATGACGGACGGGATCATGGGAGCCAGCCGCTGGCGGCCGGCGTCGCTGGTGTGGTCGTTGACGAGCCGCGCGAGGGAGGCCAGCAGCGGGTGGGTGCAGGCGGGATGGTCACTCCACCGCTCACCGGCGAGGAACGACGCCATCTCCATGAAACAGGCGCCCTTGCGCGGGTTGCGATGCTTGCCCCGGGACAGCACCGGCACCAGCTCGGGTAGGTGGGCCTCTATGATCGACATGCAGCACCCCTCTGGTTTCTCTCAGTGTCCCTCAGCACAGCCGATCCGTCACCCGGTCGGCCTCTCCTGGGGGAGAGGGCGGACCCAGCGGGTCCAGGTCGGGTCCGGCGCGTAGCCGGCCGTCCGGTACAGCTGGTGGGCGTCCGGATTGGCGTCGTCGACCATCGCGTCGGCGCGCCGGCCGCCCAGCGCGGCGAAGCGGCCGGCGGCGGCGTCCAGCAGGGCCCGGCCGATGCCCTGGCGGCGGTGGTCGGGGGCGACGGCGAGCCGGTAGATGTGGCAGCGCCAGCCGTCCCAGCCCGCGATCACCGTGCCGATCATGATGCCGTCCCGCTCGGCGATCAGCACGGACTCCGGGTCGTGCTTCAGGAGGCGGGTCACCCCGTCGATGTCGTCGCTGACGCTGGTGCCGTGGGCGGCCGCCGCCCAGAACCGGAGGAGCGCGTCCGCGTCGTCGAGCCGTCCGCTGCGAATCTTCACGGATAAACTCTCCCCGACGATGTAGAGATCGCCCAGCGCGCTCCGACCTACCCGTGCGAGGTGCCCGATCGGGGGCGCCGGACCCATGAGGGGTGTAGTCGTGAAGTACATGTTGCTGATCTACCAGAACCAGGCCGACTTCCAGGCCCTGTCCGAGGACGAGAAGAACGACGTGATGAACGAGGTCGGCGAGATCATGACAGAGCTGACCAAGTCGGGCGAATGGGTCGACGGGCAGGCGCTACACGCGCCAGAGACCGCCAAGACAATCCGGGTACGCGGTGGCGTGCCAGCGGTCACCGACGGCCCGTTCATCGAGGCCAAGGAGCAACTGGCCGGCCTGTGCGTCTTCGAGTGCGACAGCGTCGAGCGGGCCGTCGAGATCGGCAAGCGGTGGCCGGACGCCCGCTACTGGGCCGTAGAGATCCGCCCTCTGATCGACATCCCAGCCGAGTAGGGCTGCAAGGAAGGGCACCTTGTTATCGCTTTTTGCATAACAAGGTGCCCTTCCTTGCACTCAGATGGCGGCGGCGTCGGACACTCTCCACTCGCCGTTGACAGGGACCATCGTGAGCACGACCCGGTTCTGGTCGACCTTCTCGCCGGCCGTGTTGATGTTCCGGCGGTACTGGTTGAGGTAGAGCAGGAGTTCGACCCGGTCGCCGCTGGCGCTCACCACGCCGGTGGCGGAGACCTCGGCCAGCACCACCGCCTGCTCCTTCGTGGCGGTGGCCTTCAGGGCCGCGGTCGTCTGGGCGTACTCGTCGGCGAAGGAGCCGGTGACGAAGAGCCGCCCGTTCGCGACGCTGGTGTCGAAGGTGCGGTAGTCGTACGAGAAGATCGCCTTCGCGGCCGGGTTGGCGGCGGCGAGGGACTGCCGCACGGCGGTTTCGCGCTGGTCGGCGCGGTGGTGGGCGTACCAGCCGGCGCCGGCGGCGCCCGCGGCGAGCGCGGCCGCGACCGCGAGTACGGGGATCAGCCTGAGCTTCATCGAAGGCACTCCTAACCCACGAACTGGAGGCGGGACACGAGCCACGTGCCGCCGTCCCGGGTGACGTCGACCTGGATGCGGTAGTGCGAGGCCCGCCCGTCCGGCGCCTTCACATTCTTGACCGTGGCGTCGACCGCGACGAGCACCACCGCGGACTTCCGGTCCCCGGAGATCAGGCCGGCGCGCAGCACCGTCCCCGTCGACTCCACCTTGTTCTCCACCACGGCGGCGCGTACCTGGGCCTGCCCGCGCACGAACTCGTCCTTGAACTCGCCGGTCGCGCCCGCGACGATCCGCTGCAGATCGCGGTCCACACTGGACGCGCTGACCGAGACGAAGTTGACGGACGTCTGCTTGGCCGCCGCGAGGGCCTGCTGGCGCGCCTGGTCCAGCGCGCGGTCGCCGTACCAGTGGTAGCTGGCGACGCCGGCGGCGGCGAGCGCGAGGGCGAGCAGGGCCGCGAGGGCAATCACCGTCCAACGAGGACGGTGCTTCGGGATGGCTTCGACGACACCGGCTCCTCGTCGAGGTGCTCCAGGAGCGCCACCGGGTCGTCGTCGTGGCGGGGCAGGCGGCGTACCACCGCGCGCCGGGTCACCGGGCCGCCCGTACCCTTCACGAGCTTGAGACGGCGTTCTCGCGTCGGCATGTCGGCCTCCTCGGGGTGTGTCACGGGGCCAGGCCCGCCAGGAGCAGTTGCTTCCAGGACTGGTCGCCGGCCAGCCGGCTCTGGCCGCCGGTGGTTCCGAACTGGAGCGGCGTGCCGTCCGGCGCGACCACCAGGCCGGTCGCCGGGTCGCCGCTGGCGCGCGGGGCGTTGTTGGTGCCGCGTACGGCCGATCCGCGCGCCTCATCGCTCGCGGTGCATCCCTTCGAGGCGCCGTACTTGCACGACGGCGGGTCGTCGATGTTGACGACGAGGCCGAGATGGGCGGTGCCATCGCCGGGCGTCACGGTGAACCCACCGGTCACCGCGAGCGGGTACACGACGAGGATCTGCTCGATGCCGGGCAGGCGGCGGGCCGCGATGCCGTTCACCGTGACCAGGTTGCCGAGCAGCGTGCCGATCGTCGGGTCCAGGTCGCGCAGCAGCGCCACCAGTTCGGTGGCGGCGGGCGGGGTCACGGCCAGCAGCTTGCGCACGTCGGCGTCGGACGCGCGCAGGCTGGCCGACAGCTGCGCGAGCCCGGCGGCCCAGCGGCGGATGGCGGTCGCCGACGCCTCCTGTGTGGACAGCACGGTGCGCCCGTCGCGGATCAGGGCGACGGTCTCCGGCAGGCTGGCCGTGGCGTCCGACAGCAGCGCGTCGCTGGCCGCGAGGATCGTGCGCAGGGCGGTCTCGTTGCCCTCGAACGCCGTGCCCAGCTCATCGATGACCACGGCCAGGTCGTCCGGGTTCACCGAGCGGACGAGCGCGTCGAGGTTCGCCAGCAGCGTCTCGGCGGCGACGGGCGTGCCCGTGCGGTCCCGCGGGATGACTGACCCGTTAGTCAGGTACGGGCCGGCGTCGCGCTCCGGGCGGAGGTCGACGTACTGCTCGCCGACCGCGGAACGCTGGGACACCACGGCCCGCAAGGAGTCCGGCACCCGCACGTCGCGGCCCAGCCGCAGGTCCACGCGTACGCCGTCGCCGTACAGCCGGACCGCGGTGACCCGGCCGACCGGCGCGCCGCGGTACGTGACCGGGGCGTTCGGGAAGATGCCGCCCGCGTCCCGGAAGTCGGCGTGTACGACGTACCCGCGGCCGAGGAGGCGGTCGCCGAGGCCGACGTACCGCACGCCGACGTAGCCGATCCCGACGACGCTGACGATGAGGAACGCCAGCACCTGGAGCTTCGTGCCAGTCTTGATCATGGTGACAGCCCTCCGGTCAGCACGTCCGTCAGGCCGCCGACGATCCCCTCGACCGCCCCGGTGACCGGCGCGAGCAGGCATGGGGCGGTCAGGATCGTGCCGGCCGGCAGCTTCGTCCCGGCCGGGAAGACGGTGCCCTGCGGAAGGATGCCGGTGTCGGGCACGACGAGCGCGCCGAGCGGGAGCGAGGAGCCGGCGGCCAGCAGCTTGCAGCCCTCGGGCAGGTCGCAGCCGTCCGGCGGGGTCCACTCCGGAGGGAGGATCCCATTCAGCGGGAGGCAGACGTCGGGCAGCTGGCCGGGGAGCGAGGGGAGGGTTGTGCCGCCCTGTTTCGGCTTCGTGGCAGCACGGCCGGGGGTACTCCGGGACGTGGCAGAAGGCGCCGCCGCCACCAAATTCGCCAGGATCGAGGCGGCGTCCAGGTCCGCGGTGATGGACAGGTTGACGAAGTCGCCGACGATCGCGCCGGTGACGTTCGGCGGGAACGGGTACGACAGCATGAAGTCCAGCGACTTGGGCAGGTCGTCGCCGGCGCGTACCAGTTGGTCGAGGATCGGCTGCAGGGCACGCAGGCTGGCGACGGTGTCGTCCTTGCTCTGGTTGACCACCCGGGTGCCGACCCGGCCCAGCTCGCCGAGCGCGGTCAGCGCGGCGGTGAGCTGCTCGCGCTGTTGGGCCAGCACGGTGATGCCGGGCGCGAGCGCGTCCAGCGCGCCGCCGATGACCGCGCGCTGCTGGGCGAGGCGGCCGGTGAGCCGGTCGAGCGCCTCGATGGCCCGGACGATGTCGGCCTTCTGCCGGTCCAGCCCGCCGACGAACGTGTCGAGCTGGTGCAGCGCGTCCTTCGCCTCGGCCTCCCGGCCGAGCAGCGCCGTGCCCAGCTCCTGGTTGATGGTCTTGAGCTGGGCCAGCCCGCCGCCGTTCAACAGCAGCCCGAGGGCGGCCAGCACCTCCTCGACCTCGGCACCGCGCCGGGTACGCGCCAGCGGGATCGTGTCCCCATCGGACAGTCGCCCGCGCGCGGCCTCGGTGGTGGGCGGCGACACCGCGACGAACTTCTCGCCGAGCAGGCTGGTCTGCCGTACGGCCGCGGTGGCGTTCGCGGGGAGCTCGACCTTCTTGTCCACCCGCAGCCGGACCCGGGCGGTCCAGCCGGACAGCGAGATGTCCTCGACGCTGCCCACGGTCACGTCGTCGACCTTCACGGCGGCCTGCGGTACGAGGTCGAGCACGTCCGCGAACTCGACCGTGATCCGGTAGCTCGGCCCGGACGGGGCGCCGCCCGGCAGCGGCACGTCCGCGAGGCTGGGCAGGCTGCACCCGCCCAGCAGCAGGGCGAGCGCCGGCGCCAGCCGCCTCACGACGTACCCCGCAGGATGCCGCCGAGGGTGAGGTCGCTGGGGGTGGTGGGGCCGCCCGGCGCCGGGGAGGGCGCCGGCTGCGTAGGGACCTGCGCGGCCGGCGCGGCGCCGGGCGGTAGCTTCAGGAGCGCGCACTTGTCGGGCACCTTCGCCGCCGGCAGCAGGTCGACCATGAGGGAGCAGACGAAGCTGGCCGGGTCGTACGGGCCCATCGCGTTGTCCCGGGTGTCCAGGGTGCCGGACCGCGGGTTGTACGCCAGGTTCAGGTTGGACAGGGCGAGCGGCGCGACGTCGAGGATGTTTATGACCGCCTGCTGCTGGCGGACCAGGATGCCGGTGACGTCGGCCAGCGCGTCCACGTTGGACTTGAGCGCGGTGCGGTTCTCCTTGATGAACGTCGTGACGTCCGCCAACGCGGTGGCGAGGCTGCGCAGCGCGGCGGTCAGCTCGTTCCGCTCGCCGGCGAGCTGCTCGGCGACCCCGGCGAGCTGCTGGTTGAACGAGCGCACCTGCTGGTCGCTGCGCGCCAGCGCGGTGGTGAAGACCTGCAGGTTGCCGACCGTGCCGAAGAGGTCCTGCCGGCCGTCGGAGAGCGCGTCCAGCGCCCGGGACAGGCCGTCGAGCGTGTCGTGCAGCTCGGTGCCGTTGCCCTCCAGGTTGGCCCGTCCGGCGGCGAGCAGGTCCGACAGCGCCCCGTCGGCGTTGGCGCCCTCCGGGCCGAGCGCCTTGTTGAAGTCGTCGAGCGCCTGGTAGATCTCGTCGATCTCCATGGGCGCCGCCGTCCTGCTGACCGGCAGCTCAGCGCCGTCGGCCAGCGCCGGCCCGCCGTCGTACGCCGGGGTGAGCTGGACGTACCGGTCGCTGACCACGCTGGGCGGGACGATGACCGCCTGCGCGTCCGCGGGCACGTCCCAGTCCCGGTCGTAGCGCATCTCCACGCGTACAGTGCGGCCCTCGGGCCGGACGGCGACGACGCGGCCGATCCGCACGCCGAGCACCCGGACGTCGGAGCCCTCGTAGACGCCGACGACGCGGGCGAAGTGCGCGACGAGGCGCCGCTGCGGCTCCCGCTGGACGACCGCACCGACCGCGGCGGCGACCACAATGGACACGCCAGCGGCGAGCAGAATCCGGCGCCGCATCACTTGCCTCCCACCGTCGGCTGGTACGGCTGGAGCAGGCCGCGGACGTACGAGTCGAACCACCGGCCGTTGCCCACGACGTTCGCGAACGCGGACACGAACGGCCCCATCCCCTCGATGGTCTTCGTGAGGTTGTCCCGGTTGCGCTGCAGGATCGCCACCACGTCGCGGAGCTGGCGCAGCGCCGGCTCCAGTTGGTGGCGGTTGTCGGCGATCAGCCCGGACAGCTGCTTGGCCAGCTCGTTGGTGCCGATGAGCAGCTCGTGGATGGCGTCCCGGCGCCGGCTCACCTCACGCAGCAGCGCGTCGCCGTCGGCGACCAGCTTGCGAAACTCCTCGTCGCGTTCGGCCAGCACGGCGGTGACACTTCGCGCGTGCGCCAGGAGTTCACGCAGTTCGACGTCGCGGCTGGCGACGGTCTGGGAGAGCCGGGACAGGCCGGACAGCGACGACTGCACGCTGGCCGGGGTGTCGGCGAACGCCTGCGCCAGCGTGCTGAACGCCGTCGCGAGCTGCTCGCTGTCGATCTGGTCGACCGTGTCGGCCAGCCCGGCGACCGCCTGCATCACGTCGAACGGGGACGCGGTGCGGTCGAGCGGGATCTCGGCGTCCTCGCGCAGCCGCCCGGAGCCGGCGGGCGCCAGCGCCAGGTACTTCTGGCCGAGGACGGTCTTGATGCGGATGGTGGCCCCGGTCCGCTCGCCCAGGCGTACGCCGCTGTCCCCGTCGACGCGGAACGTCACCCGGACGTACGGGCCGGCGGAGCCGCGGGCGAGGCCCACTGCGGTCACCTTGCCCACCCGTACGCCCGCGACGCGCACCTCGTTGCCGGGTGCGAGGCCGCTCGCGTCCCGGAACGCCGCCCGGTAGGCCGGGTCGCCGATCGAGGCGATCGTGTCGAGCTGGAACGCGCCGAGCACGAGGACGCCGATCACGGCGAGACCGATCGCGCCGCGCAGTCTCATCCTCACCGGCCGCCTCCCGAGGTGTCGCAGCGGGCCGCCGTCGAGCTGATCCCGGCCGGGGTGATCGAGCCCGCCCCGGGCACCGCGACCCGACCGTCGAAGTCGCAGAGGAAGAAGTTGAACCACGAGCCGTAGGAGGCGACCCGGGTCAGTGCCTCGTACCGCTCCGGGAGGGTGCCCAGCGTGCGGTCGATGACGGCGGAGTTGCGGTTCAGCGTTCCGGCGAGCGTGTCGAGCGAGGCGACGTCGTCCTTGAGCGCCGGGCGGGCGTCGTGCAGCAGGTCGGCGGTCGCCCCCGTCAACTCGCCGAGGTTGACCACCGCGTCCCCGATGGCCGTACGGTCCGCGGCGAGCCCGCTGACGAACTGCTGGAGTTGGCCGATGGTGGCATCCAGGCTCTGGTCCCGGCTGGCGAGCGTGCCCAGCACGGCGTTGAGGTTGGTGACGACCCGGCCGATCACCTCGTCCCGGTCGGCGAGCGTATTGGTCAGCGACGCGGTACGTCGCAGCAGGCTGGCCACCGTGCCGCCCTCGCCCTGCAGCACCTGGATGATCTCGTACGCGAGCTTGTTGACGTCGTCCGGCGTGAGCGCGGTGAAGAGCGGGCGGAACCCGTTGAACAGCGTGGTCAGGTCCAGCGCCGGGGTGGTCTGGGCGAGCGGGATCAGGCCGCCGGCGCGCAGCGGGCGGCCGTCGCCCGGCCCCTCGGTGAGCGCGACGTAGCGCTGGCCCACCAGGTTGCGGTACCGGATCTTCGCCCGGACGCTGGTGGCCAGCGGCACCTTCTCGTCCACCGTGAACTCCACCTCGGCGACCGAGTTGTCGACGACCTTGATGTCACCGACCCGCCCGACCCGTACGCCGGCGATGCGCACGTCGTCGCCCGGCAGCAGGCCGGTGACGTCGGTGAACCGGGCCCGGTACGCGGTGCCGCCGTCCGAGAACGAGCCAAGCGTCTGCGCGAGCATGGCGGTCAACAGCACCGTCACCGTGGCGAAAGCAATCAGCTTGAGCAGCGGCCCATGTGTTAGGAGGGGACCCCTCCTATGCAAAAAGCGATAATAGGGTGCCCTTCCTTGCATCACGGCGCGTTCACCACCGCTCCGCGTAGAAGGGGGCCCCACAGCAGGACCGCGATGTCGGGCACTTCGACCGGGAGCAGCCCGGTGACGGCGCCGACGATCGGCTTGACCAGCTCGCGTTCCTCGGTGGTACCCGCGGTGCCCATGTCCACCGGGGCGGCGGGGGAGGGCAGCCCGACGGGCAGTGTCACACCAGATCGGTCGGCCCCGTAGTCGTACCCGTCGTTGATCGGGTGCTCAGGAGCGGGAACGGCGGGGTTCGGCAGGCCGTAGCACTGTGGACCGTTGCCGGCGCCGTACACGGGATCGTCACGGCCCTGCTCGTACTTGCCGCCGTCCTTGGTGATTTCCAGCGTGATGTGGAACTTGCCGCCGCTGAAGGAGTCCTCGACCCGCGGCTGCAACGCCACGAGCCCGCGCATCAGGCACGGGTACTCCGGCGCGTACGTGGCGAGCAGCTCCAGCACCGGGCGGCTCACGTCGCCGACCCGGATGAGCTGGTCGCCGTGCTCCTCCAGGAAGAGCCGGGTGGAGTCGGCCGCACCGGTGGCGCTCATGAGGAACGCGGCGAGCTCTGTGCGCTGGTCGGCGACCGTGGTGGCGGTGACGGTGACGTCGCGCAGGATCGACAGCAGGTCCGGCAGTGCCGCGTCGTACGCGTCGACCACGGTGGACAGCTTGCGCACGTCCTCGGCGATGGTCGGCATCTGCTTGTTCAGCTCGCCCAGGTAGCCGTCCAGCAGCACCAGGTCGCGGCCGAGCTGCTCGCCGCGACCGTCGAGCGCGGCGGCCAGCGCGCCGAGCACGGTGGCGAGCCGGTCCGGCCGGATCGCCTGTAGCAGCGGCAGCGCCTCGTCCAGCACCTTCTCCAGCTCGACACCGCCCAGGCTGCGGTCCTGGGTGATGACGGCGCCGTCGCGGATCGGCGCGCCGGTCTCGCCGTCCGGGCTCACCAGCGCCACGTACCGCTCGCCGAAGAGCGTCTTGGGCAGCAGCCGCGCGGTGACGCCCGCCGGCACCTGGCGGGCGAGCTTCGGGTCCAGGGCCAGCCGCAGCCGGGCGCCGGAGCCGTCGCTGCCGATGGAACGGACGTCGCCGACGATGACCCCGCGCAGCTTGACGTCGGCGCCGGCCGTCAACTGCATGCCGGCCCGGTCGGTCTCCAGCGTCACCCAGGTGGCCGGCGTGAACGCCTTGCGGTACTGCAGGACCGACGCGGTCAGGGCCGCGGCGAGCACGACCACGAAGGCGATGCCGAGGAAGCGGTTTCTCATCCGGCGATCCGTACCGTCGTCGTGGCACCCCAGATGGCCAGCGACAGGAAGAAGTCCACGATGTTGACCGAGACGATCGAGAGGCGTACCGCGCGGCCGACCGCGATGCCCACGCCGGCCGGGCCGCCGCTCGCGGTGTACCCGTAGTAGCAGTGCACGAGCACCACGATCACGCTGAAGACGAGCACCTTCACGAACGACCACAGCACGTCGACGGGTGGCAGGAAGAGGTCGAAGTAGTAGTCGTACGTGCCCGCGGACTGTCCGAAGTAGAAGACCGCGATGGTACGGGTGGCGAAGTAGCTGGAGAGCAGGCCGATGACGTACAGCGGGACGACCGCGACGAACGCGGCGATCATCCGGGTGGTCACCAGGAACGGCAGCGACGGCACCGCCATGACCTCCAGGGCGTCCACCTCTTCGGCGATGCGCATCGCGCCGAGCTGGGCGGTGAAGCCACACCCGACCGTGGCGGACAGCGCCAGCGCGGCCACCAGTGGGGCGATCTCGCGGGTGTTGAAGTACGCCGACACGAAGCCGGTGAACGCGCTACTGCCGATCTGGTTCAGCGCCTGATAGCCCTGGAGCCCTACCTCCGTACCCGTGAAGAAGGTCAGGAAGCAGATGACGCCGACGGTGCCGCCCGCGACGGCGACCGCGCCCTTGCCGAAGCTGACTTCGGCCAGCAGCCGTACCACCTCGCGCTTGTAGCGCCGCGCCGCGCGCGGCGTCCAAGCGAACGCGCGGAGATAGAAGGCGAGCTGCGCGCCGAGCGTGTCCAGCACCTCACGTCCCCTTCTGCGGTACGACCTGGAAGTAGATCGCGGTGATCACGAAGTTCAGCGCGAACAGGAGCATGAACGTGATGACCACGCTCTGGTTGACCGCGTCGCCGACGCCCTTGGGGCCACCGCGCGCCGTCATTCCCTTGTACGAGGCCACGAGCGCGGCGACGGCGCCGAAGACCAGCGCCTTGATCTCGCCGACGACGAGGTCGGGGAGCTGCCCGAGGGCCTGAAAGCTGGCCAGGTACGCGCCCGGCGTGCCGCCCTGGAGCACCACGTTGAAGAAGTAGCCGCCCGCGACGCCGACGACGTTCACCAGTCCGTTGAGCAGGACGGCGACGAGCATCGCGGCCACCACCCGAGGAACGACGAGGCGCTGGATCGGGTCGATGCCGAGCACCTGCATCGCGTCCAGCTCTTCACGGATCTTCCGGGCGCCCAGGTCGGCGCAGATCGCCGAGCCGCCCGCACCGGCGATGATGAGGGCGGTCACGATCGGGCCGGCCTCCCGCACGACGGCCAGCACCGAGGCGGCACCGGTGAACGACTGGGCGCCGAGCTGGCGTACCAACGAACCCAGCTGCAGCGCGATGACCGCGCCGAACGGGATGGCGACCAGGGCGGCCGGCAGGATCGACACCGAGCTGATGAACCACGCCTGCTGGACGAATTCGCGCACCTGGAACGGCCGGCGGACCAGGCCGCGCATGGCGTCCAGGCTGAACGTGAAGAAGTGGCCGGCCTGCGTGATCATCGAGTCACCAACCCTCCCGCAAACGATCCGGCGGGCGGGATGACGCCGTTTTGGCGACACCACGCACCCGGCGGATGCTCGGCCGGGCGGCGGAGGCCGTTGGAGGGCCGGAGCTGGTGCGGGATCGGCGGCAGCGGCGGAAGCTCCACACCGGACTCCGCCTCGGCGCGCAGCTCGTCGGCGTCCTTCTCCTCGGCCATGCCGATCGGGCCGACCCGCTGGGCGTTCAGGAACTGCCGGACCACCGGCTCCACACTGGACAGCAGCATCTCGCGCGGCCCGAACATGGCCAGGTGCCCGTGGTAGATGAGCCCGATGTTGTCCGGCACCGTGCGCGCTGTGTTGATGTCGTGCGTGACGATGAGGAACGTCGCGCCGGTCTGCTGGTTGAGGTCGATGATGAGCTGGTTCAGGTACGCCGTGCGCACCGGGTCGAGACCCGAGTCCGGCTCGTCGAAGAGGATGATTTCCGGGTCGAGCACGAGGGCCCGCGCCAGCCCGGCACGCTTGCGCATGCCGCCGGAGATCTGGCCCGGTAGCTTCTCCTCGGCGCCGACCAGGCCGACCATCTCCAGCTTCTGGTAGACCACCGACCTGATCTGCGACTCAGTACGGCGGGTGTGCTCGCGCAGCGGGAAGGCCACGTTGTCGAAGATGTTCATCGAGCCGAAGAGCGCGCCGTCCTGGAAGAGCACGCCGAAGAGCTTGCGCACCTCGTACAGCGCGCGCTCGGACAGCCGTGGCAGGTTCTGGCCCGCGATCCAGATGTCGCCGCGGTCCGGTTTCAGCAGGCCGACGAGCGTCTTGAGGAAGACCGACTTGCCGGTCCCGGACGGGCCGAGGAGCACCGAGATCTCGCCCGCGGGCAGCGTCAACGTGACGTCCGACCAGACCGGCTGCCCGCCGAAGGACTTCGTCAGCCCGTCGACCCGTACCTCGACTCCCACGCCCGTTGACATCGGGCGACGGCCGGCTGGCGTTACAGCCGATTTTCCTCCGGTAGCCATTTGGGCTGGTCGCCGGTACGGTGCTGGAGTTAACTCGTCGGTAACGAAAGACCGGGATGACCGCAACGATCGAGCCGGAACTCGTCGCCCGAGCCGCCCAGCGCGACTCCCGGGCGACGGCTGCCCTGCTCGCCCAGCTTCGACCCGGTTTGGTGCGGTACTGCCGGGCTCGCCTGGGACGCATCGGCGGGGCGTACACGACGGCCGACGACGTCGCGCAGGAGGTCTGCCTCGGCGTGCTCCGCGCGCTACCGCGATACCGGGACGAGGGCCGGCCGTTCTCCGCGTTCGTGTACGCGATCGCCGCGAACAAGGTGGCCGACGCGCAGCGGGCGGCGATCCGCGACGCGGCGACGCCCACCGACGCCGTGGTCGACCGGCCGGACGACGGGCCCGGTCCCGAGCAACAGGCGGTCGCCACCGACCTGGCCCGCCGGCTGTCCGCGCTGCTCGACCGCCTACCGCCGGCCCAGCGGGAGATTGTCCTGCTGCGGGTGGCGGTGGGCATGTCGGCCGAGGAGGTCGGCGCGGCGATGGGCATGACGGCGGCCGCCGTACGGGTCGCACAGTCCCGCGGGCTGGCCCGCCTGCGGACCCTGGCCGGCAGCGCACTGGACGAGGTGACGGCGGCATGACCGGGCCAGAGCAGCCCATCGGGTTGGACCAGATCGCGGCGGACGACCTGCTGCTCGACGCCCTGGGACGCGGTGACTCCCCAAGTGGGGATTCCGTGGTGTCGATGCTTGCCGCCTGGCGGGCGGACCTCTCCGAAGGTGTCCCGGAGGCCGCCCGGCCCGCGCCCGAAAAGCGGCGGCAAAAGCGGCTCACCCGCATGGTGCTCGGCGCCGCCGCCGCGGCCGCCATCCTCGTGGCCGGGCTGGGCGTCTCCGCGCACCAGGCCGAGCCGGGCAGTCCACTGTGGCCGGTATCGAAGGTGGTCTACCCGGAGCGGTCCGAGGTGGTGGCCGCCGAGAAGGCCATCGCGGACGCCCGCGCCGCGGTGGCCGCCGGCCGGGACGCCGACGCGCGCCGGCTGCTCGGCGTCGCCTCGACCCACGTCGCCCGCGTCGATGACCGCACGGTAGTCGACCGGCTACGCAAGGAGATTCAGGCTCTCCTGAGCTCGCTGGCGTCGCCACCACCCGCGTCGCCGCAGGCATCGTCTCCCCGGCCGTCGACCGCCCCGACCACGCCGGCTCCCGGGCAACCGCCGTCCGCCCCGGCTCCGACGCCTTCCCCTCGCCCTCCCCGTCCCAGGGCGGCCTCCTGCCCGACCTTCCCCTCCTCCCGCTCCCGTCCATCATCCCCGGATAGGCGCGGCTCACCAGCGCAGGAGCGAAACGACGCACGCGGTGTGCGACTGGAACGGGCGTGCCCACGGTGTCATTCCCCCCGGTGATCTAGGCCGGAACGAAGGAGATGACCCCATGCCACAGGAGACGTCCGCCGCCCGACTGCGTGCGCTCGCGGCCGAGGTGTTCGAGGTACAGCCGGAGGAGGTCACCGACCGGGCCTCGTTCTACGAGGACCTCGGCGTCGACTCGCTGCAGAAGGTCGAACTCGTGGTGCGGATCGAGCGGCAGCTCGGTGTGAAGCTGACCGACGACGAGGCGGCCGGCATGCGGGACATCGGCGACGCGTTCGCCGTACTCAGAAGCCGGGGGCTCAGCGTTGGACCGTGACGGCGTCGTGGTCTCCGGCGTCGGGGCGGTATCGCCGGCCGGACTCGGCGCGGACGCCCTCTGGCGCGCCATTGTGGACCGTCGGGTGGTCACCGGTCCGGTGACCCGGTTCGACGTGTCCGGGTACCCGACGGGGCGGGCCGGCGAGGTCCCCCCGGGTGCGATCGCCGCGCTCGAATCGCTGGTGCCGGCGCACGAGTCCCTCGCCGCGCGCTACCTGGCCACGGCCGTGCTGGAGGCGCTCGGCGACGCCGGGCTGCCCGCCCACCGCCGGCGCGGGCGGATCGGCGTGTTCGTCGGCACCGTGATGGGCACCCGGCCGATCCTCGACCGCGTGATCGGCGACGGGCCGCTCGGCGTACCGGATCGGGCCTGGGCCCGGCCGGACGAGCTGCTGTCGGTGGTCCGCCAGGTTATCGACGTGGACGGGCCGGCCATTGTGCTGTCGCCCGGCTGCTCGGCCGGCAACGAGGCGATCGCCGCCGGCCGCGCGGCGGTCGTGTCCGGCGAGGTGGACGTGGCCATCTGCGGCGGGGCGGACGAGCTCTCCCTGGAGGTGTTCGCGTTCTTCACCTCGCTGCGGGCGCTCGCCACCGACGTGATCCGCCCGTTCGACGTGGGCCGGCGCGGCACGATGCCCGGCGAGGGCGCCGCCGTCCTCGTCCTGGAACGCGCCGACCGCGTCGCCGCCCGGGGCCGGCGCCCGCTCGCGGACGTGCTCGCGTGCGCCTCCGCGGCCGACGCGTACAGCCTCACCCAGCCGCACCCGGACGGCGCCGGTCTCATCGCGACCATCCAGACCTGCCTCGACCGGGCCGGCATCGAGCCCGACGACATCGACTGGGTCTGCGCGCACGGCACCGGCACGCCGGCGAACGACGCCGTCGAGGCGCGCGCCGTCGCCAAGGCGCTCGCCGGCCGCCGCCGGCCGGTCCTTTCCTCCGTGAAGGGTCAGCTCGGCCACGCGGAGGGCGCGGCCGCCGTGCTGGAGGCCGTGATCGGGGTACGGGCGTTGGCGCACGATTTCATCCCCGGCAACCTGACCCTGCTGGACCCGGATCCGGAGTGTGCCGGCGTGGACCTGGTCGAGGCGGCCGGCCGCCCGGCGCCGGTGCGCAAGGTGCTGAGCCAGGCGTACGGCTTCGGCGGCGGAGTGTGCACGGTGCTCCTCGCCAAAAGCGGCGCCCATGCCTAGCGTCGCCGTACGCGGCGTGGGCCTGCGCCTGTCCGGGGCGACCGGCCTGGACGACCTGGCCCGGCAGCTCGGCGCCGAGCCGCCGCCGGTGACCATGCGGCGGTTCGCGGCACCCGACAGCGCACTGGTGCCGGTCGAGCGGCCGGTGCACGGCCCGGTCGAGCCGGACATGCCGGACAGCGTCGGCAAGCGGGGACTGCGCAGCCTGCCGTACGAGTCGCTGCTGGCCCTGGCGGCGGCCGCGGACACGCCGGTGCTGCCGTCCGTGGACGGGCCGGCGGCGGACCGAACCGCCGTCGTCTGGGCCAGCTCGACCGCCGGCCTGCACGAGTACGCCACGGTCTGCACCGAGGCGTCCACATTGGAGCCCGGCCTGGTCAGTCCGGCGCTCGGTCCCGCCTCGGCGTACAACGGCCCGGCGTCGACGGTTTCCATCCGGCTCGGCCTGACCGGGCCGAACCTGAGCCTCACCGGAGGCGCCACGGCCGGCATGTCCGCGATCGCCGAGGCGATGCGACTCATCGCGGGCGGGGACGCGAGTGCCGCGCTCGTCGGGGCCTCGTCCAGCCTGACCCGCTGGAGCCTGACGGTGGCCCCGTACCACCTCGTGCCGGCGGAAGGTGCCGCCTGCCTCACGCTCCACCCCCGGGCCGACGGCCAGGACGGCGTCACGCTCGGGGAGTGCCGCCGCACCGACCTGGTGCGCGCGACCGTCCACATCATCCAGTCCGCCGCCCGGCCGGAGACCCGCCCGGACGGGCTGGTCGTCTCCGCGCTCGACAGCGGAGTCGTCGATGCCCTGTCGGCCAACCAGCCGTTTCCGGTGTGGCACGTGGAGAAGGCGATCGGCGACTTCGGCGCGGCGGGCGGCTTTCTCGCGGTGGTGTGCGCCGCCGCGCTGTGCGCCCGGGCCACCGAGCCCACCACCATCCTCGCCGTCGCGGTAGAGCCGTGCGGAAGCACCGCCACCATGGAGGTTTCGTCATTGTGAACACGAACATCGCCGAGCACCTGCTCGCTGCCGGCGACCCGGAGTCGACGGCCTATGTGGACGCCGACGGGCAGATCACGTACGCCGGCCTGAAGCAGGCGGCCCAGGCGTACGCGGGGCACCTCGTGGACGCCGGGTTCAAGCCGGGCTCGAACGCGCTGATCGTGGCGGACGACTCGATCGCGACCGTGGTGGCCATCCTGGGCGTCTGGTGGGTGGGCGGCGTGCCCGTCCCGGTGAGCCCGATGCTGACCCCGGCCGAGATCGAGTTCATCGCCGAGGACTGCTCGGCGGCGTACCGCCACGTCGAAGGGCAGGAAATCAAGGGCGGCGAGCCGCCGGAGGTCGCTGTCCAGGAACCGTCCGACGTGGTGCTTATCCAGTACACGTCCGGCAGCACCGGTACCCCCAAGGGCGTCCTGCACACCCGCGCCGGGATCGACAGCGTCCTGCAGGGATTCGGCCGGGTGCTCGCGCTGACGCCGGCCGACACCGTGCTGTCCACGGCGAAGCTCTCCTTCGGGTACGGCTTCGGCAACTCCCTGCTCTTCCCGCTGACCGCCGGCGCGCGTACGGTGCTCAGCGCCGGCCCGCCGGACGTCTTCCGGGTCGGCGCCGCACTCTCCGCGCACCAGCCGACCGTGCTCTTCTCGGTGCCCCGCGTGTACGCCGCCCTGCTCGAACGGATCCGCGACGGCGAGGCGCCCGGCCTCGGCTCGCTGCGGCTGGCCGTGTCCGCCGGTGAGCACCTGCCCGCTCCGATGTGCGGGGAGTTCGCCAAGGTGTGCAGCGCCCCGCTGGTCAACGGCCTGGGCGCGACCGAGGTGCTGCACATCGTGGTGGCCACCAACGGCAGCCGGCCGGGGTCGACCGGCATCCCGGTGCCGGGCGTACGCATCACCGTCCGGGACGACGCGGGTGACGCGGTGCCCGACGGGGTCGAGGGCCGGCTGCACGTGGCGGGAGGCTCGGTCGCGGCCGGCTACCTCGATCGCCCCGACGCGACCGCGCGCACCTTCGCGGACGGCGGCGCGTACACCGGGGACATCGTGCGCAGGGCCGCCGACGGTGACCTGGAGTACGTCTGCCGGCGCGACGACGTCATCAACGTGGGCGGCTTCAAGGTCTCCCCTTTCGAGGTGGAGGCCGCCGCACGCGATGTCGACGGGCTGGCGCAGTGTGCCGTCGTTGGCGCCCGTGACCACAGTGGACTGGAGCAGGCCGTCGCGTACGTCGTACCCGCGAACGGGGTGGACCCGCTCGCGCTGCGGGCGCTGACCCGGCGGGCGTTCAAGGAGCGGCTGCCGGCCTTCAAGCGGCCCTCCGTCATCGAGATCGTCGACCAGTTGCCGGTCACCTCGACGGGCAAGCTGGCCCGGTTCAAGCTGCGCGCGCCCGAGGTCACCGTGGCACTGCGGGTGCTGCGCGAGGGGCGCGGACGCACCCTCGTCTGCATCCCGTACGCGGGCGGCTCGGCCGGCTCGTTCACCCGGCTGGCGCGGCAGCTGCCCGCGTCCTGGCGGGTGGTGGCCGGCGAGGCCAGCATGCGCGGCGCGGTCTCCGTGGCCGACGTGGCCGACGCGTGGTGGAAGGCCATCACCCCGTACCTGACCGACGGCACAGTCCTGTTCGGACACAGCCTGGGCGCCGTGCTGGCCGCCGAGGTCGCCAACCGGGCCGGCGCGGGGCTGGAGCCGGCGCACGTGGTGCTCTCCGCGCCGCCGATGTCGGCCGGGCCGGCGCGTGCGCTGCGAGCGATCGACGACGCCGAGCTGGTCGCCGAGCTGAAGCGCAGCGGCCTCATGCCCCGACGACGCTGACCGCGGACGAGGTGGGCCGGCTGCTGCTGCCGCGGTTCCGGCGGGACCTGGCGCTGGTGCCGGAGGAGTGGGCCGGCGCGCTGGAGACGCCCGTGCACGTGCTGGTGGGCGCCGACGATTCGCTGTGCACCCTCCAGTCGGTCGCGGCCCGGCTGCGCACCGACCGGGTGGTCAGCACGCACGTGGTCGACGGCGGGCACTACTTCGTCGTCACGAACGCGGCGCAGACGGCAGCCGTACTCGCTGATCTTTTTAAGGGTTAAGCATTGAGATAAGCGATCACCGCGAGCACCCGGCGGTTGTCGTCGTCGGACTGCGACAGACCCAGCTTGCTGAAGATGTTGTTGATGTGCTTTCCGACCGCCTTTTCGGTGACGAAGAGGCGGCCCGCGATGGCGTTGTTGGAGCGGCCCTCGGCCATCAGGCCGAGCACCTCGCGCTCGCGCGGCGTGAGCGCCTTCAGCGGCTCCTCGGCCGAGCGCCGGGCCAGCAGCTGGGCGACCACCTCAGGGTCGAGGGCCGTGCCGCCGGTCGCGACCCGGCGCACCGCGTCGACGAACTGGCTCACGTGCGAGACGCGGTCCTTGAGCAGGTAGCCGACGCCGCCGGTGCGGTCGGAGAGCAGCTCGCGGGCGTACAACTGCTCGACGTGCTGGGAAAGGACGAGCACCGGCAGGCCGGGGATCTGGGCGCGGGCGGCGATGGCCGCCTGCAGCCCTTCGTCGGTGAACGTCGGCGGCAGCCGGACGTCCACGACGGCGACGTCCGGCCGGTGCTTGAGCAGCGCGGGCAGCAGCGACGGTCCATTGTCGACGGCCTCGACGACCTCGAATTCGTACGCCGTCAGCAGCCGGATCAGCCCGTCCCTGAGGAGGGCGAGGTCTTCGGCGATGACAACTCGCACGGCAGCTCCATGGTCACGACGGTCGGTCCGCCGTGCGGACTGCTCACGGCGACGGTCCCGTCGAATGCTGCCAGGCGCCGCTCGATTCCGCGCAACCCGGTGCCGCGGCCCGGGTTGGCGCCGCCGACGCCGTCGTCGCTGACCGTCATGCCGAGGCCGGTGCCGTCGTGCCGGACCAGCACCCACGCCCGGGTCGCGTGGCTGTGCTTGACCACGTTGGTCAGCGCCTCGGCGATGGCGAAGTAGCCGGCCGACTCGACCGGCGCCTGCGGCCGCCTGGCCAGGTCGATGTCCACCTCGACCGGGATCGGCAGGCTCAGCGCGAGCGCCCGCACGGCACCGTCGAGGCCGCGCTCGGCCAGCACCGGCGGATGGATGCCGCGGACCAGGTCGCGCAGCTCGGACAGCGCCACGTCGCTGGCGTCCCGGGCCTCGGCGAGCAGCTTCTGCGCCGCGGCGGGGTCGCGGACGACCAGGTCCTCGGCCATCCCGAGGCTCATGCCGAGGGCGACCAGCCGGGCCTGCGCGCCGTCGTGCAGGTCGCGCTCGATCCGGCGCAGCTCGGCCGCCTGGGCGTCGACCGTCTCGGCCCGGCTCCGGGTCAGGGCCTGGACCCGCCGGTCCAGCTCCGCCTGGCGGGTGGGGCCGAGCAGCGCGCGGCTGAAGAGGCTGTGCGCCCGGAGCAGGGCCGGGGCGACCGCCAGCCCGAGCACCAGGATCAGGACGCCTTGCGGGATCGCGAAAAGACCCTCCAGCGGGTAGCGGATCAGCCAGCCCGGGCCGTAGTGGTAGCCGTCGACGAACGGCAGCAGCACCGGCATCAGGAAGATGCCCTCCAGGCCGTACGCCACCAGGGCTGCGGGCAGGATGCCCAGCACGAGCGTGACCGGCGCGGCGAGCAGCCACAGCGCGTCCCGCCAGGTCGCCGGGTCGGTGACCATCCAGCGGAAGCGCTGCCACCCACCCACGACCCCGATCGGCTCCATCGGCGGGCGCGGCCGGTACGGCACGGGAATCTCCACGCCCGTCCACTGTTTGGCCAGCCGCCGCCGCTCGTTGGCCAGCGCGCGCACCGCGACCACCACCAGCGGAAACAGCAGGATGCCGACGCCGAAGACGCTGATGAGCGAGAGCGAAACGATCGACAGGACCAGCAGCACGACGCCACCGGCGTGGAACAGCACGCCCACCAGCAGCCCCTGGCCGGCGGCGACGAGTCTGTGGCGGATGTTCATGCTCCCCATTGTGTCGGGGTCGGTGGCCGTTGCCGGTAGGGCTAGGCCCACCCCGGTCGGGGGTCTGCGACCCGTGTTCTTCGGTCCGGCCGGCCGAAGGATTCCAGGGCATGAGGGCTTTGAAGTTTCTGGTGTTAGCACTGTGGATCGGGCTCGCGTCCGTCGTCGGCCCGATGGCCGTCAAGCTCGCCGACGTGGTCACCGACGACGCCGTGGCCTGGCTGCCGCAGAGCGCCGAGGCCACCGCGGCGTACGAGCGCGCCAAGGCGGCCTTCCCGGGCTCCGACCGGCTCGTCGCGGTCGCGGTCTACGCCCGCGAGGGCGGGCTCACGCCCGCCGACCGGGTCAAGGTGGAGGCGGACCGCACGGTCTTTTCCGAGTACGCCGAGGGCGGTTCCGTGCCAACCCCGGTTGCCAGCGCGGACGGTCAGGCCCTGTTGGTGTCCTTCCCGCTGGCCGGTGACAAGGATCAGCAGTCGGACGCGGCCGGTGATATCAAGGATCGGCTGGCGAACGCGCCACCCGCCGGCCTGCGCACCGCCCTGACCGGGTCCGCGGGCGCCGAGCACGACCTCTTCGACGCGTTCGGTGGCATGGACCTCACGCTGGTGCTGGTCACCGCCGGGGTGGTGGCGCTGTTGCTGCTGTTCACCTACCGCAGCCCGGTGCTGTGGCTGATCCCGCTGATCTGCGTGGGCGTGGCCAGCCAGGTGGCGAGCGCCGTGGTTTACCTGCTCGCCAGGCACGCCGGCCTCACCGTGGACTTCCAGGGCCAGAGCGTGCTCACCGTGCTCGTCTTCGGGGTCGGCGTGGACTACGCGCTGCTGCTCATCGCCCGGTACCGCGAGGAACTGCGCCGGCACCGCGACCGGCACCGGGCGATGGCGGTCGCGCTGCGCCGCTCGTTCCCGGCGATCCTCGCCTCGGCGGCCACCGTGGCGATCGGCCTGCTCTGCCTGCTCGCCGCCGACCTCAACTCCACCCGCAGCCTCGGCCCGGTAGGCGCCGTGGGCATCGCGGCCGCGTTCCTGGCCATGACCACGCTGCTGCCCGCCATTCTCGTCCTGTGTGGACGGTGGCTCTTCTGGCCGTTCGTGCCGCGCTACACGGAGTCGGCGGTCGGGCACGACGTCGCGGAGGACCACGGTGTGTGGGCGAAGGTGGCCGGCGGCGTTGGCCGGCGCCCCCGCCTGGTCTGGATCGGAACGGCGGTCGCCTTGGTCGCGCTGACCCTCGGCATCGGCAACCTGAGCCTGGGCCTGCCGGCGTCGGAGACGTTCACCAAGGAGGTCGGCTCGGTCACCGGGCAGCGACTGATCGAGCGGCACTTCCCGGATGGCGCGGCTTCGCCGGCGCTGATCCTCGCGACGGCCGGTACGTCGGATCAGGTGGTCGCGGCGGCACGGGGCGCCGCGGGCATCGCCGACGTACCGGCGCCGCGGCTGTCGGCGGACGGAGCGTGGGTGCGGATCGACGCGGTCCTGACTGACGCGCCAGACAGCGACGCGGCGAAGGACACGGTGGACCGGCTGCGCGCCGCGGTGCACGCGGTGCCCGGCGCCCAGGCCGTGGTCGGCGGCGACACGGCGACCGAGCTGGACACCCAGCGCGCCGCCAATCGCGACAACCTGGTGGTGATCCCGCTGATCCTGGGCGTGGTCTTCCTGATCCTGGTGGTGCTGCTGCGGGCCCTGGTCGCGCCGCTGCTGCTGATCGGGAGCGTGGTGCTGTCGTACGCGGCGGCCATGGGAGCGGCCGGGTTCGTGCTGGACGCGATGGGCTACACCAAGCTCTTCTACGGCCTGCCGCTGCAGACGTTCCTCTTCCTGGTCGCGCTCGGCGTGGACTACACGATCTTCCTGATGACCCGGGCGCGGGAGGAGGTCCGCCAGGTGGGCCACGAGCCGGGCATGCTGCGCGCGCTGACGGTCACCGGCGGCGTGATCACCAGCGCCGGGCTGGTGCTGGCGGCCACGTTCGCGGCGCTGGGCGTGCTGCCGCTGGTGCCGTCCGTGCAGACCGGCGTGATCGTGGCGGCCGGCATCCTGCTGGACACCTTCCTGATCCGCAGCCTCCTGATCCCCGCCCTGGTCCTCCACGTAGGCCCCGGGTGTGGTGGCCCCTTGCTCTCACTTGACATCGGGAGCGCTCCCATCGAGCATGTTCACTGCCCCTTCCTGTCCGGGCCTGGATCCGGGGCTCCTGTTGTCGACATCTGAGGAGTGCCATGAGTCACCGGACAGGGTGGCGTCGCCGCGTGGTCGTCGCGCTCGCCCTTCTCGGGCTGGGCGCCGCACCCGTCGTGGTCCCGGAGCTGGTACCGCCGGCCCAGGCCGCCGCCAAGACCCTCTACATCCCCAGCCGCTGGCAGAGCACCGGCGAGGTGCCCTGGGCGCAGGACCGGACCAAGGAGTCGGCCAACTTCATCCTGCTATGGGGGGAGAAGTCCGGCACCAACCCGCTGACCGCGCCGACCGAGTTCCGCTTCGACCCGGACAACATCCTCAGCCAGCTGGAGACCCTGTACTCGTACTACGTGAACACGATGCGGTTCACGCCGGAGACCGGCCTGCTGTCCCAGTACAAGATCGTTGTGATCATCACGCGGACGTGGAACCGGACCGCGCTGGACGCCTGGGCGACCGGCGGCTCGGTGGACGGCACGGTCGGGGTCATCAACGTGGCGCCCGGCGCCGCGCAGCCCGGCTCGTGGGGGCTGGCACACGAACTGGGCCACGTGTTCCAGAACTACACGTTCCTCGGCCGCTCCGGGATGGGTTTCACGCACGCCTCGGCGGGCACGTTCTGGGAGGCCAGCGCCGAGTTCATGGCGATGCAGGTGTACCCGCGGACGGCCGCCGGCGACCTGACCCGCTGGCTGCGTACCGAGAACCTCTACTACTCCTCGTCGCGGCACCACTATGGCGCCTGGATGCTCCTGCAATACATCAAGGACCGCGACGGCATCGAGATGTTCAACCGGATCTGGAACGAGGCCCGCAACACCGAGCACCCGCTCGAGGTGTACCGGCGGATCACCGGCATCACCCAGGCCGAGCTCAACCGGCGGATCGGTGAGTACGCCCAGCACAACGTCACCTGGGACTACAGCAACCGGGCCGACTTCATGCCGTTCATCAACAACGTGTACGGCGCGGGCTTCCTCAACGCGTACAAGGGGGTGCCGGTCGAGGCGGTCAACGCGTCGCTGCGCCACTACCGCATCTCGGACGCGATGGCGCCCTCGGACTACGGGTACAACAAGGTCAAGATGGTGCCCGACAGCGACGGGGCGCTGGTCCGGCTGCACCTCAAGGGCCACGCCGAGACCGGGGCCACCGGCTGGACGTACGGGCTCGTGGCGGTGCGCAACGGCAGCACCCCGCGGTACAGCCCGCTGTCCCAAGGCACCGACGGGCAGATCAGCTTCCAGCTCCAGCCCGGCGAGAACGAGGTGTACCTCGTCGTGACGGGCACGCCGAACACGGTGCCGAAGTACGCGTTCCTCGACGGCTGGCCGAAGAACCGCCGCTACCCGTACGAGTTCCGCGTCTCCGGGGCGATCCCGGACGGGCACCAGGCCGGGTACCAGAAGCCGGCGGCCACCAACGGCGGGCGCTGGCACGCCAACGGTGGTGGCTGGGTCGCCGGCAACGCCAACGTGGCCTCCACCGCGTACGTCGGCCCGCGTGCCGCCGTCTACAGCGGCAGCGTCACCGGAAACGCCCGCATCGAGGACCTCGCCTGGGTCAACGGCGGCACCGTCACCGGCAACGCGATCGTCCGCGGCAACGCGATCGTCCAAGGTGGAGCCACCATCGGCGGCAGCGCCATCGTCGGCGGCGACGCCGAACCGCCGGCCGGACCGACCGGCGCCAACTGCTCCGCCGGGACGTACCTGCTGTTCAACCCCAGCCGGGGCTGTGACGGTGGTGGGGCCGAGGCGGACGTGAACCCCGCGCACGGCACGTTCAGCAGCACCGAACTCGCGCTGGACGGGGTGGTTCCGACGCCGACGCCCACGGTGTCGCCGACCCCCTCGGCCTCGCCCACCCCGGGCACGTCACCGTCTCCCTCGGTGTCGCCCACCGCGTCGCCAACCGGTGGCACCGGCGGCCGGACCTGCACCGCCACGTACGCCGTGGTCGGCTCGTGGCAGGGCGGCTTCCAGGGTGAGGTGACGGTGCGGGCCGGCACCGCGGCCATCACCGGCTGGACGGTGACCTGGACGTACGCCAACGGCCAGACCATCTCCCAGTCCTGGGGGACGACCCTGACCAGCAGCGGCGCCAGCGTCAGCGCGCAGAACGCCGCGTACAACGGCTCGCTCGGGGCCAACGCGACGACGACGTTCGGCTTCATCGCGTCGTACACCAGCGCCAACACCAACCCCACCCCGACCTGCACGGCGCGTTAGTGGGGTAGGCGCGGCGGGCGTCAGCGTCGATAATGTTCGACATGACACCGGACCCGGAGCAGTTGCGGGCATCGCACCGCGACCGGCTCCGGGCCATCCGGGCCCTGCGTAGCAGTGCCCGCGAGGGGCGGCTGTCGGAGATCACCTTCGTCAGCCGGGTGCGCATGGCGCTCGACGCCCGCCGCCGCGGTGAGCTCGACGCGGTGGTCGGCGACCTGCCGCCGCGCGGGTTCTGGGCACGCGCGGACGTGGCGATCCAGCGCTGGTGGGAGAGCATCGTCGGCCCGCGGGCGGCGGCACCGATCGACCTACGGCTGCCGCCGGCCCCGGGCTTTTACGTGATCGGTCGGGACACCCATTGTGACCTGCGGCTGACCGATGATTCCGTGTCCCGCCGGCACGCCATGCTGACCTCGGTGGACGGCCAATGGATGGTGGTCGACCTCGGCTCGACCAACGGCACCCGGGTCAACGGCTGGCGGCTCCAGGTCCAGACCCCGCTACGCCCCGGCGACGTCCTAGACCTGGGCCTACAACGCCTCCGCATCGTCTCCTAACCCGTCGCCCTTTTGCCCCCCTTCTTCCCCGTCGCTCCTTGCGCCCCCTTCTTCCCGTCGATCAAGGGCAAATGGTCGTGCTTTGATCTCCGATCCACGGCCGTTTGCCCTTGATCGACGGGCTTTCCCTTGATCGGCGCAGGAGGGCTGCGGGCGCGGGGTGGGCGAGCTCCAACAGGGGGCCCTGCTGGGTGCTCCGGCGACCCAGGAGGGGTCCCCTACTCACGGGTCACCGCGACGCGGGCGCCACGCTGCTCGTCGCCGTACCGGGAGCGGGCCCTCGCGGGCCGCGGGCCGTCGGGCCCGGGCACCGTCGATCAAGGACTTTCGCGTCGATCAAGGGCATTTGGTCGTGGATTGGAGATCGAACCACGACCATATGCCCTTGATCGACGAAGAAGCCCCGAGGAGGCCCCGAGGAGGCCCCGCGGAGGCCCGCGGGGCCTGGTGATGGGGTGGGTTAGCGCAGGGTGGGGATTTGGAGGACGATTAGTTCGGTGTCGTCGGGCTTGCCGGGGATGCGGCCGTCGTTGCCGGGGAAGTTGTTGTCGTTGGCCACCAGGACCTTGTCGCCACCGAGCGGCAGGACCGTCTCCACCGACTGCAGCGGGAACGAGAACAGCGGGCCCACGCCGTACTCGCCGGGGCGGGCCGGGGTGGAGACGCCGTCCGGGTCGGCGATGCGCATCAGGTCCGCGGCCGTACGCCGGGGCAGGTAGCCGTCCGCGCCCACCGCGTCGAGGTCGGTGACCACGAGCTTCTTCACCCGCGTCTGCGGGCCCATCGCGTTGTCCCGCTCGATCAGCAGCAGCCGCCGGCCGTCGAGCACCGCGGCGTCACCGACCACGAGGGACGGGTCGTCGACGCGGAACGACCAGGTGCGGCCGGTGTAGCGGTTGGCGGGCACGCTGAACTCGTACACGATGCGGCGCCGCTGATCGGCGTCGTCGGTCCGGGCGCCCTCCAGGATGGGGTAGAGCGTCTTCCCGTCCGGGCTGGTGGCCATCGCCTCGAAGCCGCGGCTGGCCGGCACGGTCGGGGTCTCGCCGGGGGCGAGGTCCGGCGACTGCGGCGACTTTCCACCGTCGGGCAACGGGATCGGGGCCTGCAGCACCTTGCCTGTCTTGTCGGTGCGGATCAGGTACGGCCCGAACTCGTCGCCGATCCACAGGTCACCGCGCGCGTCCCGGGCCAGCGACTCGATGTCGAGGTCGGCCCCGGTCAGCAGCCGGTCGGTGGTGTTTTCGTTGACGATCGGGAAAGGCACCTTGTGGTCCGGGTCGCGGAAGCTGATGAACCCGCGCACCGCCACCTCGTGGCTGTCGTACCGAGGCTCCACGGTGTATGCCCGGAGCAGGAAGTCGGCCGAGTTGGTCTTCGCGCCGAAGCCGTTGTCGGGCATGGCGAGCAGGCGTCCGGCCTTGTCCCGGATGATGGCCGAGAAGCCCGGGATCGGCTGGCCCGGGAATGGCGGCGTGATCCCGTTGACGGTGGTTGGCGCGAGCTGCGTGCCGGACACCGGCCCCGGCTGGTACGCGGTGGCCGACAGCAGCGCCCGGCTCTTGAGCGTCGGCTCAGGGCGCAGCTTGACGGACAGCCGGTACACGCGGGTGATCTGGGTGGCGCTGCCGTTGTCGTCGGACAGCAGGTAGAGCAGGCGGCGCCCACCGGGCAGCGGACCGCCGAGCGCCGCGCCCTCGATGTTGTCCAGCAACGGGTTCGGCTGCGGCTGCTTGGCGGTGGCCCCGGAGGGCGGGCAGTTGGCGATGTCGACGAGCAGTTCCTTGCCGAGCCACGAACGCGGATCGGTCACAGTGGACAGCGAGGCGATGCCGGAGACGTCGGGGGCGCCGGTCGCCGAGACGCGGTAGACGCGGACCGTGTTGCCGACGCCGGCGGTGAAGCCGCGCTCCACGGAGAGGAACTGGTCGTCCCCGAGCGCCACCAACTCCACCAGACCCAGGGCGGGATCGGTCCGGTAGGCGTACTGGGCGATCGGCGCGTACCCGGAGCCCTCGCGGCCGTCGTACCGGATGATGCGTTGCAGGCCACGGCCCTCGGCGTCGCGGCCGTCCGCGGACAGCGGCCCCTCCATCCCGGCGTAGAGCCGGCGGTGGTCCGGGGTGGCGGTGAGCGCCTCGAAGGTCTGGTTGACGGCGGCCTCGCCGGCGGGGGTGACCGCGAAGCGCGCGGGCACCGGGAGGCTGGCGATCTCGCGGCCGTCGGAGAGGCGGAAGCGCCGGATCGACGGCTCGCGTTCCGAGCTGGCCAGCACGGTGCCGCCGCGCTCCGCGATCAGGCCCTCGCCGTCGAAGTCGGCACCGGTGTACGGGGTGCCGTCCGGCCGGGTGAGGAGCGTGACGCCGCGGACCTGGGTCTTGCGCAGGTCCACGTCGTAGATCCGGGCGGGAGTCGTGCCGATGTTGTCGACGAGCGCGAGGGCCCGTGACGGGCCGGTGAGCGCCAGCGCGGACAGTCCGGCCACCGGCGTACCCGCGAAGGTGGTCTTGTCGAGGGCGTCGGAGAAGCCGAGCAGTGACGCGTCCGGGGAGCAAAACGCCCCTGGCGTCGATGCTGCGGACGCTGGAATCGCCGGAAGGATCGAGATCGTGACGGCCGCGACCGTGGCGGCTCTCATCGCTTTCGTGAGGTTCACGGCCCGATGCAAACATGCCTGCCCGAACGCCGCGTGAACATCACTGGTACCCGCGAATCTCCTTGAAGACGCCGGTCAGGGAACCGCTGCGCGCGTCGAACGTCCGGCCGCCGGACAGCGTCGCGATCTGGGTCATCTCGCCCACGTGGCTCTCGCCGAAGAGCACCGTGAAGACCGGGATCGCCTTGATCTTCGCAGGCAGCTTGGCGTGCCAGGAGCGGAAACCCGCCAGGGTACGGCCGACCGTCCGCTCACCGTCGGTCAGCAACACCACCGACGTGAAGCGGCCCGGGTCGGCGGCGTCCAGTTGGCGGGCCAGATCCAGGCCGCGGACGAGCGCCTCGTAGATGGCGGTGTCGCCGCTCGCGGCCAGCCCGCGGACGTACCCGCGGATCTGGCCCGTCACCGCCTGCCTGCCGGTCTCCGGCAGGTCGAAGCGGCGTGGCGCCTTCGGCGTCGTGCTGAACGGCAGCATGATCACCTGCTCCCGTCCGTTGAAGCGGGTCAGCGAACCGGACAGTGACGTGTCCGCACCGGACAGTCCAAGTAGGGCGGTCTGCAAGCCCTTGATGCGGGCGCCCTTCATCGAGCCGGACACGTCGAGCAGGTAGATGGTGCGGGCCGGCTTGCGCAGCGTGTCGCCGAATCCGGTCACGAGCGCCGTCGCCGCCTCGTACCGCGACGGGAACGGCAGCTCGACCAAACCGCCATCCGCCGGGCCGAACGCCTTCGCGAGCGTGATTCCGGGTACGGCCGGCCGGCGGAACGTCGACTCCATGAGCTTTCGCTGGGTGGACGGCCGGCGCAGGAAGTCGGCGACCGCAGCGTAGTTGGTGCGCGCCTGTTCGGAGGCGCCGGCCAGCAGCGTCAGCGGGTAGTCGGCGGTCACGACGCCGTCCGCCGGATAGACCACGGTCAGCGGCTCCGGCAGGCGCTTGCCCGCGTTGACCGACAGCAGGACGGACTCGTAGTTGATGAGGCCGTCCACCGGGGCGTCGCCGGCCTGCCGCTTGACGTACGCGTCGGCGAGCCAGCCGGACGAGCCCGCCGTCAGCGACTGCCCGGCGAAGAAGGACTGGAGCCGTGGGGTCAGCGCGGTGATCTCGTTGGTGGTCAGCGCCCGGCCGGTGCCGGCCAGCGCGGCGGCGACGCTGACCAGCGCGGAGTAGCCGGAGTTGGAGGCGGCGGGATTCGTCATGCCGTACGTGAACCGGCCCTCGCCGGCGGCCGTCGCGATCTCGCTCCACGTAGGACGGTGCTTGTCCCAGCCGAGCTGCTTGGCGACCGAGGCGCGCAGCCCGAGTACGACGGGGGAGTTCGCCACCTTGGTGCTCACGTCGATCCGCCCGGCGGCGTCCGGGTGCAGCTCCAGGTAGCGGTTGCTGGAGAACCAGATCGCGTCCTGGTCGCGCCCGGCGGTGCCGGCGGCCACCCGCTCGATGCCGTCCAGCGTGCCGATCTCGGTGAGCTTGACGGTGACGCCGGTGGCGGCCTTCGCCTCCTCCAGGATCGGCTGGAGGTCGGTCAGCTCGCTGCCGGCCAGCACCCGCAGCGTGCCTGAACCCCGCTTGAACGGGCCTTCGGAGGCGTTCGGCTCGGGCTTGCCGGTGCAGCCGGCCGCCAGCGCCAGCACCACCGCGAGAGCAAGAGTCTTCTTCATGATCGCAATCGTTGATTGAGGGTGGTGAGGAGGGACTCGACGACCCCCGGGTCGGGGGAATCGACGAGGTCGGTCAGGTGGGTGGGCAGCGCCGCGCCGCCGGCCGGCACCCGCGCCAGCACCGGTGCGAAGACCGACTCGTCGGCTGTGCGGAAGCCGTGCTCGGCGGCGAGCCGGACGAGCTCCGGGTCGGTGGTCAGCAGCCGGCCGACCTCGCCGCCGCGGCCGTCGAAGGCGACCACCGTGTGCGTGCTGCTCGTGGTGGGGGAGAGGTAGACCAGGGTGGCGCCCAGCGGCAGCGTGCCGGACAGCGCCGCATCGACGTACTGGGCCTCGTAGGCGAGCACCAGCGGGGCGTAGTTGAGGCCCTGTGCGAGGTACTTCTCGAAGGGATCCTCTGTGGACCTCTCCAGGCCGCCCTGGTCGGCGAAGAGCTTGACCACCTGTTCGACCGCGCCCGCACCACCGCCCAGGCGCATGAGGGCGAGCCATGCGTAGACGGCGGCGGAGTTGGAGTCGCCCGGATGCGTGGTGGTCAGCAGGATGTCCCGGCGGGCCGGGTAGGCCACGTTGCCCGGCAGTTGGTCCCAGCGCTTGTCCTGGTGCGCCAGTTCGAGGAGCTTGGTCAGGTCGAGCACCCAGTGGCCCTCCGGCGCCCGCCGCGCCACCCCCTGCGCGGCCAGCAGGTCGGCGACCGGGGTGAACGTCGCGACCGCCAGCGGCGATCGGAACGGCGCGTAGGAACCGGTGGCCGGGCGCGCCTGCCGTACCCGATCGGCCGCCTGCTCGCTGCCGGGGAACGCGAAGTCGTACCGTCCCAACGGGACGGTCGTGGCCATCTCCCGCGAACCGCGCGGGTCGGTCTCCACCCGGAGCCCGTGCCGGGCGAACGCCTCCTGGACCCGGCGGTCGGCGAAGAACGGCGCCTTCTCCGAACCGACCACGCCGCGGACCGGGTCCAGATGGTCGGCGCCGAGGTACCAGCCGAGCCCGGCGCCGATCGCGGCCAGGACGACGGCGGTTACCAGGATGGTCCAGGGGCGGCGTCTCACGGCCCGATGGTGGGTGCGGTCCAGGTCGCTTACAGTGCACGGAAGGTGAATAGTGGGTGAACGGATATTTCGACAAGAGCTGTTGTGCTGGTCGTGCCGTTGCCGAAATAGTTGCCCGATGGAGATCCCAAACCGGAACGGGCTCACGATCAATAGGCGTCAAATACTGACCGGCGCCGCCGCGGTGGCGGGCGCGTCGACGCTGGCGATTGGGGGACCGGCGCGGGCGGCCGACACGGCGGCGCCGTTCCTCCTCGGGGTGGCCAGCGGTGATCCGCTTCCCGACGCGGTGGTCCTCTGGACCCGACTGATGGGCAACACCCGCCCGGTGCAGGTGGGCTGGCAGGTGGCGCGGGATGAGCGGTTCCGGCGGGTGGTGCGTTCCGGCACCGCCTGGGCGCGGCCCGAACTGGCGCATTCCGTACACGTGGACGCGCGCGGGCTCGAGCCCGGACACGAATACTTCTACCGGTTCCGGGCGCACGGACACGTCAGCCCGGTGGGGCGTACCCGGACGGCCCCGCACCGTTTCGCCCGGCCGCACCGGCTCCGCTTCGGCGTCGCGAGCTGTCAGGACATGCAAAATGGCTATTGGCCCGCGTACTGGGGGCTCGCCGATGAAGATTTCGACGTCGTCTTCCACCTCGGCGACTACATCTACGAGTACGACCCGGACAGTCGATTTCCGGACCGGTCACACACCACGCCGGCGACGCTTGGCCTGGACCAACTGCGCACATTGGACGATTACCGCAATCGGCACGCGCAGTACAAGAGCGATCCGGCCCTGCGCGCCGCGCACGCCGCCGGCGCCTGGGTGGTCACGTGGGACGACCACGAGACCGAAAACAACTACGCCGGCTTCGTCGACGAGCTCGACTCCGGAGCGGCGCACCAGACGGCCGAGGAGTTCGCCCGGCAGCGGGCGGCCGCCTACCAGGCGTACTACGAGCACATGCCGATCCGCGCCCACCTGCGCCCCGGCAGCGACGGGATGCGGATCTACCGCCGCTTCGACTTCGGCCTACTGGCCCGGGTGAACGTCCTCGACACCCGGCAGTACCGGACCGACCAGCCCGGCCCGGTCGACCTCGGCCCCGAACCGTTCGGGCGGAACAACACCACCGGCACCCTCACCGGCGACGCCCAGGAGCAGTGGCTGGCGCACGGCCTGACCCACTCGCCCGCCCGCTGGAACGTGATCGCCCAGCAGGTGATGATGAGCAGGACCCGATTCCCCAATCCCGGTGGACCCGTGCCGCCCACGATCGTCAACCTGGACCAGTGGGACGGCTACATGCCGCAACGCGACCGGCTGCTCGGGCTGCTGCACGAGGCGCAGGTGGCCAACCCGGTGGTCCTCGCCGGCGACATCCACTCCACCTGGATCAGCGACCTCAAGCTCAACTTCGACGACCCGGCCTCGCCGGTGGTCGCGGCCGAATTCGTGGGTACGTCGATCAGCTCCGACTTCCCGCTCGCGTTCGACGCGCCGATCAAGCAGGCCAACCCGCTGCTGAACCCGCACGTGCGCTACTTCGACGGGCTCAAGCGGGGATACCTGCGGTGCGACGTCGAGCGCGGCTCCTGGCGTACCGACGTCCGCGTGGTCGACACCATCGACGTACGCGAGGCGCCGGTGCGCACGGCGGCCTCGTTCGCGGTCGAAGCCGGCCGCCCGGGGGTGGTCGCGGCCTGACCTTGCGGCAGGATGTACCCATGGCTGGGCGGATCCGGGACGAGGATATTGCGCTCGTGCGGGAGCGCACGGCGATCGCTGACGTGATCTCCGAGCACGTCACGCTCAAGTCGGCGGGCGGTGGCAACCTCAAGGGCCTGTGCCCGTTCCACGACGAGAAGACGGCGTCGTTCACGGTCGCTCCGGCCCGAAATGTGTACTTTTGTCATGGGTGTGGGCAGGGTGGGGACGCCATCAAGTTCCTCATGGACATCGACCACCTCTCGTTCGTGGAGTCGGTCGAGCGGCTGGCCGCCCGCGCCGGCATCCAGCTGCGGTACGCCGAAGCTGGCCCCGCCCCGGTGCGCCAGAATCAAGGCCAGCGGCAGCGCCTCGTGGCTGCCCACGCCGCCGCCCTCGAGTTCTACGCCGACCAGCTTCGTACCGCGCCGGCCCACAAGGCGCGCGAGTTTCTCGCCGAGCGCGGCTTCGACCGAGCGACGGCTCAGCAGTATGCCTGCGGCTTCGCCCCGGACGCGTGGGACCACCTGGCCAAGCATCTGCGGCAGAAGGGGTTCACCCCGCAGGAGATGATCACCGCAGGACTGGCCCGGGAGGCGCGGTCCGGCTCGCTGATCGACCGCTTCCGGCGCCGGCTGCTGTGGCCCATCAAGGACCTGACCGGTGATGTGATCGGATTCGGCGCGCGCAAGCTCTTCGACGACGATGACGGGCCGAAGTACCTCAACACCCCCGAGACCCCTCTGTACAAGAAATCCCATGTGCTCTATGGGGTCGACCAGGCCAAGCGGGAGATCGCCAAGCAGGGTCGGGTGGTCATCGTCGAGGGCTACACCGACGTGATGGCCTGCCACCTCGCGGACGTGCCGACCGCGGTGGCGACGTGCGGCACGTCGTTCGGCACCGACCACATCGGAGTGCTGCGCCGGCTGCTGATGGACACGGACGGCTTCGCCGGCGAGATCATCTTCACCTTCGACGGGGACGCGGCCGGCCAGAAGGCCGCGCTGCGGGCGTTCGAGGAGGACCAGAAGTTCGTCGGCCGCACGTTCATCGCGATCTCACCGGACAACATGGACCCCTGCGAACTGCGGCTCGCCAAGGGGGACATGGCGGTCCGGGACCTGGTCGCGCGGCGCGAGCCACTCGTCGACTTCGCGCTGCGCCAGGTGCTTTCGCGGCACGACCTGGACACCGTCGAGGGCCGGGTGGACGCGATGCGCCGGGCCGCGCCGCTGGTCGCGAAGATCAAAGACCGGGAAAAGCGCCCCGAGTACGTCCGGAAGCTCGCCGGCGACCTCGGCATGGAGATCGAGCCGGTGCAGCGGGCGGTGGCGGCGGCGCTCGGTAGGACCGAGGCCGCGAATGGCCCCGCCGCGGTTCAGGCGTCTGTGGACAGTCCACAGTCGATGGTCGAGCGGGAGTGCCTGAAGCTGGCGTTGCAGATGCCGGCCCTGGCGGGCCCGATGTTCGACGCGCTGGGCCCGGAGGTCTACCGGCACCCCGTACACGCGGTGGTCCGGGAGGCCATCGCCGCGGCGGGCGGCGCGGCGTCCGCGGCGGCCGGGGCCGTCTGGATCGAGGGGGTACGCGACGCCTGCGCCGACCTGGCCGCGAAGGCGCTCGCCGGGGAGCTGGCCGTCGAGCCCCTTCAGCTCGAGATGGAGCCGGACATGCGGTATCTGTCGATGCAGCTCGCCCAGTTGCAACTTCCCGGCGTGATGCAGCGAATCGGCGAGATCAAGTCGAAGGTTCAACGCATCAATCCCGTGTCGAACGCCGATGATCACTTGCGTCTCTTTAGCGAGCTGCTGCCCTTGGAGCAGAAGGCGCGGGCGCTGCGCGAGCAGGCGGTGGGTGGCCTATGAAGCTGTTTCGGCGCAAGGCGAAGCTGCCGGCCGACCGGCGTCCCGCTCTGGAGGCGGACGAGCGGATCCTCTCCTGGGCGGAGTCGTCCGACGGCGACGTGGTCGCGACCAACCTCGGGCTGTGGCTGCCCGGCCGGGCGCGGCTGGGCTGGCACGAGATCCACAAGGCGGTCTGGTCGGGGCGGGAGCTGACCGTCACGCCGGCCGGCGTGGTGCGGGAGCGCCCCGAGTACGCCGTGGTCGCCGACGAGCCGCTCCTGACGTACCTCCTGCTGGAGCCCGGCGACGTGCCGCACCAGGTGCGCGCGAGGGTGACCCGTTCGGTGGCGTACACCGAACACCACCCGCTGCCCGACGGCGGCGGAGTGCGGGTGGTGGCGCGGCGGGTGAGCGGCGTGGACGGCCTGACCTGGACGGCCCGGTACGACGCGGGCGCCGCGCCGGCGGAGGAGACGGTCGACGAGTTGGTCGCGGCCGCCAGGGCGACCGCGGGTGTTGTCAGCCCGTGAAGACGTGGTCGCTGATCAGGCGGGCCGCTCCGACGAGCCCGGCCTGATCGCCCATCTCGGACAGCGCGATCGGCATGTCGCCGGTGGCTAGCGGCAGCGACTTGCGGTAGACGACGGCGCGGATCTCGGCGAGCAGCGCGTGCCCCATGCCGGCGACGCCGCCGCCGATGACGACCAGGCCGGGGTTGAAGAAGCTCACCAGGCCGGCGAGGACCTGACCGACGCGGCGCGCGCCGTCGCGGACCAGTCCCATCGCGTACGGGTCGCCGTCCGTCGCCGCCGTGGACACGTCGACCGGGGTGACCGCGCCGGCCTCGCGCAGCCGGTCGGCGAGGTGCGGCGACCGCCCGGAGCGGGCCGCGACGAGGGCGTCCCGGGTCAGCGCGGCCCCGCCGAAGAACGCCTCCAGGCAGCCGGTGTTGCCGCAGACGCAGATCGGGCCGTGCGGGTCGACGGAGGTGTGGCCGATGTCGCCGGCGCTGCCGGTGGCGCCGCGGTAGACCTGGCCGCCGGCGACGATGCCGCAGCCGATGCCCGCGCCGATCTTGACGAACAGGAAGTCGTCGAAGGTGCGCGCGATGCCGGCGTGCATCTCGCCGAGCGCCATGATGTTGACGTCGTTGTCGACGAGCACCGGGCAGCCCAGTTCGGTGGCGAGCGTCTCGCGCAGCGGAAAGCGGTGCCAGCCGGGCATGAACGGCGGCGAGACGGGCACCCCCTCGCGAAAGCTCACCGGGCCGGGCACGCCCACGCCGGCCCCGGTGAAGCGGGTGGTGCCGGTGTCGGCGCGCAGCTTGTTGACCAGTTCGAGGGCCTGGCTGATCACGGCGGCCGGCCCGCGCCGCAGGTCGGTGTGCTCGGTGACCCGGGCCAGCACGCGCATCTCGCCGTCGGTGACGGCGAGGTCGAGCGTGGTGGCGCCGATGTCGATGCCGAGGAAGCGGGTGGCCTCGGCGATCTGGACCAGCGACGAACGCCGGCCGCCTCGGGAGGCGGCCGGTCCGACGGTGTCGACGAGTCCTCGTTCGATGAGGCGGTCGATGTCGACCGAGAGCTTGGATCGGGACAGTCCCACCGCGTCGACCAGTTCGGCGCGCGAGCGAGGCCCGCCGTCGCGCAGGAGGCGAAGCACCGCCGCCTGGTGCCGATTGTCGGGCCACACTCCAACCATTCGGCCAAGATAGCGCAAAGTTTGCTCGTGTTGGAGACAACTTTCTCCCGGACATGCAAAAGTCGAGAAACCCGGTTGGGGTTGTCGTACCCCGGCGCTACGGTTCGCGGGTGGCACTCATCCAGGCACGGGGGCTGGTGAAGAGGTTCGGCGACTTCACTGCGGTCGACGGCATCGACGTCGACGTGCAGCAGGGGGAGGCGTTCGGCTTCCTGGGCCCCAACGGCGCGGGCAAGAGTTCGACCATGCGGATGATCGGCTGCGTGTCCCCGCCCACCGGCGGCACCCTCCGCATCCTGGGGAAGGACCCGCTGCGCGACGGGCCGGCGATCCGCGCTCGCCTCGGCGTGTGCCCCCAGCTCGACAACCTCGACCCCGAGCTGACCGTCAAGGAAAACCTGACGACGTACGCGCGATATTTCGGCATCCCGCGCCGGGTGGCCCGGGAGCGGGCCGCCGAGCTGCTCGAGTTCGTGCAGCTGACCGAGCGTGCCAACAGCAAGGTCGAGCCGCTGTCCGGCGGCATGAAGCGGCGGCTCACGATCGCCCGCGCGCTGGTCAACGAGCCCGAGATCGTGCTGCTCGACGAGCCCACCACCGGGCTCGACCCGCAGGCCCGCCACCTGGTGTGGGAGCGGCTGTTCCGGCTCAAACAGCAGGGCGTGACGCTGGTGCTGACCACGCACTACATGGACGAGGCGGAGCAGCTGTGCGACCGCCTCGTGGTGATGGACGGCGGCCGGATCGTGGCGGAGGGCTCCCCGCGTGCGCTGATCGAGCAGCACTCCACCCGCGAGGTGGTCGAGCTGCGCTTCGCCGCCGAGTCGCAGGAGGAGTTCGCGGGCAAGCTGACCGGCCTCGGTGAGCGCGTCGAGGTGCTGCCCGACCGCATCCTGCTCTACGTCTCCGACGGCGACGCGGCCGTGGCCGAGGTGCACGGCCGCGCGCTGACCCCGGCCAGCGTGCTGGTGCGGCGCAGCTCGCTCGAGGACGTCTTCCTGCACCTGACCGGCCGGACCCTGGTGGACTGACGATGACCGCCGTCTTCGAGTACCACCTGGTCACCTACCGGCGGGTGTGGCGCGGCAGCGCGCTGTCGACGTTCATCCTGCCGCTGCTGACCATGCTCGGCTTCGGCGTGGGCGTCGGGGCGTACGTCGACAACGGCGTGGGCGGCGTGCCCTACCTCGACTGGATCGTGCCCGGACTGATCGCCTCGACGGTGATGCAGGTGGCCATCTTCGAGTCCACCTGGCCGGTGCTGAGCGGCTTCAACTGGGTCCGGACGTTCGAGGGGCAGGCGGCCACGCCGGTGCGCCTCGACGACATCCTCGGCGGCAACCTGCTGTACGTGCTCTTCCGGGCGCTGACCGGCGCGGTGGCGTTCCTGATCGTCGCGCTGGCCTTCGGCGCGCTGCACTCGCCGTGGGCGCTGGCCGTGCTGCCGATCTCGCTCCTGCTCGCGCTCGCCGTGGCGGCGCCGACGTTCGCGTACAGCTCGTCGGTCCGCAGCGACAGCTACCTGGCGCTGCTCTTCCGGTTCGCGGTGATCCCGATGTCGCTGTTCGCGGGGGTGTTCTTCCCGGTCGAGTCGCTGCCGGTGGGGCTGCGCTGGCTGGCGTACGCGTCGCCGCTGTGGCACGGCGTCGACCTGTCCCGGGCGGCCACGCTCGGCGTCGCACCGGACTGGTCGGCCGCCGGGCACGTGCTCTACCTGGCCCTCTGGGCGGGTGCCGGCTACGCGCTGGCCCGCGTCCGGTTCCGCAAGCGGTTGGTGGTCTAGACATGGTGGCTCTCGTCCTGCCCCGGCTGATCAGCTTCGAGGGCGCGGGTCGGCGGTCGGCGTCGGTGGCCGAGCGCAACGTCGCCGCGCTCAAGTCGGCGTACTGGATCGTGCTGATCTCGGGCTTCTTCGAGCCGCTGCTCTACCTGCTGTCGATCGGCGTCGGCGTGGGCGACCTGGTCGGCGACCTCACCCTGCCCGGCGGCCGGGTCGTGGAGTATGCCGCGTTCGTCGCCCCGGCCATGCTCGCCTCGGCCGCCATGTCCGGCGCCTTGTCGGAAACGACCTTCAACTTCTTCGGGAAGATGAAGTACATGAAGCTCTACGACGGGATCCTCGCGACGCCCGTCAAGCCCTTCGAGATCGCGCTGGGCGAGCTGATGTGGGCGATGGTGCGCGGCTCGCTCTACTCCGCGGCCTTCCTGGTCGTCATGGTGGCGCTGGACCTGACCACCGGGCCGCGGGCGCTGGCCGCGTTCCCCGCCGCCGTGCTGGTCGGCTTCGCGTTCGGTGGGATCGGCATGGCGCTGTCCACCTTCATGCGCGGCTGGCAAGACTTCGACCTGGTCGGCTCCGTCCAGTTCGCGCTCTTCCTCTTCTCCGGCACGTTCGTGCCCGCCGAGTCGTACCCGGCGGCGCTGCGGTGGGTGGTCGAGGTGACCCCGCTCTACCGCGCGGTCGACCTGATCCGCGGCATCAGCACCGGCGCGTTCGGCGCGGTGCAGTGGCTCGACATCGCGTACCTGCTCGTGGTCATGGGCCTCGGGCTGGCCGTCGCGGCTCGCCGGATGACAAAGCTCTTGTGCAAGTGAGACCAGCTTTCGTCGGCACAGTCAAAAGTTTGTAGCTTCAGGGCCTTTCTTTCGGCGAGATCTCGGTCTAGCGTCTGCTTTCAGGCGTAACACGCTCGACACATCCAGCGCTTCGGCGGCGCTGGACCGTTTGTTCACCTCACTTCTCCCTCTGTCTCGTCGACGGCGGCTCCCCGGCCGCTGCTGAAAGGTGGGAACAAATGTCGCTCAACCGTCGCAAGGTGCTCGCTGCCTCTGCCGGCGCGGCCGCCGCACTTGCCGCCGCCGGCCTCCCGGTCCTACAGACCGCGACCCCCGCGATCAGCCACGGCAAGCTCCGCGCCGAGCCGCTCATCCCGCACAAGAACCGCGGGATCATCCTGTACGCCGTGCGCGACCGGATCGGCGCGGCGCCCGACGAGTCCGGCATCCCGTACGGCTTCGAGCGGGTGCTCGCCCGGCTGGCCGAGATCGGCTACAAGGAGATCGAGTTCGCCGGGTACAACCAGCACACGTCGATCCTGGGCCGGCAGATCACGGCCAAGGAGATCCGCAAGATCCTGGACGACAACGGGCTGGTGGCCAACGGCACCCACACCCAGATCCGGGCGGACACCTTCACCCAGCAGCTCGACATCGCCGAGGAGCTGGGCATGAAGCACATCGGCACGGGCAGCGACCCGACCGGCAGCGCGTACAAGGCGGACTGGGACGTGGCCGCCGACCTGTGGAACGAGCTCGGCCGGCAGGCGCGCAAGCGGGGCATGAAGCTCTACACGCACAACCACGACGCCGCGTACGGGTTCCTACTGGACACCGGGCCGCTGGACGACCTGGGCCGGCCCACCCGCTCGTCCGGCACCCGCAAGCTGGAGTACTTCTTCACCAAGGCCGACGCGCGGTACGTCTTCTTCGAGATGGACATCTACTGGGCGTACGTCGCGCGGTTCAAGCACAAGACGTACACCGACAAGTGGGGCCAGACGCGCACCGACCTCTTCGACCCGATCCTGACCGTGGCGCCGCGGACCGACCGGTTCCCGCTCTTCCACGCCAAGGACGGCGACCGGGCGCCCGAGCAGGCGAACGGCCACGTGATGGTGCCGCTGGGCGAAGGCGACATCAACTTCCAGCAGTTCTTCGAGGAGATCGGGGAGCAGAACTACCACCACGCCAACTGGGAGCAGGACACCGCCCCCGGTGGCGCGGCCAACCCCGGCCAGTCGTTGAACTTCGCCGCCATCAGCTACCAGAACATGAGCGACCTCGTCATCTACCGCCACTAGCGGTCGTTCGCGCCCCCGTGGCCCCGCCGCCCGCGCGGCGCCGCGCCGATCAAGGACCTGCCCGTCGATCAAGGGCGAATGGTCGTGCTTTGATCTCCGATCCACGACCGTTTGCCCTTGATCGACGCAGTTGTCCTTGATCGGCGGGGCGGCGGATGGGCCGCGCAGGGTGGTCCGCAAGGCCACTTCTGCTCAGTTAGAAAAAAGTTGTGCATCGGATCGCGTAAAGGTCTGGACATCGGGAGCGGAAGGCTCCTAGTGTGTCGGACACGACACGCCGACGTTGCGTCGATGTGAACCGCTTCTGAGGGAGGGTTCAGTGCGTACGGCCGAACCTCTGCATCTGCGGCTTCTCCGCCTTTTGCGCGATCACGGCACGGTTTCCCGCGCCGAGCTGGCGGACCGCCTGGAGATCCCGCGGCCCCGCCTGCTGGCCGAGCTGGAGCGACTGGTCGGGCTCGGCTACGTGGCCGAGGCCGGCATGGCCGCCTCGCGGGGCGGCCGCCGCTCGACGCTGGTCGAGCTCAACCCCAACCTCCGGTTCGCGGCCGTCGACCTGGGCGCCAGCTCGGTCGACGTCGAGGTGACCAACGGGCGGCTGGAGCCGGTCGCCGCGTACGCCGAGGCGGCCGACATCCGCTCCGGCCCCAAGGTGATCCTGCACCGGGTCAACGAGCTGCTCGCCAAGGCCAAAGTGGACGGTGCGTACGAGAAGCTGGACGCGGTCGGCATCGGGGTGCCGGGGCCGGTGAGCTTCCGCGACGGCGTGCCCGTCTCGCCGCCCATCATGCCCGGCTGGGACCGCTTTCCGGTGCGCGAGCTGCTCACCCGCGAGCACGGTTGCCCGGCGGTCGTCGACAACGACGTCAACATCATGGCGGTGGGGGAGCGGCACGGGGGCGTCGCGCACTCGGTCGACGACTTCCTCTTCGTCAAGATCGGTACGGGCATCGGCTGCGGGATCTACCTGACCGGCGACGTCTACCGGGGCACCGACGGGTGCGCCGGGGACATCGGCCACATCCAGGTCGACTCGCACGGCCCGATGTGCTCGTGCGGCAACGTAGGCTGCCTGGAGGCGCTCTTCAGCGGCGCAGCCCTGGCCAAGGACGCCACGCTCGCGGCGCGCAACGGCACGTCGCCAGCGCTGGCCGACCGCCTCGCGGCGAACGGGGTCGTCACGGCCCGCGACGTCGCCGAGGCGGCCAGCGAGGGGGACGTCACCTGCATCCGTCTCATCCGGGACGGGGGAGGCGGGTGGGTGGCGTGCTGGCCGGCCTGGTCAGCTTCGCCAATCCCTCGATGATCGTGATCGGCGGCGGGCTGGCCCACCTCGGCCACATCCTCCTCGCCGAGATCCGCAGCGTGGTCTACCGGCGCTCGCTCCCGCTGGCCACCGGCAATCTCCCGGTGGTGCTCTCCGAACTGGGCCCGCGTGCCGGCGTCACCGGCGCCGCTGTGCTGGCCAGCGACGTGGCGTTCGAGCAGGCGTCATGACCGAGATGGGGGAGGTCGTCCTCGAGCTGACGGACGTCGTCAAGACGTTCCCGGGTGTCCGGGCGCTAGACGGCGTGCAGCTCGAGGTACGTGCCGGCGAGGTGCACTGCCTGCTTGGGCAGAACGGCGCGGGCAAGTCCACCCTCATCAAGGTGCTTTCCGGGGCGCACCGCCCGGACGAGGGCCGCATCCAGTGGCTCGGCGAGGACTTCGCGCCGGCCAACCCGCAGGCCGCGATGAAGGCCGGCATCGCCACCATCTACCAGGAGCTGGACCTCGTCGACGACCTGTCGGTCGCGGAGAACGCCTTCCTCGGCCACGAGCCGCGCCGGTTCGGCTTCATCCGGCGTGGCCACATGGCCCGGCGTACCCGGGAGATCCTCGGCGGGCTCGGGCACGGCGAGATCCCGCCGCGCCGCCTGGTGCGCTCGCTGCCGGCGGCGGGCAAGCAGGTCGTCAGCATGGCGCGGGCGCTCTCGCACGACGCCCGCCTCATCATCATGGACGAGCCGAGCGCCGTCCTCGCCCACGACGAGGTCGGCAACCTCTTCCGGATCATCCGGGAGCTGACCGGCAAGGGCATCGCGGTCATCTACATCTCCCACCGGCTGGAGGAGATCCGCGAGATCGGCGACCGGGTCACCGTGCTCAAGGACGGCCGGACCACCGCGGCGAACCTGCCGGCGCGTACCACGCCGACCCGCGACCTGGTCAGCCGCATGACCGGGCGGACCATCGAGTACGTCTTCCCCGAGCCGAGCACGAAGGACCGGGGCGAGCAGCTCCTGCGTGTCGAGGGACTGACGCGTGCCAACGAGTTCGCCGACGTGTCACTCACCGTCCACAGTGGTGAGATCGTGGGCATCGCCGGCTTGGTCGGCTCGGGCCGGTCCGAGCTGCTGGAGACCATCTTCGGGGCGCGCCAGGCGGAATCCGGCACGGTGCGGATGGGTGGCCGGGCGCTGCGTCCGGGCAGCGTGCGCGCCGCCGTACGGGCCGGGCTCGGCATGGCGCCGGAAGAGCGCAAGAGCCAGGCGCTGCTGCTGGGCGAGCCGATCTACCGCAACATCACCCTGGCCACCTTCACCGGGTACGCCCGCGGCGGGTTCACCAACGCCGGCCGGGAGGTGGCCGAGGCGAACCGGATCGCGGACACGCTCGACCTGCGCCCCCGGGACGTACGGCGGCCGGTGCGCACGCTCTCCGGCGGCAACCAGCAGAAGGTCGTGGTCGGGCGGTGGCTGCTCGGCGGCACCAAGCTGCTGCTGCTGGACGAGCCCACCCGCGGCGTCGACGTCGGCGCCCGGGCGGAGCTCTACCAGGTGATCCACGACCTGGCCGCGCGCGGGGTCGGTGTGCTGCTGGTCTCCAGCGAGGTGCCCGAGGTGCTGGGCCTCGCCGACCGGGTCCTGGTCATGCGGGAGGGGCGGGTCGTCCGCGAGGCGCCGGCCGGAGAACTCGACGAAGACACCGTGCTCGACCTCGTGATGGCGGGTTCGTTGCAGGCTGAGGAGGTAACCCTATGACGGCCCAAGCGGCGCCCGCACCCGTGAAGGAACCGGAGAAGCCGGCGGAGAAGCGGAGCTGGTGGCGCGACGACGCGACCGAGCCCCTGCGGCGGAATCTGGGTCTCGTCGCGGTGCTGATCGCGTTGATCATCATCGGGATCATCACCAGGCCGGACCTCTACAGCGACGGCACCTGGGTGCGCAACAACATCTTCACGATCCTGGAGCTGGCGTCCGTCATCGGCGTGGTCACGGTCGGCATGACCTTTGTGATCATCGGTGGCGGCATCGACCTCTCGGTCGGCGCGATCATCGCGCTCGCCGGCGTGTGGAGCACCACGCTCGCCACCCAGGACTACGGTGCCGGCGGCATGATCTTCTGCGCGCTCGCGGTCGGCATCGGGGTAGGCGTCGTCAACGGCATCCTCATCTCGTACGGCCGGCTGGTCGCCTTCATCGCGACGCTCGCCATGCTCGTGGCGGCCCGCGGCCTGGCGGCACAGATCTCCGGCAAGCAGACCCAGGTCTCCGGCAACACGTTCATCAACGACATCGCGGCGAACGACTTCCTCGGTGTGCCGCTGCTGGTCTACATCCTCGCCGCGGTCGTCGCGGGCGGCTGGGTGCTGCTCAACCGCACCACGTTCGGTCGGCGCACGGTCGCGGTCGGCGGCAACGTCGAGGCGGCCCGGCTGGCCGGCATCAACGTCAAGCGGCACACCCTGCTGCTCTACGCGCTGTCCGGCCTGTGCTGCGGCATCGCCGCCATCATGCTCACCTCGCAGGCGAACTCCGCCCAGGCGGCCATGGCCAACCTCTACGAACTCGACGCGATCGCCGCGGCGATCATCGGTGGCACGCTGCTCAGTGGCGGCCGCGGCACGATCATCGGCTCGCTCCTGGGCGTGATCGTGTTCTCCACCATCACCAACCTGTTCGCCATCAACAACCTCTCCACCGAGGTCCAGAACATGGTCAAGGGCGGCATCATCGTCGCCGCCGTCCTGGTACAGCAGGTGCAGTTCAAGTCGCTGAGCCTGTTCATCTCCCGCAACAAGCTCACCACGAGCAACTAGCGCTCCATACACACATTGGTGACCGTCCATACGGGACGGCCGCCGGATCCCTTGCACCCCCCAATGACCGGAGGTCGTCATGAAGAATGCGTCCGACCTGTCCCGCCGCCGGCTGCTGCTCGGCGGGGCTGCCCTCGGCGCGGGAGCCCTGCTCACCGCCTGCACCAGCAACGAGGAGGACGAGCCGACCGGCGCCCAGACCGTCGCGGCGGGCGGCAACGCCAACGCGGCGCCGGGCACGAAGGTCACCATCGGCTTCTCCGCGCCGGCCGCCGACCACGGCTGGATCGCGGCGATCACCAACAACGCCAAGGCGCAGGCCGCCTCGTACTCCGACGTGGAGTTCAAGACGGTCGAGGCCGGCGCCGACGCCGCCGCCCAGCGCGCCGCGCTGCAGACCCTCATCGCCGAGAAGCCCAATGTGATCGTGCTGCTGCCGCACGACGGCAAGGAGCTGAACTCGTTCGGCCTGTCGGCGATGCAGGCCGGCATCCCGGTGGTCAACCTGGACCGGGCGTTCCCCGACGCCAAGGCGTACCGCCTGCAGATCAAGGGGGACAATTACGGCATGGGGGTGTCCGCGGCGAACTACGTCATCGCCCAGATGAAGGCCAAGGGTGTCAGTGCTCCGGTGATCGGTGAAATCGCCGGGATGGACGAGTTGGAGCTGACCCAGGAGCGGTCGAAGGGCTTCTCCGACACCCTCGCCCAAGCTGGCTTCCGGGTGGCCAACCGGCGTGCCGCCCGGTTCACCGCGGACACCGGCCAGCAGGAGGCCGCCAGCCTGTTGCAGGCGCTGCCGAAGATGGACGCGCTGTGGAACCACGACGATGACCAGGGCATCGGCGTGCTCGCCGCGATCACCCAGGCCAACCGGAAAGAGTTCTTCATGGTCGGCGGCGCCGGCTCGAAGGCCGCGATCGAGGCCATCCAGGCCGACAGCGGCGTGCTGAAGGCTACGGTCACGTACAGCCCCTCGATGGCCTCGTCGGCGATCTCGCTGGCCCGGCTGATCGGCCAGAACAAGGGCATGTCCGATCTGGTCGAGCTGCAGGTCCCCAAGGAGATCACCCTCGCCTCGGAGACCATCACCAAGGAGAACGCGAGCAACTACCTCAAGCTCGGGTTCTGACGTACGGGGGGAGACCCACCTTGTCCACTGTGGAAAATGAGCTGCGGGTCGGCATGATCGGCTACGCGTTCATGGGGGCCGCGCACTCGCAGGCGTGGCGCACCGTGAACCGCGTGTACGATCTGCCGGCACGCGCCCGCATGTCCGTCATCTGCGGTCGGGACGAAGCGAAGGTGGCCGAGGCCGCCACCCGGCTCGGCTGGGACGCGTACACGACCGACTGGCGCACGCTGATCGACCGGGACGACATCGACGTCATCGACGTCTGTACGCCGGGCGACAGCCACGCCGAGATCGCGATCGCGGCACTGGCGGCGGGCAAGCACGTCCTGTGCGAGAAGCCACTCGCCAACACGGTCGACGAAGCGCGTGCCATGGTCGCCGCGGCGACCAAGGCCCAGGCGGCCGGCGTGCGGTCCATGTGCGGGTTCAACTACCGCCGGGTGCCCGCCGTTGCCCTGATGCGCCACCTGGTCGACAGTGGACGCCTCGGCGTGCTCCGGCACGTCCGGGCGGCGTACCTGCAGGACTGGATAGTGGATCCGCAGTTTCCGCTGGTCTGGCGGCTACAGAAGGACAAGGCGGGCTCCGGTGCGCTCGGCGACATCGGCGCGCACATCATCGACCTGACCCAGTGGGTCACCGGGCAGCGCATCACCGGCGTCAGCGGGCTGACCGAGACGTTCATCAAGCAACGCCCGCTGCCGTCGGCGGCCTCCGGGTTGGCCGCCTCGGCGGACGGCACCGCTACCGGACCGGTCACAGTGGACGACGCCGCGCTCTTCCTGGCCCGGCTCGACGGCGGGGCGGTGGCCACGTACGAGGCCACCCGCTTCGCCACCGGGCGCAAGAACGGCGTACGGGTCGAGCTCAACGGCTCGCTCGGCTCGGTGGCGTTCGACTTCGAGCGGATGAACGAACTGGAGTTCTACGACGCCACGGCGCCGGGATCGGAGCAGGGCTTCACCCGGATCCTGGTCACCGAGGCGGACCACCCGTACCTGTCGGCGTGGTGGCCCCCCGGCCACATCATCGGGTACGAGCACACGTTCACCCACGAGATGCGTGACTTCCTGGAGGCGGTCGGCACCGGCGCGGACCCCACGCCGTCGTTCGTCGACGCGCTCCAGGTGCAGCTCGTCATGGACGCCGTGACCCGCTCGGCGGAGCGCGACTCGGCCTGGACCGAGGTGGCTCCGGTGCTCGCCGAGGTCGCCGTCTAACCCAACCCCCGGTGGGCGCGGTGGCGCGCGCCCACTTCTCACTCCTCGGGCCCGCCCGCGAGGGTCCGGACGCGGTTGCGCCCCGCGTCCGGAATGGACGGTCCCGGGGCGGCCGTCCGGTGCGGTCTCGAACAAGTCTTCAGGCCGCGCCGGACGACCAGCACCAGCACCAGCACCAGCACCAGCACCAGCACCAGCACCAGCACAGGCGCGCTCGCACGACCTTGGCGGGCATGGCACCGCGCCAGGGGTAGGGACCCACGCTCCAGACCCCGGAGGACCTTCATGGCTCGATCCGCTAGACGCTGGCTCGCGCTCATCGCCGCATCAGCGTTGTCCATCCCGCTGGCCGCCACCGTGCCGGCAAGCGCCGCACCCGCCCCCTCGCCCGCTACCGATGAGTCCCTGGCGGCTCAGGAGAACGGGCCGGCGGCCCTGCACTCCGACGCCCGCAAGCCGCACTCGTACAAGGTGCTCGTGTTCACCAAGACCGCCGGCGCCCGCCGTCCGTCCATCCAGGACGGCGTGAACACCATCAAGGACCTCGGCAAGGCCAACGGCTTCACCGTGACCGTGACGCAGGACGCCGGCGCGTTCACCGCCGCCAACCTCGCCCGCTACCGCGCGGTGGTCTTCCTCAACACCACCGGCGACGTGCTCAACGCCGCCCAGGAGGGCGCGTTCGAGGCGTACTTCCGGGCCGGCGGCGGCTACGTCGGCGTACACGCGGCCGCCGAGACGGAGGCCGACTGGACCTTCTACCGCAACGTGGTCGGCACCGGCGTGGCCTCGGCGTCCCCGGTGGCCCAGTCCGCCGTGAAGGTCGCCGACCGGGCGCACCCGTCCACCGAGACGGTGCCGCGGGAGGTGACGCTGACCGAGGAGTGGTACAACTACGCCACCAACGTCCGGGGCACCTCGCACGTGCTCGCCACCGTGGAGGAGTCCGGCTATACCGGCGGCACCATGGGCTTCGACCACCCGGTGGCCTGGTGCAAGGACTACCAGGGCGGCCGCTCGTGGTACACCGGGCTCGGCCACTCCATCGAGTCGTACCGCAGCGGGAACTTCAAGAAGCACCTGCTGGGCGGCATCCAGTGGTCGGCCGGCGTGGTCGAGGGCGACTGCGGCGCCACCGTGCTCGCCAACTACGAGAAGGTGACCCTCAACGACGAGCCGGGCGAGCCGATGTCGCTGTCCGTCCTGCCCGACGGCCGGGTGCTGCACAACACCCGCGGCGGCGAGATCCGGATGTACGACCCGGCGACCGGCGCCAGCCCGGTCATCACCACGGTCCCGGTCTACACCCACGACGAGGACGGCCTGCAGACCCTGGCGATCGACCCGAACTTCGCCACCAACAAGTGGGTGTACGTCTACTACTCGCCGAAGCTCACCACCCCGGTCGACGACCCGGCCACGCCCGGCGTCAACGAGGGCGACGCGCCGGCGACCAGCACCGACCCCACCGTGTGGGACAAGTTCAAGGGCTACAACCAGCTTTCCCGGTTCAAGTTCGTGGAGACGCCCACCCCGCACCTGGATCTGGCCAGCGAGCAGCAGATCATCCGGGTCGACGTGGACCGCGGCATCTGCTGCCACGTCGCCGGCAAGGTGAAGTTCGACGGCAAGGGCAACACCTACCTGATCACCGGTGACGACACCAACGCCGGCGGCTCGGACGGGTTCGTGCCGATCAACGAGTCGCCCACCCAGGGCCCCGGCTACGACGCGCAGCGCTCCGCGGCCAACACCAACGACCTGCGCGGCAAGGTGCTCCGGATCAAGGTGAAGGCGAACGGGACGTACACCGTCCCGGACGGCAACCTCTTCCCGGAGTGGAAGGACCGCGACAACAAGACCCGTCCGGAGATCTTCCTGATGGGCCTGCGGAACCCGTTCCGCTTCGACGTGGACGCCAAGGGCATGCTCTACATCGGCGACTACTCGCCGGACTCCCGGGTGCCCAACGCCGCCCGCGGGCCGGAGGGCACCGGCCGGTGGTTCGCCACCAACAAGGCCGGCAACTACGGCTGGCCGTACTGCTACTCGCCGTCCCTGCCGTACATCGACTTCGACTTCGTCACCCGGACGTCCGGCCAGCCGTTCAACTGCGGCGCACCGGTCAACAACTCGCCGCGCAACACCGGCCTGACGACGCTGCCGGCGGTGCAGCAGCCGCAGTTCTGGTACACGTACAACGCCCTCACCCCGTGCCCCGGGGCGTACCTGTCGACCCCGCCGACCACGTGCGACTTCAAGTGGCCGGTGATCGGCACGGGCGGCGTCGGCCCGCACGGCGGCCCCATCTACAAGTACGACAAGGACCTGGCCTCCGAGACGAAGCTGCCGGAGTACTACAACAACGCGGTGTTCTTCGGTGAGTTCACCCGGGACAAGATGTTCGTGATGCGCACGGACGGCAAGGGCAACCTCGTCGGCGTCGAGCAGTTCCTGCCCGGGTTCGTCTTCGACAACCTGATGGAGATGGAGATCGGGCCGGAAGGCAACATCTACTTCCTGGAGTACGGCGACGGCTTCTTCCGGGCCAACCCGGACGCCCAGCTCGCGGTCATCCGGTACGTCAAGGGGACCCGGGCGCCGGTGGCGAAGCTGGCGGCGACCCCGACGTCCGGCCAGGCGCCGCTGACGGTGCAGTTCTCCAGCGCCGGCACGTTCGACCCGGACCCGGGCGAGTCCATCTCGTACGCCTGGGACTTCACCAGCGACGGCACCGTCGACTCCGCCGACCCGAACCCGTCGCACACGTACACGGCCAACGGGGTCTTCACCGCCAAGCTGACGGTGACCGACTCGACCGGCAAGACGGCGGTGCTGACCCGGGAGATCGTGGTGGGCAACACCGCGCCGACCGTGGCGGTCTCGTCGCCGCTGTCCGGCACGTTCTTCGAGTGGGGCGACCAGATCCCGTTCACGGTGACGGTGACCGACCCGGAGGACGGCGCCATCGACTGCAGCCGGGTGACCGTGACGTTCGTGCTCGGCCACGACACCCACGGCCACGGCGACACCTCCACCACCGGGTGCACCGGCGTGCTGCCGTCGCCGGCCGACGGCGCCGACCACGCCGGCGGCTACCTGTACGGCGGGATCAGCGCGTCGTACACCGACCTGGGCGGCAACGGGCAGCCGGTGCTGACCACGGTCGGCCAGGCCACCATCCAGGTCCGCCGGCAGCAGGCCGAGTTCGCCCAGGTGAGGCAGGGCGTCACGGTGGCCAACACCGGCGACACCGGCGGCGGGCAGCACGTGACCGGCGTGGACACCGGGGAGTACGTCGCGTTCGACCCGGTCAACCTCGGCGGGATCGGCGCGGTCACGCTCCGGTACGCCAGCGGCGCGACCGCCACCGCGGGCACCCCGCGGGCCACGGTCGAGCTGCGGTCCGGCTCGCCGACCGGCCCGGTGGTGGCCACGGCGACGCTCAACGCCACCAGCGGCACGAACTCCTGGGCCAGCCAGAGCATCCCGGTCAGCTACCCGGCCGGCACGCAGCAGCTCTACCTGGTGTTCACCGCGGTGTCGGGCGGCCCGACCACCAACCTGGTCAACCTGAACTGGGTTGAGTTCGGCGCGGCCGCGCCGTAACGCACAGACGTGGCGGGTAGGGGCGGACGCCGACCGGCCCTACCCGCCACAGCCCCGTCCGCCTCGCCGGTCGAGCCCGGGACGGCGTCGTTGCCGCCGAACTTCGGCGCTGTCGCGGTGGTGCCATCTCGCTCGGCGGGTGGACGGGGCCCAATGGTTGTGAAATTGGCGCGGTGTGCCCGATTCGCACCAGACGCTGGTATCAATCAAGGGGGAGGTCAACATGGCGACTGGCATTTGGCTCGTGGGCGCGCGCGGCTCGGTCGCCGTGACGAGCATGGTGGGCGCGACGGCACTGCGGGCGGGGCTCGCCGAGCCGACCGGCTGCGTGACGGAGCTGTCCCAACTGCGCAGCCCCGCGCTGCCCGCCCTCGGCGACCTGGTCTTCGGCGGCCACGACCCGGTCGCCACGCCGCTGGCCAAGAAGGCCGACGCGCTCGCCGCCGCCGGCGTGGTCCCGGCGCGGCTGGTCGCCGCGCTGTCCGACGAGCTGGCGGCCATGGAGCCGGAGGTACGCCCGGTGCCGGCCGCCCCGAGCCAGCGGGAGACCGCGGCCATCATCGCCAGCGACATCGCGGCCTTCCGGCAGCGCCATGGGCTGGAGCGCGTCGTTGTAGTGAACGTGTCCTCGACCGAGCCGGCCGCGCCCCCGCATCCGGCCCACGCCGACCCCGACGCGCTCGAGCGCGCCCTCGCGGGGCCCGACCCGGTGCTACCGTCCAGTTCCCTGTACGCGTACGCCGCCTTCACCACCGGCTGCTCCTACGTGGACTTCACCCCGTCGACCGGCGCCCGCCTGCCGGCGTTGGACGCGCTCGCGCACCGGCACGCCGTGCCGTACGCCGGGCACGACGGCAAGACCGGGGAGACGCTGGTGAAGTCGGTGCTCGCCCCGATGTTCGCGATGCGGAACCTGCGGGTGCGGACCTGGTCGGGCACCAACCTGCTGGGCGGCGGCGACGGCGCCAACCTCGCCGAGCCGGGCGCCAACGCGGCCAAGTCGAGCAGCAAGCAGCGTGTCCTGGGCGAGACGCTCGGGTACGAGCCGCAGGGCACCACCCGGATCGAGTACGTCGACGACATCGGCGACTTCAAGACCGCCTGGGACCTGATCACGTTCTCCGGCTTCCTCGGCACCGCGATGCGAATGGAGTTCACCTGGCACGGCTGCGACTCGGCCCTCGCCGCGCCGCTCGTACTGGACCTGGCCCGGCTGACCGCCGCCGCCCACCGGGCCGGGCGCACCGGCCCGCTGCCCGAGCTGGCGTTTTTCTTCAAGGATCCACTCGGGACCGTGCCGCATTCGCTGCCCGAGCAGTGGGCCGCGCTGAGCGCGTTCGTGCGTGGACTGTCCTCGTGAGACTCGCCGATCTGGTACGCCTCGTCCGGGCGCCCGCCGCGCTCTCCGTACCAGGGGATGTCGTGGCGGGTGCGGCCGCGGCCGGCGATCTGGGCCCGCGCACGGCGGGCCTGGCCGCCGCGTCGGTGTGCCTGTACTGGTCCGGCATGGCCGCCAACGACTGGGCCGACCGCGAACTGGACGCCGTCGAGCGGCCGGAGCGGCCGATCCCGTCCGGCCGGGTGTCGCCGGGGCAGGCGGTGGGCATCGCCGCCGGGCTCACCGCGGCGGGCGTGGCGCTGGCCGCCCTCGCCGGTGGCCGGCGTGCCCTCGCCGTCGCGCTGCCGCTGGCCGGCGCGGTGTGGGCGTACGACCTGAAGGCGAAGAACACCCCGGCCGGCCCGGCGGTGATGGCCGCCTGCCGGGGGCTCGACGTGCTGCTGGGCGCGTCCGGCGGGCGGGTGGCCCGGGCGCTGCCGGCGGCGCTCACGGTGGCCGCGCACACGTACACCGTGACCGAGCTGTCCCGCCGCGAGGTGTCCGGCGCCGGCCGGACGCTGCCCGCGGCGACGCTCGCCGGGACGGCGGGGGTGGCGGTGGCCGCCGGGGGCCGGCGCGTCACCTCCGGTGCGCTCGCGGTCTGGTACGCCGCGGCGTACGGCGGCGCGCAGGTGCGGGTGGCCGCTGATCCGTCCGCGGCCATGGTGCGTGCCGCCGTCGGTGCCGGCATCACCGGGCTCCCGTCGTTGCAGGGCGCGCTCACCGCCCGCGCCGGCCAGCCGCTCGCCGGCTTGGCAGTCGCCGCCATCGCGCCCCTCGCGCGCGTCCTCGCCCGGAAGGTGTCCCCGACATGAGATCACCCCACAGCATGCGCTTCGGATACGGCACGAACGGCTTCGCCAACCACCGGCTGGCCGACGCGCTGTCCGTCATCGCCGACCTCGGGTACGAGGGCGTGGCGCTCACCCTCGACCACGACCACCTCGACCCGTTCGCGCCCGACCTGGCCCGGCGTACGGCCGAGGTGGCGTCCATGGTGGACCGGCTCGGGCTGGCGGTCGTCATCGAGACCGGCGCCCGCTACCTGCTCGACCCGTGGCGCAAGCACGCACCTACGCTGCTCGACGACGACCCGGCCAAGCGGCTGGAGTTCCTGCGGCTGGCCGTCCAGATAGGAGCGGACCTGGGCGCCGAGGCGGTCTCGTTCTGGTCCGGCGTGGCGCTGGCCGGAACCCCTGACCCCTGGGACCGGCTCGTCCGGGGCTGTGCGGCCATTGTCGACGTCGCGGCCGGCGCCGGCGTGACGCTAGGCTTCGAGCCCGAACCGGGCATGCTCGTGTCCGACATCGCCGACTGGCGGCGGCTGCGCGCCGACCTCGGCGACCCGCCCGGCTTCGGCATCACCCTCGACATCGGACACTGCCGGTGCCTGGAGCCGTTGCCGGTGCCGGACTGCGTGACGGCCGTCGCCGAGCATCTGGTCAACGTGCAGATCGACGACATGCGCCGGGGCGTGCACGAGCACCTGGAGTTCGGTACCGGCGAGATCGACTTCCCGCCGGTGCTCCGCGCGCTGACCGAAGCCGGCTACCGCGGGCTCGTCGCCGTGGAGTTGCCCCGGCACTCCCACGCCGCCCCGTCGGTGGCCGCCGAGTCGATTGAGTTTCTGCGGAAGGCTCAACCATGACCGTTGAGGCGTTGCGAGTGGCCGCACCCCGGGATGGGTGGCTGGGGGAGGCGCTGGAGCGCGTCGCGGCCGACCCGGACGCGATCGCGCGGCTCTTTCCCGCGGCCGGGCGCCGGTGCGGGCGGGCGCCGCTGCCGGAAGCGCCCGGCTGGACGGCGGACGAGGCGGCGCGGGCGCTGCTGCTCGCCGCGCTGCCCGCCGACCATGCCGTCGCGCAGGCCGAGGCCGCCTACCGGTACGGCGACGCGGCCGAGAAGCGGGCCGTGCTCAAGGCGTTGCCGCTCCTGCCCATCGGCGACGCGGCCGTCCTGCTGCTGCACGACGCCATCCGCACCAACGACACCCGGCTGGTGAGCGCCGCGCTCGGCCCGTACGCCCGGCACCTCGACGCCGCCGCCTGGCGGCAGGCCGTGCTCAAGTGCGTCTTCATGGGCGTGCCGTTGGCCACTGTGGACCGCCTCGACGAGCGTGCCGACGCCGAGCTCGCCACGATGCTGGCCGGGCTCGCCGACGAGCGGTACGCCGCCGGCCGGGACATGCCGCCCGATGCGGTGGCTCTGCTGGATCGTCTACTGAGCCGCCGAGAACAGGGGGCGTGATGCGCATCTTCGACCCGCACATCCACATGACCTCGCGCACCACCGACGACTACGAGCGGATGGCGGCGGCCGGCGTACGGGCCGTGGTGGAGCCGGCGTTCTGGCTGGGCCAGCCGCGCACCAACGCCGGCGCGTTCACCGATTACTTCGACTCGCTGGTCGGGTGGGAGCCGTTCCGGGCCAGCCAGTTCGGCGTACGGCACCACGCCACGATCGCGCTCAACCCGAAGGAGGCCAACGATCCCCGCTGCCGGGAGGTGCTCGGCCTGCTGCCCCGGTACCTGGAGAAGGACGGTGTGGTCGCGGTCGGCGAGGTCGGGTACGACTCGATGACGCCCGAGGAGGACGAGGTATTCGCCGCCCAACTCGCCCTCGCGGTCGACCACGAGCTGCCCGCGCTGGTGCACACACCGCACCGGGACAAGGCCCGGGGCACCGAGCGGAGCCTCGCCGTGGTGGCCGAGTCCGGCCTCGAACCGGGCCGGGTCGCCATCGACCACCTCAACGAGGTGACCGTCAAGCTGGTCCGGGACACCGGGTGTTGGCTGGGCTTCTCCATCTACCCAGACACGAAGATGTCGCCGCCGCGGATGGTGAGGATATTGCAGGAGTACGGCCTGGAGCGGATGCTGGTCAACTCCGCCGCCGACTGGGGCCGCTCCGACCCGCTGCTGACCCGCGAGACAGCCGACGCGATGCTGGCCGCCGGGTTCACCGAGGACGACGTCGACCTCGTGCTGTGGCGCAACCCCGTCGAGTTCTACAGCCAGTCCGGGCGGCTCGACTTGTCCTCCGCTTCTTCGGGGGCACATTCGAGGGCAACTCGATCCTGCGAGGTGGTAGCTGATGCACCTGAGCTACTGCACCAACGTGCATCCGGCCGAAGACCTCGACGGCATCATCGGGCAGTTCGACACGTACGCCACCGCGATCCGCCGGCACCTGGACGCCGACGTGCTGGGCCTCGGGCTGTGGCTGGCCGCGCCGGTGGCCGCCGAGCTGGCCGCGGACCCGGCGGCACGCCGGCGACTGCGCCGGGAGCTGGACGCCCGGGGCCTGGAAGTGGTGACGCTGAACGGGTTCCCGTACGAGGCGTTCCAGGCGCCGGTCGTGAAGCACGCCGTCTACCACCCGGACTGGACCGACCGGCGGCGCCTGGACTACACATTGGACCTCGCCCGGGTGCTCGTCGACCTGCTGCCCGAGACCGCCGCCCGGGGCTCGGTCTCGACGCTGCCGCTGGCGTGGCGGGAGCCGTGGGACGCCGACCGCTCGTCCGCCGCCGGACGCCTGCTCGATGAGCTCGCGCGTGGGCTCGCCCTTCTTGAGCGGCCGATCAGGGTCGGGTTCGAGCCGGAGCCCGGCTGCGTCGTCGAGAACACCACGCAGGCCGCCGCGCTGCTGTCCGATGTGGATACCTCGCGGCTCGGCGTGTGCCTCGACCTCGCCCACCTCGCGTGCGCCTGGGAGGACCCCGCCGAGGCGCTGGCCCGGCTGCGGGCGGCCGGCCTGCCGGTGGTGAAGGTCCAGGTGTCCGCCGCGCTCGAGACCGCGGACCCGGTTGGCGCCGATTCGGTGCTGCGCACTTATGTGGAGCCCCGCTTCCTGCACCAGACCCGCTCGGCGGCCGGGCCGGCGGCCGACGACCTGGACGAGGCGCTGGACCGGCGCATCCCCGGCCCGTGGCGGGTGCACTACCACGTGCCGCTGCACGCCGAGCCGGTCGCCCCGCTGACGTCGACGGTGCCTGTGCTGCGGGCCGCGCTGCGCGAGCTGATCCGGCAGGACGCGTGCGACCACTTCGACGTCGAGACGTACACCTGGGGTGTGCTGCCCGAGGAGATCCGCCCGCGGACGGACGCCGATGTGGCCGCGGGCATCGCGGCCGAGCTGGCGTTCGCCCGCGCAGAGCTGTTGACGGAGGTCACGCCATGACCACGAAGCTGGTCGTCATCGACGTGGTGGGGCTGACCCCCCGGCTGCTGGCGCACATGCCGCGGCTGCGCGCGGTCGCCGACGCCGGCTTCCACGCCTCGCTGGGCACCGTGCTGCCGGCGGTCACGTGCACCGTGCAGTCCACGTTCCTGACCGGGGCGCTGCCCGCGGAGCACGGCATCGTGGGCAACGGCTGGTACTTCCGCGACGTCGGCGAGGTGCTGTTGTGGCGGCAGCACAACGCGCTCGTCGGCGGCGAAAAGCTGTGGCAGGCCGCGCGCAAGGCGCGTCCCGGCTACACGGTCGCCAACGTCTGCTGGTGGTACGCCATGGGCGCCGACGTGGACTGGACCGTCACGCCCCGCCCGATCTACTACGCCGACGGCCGCAAGGAGCCCGACTGCTACACGGATCCACCGTCGCTGCACGACGAGCTCACCGGGACGTTGGGCGGCTTCCCGCTCTTCACGTACTGGGGGCCGGGCGCGGGGCTGCCGTCCTCGCGCTGGATCTGCCAGGCCGCCCAGCAGATCATGGCCACCCACGACCCCGACCTGACCCTGGTGTACGTCCCGCACCTCGACTACGACCTGCAGCGCTTCGGGCCGTCCGCGCCCGAGGCGGCGGCCGCGGCGCAGGCGCTGGACGGCGTGCTCGGCCCGTTGCTGGACGCCGCCAACGCCCGCGGGGCGACCACGGTCGTGCTGTCCGAGTACGGCATCACCGAGGCCCGCCGCCCGGTCGACGTCAACCGCATGCTGCGCATCGAAGGGCTGCTGCGGGTGTACACACAGGACGGTATGGAGTATCTGGACCCGTGGACGTCCCGGGCGTTCGCCGTCGCCGACCACCAGATCGCCCACGTGTACGTCAAGGATCCGGCCGACGTCGCCGCCGTCGCCAAGCTGTGCGCCGCGCTGCCCGGCGTGGCGGAGGTGCTCGACGAGGGTGGCAAGGCGGCCCACGGCCTGAGCCACGAACGCGCCGGCGAGCTGGTGCTCGTGGCCGAGCCGGACGCCTGGTTCACGTACTACTACTGGCTCGACGACGCGCGGGCCCCCGACTTCGCCCGCCTCGTCGAGATCCATCGCAAGCCGGGGTACGACCCGGCCGAGCTGTTCTTCGACCCGGCCGGCCCGGGTGCGGCCAAGCGGCGGGCGGCCACCGCGCTGGCCCGCAAGAAGCTGGGCATGCGCTACCTGATGAACGTCGTCGGGCTGGACGCCGGGGCGCAGGCGGTACGCGGCTCGCACGGGCGCCTGCCGGGGCACCCCAACGACGCTCCGGTCCTGCTCTGCTCGGACCGCGCGGCGGCCCGCCCGCACATCGCCGCGACAGAGGTCAAGCGCTTCCTGCTCGGCCTGGCCGGGCTGAGACCATGACGATCGAGGTCGCCAGAGAGTCCGAACTGGACGAACTGCGCAGGCGGTTCGACTCGGCGCTGGCGGCGTTCATCGACCGGCAGGACCCGGAGTGGCCGGACGGCGCACCCCGCGGCGTCCTGGCGACGCTCCGCCGGTTCGTGCTCATGGGCGGCAAGCGGCTGCGCCCCATGTTCTGCTACTGGGGCTGGCGCGGCGCCGGCGGTGCGGACTGCGCCGAGGTGGTCGTCGCTGGGGCTGCGCTGGAGCTCTTTCACGCGTTCGCGCTCATCCACGACGACATCATGGACGGCAGCGACCGGCGCCGGGGCGAGCCGTCCGTCCACCGGGTCTTCGCCGAGTTGCACGCCCGGTCCGCGTGGCGCGGCGACCCCGCCTCGTTCGGCCGCAACACCGCGCTGCTCTGCGGCGACCTGTGTGCGGCCTGGGCCGACCAGATGTTTCACGAGTGCGGGCTGCCCGCCGCACAGATCCACCAGGGGTACGGCGTCTTCGCGCACATGCGTACCGAGGTGATCGCCGGGCAGTACCTGGACCTCGTCTCCGGCGTCGGCGACGGCTCGGTGGCCAGCGCCCTCACGGTGATCCGGATGAAGGCCGCCCGCTACACCGTCACCCGCCCGCTGCAGATCGGTGCCGGGCTGGCCGGGGGCGGCGACGAGCTGCACGCCGCGTACGCCGCGTTCGGCGACCCGCTCGGCGACGCGTTCCAGCTGCGTGACGACGTGCTGGGCGTCTTCGGCGACCCGGCGCTCACCGGAAAGTCCATCCTGGACGATCTGCGCGAGGGCAAGCCGACCGTGATGATGGCGCTGGCCCGCAGCGGCGCCGACCGGGCGCAGACGGGCCGGCTGCGTGACCTCTTCGGCAATCCCGATCTGGACGCCGGCGGCGCCGAGGAGCTGCGCCGGATCATTGTGGACACCGGCGCGCTGGAGCGGATCGAGCAGATGATCCGGGTACGCGCCGGCGCCGCCGTCGCGGCCCTCGCCGACGCCCCGCTCCCCGGCCCCGCCCGGGACGCGCTGGTGGCCCTCGCCGGATCAGCGGTCAACCGGCAGCGATAACGGAGTGTGGTGTGGCACACTCTGAGCCGTGACCCGTCGGCCCGCGGTTGACACGGTGCGCCGAGTGGTGCGCAGCACCCGGGCGTGGGCCCGGGCGGTCGCACCCGGCGCCTTGCCCGACTTTCTGATCATCGGTGCGCAGCGCTGCGGCACCACATCCATGCACCGCTACCTGGCGGCCCACCCGCAGGTGCGCGCCGCCACGGGCAAGGAGGTCCAGTTCTTCAGCATCCACTATGGACGCGGTGAGCGCTGGTACCGCGGCCACTTCCCGGCGCCGATGGCCGGGCGGCTCAGCTTCGAGGCGAGCCCGTACTACCTCTTCCACCCGCGGGCGGCGGAGCGGGCCGCGGCCACCCTGCCGTACGGGCGGTTCATCGCGCTGCTGCGGAACCCTGTGGAGCGGGCCTACTCGCACTACCTGCAGAGCCGGTCGGCCGGCGTGGAGCCGCTGACCTTCGCCGAGGCGATCGCCGCCGAGCACGACCGGCTGGCGTGGGCGCTGCGGGCCGGTCCGGACAGCCGGGCGGCGCACACCGTCCTGCGCCGGCACTCGTACGCCGCCCGCGGCCGGTACGCGGAGCAGTTGGAGCGTTGGTTCCGGCACGTGCCCCGGGAGCGGATCCACGTGGTGCGCAGCGAGGACTTCTACGCCGACCCCGCCTCGACGTACGCCGACCTGCTCGCGTTCCTCGACCTAGAACCGTTCCTGCCGCCGAGGTTCGCCCAGCACACAAGGCGACTGGAGCAGGGCGGCCCACCGCCAGACGTACGCGAGTCGCTCCGCGATTACTTCGTACCCCACAACGCCCGCTTGGCCGAGCTCCTGGGTTGGCACAACCCCTGGCCCGCCTGACCCCGCGGCGCGTACCCGATCAAGGAGATCCCCGCCGATCAAGGCCGAATGGCCGTGGTTTGATCTCCAAACCGCGACCTTTTGTCCTTGATCGGCGAGAAGGTCCTTGGTCGGCTAGCTGGCCTGGAGGTCGGCGCAGCTGGACTCGTCGGGCAGGAGGGGGCGCAGCATGACCGTCCAGCGCTTCCCGCCCGACGACCACGGGGTGATCGCGTTGGCCTTGGCGGCCGCGGTCAGCACCTTCGCGGTGTCCGCACCGGTCACCGTGACGCAGCCGGTGTCGAGGCCGCTGCCGACCGCGGTGCCCGGCAGTTGCGGGCCGGGCCAGGCGATCTCGGGCTGCTTGCCGGGTGCGCCGTCGGCGGCCACCCACGGGGAGGCGATGGCGGCCAGCGCGGTCACCGGGTACGTCTCCGCGTTGGTCGCCGGCACGGTCAGCGAGTCGATCAGGTCACGCAGCTTGGCGCGGGCGGCGTTCTGCTGCTCGGTCAGGCCGGACGCGGCGGCGTTGGCCTCGTTGAGCGCGTACACCTCGGTGGTCTTGGTGCCGCCGTCGGTGAGCACCGTGATGCGGGTCGAGGGGGCGTCGGATACCGGCGGTTGGCCGAAGTCGGTGGCGGCGCCCACCCCGGCGGCCGTGGCGCGCTCGACGAGGCTGTCGACCTCGGCGGAGGAGATGCGCCGGACCTGGATGTTGGGCAGGGCCGGGCCGGGGTATATCGCGACCACCGGGCCCTCGGTGATGACCCGCCCGTCGCCGTACACGCTGACGACCGGGAACCGGCCGGCGAGCATGGCGGGGGTCACAAAGCCACCGGTGTACTCCACCCGGAACGCCACCGTGGAGGGGTCGGCTGCCGAGCCGCCACCCGGTGCGGAGGTGCTGGGGGTTTCCTGGGCGCACGCCGCGACCAGGAAAAACATCGATGCGGCGGCGGCCGCGCGAGCACCACGTGCGATCGTCATCTCCATCTGACGGTGGCCGGGCCGATCCGGTTCCGCTGGGGTAACGTGAACGAATGTTGCGGGCACGGCTGGGGATCGGTGTCGCCGTCCTCGCTGTGCTGCTCGGCTTGAGCTGGTCGGCGCCGGCGGAGTTCGCCGCGCCGGTGTCCACGATGGCCGCCGCCGAGTCCCGAGTGTCCGCCGAGGTCGACGCGGCGATCGTGGTCGATACGCCGGCCGTCCCGGTGCCGGTCGACGTGGTGCCGAGCCGAGCCACCGTGCCACTGCCGGCCGCACCGGCCGCCGCGCGCAGCGCCGAGCGGTCGGCGACCGCCGGCCGCGCGCCGCCGCTGTCGCGCTGACCGCTCAGTCAGTTTCCTTCCCAACCCCTCCATCCGTGGGTGAGGTGTATCTGGTGGAATTCGCCGTTCACGAACTGTTGCTGGACATGCGGGGCGCGGCCCTGATCTGGCTCCTGCTGATCGCCGTCGGCGTCACACCGTTCATCGTCGTGGCGGCGCCACGACGCCGCGAAAAGCGGTCGCGGCCGCCGCGCCGGGAAAGGCCGCGGCGCGAGTCGTCCATCGTGCGGCAGGAGGAGCTTCTCCGGTACGCCGAAGAGGTCGCCGTTGCGGCGGGACGGGCTGCGGTGACGGCGGAGCGGCGGCGTGCCGAGTGGGCGGCCGTGTTGCGCACGCAGGAGGCCGCCTGGCGGGCGTACGACGAGGCCGAAGTCACCGCGCGACGTGCTATTCGAGCGGAGGCGTTCGGACTGCCGGATACACCAGGCACAGTGGACGACCTGGCGGGCCGGCGTCGTTATCTTGAGCGGGCGGCCACGGCCGCGTACCGGCGGGGTGACCTGACGGTGGAGCAGTTCGGCGACGTGCTGTCCAATCGCGACGGTTGGGACCCACGCCGGCACCCGTTCGAGCAGGAGACCAAACTGTGCGTGGCCCGGCGAGACCGGCTGCGCCGCGCCTGCGAAACACTGTCCGACGTGGAGCGTGCCGCGTGGCGTGCCGCCGAGGTGGCGGTGGCGGCGAAGCGCAGCCTGGACGAGGAGGCGTTGGCCGCCGGGCTGCGCGCACGGGACGTGCGCCGTCCGGTGCGCCGGCCGGTCCCCGTGCCGCGCCCGCTGCCGGCCTGGAACGCCGATACGGCCCCCATCCCGAGACTGGTTTAGGCCCAGTCGCCGGTCAGCCGGCCCAGCTTGAGCGCCAGGTGCAGGCAGAGCCGCTCGTTGCCGTCCTTGAGGTCGGTCTCGGCGAGTTGCTCGACGCGCTGCAGCCGGTAGTAGAGCGTGGTGCGGTGCAGGCGCAGCCGCTCGGCCGTGGCGTGCGCGTTGCCGGCCAGATCCAGGTAGGTCTCCAGCGTCTCCAGCAGCAGCTTGTTGGCCTCGTCGCGGAGCAGCCGCTCCAGCCCGGGATGCACGCCGCCCACGTCCAGGTGCCGACCGTCCAAACGGGACAGCACGCGGTAGATGCCGAGACCCGACCAGGCGACCACCCGGCCGAGCGCGGGCAGCTGCACGGCGACCCGCGCCGACTGCAGCGCCTCGTCGTACGACCGGGCGCCCTCGGCCAGGCTCGGGTACGTCTGCCCGACGCCCACGACCGTACGGCTGACCGAGGGGAGCCCGCGGGTGGCCGCCCGCAGCGCCTCGTCCAGCTGTGCCGCGGCGGTCTCGGGCGTGGGCCGGCCGGCACCCCCCGGCCCGCACAGCAGCACCACGCCGTGGTCGTGCCGCATCAGCTGCAGCGCGTCCCGGGGGCCGAGCCAGCGGCGGGTCAGCACCAGGGACTGCTCCAGCGCGATGCGGGCCACCTCGTCGGGGCCCTGGCCGGGCGGCGTGACGAGCTGCGCCACCAGCGCGGTGGTGGGCCCGTCACCACCGATGACGCCGTCCTCCAGCAGCGCCCGTACGGCGTGCGCGCGGCTGTCCGGGGCGTCCACGAGGAGCGTGCGGGCGGCCTCGGTCTCCCGCTGCGAGCTGAGCTCGCCGAGCAGGTTCTCCCGGTAGAGGGCGAGCTCCAGGTCCTCCATCGCACCCGTCGCGGCCTCCACGTCGGCGTCGCTCATCGAGCCGTCGGCGTCGATGAACCAGACGAACCCCAGCAGCAGGTCGTCGTGCCAGACCGGCAGGCACAGCCGGGGCAACAGGTCGAGATCCGGGCAGGCCGGCGTCCGTACCGGCTTGCGGGCCCGCATGATGCCCGCCTCCCGGAACCAGGCGATGACCTCGGGCGTGGTGTGCCGGCGCAGGATCGAGGCGCGGCGCACGCCATCGATCGGCTCGGCGTGCTCGCTGTAGACGACGACCCGCTGCCGCCTGTCTTCGATCAGCGCCGGCTTTCCTACGCGGGCGGCGACCGTGTCTACGATCCGCTGTAGCTCACCTCGCACTGACTCACTGTAGGGGTTTTGGGGGCCGGGGTGCCCTGCGAAGCCCGTCAGGCTTGATGTCTTCGCAGGTCACCCCGGCCCCCAAAACCTGACGGGGGCACCCAGTCACAAGAGGGCAGGCAGGCTTTAAACCACTCGGGAGTCCCCGCCGGGGTCTGAGTCCCCGGGGACTCGAAGGTCGGCGGGGACTCCAGAGTGTTTTAAAAAGCGTGACCGTCTGTGTTTGCCCGACCAGGTCAGGGTTTGGGGGCCAGGGTGACTCGCGAAGACATCAAGCCTGACGGGCTTCGCGAGGCACCCTGGCCCCCAAACCCCCCACCCCAGCCCCGACAGAAGGTCCAGCCACCGAGCCATCAAGTTCCAGCACATGTCCGAAGACCACCACATAGACAGTCCTTAACGTGTGGACCGTGGCCGACGTAGTAGTGATCGGCGCGGGGATAGTGGGCGCCGCGTGCGCACTGGAGTGCGCGAGGCGCGGCCTGTCCGTGGAGGTGCTGGAGCGGGGCGGGCTGGTTGCCGGTACCACCGGGTCCGGCGAGGGCAACCTGCTGGTCTCCGACAAGCCGCCCGGCCCGGAGCTGGACCTCGCTCTGCTCAGCCTGCGGCTGTGGCGGCGGATCGGCGCCGAGCTGCCCGAACGGTACGGCGACATCGAGTTGGACCCCAAGGGCGGCCTGATCGTCACCCGTTCGGAGCCGGGGCTGGCCGCCCTGCGGGACACCGCCGAGCGGCAGGCCGCCGCCGGGGTGCTCGCCGAGCCGCTGGACGCGGCCGGCGTGCGCGTGCGCGAGCCGGCCATCGCGGATGGCCTCGCGGGCGGCGTGTTCTACCCGCAGGACATGCAGGTGCAGCCGGCCCGGGCCACCGCGGTCATGCTGGCCGCCGCCCGGGACCATGGCGCCCGGGTACGGCTGCGCACGCCGGTGACCGCGATGCGGCTGGACCGGCGGGGGCGGGTGGCGGGGGTGGACACCGCGGAAGGCCCGGTCGCCGCGGCGCACGTCGTCAACGCCGCCGGCGCCTGGGCGGCCGAGGTCGCCGGGCCGGCCGGGGCCCTCGTACCGGTCCTGCCGCGGCGCGGGTTCGTCCTGGTCACCGAGCCGGTCGGGCCGCTGGTCCGGCACAAGGTGTACGCGGCCGACTACCTGGACAACGTGGCGTCCGGGGAGGCGACCCTGCAGGCGTCGACGGTGGTGGAGGGCACGCCGAGCGGCACGATCCTGATCGGCGCCACCCGGGAGCTCGTCGGGTTCGACCGCGGCGTCAACGGCGCCGCCGTCCGGGCGCTCGCCCGCGGCGCCATCGATCTCTTCCCGGCCCTCGCCCGGGTCCGGGCCATGCGCCTGTACCACGGGTTCCGGCCGTTCTCGCCGGACCACCTGCCGGTCATCGGGCCGGACCCGCGGGTGCCCGGCCTGGTGCACGCGCATGGCCACGAGGGCGCCGGCATCGGGCTCGCCCCGGCCACCGGCCGGCTGGTCGCCCAGGCGGTCGCGGGGGAGCCGCCCGAACTGGACCTGACTCCCTTCGCGCCGGAACGCTTCGGGGTGCCGCAATGAGCCTTTTCTGCGGCATCGGTGTCTGCTTCGCCTGCGTCTCCGAGACGGGGGACCGCACCTGCCTGCCGGAGGCCGCCGAACCCGGCGCCGCGCCAGGAGAGCCGGACGTCGCCGTGGTCGGGGCGGGGCCGGCGGGGTTGAGCGCGGCGGTGGCGGCCGCGGACGCCGGGGCGGACGTCACGGTCGTCGACATGGGGCGCACCCCGGCGGGCAGTACCTGCGCGGCCAGGCGGACGCCCCACTGGTACGCCGGGCGACCGGCCACGCTCGGGTCCGGTTCCTGTCCGGGCACGAGGTGTGGCGGGTCACGCCTGAGCGGGAGATCAGGGCGGGCCGGCACACGCTCCGCCCCGGTGCGGTGGTGCTGGCGCCCGGCGCGTACGACCGGGTGGTGCCGTTTCCGGGCTGGGACCTGCCGGGCGTCGTCACGGCCGGGGGCGCCCAGGCACACGCCAAGAACAGCGGTGTACCGGTCGGCCAGCGGGTGCTCGTCGCCGGCACCGGCCCGTTCCTGCTCGCGGTCGCCGCCACCCTCGCCGGGGTCGGTGCCGACGTGGTGGCCGTGGTCGAGGCGGCGCGGCTGTCCCGGTGGCTGCGCCATCCCGGCGCGGTGCTGCGCTCGCCCGGCCGCGTGCTGGAGGCCGGCCGGTACCTGAGCCGGCGGATCCCGCTCTGGCAGGGCAGCGCGGTCACCGCGGTCGAGCCGTACGGCGCCGCGCTCAGAGCCACTGTGGACGGTCACGGCACCGTCGACGTGGACGCCGTCTGCGTGGGGCACGGCTTCACCCCGTCGGTGGAGCTGGCCCTGGCGTTCGGGTGCGCGACGCGTACCGACCCGCGCGACGGCAGCCTCGTGGTAGCCGTCGACGACGACCAGCGGACCACCGTCCCGGGGTGCTGGCCGCCGGGGAGGCGACCGGGATCGGTGGCGCCGCCCTCGCCGTGGCCGAGGGCACCATCGCCGGGTACGCCGCGGCACACCACATCGGACTGATCGACGACTCAACCCTGGCCCGCGCGGTGTCGCCGTACCAGCGCAGGCGCGCGGCCCGGCGGCGTTTCGCGGACGCCCTGCACGCGGTGTATCCGGCACCGGCGGCGGCGCTGGACGACGCCACCACGCTGTGCCGCTGCGAACGGGTGACGGCTGGCCGGGCCCGCGCCGACATCCACCGGTACGGCATCGACGACGCGCGCGCCCTCAAGCTGCTGACCCGGGTCGGGATGGGCCGGTGCCAGGGCCGGATGTGCGGACGCGCCGCGCTCGACCTGCTCGAAGCGGAGACCGGGCGGGCCCAGGATCCGGCCGGCTTCGCCAACCGCACCATCGCCATGCCCGTGCCGTTGGGCATTGTGGCCGAAGAAAGGAATCAAACACCGTGAACAAGCCCTGGCGCGGCGTCGTGGTGGCCATCGCCACGCCGTTCCGCGACGACCTGTCCGTCGACATCGACCGCCTCCAGGAGCACGTGCGCTGGCTCGCGGCCGAGGGCTGCCACGGCGTCACGCCGAACGGCTCGCTCGGCGAGTACCAGACGCTCAGCGACGGCGAGCGCGCGGACATCGTCCGGGCCGCGGTCGAGGCCGCGCCGCCGGGCCTCGCGGTGGTGCCGGGCGTCAGCGCGTACGGCGGCCACCAGTCCCGCCGCTGGGCCGAGCAGGCCGCCGAGGCGGGCGCCCACGCGGTGCTCTGCCTGCCGCCCAACGCCTACCGGGCCCGTCCGTCCGAAGTGGTGGAACACTTCCGCGCGGTCGCCGGCGCCGGCCTACCCGTGGTGGCGTACAACAACCCGTACGACACCCGGGTGGATCTCACCCCGGAGCTGGTCGCCACCCTCGCCGAGATCGACGGCATCGTGGCGGTGAAGGAGTTCAGCGGCGACGTGCGGCGCCTGCACCGCATCCGTGACCTGTGCCCGCACGTGGACGTGCTCGCCGGCGCGGACGACGTGCTGCTGGAACTGATGGCGTGCGGCGCCACCGGGTGGATCGCCGGCTTTCCCAACGCGCTGCCCCGGGTGTCGCTGCGGCTGTACGAGCTGTGCGCGGCCGGCGACCTGGCCCGCGCGCTGCCGCTCTACGCCGAGCTGCATCCGATGTTCGGCTGGGACTCCCGGTCCGAGTTCATCCAGGCCATCAAGCTGGCGATGGAGATCGTCGGCCGGTACGGCGGGCCCTGCCGGCTACCCCGCTTGCCGCTGCCGCCCGACCTGACCGCGCAGGTACGCAAGGACGTCGCCCGCGCGGTGGTAGCCGATGCGTAGCCGCCTGGTCCTGCACGCCGTCGACTCGCACACCGAGGGCATGCCGACCCGGGTGGTCACCGGCGGCGTGGGCGTGCTGCCGGGGGCGACGATGTTCGAGCGCAAGCAGCTCTTCGAGCGCGACCGGGAGGGCCTGCTTCGGTTTCTGATGTACGAGCCGCGCGGGCACTCGGCGATGTCCGGCGCGATCCTGCAGCCGCCGACCCGGCCGGACGCGGACTTCGGCGTGCTCTTCATCGAGGTGTCCGGCTGCCTGCCGATGTGCGGGCACGGCACGATCGGGGTGGCCACCGTGCTCGTCGAGACCGGCATGGTCGCCGTCGAGGAGCCGGTCACCACGATCCGCCTGGACACCCCGGCCGGGCTGGTCACCGCCGAGGTCGAGGTCGCGGACGGGCGGGCCCGCTCGGTGACCATCCGCAACGTGCCGTCGTTTCTGCTCGCCGCCGACCAGTGCGTCGAGGTGGCCGGCATTGGGCCGGTGCGGTACGACATGGCGTTCGGCGGCAACTTCTACGCCATTGTGGACGCCGCCATGTTGGGCCTGCCGGTGCGCCCGCACGCTGTGCGGGAACTGATCCGGCGGGGCCTGGCGGTGATGGACACCATCAACGAGCGCGCCCGACCGGTGCACCCGGCCAACGCGGCGATCGACGACTGCCGGCACGTGCAGGTGGTCGAGGCCGGCCGGGACGGCGCGGACGCCCGCAACGCGGTCGTCATCCACCCCGGCTGGGTGGACCGCTCCCCGTGTGGCACCGGTACGTCCGCCCGGATGGCCCAACTACACGCGCGTGGCCTGCTGGCGCTGGACACCCCGTTCGTCAACGAGTCGGTGTTGGGCACCCGCTTCACCGGGCGGCTCGTCGACACCACCAGCGTGGCCGGCCTGCCCGCCGTCGTGCCGACGGTGACCGGGCGGGCCTGGATCACCGGCACCGCGCAGTACCTGCTCGACCCGGAAGACCCCTTTCCCGAGGGGTTCCTCCTATAGAAAAGGGGAAAGCGCATGACCGTCCATGCCAGACGACTGGCCGCCGTGGCCGCCTTCGCGCTCATCGCGGGCCTCGCGGCCGTTCCCGTCTCCACCGTCCCGGCGTCGGCGACCGGCGACGCCTTCCGGCCGATCGACCGGCAGCGCTGGGAAAACCCGGACGACATGACCCCCGCCGACTACCGCCGCCCACCGGGCACCAACTGGTCCGATCCGACCGCGACCGGATCGGTGCGCAACTTCAAGGTCGCGCTGGTCACGCTCGACTACCCGGACCAGCCGTTCGCCGTTACCCAGCCGGCCCACTCGACCATCTTCGGCAACCCCCAGCCGAGCGCCGCGAACATCCCCCGCGAGCAGGTGCCCGCCTTCTACCGCGACTTTCTCAACCAGCCCGGCACCCTCAACAACGGGCACACGCTGCACCAGTACTGGATGGAGGACTCCGGCGGGCGGTACGGCGTGGAGCTGACCGCGTTCGGCCCGTACCAGCTGCCGAACAAGTCGTACCAGTACGGCATCACCAACGACATGAACCCGGGCATGTGCCCGACCGGCGAGACCTGCAACCGCAACATCCGTACCGATGGGCTGGGCCTGTGGCGCGCCGCGGTCGGCACCGACGTGGCCGGCTCGTTCGAGCTTGCCTTCATCCTCAGCGCCGGCCAGGACGAGTCGTCGACCTGGCAGGAGTTCGGCCAGATGCGCTTCAACACCAAGGAGGACGTGCCCGACGAGTGGGGCCCGCCCGACCCGGCGATGAACAACTACGCCCGTACCCGGTACGTCGAGTGGACGTCGTGGAAGTCGGCGGCAACCATCTGGCCGACCGCCGGCGGTGGCTCCTCCACCCAGGCGGAGAGCTCCGGCCTGGGCACGTACGCCCACGAGCTGACCCACCTGCTGGGCATCGGCGACAACTACAACAACCCGTACGGCACGCCGCTGCGCCGGGCGTACACCGGGATCTGGAGCATGATGTCGCGCGGCTCGTTCAACGGTCCCGGCGGGCCGCACACCCGCTGGCTGATCCCGCCGGTCAACGGCGGCTCGATGGGCTCCCAGCACATGCTGCGCGACAAGGTGAAGCTCGGCATGGTCGACGAGGCCAACGTGCTGCGCCTGTCCCGGGAAGCGCTCGCCTCGTCCGGCATCGTGGTCGCCGACGTGACCGCCCGCGCGGTCAAGCCCGGCGCCAGCGAGCTGACCGGCGTGAACATCGCGATGAACGCGGACCTGTCGCCGGCGTGCAGCACCAGCGCCGATCCGCTCTGCGACGGCGGCAACTTCAACAACTACACCGTCGAGGTGGTCGACCGGATGGGTGCGGACTCGTTCACCCCGGACAGCGGCGTCCTGCTCAGCAAGACCAAGAACGCCGACGCCGCGCCGTTCGTCTGGGTCGTCGACGCCAACCCGCAGGACATCAACCTGGTCGACTTCGAGCGGCCGGACGGCACCGAGCAGATGATCACGATGGGCGACTACCGGCAGCTGTCCGACGCGCTCTTCCACGCCGGCGCCGACTCCGGCAGCGAGTACGAGTACGTCGACGCGGCGAACGGGCTGCACTTCTACGTCGTGAACGTCAAGCGCGACCGCAAGGGCGTGCTGTCGTACACGGTGGCGGTGCGGGCGGTGACCGGCGACGGCGGCCCGCAGGCGCGCGGCGTCGGGCTCTCGAAGGGCCGGGCCGACGGGGCCTCGTGCGCCTTCGAGCTGGCCAACACCGGTACGGCGGCGCCGGGTGGCGCGGCGCACCCCGAGGACGTCAGCGCCTACCTGGACTCGGACGTGTACCGGCTGTCGGCGACCGTGTCCGGCCAGGGCTGGGAGGCGTGGCTGCCGAACCAGCTGGCGACCGCCGAGTTCGGACAGTCCACAAGGGTCAAGGTGGCGGTCAAGTCCGCCCGCGGCGCCGCCCGTACGGCGACCGTGACCCTCACGGCCACCTCGGAGAGCGACCCGACCAAGACGGTCACCCGGCAGTGCAAGGTGTCCCGGTAAAAACCTACCTACCGAACATGAAGCGAGGGCACCCCGTGGCAGCGGGGTGCCCTCGCGACTTAGCGGGTCAGCGCACCTGGACGCGGACCGCGTCGAAGGCGGGTTGTTGGTTGGCTCGTTGCATCATGGGGATGCGGTGTGAGGCGTCGCCGGCCCAGGAGGCGCATTGGAAGGTGCCGCGTTGGGCGAGGCCGGGTACCCGGATTTCGATGGTGTCGGGTTGGGCGTTGCCGCCGCCGTCTTCGGTGGCGACGAAGAACGCGGGGGCGGGTGCGGGGTCGGGGGCGTTGTTGGTGTTGTTGAGCAGTCGGCAGCTGGTGTGGAAGTGGCCGCGGACCAGACCCTGGGCGTTGAGGATGGACATGTCGACGTAGTAGCCGCCTTGTCCGGCGGGTAGGAACCGGTCGCGGACCAGGTTGCGGGTGCTGACCCGGATGACGAATGGTTCGTTGACGCCGACGTTGCGGGGTGCGCTGGTGATCAGCAGGGAGGGGTTGGTGTCGGCGTTGCCGACTTCGCCCATTTCGGTGTCGACGCAGCGGTTGCCGTTTTGGAAGCCGTCGTGGATTTGCAGGCCGTTGCCTTCGGAGCACTCGTCCGGGCCGAAGTCCAGGGGCGGCGGTGCGGTCGTCGGCGCGGTCGTCGCGGGCTGGTTGTTGCCCCCACCGTTGTTGCCGCCGTTGTTGTTGCCCGCGGCGAGCGTGCACGTGGCGAGCCCGTTGAGGTTGTTCGGCCGCTGCCCGACCCGCCCGATCGCGATGGCGATGCGGTCGATGGCCGCGGTGCGCTTGCTCGCCAGCGGGCCGAGGATCGCGTTCTGGACGAAGTTCGGGCCGCCCTGGCCGGCGCTTGTCGCCAGCCGCTGGTTGGCCTCGGCGATCTGCGTCTCGAGCAGAGCGAGGTTGCGGTCCACCTCGGCCTGTGCGGCCGCGGGGACGTTCTGCAACCGGTCCTCGACGCTCGGGCAGACGATCGTCTGCGACGCCTGGGAGTTGGAGTTCTGGGCGGTGGTCTGGGCGCTCGTCGTGCACGCCTGCCCGTCGCCCCAGTAGTTACGGACAGTGCGCCCATTCTGCTGGGTGGTCGTCACGTTCTGCCCGTTGGGAGCCTGGCCCCCGGGTGCGGGCTGGCAACCCCGCGACGATGCCCGTCGCTCGCCCTCGGCCGAGGACACCTGGGTCACCGTGATGATTCCGCCGAACACGACCAGGGTGCCGACGACCGCGAGAATGCGCTTATGCCGCCCTGTCAAGTTCCACCTGCGTCTCTGCGCCGACCTGTACATGGTGCTTGCCCTTTTCTCGAAGCCGAAGGCGGCTCTAGTTTGAGTGATCTCACCTAAGAGCAAACTTTGATCTGGCGTCAAGCTGCAAATGATAATTTAAGCTTTCCCGCTTTTCCTTAAAAGAGATTTATGCCAGCGCATTCATCGCCGTGTACTCATCCGATCGGCTGATGTCGGCGGTTCAACGTTTTTTTGTGATGTGCGCTCTAGCAGCGCGACCATGTCGGAGATCGGCGGCCGGGGCCGCGGGCGGTGCACGAGGAGGATCTCGCGCGCGATCGGCTCGGTCAGGTCGCGTACGGCGTGGCTGGCGGGGTCGACCGCACCCAGGCTCGTGTCCGGGATGAGCGCGACGCCGATTCCGGCACCGATGAGGGCGAGGGTAACCGCATAGTCGCGGGTTTCGTAAGCCACCCGCACCGACAATCCCGCTTCGCGGGCGGCCCAGTCCAGCGTAATCCGGTTATGTACGCCCGGTCCGCCGGAAATCCATTCTTCGTCGGCGAGCGCGGTGATCGTCAGCCGGCGGGTGCCCGCGTGCCGGTGGCCGGCGGGCAGGACGACGCGTAGCGGGTCGGTCATCAGGTGGGCGCGCACCAGCCCGGCGACGGGCGGCAGCGGTACGTCGGGGTAACGGTGCGTGATGAGCAGGTCGAGGTCGCCGGAGGTCACCAGGTCGTACCCGTCCGGTGGTTCGATATCCAGCAGGGACAGCCGCACGTGCGGATGAGCGCCGCGGAAGGCGGCCAGCGCGGTCGGCACCAGCGCCTCCCCGGCGCTCGCGAACGTGCCCAGCGAGAGGTGCTCGCGCGGCAGCCCGCGGGCGTCGCGTACGGCGTCCTCGGCGTCCCGCAGCGCGCCGAGCACCCGTTCGCCGTGCCGGATCAGCACCTCCCCGGTGGCCGTCGGCCGTACGCCGGTCGGGCCGCGGTCGACGAGCCGGTCGCCGACCTCCCGCTCCAGCTTGGCGAGCTGCTGGGACAGCGCCGACGCGGTGAAGCCCATGCTCTTGGCGGCCGCGGCGATCGAGCCGGCGTGGGCGACCTCGACCAGTACCCGCAGCCGTTCGATGTCCAGAGCCATAAGCTCTCCTTAACGCCATTTAGCAATTCCCGTTTCAGCTTATGGCTCGGGAGGGAGCAGAGTAAGCCTCATGATCGGACACGACGACCTCACCCTGGCCGCCAAGCGCATCGCGCCGTACGTGCGCCGGACTCCCGTGCTGGAGGCGACGGTGGATGGGCGCCCGGTGACGCTGAAGCTCGAACACTTGCAGCTCACCGGCTCCTTCAAGGTCCGGGGCGCGCTCAACGCGCTGCTGAGTGGGGCACCGACCGACCGCGTGGTGACGGCCTCCGGCGGAAACCACGGGCTCGGCGTGGCCACCGCCGCGCGCCTGCTCGGCGTCCGCGCCACGATCTACGTACCCGAGAATGTGCCGCCGGACAAGGAGCGGCGGATCGCCGCGACCGGCGCGGACGTGGTCCGGCACGGCAGCCGGTACGCCGAGGCCGAGCGCGCCGCACGCGGGTACGCCGAAGAGGCGGCGCTGCGTTACCTGCCCGCGTACGACGACGCCGATGTGGTGGCCGGGCAGGGCACGGTGGGGATCGAGATCGCCGAGCAGGTGCCGGAGTGTGACGCCGTCGCGGTCGCGGTCGGCGGCGGCGGGCTGATCGCCGGGGTGAGCGTCGGCGTCGGGGAGCGCACCGTCGTCGGTGTCGAGCCGACCGGCTGCGCGAGCCTGCACGCCGCGATCGCCGCCGGGGCGCCCACCGACAGCCCGGTCCACTCGGTCGCCTCGTCGGCGCTGGGCGCGACCCGGGTCGGGCGCATCCCGTTCGACGTGCTCGGGGCGACGCCGGCCCTGCGACTCGCGCTCGTCGACGACGTCGAGATCCTGGCGGCCCGGGACCGGCTGTGGGACGAGTTCCGGCTGGCCGTCGAGCCGGCCGGCGCCGTGGCCTTCGCGGCCTGGCTGGCCGGGCGGGTTTCCGGTGACCACGCCTGCGTCGTGGTCTGCGGCGCAAACGCCGACTGGCGTCCACTGTGAACTATCCTCGCGAAGCGGTAGCCTCTCTGCGTGCTGACGCTCGTCGTGGGGACCGGGCGGTGCGGGTCGACGCTGGTGCAGGAGGTGCTGGCCCGCCACCCGTCGGCCGGCTTCGTCTCCGGGCTGGACGACCGGCTGCCCCGGTTCAATCGCATCGGCCGGTTCAACGGCCCGATCTACCGGCACCTGGCGCCTCGCCAGGGCGAATCGAGGGCGCGCGGCCAGCGGTGGATCGCGCCCACCGAGGCGTACCGGCTGCTTGACCGGCACGTGTTCGCGGGCTTCTCCGCCCCCTGTCGCGACCTCGTGGCCGACGACCTCTCGCCGATCATGGAACGGCGGGTCCGGTCGTTCTTCGACACCCGCGCCCGCCGGCAGGACTGCAAGGTCCTGTTCCAGCACCTGACCGGCTGGCCGCGCACCGGGTTCCTGCACGCGGCGTACCCGGAGCTGCGGGTGATCCACGTGGTGCGCGACGGGCGCGCGGTGGCCAACTCGTGGCTCCAGACGCCGTGGTGGGACGGCTGGCGCGGCCCGGACGCCTGGCGGTACGGCCCGCTGCCGCCGCCGCTGCGGCACGAGTGGGAGGAGAGCGGCCGGTCCTTCGCCGTGCTCGCCGCGCTGTGCTGGAAGATGCTGATGGACGCCTACGCGCAGGCGCGGATGGTGCATCCGGGCGGCCAGTGGCTCGACGTCCGCTACGAGGAACTGGTCCGCGCGCCCAACGAGCAGGTCGCGCGGATGCTCAAGTTCCTCGGCCTGGAGTGGACGCCGCAGTTCGAGAAGGGCTTCGCGCGGCACCGCTTCCACACCGAGCGCGGCGGGGCGTACCGCTACGAGCTGACCGCCACCCAGGTCGCCGCCATCGAGCGGGTGCTGGACAAGCCGCTACGGCATTGGGCGTACGAATAGGTACCGCGGCTGGATGACGCCCCGGCGGCCGTGGCCGACGTACGGTGAGCGCATGGGCGGTGTTGCCAGGTTGCGCCAGGCCGCGCGGGCACACCCGCTGGCGGTCGACGGTGCGTTGGCGGCCGTCCTCTACGCCTTGAGCCTGCTCGCACCGATGCGCGGCGACGAGCGGCCCGAGCGGGTCTCGCTGAGTCTCGGCTTAGTCGTCGCGGCGACCGTGGTGTGCGCCGCGCTGGTCTTCCGGCGGCGCTGGCCGCTGCTCGTGCTCGCGGTAACCACGACCACCGTGGTCGTCATGATGATGACCATTCAGGCGCGGGCCGCCTTCGTGGCTGGCGTCATCATCGCGGCGTACACAGTGGCCACTCGGACCGACCGGGCCACGGCGTGGATCGCCGGCACGGCCTGCGCGCTCGCGTTCGGCGTCGCGGCCGCGGTCGGCTCCGACGAACCCTGGTACGACCCGGGAAACCTCATATTCGTGGTGTGGGTCGGCATGGCGGTCGCGGCGGGAGACGCGGTGCGCAGCCGCCGCGCGTACGTCGCCGTGCTCGAAGAACGCGCCCGCCGCGCCGAGCAGAGCCGCGAGGGGGAGGCACGCCGCCGGGTCGCCGAGGAACGCCTGCGCATCGCCCGCGAATTGCACGACGTCGTCGCCCACCACATCGCGCTGGTGAACGTGCAGGCGGGCGTCGCCAGCCACGTGCTGCGCGACCGGCCGGACCAGGCCGAGGAGGCGCTCACCCACGTACGGCGGGCGAGCGGGGCCGTCCTCGACGAGCTGGGCGCGATGCTCAGCGTGCTGCGGCAGTCCGGCGAGTCCGACTCGCCGACCGAGCCCGCGCCCAGCCTCGACCGCCTGGACGCGCTCGTCGGCTCGTTCACCGCGGCCGGGCTCACCGTGGACTGGACGCTCTCCGGCCGTCCCCGCCCGCTGCCCGCCGCCGTCGACCTTGCCGCGTACCGCATCGTGCAGGAGTCACTGACCAATGTGCACAAACACAGCGGGGGAGCGGCGGCGCGGGTCACCGTCGGCTACGCGGCGGACGGGCTCGTCATCGACGTCCGGGACGACGGCCGTTCGGGCGCCGTCGTCCCCAACGGCACCGGACACGGCATCCTCGGGATGCGGGAGCGGGCGGCCGCCGCCGGGGGCGAGCTGCGCGCCGGCCCCCGGCCCGAGGGCGGATTCCGGGTGTACGCCAGGCTGCCGTTACCGTCTACTCAGGAGGATCGATGATCCGGGTCCTGCTGGCCGACGACCAGAAGCTCATCCGCGCCGGCTTTCGGGTGCTCATCGACTCCGCGCCGGACCTGGAGGTGGTCGGGGAGGCCGCTACCGGGCGGGAGGCGGTCGACCTGCTGCGCACCACGCGTGCCGACGTCGTCCTGATGGACATCCGGATGCCGGAGCTGGACGGGCTGGCCGCCACCCGAGAGATCACCGCCGACGAGGAGCTGGCCGGTGTGCGCGTGCTGATCCTGACCACATTCGAGGTCGACGAGTACGTCTTCCAGGCCCTGCGCGCCGGGGCGAGCGGGTTCCTCGGTAAGGGCGTCGACCCGGCGGAGCTGCTGGACGCGATCCGGGTCGTGGCCGGCGGCGAGGCGCTGCTGTCGGCCAAGGCGACCCGCAGCCTCATCGAGCGCTTCCTCGCCCAGCCGGACGACTCCCCACAGGCGACACCCGAGGCGCTGCGGGCGCTGACCGACCGCGAGCGCGAGGTGCTCGGCCTCGTGGCCGCCGGACTGTCCAATGACGACATCGCCGAGCGGCTCGTCCTGTCTCCGCTCACCGCCAAGACCCACGTGAACCGGGCGATGATGAAGCTCGGCGCGCGCGACCGGGCGCAGCTCGTCGTCATCGCGTACCAGACGGGTCTGGCTCGGGGGCCGCAGTAGCGCGGCGGCCGGCCTACCGCGGATGTGGTAGGCCAAGGTGTCCGCGCCTGGCCGATGCCCTTTGCTTCCGGTCGCGCCAGGCTGGCCAGCATGATTGAAGTGATCGATCTGACCAAGCGGTACGGCGACAAGGTCGCCGTCGACGGGCTCACCTTCACGGTGCGGCCCGGCGTGGTGACCGGCTTCCTCGGGCCAAACGGGGCCGGCAAGTCCACCACGATGCGGATGATCCTCGGCCTGGACCGCCCGTCGTCCGGGACGGTCACGGTCAACGGCCGCCCGTACGCCGGGCACGCCGCGCCGCTGTGCGAGCTGGGAGCGCTGCTGGAGGCGCGGGCGGTCCACACCGGACGGTCGGCGTATCACCACCTGCTGGCGATGGCCGCCACCACAGGCATCCCGGCGAGCCGGGTCGACGAGGTCATCGACCTGGTCGGGCTGCGCGACGTGGCCGGCAAGCGGGCGGGCGGCTTCTCGCTGGGCATGGGACAGCGGCTCGGCATCGCCTCGGCGCTGCTCGGCGATCCGAAGGTGGTGATGCTCGACGAGCCGGTCAACGGGCTGGACCCGGAGGGCATCCTGTGGATCCGCAACCTGCTCAAGGGGCTGGCGGCGCGGGGCCGTACCGTCTTCGTCTCCTCGCACCTGATGAGCGAGATGGCGCTGACGGCCGAGCACCTGGTGGTCATCGGCCGGGGCCGGCTGATCGCCGACGTGCCGATGGCCGACTTCACCCGGGGGGCCGCGCGCGGCCGCGTACGCGTGCGGTCGCCGCAGGCGCCGGCGCTGCGCGACCTGCTCGCGGGCCCGGACGTGGAGATCACCAGTGCCTCGCCCGGCGTCCTGCACGTCGCCGGGCTGCGGGCCGAGCAGATCGGCGATGCCGCGGCCGAGGCCGGCCTGACCCTGCACGAGTTGGCCGCCGAGGAGGCGTCACTGGAGGAGGCGTTCATGGAGCTGACCAAGGACGCCGTGGAGTACCAGGCGGTGGCCCCATGAGCGCGTTGCAGGTGACCCAGGCGCGGGTGTTCCGCTCGGAGTGGATCAAGTTTCGATCGCTGCGGTCGACGGTGCTCACGCTGGCCAGCGCCGTCGTCGCGGTCATCGGGATCGGGCTGGTGGTGTCCGCGGTCATCGGCGACGGCGCCGACCTCGGCGGCCCGGACGGCGGCCCGGACTCGACCGGCGCCAGCCTCGCCGGCGTCCAGCTCGGCCAACTGCTCGTGGGGTCGCTGGGCGTGCTGGTGATCTCCGGCGAGTACGCCACCGGCATGATCAGGTCGTCGCTGGCCGCGGTGCCGGCGCGGCTGCCGGTGCTGTGGGGCAAGGCGGTCGTGTTCGCCGCGGTGACGCTGGCCGTGATGCTGCCGGCGTCCTTCGTGGTCTTCCTCGCCGGGCAGGCGCTGCTCGGCGACGCGGGCGTGTCGCTGTCCGACCCGGGCGTGTTGCGCGCGGTGATCGGGGCGGCCGTCTACCTGACCGGGGTCGGGCTCTTCGGCATGGCGGTGGGCGCGCTCATGCGCAACACGGCGGCCGCGATCACCACCGTGGTGGGCGTGATGTTCGTGTCCCAGGGCATCGTCAACCTGCTCCTGCCGGACAGCTGGGAGAAGTACATCCTGCCGTACATGCCGTCGACCGCGGGTGAGTCGTTCATGACCGTGGCCCCCGGGTCGGACGTGCTGTCGCCGTGGGCCGGGCTGGCCGTGTTCGCCGGCTACCTGGTCGTACTGCTCGGAGCCGCCGCGTATGCCCTGCGGCACCGCGACGCGTGAGTTTTGGGTTTAGAGTTGGACCTGGCGTTGGCCGGGCGCGGTGGACGCCCGGGCGGGAGGCGCAACCCGCCCGGGTTCGCAGTCGCCCCGCCGTCCAGGCGGCGCCGTGCACCCGTACCGGACCGGTCTCCCTCGCGCCGTCCACCGCGCTCCCCAAGGAGAGTTAGGGACATGGCCCGACCGATCACGCTGTTCACCGGCCAGTGGGCCGACCTGCCGTTCGAGGAGATGTGCCGGCTGGCCTCCGAGTGGGGCTACGACGGTTTGGAGATCGCCTGCTGGGGCGACCACTTCGAGGTCGACAAGGCCCTGGCCGACGACGGGTACGTCGAGCGCAAGCGGGAGACCCTCGCCAAGTACAACCTGGGCGTCTGGGCGATCTCCAACCACCTCGTCGGGCAGGCCGTCTGCGACCATCCGATCGACGAGCGGCACCAGGACATCCTGCCGGCCCGGATCTGGGGGGACGGCTCGCCGGAGGGCGTACGGCAGCGGGCCGCCGCCGAGATGGCCGACACCGCCCGCGCGGCGGCCAAGCTCGGCGTCCGCACCGTCGTGGGGTTCACCGGGTCGTCGATCTGGCACACGCTGGCCATGTTCCCGCCGGTGCCGCCATCCATGATCGAAAAGGGGTACGCGGACTTCGCCGCCCGGTGGAACCCGATCCTGGACGTCTTCGACGAGGTCGGCGTCCGCTTCGCGCACGAGGTCCATCCCAGCGAGATCGCGTACGACTACTGGACCACCGTTCGCGCGCTGGACGCGATCGGGCGGCGGCCGGCGTTCGGGCTGAACTGGGACCCGTCGCACTTCGTCTGGCAGGAGCTGGACCCGGTCAACTTCATCCTCGACTTCGCCGACCGGATCTACCACGTGGACTGCAAGGACGCCAAGGTGCGCACCGGGGACGGCCGGCGCGGCCGGCTCTCGTCCCACCTGCCGTGGGCCGACCTGCGGCGGGGCTGGGACTTCGTCTCCACCGGGCACGGCGACGTGCCGTGGGAGGACTGCTTCAGGGCGCTCAACGCCATCGGGTACGAGGGACCGATCTCCATCGAGTGGGAGGACGCCGGCATGGACCGGCTCGTCGGCGCGCCCGAGGCGTTGCAATTCGTGCGCCGGCTGGCGTTCGACGCCCCGACGGCCGCGTTCGACGCCGCGTTCTCCAGCCAGTCCTGACCTCGTTCTCCAGTCTGTCCTGACCTCGCGAAAGGGCGTCCCCCGATGCTCGGGGGACGCCCTTTGCCGTCGATCTAGAGGTTGGCGTTGTTGGCGCTGCTGGACGGCGAGGAGGTCGAGGCCGCGACCGCCTTGTCCGACGGCGTGCCGGCGATCTTCTCACCGACCTTGGTGTGGGACAGCCGTTCCTTGCCCTCCGTGTAGAGGCGGTTGGCCTGCGCCTGGGCGACGCCGGCCGCCTCCTGAACGGTGGGGTGGTCCCACGCCTTGCGGGCCCCCTTCACCAGCTCTTCGTACTTCTCCCGGCCGGCGCGGGCACCCAGGACGAAGCCCGCAGCGAGCCCGCCGATGAACCACAGCTTTCCGCGCATAGCGGCTCCCTCCTACCTGACGCGGTGTCGCGCCTGTGTGCTCTATAGCCTGCCTACCTACCCATCCTGCCTCGCACTCATGCACGCTTGGGCCCGGACCGGCGGAATGTCCGCTTTTCCACCTGACCACCGCGCCTGCCGCTCGGCCTCCGCCTCCCGCCGGCCGCGCTCGCCGCCTCCCGCCGCGCTCGCCGCCTCCCGTCTGGTGGCGCGTCGATCAAGGACCTCCGCGTCGATCAAGGGCAAACGGCCGTGGTTGGATCTCTGAACCACGACCATTTGCCCTTGATCGGCGGCGAATCCCCTGATCGACACGAGGGCGTGTCTGGAGTAACCCTGTGGCCCCGACGTGGGGGGTGTCCTGTACTCTTGTGCAGTCGCACGGCACCGGAGCGATCCGGGGCCAGCCAGCGATCCCCCATAGCTCAATTGGCAGAGCAGCCGGCTGTTAACCGGCAGGTTTTTGGTTCGAGTCCAAATGGGGGAGCTCCTTCTCATGAGCCCCGGGCGGGTTGGTGGCCGGAGCGCGAGGCTGCGGGATACGATCCCCGCGCCGGGGCGGTAGCTCAGCCGGTTAGAGCAGGGGACTCATAATCCCTCGGTCGCGGGTTCGAGTCCCGCCCGCCCCACGCGTACTGAGCTGGGATTATGTCCGGCCTGGCGATCCAGTTGATCTGCTCGGGACCTGGCTTGCTAGGGAATTGCTAGGGATCTTGCTTCGCTATGCCGTCTTGGCTCTGTGCCGGAGCGGCACGAGGGCAGCGGCTGCCTCGGCAGCGTCCCGCCCGACCGTCCCGATCAGGTGGCCATAGGTGTCGTTTGTGATCTTGATCGAGCTGTGCCGGAGGCGCTTGCTGACGATCGCGATATCTACGCCGGCGGCGAGCTGGAGGCTGGCCGCGAGGTGACGCAGCTTGTGCAGGGAGATCCGCGGCAGCCCGTGGCGGGCGACGAGCTTCTCGAACCGGTACGTCACGAAGTCCGGATGCACGCCGGACCCGTCCTCACGGGTGAAGACCAGTCCGGTGTCCTGCCATGCCGGCCCCCAGGCGAGCCGTTCCTGGATCTGCTGTTTGCGCCAGGCCCGGAGGACCTCGGCCGTGCCCTCGTCGATGTCGACCATCGACTCCGACCCGTCGGTCTTCGGCCTGGACTCCACCACCTTGTGCCGGGCGGAGGTGCGTTGCCAGGCCACGTCGACGGTGCGGGCGTCCAGATCGACGTCGCACCAGCGCAGCCCGCAGAGCTCGCCCCGCCGCAGCCCGGCGAACGCGGCCAGGTGCAGCATCGGGTACAGCCGCTCACCGTCGCCGGCGATGGCATCGAGGAACTCTCCGAGCTGCTCGGGCTCCCAGACCTTCACCCGCGGCCTGCTCGCCGAGGCGACCTCGGCCAGAGCAGCCACATTGCGCGAGACCTCACCGGACCGGAGGGCTGCGTTGATGGCACTCCGGAGCGTGGCCCTGACCCGTTGTGCCGTAGCGGGACTGAAGGGGCGCGGGACAGCGACGCGCCTGGGCTTGATCGGTCGTTTGCCGGCCGCTTGGCGCTCGGCATTGACTTCGTCCGCCTCCTTCTGTAGACGCTCGTTGGTCTCCTTCGCTTCGGCTATGCGCTCGTCGTGCTCGCGCCGGATGTCGATGAGCATCTTGGTGACGTGGTGCGGGCGGAGGTCGATCAGGCGCAGGTGGCCGAGGTATGGCACCAAGTAGTTCTCGACATGACCCCGGTAGCCGACCTCCGTCGTGGCACGGATGGACTCGGCGCCGACCTTGCCGTCCAGCCACTCGGTGAGCCATGCGCCGACGGTTTGCTTGCCGTCGGTGGGCAGTGTTCCTGCCTGCTCGGCGGCGAGGATTTCGGCACGGGCCTCGGCTGCGGCCTTGGCGCTACGGAAGCCGCCCTTGGTCCACTGCCGACGCTTGCCGCTGGGGCCCGTTGGCAGCTCCACAAGGTACGCCCATGTGTGCGTCTTGCAAACCTTGCCTTGGGGTGGGCAATCGGCGTCACAACGCTGGAAGACGCCCTTGCCGTACTTCGGTGATTTCCGGTTCACTTCCTCTCCCTCAGGGGTATCAGGCCGAGATTCCTGGCCCGTCGCGACCAGTTCCTCAACTGGCCGTCGGTGACATCGCCGAAGCCTCGGGCCTTGAGTTGCGTGGTGACGTACAGCCACGGTTTACGTGCCGGCTCACCTCCTTGTGCCTTCGCTTCTTTGTAGAGAGTGGCGACAGTCGCGATGAAGTCGTCACCCCGCTCTGCCGGGCGGCCGGGCCGCTTCGGTGGGTATCCGCTCGTGCTTCTGGGTGCCCTTGTCGTTCTCTTGGCGGCCGGCACAGTCCATGCGCCCTGGCGCCGGGTCGCCTCGACAACCTCCGCGACCCGCAGGGAGCGGAGGACGGCAGCGGTCACCACGCCGCCGGTCGGCCGTACACGCGCTCGCCCGTCGTCGGTGAACGCGTGCAGGTCCAGGCCAACCGGGGTTGCCGTGCCGCCCACGTCCGCCCAGTGCACGGTCAGGTGCCATCGGTGCCCGTCCGGGTCAGTGTGGGTCGAGGAGATCGCGCCGAGGCGGCGGGCCGGGTTGGGCATGTGTAGTCCTCTATCATCGTTACGGCTGAATATAGCGTAAGCAGTGACAGAATAGGAGCGCAATAGATTCGCCACTATGACCCTATCGTATGTTCCCGACGTCCACTGTGGACTCACTAGTTGCTCAAGAAAGACGATGATGCGTCGTCGCCGGGTCGGCGATGCCGAGCGCTTCCAGCACAGCGGCGCGCGTGACGCGCAGGTATCGCCCGAGGCGCAGGACCGGTACCGGGAAATGCCCCTCGCGAGCAAGGCGGTAGGACTCGTCGCGGCCGACGCCGAAGGCGCGACCGGCGGTTGGGACGTCCACCGTTGCTGGCCAGGCCCGGATCTCGTCGGGAGTCGGTACGCGCTTGCTCACGGCTGCCTCCTGCTCGTCGCCGTTCCCCCGGTCCTGCGCTCGGGTCAAGGCGCAGTCCGGACAGGCTTTTGGGACCGATGATGACGCGCGGGGGTTAGCGGCACCGCTGCCAGCCGCTGCCGGCGGTGGATCCGCCAGCACCAGCTCCCATGGGTAGCAACGGGCCGTCAGGTGGCATCGGGAAAGTTGGCACGTCCGTGCGGCTCTGTCCTGTCGGCCTTTGTCAAGCGCTACGGGGTTAGCGCCAGCGCTACGGGTAGCGCCAGCGTTAGCGCGACCGTTGACGTACGGGTTGGCGAGTGCGTTACGGGGTTGCCAAGACCGCTGCGAATCTCGCAGCTGGCAGCGCGCCGTTCCAGACGGCGCTGCCAGCCGCTGCCAGGACTCAGCGTTGTGTCGCATCGCTTCCTTCCGCTTCCACCTCCGCTCGCATCTGGCTGCTTCCGCCTCCGCTACGCCGGCGCGGCGGAAGCGGAAGCGGAACGAGGAAGCTGGCATGGCCGCTCTTTTGCGGGCGCCTGCGCGCGCACTGGCGCCCCGGCCGCCGGCGGAAACGCCGCACGGGTAGGGGAATCCGCAGCCGGTAGCCCGAAACCCAGACCCCGCTCGCGCGGGCCAGACTGACGCGCTCACATCCGGCGCTCATCGCTGAGCGATGAGCGCTCAGTGAGCGGTACGGCGGGGTCGATGAGCGAGGCTGAGCGGGTGAAGGCGCTCACCCCGCCACGCCACTCCGACGCTCACCATCCCGCCACCACTTCTGGGCGCCGCCAGGCCATCTGCGGTGGTTGTCCCGTCCGCGTAGAGGTGGCGCCCGTAGCGCCTCGCATGAAGATCATCTTGGGTGAGCAAGCTGCCTAGGTGTGTAACACATGTGCTGACCGAGCGCGGTCAGCACATGCGTTACCAGGCCGCTGACGCGGCCGGGGCCAAGACCCGTAGCGCTCCTGGCAACGGTCCCGCGCCACGCTTTCCCCGAACGGCGAGGCACGTCGTGGGGAGGGATGGTCGGTCGTGGACGGCCAGGGGCACGAGCAGCGGGCCAGCGGCCCGCGCCCGCGCGCTGGGCGTGTGCGACGGCATGTGTTCCCGGGCCGGAACCGGCGGATCAACCCGAGTTTCACTCCCGCCGAGTACGCGGAGGTGGTGGCAGCCGCCGAGCGGGCCGGGTTTACCCCGACCGGTTTCTGCGCCCAGGCGGCCCTCGCAGCCGCGCGCGGCGAAACGAGCCCGACCGCACCGGCCAGCCTGGAGTTGGAGGCGCTGTCGGTGTTGCAATCCGAGCTGTTCGACGCCCGCTCCGCCGTGAATCGGGTCGGCGGTAACCTGAACCAGGCCGTCACGGCGCTGCACAGAACGGGCGAGGTTCCGGTGTGGCTATCCACGGTGGTCGCGATGTGCGCCCGGACGGTCGCCGTGTTGGACGAGGTGATCTCGCGGGTGCACCGGCGGGTGCGATGATTCCCGCGGTCCACCCGCGCGGCACCAACGTGGGCGGGCTACTGCGCTACTTGTTCGGGCCGGGCAAGCGGGAGGAACACAGTCACGCCCGCCTGGTCGCCGCATGGGCGGACGCGGGCAACCTCACCGAACTGGAGCCACCCACCGATGCCAACGGCCGCCGGGATGTGCGCCGGCTGGCGGAGCTGTTGGAGCAGCCGGTCAGTGTCGGGCGCAAGCCACCGGCCAAGCCGGTGTGGCACTGTTCGATCCGCACCCACCCCACCGATCGGTTACTGAGCGACGAGCAGTGGGCGCACATCGCCGCCGAGGTGATGGCCGCCGTCGGGTTGGCGCCGCATGGCGATGCTCGCGCGGTCCGCTGGGTCGCCGTGCGTCATGCCGCCGATCACATCCACCTGGTGGCGACCAGGGTCCGGCAGGACCGGCGTACCGCGTGGACCTCGTACGACTACCGCAAGGCCCAGGCGGCCTGTCGGGACCTGGAGGAGCGGTATGGGCTGTACCGGGTTGCACCGGCCGGGCACGGGTCGCGCCGGTGGCCGACCCCGGCCGAGCTGAACAAGGCCGCCCGCCTGCACGCCAAGACGGGCAGCGCGAAGGCTGGCAGGCGGACGGTGGCGCCGCGTGACGACCTGCGCCGCCGGGTCCGTGAGGTGGCCGCCATCGCCACCGATGAGGCGGACTTCTTCGCCCGACTCAACCATGCGGGCGTGCGGGTAAAGCCCCGGTACTCCGCCCGGAACCCGGGCGAGGTGACCGGGTACGCGGTCGGCTTGGACGGGCACACCACCACGGCCGGGAACATCGTGTGGTACGGCGGGGGCCGCCTCGCTCCCGATCTGACGTTGCCGCAGCTGCGGTCCCGGTGGACCGGGACACCACCGCCAGGCCGGACGAACGCGGCCCGGTTGGCCGGCATCGGGATGATCCCGCCGGAGATGTCCCGACGGGCGGCCGAGATGGTGCGGGAGGCGATTGCTGCGATGCGCGTCGCGCCGAGTCCCGGGGTCGCCTCCGCTATCGGCTACGCCGCTGCCGACCTGCTCAACGCGACGGCGCGGGCGTGGGAGGGCCGGACCGGTGGCCCGCTGACCGACGCTGCGCAGTGGTTCGACCGGGCCGCCCACGACCTGCGCGGCCGGGTTCCGGCCCGCCGGGTCTCACAGGCAGGACACCTGCGAGCGATGGCCCGGCTCATCGCCATCTGGGGCACGCTGTCCCGGGACCAGGACACCATCGCCGCCCTCCAGTTCCTCCACGCCGTCGCCGCGTTCGCGGAGACCCTGGCCGACCTGCGCGAGGCACAGGAACAGCTGCACCAGGCCCAGGCCGCCCGGCACGCGATCGGCCGGCTACGCGCCTACCAGTTGCCTGCCGGGCCACTGGACGCCCGCCCGCCGAGCCACCAGCCGACGCAGCAGGCCGCGCCGGCCCTCGCGCCGTGGCCGGCACAGCGCGGCCGGCACCGGTAAGCCGAAGTCCCGAATGTGACACGTCTAAGTGGACTGCCGAGCCTGCCCGCAGGCGACCCCAGCAGCCCGCAGCAGCCTGTAGTCCGCCAGCCTGCGGAGGCATCGACGTTTATCTCCAGGGCGCGGGTAGGGGACCGGCAGCGGCCGGGTCGCGCATTATCGGCGGCATGACAGTGCGTCGAGACGATTCCTGGACCGCAGATACCTACGCCAAGCAGTGTCATCACAGAATCAGTTCGATCTAGTAACCCAATGACGTGACGTCGACGCCGAATAGACATTGAGAAATGGGTTAAGCCTCGGAATGTAGAACGTTCGACTCAGAGGTGCAACTCGGGCCAGCGGAAGGAAAAAGAACACGAAATTGGCGGCGGCTGCGAGAATAATCCCCAGCACCACCGATCCGACCATGACCTGGATAGCAATGGTGATGGCCACCGGGGCACGGGATAAAAGATCACAGTAAAGCAGCCCAATTCGTACCGTCGCGTACCTTGCTCCGGGGGAGCCTGTTCGACCTTTACTATTTGGTATGGAATGGAGCCGATGATGATGGCAAGCACAAGAAGGCCAAAGTCGTAAGTCTCGTACGACTTAGACAATGTTCGTGGACTGGCATACAAGGTAAGTGCAAGCCACGTGACCGCGCCTAGCGAAGCGATGGTCCCAAGAGCTACTAGAAACCACTGAGGGATCGTAATCGGAATCCGAAGCGAGAATCGCTTGTCTCGCTCAAGCTTCTTAAATGCCTTCAGATTCGCTCTCTTGGCAATAAGGAACGGAGACCCATTCGAACCGAGAGGTTCTACCGAGAGGGCGTCGGCCAGGCATAGTAATGTAACCAAGTTTGAGGTGATGGGAACGCCACGCTTGAACGGATATGCTTCTTCGCGAACTCCGCGGCCGAACTCCAGGGTTCCCAATGACGGCTGGTTCTGGAGTTCGGTAAAGTACCTCGAATCCATCGCTAGATTCAGCAGTCTGGAGACAAACAATTTGCATTCAGGCTCGTCCTCTATGCCGTACGTATTAAGACAACGCCAAAGAGGTCCGACTAGCCTGCGATTGTTAGGTACGGCAGTCATGAGCGTGGAAGCTAGCGCGACGACACGGGGCGAATTGCTGTTGGCAACATCCCCTAGTACCTGCAAAACGCCATATATGTCTCCGCCGAACATTGCGACAAGATCCTTTTGTGAACTTACTTCGAGGAGACCCTTAATAAGCTGTATTGCCGTGTCTCTGGTCTCGACCTCGGGCGATCGAGTGGCCGCAAGAAGAGCGGGCACGAGGACGGTCGCTTGCCCCGCCGAAGCAACCTGGTCGGCAAGGGTCTCAAGTATCTCATCCGCTACCCGCTTGCTGGCTCGCGCTCCAGCGAGAGCGTAGCCGGCAAGTTCTGGGCTTGATCCGAAGATCTGGAGTAGTACTTTGTCTGTGTTCTGCGCTCCTGCGGCGACAAACATCAGCGACTGACGCCAAGCGTCGTGTGCCGCCTTTTCTCCGATCAGAGGAAGCGACTCCTCCTCCATGCGAAGAAGCTGCTCCGCAACGAAGAATTCGTGTATTGACCGGTGGCTGAATGCCAGCAGACCATCCTCAGACGCTTCAAATACCAAGCCCGCCTTGGATACTATCTCGTCAACGAAATCATCTACTTGATTTCTGGCAACTGAGGTTAGCTCCGGGGCTAAGAAGTCCGTGTGATCTACGAGGGCCCTTCGAGTAAAGGATTCAAACTGATCCGAACTGACGGTGGAGGCGAATGCGACCTCGCGAAGGACGCGACGTTTATCTTTCGCCTGGAACTTAAGCGACTGGCTTACAGGGGAACTATCGGACGCTCGACGCCTAAGCATCTCCGATATCATCGAATCATACAGTACCGGGACAGATGAAGGGATCACAAAATCGGGCTCGCGGGCATATAGTCCGACTGACATCGCGAGAATCAGAGGGCTCCGATACAAGTCGAAGTTTCCGGAGGCTCGAAGGTCGGCAATAAACTTTGCAGAAGACTTCGGCTTTCGGAATGCACTCCTTCGCTTGGTGACGTATCGCTGCATATCCTCGTCGCGAAATGGCGCCAAGGTGAAGGCTTCCTCACTAAACCACGGCATCCAGTCGTCGCGCAACTTGAGAAAGTTCTGATGCCGGCATGTAAGGGCCATTCTCCCGTTCGCCGTCGGAAGCGCAGTGTCGTCGCCGTTGATAAAGGACCCTACACTCTCAACAACCCATCGGTATCGATCTCTCGCAATCTCATCTAAACCATCGAGCAGAATGAGACACCGACGATCTTTAAGGAGACGCCGTAGGTACCACTCCGACGCCCGGGTTATTCCTGCATTCACGAGAATCCGACGCATTTGTCGTTCAATTGCGTTTGAACCAGTTTCTGGTCGCAGCCTACGAAGCGGGATCAAAAAGGGAACTTCTTTTCCTCTAGGCCGCCGATCGGCTCCGAGCAACAGGGTCCTCCATGTCCTCTTCGTAATGCCAACAGCATATGCCCGGAGTAGAGTCGATTTTCCGGATCCCGGATCACCCAGGATGATGAGCCTGTTGCGGCCGCTTCCTAGGACGTCCGTGCCCAATAATTCAGCGTTACTCTGGCCTTCGTCGGAAGTTACCGTTAGCGGAACGTAGGTCGAGGCAAGATCGAGCGTCTCGACCTGATTTAGGTAGATATTCTCTGTTTTTGCATATTCGCGAACAAACCACTTTTGGTATCGACGATCGAAGCTTCCCGTCGTGTAAAGCAGAGACCGCCAGAGGTGGCTGAGTAGCCGTCGCAGCCGAGCACTGATCTTAACCGCAACCCCCACGGCGACGACCAAGCTCGCCAAGGCCACCAGTAGTTCTGCCAGGTCAAGGTTCGTGCCTTTAAGTAGGTTGGTCAACTTCTCCAAAGCGGCATCCCTCAGACGTCTTCATCCCGATACACTCATGATCTTGCACTACATGGCCATCCCGGGAGTTCGACAGCCGACATGCAGCGTAGGCGGAGATGCCAAGGCCCGCCTAGCCCATGCCGCGTTGATCCAATTCCAGACGGAAAAGACGTCACGACCTCGTTGGTGGCCTCTTGACGGCGTTACTGACCCAGATACTTGAGCTAACTCAGGGGATCGGACCTCTAGCTCTCTGTGAGACCTCATTCACGACCGTTGGCCTGATCCAACCGGGTTCGCCACGATTTGGTCTCAACGCCCCGCCTCTGATCATGGCAGTTCGCCAGCCTGGCACCGGAGTGTTATCGACGGAGTCGTGATTCGCTGCTAGACCGCGATGCCGCATAGGCGGCGAGACTAGTCTGGATGACGGTCGAGCTTTCCTACCAGGTCCGTCGTAGCGCAGACGTGCGCCGCTCGCTGTGGAGGTGCCGGTTGACCCGGGCATACCAGGCCGTTCACTAAGCGCTTGGCTGCAAACGCGGGACTGCAGATAATTAGAATGCTCCCGCACATGAGTGCAGCATTGTTCTTTATGACCGTGCTCGACGCCACCGCCAGTTCCCGCGGCATTCGGACCGCGGCTGCGGTCACCGATAACCCGGTCCAGGAACCGCCACCCATCTGATGCCGCGATACTTACACAGCAGGATTGGACGTACTCATCTCGGCAGATCCGCGAACCCGCCAGGCGGCGGCCTGGTGGACTTACGTACGTGTTCGCGTTTTCTATCGGACCTGTCCAGGGGTCTGTGGTAACTGCGCCGAACCTCGGTCCGTGTTGAATAGCCAGTACTCGACCTGGTCGGGGTCGTCGTTTGTGCTGTCGTGGTTAGCTCGGTGGCCCAGTTCGCGGCGAGGTTGCAATAGCGGGCGTACGTGTCTGGGCCCCAGCCGCCGTTCGGGATGGTCTTCCAGCCGCGGCGGCGCAGTGCGGTGGCGACCCGCGCGTCCAGGATGAGGCAGGGGTGGTCGGGGTTGCCGCCGCCGGCGAAGTAGAGGAACTTGGTGCCGAACGCCGGTCCTAGGCCGCGGATTCTTGAGCGGTGGCGGTGTGGGTGGAGTTGGGCGTAGGCGGCTTCGGGGTCGGTTGCTGCCAGCGCGGCTGCTCTTTGCAGGGTGGCGAGGGTCGCTGCGGGGTCCGCGGCTACCGAGCGGATTCGCCGCCTGCAGTGCCGCGGTCTGGTCCCGGTGCCCCAGGCCAGGGCGTGCCACAAGAGCCGCGCCGCGACGAGCTCGTCGTTTGCCGCGCCGCGCGTGTGGGTCCAGACGTTTGCGCGTGTGAGGTGCCTGTCGGTGTGCTGCAGTGGGCCACCTGGCGCGTTGTACTGGGCCAGTTTCGCGGCCCACCAGCTGGGCTCGATCGTGATCTTCTGGTGGATGAGGCAAGTTCGGTCCCGGATACCGGCCGCCGCGTCGTGGGGAACGGGGATCTCAGTCACGTTGGCCATCCGGGTCCGGGGCCGTTGGGGCGGCGAGTCTGCGGTCCGGCGGAGGTTGTTTCTGGTGTCACGAACATGTCCGGGTTGACTGCGTTATCCGTCGTAGACGGTGCGGTTGTTGCCGCCGTGGTAGGAGCATGATCCCTGCCGGCCCCCGGACATGCTGACCATGCCGTCGTCGCATTCGATCATGTATCCCTTGCCGTTCCAGAAGTTGTCGATGCAGTCGAAGTAGGAACAGATGTCTGGCTTGGGGTCGGTGATCCGTGATCCTCGGCTGCAGTAGTTGTAGCCGTACGGGTTGCTGGGAGCCCGCACAGGCTGACAGCCTTGGGCGTAGGGGAGGAACGGGTGCGCTTCGGGCCGGCTTGGCTGTGGGCGTGCGGGACGGCACAGGCGGGGTGGCTGTCGGGGCGGCGTGGTTGGCGCAGTGACCGGCGGCGGACTCGTCGGTGGGGCAGCCGGCGTGGAGGTGGGCAGCGCGGAACTCACCCGTCCAGTTGTGGTGGTGCTATCGGCTTGGGGCGTGTCGGATGTCTGCGGCGACGGCGGTGCGAGGGCTACTGCGATGCCGCACAGCAGCAAGATCGCGGTGACCGCGGCGGCGACGAGGACGCCGGGGCCCAAACGGGCAGTCATCGGGGCCTGCTGCTCCATGGCGACCGGCGGCGGTTGCGGGCGGTACCGCTGATGTTCGCTGATCTGCTGCTCAAGATGGGCAACGAAACCCGCCCGGTCGTTGGTGGACTCGGCCAGGGCGAGCGAGAGGTTGAACCGGAAGCTGGCCGCCGTCGCAGGCTCTACGCACAGGCCCGAGGCCCGTACGCGGTTGGATACTCGCATCAACGTGGTCCGGTTGTCGGGCAGGTGGGCGAACCCGACGAGCTTGGCGTACAGCCACTCCCGCCGCCGGTTGCCGTACAGCACGACTCGCCGATTGGTCACCACCGCCGTCCCCGCGTCGATGCGCGGGCCGGCGAATGGTGGGCCGGCCGGCTGCGGGTACGCCGAGAAGCCTGTATACCCCGGCGCCGGCAACGCTGGCTGGTCCGGCAACTCCACAATGGCCGCACCGGGCAGGACAAGGAACGCGACCTCAGCACGGCCAAGATCGACATACGGTGGCACCGCATCTGCGGGCAGACCCGCGAACGTCTGCGCCGCGGTCAGCATCCGTCGGGCCTCGTCGCCGTCTCGCTGCCATGCCCCGAAGGCGGCCTCGAAAGCCCGCCGACGCTGCTCGTTCTGCCGGTCAGCCCAACGCTGCCGCCACCCTGACCGCCCCGGCCCGGCCGCCACCATCACCGCTCCCTGTCCAGGCCTATCCACCAAACGTCAAATGAGGCAACCACCTCGTTCGGCCATCCGACAGGGCCTATGCGCCACAAAGGACCGGGTGAGCTTCCCCCCGTAGGCCGGACACCCGAGGTGTGGGGTCAACGGTCGTGATCAGACGGGGTGTGGAGTTTCTCGAACTCGATGGGACTGCGCATTCCGAGGCTGGAATGGCGTCTTACCGGGTTGTACCAGCATTCTATCCATTCGAAGATAGCGTTGGCAAGCTCGTCGCGGGTCTTCCATTTCTTGCGGTCGAGTACCTCTAGTTGTAGAGTTCCCCAGAAGGATTCCATCATGGCGTTGTCGTAGCAGTCGCCGACGGTACCCATCGAGCCGAGCAGACCGGTTTTCCGCAGACGCTGACCGAAGTCCCATGATGTGTATTGGGTGCCGTGATCGGAATGCAGAATCGTTTCCTGCCGGGCTGGTGGGCGGCGGACGATCGCCATCGACAACGCGTCCAGGACCAGCTCGGTACGAAGATGATCGGCCATGGAGTAGCCGATGATCCGCCGACTGTAGGCGTCCATGACCGCGGCGCAGTACAGCTTGCCCTCCTCGGTAGGGTGTTCGGTGATGTCGGTCAGCCACAACCGGTTCGGCGCGTCCACATCGAACTGTCGGTTGACCAGGTCCGCCGACGGCGTGGCCTGCGGGTCACGGACGGTGCACCAGGACCGGCGCCGGTAGTACAGGCCCTGGATGCCCGCCGACCGCATCAGCCGGGCCACCCGTTTCTCATTCACGTGCAGGCCCACGCCGAGGGTCAACTCAGCGTGTACCCGGGGCGACCCGTACGTTTTCTTCCGCGGATCAGCGTGGATTTTCTCGATGTACCGCAGCAGCATCTCGTTCTCCTGCTCCCGCGCCGATACCGGCCGATCCTTCCATTCGTAAAATCCGGAGCGGGACACACCCAGCACTCGGCAGGCCACCGCGACGTCGATGCCGTCATCGGCGAGTTCTCGGACCAACCCGAACGCTACTTTGGGAGCACATTCTCCCGGGCGAAGTAAGCAGCCGCCCGCTTGAGAATCTCATTCTCCACCTCAAGCTGCCGGTTACGGCGGCGCAGCTCGGCCAACTCCTTCTTCTCCGCACTGCTCAACCGACCCGCACCGCCGCCGCCGGCGTCGTCGACGTCGGCCTGGGCCATCCAGTTACGCAGACACGACTCGCTGATACCCAAATCCTTCGCCAACATCGCGACCGGTTTGTCGCCGGTCCGGGCCAACTGCACGGCTCGCTGGCGGAACTCTGCAGGGTGTGGGGCAGGCATGAGACGACATCCTTCCTGGAAGCCGCCGTCCACCTCACCTCAGGTGTCCGGAGAACCGGGGAAGCTCAGGGGAGTTGCCCCCTGATCTTGGACACCTGAGACTTGGATCTTGATGGTCCAGGTGGACAGGAGTCCCTGACAGATGGTGATGAAGCACTACCCGCCCGAGTTCAAGGCCGACGCGGTGGCGTTGTACCGGTCCCGGCCGGACGCGACGATCAAGTCGGTCGCCGACGACCTGGGCGTGAACCCGGAGACGCTCCGTAACTGGATTCGGCTAGCGGATGGGCGGCGCAGCGGCCCGGCGGTGATCCGGCCGGAAGCCGCGCCGGCGCCGGCTGGGTCGGTGGAGGCGGAGAACGCGCAGTTGCGTCGCCGTGTGCGGGAACTGGAGGAGGAACGCGACATCCTGCGTAAGGCGGCCCGGTATTTCGCCGGGGAGACGCGCTGGTGAACCGCTTCCAGTTCGTCGAGGACCACCAGCAGCGCTTCGGCGTGAAGCGGTTGTGCCGGGTCCTGGGCGTGGCCCGGTCCAGCTTCTACCACTGGAAGGCCACCGCGGCGGCTCGGGCGGCCCGTAAGGCCGACGACGCCGCCCTGGCGGCCCGGATCCGGACCGTGCACGCCGACTTCGACGGCACCTACGGCGTGCCGCGGATCACCGCCGAGCTACGCGACCGCGGCGAGCGGGTCAACCACAAGCGCATCGCCCGGGTGATGCGCGGGATCGGCCTGCAAGGACTGCGACTGCGTCGCCGGCAGCGCACCACGATCCCGGACCCGGCCGCGGCGAAGGCGCCGGACCTGATCGGCCGGGACTTCACCGCACCAGCGCCGAACCTGCGCTATGTCGGTGACATCACGTACCTGCCCGTCGGCGAGCGCGGATTTCTTTACCTGGCCACCGTGCTGGACCTGCACTCGCGCCGGCTGGCCGGCTGGGCGATCGCCGACCACATGCGCACCGACCTCGTCCTGGACGCCCTGGCCGCCGCACAGCGCACCCGGGGCAGCCTGGCCGGGGCGATCCTGCACACCGACCACGGCGCCCAGTACACCTCCCGAGCGTTCGCCGCCGCCTGCCGTGCCGCCGGCGTTCGCCAGTCGATGAGCGCGGTCGGCAGCTCCGCGGACAACGCCGCCGCCGAATCCTTCAACGCCACCTTCAAACGCGAGACCCTGCAAGGCCGCCGCGCCTTCACCGACGAACGAGAGGGACGCCTGACCGCATTCCGCTGGCTGCACCGCTACAACACCGTCCGCCGCCACTCCCGGCTCGGACAACGATCCCCGATCGCCTACGAGAAGACACTCCGACCAACATCAACTACCCTGGCATCAGCCGCATAACCCCGTGTCCAAGATCAGGGTCAAGCCCCCGGGTCGATGGACCCTTTACCCCACCCGATCAGCCACCACCGGCTCCAACAGGCTACGACGGGACCACCGCCGAGTGGCGGCTATAGACGAAAACCCGATCGTCGACAACGTCGCGCGCGTGGGTTACGCTCCCGTCTCTATTCAGGCCGACTCCCAATCGCTCAGGGGTACTCGTGCAAGCCGTTGAGGTGATCAAGGCCGTTGCAACGCTGCTGTGGCCGATCGTCGTCGCCGTCGTTGTATTTGCCCTTCTGCCGGTGGCACGCCGGATGATCAAGGACAGTCATACGGTAGAAATCGAGGTATCTGGCAGTAGGATCAGTGTGCAGCGGGTTTCGGATGAGGTTCGGAAGCTTATAGAGGACCTCCAGGACCGGGTCAACCAACTCGAAAGCGCGGCGGATACCCCAAGCGCCCAAGAAAGAACGCAAACACCGCAGACCCGGGCCCCGAGAAAGGTCCTATGGGTGGATGATCGACCAGATGCCAACCTTTTCGAAAGAGCTCGTGTTAGCGAAACCGGCTACGCCGTCATACAGGCTGAATCCACGGCAAAGGCCCGGCAGATGCTCGGCCTCGAGGGACCGGTTGCTGTGATCGTCTCGGACATGGGGCGAATCGAGAACGGCGCCTACAACCCTAAAGCGGGACTTGACCTAGTGAGACAGCTCAGAGACGACGGCGACCAGACGCGGGTAGTCTTCTACAGCTCTCAACGAAGCCTCACCACGGTGGACGGTCACCTTGCGAACATTCCGAATGTCGCCTACACCACCTCTCCCACGGAACTCTCAAACCTTCTTGACCTGCGATAACAGGGCGCCCTAGATACGCTGTCTTCGGCAGATCCGGTCGGTCGTATGCCAACATCAGCACGAACTACGCGGAGCTTTCGTAGCTTAGCTTTGTTCGAGGGTGTCGGCCAGCTCGAGGAGTGCTCGGTCGGGGAACCATGTATTCCCATCCTTGGTGACCCCGACGATCCACCATGTCTCAGCGGGAGAGCCGATGACGATCCTGTCGCCCACGCGAAACCGGGCGCCCCACGCCTCAATCCGCATCGTGACTCGCGTGCCGCTGGCGACCCCGGTGCCTTGCACTGCCCAATCATGGCTGCGACTACAGTGGTGCGGCCGATAGTCGTGTTCGGTGCCTGTCGGAACCACCGATTTGTCCTCGCGCTCACTTCCGGAGCCGAAGAGCCGCCTGAACCTAGACATCGAACTTCAGGACTCCAATCGTGCGCCCTTACGCTACGGTGGCGTCTATCAAAACAGCAACGGTGTCGGAGTGGCATGCCTGAACGGCCATGGCGGTATCCGCTCATCGGCATGTTTTGGCGTTGGTGATGGCGGCGTGGCTATATTCTGCATATGAAAGGCCGCGCCACCCGGCCAAGATCGAATCGGCTGCGGTCCGTACACTCACCCCCGCCCACGTACGCGATGGTGTGGGACGCGCGGTGTCAGCGCTAGCTGCCTGCCGACCCAGCCCTCCGACCAACATCACCGCGACAACGATCAACTCAAGGCGTAACGACACCATCGACCCCGGTCGCCTTCCTGATCACCGCGCCACGTACCCGGCGCGCTCTATCCCCACGGCGGCACACACAAGACCCCAACCGAACAGCCCCGCCCCAACTACCGCGCATTCCAGATCCGCTCGCCCGGCAGTCGTTCTCAATCGTGCGGCAAGATGATCGTGTGAGGTCGGGCGAGGCGATCACTGCTGCCATCGACGCCGCACGCGACGGCGGCCTTGCAGCCGATCGAGCGTGGGTGCTCCGCGTTGGTGAGAACGGCGTGGTTGTCCTGCCGGCAGCAGGAGCGCTCGCCCGCGTGGTCCATGACCAGGGGCAACTCGAACTCGTGCGCCATGACCCGATTCGATGCACGGCTTGCAGGCGGCGTGACGTTGTCAGCAACGGATCGGACCTTCCTGACCGCCTACCGGGAGCACTTGGCGACCCAATGGGACCGGGCCAGGTTCGAGTTGGGTGAGGCTGTGCTGCATGGCGACGCGCACATGGACAATCTGCTACGGACCGCGGATGGCCGGTTGGTCTTCGTCGACCTAGAGACGGTGGCGATCGGGCCGCCAGAGTGGGATCTGACCCTCACGGCGCTGTACCACGAGTGCGGGTGGTTCTCCGCGGATGAGTACGGCGGCTTCGTGGACGCCTACGGCTACGACGTGCGGACCAGTGGCGCTTGGTCCGTCCTGAGGGGCATCCGGATGCTGCGGATGACGACTTGGTTGGCGCAGTCGGCTGCCGACCATCCGGAGCGGGAGGTCCAGCTACGACATCGGATTGCCACGCTTCGCGACGGCACAGCTCCCGAGGGCTGGACCGGCTTCTAACCGCCGACACCGATCGCAGCAGCGATCTCCGTTCGCACTGACTGAACCCGGTCCCCGAGGCTTGGGGTACAGACATGGCGCCCGAGTGTGGTGCCGAGGAGGCGGATGTCATCGATAGCGCGATGTGAGCCACCTTCCGAGCGTCCATAATGGTGTTCTCGGCATCATCCATCGCACGTCGTAGGTCGTGATGAAGGGCTTTTGAGGCAGGCGATGCGGATCATGGTGATGGCCTTCGACCGGACGGCCTCTGGCGGATGCGTCGCGTACGTCGTCTCAAGCCGGCCGATCGTAGCGGCGGCCTGTGTCTCGTCACCCGTCGCCATAGCCAGGTCGAACATCACGTGCCCGGCGTCGCCGAGGATCTGACCCTCGTCGGCGTGGTACCCCCAGGTGGGATCCGGCGAACCATCGGCCCGCGATGCGGATCATGATCGGCGGCCAAGCCTGCCGGTTAGCACAGCCATCAGCCGGTCCGTATCGGTGAGGTCCGGCAACACAACTTCTGCTCCGGCACTACGAAGCTGTTCCTCGGTGTCGCGGCCCGTTGCGACGGCCACGATTGTCCCCCCGCCCGCATGTGCTGCTCGCACGTCGTTGGCAGTGTCGCCCACGATGATCGTGTTGCTGCGTGTGAAGGTAGTGCCGTATCGCGTGCCGGCCCGTTCTTGAGCGATGGGTACCAGCCTGGCTCGCTCTGGGTCGTCGTCGCCGTAGGCTCCCGCCTCGAAGTCAACATGCCCGTCCAGTCCGAACGATCGCAGCTTTACGACGGCCACGCCGCGGAGGTTGCCGGTTAGCACCGTCGAGACCAGGGCGGGCAGCTCCGCCGCAGCGGCCAGGGCAGCGGCTGCGCCGGGCAGCCTCCGGCCGTGGCTGCGCAGCTGCTGGCCGTGCGTCTCGTACTGCCTGACAAGTTCGGCTGAGTACTGCTTCTCCAGGTCGGTGCTTGATGTGATGCCGTGTCGCTCCAAGGTTTCGCTGAAGATCGCTAGCTCAGTCCGTCCGGTTGGCTCTACCACGTGCTCGATCGATCGTCCCGTGACCGTCTCGAACGCTTCCCGGTACAGTTGGGTGCCCATTCCGCGCGTCTCGATCAAGGTGTGGTCGATGTCCCACAGGACTAGGCGACGCTCGGCAGGGTGAATAGCCATTGCCTGAGTCTTCCACGGCGGGCGTAGCCTCTGACCAAGAGAGTGGGGCTTGACGCCTGTCCAGTGTCGACGACGCTAGGTGGTAAGCGGTGGAGTTCCAAGAGTGGGCCATCGGGCAGCGGATCGCGAGCTACCGGAATCGTCGTGGGCTGACGCAAGAGGAGCTCGCCGGCTTGGTAGGTATATCCCTATCCATGATGAAGAAGATCGAGTCTGGAGATCGACTCGTCACCCGCTTCTCGCAGCTTGTGCTCTTCGCCCAGGCGTTGCGCATCAAGGACCTACGTGAGCTGACCGGCGTCCCACTGCCGCTCATGCCAGACGGGCGCCGCGGCCATCCGTCAGCCGACACCGTGTGCGCCGCCCTCATGCGTCGTGGCGCGGGCCGGGAGACGGACGAGGCGCCCGATCTTACGGACCTGGCGCGTCAGATTGAACAGGCTTGGCAGACGTGGCAGGCGCCGTCGGCATTTCGGTATGACGCCCTTGGGCAGCAGCTTCCTGAATTGCTCGCGCGTGTTCAGAACGCGATCAGCCGGCTTGAGGGACAGGAACGGCGCCAAGCCCTGCGGTTGGCCACCAAGCTGTACCAACTCGCCCGGACCTGGACCAAGCGAGTGGGTGAGTACGAGCTGTCCATGGTCTCGGCCGATCGTGCCGTCTGGTGTGCGATCGAGGCCGACGATCCGGACCTCGCTGGCGCAGCAGCCTGGAATCTCGCGATGATCCTTTCGGCTCAGGGCAAGACCGAACATGCCCGATCCGTGGTGCGCCAGGCCATCGCGGAGCTGCAGCCGCGACTGGACACTCCTTCCCCGAAGCGGTTGGCTGTTTTCGGAGGGCTGCACCTGCTTGGAGCCACAGAGGCAGCCCGCGAGGACAAGACGGGGGACGCGGAGAAGCTTCTGGGCGTGGCGGACAAGGTGGCAGCGAGAACCGGCGAGACCAATTACTTTCGTATGGTCTTCGGGCCAATGAACGTTTCCCTGCACCGGGTTTCCACGGCCGCCGAGCTGGGGCGAACCGGCGAGGCGCTCGACCTGGTGGAGCGGGTCGCTGTCCACGAAGCGCCGGCTGTAGAACGGCGGCTTACCTTTCATCTTGATGCTGCCCGCTGCTATCTCCATAGGCGGAACGATGTTGCCGCCGTCCACATGATCCAGCGGATCTATCGCGAATCGCCCGAGGAGTTGAGCTACAGCTCCTTGGTCCGCGGGACGCTTACCCAGCTCAAGGGCCGGGCCAAGCCCGCCATCGAAGCGGATCTTCGGCCACTCCTTGAAGCCGCGGGCTTGCCAGGATAACGAGGTTCGACACCCGCCTGGGTACACCAGGTGTGTCCCCCACTTGGCGTGAACTCGCCTTTTCTTGGCCCGCCATAGCGTTTGCGATGGCACCGGGGCGACAAGAGCAGATCCACGACGGTAATACGGCAGTCGGCCGTACCTCTCGCCGTGTCCCGCTCCGCCTTGATGCCCTTGGAGAAGGCCCTGGCCGGACGTAGCTGTGCCGCCGTCCGGCTGGGCGTCCACCTAGGACCGCGAGGAGGGTGAGCCAGGCGATGCCGCTGCGGATCGAAGGTAACAGTCCATCCGTGTCGCTGCGGTCTCGGTGGCTTGGCCAGCAACTGCGGCAGCTGCGTGAAGACCGCGGCTTGACCCTGCGGTTTGTCGCCGACGGACTCGGCGTCGAGTACGCGGAGGTTGCGGCTCACGAGCACGGCAGACACATGTTCCACCACGGCAAGGTGGCCGCGCTGCTGGACCTCTATCGCGTGTATGACGATGTCGAGCGCGACCATTTGCTGAGGTTGGCGCGGGATGCATTTCGGCTGCCGCGGTGGGAGGACGACTTCCATGCTCCGGCGCTTGATGTGTCTAGGTTGGACTTTCTCTGGCTGGAGTCGGTTGCGGACCGGATCCGCTGTTACAGCACGACGCTGGTACCCGACCTGCTGCGCACACCGAGCTATGTGGAGGCGGTTGTGCGGCGTGAGTCTCCGCCGATGATCGCGGATGAACAGGTGCGCTGGTGGGTCCGTGCGTTCTGCGACCGGCAGCAGATCTTGAATGCAGCGACGTCAACCGAGGTGCAGGCGGTGATCGCCGAGGCTGCGTTGCGCCGCCCAGTCGGTGGCGCGGCTAACACCTTGCAGGTCCAGCTTGCCAAGACTGCCGACGGCGGGTCGGTCCAGGCAAGGGTGTTGCCGGCGACGGCCACCTATCTACCCGGCATGGACGGCTCATTCACTGTGTTCGAGCTGCCCAAGCCGTACCCGAATGCCGTGGCCTGCACTCCCCACCTCGGTGGAGTGGCGATCCATCAGGAGCGGGCCACCAAGTGGTACGCGGACGTGTTCGACCGGCTCTGGCGCGTTGCCCTGCCGCCGCAGGACGCCGCGACGCTGATCGCGGATGCCGCTGATCTTCTACCAGTCAACGAGTTGAGTGAGGGAGGGCACTGAAGTGCCGACGAAGCGAGAACAGTTTGTGCAGACTATGCGCGCCCAGTTTCTGGGCGAACGCATGCGAGCGCTGCGGGAGGAACGCGGGCTGACCCTCAAGTACGTAGCCGAGTATCTAGGGGTCGAGTTCTCCACGCTGGCGCGGTACGAACGGGCCGAGTGGCCATTCCGCCGCGACCACGTCTCCGCACTCCTGGATGTCTACGGCGTCCACGACGAGGCCAAGCGGGCCCAGCTGGTAGAGCTGGTAGAGCTGGCGCAGGATGCCTGGCGGATTGACCAGTGGCACCAGGCGTACAGCGCGTATGACTCGGCCGACGGGACCGTGATCGACCCGTGGTGGTTGCAATGCCGGGCCGAGGAGTTGTGCATCTACGCCGCCACCTTGGTGCCGGATCTGGTGCAGACCCGCGAGTACGCCGACGCGGTGGTGCGCCACGTGGAGAAGGCGGTGTTACGGGCGGACAACGTGGTGCGGCAGGTGATCGCCCGGCAGCAGGTGTTGGAAGACAAGAAGCCCTCGACCCGGCTGACCATCGTGATGGAGGAACCGGTATTGGCCCGACCGGTGGGTGGGCGGGCGGTGTTGCAGCAGCAACTGGAGCACCTGGCCCGGCTGGTCGAGCGGCCGCACGTGAACATCCGGGTGCTGCCCACACAGGTGGGCTGGCACCCCGGCATCCACGGGACGTTCACGCTGTGCCGGATGGCCCGGCCCTACCCGCCGGTCGCGGTGGCAGAGCACCTCGGCGGTCGGTTGATCCTGGAGGCTGCCGCCGCGGACCGGTACGCGGCCGCGTTCGACAAGCTCACCGAGCTGGCGCTGGATCCGATGCGGTCGGCCGATCTGATTGGTAAGGCCGCCGGGTCGGGCGCCGCCCGACCCGGCGAGTCTGCGCCTGCGCCGGCTGGGCAGGGGGCGGCGGCATGATGCACCTGAACTCAGACGCGGCGCGCGCGGTGGTCACAGTGGCGGCGCAGCGGATCGCCGCGTACGCGGACAAGCACGCCATCCCAATCGAGCCCGTTCAGTGCGAGGATATGGCCGAAAGTCTGGTGCACGTCTATCAGGCGTTCTTCGCTGGTCAACAGCACGGAGCGGAGTACGTCGCGCCAACCGACTGATTCGGCGGAGCAGCGGAGCCGGTCCCTCGTCGTTCTTGGCGCGGCGGCAGGGCCGGCGGCCTGCTCGACGGTCTCCAGCCAACGGCCTAGCATCAGCGATCAAGGAACCTCAAGCGCGACGTCGACGAGCCTGAGGTTCCCAGGCAGAAACGCTGTCGAATCGGACAAATATTCGACGTGAGTACCTGTGCCGACAGCGTCGCTACGCCTTTCGGCAGCTCACGAAGCCCGGCGCCGACGGACCTTGGTCTTCCGGCTCGTCCTGGTCTTCCTGGGGGTCCATGGCACGGCCAGCGGCACGGCCGGCGCCGACGGACCTTGGTCTCCGGCTCGTCCTGGACGGATGTGAAACTCGGCGGACTCTGCCTGCGCCGCGGTCCGGGCGAGGGCCAGCTTCACCATCGCCAGGAACCCGAGCGCCGGCAACGCGGCCGCGAGCCAGCCGATCACCGACGGCTCCGCCTCGACGACCTGGGCGGCCAGTGACAGGGCGACCGCGCAGATCAGCACCGTGGAGGCGAACCACACCGGCCGCCCCATCCGATGACGGCGGCGGATCTCCAGGCCGGACGCGATGGACATCAACTCCAGGGTGACCGCGTCGGCCCAGGCGAGCCACCCCGGGGGTTGCGCCACGCTTTCGTCGCGGCTGTGAGAGTAGCGGCTACCGTCGTCAACCCCATCCGCTCCTACGGCAACCCCAACGCCCTGCGGCAGCCGGCTCGGCGAGCGCCTCCCGCCCCGGACCCTCGCCGACCAAGGGCACCACTGCTGGCACGCCGCCGCTGGCGGGCTGCATCGCCATTGGTGACCCTTAGCTCATTTGGTCGAACGTACCCGCACGAGATCGTGCGTTTTGCCGGTTACGTTGTTTGTGGCGGTGAGTCGTGGGTTCGCCAGTGTTTCTAGATATTTCGAGGTATTCCGACGTGATCGGTGGCTGGTCGGCCGGTTGGCCAGTTTCGGTGTTGCGACTTTGCGTGATGGTCGGCGGGCGGTTGTGTCCGGTTGTGATGTGGTGCGTCCTTGCGGGTTGTGGTTGATATTGCCGGCTGTCAGTGCCGTCTTGTAGGTTTCCTCTGCTTTGTCGACGCGTTTTCTCTGGGGAGGGAAACAGCGTGGCTGACAGGTCCGGTTCTTCGCGTCTTTCTTCTGTTCACTCGGGTTTTACGCGCCGCGCCTGTCTGGTGCTGGCATTTGTCTTGGCGACGGCGACGGCGACGTTGCCGTTCGTGCCGGCATGGGCAGGGCCTGCGGGCAAGGGCTCGGGCTTGGTGACGGACCGGTCGGTGGGTGTCAAGCCGGCCAAAGCCCGGAAGGCATCGGGGTCGCAGACGGACGGGCCGGGGATCCGGTCGGTGAGTCGCAAAGCGTTGCCCAGGGCGGCTACGGCTGACGTGGCCGTGGGTAAGGCCGCATCGGTGGGTGGGTTGCCGGTGCGGCTGTCGCCGGTTCCTGTGTCTGCCTTGGATGAACGGCGGCGCGCCGGTGGCCGGGCGGCGGCACCTCCAGGGTCGGTGCTTGTGCGGGTGGTGGGGCCGGCGGTTGCGCGGGCGGCGGGTGTTGCCGGCACGGTCCTGGCATTGTCGCGTTCGGACGGTACGACCGACGCGGCATGGGTACAGATTCGGTTGGACTACACGTCGTTCACAGATACGTATGGCGCGAACTTCGGGCAGCGGTTGCGGTTGGTGAGGTTGCCATCGTGTGTGTTGACCACGCCCGCCGACCCGCGGTGCCAGGTGCGAACCCCACTGGGGTCGGTGAACAAGGCCGGCGCGGTGACTGCGGATGTGACGGTGTCGGCGGACACCGTGGTGGCGTTGGACGCGACGTCGACGTCGGAGGCGGGCACGTTCACGGCGACGTCGTTGTCGCCGGCGTATGCGTGGTCGGCGGGTGGGCAGGGCGGCGAGTTCGGCTTCTCGTATCCGCTGTCGGTGCCGCCGGCGCCGGGGGTCTGGTGCCGGAGTTGGCGTTGGGGTACTCGTCTGGTGCGGTGGATGGGCAGACGCTGGCGCGGAATGGGCAGACGTCGTGGATTGGTGAGGGTTGGGATCTGCAGACCGGTTATATCGAGCGGGACTACCGTTCTTGTACCCAGGATGGTGGGACGACCGGGGATTTGTGCTGGTTCTCGACGTATAACGCGACGATGGTGTTCAACGGCCTGTCGACGCATCTGGTGCGGGACAACACCACCGGGCAGTGGAAGGCCGCAGACGATGACGCGTTGCGGATCGAGAAGCTGAACGACACCTCGTTAGGGAACGGGGATAACGACGGCGAGTACTGGAAGGTGACCGCTCAGGACGGCGTCCAGTATTTCTTCGGCAAGCACAAGAGGTACGCGACTGATCCGGTGGTCACAAACTCGGTGTTGCGGGTGCCGGTGTATGGCAACAACTCGGGTGAGCCGTGTTATTCGGCGTCGGGGTTTGCGGCGTCGTCGTGTGATCAGGCGTACCGGTGGCAGCTGGATTATGTGGTGGATCCGCACGGCAACTCGATGACCTACTTTTATAGCCGCTGGTCGGGCTACTACGGGCATAACAACAACAACGGAGTTGCACTCTACGAGCTGACCGGCAGGTTGGACCACATCGATTACGGCACCCTGGCCGGTACGGAAGGGGCGTCGACGGCGCCGATGACGGTGACGTTCGCCAAGACGGAGCGGTGTGTGGGTGGGTGTACGACAGCGGAGTATCCGGACTCGCCATGGGACCTGCGGTGCACCTCTTCCACCTCTTGCCCGTCGCTGCTGAGCCCCGCGTTTTGGACACCGTGGAAGTTGTCGACGGTGACCGCAAAGGTGTGGGACGGCTCGGCGTACCGGCAGGTGGATAAGTGGGATCTGACTCACGTGTTTCCGGCGACCGGCGACTTCATCGCCCCGTCGGGTGACGACACGTCGCCGAACCTGTGGCTGCAGAGCATCACGCACACCGGCTACGCGGCGGACGGCACGACGAGCCTGGCCGAGCCCACCATGTCGTTTGGCGGGGCCAGACTCACCAACCGGGTGGATTGGGGCGACGACATCGGTGTCGCCCCGTACACGCACTACCGGCTGACGTCGATCCTGACCGGCTCCGGTGCCCAGACCGTGGTCTCCTACTCGGGGACTGAATGTGTGCGAGATTTCAAGCCGAACCCGCAGGCGAATCCGTACCGGTGTTTTCCGCAGTACTTCACCCCGCAGCAGGCCGCGCCCGGGTGGGGGTGGTTCCACAAATACGTAGTTACCCAAGTTGTGGACAAGGACTTGACAGGTGGGTCGCCGGACGAGGTGACCTCGTACGCCTATTCCGTGGACAACTCGACCGATCGATCGTTGTGGCATCACGACTTCGCCGAAACCAGTCAGCTGCAGTATCGGTCGTGGTCGCTGTGGCGTGGCTACACCACCGTCACCACGACCAAAGGCGCCGCTGGCGACACCCAAACGGTCTCGAAAACGCTCTATCACCGGGGGATGGACGGTGATGGTATGGCCACCACTGACAACTCCGGGATCTCCTGGGGGTCGCGGCGGGCGACGATCACCATCCCGATGGGCATGGTCGGCTTGAACGCGCCGGTCACCGGGCAGAGCCGGCGGTGCCTGGACGCAGCCGGTACCGCCGACGGGTCGAACGTGCGCCTGTATGACTGCAACGGGACGGCCGGGCAGGTCTGGCGGGTGCACGATCCGCAGAGCGATGGCCGGTTCGCGCTGCGGAACCCGACCTCCGGCCGCTGCCTGGATATCACCGGCGCCGCCACTGCCAACGGCGCGGACACCCAGTTGTACGCCTGCAACGGGCAGGTCCAGCAGTGGTGGCAGCGGCAACCGAACGGCAGCCTGCGTAATCCGAACTCGGGCCGGTGTCTGCAGCCGGCCTCCTGGGGCACCGGCAACGACACGAACATCCAGATCTACGACTGCGGCGGGCACTGGAACCAGAACTGGCAGCCAGCCGCCGACGGTACCCTCGCGCTGCCGTTCGCCGATCGGTGCATGGACGTCACCGGCGGTGGCACTGCGGACGGCACCGCGATCCAGTCCTACACCTGTAACGGCACCGAGAACCAGGTCTGGCGGCTCGAGGGCAGCGGAGCACTGCGGAACCCGCAGTCGAACAAGTGCGCCGACATCACCGGCGGCGGCACCGCCAACGGCACCCTGATCCAGCTGTACACCTGCAACGGCAGCGCCGGTCAGATCTGGGTACCGCAAGCCAACGGCACCCTACGCAACCCGCAATCTGGGCGCTGCCTGGAAACCCCGATCTGGGTCCCGGTCGGCACCCAGCTACGGATCTGGGACTGCAACGGCGACCTGCACCAACAATGGGCCCACCGTATCCCCGACTTCGGAGGCTTGGAGGGCATTGCCCGCGAGGAGTACACCCTCGACGGGACCACCTTGCTCGGCTCGACCTTCCACCAATACGGGATCACCCAGACAGCGGTGCGTTCCACGCCTGCCGTCGGTGGGCAGAACCTGATCGCCCGCCGGGTGCGCGAAAGCGTGACCCGGACCCGAACCTGGCTGGCGCATAACAGCACCTGGCGGTGGACCGAGGCCGGGTACATCTACGACAGCTACGGCCTGCCCGTTGACGTCACCGACGCCGGCAACACAACCACAGGCGCCGACAACACCTGCACCCACACCGACTACGCCCGCAATACCACCACATGGATGATCAACTTCCCGTCGCAGGTAACGGTCACGGACTGCACCGCCAGCCCCGGCCCCGCCAACACGCTGGGTGGCACCCGCACGTACTACGACGACTCCACCACCCTCGGCACTGCACCCACCCGCGGCCTGGCCACCCAAACCAGCAAACTGGCCTCCTACACCGGCGCCACCGCCAACTGGATCACCGCAACCACCAACACCTACGACCAACACGGCCGGCCCCTGACGGCCACAGACGCGCTCAACCGCACGACTGAGACGGCTTACACGCCGGCCACTGGGGGCCCTGTTACATCGGTGACGGCCACAAACCCAGCCGACCACGAGGCCACCACGACCCTTGGCGTGCGAGGGCAATCGCTGTCCACTGTCGACGCGAATGGCAGGACGACCAACACCGCATATGACCCACTTGGTCGGCTGATCAAAGTGTGGCTACCCGGTCGGACCACAGCGCAGACGCCGAACACCGAGTACGTCTACACGCTGAGCAACACGACGGCAAACCACGTGCAAACCAAGGTGCTCGGACCGAACGGTAACCAGATCAGCTCATTCCAAATCTATGACGGACGGATGCGGTCGCGGCAGGTCCAGACCACGGCGCCGGACGGCAAGCGCGCCATCGCGGATACCCACTACGACTCACGGGGCCTGACCGTGAAGACGTCGGCGGTCTACAACAATGCCTCCGCACCCACCGGCATGCTGGTCACCTTCGCCGATGTCGACGTGGCCACCCAGAGGCGCTACACCCACGACACACTCGGACGGAAAACCGAGGAAGCACTATGGTCGCTGAACGTGGAACTGCAGCGCACGACCACGACCTACGACGGCGACCGCACCAGCATCGACCCGCCCTCAGGCGCGACCGCCACCACCACGATCACAGACGGCACCGGTCGCACCACTGCCCTGCGCCAATACCACGGCGCCGCACCAACTGGCACCTACGACGAGACCAGCTACGGTCACGACCGTCTCGACCGGCTCACATCCGTTATCGATTCGGCCGGCAACACATGGACCAACTCCTACGACCGCCGCGGCCAACTCACGTCTAAGACCGACCCCGACGCCGGTACGAGCAGCTTCAGCTACGACGACGCCGGCCAACTGCTCACCAGCACCGATGGCCGCGGCGAGGTCATTTACCACGTCTACGACAACCTGGGCCGGCAGACCGAGCTACGCGACGATAACGCCACCGGAACCAAACGCGCCTCTTGGCTGTTCGACACGATCGCCAAGGGGCACCTCGCCTCGTCTACACGATGGATCGGGTCGGACGCCTACACCAGCGCCGTCACCGGCTACACCGACCTGTACAAGCCGACCGGCGCCACCGTCACCATCCCTGCTGTGGAGGGTGCCCTGGCCGGCGACTACACCACTGCCGATACGTACAAGGTCGACGGCTCACTCGCCACCACAGTCCTGCCCGGGGTCGGTGGGCTGCCTGCGGAGACGCTCACCTACTCCTACAGCGACGCCGGACTGCCCACCACGATGGCCTCCGGCTCGGGCACCTACGTCGCCTCCACCAGCTACCACTGGGACGGCGCTATCAACCAGCGCATCCTCGGCATCACCGCCAACAAACGCATCCGCATCACCAACACGCTCGACGACGCCACCCGGCGGCTCAAGACCGTCCAGGTCGACACCGAGAACGCCATCACCGCAAACAACTGGGACGACCGCTCCACAACCGGCTACACGTACGACCCCGCCGGCAACATCACCGTCGTCGCAGGCAAGACCGACGGAGTCCAGGACCAGGCCGAATGCTTCCGATACGACCACCTCCGCAGGCTCACCGAGGCATGGACCGAAGCCACCCCGTCCTGCCTAACACCGCAACGCACCGGCGCCGACCCCTACTGGCGGGCCTGGACCTACGACGTCGTCGGCAACCGGAAAACCCAAGTCGTCCACGGCGCCAGCGGCGACACCACCTCCACTTACACCTACCCCACCGCCGGCACCGCGCAACCGCACACCCTCACCAGTGTCGCTCACAGCGGACCCGCCGGTAGCACCACTGACAGCTACACCTACGACCAGGCCGGGAATACCGCCACCCGCACCATCACCGGAGTTGGCCAAACCCTCACCTGGGACCCCGAAGGCAAACTCGCCCAGGCCACCAAGGCCGGGCAGAACACCACCTACATCTACGATGCCGCCGGTAACCGCGTCCTTCGTAAAGAGCCCGCCGCCACCACCCTCTACCTGCCCGACGGCACCGAACTACGCCTCGCCACCGGCACCAACCAGCCGGACGGCACCCGCTACTACGACCACAACGGCGCCACCGTCGGGGTTCGCACCGTCACTGGGCTGACCCGGCTGGTCGCCGATCATCACGGCACCGCCGAGCTCGCCATCACCGATGCAGGCGTCACCCGCCGCCGCAGCCTCCCCTTCGGCGAGCCCCGCGGCACACAACCCGCTGGCTGGGTCGGTGACAAACGATTCGTCGGCGGCACCCAAGACGCCAGCACAGACCTGACCCACCTCGGCGCCCGCGAATACGACCCCACCACCGGACGCTTCATCTCCCTCGACCCCATCATGGACCTCACTGACCCGCAGCAGATGCATGGCTTCACCTACGCCAGTAACAACCCCCTCACGTGGTCCGACCCAGACGGCCTTATCGAATCAGATTGCATGGACCACGACTGCTACGGCTACGTTCCCACCTGGAACGGAGGCTGCCCATACGGTTGCGGTTCAACCAAGAACGTTAAATGGGGCAAGAAGCATAAGAAGAGGTCCACCAAGCAAAGAAGCCCTCAAAAGCTACCGAAGGCATCTAAGCTTCCAAATCTCCCCGACTGGGACCCTACTCCGAGATCGGATCAAGGAGAGCATCCTGAATGGAACTCCGCCGGCTACTGGGACCGCTTCTGGCATGACACGATCATGATGGAAGAATATGCTGCAGCGCGCGTGTTCCAGGCTTTCTTCTGCACGAAAGGTCCGAATGCCTGCGCTCAGTGGGGTCACTGGCTTGGCGGCAGCGGCGAAGACATGATCGTCGATCCATCAATATTCATGGACGAAGACAACTTCTCCGTGGATGTCCTCGGGGCCATCGAGCAGTACAAGGCGATGGCATCCGCCCAGTGTGCCGCCTCAAGCTGTTCGTATACCTTTGACAGCGGATGGAAACCTACACTGGGGACAAGCCCGGCAAACCCGGTAAAAGAGGACTATGCCGGAATGGGGCAGGTTCAAGTCAACGTGACCGGGTCGGTAAACGTCTCCAGAGGAAAGGATGGTGCGGTTAGCGTCTCCGGATCGTATGGCATCTCAATCCGTAAGGACTGGAATTTTGACCCAGGCGAGTACCCCTCCAGGGGCGATACTAAGGTCAGGCACCGCTTCAGCGAACTTCATCAGTACGGATACGCAAAAGACTTCGTGCTCCGTGGCACGAGCGGCGTCAGGAGATTCTGAGCCCGTCGAGCCGTAGCTCGCCTCGGGCTACCGAGGAAATGCTTGTGCCAAAAGCATCGAATGGCCCTTCCGGTGACGGGTTTGAAAAGAATGTTCCATGACGTTCCATAGGTCATCGAGAAGTAAAAGGCGATGACTTCTGAAAGGTGCGACCCGTCTACCTGGTCGTATGTGAGGCGACAACGGGTGGAAGTCAACAGCCTGGACAAGCCTGACGAACCGGCAAAAGAAAGACTGGCGGGCAGGTCTAGGTGAACTTAGCCGAGGGTCGACATGTATCGCGAGCGGAAGGGATGGTACTGTAAGCGCGTCCGGCTCGTACTACATCTCCATCTATGAGGACTGGAACTGTGGCCCAGGCGAGTACCCAACACCGCGCGGGAGTGAGATCAGGCACCGGTTCGCCGAGCTCCCTCGATACGGGTGAAGTCAGGACTTCATGCGTTGTTGCGCGAGCGACGCCAGGACGTCCTGAGCCTCATGAGTGCTAATTTGTTGCCGCCTGTCGCCGACCCGAGGCATGGTCGTCGTCGCGGCGTGATAATACTGATCGCTGGCGTGTTGCTAGCCGGCATTCTGTCGCTTGTAGCGTGGAACGCGGTTAGGGACCGCCCTCACGATCCACGCGCATACACCGGCAGCCAGAGCCAATCTCTTGACGAAATGTTGCAGACGTATCAGTTGATCTTACCGAGGTGTGCAACCGACACGGTGAGATATCTGCAGTACGTGCAGGGAACAACAGATTCATTCTACCTGTATTTTCAGGGCGAAAGACAGTGTGTCGACGAGTTTCTGGACGTCAATAGTATGGCGGACGAGGAAACGTTCCAAACCACTGGGCTTCCTTTTGATGCAGGCATCGAAGGCTGGCCGCAGGCTGGGGCCAAGCAGTACACGGCTCTCCATCACACCCTAGATCCTCCTGACAGCTCCTCGCTTGTCGCAGTCGACATTGCGCTAGACCTGGCGGATGCCGAGGTTGAACTCTACTTGCGGGCTGGAATCCTTTAGTATTTGAGCTGCCAGATTGGAACAGATACGAACACGGTTATGCGTTAGTGCGGCGTCTCGCTTGCCATGAATCGGCCCTTGCGACGAGCAAAGCTCGCATGCCGGGCAGTTTTGTGGGCTGACCGGAAGGGCGCAGTGAGCGCCGGGAAACTCGCCCCCACGGTGCGGTTGCCTTACGTAACCGTCGTCGCCTCGTCGGCAGCGATCCTGGCGGCTGTGGTTCAGTACGCCGCGCCGGCCGTCGTCCCACTTCTGCAACGAGATCCCGAAGGGCTGGCGGACGGGCAGGTATGGCGGCTGCTGACGCCCCTGTTGGTGCAGACGCTCGGCTGGTACCAGGTTGTCGCGAATCTCGTCACCCTAGCCACCGTGGGTGTGGCGGCAGAGCGGCTGCTTGGTCGCTGGCGGTGGGGGGTGCTGTTCGCCGCAGGCACGGCTAGCGGACAGGTAGCGGCCTACGCGTCGGGCGAGCCGGGCGGTGGCGACTCCATCGCGATCTGCGGACTGGCCGTGAGCTTCCCCCGGTTCTCCGGACACCTGAGGTGAGGTGGACGGCGGCTTCCAGGAAGGATGTCGTCTCATGCCTGCCCCACACCCTGCAGAGTTCCGCCAGCGAGCCGTGCAGTTGGCCCGGACCGGCGACAAACCGGTCGCGATGTTGGCGAAGGATTTGGGTATCAGCGAGTCGTGTCTGCGTAACTGGATGGCCCAGGCCGACGTCGACGACGCCGGCGGCGGCGGTGCGGGTCGGTTGAGCAGTGCGGAGAAGAAGGAGTTGGCCGAGCTGCGCCGCCGTAACCGGCAGCTTGAGGTGGAGAATGAGATTCTCAAGCGGGCGGCTGCTTACTTCGCCCGGGAGAATGTGCTCCCAAAGTAGCGTTCGGGTTGGTCCGAGAACTCGCCGATGACGGCATCGACGTCGCGGTGGCCTGCCGAGTGCTGGGTGTGTCCCGCTCCGGATTTTACGAATGGAAGGATCGGCCGGTATCGGCGCGGGAGCAGGAGAACGAGATGCTGCTGCGGTACATCGAGAAAATCCACGCTGATCCGCGGAAGAAAACGTACGGGTCGCCCCGGGTACACGCTGAGTTGACCCTCGGCGTGGGCCTGCACGTGAATGAGAAACGGGTGGCCCGGCTGATGCGGTCGGCGGGCATCCAGGGCCTGTACTACCGGCGCCGGTCCTGGTGCACCGTCCGTGACCCGCAGGCCACGCCGTCGGCGGACCTGGTCAACCGACAGTTCGATGTGGACGCGCCGAACCGGTTGTGGCTGACCGACATCACCGAACACCCTACCGAGGAGGGCAAGCTGTACTGCGCCGCGGTCATGGACGCCTACAGTCGGCGGATCATCGGCTACTCCATGGCCGATCATCTTCGTACCGAGCTGGTCCTGGACGCGTTGTCGATGGCGATCGTCCGCCGCCCACCAGCCCGGCAGGAAACGATTCTGCATTCCGATCACGGCACCCAATACACATCATGGGACTTCGGTCAGCGTCTGCGGAAAACCGGTCTGCTCGGCTCGATGGGTACCGTCGGCGACTGCTACGACAACGCCATGATGGAATCCTTCTGGGGAACTCTACAACTAGAGGTACTCGACCGCAAGAAATGGAAGACCCGCGACGAGCTTGCCAACGCTATCTTCGAATGGATAGAATGCTGGTACAACCCGGTAAGACGCCATTCCAGCCTCGGAATGCGCAGTCCCATCGAGTTCGAGAAACTCCACACCCCGTCTGATCACGACCGTTGACCCCACACCTCGGGTGTCCGGCCTACGGGGGGAAGCTCACCGGCGGCGTGACCGTCGCTTTGCTGGCGACTCCCTCTCCTGTGCCAGGGGCTGCCGCCCGTGTAGTCGGGTACTACGTTGCCGCACTCGCCGGCTGGGGTGTCGGCGGCGCCATCACTGCCGCGGCCGCGTGCTTGAGCGCATACGTCTTGGAAGCCACGTTGTGGCGTCTAACCGGTCTCGATGTGGCGCGACTCGGTTGTGTAGCTGTGGTGACGTGCGCGGCGGGCATGGCTGCCGTCGGTGATCTGCATGGGATTTCTTTAGTGTCGGGGATGGTAACGATGCTGGCGCTCATGCTCGTACCTCTGCGTGCGCGTGGTCTTGTTTCGGCTCAAGTTCACCTCGACTCGGGCGACCAAACGGAGTCTTGATTAGCGTCGCGCCTACGCTCATGTTCAACCTACAAGCGCAGGAGTCGCCGCAAACCTGCGGCGAGGTCGCTGCCGACATTAGGCGCGAAGACGTCATCTCCTCGGTACGGCCAGAAAGAGCCCCGATTCGACGACGGGTGTATCCGCCCACACCTCAACCGTGTAGGCCCGGTCTAACAGGCCCGGAGCGGATCTGCTGCTCGACTCACGCGGTCGGCTGAATCGTCAACCTATGAACGATCCGGCCCGCGATTGTCGACACGCCGTTGCAAATGCAACCGTCGGACCGCGCCGCGCCGCGAAGGAGAGGCGCCACCAAGATCAAGCTCTTGCCATCCGAGACCGCATCCATGACGAAGCAGCATGACCAAGCCGTGAGCGCCCTCTCGGCCATGATCGTGAACTGGCTGGAGCGTCGCCGAAGTGCGGACTCATCAAGTCGGACCGCTATTATCGAACAGCGTCATGAGGCACCTGGAAGATGCGAAGGCGACCGGCGTAGCCCAGCGACTCCCGCCTATGCTGCTTCCGCCGGGACCGCTCGCGGACCAGCGGGAGCAGGAAGGTGCTGCTCAGTGCCGTTACGTGCCGGTTTGTATGCCTAACCCACGGCCCACCTACCGAATTCAAGTATCGTGGCTCCGCTCTTGGAGGTCGGCCCGGGTTTGGTGCGGCACCGTCGGCGCGTGGTCGTTTACCGTGGATGAGACGATGACGTCGGGCGAAGGGGGTTGGCAGTGGGTGCGGAAGCAGCCAGGGCGCCGGTCGGTTCGCGCTACGCCGACCAGCGCCCCTACGCCGTGGCTTCACGCCTGGCCGACCTGCATGGCCCCACGGGCGGAGTGGTGCGGCTGGAGCGGCGGCTGAACTGGTCCGGGCAGGCCAGCTACGACTTGGCTAACCCGCGCCGGCTGGCCAGCATGTACGAGACGGTCCTTCGCGAGGCTGCCCATCCGGAGGAGTTGGCCGCGTGGCTGGACGGGCCGACGTTGGTGCGCCTGTGGCCGGGCCTGGTAGTCCCGCCCGAGGTTCGGCGGCTGTGGGAAGCGCGGTTTCCTGAGCTGGCTGCTGCGCGTCGGCCAGCCGCGTAGTGGGAGCGGAAGACGCGGCGGTCCATCGGCGGCTGGCGGAGATCGGGCTCAGCGCGGGTGGGCCGTACGGGTTCGCGTTGGCCGGTGGCCACGCCGTCGCCGCGCATGGCATCTTGCAACGCCCGAGCGAGGACGTTGACCTGTTCGCCGACTGGCAACGCCGAGCGGACTTCCCGGCCGCCGTCGACGAGGTGATCGCCGCGTACCGTGGCGCGGGCTACCAGGTTGAGGTCGACCACCGGACGGACACCTTCGTCCGCTTGTACCTCGCCGACCCGGCCGAGCCGAGCACCCAGTACCGGGTGGAGTTGGTGGCGAACTGGCGGATGCAGCCGCCGGTACAGATGGATATCGGCCCGGTGCTGCACGCCGACGACGTCTTGGCCGGCAAGATGGACGCCCTGTACAACCGCGCCGCCGCGCGCGACTTCCTCGACATCGACGCGGCGATCACGTCCGGCCGCTTCACCCTCGATCGGTTGTGCGTGCTCGCGGAGACCGTCGATGCCGGCTTCGACCGCGCGATGTTCGCCGGCATGCTGCGCTACATCGAGCGCTTCGACGATGAAGAATTCGCTGAGTACGGCCTCACGCCAGCCGAGGTGGCATTGCTGCGTGCCCGCGTGGATGCCTGGCGTGAGGACCTGACCTCGTCGCAGCCTCCTCCTGGCCAGTAGTCAGCCTGCGAAGCCCTCGCAGGCGGTCCGCTGTGTGCGTGACGGTACGCCTCGCGGATTTCGGCGGGGATGCGTCCATCTGAGCTGATGTCCAGGCCGATGGTGCGGGCCCAGGCGCGGACCCGTCAGTGGCGGCCCAGTGATCCGGGAGCCGGTCCAGTTCCCCAAGACGTGGTCTCGGGGAGCTGGACCGGTCCGGACTCAGCCGGACTGCGCGGCCGCCAACCGCCGGTGCACGCGTCGGGCATGCGAGATGTCGGCCCCGGCGGCCAGGGCCAGCTCGCGATGATCGGGCGTCCGGCCTTCTTCGACGGCGGCGGCAAATGCCCGCCGCATAGCCTCGACCTTGGTCTCCGGCTCGTCCTGGACGGCTATGGACTCGGCGGACTCGGCCACCGCGACGGTCCGGGCGAGCGCCAGCTTCACCATCGCCAGGAACCCGAGCGCCGGCAATGCTGCGGCGAGCCAGCCGATCACCGAGGGCTCCGCCTCGACGACCTGAGCAGCCAGTGACAGGGCGACCGCGCAGACCAGCACCGTCGAGGCGAACCACACCGGCCGCCCCATCCGATGACGGCGGCGGATCTCCAGGCCCGACGCGATGGACATCAACTCCAAGGTCACCGCGTCGGCCCAGGCCAGCCACCCCGGCTGGCCGTGCCCCGCCGCCACGTCGTGAACGTGGGTGAAGCTCGCCGCTCCCGCCGCGGTCCCGATGACGAGCATGATGGCGACCTGCACCACGCCTTCGAGGCGCTCACCGTACGCAGGTCGCGAGCCGAGAGCGGTCACCGCGACACCTCCGCGAGCCGGGCTCGCTCGATGAGACTGACGACCGTACGCAGGGTGGAGTCGTCGAGAAACCGGACCATCCAGGCGACAATCCGTACATCTTGGCCACCCAACTCAACACCGCGGAGCGCGTCGCGTAGAGCCATCTCCCGGAGTCGCGGGCCGACGTGTCCGCCGATCGCGAGGTACTCGTGTGCCTTCATAATATGGACCTCCGTCGTTCTGGAGGCCCGAGCAAATGCTAGGGATCTTGCTAGGGAACGGCGCCGTTGCCGTCCGGACGACCCCGGATGGGGCCGGACGGCGATCAATGAAACCGCACGTCACGGCCCTTTTCCGGGATCAGGCCGACTTAAGATTGATGATCTTAAATGGTCTCATAATCCCTCGGTCGCGGGTTCGAGTCCCGCCCGCCCCACCAACCGCACCATTGTGCGAACCGGGGACTCTCCTTCGTTGCCCTCGTCTGGGGGCAGCGGGTGCTCCTGCGTGGGGATTCTGAACACGGGTATGACTCCTTGGTCGGTGATCTTGATGTCGGCGATGAGGCTCTCGATGGCTGCCTTGCGTTCGCCGTGGGTGCCGACGGTCGTGACTCGATCCAGGTAGGCGCGTAGCCGTTCGATGGTGCCGGGTGGCGGCGGCGCCGGCTGGGTGTCGAGCTGGTCGGTGACCTCGGCTTGGCGGGCGCGGAGTTGCTCGATGCGGGCGCGGAGTTCCTTGATGCGCGGGCCGGCGGTGGCGTCGTCCATGGTGCCGTTCTCGAACGCGGCGTGGTACCGGTCGATCGACGTCTCGGCGGTCTTGATCTGGGCGGTGATGGCGTCGAGTTCGGCGTGCCGGTCGGTGTGGGTGTCGCTGTGTTGGGCGCGGGCGCGTTCGATGATGGCGGCGAGGACGGGTTCGGCGGTGGTGTAGAAGGCGTGGAGGGCTTGGAGTACGGCTTGGTCGATCTCGTCGGCGGGGATGCGCGGGGCTGGGCAGCCGGCTTTGCCGTAGCGGGTGCGGGAGAAGCAGGTGTAGTAGCGGTATCGGCGGGTGCGGCCGTTGGCGGAGGTGCCGATGTACTTGTGGCCGCAGTGTGGGCAGGTGAGTAGTCCGGTGAGGTAGTAGTCGGAGTCGCTCATCGCCCGTTGGGTCTGGGCGTCGCCGCGGGCGGTGGCGATCTGTTGTGCCCGGGCGAAGGTGTCCCGGTCGATCAGGGGCTCGTGGGCGTCGGGGACGTAGACGTCGCGGTAGGCGATGTCGCCGACGTAGGCGGGGTTGTCGAGGATGCGGTTGATGGTGTAGCCCGCCCAGGGGCTGCCGGTGCGGTTGGGGATGCCTCGGCGGTTGAGTTCGTCGGCGATGGCGCGGGTGCCGAGCCGGTCGTGGGTGTAGAGGCGGAAGATGTCGCGCAGGATGGGTACCTCGGTGGGGTTGGGGACGAGTCTCTGGGTTTCGGGGTTGACGAGGTAGCCGTAGGGGCGGGTGCCGCCGGCCCATTTGCCTTTGCTGGCTTTTGTGGTCATGCCGTGTTTCACCCTGTCGATGATGACGCTGCGTTCGAATTCGGCGAACATGCCGAGGAGGTGGAGGAAGAGTCGGCCGATTGGGGTGCCGGTGTCGAATTGTTCGGTGGATGAGGCGAATGCGACGCCGGCGTTGTCGAGTTGGGCGACGAGGTCGAGTAGGTCGAACAGGCGGCGGGTGAATCGGTCGGTTCGATAGACGATGAGTAGGTCGAATCGTCCGGCCTTGGCGGCGCGGAGCGCTTTCTGAAGGCCGGGCCGGTCGGCGGTGGCGCCGGAGGCGTCGTCTTCGAAGTCGGCGACGATGACCCAGTTGGGTTGGGCGTTCACGTACTTGGTGAGGGCGGCGCGTTGGGCGTCGAGGGAGAAGGGTTGGTGTTCGTCGTCGGTGGAGCGGCGGACGTAGATCGCCACTCGCCGGTGTCCCTGGTCGGGGTCAGGCTGTGGCGTGCGGGCGGGTCGGCCGCGCCGCTTCGGTGGTGTGGTTGGGGTGCCTGCCATCAGGCGGTTCCTCCGTGAGGGTGAGGGGTGGCCGGGTGGTGGCGGGCGCGGTCGGCCCGCCACCAGATGCTGCGAGGCTCGGGGGTCATGTGGCGTCCTCGGGGTGGTCTTGCCAGTAGCGGTTGAGGAGCACGGCCCAGGCTTCGATCGCGTTGTCGAATTGTTCGGCGGTCATGGGGATGGTGTCGATGCGTACGACTTTGATCGGAGCGGCGGATAACGACTTTGTGCTGCGGCTGCCGCAGGTGTTTTTCGCACCACCGGGTTTCTTTCGTTTGGTGGTACCGGGTCGCGGATGGTCAGGATAGCTCCCGACCGGGGTTTCGTGGTCCGGCTTGTGAGCCACGGTCCTCCGAAATGCATGCGTGATGCCGTCTGGGTTCGGAGTCGTCGGTCCATGCGGTTTCCTTTCTCGTGCTGTCGTGGCTGAGAGGTCGAATAAGGCGGTTGATAGCGGTCTCCTTTCTTGAGGCGGGGGACGATACCTCCGGTGATCTGTCAGGGGAGGGCCTGTCGCTCTGTCAGTGCCCGTTCGGATCTGTCACGGCAGTGGCCGGCTTCGGTGACAGACCCCTGACAGATCGACGTGCTTGGCTCGTCGCCAGTCGGCGAGGTATCGTCCGCCGCCTGGTCTTTGGTGGCGGCCCGTAGCGGCGCTGTCCGCCGCCGTCCGCCGCTGTGCGCCGCGCGGTCCCCGTGCCGGCAGCGTGGTGGCTGGCCGGGTGTTCGGCCGGGACGTCGGCGCACGTGCGGGCGTGTGGCGCGGTGGTGGTCGGGTCATGTCGCGCCGCCTGGGGCTCGGTCCACGACTAGGCGGGCCAGGTCGGCCAGCCGTAGCCGCTCTCCGTCACTGTGGACGGCGGTCCATACCGCCTCGGCAGGGGACCGGCCAGTAAGGGCGGCGTGGTCGCGGGCGCCGGTCACGGCGATCGCGCCGAGGCGAGTGTCGGCCAGCCAGGCTCGCAGGTTGCGTTCACGGTCGGCGCTGTGCAGCCAGAACAGGACCGGCCACACCTGGCCGATGGCGTTGAACAGGTCGTGGTAGCTGTGGAGCTTGTCGACCAGCACGCCGAGTTGTTCGGTGCCGGTGTCGTACTCGACGAAGATCGAGACGGTGACGCCGTGTTCGACCCAGATGGCGTACCCGTCGGGGCGGATGCGGGGCTGGAAGAAGTGGGTCAACTTGGAGGCGTCGGCTCGCATGAAAGGGCCGACGGTCCGGCACGCCGACTCCGGCCACCAAAGGCGCAGCTCGGCGTCGGTGTGGGTGCGGGCGTAGCCAGCCAGGTCGATGAAGAACTGGTTGGTGCCCAACTTGTGAGGCAGGTTCGCGCGGTTGGTCAGATGCCAGCGACGGCGCCGGGCCGCGTCCTTGCGCGGCAGTTCCTCGCCGCGCTGCGCGGCGACGACCTCGACGCCGAGTTGCGCCAGCACGTAGTGGTATGGGTAGGAGCCGCCGTCGGGTTTCTGGGGCCGGAACCGGTCTAGCACCCCGAGGGTGATGAGCTTGCGCAGTCGGTCCTGCGCGTAGTCGGTCGACGGGAACAGGGCGTGGGCGATCTGGAACGAGGTCAGCACACCGTGGTCGGCCAACCAGCCGAGCAGGATGTGGTCTCGGTCGGTGAGCTGGGACTGCACCCGCAGGACGGGATCACTCATCGGCAGCCCCATGCGCACCTCCCCCGGGGAGACCCCGAAGACGAAGGGTCTGTGGCACCAGCCGATTCACCGCCGATGTCGGCGTTGGCCTGCAGTGACAGAGGAAGGAGCCCTCCGGGTGGGGGTCCGGTTCAAGCAGGAGGTCAACGCGGGCGGCAAGCAGGACGCCCGCATGGAGACGGACATGGGATCTGTCAGCGCCGGCCGGCGCTGACGCTCGGGTGGTAGCCGTCGTTGACGGCCACCATCGTGAACAAGCGGTAGACAAAGGAACTCCTGAATCAGTTGAGTAGATCTGGATCTGCCGAGGTGTGGGGTTGGAGTCGACGCCCGTGAGTGGGCAGGGTCCGCCCTGCCGGGTGACGCCCGGCAGGGCGGACCGCAGGTGGGCGGTCAGGTGGTCCACTGTGGAGTTCTCAAGGAACATTGCAGTCCGGGGCGCTGGAGCTGGGTAGGGCGGGCAGGGTCCATAGACGCGACCGCAACGAGCACGGTCATCGACGAGGTGGTTTGGATGCGCGGCGGAGGAGCCGGAGCGTTATCGGTTAAGGCGTCCGGCACTGGCAGGTGCCGTCCGCCCGACGCGAGAAAGTCGCCGCAGCGCGCGTGTGGCGCACGCTCGGCCCGGGCTCAGCTCGCCGGGGAGGGGTCCTTCATCAGCGTCCTCCTGTCCATGTGGGCCAACCCGGTCGGCGGGCCTTGAACCGGGCCGCGAACCGAAACGAGGCGCTCCTTCGAGCGCCCCAGCCTCACTATGGGCCCGGCGAGAGTTAACCTGCCGCGCGGGGAACTTGCCTCCAGTAAGCGGTAGCCGACCGTCCCAGTCAAGAGAAAATTAGGTCACGACCAGATATCAGAGGTTGACGCGATATATCGCCCGTGCTAATAGGCGCCGGTTAGTACCAACCAGTGCTGCGTAGTCCACACAAAGGACAGTGCCAAGTCTCGGCGCGCACACGGACGCCCGTCGTCAGCGCACCGACCCGAGATCGGCGCCGGGTCGTCATGGGTTCGGCGCAGCTTTCTGGAGGTCCTCGATGGCCCGCGTGACCAGCCGGCGGGCATCCTCACCGATCGCTGCCTCGGCGAGGAGGTACGACATCGCGCGAGCGTAGGCCGCGGCCTCGTCGCCGTGGTGCATGGTCTCGCCGGTAAAGGTCTCCACCACCGCGAGCTCCTCGTCGAAGAGGATGAACCCGTTCTGCGGCGTCGTGGACAGCTCGACGCCGAAGGGGATGATCCCGAACGTGATGTGGGCCAGGCCAGTCACGCTGAGGAGCCGGTCGAGCTGGGCGAGCATGACATCTCTCGGGCAGAGCAGAAGGCGCAGAGCCGCCTCGGTGATCACGAACTCGAACCGCTTGGTGGTGTCGTACAGGAGCTGCTGGCGCCGCATCCGCTCCGCGGCGGCGGCGTCGATCTCCTCCGGGTTCGCGCCGTGCAGGCGGGTGCCCTCCGCGATGCGGCAGCGGGCGTACGCCGCGGTCTGCAGGAGGCCGGGGATGTACACGACTTCGGCGTTGCGGATCACGGTGGCGCGGCGGGCGAGTTCGTCGTAGTTGCGCTGTATCCCGACCTGGCCGAGGCGGACCTGGTGCTTCCATTCCTGGTGCAGTCCCTGGGCCTCGGCCAGGAGGCCCACGAGCTGCACCGCGACCGCTTCAGGTGCTTCACAGGCGGTTGCCCAGCTGCTGACGTCCTCGTCGGTCGGCATCTGCTTGCCAGTCTCGATCTTCGAGACCTTGGACTGGGGCCAGCCGAGGCTGCGGGCCAGTTCGGTGCCGGTCAAACTGGCGGTACGCCGGGTGGCACGCAGCCGCTCGGTGAGACCGCCGGGCCGGTTGAGCCAATCTTCGATCGAGTTCACGGCGCTGTACGGTGCTCCGTCGCGGGGGTGCTGTGCTGGACCGCGAGATCCCACCACAGGCAGTGCTGGGCGACGGTCTCTGCCTCGGAGATGATCTCGCCTCCCAGGGGCTCGCCGTCCGGCGTGAACCGCATCAGCGCTAGCCGCTGCCCGTCGAACAGCCACCAGTCGTCCTGGACGGGCAAGTCGATCTCGATGGCGCGGCTGCGGGTGAGGTAGTGGATGGCCTCGCCGGCCTCGATGTTGTACTGGCCGCTCCACATCTCCCACCGCTGGTAATCCGTGGGCGGTTCCTCCAGCACGCGGACGCGCTCGACCCGGCGGCCCTGCGAGGTGACCGTGCGGATCTGGTCCAGCCAGGCGGCGTAGAACGGGAACTCGGTTACGGGTCGCGGCTCACCGACCAGGAACTCCTCAAAGGACTCGCGCTCGTCGGTCACCGTGTAGACAGGTTGGACCTCAAGCCGGAACGCGGTGTCAGTGAAGTACCGAAAGAGGCTGTTGAAGTCCTCGCCGGTGAGCTGCTCGCCCATGGTCAGCGGCTTCCCGCGATGATCCCGGCGATCACGTCGGCCGGCACCTCTACGGCTGTCTCGTTGTCGGCCAGGTCGCGTAGGTGGGCCTGGGTGTCGTCGTCGACCTTCCAGCCCTGCACGACGTAGTTGCCGTTCTCGGCCCGGTACAACGCCGGACAGTTGCCCGTCCCGCTGCTGTCCCACTTCCGGATGAACTCCAACTGCATGGATCCCCCTTGTGCTGCGGGTATTCTGCCTTCTTGAAGTCATGCTCACACGCCAGTCGAATATGCGCAATATTCTTCAACATTCGATGCGACTGAGCTGGGCAAACGGCGCCAGCGAGCGACGATCACCGCATAGGGTGCGTCGGATGGAGGCGAGTGAGGCGGCAGCCGGGCAGATCGTTGATTCAAGGCTCGGGTACGCCGCCGCGTTCGACCGGCTGTTCGAGCGCGGCCGGGAGGCCGTCCTCGCGGGCACGCACTACTGCGACACGCCACCGGTCGAGGGCGGCCGGTGGGGGCTATCGGTGGTGTTCCAGCCAGATTCGGCGTGCGCGGCGCGGTTGGCCGCAGTAACAGCCGAGGCGCTGGCGGTCGCCGGCGCCAGCCACTGGCCGACGGGAGCGCCTGGAGCCGTCCACTTCACCGTGCGGGCGATCGAGGCGCACAGAGCGGTCGTGCCGGAGGACGACCCGCTCGTGATGCGATGTGCGGCGGCGCTGCAACGGGCGGCGAGCAAGTCGCGGATGGTCCGGCTGCGGTTGGACGGATTGACGCTCACGCCCTCCGGGGTGATGGCGTGCGCCTACCCGCTCGATTCGGCGGCGGATGAGTTCGCGGCGCGGCTCGGCGAGGAACTGAGTGATGACGGCTGGTTCGAAGCGGACTTCCATCGGAATATCTGGTACGCCACCCTTGTGCACTTCATTGGGCCCCTCGAAGACCCGGTCGACTTGGTGGACTGGGTAGCGGCGCGCCGACACCTCGACCTTGGTGAAGGCGTCATCGAGGAGGCCGAACTCCTGCGATTCAAATTCAACGGTCGCCAGCCGGTGCGAGCAGGACTGGCCGCGGCGCCACTCGCGGCGGCAGTCGGGTAGCTCTCAGCAGCAGCCAGGCCGAACGCTACGCCGGTCCATCCACGATCCGTGGCCGCCGCTTTAGTTCGTAGGCAGTCAAACCAGAAGGGTCTTCACGATGGCGTCGATGTCGGCGGCGACTCCATCGTCGACAAGGGCCTCGCGGACCTGCCGTCGTAGCTTCTCAAAACGCGCTGCTGGAAGGGCGATATCGCTAGCCACTTGCTCTGCACGGACTGCCAGAGCGACCAGCCAACGGTGGGCTGAGTCGTTTGGGTCATACGCCGGAATTGGCAGCTGCCATACGTACTTGTCGAAGTGCCTAGGGTTGTGCTCGCCTCGACTCTGAAGTGGACGCACGGCCAACGTGAGCGTCGTGGAGTTGAGGATGGCGACCAGGAAGCGTGCTTCGTCCAAGCTTTCCGTGGGCCCCCAGTACAGCTCGTGGTCAACTATTGCTGTGGGATCAGTTAGTATTGCTGCCGCAAGGTACATTCCACTCTTGTTGTGAACGACGCGAAGGCCGGGAGACGGAATCTGATCCAAGAGGCCGCGGCGAAAGTTCAGGCGATCTATTAGCTCCATTCGATCGCTAGATCGGTGGCTGGTCCATACGCCTTCCGCTGACCGCCACCACCTTGCGAGTCCGCGATAACGATCGAGCTGCTCGTCTCGCCCGCTCAATAGTTGACCGTTGGCCCACGGAATCACGGCCTCCACCGGCGCGAGACATCTGAATGGCAGAATCGAATTGCCAACATAGAGTGGCCGTATGAATTGCGTTTCGACGATACCGCGTAGTGGGCCGAGCGTCTTCCACGGCTTCTTTTCGTTGGGGCTGCGCCGGCTACGGATCGCCCGTTTTCCAGACCCCGCACCTAGGCGAGGGGCCTCATCGGATTCGATGAGGAATAGAAATCTCGGTACCGCGGTCGCGCCTTGCGAGAAGCGGGCCGCGTACGGCGAGCCTCTAGGAGGCGGCGTTGGTGGCAACTCGCCGATCGTCCTGGCGATGTGCGTGGCCGCCTCGGCGCGAGATGCGATGGCCGTCGGGAACCTTCCGGTCCAAACCTCCGGCACCTGAGTGAGGGGCACGGCGCCGATACCAGAAGACGGTCGTCGACCGAAGACCACGCTGGCGGGAACCGGGAAGAACGACGGCTTGACCTTGTGCAGATCCCATGGGCGGTCGAACGCGACCTCCACAAATTCTGCTCCGGCAAGGTATTTGCCTGTGCGAAATCCGGCGTACTGGTGACGCGACAAAGTGGCCAGGGGCATGACGTAGCCGAAGTGCCCGTCGGTTCGGAGGTACAGCTCTATGCAGCGTGTAACGAAGAGCACTGACAGATCCTGGTTTGTCGCCAGGGTGGCTCCGGCCCACAGACCGCGTTGTGAGCTCATAGCCCGGAAGGAAGCCTGCTGACGCCTGGTCATGTAGCGATAGGCCAACCAGGGCGGGTTCCCGACCAGGACGTGGACCCTATTTCGCGGTCGTGACAACCACAGGGGACGGGCCAGATTGCGAACGTAGTAGGCCCAGATGTGGTCTCGGTTCTGGTCGTGCAGCTGGCACATCTTCTTGAAGGTCTTGGTCAGTACGGGCTGGTCCTCGTCATCGACGCCGAACCTCTCGAATGTCGCCTGCAGCGATGGCGGTCTGGAATTCCGGCGGCGCGTGGTTGCCCGGTCGGCCATCTCGGTAACCAGTTGGTCGAACCGTGTCGCATCATCAACGAGTCGGTCCGGGAACAATAGCTGTTCCTCGGAAGACTCAAGTTGGTCCGTGAAGATTTCGCGATCGTCGGAGGTGTCAACACTCAACCCCGGATAGGACATCAATGTCGACTCTTCAGCCCAGCGGAGCGAGTCACCGAGGTAAACGGGGACTGCGAACGATGGGCGGCCCTCATCCCGGATGCGATCGATGCCGATGGCCAGCAGATAGGTCACTCGCGCGAGAGTTACGGCGACTGGGTGCACGTCAATACCGATCACATGCCGGACCAGTCCGGTGATGGCGTCCGCATTAGACACGCCAGATCGTTGCGCAGCCGACAAATATCGTCGTGCAGCGTGGAACAAGAACGTACCGCTCCCGCAACTGGCGTCCAGTACACGCTGGGCGAGCGGGTCGTCGATGCGCTCCGCGACGATCTCCTCGGCCAGCCAGTCTGGTGTGTAGTACTCGCCGAGCCTATGCCGAGTCTCAGGGCTGATGATGGATTCGTAGAGCACCTTCATAACGTCGTGGGCCACGTCGTTCCAGGCGAACCGAGTCAGCCGGCGTGCAAGGCTCTTGATGAACTGCTCACCGCCGGGCACCTCGACGACCCAGTCGAAGAAGTCGCGCTCGACGACACCCCAAACCTCGGAGACGGCGAATCCTTCGCCTGACATGATCGCGGCGGCGCTGGTGTCCGGGGCATCCGGCGGTATGCCGACGACGGCGTGGCCGATGATCTCCGCCATCACCACGAGCAAGGTGTGGTTGATGAACAAGGTGTCCTCGTCGGTGAAATTCGTACCCAGCGCGGTCGTTAGCAGCCTTGCCCACAAGCGACGCTTGATCTCGACGCTTGGCATGTGCTTGTACTGGTTGTAGAGGTCGTGGAGGTCGGCGAAGTCGAGCGCGTGAGCGGGGCTGTTTACACCGAGCTTCGCGACGATCTGCTGGGGGGTTGGCTTGATGTGACGGTTGGTAGCCAGCCATGCCTCCAGCCATTCGAGAAGGCGATCAGCGTCCGGGTTAGCCGCAACGAGGATGTGCTCATCGACGGAGCCCAGTCCCTCGTCTGCGAGCCGGTAGAGATACCACTCAGCACCGTCAGTCAGTACCGCGGTGTACCGATAGCCGATCGCACTGCTGTGAGCCGCGATGTAGTGGCCCAGGCTCCGCACAGCCGCTTCCCGAACCCCCGGACGGTTCAGGTCTCCTCGTACCTCGACGACAGCGAAGGCGATCGGGATCTCAATCCGGTGTCGAGCCTCTGCCTGGTTCTCCACGTCGACCCCGAGATCGTCTTCGTCCAGGTCAAGGCCGCCGCTCGCAAGAAGTTGTCTGACCTGCGCTTGGATTACCGCTTCGTTGCGCGCCCAGGTGCGGTCAGCGAGCCCGCGCACGAGGGCGTCGAGGTTTCCTCCATGTGGGCCGGCCGGCAGTGCCGGACCGCGGCGCGGTGGGAGCCTCGGTACCATCCCGAGCGGCGGCGCGACCTCGTACGGCTGTCCGGTCAGGAACCGGAGCAGAGTTTCGGCGCCCTCCTGGGTGTACTCCGACACGGCGTAGTGGGTCGTCGAAAGACGCCCCAGCCAGACGGGAATGTCGTTGGTACTGCTCCCGGGCAACACGACGGGAAGGAACCTGTTCAGCGCCGCCTGCTGGTCCGCATACACCTCATCGCGGATGATCCGCGCCTCGAACTGAACACCCCTTCCCTCATTCGGGCGAGCGTCTCCCTCGGCACGGCGTCTGTACGCGGGTGAAGCGATGATCAATACGAACTCTGCCTGACGGATCTGTCGCAGCATCCATATGGCCCAGTCCTGCGGCGCTTCGGCCGCCGGTAGGTCCAGGCGCGCATCAATGCCGTTGCTACGGAGGAACGCGTAGAAGTCACGCACGCGCTCGACGTGCTCTTGGTCGTCCTGCGCATACGAGATGAACACTCGGACAGGAGGTCGATCTGCGGTGGAGTCCGACACTGGCACGACGGCCCTCCTTGGTTAGGCAGGTGGGGCCCTCTTGCGCGAACACGTTAGGTATCAACATCGAGTGCGAATAGTTACCTGTCTGGTTTGCTACACCCCGTCACACTCGAGAGCGGGATCAAACGGCTGTTTCGGATGTTCCGAATCAACCTGGCCTCGTGTGCCAACAAACGAGCGGCGAAGGAGACCTTTCCGTCGAACCTCCTCCGCTGCGGCGTGTAGCTACGGCTGGTAGCCGAGGCCGCTGACCCGCCACCCCGCGGCGCGCCAGTGCGCCCCGGAGATCACGCCTTGGGTGTCTACAATGGCTCGTTTGGCTACTCGATCGGCGATAGCGTATGGGTCTAGGGCACCGAACTCGGGCCACCCGGTGCCGACGAGGATAAGGTCGGCGTCCTGCGCCGCTTCCCCTGCACTGGGCGCGTAGCTGAGCGCCGGAGCGGCTTGACGAGCCTGGTCCATGGCTTGCGGATCGTAGACGGTGACGCGAGCGCCGCAGTCATGTAGTCGCCGAGCAACGTCGAGGGCGGGTGAGTCGCGTACGTCGTCGATGCCGGGCTTGAACGCGGCGCCCCATACGGCGACGCGGCGGCCGGACAGGTTGCCACCGACTGCGACGCGTGCGAGTCCGATCGCCCGTTCGCGCATGTGCTGGTTGACGTCGTCGACGGCGCGTAGCAGGTTGGCAGCTGCTTCGATGCCGCTGGTGTCGGCTTGGTGGGTGAAGGCGTGCAGGTCTTTGGGGAGGCAGCCGCCGCCGAAGCCGAGGCCGGGGTGGAAGTAGTGGTGTCCGATGCGGGTGTCGTGGCCGATGGCTTCGGCGAGGTCGGCGACGTTCGCGCCGACGGCGTTGCACATTTCGGCGATGGCGTTGACGAAGGAGATTCGGGTGGCGAGGTAGGCGTTCGCGGTGGCCTTGACCATCTCGGCGGTGGCCAGGTCGGTGACGACGAGTGGGCAGCTGTGGTTGACGGTGATCGGGGCGTACAGCATCCGCAGTGTCTTCTCGGCCTCGGTAGAGCTGGCGCCGATGACGATCCGGTCCGGAGTCAGGGTGTCCGCGACGGCAGTGCCTTCGCGGAGGAACTCGGGATTCCAGGCGACCTCCACGGCCTCGTCGGCTGGTGCCAGGTTTCGGGCCAAGTCCTCGACAGTGCAGGCCGTACCGGGGGACACGGTGGACTTGCCGACGATGAGGCAGGGCCGGCGCAGATGCGGGGCTAGCTTCTCGACGGCCGTGGTGAGTTGGGACAGGTCATAGGCGCCATCGGGGCCGGATGGCGTGCCGACTGCGAGGAAGTGGACGTCGCCGTGGTCTCCGGCGTGGGCGAAGTCGGTGGTGAACCGTAGCCGTCCTGCGCGGATGTTGCGGACCAGGAGCGCGTCGAGTTCGGGTTCGTGGAACCAGCTGTGGCCGGCGTTCAAGGTGTCGGTCTTGGCTGGGTCGATGTCGACGCCGATGACGTCGTGGCCAATCTCGGCCATGCCGGCCGCGTGAGTGGCGCCGAGGTGCCCAGAGCCAATGACGGTGATCTTCAACAGGTGCCCTTCTGTGTGAGGTGTCGTTATAGGACGGAGATGGCCCAGCCGGCGGCGCGCCAGCGGTCGCGGTTGAGGCCGTGGCGGGTGTCTACGAGGGTGGGTTCGGGTCCGGGCGCTAGAACGGCGGGGTCAACGGTCGCGAATTCGGGCCAGGCAGTGAGGTGTAGCAGGACGCGCGCGCCATGAACGGCCGCGGCAGCGTCGGTGGCGTAAGTCAGCTCGGGATGTTCGACGCGGGCGTGTGCGGTTGCTTGCGGGTCGTAGACGGTGACGTGTGCGCCGGCTTGGTGCAGGCAGGCGGCGACGTCGAGGGCGGGTGAGTCGCGGATGTCGTCGATGCCGGGCTTGAACGCTGCTCCCCACACTGCGATGGGCTGGCCGTCGGGGTCGCCGCCGAGGGCCTTGACGGCCAGGTCGACGGCTTGGGCGCGGCGGGCCTGGTTGATGTCGTCGACGGCGGTGAGGAACTCGAGCGAGTGGCCGACGCCGAGGTCGGTGGCGAGGGCGACGAACCCGCGGATGTCCTTGCTGAGGCAGGAGCCGCCGAAGCCGAGGCCGGGCGCGAGGTAGTGCTGGCCGATCCGCGCGTCGTGGCCGATGACTTCGGCGAGGTCGTCGATGTTCGCGCTAGCGGCGTTGCTGAACATAGCCAGGGCGTTGACGAAGGAGATGCGGGTGGCCAGGAATGCGTTGGCGGCCAGCTTGGACAGTTCGGCTGTCCTCAGGTCGGTGACGACCAGCGGCACCCCGTCGGCCAGGCATGGTGCCCACAGTTCGCGAAGGGTCTGCTCGGCGGTCCCGTCGGGCTGGACGCCGAGGACGATGCGGCTAGGTCGGCGTACGTCTGCGATCGAGCAGCCCTCGCGCATGAAGTCAGGCGACGCCGCTACCTCGATCCGCACGCCCGCCGGTGCCAGCTGGCCGATGCGGATCGCGATCTGGTCGCAGGTGCCGGCGGGGACGGAGGACTTGACCACGATGAGGCTGTCGCGGTCGATGACGCCGGCGAGCGTGTCGGCCGCGGCGTACACGTCGGAGAGGTCGTGGTGGTCGCTTCCGGTGCGCTGCGGGGTCGGGACGGCGATGAAGTGCACGGTGGCGTGCCGAGCCGCCTGCGCGTAGGAGTCGGTGAAGGTGAGGTGGCCGGTGGCCGCGCCGTCGGTGATCGCCTCGGCCAGCCCGGGCTCGGCGAAGGGCGCCCTGCCGGCCTGGAGTGCGGCGACGGTGTCCTGGTTGGCGTCGACGCCGAGTACGTGGTGGCCGAGGCTGGCCATGCCGGCGGCGTACGGTGCGCCGAGGCGGCCGGTGCCGATGACGGTGACGTTCATTGGTCCTCCCCGCGACGGGCGATGATCAGGCCGGGTTGGGTCATGGCGGTGAAGACGCCGGACGGCTCGGCCGCGGTCAAGAGCGCCCGCAGATCGTGGTCGAAGGCGGCTAGCCGGTCGCCGAGCACCGGCGGCGAGGTGTACGCCTGGGTGTACTGGTTGCCGATCACCTGTTCCAGGTCCATGCGGATGTGCTGGTCGGTGCGGATGACCGTGAGGTGGTTGAACACGGAGGCGCGCAGGACGGCTTCGTGGTCTCCACCGGCCGGTTCCCGGTAGTGCACGCCGGGGCCGGCGAAACGGGCCGGGCCAAGGTGGCGGTGGACGACGCGGTCGACCAGCGGATACCACCACGGCTTTGGAATGCAGGCGGTGAAGGACATGACCACCGCGACGAACCCACCGTCGACGACAAGCTGGTCGAGTTGCCGCAGGACGGCGGCGCGGTCGAACCAGTGGAACGCGTCGCCGATATTCACGCCGGCCACGGTGGGCAGGCCGGACAGGTCGTGAACATCGCCGACCCGCCAGTCCACGTGGCCGCTGAGCGACCGGTCCGCGGCTGCGACGCAGGCCGCCTCGATCATGTCCGGGTTGGCGTCGACCGCGACGACATCACGGCCCCGCTCAGCGAGCGCCAGCGCGACCGAACCGGGACCGCACCCAAGGTCCAGGACCGTGCCGGCTGGCGCGAGGTGAGCGAGGTGGTCCATGAAGGACGGTGGATGCGCGATCCGGTACCGCAGGTAGGTGTGTGCGGTACCGGCGAACAGCGCGGCAGGGTCGGCGTACAGCAATGGGGGCTCCAGGAATTGGCGCGGCTGGATGCCGCCGCCCGGCCCTGACAGGCGCGCGGTGCCGGGCTGGACGGCTGCAGGGGTTGTTCAGGTGTCCGCTGACGGCCCGGCCGGCGCCGAGCTTTGCTGGGCAACGAATTCCTGGTAGGCACGGAGCAGATCCTCGGCCAGTTCCTCACAGTGGGCCGGGGTGATGGGGAGGTCGTGCTTGTCGGCGTACGCGGCGATGCGTTGCGCGGCGACCGCTACGGCGGCGCTGGAGACCTCGGCGTTAGGACGGTTTGTCACGCTGCGACCTCCCGCCCGGCTGGGAGTTGGGCGCCGGCGCCGAGTTGGCGGGCGGTCTGCTCGATGAGGTCCATGGAGTCGGTGGGGCTGAGGGATGCTTTGCCGAGCTCGCCGAATGCGGTCTCGTACCGGTCGGCGGTGCCGCCCTCGATCACCATCCGGCCGCCCAGGTGCGTGAGCACGGCGACCGTCGGGTAGGGGCCGTGCATGCGGCAGACGGTAAAGGCGCCGTCGACCCCGTCGTGCAGACCGATGCGGGTAGGGAGGACTCGCACGTTGACGTGTGGCCGTTCGACGGCTCTGGCCAGGTGCTCCAGCTGGGCTTGGAGGATGGCCCTGCTGCCGACCGGCCGGTACAGGACGGCCTCGTCGAAGATCGCGGTAAGCCGGGTCGGCGGCTTGTTGTCCAGGATCGCCTGCCGATTCAGGTGCTGGCGTACCAGCGTGTCGACCTTCGCCATGGACGGCTGGGCGCCGAGGCTGTGCTGGATGACGACCTCGGCGTAGTCGCGGGTTCGCAGCAGCTCAGGGATGAGGACGGTGGCGTACACGCACAGCTCCTCCGCCCGGGACTGCACCCACCAGGGGTCGATGACCTGCCGCGTGGCTGTCGGCGCCTTGCCGGGTGCGTCGTCCTTCTCCCATTGGTCCAACCGCCACGCGTCGCGTGCCAGCGATATCAGCTCTTCCCGTTCGTCCTCGTCGTGCACGCCGTATACGTCGAGCAGGGCGCTCACGTGTTCCTTGCGGAACGGCCACTCCGCGCGCTCGTAGCGTGCGAGCGTGCTGAACTCCACGCTGAGGTACGCGGCGATGTACTTGAGGACTAGGCCGCGTTCCTCCCGCAGCTGGCGCATCCGTTCGCCCAGATACTGAGCGCGGATCGTCTGCGCGAACTGTTCTCGCTTGGTCGGCATCGGGGTGTGGTTCCTTTCGGCTGGTTACGGGGTTTGTCTGGACAGGCTGGTGATCAGCCCGGCGGACGCACGGGGGTCGAGCGCTGTCGTGGCGAGTTGGTCGAACGCGGCGGCGTACCGGCGGGCTGGGCGTCCTTCGTGGACCGCTGACCCGGAGGTGTCGTGCGTGACCGCCACGACGGCGGAGTACGGGCTGGGCACGTCGAACAGCGCGAACGAGCCGGCCATGCCATCAAGCCCAGGGCTTGGTGAGACAAGTACCTGGACGTGGATGTTCGGGGCGCGGATGACCTCGGCCAGGTGCAGTAGTTGATGTCGCGGCACGTCGGCGCCGCCTACCAGCTGGGCCAGCACCGACTCGTCAACGACGGCGTGGAGGCCGCCGGAGAGGTTCTTCAGGAGCGACTGCGAGGTGGGAGCGGCCCGTGGGGGTTGGTTGGCTGCGGCGGTGTACTGCGGGGTTTGCAGCAGGCCGGGCACTAGGACGGTGTCGTGGCAGCGGATCCGGCTCGCCTGCGACTCCAGCCATAGCCAGTCCAGCAGCACCGGATCGTGGCTCGGGCTGCCTGGGTTGCGGCTGCCGTTGTCCGGCGACTGACCCGCGTGCCGGGCCAGATCGAGCAGCCGGTCGTGTTCATAGGGGTCGTGTACCTGGTACAGGTCGAGCAGCCGGGCCGCCTGCCGGTAGCGGAGGATATGCCTGCCGTCCTCGTAGTCCTTCATGTCGGCGTCATGGACCCCCGCCATGGCGGCTGCGTGCCGCACGTTCAAGCCGCGCGCCTGCCGAAGCTGGCGCATCTGTTCGCCCAGCCACCGCGCTCGTAGCGAACCGCGTGAGCCGTTACTGTTCGCGGCCACGTTCGCCTCTGCGATGGTCGCCGCCCACGCACCGAACCCGCGCTGCCGGATGAGACTGAGGCGGGGCCGGTCGGCCAGCGCCGAGGGGCTGTGTGGGCACCGGGACACTCCTTCGCACGAGGTACGGACGTCGGTCTGCCCACCGCCGCGCCCTGCGGCAGCGACGGCGGCCAGAGTCTTCAGGTCCGCCAGACGATCGAGAGGTCGTCGACAGTCCCACCGAGCCGGACCTCGGCGACCAAGCGGCAGATGATGACGGCCCGCTGCGCGGCTGGGACCCCGGCGGCGTCAGCAACAAGCCGCTCGACGGTGTCGCCATCCACCGGGCCCAGCCGGCAGCCGCAGACACCGCGGTACGCCCAGCGGCCCGCCGCGAGCTGCACGGGGTGGAGGGGCAGCTCGCAGGTCGCACAGAAGATCAGGCCCCGCAGACCATCGGCCGCCCCGTTGGGGTCCGGCCGCATCGGCAACTGGCAGGTGAGGATCACGTCATCTCCTCGTCCAGAGGCGTCCGGGTGCATGCCCGGACTGCGAGCGAAGTCGAGAATATATTCTCTCATTCACGATGGCATTCTAGGATCAGGGTGTCAATGTTCTGCCGTAAGTTCGCGATCCCAGGTGGCGAGCACCCGTCGGGTACGCCGCGCCGCGAGGACTTGGCGGGCGAGCGGCGTGGGCGTCATGGAGGGCGGCATGCCAAGGCCGATCGGTCCAACCATCCCCAGGTGGCAGCTCGGCGAGCAGCTGAGCCGCCTCCGCGACCGGGCGCGGATGTCGCAGGGCCAGATCGCCGAACGCCTCGGCTGCTCCGTCAGCAAGATTCAGAAGATTGAGGCCGGCGAGGTCGGCGTGGTCAAGGCCGAACTGGAGGCCATGCTGACTGCGTACGACCTAACCGACGAACGGATGCGCGAGGAACTATTCGAGCTACAGAAGCTTGGCAAGCAGCGCGGCTGGTGGTCGAAGTTCGGGGCCGTGCCGACACCGTTCGCCACGTTCCTCGGCCTGGAGAGCGCGGCCACCAGGATCAAGGTCTTCGAGCCGATGGTCGTACACGGCCTCCTCCAGACCGAGGAGTACGCACGAGCCATCGCCGGCACCGTCGCCCTCACCTCCGACGAGGACCAGCGCGAGCGTCAGGTGCGCATCCGCATGGAACGGCAAGGGATGGTCTTCGCCGAGGACCCGCCCGAAATCTGGGTAATCCTCGACGAAGCGGTCCTACACCGACAGATCGGCGGCCCGCACGTCATGGCCGCCCAGCTCAGGCACCTGCTCAAGCTGTCACCGTCGGTCACCGTCCAGGTTGTCCCGTTCGAAAGCGGCGGCTACCCAGGCACCCTCGGCGCCATGACCATCTTCGAGTTCGACGACCACATGCATACGCCCGTCGTCTACGTCGAAGGCCAAGCCGGCAACCTCTATCTGGAGCGGGAAGACGACCTGCGCCGGTGTAACGTTGCGTACAACCACATGTCCGCATCCGCGCTCAGCAAGCAGGAGTCGCACAAGCGGATCGCCGCGGTGGCCGACCAGCACGAGCAGTCGGGGAGGAGCGAACGGTGACCTCCGACTTGTCCCGCGCCACATGGCGCAAGAGCACGAGATCGCAGGACAACGGCGGCTGCGTCGAGGTCGCCAAACTGTTGAACGGCGTCGCTGTACGCGACTCCAAAGACCCGGACGGGCCGACACTAATCTTCAGCATCGGGCCGTGGGCCGACTTCATCACCGCAATGGTGACTGGGGCCTTCAACAAGACCTAGCGGGTTGTCGCGACTGACGGGTTGGTCAGCCCGAAACTCGCTGGGCGACGTAGCGCGGCGCCATCGCTTCCATCTGCTCGATGACCAGCCGGATCGCCTCGGGCTGCTTGTCTGGCGGGTACTTGTACCGAACCAGCAGCCGCTTGATCGACGATCGCAGCTTGGCGCGCACGTCATCGCGCACGGTCCAGTCGGTCTTCACATCACGCTGCATGATGCGAACCAGGTCGCGCGCGATCTGCGCTAGCACGTCGTCGCCCTGCAACCTTACGGCCGACTCGTTGGCGCTGACTGCGTCGTAGAACGCCAGCTCGTTTTCCGACAGGGGTGGCGTGAAGTGAGCGCCGCGGTTGCCTTCGGCGGCAACCTCCTTGGCGAGCGCGACCAGTTCGGCGATGACCTCGGCGGACGTGAGCTGTTGGTTCGTGTATTTGCGCATCAACTCGGCGATCCGCTCTGAGAAAGCCCGCTGACGGACCAGGTTGTGCCTGGTCACCCTGGTGGACTCCTCGACGAGCAGTGCCCGCAACGCCTCGATGGCCAGGTGCGGGTTAGTCGCCGCCTGTGCCTTGGCCAAGAACTCCACGCCGAGGTCAGCAAGGCTCGGCCTAGGGATGCCGGCGGCCTCGTAGATGTCGAGGATCTCACCCGACGCAGTCGACGACGCCACCAGCGCCGACAGCATCCGCTGGATCTCCTCGGGTACGGGCTTGCCGGCGGCCTGGCGTTCTTGGGCATCGAACTTGCCCATCCACACCCGAACCTCTTCGTAGAACTTGGCGTCCCGTCGCCGCAGGTCATCGAAGGTCTCTCTGCCGGAGGACAGCGCCCAGGCCCTAGCGAGCTGGTTGGACAGCTTGCGGTACCGGTCGCCGAGGCTCTCCTCACCCTCTGCAACCTGGTTGCCAGGAGTCTGTGGGGAGCGCAGGTAGTTGGTGAGCCCTACCGCGGCCTGGATCCAGCTCTTCGGCCCGCCGTCGAGGCGGGACCGCCAATCGAAGCCGGCACATGCGTCGTCGAGTGCGGTCATCAACGTGGCGGTCAGAGCCACGGCCTCGTCGATGTCCTTGCCGACGGGTTTTGCCGCCTGGTCATCGGCGGTGTACTCGGCCAGCGCCTTCGTGAGGTTGTCGATCAGCGGCGCGTATGCGACGAGCAAGCCGTCCGGCTTGCCGCGGAAGGTTCGGTTGACCCGGGCCAGGGTCTGCATGAGCAGGGCGCCCTTGAGGGGCCGGTCGAGGTAGAGGGTGTGCAGCGGCGGCGCGTCGAAGCCGGTGAGCATCATGTCTTTGACGATGACGAGCTGCAGTTCGTCATCGGGATCACGTAGCCGCTTCTGGATCGTCTTGTTCTCCGCGGACCGGCGCACATGCTTGGCGACCGGCAACCGGTCCTGGGCGGTGCCGGAGTAGACCACCTTGATCTTTCCCTGATCGAGGGCGTCGCTGTGCCAGTCGGGCCGCAGCTTGGTGATCTCCTCGTACAGCCTGGCGCAGATCTCCCGAGTGCCACCGACGACGAGCGCCTTGCCTGGCGAACCGATGAACTTCACCAACTGCGCCGACCGGTTCTCCCAGTGGGCCACCAGGTCAACGGCCAAGGCCCGGAGGCGGTCCGGGGCACCGTACACGGCGTTGATGACGGCGACGGACTTCTCGATCCTGGCGCGTTCAACCTCGTCGAGTCCGATGGTGGCCTCGTCGGCGGCTCGGTCCAAGTCCTCCTCGCTGACGTCGCGCGTCAGCCCAACCCTGATCAGCCGGGGTTCGAAGTAGACCGGCACCGTGGCGCCGTCCTTCACCGCCCTGGTCAGGTCGTACGTATCGAAGACCGGGCCGAAGACTTCCTGCGTGTTGCGGTCCTCAAACGAGATCGGCGTACCGGTGAAGGCGATGAAGGAGGCGTTCGGCAAGGCGTCCCGGATATGCCGGGCGTACCCGTCCAGGTCGTCATAGTGGCTACGGTGCGCCTCGTCAGCAATGACGATGACGTTGCGCCGCTCCGACAACAACGGATGATCCGTGCCTGCCTCGCGCTCCTCCTTGGTACGACCGAACTTCTGCAACGTTGTGAACAGGATGCCGCCAGTAGTGCGGTGCGTCAGCTCGTCCCGCAGCTTTGCGCGGCTGGTGACCGCAACAGGATCCTCCGCCAGTAGCAGCGACCGAGCGAAGCCCTCGAACAGCTGCCCGTCGAGTTCCTTGCGGTCGGTGACCACAACGAAGGTGGGGTTACGCAGCTCGGGGCGCTGGCCTGCCAGGTGGACGTACAGCTCCATCTCCATCGACTTGCCGGAGCCCTGCGTATGCCACACCACGCCAGCCCGGCCGTCGCTGTTCACCGCCGAAACGGTCGTCCCGACGGCCTTGGTGACTGCGAAGTACTGGTGAGGCTTGGCGACCCGCTTTGCGTACCCGTCGGCGCCGCCGTCGAAGGCGGTGAAGTTGCGCTGGAGCTGGAGGAACCGCTCCGTGTTGAAGACCCCTTCGATGAGGAACTCGACCTCGGTGCCCAGATGTGCGTCGTCGATCACCTCACCGAACCGCACCGGGTACCCATCGTCATCGACGTTCCATGGCGAGTAGTGGTTCAGCGGGGTGAAGGGCGTGCCGTAGCGTGCGGTGATCCCGTCGCTGATCACGGTCACGACTGCGAACCGGAACGCCATCGGGAACTCACGCAGGTACGTAGCCAGTTGCGCATGAGCGGCGGCCAGGTCGGCCTTTGCGGCGGCGGCCCTCTTCAGCTCGACGATCGCCACCGGCATCCCGTTGAGGTACAGCACCATGTCGAACCGGCGGTCCACCTCTACCGAACGGACGGTCACCTGGGTGACGGCCAGGAATTCGTTCTCCCACGGCCGGTGACTGACCAGCCGGATGGTCGGGTTCTGCTCTACGCCGTCGGAGTCGGTGTAGCTGATGCCCCGATAGCCCTTGGTCAGGATCTGGTGCAGTCGGTAGTTCTCGGCGATCGCGTCCTGCGACGTCGGCTCGATGATTTCGGCCAGGGCCTGTGCCAGGTAGTCCCCCGGCACGTGCGGGTTCAGTTCGCGCATTTTCGCCAACGTACGGCTGGGAAGCACGAGGTCTGCCCAAGATGTGCGGCCGCCTTCAGCGCCGGGAGCGATCGCGGAGCCTGACAACGGCTGCCACTCCTGCTCGGCGAGCGCCTCTAACGCAATCGCCTCCCACTGGGCCTCGCTGACCCCCGACTGCGCCATCACTCAGACCACCTCCTCCATTACCTTTTCGGCATCCCGCACGCGAATCCGACCCGACATCAGCAACGGCAACAACTCATTGCGCGTAGCCCCAAGTGCCGCCGTTTCAGCCATCAACTGTGCCGCCATGTCGTGAAGAGGCCCTACCTTGGACCCGAATGCGCGCGCCTGCTCGACCGTTGGCATTCGCAGTTCGAGCTTCTTGAACCTTCCGCGAGGCAACTCGAGGAAGGTTGCACCATTGGCGTGGCTCAAGAACTCGTCGACACGAGCCCGCATTTCATGAAATAGCCACCATTGGTTGATCTCGTCACGAGCATTGACAACAATGAAGCCCTGATTGACGGCTAGCGGAACCCGAGCGACGGCGAAGGCGCCGATTGTAGCGCGCGACGTCATGAGAATCGCCCCTGCTGGGTACAGCCTGGACGAGCAGGAGGCGAGTCCGGATTCTGTGATCGTCCGACTCGTCTGAGACAGGTAGGGAACTCTCAGAGCTGTAACGTCAGTGGGTGTCGCCCACCGAATATCTCCGTTCCAATAGCCATCAATCGAGGTCTTGGGCGTTGCGCCGCCCCCAATCTCGGCAACATCCTCGAAGGCTACTGTGCCGGCGACCACGCTAGAGGTAGCTTGTGCGAACTCTGCTTCCGTCAATGAAACGGCGAGTTTGCCTGCTCGATCATTGGTAACGACCTTGTCATCGAGCGCCCGAAGGATCTCCGCAATCGCCCGTTGCGTTCGTAGGTCAGGAATGCGCACCTCAATGCCGGCGATATAGTTGCGGTTTAGCATCGGCTGAACGCTTCCTGAATCAAATCCAGTCAGATCCAGGGTCTCAAAGAGGTGATACAAAAACTGCGGATCGTTGCCCTTAAAATCTGCTACGTAAAGGGTAGTGTTCAGTGGCCAGTAATCCGTATCGCTCCAGGTGGGCTTGCCAAGGTTCGTTGCCCGCCCAACCACGAACCCGGGCCCCTTTATTGGGCCTTCGTTGTGCCAACCTGCGGTAGAGCCGGCGGACAGAACCGGATATGGACCGTGTTGACGAAGGTGGGTAGGGAGGTCGAAACCACGTCGAAGCTCCAATATGTCGACAAGCCTCTTGGACTGCCAGCTAGTCATTGAGGTGCTCCAGATTCTCGCGGACGACCTTTTCCAAACGAGCGGACTCGTCGAACGCCTCCAAGAGTTCTTTCGATAGCCGGGCAATCTTTTCGTCGAGTGGTTCGCCGTCGTCCTCCGCTTGGACCACGCCGACGTAGCGGCCCGGGGTCAGTGCGTAGTCGGCGTCCTTGATCTCGGCCACGGTGGCGGACTTGCAGAAGCCAGGGATGTCCTGGTAGTTCAGGCGCTTGCGGGCGGCGGAGTCAGTTCCGCGCCAGGCGTGGTAGGCGTCGGCGACCTTAGCGATGTCCCTCGGATGCAACGCCCGCTCTGCCCGGTCGACCATGTAACCCAGTCCGCGGGCGTCGATGAACAGCACCTGACCGCGCCTATCCACCCCACCGTTCTTGCCCGCGCTCTTGTCCTTGGAGAAGAACCACAGGCAGACCGGGATGCCGGTACTTCGGAACAGTTGCGTTGGCAGCACCACCATGCAAGACACGAGGTCGGCCTCGATGATACGTGCCCGGATCTGGCCTTCGCCGTTGGAGTTGGACGACATCGACCCGTTCGCCATTACCACGCCGGCGCTGCCGGCGGGCTTCAGCTTGGAGATAATGTGCTGGATCCAGGCGTAGTTGGCGTTGTTGGCCGGCGGGACTCCGAACTGCCAGCGAGGGTCGTCCTCCCTGCGAGTCCAGTGCTTGATGTTGAAGGGCGGGTTGGCCATCACGTAGTCCATCTGGATGTCCGCATGCTGGTCCCGGGCGAACGTGTCGCCCCATCGCGCCCCGAGGCCGGAGTTGTCGATGCCGTGGATGGCGAGGTTCATCTTCGCCATACGCCAGGTCTCCTCGATGCTCTCCTGGCCGTAGATGGCGACGTCCTTTGGGTCGCCGTCGTGCTCGTAGATGAATTTCTCGGTCTGGACGAACATGCCACCCGATCCGCAGCATGGATCGTAGACGCGGCCGCGGGACGGCTCTAGGACCTCGACGATCACCTTGACAACGCTGGGTGGGGTGAAGAACTCGCCGCCGCGCTTGCCTTCGGCCCGGGCGAAGTTGCCGAGGAAGTACTCGTACACCTCGCCCATGAGGTCTCGGGCTCGGTGCTCGCCCTGCCGGCTGAACTTGGCGCTGTTGAACAGGTCGATCAGCTCGCCTAGGCGGCGCTGGTCGATGTTGTCCTTGTTGTACAGCCTGGGCAACGTGCCAACCAACGCTGAGTTGGCGCCCATGACGGCGCTCATCGCCTCGTCGATGAGCTGTCCGATCGTCTTGGCCGGCTCGTCGCCCGCCGCCGGCCTGCCCTTGGCATTTTCCGCCAAGAACGCCCAGCGCGCCGCAGGCGGGACGACGAACACCCCGTATCCCTGGTACTCCTCGGGGTCGTCGATTAGCTCCTCTACCTGACTGTCATCCATGCCCTCGGCGGTCAGCTCCGCACGGATATGCTCGCGGCGCTCGTCGTACGCGTCCGAGACGTACTTGAGGAAGACGAGACCTAGGATGACATCCTTGTACTGGCTGGCTGATAGGGACCCACGCAGGCGATCGGCGGCCTTCCAGAGGGTGTCCTTTAACTCCTTCATCGTCGATGGCGCCGACGGCTCCTGCCTCTTGCGCGGTGGCATCTCTATCGTCCTTCCTAGACCTTGCTTCGGGGCACAACACTTACCGCGCCGGCGGCCACGCCGTCGATCAGGGCGGTGATGAGATCATGCAGGGCGGCCTGCCGCTCGCGCAGCGCCGCGCCGTAGGTGGACGCGTCGGCCAGCGCTGCTTCGAGGGCCTCGGCAGCGTCAGAGTCAAGGCGGGGGACGCTCCACGTCCGCCACTCGCTGGTCGACGCTTGATGGTTGATGATGGCAGCCATGGTGTGCGGGCCGACACCGGCTCCTGATCTCAACCGCAAAATCCGAGATGGAGATGCCACCAGGGCGCCGCCGCGTTCGTCAACGCGGGCGTGCGGGCTCGCGCTTCCGACGAAAATGACATCACCGGGCTCCGTGCGGCTGGCCCGTGGGTAGAGGCGCGGGGCGTCGAACGGGTCCAGTGCTACGTCGTCCATGGCGCCATCCGCGCTAAGGACAGGAACCGAGCCGTCGGCTACGCCGTCCTTGGAGTCGATTCGGCTGCCCCGAAGGACGTCCAATTGGCCGGCGTCGCGCAACTCGCCCAGCGACCTTTGCCGGAGCACCATCGTTCCAGGGGCCGCCGTCACCAGGACGTCCAACGGGGGCTGTGGTTCCGCGGTGACCAACGCCGCGGCTTGCACTCGGTCCAAGTGATCGTCGGACGACGCTTTGAGGCGGGGTGCCCGTACCCCCTGCGGCACGATTGGTGAGCCGGTCAGGATATTGGCCAGGTCGGCGACGCGGAGATAGCGAAACGCGCGGCGGCCGTCTCCGGTTAGCGCCCCGGAGATGTCGGCGGCGACATCCTCTACGGCCACGTCAGCAGGCGGGAACGCCCCGAGGTCCGCCACCATTGGCCGGTCCGTAGTCCGGTCGCCCGTGCAGACCCAAATGCCAAGTGCCTGGCGATGCGCCTCCCGCCACATCCCGCGCGGCAGGCGCATCGCGGCGACGAGTCGCCCTGGCCGGAGCATCTTCGCCCTGAACCGCTCGTCATCGCCACGCAGCGGCTCACACAGCGCGCTCGCCGGTCCGATCACGACTCCAACCTCGCCTTTGCCCAAGCCGAGTAGCAGATCATCGATCTTGTCGAGGGCCGCGTCGTGCTCTTGGCCCAAGACGGACAGTACGTGCACCAGCGGCGGGGCCGCGTTGTCCGAAACATCGAGGCCGTGAATCGCTGCCCGACGGCGCACCGCGCGTTCGGCCGATCCGTTGCCGACGACAACCAGTTCGCGCGCCTCGGAGGCTATAGCCACCGGGAGACTCGGCGGACTACCGGTGAAGACGATCGGCACTCCGTCCGGATCGAGGTACATGGTGCTGGCTCGGACGACGGCGTTGACCAGGGTCGTTGCCTCCGCCGTAAGTTCTCGGCGGCCGAGGGCTCGACCAGCCGGGCCGCCCTCCAGGCGGGCCAGTGCCTCGGGAAGCCCGCGAGACGCCTCAATCAGGTCGTCGATGTACTGCGGGACATCGTGGTCAACGCGTAACTGCCTGACCTCGCTCAGAAGGAAGCTGTCGCCGCGGTCGCTGCGCTCCGCTAAGCTCTCCCGCTCGCCAGCGCTCAGGTCCGCGAGGTCGCTGTCGCCGTACGCGTACAGGCAAAGCAGTGTCACGAGGTCCTCCAGCGACATGCCCACCGGGACGCTCAACGCCGGCGCGTCGAGATGATGCTGGGCGTTGTTGCCCCGGCCGGTACGCGCGAGCCAGTCGACAATCTCGTCACGCCGGAAGCGCTCCACGGAGTCGGCCGTGGGCACGGCATCAGGGAACGGCATACGCTGCCCGCGGACCAACGGCCGCCGCCGCCACATGCTCACGACGGCGCGCTGTACGCCCGCAAGGCCAGCGATGTCCCGAAGTGTGAGGGTCGGTCCGACCTGGGTCATGCTGCCCTCCCTTCCGCCGGCGGACTCTTCAGAACGGTAAACCCGCCCCAAGTCTCTCAGTCACTCGATGAACTGATAAGAGGGCTTATCGGTAATTCCTCTTCGCCGTGGGTCCGACGCGTGCTGTTGTAGAACCGCCCAGCAGGTCGATACCACGCAACCGGGGGCAAGAGCACGTGCACAGCGACCACCGGCGAGCGAACCGCGCCGCGAACGCGGCACCGCCTCGCCAACTACCGAACCGCTCAGCCTGGGTCCGTCACGACGACGGACCAGGGGGTCACCCGCGAGAGGCAAATCCATGAATGTGACCGCGACTAACGCGACACCGGACCGACCCAATGTACGTAGGAACCGCGTCCCTCGTCGGCGGCATGCGGCGAGAGCGTCGCGTCCTCCGTCCACGTACCGCACCACGCTCTACCGGATGGACGATGGGGCGCCAGGCATCACCGACCTCCGTACCTACCTGAACCAGCGGTACCTGCGGCAGCACCATTTCTCGGTCAATCCGACGGAGGTCGCCGGGGCGCCAGCCCTGCTCGTTCTCGGTGATGTGCCTCAGCCTGCGGCCGATTGGTGTCCCGTCATCGCAGGGCTGACCGGAGACACCGTGACCGTTGGGTACAGCAGCGCCGGCTGCGCGTTGCTCGTCATGGTCGATGGCGCGGTGTACGCCCTGACCTACGGCACCCTCGGCCGATTCATGATCAACCTGGACCGTGTTGACCCTGGATTCGGCATCAGGTTCGCGACCCGAGCGATCGAACCGGATCGGATCAAGCGGGTAACCCGTCGAGTCCTCGCCTCCACCGGGCGGGTCGACCGAAACCTGGTGCCTGGCGGCCAGCACATCCGCCGCTACGGCATCGAGGGGTGGGGAGAGATCGTCGGCCAGCTCTGCGGAAGGCTCAACAATGAGCAGCTCACCGTCACGCGCGGCACCTCCCGGGCCGTGTCAGTCGCCGCGGCGGACTCCTTGCAGATCGCAGTCAGCACTGACCCGGCCGGACTGCTCGACGACCTGCGAGAGATCAGCCGTGTCTGCGCGCTCGACACGCCCGCACCGGAACTGGACTTCATCGCCCAGGTCCGGCCGTTGCGAACGGGCGAGCGCACTGACGAATTGGACGAGCGCCTCGACGAGCTACTGGGCGAGGAGGCCACAGACAACCTCGGGCTCGCGGTGCCGATCTCTCTGGTCGAGTACGAATCCACCGCGCAGTCGTACATGATCAAGGTGCCGTATCGCCGGATGTACCGCCCGGAACTCGATCTCGACACGGTTCTGGAGTGTGCGCTGAGCCGACCACCAGGTCGGCGGCTGGAGGCGTTGAAGCTGGGAACCATCGGCATGTGCGCCGATCCCGACGGCCGCGAATTGCTCAGCCCGCCCGTGGCGGCGCACAAGTGGATCACGGCAGAGATTGGGCTCGGCTCAGCCCGGATGATCTACCACGAGGGACGCTGGTATGAGATTGGCGAGCGTCACCTCGATCTTCTGCGGACGGAGATTGAGAAGATCCTTGCAGGGCCGTCGACTGTCGCACTACCGCCGTGGACCAGCGACCTCGCTGATGAGGACGCTTACAACCGGTGGGCTGGTCGGCCCGCGAGCGGGTACGTGCTGCTCGACAAGCGGTTCCTCAAGACTCGCCAACACAACCGTGGCCCCGGAATCGAAGCCTGTGACCTGCTCGGACCGGACAACGAACTGATTCACGTCAAGCGTGGCAGCCGGTCGGCTCCGCTAAGTCATCTGTTCATGCAAGGCGAAGTGGCCGTAGACGCGCTGCTGCACGAGCCCGATGCACGCGAGCGGCTGGTCGCGATGGTGCGCGCCCGCGAGCCGAAGGCCATGATCGACGTGACGTTCAAGCCGCGCAAGGTCGTCTACGCGATCGCGCTCGACCCGGGAAAGACCCTGAACGCCGACACGCTCTTCACGTTCTCGCAAGTCGCCCTGTACCGAGCTGCTCGACGGCTGCGAGGCGACGGTATCGATGTCGAAGTCGTCGGAATCCCGACTCGCTGACTAATCGCGACTGGGCCGGCATAGGCCGGCCCAGTCACCTATTGTGCATGGGTCGACACAACAGTGGGGAGGCGACGATGGTGGACGTCACGGCTGAGGAAGCGGACCACGACGAGGAGCGCGCGCAGCTCATCGAGGCCATACAAGACAACCTCAACGGCGTGTACGGCCAGATCGCGGACCTAGGCTCCGAGGTGGACGACTACCTCGCCGAGTACCGCTACGACGAGGTCAAGCAGTCCATCGAGTCGTTGTCGGAGCTCATCGCGAGTAACAGCGTGGATGAAGTATCGGAGCTTGCTGACCTCTGTGCGGATGCTGGCGACGCGGGTCGAGCGGCCGAGGCACACCCGGTCACCGACAAGCTTCAGATCCCTCGATTGCTTGCCGGTGATCTCCCGCCTGTCGCTGAGCCCACGGGGGATGAGGACTATGACGAGGTCGTCGACTCGCTGCGCAACCGAGAGGGTCGCTGTAACGATCACATCCGCAAGCTGTTCGGCTGCGCCGAGCGGTTGTGGGAGGGTGCAACCGACGCCGCGCGTTTGGGGCAGGCACGACAGGCCAACGATGCCGTGCGCCTGCTCAGGCAGCTCCCTGCCGAGTTGTCCACCGCATATTCGCTGTGGGAACGATGCCTAGTCGACCTGTACAACGAGAACCCTGCCCACCTCGGCGAGATGGGTGACATGGTTCGCGGCTTCGAGGTGTGGCTGACCGGTCGGCAGAAGGACGGGTCCGGCGTCACGGACTAGCTACCTAATCCGGAGACCCCGACGGGCACAGGCTCACGGTGGCGGGCCGTCCGCCAACCCCGGGGACGCGCGCCTGCGGCGTTCAACCGTCGCAGTGGACGCGAAGATGAGCATTCCTTCGACCGAGATATGCAGAACGCACGGGGCCCCCAGACACTCGCCGAACCGAGGCGCGACCTACTCCGATCGAGAGTTGGTCGGCAACGAATCGCGGATGAGCACAGCAAGTTGGGCCCGTTGCTCCTCAGTGAGCGGCGGGAACGAATCAACTAGCATGCGCACATATTCGGCGTTCCGGTCCGGAGTCGACGGGGTGACCGTTACCCCGCACGTGCCGTCGGGGATGGTGCCGATGGCGGCGGGCGTCGCGCCCGCATCGGCAGCGGCCCTGTGGCGACGCCGGGGTGGTGAATCGGGATTCTGATTTATGACCATTGTTCTCCATAGTGAACAAGTCGGCCTACTGTCCTGGCGTTGCACCGGCCGCGCCGATGAATTCCGCCTACCCGGCGTCGCCCGGTTCTGCAACACGATGGCCGGTCGTCTTATACGTGAAGCCGGCAATGACGCCGTCTGGGCAACCCTCGGCCATCCACCTCCAGTCAGCTGCCCGTAGAACTCAACGACGCCAAATGCCGCAGCTATCCACGACAATGACAACGTTCCACAGGCTGACCGGGATACGCGACAGGAGCCGTGCCTGGACCTGACAGGCAACGGGCGGTGGCTCTGGTTGCCCCTGCAACCTTGCCGATCTTCAGCAGTCGATCGCTGCTGATGCCCGATCGGCCGTCCCGCCCGCCTACCCAGGCTCGGTCCGTGTGGACATCAAGAGCCTGCGGACATGCCGTTCGGTCACGCCGAGGTGCGTGGCGATGTCCGCAATGCTCGCGTCCGGATGGTCCGCCCGCATCCTCAGTACAGCCTCGGAGGTCCGCGCACCGCGTTGGCGTCGACGTCTGGGTGCGCTCGATCGTCGAGGGCTGTCTGACGTCCGCGCCGTCGCGGCCCTCTCGCTCGGCGGAGCTTGATCGGGCATCGCCTCGGGGTTCAGAGGGGTAGCGACAATAGCGGCGTCAGCGGGCTCGTTGACATGGTCAGCGGGCGCTGCGGACGCCGGTCCTCGCCGGGCGCGGGAGAGCATCTCCACGACCAGGAGGATTGCGACGGCTGGCCAGGCGGCGACGATGCGGGCGCCGAAGGTGGGTTGAGCTGCGGCGATATTGGCCGCCACGCTCGCGCCGACCCCGGCGAAGAAGGCGAGCCGGGCGGACCAGCGGATCGGTCGCCCGGCGCGCTGGTCGTCCACCATTGCAGTGGAGGCGACTATGAGCATCCCGTCGACCGAGATCGGCAGGACGTACGCGACCTCCGGACGCTCACCGAACTTCAACGCGACGTGGACCATATGGCTCCAGGACGACCAAGCGGCGATCGCCGCCACGGCGACAGTGCTGACATTGCGGGCGATCCGGGTAGGGTTCATCCGTCGGCCTCCAGGTGCCGACGGACAGTCCGGACATCGCCATACGGCGACGTTGGACGTCCAGCACCGACCAGGCGGACATGAGTATCGGTCGTTACCCGCCGAGTCCGCCGACAGACGACCACGTTGTGTTGAGGCGGCCTCACTGCTTCCTCCCCTCGGGAAGGAAGACGCTGAGCAGCAAGACGGTTCGTACGAACGTCTCGTAGGCTTCCTTTTCAGACATCATGTAGTCGCTAAGCGCGTCGTGGAGTTGCGCCACCATCTCGATCACGAGTCGCTGGCGAACCGCCTCCCGCGCGGGATGGCTGAGCGCTTCGCGGATGGCGTAGGCGAACGGATCTTGCTCGCCGAGTGCGGCTAACGCGGAGGACAGCCGGTCAGGCCTCGACGTCATCGGTCACCACCCCGGCCCCGTGACCTGCTCAAAGGCAGCAGTAGGGGGTCACCGGCGATGGTCGCTACATGGTTCGCATGGTGATGCCTCCGGCCCACCAATGCCTCCTGAGCTGCGGGGCCGTGATCGGGACTTGTGCCGGAGCGTGAAACGGGTCGCCGGTCACGACCTCTCGGCATTGTCAACGGCGTCGCCACCGGTCGAGGACCCGGTCGATGTCGTTGCGGATTCGCTCCCGGGCCTGCTCCCGTGGCACACCGGCCATCAGCAAGTCGTCGTACGCGGTGTCCTCGTGCCGTACCGAGGCGATCACGGCCCGGGTCACGGCGTCTGGGTCGAGCGCCCGACCGGCGGCGCTGCGCCCTACCCGGCCGCTGCTGCGGGTACCGGTGTGTCGGCTGATCGCCGCCGCCCGCTGCGGCGGGCAGCCGGGGAACAGCCGGCCGATCTGTTCGGCCAGCTCCTGCTGGAACCGCTCGTCCGCGGCCTCTCGCCGCTGCCGGTCCCGCTCGCGGCGGCGGGCACGGGCCTCCTCATCGGACAGGCACTGCTGCTCGGCCTGCTCGACTGCGGCGTCCTCGACCAGAAGTCCCTGTCGCTCGTGGCGCTTGCGGGAGCGGCTGAACCGCACCACCACCGCCGCGAGCCGGCTGGCCTGTCTGGCACGGCGGGTCAGCGCCGCGTCGCCGGCTGGCAGGAACACCAGGTGATCGAGGTCCGCGCAGGTGAGACAGGCCGGCCCGGCGTCCTCCATCATCAGCATGTCGGCGTCGGTGCGCCCGCAGCCGACGCAGGTGAACGCCTTCAGCGGCTGCACCACCACCAGGTCCGGTGGCTTGCTCTGTCGGGCGGTTAGCTGCTCCCGCTGCCGCTGCGGCAGGTCCGCCGGCATCCAGTGGGTGCGGTACGTCAGCTCGAGCACAGGATCACCGGCGGCAGTGAAGCGCAGCGGCCGCCGGTCGCGGGTGGCGGCCAGGTACTCGACCTCGCTGGACCGCAGGTCACGGCTGGCCACCCAGCGATGGAACACCTCCAGCGCGTCGGTAAGCCGGTCGGCCGATACCGCCGCAATCGCCTCCAGATGCGGCGCGCGGCCCTGCCGCCAATCCACCACCAGCCCGGGCGGTACCCAGCCCATCCCAGTCAGCACATCGAGCGGGCTCACGTAACGCTGGCGCACCAGTGCCTGCTCGGCGGCGGTCACCACCCGGCGCTCCAGCTTCGAAGCGGGCTGCATGGGCGGCAGGCTACCCGGTGCGGCACTCAGCCGATCGGCAACCCGGCCCGTCGGCTCGCCGGCGAGGTTCTCATCGGCCATCACGCCCACACCGGCAGCGGATCACCGGCGACAGTTCGCCGCTGCGCTATTCCGGCTTGGTCGCGCAGAACACGTAGCGGTTGAGGCTGAAGAAGCAGTCGGGGCCGAGCGTGCGGAGGTCCTCGACCCAGCTGTCGACGGTCGCGGCGGTCCACCCGTCACGGCCGACCACGAACCGCGCGACGATCGGGATCAGCCGGCCGCTGTAGGTGGCGGTCTCGTAGCCGACGTTGAGCAGCGGCAACACCCGTGGAGGCGCGACGTCGAACCCGGCTTGGCGCAGTTGCCGGCCCAGCGTGCGGGGCAGGAACGGGTCCGCCAGGTGCTGTTCCCACGTCAGCAGGATCCGGCGCATCCGGTCGGGATCGGTGCTGTGCCACACGATCGAGTCCCAGTCGGTGTCCAGGACCAGCAGCCGCCCGCCGGGCCGGAGCACCCGCGACGCCTCCGCCAGCGCCGCCGGGATGTCCGCGACGTACTCCAGCACCTGCGTGGTGACCGCCGCGTCGAAGTACCCGTCCGGGTACGGCACCGCGTCCGCGCCACCGTGGCGGTACTCCACCGGTGCGCTGCCGGCCGGCACCGCGCGGCCCCGGGCGAGGGTGAGCATGCTGTCGCTGACGTCGATCCCGCAGACCTGCCCGGTCGGGCCGACCGCCTGGGCCATGTCGGTGGCCAGCAGGCCGGGGCCGCTGCCGAGGTCGAGCACCGCCTCGCCCGCGGTCAACGCGAGCAGGTGTAGCACCTCCCGGCGCTGCTGGACGACGTCGGCGGTCAGGTAGACCGCCTCGACCTGGCGGGCCGCCTCGGCATCGAACTCCAGCATCGCGGTCACCGGCGGGTGAACGTCACATGCGTGACGCCGCTGGGCGAGGAGGTGGCCTCGACCTGGTAGTCCTTCTCGAGGCCCTCCAGTCCGTCCCAGAGGCGTACGCCTCGGCCGAGCAGGATCGGGACCACCACGATGTGCGCGTGGTCGATGAGCCGGGCGGCAAGGAAGTCGCGGATCACGGTGGGACCTCCGCCGATGCGTACGTCCTTGCCGCCCGCAGCCTCACGGGCTGTCTCGAGCGCCTCGGCGGGCGACGCGTCGAGGAAGTGGAAGGTCGTGCCGCCCTCCATCTCGATCGGCGGGCGCGTGTGGTGGGTGAGCACGAAGACCGGTGTGTGGAACGGCGGGTTGGGGCCCCACGCGCCCTGCCACTGCGGGTCTTCGTGCCATCCGGGGTGGCCGAACTTCCCGGCCCCCATGATCTCCGCGCCGATGCCAGGATCGAACAGCTGCGCGAAGGCGTTGTCGATGCCGCCGCTACCACCAGGATCGTCGTGCCCGCGCCACCACCTGGTGGCGAACATCCATTGGTGCAGCCTGTCCCCGGCGTGCCCGAAGTGTGCGTCGTGGCTCTGACCTTCGCCGGTGCCGAAGCCGTCGAGTGAGATGGAGAAGTTTTGGACGCGGGCGAGTGACATGGCTGGTGCTCCTTCGATGCGGGTGCCGTCGCCGAGGAGGCGCGGCTCGGTCATAAGACGATGATGGTTGCCCCAATGTCATGACGTCTAATGCCAAGTCTGCCCAGATCTCATAGATAAACTTGATGCATGCTGAGCCTGACCCACCTCAAGGTGCTGGAAGCGGTCGCCCGTCATGGATCGGTGACCGAAGCCGCGAAGGAGCTACATTACTCTCAGCCATCGGTCAGTCACCATTTGGGGCGACTGGAGGCCGACACCGGAGCCAAGCTCATCCAGCGAGTGGGCCGCGGGATCCGGCTCACCCCGAAGGGGAGCTGTTGGCGGGGCGTGCGGCCGAGATCCTGGGGCGGGTGAACGCCGCATCTGTCGAGCTGGCCGCTCGGGTGGGACTTCGTGCCGGACGGGTACGACTCGCCGGCTTCCAAACCGTCCTCAGCACCCTCGTACCGAAGGCGGCCGCCGAGCTGTCCCGGTCGTACCCGGGCATCGAGTTGCACCTCGTCGATGCCCACCCGGCCGTGGGTCTGAACATGCTGCGTTCCGGGCACGTCGATATCGCCCTGATCTTCCGGAACGCCGACACTCCTCCCGACGAGCACCAGGGATTCCGGCTCACCCACCTCCTGGACGACCCTCTCTACCTCATCAGTGACCAACCCGATGAGCGTCTCGGGGACCACCGTGACTCCGCCTGGGTTGGCGGCTGCGAACGCTGTCGAGCCGCCACGATCACGGCGTGCGAGCGCGCCGGCTTCTCGCCACGCATCGCCTTCACCTGCGACGACACGGTCATCGCCCAGGCAGTGGTGGCCGCCGGAATGGGCGTCGCGATAGTCAACGGACTCGCGCTGCGTGCGCACCGGGCGCCGGGCGTCCATGCCACCCAACTCACCGAGAGCCCTCGCCAGATCTATGCCGCCACATACGGCGACCCGCCAGACCCACCCGCCACGACCGCGCTGATCGAGCTTCTGGAATCGACTGCCATGGCACTCCGCGCCCCGAGCCGGGACGAGGTGGGATTACCCGCAGAAGGCCCGGCCCGCTAGAGAAGGCTCAGCCGATCGAGGCGGTATATCCGTATTCTACGATTCGGTGGGCGCTTTCCACGTACCGTTGCGGGTCTTCGGGCTGGAGCGTGCCGAGCCCGTCGACGTACCGGTTGTACATGCAGAACGCCGCGGCGATCAGGACGGTGTCGTGGATCTCCAGGTCGGTGGCGCCCTCGGCCCGGGCGGCGGCGATGAGCTCCGGGGTGACCGAGCGGCCGTCCACGCGGACCACGCCGGCGATCCGGAGCAGGGCCCGGAGCTTGGCCGAGATCGGTGCGGCGTCGGCGTCTGCGCGTACCTGGTCCACCAGGGGCATGCCGCCGTCGAGTTGGGCGGCGGCGAAGGCGGAGTGTGAGGCGCAGCAGAAGCCACACTCGTTCCCGCCGGACACGTACGCCGCGATCAGTTCGCGTTCGCCGGGGGTCAGCGAATGCGGCCCGCGCAGCAGCACCTCGGCCAGCTCGTTGAGCGGCTTGGCGGTCTCCGGCCGGAACCGCATCGGCCCGGTGATCCCGGGAAACTCCTTCTCGTCCACGCCCAGATCGATGTGTGCCATGAGGTCACGCTCCCAACTGTTCGGCCGCCAAGGCGGTGCCTTCGATCCGGGCCCGTATCTTGGCCCAGGCGATGTCTCGTGAGGTGGACACGTCGTCGCCGAACGGCGCGAAGCCGCAGTCGTCGCAGGTGCCCAGCCGGTCCGGCGGGATGTGCTCGGCGGCCCGCAACACCCGGTCGCGGACCTGCTCGGGGGTCTCCACGATGGGGTCGATCGGGTCGGTCACGCCGACGAATACGCGCTGGTCCGGCCGTACGTGGGCGGCGATCGCCGCGAGCACGCGCTCCGGGTCGGGCTCGCTGGCGAGCTGGACGTAGAACGCGCCCGCGCGCAGGGCGAAGAGGCTGGGCAGCAGTTCGGTGTAGTCGACGTCGGCGCTGTGCGTGGAGTCCTGATCGCCGCCGGGGCAGGTGTGCACGCCGATACGGGCCCGCTCCTGCGGTGTGAAGCGGTCGAGGACCCGGTTGTTGAGCGCCACGAAGGAGTCCAGGACGCCCTTGCTCGGATCCAGCTTGATGGACAGCCGCCCCTCGGTGAAGTCGACCTGGACGGTGTGTGCCCCGCCGTCGAGCGCGCCGCGGATGTCGGCTTCGGCCTCGTCGACCAGGTCGTCGAGGAACGCCTCACGGTCGTACCCGTGGATGCCGTTTTGGGGGTAGAGCAGGCTCAGCGCGGACGGCGCGATCACCGACTGCTTGACCGGCACGGAGGCGTGCCGCCGCGCGGCCCGCAGGTAGCTGTCGGATCGGGTCGCGTAGCGGAACGGCCCGGCCGTCAGGCGCGGCAACTGCCGCGTGTGGCCGTCCGCGAAGGGGATGACGGCGCCGTCGGGCGCCAGCCCGTCGAGGCCCACCAGCGGGTACGTCGCGAAGCTGGGCTTGCGTTGCTCCCCGTCGGTCACGACGGGTGAACCGAGCGCCTCGAACGTCGTGATCGTGTCGCGGACGGCGTCGTCGTACAGGGCGTCGAGGGTGTCGTGCCCGATCCGGCCAGCGGCGTGATCGGCGATGCCGGCGAGCAGAGCGGGGGGTCGGGGAATGCTTCCAATCGGTTCCGTTTGGAGGCTCATATGCGCTCAATCTAGCGGCGTCAGCGGCGCCCATCAATACGTATCGCCCCAAGGTGTACACAGTGGAACAGCACGTTAAAGGAAGATTTCGGACTGCCCCGGTGAGATCGTTTAGGAGTGGATCAGATGATCGACCGACTTGGCGAGCTTGTGGGGTGCGAGTCGCCGGCGGGTTCAATGTCGCACCTCGCCGCCTGCGCCGACCTCCTGGCCGGATGGGGCGCGGCCGTGCTCGGCGCGCCACCGCAACGGGTGGTCCGCGACGGGCTGCCCCATCTGCTCTGGTCCGTGCCCGACCAGCGGGTGCTGCTGCTCGGACACTTCGACACGGTGTGGCCGGCCGGCACGATCCGGTCGTGGCCCTTCGCGGTGAACGGCACGGTGGCGACCGGCCCGGGGGTGTGCGACATGAAGGCGGGCATCGTGCAGATGTTCACCGCCCTGGGCCTGCTGGCCAGCACCTCCCGGGTGGGCGTGCTGCTCACCTGCGACGAGGAGGTGGGCTCGGGCACCTCGCGGGCGTTGATCGAACGTCAGGCGCGGCGCTCCGGCGCGGTCCTGGTGTGCGAGCCGAGCACGCCGGAGGGGCATTTGAAGGTGGCGCGCAAGGGCGGCTCGGTCTACCGCCTCACCGTCCACGGTAGAGCGGCGCACGCCGGGGTGGAGCCGCATCGCGGCGTCAACGCCACGGTCGAGGCCGCCCACCAGGTGCTGGCCGTACGCGCGCTGGCCGCCCCGAGCGAGGGCACGAGCGTGACACCCACCATGATCGCCGCCGGTACGACGACGAACACGGTGCCGGAGCGGGCCACCCTGACCGTCGACGTACGGGGCTGGACGCGGGCCGAGCTGGACCGGGTGGATCGGGAGATCCACTGCCTGACGCCGCTGCTGCCGGAGGCCGGGCTGACCGTCGACGGCACCGTCAACCGGTACCCGATGACGCCCGACCTCGCGCTGCCGCTGCTCGATTTGGCACGGGCGGCCGCGAAGGACATCGGTCTGCCGCCGCCGGAGGGCGCGCACGCGCCCGGCGCCTCGGACGGCAACTTCACCGCCGCGCTCGGCGTACCCACACTGGACGGTCTGGGCGCGGTGGGCGGCGGGGCGCACGCCCGCGACGAATACGTCGATCTGAGCCGGCTGCCCGAGCGGGCCGCCCTGCTCGCCGGGCTGATCGAACGGCTGCTGGCGGAGCCACGCTGGCCCGCGGTGTCCCCGCCCTGACGCCGGAGCGCATACCCTACGGGGCATGACCATTCACTGGCCGCGACTGGGTGTGGAAGAAGAGTTTCTCGTCGTCGACCCGGTGACGCGAGAGGTGACACCGGGCGCGGCGGCGGTCGTGAGCGAGGCCGAGCGGCACCTCGGCACCCGGGTGTGCGGGGAAATCACCAAGCTCCAGGTGGAGACCCGGACCGCGGCCTGTCACACCACTGTGGACCTGCACGCCCAGCTGGTCGAGGCCCGCTCGGCACTCGCGTCGGCCGCCGCGGCCGAGCAGCTGCGGGTGATGGCCAGCGGCTCGCCGGTGCTGGGCCGGGCGATCCCGCCGCCGATGACCGAGGGGCCGCGGCAGGACCGGGGCAACGCGATGTTTCGGGGCCTCCACGACGAGTTGAGCATCTGCGCCGTACACGTGCACGTGGAGTCGCCCGATCGCGAGCGCGCGGTGCGGATCAGCAACCACCTGCGGCCGTACCTGCCGACGCTGATCGCGCTCACGGCCAACTCGCCGTACTGGGCGGAGCGCGACACCGGCTACGCGAGTTGGCGCACCATGACCTGGCACCGCTGGCCGGTCGCCGGACCGCCGCCGTACTTCACCTCCGCCGACCACTACGACGGGCTCGTCGACACGCTGCTCGACGCGGGCGCGCTGGTGGACAAGGGCACCATCTTCTGGGACGTACGGCTGTCCGCGCACCAGCCCACGCTGGAGGTGCGGGCGTCCGACGTACCCGTGTCGGCGGCGGAATCGGCGGCGCTGGCCGCGCTGGTCCGCGGGCTGGTCGTGGCGGCCGGCCGGGCGGTCGACGCGGGCGACCCGGGACCGCAGGTGCAGCCCGAGCTGATGCGGCTCGCGTACTGGCGGGCCGCGCGCGACGGCTTCGGCGGCTGTGGCGTCGACGTACACAGTGGACAGTTGAAGCCGGCGGCGGAGCTGGCCCACCGGCTCCTCGACGTGGCCCGTCCCGCGCTGGCCGATATGGGCGATCTCGACCGCGTCAGCGAGTGGCTGCGGCAGTTGGGCAGTGAGGGCGATGGCGCGACGCGGCAGCGCCGAGTCGCGGCGCGGGCCGGTGGGCTGACCGATGTGGTCGATCATTTGGTGGCGCGGACCGCGGCGCGGGAGGAGAGCACGAAACCGTAACGAGGTTCGGCGGACGGCGCGCGATCCTTGTGGGGCAGGCGTTACCCGCAGGAGGCTACCCGTGCAGAAGGCCGCAGCTCCGCTGATGATTCCTGTCCGGTCCGTTCGGCCGTCCCCGCTGGCGTCGGTGCACGCCGCGGAGGGCTTCGCCGCCCGCATGGCGCTGCGCCGGTCGGTGCGTGACTTCTCGCCCGACCCGGTGCCCGAGGGCGTGGTCGAGGCGGCCATCCGGGCCGCGGCGAGCGCCCCGAGCGGCGCCAACGTGCAGCCGTGGCGGTTCGTGGTGGTGACCAGCCCGGCCCGCAAGCGCCGGCTGCGCGAGGCCGCCGAGGCGGAGGAGCGGGAGTTCTACTCGCGCCGGGCACCGGCCGAGTGGCTCGACGCGCTCGCTCCGCTCGGCACCGATTGGCGCAAGCCCTTTCTGGAGGTCGCGCCCGTCGTCATCGTCGTATTCGAGGTGCATCAGGGGCCGCACAGCCCCAAGCCGTACTACGTGAAGGAGTCCGTGGGCATCGCGGTGGGGCTGCTGATCGCGGCATTGCACCACGCCGGCCTGGCCACGCTGACCCACACGCCGAGCCCGATGCGCTTTCTCAACGAGGTCTGCGACCGCCCGCCGGAGGAGCGGCCGTACCTGGTGATGCCGGCGGGCTATCCGGCGCCGGACGCGCGGGTGCCGATGGTGTCGCGCAAGCCGCTCGACGAGGTCATGGTCCGGTGCTGAGGTCCTTGAGGAAGAACTCCCGCAGCGGCTCGACGTGCCGGTCCGGCCGGCGCCACTCGGCCAGCAGGTCTTCCAGCAGGTGCTGCTCCGCGACCAGGTCGGCACCCCGGTAGCGGCGGATCACCGGATGGATGAACGCGCTCTCCCTGGCCCGCCCCGGCTGCGGGTGCCGCTCGATCGCGAAGACGTCGGCGTAGTCGTCGCGGCCCCAGCGCAGCGCCGCCGTGTAGTAGTGCGACGAGCCCGCGAAGCGCGATACGGCGTAGTCCTCGGGCAGGTCGCGGTAGTGCCGGAAGCGGCCGGTCACCGGGTCGAAGACGAAGGCGTCGCACAGGTACTCGAACTGGGTCCACAGCGCCGAGCTCCAGTTCAGCCGGTCGAGCGTCACGGTGGTGAGCGCGTCCGGCTCGGCCGGCACCTCGTCGTACGCCAGCGGCACGCCGTCGTAGCGCTCGCGCAACAGCTGCGTGAACGTCCGCAGGTTGTACCGGAAACCGTCGATGAAAGGCGACGAGGCGTGCTTGACGTCGCGGGCCTGCGCGATGGTGCCGGCGAAGTAGAGGTCGTCCACATTGGACGATTGCCAGTCCGGCCGGAGCCCGGGCATCCGGTCGTCGCGGATCATCTCCGGTTGGCAGTGCGGCTCGAAGAGCGAGGTGTCCATCCGGAAGCCGGTGCACCGCAGCACCGATTCGTATTCCAGGAGCGCCCGCTCGCCGTCGGCGTGCGTGTAGGTGATGTCGACCTCGAAATGGTCGTTCACCGGGCGGATCTCGTCGATCGTGCAGTCGAGTACGGAGTGCAGGGTCTTGAACTGGTAGCTGTCCAGGATCGCGCCGTACTGGCCGCGTACGTCGCCGGGATGCTTCGTGTTCCAGGCCAGGCGCAACGGTTGGCGGCTGGCCAGATGCACCATCGCCGCGTGGCCGAAGATCGCCGCCGCGGTCTCGAACGCCGAGTTTCCCTTGCCGATGATCAGCACCCGCTGGCCCGCGTACGCCTTCGGCTCGACCTCCATGTCCTCGTACCCGATGGCGTGCTCGATCCCGCGGATCGGTGGCACGTACGGCCGGCCCCAGCCGGTCGCGACGACCAGGCAGCGGGCGCGCCACACGCCGTCGGCGGTGTGCACCGCGAAGCCGTCCTCGTCGCGGCCGATCCGTTCGACCGCCGTCCGGTAGCGCACGTTCAGCGCGTGGATCCGCTGGAAGTCGGCCAGGTAGCGGACCAGGTCGTCGGCGTGCGGGAAGTATTCGGTGCTGTATTTCGGAAACGACAGCTCCGGTGCGTCGTTGAGCAGCGAGTTCCAGTCCCAGCGCAGCTTGATCTCCGGGTCGGTGCTGGTGGTGTGCACCTTGTTCAACGAGATCAACCGGCGGTGCCGCGGGTACTGGGCGAAGAAACCGCCCGGCTCGCTTTCGCGTTCGAGCGTCACGTAGTCGGCGCCGGCCCGCTGCAGGTAGTAGCTCAGTTGGAGCCCGGCGGGGCCCCGCCGACAATGACGTACTGGTGCCTGTGTTCGGCCACGGCCGCCCTCCCTGACTCGTCCACTGTGCCCCGACGATGCGGGACGCCTCGACCGGTGTCAATCCGGGCGCGACCAGATGTCGCCCGTCCGATGACCGTGGGTAACCTCTGTAGGCGTGACGGCTAGCGACGCTCACCGGACGATCGAGGCGGTCTGGCGGATCGAGGCGGCGCGACTCATCGCCGGCCTCGCGCGGATGACCCGGGACTTCGGGCTCGCCGAGGAACTGGCCCAGGACGCCCTCGTCGCCGCGCTGGAGCAGTGGCCCGCGTCGGGCGTACCCGATAACCCGGGCGCCTGGCTGATGGCGATCGGCAAGCGCCGCGCGATCGACCACTTCCGGCGCCGTGAGCGCCTCGACCGCAAGGTCGACGAGATGGGGCGCGACCTGGAGACGGAGCAGACGCCCGACCTCGACGCGGCCATCGAGGACATCGGCGACGACCTGCTGCGCCTGGTCTTCACGGCCTGCCATCCGGTGCTCTCCACCGAGGCGCGGGTCGCACTCACGCTGCGTGTGCTCGGCGGCCTGACCACGGAGGAGATCGCGCGGGCGTACCTGGTGCCGGAGTCGACCGTCGCGCAGCGCATCGTGCGCGCCAAACGCACCCTCGCCGACAAGCGCGTGCCGTTCGAGGTGCCGTCGGCGGCCGAGCTGCCCGAGCGCCTCGCGTCGGTGCTGGAGGTCATCTACCTGATCTTCAACGAGGGATACACGGCCACCGCGGGCGACGACTGGATGCGGCCCGAGCTCTGTGAGGACGCGCTGCGCCTCGGGCGGATCGTCGCGGAGCTGGTCCCGCGGGAGCCGGAAGCGCACGGGCTCGTCGCGCTGCTGGAGATCCAGGCGTCCCGCTCTGCCGCCCGCACCGGTCCGTCCGGCGAGCCGGTGCTGCTGCTCGACCAGAACAGGGCCCGCTGGAACAGGCTGCTCATCCACCGCGGCCTCGCGGCCCTCGACCGCGCGGAGAAGCTGGGCGGCGCGCGCGGTCCGTACGCGCTCCAGGCCGCGATCGCGGCCTGCCACGCGCGGGCCCGGACCGCTGACGAGACCGATTGGGTACGGATGGCCGCGCTCTACGAGGCGCTCGCGGTCACCACGCCGTCCCCGGTCGTGGAGCTGAACCGCGCGGTGGCGGTTTCGATGGCGTTCGGACCGGAGGAGGGCCTGAAGCTCGTCGACGAGCTGACCGCCATGTCCGTGCTGAAGGACTACCACCTGCTGCCGAGCGTCCGCGGTGACCTGCTCGCCAAGGTGGGCCGGGTGGACGAGGCGCGGGCCGAGTTCGTGCGGGCCGCGGAGTTGACCCGCAACGCGCGGGAACGAGAACTGCTGCTCAATCGCGCCCGTGCGCTTGACTGAGTCATCACTCGGTCGCGCAGCGTGGTACGTGAATGTAAACTCTCTGGCCGCGGCAGCCATGTGATTGTGTGAATCAGTACCATCGGGCACATGCCACGCCACCCACAGATCGCGGAACCCGACTCCACGCAAGCCTTCGTGCTTCCGCCGGATGGTGCACCCACCAAGCAAAAGCCTCGCAAGGGCCGCCGCGCCCGGACGATCGTGCTGATCAGCCTGCTGGTGGTGGCCCTGCTCGCGGGTGGTGGTTTGCTGGCCGGTGGGCTGTATCTGCGGTCGGTGGAGGGGAGCATCGATCGGGTCGACGCGTTCAACGACGTGCCCGAGGAGGCGCGCCCCGACAAGGTGGTGAAGGACGCCAAGAACCTGCTCATTCTGGGCAGCGACTCCCGTGACCCGGAAAACACGTCCGGCTCCCGAAGCGACACCATCATCGTGGCGCATCTGCCCAAGGGCCGGGGCAGCGCGCAGATGATCTCCATCCCGCGGGACACCTGGGTGAGCGTGCCGAAGAGCAAGGACGGCAAGCACGGCGGCGTGGACGCGAAGATCAATGCGGCCTTCGCCTGGGGTGGCATCCCGCTGATGGTGCAGACCGTGGAGAAATACACGGGAGTCCGCATCGACCACGTGGTCATCGTCGACTTCGCCGGCTTCCAGGAGATCATCGACGCACTCGACGGGGTAGAGATCGACGTCGAAGAGAGCTTTACCTCGATCCACAAGCCGCACCGCAAGTTCACCAAGGGTAAGCAGACTCTCGACGGTGCGGCCGCGCTCGACTACGCACGGGAGCGGTTCGCGTTCAAGGACGGCGACTTCGCCCGCATCCGCCACCAGCAGCAACTCATCAAGGGGGTGCTGGACAAGGCGGCCTCCGGCGGCCTGCTGACCAACCCGGGCCGGTTGAACTCGTTCCTGCGGGCCACCGCCGACGCGGTCTCCGTGGACGAGACGCTCAGCATCTTCGACACCGCGACCGAGCTGCGCCACCTGCGCAGCGGAAACCTCACCTTCCTGACGAACCCCACCAAGGGCACCGGTCGGGTCGGCACCCAGAGCGTGGTGCTGGACGACCCGGTGAAGGCCAAGGCCCTGTACGACGCGGTCCGCCGCGACGCGGTCGACGAGATATTGAATGTCGCAAAGTAGGATGCCGCACCACCCTCCGGGCCATGGTGCAGCCATCGACACGGCCGTATCCTGCTGGCGGTCGCTCAGGCATTAAACCTGTTGCGGACAACGGGGGAAAGATGAATATTTCAGGCTTGTCAACAGTTGGTCACGAAGCGACAGTGGAGCTTCCCGTCATCGACGCCCGTCACCGGGCGCCCGCGGTGGCTGGCGAAGACGCCGCCGAGGAGGACCATAGCCAGGGCCGGGGCATTCCCCGGCCGCGTACGGCAGAGGTAGGCGCGGTCAACGGGCAGGAGTCCGCCCCGCGACCGGCCGCGACAGCGGTGTTGCCGTACGTCAGCTCCGCCACATCCAAGCGCACCCGGCCGCTGCGGGCCTGGATGATCACCGCGCCGGTCGACGTGGTCGCGCTGCTGACGCCGTTGCTGCTCAGCGCCCAGTACTGGCGGGGCACGCTGGTCGCGGCCGGGCTGACCGTGGTCATCTTCGCGGCCGGCGGGCTGTACCGGGCCCGCCGCCATGTCAGCATCCTGGACGAGCTGCCCAGCCTCTGCGGCCGGCTGCTGGCCTCGGCGGCCATCGTCGCGATCATCGCGGCGATGCGGCACGACTCGGTCGAGTACGGCGCCGGCTTCATGCGCGGCGTCGCCCTCTCCGCGGCGCTGGTCATCGCGGGTCGGGTCATCACGCGAAAGCTCACCATCGTCGCCCGCAAGCGGCGCTGGGTCGAGCACAACGCGATCGTGGTCGGCACGGGCCCGGTGGGCATCGAGCTCGCCCGGCTGCTGCGCCGCTACCCGCAGTACGGCCTGCGGTTCGCCGGCTGGGTCGACACCCAGGTCGGCGACGTTCCAGGAGGCGCGCCGGTGATCGGCTCCCTCGACGACCTCGAAAAGACCATCCCGATGGTCGAGTGTGACGTCCTCATCGTCGCCGACACCGACATCCCGGAGTCGACGCTGATGGACGTCCTGCGCCGGCCCGTGGCCGCCAGCTGCGACCTCTGGGTCGTGCCGCGCCTGTGGGGTTCGCACTCGCAGAACCGTTCGCCCGACCACATCGGCGCGATCCCGGTCGTCCAGGCCCGCCACATCAACCTGTCCGGGCCGCGCTGGTGGGTCAAGCGGGGGTCCGACATCCTCTTCGCCTCCATCGCGCTGGCCGCGCTGAGCCCGGTCCTCCTGCTGTGCGCGATCGCGACGTTCCTGGACGGCGGCCGGGGCATCTTCTTCCGGCAGGAGCGGATCGGGCAGTTCGGAAAGCCGTTCCAGGTCATCAAGTTCCGCTCGATGCGGCCGGTGAACGAGCACGAGTCGCAGACGAACTGGTCCATCGCGGACGACCGCCGGGTCAGCGCCATCGGCCGCTTCATGCGGCGTACGTCGCTGGACGAGCTGCCCCAGCTGTGGAACATTCTGCGCGGCGACATGACCGTGGTCGGCCCGCGGCCGGAGCGGCCGTTCTTCGTGGAGAAGTTCTCCGCCGAGCACCCCGACTACGCGATGCGCCACCGCGTGCCCGTCGGCCTGACCGGGCTGGCGCAGGTCAGCGGCCTGCGCGGCGACACACCGATCTCCGACCGGGCCCGGTTCGACAACTACTACATCGAGAACTGGTCGCTCTGGCTCGACCTCAAGGTGCTGATGCGCACGATCGCCGAGGTCTTCCGGGGCGGGGGGCGCTGAGATTGGTCAGGCTTAGAGCGGTTTTGGGGCCGGGGTGCCTCGCGAAGCCCGTCAGGCTTGATGTCTTCGCGAGTCACCCCGGCCCCAAAACCTGACCAGGGCGGTCCAGTCGACAAGCGCACCAACTCTGGAGTCCCCGCCATTGTTGGGTCCCCGGGGACTCAAACGTCGGCGGTAACTCCAGAGTCTTTAAAAAGCGTGACCGTCGCCCCTAGCTGGACCAGGTCAGTTTTGGGGGGCCAGGGTGACCTGCGAAGACATCAAGCCTGACGGGCTTCGCAGGGCACCCTGGCCCCCAAAACCCCAGATCCCACTCAGCGGAAGAGCGGCAAAGACTCACCCCGGTAGCCGTCGAGGAACTGGGCCGGGTCGGCGCCCAACACCGACCCGAGCAGCGTGCCGTACACCTGGCGGAAGTCCATGGTGGCCTTGAGATCGCCGTCGTCCAGGTCGGTCAGGGTCGGCTGCTCGCCGTAGAAGCCGCCGGCCACGCCGTGGCCGAGCACCAGGACCGGCCCGGCGGTGCCGTGGTCGGTGCCGTCGGAGGCGTTCGCCCGTACCCGCCGGCCGAACTCGCTGTAGACCACCACGGTGACCCGCTTGCCCGCCTCCGTACGCGCCAGCCGGTCCAGGAACGCGGTCAGCGCCTTGTCGAGCTGGTCCAGCAGCATCTCGTGCCCGGCCAGCTCCTCGGCGTGCGTGTCGAAGCCGCCGAGGCTCACCGAGTAGACCCGGGTGGGCACGTTGGCCTCGACGCAGCGCGCCACCAGCGAGAGCTGCGTGGCCAGCGCGCTGGCGCCCCCGGTGCCGGTGGCCGGTACGTTCGGCCCCCACTGGCGCCCGCGGTCTCGGTCGCGTGCTCGGCCTGGCGTACCACGCGATCGACCCGGAGCAGGTCGGTGTACGACGTGGCGGCGCGGGCGCACATCGCCGGCTCGTTCGCCTGCCGCTGCCCGAGGGCCGACACCATGTCCGCGGTGATGCCGTCCGGGAGGGTGAGCCCGCTGATGCTCACGCAGGCGCCCGCCTGGGTATCGCCAGCGAGCAGCACCGGCAGGACGGGCTCGAAGCTGACCGCCGCCTCCGCCGGTGCCTTCGTGCCGTCCAGCCAGCGCCCGACCCAGCCGGTGTGGATGGGGGTCACCGGAGACGCGGTCTGCCAGATGTCCATGGACCGGAAGTGGCTGCGGTCGGGCTTGGGGTAGCCGACGCCGAGCACGATGGCGACGTGCTTCTCGTCCCACAGCCGCTTGATGCCGGGCAGCTTCGGGTTGAGGCCCAGCGCGTCGTCCAGGTGCAGCACGCGGTCCTGCGGGTACGCCAGCTCGGGCCGCGCCGAGTGGTACGCCGGGTCGGCGTACGGGATGACGGTGTTGAGGCCGTCGTTGCCGCCGTACAGCGTGACCAGGACGAGCCGGTGCTCCGGCTCGGCGGCGGCACCCTTGGCCCCCTTCGCCAGCAGCTCGGCGATGCCCAGCGCGCCCGAACCGACCACCAGCGCGCCGGCACCGGTGACGCCGGATGCGATGAGGAAACGGCGGCGAGTCAGCGCGTCCATGTCACGTCACCAAGTACTCCGGGCTCGCGAGCCCAAGGGTCAGCATGTGCCGGGCATCCTTCACGCCCTTCAGCACCGCGTACGTCCGGTCGGACCATCCGTCGAGGCACAGGATGTATGCCAGCTCTTCCGGGGTCGTGCGTTCGATGGCGGTCAACGTCGCGAGCGTACCAGCCAGGCCGAGCCTGACCTGGGCGGCGGCCGAGGTGAGCCAGGAGCCACCGGCGGGCCAGCCGCCGACGCTCGGCGGCGCGAACGGCAGCTGCCCGAGGGCCCGCAGGCCATCGAAGATCGACGTGAGCTGCTCCGCGGGCAGGCCACCGAGGCGCAGTCCCAGTTGCCGCATGGCGCCGACGAGCCACTCCACCGGTTGCTTGACCAGCGTGTTGGTGGTGTCTTGAAAGGCCAGGTCCGCGAAGAGGACCTTCAGCATCGACCGCGGCTCCGGAAACGCACTCGCCATGCTTTCCCTGGTGCGTTCGGGAATGGGACGGTTTGACGAGGCATAGCGATACCACATCCGGGTGGCGATGAACCGCGGGCATTCCTTGCGCCCCAGCAGCATGTCGACGAGGCGGCGCGCGGTGAAGGCGTCGGTCGTACCCAGGATGGTCTTTCGCCCCTTGTCGTGCTGCTCCGCCTGGAAGAAGCACGCTTCCGAGCCCAGGCTGACCCGCCAGCCGGTGAGCGCCCGGCCGGCCTCCTTGACGTCTTTCTCCGTGTAGTGCCCGATGCCGAGCGTGAAGAGTTCCATCAGCTCGCGGCCGAGGTTTTCGTTGGGCGACGCCTTGGTGTTGAGCTGCCCGTCCAGCCAGTAGACGAGGGCGGGGTCGACGATCATCCGCCGGGTCATGTCGACGAAGTCCCGGGACTGCCGCAGCGTGCGGTGCTGGGCCAGCATGAGCGCGGGGCTGCGGACCTTCTCGATGGACGTGGCCCAGTGGCCGTGCCAGAAGAACAGCAGCTTCTCCACGGCCTGGTGGTCGGCGACCGTCATCCGGTCCAGCCACCACTTCGTGATCTGCTCGATCTGGACCCGCCGGACGTGGTCTCCGCTGGACCGCTGGGCGACTGTCGGGTTCGGCTTGTCGGCGAACGGATCCATGCCCAGCACGGGGATCGGGGCGCTGCTCGCGCCGACATCCGGTCCGGGCGGAGAGATCAACGCCGACAACGTCGCCGCGTACCCTGCCTTTCGGGCGGCCGCGAGCTCCGCACCGGTGGGACCGAAGCCGGCCCTGTGCAGAAGCAGCGCGACATCGTCGGTCATGCTCGCACCATAGGTGAAGAATCGCCGGGTGTGAAACCGAGCCGACCAGGCGGGTTGCGCGCGGCAAGCGCGGACTCTACGGTGTGCGGTCGTGTCCGCACGCGCGGGCGGTGGAAGGTCGGGGGCTGTGAGTCGGTTCTGGTGGGCCAAAAGACTTGTCTGGGTTGGTGTCTTCCTCGGCCTGGTGCTGATCGGCGGGGCCTGGGCGGTCGCGACACCCATCGGGGGCACACCCGATGAAAAGGCGCACATTTACCACGCCGCCGGTGTCGCGGGTGGTGACTTCTTCGCCAAGCCCACGGACGCGAAGTACGGCACCGGCGTGTTTCACGAGATCCCGCAGAACCTCGTCAACGGGTGTGAGAAGGGCGGCATCGCCGACTTCTGCGCCAACCCGCAGGACCCCGACAAGCTGGTGCGGGTGGGGACCTACACCGGCCGGTACAACCCGCTCTACTACGCGGCCGTCGGCGTACCGCTGCGACTGTGGCCGAACGCGGCGGGCCTGCTCGCGTCCCGCATGATCTCGGTGCTGCTCGTGGCGGCGGTGCTGACCGCCGCGATCTACAGTGCGGCGCGCTGGAGCCGCAGCCGGGTGCTCATCCCCGCGCTGGTCGTGGCGGGCACGCCGATGCTCTTTCACCTCATGGGCGCGGTGAATCCGAACGCCCTGGAGATCGCCGCCGGGACGCTTTTCTTCTGTGCCCTGATACCGCTCGCCGATCCGTCCACGACGGTGCACGCGGCGTGCGTACGCCTCGCGGGAGTGGCGGGCATCCTCCTGGTGACCCTGCGCGGCCTCGGGCCGCTGTGGCTGGCCATCGGGCTGGTCGTCGTGCTCGCCGGTGCGGGCCGCGGTCGTCTCCGCGAGCTCGCCCGCCACCGGACGGTACGCCGGTGGGGCGTGGCCGTGCTGGTCGCCGGCGCGGCCGGCGTGGCGTGGACGGTCCTGTTCAAGGCCACGGCGGGCGCCGAGGTGGCGACCCAGCACGTGGGGCCGCTGGACGCGCTGAAGACGATGGTGCTGGTGTATTGGGGTGCCATCCTCATCCAGATGGTCGGCAACCTCGGTTACCTGTCCACCGCGCTGCCGGGCTTCGTGGTCTTCACCTGGGCGGCCGTGGTCGGATTCCTCGTGGTCGGGGTCGGCGTGCTCGGCAGCCGGTCCGCCAAGGTCCGGGTGCTCGCGCTCATCCTGGCCTGTCTGGCCATCCCGACGCTGGCCGTCGTCACGGCGGTGGACACGCTCGACTTCTTCTGGCAGGGCCGGTACAGCCTGCCGCTGGCGGTCTGCGTGCCGCTCATCTGCGCCCACGAACTGGCCGTGGCCGGCGTCCTGACCGGCCCGGCGATCCGCCGGCTCACCCGGATGCTCGTGGTGGTCCTGCTGCCGGCGCAGCTGATCGGGCTGCTCATGATCCTGGTCCGGTGGCAGAACAACATGGTCCAGGTGGGCGTCGACCTGCCGCTCAACCCGTTGGAGAGCACCGGCTGGCGGCCGGCGCTCGGCCCGTTGCTCCCCATCGTGCTGATGTTCGTGGGGCTGACCGTGGTCGGCTGGGCGTACCTGGCGCTGGTCCGCCCGGCCGTGGCAGCCGCTGGCGAGTCGCCACCGGCCGAGCAGAGGGAGTCACCGGTGGATTCATCCGATCGGCCCGAGGTCCGCGAGGCGCTCGCGGTGAACCCGGCATGACGGCGACGCTTGAGGTGGCGCCCCGACCGATGGCCTGTATGCCGCGCGGGTGAGCTGGGCGGCCAGGCTGCTCGGCACGCCCTGGACGTTGGCCGGCCTGCTGGTCGCCGTCGGCACCGCGATCCGCATCCCACAGCTGTTTCACTCGCTGAACGGCTCGCACGCCTTCCGGCAGACGCAGACCGCCCTGGTGGCGCGCAACTACGCCGAACGCGGCATCGACCTGCTGCACACGCCGCTGAGCGTGTTCGGCAAGGGCTCCGACGTGCCCATGGAGTTTCCGCTGGTGCAGGCCGTCGCCGCAGTGCTCGTCAAGCTGGGCCTGTCCGCGGACGTCGCCATGCGGCTCGTCGGTCTGGCCTCGTTCCAGGTGGCCGCGCTGCTGCTGTTCGCCCTCGCGCTGCGCTGGCACGGCCGGCGGGTCGCGGTCATCGCCATCGTGCTGCTGCAGTTCGTGCCGTACACCATGTTGTGGGGCGCGGCCTCGCTGATCGAGTTCCCCGCCGTGGCGTTGGCCCTGGCGATGGTGCTCTTCGTGGACCACTGGTTCGCCGGCGGTCGGTGGTGGTGGCTCGCCGCGGGGCGGTCAGCGGCTGGTTGGCGTTCCTGGTGAAGGTGACGACCACGCCCGCGTTCGTCCTGCTCCTCGGCGTATCCGGGTTGGCGGTCATCGTCCAGCGGGGTCTGCGGCAGTCGTGGCGGCGGGTGGTGGTGGGCGGTGCGGTCGCGGTCGTGCCGGGACTGGCGATGGTGGCCGCGTGGACGCGGTACGCCGACCACGTCAAGGCCGGCAACCCGCTGACCGTCTTCCTGGTCAGTTCCGAACTGGGTGACTGGAACTTCGGCACGGTCGGGCAGCGCCTCGACATCACCAGCTACGCGACCATCTGGGCGCGCATCACCGACGAGATCGCGGGCCCGTACGCGCTGACGCTCTTCGCCGGTCTGGCGTTCGCGGCCCTCGGTCCGGCGCTCGTCGACCGGGTCCGCGGGCTGGGCTGGGCCGGCGCCATGGTCGTCGCGCCGTTCCTGTTCTTCAACCTGTACGTGCACCACAGCTACTACCTGTGCGCGATCGTCCCCGCCGTCGTCATGCTCGCGGCGCTGGGGATCGACGGGCTGGTCGGGCTCGCCCGGGACCGGTCGCGCCGGGTCGTCCTGGCCGGGGCCGTGCTGCTGTTCGTGCTCGTCAACAGCGCCATCAGCCCGCTCGGACGCAACGACATCAAGGAGTGGCACGAGGACGCGCGTGCGCCCGGAGCCGTGCATGTGATCTCCACGTACACGGAGCCGGGCGCGAAGCTCATATTGATCGGCTGTGATTGGGATCCCGTACTCCCGTACCTCACGCACCGGGACGCGGTGATGTTCCGTGGCAAGGATGGTCGCGCCTACTGGGACCAGGCCGGCGACGCCACGGAGTACGGCTGGCTGTACGCGTGCAAGGACGACGCCGACCCGAAGCCGTATCTACCTCCGGGCGCGACGGCGACCCCGTCGGGACAGAAGGCGTTGTGGCGGGTGTCTCACGCCGGCTGAACGGCGGCGCGCATCCGCCGGCCGCGCAGCAGTGCGATCCCGAGGCCGATGGCGAATCCGGCGGCCGTGCCGGCGATCGTGCGCAGTTGCCAGCGCACCGGCGCCGGCCGGTCCGGAACGCTGGCGGCCCGCTCGATGGAGACCGCCGTGTTGGCCGGAATATCCGTGGAGGGCTCTTCCTGGGCGGCGATCTTTCCCAGTTCGGCCGCGAGCGCGTTCGCGATGGTGACGGCCCGGGAGGCGGACGCATCGGTGACGGTGACGTCGATCACGTGTGTGTCGAACGGCGACGACGCGGTGATTTCCGCACCGAGTTGCTCCGGCGTGAGCGGCAGGCCGAGGGCGTCGATGACCGGATCGGTCACCCGCGAGGTCGGCAGCATGGCCGTGTACGACTTGACCCGCCGTTGCATCAGCCGGTTGGTCTGCGCCGACGGGCTGGCGGACGCCGGGCCGTCCGTGGTCGTCGGGGAGCCGGTGGTTGCCGGGACGAAGGACACCAGCAGGCGCACCTCGGTCCGGTAGACCGGCGCTTCGCGATCAGCCAGGACGCCCAGGCCCACACCGCCGCACATCGCCAACACGGCGATGAGGAGCCAGTTCGCCCGGATTGACCGGACATAGAGGGCGGCGTCCATTTATCTCCATAACAGGGTGTGCGGGCTCGGGTCGCGAAGAGAGTACCTGGGATGCCTGTAACGGTACGGAAACCCGGCGACTTGCGGTGCCCGGCACCATCGGGTAGGAAGGTCCAGCGACCTGGGCGCCAGACAAAGTCGCGCCAATAACACTGGTCGACGTTTCCCCGCGGGGGTGGGTGGCGGTGCCAAGGCAGTACCGGCGGCTGTTCACGCCCGAGCGCATCTACATGGGCGCATTGGGTTTGTCAGGCTGTGCGGCTTTGGTCTCGGTCGGACTGCCGCCGACGGAGCGCGGTGAGCTCGCGGCGAGTATCGCCAGCGCCACGCTCGGTGCCGCCATCGGTGGCTTGTCGGTGGACACCTTCCTGCTTTCCCGGCCCGGCGGCTGGGTCTTCGGCCGCGGACCGCGGTGGATCCTTTCCCTTCTCGTCGGGTGCCTGATCCTGTCGGCGGCCGCGGCGACGCTGTTGACGGCGCTGGCCGGAATCGGCAGCTATTGGGTCGGCATGGGTGCCGCGTGCGCACTCACCGTATTCAACGCATTCGCCTCGCTGGCCTTGCGCATCAAAAAGTTCCTTTTCGTGTATTCGATGCGGGCGTTGACCGGTGCCACGCTCGTCGGTGCGTACGCCCTGCTGTACGCGACGGACCGGCGGGACGGCGGGACGTGGAGCGTCGCCTGGTTCGGCGTCCAGTCGTTCGCCGGCATCGTGTTGAGCGCCGTCGTGTTGAGCTGGGCCTGGCGCGCCCGCACCGCGCGTACCTCGGGCGTGACCGCGGCCGAGTTCCGGACCGACCTCACCGCCATGGGCAAGCTCCACATAGGAGTGTGTGCCCAGATGCTCACGTACCGGCTCGACCAGATCCTGGTGGCCCGGTTCGCCGGCAGCGGGCCGCTCGGCGTGTACGCGCTGGCCGTGGCGGCGCTGGAGTTCGCGCAGGCCGGCGCGGTCGTACGGGCGCAGCGCATCCTGGTCGACCGGGACCGCGAAGACACCACCCCGGACCGGACCGGGCTGATCCTGCGGGCCGCGCTGCCGGTCGCGGTCGCCGCCGTCGCCGGGCTGGGCGTGCTGGGCTTCATCCGCCCGGAGTACAACGACGCCTGGCTCTACGGCCTCCTGCTGATCCCCGGCGCGATGGCCGTGGCGGCCGGGAAGACCTGGAGCGCCCTGCTGCTCAAGCTGCGCGGTGAGCAGGCGACGACCGTGGTGGCGCTGACCGCCATGTGTGTCGCGGTCGCCCTCTACTTCGTGCTCATTCCCGCGGCGGGCGCGTACGGCGCGGCCGTGGCGTCGTCCGGCGCGTACCTGGTGTATGCGGTGCGCACCCGACTGAGCCTGCGGCAAGCCCCAGCCCCTCTTCTGACCCAGCGGGTGATGTAGCGATGGACGTCTCTGTTGTCGTGCTGACCTGGGAGGACCACGAGCGCACCAGCGTTTGCGTGCGCTCGTTGCCCGCCGACGCCGAGGTCATCGTCGTCGACAACGGCAGCGCCGACGACGTCGGCGAGAAGCTGCGCGCGCTGTGTTCCGAGACCGGCGCCAAGTACGTCCGGGCCGACACGAACCTCGGCTACGCGAAGGGGATGAACCTCGGCGTCCGGCACGCCACCCGGTCCTGCGTCATCCTGTCGAACAACGACATCGTCGTGCACCCCGACGCGATCGACCGGCTGCTGACCCGGCTCCAGGATCCGGCCGTCGGCGCCGCGTTCCCGAGCGTGCTGGACCCGAAGGGCACCGACCAGACCGCCGCCGGGCGGTTCCTGAGCATCGGCACCGGGATCGCCCACGCGACCGGGCTGGGCCTGCTGTTCCCGGGGCTGCGCATCGTCGCGACGCCGCAGCGCGCGGACTGGCTCTCCGGGCCCTTCGTCGCGATCCGGCGCCAGACGCTGGACCGCATCGGCGGGGTGGACGAGTCATCGTTCTTCTACTCGGAGGACCTGCGCCTCTGCTGGGCCGTGCGCCACCTCGGCCTGGACCTCGCGTACGTGCCGGAGGCCGTGGTCACGCACGAGGACGACGCGAGCGCCAAGCGCCGGTGGAGCGACGCGGAGATCTCCCGCCGGCAGACCCGCGAGTTCATCCGGGCCAGCCGCGAGCTCGCCGGCTGGCGGGGCGAGATCGCCTGCGCGGCGTACGTCCTCGGCGTACTCATGCGGGCGGCGGTCGGGCGCGGAGAGGTCCGCCGCGCGATCGCGCGCGGCGCGGTCGAGGGAATGCGCCGGCCATGAAGGTCATGTTCGTCTGCACGACCGGTGGGTCCGGGCGCCGCCAGCTGGGCGGGGCGGAGCGCTTCCTGATCGAGATGCTGCCCGCGCTCGCGCGGGAGGGCGTGGAGGTCGTGGGGTGCACGCCCGACGACGAGGTCGCGGCCGCGCTGCGCGACGCGGGCGTGCCGTGGATCGAGCTGGGCGCGAGCAGCCGCATCGACATCAGCTACGTGCGCGAGATCCGCCGCCTCGTGACCGAGCAGCGGCCCGACGTGGTCAGCGCCCACCTGCTCTCCGCCGCCATGCACGCCCGCGCCGCGCTGCGCGGCGACCTGCGCGGGACGGGCCTGGTGGTCGCGCTGCACAACAGCCTCTGGCAGTACCGCGACGCCGCCGAGTCGCTGCGGGCCAAGGCCGCGGTCCAGGCCAACATCACCCTCGACCTGACGATGCGCCGGCTCCGCCCGCACGTCACGGTCGCGGTCTCCGCGTTCGAGGCGGACGAGCTTCGGGTACGCGGGCGCGTCGGCAATGTTCACGTGATCCCGAACCCGCTGCCGGCCACCTGGCCGGCGGTCGACACTCTCGACGCGGCGCCGTCGGTGCCGCCCCGGGTCGGCTTCCTCGGGCGCCTTGAGCAGGAGAAGGGCGCCGACCTGCTCTCCGAGGTCGCCGCTGCGCTGCCGGACGTGGAGTTCGTGGTCGCCGGCGCCGGCTCGACGCCGGTGGCGAAGCTGCCGAACATCCGGCTCGCCGGCCGGGTCGACGCGGCTTCCTTCCTGCAGAAGGTGGACTGCCTGCTGGTGCCGTCCCGGGTCGAGTCGTTCGGCCGCAGCGCGCTGGAGGCGATGTCGCTCGGCGTACCGGTGGTGCACTCCGGGGTTGGCGGGCTGACCGAGATCACCCGGCCGGCGGACGGCGTGCTGGCCTACCGGGCGGACCTGACGCCGACCGCGCTGGCGGCGGCCATCACGCGGGCACTCGGGGCACCGATGCCCAGTCACGGCGGCGGGACCTGGCCCGGTGGTACGCACAGGAGTTCTCCTTTGATCGATGTGTGGATAACTGGCTCAGGCTCTACCGGTCGGTCGCTCATGACTCCGCTTGAGCGGGTCTGGCCTGCCCTCCTGCCGTTCTCTATCGGTGCCGTTCTCCTCCTGCTGACCTGGGACACCGGCCTCGGCGTCACGTGCGCGCTGGCCGTCGGCGCGGTCGTGGCCGCCCGCGCGCGCATGTGGGGGCTGGCCATGTGCGCCACCGCGTGGGTGGCGGTCTTCCTCGCCGTGCGCTTCCTCGCCGGTCCGTACGACTCGTGGGCCGGCCGCGCCGCCATCCCCGTGCTGGCTGTCTACGTCGCGTTCTTCCTGTCCGCCTGGGCCGCCGGGCGCTGGCTCGCCAAGCGAGCAGGTGCCCCCGGGCCCCCGACCGGCGCGGCCCGGCCCGCGCTGGTCTGGCCCAGCGAGACCCGGCTGCGGATCTACCTACTGGTCGTGCTGGCCGTGGCCGTGCTCTCCGCGGTGCTGCGGTTCCGGGGCATCGTCCCGCCGCTCTTCGACGACAACCCGGACGCGGCCCGGCAGGTGCTGCGGGAGCGGTCGAACATCGCTGTCGGCCTGCTCTCCGAGGCGTGGACGCTGGGCATGGCCCTCTCGCTCCTGCGCGCCCTGACCGCCCGCGGCTGGCAGCTCGCCATCTACCTCGCGGCCGCGTTCGTCTTCACCTGCGGCGCGGCGCTCGGCGCGAGCAAGAACTCCGTCCTGGTCGGCGTCGTCCCGGCGATCATCGCGGTGCTGTCGGTACGGCGGGCCGCCGCCCGACCCAAGAAGGTGTGGTCCGGAAAGACACCGGTGGTGGTCGGGCTCGTTGGCATCGCGGTGGTCGGCGCCGCGGTCTTCCTGGGCGGCCAGCGCACGCTCGCCGGCACCGGCACGTTCGAGAACGACTTCCGCTCCCGGTACGGCGACAGCGTGCTCGCCACCAGCGCCGGCTCGCTGGACCTGTCGCTGAGCTCGTCGACGGAGACGTTCGGCCGGCTGTGGGCGCAGCGGCAGACCCTGCAGCCCGAGTACGGCGCGTACACGCTGATGTTTCTCGGCTCGCGCGTCCAGCCGCTGGTCGGCAAGGTCGACCTCTACAACCTGACGTCCCAGCTCAGCCTGCCGTACTACATGAACACGGCGACGTTCGTGGCGATACCGCTGCTGGACTACGGGCCGTGGGGCGCGGGGGTGTTCCTCGTCCTGCTCGGCCTGGGCGTCGGCTTCCTGGAACGCCGGCTGGAGTTCTCCACCGGGCCGGCCCAGCAGCTCGCCCGCGGGTTCGTCGTCTACTTCGCCGTGTTCGGCGTGTACGAGCTGTACCCGTTCATCTACCCGACCTGGTTGGCCCTCGTCCCGGGGCTCTGGGTCCTCTACCGGATGGGGAGGCCGGCCACGTGAGCGACGAGCGAGTCCCGGGCCTGACCGTGGTCACCGTGCTCTACCGGTCGATGCAGATCCTCGGCGAGACGCTGCCCACCTGGGTACGCAGCGCCGACGGGCTGCCGGTGCGGTTCATCTTCGCCGACAACTGGCCCGAGGACGGCTGCGAGAAGGTCATCGCGGGCTGCCTCGACGAGGGCCGGTACGCGTACCTGCCGGACTCGTCGAACCCGGGCTTCGCGGCCGGCTGCAACCGCGCCGTCGCGGCCGCGCGTACCTCGCACGTGCTGCTGCTGAACCCCGACGTGTGGCTGCTGCCCGACTCGGTCGCCCGGATCCAGGCCGCGATCGCCGAGGCGCCGCGGGACCCGATCGCGGTCGGCCTCACCATGCACGGCGGCAACTACGTGGGCGTCGACGCGCACCCGATCTCGCTCTTCATCGACCGGCAGGCCGGCGCCGCACGCGGCCCGCTGGGTCCCTCGGGCGGCGGCGCCGTCTTCCCGACCGCGCTCTTCGCCGAGTTCGGCGGCTTCTACGAGCACCTGTTCGCCTGGGGCGAGGACGCCGACCTGTCCTACCGGCTGTACGCGGCCGGCGTGCGTACCCGCGTCCTCGACCTGGCGCTGCCGCACGTCGGCGGGCACAGCGTCACCGGCGACAACAAGCTGCTCGGCTTCCGGGCCTTCCTGCTGGCGCGCAACCGGGTTCTGGTGGCCGCGCGTACCTTCTCCTGGCCGTTGGCGCTGCTCGCGGTCCCGTTCATCGCGCTGGCGCACTGCGCGCTGGCCGCCCGGCGGGCCCGCCAAGGGCTGCTGCGGCCGTTCCTGCGCGGGGTCGGCCGCGGCCTGCTGGAGGCGCCGGGTGCCCGCCGCCGCTGGCGTGGCAAGCGGTTCGGCCTCGCACATCTGATCGGCTACCTACGAGCGCAGGGGCATCATGACCGGATCCCGGTGGAGCGTCGTGACCGTCACCTACAACTCCGCCGACACGCTCCGGCGGTGTTGGAGCGGCACGGCCAAGCCGTACGACTGGATCGTCGTGGACAACGACTCCGCCGACGACTCCGCGGCGGTCGCGGCGGAGCTGGGCGCGCGCGTCGTCCGCCTGCCGGCGAACGTCGGCTTCGCCAAGGCCAACAACGCCGGGGTACGCGAGTCCGCCAGCGACTACGTCCTGTTCGCCAACCCGGATCTCGTGGTCGACCCGGCTGGGCTCGCCACGTTCCAGGCGCACCTGGACAGGCACGGCGGGTTGGTGGCGCCGCAGTTGCTGGCCACCGACGGCGAGCCGCAGCCCAACGGGCGCGGGTTCCCGTACGCCACGGCGAAGCTGGGCAACCGGAAGGTCTGGCCGCTGTCCAGGATGCACGCGACGTACCGGGTGACCGCGACGCCGGGAGAGGCGTTCTGGGTGGCGTGGGTGATGGGCGCCGCCGTCGCCGCCCGGCGCAACGAGTTCGTCCGCATCGGCGGCTGGAACGAGCGCTTCTTCCTCTACTACGAGGACCACGAGCTGGGACTGCGTGCCTGGCAGCACGGGCTGCGGGTGGCGCTGCTCGGCGACGTCCGGTGGACCCACCACTGGGCCCGCGCCACGAACTCGTTCCGCTGGTCGCGGGCGCACACCCTGGAGATCAAGGGTGCCCGGACCTTCTACGGCATGTTTCCCGAGTTCATCGTGGGCCTACCACCGGCCGGCCGCCGGCACCGCCAGGCGAACGCCCTCCTCGGCACGCCGGTGAACTCAGAAGAACAGAGTGTCACGCAGGTAGTTCGCGATCTTCTGTAGCTCGGCGGCGCGGTCGACCGGCGCGGTCATGCGCAGCACGACCTGGCGGTTGACGGACTCGTCGGTCTCGGTGCGGTAGTAGGCGACGAGCACCAGGCCGTAGCGGGGCGCGCCGTCGATCGTGTCCGTCTCGGCGTACGCGGACAGCCGCGACCCGCGGTGCCATTGCAGGCCCCACGCCTCCTCGGACTTCCGCATCGCGGTACGCCGTTCTTCGTCGCACACCAGGGGGCAGGTGCGGACGGTCAGCTCGCCGCCGATGGCGGGGTTCTGCCCCGGGGATTCGCCGCAGTTGTACTTGGCGAACCCCTCCGAGCTGCCGGCCGCGACGCAGGTCCAACTCGACGGCACGGTGAGCGGGAAGCCCAGGCCCTCCAGGTCGCGCAGCTGCTGGACCTCGTCTCCGCTGCCGAACTTCGGCCACCCGGGCCAGGATCCGGGCTTCGGCGGCTCCACGCCGGGGCTCAGCGGTGTCGCTGCCGGGACCGGCCCTTCGGTGGCGGCGTTGGCCACCGTGGGCGTCGGGCCCGGATCGTTGCCCGCGCTGTTCCAGGCGTACGCCCCGCCACCGGCGGCCACGAGGACCAGGACGAGCGCGCCGAGCCCGATCCACAGTCCCGTGCGGCGGCGGCGCTTCGGCTCGGGTGCCACGGGCGCGTACGGGTCGTACGGGGACGGACCGTGCGGCGGCCTCGGCCCGTACGCCGGGCCCGGGGGCCGTAGGCGGGCGAGAGCGGGGCATAGGCCGGCGAATGGGGCGTACCAGAGACGGGGTGCGGCGGCGCCGAGATCATGTGTGGTGGCACCGAAACCGAGTGCGGCGACACCGAAACCGGCGCCACGGAGACCGGGCGCGGCGGCGCCGACACGGGCGGCGCCGAGTAGGGCGCCACCGGGGGCGGCGACATCGGCTGCGGCGGCCCGGCCGACCACGGGCTGACGGGCGCGCCGCCGGGGACGTCCGGCGGGGGCGTCGGCTGCGTCGTCTCGGCCTCACCCGGCGTGGTGGCCTCCATCACATCCGGCGGCAGCGGGCTGATGGGCGCGGGCTCCAGCGGCGGGTGCTCCACCGGCTGGAGCTGGTCCGGCGGCACCGGCTGGTACTCCATGCCCAGCGCCAGGAAGACCCGCTCCGCGCCGATGCCGTTCTCCGCGGCGTACGCCACCCACGGGGACGAGGTCGCGAAGTCCGCGTACAGGTAGCCGGGCTCGCCCGCCTGCACGAGCGTGTTGGCGGCGGCCGCGAATGCCTCGCGCCAGCGCTGGTCGGCCGCCGCGTTCGCGTCGAGCAGCGCCACCATCAGCGACCTGCCCTGTGCGTCCACGGCAGACCAGACACTGCCCACCTGACACGAGCCCATCGCCTCGATCAAGTGGTACGGATTGCCCGGCTGCATCCCCACACCCTCCCCGCAGTTCCCTTGACGGATATTAGCGAGGTCAGGCACGCCGGCAGAAATCCTGGTAAGGGCATCACCCCTGGCAGAGGAGCCGGGCCGCGGCCCAGTCACCGTGATCGGCGCCGATGCCGTTGCCCCCGTCCGTGATCCGTAGTTCCAGGCGCTGGCCGCCGGTCACGTCGACGGAAACGCGTTCGGCGCCGGCCGGGCCGGTGAGCACGCCGGTGGCGGCCCGCCGGGTCCCGTCGACCCACACCTCGAACGCGACCGACCCGCTCGCGCCCATCTCGTCGTCGACGCCCACGTCGGCGCGGAAGGACGTGCAGCCGCCGCCGAGGTCGACCTCGACGCGGGACGGCGCGTGGGCGCCGATTCCCTTCGCGTACGTCACGCCGCCGATGCTCAGCGGTCGACCGTCGCCGGCCGCCTGCTCGCCGTTGCTCTGGTCGCGTTCGACCGGGCCCCAGCCGTTCTGGGTGCCCAGGAACGGCAGGTCGCTGACCCACCGGCCGCCCGCCGGCAGCGGGGCGTGGGTGGTGGCGGTGGCCCGCACGGTGGTGGGGAAGCCGTTGGTCAGCGCTGTGACGGTGGCGATCAGGTCGTACGCGCCGAAGTCGGTGCCCGGCGGGGCGGTGACCGTGAAGACCGCCTCGGTGTCCACGGTGGACACCGGCGGGGTGACCGTCCACCCGTCCGGTACGGCCAGCGCGGCGACCGCGTCCTGCAGGCCGGCGGCGCAGCGCGCGGTGACGCCGACCGTGACCCGCTCCGGCTGGCCGGCCTCGATCTGCCCGTCGGTGGTGACCGCCACGTCGGGCGGGCAGGGCGCGGCGGCCGCGGAGTCCACCACGCCACCGGCCCGCACCTCGGCCCGGGTCAGCGGGCGCAGGGTCAGCTCGTACTCGCGCGGCCGGGTCGCGGACACCCGGTACTCCTCCAGCACCGAGTTGGGCGTCTCGCCCATGCCCGTCTCGCCAGCCGCCGCGTGCAGCGTGACCCAGCCCGGGTTGCGCACCAGCGGGAGCTGGAAGTCGTACTCGGCGCGGGCCAACTCGTCGTACGGCGTGACGCTCACGTCGAGGTCGCCGCCGACGAGCAGGCCGGACCGGTGGCCGTCGCTCAGCGTGGCCCACTTGGCGCCGGTGTGGTTGCCGTACGCCTGTGGCCGGGAATAGCGCACGTACTCGCCGTCGACCGTGTTGCGCCACACCCCGGTGAAGGCGCCGCTCGACCGGTCGTTGTACGTCTCGTGCGGCCCGCTGCCGTAGTACGCGAAGTCGTCCAGCGCGTCCGGCACCTGGATCCGCACGCCCAGCCGGGGCAGGTATGGCAGCGCGCCGAGCCGGGCACCGCGCGGGACCACCCGGTGCTGGAGGGTGATGGTGCCGCGCCGGTCGATCCGGTAGCGCATGGTCTGGTCGAACGCGATGCCGGTGCCCTGCGCCGTGCTGGCCACTTCGACGACCGCCGCACCGTCCTGAGTGGACGACGCCACGCCGGTGACGGTGGTACGCAGGCGATCCAGGCCCAGCTCGTGCCAGATCTCCCGGTCGGCCGTGCCCCAGCCGTACGTCTCGTTGCTGGTCGGCGGGCGGTACACGTCCAGTTCGGGCCCGGCGCGCAGCAGCTCCCGGCCGCCGGCCGACATGGAGGCGAGCGCGCCGGTGCCGGCGTCGAAGCGGTAGCGCCAGCCCGGTCCGGTCACCACGATGGCGGCGCCGTCGCGGGACAGCGCCGGAGCGGCACCGGCGGCCGGCGGCAGCAGCACGCCGGGCACCACCCGCCCGCCGGCCGGGAACTGGTCCCAGCCGTACCGGGCCTTCCCGGCGCTGTTCTCCGGGCCCCCCGCGGTTAGGGGAGCAGACACCGCCTCGACCCGAAGCCAGCGCTGCCGGTCGTGCGGGTTGCCGGGCGCGGTGCCGAGGTCCAGGTCGACGGTCTGCCCGGGCGCGAGCCGCAGCGGCACGGTGCCCGAGCGCAGCACCCGGTTCACCTCGACCAGCGACCAGCGCACCCGTACGTCGAGCGGGCCCGCCGGCTGTTCATTGTGGACCCGCACCCGGCCGGCGGCCGGGTCCACGGCCGTGAAGCGGACCGGCGCGTGCGCCCACGCCACCTCGACGGTCTCCGGCTGGAGGTAGCGGTCGGAGCCGACCAGCCCGTCCGTGCCGGACAGGCTCAGCCCGAGGCTGAGGAAGTCGCCGCGCCGCTCGATCCGGTCGAAGTCGAGCGCCAGCACCGGGTCGCCGGTCGCGGACGGGGGCACGGCCCGGTCGTAGACGCGCACGTCGTCGACGTGGCCGCGGGCCAGCCGGGTGCGCAGATCGTCCTGCTGGGTCTGGGCGTTGCGGCCGACGTTCACCTCGTACAGGCCGGGGTCGAGGGCGCCGGCACGCGGGGCGGTGGCCACCTCGGCGCCGTCGACGTACAGCCGCAGCGCGGTGCCGTCGTAGACGCCGGTGACCCGGTGCCAGGCGCCGTACCAGTCGGCCGGTACGGGCGCGGCGACGGTGGCCCAGCCGCCGCCCGCCGTCACGCCGAACTCCAGCGTGGTGCGGTCCCGCATCTGCAAGGCGTACGCCCGGCCCTTGGTGACGATGGGGAAGCTGCCGGCCCACTCGCCCGGCCGTACCCGGGCGTCGAGCGTCACCGCGTCACCGGTGAGGTCCAGCCGTGGATCGCGGAACATGCTGACGAAGTCGTCGAGGCTGGACAGTTCCAGGTGGCCGTCCACGATGGACGGCTTGCCGACCAGGAACGCCTGGATCCGGTTCGGCGACGAGTCCGGTGTGACGTAGAGCGGCTGGCGCGGGTTGGCGTCGGCCCAGTCCCAGATGAAGCCGCCCTGCACCGACGGGTACCGGCGGGCGAGCGCCCAGAAGCGGTCGAAGTTGCCGACGCTGTTGCCCATCGCGTGGGCGTACTCGCCGAACACGATCGGGCGGGTCGCGGTGCGCGCGATGGACTCCACATAGGACGGCGTGGGATAGCGCGGTCCCCACACGTCGGCGTACGGGGCGTCCCCGTTGGGGCTGTTGGACTGGTGGTAGAGCAGCCGGGTCGGCTCGTTGGCGTCGGCCCACGCCGCCATCGCGAAGTGCGCCGTGCCGAGGCCGGCCTCGTTGCCGGTGTCCCAGATGATGACGCTCGGGTGGTTCTTGTCCCGGGCGACCATCGCCTGGAACCGGTCGGCGAACGCGTCCTGCCACTCCGGTCGCGAGGCGAGGCAGTTGTTGGGGCAGTTCTCGTGCGAGTGGGTCTCGATGTCGACCTCGTCCGCGATCCACAGCCCCTGCTTGTCGGCCAGGTCGTAGAGGTACGGGTCGGCGGGGTAGTGCGAGGTCCGTACCGCGTTGATGTGCAGGCTCTTCATCAGCGCGACGTCGCGGCGCTGCGCGGCCCGGGTGACGTGGCGGCCGGTGTCCGGGTCGGTCTCGGCCCGGTTGGTGCCCTTGATGAGGATCCGCTGCCCGTTGACCAGGATCTGCGCGTCGCGCACCTCCACCTCGCGGAAGCCGACCGCCTGCGAGGTCGTCTGCACCGCGCGGCCGTCCGGGTCGAGCAGTTCCAGCACCAGCGCGTACAGGTTGGGCACGTCCGCGCTCCACTTGGCCGGGTCGGCGACGGTAGCGCTCAGCGTGCCCTGACCGACCATGGTGGACACGGTCCGCCCCGCCGGATCCACCAGGGAGCCGCGAACGGTGTACCCCTGCGCCGGCCCGGCGACGTCGACCCGGGCGGTCAGCGTCGCGTCCCGGTACTGCCCGTCCAGGTCGGTGGTGACGTAGGCGTCCCGCAGGTACGTCCGTGGCGTCGCGTACAGCCAGACGTCCCGGAAGATGCCGCTGTAGCGCCACTGGTCGACGTCTTCGAGGTACGCGCCGGAGCCCCACCGGTGCACCTGGACGGCCACGGTGTTCCGGCCCGGTCGCAGCGCCTGCGTCACGTCGAATTCGGCCGGCGTGTAGCCGCCCTGGTCGTACCCGACGTACTGGCCGTTGACCCAGACGAAGTAGCCGCTCGTGACGCCCTCGAAGCGCAGGACCACGCGCTTTTCGGACCAGGAGCGCCCGACGTCGAACGTGCGTACGTACGCGCCGGTGGGGTTGGCGTCGCGGGGCACCCGGGGCGGGTCGTCCGGCCAGATCTCCTCCGGGATGTTGCGGAACATGGGGTGGTCGACGAAGTCCGACTGCCAGGTGTGCGGCACCGTCGCCGTGGGCCAGCCCGACACGTCGTACCCCTCGGTGTGGAAACGGTCGGGGACGCCCTCCGGGCGGTCGGCGATGCGCAGCCGCCAGGCGCCGTTGAGCGACGCGACCCACGGCGACCGCGCGCTGTGCTCGGCGGCGTCGGCCGCCGCGGTGCGGGCATCCGGGTACGGGCGGAGCAGGGCGTGCGGCGGCTCCTGCCCCTCGCCGGTCATCCGCGGGTCTTCGAGGTAGCGGTAGACGTCGTCCACAGTGGTGGGTCCGGCGCCCGGTGGGGCGGCGGCCGCCGGCACAGCGGCGACCACCGGACCCAGCAGGAGCAGCGCGCAGGCGAGCGCGAGCGTGCGGCGTGACATCGAGCCTCCCCAAGAACCTCGACAGACCCGCACAGAGAAGAACAGGTCTAAACCATTCCTAACATCTACCCGGCCCCATATTCAAGAAGATGCGCGCGCAGGCTCGTGGCCGGGTGGCCGGCGACGGTGGCGACCGCCTCGGTCACGCCGTCCATCTCGCCCGCCGCGATCGCGGTGTACGTGCTGACCCACGCGTCGACCTGCCAGGTCGGGGCGCCGTAGCCGGCCCGCGACGCGTACGCCTCGTTGAGCGACTCGTCGTGGTAGTCGACCGTCCGACCGGTGACCTCGCTGATCGTGGCGGCCACCTCGTGCAGCGTCAGCGCCTCCGGGCCGGTGAGGTCGTACCGGGCGTTCTCGTGTGCGCCGGGATCGCGCAGCACCGCCGCGGCCACGTCGGCGATGTCGTCCTGGGTGACGGCGGCGGCCCGCCCGTCCGCCGCCGGCCCGCGGATGACGCCGTCCTCGCCCACCATCATGGGGAAGAAGTCGATGTAGAGGTTGTCGCGCAGGACCGTGTAGCGCAGCCCGCTGGCGCGGAGGTGCTCCTCGGTGGCCCAGTGGTCGCGGGCGAGCGTGAACGTGGCGTCCGGCGCGGCGCCGAAGAACGAGACGTACACCAGGTGGCCGACGCCCGCTGCGGCGGCCGCGTCGATGAACGTCTTGTGCTGCGCGACCCGGTCCGGCTCCTCGGCGCCGGACACCATGAAGAGCGTCTCGACGCCGTCGAGGGCGCGCCGGGCCGCCTCGCCGTCGGCGTACGTCGCCTGGACCGCGCCGGCGCCAGGCAGGTCGGGCGCGCGGCCGGGATCGCGGACCACGAGCCGCTGGGGTACGCCGGCGGCCGCGAGCCGGTCCGCGACACGCCGGCCGAGGCGGCCGGTGGAGCCGGTGACGCCGAGAGTGGGTGCGGAAGTCGTCATAAGGGGACTCTATTCGGGCCTTTCTGGCTCGGCGTCCGAGTCCTTCGATCGGCGACCGCGGATCCATGCCACCACCGCCGACGCGCCCAGCAGTACGGCCAGCGCCGCCTTCAGGCCGCCCTTGCCCAACGCCAGGTACCCCAGCGCCTGGCTGCCCACCCCGGCCCACCACGCCGGATCGGTGTGCCGGGCACCGCCGTATCCGTGGCGGAGCCAGAGCCCGAAAACGATGAGTCCGATCGCGGTGATTCCCGCGAGCACCGCCGCCACCGCCAGGATGGTGTTTCCCCGTCGTACGCCCATGATTCGACGCTAGGGACGGCGGCCCCGGTGTTCGTCGTGCCTCGCAACGAAATCGCCCTGTATCGCTGGATGGACTTGTGACCGACCTCACGATGGGTCGATGATGGTCTCGGAGGAAGTCACATGGGCCGAAAGATCGTGCACCAGCAACGTCTGGCGTGGGACGGCGCCAGGGTTTTCGTGGCCGCCCTCGAGTCGGACGTCCTCTATCCCTGGTTGTACCGGCGGATCACCGCCCTGCTCGGCTCGCCGTACGGGGAGGCGCTCGCCGACTCCCGGCGCCTGGTGCGCGGGCCGGAGTGGGACCGGCCGTTCGTCGAGTCGGCGAAGTGGCGGGTCCGGCTGGAAGACCTGCTGCGCTACCACCCGGAGCTGTCCACCGAGCTGGGCCGGCTGGTCAGCGACGTGACGTTCCGGATCTCCGCGCCGGGCGGCGCCGCCGGCCGCGGCTGATCATCGCGGGCGCACCACCCCGAGGTCGTACGCCAGGATGGTGGCCTGCACCCGGTCCCGCACGCCGAGCTTGGTCAGCAGCGCGTTGACGTGTGTCTTGACGGTGCCGGTGGCCACCCCGAGCCGCGCCCCGATCTCCGCATTGGACAGTCCACTCGCGACAAGCGTGAGCACCTCCAGCTCGCGCGGGGTCAGCGTTTGCGGCGGCGTGGCATCCGGCGGCGGGGCCAACACCCCGCGGGCGAACGCGTCGATGAGCCGGCGGGTGACCGCCGGCGCCAGCATGCCGTCGCCCGCCGCCACGACCCGGATCGCGGCCAGCAGGTCGTCCGGGTTGGCGTCCTTGAGCAGGAAGCCGGAGGCGCCGACCCGCAGCGCCTCGAAGACGTACGCGTCGAGGTCGAACGTGGTCAGCACCAGCACCCGCGGCGGATCCGGCGCGCCGGTGAGCAGCCGGGTGGCGGTCAACCCGTCCATGCCCGGCATCCGGATGTCCATCACCACGACGTCGGGGCACAGCCGCCGGGACTCCTCGACCGCGGCCGCGCCGTCGGCGGCCGTACCGACCACGAACAGGTCGGGCTCGGCGTCGATGATCGCCGCGAACCCGGCCCGCACCACCGGCTGGTCGTCGACGACGAGAACGCGGGTGGTTTCGTGGGGTGCTCTCATCGGGCCGGGATCCATACGTCCATCGTGCCGGCCGGGTCGAGGCTCATCCGCCCGCCGAGCGCGGTGATCCGGGCCCGCAGCCCGGCCGCGACCGGGTCGGCCGTGGCGGACGGCACGCCGGTGACGGTGATCCGCAGGTCGCCGGCGCCGTAGCCGAGCGTGACCCGGGCCGGCCCGGCGTCGCCCGCGGCGAGCGCGGCCTCCACCACCCGGTACGCCGACACGTCCACCGCCGGCGGCAGCGCCGGGACCGCCGCGGGGGAGTGCAGCTCGACCACCCGGCCGGCGTCGCGCTGCCGCCGGCACAGCGCGTCGATCGCCGCGGCCGTCGGTTGCGGTGCCCGGTCGGGATCACCCCGCAGATCGCCGAGCAGGTCGCGCATGGCCGCCAGGGCCGCGCGGGCTTCCCCGAGTACGCCGTCCAGCCGGCCCTCCTCGGCCGCCGCGGTCACCGCGTTCGCGTGTCGCAGCACGGCTGCGCGCAGCCCGGCGGCGATCCGGGCGCGCTCGGCGTACGCCATCTCGACCGCGCCGGCCGTGGACGCCGCCACCGCCCGCCGCTCGCGGGCGGTGACCCGGTCGCGCCGCAGGCGTACCGCGAAGCCGGCACCCCAGAGCGCGCCCAGCGGCACCAGGAAGAGGGCCGCGACCACCACCGTGCACAGCTGCGCCACGAGCGCGGTGGCCGGCTGCTCGATCAGCATGCCGTCGACGGCCGCCGCGGTCACCGCCACCGCGCCGAGCGCGCCGGCGGCCAGCGGCGCGGCCAGCCAGGTCAGGTGCCGCGGCCGGCCGTACGCCGCGACCGCGTAGACCGCCACGAACTCGGCGACCATCCCCGTCGCCAACGCGTCGACGGCCGGGTGCGGCAGCAGATCGAACCCGACCACCACGGGCCACACGGCGGTGGTGGCCAGTACGCCGGCGAGCGCCCGCCACGGCGCGCGGCGGCGCCAGACGAGCGGCAGCGCGTGCGCGGCCAGCAGCATCGCGGCCAGCGCCCCGCCCGCCGCGTCCAGGCGGGGCACCGCGGGATCGGGCAGCAGCACCGCCGACACCGGCAGCACCGCCAGCGCGAGGGCGATCGCGATGTCGGCGAGCCGCGGCCCGCGTACCCGAAGAAGCGACCGATCCACGGCGGAGGCCGAGGTCTCCGGGAGCATGGCGTGCACCCGCCAGCCGCCGTCCGGCCGGTGCCCGGCGGCGAGGGTGCCGCCGGCGGTGGCCACGCGCTCCCGCATGCCGGCGAGGCCGCGCCCGGAACCGAGCCCGCCCGCGGCGGCCGGCGCGGTGCCGGCCGCGTTCGCCACCTCCACGTCGAGGACCCCGTCGCGGTGGTCGAGCCGCACCTGCACGGCCCCGCCCGGCGCGTGGCGCAGCGCGTTGGTGAGCGCCTCCCGGACGATCCCGAAGGCGGCCTCGGTGCACGGCCCGGTGCGGTCGTCCAGGCTCAGCCGCACCGTGACCGGCTGGCCGAGCGCCACGAAGCCGGCGGCCAACTCCTCGATCCGCCGGCCCAGCCCCGACCCGCTCTCCGACTCCACGCCACGCATGACGTCGACCAGCCGGGCCAGGGCCGACTGCGTCTCGCGGCCGGCGCGGGCGGCGAACTCCAGCGCCTCGGCCGCCAGCTCCGGCCGGCGCTCGGCGAGCCGCCGCGCCGCCGTCACGGTGACCACAATGGACGTCAAGTGGTGGGCGCTGACGTCGTGCAACTCGCGAGCCAGCCGCTGCCGCTCCACAACGGACGCCTCCCGCCGGTCGGCCTCCGCGCGGGCGAGCCGGTTCGCGGCGTCCTGGCGGGCCGCGCGCCACCGCCGCCGGCTGCGCCCGAGGCCGGCCGCGAGCAGGTAGACCACGACGGCGATCACCAGGTTGCCGGCGTACGTGCGGCCGGTGCCGTAGATCGCGATCCCGAGCACGCTCTGCCAGCCGACGAGCGCGGCGGTCGCGGCGAAGGTGACCCGGGCCGGCCGGCGCACGCCCACCGAGTACAGCGCGATCACGTCGATGCAAATGATCACCATCAGCGCGTCGACGGGCGTGGCGAGCTGCCCGAGCGACAGCGCGGGCGTGATCCCCACCAGCGCCGCGACCGGCGCCCGCCGCCGCCACCCGAGCGCGATGGCGGCCAGCACCGTGGCGGCGAGGCCCGCGGCCACCTGGACCCGATCGACCGGCTCGCCGCCCAGCAGCGGCAAACCCGGCCACAGCGCCACCTGGCCGAGCGCGAGCAGCGCAGGCACCAGCCAGTTCCGCAGCACGGGTACGACGATAGGGGCGCACCCCCACCGCGAGCATCCAACCGTGGTGGGAACCCACCTACACCCACCGACATAGAGCCCACTCGGAGCAGGTGCCGCTCGGTACTCAGTGCTTGCGGCGTCGCTCACCAACGGGGCGTGGGCGGGTACTCAACCTGGCCGAACGCTGCGCAATGTGGACAGGATCCGCGTGTATCGGCTCGACCGGGTGACGGAGCGTGTTTAGGTTCGCACTAAGAGGCATGGCGCGGGTGGGGAGTCGGTCATGATCGATGAGGTTGAGGTGCGGCGGGACCTCGCCCAGGCGGCGCAGGCGCTGGACCAGGCGGTGGCGTTCCTGGCCAGCTACGACGCGGCCCAGGCGGCCCTGCTCGGCATGGCGCCGGGCTGGGACTCGCCGCTGACGACGGCGGTACGCGACGGGCGGCTGGCCGTCGAGCGCGTGGCGGCGTACGTGCGGGCGCTGACCGGGGAGGCTCCGGCCGGCGAGCCGGTGAACGGGGCCAGGCTCAACGGCTCGGCGGTGCGCCCGCTCGTCTTGATGTCCCACGGCGATCCGGGGGAGTAGGGCGGCGCCGGCCGGGCCCGCCGATCAAGGAATTCCGCGCCGATCAAGGGGCGCGGAGCGTGTCGGCGGGGGACTGGCCGTATTCCGCTCGGTACGCGGCCGCGAAGCGGCCCAGGTGGGCGAAGCCCCAGCGGTGCGCGACGTTGGCCACGGTCTCCTGGTGCGGGTCGGCAGTGCACAGATGGGCGTGTGCGCGCGCCAGCCGCAGCTGCCGCAGGTACGCCATCGGCGACAAGCCGACGTGCCGGCGGAAGCCCTCTTGCAGGGTGCGCACGCTGGTACCGGCGATCGTGGCGAGCGTGGCGACCGTGAACGGCCGCTCGGGCTCGGCCTCCATCGCGTCGATCGCCCGCTTGACCGTGCGGGGCCGGCTGGGCGGGACCCGGCTCGCCAGGTCGTCGCGGTACTGGTGGGCGGTGGCCAGCAGCAGGGTGGTCAGCACGCCCTGCCACAGCCGCCCGGCGATCAGCGGTTCGTAGATGAGGCCCTCGTGGTCGTCCAGCTCCGCCCTCATCAGGGCGAGCAGGCGGGCGAGGCTGCGCCCGGCGCCGGTGGTGAGATCGTTGCCCGGCGGCAGTTGCAGCGGCTCATGGACCGGACGTCCGAGCAGGCTCGCCAACCGATCCTCCAGTGCCGCCCGATGCCCGGGCCCGAGGACCGCGGAATCGTCATCGCCGAGGGTTACCAGACCGGGCGGGATGACGTCGAGGCCGTAGACGTACCGGCCGGCGGGCCCGCACACGTCGAACGACAGCGGCCCCTCTCGCATAGTGAGAGTATTGACCGGTCTATGTGCAAGCTGCAACTTTCATCTATGGCAGTACCTCATGGGCGCAGTTGCACATTCGCGCCATCGCGGCGGAACACCGGGATCCGGTCGAGCGGGGCGTCGGCGGTGAACGCGGAGCCGCCCTCGTACGCCGTCCCGGTCCACGCGTCCACCCAGCCGGTGCCGGCCGGCAGCCGCACGGTGCGCGACCGGGCGCCGTACTCGGTGATGGGCGCGACCAGGAGGTCCGGGCCCAACAGGAACTCGTCGTCGATCTCCCACGCGCTCGGGTCGTCCGGGAAGTCCACGAAGAGCGGGCGCATCGGCGGCAGTCCGCTGCGGTGCGCGGTGGCCAGCTGCTCCGCCAGGTACGGCCGCAGCCGCTCGCGCAGGGCCAGGACGGCGACGATGTGCTCGTACGCCTCCGGGCCGAACGACCACACCTCGTTGGGGCCGCCGGTCATCTCCGGACCGAACTCCACCTTCGGATCCCGGTAGCCGTGCAGGCGGAAGAGCGGGCAGAACGCGTTGAACTGGAACCACCGCACGATCAGCTCGCGGAACTCCGGGTCGTCCGGGTCGCCGCCGTGGAAGCCGCCGATGTCGGTCGTCCACCATGGAATGCCGGACACCGCCACGTTGAGGCCGGCGCGTACCTGCCGGCGCAGCGAGTCGAACGTCGCGCCGATGTCGCCGGACCACAGCGCGGCGCCGTACCGCTGGCTGCCGGCCCAGGCGGACCGGGTCAGCAGCACCATCTCGTCGTCGCCCTGCGCCGCGAAGCCCTCGTAGAACGCCAGCGCGCTGTCCCGCGGGTACAGGTTGAACACCTCGTTGCCCGGCCCGGCGTGGAAGGCCAGGTTGCCCGGGTGCAGCGGGCGCACCTCCGGCTCGCACGCGTCCAGCCAGAACGCGCGTACCCCGAGGTCGTAGTAGTTTTCCTTGACCCGCGACCAGAGAAACTCGCGGGCGCGAGGGTTGGTGGCGTCGTAGAACGCGACCGGCATCTCCACCGCGAAGCCCTTGTCCTTCCAGGGCGCGTGGTGCGGCACGCCGCTCTCGGTGCCGACGAGCAGGCCCTCGGCCTCCATCCGCCGGTAGTTCTCGGACAGCGGGCTCACCGTGGGCCAGATCGACACCATCAGCTTCACGCCCAGCTCGTCCAGCTCCTTGACCATGCCGGTCGGGTCGGGCCACTCGGCCGGGTCGAACTTCCAGTCGCCGAGGTGCGTCCAGTGGAAGAAGTCGGTGATGATGACCGACATCGGCAGCCCGCGCCGCTTGTGCTCACGGACCACGGAGAGCAGCTCGTCCTGCGTCTTGTAGCGCAGCTTGGACTGCCAGAAGCCGGTCGCCCACTCCGGCAGCATCGGTGCGTGTCCGGTGGCGTCGGCGTACCGGCACAGGATCTGAGCCGGGTCGCCGGTGGTCACCCAGTAGTCGATCTGGCGGGCGCTGTCGGCGACCCACCGGGTGCCGTTGGTGGCCAGCTCCACGCGGCCCACCGCCGGCGAATTCCACAGCAGACCGTAGCCGCGGTTGGAGAGCAGGAACGGGATGCTCACCTCGGCGTTGCGCTGCACGAGGTCGAGCACGAGCCCCTTCTGGTCGAGGCGGCCGTGGGTGCGCTGTCCGAGACCGAAGACGCGCTCGTCGTCGTACCCCCGGAAGCGCTGCTCGATCCGGTGAAAGCCGTTGCCGTGCGGCTGGAACAGCCGCGGGCCCGGCCACCAGAAGTGCGCGCGCTCCTCGGCCAGCAGCTCCGCGCCGGTCGAGGTCCGCCGGAACGCCACCTCGGCCTCCGACTCCGCCTCACCCGGATCAATGTGTACGACTACCGTCAGCTCGCCGTTGACCAGTGTGGCCCGGTTGCCGTCCACAGTGGCCTGAACAGCCTGGGCCGGCGGCGGCGGGAGCAGCGCGCCCGGCAGGTCGTCGACGATGCGCCCCTGGCCGATCCGCACCCGCACGCTGTCGGCGCCCCACGGCTCGATCCGCAGCACCTGCCGGTGCGAGGACACTTCGATGCCGTTCTCCGTGCCGCGGATAGCCGTCATATTGATGTCCCTTATAGTCGAAGCGCTTCGACCACGGTAGTTCACCGGGCCGGGATGCGGCAAGAGTCCGCTGTGGCATCACTCACCAGATCCGGCCGCCACCGCGCCTTTCTCCTCAGCGGTTTCCGAGCCGGCCCCGGTACTCTTGAGGGTGGTTTCAGACGCGGTGACTGTGGGAAATATGATGCCAGATGTGCTGGTATGGGCGGATTTGTGGCAGCGATCCGCGCACATTGCCGCCCACGGGGGCTGGCGGCCGGCCGGGCGGAGGAATACGCTCGGTCGCGGCCCGCGTACTGACGAGACGCCCGGGGTGCCCGGGCGAGTGGAGGTGCTCGCGTGAGCCTGTCGATCGTTACGTCGGCCCTGCCCGGCGGTGTGGTGGAAATTGCTCCGCGCGGAGAGATCGATGTCGACACGGCGCACGAGGTGCGTGAAGCGGTGGCGGCTGTGCTCACCAAGAGCCGGCCAACGCGCATCCAGCTCAACATGAGGCTGGTGAGCTTCATCGACTCGGTGGGCATCAGCGCGATGGTCGCCGGGTTCCAGACGGCCGAGGTCAGCGGCGTCAAGCTGCTGGTCACCGAGCCCAGCCGGTTCGTGCACCGGCAGCTGTGGGTCACCGGCCTGCTCGGCCTGTTCGGCGCTCCGGAGCCCTACTTCGCCGGCTCCGCAGCCGGCTCCGAGGTGCCCTCGCCGAACGCGTGACCACGGATTTGACGCTTGTAGATTACCCGTCCTGTACGGAATAGTCCGGTGACGTGACGTTGCTGCGGATGGGCACCGCCATCGTCGGCCGGTACGTCCTGCTGCACCCGATCGGGCGCGGCGGGGTCTCGGTCGTGTACCAGGCTGTCGACGCGCTGTCGCCACGTCCCATCGCGGTCAAGGTGCTGGCCCCGGCCCTCGCCGACGCCCGCGCGCGGGAGAGCGTACGGCGCGAGGCGCTCATCACCGACCGGCTGCGCCACCCGAGCGTGCCGCGGATCTACGACCACGGCGACGCACCGCTACCCGGCGGCGGCGTCGCGCCGTACGTCGTGATGGAGTTGCTCGCCGGGGTCTCGCTGGCGGACCGGTTGGAGGGTGGCGCCCTGCCCTGGCCGGAGGCCGTCCACATCGCGGCGACGGTCGCCGACGTGCTGGCCGTGGCGCACCGGCGCGGTTTTGTGCACCGCGACATCACCGCCAGCAACATCATGCTGACCGACAACGGCGTCAAGATCATTGACTTCGGGCTGGCGGCCACTGTGGAGCGCCCGCGCCCTCGCCCGGACCGGCCCCGGCTCACCCGGACCACTCTGCCGCGGCGCCCCCTCGTGCCGGCGCACCGGGTTACCTCCGCCGCCCAGCCCGCCGACGACGTGTACGCGCTGGGCGTGCTCCTGTACGAGATGGTGACCGGGCGTTCGCCGTACCCGGGAGGGATGCCGAACTTTCGTGGCATGGCGCCGACGCCGGTGCTCGCGGTGGCCGGACTGCCGCGGCAGCTCGCCGACCTCTGCCGGGCCTGCATGGCCAAGCAGGCCGCGCAGCGCCCGAGCAGCTCCGAGGTGGCGCTCGCGCTGTGGGGTGCGCTGGTGGGTCAGGGCAGCTCGACGTCCACTTCGGACACCGCCCGGACCGCGGTGACGGTGGCGTACCCCTCCACGAGCAGTGCCGCGTCGGTGCCCGGCTCCAGGCGTACGTCGGTCTCCTCCAGGGTCGTGCGCACGTAGCCCACCCCGACCTCCGCCACCGCCATCCGCACCTGACCGAAGCTGGCCAGCCGCGCCCGACGTACGCCCCGGAGCCGGTCGCGTGGCAGATCCGGCACGTTGAGGTTGAAGACGGTCCGCTCCGGCGCGCTCTTCAACGCGGGCAGCAACTCGGCCGCGACCGTCCCCGCCGTCGCCCAGTGCCGGTGCTCGTCGGCGGGCCTGCCCGCACGGAAAACGTCGGCCATCGGCATGTCCAGCGATACGGCCAGCGCGCGGCAGCCGTTCGCCGCCGCCGTGAACGCCGCACCCACCGTGCCCGAGTGCAGCAGGGCCAGCCCGGTGTTGGCGCCGCGGTTGATGCCCGACAGCACGAGCTCCGGCGGCGGCCCGAACGCGCCCAACGTCGCGATCAGCGCGATGAACCCGGGGGAGCCGGCCACCCCGTACGACTCGACACCGTCCAGCCCGTCCAGCGGGTGCGCGGTGACGACGATCCGCCCGTCCTGCCTGACCGCGGTCATGGCGGCGCTCATCCCGCTCGCCTCCTCGATCGGCGCGGCGACCACCACCTCCAGCCCCGCGTCCACCGCCGCCCGAGCCAGCGCCCGGATCCCAGGTGCGGCGATGCCATCGTCGTTGGTAACCAATACCTTCATCGCCCTCCCCTCCCCGCCAGGCTACGTGCCCGTCCGTCTGCCCGTCCGTGCGTGCGCGTCCGTCTGCGCGCCCGGGCGCGCGCGTCGATCAAGGGCAAATGGTCGTGCTTTGATCTCCAAACCACGACCATTTGCCCTTGATCGACGGGCTTTCCCTTGATCGGCGGGCGGGCGTCCGCGGTGCGTCCCGCTCCGCGCCCGCGTCGCCCCCAGCAGGGGACCCCTACTGGGGGCGGGAACCAACCTTTGCCCCACCAAGTCGACGGTTCCGGCTGATGGGTGCCGGGGGTGTAACGCGTAGCGAGGGTGCAGCGCCTTTCTTACAGGCTTGGACACAGGGGTAAAGGGGCAACCCCGCCCGGCCCGGTCTCGCGCATCCCCCCAGACCGGCGAGACCGGGTCACGGCACCCCGGTACGGGTTTGCACGCACCCGTACCGGGGTGCCGCCTCATGTGGGGCGGCCGCGCCGATCAAGGACTTCTACGCCGATCAAGGACTTCTACGCCGATCAAGGGCAAACGGTCGCGGATCGGAGATCGAACCACGACCGTTTGCCCTTGATCGACGAGCAGAGCCCGCGCCGAGCGCGAGCAGAGCGCGCGAGGAGCGAGGGAGCGAGGGAGCGGAGCTACGTTACGGATAGGTGGACGTGGTCGGTGTGTTCGGCGGAGGGGCTGCCGCTGCCGCTGTACGACTTCCAGCCGCTGCTTGGTAGCCAGATCCGGCGGAACCAGATCACGTAGAGCACGCCGAGAGCGCTCGCGTTCTTGATGTAGAAGTTGGCGAGCCGGTCGCCGTAGTCCTTGTTGCTGCCGCTCGCCACGCTGCCGAAGCCGCCCGACGCCACCGCCCAGTCGCATGCCCGGCCCTTGGGGTGTTCACCCGAGCCGCCGCTGCGCCAGCAGTAGACGTACTTGCTGAAGCCGGCCTTCTTCGTCTCGTTGTACGCGTGCAGGAGCCGCGGGGTGATGCAGCCGCCGGTGCCGGTCGGGTCCTTGACGGAGCAGCTGCCGGAGCCGCTCGGTCCCTGGCTGGCGGTCGCCGCGCCGCTGCCGCTCGGCCCGTCTGCGCTGTCGCCACCACCCTCGGCGGCGAGGGCGTTTTCGGCCTGCTTCTTGCGGGCGGCCATGACCTGGACCTGCTTCTGCTGCTCGCGGATCTCGTTGTCGATCGCGAGCTTGGCGTTCTTGACATCTTCCTGGGTGTCGAGCAGGTCGCGGAGCTTCTTGTCCTCGGTGGCGGCGAGCGCGTCGAGTGCCGCGGCCCGGTCCATGAAGCCTTCCGGCGAGTCGCTGTTGAGCAGCGCCGAGATCGGACCGAGACGACCCCGCTGGTACGCCGTGTTGGCCACCTCACCCAGCGTGGACTGCTTGACGACGAGGTCGCGCTCCACCTGGGCGAGTTGCGTGGTCAGCTCCTGCTGCCGCTTCTTCGACTTGGCCAGTGTGGACTGTGCGACCACGAAACCCTTGCTCGCCGCTTCGAGTTGATCGCGGAGCGTGGCCGTGCCGCCCTCGGGGTCGTTGGGCGCGGCGGCCGCCGGTGCAGGGTGGATGCCGACCAGGGCGAACGCGGCCGCGAGCAGCACAGCGGCGAGCCCGAATCGGCTGCGGGCGTGAGCCATCAACCGTCCTTCCAGTCAGCCGCCTACCGAGTTAGCTGACGGGTTCGGGACGGAAGTACCCCTACCGCTCGCGCGGATTCACCCCAGTAGTTCGGTGGTTCCCCGGCTCACCCAAGGCTCGATGCGAGACCGAGCATGCGGCGATTCGGCGGCAGCCACCACCGGCGCCGAGGGGCGCCGCCGGGCAGTGGCCGGAGCCGAGCGTACCGGCTCGTCATCGATGTGCCCAGTCTCGTACGGACCGTCACGAATTGGTCACCATGTGGTCTCTTGGCAGGACTCCGCCGGCTCGACCTGGAGGGTGGCGTGCGCGATGTCGAAGTCGTCGTGCAGCGCCTCGCGCGCGGCGACCAGAACAGGGCCGACCTGCGCGGCCGGGTCGAGGGTGAGGTGGGCGGACGCCACGTCCATGCCGGAGGTGAGCGTCCACACGTGCAGGTCGTGCACGTCGCACACGCCGGGCACGGCGGCCAGGCGGGTCTGTACGGCGGTCACGTCGACGTGCTCGGGCGCGGCCTGCACGAGGATGCGCACCGCCGCGCGGGCCAGCTTCCAGGTGCGCGGCAGGATGAACAGGCCCACCGCGACGGCGACGATCGGGTCGGCGTACCACCAGTCGGTCAGGGCGATCACCGCGGCCGCGACGATCACGCCGGCCGAGCCGAGCAGGTCGCCGAGCACCTCCAGGTACGCGCCGCGCACGTTCAGGCTCTCCTTCGCGCCGGAGCGCAGCAGGCCGAACGCGACGAGGTTGGCGACCAGCCCGGCCGCGGCGACCACGAGCATCGGGCCGGCGGGCACCTCGGGCGGGTCGGCGAAGCGGCGTACCGACTCGATCAGGACGTAGATCGCCACGCCGAAGAGCAGCACCGCGTTGCCGAGCGCCGCGAGCACCTCCAGCCGGTACAGCCCGAACGTCCGCTGCGGATCGCCGGCGGCCCGCGAGGCAGCGTAGATGGCCGCCAGTGCCATCCCGATCCCGAGCACGTCGGTGAACATGTGCCCGGCGTCGGACAGCAGGGCGAGCGAGCCGGTCAGCAGCGCGGCGACCGCCTCGATCACCATGAACGCCGCGAGCAGCGCAAACGCCGCCCACAGCCGCCCGCGATGGCGCTCACCGGCCCGCGTGGCCACTGCCCCGTGATCGTGTCCCGCACCCATGGCCGTCAAATATATGCTGACATTGCAATGTGTGCAAACCTGGTACTGAAATCCAATGCCATCGAACCGAGTGGCAGTGATGTGCGTGGATCGAAGTGTGCTTACTCGTCGTGCTCTCCTCACGTCCTCCGCCGCCGCAGCGATATCGGCGGCCACCGTCAGCGTTCCAAGCGCCGCGAGCGCCGGTCAGAAGCACCTTCCCGACGTCATCGCGCTGCCCAACGGCTTCCGGCCGGAGGGCATCGCCATCGGCAAGCAGCCGTACGCCTACTTCGGCTCCCTCGCCGACGGCCGCATCTACCGGGCCAGCCTCGTCACCGGCCGCGGCAAGGTCATCTCGCCCGGACCGGGCACGCCGTCCGTCGGCTTGAAAATCGACCGCCACGGCCTCTTCGTCGCCGGCGGAGCAGCCGGCGACGGCCGGGTCGTCGACCCGCGTACCGGGGAGATCCTCGCGTCGTATCAGTTCGCGAGCGCGCCGACGTTCATCAACGACGTCGTGGTGACCCCGTTCGGGGCGTTCTTCACCGACTCGAACAACCCGTTCCTCTACAAGGTGACGCGGCCCGGCGCCTTCACCCCGTTGCCGTACAGCGGCGACCTCGTCTACCAGGCCGGCTTCAACGTCAACGGGATCGCGCCCACGCCGGACGGGCGGGCGCTGCTGGTCGTGCAGTCCAACACGGGCGGACTCTTCCGGGTCAACCCGGCCACCGGCGCGACCACCCAGGTCGACCTCGGCGGCGAGATCCTCACCAACGGCGACGGGCTGCTGGTGCTCGGCCGCAGCCTCTACGTGGTGCAGAACAGGCTCAACCAGGTCGCCGTCTTCCGCCTCGACCGGCGGGGCACCAGCGGTGCCCTGGTCACCCGCCTCACCAGCCCGAACTTCGACGTACCCACGACCGTCGCCGCGTTCGGCGACCGGCTCTACCTGCCGAACGCCCGCTTCACCACGACGCCGACGCCGGACACCACGTACACGGCGGTCGCGGTCAAGCGGACAGCGTGACGAGGCGCTGGGTCGCGCGGGACAGGGCCACGTAGAGGGTCCGCGCGCCGTCCTCTTTCCGGATCTCCTCCGGCGCGACCAGCGCCACGCCGTCGTACTCCATGCCCTTGGCCTGCAAGCTGGTGACCACCTGCAAGCGGTCCGCGGGCAGCTCGGTGAGCCACGCCGCGACCTCGTCGCGGCGTGGCACCGGCGCGATGACGCCGACCGTGCCCTCGACCTCATCCAGCAGCCGCGCCGCGGCCTTGCGGGTCGCATCCGGCAGGTCCGCCGGGGCCAGGGTCAATTGCTCCGGGGGTACGCCGGTGGAGCGCACCGCCCGGGGCAGCGTGATGCCGGGGGAGACCTCACGGATCACCTCGGCGGCCAGCGCGAAGATCTCCGCGGAGTTGCGGTAGTTCGTGGTGAGCGTGAACTCGTGCCGCCGGCGGCTACCCAGCGCGCGGTCGCGGGCCCGGGCCAGCTCGGTCGGGTCGCCGGTCCAGGCGCTCTGCGCCGGGTCGCCGACCACGGTCCACGAGGCGAGCCGGCCGCGACGGCCCAGCATCCGCCACTGCATTGGCGAGACGTCCTGCGACTCGTCGACCACCACGTGGGCGTACTCGCGGTAGTCGTCCGGACGCCGCACCGCGGCGGCGCGGGCCGCGCGCTGCCGGTCCGCGTAGGTGCTCACCTCGCGCACGCCGTCGACCACGTGGAACGGGTCGCGCTGCTTGCGCGCCGGCTGCGGCGGCCGGCCGAGCATCTCGTCCAACTCGTCGAGCAGCGCCACGTCCGCGACGGTCGGATCCCCGGGCACGAAGGCGTCCGCGAGCAGCGCGATCTCCGGACCGCTCAAAATCCCCGACGTGTACGCCCGCAGGCGCGCCGGATCGGCCAGCCAGGCGAGCACGTGGCGGGGCGCCAGCCGGGGCCACCACGCGCGCAGGAAGTCCCGGAAGTCCGGCCGCTCGGCCAGGTCGTCCTCGAACTCGATCTGCGACGGCAGGCCACCGATCTTATGGGCCTGCGCCTGCGCCCACAGTGCCTCGAAGAGGCCGTCGATGCCGGCCCGGCGCACCTCGTTGCGGCGCGCGCCGCGGGGCAGCGCGCGGGCCCGGATCGCGTCCAATTCGGCCGTGCCGAGGCGCAGCAGGTCGCCGCGGTAGAGCAGGCGCAGGTCGGTCGGGCCGTTCGGCACGGCGTCCCGGACCGCCCGATCCAGGACGCGGCGCATCCGCAGCGAGCCCTTGACCGCGGCGACCGCGGTCGGGTCGGTGCGGGCGGCCGTCACGTCCTCGACGATCGAGCCGAGCGAGTGCAGGGTGGCGGCCTCCTCGCCGAGCGACGGCAGCACCGCGGCGATGTACTCCACGAACACCCCGGACGGGCCGACGACCATGATGCCGCCGCCCGCGAAGCGGCTGCGGTCGGAGTAGAGCAGGTACGCCGCGCGGTGCAGCGCCACGGCCGTCTTGCCGGTGCCCGGGCCGCCGGAGACGATCGTCACGCCCGACGCGGGGGAGCGGATCGCCTGGTCCTGCTCGCGCTGGATGGTGGCGACGATGTCGCGCATGCCCCGCCCGGTCGCCTTGGCGAGGGTGGCCAGCAGTGCGCCGTCGCCCACGACCCGCATGCCTTCCGGCGCGGCGGCCGGGTCGAGCAGGTCGTCCTCGATGTTGGTGACCTTCTCGCCGCTGGACTGGATCATGCGACGGCGTACGACGCCCCGCGGGTCGGCGGCCGTGGCCTGGTAGAACGCCGCGGCGGCGGGTGCCCGCCAGTCGATGACGAGCGGCTGGGCCTCCTCGTCGCGTACGCCCAGCCGGCCGACGTGCAGCACCGGGCCCTCGCGCAGATCGAGCCGGCCGAACACCAGCCCCTCGTGCTCGGCGTCCAGGGCGTGGCGGCGCCGGGCGGCGTGGAAGACCATCGCGTCCCGCTCGACGAGGGCGCCGAAGTTGCCCACCCGGGCGAGGCGGTAGCCCTCCTTCTCCGCACGGGCGGCGGCCTGCCGCAATTCGGCCAGCCGGGCGTACACGCGATCGACGTGGCGCTGCTCGGCGGCGATTTCCTGCTGCAGGGTGGTGGCGGCGTCGCTCAAGTTTTCGGGGCTCCCAGGGGAAGTTCGGCCTGGCAATGTTACGCGCCAACCGACCCTTATGCCCGCCTCGGACGATCAAGAGCGGCGTGGACCACTCCGAGGAGTGCGTCGGTGACTACTTCCGGACGTTCCAGCATGAGCATGTGGCCGGCGTCCGGACAGATGGTCAGAGTGGCATCGGGCAGTGCTGCCGCGATGGACTGGGCGCACACCGGCGGGGTGAGCCGGTCCTTCTCGCCGACCAGGATGGCGGTCGGCACCGTGGGCAGGGCGGCGAGCGTCTCCAGGCGTTGCTGCGCACCCACCGACGGGCGGAACCCGCCGATCGAGCCGAGCGGCGCGCGGATCACCGCCTTCGCGGTGAGCTGGACGTCGGCCGGGTCGCACGGGTAGCCGAAGAGCAGCCAGCGCAGGCTGGGGCGGAGCGCGAGCGTGAACGCCCGGTGCGGGCGCCAGTCGCCGAGCCGGGCCAGCACCTCGGCACTGGCGGTCTCGGCGATCCGCACCAGCCGGGCGACGTGCGTCGGCAGGCCGTACACGGTGTGGGTATGTCCCTCGGCGGTGGTGCCCAAGAAGAAGAGGCCGGCGACGCGCTCGGCGAAGTCCGCGGGGTGCCGGTGGGCGTACTCCATGATCGTCATGCCGCCGAGCGAGTGACCGGCGAGGATGACCGGGCCGGTGGGTACGACGGTGCGCAGCACCGTCGCGAGGTCGTCGCCCAGTTGGGCGAGGGTGGCCGCGTTGCGGTCGATGGCGCCGGAGCGGCCGTGGCCGCGGGCGTCGTACGTGATGACCCGGGCGGTACGGGCGAGAGCGGGGACCTGCCGGTGCCAGGTGCGTCCGTCGAGCACCCAGCCGTGCAGCAGTACCACGGTGATCGGCGCGTCGTCAGATCCGGCGGATCGGACGTGGAGCCGGGGACCGTCGGCCAGGCGAATTTCGGGCTGGTCGACCATCGTCATGGGGCACCTCCGTTGTACCCACGGGTAACAATCATGCCTCAGCGATGGGCGTGCTGACCAGGACGTTCTTGCACAGCAAGAGGCCCCGCCGAGGTGGCGGGGCCTCTGTCAGATCTGGGATACCGGGCCGGTGTCAGCCCTCGAAGACGCCGGCCTCGACCAGGCGCTTCTCGGTGGCGTCCCATCCGTCGCTGGGGAACGCGGCGGCGAGGGCGTTGATCTCGGCGCGGATCTTCGTCGCGTGACCGGCACCGGCGAGGACGCGGATCTCCTCGACGAACGCCTCGGAATCGGTGCGCAGATGGTTGGTCTTGCCGTTGGTCAGGTTGCGCACGTACGCGTGCTTGCCGTTGTTGAGCGGGATGAGGTACTTGAACTCACCGAGCACGCTCAGGGCGCCACCCGCGCCCTGTCCGGCGCGGACGGATGCGCGCGCGGTCTTGGAGGTGTTGCTCGCCACGGGAGGTACTCCTTGCAGCCGGACAGAGAGAGACCAGTGAACTTTACACGACGGCGCAACGGGCCTAGCAGGCTCCGCCGCGCGCTCTCCGTCACAACGCGGAGTTATTTGAGTTATTCCGTGTGCCAGTTTTTCGATTCTCTGGCGCACCATCCGTCACAGGAGTCATCATGTTGGGCAACCACCCGTTGATCGAGGTCGTAGGGGAAGACGCACCTCGCTTCTCCGGGAGGTCACCGTGCCAACGCGTGGCGTCGTATACGTCCACTCGACCCCGCTTGCCGTGTGTGCACACGTCGAGTGGGCGATCGCGCGCGTCCTCACCGCGCCGGTCAACCTGCACTGGACCGCACAGCCGGTCGAGGCCGGCGCCCGCCGGACCGAGTGCAGTTGGACCGGACGCCCGGGGACCGGCGCGGAGCTGGCTGCTGCCCTCCGGCAGTGGCCCATGCTCCGTTTCGAGATCACCGAGGATCCGAGCCCCGGTGTCGACGGCGAGCGGTTCATGTACGTGCCGGGCCGAGGGCTCTTCCGGGCCACCATGGGCGCGGCCGGCGACATCCAGCTCGGCGAGGACCGGCTGCGCAGCATCATGGAGTCCGCCCGCGCACCGGAGGCCCTCGCGCACGCCCTCGACCGCGCCCTCGGCACGGCGTGGGACGCCGAACTGGAGCCGTACCGCTACGCGGGCGACGGTGCCCCTGTGACTCTGCTGACGAGGGTGGGTTAGCAAGGCTGTGTTTTGATGGCGGGCGTGCGTCTGCGTCTTTTATCGATATTCGCCGCTTTGCTGGTGGTGGCCGGGTGCGGTGCCGACCCCGCGCCTCGGCCGTCGGCCAGCGCTGCCGGGACGCCTACGCCCACCCTCAGCGGCGGCCCGGCCGCCAAGGCCGCCACGCTGGCCGCCAGCCTCTCCGATGAGGACCTCGTCGGGCAGGTGCTGATGCCGTACGCCTACGGCGCCTCGGCCACCGACGTGTCCGCCGGGTCGGCCGCCGGCAACCGGAAGCTCGCCGGCGTCGACACCCCGGCCGAGATGATCGCCAAGTACCGCCTCGGCGGGCTGATCCTCGTCGGCTTCTCGGCCGACGACCCCACGTCCAAGAACCAGACGACGACCAATGTGGACAGTGTGGAGCAGGTGCGCGGCCTGACCACCGGACTCCAGGACGCCGCCGCCAAGCTCCCGGCCGGCGCCGCGCCGATGCTCATCGGCACCGACCAGGAGTACGGCGTGGTCACCCGGGTCAAGACCGGCGTCACGGGGCTGCCCAGCGCGATGGCGTTCGGGGCCGCCGGCAACCCCCAGCTCACCGAGAGCGCCTGGCGGGCGGCCGGCGCCGAGCTTGCCGCGCTCGGCATCAACGTCGACTTCGCCCCGGTGGCCGACGTGCTGGGCAGCGGTGGCAGCTCGGTGATCGGCTCCCGGTCGTACGGCTCTGATACGGCAAAGGTGTCGGCCCAGGTGGCCGGCGCGGTCCGCGGCCTGCAGGCGGGCGGGGTCGCCGCCACGCTCAAGCACTTCCCCGGGCACGGCCACACCACCGGCGACTCGCACGACTCGCTGCCCAAGCTGACCCAGAGCCGGGCCGGCCTCGACGCCGCCGACCTGCCGCCGTTCACCGCGGGCATCGGGGCCGGCGCCAAGCTGGTGATGTCCGGCCACCTCGACGTGCGCGCCATCGACCCGGGCATGCCGGCGACGTTCTCCCACAAGATGCTCACCGACGTACTGCGCGGGCAACTCGGCTTCAAGGGCGTGGTCGTCACCGACGGGATGAACATGGCACCGGCCCGCCGCTGGCAGCCCGGCGAGGCCGCGGTCCGCGCCGTCAACGCCGGCAACGACCTGCTCCTGATGCCCGACAACCTGCCGCTGGCGTACAACGGGCTGCTCTCCGCGCTGCGCACCGGCGAACTGTCCAAGGACCGCCTCGTCGAGGCCGCGACCCGCGTGCTGACGCTGAAGTTCGAGCTGGCTCTCGCTGCTGTGCCGCAGATGTCCACAGTGGGCAGCGCGGACCACCAGCGCGACGTCGCCAAGGCGGCCGCCGCCGCGGTCACCCAGCTCCGTGGTGCCTGCGGCGGGCCGCTCGTCCGCGGCCCCGTCACGGTCACCGCCGCGGGCGGGCGCACCACGACGAAGGGCTGGCTGGTCGACGCGCTGCGCGCCACCGGGGCCGAGGTCGTCGACAGCGGCGGCGCCGTGATCCACCTTGTCGGGTACGGCGACAAGCGCTCCGACCTGCGCAAGGGAGCCGCCGTGACGGTGGCGATGGACACCCCGTACCTGCTGGCGGACGCGGACTCGCCGGTGCTGCTGGCGACGTACTCGTCGAGCCGGCTGTCCATGGTGGCCCTGGCCGATGTACTGGCCGGCAAGGCACCCGCCGACGGCCGCTCCCCGGTCGCGGTCCGCGGCCTCCCCCGTACGTCCTGCGGCGGCTGACCCTGAGCAGGGCGCCCGGCTGCCGGCTCCCGGGCGGGCCCAACGCGTCCCCCGGCACCCGGTAGGGCGCCCCGGTTGGGCGCCCCGGTTGGGCGTTGCGCCGTGAGTGGGGCGCCCCTATGCAGCTCTGTGCGGGCAAAGGGGCGCCCCACTCAGGTCGCATCAGCCACATAGGGGCGCCCCACTCACGCGCGTACGGGAGCGCGCCGCGCCCGTGGATATCGCGTTGACGATCACATCGGGCGGTGGGAGGGTCGGAGGATGGCTGATCCGACTCGGCACCCGGTCTGACCTCGGGCCGTCACCAGGCGGCTCTGTGTTCTTCAGGCGTGCACCGAAGGGGTGCTGTTCTACCCCGTCTACGCGCTGCTCTTCGCCGACGCCGGGCTCGGTGGCGGGCAGATCTCGTCGCTGTTCGTCATCTGGTCGGTGGTCAGCTTCACGCTGGAGATTCCGTCCGGGGCGTGGGCGGACGCGTTCTCCCGGCGTCGGATGGTCGCCGTGGCAGCGGTGCTGCGGGCGGCCGGGTTCGCGTTGTGGGTGGTCTGGCCCACCTATGCCGGGTTCGCGGTCGGGTTCGCGCTGTGGGGGCTGTCCAGCGCGATGACGTCGGGCACCGTCGAGGCCCTGGTCTATGACGAGCTGGCCGCCGCGGGTGCCACGGACCGGTACGTCCGCACGGTCGGGCTCGGCAACACGGTCGCGCTGCTGGCCGAGCTGTCCGCGATGGCGCTGGCCGCTCCCGCGTACGCGCTCGGCGGATATCCGCTTGTCGGTGCCGCCAGCGTCGCCGTGAGCCTGGCGGTGGTGCCGATCGCGCTGTCGTTTCCCGAGGCGCCCCGGGTGCGGAGCGCCGACGGTGGCACGCGGCACTACCTGGCCACGCTGCGGGCCGGGCTGGCGCAGGTGCGCGGCAACCGCCGGGTCAATCGGACGGTGCTGCTCTTCGCCCTGGTCACCGGGCTCACCGCGATCGACGAGTACGTGCCGATGCTGGCCCGCGAGATGGGCGCGCCGACCGTGGCCGTACCCCTGCTGTTCCTGCTGCCCGTGGCGGCGATGGCCGGGGCGAGCGCGTTGGCCGACCGCTGGGCGGGCGTGTCGCCGAAACGGCTGGCGACGGCGGTCGCCGTGGGCGGGGTGTTGCTCGCGGCCGGCTCGCTGGTCGGGCATCCGGCCGGGATGCTCGCGGTGGCGGTGCCCTTCGCGGTGCTGGAGTTCTTCGAGATCGTCGCGGAGGCGCGGCTGCAGGACAGCATCGCGGGGCCGGCGCGGGCGACCGTGCTGTCGGTGGCCGGCTTCGGCCAGGAGACGGTGGCGCTGCTGGTCTTCGCCGGGTTCGGGCTGGGCTCGTCGGGCCTTTCGGTGCCGGTGCTGCTGGCGCTCGTCGGGGTGCCGATGCTGCTGTCCGGGCCGCTGACCCGCCGATGGCTCCCGGCTGCCTGACCCGAGCTGACCTTGCGCTACGCCGATCAAGGAATCGGGCGCCGATCAAGGGCAAAGGGTCATGGTTTGGAGATCAAAGCACGGCCGTTTGCCCTTGATCGACGCGGAAAAGGGGGACTGGTAGCGTGCGGGCGTGGTTGGCTCCGCGCCGGCACTCTCCGTGGTCGTGCCGATGTTCAACGAGGAATCCGTGCTGCCGCTGCTCGTGACGCGGCTGCGCGGGGTGCTCGACGCGCTCGGCGAGCCCTACGAGGTGGTGGCGGTCGACGACGGCAGCACCGACCGCACCGCGGTGGCGTTGCACGCCACACGCCGGCAGTGGCCGCAGCTTCGGGTGCTGCGGCTGCGCCGCAACAGCGGGCATCAGGCCGCGCTGCTCGCCGGGCTGATGCGGGCCCGCGGGGCGTACGTGGTCAGCATCGACGCGGACCTGCAGGACCCGCCGGAGACCATCGTCGACATGCTGCGGCTCGCGCGCTCCGACGGCCTCGACATCGTGTACGGCGTGCGCGCCGACCGCAGCGCCGACACTCCCTTCAAGCGGTGGACGGCGGGCGTCTACTACCGGTTGATGCGCCGCCTGGTGGGCAAGGACGTGCCCGCGCACGCCGGGGACTTCCGGTTGCTGAGCCAGGCGGCCGTGCAGGCGTTGCGGGAGCTGCCCGAGCGCACGCCGGTGCTGCGGCTGGTCGTGCCGTGGCTGGGCTTTCCCAGTGGCGAGGTGGCGTTCCAGCGCGAGGAGCGGGCCGCCGGCCGGACGAAGTACCCGCTGTCCCGGATGGTGGGGCTGGCCGCGGACAGCGTGACCAGCTTCTCCGCCGCGCCGCTGCGGGTCGCCACCTGGCTCGGCCTCGCCGGGGTCGCCGTCTGCGTGGTGCTGGTGGTGATCGCGATGATCGCGTACCTCCGGGGCGGCACGGTCACCGGCTGGCCCTCGCTGTACCTGGCGGTGCTCTTCCTCGGCGCGGTACAGCTGCTGTGCCTCGGGCTGCTGGGGGAGTACGTGGCGCGCATCTACACCGCGGTGCAGGCGCGCCCGGCGTACTACGTCGCGGACGACACGGACGCGCCGGTCGAGCTCACCGACAGCCTGCGGTGACGGCGACGGCGAGCCGCCCGGCGGAGCAGCGCACCGAGCAGGGGACGGACCCTGGCGTACCAGATAAGGCGCGGCGCTGGGCCCCGGCGGCGGTGGCCTTCGCGGTGGTGGCCTTCTTCCTGATCGTCTCCGGGACGCCGGTGCTGGACGTCGCGCGCTACGCCGCGTATGCGGCGCTCGCGGTGATGTTGCCCGGCACGCTGGTCTACCGGGCGCTGCGGCGGACGCCGCGCACGCTGGTCGAAGACCTGGCGATGGGCGCGGCGGTCGGGCTGGTGCTGGAGCTGGCGGCGTGGTTCGGGTTCGTGTCGGTGGGGGCCGAACGGTGGCTGTGGGCGTGGCCGGCACTGGTCGTGGTGGCGTTCGTGGCGGTGCGGCCACTGCGCCGGCACTGGGTGGTGCGCGGCTACGAGCGGGTGCCGGTGGGCTGGTCGTGGGCGGTGGCCGCGGTCGTCGCCGGCTTCACCGTGTACCTGTGGGACTCGTTCCTGCGGCGCAACCCGATCCTGCCGGCCGGCGAGGGGCAGGCGCAGTACCTCGACCTGGCGTTCCAGATGTCGATCGCGGGCGCGGCCAAGCACCAGGCGCCGCCGGACCTGCCGCAGGTGGCGGGGGAGCCGCTGCACTACCACTGGTTCGGGTTCGCGCACATGGGGGCGGCCTCGCTGGTCAGCGGGGTGGACCTGCCGACGGTGTTCCTGCGGCTGGCGGTGCCGGCGCTGTGCGCGCTCGCGATCGTGCTGGTCGCGGTGGTGGGGTGGCGGGTCAGCGACCGGCCGTACGTGGGCGTCGGCGCGGCGGTGCTGATGTTCACGATCGGCGAGTTCGGCTTCGAGAACGGGATCCGGCAGCTCTTCGGCACGCAGGTGACGTTCATCGTGTGGGGCAGCCCGTCGATGACGTACAGCTGGGTGTTGCTGTTTCCGCTGATCGCGGTGCTGGTGTCGCTGTTGCGCGGGGGCGGCGGCTGGGCGCTGGCGGCCCTGTTCCTGCTGGGGTCCACCGGGGCGAAGGCCAGCTCGGTGCCCGTGGTGGCGGGCGCGCTCGGGCTGACCGCCCTGGTCCTTTTCGTACGCCGCCGGCGGCTGCCGTGGGTGGTGCTGGGCGCGCTGGGACTGGCCGTGGTGGCGCAGGTGTTCGCCACGGCGGTGCTGTTCGCGTTCGAGAGCCACGGGGTCAAGGTCGAGCCGTTGCAGGGGCTGCGGCCGTACGCGTCTTCCACCCTCGCCTGGCCGCTAGCCGCGGTCGCGTTCCTGCTCAACATGCAGCTGCGGCTGGTCGGGATCGTGGGCCTGGGCCGGCGTGTCTTCACCGACCCGGAGAAGGTCTTCCTGCTGGCCGGCGCGGTCGTCGGGCCCCTGCTGTACCTCACGCTGGGCCACCCTGGCAGCAGCAACCAGTACTTCGTGCGGGCCGGGTTCGCGTTCGGCGTGATCCTGTCGGCATGGGGCTGGGCCAGCGTCGTCGGGCGGCTCGATCGGCGGCTGGCGGCGTTCGCGGTCGGGTTCGGGGTGCTGCTGTGCCTGGTCCAGCTCGTCTTCGGGCCGGTGTCGGCGCGGCGGCCGCTGGTGCCGCTGCTGCTGTGGGCGTTGGCGCTCGGCGTCGTGCTGTTCCTGGTGCTGCGTCGGCGCCCGGCCTACCTGCTCACCGCGATCCTGGTGGCCGGCGCTCCCGGGCTGGTCATGGACGCGGCGGCGGCGCACCGGCAGCCCAACGGCGGCGCGTACCCAACGGCGGCGCTGCCCGCCTCCCGGGTCGCCGCGGCCCGCTGGGTGTACGCGCACAGCGACCCCGATGACGTGCTGGCCACCAACGTGCACTGCAACGAGGTCGTCAAGGGGTTGTGCGACGCGCGCGCGTTCTGGCTGAGCGGGTACGCCGAGCGGTCGGTGCTGGTCGAGGGCTGGACGTTCGCGCCGCGGATGATGGGGCTGCCGGGCGGGGCCGAGGAGCCGTTCTGGGACCCGGCGCTGCTGGCGGCCAACGACGCCGCGTTCTACCAGCCGACCTCGGCCGGGCTGGCGGTCCTGCGGGCGCGCGGGGTGCGCTGGCTGGTGGTGGACCGGAGTGTGCGGCCGGAGTCGCCGGGTCTCACATCGCTTGCGATCAAGCGTTACGACCAGGGGCGCATGGCGGTCTATCAGATTTGACGGTGTGCCCTCAGCATTCAGATTTGACGGTGTGCCCTCAGCATTAGGGAGACGCCGGGCAGCGACTTCACCGGCAGATAGCGCTCGGCCGCGATGATGGCGGTCAGCCCCATGTTGACCACATTGGGCAGGTCGTCCAGGTCGCTGCCGGTGGACTTGCGGCGCCGCCAGGCCGCCACCGGGCGCAGGAGCACGTTCCAGCTCCACAACTCGTCGATGACCAGGCCGGCCTTCTCCACCACCGAGGTGAGCGTGTCCCGGGTGTAGCGGCGCACGTGCCCGACGGCCACGTCGTGCGCCGACCAGAGCCGCATGTCGCACGGCACCGCGATCAGCGCCGTACCGCCCGGGCGGAGGGTGCGGTGGATCTCCCCGGCGGCGGCGTGGTCCTCGTCGATGTGCTCGAGGATGTCGAACGCGACGACCAGGTCCAGGCTGGCGCTGGGCAGCGGGAGCGCGCGGGCGTCGGCCCGGATGACGTTGAGTCCGCGCTCGGCGGCGACCTGCGCGCCGTCCGGGCTGTACTCCAGTGCGACCGGCTGCCAGCCGTTGGCGCGCAGGACGCGCGTGTTACCGCCGCCGGCGGCGCCGATGTCGAGCGCCGTGCCCGGCCTGGGCAGCTTCTTCAGCGCCCGGGAAAGCAGGGCACGACGCTCCCGGTACCACCAGTGGGTGTCCTCAAGGGCGGCGAGCTTGCGGATCTCGGTCGCTTCCATCCGCTAGATGTTAGGAGGGACGCCCGCCGATGTAAAAAGCACTCAGAGTGGGATATTGCCGTGCGCCCCCCGAGCCGCTGGGGCGGCCGCGAGCGCCTCGGCGATGCGGCGGCGGGTCTCGCTCGGCTTGATGACGTCGTCGACCACGCCGATCTCCAGGGCGCGGTTGACGCCGCCGGCCACCCGGGTCTGCTCCTCGATGAGCTGCGTGCGTAGCGCCTCGCGCTCCTCCGGCGGTGCGGCGGCGAGCTTCTTGCGGTACAGGATGTTGACCGCCGCCGACGCGCCCATGACCGCGAGCTCCGCGCTCGGCCAGGCGAAGACCGCGGTCGCGCCCAGCGAGCGGGAGTTCATCGCGATGTACGCGCCGCCGTACGCCTTGCGCGTCACCAGCGTCACCCGCGGCACCACGGCCTCGGCGAACGCGTGCAGCAGCTTCGCGCCGCGCCGGACGACGCCGTCCCACTCCTGGCCCAGGCCGGGCAGGTAGCCGGGCACGTCGACCAGCACGATCAGGGGTACGCCGAGCGCGTCGCACATCCGCACGAAGCGGGCCGCCTTCTCGGCGCTGGCCGAGTCCAGGCAGCCGCCGAGGCGCAGCGGGTTGTTGGCGATCACGCCGACGGTACGCCCGGCGAAGCGGCCCAGCGTGGTCACGATGTTCGGCGCCCAGCGCGCGTGCAGCTCGACGGACTCCGCCCCGTCCAGCAGCGCCTTGACCACCGGCTTCACGTCGTACGCGCGGTTGGTCTCGGCGGGCATCGCGGCGGCCATGTCGTGGCCGTCCCTTCGACGCCAACGGGCACGTCCGCGGGGAGAGCCGGCCCTGGTGGCCGAGCAGGTGCGCCAGCTTGCGCGCCTCGGCCAGCGCCGTCGCGTCGTCCTTCGTGGTCACGTGCACGACGCCGGAGCGCCGGCCGTGCGGCTCGGGGCCGCCCAGGCGCTCCATGTCGACCTGCTCGCCGGTGACCGACCGGACCACCTCCGGCCCGGTCACGAAGATGCGCCCGGCGCCGCCCATCACCACGATGTCGGTCAGCGCCGGCCCGTACGCGGCACCGCCGGCGGCCGGGCCGAGCACCACCGAGATCTGCGGTACGCGGCCGGAGGCGCGCACCATCGCGGCGAACACCTGGCCGACCGCGTCGAGCGCGACCACGCCCTCGGCGAGCCGGGCGCCGCCGGAGTGCCACAGGCCGAGCACCGGCACCCGTTCGCGGACGGCCGCGTCGATCGCGTCGACGACGTGGCGGCAGCCCTCGCTGCCCATCGCGCCGCCCATCCGGGCGCCATCGCTGGCGTACGCGACGGCCGGTGTGCCGTCGATCTCCCCGCGGGCCCAGAGCACGCCCGAGTCGTCGCGCGGCATCATCAGCCGGAGCGAGCCGGCGTCGAAGAGGCCGCGCAGCCGCAGCTCGGGGTCGCGGTAGTCCACGGTGGACGAATCGGCGCTGACAGATGTGGTGGTCACGGCGGGTCCTCCCATTAGGGGCGGGTGAAGATCAACGCGACGTTGTGCCCGCCGAAGCCGAACGAGTTGTTCAGCGCGGCCGGGATCTCCAGGTGGCGCGCCTTGTGCGCGGCCACGTCGAGCAGCCCGTCTTCGGGGTCGTCGAGGTTGATGGTCGGCGGGATGACCCCGTCGCGGATGGCCAGGATGGTCGCGATCGACTCCACCGCGCCGGCGGCGCCGAGCAGGTGGCCGGTCATCGACTTGGTGCCGGTCAGCACCGGGTGGTCGCCGACGGCCGCACGCAGCGACGCGATCTCGGCCATGTCGCCGACCGGCGTGGAGGTCGCGTGCGCGTTGACGTGGACGATGTCGGTCTTGGCGACTCCCGCGTCCGCCAGGGCCTTCGCGATCGCCCGCGTCGCGCCCAGGCCCTCGGGATGCGGCTGCACGATGTCGTACCCGTCGGAGGTGATGCCGGCCCCGGCGAGCCGTGCGTAGATCCGCGCGCCGCGCGCGATGGCGTGGTCGGCCCGTTCGAGTACGACGATGCCCGCGCCCTCGCCGAGCACGAACCCGTCGCGGGCCTTGTCCCACGGGCGGGACGCCTTTTCCGGCTCGTCGTTGCGGACCGACATGGCCCGCATCGAGGCGAAACCGGCGATCGGCAGCTGGTGCACGACCGCCTCGGTGCCGCCCGCGACGACCACGTCGGCGCGGCCGGACCGGATGATGTCCAGGCCGAGGGAGATCGCCTCGGCGCCGGTGGCACAGGCGCTGGCCACGGAGTGCACGCCGGCCTTGGCGCCCAGCTCCAGGCCCACCCACGCGGCCGGGCCGTTCGGCATCAGCATCGGGACGGTGTGCGGCGACACCTTGCGCGGGCCGGACGCCTCCAGGATGTCGTCCTGGGCGAGCAGGGTCTGCGCGCCGCCGATGCCGGAGCCGATGCTGACCGCGAGCCGCTCGGTGTCCAGGCCGGCGTCGACGAGGCCGGCGTCGGCCCACGCCTCGTGCGCCGCGATGAGGGCGATCGCCTCCGACCGGTCGAGCCGCCGCATCTTGACCCGGTCGATCTTTTCGGACGGCTCGACGGCGAGTTGGGCTGCGATCCGTACAGGGAGCTGCGCGGCCCACTCCTGGGTGAGCGCACTCACCCCGGAGCGGCCGGCGAGCATGGCGTCCCAGGTCGCCGCGACGTCCCCGCCTAGCGGGGTCGTCGCGCCGAGCCCGGTGACGACGACGTCGGTGGTAGGCATGATCAGGCGTTGCTCTCGATGTAGGAGACCGCGTCACCCACGGTCTTCAGGTTCTGGACCTCGTTGTCCGGGATCTTGACCCCGAACTTCTCCTCGGCCGCGACCACGACCTCGACCATGGAGAGCGAGTCGACGTCCAGTTCGTCGGTGAACGACTTCTCCTCGGCCACGTCGTCCGGGTTCACGCCAGCGACCTCTTCGAGAATCTCGGCCAGGCCGGCGATGATGTCGTCACGGGTCATTTCGGATTGTTCCTCTCCATGGATGGGGACCGTCACGGACAGCGGATGACCTGTCCGGCGTAGGTGAGGCCGCCGCCGAAGCCGAAGAGCAGGACCGGGGCGCCGGAAGGCACCTCGCGCCGCTCGACCAGCTTGGACAGGGCCAGCGGCACGCTCGCCGCAGAGGTGTTGCCGGACTCGACGATGTCCTTCGCGATGACCGCGTTCGGGATGCCGAGCCGCTTGACGATGCCGTCGATGATCCGGGTGTTGGCCTGGTGCGGGACGAACGCCGCGATGTCCGCGGGCGCCACGCCCGCGCGCTCGCACGCCTGCAGCGCCAGCGGGGCGAGCATCGTGGTGGCCCAGCGGAAGACGACCTGCCCGTCCTGCTGGATGTACGGCCGCCAGCCCTCGATCGTCAGCACCTCGCCCTTCTCCGGCGCGGAGCCCCACAGCACCGGGCCGATGCCGGGCTCTTCGCCGTCGGGCGTCGCCGTGACCACCGCCGCGCCCGCCGCGTCGCCGAAGAGCACGCAGGTGGAGCGGTCGGTCCAGTCGGTGATGTCGGAGAGCTTCTCCGCGCCCACGACGAGCGCGTTGCGCGTCGCCCCGGCCCGGATCGCGTGGTCGGCGGTCGCCAGCGCGTACGAGAAGCCGGAGCACGCGGTGTTGACGTCCATCGCGGCCGGGGCGGCGATGCCGAGCTTGTTGGCGACCCGGGTGGCCACGTTCGGGCACCGGTCGATCGAGGAGCAGGTGGCCACCACGACCATGTCGATGTCGGCGGCGGTGAGCCCGGAGGCGGCGAGGGCCTTGCCGGCGGCGGCGGTGGCCATGTCGGCCACGCTCTCGCCCTCCGCGATCCGCCGGGTCACGATGCCGACGCGGTCCCGGATCCACTCGTCGTTGGTGTCCACGATCGCGGCGAGGTCGTCGTTGGTCACCAGCCGGGACGGCTGGTAGTGGCCCAGCGAAACGATGCGGGAACCGGCCATTACAGGTGTCCTCCGATGCGGGCGAGGGGCTGGCCCGGGGCGACCGGGTCGTCGTGGTGGGCGAGCCACTCCGTCAGCACGCCGGCCTCGTGCGCGGCCACCTCGACGGGGCCCTGCCGGGTCGCGACGTGCCCGATCACCTGGCCGGCGCGTACGGTGTCGCCCTCGGCGAGGCCGGCGGCGGGCTCGAAGGTGCCGGCGCTGGCGGACACCGCGACCCGGAACTGGGGGGCGGGCTCGTGGCTCGGTGCCGCGCCGTGCCGGGCGATCAGGTCGCGGGCGGCGGGCAGGTCGGCGGGCGTGTTCAGGGTGACGATCTCGGGGGCGCCGGTGCCCTTGAGCTCGCGCTTGACCAGGCCGGCGAGGGTGCCGGCCGGCGGCAGCTCGATCACCGCGGTGACGCCGAGGTCGGCGAGCGTACGCATGCACAGGTCCCAGCGGACCGGCGCGGTGACCTGGCGGACCAGTCGCTGAAGCAGCTCGCGGCCGTGGTTGACGGCCGAACCGTCCAGGTTGGACAGCACGATCTTGCCGGGGTCGGTCGGGCTGATGCCCCGGCGACGGCGGCGAGGGCCCGCTCCGCAGGCGCCATGAACGGCGTGTGGAACGCCCCGGCGACCTGCAGCGTGATCACGCGGGTCTTCGCCGGTGGCTCGGCGGCCAGCTTGCCCAGGCTGTCGATCGCGCCGGCGGCGACGATCTGGCCGGTGCCGTTGCGGTTGGCCGGGTAGAGCCCGTACGCCTCGATCGCGGCGACCACCTCGTCGGCGTCGCCGCCGAGCAGCGCGGCCATGCTGGTCGGCTCGAGGGCGCAGGCGGCCGCCATCTCCCGCCCGCGCACGCCGGCCAGCGTGATCGCGGACTCGGAGGTCAGCACCCCGCCGAGCGCCGCGGCGCCCAGCTCGCCGACGCTGTGGCCGGCGACCACCGCCACGTCGTACATCGGGAGGTGCTCGGCGGCGAGGAGCGCGGCGGCAACCAGCAACGGCTGGGTGCGCGCGGTGTCCTTGATCTCCTCGGCGTCGGCCTCGGTGCCCAGGTGCACGAGGTCGACGCCGGCGAGGGCGGACCACCACCGCAGGCGTGCCTCGGTGCCGGGCAGCTCCAACCAAGGGGTGAGGAATCCGGGCTTCTGGGAACCCTGTCCGGGCGACAGTACGGCGAGCACGTCTAAGACTCTCCTGGATACTCGTGAGTCAGGTGTGTGCTGGCATGCACCAATCCGCACTACAGCCTTTGTGAGAACCCTACAAAGATCCCAGGTCGCGCCCTAGGGATCGTTCAGGTTGTGGGAGGTGTCACAGGGTCCAGCCGGCCGATCGTGAGCGCCACCCGCAGCGCAAACGCGTCCCGCGGGGTCAGCGGCGACAGCCCGGTCACGTCGGCGATCCGCTTGAGCCGGTAGCGCACCGTGTTCGGGTGGACGAACAGCGACCGGGCCGCGCCCTCGAGCACCCCGCCCGCCGCGAAGAAGGCGTCCAGCGTGTCCAGCAGTTCGCCGCCGGCGCGCGCCAGCCCGCCGTACACGTCCTGGCGGAGCCGGCGGCGGGCCTCGACATCGCCGGCGAGCGCGCGCTCCGGAAGCAGGTCACTGGCCGCCACCGGACGCGGCGCGGCCGGCCACGCGGCCGCTGCCCGAAAGCCGGCGAGCGCCGCCCGGGCCGACTCCGTCGCCTCGTCCAGCGTCGCCACCGCCGGGCCCACCACCACCGGCCCGTCGCCGAAGCCGGCCAGCAGTTTTTCGGTCGCCGCGAGCGGGTCGGCCGCCCCACCGAGTACGAGCACCAGCCGGTCGCCGTGCACCCCGCCGATGATCTCCACGCCGATCCGCCGCGCCGCCCGGTAGACCGTGTGCAACACGGCGGACGCCTCGCCACCGGGGGAGCGGCCCACCGCGACCGCCACCGGAGGGGCGTCCGCCCAGCCCAGCGCGGCCGCCCGGCTGGCCAACACGTCCGAGGAGTCGCCGCGCAGCAGCGCGTCGACCAGCAGCGCCTGCAACCGCGCGTCCCAGGCGCCACGCGACTCCGCCGCGCGGGCGTACACCCGGGCCGCCGAGAACGCCACCTCGCGCGAAAACTTCAGGACCGCCTCGCGCAGCGCGGCCTCTTCCCCGGGTACGGCGAGGTGCGGCACCTGCTCTTCGGCCACGTCGATGGTGACCTTGATCAGGGCGACGGTCTGTTGCAGCGAGATCGACCGGGCCAGCGCGGTGGGCGCCGCCTCGAAGATCTCATCGGCGAGATCCTGGGAGGCCCGCTTGGCGTCCCGCTGTAGCCACTCCACCAGCGACCGCACGCCGGCCTGGGCGACCAGCATGACCCAGGCGCGCTGGTCGGCCGGCAACTCCCGAAACCAGGGCAGCGTCTCGTCCATGCGCGCCACGCTCGCGGTCGCCACCGCACCGGCCGAGCGCTCGATCCGGCGCACGGTGGCGCTCAGCTCGACGGGGTCATCCCTGCGGGGCGGCACGGGTACAGCCTGTCACGTCCCGGGTCGTGCCACTATGGCCGGGATGATCGCCCGGATCCCGCTGCTCGTGCCGTCGGTGGCGCTGGCCGCGTTCCTGACCCTCACGGCCCTCGTGACCGCAGACTGGGCACCGGTCGACCGCTTCGACGTCGCGATGAGTGACGACATGCGCCGGTACGGACACGAGCACCTCGGGCTGATCGACGTCCTGCGCGTGGTGACCGACGTGGCGGCCACGCTCCCGTTCGTGGCGGCCGGCATCGCGGCGACGGCGTTCCTGCTGGCGACCGGCCGGCGCCGCCCGGCGTACCTGTGCGCCTGGGTGACCGTGCTGATCCCGGTGCTGTGGGGCGCCATGCACTGGCTGCTGACCCGCCCGCGCCCGCAGGACGGCTTCGTGCTCGTCGACAGCAACGGCTTCCCCAGCGGCCATACCTCGCACGCGACCGCGGCCGGCCTGGTCGCGGTGCTCCTCCTCTGGCCGCATCTCGCACGCGCCGGCCGGATCGCCGTGGTCGCGCTGGCGGTGGTGTTCGCCGTGTTCATCGGCGCGACCCGGGTGATCCTGCTGGCCCACTGGCCCACCGATGTACTCGGCGGCTGGCTCCTCGCATTCGCGGTAGTCCCCTTGGTGGCCCGCGCCCTCTCCGCCCCCACGGCCCTTTCCCTGCCGATCAAGGGCATATGGTCGTGGTTTGATCTCCAATCCACGGCCGTATGCCCTTGGTCGACGCAGAAGTCCTTGATCGACGAGAGGGGCAGAGCGCTGGGCGCCGCCAACCCCGGGCCGGCGCAAGATCTGGCGGCCACGGGGCCATCCGGAATGCGCCCACGCGGCGAGCGCCGTCACGAGTCCCGCCGCAGCGGCGCCTCACCGATCAAGGACTTTCGCGTCGATCAAGGGCAAACGGCCGTGGATTGGAGATCAAAGCACGACCATATGCCCTTGATCGACGAGGAAAGGCAGGGACGAGGAAAGGCAGGGACGAGGAAAGGCAGGGACGAGGAAAGGCAGGGTGGCGCAGAGAGGCCGGGTGGCGGGGCTGTGAGTTATCGCAGGTTGAGGTCTTGGGCTACGAGGGCTGCCTGGACGCGGGTGCGCAGGCCGAGCTTGGTCAGGATGCGGCTCACGTGGGTTTTCGTGGTGGACTCGGCCAGGTCGAGGCGCTTGGCGATCTGCTGGTTGGACAGGCCCTGGCCCAGGCAGGCGAGCACCTCGCGCTCGCGCGGTGTCAGCTCGGCGACCGCCGTACGCAGGGCGTCGGGCGGGTCGGGGGCGGTCGCCGCGAACGCCTTGATCAGTCGCCGGGTCACCGCCGGAGCGATGAAGCCGTCGCCGCGGGCCACCGTGCGGACCGCGTCGACCAGGCCGTCGGCGTCGGTGTCCTTGAGCAGGAAGCCGGCCGCGCCCGCGCGCAGTGCCCCGAACACGTAGTCGTCGAGGTCGAACGTGGTCAGCACCAGCACGTCGGCGAGGTCCGCCGCGACGATCTCGCGGGTGGCGGAGATGCCGTCCAGCCGCGGCATGCGTACGTCCAGCACGGCCACGTCCGGCGCCAGCTCCCGGCACAGCGCGACGGCCTCCTCGCCGTCGGCCGCCTGCCCGACCACCTCGACGTCCGGCGCGCCGTCGAGGATCAGCACCAGGCCGGCGCGTACGGCCTGCTGGTCGTCCGCCACCACGACCCGGATCACGTCGGCAGCTCCGCGTACACCCGCCAGTGGGTGCCGTCGCGGCCCGCGTCGAAGCGGCCGTGCAGCAGCGCGGCCCGCTCGCGCATGCCGATCAGGCCAGCACCCGCCCCGGGTACGGCGGACGCGCCGTTGACCGGGTTCTCGACGGTGACGGTGACCGTGTCCGCGGTGTAGCCGACCGCCACGTCGGCGCGGCCGGTGCCGTGCTTGAGCGCGTTGGTCAGCGACTCCTGCACGATCCGGTACGCGGCCAGGTCGACACCCACCGGCACCGGCCGCGGCTCGCCGGTGGTCGCCAGGCGTACCGTGAGGCCGGCGCCGCGGGCCAGCGCGACCAGGCGGTCCACTTCGGACAGCCGTACCCGGGTCGGCTCGTCACCGCCCTCGCCCTCGCGCAGCAGTTCGATCATCTGGCGCATCTCGGCCAGTCCTTGCACGCTGTTCTCCCGGATGACCTTGAGGGCCTGCTCGACCGCGGCGGGATCCCGGCGGCGTACGGACAGCGCGGCCGTGGCGTGGATGGCGACCGCGCTCAGGTGGTTGGCGATCACGTCGTGCAGTTCCCGGGCCATCCGCGTGCGCTCGGCCGTCACGGCCTGGCGCCGGTCCAGTTCGACGAGGCGGGCGGTCTGCTCGGCCCGAGCCCGCTCGGTGGCCGCCTGGTCCCGGTACTGCCGGACGCTGATCCCGGTCACCACCGGCAGCACCCCGGCGAGCGCGGGCGGCACCGCCAGCACCATCCCGCGCCACGACCCGAAGATCACGACGCCGGCGACCGCGGCCACCCCGGTCAGCCCGATCACCACCCCCAGCAGGGTCCGCCACAGCCGCCGCGAGCCGTACACGCACGAGTCGTAGAGCACCTGCGTGTAGACCAGGATCGTGCCGAGCGAGCCGCCGAGGGCGAGGTCGGCGGTGACCGCGAGCGTGCCGATGGCGAGGCCGGTGCGGGTCGCGATCCGGCGCAGGGCGAGGGCGGCGCACGCCACCACCAGCGGGACGAGGAAGAGCGCCTCGCGCTGCTGCGCGATCGAGTCGATCGTGGGGCCCACGTCGAGCGCGAGCAGCAGGACGCCGCCGGCGAGCGATCCGCCCGCCAGCGCGAGGTCGAACCGCAGCGCCCTGGTCACGCTCCGATCACATCACACGGAACGCCCGCCGGCCTCCGCCCGCGCGACGAGCGGACGCGGTCGCGGGTCCGTCAAAGGGAGTACGCCGATTCCGTCACCGGTGCCGACGCCGTGGCCCCGATGCCCGCCGACGCTGGGGTCATGGTTCTGGCGGTGATCGCTGCGTGCGAGATCGGATTCTGGGTACTGCTCGGCGCCGGGTTGGTGGCCCGGTACCTGTTGCGGATGCGGCGCCTCGGCGGCGTACTCCTGCTGTCTGTGCCCGTGGTGGACGTGGTACTGCTGGCGGCGACGGTGATCGACCTGCGGCGCGGCGCGACGGCGAACTTCACCCACGGGCTCGCGGCGGCGTACATCGGATTTTCGATCGCGTTCGGACACTCCATGGTCCGCTGGGCCGACCAGCGGTTCGCACACCGCTTCGCCGGCGGCCCGCCGCCGTGGAAGCCGCCGAAGGGCGGCTGGGAGCGCGCCCGGTACGAGTGGCGGGAGTGGTGCAAGGGCCTGGCCGGCTGGGCCGTGGCGTGTGGCCTGCTCGGCGCGGGCATCCTGCTGGTCGACGATCCGGGCCGGACCGAGCAACTCGGCGCGTGGATCTGGCGGCTCACGATGGCACTCGTGATCTGGTTGGTCGCGTTCCCACTGTGGGCCACGTTATTTCCTGCACGGGCCAAGGAGTGATGTCATAGGGGCCGGGGAGGCTGGTGCAGGCGAAAGACGCCGGTGAGGAGATCAAGATGGCGCACGGGGAGGCCGAGCACGGCAGCGCCGAGAGCGAGCAGCACTACCTGCTCGGCCAGCAAGGGCTGGCCAGCAGGCACATGCGCTGGGTGTGCGGGGTCGGGCCGCAGCCTGTCGACGGCGTGGTTGGCGACCGCGTCGACGACGAGGCTGAGGCGGAGGCGTCCGACGCGCCACCGGAGGCACCGTTGGACGAGGGGCGCCCGATCGGGGCGGACCGTCGTGGCCCGGCTGTATGCCGATCGAGTCGGCAGGGCTGGGCGGGGGCACACCGCCACGGCGCGGTGCGGCCTCGGGCGCGCGGAAACCGGCGGGAGCGCCCGCCGGACCGCTGGTGCTGATCTCCCTCTCTACGCTGTAGGAGTGCGGGCAAAACAGCAGATTTTGGACGAAGCGCTCGCCTTGGCCGACGAGCGCGGTCTTGGCGCGGTCTCCATGCGGGCCATCGCCCAGCGGTTGGGGCTGACCTCGATGGCGCTGTACCCGTACGTCGGCACCAAGGACGATCTGCTCGACGGCATGGTGGGCCGGCTGCTCGCCCAGCTCCTACCGGCGGGCGACGGCGCGGGCGCCGGCGCGGGCATCGGCGACGGCGAGTGGCGCGACCGGCTGCGTGCGGTGGCCCGCGCCGCCCGGGCCCTCGCCCGCGCGCATCCTGGCGCGTACCCGCTGCTCATGGTCCGTCCGTCGGTCACGCCGGACGCCGTACGGGTGGTCGACGTGCTCTACCAGGTACTGCTGGACGCGGGTGTGCCCGGGTCGGCCGTGCCCCGGCTGGAGCGGATGCTGTCGACGTTCGTGCTGGCCTTCGCCACATCGGAGGTCAACGGGCGGTTCGCGGCGGGCCGCCGGAGCGCGGAGGTCGCGGCCGAGCCCCTGCCCGCCCACCAGCGGCTCGCCGCCTGGCTCGCCGAGGAGATCGACTGGGACGCCGAGTTCGAGGCCGACGTCGACGACCTGATCAAGCTGGTGGAAATCACCGCTAGCCGGTAGTCCGCGCCGTCCAGAGCGCGGAGATGGGTACGCAGCAGAGCTTTTCGCCGAAGCGGAGCGTCTCAGTGCCACAGTAGAGGACGAACCCCGCCGCAAAGCGTGCACTTTACATCTGCCGAGAACTCGAAGGTGTGACTGAGCGTGCGGCGGGGCGGTAGCGCGCACGGACAGCCGGTACGGTGTCGCGAGTGGGCAAGCGCAACCGTGAGCGGCGCCAGCAGAAGCAGGCCAGCCAGCGGGCGAAGGCCAGGGCCCGGGAGCAGCGCCGGGCGGCGTCGCCGTTGGCCGCCATCCAGCAGCTCATCCTCGAGGGAGTGGACGCGCGCCTCGACGGCAACCTGGAGGAGTACGGCCGCGCGGTGAAGGTGCTCGCGGAGCTCGGCGGCGCGGTCGGGACCGTGCTCTTCGACCTCCTGCAGATGGCCGCGGGGGTGCCTGGGAGCGTGGGTGGCAGCCCGCCGACCTGGTTCGGCACACCGGCCGCGAGTTCGACGCCCGGCGCGTACGCATGCTGGTCGACGCGATGGCCGCGGCCATGCGCCCCTTCGCGGCGGCCACAGTGGACGAACGTTGGACCGCGCAGCTCGTGGCGGCCGGCGCGAAGGTGTGGTGGGAGCGCGACGACGCCTACCTCGACGGCTGGCGGGAGCGGGAGGGCGTCGACGAGCAGACCGCGGTCGGGTGCGCGCTCGACGTGCTGTCGGTGCTGGACGTCTTGCCGGTCCTGCCGGAGCTGTGCCCGCCGCCGGGCCAGGCGCGGGGCGGCAGCCTGGGCGTGACCAGCAACCGGTTGGTCGACGCGCGCAAGCTGGACCGGGTACGGGCGCTGCTGGCCAAGGCCGAGTCGACCAGCTTCCCGGAGGAGGCCGAGGCGTTCACCGCCAAGGCGCAGGAGCTGATGGCCCGCCACAGCATCGACTACGCGTTGCTGTCGGAGAGCCGGCGCGACGAGCCGCTGGGTCGCCGGTTGGGTGTCGACAACCCGTACGAGGCGCCCAAGGCCCTGCTGCTCGACGCGGTGGCGAGCGCCAACCGCTGCCGCTCGGTGTGGACCCAGATGTACGGGTTCGCGACCGTCCTCGGGTTCCCGCCCGACCTGGACGCGGTGGAGCTGCTCTACACCTCGCTGCTGGTGCAGGCGACGGCCGCCATGACGTACCAGGGATCGCGTACGGACGCGGCGGGCCGCTCCCGCACGCGGTCGTTCCGGCAGGCGTTCCTGACCGCGTACGCGCACCGGATCCGGCAGCGCCTGGCCGACGCGACCGGCGCGGCGGTGGCCGAAGCGTCGAGCGGCCCGGGGCGCGGCGAGCTGGTGCCTCTCCTGACCGCCCGGGAGGACGCGGTCGACAAGGCGACCAAGTCGATGTTTCCGCAGGTGGTGGGGAAGTCGATGCCGGTCAGCAACCGCGAGGGCTGGATCGCCGGCGTCGCCGCCGCGGACGCCGCATCGCTGGGCATCCGCGGCGAGCTGTCCTAGTCGGTCCTAGTCGGCGTCGCCGGCCTTCTCCTCGTCGGCGCTGGAGCCCACGACGGCAAAGTTCTGGTCGAGCTGGACGTCGACCTGATTGCCGTTGTCGAGCGTGACCTCCACCTCGTAGTAGCTGTCCTCGTCGCCGACCTCGGTCTCGGTCACCCGGCCGCCGCCGGTGTGCGCGAGCGCTGCCGCGCTGGCCTTGGTGAGTGCGTCGCCGGTGATCGGCGTTTCGGAGTCGTCCGTGGCGGCGGCGATCGCGGTGCCTCCACCGGCGCCGACGACGATCACCGCCGCGGCGACGGCCGCCAGGGTCCACTTCATTTTTCGTGTCATGCCGACAGCGTGCCCGGCGCCGGCTGAACAGAGCCTGAACGCAGGCGCACCGTCACCCGGGCGCCGCCGAGCGGGCTGTCCGCGATCTCGACCTGCCCGTCGTGCGCGGCCACGATCTCGGCGACGATGGCCAGACCTAGGCCGCCACCGCCGGTGTCCCGGGCCCGGGCGTCGTCCAGGCGGACGAAACGGTCGAACACGCGTACCCGATCGGCGGTCGGGATGCCCGGACCGTCGTCGTCGACGTGCAGCACCGCCCACCCGTCCTGTTCGCCGAGGCCGAACGCGACGCGGCCGCGCGCGTGGCGCGCGGCGTTGTCGGCGATGTTCCGCAGGGCCCGGCGCAGGGCCATGGTGTCGCCGTCCACCCGGGCCGCCGACACGCCGGCGCTGTCGACGGTCAGCGCGCCGCCGGTACGCAGCCGGCGCGCCTCCTCGAAGACCAGGTCGTCGAGGTCGGTGGCCTGCCGGCGGAGCTGGAGCGTGTGCTCGTCGACCCGGGCCAGCAACAGCAGGTCGTCGACCAGCCGCTGCATGCGCAGGCTCTCGCCGAGCGCGGTCTCGGCCAGGCCGTCGAGGGTGATCCGGCCCGGGTGGGCGAGGGCGACCTCGGCGTGCTGCCGGATCGCGGCGACCGGCGAGCGCAGCTCGTGCGAGGCGTCGGAGACGAACCGGCGCTGGCGGTCCTGGGCCCGCTGGAGCCGGTCGAGCATGCGGTTCATGGTGGCGGCCAGCCGGGCGATCTCGTCGCGGCCGGGCGGCTGCGGGACGCGGCGGTGCAACTCGGCGGCCGATATCTCGTCGACCTCGCCGCGGATCGCCTCGACCGGGGCGAGGGCCCGGCCGACCACGCGCCACGCCGTGCCGGCCATGACCAGCAGCATGACCGGCAGGCCGGCGGCCAGCAGCAGGGTGACCGCCTGGGTCGACTCGGCCACCGGGTCGAGGGACCGGGCGGTCAGCACGGTGAACCGCCCACCGGCGTCGGTGGCCACGGTCAGGAACTCGTCGTCCTCGAATTCCACGTCCACGTGCGCCGTCTCGCCGGGGCTGAGACGGGCGACCGCGGGCTGACCGGCGAGCTCCGGGCTGGCCGCGACGACCGTTCCGTTCCGGTCCAGGACCTGGACGAACCCCTCGTCGGACTCCCCGGCCGCCACGAACTCGGGTGAGCTGCCCGCCTCGAGCAGTCCGGCGATCTGGATACCGCGCAGCTCGGCAGCGGACTCGATCTCGCGGGTGAGGATCACCCGGAGCGCCACCACGAGCGCCACCGCGCCGATCACCAGCGCCAGGCCCACGACGGCGACGGCCGCGGCGGTCGTGCGCACCCGGACCGAGCGCATCGGTCAGCCTCCCTCGGCCGCCAGCCGGTACCCGGCCCCGCGTACCGTCTCGATCGTCGCGCGGCCCAGCTTGTCCCGCATGCGCCGGATGTAGACCTCCACGATGTTCGGGTCGCCGTCGAAGTCGAAGTCCCACACGTGCGCGATGATCTCGCGCTTGGAGACCACCTCGCCGGCCCGCCGCATCAGAAACTCCAGCAGCGACAGCTCCCTGTTCGTCAGGCTCACCTCGACGCCGTCCCGCCAGGCCCGCCGGGCCGCCGGATCGAGGCGCAGGTCCCCGGCGGCCAGCACCGCCGGCCGCTCGCGCGCGCCGCGCCGCACCAGCGCCCGCAGACGAGCCACGAGTACGGCATGCGAGAACGGCTTCGTGAGGTAGTCGTCGGCGCCGGTGTCCAGCCCTTCGACCTCGTCCCATTCGCCGTCCTTGGCGGTGAGCATCAGGATCGGCGTCCAGACGCCCTCGTCGCGGAGCGTCTGACAGATCTTGTAGCCGTTGATGCCGGGCAGCATGACGTCGAGCACGATCGCGTCGTGCGGCTGCTCGCGCGCCAGCCACAGCCCGTCGGTGCCGTTGAGGGCCACGTCGACCGCGAACCCCTCCGCCGAAAGGCCCGCACGCAGCCCAGCGGCGAGCCGCGGCTCGTCCTCCACCACCAGAATCCGCATGCGGGGCGCCCTCCTACCCCACATCCTCACCCTGCGCGCCTGAAACGGCGCTGAAAAGCCCTATCGGGTACGCCGGCGGACCAGCAGCGAGATGCCGGCCAGCCCGATGGTGATGACCAGGACGACGGCGCCGTTGAGCAGCAGCACCTCGCGCAGGTCGCCGAGCAGCTTGTCGATGTCCTTGCCCGGGTTGAGGGTGTCCTCGTCGAAGACCCGCTCGCCGCCGCCGATGCCGCCGTCGTGCAGCGAGTCGGGCTGCATGGGCAGCGGCACGCCCGCCGAACGCAGCGTCTCCGACATCGTCAGCCGGCCGTAGAACCAGGCGGCCGTGGTCTTGCGCTTGTCGGGCTGCTTCGCCGGCCGGAACGCCCGCGGCCCGCCGGTCGCCAACGGGTACAGGTCGTACGTCTGCTTGGCCGCCTCGCCGACGTACACGACGACCGTGTACTTCGGGCCGAGGTTCTTCGCCTTGGGCGCGGTGGTCTGGGCCTTGGCGGTGCTCAGCCAGCCCACCTGACCCAGCACCGCGGTCAGCAGCTCGGGCTTGTCTTCGGCGTTGATCCTGATCGGGTCGCCCAGACCCTCACCGGCGATCGTCACCGCGGTCGGCTTGGCGGGCGCGGCATTGGCAGCGGACGACACCGTAAGTGGCGCGGCCGCCACCATGAGTACCGTGCCGCTCAGAAACCATCGCCGGCTCACCCCTGCGACCATGATCGACCTCCCCGCCCCGTTGGATGGTCCCGCTGCCCTGGCGCGGCCGACAGATCCGCGTTTATTTCAAAGACTCCGCCGAAACGCGTGTGGTTGCATCCGTGGGCCAGGTTTTTGGAACTATCTGCGATCGTTGACCGACTGAAGCAAGGCGATCACCGGCGGCCGAATCGTAACGTACGCCTGCTCGCTACGCCGTTCCGCCAGTTAGGGCCTGTGTCGTCGTCTGGGTCCGCCGCAGCCCGGTCATCCACTTCGACACAGGCCCTACGGCCTGTGGCTTGCCGGTCGGACGTTGTGGTTCTGGCTGAAAAGGTTGGCCGGGTCGTACGCCCCCTTGATTGCGGCGAGCCGCCGGTACGTGGCCGGCGGGTAGACGGTGGCGACATCCTGGTCGGTCGCGGTGGTCAGGAAGTTGCCGTACGCGCCGCGGGTCAGCGAGCCCAGCGTCCGCCACAGCTCGCCGAACCGCTCCACCGCCGCGGCGGACGTGTCGAACTGGACGGTCAGCAGCATCGCCTCGCTGTCGCGGTGGGCGAACGCGGTCGCGTCGCTCGCCACCCGACCGAACGCGCCACCGAGGCCCCTCAGTTCGACGTACACGCCGAGCGCGGCGCCACCGGCCAACGCGGCGTCGATCAGCTCGTCGGTGCAGTCCGGGACCAGGCCGTTGCGGACCACCGGCCGGAAGCCGGGCGGCAACTCGCCCACCGACTCCAGCACCTCCGGGTAGCGCCGCACCGCGATGTCCTGCCCCAGCACCGTGCCGAGGCGCAGCAGCGGCCCGATCGCCGCCCGCGCCGCCGGCTCGGCATCGGCCGGGCAGCACACCGCGACCATCACCGGCTGCCCCGGAAAGACCCGCGCCGTCGTCGTGACATCGTCACCCGCCGTACGCAGGAAATCCCGCCAGCGCCGCAGCACCGCCGCGGTCTCCTCGACCGGGTACGTCACCGTGCCGTAGAGGACATTGCGTAGCGGCTGGGCGATCACCTCGAACGCGGTGACCACGCCGAAGTTTCCGCCACCCCCGCGGATCGCCCAGAACAGATCGGCGTGCTCGTCCGCGCTGGCCCGCACCACCCGGCCGTCCGCGGTGACCACCTCGGCGGCGACCAGGCTGTCCAGGGCCAGCCCGTACTTGCGTACCAGCCAGCCGATCCCGCCGCCCAGCATCAGCCCGCCCACACCGACGCTCGCGGTGTCGCCCGACGAGATGGCCAGGCCATGCTCGGCGAGCGCCTCCGCCACGTCCTTCCAGCGCGCGCCGGTGCCCAGCCGGACCAGTCGCCGGTGTACGTCGACGACCTCGACGGTGTCGAGCGGCGACAGGTCGATCACGACACCGCCGATGTTCGTACCGAAGCCGGCGCCACTGTGCCCGCCGCTGCGTACGGAGAGCACCAGGCCGTTGTCCCGGGCGTACCCGATGGCGTGCCGCACGTCGTCGCTGCTATGACAGCGCACGATGAGGGCCGGCTCGCCCTCATGCACAAAGGTGCGCCGCAGCGCGTCGTACGCCTCGTCGCCGGGCCGCACTACGTCGAGCGTGGTGACCATGTCTCCTCCAAGGTGATAAGTGCCTTCTCCTCCTTGGTCGGAGCCACACCCTCACCCTCGACACCTTCGCCAAGGTTTCCTCCGCCAGCCGCGCGCCGCCCCGCCGCGGCCGTGCGCCGCGCCTCCGCCGGCCGTGCGCCGCCTCCGCCGATCAAGGCCCTCCCCGCCGATCAAGGGCAAACGGCCGTGCTTTGATCTCCGATCCACGACCGTTTGCCCTTGATCGGCGTGAGAATCCTTGATCGGCGCCGTGGAGTTAGGGGTTGGGCAGCGCGCGTCTGATCCCGCGGAGCTTTTGATCTTTCTTGGTGGGCCAAACCGGGATCTTGCGTCCGGTTATGTCGGGCATTTCCGCCCACAGGATCCCGTCCTGCCCCACCAAGAAAGATCAAAGGCGCTACGTGCTCGCTCGAATTGTGCGCCAGGCTCGGGAGGGGCGGTTTCTCGCCGCAGTCGCCACGCAGCGTCTTCCGGGCGGACCTTGACGAGCGCGCGCTCCGCGTCGATCAAGGATTTCTCCGTCGATCAAGGGCAAACGGTCGTGGTTTGGAGATCAAAGCACGGCCGTTTGCCCTTGATCGACGGAGAAGGCGCGCGCGGGGCGCGCGGGCGCGGCGGGTGCGGAGAGGGCGCGGCGGGGGAGGGGGCGCGGAGGGGGTTAGGGGAGGCGGGCGCGGGCGGCTTGGAGGCGGGCGAGGGTGCGCTCGCGGCCTAGTACCACCAGTGACTCGAAGAGCGGGAGGCCGACGCTTCGCCCGGTCGCGGCGACGCGTACGGGTGCTTGGGCCTTGCCGAGTTTGAGGCCCCGCTCGGCGCCCACCGCTTCGAGCGCCGCCTTCAGGGCGTCGGCGTCCCAGGTCGGCAGCGCCGTGTACGCCTCGACCGCGGCGTCCAGCAGGTCGCCGGCGCCATCCTTCATCGCCTTGGACCAGGATCCCTCGTCGATCTCGGGTGAGGCGACGAAGAGGAAGTCGACGTTCGGCACGATCTCGCTGAGCACGGTGATCCGGGTCTGTGCGAGCGGGGCGACCGTCGCGAACGCCGCCGCGTCGAACTCGGAAGGCTGCCACGGCGGTGGCGGGATCGTCTCGGTGCCGGTCAGCCAGGGCTGGCACGCCTCGACGAAGTCCTCGACGGAGAGCGCGCGGATGTACTCGCCGTTGAACGCGCGCAGCTTCTTCTCGTCGAAGTAGGCGGGCGACGGGTTGACGTCTTCCAGCCGGAACTCCGACTCGATCACGGACCAGGGCACGATCTCCCGGTCGCCGCTGGGCGCCCAGCCGAGCAGCATCAGGTAGTTGCGCATGGTGTCGGCGAGGTAGCCCTCGTCCCGGTACGCCTCCAGCGCCACCTTGTCGCGCCGCTTGGACAGCTTCTGGCGCTTCTCGTTCACCACGATCGGCACGTGCGCCCACACCGGCGGCTTGACGCCCAGCGCGTCCCACAGCAGTTGCTGCTTGGGCGTGTTGGGCAGGTGCTCCTCGGCGCGGATCACGTGGGTGATGCCCATGGTCATGTCGTCGACGACGTTGGCGAGCAGGAAGACCGGCGACCCGTCGCCACGGGCGATCACGAAGTCTTCCAGTAGCTTGTTTTCCCAGGTCGGCTCGCCGCGGATGAGGTCGACGACGACCGTCAGACCGAGATCGGGCGTACGGAAGCGCAGCGCCCGCCCGGGGCCGGCGGTGAGCCCGCGGTCGCGGCAGAAGCCGTCGTACCCCTGGTACTGCGAGCCGGTGCGGGCCTGTACGTCCTCGCGGGTGCAGTCGCAGTAGTACGCGCGGCCGGCGGCGTGCAGCTTGGCGGCGGCGGTGCGGTGCTCGCCGGCGTTCTCCGACTGGAAGTACGGGCCTTCGTAGGTGCCGCGGGCGATGCCGATCCAGTCGAGCGCGGACAGGATGCCCTCGGTCCACTCCGGCCGGTTGCGCGCGGCGTCGGTGTCCTCGATGCGCAGGACGAACACCCCGCCGTGCTGCTTGGCGTAGATCCAGTTTTGCAGCGCTGAACGGGCGCCGCCGACATGGAACATACCGGTCGGAGAGGGGGCGAAGCGCACGCGTACGGTCACGGAACCGAGCGTATCCGTACCACGAAGACGCTGCCGAGGAGGGTGACCACGGCGGTGAGGGCGTACAGGGTGGTGTAGCCGCCGAGGTAGACCACGATCGGGGCGGACATCGCGGGCCCGAGCACCTGGGGCGCCGAGTTCGCGATGTTGATGACGCCCAGGTCCTTGGCCCGGTCGGTGGCCTGCGGCAGCACCTGCGTGATCAGTGCGGCGTCCACGGCGAGGTACACGCCGTACCCGGCGCCGAGCAGCACCGCGGCGAAGATCGCCATGCCCCACGAGGGCCAGATGGCGAGCAGCAGCGCGGCCACCGCCATGATGATGCCGGACCAGATGACGAAGATCTTGCGGCGGCCGGAACGGTCGGACAGGCGGCCGGCGGTGACCGCGGTGGCCATCATGCCGGCCGTGTAGATGAGGATCAGGATGAGCAGCCCGCCATCGGGATCGTGGTACTTCACCCCGTCCTTGAGGAAGTAGAGCAGGAACAGCGTGCCGAGCGCGTTGCCGACCTGGACCAGGAAGCGGGTGCCCCAGGCCCAGGCGAAGTCGGGGTGCTCACGCGGGCTGATCCACATGCTCCGGATCAACGCGCGCCAGCGCAGCGGCGGCTGGTGCGTACGCGGCAGCGCGTCATCGGGCGTGACCAGCGCGAACGGCAACGCCAGCAGCAGTACGGCGGCCGCGACCGCGAGATAGCCGGCCGCGTTGTCGGTGAACACGGCGGTGACCAGCACCGCCCCGACGACGAGGCCGAGCGACTGCGGGATGCCGATCCAGCCGGAGACCCGCCCGCGCTGCTCCACCGGCACCCGGTCGGGGATGGCCGCGGTCAGCGTGGCGAGGGCGGCGTTGAAGCAGATCTGCGCGGCCACCCAGCACACCGCGACGCCGATGATCGTGCGCTGCTGGCCGAGGATCGCCAGCGACACGGCGCCGAGGATGGCGCTGGACAGCGTCCAGACGTGCCGGCGGCCGTACTCCCGGTCGCCGATGCGCAGGCAGGTGCGGTCGGAGAGGGCGCCGGCGAGGGGGTTGGCGATCACCGCGGCGAACGCGCCGAGGCCGGTCACCCAGCCGAACATGGTCTCTTTGTTGGCCGGGTCGATCAGCTCGACCTGGTTGGGCAGGAGCACCTGGATGGGCGTGAAGAACGCCATCCACACGCCGAGGTTCGCGCTGAAGATCAGCGCTACCCAGCTTCGGCGTACGGGTGTGGTCGGCTCGGCGAGCGCCGGCGGCAGGGTGATCCCGGCGGTCATCGGGACGCTCTGATCAGGTCCCGGTACCAGGCGTACGAGGTCTTCGGGGTACGTACCTGCGTCTCGAAGTCGACGTGGACCAGCCCGAACCGCTTGCTGTAGCCCTCCGCCCACTCGAAGTTGTCCAGCAGCGACCAGACGAAGTAGCCGCGCACGTCGACGCCGTCCTCGATGGCGGCCCGCACAGCCTTGATGTGACCGTCCAGATAGGTCACCCGCTGCGGGTCGTCGACGCCCTCGTACGCGCAGCCGCTCTCGGTGACGTGGATCGGCGGGAGGGCCTCGCCGTACTCCTGCTTGAGCCAGCCGAGCAGCTCGCGCAGCCCGTCCGGGATGACCGGCCAGCCGAAGTCGGTCTTCGGGTAGCCGTCCAGGGGAACGAGGTCGAACGGCAGCGGGGCAACGCCAGCCGGCGCGCGTACCCCGGTGGGGTTGTAGTAGTTGACGCCGAGCGCGTCGAGCGGCGCGGCGATGATGTCGAGGTCGCCGTCGTGCACCACGGCGGGGTCGAGCCCGATCTCGGGGTAGTCGCGGCCGAAGAGCGGATCGGTGAAGAACCGGTTGTGCAGCGCGTGGTACGTCGCCGCGGCGATCTGGTCGGCCTCGGTGTCCCCCTGCGGCCAGGCGGGCGAGTAGTTGTTGGTGATCGCCACCGCGGCGGCGCCCCGGGCGCGCAGCTCGGCGACCGCCAGGCCGTGGCCCAGCAGCTGGTGGTGGGCGGCCGGCAGCGCGCCGAACAGGAGCGCCTGGCCGGGGCGTGCTCGCCGGTGGCGTACCCGAGGGTCATGTGGATGAACGGCTCGTTGAGTGTGATCCAGAGCCGGACCCGGTCGGCGAGCGCGTCCGCGACGAGGCCGGAGTATTCGGCGAAGCGGTACGCGGTGTCGCGGTTCAGCCACCCGCCGCTGTCTTCGAGGGCCTGCGGGAGATCCCAGTGGAAGAGCGTGAGCACCGGGTCGATGCCCTTTTCCAGCAGCGCGTCGACGAGGCGGTCGTAGAAGGCGATCCCGTCCTTGTTGGCGGGGCCGCTGCCGTCCGGCTGGATGCGCGGCCACGCGACCGAGAAGCGGTACGCGGACACGCCCAGGTCGGCCAGCAGCGCGACGTCCTCGGGGTACCGGTGGTAGTGGTCGCAGGCGATGTCGCCGGTCGGGAGCCCGTTCTTGTGCGTGAACGTGTCCCAGATGGACAGTCCGCGACCGCCCTCGGCGACTCCACCCTCGATCTGGTACGCCGAGGTCGAAACGCCCCAGGTGAAGCCCATCTACTCCTCCAAGAACGTGAAAGTTCCTCGCACTCTAGTCCGCGAGCGGACCTCCGGGAAGCCCTTGTTACCAGTACGCCCGGAAGACCGCCCGGTCGACACCCGCGCGCCAGCCCGGGTCGGCGGCGTCGGTACGCAGCGCGGTCAGCGCCGCGATCGCGCCGTCCAGGAGGTCGGCCCAGTCGTACCCGGCGCCGGGCGCGCCCTTCTGCATCAGGAACGCCAGGCCAGCCGAGTTGCTGATCGCCCAGCCACGTCGTGCGGGGGCTTGGCGGCCGGCGTCGCCGCCCTGGTCGCTGACCAGGCGCACATGGAACGGGTAGCCGACCTCGCCGCCCGGTTTGGTCACCGCGATGTGGGCGCTCGCCGGCTCGGCGCCGAAGATGTCCCGCAGAAACGACGGCCCGGGCGCCTCGATCACGACCTCGACACCGTCGCCGTACTCCCCGGGATCGCCGGAAACGGCGACCGACCGGATGAGCTCGACCACGACGGTGGGGTCGCGCCGGTCGAAGGTCACCCACTCCACGCTCGTCACCCTGCCATGAAAAGGGCGCCCCTCAGGTGAGAGGCGCCCCGATCATGAGAAGGGTCAGGAATCTCCGCCCGTTTCCCCGACGGGAGCCGCCCCCACGTCGTCGATGGCGTACTTCTTGGCCGCCTCGGCGGGCACCGAGGGCGGCACCTCGCCGCGGACGGCGAGCTGGCGCAGCGTGGCCACGGCGATCGACTCGGCGTCGACGTGGAAGTGCCGGCGCAGCGCGTGCCGGGTGTCGGACAGGCCGAACCCGTCGGTGCCCAGCGAGGTGTAGCTCCCCGGGACCCAGCGCGCGATCAGGTCCGGCACCGCCCGCATCCAGTCACTGACCGCCACGAACGGCCCCCGCGCGCTCTTGAGCTTCTCGGTCAGGTACGGCACCTGCGCCGGCGTGCCGGGGTGCATCAGGTTCTGCTCCTCGACCAGGACGGCGTCGCGGCGCAGCTCGGTCCACGACGTCACCGACCACACGTCGGCCGAGACGCCCCAGTCCTGGGCGAGCAGGTCCTGGGCCTTGAGCGCCCACTGCATGCCGGTACCCGAGGCGAGGATCTGCGCCCGCGGGCCGTCGATCGCCGCCGGGCGGTACTTGTAGAGGCCGCGCTTCACACCCTCGACGTCGAGGTCGGCCGGCTCGGCGGGCTGCAGGATCGGCTCGTTGTAGACGGTCAGGTAGTAGAAGATGTTCTCCGGCCGCTCGCCGTACATGCGGTGCAGGCCGTCCTCGACGATGTGCGCCGTCTCGAACCCGAACGCCGGGTCGTACGCGACGACGGCCGGGTTGGTGGCCGCGATCAGGTGCGAGTGGCCGTCCTCGTGCTGCAGGCCCTCGCCGTTGAGCGTGGTGCGCCCCGCCGTGGCACCGAGCACGAAGCCGCGGGCCATCTGGTCGGCCGCCGCCCAGAACCCGTCGCCGGTGCGCTGGAAGCCGAACATCGAGTAGAAGATGTACAGCGGGATCATCGGCTCGCCGTGCGTGGCGTACGCGGTGCCGGCGGCGGTGAACGACGCGACCGAGCCGGCCTCGTTGATGCCCTCGTGCAGGATCTGCCCGGTGGTCGACTCCTTGTACGACAGGAAGAGCTCCCGGTCGACGGACGTGTACCGCTGCCCGTGCGGCGAGTAGATCTTCTGGGTCGGGAAGAGCGAATCCATGCCGAACGTGCGCGCCTCATCCGGGATGATCGGCACCCACCGCTTGCCGAACTCCTTGTCCTTCATGAGGTCCTTGAGCAGGCGGACGAAGGCCATCGTGGTGGCCACCTTCTGCTTGCCCGAGCCGCGCTTGACGTCGGCGAACCGCTCCGCGCCCGGGATCTGCAGCGGGATCGTGGTCGTACGCCGCGACGGCAGGAAGCCGCCGAGCGCCTCGCGCCGCTCGCGCAGGTACTGGATCTCCTCCGACTTCTCGCCCGGGTGGAAGTACGGCGGCAGGTACGGGTTGGCTTCGAGCGCCGAGTCCGGGATGTCCAGATAGAGCCGGTCGCGGAAGGACTTGAGGTCGTCCAGCGTCAGCTTCTTCATCTGGTGGGTGGCGTTGCGGCCCTCGAAGTGCGAGCCGAGCGTCCAGCCCTTGATGGTCTTGGCGAGGATCACGGTCGGCTGGCCGGTGTGCTCGGTGGCCGCCTTGTACGCCCCGTACAGCTTGCGGTAGTCGTGGCCGCCGCGCTTGAGGTTCCAGATCTCCTCGTCGGTCATGTGCTCGACCATCTTGCGGGTGCGCGGGTCACGCCCGAAGAAGTGCTCCCGGACGAACGCGCCGGACTCCGCCTTGTACGTCTGGTAGTCGCCGTCCGGCGTGGTGTTCATGAGGTTGACCAGCGCGCCGTCGGTGTCGGCGGCCAGCAGCGGGTCCCACTCGCGGCCCCAGATCACCTTGATCACGTTCCAGCCGGCGCCGCGGAAGAACGCCTCCAGCTCCTGGATGACCTTGCCGTTGCCGCGTACCGGGCCGTCCAGCCGCTGGAGGTTGCAGTTGATCACGAAGGTCAGGTTGTCCAGCTCTTCGCGGGCGGCCAGGCCGATCGCGCCGAGCGACTCGACCTCGTCCATCTCGCCGTCGCCGAGGAACGCCCATACGTGCTGGTCGGACGTGTCCTTGATGCCCCGGTGGTGCAGGTACCGGTTGAACCGGGCCTGGTAGATCGCGTTCAGCGGGCCGAGGCCCATCGAGACCGTCGGAAACTCCCAGAAGTCCGGCATCAGGCGCGGGTGCGGATAGCTCGGCAGCCCGCCGCCCAGCCCGGCGTGCGACAGCTCCTGCCGGAACCCGTCGAGCCGGTCCTCGGTCAGCCGCCCCTCCAGAAACGCCCGGGCGTACATGCCGGGGGAGGCGTGACCCTGGAAGAAGATGTGGTCACCGCCGCCGGGGTGGCTCTTGCCCCGGAAGAAGTGGTTCATGCCCACCTCGTAGAGGGAGGCCGCGCTCGCGTACGTCGAGATGTGGCCACCCACGCCGATCTCCGGGCGCTGGGCGCGGTGCACGAGCATCGCGGCGTTCCAGCGCATGTACGCCCGGATGCGGCGCTCGACGAACTCGTCGCCGGGGAACCACGGCTCCTGCTCCGGCGGGATGGTGTTGATGTAGTCCGTGGTGGTCAGGGGCGGCACCCCGACCTGGCGCTCGCGGGCGCGTTCCAGCAGGCTCAGCATGACGTAGCGGGCGCGTTTGGCGCCGCGCTCGTCGATGACCGCGTCGAGCGACTCGATCCACTCCCGGGTCTCTTCGGGGTCGATGTCGAGAAGCTGGCTCGGTAGGCCATCGCTGATTACCGGGCGCTTGCGTTCGGTAGCCACCAGCGCTCCCTCTATTGAGTGTGGGATAGGTCTCGTCCTCCATCCTGCCTTGTGTGACGGGCCTCGTCACGCCTGGTGGACCGCGACGCGACGCTCGACACACATACCAGCCGGTAACATTGCGTTAGCCCGCAAGGAAAGAGAACCGCACCTGCCGGGTCGGGTTATCGCCGTTGGTGTCGACGAGGCAGATCGACTGCCATGTACCCAGGGCGATCCGGCCGCCGATCACCGGCAGCGAGGCGTACGGCGGCACGAACGCCGGCAGCACATGATCGCGGCCGTGCCCCTTGGTGCCGTGCCGGTGCCGCCACCGGTCGTCGGTCGGCAGCAGCTCGTCCAGGGCGGTCAGCAGGTCGTCGTCGGAGCCGGCGCCGGTCTCGATGATCGCCACGCCCGCCGTCGCGTGCGGCACGAACACGTGCAGCAGCCCGTCCCCTTCGCCGCTCACAAACGCCGACGCCTCGGCGGTGATGTCCTTAACGATTGGACGTCCGCCGGTCCTCACTGTGATCACCTCAGTGCGCATGCGCGCCAGTATGTTTGACATCGTGGATCCCGTGGTGCTCGACGCCCCCATCGTGGCGGTCACCGTCTACCCGGACCGTGCCCGGGTGACCAGGCGCGGCAAGCTCCCCCTGCCCGGCGGCACCAGCGTGGTCCACATCGGACCACTCCCGCTCGGGCTGCACCGTGACTCGGTGCGCGTCGGCGGCCACGGGCCGGCCACCGTGCTGGGTGTCGATGTGCTCACCCGCCACCAGCCTCGCCCCACCGACCAGACCGTGGCCGAGCTGGAGGAGCAGCGCCGGGCGCTCGCCACCGAGCTGGCCGGGCTCGCCGACGCGACCGTGGTCGAGCAGCAGCGGGCCGAGTTCCTCGCCACGCTCGCGCAGCGCGCCGGCGGCACGTACGCCCGCTCGCTGGCCGCCGGCGAGACCGACCCGGCGGCGGTGACGGCGTTCGCGGACTCGATCGTCGAACAGCTCACCGCGAGCAAGGCACGGCAGCGCGACCTCGCGCTGCGCGCCGGCGAGGCCGGCGACCGCAAGGCGGCGATCGAGCGCCGGCTGGCGCAGCTCACCGGCAAGCGCGCCCCCGACCAGGTCGTCGCCGCGGTGAGCCTTTCGGTCTCCGCCGCCGAGGCGGTCGAGCTGGAGCTCTCGTACGTCGTGGACGGTGCCGGCTGGGAGTCCACATACGATGTACGGCTGGCGGAGGAGCGACTGACGGTCACCTGGTTCGGCCTGGTGACCCAGCGGACCGGCGAGGACTGGCCGGAGTGCGAGCTGCTGCTGTCCACCGCCCGCCCGTCGACCACCACGACCGTGCCGGAGCTGGAGCCGTGGTACCTGGACCGGATCCGCCCGCTGCCGGTCGCCCGAGCGGTGGCCGCGTCCCGCAGCCTGGACGCCTCTCTTGAATATGTCGAGGAGGGCGTGAGCGCCGTCGAGCAGGGGATCGCCGCCGCGACGTACCGGCCGGAGCACCCGGTGGCCGTGCCCGCCGACGGCACCGCCCACCGGTCCACCGTCGCCGTCCTCGACCTGACCGCCGGACTGGACTACGTCACCGCGCCGGCCCACGCGAGCGACGCCCACCTGCGCGCCACCGCGGTGAACGGCTCGGCGCACACCCTGCTGCCCGGCCGGGCCTCGGTCTTTCACGACGCCGACTTCGTGGGCAGCACCCACCTGGAGACGTGGGCGCCCGGCGAGGAGGTCGAGCTGGCGCTCGGCATCGACGACCGGATCCGGGTCGAGCGCAAGCTGACCCGGCGTACGGCGACGAAGGCGGCCCTCGGCTCGACCCGGCGCCGCGAGGTGGAGTACCGGACCACGGTCGCCAACCACACGCCCCGCCCGGCCCGGGTGACCGTGCTGGACCAGATCCCGGTCTCCCGGGACGAGGGCATCACGGTGCGGGCGTTCAAAGTGGACCCGGCACCCGTCGACCGCACCGAGATGGGCGTGCTGAGCTGGAAGCTGGAGCTCGAGCCGGGCGAGTCCAAAGAGGTCACCATGGGCCTCCGTGTCGAACTCGCCCGGGGTGTCGAGATGTCCGGCTGGCGCGAGTAGTTACGGGCGGACGGTTTCCTGCTCGACGGTGTCCGGGATGCCTTCCCGCGACAGCACTCCCAGGTCACGCGGGCGGTCGTACGTCTGGTGCAGGCCCGGCACCCGGTCCTCCACGGCGAACGAGGCGCGGGTGTAGACGGGCGCGCCGGGCGTCGTCACGTACGGCACCACCTTGAAGTCCGCGTCCAGGCGGTCGGCCGCGATCTTCGTCAGGACGTACCCGCGCTGGTTGTTGTAGAAGCGCAGGTGCGGGTTGATGCTCAGGAACGGGTGGGTCGCCGGGTCCGAGTCGGCCCCGTTGCCGGTCGACGAGACCGACGAGCAGACCAGCTCGGTGCCGACCGTCCGCGACGTCGGGTCGGCGTAGTCCAGCTTGAGGTCGCTGGCCCAGTGCGCGTGGACGTCACCGGTGAGCACGACCGTGTTGCGTACCCCGGCCGCGAGCCAGCCGCGGGTGATGCGGTCGCGCGAGGCGACGTACCCGTCCCAGGAGTCCTGGCTGGTGACCGTCGCCGGGCCGGCGTTGTTGTCACGCTGGGCGAAGAAGACCTGCTGGCCCAGGATGTCCCAGCGGGCCGACGACCGCCGGAACCCGTCGAGCAGCCACGCCTCCTGCTCGGCGCCGGTGATGGAACGCGCCGGGTCGACGGCGGCCGGGCAAGCCTTGTAGCCGTCGCCGCAGCCCTGGTCGTCCCGGTACTGGCGGGTGTCGAGCATGTGGAACGTCGCCAACCGTCCCCAGTGGACCCGCCGGAACAGTTGCATGTCGATGCCCTGCGGGATCGAGCTGCGGCGCAGCGGCATGTTCTCCCAGTACGCCTGGAACGCCGCCGCACGCCGGGCGAGGAAGTTCGGCTGCGTGTTCTCCGGCACCTCGTCGGCCCAGTTGTTGTCCACCTCGTGGTCGTCCCACACCACCAGCCACGGCGCGGCGGCGTGCGCGGCCTGCAAATCGGCGTCGGCCTTGTACTGCGCGTGCCGCTGCCGGTAGTTCGCCAGCGTCTCCGTCTCCGGACCCTCGTGGTCGCGCGGGTTGCCGCCCGGGATGTTGTAGGTGTCCTTTGTGTACTCGTACTGGTAGTCGCCGAGGTGCAGGACGAGGTCCGGCATCTCCTCGGCGAGCCGCCGGTACGCGGTGAAGTAGCCGTGCTCGTACTGCGAGCACGAGACGAACGCCATCGCCAGCGCGCCGCCGAGCGTCCACGGCGCCGGCGCGGTCCGCGTGCGCCCGATCGGCGAGACGTAGCGTTCGGCCTTGAACCGGTAGAAGAACTCCCGGCCGGGCAGCAGCCCATTCAGTTCGATGTGGACGCTGTGCGCGGTCTGCGGGCGGGCGAGCTTGACGCCACGGCGTACCACGTGGCGAAATCGCTCGTCGGCGGCCAGCTCCCACTGCACCGGCACCACGCGGTCCGGCATCCCGCCCAGGCCGTCCTCGGCGAGCGGCTGCGGGGCGAGCCGGGTCCACAGCACGAACCCGTCGTGGTCCGGGTCGCCGGAAGCCACGCCGAGCGTGAACGGGTCGGTCCGAAGTGGACCGTTCGCGGCCGCGGCCGCCGCGCCGGGCAGGGTCGCGGCGGCGGCACCGACCGCTACGCCACCGGCAATGAGGGTACGTCGAGACACGGGCATGGTGGTCCTCCCCAGGATTGACCAGCACCAACGTGGGGAAGCCTCGCGAGTGATGTTGAACCGTCCGCAAACACCGCGTGTATTGGTGATGTTTGGTGCCGTCCAAGGCGGTGGCCCGCGCGTGATTATGCGTGCCCGGGTGGGGCGGCGAGGCGTTTTCTCGTGTTCCCGACCCGGCGCCGGTAGTTCCGGTCACAGTCATTCTCATGTACGCATCAACGCATCCGTGGCGATCCACGGCCTTTGGGTTGTGCGGGGCGGCCGCCCTCGCACTGCTCCTCGGCCTGGGAGCCGGCACGGACCGGAGCGCCTCCGCGCTCACGCTCGCGTCCGATGCCGTCGTGATGCCGTCAGCAGCGCCGCTGCCAGCAGAGCCGGCTTCCGTCGAACCCATAGCCGACGACGCCCCAGCCGCCTCCAGCGCTTCCGAGGAGGCTCCATCCGTCGCAACTGACGAGACCCCGCCCGCCCTATCCGAGGATGCTCCGCCTGCCACATCTGAGGAGGCCCCGCTCGCCGGGCCCGAGGAGGCCCCGCCCGCTCCCGACGAGGCTCCGCCCGCCGACTCTGCGGAGGCCCCGCCCGGTTCTGACGAGGCCCCGTCCGTTTCCGACGAGGCTCTGTCCGCCGACGGCGGTGCGCCGGTCGACGAGCTCGCCGAGCCGACCACGGCACCCGAGGAGCCGAGCGAGAATCTCGATGTCCCGTTCATCGGCCCACCGCAACCCAGGACCACCGACCTGGACTGCGCCGATTTCGAGCAGGACTCCTTCCGCATCGACCCCAACAACGACCCGCACGGACTGGACCGTGACAACGACGGGATCGCCTGCGAAGCCCCGCCGGGGACTGACCTCGGTGATCATGAGGTTAGCGTCAGGAGAGCGCTCTCGTCCGGCGCTAACTTCATGATCACCGCCGGTGGTCACTCCCGTACACCGAGCCCCGTGGGGCCTGCCCGCCGCGTCGATCAAGGGATTCCGCGTCGATCAAGGGCAAACGGTCGTGGTTTAGAGATCGAACCACGGCCGTTTGCCCTTGATCGACGCGGAGAGGGGCGGGGAGAGGGGCGCGAGAGGGGCGCGAGAGGGGCGCGAGAGGGGCGCGAGAGGGGCGCGAGAGGGGCGCGGAGGGGAGACAGGGGACGGTGGGTGGGTGGCCGGGGGTGGCTTGCGTCGGTAATGCTGTCCTGCGTGACCACCCCTCAAGATCTGGACGAGTTCTTCCGGGAGGCGGTCGGCGGCCTTAGCGAGTCGGCTAGCCAGCGGGCGCCGGAAGCACCGGTCCGGGACGGCACCGCGCTGACCGGCAACGGCGCGCTGGAGCTGTTCGAAGCGCAGCTCGCGAGCCGGCACCTCGACCTGGCGGCCAGGTGGTTGCGTTCCTTCGGCGAGGGGTTCTACACGATCGGCTCCTCGGGCCACGAAGGGAACGCGGCCGTCGCGATGGCGGTGCGGCGGACCGACCCGGCGCTCCTGCACTACCGGTCGGGGCGTTCTACTGCGCACGGGTGGCCCAGGCCAGCAGCGAGGAGCGCCACGGTGAGGACCCGCTCACCCAGGCGGCCCGCGACGTGCTGCGCGGGGTGGTCGCCTCCAGCCTGGAGCCGATCGCCGGCGGCCGGCACAAAGTCTTCGGCAACGCCGAGCTGAACGTGATCCCGACCACCTCCACGATCGCATCGCACCTGCCCAGGGCGGTCGGCGTCGCGTTCGCGATCGAGCGGCTGCGGCGGCTGAGCCCGGCCGCGCGGCCGCTGCGCGGGCACCGGCCGGCGCTGGACGGGCAGTCGCCCTGGCCGTCCGACGCGATCGCGGTCTGCTCCTTCGGCGACGCGTCGATCAACCACGCGAGCGCGGTGGCGGCGTTCAACACCGCGGGCTGGTGCGACCACGCCGGGCTGCGGATCCCGGTGCTCTTCGTGTGCGAGGACAACGGCCTGGGGATCAGCGTGCGCTCGCCGGCGGGCTGGGTCGCCGCGTCGCTGCGTGCGCGTCCGGGGATCAAGTACTTCGCCGCGGACGGCTGCGACGCCGCCGAGACATTCGACGTCGCGACGGAGGCAGCAGCCTGGGTACGCCGGCACCGGCGGCCCGCCGTACTCCATCTGACGACCGTGCGGCTGATGGGCCACGCGGGCGCCGATGCCGAGACGGCGTACCGGCCGGCGGCGGACATCGAGCGCGACGTGTCGCGCGATCCGCTCGTGGCCCTGGCGCGGCTGCTGGCGGAGGCCGGCCTGGCCCGGCCCGACGAGCTGATCGGCCGGTACGACGAGGTCGGCTGGCAGGTGCGCAAGGTGGCCGAGGAGGTGATCGGCGAGCCGAAGCTGGAGGGGCCCGCCGACGTCGCCGCCCCGCTGGCGCCCCGCCGGCCGGTACGGGTGGCCAAGGCGATCGCCGAGGCGGCCACGCGGGCGATGGGGCCGGTGGCGGCCGCGCGGGACACCGGGTTCGGTGGCCGGCTGCCCGAGGACGCCGACGGGCTCACCCTGGCCCAGACGATCAACGCCGCGCTGTCCGACGGCATGGTGGCCAACCCGGGGATGGCGATATTCGGCGAGGACGTCGCGATCAAGGGCGGCGTGTACGGGGTGACGAAGGGGCTGCGGGATCGCTTCGGGGCGTCCCGGGTGTTCGACACGCTGCTGGACGAGACCTCGATCCTCGGGCTCGCGCTGGGCGCCGGGCTCGGCGGGATGCTACCGGTACCGGAGATCCAGTACCTGGCGTACCTGCACAACGCCGAGGACCAGATCCGGGGCGAGGCGGCCACGATGCAGTTTTTCTCGCGCGGGGCGCACCGCAACCCGATGGTCGTGCGGGTGGCCGGGCTGGCGTACCAGGAGGGCTTCGGGGGGCACTTCCACAACGACAACTCGGTCGCCGTACTCCGGGATGTGCCTGGTCTTGTGGTCGCGGTGCCGGCGCGGGCCGACGACGCCGCGCCGATGCTGCGCACGTGCCTGGCCAGTGCGGCCGTGGACGGCAGCGTGTGCGTGTTCCTGGAGCCCATCGCGCTGTACCACACGCGTGACCTGTATGCGGAGGGTGACGGTGAGTGGTTGGCGCCGTACCTGGCGCCGGCCGACTGGTCCGCCGGGCACGTGCCGATCGGCCGCGCCCGCGTCTATGGGATCGGGTCGGCCGACGACCTCACGATCATCACGTTCGGTAACGGCGTGCGGATGTCGCTGCGCGCGGCGGCCCGGCTCGCCAGCGAGGGCGTGGGCTCGCGGGTGGTGGATCTGCGTTGGCTGGCCCCGCTGCCGGTGGCCGACATCATCCGGGAGTCGGCGGCGACCGGCCGGGTGCTGATCGTGGACGAGACACGCCGGTCCGGCGGGGTCGGCGAGGGGGTGCTGGCCGCGCTCGTGGACGGCGGATACGTGGGCGCCGCGCGGCGAATCGCCTCGGTTGACTCCTTCATCCCCTTAGGTCCGGCCGCCCGGCACGTCCTCGTCGCGGAAGATGCCATCACCCAGGGTGCCCGCGGGCTTCTGGCACGGTAAATTGCCTTCCACTCGGTGCGCCACTTGCGCGCGGCGGAACAACTGTGTGGACTACGCGCTATCGGCGTTCGACGCCGGGAGTGTTGAGATGAGGAGGCACGCGACAGTGAGCGCGACCGCTGGTCAGGCCGCCGACGGTGTACGCAGCCTGGCGGACCGGTTCGGGATCGAGCCGGGGATGGTGGTCATGGAGATGGGGTACGACGAGGATGTCGACCAGGATCTCCGCGACGCCCTGACCGACCGCTGCGGGGAGCTGGTCGACGAAGACACGGACGAGGTCGTCGACGCGGTGCTGGTGTGGTACCGCGATGGCGATGGCGACCTTTTCGAGTTGCTCGTCGAGACCCTTACCCCGCTGGCCGATAACGGCGTGGTTTGGCTTTTGACGCCCAAGGCCGGCCGGCCTGGGCACGTCGAGCCGAGTGAGATCAGTGAGGTGGCTCCCACCGCGGGACTACAGCAGACCTCCACGCTCAACGCGGGTAAAGATTGGAGCGCCGCCCGGCTCGTCACGCCGCGCGCGGCACGCTCCAAGAAGTAGTCCGCCCGCGCGTCCAACCGGCGGCAAGCTCCTACCGAGCCGCCGGGTTTGTTGTCGTGCGTCCGTGTCCTGGGAGGAACATTGCTGATCAACGTGGGTGCCGAGGCGCCCGACTTCCTGCTGCGCGACCAGAACAACCAGGAGGTCCGGCTCTCGGACTTCCGGGGCGAGAAGAACGTGCTGCTCGTGTTCTACCCGCTCGCGTTCACCGGCACCTGCCAGGGCGAGCTGTGCGAGGTCCGGGACAACCTCGGCGAGTACGCCAACGAGGACGTGCAGGTGCTGACCGTCAGCGTCGACTCGGTCTACAGCCACAAGGTCTGGGCCGACCGCGAGGGGTACGAGTTTCCGCTGCTCGCCGACTTCTGGCCGCACGGGGCGGTCGCGCAGGCGTACGGCGTGTTCAACCCGGACCGGGGCTTCGCCAACCGTGGGACGTTCGTGATCGACAAGGCCGGCATCGTGCGCTTCGCCGAGATGAACCTGCCGGGGAGGCCCGCGACCAGGCGGCCTGGCGCAAGGCGCTGGCGGACGTCGCGTCCACCTGAGCCGAACAGACTTGCGCGAGGGAGCCAGCGGCCGGCAAGGTAAGCTTGCCGCCGCTGGCTGACACCTTGCGGGCGGGCGCGTAGCTCAGCGGAAGAGCACTCGGCTTACAACCGAGGGGTCGCAGGTTCGAACCCTGCCGCGCCCACCAATCCACCCCATCCGGCAGATGGGTCTTCTGGTCGGCATAAGTTCAGCGTTATACTGCTCTGGTGTGGGAAGTGGTGCTGCTCGCCCCCGTGGACGAGTGGTTTCTGCACCTGTGCGAGGACGATCCGCAAACGGCCAACCGCGTGCTCGAGGCGATCGACCACTTGGCGGCGGCCGGGCCGGGCCTTGGTAGACCGCTGGTTGACCGGGTACACGGCAGTCGCCTGCACAACTTGAAGGAACTGCGGCCGGGGTCGGCGGGCAGGTCGGAGATTCGATTGCTGTTCGTGTTCGACCCGTCGCGCGAAGCGGTCATCTTGGTGGCCGGGGACAAGGCGGGGCAATGGAATCGCTGGTACCGGGAGAACATCCCATTGCCGAGTCGCGATACGCGCAGTACCTGGTCGACCGCGAGAAGGAGGAGGCCGATGAGCGCCCGCCGGTGGAGTGACGTGAAGGCCGACGCGGCGGCTCGCCAGCCGTGGTTGGCGACTGCGGAGGCTGCCGAGGAGCGAGCCCAGATCCGGGCCGAGAACCTCGGTCGGATCCGTGGACACGAGCTGGCTGAATTGCGAAAGGCCGCCGGCCTCACGCAGGTCGAAGTCGCCCGAGCGCTCGGGGTGAGCCAGGCCCGCGTCTCGCAGATCGAGCACGGGAAGATCGACAGCCTGGATACCCTGCGCGCCTACGCCGAGGTCCTCGGCGCGGAGGTGTCGATCGTGGTATCAAAAGGTCCGCTCACATTGAAGGTTGCATGATCGCCAGCGCAGACATGTCACAGGGGACCGAGCGGGTGGCGCTGGTGGTGCGTGGCGGGTGGGAAGGCCACAGCCCGGTGGCCGCCACCGACATGTTCATCCCGTTCCTGAAGGAGCATGGCTTCCGCGTGCGCGTGGCGGACTCGCCCGAGGCGTACGCCGACGCCGACGCGATGGCCGGCACCGACCTGGTCGTGCAGTGCTACACGATGGGCACGATCGAGCCGCACCAGCTGGCCGGGCTCACGAGCGCCGTCCGCGCCGGCACCGGGCTGGCGGGTTGGCACGGGGGCATCGCCGACTCGTACCGGGCCTCCTCGGACTATCTGCAGCTCATCGGGGGCAGTTCGCGTGCCACCCGGCCAAGCACGAGTCGGAGTGGGACGGGCACAGCCAGGCCAACTACTTCATCCCGTACCGGGTGAACCTGCTGCCGCCCGCCCACAGCCACCCGATCACGGAGGGCCTCGACGACTTCGACCTCGTGACCGAGCAGTACTGGGTGCTCTGCGACGACTACATCGACGTGCTGGCCACCACGACGCTCAAGGCCCGCGATTGGGATCCGTGGGACCGCGACGTCACCTCGCCGGCCGTCTGGACCCGGCGGTGGGGCGAGGGCAAGATCTTCGTCGCCACGCCGGGGCACAGCCTCGACGTCCTGGAGCACCGCACGGTCCGGACGATCATCGAACGGGGATTGTTGTGGGCGAGCAGGTAGGCGTCGGCATCGTCGGGTGCGGCAACATCTCCCAGCAGTATCTCGCGACGCTGCGCCGGCTCCCGTCGCTGCGGCTGTGCGCGGTCAGCGACCTCGATCGGTCCCTGGCGGAGGCGGTCGCCAACACCCACGACGGGGTCCGCGCGGTCGGCGTCGAGGAGCTCTGCGGCGCCGCCGAGGTCGATGTCGTCCTCAACCTCACCGTTCCCGCCGCGCACGCCTCGGTCGCCCTGGGGGCGATCGCCGCCGGCAAGCACGTGTACGGCGAGAAGCCGCTCGCCGTCACCACGCAGGCCGCCGGCGACGTCCTCCGGGCCGCCTCCACCGCAGGGGTACGCGTCGGCTGCGCCCCGACACGGTCCTCGGCACCGGCGTACAGACGGCGCGCCGGGCCATCGACGACGGCGACATCGGCACCCCGATCGCGGCGACCGCCACGATGGTCACGCCGGGCCACGAGCGCTGGCACCCCAACCCGGACTTCTACTACGCGTTCGGCGGCGGCCCGCTGATGGACATGGGCCCGTACTACCTCACCGCGCTCGTCACCCTGCTCGGCCCGGTGGCCAGCGTCATCGGCGCGGGCAGCCGTACGCGTGGCGAGCGCGTCATCGGCACCGGTCCGCGGGCCGGCGAGCGCGTGCCGGTCGGCGTCGACACGCACGTCAGTGGCGTGCTGGTGCACGCGTCCGGGGTGCTGTCGACGCTGGTGATGAGCTTCGACGCGGTGGACACCCACGCGGCGCCCATCGAGGTGCACGGCGACGCCGCCTCGCTGGTCGTACCGGATCCCAACCAGTTCCACGGTCCGGTCCTGCACAAGGCTCTGGGCGCGGCGGAGTGGCGCACGCTGCCGGTCAGCGCCGGATACCGGGACGCCGGGCGCGGGTACGGCCTGGCGGACATGGTGGGCCCGGACGGGCGCCACCGGGCGAGCGGCGAGCTGGCGTACCACGTGCTGGACGTGATGGAGTCGCTGCTGCGGTCGGCGCAGACGGGGCAGGCGGTGACCGTGGCCAGCACCTGTGCGCGGCCCGACCCCGTACCCTCGATCTCACTCCTTAGCGGCGTCGATGAGCGCGTCGATCAGCGCGCGCGGCGCGGGCTGGGTCAGTGAGATCTCCCGGACCGCGGCGTAGATGGTCCGGACCGGCTCGGGGCGGCGGACCGGACGGATGGTGACGCCGGGATGCCGGGTCAGTCCGAGCCGGGGGATGAGGCCGACGCCGAGGCCGGCGGCGACGAATCCCTGAGTCGTGGCGTAGTCCTCCGACTTCGCGACGAAGTTCGGGGTGAAGCCCGCCGCGGCGCAGGCGTCCATGATGGGCTCCAGGCAGGGGCCGGGCGGTTCGCTGCCGACCCACGGCTCGGCGGCGAGGTCGACCAGGTCGATCACCCGCCGCGCGGTGAGCGGGTGTCCGGTGGGCAGCACGGCCTGGAACGCGTCGTCGATCAGGTGCACCACGCGGATGCCCTGGCGGACGTCGTCGCTCGGCCGGCGGACCACGAGGGCCAGGTCGGCGTTGCCCTGCTCCACGTCCGGCAGCGGGTCGTCCGAATCGTTCAGCTTGGGGTCGATCGTCACGCCGGGGTGCTCGCGCCGGAGTCGGGCCAGGGCGGGCGCCAGCAGGGTCGGCCCGACCGAGGCGAAGTAGCGGATCGTCAGCCGGCCGGTACGCCCCGCGCGCAGGTCGGCCAGCGCGGTCTCGGCCTCGGCGACGTGTTGGCCGATGATGGCCGCGTGCCCGGTGAGCAGCTGGCCCGCCGCCGTGGGGCGCACACCCCGGCCGACCCGTTCGAGCAGCGCGATCCCGGCTTCCTTTTCCAGCGCCGCCACCTGCTGGCTGACGGCGGAGGGGGTGTAGCCGAGGTGCGCCGCCGCCGCGGTCACCGACCCGCTGGTGACCACCGCTCGCAGCACCTGCATCCGTCTCACATCGAGCATGTAGTAGAGCTTAACTCTCGTACAGAATCTTTCGCTTTTCCTTTCGAGTTGGCTCCGGCATCGTGTGCGGAGTGAGCAGACTACGGACCTGGACGCAGGTGGGCGCGCTCGCCCTGCTGTGGGGGTCGACCTTCCTCTGGATCGATCTGGCCCTGGACGCGTTGACTCCGGTCCAGGTCACGCTCAGCCGGTGCGTTCTCGGATCGGCCGCGTTGCTGATCGCGTGCCTCGCCTCGGGGCGGCGGCTGCCCGGGATCGCGCGACCTGGGGTCACGTCGTCATGGCCGCGTTCTTCTGCAACGCCCTGCCGTTCGCCATGTTCAGCCTCGGCCAGCAGACCATCGACTCCGGCGTGGCCGGCGTGCTCAACGCGACCACCCCGCTGTGGTCCCTGTTGATCGGCGTCGTCATCGGCTCCGAGCGCGGTTTGCGGCCGGTCCGGCTGGCCGGGCTCCTGCTCGGGTTCGCCGGGGTCGTGTTGATCTTCGCGCCGTGGCAGACGACCGGGCAGGTCGGCTGGGGGGCGCTCGCGATCGTCGCCGCGGCGGCGAGCTACGCGGTCGGCTTCGCCTACATGGGGCGCAACCTGGTCGGGAAGGGCATACCGACGATCTCGCTGTCCGCGGCGCAGCTCATCGCGGCGACCGGCCTGACCGCGCTGACCCTGCCGGCCGGCGGTCTGACGCCGATCGACATCGGCCCGAAGACGCTGGTCGTGGTCCTGATCCTGGGCGTCGTCGCCACCGGGGCCACCTTCCACCTCACCTACCGGCTCATCGCCGCCGAGGGCGCCACCAACGCCGCGACGGTCGGCTATCTGCTGCCGGTGGTGTCGGTGGCGCTGGGGCCATCGTGCTCGGCGAGGAGCTCAGCCTCCGGATCATCGCCGGGATGGTGGTCGTGCTCGTCGGGGTCGGCCTGACCCGCCGGCACAAGCGGCCGCTGCCCGCGCCGGTAAAGGCCCCAGGGCCTGCCGAGATGCAGTCCGCCGAGATGCAGGAGGTACGACGGTGACCGCCCTGACGGTAGGCACGACCCCCGCCGCGTCCCTGCCCGCGGACTGCGTCGTGATCGGTGTCGCCAAGGGCCCCGCCGGGCCGGTGCTGGCGCCCGGCGCGGCCGAGGCACTCGGCGGTCCGTTCGCCACACTCCTGCGCACCCTTGGCGTGACCGGTGCCGAGGGCGAAGCGGTCAAGCTCCCCGCGCCCGCCGGCATGAAGGCCGGGCTGGTCCTCGCGGTCGGCCTCGGCGACGCCGCCGACGGCGACGCGTACGGCGCCGAGGTGTTGCGCCGGGCCGCCGGTGTGGCCACCCGGGCGCTGGCCGGCGCCGCGACGGTCGCCCTGGCGCTGCCGGTCGGGTCCGCCGAGGCCGTGGGGGCGGTGGCCCTGGGTGGCCTCCTCGGCGCGTACGCCTTCACCGCCTACCGCACCGTCGACCACCCCGCGGCCCCCGTCCGCGAGCTGGTGATCCTCGTGAACCGCGACGGCCAGACACACGCGGAGGCCGCCGTACGCCGCGCGGGCGTGCTCGCCCAGGAGGTGAACCGCGCCCGCGACCTGATCAACACACCGGCCAACGACCTGCACCCGGAGAGCTTCGCCGCTGCTGTGTTGACCACCGGCCGGGAGTACGGGCTGGCGGTCGACGTACTCGACGAGGAGGCGCTCGCGGCGGGCGCTTACGGCGGCATCCTCGGCGTCGGGCAGGGCTCGGCCCGACCACCCCGGCTGGTACGGATCGCCCACACCCACCCCGAGGCGAACGCGAGCCTCGCCCTCGTCGGCAAGGGCATCACGTACGACTCGGGCGGCATCTCGCTGAAACCGGTCGGCGCCAACGAGATCATGAAGCGCGACATGTCCGGCGCCGCGGCGGTGTTCGCCGCGGTACTGGCCGCCGCCCGGCTCCGCCTGCGGGTCAACGTCACCGGCTGGCTCGCGCTGGCCGAGAACATGCCGTCCGGCTCCGCCGTCCGCCCCGGCGACGTGCTGCGGATGTACGGCGGCCGGACCGTGGAGGTGCTCAACACCGACGCCGAGGGGCGCCTGGTGCTCGCCGACGCGCTGGTCCGTGCCGGGCAGGAGCGGCCCGACGCGATCGTGGACGTGGCCACCCTGACCGCGGCCATGCGGTACGGCCTGGGCAACCACCTCTTCGGGGTGATGGCCAACGACGACGCCTTCCGGGACCGGGTCCTGGCCGCCGCCGACCGGGCCGGCGAGCGGGCCTGGCCGATGCCGCTGCCGGCCGAACTGCGCGGCAGCCTGAACTCCCGGGTGGCCGACATCGCCAACTACGGCGAGCGGATGGGCGGCGGCCTGGTAGCCGGCCTGTTCCTGCGGGAGTTCGTACCGGCCGGCACGCCCTGGGCGCACCTGGACATCGCCGGACCCGCCTTCCACGAGGGCGAACCGCACGGCTACACCCCCAACGGCGGCACCGGGTGCGCGGTCCGGACCCTGGTAGGACTTGCCGAGGACACCGCGATCGGAGCCCATGATGTTTCTTGAATCGGTAGCGACCGCCGGCGCACCCGAGCCGTTCGGCCACTACGCACAGGCCACCGTCACGCCGGACGGCGCCATCTGGGTGTCCGCGCAGCTTCCGGTCGGCGTTGGCGCCGACTCCACCGTCGCGGAGCAGGCGCGCCAGGTGCTGGCCAACGTACTGTCCATTGTGGTCTCCGGTGGCGGCCGGACCGACTCGGTCGCCAAGGTCAACCTCTACCTGACCGACATCTCTGACTGGTCATCCGTCGACGCCGTTTTCGCCGCGGCGTTCGGCGACCATCGCCCCGCGCGGGCGGTGCTGCAGGTGGCCGGGTTGCACCACGGCTTCCGGGTAGCCGCCGACGCGGTCGCCTGGCGAACCCAAGGCCGATGAGACCCTTGCCCTAGGCGACGTCTTGTGGTCGGGTGACTACGGGTCGTTACCGCGCGGCGTCTGGGAGCTCTCGTGGATCTTGCCAGCCTGTTCACCCCATCGGCCGACGAGCGAATCGGGCTCGAACTGGAATGCGGCCTCGTCGACTCGGACACCGGACGCAGCGCGGGGTACGACCGTGCCCGCCCGTTCCTGGAATCGGTGCTGCGGGAGTTCGAGGCCGAGCCGGCGACCGAGGCCGGCGCGCTGGTCGGGGTGGAGCTGCCGGGCGGGGCGCAGCTCTCCCTCGAACTGGGCGGCGCGGTCGAGTACTCGTCCGCGCCGTTCCACGCGGTGACCGACCTGGTCGCCGCCACCCGGCGGGAGATGCCGGCGATCGCCGCCCTCGCCCGCGGGGCGAACCTGTCGCTCCTGCCCGGCGGGCTGGTGCCGTTCACGCCGACCGCGAGCATCCCGTGGGCGCCCAAGCCCCGGATCGACATCATGCGCCGCTACTTCCGGGGGCTCGGCGCGCCCGCCGCCTACGCCGAGAGCGTCATGGGCCTCACCCTGTCCACCCAGACCACATTGGACTACCTCTCGGCGGCGGACTTCCGGGAAAAGCTCACGCTGCTGGTGAAGGTCGCGCCCGTCGCCGCGGCGATGTTCGTCAACTCGCCGCTCGAAGACGGCCGGGTCACCGGCGTGCTGTCCCGCCGCATGCAGATGTGGAGCCAGGTCGACCCGGCCCGCTGCGGGGTGCTGGGATTCGCGGTACGCCCGGACGCGTCCGCCGGCGACGTCATCGACTGGGCGCTGTCGCTGCCGATGATCTACCGGTACGACGGCAGCGGCTACATCCCCGGCCCCGCCCGCCCGTTCCGGGAGCTGATGGCGGACGGAGCCTCGCCGACCTTGGCCGACTGGCGTTCGCACCTGTCCCAGATGTGGCCGCACGTACGCCCGCGCCACACGCTGGAGATGCGTGCGTTCGACGGGGTGAGCTGGGCGGCGCTCGGGGCCGGACCGGCGTTCTGCGCCGGCCTGGCGTACCACGGGCCGTCCCGGCGGGCGGCGCTGGCGCTGCTGGCCGACGTGTCCGCCGCCGACCTGGAGCAGGCGTGGGAAGACGTCGCCGCCAAGGGCCTGGACGCGCTGGTGGGGCGGCGCTCGGTGGGCGCGACGGCGGAGGCGCTCCTCGGCCTCGCCCGGCAGGGCCTGCGGGCGCGCGCGGAAGCGGGCGTGGAGGGGCGCGACGCGCCGTGCCTGCTGGACCCTTGGACGAGGTGGTACGCACCGGCGTGACGTTCGCGGAGCGGTGCCTGGGGACTGGGTCGGCCCGTTCCGGGAACGTCCCGCCGCGCTCGTGGAGGCGTACCGGATCTAGGGCGCGGGGGGCCTCGATCACGCATTTACGGACCAGTCTCCTTAGCGGTTTCTTAATTCTCGCTGTGCCACTCATCCGCTACGGTCTGCCGAACGTTGGCATCGGCGGGCCAGTTTGCGCTGCTCTGGATGCGGGACGGGGCCCTGGAGGTCCCCCGCTTCGGTGCAACGACGGCTTAAGCGCGCGATCGGCGGGGTCGCGTCCGTCTTGAGACGGATCAGAAGGTTAACTACCGTCCCGTATCGCTGAGTATTGGTGAGAATCGGGACTGGTGCATGGTCGATCGGAGTACGCCACGCCACCGGCTGTACGACGGTTACCCCGTCGCGGAGGCCGCGCCTCAGCGACCCCATTCCCACCAGTACCGCGCCTACCAGCCACCGCCGCCCCGGCACCGGGCCATCGAGAGCCGCGCCGCGGCGACCCCGGAGCCCCGCCCGGAGACGGTCGTCAAGAAGCCCGTCGCCAAGAAGCCGGTCGCCAAGAAGGCGGCGGCGCCCAAGCCGCAGAAGGTGGGCCGTCGCAAGGCCATCCTCGGCATCGGCGGGCTGGCGTTCCTGACCGGCGGTACGGCGTTCGCGGGCACCGCGCCCGGCGTACGGCTGGTCGACTGGGTCCTGGGCCGCTCCGGCTCCGCGTCGTCGTACGACCCGGCGGCGTCCGCGGCCGCCGACGGCAACCCGGACCGGCCGGGCGGGCAGCAGCCGAGCACGGTGCGCACCTACACCGAGCAGAACGAGTCGTACATGGGCTCGAAGGCGGGCGACGGGCTGCGGCGCAACACGCCCTCCGGCGGGCGCCGCTTTTCCAGCCCGGCCATCGCGGCGCAGGCGACCAAGGTGACGGTGGAGACCGTGCTGGCCAAGGATCCGGTACGGCATCTGGCCAGCCGCCTCACGTTCGGCCCCACGCCGAAGGTCATCGCGGACATCAACCGGCTGGGCATCGACGACTGGATCGCCGAGCAACTCGCACCGGAGCGGATCCCGCTGACGCCGGCCGAGGAGAAGCTCTCCGAGCTGACCACGCTCGGCATGAGCATCGACGACCTGCGCGCCGCGCGCGAAGGGCTGGACGGCAGGGGGATCCGCGCCGACGACGAGGCCGTGCAGGCCACCATCGCCCGGCAGATCTGGTCCGACCGCCAGCTCTTCGAGGTGATGGTCGACTTCTGGAACGACTTCCTGCACGTGCCGGCGTTCTACGAGGGCTCCGTGGTGCAGCGGGCGTCCTTCGACCGGGACGTCATCCGCAAGTACGCGCTGTCGAACTACCCCGACATGCTGGTGGCCGCCAACCGGCACCCGGCCCTGCTGACGTACCTGGGGCAGTCGTCGTCCACAAAGGACGACGTGACGGAGAACCTGGCCCGGGAGAACCTGGAGCTCTTCTCCGTCGGCGTGGACGGCGGCTACACCGAGCGCGACGTACGGCAGGCGGCGCTGCTGCAGACCGGCCGCGGCGTCAAGGACGACCAGTACGTCTACCGGCCCGACGAGCACTACGTCGGCGCCGTGCAGATCATGGGCTTCAGCCACCCGAACGCCTCGGCGGAGGGCGGCGAGCAGGCCAGCGAGGAGTACTTCCGGTACCTCGCCCTGCACCCGTCGACGGCCCGGTACATCGCCACCAACCTGGCCACCCGCTTCGTCTCCGACACGCCGCCGAAGTCCCTTGTGGACAGGCTGGCGAAGATGTACACGGTCAACCGGGGCGCCATCAAGCCGGTGCTGATGGAGCTGCTCAGCTCGTCGGAGTTCTGGGCCTCGGTGGGGCAGAAGGTGCGCCGGCCCATGGAGCACGTCGTGGCGACGTACCGGACGCTCGGGGTGTCGGAGCAGGCCCCGCCCGGCTTCGTGGCGGCCAGCGAGGTGCGCTCCGCGTTCGCCGAAGGGCTGCGGCAGATCCGCGAACGCCTGCAGGAGCTGGGCCACTTCCCGAGCGGCTCGCCGACCCCGACCGGCTACCCGGACGTCTTCGTGGCGTGGGCGTCGGCGGGCTCGATGGTCGGCTGCTGGAACGAGGCTGGCGACGCCCTGGCCGGCAGCCGGCCGATGTTCACGTACAACAAGCCGGAACAGTTGGTCACCGTGCGGCCGCAGACGGCGGGCGCGTACGTCGACGCGCTCGCGAGGCGGCTAGTCCACCAGCCGCTGACCGCGCGCGAGCGCGACCTGATCGTCGGGATCGCCGGCGTCGCACCCGGCGCCGCCGTGGACGCCACCCTCAACGGCGCCATCGCGGCCGTGGCGCGTGCGATCCTGGCCTCGCCCCAACATCTGCTGAGGTAATCGCATGGAACCCCGCCACCCCGAGTTCAGCCGGCGCTCGCTCTTCGCGGGCGCCGCCGCCACCGTGACCGTCCTCGCGACGAGCCAGGTCGTATCGGAGGGGGCGTCGTACGCGGCGGCGGCGCGCGGCACGATCGTGCACGTCTTCCTCTACGGCGGCCTGGACGGGCTCGGCCTGGTGGCGCCGGCCGACGACCCGGTGCTGGAGAAGGCGCGGCCCAACCTGCTGATGACCGGCCGCACCGCGCTGGCCGTGGACCGCTCGTTCCAGCTCAGCAGCGCGTTCGCGCCGCTTGCGGGCTACCTCAAGGACGGCCACCTCGCGTTCATCCCCGGGGTGTCCGACCCGCGCCTGTCGCGCAGCCACTTCCAGGCGGTCGACGCGTGCAACCTCGGCGGGCTGCCGCGCGAGACCGGCGGGCGCGGCTGGCTGGACCGCCTGGTCGACCACCTCGGCCCCGGTACGGCGTTCCGCAGCGTCGCCATCGGGGCGACCCTGCCGCGTTCGCTGGTCGGCATCAACGGCGCGCTGTCGCTCAACACCGTCGACGCGCTCACCCTCAACGGGGACGCGAAGTTCAAGGACGCCACCGCGACCGCTCTCGCCGGCCTCTACAGCGGCATCAACCACCCGGTCGAGGAGTCGCTGAAGGCCACGCTCGGCGCGCTGCGCGACGCCCAAGGCGTGGCGGCGCAGGGCTACCAGCCGGCGGGCGGTGCCGCGTACGACGGCGTGGGCACCGCGTTCCGCCAGGTCGCGCAGCTCATCAAGGGCGGCGGGAACGTGCGTGTCGCCACGATCACCATGGGCGGCTGGGACACCCACGAAAACCAGGGCACCCAGGACGGCGGCAACCTGCACGCCCGGCTGAGCGACCTCGCCCGCGGCATGGCGGCGTTCTTCGACGACCTGGGCGCCCAGGCGGCGGACGTGACCGTGGTGGTGTCCAGCGAGTTCGGCCGGCGGGTCGCGGAGAGCGGCAACGGCACCGACCACGGGCACGGCGGCGTGGTCGTGTTGCTGTCCGGGCGCAAGCTCGCCGGGTCGCTGCTCGGCCGCTGGGACGGCCTCGGCACGCTCGACAGCGGCGACGTGCCGGAGTACAACAACCTCTTCAACGTGTACGGCTCGGTGGTGCAGGGCCAGTTCGGGCTCAGCGACGCGCAGGTCGGGAAGATCTTCCCCAAGCGCAAGTACGCGCCGATGAAGCTCTTCGGTTAGCACGTTCGGGGGCTCGACCCGCCCGACCGTCGCCGATACGTTGACTGCTATGCGGCGCGGCGGAGGGTTGAGGTCTGGCGTGGCAGGCGCACCGCGCCCAGCGCGTCGACCAGCATGCCCTGCACCGCGTACGAGTCGGGCAGCCGCCACCGGGTCTCCTCGGGCGACGCCGCCCACCGCACCGGGCCCTCGGGCAGCCGGGTGGGCGGTGCCGGGATCCACGAGCCGGCCCCGTGGCGTACCACGTCGAGACTCTCGTCCAGTTCCGGGCGCAGCGGGTCGCCGGGGCGTACCAGAAGCATCCAGCGCCCGGTCGGCGTCACCGCGACCGGGCCGCGGACCTGGCCCCGCCCGGGCCCTACGACGCCCGCGTGCAGGCGGGCCGCGCCCAGCACGCGCAGGCCGAGGTGGGCGGGCACCTCCAGGACGTCGAACGCCCGTCCCGTCGGCAGCAGGACCGCGTGTGGCTGCCGGCGCCACCAGGTCAGGACCTGGCCGTGGTCGGACGTGGCGGCGTCCTCCCACTGCTCCAGCGCCGGATGGCAGCCCATCGTGGGGCAGCCGGGGCGCGCGCAGGCGAACCGAGCGCCGGACAGGCAAGCGCCCGGCGTGACGTCCCAGCCGTGCTCGGCGTACCGCAGTGCGGCATGACGCAGCCGAGAACGATCAAGGACGGACGATCGGATGAATGGTGGTCGAGGACTCCACCGCATGGCTAGAAAACCTCCCATGTCAGCCGCGGGCGTCATATCAGGCGTCAGGCAGCGTCACCAGCACGACACGCGGTCGTTGCGCTTGACAGAGAGCCGCTTGCAACTTGCATAGAAACTACGAGCGACGGTCACCGTTCCAGCGCACAGCGTGTGCGACCAGCACAAATGGGTGACGAACCGGCACAATCGGTCCGAGCCCCATAGGCCAAACGCTTAACCGGCCCGGTCGCCGGTCGAAGCAGGGGAGGGACGACGTGGACGAGCTGCCCATTGGGCGCCGCGTCGCGTACTGGCGTGGGCGCCGAAAGATGTCGCAGCAGGTCTTCGCCGACCGGCTCGGCAAGTCGAAGAGCTGGGTGGACAAGGTCGAGCGGGGCGTACGCCGGCTGGACAAGTTCTCCGTCGTCTACGAGATCGCCGACGTGTTGCAGGTCGACGTGCAGCTCCTGCTCGGCAAGGATCCCGAGCGGCGCACGGACAGCATCAACTGCATCGACCAGGTCGAGGTGGAGGAGATCCGCGCGGCCCTGGAGCGGTACGACCAGATCAGTGCGTTCTTCTTCGCACCGACCCACGCGATGCCACTCGCCGAGATGCGCAAGGCGGTCAGCCACGCCTGGTTGACGTACCAGCATGCCAAGTACGGCGTGCTCGCCCGCGCCCTGCCGAAGCTGTTGCGCGACGGGCAGGCGGCCGACACCGCGCACGGCGAGGGGACGGATTCGTCCGAGGCCGCGCACCTGCTCGGGCAGGTCTACCAGATCGCCTCCTCGACGCTGCGCAAGCTGGGCGAGCACGAGCTGTCCTGGCTCGCCGCCGACCGGTCGATCGCGGTCTCCCAGCGGGCCGGCGACCAGCTGCTCGCCGGCATCGCCAGCTACCGGGTCGGCAGCGCGCTGCTCGCGCTGGGCCGGGCCCGGCCCGCGCTCGAGGTCAACGTCAACATCGCCAACCGGCTCGCGCCCGGCGGTGACAACGAGGCCACCCCAGAGCGGATCTCCGTGTACGGCATGCTGCTGCTCAACGGCGCGATGGCCGCCGCGCGGATCGGCGACACGGCGACCGTCCGCGACCTGCTGGGCGCCGCCGAAGAGGCGGCGCGCGAGCTCGGCAGCGACCAGAACCACCTCTGGACCTGCTTCGGCCCCACCAACGTGCAGCTGCACCGGGCGGCGGCGGCGGTGGAGCTGGGCGACGGTCGAGTCGCCGTGGAGACCCACGAGCGGATCGACGGCGACGCGTTCGCGGCGCTGCTGCCCGAGCGGCGGGCGCACCACTTCATCGACATCGCACGGGGCTACACCCAGATCGGCGACGTGGAACGGGCCAGCGAGATGCTGCTGGAGGGCGACCGGCTCGCCCCCTCCGAGATCCGCTGCCGGCCGATCGCGCAGGAGGTGCTCACCGATGTGCTCCGGCGGACCAAGGGAACGCCCCCCGCACCGGTTGCGGAGCTGGCCGAGCACATGGGCGTTGGAGTTTGAGAGAGTGAGCCGGGGCGTCCTCTACTGCATCGCCTGCGGGTCACCGGTCGCCCGGGACGTTGGCCGGCTCGTCACCATGGCCCAGCGTCAGGGCTGGGACGTGTGCGTCGTGGTCACGCCGGACGGCCGGAAGTTCGTGGACGTGCCGGCGCTCGCGCTGCTGACCGGGCACCCGGTGCGCACGCTCTACAAGAACCCCGGCGACCCGGACGTGCTGCCGGCGCCGGACGCGATCATCGTCGCGCCCGCCACGGTCAACACCGTCAACAAGTGGGCGGCCGGCATCGCGGACACGCTCGCCCTCGGCCTGGTCGTGGAGGGGCAGGGCAAGGGGCTGCCGATCGTCGCGATGCCGTACACGAACGCGGCGATGGGGTCCCATCCGGCGTTCCGGGAGAGCCTGATGCGGCTGCGCAGCTGGGGCGTCACCGTGCTCTTCGGCGACGACGTGGTGCCGCTGCACCCGCCGGGCACGGGCGAACTGCACCGGGACAGCTTCCCGTGGCACGCGGCGCTGGAGGCGCTGGAGGCGCGGGTCACGAGCCGAAGCTGACCCGGACCCGGGCTCCGCCCAGCGCCGACGCGTTGCTGGCGACCGCGTCGCCGCCGTGCGCCCGCGCCACCGTCGCGACGATCGCCAGCCCCAGGCCGGACCCGCCGGGCGTGCCGCGGAACCGGTCGAACGCCACCGGCAGCAACTCCTCCGGGAAACCGGGGCCGTCGTCGTCGACGGTGACGACCAGCGCGCCGGCCGCCGATTGGGCGACGGCGACGCGTACCCGGCCCGCACGGGCCTGCGCCGCGTTGCCGACGAGGTTCGTCACCACCTGCTCCAGGCGTACGGCGTCGACCTCGGCGACCACCTCCTGCCCGGTGACCTCCACCGCGAGCCCGTGCAGCCGGGCCACCCGCTGGGCGGCGTCCCGTACGACGACGGTGGCATCGGTGGGCCCCCGGTCCAGCTCCAGCGTTCCGGCCCGGGCCCGCGCGATGACCAGCAGGTCGGTGGCCAACCGGCTGAGCCGGTCAGCCTCCACCAGCGCGGCCCGCATCGCCTGCCGCGGGTCGTCGTCGGCCAGGCCCAGCTCCAGTTCCGCGCGCAACACCGCAACGGGGGTACGCAGCTCGTGCGCGGCGTCGTCGAGGAACGCCCGCTCGCGCTGGTTGGCCGCGTCGATGCGGTCGAGCATTTCGTTCAGCGTCCGCGCGAGCGTGGCGATCTCGTCGGTGCCCGGCGGCTCGGGCAGCCGCCCGGTGTTCAGCTCGCGGGCCCGGCTCGTCATCGCCGCCACCGGACCGAGCGCGCCCCCCACCACCCGCCGTACGGCCAGGGTGAGCACGAGCACCAGCGCCGGCCCGATCATCGCGAGCCCGATCAGCACCCGCTGGGCGGTGGCGTCGACGGTGGCGAGGCTGGTGCCGACGACGAGCAGCCGCCCGTCGGGCAGCCGGCGGGCGGCCAGCATGGCGGTGCCGCGCAGGCCGGGACTCTTCTGCTCGACGACCTCGCCGGCCGCCTTGAGCGTCAGGACCGGCGTGCTGGGGGTGGCGGCCGACCGGGCCACCACCGCGCCCCCGGCGATCACCTGGGCGTACGGGTCGCGCCCGACCGGCAGGAGGTCGCCGGTCTCGACGGCCGCGCTGACGTCGTCGAGGCGGATCGCGAGGTCCTCCTCGGCCGCGTGCCGCAGCTCGGCGACCAGGGCCAGGTAGCCGGCCGCCAACACCACGATGACCACCACGGAGAGCCCGATGGCGTACGCCGCCACGAGGCGCCCGCGCAGCGTGCCTGGTAAGACCTTCACGCGCGTACCGTAATCCCCGTGCGGCTGCTGCTGGTCGAGGACGATGCCGCCCTCGCCGACGTGCTCCGCCGCGGGCTGGCCGCCGAGGGGCACGCGGTGGACGTCGTCGGCACGGGCGTGGACGCGCTGTGGGCCGCCCGCGAGCAGCCGTACGACCTGCTGGTCCTGGACTTGATGATCCCCGAGCCGGACGGGGTGGCGGTGACCCGGACGCTGCGCGGCGAGGAGCGCTGGGTGCCGATCCTCGTGCTCACCGCGCGGGACGCCGTGCCCGACCGGGTCGCCGCGCTCGACGCGGGCGCCGACGACTACCTGGTCAAGCCGGTCGCGCTGCCCGAGCTGCGGGCCCGCGTCCGGGCGCTGACCCGGCGCGCCCCGGCCCGCCGCCCCACCGTGCTCAGCGTGGCCGGGATCGCGCTCGACCCGGCCCGCCGTACGGTCGCCCGGGACGGCCGGGCGGTGGCCCTGTCGGCCAAGGAGTTCGCGCTGCTGCACGAGCTGATGCGGCACGCCGGCGAGGTGCTGTCCCGCACCTACCTGATCGACCACGTGTGGGACAGCGCGTACGAGGGCGGCTCCAACGTCGTCGACGTCTACGTCCGGTACCTGCGGGAAAAGCTGGACCGGCCGTTCGGGCGGCAGAGCATCCAGACGGTACGCGGCGCCGGCTACCGCCTCAGCGAGTCCTCCTGACCGCTGGCTTCCAAAATCCGCCGTACGGCCTTCCCATCCACCGTCTCCTGCTCCTGCAGCAGGCTGGTCAGCGCGTCCAGCGCCCGGCGGTGCCGGCGCAGCAGGTCCAGCGCGCGCTCCTCGGCCTCGCGCAGCAGCCGCGCCACCTCCTCGTCGATCCGGCGCTGCGTCGACTCGGAGAACGGCCGGGACAGCTCGGCGCCGCCGGGCAAGAACCCGGATCCGCTCTCGGCCGGGTAGCCGACCGGTCCCAGCGCCGGTGACAGCCCGAACTCGCGGACCATCTTCTGCGCCAGCCCGGTGGCGCTGGCCAGATCGTTGGCCGCGCCGGTGGACGCCTCGCCCAGCACCAGCAACTCCGCCGCCCGGCCGCCCATCCGTACGGCCAGCGAGTCCAGCAGGTACGCCTCGCCGTACAGGTGCCGCTCGGCGTCGGGCAGCTGTTCGGTCGCGCCCAGCGCCATGCCGGCCGGCAGGATGGTCACCTTGGCCACCGGGTCGGCGTGCGGGGACACCGCCGCGACCAGCGCGTGTCCGGACTCGTGGATGGCGACGGCCAGCTTCTCCTCCGGCAGCAGCAGGTTGCTGGACTCGCGGTGGCCGAGCAGGATCCGGTCCCGGGCCGCGTCGAAGTCCGCGGCGCCCACCTGGGTCCGCCCATCCCGTACGGCGTGGATCGCCGCCTCGTTGACCAAATTGGCCAGGTCCGCCCCGGAAAAGCCGGGCGTGGCCCGGGACACCACGTCGAAGTCCACGTCGGCGCCGACCGGCTTGCCACGCGCGTGCACGGTCAGGATCGCGGTGCGCTCGCGCTGCGCGGGCAGGCCCACGGTGACCTGGCGGTCGAACCGTCCGGGCCGCAGCAGCGCCGCGTCCAGCGTGTCCGGGCGGTTGGTCGCGGCGATCACCACCACGCCGCCGGCCTGGTCGAAGCCGTCCATCTCGGCGAGCATCTGGTTGAGCGTCTGCTCCCGCTCGTCGTTCCCGCCGCCGACGGCCAGCCCGCCGCGGCGCGCGCCCAGCGCGTCGATCTCGTCGATGAAGATGATGGACGGCGCGCGGCGGCGGGCGTCGGCGAAGAGGTCCCGCACCCGGGAGGCGCCCACGCCCACGAACATCTCCACGAAGCCCGACCCGGACACCGACAGGAACGGCACCCGCGCCTCGCCGGCCACCGCCCGCGCCAGCAAGGTCTTACCGGTGCCCGGCGGCCCGACCAGCAGCACCCCGCGCGGCCCGGTGGCGCCCAACGCCTGGTAGCGCTCCGGCCGGCGCAGGTAGTCGACGACCTCGCTGATCTCCTGCTTGACCGCGTCGTACCCGGCCACGTCGGAGAACCGGGTCGACGGCCGCTCGGTGTCGATGACCTTGGCGCGGGCCCGCCCGATGCCGCCGAAGCCACCCGGCCCGGTGATCTCGGCGATCCCCCGCGCCGCGCGCCGCCCGGTCCACCAGAAGAGCCCGACCAGCAGGACCAGCGGCGCGAAGCTGCCCAGCAGCGTCCACCACGAGAACCCGGACCGGGTCGCCGTGATCGTCACGTTGTGCGCCCGCAGGTCCTGCTCCAGCCCGGTCGAGCCGAGCGCGGTCGGCAACTGCGTGGAGAAGGCGCGGCCGCCCGTCAGTTTCCCGTCGACCGCGCCTTCGTCATTGATCGACACCTGCTTGACGTGCCCCGCCTCCACCTGCGTGACGAACTCGCTGTACGTGTAGTGCGCCGGCTCGGTGGTCAGCAGGGTCGGCGCGATCAGGAGCGCGAGCGTCAGCACCAGGCCGGCGGGGATCAGCCAGCGCCGCCATGCCGGGCGCCCCCGTGGCGCACCCGGCGGCTTTCGGGAGTCGATCGTCATGCCCCCACGGTCCGCCCGCGTCGGTGAGACAGTGATGAGAGCCCTCTGCGAGCGCCATCACAGCCCCCGCCCCGCCCGCCCCCGCTCGGGCCCGCGCGCCGCTTGCGGCCGCGCGCCGCTCGGGCGGTGCGTCGATCAAGGGCTTTTGCGTCGATCAAGGGCGAATGGTCGTGCTTTGATCTCTAAACCACGGCCATATGCCCTTGATCGGCGGGCAGGGCCTTGATCGGCGCGGCCGCGCGTCCCGCGAGCGCCATCACAGCACCGCGGTGGTGCGCGGCCGGCGCTGTGCCCGCACCGCACCGCGCGCCACGCCGGCGCGCAGCGCCGATCAAGGACTTTCGCGTCGATCAAGGGCGAACGGTCGTGCTTTGATCTCCAATCCACGGCCATTTGCCCTTGATCGGCGGGCAGGGCCTTGATCGGCGCGGCCGCCCGCCCCGCGAGCGCCATCGCAGCACCGCGGTGCGTGCATCGTGCCGGCGTGCAGCGCACTGCGGGGCACCGCGCGGTGCGCGGCCGGCGCTGTGCCCGCACCGCGCCGCGCGCCACGCCGGCGCGCAGCGCCGATCAAGGACTTTCGCGTCGATCAAGGGCGAATGGTCGTGCTTTGATCTCTAAACCACGGCCATATGCCCTTGATCGACGGGCAAGCCCTTGATCGACGCCACGCGCCAGCGCGCGGCGCGACCCGGTGCGCGCGGTGCGGTGCGCGCTGTGTGGCCGCGGAGGGTGGGGCCGGGCGGCCGCGCTGGGCGCCGGGGCGGGCGTGGCTGCGGGGGCAGGCGGGGCGCGAAGGCGGGAGTGGAGTCAGGCTTCTGGATCCAATCTGTAGCCTCCGAGATCCGTTAGCGCCTCGATGCTGTGCCGCCCGAACGGCCGGTCGACCTTGTCGCGTAGGTAGCGCACGTACGTGCCGACCAGTTCGGGGCCGTCGAGGGCCAGGTCCCACACGTCGTCGACCAGGTCGGCCGGGCTGAGGAGTTCGCCGGGCCGGCGCATGAACGCCTCCAGCAGCGCGAACTCCCGTGGCGACAGCGCGATCCGGGTCGCAGAACGCCGGACCACCTTGGATACCGGATCCAAAGTCAGGTCTCCGATCTGCAGAATGGCCGGCCGGGCGTGCGGGTGCCGCCGGATGATCGCGCGCAGTCGGGCGTACAGCTCGGCGAACGTGAACGGCTTCATCAGGTAGTCGTCCGCGCCGGCGTCCAGCCCGCGTACCCGGTCCGGCACCGCGTCCCGCGCGGTCACCAGCAGCACCGGCTCCCAGCGGCCCTCGGCACGCATCCGGCGGCACACCTCGAACCCGTCCGGCGGCGGGATCATCGCGTCGAGCACGACCGCGTCGTACCCGTTCTCGAAGATGCTCCAGAGCGCGTCCGGGCCGTTGTCGACCGCGTCGATGACGTACCCGATGCGTTCCAGGCCCCGCACCAGCAGCGCCGACATAGCCGGATCGTCCTCGACGACCAGCAGCCGCATCGCGGCGGGTGCCGTGCCAGCTGGCTCGCTCCGCTCGCTTTGGCGCCGGATGCCGGCAGACTCGGAGCTTGGCGCGGAGCGCCAAGCTCCGGACTCCGCCGGCCCGGGGGCCAGGTCGTCGCCCCAGCGGACACGCCCGTCCTGGTCGTTCGGTGAACTCATGAGGACACGCTGCGCCACCGTCGATGAGAGGACCATGAGGAGCGGGTCACCGCGCTGGTAGCCTCGCCGCCGTGACGACAACTGAACCCACCGTCGCCGATCTGGTGGCGGCGCTCGACCGGCGTTACCCGCCGGCCCAGGCAGAGTCCTGGGACCGGGTGGGACTCGTCCTGGGCGAGCCGGAGGCGCCGGTGCGCCGGGTGCTGTGCGTCGTCGACTGCGTGCCGGAGACGGTGGCGCAGGCCCTGGAGGTGGGCGCGGACCTGATCGTGGCCCACCACCCGCTGCTGCTGCGCGGGGTTTCCTCGGTGGCTCCTACGACGTACAAAGGACGCATCGTCCACCAGCTCATCAAGCGCGACGTGGCGCTCTTCGTCGCGCACACCAACGCCGATGTGGCCAACCCGGGTGTATCCGACGCGCTCGCCGCCCGGCTGGACCTGCGCGACCTGCGTCCGCTGCGGCCTCTCGACGGCGACGCCGGGCTCGGCACCGGCCGGATCGGCCGCCTACCGGCGCCCCTGACGCTCGCCGAGCTCACCCACGTCGCGGCCGGCGCTCTGCCACAGACCGCTTGGGGGGTACGCGCCGCGGGGCCACCCGATCGCGTGATCGAAACCCTGGCCGTGTGTGGTGGCGCGGGCGACTCGTTCCTGGCCGACGCGACCGCCGCGGGCGTCGACGCGTACCTGACCGCCGATCTGCGCCACCACCCGGTCAGCGAGCACCTCGCCGGTGGCGGCCCCGCCCTGCTCGACGCCGCGCACTGGGCGACCGAACGGCCGTGGCTCGACGACCTCGCGGCCCACCTGCGCGCCGCGTGTGGCGTGGAGGCCGTCGTCTCCGACCTCGACACCGATCCGTGGACCGTTCACCACTCGTTGTAACCGTGCACCACTCGTTGAAGGAGCCCCGCTCGTGAAGGCAGAACCGGAAGCCCAGCGGCGCCTGCTCGACCTCCAGGCGATCGACACCGCGCTGGCCCAGCTCGCCCACAAGCGCCGCACCCTACCGGAGCTGGCCGAGCTGGAGGCCCTCGCCCGGCAGCTGTCCGCGCTGGAAGACGAGCGGATCCGTGCCCAGGTGGCCGTCGACGACTTCGACCGCGACATCGCCCGGCTGGAGCGCGACGTCGACCAGGTGCGCACCCGCAAGGACAAGGACCAGGCCCGCCTCGACACGGGGCGCGGCCCGGCCCGCGAGTTGGAGGCGCTCCAGCACGAGCTGGCGTCGCTGACCCGCCGGCAGACCGAGCTGGAGGACGCCGAGCTGGAGCTGATGGAGCAGCGGGAGACCGCCCAGGCCACGCTCGACGAGCTGCTGGCCAAGCAGGCGGCCGGCAGGGAGACCCGCGAGGCGACGGAGGCCCGGCGCGACCAGACACTGGCCGAGATCACCAAGGAGGCGGAGTTCCGCAGCGGCGCCCGGCAGCCGCTGGTGGCCGACCTCCCGGCCGACCTGATCGCCCTCTACGACAAGATCCGCGAGTCGTCCGGCGGCCTCGGCGCGGCGCTGCTCAAGGCGGGCCGGTGTGGCGGGTGCCGGCTGGAGTTGTACGGCACCGAGCTGGCCCGGATCAAGGCCGCCCCCGCCGACGACGTGGTGCGCTGCGACGAGTGCCGCCGCATCATGGTCCGCACCGCGGAGTCCGGGCTGTGAGCCGGCGGTTGCGGGTGCTGGTCGAGGCGGACGGCGGGGCGCGGGGGAACCCCGGGCCGGCCGGGTACGGCGCGGTGGTCCGCGAGGCCAACACGGGTGAGGTGCTCGCCGAGCGGGCCGAGGCGCTGGGGGTCGCGACCAACAACGTCGCCGAGTACTCCGGGCTGCTCGCCGGCCTGCAGGCGGCCGCCGACCTGGGCGCGGTCGAGGTCGAGGTGCGCATGGACTCCAAGCTCGTCGTCGAGCAGATGTCCGGCCGCTGGCAGATCAAGCACCCCGGCCTGCGTCCGCTCGCCGCCCAGGCAGCCACGCTGGTACGCCGCTTCGACCAGGTGACGTTCACCTGGATCCCGCGCGAGCGCAACCGGCACGCCGACGCGTTGGCCAACAAGGCGATGGACGCCGCGGCCGGAAAGACCGACCCGCCGGGAAACGGTCAACCGGTGGGAAAAGGTCAGCCCGCGGCGCCGGCCGCGGGTAGCCCTCGCCGCTCCTGGGAGCCGCCGGCGACCACGCCCACCCGGCTGATCCTGGTACGCCACGGCGCGACCGAGCTGACCGCGCAGCGCCGCTACTCCGGTCGCGGCGACGTGCCGCTGTCCGACGTGGGACTGGCCCAGGCCCGGGCCACCGGCGTACGCGTGGCCGCGCTGGCGCCCTCCGTCGCCGCCGTGGTGACCTCGCCGCTGTCCCGCTGTACGCGTACCGCCGAGGAGATCAGCGCGGCGCTGGACGGGGCGCCCGTGGAGGTGGAGCCGGACCTGGTCGAGTGCGACTTCGGCGCCTGGGAGGGGCGGACGTTCGCCGACGTTCGTGCACAGTGGCCGGACGAGATGGATGCCTGGCTCGGGTCCACTGAGGAGGCCCCACCCGGCGGGGAGTCGTTCCGGGCGGTGGCAACGCGGGTACGTCGGGTGATGGCGATGCTGCAGAAGGGGTACCCGGAAAGCACTGTCGTGGTCGTTTCCCACGTCTCTCCACTGAAGATCCTGCTGCGCGACGCGCTCGGGGCCGGCGACGCCTTCCTGCACCGCCTCTACCTCGACCCCGCTGGCCTGTCCATCGTGGACACCTGGCCGGACGGCGGCGTGGCGGTGCGTTCGGTCAACGAGACCGCCCACCTGGCCTGAAGCTGGCTAGCTGAACGCGCGGATCAGCAGCACCACGCCAACCGCTGTGCCGAACGCCACGATGACCCCTTCAGGACGGCGCTCGGCAGCCGGCGGGCCAGCCGCGCGCCGGCGTACCCGCCGAGCATGGCGGCGGGCGCGAGCACCGCCACGGCGACCCAGTCGACCGGACCGAAGAGGGCGAACACGACCACGGTGGTCACACCCGTCACCGCGGACAGCACGTTCTTCACCGCCGTCACCCGTACGAGTGGTTCGTCGAGCACCAGGGCGAGCACGGCGACGAACATCACGCCGAGCGCCGCGCCGAAGTAGCCGCCGTACAGCGAGCCGAGCGCCACCATCGCCTGGAGCGCCAGCGCCTGCCGGCGTGGCGACAGGTCACGCGGGTGCCCGACGAGCCGGCGCAGCCGGTCCTGGAACGCGAGCACCGCCGTCGCGCCGAGCACGAGGAACGGCACCACGAGCTCGAACGCGCGCGCCGGCGTGGCGAGCAGGAGCGCGCAGCCGGCGATGCTGCCCACGGCCGCGGTGGGCACGAGCGCGCGTACCCGGCCGCGCGGTAGGTCCGCGCGGCTGCCCAGCACGCTCGCGACGTACCCGGGGGATACCGCGATCGAGTTGGTGACGTTGGCCGGTACGGGAGCCAGGCCCGCGGCGATAAGCGCGGGAAAGGTGATCAGAGAGCCGCCGCCCGCGACCGCGTTCACGATGCCCGCGCCGAGTCCGGCGATGACCAGAAGTGCCGCCTCATGAAGATCCATCGCCACCGAGGCTAGTACCATTGCTGGTGCGACGGACGAGTCGGCCGGGCGGTCGCGTCAGCTTCTATCGGGAGCTGCCGAGGAACGTCCGGACTCCACAGGGCAGGGTGGTTGTTAACGGCAACCCGGGGTGACCCGCGGGAAAGTGCCACAGAAAACAGACCGCCGGGCTTCGGCCCGGTAAGGGTGAAACGGTGGGGTAAGAGCCCACCAGCGTCCCGGGTGACCGGGGCGGCTCGGTAAACCCCACCCGGAGCAAGGCCAAGAAGGGCCACCGCCGCGAGGCGGTGGTCTGCGCAGGCGTTCGAGGACGGCCCGTCCGATGCCTGCGGGTAGGTCGCTAGAGCCTGTCGGCAACGGCAGGCCGAGATGGATGGCCGCCGCCGGCGAAGCACTCGCCGGCACAGAATCCGGCGTACAGGCCGACTCGTCCGTCGCACCGCACACATTGGATGGGGCGTGTCGCGCCCAGAATTTTTTCTGGCGCGGGCAACCCGGCTGGCTCCGCGATCGGCCTGTGCTAATGGCGGTAAATCCCTTATCGAATAAGGCTTTCTTCGGGTACGACGAAGGCGGGCGAGTCGCGTACCGTTGTCAGCCGGTCAGGTCTATTGTGGAGGCGCACCCGATTTTTCCGCCGAAAAGGTGGCGCTTGTTCGTTTTGCGGTGCACAGTGATCTCATGACCAACAGCGGAAGTGGCGCACGGCACTACTGGTGCTTGCGTCATCACCGCGTCGAGGACGATTCCAACTCGTGCCCGGCGAAGTACCAACTGGGTCCGTACGCGACCGCGGAAGAGGCGGCGCACGGGCTTGAGAAGGTCCGGGAGCGAAACGAAAAGTGGGACTCCGATGACGCCCGCTGGTCCGGGGAGGACAACTAACCGGAGCGAATCGCTGCGCAAGGCCAAAGGGGCCGCGCGAGGATCGCAATCGCAAGGAGGAGACAGAGATGGCCGTAGCGAAGAAGGCCACGAGCACCGGGGCCGCGAAACGCGCGGCTGCCAAGAGCACCGCGGTGACGCCCGAGGCTGAGCCGACGGCGGACGCCGCGCCGAAGACCACCGTGGCGGCGGCAGCAACCGCTCGGAAGACCGTCACGAGCAAGGCCGCGGCCAAGAAGGCGCCGGCCCGGAAGACCACCACCACCGCGGCGAAGAAGACGGCGGCCAAGAAGACGACCACCGCGCGCAAGACGACCACGGCGGCCAAGAAGACCGCCGCGAAGAAGACGGCTCCCGCGTCGCGGACCGCCGCGAAGAAGGCGCCGGCTAAGAAGGCCGTGGCCAAGAAGACGACGACCGCCAAGCGCACCGCGACGGCGGCGAAGAAGACGACGACGGCTGCGAAGAAGACGGCGACCGCCAAGAAGACGACGGCGGCGGCGAAGAAGACCACCGCGGCGAAGAAGACGACGACGGCGCGGAAGACCGCGGCGACGAAGGCGACGACCGCTCGCAAGACCGCGGCGACGAAGACGACTACCGCGAAGAAGGCGCCGGCGAAGACGACCGCCGCCAAGAAGACCACGACCGCCGCCAAGCGCACCACCACTGCGGCCAAGAAGGCGCCGGCGCGCAAGGCGACCGCACGCAAGAGCGTACGGACCACTACCCGCTAGTGCGGACAACGTGTGGGGCGTCGGTAAGAATGACCGAGTGGTGATTCGACGCGTACTGGCGCCCCGCATTGATTTCAGCGCACTGCGCCGCGAGTTGGAACTGCCGGAGGCGTTCCCGCCCGCGGCGCAGCGCGAAGCGGAAGAGGCGGTCGCCGGCACCGCGCTGCCGGCCGCCGACCGCACGGACGTCCCGTTCGTCACGATCGACCCGCCCACGTCGCGCGATCTCGATCAGGCGATGTGCCTGCAACGGCGCGCCGGCGGCGGGTACCGCGTGCACTACGCCATCGCCGACGTCGCCGCGTACGTGCGACCGGGCGGCGCGCTGGAGGCGGAGACCTGGAAGCGCGGCCAGACCGTCTACCTGCCGGACAGCAAGGTCCCGCTGCACCCGGTCGCGCTGAGCGAGGACGCGGTCAGCCTCCTGCCCGATGTCGAGCGGGCCGCCGTGGTGTGGACGATCGACCTCGACGCGGACGGGTCCACTGTGGCCGTACGGCTGGAGCGGGCGCGGGTGCGTAGCCGGGCGAAGCTGGACTACGCCGGCGTACAGGCCGACCTGGCAGCCGGGCGGCTGGCGGAACCGATCGCCGCGCTGCCCGAGATCGGCGCGCTCCTGGTCGCCAGAGGGCTGAACCGGGGCGCCATCAGCCTCCCGCTCCCCGAGCAGGACATCGAACCGGACAACGGCGGCTGGCGGCTCGTGCTGCGCGCGCCGTACCCGGTCGAGGAGTTCAACGCGCAGATCTCGCTGCTGACCGGGATGGCCGCCGCCGACATCATGCTCGCCGGCGGGATCGGGCTACTGCGCACCATGCCGGCGCCGCGCCCGGACGCGATCCGGCGGCTCCGTACCGCCGCTGCCGGCCTCGGCATCGAGTGGCCCGACGGCGCCGCGGTGGGGCGGGTGGTGGCGAGCATCGACCCGGCACAGCCGCGCGCGGCGGCGTTCCTCGACCACGCGGCCGAGCTGATGCGCGGCGCGGGCTACACGGCGTTCGACGGGAAGGTGCCGGACGACCCGGGCCACGGCGCGGTGGCCGCCCCGTACGCCCACGTGACGGCGCCGCTGCGCCGCCTGGCCGACCGGTACGCCACGGAGGTCTGCCTGGCCCTGCACGGCGGCGCACAGGTGCCCGACTGGGCCGGCACGGCACTGTCCCAACTGCCGGATGTGATGGCCGGCACCGACCGGGCCGCGTCGGCGGCCGAGCGCGGCGCGGTCGACCTCACCGAGGCGGTGCTGCTGTCCGGCCGGGTGGGCGAGGAGTTCGACGCGGCCGTGCTGGACGTCGACGACCGCCCGAAGCGCACGCCGGGCGGGTTGGTCGCGCTCGACGAGCCGCCGGTGCGCGCCCGGTGCGAGGGCGAGCTGCCGCTGGGGGAGCGGATCCGGGTACGGCTGGTGACGGCCGACCCCGGGCAGCGCAAGGTGCTTTTCACGCGGGCGGGTTGAACATCACAAGTCCGGCGGTGGGCGCGGGTGGGAGGATGCGTGCATGGCTTACGACGCGACCGCCCTGCCCGACGTGACCGGCCACGTGGTCGGCATCATCGGCGGCACCGGAGACCAGGGGCGCGGGCTGGCCTACCGCTTCGCGCGCGCCGGCCAGACCGTGCTCATCGGCAGCCGCGCGGCGGAGCGCGCCGTGCACGCGGCGGCGGAGATCGCGAGCCTGCCCGGCGTGACCCGCGCCCCCGAGGGCGGCGGCAACGTCGACGTGGCCCGCCGCTCCGACGTCGTCATCATCGCGGTGCCGTGGGACGGCCACGCGGCCACGGTCGCGTCGCTGCGCGAGCCGCTCGCCGGCAAGCTGGTCGTCGACTGCGTCAACCCGCTGGGCTTCGACAAGCAGGGCCCGTACGCGCTGCCGGTCGCCGAGGGGAGCGCGGTCCAGCAGTGCGCCGCGCTGCTGCCGGACTCGACGGTGTGCGCCGCGTTCAACCACGTCAGCGCGCCGCTGCTGGCCGACCCCGAGGTCGACCGGATCGACCTGGACGTGCTGGTCTGCGGGGAGGACCGGGACGCGGTGCAGACGGTCGCCGCGCTCGCCGGGCGCATCCCGGGCATGCGCGGGGTGTACGCCGGCCGGCTGCGCAACGCCCACCAGATCGAGGCGTTCACGGCCAACCTCATCGCCATCAACAAGCGCTACAAGGCGCACGCGGGCGTGCGGGTCACCGACCTGTGAAGCGCGACGACCTCGGCGCCGAGGCGGCCCTCGCCGGTCCGCCCCGCCGGGTCGTCTCCCTCGTGCCGTCGCTGACCGAGGCGATCGCGGTGAGCGTGCCGGGGCTGCTCGTCGGGGCGACCGACTATTGCACCCATCCGCCCGGACTCGACGTGCCGCGGGTGGGCGGCTCGAAGTACCCGTCGGTGGAGCGCGTGCTTTCCCTCGTACCCGATGTGGTGGTGGCGAACGCGGAGGAGAACCGGCGGGAGGACGTCGAGGCGCTGCGGGTCGCCGGTGTGCCGGTGTGGGTGACGTATCCGCGGACGCTGGACGAGGCGTTCGCGTCGCTGGAGCGGATGCTGGCGCTGCTCGGCGCGCCGGCGCCGCGGTGGCTGGGCGAGGCGCGGGCGGCGTGGGCGCCGCCCGCGGCCGGACCGCCGCGGCGGGCGGTCGTGCCGGTCTGGCGCCGGCCGTGGGTGGTTTTGGGCGGGGGTACGTTCGCCGGCGACGTCCTGCTGCGGCTGGGCATCGTCAACGAGTACGCCGAGTCGCCCGACCGCTATCCCCGCCCGCCCTTGGCGGAGATCGTGGCTCGCCGTCCCGACCTGGTCGTGCTCCCCGACGAGCCATATGCGTTCACGGCGGAGGACGGCCCCGAGTCGTTCCCCGGCATCCCCTACGCGCTGGTGTCCGGCCGCCACCTCACGTGGTACGGCCCGTCGCTGGCCGAGGCCCGCCCGGTCCTCTCCACCGTGATCAAGGCGTCCCTCAAGTCGCTATAACGACTTGAGGGACGCCTTGATCACTGAGATGGGGGCTAGTGGAAGGCGTGCTCGGGGCCGGGGAACTCGCCGCCGCGGACCTCCTCCGCGAACTGCTGCGTCGCGGCGGTCAGCGCGCCGGCCAGGTCGGCGTAGCGCTTGACGAAGCGGGGGCCCTTGCCGGTGCGGAGGCCGGCCATGTCCTGCCAGACGAGCACCTGCGCGTCGGTGTCCGGGCCCGCGCCGATGCCGACCGTCGGGATCGCCAGGTCGTGGGTGATCCGCTTGGCGACCTCGCTGGTCACCATCTCCAGCACGACCGCGAACGCGCCGGCCTCGGCGACCGCGTGCGCGTCGGCCACCACGTCCTCGGCCGCGTCGCCGCGCCCCTGCACCCGGTAGCCGCCGATGACGTGCTCGCTCTGCGGGGTGAAGCCGACGTGGGCCATCACCGGGATGCCGGCGCCCGTGATCGCGGCGATCTGCGCGGCCACCCGGCGCCCGCCTTCGAGCTTGACGGCGTGGCAGCCGCCCTCCTTCATGAACCGCACGGCGGTGCGGAGCGCCTGCGTCGGCCCCTCCTCGTACGAGCCGAACGGCAGGTCGCCGACCACGAGCGTGCGCTTGGTGGCGCGTACGACGGCGCGGACCAGGGGGAGCAGGTCGTCGACCGTGACCGGGACGGTGGTCTCGTAGCCGAACACGTTGTTGGCCGCGGAGTCGCCGACGAGCAGGACCGGGATGCCGGCCTCGTCGAAGATCGACGCGGTGTACTGGTCGTACGAGGTGAGCATCGGCCAGCGCTCGCCGCGCTGCTTGGCCGCGATCAGGTCACGGGTACGAACCCGTCGGGTGGTGGGGCCGCCATACAGGGTCGGCTCTGACATCGTCGTCTCCTCTCGCCTCGAGGCCGCGCTTTTTGCGGTCCCCGGGCCTACGCCGATGGTCGCATCGACGAAGGGACGGACGTCAGGTGTTAGTGGAAGATTTCACACGCGTTACGCCAGTGTGGGCGGTTGGCCCGCCAGCAGCTCGGTCAGCAGCACCGCTTGGTGGCTGACATAGGCCGGCTCGCCCCGCTCGTCCCGTCCGAGCTGGTACTGGTGGACTGTTGTGTCGTTGCCGCCGCGTTCCACACGCCAGTAGTAGACGATGCCGGCGCGTGCGTATTCGTCCGGCTTGATCATGCGGTCGAGTTTCTCCGAACCACGCGAGACGATCTCGACGACCAATGCCACGTCGGCGGGATCTACCCACACGGTCCGGCCGTCGGGACGGCGGCGCGTGATGAGGAGGTCGGGACAGCGTCCCGATGTCCGTTCGCTGATGCGCAGACCCGGGGTTGCGAGCACCAGATCGCTGTCGCATCCGTTTGTAATGAACCAAATGGCCAGCCGCATCATTACCTGTTGGTGATCGACGTCGGCTGGCGCCATGACGAGGAGGTTACCGTTATCCAGCTCGTAGCGATGCCCGCTGTCGCGGGCGGCGAGTTCGGCGACGTCGTCGAGGGTGAGCTCGCGGTTGGGCAGCTCGACCCGAGCGGCTGGCCCTGGATGCACGGTGGTCATGGCACCTCCCTTCAACCAGGCAAGTCTAGCTGCTCGATGGCTCGCGCCAGCGGTTCGTGATGGGCAGGCGGCGGTCCCGGCCGAACGCCTTGATCGATATCTTGGTGCCGGGCGCGGCCTGGCGGCGCTTGTACTCGGCCCCGTCCACCAGCCGCAGCACCCGGTCCACCACGGCCGGGTCGTGACCCTCCGCGACCAGCTCGTCCCGGCCCTTGTCACCGTCGACGTACCCGGCGAGGATCGCGTCCAGCTCGGCGTAGTCCGGGAGCGAGTCGGTGTCGAGCTGTCCGGGCCGCAGCTCGGCGCTCGGCGGCTTGGTGATCGAGCTGTCCGGGATGGGCGGCTCGCTGCCGCGCCGCTCGGCCTCGGCGTTGCGCCACGTGGCGAGCTTCCACACCAGCGTCTTCGGGACGTCCTTGAGTGGGTTGAAGCCGCCGACCGAGTCACCGTACAAAGTGGAGTAGCCGACGGCCAGCTCGCTCTTGTTGCCGGTGGTCAGCACCAGGTGACCCTCCTGGTTGGACAGTGCCATGAGGATCACGCCGCGCACCCGGGCCTGGAGGTTTTCCACCGCGAGGCCGGACAGCGACATGTTCGCCAGGAAGGCGTCGACCATCGGCTGGATCGCCTCGACCCGGTAGTCGAGCCCGGTGCGCTTGGCGAGGTCGGCCGCGTCGTCGCGGGAGTGGCCGGACGAGTGCTGGCTGGGCATGGAGACGCCGACCACCCGGTGCGGGCCGAGCGCGTCCACCGCGATCGCGGCGACCACGGAGGAGTCGATGCCGCCGGACAGGCCCAGGACGACCGACCGGAAGCCGTTCTTGTCCACGTAGTCGCGCAGTCCCAGCACCAGCGCGTGCCACACCTCGGCCTCGTTCGTGACGCGCACGGCGATGCCGCCCTCCACGGTGCCGGCCGGCGCGGCGGGCAGCGGCGCCACGGCGACGCGGTCCACCCTCATCTCGCCGAGGTCGCCGGTCGGCGCGTCGAGTGCGGCGGGCGGCAGCTCCACGTCGTGGATGAGCAGGTGCTCGGCGAACTGCGGGAGCGGGCGAGCAGCGTCCCGTCGGCGGCCACCACGATCGAGTCGCCGTCGAAGACCAGCTCGTCCTGGCCGCCGACCATGTTGACGTACGCCACCGCGGCACCGGCCTCGGCGGCGCGGCGCTGCACGAGCGGCAGCCGTACGTCGTCCTTGTCCAGCTCGTACGGCGAGCCGTTGATGTTGACGACCAGCCCGACGCGCGCCTGCCGGGCCACCGCGAACGGCCCGCCGGCCTGCCAGATGTCCTCGCACACGGTCAGCGCCACGTCGACCCCCGCCATCCGTACGACGGTCAGCGTGTCGCCGGGCACGAAGTAGCGGTCCTCGTCGAACACCCCGTAGTTGGGCAGGTGGTGCTTGTAGTAGGTGGCCGCCACCCGACCGCCGTGCAGCAGCGCGAGCGCGTCCCGGGGGCCGCGGTCGGGCGACGCCTCGGAGCTGACCCGGGCCGGCCCGTCGGCGTCCAGGTAGCCCACCACGACGGGCAGGTCGCCCAGGCCGTCCCCGGCCAGGTCGGCGGCGAGCCGGTGCAGCGCCGCCTGGGACGCCGCCACGAACGACTCGCGGAAGACCAGGTCCTCGACGGGGTAACCGGTCAGCATCATCTCCGGGAACGCCACCAGTTGGGCACCGGAGTCGGCGGCGGCCCGGCTCCATTCGCGCACGATGGCCGCGTTGCCAGGCAGGTCGCCGACGGTCGGGTTTACCTGGGCGAGGGCGAGACGCAAGGTCGGCATGGGTCCATCTTCCCCGGTCCGCCCCACTCGCGCGCTATGAGATTGCGCGCGGCCGCCCGGTCCAGCGCCCGGTCGAGGGTGCTCGCCACCTGCTCGGGCCCGACCGCGGCCGGCCCCAGCTCGCGGAGCACGGACAGCACCGAGCCGAGCCGGCCGGCCGCCAGATAGCCGTACCGGGTGACACCGTTGCCGCTGGTGGTGAGGCGCACCGCGTACGCCTCATCGCCGACCCGCCCGACCGCCATCTCGCGCAATTGCACCCGGACGGCCGTGCCGTCCTCCAGCCGGGCGTCGAACTGGGGCACGAGCCCGACGCGCGCCGCAGCTCCCCGACGGCGCGGGCGGCGCCGCCCGGCTCGAAGAGCGCCAGTGCCTGGCGCAGCAGCGCCCCGGTTTCCGGCCCGGCGTAGCCGCCGACGGCCCGCTCGGTGGCGCCCGCACCGGCCACGTCCCACGGGCGCTCGAAGAGCGTCCGGCACCCCTCGGTGCGCCCCCGGCCGGCGGCTGCGGGCTCGGGCGTCGCGGTGGCGTCGCGGTAGCCCTCCGGCAGATCGCCGCCGGACAGCAGCGCGTCGGCCAGCTCCGGCTGCATCGCGGTCAGCGGTCCGAGCTGCGCGGACGGGCTCGCGTCCGCCGCCGACGGAGCCCCGTCGGTCACCCGCACGTGGATCACACCAGCCAGCACGAGTACGACCGTGAGCGCACCGCCGAGCGCGACGCCGCCCGTGATCGTGCGCCGGCGCGGCCAGTTCCATGGCATGGCGTCGTCCCCTCCCGTACGTTTGGTATCAACGGCCACGAACCGGACAGGTTGCGCGCCGGCTGGGCGCCGCCCCGGTACAGCGGTCGGGGTCCTGGTCACGTAACGTCGGCGTAACGGGATACGGGAAGACTGGGCCGCCAGCGAGGCCCGCAGCAGGTAGGGGTAGGAAGTGGACCGTCAGCAGGAGTTCGTCCTCCGCACATTGGAGGAGCGCGACATCAGGTTCGTCCGGTTGTGGTTCACGGACGTGCTCGGCACGCTCAAGAGCGTCTCCGTCGCGCCCGCCGAGCTGGAGGCCGCCTTCGAGGAGGGCATCGGCTTCGACGGCTCGGCCATCGAGGGCTTCGCGCGCGTCTTCGAGTCCGACATGATCGCCATGCCCGACCCGACCACGTTCCAGGTCTTCCCGTTCGAGGGTGGCGTCAGCGGCGAGAGCGCCCGGATGTTCTGCGACATCCTGCTCCCCGACGGCAGCGGCTCCTGGGCCGACCCGCGCCACGTGCTGCGCCGCGCGCTGTCCAAGGCCGCCGAGAAGGGCTTTACCTTCTACACCCATCCCGAGATCGAATTCTTCCTGCTGGAAAACGGTCCCGCCGACGGCTCGGTGCCGATCCCGGTCGACGCCGGCGGCTACTTCGACCACACCACCCACGCGGTCGCCCGCGACTTCCGCCGGCAGGCCGTGCTGGCCCTGGAGCGGATCGGCATCTCGGTGGAGTTCAGCCACCACGAGGTGGCCCCCGGCCAGCAGGAGATCGACCTGCGCTACGCCGACGCGCTCACCACGGCCGACAACATCATGACGTTCCGGCACGTGGTCAAGGAGGTGGCGCTCTCGCACGGGGTGCGGGCCACCTTCATGCCGAAGCCGTTCACCGACCAGCCGGGCAGCGGCATGCACACGCACCTTTCGCTGTTCGAGGGCGAGCGCAACGCGTTCCACGACGCCAGCGACCCGATGAAGCTCTCCAAGGTGGCCCGCGCGTTCATCGCCGGGCTCCTGGTGCACGCCCGGGAGTACACGGCGGTCACCAACCAGTGGGTCAACTCGTACAAGCGGCTCTTCCCGCAGGCCCTGCCCGACCGGATCACCGAGTCCCCCGCGTACGTCTGCTGGGGCCACCTCAACCGCTCGGCGCTCGTGCGGGTGCCCGCGTACGGCAAGCCCAACTCGGCCCGCGTCGAGGTCCGCTCGCTCGACTCGGCCACCAACCCGTACCTGGCGTTCGCGGTCCTGCTGGGCGCCGGCCTGAAGGGCATCGAGGAGGGGTACGAGCTGCCGCCGGGCGCCGAGGACGACGTGTGGGCGCTGTCCAACGCCGAGCGCAAGGCGATGGGGTACGAGGCGCTGCCGGAAAACCTCTCCGAGGCGATCGACGTGATGGCCCAGTCGGAGCTGGTCGCCGAGGTGCTCGGCGAGCACGTCTTCGACTTCTTCCTGCGCAACAAGCGGGCCGAGTGGGAGCAGTACCGCCGCGAGGTCACCCCATACGAGCGCCAGCGCTACCTAGGCGCCCTGTAGCGCCACCGGCGTACGTGGTGCCGCCCGGGGCGCCCGTGAGGGAGGGGCGCCCCGGGCGGCACCGGTCTGTGGGTTACTTGCCGCCGCGTGGGGCGCCACCCGGCGCGCCACCACCGGGTCCGCCGCCTGGGCCGCGGCCGCCGCCGCCCGGGAGCACGCCGGCCTCGTACGCCTTGAGGATCGCGTCGGCCTGCTCCTGGGTGAGCTTGCCGTCCTTGACCGCCTGGTCCAGCCGCGCCTTGAACGCGGCCTGCCGGTCGGCCTTGTCCTGCTCGGTGGGCGCCTGCTTGTCGGGCTTGTCCGCGCGGAACTGCTCGCGGACCTTGCTCAGCGCGTCGGCGACCTTGTCCTCGGGGATGCCCAGCTCCTTGGCCAGGGCGGCGGCGAACTCCTCGTCGTGCTGGGCGCGGTCCGGGCGGTTGCCGTAGCCGTACTGGCCGGCCGACGGCGCGCTCGACTTGTCCTGCGCGAACGCGGCTACGGGCGCCGCGATGCCCACCGCTAGCACGCCCGCGGCGGCCAGCCCGGTGAGCGCGGTCTTCTTCGATATTCGGCTAGACATCAAACCTCCGGTTTTGCTTGGAACGGGCTACCACCGACCATGGGGGTGTGACCTGGCCCGGGGCCATGCGGAACCTGTCCGGAACCTGAAAATCATCGCCCGGAACGCGGCATACGTACGCCTTCGCGGTTGTGCGTTCTCAGCGGGACCATAGCGATGTCGTACTGTCGTCGTACATTCGTTCTATGAATCGCACTGACCGGCTCTATGCCCTCGTGGAGGAGCTCCGGGCGGTGGCCCCGCGGCCGCGCAGCGCGCGCTGGCTGGCGGAGCGGTTCGAGATCAGCACCCGCACGGTCGAGCGGGACATCGGCGCGCTGTTGCAGTCCGGGGTGCCGATCTACGCGGTGACCGGCCGGGCGGGCGGCTACGTCCTCGACAAGTCCCGCTCGCTGCCCCCGCTCAACGTCTCGCCGACCGAGGCGGTCGCGATGGCGGTCGCGCTCTACAAGCTCGGCGGCACGCCGTTCCACGCCGACGCCGCGTCGGCGCTGCGCAAGCTGGTCGGCGTGATGTCCGAGCGCGACGCCGACGCCGCGCGCGAGCTGGCCGGGCGGGTGCACCTGGTCGGCGGCACGCCCGCGCCGACCGTCCCGCGCGTCGTCGCCGACGCGCTGCACGCCCGCACGGTCCTGCGCATCGAGTACGCGGACCGCCACGGCTTCTCGACCACCCGCAGCATCGAGCCTTTGGGGTACGTCGGAAACCGCGAGTTTTGGTACCTGGTGGCCTGGTGCCGGCTGCGCGCCGCGGTGCGGGCGTTCCGCACCGACCGGATCGAGTCGGTGATCGCCACCGGCGAGATCGCGCCACCGCGCCCGCTCGCGGCCGAAGACCTGGACATCCCGGCCGACCTGGTGCGCCAGCTCACACTCACCTGAGGGAAACACCGACAGGACGGTGTCGCCGCTCGGGTCGAGCCTGTGCGCATGATGACTAACGGGATTGGTTGGTTCGAGATCGCCACGGACGACCCGGCGACCGCGGAGCGGTTCTACGGCGGCCTGTTCGGGTGGACGTTCGCCAACGACGAGGGTGAGGTAAGGCCGTACCGGATCGTGAGCACTCCGGCGGAGGCATCGATCCGCGGCGGGCTCTTCGCCACCGGTGGCCAGGTGCCCAACTACGCGGTGTTCTTGGTCGTGGTGGCCGACGTCGAGGAGACCTGCCGGCGGGCTGAGGCGTCGGGCGGCAAGGTGCTGGTGCCGCCGCGGCAGGCCGACGGTGGGCTGGTGTTCGCGCACCTGCTCGACCCGGCGGGCAACCACTTCGGCGTCTACGCTCCGGGAGTAGTTGAACTCTCAACTTCTGAGTCGTAGACTCGGGGATGACCAGGCTCCCCGCTATCTACCTGAGCCACGGCGCCCCGCCGCTGGCCGACGATCCACTGTGGACGCGACAGCTCGCCGCATGGTCGGCCGAGCTGCCGCGGCCGCGGGCGATCCTGGTGGCCTCGGCCCACTGGGAGGCGGCGCCGACCGCGGTCGGCGCGACCACGACCGTGCCGCTGACGTACGACTTCTACGGCTTCCCGCGGCACTACTACGAGGTGACCTACCCGGCGCCGGGCGCGCCCGAGTTGGCCGCCGACGTCGGCAAGCTGCTGGGCGGCGTCCACGAGGACCCCGATCGCGGGCTCGACCACGGGCGTACGTACCGCTGGTGGAGATGTACCCGGAGGCGGACATCCCGGTGCTGCAGATCTCCCTGCCGAGCCTCGACCCGAAGGTGCTGCTGGAGGTCGGGCGGAGCCTCGCGCCGCTGCGGGACCAGGGCGTACTGATCGTGGGCAGCGGGTTCACCACGCACAACCTGCGCGCGATCCGTTTCGAGCTGGGCACCGACGGGCCGGCGCCGGCCTGGTCACGGGAGTTCGACGACTGGGTCGACCGGGCGGTCGCCGACCGGGACGTCGACGCGCTGCTCGACTTCGAGCGCAAGGCACCGGCGGCCCGGCTGGCTCACCCGCGTACGGAGCACTTCGCGCCGCTCTTCGTCGCGCTCGGCTCCACTGTGGACGACCCCGGCACGGACCAGGCGGTCATCGACGGCTTCTGGTACGGGATGGCCAAGCGCTCCTGGCAGTTCAACTGACCCCCACTCCGTGATCAAGGCGTCCTTCAAGTCGCTATAACGACTTGAAGGACGCCTTGATCACGGGGTCGGCCGTGGCTAGGTGCGGCGCATGCCGGCCGATGTCATGCCGAGGCCGAAGAGGACCGTCAGCGCGCCGGCGATGATGTTGCTGACGACCGCCGCGTCGCGGGCGGTCGGGCCGTCGACCAGCCACGGCGAAATGATCGCCCAGACGCCCAGCACCGGGATCACCCAGGCGATGCCGTGCGTGCGCCCGAAGTTGGCGGCGAAGACGAGGGCGAGCAGGGCGACCGCGAGCCCGGTGAAGCGGTTGCTTATGGCCAGCGGGCCGACAAAGCCGACGATCCACGAGGACATCGCCAGATACAGGCCGGTCAGCAGGGTCAGGCCGTCGACCGCCTGTGCCGTCGGGGTCTCGGCCACCCGGTCGTACCGTGCGCGAAGTGCGGCGATGTCCGGGTGTTCCTCAATCCTGGGGTTTGCGTGGTCATCGCAGACCCACCTCCTTATGAAGTACTCCCCTGAATCATGTCACACCGGGCGAAACCGTCAATATCCCCGCAGTGGCATCCACGGTGGCGAGCGTGCCCACCGGCACGGTGAGCTGGCCGGCGCCGTGACCGATGGGCAGGCCGCCGAGCACCGGTACGCCCAGGTCGCCCAGCCGGTCGGCGAGCACCTCGGACACGCCCACCGCCCAGTCGTCGGCGCAGTCGGTGAACTGCCCGACCGCCACGCCCGCCAGCCCGGCCAGTACGCCCGCGCGGCGCAGGTGGGTCAGCATCCGGTCCACTCTGTACGGTGCCTCCTGGACGTCCTCGACGAGCAGGATCGCGCCGGTGAGGTCGGGCATGTCCGGGGTGCCCACGGACGACGCGACGAGGCTGAGGTTGCCGCCGAGCAGGACGCCGGTGGCCGTACCGGGCACCAGGACGGGCGCGGTCTGTTCGCCCTCGGACCGCTTCACCACCACCGGCTCGGTCGTCATCAGCGCGCTGCGCAGCGACTGCGCCGAGACGGGCGGCGTACGGCTGTCCAGCCAGGCGACGCCGGGACCGTGCACAGTGGCCAGTCGGGCGCCCCGCCAGAGCGCGAGCTGGAGCGCGGTGATGTCGGAGAAGCCGGTCACCACCTTCGGGTCGCGCCGGACGGCCGCCATGTCGATCGCGTCGACCACCCGCTGGGCGCCGTACCCGCCGCGCGTGCACAGGACGCCGCGCACGTCCGGGTCGGCGAACGCGGCGTTGAGGTCGGCCGCCCGCAGCTCGTCGGCGCCGGCCAGATAGCCGTGCCGGGCGTACGCGTGGGGCGCCAGCACCGGCCGCAGGCCCCAGCCGGTCAGCAGCTCGATGCCGCGGGCGACGCGGTCGGGCCGGGTCGGCCCGGAGGGCGAGACGAGCATCACGGTGTCGCCGGGCCGCAGCGCGGGTGCAAGGACGGTCACGCTAGGACGATAGCCTCGGTATGTGGACACGGCGCTGGTGATCGAGAACGACCCGTCGGACGACCCGCGGCGGCTGGGGGAGTGGCTGACCGAGGCGGGGCTCCGGCTCGACGTGCTCCGGCCGTACGCCGGGGACGCGCTCCCGCCGGACCTCGACGGGTACGCCGCGCTGGTGGTGCTCGGCGGGGAGCAGTCCGCGTACCCGCCCCGCGCGCCGTGGTTCGACGACGTGGAGGCGTTGCTGCGCAAGGCGACCCGCCACGGCGTACCCACGCTGGGTGTCTGTCTGGGCGCGCAGCTGCTGGCGACCGCGCACGGCGGCGTGGTGGAACGCAGCGCCGCCGGCCCGGAGATCGGGCCGGCGCTGGTCGGCCGGCGCGACGCGGCCGAGAGCGACCTGCTCTTCCGGTACGTCCCGCTGGCGCCCGACGTGCTCCAGTGGCACCTCGACGAGATCGTCGAGCTGCCGGCCGGGGCGGTGCTGCTGGCCGCCTCGACGCGCTACCCGCACCAGGCGTTCCGGCTCGGCGAGCGGGCGTGGGGGCTCCAGTTCCACATCGAGTGCGACACCGCGATGATCGCGGACTGGGCCCGGAGCGCGCCCGAGGGATACGAGGCCGAAGACGTGATCGCCGCCTGCGACGCGGTGATGGTGGACGTCGAGGAGGTGTGGCAGCCGTTCGCGGCCCGGTTCGCGGCGCTGGCGCTCGGCCAGCTGCGGGACGCCCGCCGGCCGCTGCCGATCCTGGGGCAGTAGCGTGACGCGGCCCAGCAGCGCCCAGGCGAGGCTCGCCCGGTACGGCTTCGGGGTCGCGAACGCCGCCTACGGCGCCCGCGCGGCCGACCTGCTCGGGCCTGCCGGGCTCGGGCTGTGGGACCCGGCCACCCAGGAGCCCACCGACGCGGCCGCCGCCGAGCTGCTCGCCGCGCTGTCCCGGGCGGCCGATCCGGACCTCGCGCTGCGCCAGCTGCACCGCCTGGTGGAGGCGGACCACGGTGGGGTCCTCGATGCGCTGGCGGGCGACGCGGGGCTGCGCCGGCGGCTCGTGGCGGTGCTCGGCGCCTCCTCTGCCCTCGGCGACCACCTGGTGGCCAACCCGGACCAGTGGGGCGCGCTGGTCACCGAGAAGGACGGCGTCGCCCCGAACGCGGACGGCACGCTGGAGCTGAGCGCGCTCACCGTACCGGTGCTGCGGATGGCGTACCGGCAGGCGCTGTTGCGGATCGCGGCGGCCGACCTCACCGGTGGCCGCGGCCTGGAGCAGACGATGGCCGCGCTGTCGGCGCTGGCCGACGCGACCCTGGCCGCGGCGTACGACATCGCCGTGCGCGAGGTGCCGACGAAGCCCCGGCTGGCGGTGGTGGCGATGGGCAAGTGCGGCGGCTACGAGCTCAACTATGTGTCCGATGTGGACGTCATCTTCGTGGCGGCGTCCGATGAGGACCTTGCCGCCGGCACGACCGTGGCGGCCCGGCTGATCGCCATCTGCGGCCAGGTCGCCTGGCAGGTCGACGCCGCGTTGCGGCCGGAGGGCAGCCGCGGCCCGCTGGTGCGCACGCTGGCCAGCCACCTGTCGTACTACCGGCGGTGGGCCCGGACGTGGGAGTTTCAGGCGCTGTTGAAGGCCCGCCCGGCCGCGGGCGACACCGAGCTGGCGCGTGAGTGGATCGACCAGCTGGCGCCGCTCGTCTGGCACGCCGCCGAACGCCCCGAGGCGGTCGAGGACGTGCGCGCGATGCGCCGCCGGATCGTCGACAACGTGCCGGCGCGCGAGCTGGAACGGGAGATCAAGCGGGGCCCGGGTGGGCTGCGCGACATCGAGTTCGCGGTGCAGCTGCTGCAGCTCGTGCACGGCCGGGTGGACGAGTCGCTGCGCACGCCGGGCACGCTGCCGGCGCTGCGGGCCCTGGTGGCCGGCGGCTACGTCGGCCGCGCCGACGGCGAAGGGCTGCTGCGCGGCTACCGCTTCCTGCGCGCCGTCGAGCACCGGCTCCAGTTGCAGGCGCTGCGCCGCACCCACACGGTTCCGACCGACCCGGCCGCCGTCCGCTGGCTCGCCCAGGCGCTCGGCTACGCGGGTACGCCGGAGCGCGGCGCCGTCGAGGCGTTCCGTGCCGACTGGGTCGCGCACGCCGCCGAGGTACGGCGGCTGCACGCCAAACTGCTCTACCGGCCGCTGCTGGAGGCGGTGGCCCGGGTGCCGGCGGAGTCGCTGCGGCTCGGCCCCGAATCGGCCCGCAAACGCCTGCAGATCCTCGGGTTCGCCGATCCGGGCACCGCGCTGCGCCACATCGAGGCGTTGACCGGCGGCGTGTCCCGTACGTCGGCGATCCAGCGCACGCTGCTGCCCGTGCTGCTGGAGGTGTTCGCGGACGCGCCGGAGCCGGATCGCGGCCTGCTCAGCTACCGCCAGGTCTCGGACAAGCTCGGCGGTACGCCGTGGTACCTGCGGCTGCTGCGCGACGAGGGGCCGGTGGCGCTGCGGCTGGCCCGCGCGCTCGGCCTGTCCCGGTACGTCGCCGACCTGCTCGCCCGCGACCCCGAGGCGCTGCGGCTGCTCGCCGACGACGCGGAGCTGGCCCCCGGGCCCGCGAGGTGCTGCGGGAAGGCTTCGGCGCGGTGGCCGAGCGGCATGGCGACCCGCACGAGGCCATCGTGGCGGTACGCGCGCTGCGCCGGCGGGAGCTCTTCCGGGTGGCCTGTGCCGACGTGCTCGGCCAGGCCGGCTCGCTCGCGCCCCCGCAGCCGCTCGACGTCATCGGTGTCGGGAGTGCACTGTCCTATGTGACCGATGCGACGCTCGCGGCGGCGCTGCGGATCGCGCTCGGCGCGGTGCCGCCGATGCCGGGTCTGCGCTTCGCGGTGATCGGCATGGGCCGGCTCGGCGGGTACGAGATGAGCTACCCGTCGGACGCGGATGTGCTCTTCGTCTACGACCCGCCGCCCGGCGCCGCCGAGGACGCCGCCAGCGGTGCCGCGCACGCCGTCGCCGAGGAGCTGCGCCGCCAGCTCGGCCGGCCCGCGCCGGACCCGCCGCTGGGCGTCGACGCCGACCTGCGACCGGAGGGCCGGCAGGGTCCCCTGGTGCGTAGCCTGGCGGCGTACCAGCAGTACTACGCGCGCTGGTCGAAGGTGTGGGAGGCGCAGGCCCTGCTGCGCGCGCGGTACGTGTGCGGGGACCGGTCGCTGGGCCTGGAGTTCGAGGCGCTGGCCGATTCGGTGCGCTACCCGGCGAACGGGCTGACCCGCGAGCAGACCATCGAGATCCGGCGGATCAAGGCGCGGGTGGAGACCGAGCGCCTGCCCCGGGGCGCCGACCCGGCCACGCACGCCAAGCTCGGCCGGGGCGGGCTGGCCGACGTCGAGTGGGCGGTCCAGTTGCTGCAACTGCGGCAGGCGTACGCGCGGCCGGAACTGCGCTGCACGCGTACCCTCGATGCGCTGGTGGCGGCCCGCGAGGCCGGCCTGGTGTCCGCCGCGGACGCCGCGGCGATGGCCGCCGGCTGGACCCTCGCGGCCCGGGTCCGCAACGCCCTGACGCTGGTCCGCGGCCGCCCCACCGACCAGCTCCCGCGGCACGGCCCCGAGCTGGCCGGCGTGGCCCACCTCCTGGGGAGCTCCGACGGCGGCGAGTTCCTAGACCACTACCTGCGCACCACCCGCCGTTCCCGCGCCGCCGTAGAACGCGTCCTAGCCTCGCCCTGAGTGCAAGGAAGGGCACCTTGTTATCGCTTTTTGCATAGCAAGGTGCCCTTGCATGCACTCATGACGTGATGGTGTAGCGGCCGGCCGCGGGGACCAGCACCGCCAGCCAGGCGCCGTCGGGCTCCAGCGCGGCGTCGCCGTTCACCCGGAGCCAGCGGCTGTGGCGCAGCTTGACGCGGACCTTGCCCGCGGCGGGCGCCTCGAACGTGAGGCTGGCCGCGTCCTGCGCGACCAGTGTCGCCGGCGCGGCGACGATCGGGACCGGGTCGGGCACCGCGTAGAGCCGCCAGTGCGGGCCGGACCACACCTCGGTCAGCACCTGGGGCACCAGCGCCGCCTCCGCGCGCCCCACCCACGACAACTGCGCATCGGGTACGGCCACGAACTCGACCGCGTTCGCGGCCAGCCAGGCGCGGTACGCGTCGGCGGTGAGCGGCACCCCAGTGCCGGCCGCGCCGGGCACGGTTTCGAAGAAGAGCGTGTTGCGGGCGATGTCGACCTGCCGCAGCCAGCCGCGGGCCAGCGGAAAGCCGTCCAGGTACGCCGCCTCCCAGTAGTCCCGGGTCGGCGGCACCTCGATCCGCCCGGCCGGCTGGCGCGCCCGCAGCTCGGCCAGCAGCGGCGCGAAGTACGCGGGGTCGCTCGTCGGGTTGCCCCGGTCGCGCAGGTCGTCCCAGACCACGGGCGGCTGCCACCAGTACACCAGCGCCAGCGTGCCGGCGAGCCCGGCGGTCGCCCACCGGCGGCGTACCCGACGGGGCAGGTGCACGCGGGCGGTGATCCGCGGCGAGCGGGCGCCGGACGGCGGCCGGGGCAGGCGGGCGCAGGCGGCCAGCACCGGCAGCGCGAACATCGCCGCCAGCCGGGTGGCGTTCAGGCCGACGGGGGTGTGCACGAGCGCGGCGAGCAGCACCCCGCCCGCGGACAGCAGCGCGCCGACCCGGACCGCCGGGTACGCGACCAGCACCGCCACGGCCAGGCTCGTCACGATCGCGTGGACGGCGTCGGTGCGGCTGATGTTCATCCAGCCGCCCTCGCCGAACAGGAGCGCGGTGACGCTGAGCGGGACGGCGGCCGCGATCGTGAGCAACGCGCCCTCGCGCCGCCTGGTCAGAAACAGGGCGACCCCGGCCAGGCCGAGGAAGAGTCCCGCCACCGGGCTGGTCGCCGAGGCGAGCAGGGCCAGGGCGGCGGCGACGTACCGCCTGGGGAGAGCGAGGAGCGCGCACAGCCCGAACGCCACCCCCAGGGCGTACGTGACCCGGCCGGAGACCAGATTGCCGGCGATGCAGACGGCGCCGACCAGGCTCCCGAGCAGCGGCCGGGGCACCCCGGTCCGTACGAGCAGCGCGGCGAACGCCACCGCCGCGCCGAGGAGGGCGAGCGCGCCGGTCACCCGTACCCCGATCAGGGCCATCACGGGCTGTGACACCAGGCTGTAGCCGAACTGGTTGGTGCCGCCGTACCAGCGCAGGTCGATCGGGGTCAGGCCGTGATCGGCGAAGAAGCCGGCGCGGGCCACCTGGGCGGACAGGTCGGAGCCCATCTTCGGCAGCGCCAGGTACAGCGCGCCGAGCACGGTCGCCAGCACGGCGGTGGGGGCGATCACGGTCCGCTCCCGATTCCCCATCGCGAACACCGTACTGGCAGCATGGTTTGCGTGCACAGGAGGATCGCCATCACCGTCGCGCTCGTGCTCGCGACGGCTGCCTTCCTGAGCGTCGCCACGATCTGGCACCGGTACTTCGACCTGCGGGTCTACTACGGCGCGATCAACTACTGGGTGCACGACGGCGGCCAGATCTACGACTGGCTCAAGCCGGACAGCAAGTACGGCTTCACGTATCCGCCGTTCGCCGCGTTGATCATGCTGCCGATGGCGTACGTCTCGTGGCCCGTCGCGATCGTGATCAGCACGGCCGCGGCCGCCGTCACGTCGGCGCTGGTCGTGTGGTGGCTGGTCGACCCGGTCGCGCGCCGGGAGGGCTGGACCCGGTGGTTCGCGTTCGCGGTCGCGCTGTGCCTCGCCGCCGCGTTCGAGCCGATGCGCGAGACGGTCACCTTCGGCCAGGTCAACACGCTGCTGCTCTTCCTGGTGGCGGCCGACCTGCTCCTGCTGCTGTCACGGGGTAGTCGCTGGGCCGGCGTCGGCGTCGGGCTGGCCACCGCGATCAAGCTCACCCCGGGCGTCTTCATCGTGTACCTCCTGGTCACCCGCCGCTGGCGCGCCGCGGTCACGGCCAGCGCCACCGCTCTCGGCGCCACCCTCTTCGCGGCGGCGGTCGCACCGGACGCGTCCCGCGAGTTCTGGACGTCAGCACTCTGGAACACGAACCGGGTCGGCTCGCTGTCCTTCGTGTCGAACCAGTCGCTGCAGGGCGTCGTCGCCCGCCTCGACCCCACCCACCCGAGCCGGGTGCTCTGGCTCGTGCTCGTGGTCGCGACGCTCGCCGTGTGGGTGTGGCGGGTGCGGGGCGCGGACGAGAAGACCGGCCTCGCGCTGACCGGCATCGTCGGCTGCCTGGTCAGCCCGGTCACCTGGGTACACCACCTGGTCTGGCTGCTGCCCGCGCTCATCCTGCTCTTCGACCGGGTGGTCGCCGCGCGCGATCGCCGCCTGCTCGGTTTCGCCGTCTTCGCGTACGGGCTGCTGATTAGCCGGTTTGTCTGGATTTGGGAGCGCGGGTCCAGCGGGATCACCGGCTTCCTCGGCAGCAACGCGTACGTGTGGATCAGTATCGCGCTGCTGCTGGTGCTGCCAGTCCAAGACCGGACACCACGACTTCCCGATTGGTCCTCTGACAAGGTCGCCGATCGGGGCATCGTGAGGGCATGACCGATCCACTGCTCGACACCGACGCCGAGGCGGTCCTGCGCCAGGTCCACGACGCCGCCGCGCCGTACCTCGACTCGCTCGCCGACCGCCCGGTCCTCGACCCGGCGTCCGCGCCGCTCCTGCGCGAGCTGTCCACCGACGTTCTGGAAAAGGGTGAGGGTTCGGCCGCCACCGTGGGCCGGCTCCTGCGCATTGGTACGGCGGCCGGCACGCACTCGGCCGGCCCCCGCTTCTTCCACTTCGTCATCGGCGGGGTGACACCGGCCGCGCTCGCCGCCGACTGGACCGCCTCGCTCCTGGACCAGAACGCCGCCTTCCGCACCTCCTCCGCCTTCGCGACCGAGGTGGAGACGGTGGCGCTGGGGTGGCTGCGGGAACTGTTCGGGCTGCCCGAGTCGTACGGCGGGGCGCTGGTGGCGAGCGCGACGTTCGCCAACTTCACCGGCCTCGCGGCGGCCACCCACTGGTGGGGCGAGCGGCAGGGCGTCGACGTCGCGGCCGACGGGCTGGCCGGGCTGCCCCGGATGCCGGTGCTGTCCGGCGGGTACGTCCACGCCAGCGCCCGCAAGGCGCTGCAGATGCTCGGCCACGGGCGCCAGTCCGTCGAGGTGTACGCCCGTGACCGCGTGGGCCGGGTCGACCTCGACGCGCTCGAACGCCGGCTCGCTGCGCTGCCCGGCCCGGCGGTGATCATCGGCAACGCGGGCGAGGTGAACGCCGGCGACTTCGACCCGGTCGACGCGCTGGCCGACCTCGCCGAGCGGTACGGCGCCTGGCTGCACGTCGACGGGGCGTTCGGCATCTTCGCGGCGCTGTCCCCGCGTACCGCCGGGCTGGTGCGGGGCATCGAGCGGGCCGACTCGATCGCCTGCGACGCGCACAAGTGGCTCAACGTGCCGTACGAGAGCGGCTTCGCGTTCCTGCGCGACCCGGCCCGCCTGGGCGTCGCGTTCGGCATGCCCGGCGCCGCCTACCTGCCAGCCGACGATCCGCGTGGCGGGTACGCCATGCTCGGCCCCGAGTCGTCCCGCCGGGCCCGGTCGTTGCCGATCTGGGCCACGCTCGCGGCGTACGGGCGGGCCGGCTACCAGGCGATGGTGGAGCGCCACCTCGATCTGGCGCAGCGGCTCGCCCGGCTGGTCGACGAGGCACCCGACCTGGAACGCCTGGCCGAGGTGCCGCTGTGCATCGTGTGCTTCCGGGCCAGGCCCGCGGGCGTACCCGAAGAGGCCCTGGACGGCCTGAACCGGCGGCTCGGCCAGGCCCTGCTCGACGACGGCCGGGTCTTCGCCGGCACCACCGTCTACGACGGCCAGGTGGCCCTGCGCCCCGCCATCGTCAACTGGCGCACCACCGAGGCCGACATCGACACGTTCGTCGAGGTGGTGCGCTCCCTCATCCGGTGATCGTCGCCTGGCGGTCGCTCTCCGTTGGCCGGGTGGACAGGCGGGCTCAGTAGGCACAGCGCATGAAGCGCAGACACATAGGGCCGGTCGCGGCCGGGGTGCTCGTCGCATCGATGCTTCCCGCCGTACCGGCATCCGCGCACGGTGGCGAGGGTCCGTTCGGTCGGGTCGCCACGGTGCCCGCCTATCTCAACAGCGAAATCACCGACGAGGCGGCCGCCGAGATCGCTGCGGTCAGCTCCGACGGCCGGACTGTGATCTACACCGACAGCCCGGGGGAGCGCCTCGGGTTCTTCGACGTCACCGACCCGGGCAAGCCGGTCCCGGCCGGCGTGCTCGACCTGCCCGGCGAGCCCACGTCGGTCGCCGTCCTCGGCCGGTACGCACTCGCCGCCGTCAACACCAGCGAGAGCTTCGCCAACCCGTCCGGCCAACTCCTGGTTGTCGACGTCAAGACGCGGGCGGTGGTGCGCGCGTACGAGCTCGGTGGCCAGCCCGACTCGGTCGCGGTCGCGCCCAGCGGGCGGTATATAGCCGTCGCGGTGGAGAACGAGCGGGACGAGGACGTCAACGGCGGCGCCATCCCGCAGGCGCCCGCCGGCTGGCTGTCCGTCGTGGACACCCGGGACTGGACACTGTCGACGGTCGCGCTGACCGGCCTCGCCGCGGTCGCCCCGAGGATCCGGAGCCGGAGTACGTCAGCATCAACCGTCGCGACGAGGCGGTGGTGAGCCTCCAGGAAAACAACCACCTCGCCGTCGTGCGGCTGCGCGACGGGAAGGTGGTCAACCACTTCTCCGCCGGTGCGGTCACGGTGTCTGGTGTGGACACCGAGGACGACGGCGCCATCACGCTGGACGGCACGATCACCGCCAAGCGCGAGCCGGACGGCGTGGTGTGGCTCGACGACAACCTCTTCGCCACCGCGAACGAGGGCGACTACGAGGGCGGTTCGCGCGGCTTTAGCGTCTTCGACAAGCGCACCGGCCGGCCGGTCTTCGACAGCGGCAACGCCCTGGAGCACCTCGCCGTGAAGTACGGGCTCTACCCGGACAGCCGCTCCGACGCCAAGGGCACCGAGCCCGAGGGCGTGGCGGTGGGCACGTTCGGCGGCACGCCGTACCTGTTCGTGAACGCCGAGCGGGGCAACTTCGTGGCGGTGTACGACGTACGCCGCCCCAAGGAGCCGCGCTTCGTGCAGCTGCTGCCGACCACCAACGGGCCGGAGGGCGTGGTCACCGCCCCGTCCCGCGGCCTCGTGGTCGTCGCCAGCGAGGAGGAACTGCCCGGCGACGGGATCCGGGCCTCGGTGCAGATCTACCGGTTCGGTGCCCGCGGTGATTTCCCGTCCATCGTGTCCACCAAGGACATCGGCTGGGGCGCGCTGTCCGGGCTGTCGGCCGTACCCGGCCAGCGGCACCGCCTCGTCTCGGTGACGGACAGCGTCTACACGCCGACCCGACTGCTCACAGTGGACACCGCGGCCACGCCGGCGCGCATCGTGGGCGAGCTCACGGTGACCAAGGACGGCGCGCCCGTCGGGTACGACGCCGAGGGCATCGCGCCCGTACCGGTGGCGGCTATTGGCTGGGCGTGGAGGGCTCCGCCAGCACCCCCAACCTCCTGGTGCGCCTCAGGGCGGACGGTTCGGTGGCCGAGGAGGTGCCGCTGCCGGACGGCGTCGCCGCGGCGGTGACCACCAACGGCATCGAGGGCGTCGCGGTGACCGGCTCCGGCTCCGGCGAGCAGGTGTGGGTGGCGATCCAGCGGGAGCTGCGCGGCGACCCGAAGGGCCTCGTACGGATCGGCCGCTACACGGTGGCGACCAAGAAGTGGGCGTGGTTGGCGTACCCCTTGGATGCCGCACCGAGCGGCGGGTGGGTCGGCCTGTCCGAACTGGTGGCGGTGGACAGCGACACGTTCGCGGTGGTCGAGCGGGACAACCGGCGCGGCCCCGCCGCGCAGGTCAAGAGGGTGTACGTCTTCGACGTGCCGGCCGGGTTCGGCAGTGGCCTACCCACCGTCACCAAGCGGCTCGCGGCTGATCTGCTGCCGCTGCTGCGGGCCGGCAATGGCTGGGTCCAGGACAAGGTCGAGGGCCTGGCGATCGGCGGCGACGGCCGGACGTACGCGGTGACCGACAACGACGGCGTCGACGACTCCACGGGCGAGACGGTCTTCCTCCGCCTCGGCCGCCTCCTCTAGCTCTCTCGCGCGCAGCTCTCACCCCTGTGATCAAGGCGTCCTTCAAGTCGTTCTAACGACTTGAAGGACGCCTTGATCACAGGGGTGAGCGGGTGGAAAGACGTGAGTGCCGGCGCACCTTGCGGTGCGCCGGCACTCACGGCCCGGACTTTCGGATTAGACGTTGTAGTACAGCTCGAACTCGTGCGGGGTCGGGCGGAGACGGATCGGGTCGACCTCGTTCTCCCGCTTGTAGGAGATCCAGGTCTCGATCAGGTCCGGCGTGAACACGCCGCCCTCGAGCAGGAAGTCGTGGTCGGCCTCCAGCGAGTCGAGCACCGCCGGCAGCGAGCCCGGCACCTGCTTGACGCTGCCCCACTCCTCCGGCGGCAGGTCGTACAGGTCCTTGTCGATCGGCTCCGGCGGCTCGATCTTGCTCTTGATGCCGTCGAGGCCGGCCATCATCATGGCGGAGAAGGCCAGGTAGACGTTGGCCGACGGGTCCGGCACCCGGAACTCGACGCGCTTGGCCTTGGCGTTGCTGCCGGTGACCGGGATGCGCGTGCAGGCCGAGCGGTTGCGCTGCGAGTAGACCAGGTTGACCGGGGCCTCGAAGCCCGGCACGAGGCGCCGGTACGAGTTGACGGTCGGGTTGGTGAACGCCAGCAGCGACGGCGCGTGGTGCAGCAGGCCGCCGATGTACCACCGGGCGGTGTCGGACAGGCCGGCGTACCCGGTCTCGTCGTAGAACAGCGGCTCGCCGTTCAGCCAGAGGCTCTGGTGGGTGTGCATGCCGGAGCCGTTGTCGCCGAAGAGTGGCTTGGGCATGAACGTGGCGGTCTTGCCGGCGGCCCAGGCGGTGTTCTTCACGATGTACTTGAACAGCTGCATCTGGTCACTGGCGTGCAGCAGCGTGGAGAACCTGTAGTTGATCTCGGCCTGGCCGGCGGTGCCCACCTCGTGGTGCGAACGCTCGACGGTGAAGCCCGCGCCGATCAGGTTCGTCACGATCTCGTCGCGCAGGTCGGCGTAGTGGTCGACCGGCGGCACCGGGAAGTAGCCGCCCTTGTAGGCGGTCTTGTAGCCCTTGTTGCCGCCCTCTTCCTCCGCACCGCTGTTCCAGGCGCCCTCGATCGAGTCGATGTAGTAGTACGCCTTGTTGGCCGCGGTCTCGTGCCGGATGGAGTCGAAGATGTAGAACTCCGCCTCGGCGCCGAAGTAGGCCGTGTCCGCGATGCCGCTGGCGGCCAGGTATGCCTCGGCCTTCTTGGCAACGTTGCGCGGGTCGCGGGAGTACGCCTCGCGGGTGAACGGGTCGTGGATGAAGAAGTTGAGCGCGAGCGTCTTCTGCGTCCGGAACGGGTCGATGTATGCGCTCGCGGGGTCGGGCAGCAGCAGCATGTCCGACTCGTGGATCTGCTGGAAACCGCGGATCGACGAACCGTCAAAGGCGAGACCGTCCGTGAAGATGGACTCATCGAACGACTCGATCGGCGTGTTGAAATGCTGCATCACACCGGGAAGGTCACAGAACCTTACGTCGACGAACTTCACGCCCTCGTCTTTGAGGTACCGAAGGAGCTCCTCGGGATTGGCGAACAACACGTCCTCCTGGCACGTCGCTGAACAATTGGCGGCTCCGCCGCCCGTATGGCTGGCTGGTCGCGACGGTATGGGCAGGCCGTTGCCCAGGCGTGTCTCTAATGTTTCCGCCGTGTTACGTCGGTGCGTTCGGGCAAAGTCCGCCACTCGGTCGCCACCAGGTCACCAAACGGACGATACACCGGTGCGTCCTGACCAGGCACTAGGCTGGCCGTCCGTGACCACTGAGCGGGACGACGCGGAGCCGCCGAGCCTCGCCAAGCGGTTTGGCGCGCTTGTCATCGACTGGGTGCTGTGCCTGCTGGTGTCCAACTTCTTCGGCGACCCGCTGCGTGACGGATGGCCGCCGGTCGTCGTGCTGATCCTCGAGTACGCCATCTTCATCGGCCTCTTCGCCCAGACGCCCGGGATGGCGATCACCCGCCTGCGCTGCGTCTCGTTTGTCGACGGCGGCCGGATCGGGATCCCGAGGGCGTTCATCCGGGGCGTACTACTGAGCCTCGTGGTGCCCGCCTTGATCATGGACGGCCAGCGCCGCGGCCTACACGACAAGGCCGCCGCCTCCATCATGACCAACGCCTGACCGCTTCCCTCTCCCGCGCCGCTCCGCGCCGCGCTCCGCCTCGCGGCGCCGCGTCGATCAAGGACCGCCGCGCCGCCTCGCGGGCCGCGTCGCCCCGTTGGTCCGGGCCGCGTGCCGCCTCGCGGCGCCGCGCCGATCAAGGACCGCCGCGCCGATCAAGGGCAAACGGTCGTGGTTTGGAGATCAAAGCACGGCCGTTCGCCCTTGATCGGCGGAGAAGTCCTTGATCGACGCGGCGCCGCGAGGCGGCGCGGCGGCCCATTGATCGACGGGGCGGGCGAGCTGGGGCGAGCGTGACGCATGGGGTGGCAGGATGGCCAGGTGGACCTGAGACGACTGCTGGAAAAGCACCGGCTCGTGGCGATCGTCCGCGGCCGGGACGCCGACGCCGCGACCCGGAGCGTCATCGCGCTGGTCGAGTCGGGCATCGCGCTGGTCGAGGTGTCGCTGACCACCGCCGACGCCACCGCGGTCATCTCGCGGGCGCGTGCGGCGCTCGGGCCGGAGGCGGCGCTCGGCGCCGGTACGGTGTGCACCGCCGACGACGCCCGGGCGGCGGCCGACGTCGGGGCCTCGTTCGTGGTGACGCCGGGCTACGGCCCGGGTGTCGAGGAGGCGGCCCGGCTGCGCCTGCCCAGCCTCGTCGGCGCGCTGAGCCCGACCGAGGTGATCAGCGCCGCGGCCGGGGGTGCGGCCGCGGTCAAGCTCTTCCCCGCCTCGGTGGGCGGGCCCGCCTATCTGCGCGCGCTGCGCGACCCGTTCCCGCAGGTGCCGTTCGTGCCGGTGGGTGGTGTCGACGCCGAGGCGGCCCGCGCGTACCTGGACGCCGGTGCGATCGCGGTCGGCGTGGGCTCCCCGCTGCTCGGGGATGCCCCGCACGGCGGGGACCTGACGGCGCTGCGGACCCGCGTCAAGGTCTTCCTCGATGCCATCGCATAAGCCATTTGGAAAGCGCTTGCCGGCCGGTTAACCTCATGATCCACGGAGGTGGGGACGGGGTGCGCATGATCGACGTCATCACGCTCGGGGAGACCATGGCGGCGCTCCGGGCGGGCGGGCCGCTGCGGCTGGGCGGGACCCTGGCGCTGTCGGTCGCCGGCGCGGAGGCGAACGTCGCCATCGGGCTGTCCCGCCTCGGGCACGCCGTCCGGTGGGTGGGCGTCACCGGCGCGGACGAGCTCGGCGAGCTGGTGCTGCGTACGCTGCGGGCCGAGGGGGTGGACGTGTCGGCCTGCGCGGTCGACCCGCACGCGCCCACCGGTCTGATCATCTTCGAGCCGCGGGTCGCCGGCGTGACCCGGGTCAGCTACTACCGCACCGGTTCCGCCGGCTCCCGGCTGTCCGAGGCCGAGGTGGACGTCGCGTTCGCCGCCGGCCCCCGCGGGTGCTGCACGTCACCGGGATCACGCCCGCGCTCGGCCCCGGGCCGGCCGCCGCCGTGGCCCGCGCCGTCGAGCGCGCCCGCGCCGCCGGGGCGACCGTCTGCCTGGACGTCAACCACCGCGCCCGGCTGTGGACGGTCGCGGACGCCGCCGCCGCGCTGCGCCCGCTGCTGTCCAGTGTGGACCTCGTGGTGGCGTCCGACGACGAGTTGCCCGTGCTGGCCGGCACGGATCCGGTAGCCGCCCTCTTCGCGGCGGGCGTACGGGAGGTCGTGGTCAAGCGCGGGGCCGCCGGTGCCTCCGCGTACACGGTCACCGAGGCCGTCGAGCGACCGGCTCGTAGCGTGCCGGTCGTGGACACGGTGGGCGCCGGCGACGCGTTCGTGGCCGGGTACCTGTCCGGCCTGCTCGACGGCGTGGACCTGGCCGCGCGCCTGGACCGGGCGGTCACCACCGGTGCCTTCGCCGTCGCCGCCCGGGGCGACTGGGAAGGGTTGCCCACCCGGACCGAATTGGGCCTGCTCGACGCCGTACCCGGGACCACTGTCCGATAAGGAGCCTCACATGGCCGACGCCTACCTCACCGACGTCTCGCCCGGCTACGGCGCCCTGCCGCCGCGCGCCGCGCTGGACTCCGACGCGCCCCGCGTAGACCTCGACGGGGCGTGGCGCTTCCGGCTCGCGCCGACGGCCGCCGGCACGGACGCCGGCTTCGAGGCCGCCGACTTCGACGACTCCGCCTGGGACTCGCTGCCCGTCCCGTCGCACTGGCCCATGCACGGGTACGGCGCTCCGGCGTACACCAATGTGGTCTATCCGTTCCCGATCGACCCGCCGTACGTGCCGGACGAGAACCCGACGGGCGACCACCGGGTGGCGTTCGACCTCGACGCGTCCTGGGTGGGCGAGCGCACGGTGCTGCGCTTCGAGGGCGTCGAGTCGTGCGCCCGGGTGTGGCTCAACGGCGTGGAGTTGGGCGTGACCCGGGGCAGCCGGCTGCCGGTGGAGTACGACGCCGGGCCGCACCTGCGGGCGGGGCGCAACGTGCTCGCCGTGCGGGTGCACCAGTGGTCCTCCGGCAGCTACCTGGAGGACCAGGACATGTGGTGGCTGCCGGGCATCTTCCGGAGCGTGGCACTGATCCGCCGGCCGGCCGGCGGGATCGACGACGCCTTCGTGTACGCCGACTACGACCACCGGACCGGGGAGGGCACGCTGCGGGTGGACACCGTGGCCGGAGCCCGGCTGCGGGTGCCGTCGCTCGGGATCGACGGACCAGCCGATTCCCCGTACCGCGCCCAGGTGACGCCGTGGACGGCCGAGGACCCCCACCTGTACGAGGCGCTCCTGTCCACCGAGACGGAGACTGTGCGACTGCGCATCGGCTTCCGCACAGTGGCCATTGTGGACGGCATCCTCACCGTGAACGGCCGGCGGATCCGGCTGCGCGGGGTGAACCGGCACGAGTGGGACCCCGATCACGGCCGCGTGATGTCGCTCGACGTGATGCGCGCGGACCTGCTGCTGATGAAGCGGCACAACGTCAACGCCGTACGCACCAGCCACTACCCGCCGCACCCGGCGTTCCTCGACCTCTGCGACGAGCTCGGCATGTGGGTCATCGACGAGTGCGACCTGGAGACGCACGGGTTCGGGCAGGTCGGCTGGCGGGGCAACCCCAGCGACGAGCCACAGTGGAGGGACGCGTACCTCGACCGGATGCGCCGGATGGTGGAGCGCGACAAGAACCACCCGAGCATCGTCCTGTGGTCGCTCGGCAACGAGAGCCACACCGGCCAGAACCTCGCCGCGATGGCCGACTGGGCGCGCGAGCGGGATCCGAGCCGTCCGATCCACTACGAGGGCGACCGCGCCTGCGCGTACGTCGACGTCTACAGCCGGATGTACGCCTCGCACGCCGAGGTCGACTCGATCGGCAAGGGCGGCGAGCACCCGGACCTGCCGTTCATCCTGTGCGAGTACGGCCACGCGATGGGCAACGGGCCGGGCGGGCTCAGCGAGTACGAGGAGCTCTTCGACACGCACCCGCGGTGCCAGGGCGGGTTCATCTGGGAGTGGATCGACCACGGCGTACGGGACGGGGACCGATTCCTGTACGGCGGCGACTTCGGCGAGCCGCTGCACGACGGCAACTTCGTCATCGACGGGCTCGTCTTCCCGGACCGTACGCCGTCGCCCGGCCTCATCGAGTACGCCACCGTCGTCGCGCCGGTACGCATCGCCGCGGCCGGCACGGGAGCGGTGCGCATCAGCAACCGGTACGACTTCCGCGACCTGTCCCACCTCGCGTTCACCTGGACCCTGGAGCGGGAGGGCGAGCCGGTCGCGAGCGGCGCGCTCGACGTACCGGCCGTGGCGCCGGGGGAGCACGCGGACGTGCCGCTGCCGGCGCTGCCGGCGGCCGAGGGCGAGACCTGGCTGACCGTGCGCGCCGTCCTGGCTGCCGACTCCCCGTGGGCCCCCGCCGGTCACGAGGTCGCGTGGGGGCAGGTGTTAGCAGGGGACCCTTCCTATGCAAAAACCGTTAACAGGGTGCCCTTCCTTGCAGCCGGGGCGTTTGATGAGCGGGGGTGCTGACGAGGATCGGGGATGTCCCCGTGGACGGGCCGCAGCTGGACCTGTGGCGGGCGCCGACGGACAACGACCGGCTCGGCGCGCACCCGGTCGAGCGGGAATGGCGGGCCATCGGTCTACACCGGCTGCGGCACCGCACGGTCGCGGTGGAGGCGGGCGCCGACGAGTTGCTCGTGCGTACCCGGGTCGCTCCGGCGGCGCTGGACCTCGCGATGGACGTCGAGTACCACTGGGTGTCCACAGCGGACGGTCTGGCGCTGACCGTGCACGTGCGCCCGCACGGCGACTGGCCGGTGCTGCCCCGTATCGGTCTGCGCCTGGGGCTCCCGGCCACCCTCGACCGGGTCACCTGGTTCGGTGGCGGGCCGGGCGAGGCGTACCCGGACAGCCGCCGGGCCTCCCGCGTCGGCCGGTACGCGCGAACGGTCGAGGAGATGCAGACCCCGTACGTCCGGCCGCAGGAGAACGGCAGCCGCGCCGATGTCCGCTGGGCAACGCTGACCGACGCGACGGGCCGTGGCATCCGCGTCGACGGCTACCCGACGTACCAGATGACCGCCCGCAGATGGACGAGCGAGGACCTGGACGCGGCCGCGCACACGACGGACGTCGTGCCCCGAGATCGTGTCTACCTCAACCTCGACCTGGCGCAGCAGGGTCTCGGCAGCGCGTCGTGCGGCCCGGGCGTGCTGCCGCAGTACGACCTCACGGCCCGGGACGTCACGTTCGGCGTACGCCTGGCGGCCTTGTAGCGGTCTACTGCCGCCCGAGCGGTGGGGTCTCTGAGACCTCCGTGGCGGATGGGGTGGTGGCCTCGTTGGCCGGCTCGGCGCGGCGCGCCGTGCTGGGCTTGTTGGTGGGCCACCGCTCCGTCGCGGGCTGCGACCGCTCGTTGGTGTAGTAGCCGGCCCTGGTCGTCTCGCCGCCGGCCATCCGGCGCGAGTCGACGGTGGTCAGCGACCAGATGACGAACACACCGAGCGCGATCACCGCCAGTGACCACAGCGGGTAGTACGGCAGGAAGATGAAGTTGTCGATGATGGCCAGCGCGGCGAAGGCGATCGCGACCCAGCGGGCCCAGGTGGCGCCGCTGAAGAGGAAGAACCCCGCGATCGCCGCGAGCGCGCCGAGGATCAGGTGGATCCAGCCCCATGCCGTGGTGTCGATGTCATACGTGTAGTTACGCACCGTGACGAAGAACTCGTCGTTCGCGATGGCCGCGATGCCGACGAAGACCTGCCAGATGCCCAACATGATCATCATCGTGGCGGCGAAGACCACGCCGCCGACTGCCCACGTGCTCTCGCTGCTTCTTCTGGTAGCCATGACCCTCTCCAGCTTTGTGTGAGAGTTGTGCCTAACCTCCGACCATAGGCAGATGAATCGGTCTTTACACATAAAAAGCAAGAATCACTCAAGATCCATAATTTTCGATTGAACCGGGCCGTTCGGGGCAGCGTGAGCTGCTATAGGGCACGTTGTCTACGGACGGAGGCAACACGTGATGATCAAGCATGCGCGACTACTGGCGATCGCCGTCGCTGCCGTGGTGCTGGGCGCCGCGGGGGGAAGCGCGGCGATGGCGGGCGGAAGCGACACGCGGGCAGGAAACACGCTCCACGAGCGGCTGACCGGGTACGAGGAGGACCCGATCGTGATCTCCACGACCGGGCAGGGTCAGCTCCGGGTCCAGATCGACGAGAAGGCGCAGGAGATCACCTACCGGCTCAGCTACGCGACGCTCGAAGGCACCGTCACCCAGGCGCACATTCACTTTGGGGGTAAAGCGCAAAGTGGCGGCATCAGCGTCTTCCTCTGCACCAACCTCGGCAATGGGCCGGCCGGCACCCAGTTGTGCCCGGCGGCTCCGGCCACCGTCACTGGGACCATCCGGCCCGGTGACGTCATCGGTCCCGTGGGGCAGGGCATCACGGCGGGGCAGTTCACGGAGTTGGTCGGCGCGATCCGCGCGGGCGCGACGTACGTGAACGTACACAGCTCGCTGTACCCGGCGGGCGAGATCAGGGCCCAGCTCGGACACCACTGACGGTCGACACGGTCAAGGGCGCCCGCATCGGGCGCCCTTGATCATGCGTAGGGTGAACCGATGAGCGCTCTGGTCGACGAGGCGTGGGTGGTGGCCGGCGGCGTCGCCGAGCGGCTGGGCGTGCGGATCACGGAGCTTTCGGACGTGCCCAGCCAGCATGCCGCGGCCGAGCTGCTGCGCCAGGTGTGGGGCGCGGACTCGGCGGACCAGTTGGTCAACGCGGGGTTGATGCGCGCATTCGGCCACTCGGGCAACTACGTCGTGGGTGCCTACCGGGGCGACGACCTGATCGGCGCGGCGGTGGCGTTCCTCGGGGCGGACCACCTGCACTCGCACATCGCGGGCGTCCAGCCGGGCGGGCAGGGCAGCGGCGTCGGGTACGCGATGAAGCTGCACCAGCGGGCCTGGGCGCTCGACCGGAACATCGACGCGGTGTGCTGGACGTACGACCCGCTCGTGCGCCGCAACGCGTACTTCAATCTGCACAAGCTCGGCGCGACGGCCACGGCGTACCTGCCGGATTTCTACGGCCTGATGGACGACGGCATCAACACCGGCGACGTGAGCGACCGGGTCTACGTGCGCTGGGCGCTGACCTCGCCGGCCGTGGTGGCCGCTGCCGAGGGGCACGGCGTGGCGGTCGATCCGGCGGGCGGCACCGTCGTCCTGGGGCGGAGCGACGGCGGCGCGCCCGTGCCGGCGGCGGCGGGCGGGCGGCGCCTGCTGATCGCGGTGCCGGCCGACGTGGAGGCGCTGCGCCGGACCGACCCGGACCTGACCGGGCGCTGGCGCTACGCGGTGCGCGCGGCCATGATCGAGGCGCTGGACCGGGGCTACCGGATCGCCGGGATCACCAAGGACGGCTGGTACGTGCTGGAGGCACACCTATGAAGGTCACCGGGTTCGAACTGCGCCGGATCGCGATGCCGCTGGTGGGTCCGTTCCGGACGTCGTTCGGCACCGAGCACGAACGGGACGTGCTGCTGGTCCGGGCGGTCACCGAGGACGCCGAGGGCTGGGGCGAGTGCGTGGCCATGGCCGCCCCGCACTACTCCAGCGAATACGTCGACGGCGCCGCCGAGGTCGTCCGCCGCTTCCTGGTGCCGGCCGCGATGTCCATACCGAGCCCCGACGGGTACGCCGTGGAGCCGCTCTTCGCCCGCGTGAAGGGGCACCCGATGGCCAAGGCGGCGGTGCAGACCGCGTTGCTGGACGCCCAGCTGCGGGCCGCCGGCGTCTCGTTCGGTGAGTTCCTCGGGGCGGTGCGGGACGAGGTGCCCGCCGGCGTCTCGGTCGGCATCATGGACTCGATCCCGGAGCTGCTGGACGCCGTCGCCGGCTACCTGGCCCAGGGCTATCTGCGGATCAAGCTGAAGATCGAGCCGGGCTGGGACGTGGCGCCCGTGCGGGCGGTGCGCGAGCGGTTCGGCGACGAGGTGCTGCTCCAGGTCGACGCGAACACGGCGTACACGCTGGCCGACGCCCGGCACCTCGCCCGGCTGGACCCGTTCGACCTGCTGCTGATCGAGCAGCCGCTGCCCGAGGACGACGTGCGCGGTCACGCCGCGCTGGCCCGCCAGCTGCGTACCCCGGTGTGCCTGGACGAGTCGATTACCTCGGCCCGCGCGGCGGCGGACGCGATCGCGCTCGGCGCCGCCGCGATCGTGAACGTCAAGCCCGGCCGCGTCGGCGGCTACCTGGAGGCCCGGCGGGTGCACGACGTGTGCGCCGCGCACGGCGTACCCGTGTGGTGCGGCGGGATGCTGGAGACCGGCCTGGGCCGGGCCGCGAACGTGGCGCTGGCCGCGCTGCCGAACTTCACGCTGCCGGGCGACACCTCGGCGTCCGACCGCTACTTCGCGCGTGACATCACCGAGCCGTTCGTGCTGGAGAACGGGCACGTGCGGGTGCCGGCCGGGCCGGGGCTGGGCGTGTCGCCGGACCCGGACGCGCTCCGGGAGTGCACCACCGCCACCGAGTGGATCAAGTGATGGGGAACACTGACTAAAGCGCCGGCACTAGCGGATGATGGTGTAACGCACGGGAAGTAACTAAGGAGCCCTTGATGAGCGTACCCATCGCCGAGGAGAAGGCCGCGCCGCCGCCTTCACTCCCACCTTCGCCCTCATCGGAGTTGGCGGCCGCCCCGGACGAGCCGCTGATCGTGCTGGTCGGCGTCGAGGACGCGGCGGCCTGCACGGACGGGAGCTGCTGGTGATCGTCGAAGTGTGGTCCGACATCGTCTGCCCGTGGTGCTACATCGGCAAACGGCGGCTGGAGCGGGCGCTGGGGGAGTTCGAGCACGCGGATGAGGTCGAGGTCGTGTGGCGGAGCTTCCAGCTCGACCCCTCGCACCCAAAGGGCGTCCGGGAGCCGACGTACGACATGCTGGCCAAGAAGTTCGGCGCCTCGGCCGCGCAGGTGCGCCAGATGACGTCGCGGGTCACGTCGGTGGCGGCCGAGGAAGGGCTGGCGTACGACTTCGACCGCGCCCTGTCGGTCAACACGTTCGACGCCCACCGGCTGACCCACCTGGCCAAGGCGCACGACGCCGGGCCGGCGGCGCACGAGCGGCTCATGCACGCCCACTTCATGGAGGGCGAGGCGCTCGACGACGTGGAGACGCTGGTGCGGCTGGGCGCCGAGGTCGGCGTCCCGGCGCAGGAGGCGCGGCGGGTGCTGACCGGCGACGCGTACACCCAGGACGTCGAGGAAGACATCCGTGCGGCCCGGTCACTCGGGGCGAGCGGCGTGCCGTTCTTCGTGCTGGACCGGGCGTACGGCATCTCCGGCGCCCAGCCCCTGGAGGTGTTCGCGTCCGCCCTGCGCCAGGCGTACGAGGCCGCCGGCGCCGCCGCCCGCTAGCCCCGGCCCCAAAAGGGCAGCCCTCTTGGGGACGTATCCCCAAGAGGGCTCCCGTATACCCGCCCTGGCGGCAAGAGGGCTGCCCTTTTGAGGAGCTTGCGCAACATACCCGTAACAAGCTCTTGACCCGGGAATCGATCGCGGCCTAGCCTCCTCTCCAGTCATAGGACATCCGACGTCCCATGTATGACGTGGACCTTTGCCTAGGAGGCACCGTGAGCGCCCCGACATATCGCACCATGAGCCGCCGTGACCTGCTCCGGTACGGGTCGATCCTCGGTGCGGCCGCCAGCATTACGGCCACCGTATCGGCCTGTGGTAGCGGGCCGGCCTCGACCGGTTCGGTCAGTGGTGACGGCGACAAGGAACTGGTGACGGCCGTCATCGGCTACGGCAACGACCAGAGCTGGGACCCGACCCAGACCGCGTCCGCCTTCGCGATGGCCGGGATCAACCACGTCTACGAGGCGCTGGTCGAGACCGACCCGGTGACCCGCGAGCCGTACCCGGCGCTCGCCACCGCGCTGCCCACCGACACCGCCGCGACCTCGTGGAAGTTCACGCTGCGCTCGGGCGCCAAGTGGCATGACGGCCAGCCGGTCACGGTCGACGACGTGCTGTTTACCTTCCAACGGATCCTGGATCCAGAAGCCAAGGTCCTGGTCGGCAACTTCTTCCGGGCCTGGCTCAAGGAGGTCAAGAAGGTCGACGAAACGAGCGTCGAGTTGGTCTTCAACTTCCCGTTCCCGGACGCGCTGCGCCGGCTGGCGATCGCGAAGATCCTGCCCAAGCACGTCTTCGGCGCGGCGGGCGGCTGGGACGCGGCGAAGGGCGGCAAGGCCGTCGGTTCGGGCCCGTTCAAGCAGACCGCGCACAACCCGAAGTCGAACACCACCTTCGAGGCGTTCGCGGACTACAACGGACCGCGGCCGGCGGCGTACAAGAAGATGAACTGGCTGTCCATCGTGGACGCGTCGGCCCGGGTCGCGAAGATCTCCGGCGGGCACGCCGAGGCGCAGATCTCGGACAACATCCCGTACGCCAACATCGACCAGCTCAAGGGCTCCGGGCTGACGGTCGAGGGCGCCAAGGGCATGAACCACATGTTCCTCATGTTCAACACCGGCAACGCGCCGTTCAACGACGTACGGGTGCGGCAGGCGCTGCTCTACGCCATCGACACCAAGACGATGATCGACGTCGCGCTCAAGGGCCACGGCGCGGCGTCCACGAGCTTCCTCAACGAGCAGAACCCGTCGTACGCCAAGGCCAAGACGGTGTACGCGTACGACCCGGACAAGGCCAAGGCGCTGCTCGCCGCGGCGGGCGTCACCAACCTGTCGGTCACGCTGATGTCGGTCAACGTCAGCTGGATCGCCGACTGCCTACCCACGATCGCCAACTCGTGGAACGCGATCGGCGTCAAGACCACGCTGCAGCCGCAGGACACCAGCGCGCTCTTCACCAAGATGGACCAGTCGCAGGACTACCAGGTGGTGGCCGCCGCCTCCAACCCAAACCAGTTCGGCATCGACGCCGACCTGATCCTGCGCTACAACTACACCGCCGGCGGCTCCTGGATGAAGTACACGAAGTGGGACGCCAGCGCCGAGGCGAAGAGCCTCTTCGCGCTGATGGACCAGGCGACCAAGGAGCCCGACCAGGCCAAGAAGCTGTCCCTGATCCATCAGTACCTCGACGTCATCGCCGAGCAGGCGGTGCTGTACCCGGTGGTGCACACCGAGCTGATGACCGCCTGGGACGCCAAGAAGATCACCGGGGTACGGCCGCAGGGGTACCCGGGCATCAACCTGCTCCAGTCCAAGCGGGTCTGAGCCTATGGCCGTGATCGCCCGGATGCTGGCGCGCCGCATCCTCATCCTCATCCCGCTGCTGCTGGGCGTGATCCTGTTCGTCTTCATCGTCATGCGGTTCTCGAACAACAAGCCGGAGTACGCGTACTTCCAGGGGACCAACCCGACGCAGGAGCAGATCCAGCAGTTCCGCGAGGAGAACGGCCTGACGGACCCGCTGCCGGTGCGGTACGTGGGCTTCGTCGGCGACCTGCTCCAGGGCGACATGGGCACGAGCGTGCTGACCAAGGCGCCGGTGCTCGACTCGGTGCTCACCGCGCTGCCGCTGACGATGCAGCTGACGTTCCTCGGACTCGGTATCGCCGTGGTGACCTCGCTGCTGCTGGGCATCACCGCGGCGATCTTCCGGGACCGCTGGCCGGATCAGCTCATCCGGGTGGTGTCGCTGGGCGGCGTGGCGGCACCGGGGTTCTGGCTGGCGCTGCTGATGATCCAGTGGCTGGCCGTCGAGCAGGGCTGGTTCCCGACCGGCGGGTACATCAACCCGGCCGACTCGTTCACCGGGTGGCTGCGGTCGATGACGTTGCCGGCGCTCGCGCTGTCGCTGCCGGTCGCGGCCCAGCTCACCCGGATCGTCCGTACGTCGATGGTCGAGGAGTTGGACAAGGACTACGTGCGCACCGCGATCGGCAGCGGCCTGCCGCCGATCGTGGTGGTCGGCCGGAACGTGCTTCGCAACGCGCTCATCAACCCGCTGACCGTGTTGGGCCTGCGGGTCGGATACCTGCTCGGCGGCGCGGTGGTCATCGAGACGATCTTCGCGCTGCCCGGCATGGGCAAACTGATGATCGACGGCGTGACGAACGGCGATCCAGCCGTGGTGCAGGGCGTCGTGCTCACCATCGCGACCGGGTTCGTCATCGTGAACCTGGCCGTCGACATCCTCTACCTCCTGGTCAACCCCCGCCTGCGGAGCGCCTCATGAAGCGGTTTTCGAGGCTGTCGTGGATCGCGCTCGCCGTACTCCTGGCGATCATCGTCGTCGCGCTGCTCGCACCGTGGATCGCGCCGCACTCGCCGTACACCCAAGAAGCCGCCGGCGGCGCTCCCTCGGCCGACCACTGGATGGGCTTGGACAGCGCGAACCGCGACATCCTCAGCCGGCTGCTGCACGGCGCGCGCTGGTCTTTGATCATCGGGCTGGGCGCCACCGCGCTCGCGCTGGTCGTGGGGTCGGCCGTGGGCGCGATCGCGGCCGCGTCGCCCAAGTGGGTCGACGAGGGGATGATGCGGATCCTCGACGTCGTCATGGCGTTCCCCGGGATCGCGCTGGCCGCGGTGCTGGTGGCGGTCTTCGGCGGCGGCATCCAGGTGCTGGTGTTCGCGATCGCCTTCCTCTACACGCCGCCGGTGGCCCGGGTGGTACGCGCGAACGTGCTGTCCCAGTACGGCGAGGACTACGTGGCCGCCGAGAAGACGATCGGCGCGCGCACCTGGCACATCCTGGTCAAGCACGTGGCCATCAACTGCGCGGCCCCGGTGCTGGTCTTCTGCACGGTGATGGTGGCGGACGCGATCGTGTTCGAGGCGTCGCTGTCGTTCATCGGCGCCGGCGTGCGCCCGCCCAACCCGTCCTGGGGCAGCGTCATCGCGGACGGCAAGAACCTGGTGCTGCTCGGCGGCTGGTGGGCCACGGTCTTCCCGGGCCTGCTGATCCTCGTCACCGTGCTGTCGCTGAACATCCTGGCCGAGGGGATCGCGGACGCCTGGGCGGCGCCCGCATCCCGGCGGCCCGACCCGCGAGTGCGGTCCGAGGACCGGATCGAGGCCGGGCCGCCCGTGTCGGTGGACCTACCGGGGCTCGCCGAGGCCGCGCAACGGCTTGCGGAGAGGGCCCGGCCGCTCCCGTCCGGCGCACCCGTGCTCGCTGTCAAGGACCTCTCCATCAGCTTCGAGAACCGGCACAACGGCGTGGACATCGTGGACGGCATCTCGTTCGAGGTACGCCCCGGCGAGGTGCTCGGGCTGGTCGGCGAGTCAGGATGCGGCAAGTCGCTCACCGCGCTGACCATCATGGGCCTGCAACCGCGCGGCGCCACGGTGCGCGGGGAGATCCGCTTCGATGGCCAAGACCTGCTGACCCTGTCCGCGAAGGCGCGGCGCCGGCTCCTCGGCCACGACATGGCGATGGTCTACCAGGACGCACTGTCCTCTTTGAACCCCGCCATGACGATCCGGGCCCAGTTGAAGCAGGTGGTCCGGCGCGGTGGCCGGCGTACGGCGACCGAACTGCTGGAGATGGTGGGCCTGGACCCGGCGCGCACGCTCTCGTCGTACCCGCATGAGCTGTCCGGCGGGCAGCGGCAGCGGGTGCTCATCGCGATGGCCCTGTCCCGCAACCCCAAGCTGATCGTCGCCGACGAGCCGACCACCGCGCTCGACGTGACCGTGCAGGCGCAGGTGATCGAACTGCTGCTGCGGCTGCGCGAGGAGTTGGGGTTCGCGCTCATCCTGGTCTCGCACGACCTGGCCCTGGTGTCCGACGTGACCGACCGGGTCGCGGTGATGTACGGCGGCCAGATCGTGGAGACGGGCGTCACCGCGTCGCTCGTCGGCTCGCCGGCCCACCACTACACCCGCGGCCTGCTCGGGGCCGTGCTGTCGCTGGAGTCAGCGGCGCCGCGGCTCACCCAGATCCGCGGCGTGGTGCCGTCGCCGGCCGACTTCCCGGCCGGCTGCCGCTTCGCGGACCGCTGTCCGATGGCGACGGATGTCTGCCGTAGCGCGGCTCCACCCTTGGCCGGCGAGCTTCTTCATGAGGTGGCCTGCCACCACCCGGCGACCGAGCTGGTAGGTGCGGCATGAGCGAGCGCGTCCTCATCGAACTGTCCGATGTGCACGTGGTGCACAAGGCACGCTCCGGTGGGCTCTTCCGGCGCGACCGCGTGTACGCGCTCACCGGCGCGAGCCTGTCCATCGCCCGCGGCGAGACGGTCGGCATCGTCGGCGAGTCCGGGTGTGGCAAGACCACGCTCGCGAAGGTCCTCGTGGGACTCCAGCGGCCGACGGCCGGCACGGTCACCTTCGACGGGCAGGACATCGCCTCCCTTCCGGACTTCCCCCGCCGCCGCCTGATTGGCGCCAGCGTCGGGATGATCTTCCAGGATCCGTCCACCGCGCTGAACCGCCGGCTGCCCGTACGGCAGGTGCTGCGGGACCCGCTCGACGTGCATCGGCGCGGTACGCCCCGGCAGCGGGAGGACCGGGTACGCGAGCTGATCGCCCAGGTCGGCCTGCCGGCCAGCGCCGCCGACCTGCTCCCCGGGCAGCTCTCCGGCGGGCAGCGGCAACGCGTGGCGATCGCCCGCGCGCTGGCGCTGGAGCCGGATCTGCTGGTCGCCGACGAGCCCACCAGCGCGCTCGACGTGTCGGTGCGGGCGCAGATCCTCAACCTGTTGCTGGACCTGAAGGAGCAGCTCGGGCTGGCGCTGGTCTTCGTCTCGCACGACATCCAGACGGTGCGGCGGATGAGTGACCGCGTCATCACGATGTACCTCGGCCGGATCGTCGAGGAGACGCCGGCACACGCGGTGCCGCACCAGGCGCGGCACCCGTACACCCGGGCACTCTTCTCGGCCACGCCGGGGCTGCTGCACCCGATCGACCCGATCCCGCTGGTGGGCCCGGTGCCGTCGGCGACCCGGCCGCCCAGTGGTTGTCCCTTTAGGACCCGCTGCTGGCGGGCCGACGACGTGTGCGCGACGGAGATGCCCGCGCCAGGAGCGGTCCGCTGTTACCACCCGGTGGTCGAGGGGGCCACCGACCGCGAGTTGATCGACGAGGCTGTTGTCGCGTCCGGTTTGGAGAGTTCATGACCAACACCGCCCTCACCGGCGTCATCCCACCGGTGTGTACGCCGCTGACCCCGTCGTACGAGGTCGACACCGGCTCGCTGACCCGGCTGGTGGACCACCTCGTGGCGGGCGGCGTGGACGCGCTCTTCCTGCTGGGCTCCACCTCCGAGGTGGCGTTCCTGCCGGACCGGCACCGGAAGGTCGTACTGGACACTGTGGTCGGTCACGTGGCCGGGCAGGTGCCGGTGCTCGCCGGCGTCATCGACATGACCACGCCGCGGGTGCTGGACCACGTGGACACCGCGGTCGCGGCGGGCGTGGACGCGATCGTGGCGACCGCACCGTTCTACGCCCGCACCCATCCGGCCGAGATCCGGGCCCACTTCCGGGCCATCGCGGCACGCGCCGGCCGGCCGCTCTACGCGTACGACCTGCCCGTGTCGGTGCACACCAAGCTCGGCACGGACCTGGTGCTCGACCTGGCCGCCGAGGGTGTGCTGGCCGGCGTCAAGGACTCCAGCGGCGACGACGGCGGGTTGCGCGCCGTCATCCTCGGCCGGCGGGAGCGGGCCGACATCGCGGACTTCAGCGTTCTCACCGGATCGGAGTTGACCGTGGACTCAGCACTGTGGATGGGCGCCAGCGGCGTCGTGCCCGGACTGGGCAATGTGGACCCGCATGGCTACGTACGGCTGGTGCGGGCGGCCCGCGCCGGTGACTGGGCCGCCGCCCGCGCCGAGCAGGAACGGCTGTTCCACCTCTTCGAGTTGGTGACCGTGGGCGGCACCCGGATGGGTGGCAGCTCGTCCGCCCTGGGTGCGTTCAAGGCGGCGCTGCACCTGCGCGGCGTCATCGACCACCCGACCACCGCACCGCCGCAGATACCGCTCGACGAGGACGAGACCGCCCGGGTGGGCAAGTACCTGGCGGCGGGAGGGCTGATCTGATGCGCGCGCTCGCCGCCCTCCTGCTGCTGGTCAACCCGGTCCCGGCTACCTCACCGGCGTCCTTCGCGGACGAACCGGCGCCGTTCGTCGACGAACAGGTCATCTACCAGCAGCGCACCTTCGGGTACGCCTGCTTCCGGATCCCCGCGGTGGTACGGGCCACGGACGGCACGGTCCTGGCCTTTGCCGAGGGCGGGTCAAGGACTGCGGCGACGACGAGGACATCGACCTCGTGCTGCGCCGCTCCACCGACGGCGGCCGTACGTGGGGCCCGCTACAGGTGGTCTCCGAAGGCAACGGCAGCACGCACGGCAACCCGGTGCCCATTGTGGACCGGCGGACCGGGCGGGTGGTCGTGGTGACCACGCACAATGGGCCGGCGCCCTGCCCCAACGGGTGCGACCGCGACCCGTACGTCCAGGTGAGCGACGACAACGGGGCGACCTGGTCGGCGCCGCGCGAACTGACCGAGGCGAAGCGTCCGGAGTGGAACTTCTGGTACGCCACCGGCCCGATGCACGGCATCCAGCTCACCCGCGGCAAGCACGCCGGCCGGCTGGTCGTCGGCGCGAGCTTCGAGAGCTACGACGGTGTCGGCAAGCACGTTTACGGCACGCACCTGCTCTACAGCGACGACGCCGGTGAGACGTGGCACATCGGTGCGGAGACGTTCCGCGACGACGGTGGCGTCATCGCGCAGGAGGTCACCGTCGTCGAGCTGAAGGACGGCCGGATCTACGCGCTGGCCCGGGAGCGGGGCACCGAGCCGGGCAGCCGGGCGTACGCGATCAGCAGTGACGGCGGCGCGACGTTCGACAAGCCGTTCCGGACGTTGCCCAAGCTGGCCATGCCGGACGTGCAGGGCTCGCTGCTGCGCTTCGACTCCGGGCGGATCCTCTTCTCCGCGCCGGCCCATCCGGCCGCCCGCGAGGTGGCGAGCATCCGGTCCTCGTACGACGAGGGGCGCAGCTGGGAGACGTGGCAGCAGGGGAAGGTCTTCTACTGGGGGCGACGGCCTACTCGGACATGGTGCGGCTGGACGGCGACGAGGCCGCGCTGTACTACGAGGCCGGCGTGTCCACGCCGTACGAGAGCATCCGCTGGGCCCGCTTCAACGAGGCGTACCTGGACACCCCGAACGGGACGCCGCCGGGCATCCCGGCGCCGCCGGAGCCGGGGCCGACGACGCCGGACGCGTCGCCGTACCGGAACGAGGCGTACGTCCGGGGCGGGGCGGCCACCACGGACGGTCGATACGGCGAGGGCCTGGCTCTGGACGGGGTGGACGACCGGGTGGAGGTGCCGTTCGACCGCTCGATCGACCTCGGCGCCGACGACTTCACGCTCACCGCCTGGATCCGATACGCGGAGACCACGAAGCAGGGCGCGATCCTGTGGGCGTACCGGATGGGGTCCGGCACCACGCCGCAGGTGTGGCTGCGGGCCGAGCCGGCGAGCAACCGGATCCGGGCGCTGATGGTGGTCGACCGGTTCACGGTCACCGTGGCCTCGACCGGGTCGTACAACGACGGCGCGTGGCACCACGTCGCGCTGCGCCGGGCGGCCGGCCGGCTGGCCCTGCTGGTCGACGGCGTCGAGGTGGCCGGCGCGGTGGCGCCGCCGGGCTCGGTGACGGCCGGCAAGGAGTTCGGCGTGCAGGGCATCCACATCGGACAGCGGGTGGACGGCGCCGACCGGTTCCGCGGCTCGCTGGACGAGGTGCGCGTCTACCGCCGGGCGCTGTCGGACGCCGAGTTGGGCCTCATCCGCGAGTGGAACGCCCCGGTCGGTGGGCGGCTGGGGCTCCGGCTGCCGTTCTAGCGGTGCTGTTGCTGCCGCGGCTGCCGGTCAGGCGGCCGCGGCTCAGCGGCCGCGCATCTGGCGGAAGGCGCCCTTCGGAGGGCGCATGTCCTTCGGGATGGCGCCCTTCGGCAGGCGGGCCGGGCGGACAGCGCGGTCAGCCGCTTGTCGAGCGCGTTGACGTCCTTGCCGGACAGGTTGCGGGGCAGGCGCATGAGCGTCATCCGGAGCTTGCGGATGGACAGCTCGTCCTCGCCCTGACCGACGACGTAGTCGTACAGCGGGGCGTTGCCGATGACCTTCGCCAGCCGCCGCTTCTCCTGGCCCAGCAGGCTGCGGACGCGCTGCGGGTTGCCCTCGGCCAGCAGGATCACGCCGGGGCGCCCGATCACCAGGTGCACCATGTCCATCTGGGTGGTCGAGCTCAGCGCCGGGGTCACCCGCCAGTCGCCGCGCATGTTCTCCAGGAGCTGTGCGGCCGCCCCGGGCTGGCCCTCCGCGGCGTTCATCATCGCGGCGTTGGAGCGTAGGTTGAGCACGATCAAGACGGCCAGCAAGGTGAGCAGGATGCCCACCGGCAGCCACAGCCAGCCCCAGGAGACGACCGCCACGAACGTGAGCGCGATCGGGATCAACACCGCCCCGGCGACCAGCGGAACGAACCACTTGTCGCGTTTGGCGGTGAACGAGAACACCATCCCGATCTGCTTCAGCCGCTGGCCGAATGAGACCTTCTCCTCGGGTTTTGCCATGCCCCGCAGTCTAAGGGGTAAGTACCTTACGAGCCCGCGGCGGTCGTATGACCCCGGAGTAAGGACCCCGCAGGCGCAGAGATCGGGCATCGCACTCATGTGGCCGGGGACCTTCGCGCGGACAGTCAACGTCAGATCCGCTGTGTTCGCGAAGGAGCCCGCAATGTACGTCGATGTTCACTCCGCCCTGACCCTGCATCACCTGCGCAGCGAGGAACTGCACGCCGACGCCGAGCGGGTCCGCCTGGCCCGGGCCGTCGCACGCCACGGCGGCCGGCGCTGGTGGCCGCGGGGTGCGCGGCGGCACGGGGGCGCCGCCACCCGGGCCCCGGCCATGCCCTGAGGGGTACGTCGTTGGGCCGAGCGCTTAATCATTGAGGTTCTGTCGGAGGGTCGTGGCATGCTCGATCTCGTGACCGCCCGCGCCAGCAGTTCCGTCCTCGTCGGCCGCGACGCCGACCTTGGCGCCCTGCGCGACGCCCTCAAGCGCGCGCGGGGCGACGAGCCGACGACGGTGTTGCTCGGCGGCGAGGCCGGGATCGGCAAGACCCGGCTGGTCGAGGAGTTCCGGCGGCTGGCCGGGGGCGAGGGCGTGCGGGTGCTCACCGGCCAGTGCCTTGAGCTGGGCGAGGAAGGGCTGCCGTTCGCTCCGTTCGTCGCCGCGCTGCGCGACCTGCTCCGCCACGAGGGGCCGGGCGCGTTCGACGGGCACGAGCACGAGTTCGCCCGGCTCCTGCCCGAGCTGGGTCCGGCCGGGCCGGAAGGGCTGGTCGACGCCAACCGGGCCTACCTCTTCGAGCTGGTGTCCGGGCTCTTCGGGCGGCTGGCCAAGCAGCGTCCGCTGGTGCTGATCGTCGAAGACCTGCACTGGGCCGACAAGTCCACCCGTGACCTGATCGGTTTCCTGGTCCGCTCGGCCCGCACCGCCCAGGCGCTGCTGGTCTGCACGTACCGGTCGGACGAGCTGCACCGCGGGCACCCGCTGCGGTCGTTCCTCGCGGAGCTCGACCGGGCCCGCGGCGTGGAGCGGGTCGATCTCGACCGGCTCGACCGCGACGGCACCGCGGAGATGCTGACGGATCTGCTGGGTGAGGAGCCCCGGCCGAAGCTTGTCGACAACGTCCACGACCGGGCCCAGGGCAACCCGTTCTTCGTCGAGGAGCTGGCCGCCACCACCGGCCCGGAGGGCTGCTCCGACCTGCCCGGCACCCTGCGCGACCTGCTGCTCGCCCGGGTCGACCGGCTGCCCGACCAGGCCCAGCGGGTGCTGCGGATCGCGGCTGCCGGCGGCACCCGGATCGGCCACGACCTGCTCGCCGAGGTCGCCGACGTGCCCGACGCGGCGCTGGAGGACGCGCTCCGTACGGCGGTCGCCGCCCAGCTCGTGGTGGCCGACTACGAGGGCGGCTACGAGTTCCGGCACGCCCTGGTGCGTGAGGCCGTCCACGAGGACTCGCTGCCCGGCGAGCGCGCCCGGCTGCACGCCCGCTACGCGGCGGCGATCGAGGCCCGACCGCAGCTCGTCGGCGCCGAGCGCGCGCCCGCGGAGATCGCCCACCACTGGTTCTCGGCGCACGACCACCCCAAGGCGCTCACCTCGGCCGCCCTCGCGGCCACGGCGGCCGCCAAGCGCTACGCGTACGCGGAGCAGAGCCGGCTCCTCGAGCGCGTCCTGGAGCTGTGGGAGCAGGTCCCCGACGCGGCCGAGCGCCTGGGCATGGACCATCTCGCCCTGGTGGAGCAGACGGTCTTCGCGGCGTACGTGGCGGGCGACTACCACCGCGCGATGAGCCTGACCCGGGCCGCGCTGGCCGAGGTCGACAAGGCCGCCGAGCCGCTGCGGGCGGCAAAGCTGCTGGAGGGGCGGGGCAAGCTGATCCGCCTGCTCGGCAAGAGCGACGGCGTGGCCGAGCTGCGCCAGGCGTACGAGCTGGTCCGCGACCTGCCGGAGGAGCCCGACCGGGTGCAGTTGCTCGCCGACATCGCCAGCCACCTCGGGCGGATCGACCTGGAAGAAGGCGCACGGATCGCCCGCGAGGCGATGGCCGGCGCCGAGGCCCTGGGCGACGCGGGGGCGTGGGCGACCGCCACGCTCACATTCGGCCGGGTGTGCAGCCGGCAGATCTCCGTCGAGGCCGGCATCGCCGAGATGCGCCGGGCCGAGGAGATCGCGCGGTCGGCCGGCGAGCACGACCGCCTGGTCCACTGCCTGGTCAACATCTCCGACGCGCTGTTCGAGATCGGCGACTACGCCGAGTCGGCCCGGGTCGCCGGCGAGGGCACGCTGGAGGCCAAGCGGATCGGCATCAGCCGCTCCAAGGGCGCGTTCGTGCTGTCCAACCAGGCCGAGGCGCTGGTGGCGCTGGGTCGGTGGGACGAGGCCGACGCGCTCTCCGCCGAGACCGCCCGGATCGACCCGCCCGGCACGCTGGGCCTGCACTGGCTGCTGATCCGTTCGCGGCTCCGGCTCGCCCGTGCCCATCCCGGCGCCGGCGAGCTGATCGCCCGGGCGTTGAGCTTCCAGGGCCGCGCCTACCTCGACCCGCAGCTCGCGATCCCACTGCACGAGCTGCGGATCCTGGCGGCGCTGGCGGCAAGTGATCGCGGTGGCGCGGTGGAGGCCGCGGAGGCGGCGCTCGCCGTGGACGGGGTCGCCGACTACCAGCGGTACGCGTGGCCGCTGCTGCTCGCCGCCGCCCAGGCCGCTACCGTCGCGGGCCACCAGTCGCTGGCCGACCATGTGCGGATCACGGCCGGCACGCTCAAGGCGACCTACCCGGCGGAGCTGGCCTACGCCGCCCAGGTGCGAGCCGCGCTGGCGACCGGGCCCGAGGCGCTGCCGGCGTGGCGCGAAGCCGTGGCCGCGTGGCGCGCCGACGGCCAGCCGTACGCGTTGGCCCTGGCCCTGCTGGGGCTCGCGCAGGCCGCCGCCGCGGCGGGCGACCGGGCCGGCGCGGGCGAGGCGGTCGAGGAGTGCGGTTGCATCGCCGCCGACCTGGAAGCCGCGCCGCTGCGGGAGGATCTGGCCACGCTGGCCCGCCGCGTCGGGCTGCGGCTGTCCAGCCGTTCGATGCCGGCCGAGCCGGAGCTGCTCACGGTCCGTGAGCAGGAGGTGCTGCGGTTGGTCGCCGACGGCCTCAGCAACCGGCGGATCGCGGAGCAGCTCTACATCTCACCCAAGACGGCGAGCGTGCACGTGTCCCGGATCATCGCCAAGCTGGAAGTGGCCAACCGGGTCGAGGCGGCCGCGGTGGCCCGCCGGTTGGGCCTGCTCGACGGCGGCGGGGCCTAAGCCTCGCGGGCGGCCAGCGCCTGCTGGTAGAGCCGCCCGGCGCGGTACGACGAGCGCACGAGCGGCCCGCTCATCACCCCGGCGAAGCCGATCTGCTCGGCCTCCTCCTTGAACTCCACGAACTCCTCCGGCTTGACCCAGCGCTCCACCGGGTGGTGCCGCGGGGTCGGCCGCAGGTACTGCGTGATCGTGATCAGCTCGCAGCCGGCCGCGTGCAGGTCGCGCAGCGCCTGGGACACCTCGTGCCGCTCCTCGCCCAGGCCGAGGATGAGGTTGGACTTGGTGACCAGCCCGGCGGCCCGAGCCTGGGTCAGCACGTCGAGCGAGCGCTCGTAGCGGAACGCCGGCCGGATCCGCTTGAAGATCCGCGGCACCGTCTCGACGTTGTGGGCCAGGACCTCGGGCTGGGCGTCGAAGACCTCGCCGAGCTGCACCGGGTCGCCGTTGAAGTCCGGGATCAGCAGCTCGACGCCGCACCCGTGCTGGAGCTTGTGGATCTGCCGCACGGTCTCCGCGTACAGCCAGGCGCCGCCGTCCGGCAGGTCGTCGCGGGCGACGCCGGTCACGGTCGCGTAACGCAGGCCCATCGTGGCCACCGACTCGCCCACCCGGCGCGGCTCGTCGGCGTCGAACTCGGCCGGCTTTCCGGTGTCGATCTGGCAGAAGTCACACCGTCGCGTGCATTGGTCGCCGCCGATGAGGAACGTGGCCTCGCGGTCCTCCCAGCACTCGTAGATGTTGGGACAGCCGGCCTCCTGGCACACCGTGTGCAGGCCCTCGCGTTGGACCAGGCCGCGCAGCTCGGTGTACTCCGGGCCCATCTTGGCCTTGACCTTGATCCACGGCGGCTTGCGCTCGATCGGCGTCTCCGCGTTGCGCGCCTCAATGCGCAGCAAGCGCCGTCCCTCGGGAGCGATGGTCACGGATCCGAGCCTACGCTTACCGTGGTCACGCATGAACACTAGGCGACGAGCCTCACGCCAGGGTTAATGTGATGCCGGCCACCGATATTGCCTGATAGCGTCCGGTCGACGGCGACGACGGAACCGAGTAACGCCCCGATCCGCCGGCGGAGAGAGCCATCGTTAGCTGTGAGGATGGCCCGGCGCCGGGGCGCGAAGACACTCCCGAGCCGTTGTGTTGAAAGAGGCCCCTCCTTGGGGGCGAAGGCGCGGTGGCACCGCGAGTTCCCCACTCGCCCGCGCCCGTCAGGGGATCGCGTTGCGCGATCGACGAGGAGGTGCCGAATGCAACGCATCCTTTCCACCCAACTCCGTGCCCAGGTGGGCGCTCCCGTCCGGCTTGCCGGCTGGGTGCACCGCCGGCGACTGCTCAAAACGGTGGCGTTCCTCATCGTGCGGGACGCCGCCGGGCTCAGCCAGGTCGTGGTCACCGCGCCGGACGTACGGGCCCAGCTCGAAGAGCTGACCGAGGAGACCGTCGTCGAGGTCACCGGCACGGTCGCGGCAAACAGTGCCGCGCCCGCAGGCGTCGAGGTGGTCGAGCCCACGGTACGACTGCTCGGCGCACCCGCCGTACCCCCGCCGTTCGACCTCTTCCGGCCGGAGCTGGCGGCGACCCTGCCGACCCAGCTCGACCACGCGGCGCTGTCCCTGCGGCACCCGAGCCGGACCGCGGCGTTGCGCGCATCGGCCGCCGCGGTGGCCGGCTTCCGGTCCACACTGGACCGACTCGGCTTCGTCGAGGTGCACACCCCGAAGATCGTCGCCTCGTCAACCGAGAGCGGGGCGAACGTCTTCGCGATCGACTACTTTGGACGGCCGGCGTTCCTGGCGCAGTCACCCCAGTTCTACAAGCAGATGCTTGTCGGCGTCCTCGAACGCGTCTACGAGGTCGGCCCGGTCTTCCGCGCCGAGCCGCACGACACCGGCCGGCACCTGGCGCAGTACACCTCGCTGGACGCCGAGTTGGGCTTCGTCGACGACCACCGCGACGTGATGGCGGTGTTGCACGAGGTGCTGGCGGGAATGGTGGCGGCGACCGGGGCGACCGCGGCCATGCCGGCGCAGATCCCCGACGTGCACTTCACCGAGGCCCTGAAGATCGCCGGGGCTCCGCTGGACGAACCGGACCTCGCGCCGGCCCACGAGCGCGCGGTGGGGGAGTGGGCGCTGCGCGAGCACGGGTCGGACTTCGTGTTCGTGACCGGCTACCCGATGGCGAAGCGGCCGTTCTACACCCACCCCGAGCCGGGGCGTCCGGCGTACTCGAACGGGTTCGACCTGCTCTTCCGCGGTGTCGAGCTGGTCACCGGCGGGCAGCGGCTGCACCGGTACGAGGACTACGTCGCGGCGCTGGCCGCGCGCGGCGAGCCGATCGAGCCGTATGCGTCCTATGTGGAGACGTTCCGGCACGGCATGCCCCCGCACGGCGGGTTCGCGATCGGGCTGGAGCGCTTCGTGGCTCGGCTGACCGGTGCCGGCAACGTCCGCGAGGTCGCCGCCTTCCCGAGGGACCGCCACCGCCTAACCCCATAACGCCACGCCCGCGCTCGCCGCCCGCTCCCGCTCCTCGCCGCGCTGTGCGCGGCGCGCACTGTGCGCGGTGTGCGGTGTGCGGTGTGCGGTGTGCGCGGTGCGCGGTGTGCGTCGATCAAGGACTTGTGCGTCGATCAAGGGCATATGGTCGTGGATCGGAGATCAAAGCACGGCCGTTCGCCCTTGATCGACGGGATAGTCCTTGATCGACGCGCGGCGACGCGCGATGCGTGGGGTGCGGTGGGCGGGGCGGTGTGTGGTGCCGCGCGCTGTGCGGGGCGTGCGTCGATCAAGGGCTTCTGCGTCGATCAAGGGCAAATGGTCGTGGTTTGGAGATCAAAGCGCGGCCGTTCGTCCTTGATCGGCGGGATAGTCCTTGATCGACGCGCGGGGGCGCGGCGGCGAGCGGGGGCGGCGGCGAGCGGGGCGGCGGCGAGCGGGGGCGCGGCGGCGAAGGGCGCGGCGACGTGTGGGGCGTGGGGTCCGTGCGTGGGGCGGAGGCGGACAGCCCTCACCCGTGGGCCGTTACGGTGTGAGCAGGGTCTCCAGGTGGCGCTCGACGACCGGCAGGGCGTCGGTGATGGTGACGGGCCGGCCCAGTTCGGCGCTGATCGAGGTGACGCTGGCGTCGCGGATGCCGCACGGGACGATCCGGTCGTACACCGACAGGTCGTTGTCGCAGTTCAGGGCGAAGCCGTGCTGGGTCACGCCCTGCGACACCCGGATGCCGATCGCGCCCACCTTGCGGTCGGGGCCGCGGTCGTCGGCGGGGATCCAGGCCCCGCTGCGCCCGTCGATGCGGGTGGTGGCGAGGCCGAACTCGGCGCACACGTCGATGAGGAGCTGCTCGGTGCGGCGCACGTACGCCACGACGTCGATCGGGTCGGGCAGCTTGACGATCGGGTAGCCGACGATCTGGCCGGGCCCGTGCCAGGTGATCTTGCCGCCGCGGTCGACGTCGATCACGGGGGTGCCGTCGACGGGGCGGTCCCACGGCTCGGTGCGCTTGCCGGCGGTGTAGACGCTCGGGTGCTCCAGCAGGAGCACGGTGTCGGGCTCGTCGCCCGCGACCACCGCCGCGTGTAGCCGCCGCTGCTCGTCCCACGCCGCCAGGTAGTCGATGCGCCCGAGGTACCGCGCTTGCAGCCGTGTCAGTGCCTTAGTCACGCCAACCAGCGTAAACCCGTACCGGTCGGTCCACGCCCCGTGTCGATGGTCACGTCATCCGTCAGGCGGTGTCCCGCTCCGTCTCCCAACTAAACCGGTGCCCCTTGAGCCGGCCAAGTCGGTCCTCGTAGAACTTGCGCCACCACTCGTCGCCCCGGGAAGCGGCTGCGGCCGCCTCCCGCTCTGCCTCGGCGATCTCACCGTCGCGGTCGGCAACGAGGAAGTCTTCGATCTGCTTGAGGTGCTCGCGCACCTGCTCCCAGGACGCCATCAGCCCAACCTTTCGTCTAGCCGTCCGATCTCATACTGCGACGTCTCGATGCGTTGGTGATAGTGCGCCATGCCCTCCTCGTACTTTGTGATCATCTGCCGGTCCTTCTCGATCAGTTGGTGAAGCGCGATTCGCTTGAATTCGTCGTCGTTCTTCACCTGGTCCACTGTGGACGACCTCCCCTCGCCGTCTGTCTACTGACAGGCTGACATGGGGAGGTGGCATCCGGCTGCCCCGGCGACCGCGATCAAGGAGTTGGTCGGCGTGTCGCCGGGCGACACGGTCGACTTAGCCGCGCCAGAGCCACACGTCGTCGACGCGTACGGGCGGGCCGAGCAGCTCGGTCGTGGCGCGCAGCAGGGCCGGTTGGTCGACCGCGAACTTGGCCCCGTGCACCTGGTCGGCGAGCACCACCACCTGGGCGTTCCAGTAGCGCAGGTCCTCCCGCGCGGCCGCGCGGTCGGCGTCGGTGATCGGCGGGACCTGCCCGGTCTGGGCCACCTGGAAGAGCAGCTCGGCGGACGGGCGCGGGACCGGGCCGATGCGCCCCTTGCCGTCCGGGCCGCCCGGGCCGAGGAAGAACCCGGCCGGGATCGCGAATTCGCCCTGCCCGTGCGACAGCGCGTACGTCTGCCAGCGCTGGCCGTCGGGCAGCACGTCGGAGGTGGGCGGCACGGGTGCCAGGACACCGCCCTCGGTGACGTACTGCCGCCACGTGCCGGAGGTGAAGAACCGCGGGATCGGCTCGTACACCGTGGTGTGCAGCGGCACGGGGACGAGGGGGAGCAGAGCGACCGCAAAGGCCACCCCCAGCCGGCGGGACGGCAGGGCGTCCAGCGCGTACGCCAGCAGCAGGCCGATCAGGGGGATCACCACGAGCGCCAACCGGGCCGGCAGCGCGGCGTTGAAGACCGGCAGCCCGCCCAGCAGCTGGTACGGCAGGGGGATCTCGGTGTGCTGCTCGAACACCTTGAGCTTCGGCCCGAGCGACAGCACGAAGAACACGCCGGCGGTGATGGCCAGCGCGCGCAGCGTGGCCCGCCGCGCCACGGAGGCGCCACGCCATAGCAGCACGAAGCAGGCCACGGCCAGGATCAGCAGCGGAACGCCGAAGAAGGAGTTCTCCTCGGTCGGGTTGGGCGCCAGGTTCGTGCCCAGGCCGGCCGCGCCGGCCAGCGACCGGTCCGGAAAGGCGCCGAACGCCGCGAGATCCTCGTTGTGGACCGTCGGGTCGAAACCGGTGCCGTGAAAGCGCTGCGGCCCGAAAAAATGCAACCACAAGGGGTACGACAGGAGCGCGAGCGCGACCGCGGCGGTGACCGCCAGCCCGCGCCAGAACGCGGGCAGCGCCGCCCGGGCCTCGTCCCGCTGCGACAGGGCCCACACGCCGAGGAAGGCGCCGCACGCGAGCGCGGTGAAGAAGAGCCCTTCGGCGGCGATGGAGAACGCCATGGCGACCAGTACGCCGAGGATCAGGCCGTTGCGCAGCCACCGGTCCGGGCCGCGTAGCGCGAACACCCGCCATACGACCAGCGGCACGAGCCAGCCGGCGGTCCAGTTGAGGTGGGCGTTGGCGTGCGACACCATGCCGGGCGCGAAGCCGCAGAACAGCCCGCCCACCGCCGCCGCGACCGGGCCCAGCCGGAAGCCGCGGGACATCAGCAGGTACCAGGCGTACGCGGTGGCGGCCAGGTTGAGGGTCAGGATGACCAGGAACGACCACTGTGGCCCGGCCAGCAGGGTGAGCGGGGCGAACACCACGGCGTACACGGTGATCGAGGTGTTGACCGCGAGGTTCACCCCGTCGGGCACGTTGATCAGGTACGTGAAGAGCGGGTTCTCCCCGTGGGTGACCGCGTGCGCCCCGTACGTCAGCAGCCACTCGAAGAACGCCTGGTCGCTGGAGTTGACCGTGATCGCGCCCCGGTTGGGGTCGGCCCACAGGCCGCCGGTGACCAGGACGGCCAGGCCCAGCGCGACGAGCGCGACGACGACGTCCGGCCGGCGCCGCCGAGACTCCACAACGGGGGGCGCGGTGGCCACGGGCGAGGTCAGGGTCACGCGCCGCACCCTACCAATTCAGACCGACACGCCCGAAAGTGCTTGCATGGTTATTGGAAATGACATCCAATCCTAGGTATGAAGATCGCTCTAGTCGGGAAGGGTGGCAGCGGCAAGACCACGCTGGCCGCCCTCTTCGCCCGCCATCTGGCCGGCACCGCGCCGCTGCTCGCCATCGACGCGGACATCAACCAGCATCTGGCCGCGGCGCTCGGCGTGCCGGAGGACGAGGCGGTGCTGCTGCCGGCGCTGGGCGACCAGCTGGCCAACATCAAGGAGTACCTGCGCGGCACCAACCCGCGGATCTCCTCGGCGAAGGCGATGGTCAAGACCACGCCACCCGGGCGCGGATCTCGGCTGCTGACCGTCGCCGGGGCCAACCCGGTCTACGACGCGCTGGTGCGGGAGGTCGGCGGGATCCGGCTCGCGGTGACCGGGCCGTTCGCGACCGAGGACCTCGGCGTGGCCTGCTACCACTCCAAGGTCGGCGCGGTGGAGCTGCTGCTCAACCACATGGTCGACGGCCCCGGGGAGTACGTCGTGGTGGACATGACCGCGGGCGCCGACTCGTTCGCGTCGGGGCTGTTCACCCGCTTCGACGCGACGTTCCTGGTCTGCGAGCCGACGCTGCGCAGCGTCGGCGTCTACCGGCAGTACGTCGGCTACGCGCGCGACTTCGGCGTACGCGTGCACGTGGTGGGCAACAAGGTGGACGACGAGTCCGATGTGGACTTCCTGCGCGCGCACGTCGGTGCGGACCTGCTGACCTGGCTCGGCCGGTCGGCGTACGTGAAGGCGGCCGAGCGGGGGCGCCCCCAACCGCTGTCCGCGCTCGAAGTAGCTAACCGTGAAGCCCTGGACACGATGCGTACAGCCGTCGATGCTTGTGCCAAGGACTGGGCCACCTACACCCGGCAGGCGGTGGAGTTTCACCTGCGCAACGCGACCGCCTGGGCCAACGACAAGACCGGTGAGGACCTCGCCGGCCAGGTCGACCCGGATTTCGTCCTCGGGCCACAGCTAATGGTCCACTGACCCAAAGGAGTCTCATGTCCCTCGACGTACCCGCCGCCTTGCTGGAGCGCGCCGAGAGCGGCCAGATCGACGACGCCGAGTTCGTCGCCTGCGTGCGCGAGTCCCTGCCGTACGCCTGGGCGATCGTGTCCGACGTGGCCGCCCGATCGGCGGCGTCGGACGGGGAGTTCGCCGACCACGCCGTGCCGCCGCCCAGCGAGAAGGAGCGCGGCCAACTGTTGCGGGCGCTCGCCAGCGACGCGATCCGGGGTGGCCTGGAGCGGCACTTCGGCGTGAAGCTCGCGTTCCAGAACTGCCACCGGGTGGCCGCCTTCAGGCTGTCCGCGGTCGGCGGCACGACGTACCAGGAGTTCATCTCGCCGGTGGCGCAGATCCGCAACCAGTCGCCCGAACTGCGCGACTGCTGAGGCGCAAAACGGGGGCATCTCGCGGACGAGGTGCCCCTACCGCACCGCGGCGGCCAAGGCTTCCCGGACGTCGGGGTAGCGCCAGGCGAAGCCGGCGTCGATGAGCACTCCGGGCCTGGCGCGGACGCTGGCCAGCGCCTCGACGCTCAGCCCGCCGAGCGCGACCCGCAGCGCGAAGGCCGGGATCGGCATGACGGTCGGCCGGTGCAGGGCCGCACCGAACGCCTTGGTGAACTCCGCGTTGGTCACCGAATCCGGGGACACGACGTTGACCGGCCCGGCGATGTCGTCGCGCTCCAGCAGGAACTCGACCGCGGCCAGCCAGTCCTCCATGGAGATCCACGGCATCCACTGCCGGCCGTTGCCGAGCTTGCCGCCGAGGGCGAGCCGGAACGGCAGCATCTGCGGCTTGAGGTAGCCGCCGGACTTGTGCATCGCCTGGCCGCTGCGCATCAGGACCACGCGTACGCCCGCGTCCCGTGCCGGCTGGGTGGCCGCCTCCCAGACCTTGCACAGGTCGGCGAGGAAGCCCGCACCGGGCGGGGAGTGCTCGTCGGCGACGCGGTCGCCGGTCTCGCCGTACCAGTTGATGCCGCTGGAGCTGATCAGCACCCGCGGTCGGGCGTCCGCGGGCAGCGCGGCCAGGGTCCTGGCGAGCGTGCCGGTCGTGTCGACGCGGCTGGCGCGGAGCACCTCTTTGTAACGGGTCGTCCAGCGCCAGCCGCCGACGTTCGCGCCGCTGAGGTTGACCACCGCGTCGAACGGCGCGACCGCGGCCGGGTCGAGCCGCCCCGCCGCGGGATCCCACGAGATCTCCGCGGCTCCGCGCGCGTCCCTCCGCACGAGCCGCGAGACCTCATGCCCACCCTCGGCAAGCCGTTTGGTAAGCCGGGTTCCGAGGAACCCGGACGCCCCCGAGACGAGTATTCGCACGGTCGGGGCTACGCCAGGCCCAGGTCCGCTTCGAAGTGGCCGGCTTCCAGGCGCTCCTTGACCGCCGCCAGGAAGCGCGCCGCGTCGGCGCCGTCGATGATGCGGTGGTCGTAGGAGAGCGCCAGGTACGCCATCGAGCGCGGGGTGATGACCTCGCCGAGGTCGGGGTCGTCGACCACGATCGCCCGCTTGACCACCGCGCCCGTGCCGAGGATCGCCGACTGCGGCTTCGGCACGATGGGCGTGTCGAAGAGGGCGCCGCGGCTGCCCGTGTTGGTGAGCGTGAAGGTCGCGCCGGAGATCTCGTCCGGGCTGATCTTGTTGGTGCGGGTGCGCTCGGCCAGGTCGGCGATCCGCCGGGCCAGGCCCGCGAGGTTGAGGTCGCTGGCGTCCCGGATCACCGGCACCAGCAGCCCGCGCTCGGTGTCGACCGCGATGCCCAGGTGCTCGCCCTCCGGGTACGTCACCGTGCCGGCGTCCAGGTCGAGCGAGGCGTTGACGATTGGGTACCGGCGCAGCGCCTCGACCGCCGCCACCGCGAAGAACGGCAGGAACGACAGCTTCACGCCGTGCTGCGCCTGGAAGTTCGCCTTGGCCTGCTGGCGCAGCCGGGCGATCTTCGTGACGTCGACCTCGACCACGGTGGTGAGCTGCGCGGAGGTCTGCAGCGACTCGAACATCCGCTTGGCGATCGAGATCCGGGTACGGGTCAGCTTCTCGGTACGGCCACGCAGCGGGCTCGGCTCGGCCTTGGCGGGCGCGGGTGCCGCGGCGGCCTGCGGCTGGGCCGGCGCCGGAGCGGGCGCGGCGGCGGCCGCCTTGGCCTTCTCGGCGGCCTCCAGCACGTCCTGCTTGCGGATGCGGCCGCCGACGCCGGTGCCGTTGAGCGCCGACAGGTCGACGCCGTGCTCGCTCGCCAGCTTGCGGACCAGCGGGGTCACGTACGCGCCGTCCCCGCCGTTGGCCTGCGCGGCCGCGGGAGCGGGAGCGGGAGCGGGCCTTTCCGCGGCGGGCGCCGCGGGCTGTGCCGGGGCGGGCGTGGGAGCAGGAGCGGGTGCCGCGGCTGGAGCGGGTGCCGGCGCGGGCGCGGCGGCCGGTGCGGCCCCCGTCGAGCCGATCACGGCCAGCTCGGCGCCGACGTCGGTAGTCTCGTCCTGGGCGACCTTGATCTCCAGGATCGTGCCGGCGGCCGGCGAGGGGATCTCCGTGTCGACCTTGTCGGTGGAGACCTCCAGCAGCGGCTCGTCGAGCTCGACGCTCTCGCCGACCTGCTTGAGCCAGCGGGTGACGGTGCCCTCGGTGACGCTCTCGCCGAGCGCCGGCATCCGTACCACGGTGGTGCCGCCGGTGGCGGCCGGCGCCTGCGCGGGCACCTCGTCCTGGTCGGTGGGCTGCGCGGCCGGCGGGGCCGCCTCGGCCTGCGCGGGAGCGGGCTCCTCCTCGGCGGCGGCCGAGGGCTGCTCGGTCGAGGGAGCGGGGGCGGGGGAGCCCTCCTCCTCACCGGAGATCACGGCAAGCTCGCTGCCGACCTCCGCGGTCTCGTCCTCATGCACCACGATCCGGGTCAGCACGCCGGCCGCGGGCGACGGGATCTCCGTGTCGACCTTGTCGGTGGAGACCTCGACCAGCGGCTCGTCGACCTCGACCCGGTCGCCCTCCTGCTTCAGCCAGCGGGTGACGGTGCCCTCGGTGACGCTCTCGCCCAGCCGGGGCATGGGGACCGATACCGGCATCTTCCGAACTCCTTATGGCTCCGCGGTAACTGTGGGTCAGGCGTGCGCGTGCAGGGGCTTGCCCGCGAGGGCGAGGTGAGCCTCGCCGAGCGCCTCGTTCTGCGTCGGGTGGGCGTGGACGAGCTGGGCGACCTCGGCCGGGTACGCCTCCCAGTTGTAGATGAGCTGAGCCTCGCCGATCAGCTCACCGACCCGGGCGCCGACCATGTGTACGCCGACGACGGGGCCGTCCGCCACCCGTACAAGCTTGATGAAGCCCTGGGTGCGCAGGATCTGGCTCTTGCCGTTGCCGCCCAGGTTGTAGTTGTACGACTGCACCTTGTCGGCGCCGTACTGCTCCTTGGCCTTCGCCTCGGTCAGGCCCATGGAGGCGACCTCGGGGTCGGAGTAGGTGACCCGCGGGATGCCCGCCTCGTCGATGGGCGCCGGGTGCTTGCCGGCGATCTCCTCGGCCACGAAGATGCCCTGCTGGAAGCCGCGGTGGGCGAGCTGGAGGCCGGGCACGATGTCGCCGACCGCGAAGACGTGGGGAACGTTGGTGCGCAGCCGCTCGTCGGTCAGGACGAAGCCGCGTTCCATCGCGATGCCCTGCTCCTCGTACCCGATATCGGCGGTCGTCGGACCGCGCCCGACGGCGACGAGAAGGAGCTCGGCCTCGATCGTCTCGCCCCCGGCGATCGTCACGCGGACGCCGGCGTCGGTGTGCTCCACCTTCTCGAACGGCTTGCCGGTCTTGAAGCCGATGCCGCGCTTGCGGAACGCCCGCTCGACCGCCTTGGAGACCTCTTCGTCCTCGGCGGCCACCAGGCGGGGAAGCGCCTCGATGATCGTGACGTCGGTGCCGAGGGACTTCCACGCGCTGGCGAACTCGACGCCGATGACGCCGCCGCCCAGCACGATCGCGGAGGCGGGGACCCGGTCCAGGTTGAGCGCGTGCTCGCTGGAGATCACCCGCGTGCCGTCCAGCTCCAGGCCGGGCAGGGTCCGCGAGTACGACCCGGTGGCGAGCACGACGTTGCGCCCGACGTACCGCTGGCCGTCGACCTCGACGGTGTTGGGCGCGACGAGGCGGCCGTGGCCCTCGACGTACGTGATCTTCGCGCTCTTGACGAGGCCCTGCAGACCCTTGTAGAGCTTGGCGACCACGCCGTCCTTGTACGCGTTGACGCCGGCCATGTCGATGCCGATCAGCTCGGCCTTGATGCCGAACGCCTCGGACTCGCGGGTCTGGTCGGCGACCTCACCGGCGTGCAGCAGCGCCTTGGTGGGGATGCAGCCGCGGTGCAGGCACGTCCCGCCCAGCTTGTCCTTTTCGATGAGGACGACCGAAAGGTCTAGTTGTGCGGCTCGCAGCGCGGTGGCGTAGCCGCCGCTGCCGCCTCCGAGGATCACCACGTCGAAGGTCTCGCCGCTCATATGCAGTCTCCCGATCCGCTAGAAACCCTCGGCCATCTTGTCACTTGTGGAGATAGCCCGCGTAACTGAGGTGCCCAACGCCACGTCCTCCAGAAGTACGCTTGCCGCATTCGATGGAAGGGAGACTGTTCGGTGGCCTGGTTTCGTCGGCGCAAGGAGCCCGGAGGCGCGCCCGGTCATCGTTCGGCGAATCGTGCCGATCTCGACCATCTTGAGGAGTTTGTCCGTTCGCGTCGCGGGGTCGAGGCGTTCATCGAGCCGCGGACGACGGTGACCGAGACGACCGTCCTGCTGATCGCCCACGACGGCGAGTGGACCCGGCGGCGCGTCGACAGCCCGGAGGGCGCGCGGCGGTTCGCCCACCGGCTCGCCATCCCGATCTACGACGTGGCGCTGGTGGGCTATCCGCAGCGGATGCGCGACTACAACGAGCGCCGCAAGAAGGCCGCTGGCGGCCCGCTCTAACCCGCCGCCGCGATGTCGTCGATCATCGCGAGGAGGGTACGCACCGGCACGCCGGTGCCGCCCTTGGTCCAGTAGCCGGTCGGCTCGCCGGAGTGGTAGCTGGGCCCGGCGATGTCGATGTGCGCCCACGGCACGTCGTCGGCCACGAACTCGCGCAGGAACACGCCGCCCTGCAGCATGTGGCCGGCCCGGTCCATGCCCGCGTTGACCTGCGAGATGTCGGCGACGTCCGAGTCCATGCCCTTGCGTACGTCCTCCGGCAGCGGCATCGGCCACGCCGGCTCGCCGACCTCCTCGCCGGCCGCCTTGACCCGCTCGCACAGCTCGGCCGTGCCCATCACCCCGGCGACCCGCTTGCCCAGCGCCACCACCTGCCCGCCGGTCAGCGTCGACGTCTCCAGCAGGTAGTCGCACCCGTCCTCGCACGCGCGGGCCATCGCGTCGCCGAGGATCATCCGGCCCTCGGCGTCGGTGTTGAGCACCTCGACCCGCTTGCCGTTGCGCATGGTCACCACGTCGCCCGGCCGGTACGCCGTCGCCGAGGCCATGTTCTCCGCCATCGGGACGTACGCGGTCACCGCGACGGCCGGCCTCAACGCGGCGACCGCGAGCATCGTGGCGGTGACCGCCGCCGCGCCGGCCATATCGGACTTCATCTCCCACATGCCCTGCGCCGGCTTGATGGAGAACCCGCCGGTGTCGAACGTGATGCCCTTGCCGACGAGCGCGACCCGCTTCTCGAACGACGGCGGCGTGTACGACAGCCGCACCATCCGGGGCGGCGCCGCCGACCCGAGCCCGACGGCGAGGATGCCGCCGTACCCGCCCTCGCGCAGCGCCTCCTCGTCCAGCACCTCGACGTCCAGCCCGGCCTCGCGCGCGGCGTCCGCGACCGCGTCCGCGAACTGCGGCGGGCGCAACTCGTTCGGCGGGGTGTTGACCCAGTCCCGGGTCAGCGCGACCGCCGCCGCCACCACGCCGGCCCGCACGATCTCCGCCTGCGCGGCGGCGTCCGCGGCGTCCGGCACGTGCACGGTCACCGCGCCCACCGGCGCCCGCCGGCCCGGCTGCGGCTTGGTCTTGTAGCCCGCGAACCGGTACGCGCCCAACAGCGCGCCCTCGGCCACCGCGCGCAACGCCGCCGGGGCGTCCTCGTCATCCGGCAGCGGCAGGCTCAGCGCCACCGTGCCGGCACCCGCCAGCGCCCGCACCACCGCGCCGCTCGCCCGCCGCAACGTCTCCGGCGGCGGGGCGGCACCGGTCGGCTCCGGGCCCAGCCCGACCGCGGCCACCACCGGCGCGGTGATCGTGCCGAGCGTCGCCAGCTTGGTCACCTCGCCCGGCGCGCCGGTGGCGCCGAGGAGCGCCAGCGTGCCGGTCAGCCGGCCGTCGAACGCGGCCACGATGCTCTCCGCGCCGCTCGCCAGGAGGAGACCGCCTGCCCCGTCGTCGCCGTTCAGACTATGTACGCCGATCACGATGGCATCGACCGCCAGCTCCGCGGGATCGGTGTCGACCAGACTCAGGGTCGGAATAGGGGAGGTCACTCGGCGGCTCCGGCTGGTGTCGACGCTGGCTGGTGTCCCGCCGATGCTAACCACACTGTGAACCTTGGGTAAGTTGCCACCCATGACAGGAGAGCTGCGGCGCTCGCCGCTGCACGAGCGGCACGCCGGTCTGGGCGCCAAGTTCGCCGCCTTCGGCGGCTGGGAGATGCCGCTGGAGTACGCCGGCGGCGGGGTACTCAAGGAGCACGCGGCGGTGCGCGAGGCGGTCGGCGTCTTCGACGTGTCGCACCTCGGCAAGGCGCGCGTGACCGGGCCCGGCGCGGCGGACTTCGTCAACTCCTGCCTCACCAACGACCTGCGCCGCATCGGACCCGGGCAGGCGCAGTACACGCTCTGCTGCGACGAGGCCAGCGGCGGCACGATCGACGACATCATCGCGTACCTGCACAGCGACGACCACGTCTTCCTCATCCCCAACGCGGCCAACACCGCCGAGGTCGTCCGCCGCCTCCAGGCCGCGGCGCCGCCGCCGGTCACGGTCACCAACGAGCACGAGGGGTACGCCGTACTGGCCGTCCAGGGGCCGCGCTCGACAGACGTCCTCCGCGCCGTCGACCTGCCCAGCGCGCACGACTACATGAGCTTCGTCACCGTCGACGGCGTCGTGGTGTGCCGCACCGGGTACACCGGCGAACACGGGTACGAACTGGTCGTACCGGCCTCGCTGGCCGTCGATGTGTGGGATCGGCTTTTCGCCGCCGGCGCCGCCTTCGGCATCCGCGCCTGCGGCCTCGGCGCCCGCGACACGTTGCGCACCGAGATGGGGTACGCCCTGCACGGTCAGGACCTGTCCTTGGCGGTGACCCCCGTGCAGGCCCGGGTCGGCTGGGCGGTCGGGTGGAACAAGCCCGCGTTCTGGGGGCGGGACGCGCTGCTCGCCGAGAAGGCCGCCGGCCCCCGCCGTACGCTCCGCGGCCTGGAGGCGCTCGACCGCGGCATCCCGCGCGCACACATGACCGTGCTGTCCGAGGGCGCCCCGGTCGGCGAGGTGACCAGCGGTACGTTCTCGCCGACCCGGAAGGTGGGCATCGCGCTGGCGTTGCTGGACACCGCGGCCGGCCTGGAAGACGGCGCCACGGTCGAGGTCGACGTACGCGGCCGCCGCTCCACGATGCGCGTCGTCAAACCCCCCTTCGTAAAACCCCAAGTCCGCTAGCCCCTCCCCACCCTCGCCCTCCCCGCCCTCGACCCGCGCGCGGCCTGCCCGCTCGTACTCGCGCTCGCCGATCAAGGGCTTGCCCGTCGATCAAGGGCGAACGGCCGTGGTTTGATCTCCGATCCGCGACCGTTTGCCCTTGATCGCGGGTGTTTCCCTTGATCGGCGCGCGCAGGCGCGAGGGCGCGCAGGCGCGAGGGCGGGCCGAGGGCGGGCGGGCCGGTGGTCGCGTCCGGGCCATCCACCCGCCGCTTCGCGCGCGTCCTCCTTGCGCGCTTGCGCGCCTGCGTGCGTCCTGCGAGCGGGGGCGCGCTTTGCGCGTCCGGCCAGCTACGCCGATCAAGGACTTTCGCGTCGATCAAGGGCAAACGGTCGTGGTTTAGAGATCAAAGCACGGCCATTCACCCTTGATCGACGGGCAAGCCCTTGATCGGCGAGCGCGAGCGCCGACGGGCAAGCCCTCGACGGGCAAGCCCTCGACGGGCAAGCCCGTGATCGGGGAGCGCGAGCGCCGATGGGCAAGCCTTGGAGGGGAGCTAGCGGACGGGTTCGGCGAAGAGGGTGGCGCAGACGCGGGTGTAGTAGTCGCTCGCGGGGCCGCGGTAGTACTCCGGGGGTGCCACGGTCAGGAACGAGTCGGCGTCCGGGTTGGTGGACGGGTCCAGGGCCAGCGACAGCTCGGCGGCGCGGTCGGAGCCGCGTTCGGCGGGGGCGCCGTACGCCATCGCGATGTCGTGCCCGGTCACCGTCACGGTCGCCGGGAACGGCAGGAAGGCCGGCTCGCCGGGCCCGTCCAGGGCGTCGCTCCAGGTGCGCAGGAGCCGCCTCGCCACGCCGGTCAGCGTCGCGCCCCAGCCCCGGGTCAGGTGCGGCGGCACCTCGTGCGTCTGGAGCTCCAGCAGCCCGAAGCGGCCCAGCCCCTTCGTGGTGAACCACATTCCGTCGGCGACCGTGTCGCCCGGCGAGTACGGGATGAGGATCCAGTCGGTCAGCCGTACCCGGCCCTCGGCGTCGGGCAGCGAGCGCAGCGCGGCGTCGACGGTCAGCACCTGGGTCTGGAACCCATCGATCAGGTCGGCGCCGAGCGTGTGCCCGAGGGCGGCGGCGACGGCGCGGGCGCTCCACTCGTGGGCGGGCGGCCAGCCGGGCCGGAAGCCGGCTCCGACGGTGATCACGTGGGTCGCGTCGCCCACCCGGTTGACCTGCTCGTCGCTGGCGCCGAACGCGGACAGCAGGTCGAGCGGCAGCGCCGGCAGGTCGGCCACCTCGCGGGTATCGATGGTCATCAGTGGGCCGGCAAGCATCTGCCGGGCCAGGTCACGCGCCGTACCCGTCACGAGGCCGTCGAGCGCCCGGGCGGCCACGTCGGCCAGGGTGCTCGGGTCGTCGGGCGGGGTCGAGGTGGGCACCAGGTAGGTGGCCGACACCGCCTCGGGCACGGGCAGGATCAACGCGTCGTCGGGCTCTGCCACGCCTACGCAGGCTACTCCCCGATCAGCCGAACGACAGTCCCACGTACGCCAGTGTCGCGGTGACTTCGATGGCCGCGCCGAGCACGTCGCCCGTGACGCCGCCGAATCGGCGTACCACGTGGCGCACGAGAAGCAGCGCGGCGGCGAGGGACACGAGGACGGCGACCGGCCCTTGCCACGCGCGGCCCGGGACCGCGGCGGCGGCCACGGCCACGACGGCGGCCGTCGCGACGAGGAGCGGGAGCGGCCCGACCGTCCCGGCGACGAGCGCGCCGAGGCCCTCGGGGCGTGCGGCGGGCACCCCGCGCCGGCACGCCCAGGATGCCGCGAGGCGGCCGGCGGCGGTGGCGGTGACGACCGTGGCGAGGGTCGCCGGCCATGGCCGGCCGGGGAGCGCGGCGAGGGCCGCGGCCTGGATCAGGAGGGCGAGGACGAGCGCCGCCACGCCGAACGGCCCCACGTCCGGCCGCTTCATGATCGCCAGGGCGGCCTCGCCGGAGCGGTACGAGCCGAGCCCGTCCGCGGTGTCGGCCAGCCCGTCGAGGTGCAGGCCGCGGGTGAGCAGCGCGCCGAGCGCCACGGTGACCGCGCCGGCGACGAGCGCCGGGGCACCCGCGGCGTCGAGCGCGAGCAGCGCGCCGGCCAGTACGGCGCCGAGCGCTCCGCCCACGCCGGCCGCCACCGACATCGCCACCCCGGCGGCGGCTCGGTCGACCCGGCCTGCCCGCAGCGGCACCACCGTGAACGTGGTCACCGCCAACCGCAGGCCGCTACTGAGCACCGTCGATGGCGGGCTCCGGCGCGAGCGGGTGCTCCGGCAACGTGCCGGCGAGGCTCAGCGCGGCCCGCAGCAGCGGCAGCGCGGCCAGCGACGTGGCGCCCTCGCCCAGGTCGAGCCGCAGGTCCAGCAGCGGGGTGAGGCCGAGCACGTCGGCGGCGAGCTTCACGGCGGGGTGGCCACCGTGGTCGGGCAGCAGGCACCAGTGCCGCGCCTGGCCGGCGAGATCGCGGCTGACCAGGCCGGCCGCGACGCCCACCGGGCCGTCGAGCAGCACCGGCGTACGGCGGGCCGTGGCGCCGAGCAGCACGCCGGCCGCGATCGCGATGTCGCCGCCGCCCAGCTCGGCGAGCACGTCCTTGGCGCTGCGCTGGCTGTCCCGGGTGCGGTGCAGCGCGTCCCGGACGGTGGCGCAGCGGGTCATCCAGGCCGCGTCGTCGACCCGCCCGCCCGGCGACACGACCCGGCCGAGCACGGCGGCCGGTTCGGCGCCGCTGGCCGCCGCGAGCACGGCCGCCGCGGCCGCCTCGGTGCCCGCGCCGCACGCCCCGAGCACGATCAGGTCCACGCCGCTGTCCACGGCCTCCTCGGCGAGGCGCCAGCCGTACCGCAGCGCGGCCTCCACGGCGTCGACCGTGAGCGCGGGTCCGAGCTCGATCGGCGCCGCGGTCGGCGCGTCCACCACCTGCAGGCTGGCGCCGGCGGCCGCCGCGAGGCGCGCGAGCGCGCCGTCTCCCGACCGGGCCTGATCGGCCCGCCGGCCCGACTCACCGGGCGCCACGCCGGCCGCCGCACCGCCGTCGTGGTCACCATGCAGCAGGAGTACGCGGATGGTGGTCCACGGCAGCGGAGAGGGGGACCCTTGGGTGGCGGCGGCGAAGGCGACTACCTGGTCCAGCGCCCCGAGTCCGGCGCCGGCGAAGTCGAGCGTGCCGAGCCGTTCGGTGGCCTGCGGTCCGGCGTGCTCGTCCGGCATCGGCAGGTCCATCCCCGGCTGGATGACGAGGCCGGTGGCGACCATGGGCAGCGTCATGGTGGGCGCGCTGAGGGCGTCCGCGGGCGGCATCGGCGGTGGCGGTACCGGCGTCTCGACCGTGGGGGTGAAGACCTCCGGCGTCGGCTGCGGGCGTTCGGTCGCCGCGGTGAGCTTGAGCCAGCTGGGCTGGCCGGCGAGGACCAGCACGACGGCGTCGCTGGCCTCGGCCACGGCCCGGTTGGCCGCGCCGAGCGCGTCGGTGAAGGCCCGCCCCACCTTGGTGGTCGGCACGAGCGAGAGGCCGACCTCGGAGCTCACGATCACCAGGCGGGCCGCGCAGTCCCGGACGGCCGGCGCGAGGTCGGCGGCCCCGGCGCCCGCCTCGAGCGTCGCGCTCACCCAGCCGCCCAGGTCGTCGACCAGCAGCGTCTCGTCCGCGCCCGCGCTGGCGATCAGCTCGACCAGCCGGTCCGGGTCGGCGCCGATCTCCTCGGTGACCCAGCCGTCGAGCCGGCGCTCCTGGTGCTCGGCGATCCGTTCGGCCCACTCGGCGTCGGTGGGGTCGATGGTCGCGGTCGCGACATACCGGACAACCTTCTCCCGGGCCACCAGGCTCTCGGCGAACTCCGACTTGCCGGACCGGATGCCACCGAGCACCAGTGCCGTACGCCAACCCTCAACGGACATGCTCGTACCTTAGATCGGCCGGCTGGGCGGGGTGGGTGGGGCACTAGGCTGGCGAGCGTTGTCCGGTGTGAGTGGGGAGTGCGATATGCCGTGGAGCTGGCGCTATGAGGGCACTGACGGGCGTGCGGTGGCCGGGCCAGCCGAGCAGTTCGGGAGTCAGGCCGACGCCGAGTCCTGGATCGGCCAGATCTGGCGCGAGCTGGCCGCGGCCGGCGTGACCTCGGTGGCACTGGCCGAGGACGACCGGGTGGAATACAAGATGAGCCTGTTGCCGAGCGCGGAATGAGCTCCGACCGCCGGAGCGACCTGGTGGCGGGCGTCCCGCGGGAGGCGTTCCGGCCGAGCGTGGTCTTCCTGTGCCTGGTGGCGCTCTTCGTCACCAGCGGCTGGATGGCGTGGGTCGAGTTCGGCAACGTCCGGTTCGACGTCTTCCTCTTCGTCGTGTCCGGCTGGCTGGTGTCGCTGTGCCTGCACGAGTACGCGCACGCGATCGTCGCCTTCCGCGCGGGCGACCGGGGCGTGGCGCACCGCGGCTACCTGACGCTGAACCCGCTCAAGTACAGCCACCCGCTGCTGTCGATCGTGCTGCCGGTGGTGGTCGTCCTGCTCGGCGGCATCGGCCTGCCCGGCGGCGCGGTGTGGGTGGACCGGCACGAGATCCCCGGTCGGCTGCGGCACACCCTGGTCAGCCTGGCCGGCCCGGCGACCAACGTGCTCTTCGCGGTGCTGCTCGTGGTGCCGTTCGCGGTGGGCGTGGAGGTGTTCGCGCACGAGGAGTTCTGGGCGGGCGTGGCGCTGCTGGCGTTCCTCCAACTGACCGCGAGCGTGCTCAACCTGCTCCCGGTGCCAGGGCTGGACGGCGGCAACATGATCCAGCCGTGGCTGTCGCCGCAGTGGCGCCGCGGGTACGACATCCTCGCCCCGTACGGCTTCATCCTGCTCTTCGCGCTGTTGTGGAATCGGCAGATCTCTGGGTGGTTCTTCTCGGCGGTGTTCGCGGTCGGGGATGCGTTGGGGTTGCCCGAGTGGCTGTACTCCGAGGGCTTCAACCTGATCCGCTTCTGGCAGGGCGCGGGCTAGGTGCAAGGAAGGGCCCCTTGTTATGCAAAAAGCGATAACAAGGGGCCCTTCCTTGCACCTACGGGCGGTGAGATGGGCTGACGGTCTTGGCGGGGTCGCGTTCGACGATGGGTTCGACGATTTCGTCGATGGCCTTGAGGAGGCCGGCGTCGAGCTTCACGCCGGCGGCCGCCGCGTTGTCGCGTACCTGGTCGGGGCGGGTCGCGCCGACGATCGCCGAGGAGACGTTCGGGTTTTGCAGCACCCAGGCGACCGCGAGCTGGGCCATGGTCAGCCCGGCCTGCTCGGCCAGTGGCTTGAGGCGCTGCACGGTGGACAGCACCTCGTCGGTCATGAACCGCTGGATGAAGTTGGCGCCGGACTTCTCGTCGGTGGCCCGCGAGCCCTCCGGCGGCGGCTGGCCCGGCAGGTACTTGCCGGTCAGCACGCCCTGCGCGATCGGCGACCAGACGATCTGGCCGAGGCCGAGCTCCTCGCTGGCCGGCACCACCTCGGCCTCGATGACCCGCCACAGGATCGAGTACTGCGGCTGGTTGGAGATCAGGGGGATGCGCAGTTCGCGGGCGAGCGCGTGCGCGGCGCGGATCTCCGAGGCCCGCCACTCGGAGACGCCGATGTAGTGCGCCTTGCCCGAGTGCACGACGTCCGCGAACGCCTCCATCGTCTCTTCCAGCGGCGTGCTCACGTCGTACCGGTGGGCCTGGTAGAGGTCGACGTAGTCGGTCTGTAGCCGGCGCAGCGAGCCGTTGATCGACTCCATGATGTGCTTGCGGGACAGGCTGCGGTCGTTCGGGCCGGGGCCGGTCGGCCAGTAGACCTTCGTGAAGATCTCCAGCCCCTCGCGGCGCTCGCCCTTCAGGGCACGCCCGAGTACGGCCTCCGCGCGCGTGGCGGCGTACACGTCGGCGGTGTCGAATGTGGTGATGCCCACATCGAGGGCGGCGCGCACGCAGGCGAGCGCGGCGTCCTCCTCGACCTGGGAGCCGTGGGTGATCCAGTTTCCGTACGAGATCTCGCTGACCAGCATGCCGGAACGGCCAAGGTGTCGGAACTCCATGAGCCCCAACCTATCTACAGCACCGGCTTGGTGTCGGCGAGGAGCCGGTCTATCTCGTCCATCACATCGCCGCGGCTCGGGTGCACCGGGTCGATCAGCGGCTCACCACGGCGGTCCAGCGCGCCCCACTGGCCGGTGCCGTTGCCGACCAGGAACGCCACCGGGTGGATCACCACGGCCGGGTGCACCGGCGGGACGATCATCCGCCCGGTCCGGTCCACCACGCCCTTCCGGCCACCACCGTCCACAATGGCCAGTCCCTCGTCGGTGAACCCGTCGACGTACCGGCCGTCGGTCAGGGCGGTCGCGAAGCCGGAGAAGCGGGTCGGCAGCACCACCCGGCCGGTCTTGTCGACCGCGCCCCAGCCGCCCTTACGCACGGCCGCGATGCCCCGCCGGAACGGCCGTACGTCGTCGAAGCCGTTCGGGATCACGATGCGGCCGCTCTTGTCGATCGCGATCCAGTTGCCGGTGCCGTCCCGGGACACCCAGGCCAGCCCGTCGGAGAACGAGCCCACGCCGAAGTACCCGGCCGACGCGGTGATGAGCTGCTGGCCCGCCTCGTCGATCAGCTCCCAGGTCTGCGCCTCCGGCCGGCGTACCCAGGCCACCCGGTCGCGGAACGGCTGCACGTCGGCGTAGTCGGGCGGCACCACGAACGTGCCCTCCGCGCCCGCGTACCCCCAGCGCTGGACCCGGTCGCTGAACGCCGGGGCCGGCGGCCGGTGGATCTGCAGGATCTCGTCCTTGGTACGCGGGTACGGGCCCATGCCGTTCTGGGCGACCTTGTTGAACACCGCGTCCAGCGCCAGCTCGGTGCGGGCGATGAGGTCCGGGTCCTCGACCTTGCGCAGCTCCAGCGCGCGCTCGAAGTGGTTGCACGCCTCCATGTACCGGCCCTGGTCGTAGCAGGACCGGCCGGCGTGCTCGTGCATGGTGGCGCGCAGCCGGTCGGGCAGCTCGGAGGAGTTGGCCTCCTCGAAGAGCCGGTCGGCCTCGGCGAAGTCGCCCCGCCACTGGAGCACGTGCGCCAGCCGGGCCTGGGCGATCGCGATCCGGCGCAGCTCGCCGGTCGCCTCGGCGTGGGTCACGGCCAGCTTGGCGTCCGAGAGGGCCTTGCCGAGGTCGCCGAGGATCCGGGAGACCACCGCGCGCAGGCTCAGCAGCCGGGCCCGCGCACGGTTGTCGCTGGCCGTCTCCAGCTTCTCGGTCAGCCGGTCCCGGATCTCGCGCAGCTCGTCCGGGTCTTCGACCAGCTCGCGCAGCGTCTCGTGGTGGAACCGCCACTGGTACGACGACAGCACCTGCTCCGGGTCCGGCGCCGCCGGCTCGGCCGGATCCGCGGTCTCGGGCGGCTCCGCGGCGTCGCGCCGGACGATCGGGGCGAGCATCGTGGGCGCCCCGAGCGCGGTGGCCGCCCCCGCGGCCGGGCCGGCGGGCGCCGGCAGCACCGTGTCGGGGCTGGCCGCGGCGACGGGCTCGTCCGCCGGCTCGCCGGTGGCCTGGCGTTCGCCCAGCGGCTGCGTGTCGGCCTCCGGCGGCTCGGTAAAGGGTGGCGCGCTCACCGGGGGCGCGGAGACCGGCGCGTCCAGCGACGCCGCCGGCGACACCGGCACGGCTGGCGAGACCGGCGCCGGGGCGGCCGGCGAGGTGGGCGTCATTTTCGCGAACCAGCCGGGTTCCGCGCCGGACTCCAGGGCGTGGTGGTCGGTCTCCGGGGCGGCGGGCCGCCGCGGCCGGCCGGCGGCACCCAGCGCAGCGGGCTCGGCTGTTCCGGGTACGGCGCTTCGGCCGGCCGGGACGGCTCGACGACCCGGGGCGGCGCCGTGCGGCTCTCCACGATCCGGGGCGGTGGCGTGCGCGTCTCCGCGGCCGGTGGCGTGCGGGTCTCCGCGGCCGGTGGCGGCTGGGTGCGGCCGCCCAGCTGCTGCGTGTCGCCGTCGATGAGCCGCTGCTGCGGCCGGCTCGGCTGGGCCCGCCCGGCGGCCGGCTGGGTGCGCCCTTGCGGCGCCTGGCCCTGCTGGGCCCGTCCCTGTGGCGCCTGACCTTGCTGGGCCCGTCCCTGCGGCGCTTGGCCCTGCTGCGTCTGGCCCTGTGGCACCTGGCCCTGCTGGGCCCGTCCCTGTGGCATTTGGCCCTGCGGCGCCTGGCTGTGCTGGGCCTGCCCCGCGGGGCCTGGCCGGCGGCCGGTTGCGCCGGCGCGGCACCCCATTCCGGCCGGGTGTCCCATTCCGGCCGGGCGTCCCACTCCCGCGAGCCGTCCCGGTCCGGGCGGCCGTCTACGCGGGGACTGTCCCATTCGCGCGGTCCGTCCGCACGGACGCCGCCGCCGCGCTGTCCCTCCGAACGCTGGCTGTCCCAGTCCGGGCGGGTGTCGCCGCGCTGGCTGTCCCAATCTGGGCGGGTGTCGCCGCGCTGGCCGCCCCACTCTTGGCGATCATCCCAGCGCGGCTGAGGGCCGGGCTCCGACCGCTCGTCGCGCCGTTCGCCGGTGGCCCAGCGGTCGTCGCGGGTCTCCGCCGCGGGACGCCGGTCCTGGCGCTGGCCCGGGCGCGGCCCGACCGGCTCGGCGGGGTGGCGGGCGTACCGGGAGGAGCGGGTGTGGCGGGCGTGCGGCCCGGTTGCGCGGCGCCTGGCCGGCGGCCGGGCGCGGGCGTGGGCGACCACCGGATGGACCCGCCGCCGCTGGGCGGTTGCACGACACCGCCCCGGCCGTCCTGCGCGATCGGCTTCGGCGCGGGCTGCTGCGCCGGGCGGGCGCTAGCCGGGTAGACGCCGGCGCTGCCCCGGGACGGGGTGGCGGGGGCGCGGCCCGACGCGGCCGGGCGCCGCCCGTTCGACTGGTCTTCGGCCTGCTGGCCGGTGTCGCCGGGGTAGCGCTGACCCGGGTGCAGGGCCTCCCACTCGCCGGTCGGTTCGTCGACCCACGAGGGCTCCTCCCGCCCCCGGCGATAGCCGATGAAATCTTCGCTCACGTCGCCGCCTCGCCCGCTTCGGTGGTCGCACTCGGGCCGGAGCTTGTTCTTGCTTCGCTCACGGCCGATGTCACCTCGTCGAAAAATCTATCGCTAGGCGGGCGCACGCACCGGGTACAGTCTCCCGGCTTGGGTGAAGCGTGGTCGCTGAAGGAGGGTATCGGCGTGGGCTTGGTCAACGCCACTGCGCCACCACCCGTACGCCGAAACGTTGTCGACAGCTTTCGGACATTTACCGCCATAACCGGATCAGGTTTCCGCCGTTACGCCACCTATCGGCAGGCGACGGTGGCCGGCGCGTTCACCAACACGGTATTCGGTTTCCTACGGTGCTACGTCCTCCTGGCGGTCGCCGGGGCCGCCAGCCGCGGGCTCGCCGGCGGGTACGACCGGGCGCAGCTCGCCACGTTCGTATGGGCGGGCCAGGGGCTGCTCGCCGTGGTGCTGCTGTGGGGGTGGAGCGAGCTGGCGGACCGGATCCGCAGCGGTGACGTGGCCGGCGACCTGCTGCGCCCGGTCAACCCGGTGGTCAGCTACCTCGCCGCCGACCTGGGCCGCGCCGGGCACGCCGTGCTCACCCGCTTCGTCCCACCGGTGGTCACCGGCCTGCTCTTCTTCGACATGTACGTGCCGGGCCGGTGGTTCACGGTGCCGCTCTTCGCCGTGTCCGCCGTCCTCGCGACGGTGGCCTGCTTCGGCTGCCGGTACCTGGTCAACTCCGTGGCGTACTGGCTGGCCGACGCGCGCGGGCCGATGATCGCGTGGGTGCTGGGCTCCGGGGTCCTCTCCGGGCTCTACTTCCCGCTGCGCTTCATGCCGGACTGGCTGGCCGTCGCGCTGTGGGTGGCCACGCCGTTCCCGAGTCTGTTGCAGACGCCGCTGGACGTGCTGGTCGAGCGGGATCCGCCGGCGATGCAGGTGGGGCTCGTGGCGGTGCAGGCGTACTGGGCGGTTTTGTTGATCTCCGCCTGTCTGTGGGTGCAGCGCCGGGCCGAGCGCAAGCTGGTGATCCAGGGTGGCTGAGGGTGACGTGCCCCGCCCGTACCTGGCGCTGCTGCGCGGCCAGGCGCGGGCCCAGGCGGCTTACCGCGCCTCGTTCGTGATCGACCTGGCCAGCAACGTGTTCGCCACGGTCATGGACGTGCTGACCGTGCTCGTGCTCTTCCGGGTGAGCCGGACGCTCGGCGGGTTCACGCTGCGCGAGGCGATGGTCATCGTGGGCATGTCCGCCGTCGCCTTCGCCGCCGCCGACCTCGCGGTCGGCAACATCGAGCGGATCAAGACGTACGTGCGGACCGGGTTGCTCGACGCGGTCCTGGTCCGGCCGCTCGGCGCGCTGCCGCAGCTGCTGCTCATGGACCTGCCGCTGCGCAAGATCTCCCGGACCATCTTCGGCGCCACGGTGTACGCGGTCGCGCTGGGCGCCGCCGGCATCGACTGGACGCCCGCGCGGGCCGTGCTCGTCGTGGTCGCCCCGCTCGCCGGCGTGGTCTTCTTCGGCGCCATCTTCGTGGCGAGCGCCGCCGTCGCGTTCTGGTGGGTGGAGACGGGGGAGATCGGCAACGCCTTCACCTACGGCGGTCGGGACTTCGCCACGTACCCGATAACTGTCTACAGTGGATGGTTTCGGCGCCTCTTCGCGTACGGCCTGGGCTTTGCCTTTGTGTCCTACTACCCGGCGCTGGCGCTGCTCGGCCGGACCGACCCGCTGGGCCTGCCGCCCTGGGTGGGATACGTGGCGCCGGGCGTCGCGGTGCTCGCCGCGGCGGCGGCCGCCGCCGTGTGGCGGGTCGGCATCAGGCACTACCGGAGTACGGGGTCATGACGGTGGTCATCGAGGCGCGCGGGCTGCGCAAGGAGTTCACGGTCCGGATCAAGCGGGGCGGCTGCGCCGGGAGAAACGGGTGGTCGCCGCGGTCGACGGCGTGGACCTGCGGGTCGAGCGGGGCGAGATGCTCGGCTACATCGGGCCGAACGGCGCCGGCAAGTCGACCACGCTCAAGATGCTCACCGGTGTGCTGATGCCCTCGGCGGGCGAGGCGCGGGTGTGCGGGCTGTCCCCGGTGCCGCAGCGGACCCGGTTGGCGCGCCGGATCGGGGTGGTTTTCGGGCAGCGCTCCCAACTGTGGTGGGACCTGCCGCTGCGCGACTCGTTCGACCTGTTGCGGCACATCTACCGGGTGCCCGCGGACGACCACGCGGGCCGGCTGCGCCGCTGCCGCTCGCTGCTGGACCTGGACGAGTTCCTGGACACGCCGGTGCGGCAGCTCTCGCTCGGGCAGCGGATGCGCGGGGAGCTGACCGCGGCGCTGCTGCACGGCCCTGAGGTGCTCTTCCTGGACGAGCCGACGATCGGCCTGGACGTGGTGAGCAAGCAGGCGGTGCGGTCGTTCCTGGCCGAACTGGGCGGGCGCGGTGACACCACGCTCGTGCTCACCACCCACGACCTGGCCGACATCGAACGGCTGTGCCGGCGGCTCGTCGTGATCGACCACGGCCGGGTGGTGCACGACGGGAGCATCGAGGCGCTGCACGCCCGGTACGGGTCGCGCCGCCGGGTGGTGGTCGACCTGGACGATCCGGTGTCGTCGTTCGCGGGAGCGACCGTCGAGGCCGAGGGGCGCCGCCTGGTCTTCTCGATCGACGGCTCGGCCGCGCAGGTCATCGCGGGCCTGGCGGGCCTGCCGGGGCTGCGGGACATCGCGATCGTCGAGCCCGACATCGAGGAGGTCGTGGCCCGGCTGTACCTCAGTCCGGGTGCTCCATGACGAGTACGACCAGCGTGTCCGGTTCCAGCGCCTCGTACACGTGCTCCACGTCGCCGGGGAAGGCGGCGTAGTCGCCCGGACGGAGCTCGACCGGCTCGGCGGCCGGGCCTGTGCGCACCCGCCCGCGGGCCACGATCATGTGCTCCACGCTGCCCGGGATGTGCGCCTCCGCCTTGCGGGACGAGCCCGGATCGAGCTCCACGAGGTAGATGTCCCGCCGCGCGTGCCGGGAGCCGACCGAGAGCAGGATGCCGGTGAAGTCGGCCTGCTCGGAGCGGATGCCGGGGGCCTCGCCGGCGCGGATCACCCGGACCGCCGGCGTGGGCGGCTCGACCAGGCGGCTGAACGGCACGCCCAGCGCCACGCCCAGCGACCAGAGCGTCTCCACGCTGGGGTTGCCGCTGCCGGCCTCCAGTTGGGAGAGCGTCGACTTGGCGATGCCGGCCCGCCGGGCCAGCTCGGTGAGCGAGATGCCGGCGCGTTCCCGCTCGCGGCGCAGGGCGGCGGCGATTGTGGCGAGCGGAGGCGTTGTTCGGTCCATCGTCCGATCCGTTCGACTTGACGAACACGGGTGCGTGTGTTCACTATTTTGAACTATGCGTACGGCAGAGCGAACGACCGACCGGGCCTTGGTGCGCGACGTCGGGGCGATCGGCCTTGCCGCGTTCGCCGTCGGCCTCTCGTTCGGCGCGATCGCGATCGCCTCCGGGCTACCCGGGTGGGCGGTCATCACCATGTCCCTGATCGTCTTCGCCGGTGGCTCCCAGTTCATGGCGGTCGGCCTGGTCACGGCGGGCAACCCCATCGCCGCGGTCTTCGCCGGGCTGCTGCTGAACGCCCGCCACCTGCCGTTCGGCCTGGCGGTCGCCGACGCGGTCGGCACGGGCTGGCGCCGCCAACTGGTCGGCAGCCACATCCTGATCGACGAGTCGGTGGCGTTCACCATGGCCCAGTCGGACCCCGCGGGGCGGCGCCGGGCGTACTGGCTGACCGGCGGGACGCTCTTCGTGACCTGGAACGTCGGGACGGTGCTGGGCGTACTGCTGGGCGGCTCGGTCGGCGACCCGGACGCGCTGGGGCTGGACGCGGCGTTCCCGGCCGGCCTGATCGCGCTGCTGCTGCCGTCGCTGCGCGAGCGGGACACCCGCAACGTCGCGCTGGGCGGGGCGGCGCTGGCCGTACTGACCACGCCGCTGCTGCCCGCCGGCCTGCCGGTGCTGCTCGCGCTCGGCGGGCTCCTGCTGGTGTGGCGGCGCTGATGCTGATCGCGGTGATTGTGGCGCTGGCGGTGGGGACGTTCGGCTTCCGGCTGGCGGGCGTCGTCCTGCGCGACCGGCTCGACCTGCCCGCGCCCCTGCAACGGATCCTGCCGCTCGCGGCCGCGGCGCTGCTGGCGGCCCTGGCCGGGACGGCCGCGCTGACCGACTCGGGCGGGTTCGCCGGCGTGTCCCGGCCGTTGGGCGTGGCCGTCGGCGCGGTACTGGCCTGGCTGAAGGCGCCGTTCGTGGTCGTGGTGGTCGCCGCCGCGCTGACCGCCGCGCTGCTACGCACCCTCGGCGTCCCCTGATCACAGTTCCCGAGCGCGGGGGACAAAAGTCCCGCGCGGCCGGGACGCCGGGCGGACCACGATGCTCTCGAAGGACCACTCGACCTCGAGTGCAAAGGAGAGCGCAATGAGCGCAAGTCCCATCTTCGTCGTCGCCGCAAACAACACCGCCTTCCACGTTTACCGCGACGCGCAGAGCGTCGTGGACACCAAGGAGTTTGACGCCGACCAGCTCGCCTCGGTCGAGTTTTTCGACGTCAACGGCCGCCGGCTCACTCCGGTACTCAGCGACACGGGGACGCTGATGGGCCTGAGTGACGCCGGCGGCCAGTCCGACGTGCCCGCGGTGCAGGCGCGGCTGGCCGCGGTACGGCAACACCTGGCAGCCACGGTGGACAAGCGCATAACCAAGGCGGCTCCGCCCACCGTCACCTCGGTCGAGGCGCTCAGCCGGCTGCCCGTGCTCGACGGGCGTCCCCTCGCGGAGTGCTACGTGCTCCTTGAGCCGATATTCGGACACGCCTACGGTGGCGTGGCCGGCACCCGCCATGACGGGAGTTGGTGGCACAACTTCTGGGCGCACTAGCGCTTCGGGCGCACTGACAGGCTCGCGGGTACGCGCGCCGATCCACGATCGGCGATCAGTTGGAGGTCGTGATGGGCGACATACCCGGCACGCCGGGGCCCCGGCGGTGGGTCGTCGCCGCCGGCCTCGCGGCACTGGCGGCGGTGGCCGCCGCGGCGCTGGCCGGCCAGCTGGTCGACGACCGCGCGGTGCCGATCGGCAACATGGTCCTGACGGCGGCCATCGCGGTGCTCTTCACACCCATGGCCGCCCTGATCCTCGCCGGGGTGCCCGGGCACCCGGTCGGCCGGCTCATGCTGGCCGCCGGGGCGATCGCGTGCGGGTCGGTGGTCGCCGGCAGCTGGGCGGGGCCGGTCGCGCTGGCGTGGGCGTACCAGTGGTCGGGCTGGCCGCCGCTGGGCCTGACGGTCCTCGCGCTGCTGCTCTTTCCCGACGGGCGGCTGCCGTCCCGCCGATGGCGCCCGCTCGCCTGGCTGATCGCGGGGGCCACCGGCGTCGCGACGGTGGCGCTGGCGGTGGCCGCGATCGACCATCCGCGCACCCTGGTGACCACCGTGGACACCCCGCTGACCGGCCGGGCCGCCGCGCTGGAGGCGGTCGCGAAGGTGGCGATCCTCGTCGCCGGCGCCGGCCTGATCGGGGTGCTGGTGTCGCTGGTGCTGCGCTGGCGGCGCGCCGCGGGGGAGGTCCGCCAGCAACTGGCCTGCCTGCTGCCCGCCGCGGTGCTGATCCCGCTGGCGCTGGCGGTGGACGGGGCGCTCGGCCTCGCCGGTGCGTGGGCGCTGGCGGCGGCGGCCATGCCGGCGGCGATGACCCTCGCGGTGCTGCGCTACCGGCTGTACGACCTGGATCGCATCGTCAACCGCACCGTCGTCTGGCTGGTGATGAGCCTGCTGGTGATCGTGGGCTTCGTGGCGATCGTCGCGCTGCTGCGTGACCTGGTCATGGGTGGCAGCACCTCGGACGCGTCGCTGGTGGCCACCGGGCTGATCGCGGTGGCGTTCGAGCCGGTGCGCCGGCGGGTCCAGCACGGCGTCGACTACCTGCTCTACGGCGACCGCGACAACCCGTACAAGGTGATGGCCAGCATCGGCGACGTGCACGGCAAGACCACCGACCCGGACGCCGTGCTGCCGGTGCTGATGCGCACGATCGCCACGTCGTTGCGGTTGCCGTACGCCGCCGTGGAGCTCGCCGACCACGGCTCACCACGCGTCTCCGCCGAGTACGGCCGGCGCACCACCCAGGTGGAGGAGTTCGACATGGTTGCCCACGGCGAGCGGCTCGGCCGGCTGCTGGTCGGCCCGCGCAGCTCCGGCGGTCACTTCAGCCGGCGCGAACGGCAACTGCTGGACGACGTGGCGCAGTACGCCGCGGTGGTCACCGAGGCGACCCGCCTGATCCGCGACCTGCAGGAGTCCCGCGAACGACTGATCATGGCGCGCGAGGAGGAGCGGCGGCGGCTCCGGCGGGACCTGCACGACGGGGTGGGCCCGGCGCTCACCGGCCTGTCGATGCAGGTGCGGGCCGCGCGCAAGTCGGTCACCGAGCCGGCGCGGGTCGGCGAGATCCTCGACGTACTGGCCGCCGACCTGCAGCTCTGCATGACCGAGGTGCGCCAGCTGCTGGACGGGCTGCCCCGGCCGGCCGAGCTGGACGACGGGCTGGAGGCCGCGCTGCGGGCCCAGTGCCGGCGCTTCGAGGGCCCGGCACTGGCACTGGACCTGTACGTCGTGGAGAGCCTCGACGGGTTGCCCGCGGCGGTCGAGGTGGCCGCGTACCGGATCGTCGGCGAGGCGCTGACCAACGTGACCAAGCACGCCCGCGCGCGTACCTGCCGGATCACCGTCGGCCGGCGCCGCTCGCTCAACATCGAGGTCGTCGACGACGGCGTCGGGATCGAGGCCGCGGCCCCCAGCCAGCGCGGCGTCGGGCTCGACTCCATGCGGGAACGCGCCGAGGAGCTCGGCGGCGAGTGCTTCGTCACCGCCGGCGAGCCGCGCGGCACGGCGGTCCGCGTCCACCTGCCGATCCCCAGCATCCCCCTTAGGGGACATACGCCGAAATTGGAACACCGCTAGCATGCGGAGACGTGATTGCGCCCCAGCGGGTTCTGATTGTCGACGACCACCCCGTCGTGCGGCGCGGTCTGCGGGCGATGCTCGAGGGTGAGCCGTGGGTCCGTGACGTCGTGGAGGCCGCGACCGTCGAGGAGGCCGTCAAGGAGGCGGTCAGCCAGCAGGTCGACGTCGTCGCGATGGACGTCGCCCTGCCCGACGGCGACGGCATCGACGCCACCCGGCGCATCATCCAGCTCTGCCCGCGGGTCAACGTCCTGATGGTGACGTACTACGACGACGAGGACCGGGTGGCCCGGGCGCTGCGCGCGGGGGCCCGCGGCTACGTGCTCAAGGACACCGAGCCGGACACCGTCGTCGACGCGCTGCGGACCGTCGCGAACGGCGGTGTGGTCCTGGGCCCGCGGATCGGCCCGGACGTGCTGGCCGCGCTCCAGCGGGCGCCGGCCACGCTGCGGCCGCCGTTCGACACGCTCACCCCGCGGGAACGCGAGATCCTCGCCGGCCTGGTGCGCGGCGACAGCAATCCCAAGATCGCCAGGCACCTCAACCTGAGCGAGAAGACGGTCCGCAATCAACTGTCCATCGTGTTCACCAAGCTGGGCGTCGCTGATCGGGTCCAGGCGGCTCTTCTCGCCCGCGATGCGGGCATCGAACCCTAGTTTCCTTCCCGGCTGCCCGGGACGTCCGTCCCTTCGGGCCGGGACAGCGTGAGGCGCATGGTGCTGGCATGACGTGGTCTCCGGGGGGCCGGCTGCGGGAGGAACGACGCTGGGTCAGCGTGCTTTTCGCCGACGTGGCCGGCTTCACCGCGCTCGCCGCCAGGCTGGATCCGGAGGACGTGCGGGCGCTCCAGATCGAATACTTCGCCCGGGTCAGCCGGGTGGTCCACCGCTGGCGGGGAGTGGTGGAAAAGTACGTCGGGGACGCCGTCCTGGCGGTCTTCGGGGCGCCGCACTCCGACGAGTACGACGCGTACCGGGCGGTGCTGGCCGGCCTGGAGATCCAGCGGGAGCTGGCCGGCCTCGCGCTCCCGGACGGGTCACCGGTCCGGGTGCGGGTGGGCATCGCCAGCGGCGAGGTGGTGGTCGACCTCGCCGCCGTCCGGGACGGCGGCCAGGCGCTGGTCTGCGGTGATGTGGTCAACACCGCCGCGCGGGTGCAGGCGCTGGCCAAGCCGGGCAGCGTCGTCGTCACGGCGGCCACCCGGCGGGCCACCGCGACGATGGTGCGCTACCGGGAGCTGGCCGCGATCACGCCGGCCGGCAAGCCCGAGCCGATCGACGTCTGGCGGGCGGACGCGGCCGTACCGCCGCAGCCGGACCGGCACGACGCGCCGATGGTCGGGCGCCGGGCCGAGCTGTCCGGGCTCGCCGCCCGGTTGGGCGAGGTCGCGCGTGCGCGTACGCCCGCGCTGGTGTCGGTGGTCGGGCCGCCCGGGATCGGCAAGTCCCGGCTGGTCCGCGAGGCCGCGCGGGCCGACGCGGTGGCCCGCTGGTGGTTCGCCCGGTGTGCGCCGGCCGGCGCCGGCCCGTACGCGCCGCTCGCCGACGTGGTGCGCGGCCAGGCCGGCGTGCGGGACGGCGACGACGCGCCGACCGTCCGGCACCGGCTCACCGAGTGGGCCGGCGCGCTGGTCGAGGCCGGCGAGCTGCCGCGGGTGGTGGACGGGCTCGCCACGCTGCTCGGGCCGCTGGCCGCGCCGGACCCGCACGTCGAGTGGGCCTGCCAGCACCTGCTGCGCGCCGCCGCCCGGCAGCCGCTCGTGCTCGTGCTGGAAGACCTGCACCACGCCGACGCGGCGACGGTCCGGTTCGTGCGCGACCTGCCGGCCGCGGCGCCCCGGCTGCCGCTCACGGTCCTCGTCACCGACCGGTCCGAGCTGCGGTTGGGCGAGACCGTGCCGCTACGCCCGCTCACCAACGACGAGACCCGCCGGCTGCTGGGGCGGCTGCTGGGTCGCGCGGCACCCACCGACCGGCTGTTGCGGCTCGTCGGTGGCGTTCCCGGGTACGCCGTCGAGCTCGCCCGGGCCGGCGTCGGGGCCGGCGGCGTCTGGACTGAGGAGCGAAGCGACGAGGGAAGGCGCCGCCTTCCAGGCCCCGGCGCCCGCGCGAGCGAAGCGAGCGCCAGCAGGCACAGTGAGCAGATCCCCGAGCGGGTACGGCGCAGCGTATCGGCCCGGCTCGACCAGCTCGACGAGCCGGATCGGGCGGTCCTGCAGGCCGCCGCGGTGCTCGGCGACGCGGTACGGGCGGACGCGGTGAGCGCCCTGCTGGGCGCCGACTCCGCGTACGCGCGGGCGGCGCTGCGCCGGCTGGAGCGCCGCGGCCTGCTGGCCCGCCGCGCGTCGGCGACGAGCCAGCTGGAGTACGGCTTCGGCGCGGGCGTGGTCCGGCAGGTCGCCTACGCGCGGCTGCCCCGGGCGGTGCGCGTCGACCACCACCGGGCCGCGGCCGAGTGGCTCGGCAGGGGGTTGGCCCGGCGCCGGGCCGGGGTGGACGAGGAGCGGGCCCGCCACCTGATCGCCGCGTCCGAGCTGGCCCGCGCGCTGCACCGGGACGCCCGGCCGTACGTGACGGCCGCGTGTGCCGCGCTCGCGATGGCGGCCCGGTGCGGCCCGGTCAGCCCTCCTCGAACGCGCCGACGTTGGCCTCGATCCACTCGACCAGCGGGCGGAGCCGGCGCCAGTCGGTGCGTACCAGGTCCAGCGCGGCCCGGCCCTCCACCTCTGGGCCTGCGGGATGCCGGCGACCGGCGACCAGCGACTCGTGCCGCATCAGCTCCAGCCGCGGGTGGTCGGCCGGGCAGCCGCGCGGCCGGGTCTTCACCCGGTCGCCCGAGGGCGCGAAGCCCTGCCGCGCGAGCGTACGCATGATCTTGTCGAGGCCGGCCCCGGTGTCGTCGCCGTCGACCGCGGCGCGGTAGCGGGCGGTCTGGCCCCGGCTGTGTGCGTGAAACCCGGCGGCCGTGAACAGGCCCTCGGCGTCGACCTGCACGTAGTAGCCGACCCCGCTGGCCACCTCGCAAAACGCGCCCTGATGCGTCTTGTACGGCGACTTGTCCGCGGAGAAGCGCACGTCCCGGTACGGGCGGAAGATCTTCGGCTCGCTCTGCACCGCCGAGGCCAGCTCGTCGGCCAGCGCCGTGAGCGGGGCGCGCACGCAGCGGTCGTACACGTCCTTGTTGGCCGTCCAGTACGTCTTTGAGTTGTCCGCCTCCAGGCCCTCGTAGAACGAGAACGCCTCGGCCGGAAAGCCCGCGAACGTCTTAGATTGCGTCACCGATCTGCACCTTGGGCTTGGGCATCCGCATCCGGCGGAACGTGATCGAACGGGTCACCGCGTACAGGTAGAGCGAGCCCGTCCGCTGGGTCGACTTCGGGAAGCGCTCCCGGACGAGCTTCTTGACCTTGCGGCAGATCAGGATCGAGTCGACGATCACACCGAGGGCGAGGGCCGCCCACAGCAGGTTGGACACCAGCCGGATCTGCGCCGGCATCGCGCCCGACGAGCCGATCAGCACGATCAGCGCGCCGCCGAAGAACCACGTGCCCACCGTGCGCCGGGAGTCCACCACGTTGCGGACCAGCAGCCGCTCCGGGCCGCGGTCGCGGGCGAGCAGGTAGCGCTCGTCGCCCGACCGCATGCCCTCCGCGCGCTCGGCCCGGTCGGAGCGCTGCCGCTCCCGCATCCGCTTGTACGCCTCGCGCCGGTTGGACGGCGCCGGCTCGGCGGCCCGGCGGCGGTTGCTGCTGGCGCGCTTGGGGGTCTGCACGCCGAGCTCCTTCTTGCTCGGCGTGTAGCCCTTCGGGCGCGCGGCCTCGTCCTCGACGAGGTCGGCTTCGGGAGCGGCCTCGACGAGGTCGGCGGACTTGCGACGGAACAGTGACGGCACGTTGTGAAGGGTAGCCGGTTCAGGACCGCTCGGCGTGGGCGCCCAAGGCCGCCAGCTTCGCCTCGAAGTCCTCGTAGCCACGGTTGATCAGATCCACGCCGTACACCCGGGAGGTGCCCTCGGCGGCGAGCGCCGCGATGAGGTGGCTGAACCCGGCGCGCAGGTCCGGGATGACCAGGTCGGCGGCGTGCAGCTTGCTCGGCCCGGCGATCACCGCGGAGTGCTTGAAGTTGCGCCGGCCGAAGCGGCACGGGGTGCCGCCCAGGCAGTCCCGGTAGACCTGGATCGTGGCGCCCATCGTGTTGAGCGCCTCGGTGTAGCCCAGCCGCTGCTCGTACACGGTCTCGTGGACGATCGACAGGCCGCGGGCCTGGGTGAGCGCGACCACCAGCGGCTGCTGCCAGTCGGTCATGAAGCCGGGGTGGACGTCGGTCTCGATGGCCACCGCGCGCAGCTCGCCGCCCGGGTGCCAGAACCGGATCTTGCCTTCCTGGCCGGCCGCCGGGCGGGCGTCGATGACCTCGTACGCGCCGCCGACCGACCGGAAGACGTTCAGGAACGTCATCATGTCGACCTGCTCGGCGCCGATCACCTCGATGTCGCCGCCGGTGGCCAGCGCCGCGGCCGCCCAGCTCGCCGCCTCGATGCGGTCCGGGATCGGGCGGTGGCTGTAGCCGCTGAGCCGGGGCACGCCCTGGATCTCGATGACCCGGTCGGTGTGCACCTTGATGATCGCGCCCATCTTCTGCAGGACGCAGATCAGGTCGACGATCTCCGGCTCGACCGCCGCGTTGCGCAGCTCGGTCACGCCCTCGGCCATCACCGCGGTCAGCAGGACCTGCTCGGTGGCGCCGACGCTCGGGAACGGCAGCTCCAGCTTGGTGCCGTGCAGGCCGTTCGGGGCGGTCAGGTGCATGCCGTCCGGGGCCTTGTCGACCACCGCGCCGAACTCGCGCAGCGCCTGGATGTGGAAGTCGATCGGGCGCGGGCCGATGTGGCAGCCGCCCAGGTCCGGGATGAACGCGTGGCCCAGCCGGTGCAGCAGCGGGCCGCAGAACAGGATCGGGATGCGGCTGGAACCGGCGTGGACGTTGATCTCGTCCGTGCTGGCACTCTCCACATTGGCCGGATCGAAGACCAGCTCGCCGTCTTCCGCGCCGTCGCTCACCTTGACGCCGTGCAGCTCCAGCAGCCCACGGACGACCTCGACGTCGCGGATGCGCGGTACGTCGTACAGCCGGCTCGGCGCATCGCCGAGCAGTGCCGCGACCATCGCCTTGGAGACGAGGTTCTTGGCACCGCGGACCCGGATCTGTCCGTGCAGTGGCGTGCCGCCGTGCACGGTCAAGACGTCATTCACGGTCAACGCAGAACCTCCAGCCGGTGGTTTCCCTGACGGCTACATACCCTCGATCGCCGCCCGGGCAGCATAGCGCTCCGTGACCTTAATCCGGGGGTGCGCACCGCACGAGGTGGCACGAAACAGGGAGCGCGTAAAGGTAGGGCTACCGTCCGTTACGGCAGGGCGAGCATCTGGTCGAGCGCGACGCGCGCGTGATGCGCGGTGTCGGCGTCGACGGTGATCTGGTTGACCAGGCGACCGGCGGCCAACTCCTCCAGCGTCCACACCAGATGGGGCAGGTCGATGCGGTTCATCGTGGAGCAGTAGCAGACGTTTCGTTCCAGGAACATGATCTGCTTGTCGGGGTGCGCGTTCGCGAGCCGGCGTACCAGATTGAGCTCGGTGCCCACCGCCCACGCGGAACCGGCGGGCGCGGCGTCAATGATCTTGATGATGTACTCGGTCGAGCCGACGTAGTCGGCGGCCGTGACGACGTCGAAGCGGCACTCGGGGTGGACCAGCACGTTGACGTCCGGGACCCGGAGGCGGATCTCGTCGACGCTGCTCTTGGTGAAGCGGCCGTGCACCGAGCAGTGCCCGCGCCAGAGGAGCATCTTGGCCTGGCCGAGCTGCTGCGCGGTGAGGCCACCGCCCGGCTTGTGCGGGTCGTAGAGCAGGCAGTCGTCGGCGTCGATCCCCATTTCCAGGATCGCGGTGTTGCGGCCCAGGTGCTGGTCGGGCAGGAAGAGCACCCGCTGACCGCGCTCGAACGCCCAGGTCAGCGCCCGCTTGGCGTTGGACGAGGTGCAGACCACGCCGTGGTGGCGGCCGACGAAGCCCTTGATGTCGGCGGAGGAGTTCATGTACGTGATCGGCACCGTGGAGTCGGCCACACCCGCGTCTTCGAGCAGCTCCCACGCGGTCTCGACCTGCGACAGCACGGCCATGTCGGCCATCGAGCAGCCGGCGGCCAGGTCGGGGAGCACCACCTTCTGCGCGTCGGAGGTGAGGATGTCGGCGCTCTCCGCCATGAAGTGCACGCCGCAGAAGACGATGAACTCGGCGTCCGGGCGGGCGGCCGCCTCGCGGGCCAGCTTGAACGAGTCGCCCGTCACGTCGGCGAACTGGATCACCTCGTCCCGCTGGTAGTGGTGCCCGAGTATGAAGAGCCGGTCGCCGAGGGCGGCCTTGGCCCGCGCCGCCCGCTCGACGAGCGTCGGGTCGCTGGGTGCGGGCAGCTCGCCGGGACACTCGACGCCGCGCTCGGCGGACGGATCGGTGCCCCGCCCGAGCAGGAGCAGGGCGGCACCTGTGCTGGAGGGCTCAGTCCACGTCTCTGTCACGCCGTCCATTCTGCGCCCCGGCGCGATCCCGATGCTGTGTCCTGCCACACTGCGGACTCATGCGCGTACTGATCTGCCCGGACAAGTTCGCCGGCACGCTGTCGGCGCCCGCGGTCGCTCGTGCCCTGTCGGAGGGCTGGCGGTCCGCCGTGCCGGGCGATCAGGTGGTAACCCGGCCGCTGTCCGACGGCGGGCCAGGGTTCGTCGCGGTGCTCTCCTTCCTGGGTACGTCGTTCGACGTTCCGACGGTCGACCCGCTCGGCCGCCCGGTCACCGGTTCGGTCGTGCTGGCCGGCGACACCGCGTACGTGGAGAGCGCCCAGGCGTGCGGGCTGCACCTGCTCGCTTCCTCGGAAAGAGACCCGCTGGGCGCCACGTCGTACGGTCTGGGGATCCTGGTCGCCCACGCGGTCGAGGCGGGCGCGCGGCGGGTCGTCATCGGGCTGGGCGGGTCGGCCACCAACGACGGGGGCGCGGGCATGCTCGCCGCGCTCGGCGCTGCGCCGGTGGACGAGGCCGGCTACGCGCTGCCGTACGGCGGGGCGGCGCTGACGGCGGTGGCCGGGCTGAGCGGCGTACCCCGGCTGCGGCCGGTGGACCTGGTGGCGGCGACGGACGTGGACAACCCGCTCACCGGGCTGTACGGCGCCGCCAACGTGTACGGCCCGCAGAAGGGCGCATCCCGCGCCGACGTGCTGCTGCTGGACGGCGCGCTGGCGCGGTGGGCTTCTGTTTTAGAAAGGTTGGCGACCTGCCCGCCGGGCCTGGCGGACCTGCTCGGCGCGGGTGCCGCGGGCGGGCTGGGCGCCGCCATTTTGGCGCTCGGCGGCCGGTGCGAGTCCGGCATCGGGCTGGTGACCCGGCTGATCGGCCTGGACGCGGCGCTCGACGAGGCGGATCTGGTGATCACGGGGGAGGGCTCGTTCGACCACCAGTCGCTGCGCGGCAAGGTGGTCGCCGGGGTGGCCGGCGGTGCCCGCGACCGCGGCCTGCCCTGCCTGGTGGTGGCCGGCCGGGTCAGCACCGGCCGGCGCGAGGCGGCCGCGGCCGGCGTGACCGAGGCGCTGGCGCTGGCGGACCGCTTCGGCCTGGACCGCGCCATGGCCGACCCCGCCACCTGCCTGCGCGAGCTCTCCGCCCACCTAGCCACCCAATGGAGCCGCTGACCTTGCAAGGAAGGGCACCTTATTATGCAAAAGGCGATAACAAGGTGCCCTTCCTTGCAGGCTAGATGCATGTGCATTAGATGTATGGGCATCTGGTAGGATGCCGGTGTGTCCGTGGATCCGGGGCTCGTTGCCGAGTGGCGTGCGCTGGCGCAGCGCTACCACGACGCTTCGTGTGCGCTGGAGCGCGAGCTGCAGGAGCAGCATGGCCTCGGCATGAGCGAGTTCGAGGTGATCGACCGGCTCGCCGGCGCCGACCAGGCCAAGCTGCGCATGCAGGAGCTCGCCGACCTGGTCCACCTCAGCCAGAGCGCGCTGTCGCGGGCGGTCGCCCGCCTGGAGCGTGACGGGCTGGTCTGCCGGGCCCTATGTGAGCAGGACCGGCGTGGTGTCTTCGTCACACTGACGGAGGAGGGCCGGCGGCGCCAGGAGTCCGCCCGACCCACCCAGCGAGCCGTGCTCGCCGACGTTCTGGGGTCCGCTGACCTAAACTCGAAGGACAGCCGATTGGGAATCGCCGGCCAGCGGGCTAGCGTTGCCTGATAAGTACCGAACCAACCGCACCGGCGCAGGGAGACTTGCAAGTGACCACTTCGACGCAGTCCGAGTCGACCGAGGCTAAGGCCCCGACCACCGTCGTCCTCACCGACGTCGCGGCGCAGAAGGTCAAGGCTCTGATCGAGCAGGAAGGCCGCGACGATCTGCGGCTGCGGGTGGCAGTGCAGCCGGGGGGCTGCTCGGGCCTTCGCTACCAGCTCTTCTTCGACGAGCGCTCGCTCGACGGCGACGTCGTGAGCGACTTCGGCGACGTAGCGGTCGTCGTCGACCGGATGAGCGCGCCGTACCTCACGGGCGCGACCATCGACTTCGCCGACCGGATCGACGCCCAGGGCTTCACCATCGACAACCCCAACGCCCAGGGGTCGTGTGCCTGCGGCGACTCGTTCCACTAGGAAACCATCGTCTATCGGAAAGCGGGACCGCCTGTACGGCGGTCCCGCTTTGTGCATAGGCTGGCCCGCGCACTTGTTTCGCATCCGACCCCGAGGGCCGACATGAAGATCGCCGTTACCGGCTCGATCGCCACCGATCACCTGATGCATTTCCCGGGTCGGTTCGCCGATCAGCTCATCGCCGATCAGCTGCACAAGGTCTCCCTGTCGTTCCTGGTCGACGACCTGGTCGTACGGCGGGGCGGGATCGCGGCGAACATCGCCTTCGGCATGGCCCAGCTCGGCCTGCACCCGGTGCTCCTCGGCGCGGTGGGCGCGGACTTCGCGGACTACCGGTCCTGGCTGGAGCGGCACGGCGTGGACTGCGAGTCGGTGTACATCAGTGAGGTCGCCCACACGGCCCGCTTCGTGTGCACCACCGACGTCGACATGTGCCAGATCGCGTCGTTCTACGCCGGCGCGATGAGCGAGGCCCGCAACATCGAGCTGTCGCCGGTCGCCGCGCGCACCGGCGGGCTCGACCTCGTCCTGATCAGCGCGAACGACCCCGACGCGATGATCCGCCACTCCGAGGAGTGCCGGATCCGGGGGTACGCCTTCGCGGCCGACCCGTCGCAGCAGCTGGCCCGCATGGACGGCGGCGACGTGGAGAAGCTCATCAACGGCGCCGAGTACCTGCTCACCAACGAGTACGAGAAATCGCTGCTGGAGAGCAAGTCCGGGCTGACCGAGGCGCAGGTGCTCGACCGGGTCAAGGTGCGCATCACCACGCTGGGCAAGGACGGCGTCGAGATCGTCGGCAACGGCCTGGACCGCATCCACGTGCCGGTCGCCCGCGACGTCGACGCGGTCGACCCGACGGGCGTCGGCGACGGCTTCCGCAGCGGGTTCTTCGCCGCGCTCGCCTGGGGGCTCAGCCTGGAGCGGGCCGCGCAGGTGGGCTCGCTGCTCGCCGCGCTGGTCCTGGAGACCGTGGGCACCCAGGAGTACCTGGTCCAGCGGGACGTCTTCCTGGCCCGCCTCGCCGACTCGTACGGCGACGAGGCCGCCAAGGAAGTGGCCCCGCACCTGGGCTAGGACACCCGGCGCACCGCGTAGGCGTTCGGCGTCGGCGAGCCCAGGTACTCCTGGGCGCGCATGCGGCACCACGCCGGGATGTCGTTCGCCGCCGCGGGGTCGTCGGCCAGGACGCGCACGACCGTGCCCACCTCGACCTGGGGCAGGCGCTTGGCCAGCGCGATCACCGGGAGCGGGCAGCGCTGGCCGAGGCAGTCGAGCACCACCTCGCTCACAGGCCCACCACCCCCGCCTCGGCGCGCAGGTCGGACACCACGCCGGGCAGCTCCGCCAGGAACCGGTCCACCTCCGCCTTCGTCGTGTCCCGGTGCAGGGAGACCCGGACGTTGCCGTGCGAGAGCACGCCCATGGCCTCCAGCACGTGGCTGGGGCGCAGCGTGGACGACGTACAGGACGAGCCGGAGGAGACCGCGAAGCCGCGCCGGTCCAGCGCGTGCAGCAGCGCCTCGCCGTCCACGTACAGGCAGGAGAAGGTCACCAGGTGCGGCAGCCGCGCGTCCGGGTCGCCCACCACCTCCACGTCCGGCACGGTCGCCGCCACCACCGCCCGGATCCGGTCCACCAGCGGCGCCAGCCGCGCGGCCAGCGCGGCCTGATCGGCGCTCACCGCCCGCAGGGCCGCCGCGGCCGCCACGATCGCCGGCAGGTCACGGCACGTCTCCCGATCACCATCCGGGTACGGCGACAGCCAACGCACGCCCTTGCGCACCACCAGCAGGCCCACGCCCGCCGGACCACCCCACTTCCGGGCGCTCGCGGACAGCACAGACCACCCATCGGGTACGTCGACGCGACCGACCGACTGCGCCGCGTCCACGTAGAGCGGCACTCCGGCGGCGGCGCACGCCTCGGCCGCCGCGCGTACCGGCTGCAGCGTGCCCACCTCGTGGCTGGCGCTGATGAGGGCGGCCAGCGCGACCCCGGGCCGGGCGACCGCGTCCCGCCAGGCGTCCAGGTCCAGCCGGCCGAGGCGGTCCACCGGCACGCTCACGCCGCTCGCGCCGGCCGCGTAGAGCACCGCGGAGTGCTCGATCGCGGAGTGCACCACGGCCGTGCCGGCGCGGCTGCGCCCCTTCGCGGTCCCCAGCACGGCCGAGTGTGCCGCCGCGGTGCCGCTGGGGGTGAAAGCGAGCTCGTCGGGGCGTACCCGAAGAATCTCGGCGGTCGCGGCGCGCGCCGCGTCGAGAAGCTGGCGTGCCCGGCGGGCCTGCGTGTAGAGCTTGCCGGGGTCCGCCCAGCCGTCCTCAAGGGCGGCGAGCAGCGCCTGCCGCGCGACCGGATGGAGCGGCGCGCCGGCGGCCGCGTCGAAGAACGCCTGCATGCGAACGACGCTACCCACCCCCACGGCGTGTAGTAGACGCATGGTCGAGTAATGTGCCGTTTGCTCGCTACGGCACTGCTAGGGAGGCAGGACCAGGTGATCGCTAGGGGTACGCGCAACCGCCGAGTGGGGCGGCTCGCCGGGCTTGGCGCCGGTGCGCTGGCGGTGGTCACCCTGCTGGCCGGCTGCGATGTCGGGAGCGCGGTCGACGGTTTCGGCTGGCCGCAGGGCGGGATCACGCCGCAGGCCAACCGGATGTACGACCTGTGGATCGGCTCGGCCATCGCCGCGCTGGCGGTCGGCGCCCTGGTGTGGGGTCTGATCTTCTGGTGCATCGTGCGCTACCGCAAGCGGGGCGACGAGCTGCCGGTGCAGACCCGGTACAACATGCCGATGGAGTTCCTGTACACGATCGCGCCGATCCTGGTCGTGTGCGTGCTGTTCTACTACACGGCGGTCATTCAGACCGACGTCGACAAGACGCGGCCCAACCCTGACGTGGTCGTCGAGGTGGTCGGGTTCAAGTGGAACTGGCAGTTCAACTACCGCGACGGCACCGGCGCGGACGCCAACACGGTCGCCTCCACGCTCGGCTCCACCGACGTGATCCCCGTGCTCGTGCTGCCCACCGGCAAGCGGATCCGCTTCGAGGAGACCAGCAAGGACGTCATCCACTCGTTCTGGGTGCCGGAGCTGCTCTTCAAGCGGGACGTCTTCCCCGGCAACATCCGCAACGAGTTCGAGGTCGCGAGCATCGAGCAGGAAGGCCGGTACGTCGGCCGGTGCGCCGAGCTGTGCGGCACCTACCACTCGATGATGAACTTCGAGCTGCGTGCCGTGTCGCCGGAGAAGTTCGACCAGTTCCTGGCGGCCAAGCGGGACGGTGCCTCGACGCCGGAGGCGCTGAGCGCGATCGGTGAGCCGCCGCTGGCGACCACCACGAAGCCGTTCGACACCAAGCGCGACGCCGCGAACTTCAACCCGTCCAGCGGAAAGTGAGGGCAGCGCGATGAAGACCGAATGGCGGATCTTCGGCATCGTCTCGGTGTTCCTGTACCTCGCCTGCGTCGTGTACGCGTGGTGGACCAACGCCGAGATGGGCGAGATCGACTGGGTGGGCACCATCGGGCTGCTGCTGTCCGGGCTGCTGACCACGATGTGCGGCGGGTTCTTCTGGTTCGTGTCCCGCCGTATCGACCCGCGCCCGGAGGACCGCCCGGACGCCGACATCGTCGAGGGCGCGGGGGAGATCGGCTTCTTCAGCCCGGGTAGCTACTGGCCGGTCGGGCTGGCCGGGGCGGCGACGGTGGCCGGCCTGGGCCTGGTCTTCTGGATGTGGTGGCTGCTGGCGGTCGGGTTGATCGCGGTCACGTTCGCCACCTGCGGCCTCCTCTTCGAGTACTACACCGGCACAAGGCGCACCGCCGAGCACTGAGCCCTGCTGGCTTGGGCGCGCTCTTTTGGCGCGCCCTCTCGTGTGCGCGCTCGCTTGCGCGCGCCTCGCTTGTGCGCGCTTCGCTTGTGCGCGCTTCGCTTGTGCGTCGATCAAGGGCAAACGGTCGTGGTTTGATCTCCAATCCACGGCCGTTTGCCCTTGATCGACGTGGAATTCCTTGATCGACGGTGCTGGCACGGCGCCTGGGGCTCGCGCTTGGAGGATCCAGGTCTACCGCTCGCGTAAGACGAGCCGCACGCCCGCCCTTCACCCGCTCACCCAGGACGCTAGCCTCGTCGATCAAGGAAAACACCCGCGATCAAGGGTAAACGGCTGTGGTTTGATCTCTTTTCACGGCCGTTTGCCCTTGATCGACGGCAAATCCCTTGATCGGCGCGGACGTGGGGTTACGCGGCGGCGCGGCGTTGCTGCGGGGCGATGCCGGCGCCGGCGGGCTGGCGCATCAGGAGCCGTACGGTGATGGGCGCGGTCACGACGGCGGTGCCGCAGCCGGTGCAGACCAGCTCGTCCCCGTCCTCGTCGTACGGCAGGCTCTCGAAGGGCATCTCGGCCTGGCAGGTGGCGCAGTGCATTTCTCGCACGGGGCCCTCCTCGGCTAGGGAAGCGGGAATTACCCGGTTGTAGTTCTCACGCTACCCAGCAATTGCGATCCGGCAAGAAGCCACCCCAGGTCGCACCCGGTTCTTTTCGAGATCACGACGCAGACGTCCGTGTACCGGCGAGGCTGGACATTGTCGCGCTCCCATGTGCGCCACGACTCAACTGGGAGGCCGCAAGCCAATGCGGCCTCTTTAACGTTTCCCCACCCCATGCGCTGCCGAATCAGCGCTAGGCGAGATCCAAATGCGCTGTCATCCGGAACCCAACCGGTCGTACTCGGCGGTTGCTGCGTCACGGTCATGCAGCACAGGTTAGAGCGCAAGACGCAGGATCGGAAGCAATCGCCGAGGAACCTATGCTTGACACAGGTTTCTTGGCAGGTCTAGCCTCCCCCGACATGGGTGATACACAGGTTGATCGGAAACTAACACCTTCCCAGGTAGCGAAGCGTTTGGATGTCACCCCGGAGACCGTTCGGGAGTGGATCCGCACGGGCAAGCTGCCCTCGATCACGCTGCCCTCGGGCCGGATGAAGGTCCGCGAACTGGACGTCATTGCGATCGAAACGGCCGAGTTGCGGAGCGCGTCATGAGCGCGGGGAGGGCGGAGCCGATCGTCCGGGCGGCGATCACGGCGCTCGACGCGTTCGGGTGCGACAACCGCATGGATGCCCTGATCCTGTTGCCGCTCTGGGCCCGCTACGAGGAGCTAGGCCCGGCGCAGTTCAACGAGGTGATCAGTGCGTACCCGCCCCCGGACGACGCCGCGGTAATCCGCGCCCGGGCCGCGGCCGGGCCGCCCGCCGTCGACGACGAGGAGGGGTGGGTGCGCGACGTGGCGGCGCCGCCGGCCGACGCGCCCCCACCTGACGGCGAGGTGCTCGGCATGGCCGTTACCGGTCGGGTGTCGCTGGACCTGCCGTTGCCGAGGAGGTCGGCAGCATGACGGCGATCACGATCGAGATCGACGACAGCAAGCTGAGCCGGTATGCGGACAGCTTCCTCGCGCTGGCCTGGCACGTCGCGCAGGCCAACCCGGCGCCATTCGGAGACCACCGCGCCGGCGAGCTGGTCGAGCACATCGGCCGGGAGATCATCCGGCGCTGGCTCGGCAAGGTGCCGCCCGAGCTATGGCACCACCAGGGCAGCCACAGCCCCCACAAGTGGCTGAGCCAGTTCGCCCGCTACACCCCCGGGGAGGGCCATCAGTCCCTGCCGGCCTTTAGCGCTGAGCACCGCGAGGCGTTCCACGCCGGGCATTGGTCGATCAAGCCGGAAGCCGCGGCGGCGCTTCTCCCGGCCGGCGGCGAGGTGGTCGCGGCGGCGATCGAGTGGCAGGAAGCCAAACGACCCGGCGGTGACTTCATGCGTGGGGTGCGCGCCGAAAAGGCGCTCGCGGAGGCGCTGGAGGTGCTGCTGAAAACGTCGACCGACAGCGACGCCCCGGCCGAGGAAGTGTCGCCATGAAGCCGCTGACCCTGCCCGGCTGCGGCGCGCCGGCGAGCTTCCGATTCGAGCTGTTCACCCAGAGCGACAAGTCGCTCGACGGGGATGTGTGGGTGTGCGCGGAGCACGCCTACATCGACACCCTGCGCGAGACGACCGGCCTCGCGCCGTACCGCACGCTCAGCGATCCGGCCGGGAAGTGCTGTGGGGACGGCTGGGACTTCCGCACCATGCAAGCGATCAAGGCGCCGCTGGCGCCAGCCCCGGCGACCAACGTCGACCTGTACGCGGCGAGGATCCGTGGAATCACCGGCCCGGGGGCGCCACCCACCCTCGCCGCGGGGGTCCTCATGCAGGGGGCCATGGACCTTCACCGGGCGGACACCATCACCGACGCCGAGGCCGTCGCCGCGGTCCGCGACATCCTCTCGGCGCTCGCGCAGGTCGTCGACGAGCGCCGGTCGTGAGCGTCCGCCGGGCGGTGCTGCTCGCCGTGCTGGCCGTGGTGATCTGGCTGGCCATGCTGTCCGGCGGCGATCGCTGATGCCGTCGACGGCGCCGCGCGCCCCGGCCGGGCTGGAGGGCTGGCTCACCGGCACGCCGCAGGAGCTGGGCGCCGCCCGCGAGGCGCTCGGCCGGCTGTTCGCGATCGTCGTGGAGTCGGCGCGTGAGCCGCTTGGTCGTGGCCGCTACCGGCAGTACCTCCGCGCAACACCCCTGTCTGTACCCCCAGGAAACACTGAGCTGGAAAGGGCATCTGAGCAGTGCGAAATACCGTTTCCATCACCGTCAACGGGAACCTGACCGACGATCCGGAGCTGCGGTTCACCCCCAGCGGCACGGCCGTCGTCAAGTTCACCGTGGCCGTGAACCCGAGGACCTTCGACAAGGACTCGGGGCAGTGGAAGGACGGCGAGCCCAGCTTCTATCGATGCACGGCGTGGAAGCAGCTGGCCGAGAACATCGCGAACAGCCTCGCCAAGGGCCACCGGGTGATCGTCGACGGCACTCTGTCCGAGCGACGGTGGAAGGACGTCAAGGAACCCGAGAAGATGCGCTCGGGGTGGGAGGTCACCGCCGACGCGGTCGGCCCTGACCTGTCCTACGCCACCGCGACGGTCAAGAAGATGGCCCGGGGCTCGGCCGGCGACGTGCCGCCGGACGACCCGTGGTCGACGGGCTCCAGCCAACCGCCGGCGAGGGCCGGCGCCGGATTCAGCGACGACGAACCACCCTTCTAGGAGATCTCCATGACGACGACGCAGTTCAATTTCTGGCGGAGCACTCAGCCGTCGACAATCGAGCAGGAATTCGGCTACCACCCGGCTACCCCCGTCACCGGCCCGGTGCACGACCACGTGCGGGCGATGATGCGCACCACGGCGCACCGGCTGAACGAGCTGCTGCCGGAGTGCGAGCCGAAAAAGCTCGCGCTGGCTGCGCTGCGCGAGGCCATGTGGGCGGCCAACTCCGCGGTTGCCTGCTACGGCTCGGGTGACCCTGGCTGGCAGCGCTCGATGCGGGACTGGCTGGCCCTGCCGCCGGAGCGCGTCGACGACGCGCCCGCCGCGGCGGCCGGCACCAAGGACACGCCGGCGGGCCGGGACCTTGATGACCCCTCCGGGTCCTCAGCGGTCGCTACGCCCGGCCCGCCGGCGGCCACCCCCGACCAGGCCCCGCGGCGGGCAACGCGGCGCCGGCGATCGGTAAGGCAGCGGTGGCCAAGCCGGAGTCCGTGTTCGTGCGGCCGTACGTGGTCAAGTCCGGGGAGAGCGCGTGAACGCCGAGCAGCGGCGCCGGGGGCGCAAGATCCGCCAAGTCCTCCGGCTGGACCGGGCCTGGAGGGCCGAGGGCAAGGTGGAGGGCCGGACCGAGAACGCGCTGGCATGGCGGATGGGCCAGGCGCACCGGATGGGCGTGGGCGCCGACATGGAGCGGGCGCGGCGTCGGGCCTCCCGCAAGGCGGGTAAGTGATGGCCGAGTCGCTGAGCCTGCCGGTCGAGGTGTGCGTCTACCGGGACGGCGATCCGCTCGTCCCGGCGTTCATCCACCTCCTGCACCCCAACGAGCGGTGCAGCGACGTCATACGCCTGAATGTGCTCGGCCTCGGGCCGCTGAACACCGTCGACGTGAACCTCCAGTGGGACGGAGAGGTCACCCCGGGGTGGTGGGGGTTCCGGGTCATGCTCGCGGACAACACCGGCGGGTGGGTGGGCCTCAACCGGCCGGGTCTGCTCCACACCCAGCCGTCCGACGTGCCGACCGTAGTGACCTTCGTGCCGGCGACCCGGACCAGGTTCGAGGACCCGGTCTACGGCGGGGTGCTGGCCCTGCTGCTGCGGACCCAGGACCGCTACCGGCCCCTGCCGGACGGTGATGCGTGATGGCCGAGCAGCTGCCGGTCGACGACGTCGACGAGGAGCAGTGCGATACGTGCGCCGATGGCGGCAGTGAATGCGGCGCGTGCGACGGCAGCGGGGAAAACGGCTACACCGACTGCTGGGCGTGCGGCGGCTCGGGCTGGGCCATCCCGTCCCACTGCTGCGCGTGCGGTGGTTCGCCGTACTGCCAGTGCTGCCGGAAGTGCGGGGGCACCTACGTCGGCGCGTGCTCGTGTCCGATCGCGACCGAGGTGAACGGGGAGACCGTCTACATCTAGCACCGTGGCGGCCGTGATCTTGCCACCCCCGGGATGGTGAGCGCGGTTGCCCCTTGTGCGCGGCGGCGAAGCCGTCGCTCGTGTCGGTGGGGAGATACGGCGACGGGACCGACCAATGGTCGGTCCCGTCGTCTGCTTCCCCGGTCTGGGTCGGCGGCGCCCCTTGTGAAGAGCACCGCCGAGTGTAGTGGACGGAGGGCACATGTCCGTTGAAGTCAACCTTCCCGAGGACGCCGTCGAGCTGTTGGCCCGATCCGGCCAAGGCCGGGCCTGGGACGTGATGGACGAACAGCAACGCGCCGCGGCGCGCGCGTTAGCACGTGACCACCTTCGCCGGGACTGGCCTGTCTTGCTGGCCACCCTCTCCGGGTTCTCGATCGGATGGTGGCACGAGGACGACGACCACCACGGGATCTTCGTGGCTCACCGGTGCGGCTGGCTCACCAAGCTGTTGGAAGGCGAGTACCTTGCCAACATCATCAACGGTCCGGTGGCCGAACACCGCAGGACCGGATGCGACGCCGGTAGCGCAACGTGACGCCGGCGGATGCGGAGCGTAGCGCGGGAGTGGATCACTCCGGCGCGGCGCCTGGGCTTGTTATATGTGCCAAAACACAGCGTCTTCGGACGACGGAAGTCGATGCGTCCCCGGGTGACGGCGAGTTTGAGCAGCTCACGCGCTTTTCCCACCGGTTCCCGTCGTCTCAGATGTTGGAAGCCGCGGCCGGGCTGTACGAGGCGCTGCCGTCGTGGGATGGGCATGAGGGTCCGCGGGCCCGGGTGACGATCGGGCCCGGGGCGGTCGGCGTGAAGCGGACCGACCTGGCCCGCCGGGAGCGCACCGCGGAGCGCGAGCAGCGGCGCCGGCGGAAGGTGGCCGACGAGCTTGCCGGGGAGCTGGAGCGCACCGGGGAGTTCCCGCCGGCGCCGATGCCCCGCCGGGAGATCACCGGGTGGTCGCGCAAGTCCAGGGCCAACATGGTCCGGGCGCTGTGCGAGCTGGACTACTTGCCGATGTTCACCAACCCGGCCGCTGTGCCGGCGATGGTGACGCTCACCTACCCCGGGGACTGGCTGACCGTGGCGCCGAACGGTAGGGCGGTCAAGCGGCATCTGGACGAGTTCTACCGGCGGTACCGGGCCGCGTGGGGCACCGAGTTGCTCAGCGTCTGGAAACTCGAGTTTCAGCGGCGGGGGGCGCCGCACTTCCACATGCTGATGGTCCCGCCGCACGGGCGCGCGCACTCCCGCGCCGACGCGGCCGGCTCGGGCCTGCCGTTCAAGGCGTGGCTGTCGGTGGTGTGGGCGGACATCGTCAACCACCCCGACCCGATCGAGCACATGAACCACCTGGCGGCCGGGACCGGCGTCGACTACCAGGAAGGCGCGCGGCTGCAAGACCCCAAGCGCGCGGCGATCTACTTCACCAAGCACGGCAGCTTCTCGGCCAAGGAGTACCAAAACTGTGTCCCGGACGCGTGGACGGCGCCGGGCATGGGCCCGGGGCGGTTCTGGGGGTACCGGTACCTCGACCGGGTGGTGCGCGGTGTCGAGGTCTCCCCGCGTGACGCCCAGCTGATCGCCCGGACGATCCGGCGGTGGGCCCGCGCGCAGGGCACCACCCGCGAGGTCCGGGCGCCGCGGGTCCGGGGCGGCCGGGTGATCCCCGTCGCGCACGAGGTCGTCGGGCTGGCCGGCGCCCAGCTGGTCGCCTCGCGCGGGAAGGTGCGACATCGGCGGGTACGCCGGCGGGTCGAGAGGATGCGCGGCGGCGCCGGGTGGGTGTCCGTCAACGACGGCGCCGCGTTCGCCTCCCAGCTGGCTCGGTGGCTTGCCCAGATGCAGGCCCGCGCGAGGTCCACTGTGCTCGGTCTGATGGGTGACCGGGTGGCCTGATGGGTAGACGCCTGTGCATGTTCGGGGGCTGCCTGGCGCGTGCGGAGTTCGCGTTCGATCCGAATCTCGGTGTGGCTCCACCCGAGGTCACATGGTGGTGCGCGGCGCACGTCGGGGAGGGCCTGGCCCTCGCGTTCGCCAAGCAGCGTCAGCGCGGTGATCGATGGATCAGTCTGAATATCGAGCCGATCGCCCTACCGGGCAGGCCCCGAGCGAGGAAATGATGGATGTCAATTATATAACTCGGGCTGAGCACGACGTGCTGCGCCGGCACGTAGACGAGCTGGCGGCCGCGGTGATCACGCTGGGGCGCCTAGTCGTGGACATGTCCTCTCCACAAGGGACGGTTGTCCCTAGACGTGGCACCGTGACCGATGCTGTGGCCGCGCTGCTCGCGGAGCACCCGGACATGTCCGTCGAGGACCTGGTCGAGGCGACCGGCGGGAGCCTTCGGCACGTGCGCCGGGTGGTCAGGGAGCTGCGTCCTCGGTGACGTAGAGGTGCTTGCCCTGACGGCCGACCACCAGGCCCTCGAACATCAACTCTCGGATGGCTCGCTGCATGGTGGTGATGCCGACGCTGTAGAGCGCGGCCAGTTCGCGGTACGTGGGCAGGGGCTCGCCGCGCTTGTATTCGCCACCCTCGATTCGGGTGCGAAGGTCCGCGGCGATCTCCCGATAGCCCATCGGGATCGGCATGGGTGTCTCCGGTGCTTCCGTTCGGCACCCCAATGTGATCATGTCGCTACCTCCAGTTCAATACCAATGTTGACTCTGGTACCAATGGCACTAAAGTTGGGTGCGCGCAGTGCTGCCGGTCTCCGTTCGGCAATGGGGGTCAACGCGCTGCGTATGCCCGGTGTCCTGACACTGCCGCCGGGCCTCCCCGCCGGGACGAGCGCGGATCCTCGACACCGCCACAAGCGGATCGTGTGCCCGACCGCGCTCGTCTCGGTCCCCCGAATCGAGAAGGGCACTCGATGGGTGAGGAACGCGAGCTGACTGCGGCCGAGCTGGTCGAAGAGCTGGTCATCAACGCGTGGGCGATCTACAACGACCACGCGCCCGTCGACGGGCAGTGCCCGGTGTGCAAGGTGCCGACGCTCTGCGAGGCGCGCGCCGGGTCGATCAAGTACCTGCGGTCCAAGGCGCTGATTGACTGACTAGCCGGCCTGCCGCGCGGCCGTCTGCGCGGTGACGATCCGCTGCACGTGGCCCGCCGACAGCCCGGTGTGCCGCGCGATCGCGCGGATCGGCATGTCTTCCCGGTCGGCCTCGTCGATCTCCGCGTCGCGCGCGTCGACGTCGGTTTCCCAGACCTTGCGTGACTCGCGCGCCGCTGCGGCGAGGCGCCGCAATCGTTCCGGTGTTGCCATCGGGTACGACACCCCCAACCAGGACCTATGCGCGTTCGCGCATATGACGTACGGTACAGGCCATGGCCGAGCCGTTGAAGGTCCGCGGGACGTGCCCGAAGTGTCACCGCGTGGTCGACGCGACGGCGCCCAAGGGCCGGGCGACCTGGCGGGGCACCTGCCCTAGGCGGGGCTGTGACGGGGTGGTGCTGGCCAGGCGGATCAAGGACGACGCGCCGGCGACCCCGCCCGCCGGCGAGAGCGCGCCGGCGCCGTCGACGTCGGCGAAGAGGACGCCGCGGAAGGTGGTCAAGGGTGGATACCAGCGACGTTCCGGTCCCGCTGAGCCTGCTGCCGGGCTTCCGCCCGCCGGCGAGCCTCCGGCTGGACCCCCGCTGCCGGAGGCGACGGACGACCCGACGGCGCCGGCGACGGAGCCAAGCCGGGAAAGCCTGCCCGATCGGCCACCCCGGAAACTGGGCGGCACGGGTACCCATACGCGCACCTCTTCGGCTGGTGACGTCCCGAAGCCGGATGCCGCGGCGACCGCGCGGGTGGTGGCCGGGCTGCTCGGCCTGGTCGCGGCCGGCGTCGCCGGGCTGGTGCTGTGGACGCGCCGGCGGCAGCTGCGCCGGCCGACATCGGAGCAGCTGGACGACATCGCCGAGCCGCTCGCCGCGATCGCGATGCGGCACCTACCGGTCGAGTTCCTGTCCAAGGACCTGGTCGACGGGCTCGCGGCCGGGTCGGCGGTCGGCGCGTACCTGACCGATGGGCCCCTGCTGACGCACCCCGACGTCGACCCCGGCGTCCCGGCCGACCTTCCCACCGATCCGGAACAGGAGATCCGATGATCCCCAGGCTCGCTCAGGCGCTCCGCTCGACCAAGTTCGATCTCATGCTGGCGGTAGCGTGCATCTCGCTCGGGATCGGCCTGATCCAGCAGCTGACCGAAAAGCACACGGACGAGCTCGGCGCGCTCGACGAGCAGATCGCCGACCGGCGGCTCACCCTCGCGTCGATCGAGGACCGGCTGGCCCGGGCCCGGGAGAAGGAAGCGCTCGCGGACTATCCGGCGCAGGTCGATGTCGACCCGCTGCACCGCGGCGAGCCCGTCGACAAGCTGCCCGCCCCGCACCCGGTGTCCGGGGTGCGCGTCGACGTCGACGAGCTGGACCGCGCCGAAGCGTGAGCAGCTTCGACAAGCACGGCTACATCGACACCTCACGCGGGCTGATCGTGGGGTGTTTCGGCAAGAAGCGGTCCGGCAAGTCGGTGATGGGCCTGCTGATCTTCCGCACCTACCCGTACGACCGGATCGTGATCGACGCCGCGGCGGACGACGGCCCGTGGGGACCCGACGTCGAGGAACTGCATGGCACCGTCGACGAGCTGCCCCGCGCGTGGCCGGAGCACCTGCGCAAGGAGGGCCCGGACGGGCGACCGGCGCCGATGACGCTGCGCTACGTGTACGACCCGGGCTCGCCGACCGCGCTGGAGGACAACGACGCGGTCGTGGGCCTGGCGCTCAGCCACGGGAAGAAGACCGGGCACTGCGCGCTGCTGGTGCACGAGGTCGGCGTCCTGGCGCCGGCCAACCGGACCCCGGCTCACACCCGCCGGGCCCTGATGCACAACCGGCACCACAACCTGACGATGATCCTGTGCGGGCCGCGGCCGATGAACATCGACCCGCTGGTGCTCGCGCAGTGCGACCTGGTCTACGGGTTCCGGCTGCCGAACCCGCACGACCGGCGCCGGGTCGCCGAGACGATCGGCTGGCCACCGGACGAGTTCGACGCGGCGAACAAGGCGCTCAAGGCGAACGAGTATCTGCGGTACGACGACAACCAGGACCCGCCGGACAGCGAAGACGAGCGCGACCTACGGCTCGTGCACTTCCCGCCGTTGCCGCTCGACGTCGTGACCGAGACGACCCGCTGGGCGAAGGGCGGCGCGGGCCGCTAGATCTCGCCGGCCTCGCGCAGCACGGTGGCCTGCCACCGGTCGAGGCGGTCGGTGGTGATCGACCCGGCGCCCAGGCATACCGGGCAGAACGGGTTCGCGGGGTTCCCGCAGCGTTCGGCCGGGCACATGTGCCGGACCCCGTCGACGGCGGCGCCGTGGACATGCTGGTCCAGGACCAGGGAGTTGTCGTTACCGTGCCGTAGCATGCTCACATAGCGATGTTCGCATAGGTCGGGAGTGAGCGATGAGAGGCAAGTCCATCGTGGTCACCGTGGTCGTGGCGCTGGCCGTGGTGATCGGCTACGACTACTTCAAGCAGCGCCAGGGCGGCTAGCGATGCTCGGGCGGAAGGCGTTGTTCTGGGCCGCGGTCGGTGGCGTGTCGCTCCTGACCCACTTCGGGCTGGAGCTGGTCGCGCGCAAGGTGCCATCCAAGGGGCTCGCGCGCTTCGCCGAGTTCATCCACTGCGGTCCCGGAAACGGAGGTAACTAACCCATGGTCGCTGCGACCCTTACCCCGTCGGCGCCGCTGATTCAGGGTGTGTCCAGCCCTGAGGTGATCGTCGACCCGGGGGCGTTCTACGCCGCGACGCGCCGTCTGCGGTTCCCGATGCGCAGCCTGACGGCGATCGCCGGGCTCGGCTCGACCGACTCGACGCAGCTGCGCCAGACCGGCATCGTGGGCATGCTCGAAGTCCGGATCAAGGGCACGCTGACGTTCGGCGGCACCATCACCGGCACGAGCATGACCCACGAGTGGCCGTTCAACCTGGTGCGTGCGTTCCGGCTGTCGGCGAACGGTCAGTCGAACCTGATCTCCGCGCGCGGCCTGATGGTCCGGGCGCTGGAGTACGTCACCAACCCGAAGATCGACGACACCGGCATCGCGGCGACGTTCGGGTCGACCGCGGTCACCACCGGCTCGCTCAAGATGCCCGCGGACGACTGGGGCACCTCGGGCGTCAACTCGCTCAACCCGGGCGCGACCGTGGCCGCTACCGGCGCGTACACGGTGGACGTCACGTACTTCATCCCGGTCTTCGCCGAGCCGGTCACGCTGATCGGCGCGGTCTACGCCCAGTCGTCGGCGACGAACCTGTCCCTCGACATCGACTGGAACACGCAGGCGGCGCTGCTCACCCTGGGCGGCTCGGCCACGCTCGCGTCGGCGCTGTCCTACAAGGTCACCGGCGTGGCGTTTTCGATCCCGCAGGTGGGCGGCCGGTTCGTGGTGCCGGACCTGTCGCAGTTCCACCAGATCGCCGAGTTCCGGCAGGGCGGTCTGGCCCAGGGCCTCAACGAGCCCCTGCTACCGGGTACGGGCGTCGGTCGCAAGCTGCTGCGGCTGGGGTTCAACGTCTACAGCGGATCGACGCCGGCGCCGCTCGCGCTCAACGACACGAATTACTCGACGGTCGGTTGGGCGTACGGCGGCAACGACGTCCCGGAAAGCTACGCGGCCGGCGGCGACCTGAGGGCGCACAACTTCCGGGGGTCCGGGGTCGACCTGGGCGGCAACTGGGGCATCGGCATGTGGGATTTCGCGTCCCAGTTCGCGCTGCGGGACGTCGTCGACGAGGGCATGACCTCGGACCTGCGCGTGCAGATCGGCCTGGTCAGCTCGCCCACGTCGGGGTTCGCGCAGATCTTCCAGGAGACCCTGTTCGCGGCGCCGGTCGGCGCGTGAAGGAGGCGGCATGAGCACCACGAAGAAGCCGGCGCTGGGGCGCCAGGTCGTCGCCCTGGTCGACCCGGACGAGCACGACGGCCGGGAGGAGCTGGTGGCCACGGTCACCGGCCTGAACAAGGACGGCACGGTCAACCTGCTCGGGTTCCCCGACGAGGCCGGCCAGACCGTCGTGGAGCTGCGCGGCGCGCGTCTGTGCGCCGATCGGTCGGCGGCCGAAAAGGCGCTGGGCGAACATCTGGACGACCTTCCCCGACGCCCAGGTGAGCCCGACCCGACCGCGCTGCGCGTCGCCCGGTGGGTGCCCGTCGCCTACTGGCCGGACGACCCGACCGGCGCCGCGATCGCGACGCTCACGGCCGAGTTGGCCAAGGTGAAGTCCGACGTGGCGGCGCTGGCCAAGGCTGCCAAGCCGGCTAGCTGAGGGGCGCCCGATGTACACGGCGGCATCGCTCTACGGGTCGACCCCGCAGGCGCCCAGCTACACACAGCCGGCGCCGATGGCCTACACCGACGATCTCGCGTCCGGTGTCCGTGGCCTGCTCGACCCGAACAACCCGCTGTTCTGGTTTGGCGTGGTGCTGGCGGTCACGCTCGGCGCCGCCGGCGCGGCCGGGTCGGTGCGGCTCGGCAAGGCCAAGCTCTCCGCATCAATCGATAAGGGCTGATATTTATATGGCTCGGAGGCGGACGACCAAGGCGCCGGCGACGGCCGGCGGCGCCGAGGATGCCCCCGTGCCTGTCGACAAGCCGGACCCCGCCGAGGACGGGTCCGGCGGCGAGCGACCCGGCCGGCAGGCACCCCCCAGCGCCTCCGGCCGGGTCCCCGTCCCGAAGGTGGTCAACCAGGGGGCCGGGTTCCTGCTCGGCCTGCTCGCCTGGGGATGGATCGGCCTGCCACTGCTGCGCGGCGGGCCCGAGGAGGTGCGGGACGTGCTGCGGGCGAAGTTCTTCAACAAGGCACCGGACGGGACGTGGTTGCCGTGAACGCGTCCGGGGCCCTGCTGGTCGTGGCCGGGGTGTGGGTGCTGTGTCAGGTGTTGGGCGGCGCCGCGCTCGGCCGGCTCGGTATCGCCGGCGACCCGACCACGCCCGGGAAGCGGGACTGAGCCGTGGGCGGGTTCCTGGCCGGCGGCCTGGCCCTGATCGTGTTTTACGCGGTGTTGCAGCCCGGCGGCGCCGCGGCGGCCGAGGCCGGATCGAATGTGGTCGCGCAGGCGGCACGCCGGGCGATCTCGCCCGACGTCGCCGGCGTGCCGCAGCGGGGCAGGCCCGGCGACAGCGGCGGCCCGGTAGCCGAACCTCCGGGCATCCGGGACCCCAACCCGCAAGACAACGAGGGGCGCGGGCAGCCCCAGCAGAGCAAGTGAAGGGAGGCAGGCGATGGTCCGCAAGGGCATGTTCTACGGCGCGGCGCTGATCGGCATCTACCTCGCGGTCAGCCACGCGACCCAGGGCGGCCGGCTGCTCACGGCAGGCGGCGGCGCGGTGTCCACTGTGGTCAAGACCTTCCAAGGGCGGTAGCCATGGGCAAGAAGGTGATTCCGGGCAACGGCCGGGCCACGATCGCGCTGATCTTCGGCCCGGACGCGCACGCGCTGCGGCTGGCCGGGTCGATGGCGCTGGCCACCCTCCCGTTCTCCCCGATGGCGGTCGGCGTGCACTCCCCGGGCGGCTCGAACAAGGGCTTCACCGGCGACCCCGGCTACGGCGTCAACCGGATGGGCGGCCGCACCGATCCGATGCAGTTCTTCGCCGGCGCCGCGGCGGCGACCAAGCCTGTGCGCGACCCCAAGTCGCGGCGGCTCGGCATCGGCGCCATGCCCTCCGGCCAGCCCGGCATGCCGGGCACCGGCACCGACGACAACCCGCTCGCCGGGTTCGGCGGCCAACTGCGCACCGGCTGGGCCTGATGGACTGGAAGGCCCTGCTGCGCAACAAGCCCGCGCTGGCCGGACTCGGCGCCGCGGCGGCGCTGGGCGCGTGGACGCTCTACCAGCGCAGCCGCGGTGACTCCGCGGGCCCGGTCGACGACGAGAGCACCTCGGGCGGGGTCGGCGGTGTCGGATCCTTCGACAGCACCGGCACCGACGTCGCGAACTGGCTCGGCAACTACAGCGGCAGCTTGCAGACCCAAATGGACGAGTTCCTCAACAGCATCCGCGACGAGCTGGGCAACATGCCGACCAACCCGACGCAGCCGGCGCCGACCAAGCCCATCACCACGCAGCCGGTCACCCGCCCGATCGGCAAGATCCCGGGCCTGAGGCCGGCAGTCAAGACGCCGGCGTACGTGACCGTGGGCAAGTACACCAAGACCAACACGGCGTGGAACAGCACGTTGTCCGGCATCGCGAAGCGGTACAAGACCAGCGTGTCGACCCTGCTGAAGCTGAACCCGTCGGTGAAGAACCCCAACGTGATCCGCACCGGCCAGAAAATCCGGGTGTCGTGAGTGGCCAGGCGCACCCCGGCCGAGGTGTACCGGGCGCTGCTCGGCGCCGGGTTCCCCCCACAGGCGGCCGTCACGATGACGGCGATCGCCGGCGGCGAGTCCGGGTGGGATGACGCCGCGGTCGGGGACACCCGGCTGCAGAACGCCACCTGGGGGCCCAGCTACGGGGTTTTCCAGGTCCGGACCCTCAAGAGCGAGACGGGTAAGGGCACCGCGCGGGACATCATGGAGCTGACCGGCGACCTGGGCGCGCAGGCCCGCGCCGCGTGGGAGATCTCCCAGCACGGCGCCGACTTCACCCCCTGGACCGTCTACACCAGCGGGCGCTACAAGGACTTTCTGGGCCAGGTGAGCGGCGCCGTGGGCGTGGTCGGTGACGTGATCGGCGACCTGGTCGACAAGATCCCCGGCGCCGACATCACCGTCGGCGACGTGCTCGGCGGCGCCCGCGGCGTCGCGGTCGAGGTGGTCGCCGTGGTGTTCGGCCTGGCCCTGGTCGTCGCCGGCCTGGCCAAGTCCAGCGGCCTGATCCGCCGGCGCGCAGACGAGGTGGAGGCGCTGCCATGAGCCGGGTCGACGACGTGATCGCCGCGGCCACCGCCGAGATCGGAAAGCCGTACAACTTCGGCGACGAGGGCCCGAACAGCTTTGACTGCTCGGGCCTGATGCAGTGGGTGTACGCCCGGGTGGGGATCAAGCTCCCGCGCACCGCACGCGAGCAACAGGCGGCGCTGCCCCCGGTCAAGGACCCGTTGCCCGGCGACCTCGTGTTCTGGGGGCGGCCGGCGACCCACGTGGGCCTGGTCATCGGCGGCGGGAAGATGATCGCCGCCCCGCACGCCGGCGCCCGCGTACGCGTCCAGGACATCTACGGCACGCCGGCCTCCTACGCCCGGGTCCAGGGCCTAGGGACCGCGCTCGCGCCCGTCACCGGCGCCGTGGGGGCCCTGGGCGGCACCGTGCAGGACTGGCTGGACGGCATCCGCGCCGGCGCGCTGGAGCTCACCGTCGCGGCGGCCGGGCTCGCGCTGGTCGGCTGGGGGCTGTGGCGCATGACCGGGCCCGGACGGGCCGATCGAGGAGGGGGACCATGAGCACGATCCTGGGAACGCCGCCGGCCGAGCCGGGCCCGGCGCGCAAGCCTCGCCGCGGCGACGCCGAACGGATCCTCGCCGGCGAGCTGCTCGACGCGTTCCGGGCCTCCGCCCAGACGCACACGGAGTTCATGGCCCGGCTACACGGCATGGTCGTCAACGACGTCCTGGCCGTCGAAACCGTCGCGCTGGACGCAGACGGGCGGATCTTCCGACAGTGGCACGTCGCCGCCGGCGCGGCCGAGATCTGCAACCTGTCCACAGAGGAGGTCACCGTCACCGCTTCCGGGCCCGCCTCTGGCCCGCCGACCGGCGGGGTCGGCGTGTCGGTGGTACCGGCCGGCGCGATCCGGATCGTCAACCTCGGGTCCCGGCAGATGACGATCTACGGCACCGCGACCGATCGGGTGTCGTTCCAGGTGGTCACCCGCGGCGGGATCCTCGGGTCGACCATCGGCGCGATCGACGGCGGCGCACCGTAAATGCGCGTCCAGCTGCGCCGCGGGCTCGCCGCTGCGTGGGCGGCAGCAAACCCGGTCCTGGCCGACGGCGAGCCCGGTTTCGAGGTCGACACCGACACCCTGCGCATCGGTGACGGCGCCACCCCGTTCACGTCGCTGCCGGCGATCGGCGCCGGCGGCGGGGGCGGCGACCCGGTCGCGCAGCTGCTCGGGCTCGGCCTGGCCGTCATGCCCCTCGCGGCCGTCGACGCCGGCACGTTCGCGCTGCCGTCCGGGACCCTGGTGCTCAGCCTGGTGCGCGCCGGCGCGTCGGCCACGCTCACCCACCTGGGCGCGTGGCTGCGCGTGGGCGGAGTCACCCCGGGCGCCAACACCAACGGCCTAGCCCTCTACAGCGAGGCAGGGGCGCGGCTCGGGATGACCGGCGACATGGCGGCCGCGTTCGCCGGCACCGGCTACGTCGAGGGGGCGCTTGGCGTGAGCGCGCCGATCGTCGCCGGGACGAACTACTACCTCGGGTGCCTGAGCGACTTCACCACCGGCCCGCACTTGGTCGACGCCACCGCGCCGGCGAACATCCCCACCATCAACGGCCACCGACCCGCGGTGTTCGTGGCTGGGCAGGCCACCTTCCCCGCGAACGTCAACATCGGCACGGCGACGGTCGACTCCAGCCTCTACTACCTCACCGGGAGGTGACCCGTGCAGCGTCCCCTGTTCCAGAGCCAGACCACCGCCGTGCTGGTCGGCGCCGCACTATTCCTCGCCGGCAGCTACTGCCTGTGGGACGCGTGGGGCGGCCGCGGCCAGTCCACGCCGCGGCTGGCCCGCCCGTTCACCTGGTGGTGAGGGATGGACCGCCGCTACAGCGCAACCGCCAACGCCGCCGGCGCCGCCACGGTGACGATCCGGCCCCCCTCCTCCGCGGGCTGGACCGTCACGCAGGTATCGATCGAGATGGACACCGAAGCCACCGGGGTGCTCTGCAACCTGCGTAAAAACGGGTTCCTGATCTCACCGCTGGTGCCTCAGTCGGACGCCGCCGGCGGCGATCCGCCCGTCGAGCTGCAAGCGTCCGACGAGATGACCGTCGAGTGGACCGGCGCCAACGCCGGCGACGCCGGCCGGGTGTTGATCTTCTACACCGAGGGGACCTGATGCGGTCCGTGCTGGCCGGGCTGCGCCGGCTGGTCATCCCCTGGGGCGCGCGTACCGGCCCGCGGATCGTGCTCGCGACGGGCCTGACTGCCCCGCTGTCCGACGCCGCGATCCTGTTCTACGTCGACGAAACCCGGGCGTACCTGATCGACGTCGACCTGTCCGGCGGGGTGCTCGGCGAGTTCGGGCTGAGCCTGGTCAACCTCCAGTCGATGACGCCGCTCGATGTGCTGCGCGTGTCCGCCGGCGGCGGCACCGGCACCCAAATGACCCTCACCATCGGTGAGGACGTCATGCAGACCGTGCTGCGCGCGCTCGGCAGCGCCGGGATCACCGTCAACCCGGCCGATATCGCGATCGTCGGCCCGGTCGCCGTCGACAACATCGACGTCTCCGGTGCGCTCACCGGCGACGGGATCGGCGTGACCCGCGCCGCGTTCCGCTCGACCGACTCAGCCGCCCGGGCGAACACCATCGCCCCGGCCGACGACGACCAACTCACGTTCCCGGACCTGCCGGCCAACTCCGTGTGGGCGCTGGACGGGTGGCTGCGCTGGTCGTGCACATCGCCCACCCCAGGGCTCCGCAGCGACTTCACCGGCCCGCTCGGCGCCGACATGGTGCGCTCGTTCTTCGCCCAACCGACGAGCGGCACCACGACGATCGGGCCGATCGACACCGGCAGCGCGGGCAGCATCGGCGCTGACGACACCCGCCAGACGATCAACGGCGTCGCGGCTGGAGACCTGCGGGCCACCCTGACCATGGGGGCGTCTCGGGTGATGTGACGTACCGCTGGGCGCAGGTGGTCAGCAACGCGGCCGGGGTGACGTTGCTGGCCGGCTCCCGGTTCCTGCTCACCCGGATGGCGTGATGGCCTGGTATCTCGCACCATCGCTGGCCGTGCTCCGCACCGAGGTCAACACCCGCTGGCCCCGGCGGGACAAGACCAGCGACGGCACCATCGGCGACCCCGCGCATCAAGAACGGCCCAGCGATCACAACCCGAATGCGCGGGAGTCGGTCGACGCCTGGGACATGGATAAGGACGGCGTCGACGTCGACGAGGTGATCCGCGCGTTCGAGCGGCATCCCAGCGCGCACTACTGGATCTGGAACCGGCAGCTCGCCGACAAGGACACCGGCTGGCGGCCGGAGCCGTACGACGGCGACAACGCGCACACCCTGCACGTGCACTTTTCGATCAAGCAAACCGCGGCCGCGGAGCAGGACCGGCGGCCGTGGGGCCTACTGGAGGACGACATGAACTTCCGCGACGGCGGCGACGGCGAGGCCCTGATCTACCGGCTGTCCGCGCTGGTCAGCGGCGCCGCAACCGTGCAGGGCGGTCCGACCAAGGGCGAACGGGTCGCGATCATCGAACGGATCAACAGCACCGTCGGCAGGCTCGACGCCCTGGCCGCGCGGGTCGAGGCGCTCGCCGCGGCGGACGCCGCCCGCGACGCCCAGCTCCGCGCACTGCTGGAGCAGCACGAGCACGGGCAGCTCAGTGCCGAGGCCGTCGTACGACGGATGGGGGAGCTACTGGCCGCGGCCGGGCAGGACGGCGCATGAACCCGCGTTTCGTGTGGCCCGCCGTCGTGCTGGTCGGCGTCGCCATGATCGTCACCGCCGTGATGGCGATCGCCGGCGTCGACCGGGAGACCATCGTCGTGGTGATCTCCCTCATGGTCTCCCCCGTGCTCACCGCGATGCTCGCCATCCAAGTCGCCGAGGTCAGGTCCACGACCAACCAGGTCGCCCACCAGACCAACGGCACCAACACCCGCATGATGGAGATCATCGAAGCCCAAGGAAGGCTGCTCGCCGCGATGTCCCCGGCGCCGGCCACCGCCCCGGCGCCGCCCCAGGACCCGGCCTAGTCGATGTCGAACGTCGGCAATCGCTCCACGGTGCTGAACATCTGCCGTGTTACCAGCGCGTACCCGCTCGTCGTGCGCGGGTCCTCGTGCCGGGCTAGGTGCTGCGTCACCAACACGTCCTCCTCCACGGCGTGCGCGGCGGTTACGAACCAATGCCGGAACCGCTGTAGGTGCACGTCGGGCATCTTCAAACGGTCGAAGAACCGGCGTGCCCTAACTGCCAACCAATGACCGTCCACCGGACCGCCGGCGGCCGAGCGGATCAACGGCCCGTCCGGCAAGTTCTTTACCATGGCCCAGATCTTGGAGTGGGCCGGCAGCACAGCGTCCCGCTTACCTCCCTTGCCCTCGCGGACGACCATGGCTCTCTTAGGAACATCGCCGATCCGCAAGATTCGGAAGTCTTGCCGGTCCAACTGTGCGATTTCTGAGGCTCTCAGACCGGCGTACGCAGCGAGCATGATGATCAATCGCTGTTGTGGGCACGCCGCACGCAAGGACCGAGCGAGTTGATCGTCTGTAACAGGGTCCGGCATTGACTTTGGTACTGGCGGCCTAGGGATGTCCAACATCGGATTCCAGCTCAGCATCGGTCGACGCCCGGCCGTCGCCCAGGTGAAGAACCCGAACAGGTGCATGTAGTAGGTGTGCAGGGTCCATCGGCCCCATCCAGGCGTCGCTAGCCACTGCTCGATCTCGTCAGGCGCCGCGCGGACGAGCCCGTACGGCAGCGCGACGTCGACCCGTTTCAAGAGCTTCTGTCGCGCGATAATGGTGCGTGTCGATCGGCCCGCGGCGCGCAGGTGCGTCACGTGAGCGTCAATGTAAGCACTCATGCAAGTAACCGTTACATAACTTAGTGTGAATAAGGATCATGCTCGATGGCTGTATCAAGCCGCGACCGGGGGACGCAAAACGACCGGCCGGCGGCCGGTCGTTGACTCAGTTGATGTTGACAATACGTACCCGGTTGTAGTTTCACGCTGCCACGGCCCGTCCCCCGGACGAGGGACGCCCGGTGGCTCGGCGTGTCGCGCGGGGCGGACAACGAAAAAAGAGGGCTCCCCCGGTCTACGGGGGAGCCCTCTTTGACGGCGGTACTAGTGGGTGACCTCTTCCGACTTGCGCTCGGCGGGGGCGGCCTCCACGGGCGGGTGCCCGGGGGAGACCGGGGCCTCGGCGGGTTTTTCGATCGGGAAGAAGAAGCCCTTGATGGCGGGGCCCAGGGCGCCGAGTCGGTTCATCTTCTTCGGTACGACCCAGCCGGCGTACTCCAGTTCGCCGTGGCCGTGCTTGTCGACCGGGGCGAGCGGTTGGTGTACCTCGATGAACTTTCCGTCCGGCAGGCGGCGGATGATGCCTGTTTCCACGCCGTGTACGAGGACTTCCCGGTCGTGTTGCTGTAGGCCGAGGCAGATCCGGTAGGTGACGTAGTAGGCGAGTGGCGGCAGGATCAGGATGCCGATCCGGCCGGCCCAGGTCATCGCGTTCAGGCTGATGTGGAACTTGTCGGCGAGGATGTCGTTGCCGCCGGAGAGCGTCAGGACGAGCCAGAACATGATCGCCATGGCGCCGAGCGAGGTGCGGGCCGGTACGTCACGCGGGCGCTGCAGCAGGTGGTGCGCCTTGTGATCCTTGGTCAGCCGGGCCTCGATGAACGGGTACGCCAGTGGCAGCATCGTCAGGATGCCCGGCAGCACGACCGTCGGCCAGAAGATCGGTGGGATGGTGTAGCCGTCGCCCCAGCCGAAGAGGTCGAACCGTATCTCCCAGGCGGGGAAGAGTCGGGTCGAGCCGTCGAGGAACATGACGTACCAGTCGGGTTGGCTGCCCGCGGAGACCGTGTATGCCTCGTACGGGCCGAACAGCCAGATTGGGTTGATCTGGAACAGACCGCCCATCAGCGCGATGACGCCGAAGACGATCATGAAGAAGCCGCCCTGCTTGATGGTGTACCGCGGCACGAACCGCTCGCCGACCACGTTGTGCTCGGTGCGGCCGGGGCCGGGCCACTGGGTGTGCTTCTGCTTGAAGACCAGGCCCAGGTGGACGGTGATCAGGGCGAGCAGCGCACCCGGGATGAGCAGCACGTGCGTGATGTAGAACCGGCCCATGATGACGTGCCCGGGGAACTCGCCGTCGAAGAGCGCCGTGGTCACCCAGGAGCCGATGACGGGGATCGACAGCATGATGGCCGAGGCGATCCGCAGGCCGGTGCCGGACAGCGCGTCGTCGGGCAGCGAGTACCCGGTGAAGCCGGCCAGGAAGCCCACCCAGAAGAGCAGCGAGCCGATGATCCAGTTCGTCTCACGCGGCTTGCGGAACGCGCCGGTGAAGAAGATCCGGAACATGTGCACCACGATCGCGGCCATGAACGTCAGTGCGGCCCAGTGGTGCATCTGCCGCATGATCAGGCCGCCGCGCACGTCGAACGACAGGTCCAGGCTCGACGCGTACGCCTGGGACATGTGCACGCCGCGCAGCGGGGCGTAGCTGCCGTCGTACGTCGTCGTGGACAGCGACGGGTCGTAGAACAGCGTCAGGAACGTGCCGGTCAGCAGCAGCACGATGAACGAGAACAGCGCGATCTCGCCGAGCAGGAACGACCAGTGGTCCGGGAAAACCTTGTTCAGGATGCCGCGCAGCGGGGTGGCCGCCTGGAACCGGTCGTCCAGACCACCGGCCGCCTTCGCGGGAATCGCGCTGACGTCGACCTTTCGGCGCTTCATGGCCGCTCCCAGAATGCTGGCCCAACAGCAACCTTGTAGTCGGACGTTGCCACAAAGAACCCTTCCTCGTCCACCGTGATGGGCAGCTGAGGCAGGCTACGGGTGGCGGGTCCGAAGATCGGCCGGGCGTTGTCGGTGATCAGGAACTGCGACTGGTGGCACGGGCAGAGCAGCCGGTTGGTCTGCTGCTCGTACAGGCTGGCCGGGCAGCCGGCGTGGGTGCAGATCTTCGAGTACGCCACGAAGTTCTCCCACTGCGAGCCCACGTTGACCGGCTTGGCGTCCGCGCGGGCCTTCTCCGCGTCGTCCGACCGCAGGTGGATCAGCAGGGTGGGGAGTCGGCGTGCTCGTTGGTGGCGCCCTCCGGGATGCCCGGGAAGACGGTCATCTGGCCGCCCACGCTGACGTCCTCGGGGCGGATCGGCGTGCCGTCCTCGCGGGCCAGCCGCACCGGCTTGCCGCCGTTGCCGGCCGGGTCCCAGCCGGTGCGGAAGAGGATCGCGTCCTTCGTCGGGCTCTTGATCAGGCCACCGATCAGCGGGGCCGCGGCGACCGCGCCCACCGGGGCCAGCCCGAGGAGCGCCGCGAGGCCGAGCGTCTTGCGGCGCTTGATCCCCAGCTCGTCGAGGATGTACACCATGGTCTGGCCGGTGAGCTTGCGCTGCACCCGGTCGGACGGCCCGTCGTGCCGGTCCTGGATCGCCACCTCCTTGGGCAGCAGCCGCTTGCCCCAGGTCAGGATGCCGAAGCCGATGCCCAGCAGCGCGATGCCCAGGGTGAGACCCAGCAGGGGCGTGTAGAGCTTGGTGTTGTTGGCGCCGAGCTCGTACTCCCAGGGCCACCAGATGTAGACCACCAGGAACGCCGTCGCGGCCAGGCCGGTGAGCAGGAAGAACGCCATGACGACGCGGACCATCCGGCGCTCGGCCTTGGTCCCCTTCACGGGGAACGGGTCCTCGTAGTGGACGATCTCGACCCCGTCGCGGCGCGCGCCCTCGCGGACGATCTCGAACCGGCTCAGCCGGGGGTCGTCGATGTCGACCTCTTCCGGCTCGACGTGCGAGTGGGTGTCGGTGCTCATGACTTCCCCGCAATCCAGAGGGCAGCGAAAATCAGTGCGACGATGCCGACCAGGAAGATCGCGAGCCCCTCGGTCACCGGACCGAAGCGGCCCAGACCCCAACCACCCGGGTCCTTGTCCTGCTTCAGCGCCTCCTGGACGTACGCGATGATCTCCTTCTTCTGGTCCGGGGTGAGCTGGTTGTCGCCGAACACCGGCATGTTCTGCGGACCGGTCAGCATCGCGGCGTAGAGCTCGCGGTCGGTGGCCTCGCTCAGCGGCGGGGCGTACTTGCCCGACGAGAGGGCGCCGCCGCCGCCGGAGAAGGCGTGGCAGGACGAGCAGTTGACCCGGAAGAGGTTGCCGCCGCGGGCGATGGCCTCGTCGTCGCCCGCCGGCGAGCGCAGGTCACCGTCCGGCACCTGCGGGCCGCCACCCAACTCCTGGACGTACTGGGCGAGCTGGCGGGTCTGGTCGTCGTTGAACACGGCCGGCTTGCGGGGGCCTGCGCCTCCTGGCGGGCCATCGGCATGCGGCCGGTGCTGACCTGGAACTCGACGGCTGCCGCCCCGACACCGATCAGGCTGGGCCCGCGCCCCTCCACACCCTGCGCGTTGCGGCCGTGGCAGGAGATGCAGCTCTGGTCGAACAGCGCCTTGCCCTCTTGCGCGGCGGTGGACAGCGGCGGCGTGTCGTCGGCCGACAGGCCCGGAGCGAACACGGTGTACGCGCCGCCGGCCAGGGTCAGCGCGATCGTGAGCCGGACCACGGTGCCCAGGCGCCGGCGCGCCTTGCTGCGCGGCAGCGATGGCCTGCGGCGCAGCCGCGCGAGCAAGCCGCCGGGGGTGTCAGAAGTCATGCCAAGTCCTTCATGCCGGTAAGACGAGCTGAGCGAGCCAAACGTGACGCGATTACTGGAGCAGGTAGATCATCGAGAAGAGGGCGATCCAGACGATGTCGACGAAGTGCCAGTAGTACGACACGACGATCGCCGAGGTCGCCTGCGCGGGCGTGAACCGACCCATGGTCGTACGGGCCATGAAGATCAAGAACGCGATGAGGCCGCCCGTGACGTGCAGGCCGTGGAAGCCCGTGGTCAGGTAGAACATCGACCCGTACCCGTCAGCGTTGATCTTGACGCCGTCGTGGACCAGGTTGCGGTACTCGTTGGCCTGCCCGAGCACGAAGATCAGGCCCATCACGAACGTGAGGGTGAACCAGCGGCGCAGCGAGTGCACGTCGCCCTTCTCCGCCGCGAAGACGCCGAACTGGCAGGTCACCGAGGAGGCGACCAGGATCAGCGTGAACGTCGTCGCGTATGGCAGGTTGAGAGCCTCGGTGTGATGCTCCCACTGCTCAGGGGCGGCGGCGCGGATGGAGAAGTACATCGCGAACAGGGCCGCGAAGAACATCAGTTCGCTGGAGAGCCACACGATCGTCCCGACGCTGACCATGTTTGGCCGCGTCAGCGAGTGGATCCGGCTCTTGTCAATGGCTGAGGCCGCAGTCACGCCGTCATTATCGCCACCTCGTAGTACGACGCTGCGTCGGGGTCCACTACGACGGGGTGTCGTGGCCCGATGGCGGTCCTGCCGGAGGGCTGGCATAGCCTCGGAGCGTGGTTCCCTTCACCGTGTCGGCCATCTTCACCGAGACCCGCCTGGACGGCTGGATCGCGGTGCTGCTGGTCGTTGCGGCCGCCCTCTACCTGTACGGCGTGCACCGGCTGCGGGCCCGCGGCGACCAGTGGCCGCTGTCCCGGACGCTGCTCTTCGTGGTCGCCGGGCTGGGCTCGATCGCGGTGGTGACGGTCAGCGGCCTGCACGCGTACGACACGACGCTGCTGTCGGTGCACATGGTGCAACACATGGTGTTGTCGATGGTGGCGCCGATCTTCCTGGCGCTCGGTGCGCCGGTCACCCTGGCCCTGCGGGTGCTCCACGGCGCCCCGCGCCGCCGACTGCTGGCCGTGGTGCACAGCCGGGTCGCCAAGGTGCTGACGTTCCCGCTGGTGGCGTACGCCCTCTTCGTCGCCAACCCGTTCGCGCTCTACTTCACCGGCCTCTATCGCCTGACCCTGGAAAACGAGTTCGCGCATGAGGTGGTGCACGCGCACTTCATCCTCACCGGGTGCCTCTTCTTCTGGCCGCTGATCGGGCTGGACCCGCTGCCCGGCCGCTGGCCGTACCCGGGGCGGGCGCTGCTGATGGTGCTCTCCGTGCCGTTCCACACCGTGCTGGGGCTCACCATCATGCAGAGCACCACGCTGCTCGGCGGCGACTACTACCCGTCGCTGGGGCTGTCCTGGGCGGACCCGTGGACCGACCAGGAGATCGCCGGGGGCATCCTCTGGGCGGGCGGCGAGCTCGTCTCGATCACGATGCTCGGCGTTCTCGTGATGCAGTGGTTCAAGCAGTCGGAGCGGGAGGCTCGCCGCATCGACCGCGAGCTGGACCGCCAGGAGGCGGCGGAGGCGGCGCGGGCCGCGGCGGCCGGGGACGCCGCCGCCCGATGACGACGGTACGATCAGGCCGCAGCTACGAGGTGGGAGCGCAATGACCGACCGTACTTACACCGTCCTGCTCTACAGCGACGACTCGCAGGTCCGTGACCGGATGCGGCTCGCGATCGGCCCGCGGCCGGCGGCCGACCTCACGGTGGAGTTCGTCGAGGCCAGCGACTACGCGGGGTGCGTGCGGCTGGTCGACGAGTACGAGGTCGACCTGATGGTGCTCGACGGCGAGGCGACCCCCGGCGGCGGCATCGGCATCGCCCGCCAGATCAAGGACGACCGCGACGACGCGCCACCCACCTGTGTGGTGATCGCCCGAGCGGCCGACCGCTGGCTCGCGGCGTACGCACAGGTCGAAGCGACCCTGCTGCATCCGCTCGACCCGGTCACCACCGGGCAGACCGTCGCCGGGCTGCTGCGTTCCCGCGCCGCGGCCTGATTCCCCCACAGCTGGAGGGCTCCCCGTGGGAGAACGGACCTGGCCCAATCTGATCGCCGCGCTGCTGCGCGCCGAAGACCTGTCCACCGCGGACACCGCCTGGGCCATGGGCGAGATCATGACCGGCACCGCCACGCCGGCGCAGATCGCCGGCTTCGTCATGGCGCTGCGCGCCAAGGGCGAGACGCCGGGCGAGCTGTCCGGCCTGGTCGAGACCATGCTTGCCACCGCCGCGCGGGTCGAGCTTCCCGATGAGGTACGCGCCGACGCGGTCGACGTCGTGGGTACGGGTGGCGACCGTGCGCACACCGTCAACATCTCCACGATGACCGCGATGGTGGTCGCCGGCGCGGGCGTACGCGTGGTGAAGCACGGCAACCGGGCCGCCTCCTCCAAGTGCGGGGCGGCGGACCTGCTGGAGTTCCTGGGCATCCCGCTCGACCTCGGTCCGGAGCAGGTGGCGCGCTGCGTCACCGAGGTGGGCATCGGCTTCTGCTTCGCCGCCCGCTACCACCCCGGCATGCGGCACACGGCGGTGCCGCGGCGCGAGCTGGGCGTGCCGACCGTGTTCAACTTCCTCGGCCCACTGACCAACCCGGCCCAGCCGCGCGCGGGCGCGGTCGGGTGCTTCGACACCCGGATGGCGCCCGTGATGGCGGCGGTGTTCGCCGCGCGGGGCGACTCGGTGCTGGTGATGCGCGGCGAGGACGGGCTCGACGAGTTCAGCACGGCGGCGCCGACCCGGGTGTGGGCGGTGCACGGCGGCGCGGTCACCGAGATGCTGCTCGACGCGGCCGACCTGGGCATCGCCCGGTCCGCCCCGGGCGACCTGCGCGGCGGCGACGCGGCGTTCAACGCCGACGTGACGCGGCGGCTCCTGGCCGGCGAGCCCGGCCCGGTCCGCGACGCCGTCCTGGTCAACGCCGCGGCCGCGCTGACCGCCCACGCCGGCCTGACCGGCGATCCGCTGGAGGCGATGCGCGCGGGTTTGGCGCGGGCCGCCACGGCCATCGACTCCGGCTCCGCCGCGAAGACCCTCGACCGCTGGATCGCGGTAGCCACCTCTTCGTGATCAAGGCGTCCCTCAAGTCGTTCCAACGACTTCAGGGACGCCTTGATCACGGGAGGGTGCGGGCGAACGTGGCTACCTGCGCGGCGATGGTCGCGGAGGCGCGGACCCAGGTGAAGTGGTCGGCGCCGGGGAGCGTGACGCGGTGGCGCTCCACTTCGGCGCGCTCCAGCTTCGCGCAGAGGTCGTCGAGGGTCTCGTGCGGCGTGTACTGGTCGTGGTCGATGCTGATGGCCAGCACCGGCGTGCGGACCTGGCGTACGGCCGCCTCGGCGTCGACGCCCTCGACGACCGGAAAGCGCCCGGTGCGCGCCGTGTACGCCCAGTCGCGCATCACGCCGCGCGCCTGCCGGCCGCCGAAGCCCCAGCCCGGCCACACCCGCAGCAGCGCGGACACGCCCGCGATCGCCTGGATGTACGGCCCGACGACCAGCCGCCGGAGCAGGTCCGGATAGAGCCGCCAGTACGGCAACCCGACCGCGACGAGGGCGAGGCCGTCCACATCGGACTCCCCGTCGAGGGCCAGATGCAGCAGCGTGGCCTGCCCGCCGAGCGAGTGGCCGAGCAGGATCCGGCGCCGCCCGTCCAGCCGCGGCTTGAGCGCCTCCTGCACCGCACCGACGTCGGCGATGAGCTCGGCATAGCCGTACCCGGAGGAGCGGCTGGGCGGCGGCGTGCTCGCGCCCGTGCCGCGCAGGTCGGCCACGACGACGGCCAGGCCGGCCTCGCGCAGCGCGGCGGCGAACGGCCGGTAGTAGCGCGCCCGGACGCCCATCGCCGGCCAGACGACCACGACGGGCGCGTCGGTCACACCGTCGGGCTCGGGATAGATCTGCATGCCGATGCGGTCGGTGCCGCGGTCGACGTACTCCTGGACGAAGTCCTCAGTCGGCATCATCTAGGCCGATCGCGAACGCGCCCTCCAGGTCGTGCTGCGAGTACGCGCGGAACGCGATATGGGACTCGGTGTTGATCACGCCGGGTGTCTTGGAGATTGAGCCGGCGATGACCTCGGCGATCTGCTCGTACTCGCGTACGCGCACGATCGCGATCAGGTCGACATGGCCGGCGACCGAGTAGACCTCGCTGACACCGGGCAGAGCGGCCAGGGTCTCGGCCACCTCGGGAATGGAGTCGGTGGCGCAGTCGATCAATACGATCGCGGTGATCACGCGTCCCACCTTAGCGGCCCGCGCTCGCCTCAAAAGGGCAGCCCTCTTGGGCGTGAATTCTGAGAAGGGGTCCCGTATACCTGCCGTGGCGGGCATACGGCTGCCCTTTGGGGCTAGGGCGCGTCCCCAGCAGCCGGCACCGTCAGGTCGCGGCCGGCGCGGATGGCGTCGACCAGGTGCTCGTCGGGGCTGACGTACCCGCCGGGCCACACGACCGAGCGGGTGAGCGTGCCCGCCACCGAGGCTCCCGCGCCGACCACCGAGCGCTCCACCGTGCCGGTCACGGTCGCGCCCGGCGCCACCAACTCCCCGGTGCCGGCGGCGTGCAGGTTCGCCGCCAGGTACGTGCGGGCCGTGCCGGTGTCGAGGTACGTCCCGACGTACGGCACCACGCGCAGGGCGCCCTGGGCCTCGGCGGGTCGCCACACCGCCTTGACCAGTTCGGCCGGCTCGGGCGGGAGGTCGCGGACGTACCGCCAGGGGAGCAGGGACAGGCCGGCGAAGCGGTGGCCGAAGAAGCCGTACGTCTCCTCGGGCGCGGGCTGGCCGAAGAGGCGTACCGTCTCGCCGTCCCAGCCGTCGATCAGGGCGGCGGCGTCGGCTCCGATCCCGGCGAGGTACGCGTCGGCGTTGGCCACCAGCACGCCCCGCCCGCCGATCCAGTCGCGGAGGTTGCCGACGCCTCCCGCCGTACCCAATGGGTGTGTCTCGGCCGAGATGTGCGCGCGGGCGCCGACGTGCGCGACCACCTGTTCGCCCAGGTAGCTGGCGTTGACCGCGACCGTCCCCGGATCGGCGAAGCCGAGCCGGGCGACGCGCGCCAGGGCGTGGTCGAGCAGCGGCACGTTGCCGACCGGGCACAGCGACTTGGGGAGGTGCTCGGTGAGCGGGCGCAGCCGCCGCCCCTCGCCTGCCGCGAGCACGATGGCGCAGAGATCCAGCTGTGCCGATCGGTGAGCGGTCGTAGCGGCGCCAGTAGGCGGCGCCTTCCTCTCGGCGGCGGTGTCCGGGGGTGGCTCAGGCGCGTGGCGCCGAGAGGAAGACGCCGCCGCGCCGCCACGCCCGCTCACTGAAACTCGGGCTGGTCGGCGAGCGGGCCGATGCCGTAGTACGCGAGCAGGCGCGCGGTGGCCCGGGTGAGCGGCGGCAGGTCGTCGAGCGGGTACCAGGCGGCCTCGTAGACCTCCGCGCCGTCTACGGTCAGCGTCGTGGTCGAGGCGGGCACGGACGCCTCGAAGACGACGTCGACCCAGCCCTTGGCGTGTACGACGGCGTTGGGCACCGCCGGCCGCAGCTCCTCGGGGTCGAGCTGGATGCCGGACTCCTCGCCCAGCTCGCGGGCGGCGCCGACGACGGGTGCCTCGCGCCGCTGCAGCAGGCCGGCGGGCAGGCTCCAGCTGCGGCCGGGCGGCTGGCGCAGCAGGAGCAGGCGCCCGGGATCGCTCGCCTCGGAGTCGCGCACCAGGGTGACGGCGCCGACGATGTACTTCGGCACGATCATCCGGACGATCCGCCGGCGCACGCTGTGCGGCAGCCGGTAGAAGATCTCGTACAGGGTGGCGCGCAACGGCTTCACGGCGTCAAGGCTAGAGGGGTGGTCACTCGCGGCGATCGACCAGGTCGATGAGCTTGTCGACGACCTCGTCCGGGGCGATCGTGCGGTCGACCACGGCCACCAGCATCGTCTCCAGGTCGGGGTAGCCGAGGTCGTCGGCGAGGGTACGCAGCGGCACCTCGCTGGCGAGGCCGCGGTTGTGCTTACGGAGCGCGAGACCGATCGTGGCCCGGCCCAGCCGCACCTTGTCGGCGATGCTGATGCCCGGCTCCTGGTGGTCGGCGAACCACCGGTTGATCTGCATCTGGGCGTGCGGCGACTTGACGAAGTCGAGCCACTCCCGTTGCGGGCCGTGGCCGGCCTCGGTGAAGACCTCGACCACGTCGCCGTCGTGCAGCTCCGAGGCCAGCGGCGCGAGCCGTCCGTTGATCTTCGCGGCGAGGCATGCCTCGCCGGTCTCCGCGCTCAGCTCGTACGCCAGGTCGACCGGGGTGGCGCCGGCTGGCAGCAGCACCTGCCGCCCCTCGGCGAAGACCAGGATCTGCGTCTCGGCCAGGTCACAGCGCAGCGACTGGAGGAACTGGGCCGCGTCGGAGGTCTCCTGCTCCCAGTCGAGCACCCGGCGCAGCCAGGAAAGCTCGTCGAGACGCGCGGACTCGTTGCGGTCGGCCGGGCGGCGGAAGCGGAAATTGGCGGCGACGCCGTACTCGGCGGCGCGGTGCATCGTCTCGGTGCGGATCAGCACCTCGACCGTGCGGTCGTCGGGGCCGATCACGGTGGTGTGCAGCGAGCGGTACAGGTTGTTTTTCGGCGAGGCGATGAAGTCCTTGAACCGCCCCGCGACCGGCCGCCACTGGCCGTGGATCGCGCCCAGGGCCGCGTAACAATCTGTCTCAGGGCCGTCGACCACCACCACGATGCGCGGCAGGTCGAACGGCTCGCTGTGGTCGCCGGCGACCGTGTCTTTCCAGATCGAGTAGTAGTGCCGAGGCCGGGGGGCGACGATGGCGGTGACCTTGCTGCGCTTGAGCGCCAGCCGGGAGGTCGCCACGACCCGCTCCAGGTAGCCGGCCCAGTTCGGCCGGTTGCGCACGTGCTCGTCGATGCGCTCGAACTCGTCGGGGTGCAGGTGCATGAGCACGATGTCGTCGAGCTCGCGCTTGAGGGCCTGGATGCCGAGCCGGTCGCAGAGCGGGACCAGCACCTCCTGCGTGGCCTGGGCGATGCGGGCCCGCGAGGCGGGGAGCGGGCGTCGAGCGTACGCATGTTGTGCACGCGGTCGGCGAGCTTGATGATCAGTACTCGCACGTCCTTGCCGGCCGCGATGATCATTTTGCGGATCGTCTCGGCCTCGGCCGCCTTGCCGTAGAACGCCTTGTCGAACTTGGTGACCCCGTCGACCAGGTGGGTCACCTCCGGCCCGAAGTCGCCGTCGAGCGCCTGCAGCGTGTACGTCGTGTCCTCGACGGTGTCGTGCAGCAGCGCGGCGACCAGGGTGATGGTGTCCATGCCCAACTCGGCGCAGATCTGCGCCACCGCGAGCGGGTGCGTGATGTAAGGCTCGCCACTCTTGCGGAACTGGCCCCGGTGCATGTTTTCGGCGATCGCGTAGCCGCGGCGCAGGACACCCGCGTCGGCGTACGGATGGATGGAACGATGGGTCCGGGTCAGCGTCGTCACCGGGTCGTCGTCGGGCGATGACCAGGACAGATAGGACCGGAGCCGGGTGGAGAGGGGGATGTCGGCCGTCTGTGTCGGCATGGCGCGTCCAAGGGCGGCGCCGTGGCCGGCGTCGACGTCCACTCGGACACCTCCCTCACGAGGCACCCATAAATCGGGCGTTGGCTCTCAGGAATGCACTTGCCTAACAGCCTAAGTGAGTTTCGGTCGTACGAATGGTTACTTACTCATGAGCTTTCGGTCGAGTCTTTACCGGAAGAAGCGCTTTCCGCGCGATTGAGCAGGTCACGGAACCGGGCGGCGCCACGGACGGGGACGCCCATCCGGCGGACGTCTGTACCAACCGTGTCTCCGGTCGCTCCAGCCACGCCAAGATCCGCTCGGACTCCTCTGTGGAGGCGCTCGGCTCCAGCACCGTCTCCGCCGTGGCCCGCAGGGCGTCGATCGTCGGCCGGGGATGCACCCTGGGCGGTGACACCCCGGCCGCTGCCAACCGTCCATGTCGCACGATGGCCAGCTCCCACCCGCCGGCGGCCGCGCGCCGCGCCGCCACCAGCTCCGCGATGCGGGTCAGGCCGGAGAGCCGCTGCATGCGCACGGCCGCGCGCAACAGGGCCGCCATCCGGGTACGCACGACGGCCGCCTCCTCGTACCGCTGCGCGTCGGACAGCACCCGGATGCGTGCCAGCAACTGGTCGACCAGCAGCCCGGGGTCGCCGACGATCGCCTCCCGGAACGGCGTGGCCGCGCGGTCCGCGTACTCCTCCAGGGAGATCCGGTGCTCGCAGGGCGCCGGGCACCGGCCCAGCTCGGCCAGCGCGCAGGCCGGCGTGGTCGTGCGTGCCGACAGCCGCAGGGTGCACTGCCGCAGCGGCACCGCGTCGTAGACCCCGGCGGCGGCCAGCTCCGCCGACCGCCGCGAGCGGAACGGCCCGAGATAGGCCGCCTCCGGCTCGCCCACCGCGCGGACCACCGACAAGCGGGGGTACGCCTCGGCGGTGAGCTTGAGCCACACGACCCGCTCCGGGTGCTTGGACCGGCGGTTGTACGGCGGCGCGTGCGCGGCGATGAGGCGCAGCTCACGCACCTCGGCCTCCAGCGAGTGGGCACACTCGACCGGCTCGACGCGCTCGGCGGCGGCGAGCATCTCGGAGATCCGGGCGCGCTTTTCGCCCGCGGTGAAGTAGCTGCGCACCCGGGTGGCGATGTCGACCGAGGTGCCCACGTAGAGCGGCCGGCCGTCGCCGGCCCGGAAAATGTAGACGCCGGGCACGTGCGGCAGCCCCTCGGCCAGGTGGCGCTTGCGCCGCTGGGTCGGGGTGACCGCCTTGGCGAACTCGACCGCTTCGCCCAGCGTGTGCACCCGGTGGCTGCCCAGCCGGCCGATCAGCGCGTGCAGGACGTCGACCGTGGCCAGGGCGTCGTCGAGCGCCCGGTGGCTGGGCTGGCGCGGGGTGTGGAAGTAGGTCGCGAGCGTGCCGAGCTTGTGGTTGGGCACCTCGTCGCGGGTCAGCGCCCGGCGGGCCAGGGCCACCGTGTCCAGCACCTTCGGGCCGGGCCAGCGGTAGCCGTGCTTGGCGCAGGCGGCCTTGAGGAAGCCCACGTCGTACGCCGCGTTGTGGGCCACCAGGACCGCCCCGTGGAGAAACTCCAGCAGGCTCGGCAGCACCTCCTCGATCGCCGGCGCCTCGTAGGTCATCGCCTGGGTGATGCCGGTCAGCACCGTGATGAACGGCGGGATCGGCACACCCGGGTTGACCAGCGTGGCCAGCACCCCGAGCTCCTCGCCGCCGCGCACCTTGACCGCGCCGACCTCGGTGATGCCGCCGCCGTCGGGGCGCCGCCGGTGGTCTCCAAGTCAAGTACCACGAAGGTGGTGTCCCGCAGGGAGAGCGCGCCAGGATCGTCGAGCAGCGTGTCAAGGGTGCCCTGGACGTACTCCACACTTGTCACGCCCGGCACAGTAGGGCTCAGGTATGACACTTGTTTCCGTCCGGAAAAGATCGTCTGCGCAGCGGAGCGGCGATGGGGCAGGTGGTGGGATGCTTGACAGATGTCAGTACCTGTTCCGCCCGACGACCGCTCGCCTGGCGACGCGGCGCTCGACGGTACTGACTCGTCACACGCTGGGGATTTCGAGCCTTCGTTCGAGCCTTCGTTCGAGCCCGAGCCGGTGCTGCCGGAGCCGGTCCGTCAGCGGGTCGTCGCCCTGACCGCGGCCGCCCTACCTGGCCTTCCCGGCGACGAGCTGCCCGCGCCGCTGCGCCGGGTGGCGAAATTCGCGCCCAACCGGCGGGCCCGGCACGGCGGCCTCATGATCGCCACCCAGCTCGCCGGCGACCCCCTCTTCCGCCAGCGGATCACCAGGCGGGTCCTGGAGGAGGCCGGTGACCTGGGCGCGGCCGTGATCGAGGGGATCTGCCCCGCCGCCGCCGACCCCGTCGAGGTGGCCGCGCTGGCCTACCTTGCCCGGCCGGAAGGCTGGCGTGACCTCGTCGAAGCCGCCGGCGAGGCGGTCCGCGCCGAGGCCGACAGCGCCGCCGTGGCCGACCTGATGCGCGACGCCGAGCACCGGGCCGCCCGCGCCGAGCACGATCGCGCCGTCGCCAAGGTCGAGGCCGAAAAGCTGCGCGACGAGCTGGCCCGGGTCCGCGAGGAGATGGGCCAGCTGCGCGAAGAGGCCCGGCAGGCCACCCGCGCGCTGCGCGAGACCCAGGTGCGCGAGCGCAAGGCCACCGAGATGCTGGCCACCGAGCGGGGCCGGGTCGCGCGGGCCACCGCCGACCACGACGCGGAGCTTCGCCGGGTACGCGCCAAGCTGGCCGAAGCCGAGGCGCTGGCCGGCAACGCCCGGGCCACCGCCAAGGAGGCGCGTGCCGTCGACGACGCCCGGCTGTGGCTGCTCCTGGAGACCATCGGCCAGGCCGCCGTCGGGCTGCGCCGCGAGCTGGCCCTGGACCCGGCCGAGCGGCGCCCGGCAGACTTCGTGGCGGACGCCTTCGCCGACCGGCCCGGCGAGGTGTCCAGCACCCGCGCCCTGGACGCCGACGACCCGGCCCGCCTCGACCAGCTCCTCGCCCTGCCGCGCGCCCACCTGGTCGTCGACGGATACAACGTCACCAAACGCGGGTTCGGCGAGATGTCCCTGGAGCAGCAGCGCAAACGCCTGATCACCGGGCTCGGCGGGATCGCGGCCCAGACCGGCGACGAGATCACGGTGGTCTTCGACGGGGCCGAGCGGGTGCACGGCCTGCCACCCGCCCCGCGTGGCGTACGCGTACTCTTCTCCCGCAAGGGCGAGACGGCCGACGATCTGATCCGGCGCCTGGTGCGCGCCGAGCCCTCCGGCCGCCCCGTCGTGGTGGTCTCCTCCGACCGCGAGGTGGCCGACGGCGTCCGCCGGCACGGCGCGTACCCCTTGGGCGCCGACGCCCTCCTCCGCCGCCTCTCCCGCTCCTAACCGCCCCGCCGCCGCCTCGCCAGCGCCCCCCTCGCGCCCACCCGCGGGCCCCGCGCCGACCGGCGGCCCTCGCGTCGACCCGCGGCCCTCGCGCCGACCCGCGGGCCCGCGCCGACCGGCGGCCCTCGCGTCGACCCGCGGGCCCCGCGCCGATCAAGGACTTTTGCGTCGATCAAGGGCGAATGGTCGTGCTTTGATCTCCGATCCACGGCCGTTTGCCCTTGATCGGCGGGCAAGTCCTTGATCGACGCGGCCCGCACCCTGCGAGCGCCGTCACGGCGCCGCCCCAAGCGCCGGGCGCCCGCGCGCACCGCACCGCGCGCGGCGCACCGCGCGGCGCCGCGCGGACGGCGCTGCGTGCCACGCCGGCGCGCAGCGTCGATCAAGGATTTCTGCGTCGATCAAGGGCGAATGGTCGTGCTTTGATATCCGATCCACGGCCGTATGCCCTTGATCGACGGAAAAGTCCTTGATCGACGCGGGGCGCCGCGGGCCGGCGCTGCGGGGCGGCGGTGTGCGCCTGCGGGTCGGTGCGGCGGGCGAGGGCGGGTTTTGTCGTACCCCTGTTCTAGCGTCTATGTCACAGACGGTGGCCGTGCCGCCGCACTTTGAGGAGGGTCGACGCATGCTGATCGACTGTGACCGTTGCGCCGTCCGTGGTGACGCCTGCCGCGGATGCCTGGTGACAGCCCTGCTCGACGCGCCACCCCAGCACGGTCAGCTCACCGCGGACGAGCGGCGGGCCATCGAGGTTTTCGGCCGGGCCGGGTTCGATGTGGAGGTGATCGCGGAGTCGGAGCGTCCGCGGCTGCGGCTCATGCCGGGTGGACGGCGGCGCCGCCACGTGGCATAAGCACTACGATCTGCACGCATGACCCCTAGGCTCTGGGCGGCCGTGGCGCTGGGCGGCCTCGTCGTCGCGCTGTTGGTCGCGGCGGCGGTGCTGGTGCCGTGGCACCGCCCGCCCGCACCGCGCGCCGATCAGCTCGCCGCCCTGCGCGATCTGCCAGCCCAGCAGGTCAGCCGGGGGCGGGCGTTCCACTCGGCGCTGCGCCCGGGGTCGTACGGCGGGCTGCTGGTCGGCCTGGCGGTGGCGCTGGTGCTCGGCCTCACCCCGCTCGGCAGCAAGCTGGTGACGTCGGTGGGCAAGCCGTTCGGGGACCACTGGGTGGCGCGCGCGGTGCTCGGCGGGCTGGCCGTGGTGCTGGTCGCCGAGCTGGTCACGTTGCCGTTCGCCGCGTGGCGGCACACGATCCTGGTGCGCTATGGGCTCTCCACCCAGACCTGGGGCGGGTGGGCGGTCGACGTGCTCAAGTCGTACGCGGTGAGCGCCGTCATCGCGGCGGTCGCGCTGCTCGGCTTCTACACGGTGACGAGGCTCGCACCGCGGTGGTGGTGGGCGTTCGGCGCGGCGGGTGCGGCCGCTCTGGTCGTCCTGCTGTCGTTCATCGTGCCGGTGCTCGTCGAGCCGGTGTTCAACAAGTTCACGCCGATGGAGCCCGGTCCGCTGCGCACCGAGCTGATGAGCCTCGCCGAGCGCGACGGCGTACCGGTCCGCGACGTGCTGGTCGCGGACGCGTCCCGGCGCACGCGGGCGGTCAACGCGTACGTCTCGGGCCTGGGCCCCACCCGCCGCATCGTCGTGTACGACACGCTGCTGCGCGAGGCGCCGCCCGCCGAGGTGGCCAGCGTGGTCGCGCACGAGTTGGGGCACGCCAAGGACCGCGACGTCTTCACCGGCACGCTGATCGGCGCGCTGGGAGCCGCGGCCGCGGTGGTGGCGCTCTACCTGCTCGGCGGGTGGGGCTGGCTGCTGCGCGCCGCCGGGGTCGACTCGATGGGTGAGCCGCGGGCGCTCGCGCTGATGATCGCGGTGGTGAGCGTGGTGGGTCTGCTCTCGTCCCCGGTGCAGAGCCTGGTGTCCCGCCGGGTGGAGGCGCGGGCGGACGCGCACGCGCTCACGCTGACCGGCGACCCGGCGACGTTCGAGGCGATGCAGCGCCGGCTGTCCACTGTGAACCTCGGCGACCCTGACCCGCCCCGGTGGGAGTACCTGTACTCGGCGTCGCACCCGTCCACGGTGGAGCGGATGGCGGCCGCCCGCGCGTACGCCCGCGGGGCACGATGACCACCCTCCTGGTCACGAACGACTTTCCGCCGCGCCCCGGTGGCATCCAGTCGTTCGTGCACAACCTGGCCCTGCGGCAGCCGCCCGCGTCGCTGGTGGTCTACGCGTCCACCTGGAAGGGTGCGGCGAAGTTCGACGCCGACCAGCCGTTCGAGGTGGTCCGGGAACCCACAAAAGTGCTCCTGCCCACCCCACGGGCGGCTCGACGGTCGGCCGAGCTGGCCCGGGCGTACGGCTGCGAGGCGGTCTGGTTCGGTGCCGCCGCTCCGCTCGGCCTGCTCGCCGACGGGCTGCGCCGGCGTACCGGCATCGAGCGTGCCGTGGCGCAGACCCACGGCCACGAGGTCGGCTGGGCGGCGCTGCCGGGCGCGCGAGGGCTGCTGCGCCGGATCGGTCGCGGTGCCGACGTGGTCACCTACCTGGGGAGTACACCCGGGTACGGCTGGACCGCGCCCTGCACGGGCTGACCGATCTGCGCCGGCTGGCCCCGGGTGTCGACGTCGACGCGTACCACCCGGGGGTGGACGGCAGCGAGATCCGCGCGCGCCACGGCCTGGCCGACCGCCCGGTGGTGGTCTGCGTGTCGCGGCTGGTCCCGCGCAAGGGCCAGGACGCGCTGATCCGGGCGATGCCGGCGGTCCGGCGCCGGGTGCCCGACGCCGCCCTGCTGATCGTCGGCGGCGGCCCGCACCGGTCCACATTGGAACGGCTGGCCGGGCCGGTCGACGGCGTGGTGTTTACCGGGTCGGTGCCGGCGGCCGAGTTGCCGGCGCACTACGCGGCCGGTGACGTGTTCGCGATGCCGTGCCGTACGCGCAACCGAGGGCTCGACGTCGAGGGGCTCGGCATCGTCTACCTGGAGGCGTCGGCCACCGGGCTGCCGGTGGTCGCCGGCGACTCGGGCGGCGCCCCGGACGCTGTGCGCGAGGGCGAGACCGGGTACGTCGTCAGCGGGCGGGACGTCGAGCAGATCGCCGATCGGGTGGCCACGCTCCTGTCCGACCGCGAGCTGGCGAGCCGGATGGGCGCCGCCGGCCGTGCCTGGGTGGAGCGCGAGTGGCGCTGGGACACGCAAGCCGACCGGATGGCGGCTCTATTGAGTGGCACACCATAAACGCGTAGACCCATCGGCCGCGCTGCCGTACCAAGGAATGCATGGAACCGGCAGACGACGAGCTGAAGGTCCCGTACTGGTTGACGGCTACCGCAGAAGCCGCCAATGCCACATTTTGGCGGATGCTGCGCCGCCTACCGCATCTGCTCGCCCAGGCATGGCGGCTGGCGTGGCGGGCGAGTCCGCGCAACACCCTGGCCGTCGTCGGGTTCGAGCTGGCCGCGGGCGTGGCCAGCGCCGTCGGGCTGGTCAGCGTCGTCGGGGTGCTCGACGGGCTGCTGCGGGCCGGCCCGACGCCCGACCGGATCCGCGCCGCCGTACCGTCGCTGCTGCTCATGGTCGGGGCGACGGCGCTGCACACGCTGCTGCGCTCGGTGGCGACCGGGGCGCAGGGCCGGCTGTCGCCGCAGGTGAGCCAGACCGCGGAGATGGAGCTGCTGGATCTGACGACGCGGGTGGATCTGGCCACGTTCGACGATCCGGACTGGCGGGACGCGATGCAGCGGGCCCGCGACCGGGGCATCGACGCGGCGCAGCGGGTGGTCGACCACGGCATCGAGCTGGGCACCAACCTCGTGGGGCTGGTCGCGGCCGGCAGCGTGCTCGCGGTGCTGCATCCGGTGCTGCTGCCGCTGCTGGTCCTGGCGGTGCTGCCGACCGGGTGGGCGGCGGTGCGTTCGGCGCGGTTGGGCTACCGCCAGCAGCTGCGGCTGGTCGCGGTGTGGCGTCGCAAGTGGATGCTGTCGGACCTGCTCGCCGACCGCGAGCCGGCCCCGGAGGTCCGAGCCTTCACGGTACGGCGGTACCTGCTCGCCGAGGTGGCCCGGCTGCTGGACGTGGCGACCGGGGAGTACATGAAGGTGTCCACGCGGCAGGTGCGCACCAACCTGTTCGGCGCGGCGCTGGGCGGCGTGGCGACCGGCATGACGTACGCGGCGCTCATCGGGCTGCTCGTCACCGGCCGGATGGAGCTGGCCGTCGGCGGCGCGGCGGCGTACGCGATCAGCACCGGCATCGGCAAGCTCACCCAGCTCGCGTTCACCATCAACCACATCTACGAGCAGGGCCTGTACTTCAGCGACTACGAGGGTTTCTGCGCCCTCGCCCGCGAGCGGGCCGAGCCGGTGCCGGCCGCCCGTGCCCCGCTCGGCCCGGAGCTGATCGAGCTGCGCGGCGTCACGTTCGCGTACCCGGGTGCGGATCGTCCCGCGGTGCGCGACGTCACGCTGCGCCTGCGCCGCGGCGAGACCATCGCCCTGGTCGGCGAGAACGGCTCCGGCAAGTCGACGCTCGCCCGGCTGCTCGCCGGCCTCTACCACCCGGACCACGGCGCGGTCGCGTGGGACGGCGTCGACCTCGCCGGCGTCGACCCGGTCAGCGTCCGCGACCAGGTCGCGGTCGTCATGCAGGAGCCCACCCGGTGGCCGCTGTCCGCGCGCGACAACATCACCATCGGCCGGTACGAGCGACCGGCGCCCCAGCCCGACGTCGAGGTGGCCGCGCGGCAGGGCGACGCGCACGACTTCATCGTCGAGCTGACCCGCGGGTACGACACACTCCTGTCCCGCCACTTCACCGACGGCGCGGACCTGTCCGGCGGGCAGTGGCAGCGGCTGGCGGTCAGCCGGGCGTTCTTCCGCGACGCGGCGCTGCTCATCTGCGACGAGCCGACCGCCAACCTGGACGCCCGCGCCGAGCACGACGTCTACGTGCGCCTGCGTGAGCTGGCCGCCGGCCGTACCGTCGTGCTGATCACCCACCGGCTGGCCAGCGTGCGCGAGGCCGACCGCATCTACGTGCTCGACCACGGCGCGGTGACCGAGGAGGGCGGGCACGTCGAGCTGATGGCGCTGGGCGGCACGTACGCGACCCTGTTCACCCTGCAGGCCAGCGCCTACCAGGAGCAGCCTGGGCTAGAGGAGGGCGTCGACGTGTGATGCCGGGTTGGGCTGGCCGAAGTGCCACCCCTGCGCGGCGTCGCACCCGATGGCCCGCAGCCGGTCGGCCTGCGCGGCGGTCTCCACGCCCTCGGCGGTGACCGTGAGGTCGAGCGTGTGGGCCAGCGACACGAGCGTGGCCAGGATGCGCTCGTCGGTGATGCTCGCCGGGTCGGCGGCCGGGGCGCGCAGCCCTTCCACGAACGATCCGGCCACCTTGAGCTCGCACACCGGCAGCGACCGCAGGTACGCCAGGTTGGAGTACCCGGTGCCGAAGTCGTCGATGGCGATCCGCACCCCGAGGTCGGCCAGCGAGCGCAGGTTGTGCACGGACTCGTCGGCGCTGTTCATCATCGCGCTCTCGGTGATCTCCAGCTGGAGCCGGTCGGGCGGCAGACTGTAGCGTTCGAGGATCGTGGTGACCTCGTCGACCAGCCCCGGCCCGCGCACCTGCCGTACGGCGAGGTTGACGCTCACGAACGGCGCCTGCGGGCTCAGGTCGATCCAGCGGCGGGCCTGGCGGCACGCCTCGGCGAGCACCCAGCCGCCCAGCCGTACGATCATGCCGGTCTCCTCGGCCAGCCCGATGAACCGGTCCGGCCGCAGCACGCCCAGCTTCGGGTGGCGCCAGCGGACGAGCGCCTCGACGCCGAGCAGCGATCCGTCGGAGAGCGAGACGAGCGGCTGGTAGTCCAGGCAGAACTCGCCCCGGTCCAGCGCGTCGGGCATCGCGGACGACAGCGCGTACCGGGTGAGCTCGCGCTCGTTGCGTTCGGAGTCGAAGAGGGCCCAGCGGCCCTTGCCGGCGGTCTTGGCCCAGTGCAGCGTGATGTCCGCGGCCCGCATCACGTCGCTCGGCGTGGTGCCCTCGACCGGGCGCTCGACGATGCCGATGCTCGCCGAGACGCGGAGGTCCTGACCCTCCACGGTGGTCGGTTCGCCGATGGCGGCGAGCGCCGCGTCGGCCACCTTGAGCGCGTCGTCGGTGCACGTGGTGTCCTCGACCAGGATCACGAACTCGTCGCCGCCCATCCGCGCGACGAGGTGGCCGCCGACCCCGCGGCGGAGCTTGTCGGCGACCGCCACCAGGAGCATGTCGCCGACGTGGTGGCCGAGCGTGTCGTTGATCATCTTGAAGCCGTCGAGGTCGAGGAAGCACACCCCGATGCGCCGGTCCGCGGAGCTGCCGCGGGTGAAGGCGGCCCCGAGGCGTTCCGTGAAGAGGGTGCGGTTGGGCAGGTCGGTGAGCGGGTCGTGGGTGGCCTGATGCCGGAACCGCGCCTCGCTCTCCCGCAGCGCCTGCTCGGCCTGCTCCCGGGCGACCATCGCGGCCCGCCGGATCGACTCCTGCTCGTCGAGGGTGCGGTCGCGCAGGGCGCGGGCGTACCCGATCGCGACCGTGCCGAGCAGCCGGCCCATCCGGTCGCGCATGTCGTCGCCGGACAGGCCCAGGTCGCGCAGCAGGCGCAGGTCGATGACCTCGATCGTGCGGCCCAGCCCTTCGGCGGACGCGATGTGGGCGGCGACCAGGTCGGCGCCGATCTGGTAGCCGCGGCGCAGGCTGAACGGCTCGGCGTACAGCGCCTCGACCAGGCGGAGGGTCAGGCCATCCAGGAAGCTCTCCAACTCGGCCTGGGTCACCGGCATGTAGCTGGTGCCGGCGACCGCCTTGGCCCAGGCGCGGGCGAAGACAGCCAGGCCCGGCCCGTACGCGACGGGAACCGTGACGTGCGGCTCGCCCATCACCGGAGCCGACCCACGCCGCCGATGTAGATGGCCCCTCGGCGCCTTCGCCGCTGCCGGGGGAGTCCGGCCGCCACTCGGGCACCCAGACCACGCCCGGCTCGACCAGGTCGTACCCGTCGAAGAACCCGGCGATGGCGGCGCGCCCGCGCTGGGCGAGCGGGGTGCCGGCGCGGCGGTAGATCTCGGCCGCGTCGCTCCGCTCCTGCTCGGGGCGGCCCTCGCCGGACGCCGCGGAAAGCACCAGGTAGCTGCCGGGCACGAGGGGTGCCCGCAGCGTGTCGAGGAGCTCGGCCGGGCCGTCCTCGTCGGGCACGAAGTGCATGACGCCGACGACCATCAGCGCGACCGGCTGGTTGAAGTCGATGAGCTTGAGCACGTCCGGGTGGTCGAGAATGCGCCCGGGACGCCGGATGTCCTCCTGGACGGCGGCGGCCTGGTGGTTGCCGCGCAGGATCTGCCGGCTGTGCGCCACCGCGACGGGGTCGATGTCCACGTACACGACGGTCGACTCGGGCGCGAGGCCCTGGGCGATCTCGTGCACGTTGCCGACCGTGGGGATGCCGGAGCCGATGTCCAGGAACTGGCGCACGCCCGCCTCGACCAGGAAGCGCACCGCCCGGCGCAGGAACGCCCGGTTGGCCTGCGCGATCAGCGGAGACTCGGGCACTACGGAGATCATCGCCTGCGCCGCCGCGCGGTCAACCGCGAAGTTGTGCGACCCACCAAGGTAGTAGTCGTACATCCGGGCGGCGCTGGGCCGCTCGATGTCGATGGTCTCCGGTGCCCAGTCCGGGCGTCGCATACCCGTCCCCTCTGTCCTGTCCGGGGTGTTTGTGGCTCCCTTGGGTGGTCGCCGCCATTCTGCCCGTCACAGGGCCCGCCATCTAGACCGTCAGTGAAGACGCTGCCGTATCGGCAGCGTACGCCCAGCGGGGAGCTTAGAGATGCAAGGAAGGGCCCCTTGCTATGCAAAAAGCGCTAACAAGGTGCCCTTCCTTGCAGTTAGAACTTGGGGGCGTCGGGCGCTTCCAGGAGGCCCAGGCGCAGGGCGGTCATGAGGGCCTGGGCGCGGTTGGCGGCGCCGAGCTTCTCGTAGAGCTTCGAGATGTGCGTCTTGGCCGTCGACTCGCTGACGAAGAGCTGCTTGGCGATGCCGGCCACGCTCATGCCGTCGGCGAGCAGCCGGAGCACCTGGCCCTCGCGCGGGGACAGCTGCGGCCCGGACGGGGCCAGCCGCCGCTTCATCGCCTCGGCCAGGTCGGCCGCGGTGAACGCGCTCGGCGACGACGCGGCGTGCCGGGCGGCCGCCACCACCTCGTCGGCCGGGGCGGTCTTCGGCACGAACGCGCTCGCGCCCGCCTCCAACGCCCCGAAGAGCTGGTCGTCGCCCGCGTACATGGTCAGCACGACGATGCCCATGGTGGAGCTGGCCTTGCGCAGCGCCCGGGTCGCCTCCAGGCCGCTGCCGTCGGGCAGCCGCAGGTCCATGATCACGACGTCGGGCTGCAGCGCGCCGGCCTGGCGTACCCCCTCGGCGGCCGTAGCGGCCTCACCGACGACCTCGAACTGGCGGTCGCGCTCGAACGCGTGCCGAAGACCCTTCCGGATCAGGTCGTGGTCATCGACAAGGAGGACCTTCGTACGCGTAGTCGGTGGCGTGGGGCTGGTGGTCATGCTGGGCTTACTCCCCTTCTGGTGCTGTCACGCTATCGCGCACGCTATCGCGCCGGGGCGAGGTTCCCAGCACAACGGCGACCGTGGTGCCGCTGGGATTTCGTGGCCTGATCTCCAGCCGGCCCCGGATACGTTCCGCCCTCTCGGCCATGATCGCAAGACCATACCTCCCGTCCGGGCGCTGGTCAGCGATGCCCTGACCATCATCCGACACTTCAATTTGGGCGTACGGGGGATCGACGGCACACGAGACCCACAGGTTCGAGGCGCCGGCGTGCTTGCGCGCGTTGGTGATCGCCTCCTGGGCGATGCGGAGCAACTCGGCCTCCGTGGCGGCCGGCAGCCGGGCGGTCGACTCGTCCAATGTGTAGTGCACGCGGAGCCCGGCGGAGGCGCCGACCTGCCGGGCGTACTCGGCGATCGCGGCCGCCAGCCCGCCGTGCCGGTCGACCTCGCTGCGCAGCTCGAAAAGACTAAGCCGCAGCTCAGTAATGACGCGGGTGACCTCGGCGCGCAGCGAGCGCAGCTCCTCGCTGGTCTCCTTGGCGTCCTCGGGGAGGGTGGCGAGGGCGTTGTCGATGCCGTACCCGACCATCACCAACTCCTGCGCGACGCCATCGTGGATTTCGCGCGCGAGGCGCTGCCGCTCCTCGTTCGTGGCGAGCGACCGGACCTCGTCGAAGAGCAGGGCTGCCTCCAGCCGTAGGGCCGCGGGACCGGTCAGGGCGGTCACCGTGGCGACGACCGCCGGGGGTACGCGTTGGCGACGTCGGCCTCGACAGTCACCAATCCGACAGTGCGGACGCCAGCCACGAGAGGGACGACTAGGGCCGAAACGTCCCCCTGCGGTGTGACCGCGCCTGCGACCGGTGGGCGGTCTGCGGCTGCTGGCTCGCCCACGCGTCGGCGATCGCCGAGTCGGCGTCCAGGGTGGTCTCCCAGTCGACCCGGTCGGCGCCGGACTGGGCCAGCACGACGAGCCGGCCACCGCCGCTGGCGGTCAGCACCGCCGCCCGGTCGGCCGGGGCCACCGTGCGCAGGTCCTCCAGCAGGTGCTCGGCGATGCCGCCGGGGTCGAGCGTGGCCCCGGGCAGCTGGCGGGCCACGCTGCGCAGCTGGGTGAGCAGGCGGGTCGCCTCGGCGTACGGCTGGGGCTTGTTGCTCTCGCCGCGGGCCTGCAGCACGCGCTGGAGCGTGCCCGCGGCGGTGATCCCGATCCCGGCGAGGATCAGCCACTGGGCGCAGACCAGCAGGTAGCCGGCGTCGGTGATGAGCAGCTCGCCTTCGGACTCGGTGACCGCGCCGGCGAAGAGCAGCGTCGCCGCCGCGACGCCGAGCAGGGCCAGCACCTCCCGGGTACGCCGGTAGAGCGCGGCCACGGTGAGCGGCACCGCGAGGTACGGCAGTACGGCCTCGGCGCCCAGCCCGTTGCCCAGCGTGCCCTTGATCTGCGCCTCGGCGGCGACGTCGCTGGCGGCCAGCCCGACGATGACCACCTCGGCGAGCCGGCCGAGCGGCCCGAGCACGCGGTGCCGGGGCGCGACCACCGCGGGGACGCTGGCCAGCGCGAGCAGGCCGATCCACTGGAGCTGGCCGACGTCCCTGGTGGTGATCAGGGTGAGCACCGCGACCAGGCCGAGCACGACCACCCGCGCCGCCACCGCGAGCGGGTGCGGGCGGGGCGGTCCGTGCGGCCGCGGGCGGGGCCGCACGGCGGTCGGGTACTCAAGCACGCTCAGTCTCCGTAGATGTCGGCGATCTCGGCGGCGTACGTCTTGTGCACCACGTTGCGCTTGACCTTCAGCGAGGGGGTCAGCTCCCCGGTCGCCTCGGTGAAGTCGCGCGGGAGGATCCGGAACTCCTTGATGGCCTCCGCGTGCGACACCGCCTTGTTGGCCTCGTCGACGGCGCCCTGGATCTCGGCGCGCAGCTTCTGGTCGTCGCACATGTCGGCGATCGCGGCGGTCTCCGGGTGGCCGGCGCCCGCCAGCCACTTCGGCCACGCCTCCTCGTCGATGGTGACGAGCGCGGCGATGAACGGCTGCCGGTCGCCGACGACCACGGTCTGGCTGACCAGCGGATGGGCGCGCAGGCGGTCCTCGAGCAGCGCCGGGGCGACGTTCTTGCCGCCGGCGGTCACGATGATCTCCTTCTTGCGCCCGGTGATGGCCAGGTAGCCGTCGCCGTCAAGCTCTCCGATGTCGCCGCTGTGGAACCAGCGGTCCTCGTCGAGGACCTCGGCGGTCGCCTCCTCGTTGTTCCAGTACCGGTCGAAGATCAGGTCGCCCTTGATCAGGATCTCACCGTCGTCGGCGATCCGGACCGTCACCCCGGGCAGGGGCCGGCCGACCGTGCCGATGCGGATCCCGTTCTGCAGGTTGACGGCGACCGCCGGGGACGTCTCCGTCAGCCCGTACCCCTCGTAGACCGTGACACCGATGCCGCGGAAGAAGTGCGCGAGCCGCGTGCCCAGCGGCGCCCCGCCGGAGATCGCCTCGCGGCACTGGCCGCCGAGGGCGGCGCGCAGCTTGCCGTACACCAATCGGTCGAAGAGCGCGTGCTGCAGGCGCACGCTGAGGCCGGGGCCGCCGGGCTTGTCCAGCCCTTCGCTGTACGCGACGGCGACCTCCTCGGCCTGGTCGAAGATCTTGCCCTTGCCGTCGGCGTGGGCGCGCTGCTTCGCGGTGTTGTAGACCTTCTCGAACACGCGCGGCACGGACAGCACGAACGTCGGGCGGAACGACTGCAGCTCGGCCACCAGGTTCTTGATGTCGGCGGTGTGGCCCATCTTGGCCCGGCCGGCGACCACGCCGATCTGGATGAGCCGGGCGAACGAGTGCGCGAGCGGCAGGAAGAGCAGCGTGGACGCGCCCTCCTGGAAGATGTTGGGCAGGCCGGGGATCGCGTTGGCGATGTCCGCGTACATGTTGCGGTGGGTCAGCGTGCAGCCCTTGGGGCGGCCGGTGGTGCCACTGGTGTAGATGATGGTGGCGATGTCGTCGGCCTTCGTCGCCCGGCGGCGCAGCTCGATCTCGGCCGGGTCGACGGCGGCCCCGCGCTCGCGCAGCGCGTCCAGGTCGCCGACCTCGATCTGCCAGACCTTTTCCAGGTCGGGGGCGGCGCCCGCGACGGCCAGGGCGTGGGTGTTGGTCTCCACCACGCAGGCCACCGCGCCCGAGTCGGACAGGATCCAGCCCACCTGCTCGGCGCTCGACGTCTCGTAGATCGGCACGGTGACCGCGCCGACCGACCAGATGGCGTAGTCGACGAGCGTCCACTCGTAGCGGGTCTTGCTCATGAGCCCGACCCGGTCGCCCGGCTCGATGCCGGCGGCGACCAGCCCTCGGGCCAGCGCCACGACCTCGTCCCGGAACTCGGCACAGGTCACGTCCACCCAGCCGGCGGACGTACGCCGGGCGAACTGCACCGTGCCCGGGGCGCTCTCAGCGTTGTCCCAGACCGGGTCGGTCAGGTTGGCGGTGTCGCCGATGGTGACCACCGGCGGTACGGCGAACTCGCGCACGGCACTCCTCCTGCGGAAAACTAACCGCAACCTACCCGGCTCGGGGGCCGCTGCGCTTGTACGGGGTAACCTGCCGGGCATGGCGGACTCCTCTACCCAGTCGATCGTCATCGCGGCGTCGCCCGAGCGCGTGGCGGCGGTCATCTGTGACTTCGCGAGCTACCCCGAGTGGACCGACGCGATGAAGCGGGTCGAGGTCATCGAGGAGTACGAGGACGGCTATGCCAGCCAGGTCCGCTTCGTGCTGGACGCCGGCGTGATAGCCGACGAGTACACCCTCGCATACGAGTACACCGAGGACATCTCCCGGATCGAGTGGCGCCTGGTCGGGCCGTCCAAGATGCAGAAGGCGCAGATCGGGTCGTACGACATCGCCGACAACGGCGACGGCACCACCACCGTGACGTACACCTTGGAGGTGGAGCTGTCGGTGGGGATGCTGGGAATGTTCCGGCGCAAGGCCGAGAAAATGATCATGGATACGGCGCTGAAGCAGCTCAAGCGCCGGGTTGAGGGGCATCGTGAACCCAACCGATCCGACCTCCGCCCGCGAGGAGGCCGAGCGCCTGGTGGCGACCGTGCTCGCGGCGATGTCCTCGGCCGCTCCGGGCTGGGGCTTCTCGGCCTTCCGGGGGTCGCCCACGGCAAGGTCGCCACCGGCGACGCCGAGTGCTGCGTGTGCCCGATCTGCCGGGTGATAGCCGCCATGCGCGACCCGGACCCCGCGTTCGCCGAGCGGGTGGCCACCGGCGCGGGTGACTTCGCCGCCGGCCTGGCGAGCCTGCTCCGCTCCCTCTCGGTGCCCGCGCCCGCCCCCGAGTCCAGTCCTCAGGACGATTCGGAGGACGTATGGCACGCCGCGACCAGGAAGGATAATGGTCCTTCTGCCGAGTGATTCGGGGTAGCGAGAGGGGACCACTGCGTGACGCTGACCATCGGAGTTGACGTCGGCGGCACGAAGGTGGCCGCCGGCGTTGTCACCTCAGCGGGTGACGTGCTGGCGCAGACGCGCCACGACACCCCGGCCGACGACGTCGCCAAGACCCGTGACGTGATCGTCGAGGCGGTCGCCGAGATGGCAGCGGCGCACCCGGTCGAGGCGGTGGGCATCGGGGCCGCGGGTTGGATCGACGCCAGTCGCTCCACGGTGCTCTTCGCGCCCAACATCGCCTGGCGCGACGAGCCCCTGCGGGACTACGTCAGCGACGCGGTCGGCCTGCCGGTCATCGTGGAGAACGACGCGAACGCGGCGGCCTGGGCCGAGTTCCAGTTCGGGGCGGCCCGGCACGCCGAGGACTCGATGGTGATGTTCACCATCGGCACCGGCGTCGGCGGGGCCATCGTGCTGGGCGGTGAGCTGGTCCGCGGCACCCACGGCATCGCCGCTGAGCTCGGCCACATGCTCTCCGTCCCGGACGGCCACCTGTGCGGCTGCGGGCGGCACGGCTGCCTGGAGCAGTACGCCAGCGGCAACGCCCTGGTCCGGTTCGCCCGCGCCGGCGCCCGCCAGGAGCCGGGCCGCGCCGGCGAGCTGCTCGACCTGGCCGGCGGCGACGCCGAGGAGATCACCGGGCCGATGGTCACCGCCGCGGCGCAGAGCGGCGACCAGGTGTCCCGCGAGGCGTTCGCGCAGATCGGCCGGTGGCTCGGCATCGCGCTCGCCGACATGGTGCAGATCCTCGACCCGCAGGTGCTTGTCGTGGGCGGCGGTGTGGTCGACGCGGGGGAGCTGCTGCTCGGCCCCACCCGGCGTTCCTATGTGGACGCCTTGGCCCAGCGCGGCCGGATCCCGGTGGCCGAGCTGAAGGCCGCCGAGATGGGCAACGCGGCCGGCGTGGTTGGCGCGGGAGATCTCGCCCGCCGGCGTTAATGTCACCTCGTGGATCTACGCGTGGTGTCGTACAACGTGCACGGCCAGCGGGACGACACGGCCGCGCTGGCCGAGGTGGTCCGGGATCTGGCACCCGACGTCGTGGTCGTCCAGGAGGGTCCGCGCCGCTTCCGCTGGCGCGGCAAGGGCGCGGCGCTCGCGCACTCGTTCGGCATGGTGGTCGCGGCCGGCGGCCTGCCGTCGCTGGGCAACCTGGTGCTGACCACCTTCCGGGTACGCGTGCACGACGCGTGGTGCGTGCGCTTCCCGCTGACTCCGGGGCGGCACATGCGCGGGGCGGCGTTCGCGGCGTGCTCGGTCGGTCCGGTGCGCTTCGTGGTGGCCGGCGCGCACCTGTCCACCGATCCGGACGAGCGCCCGGCGCAGGCCCGCGAGCTGAAGGACGCCATGTCCAAGGTGGACGCGCCGGTGATCCTGGGCGCCGATCTCAACGAGGGTTCCGGCGGCGCCGCCTGGCGTACGGTGGCCGACGGCCTCACCGACGCGGCCGTGGCGCAGGACCGGGCCGGCGCGCCGACGTTCCCCTGCGCCAACCCGCGCAACCGCATCGACGCCATCTTCGTCGACCCGCGCGTCACGGTCACCGGCTACGAGGTCGTCGACACCGCCCTGGCGCGCCGGGCGAGTGACCACTTTCCGGTACGCGCGGACGTGGTCATCACCTGAATCCCTTGGGGCCGGGCCATAGATATTTATCAACGTCTATGGTTGCGGCATGCCGCCCGCTACGTTCACGCCCTCGTTAAGGTCCCTTGTGGACTTCTACCGCGATCCGGCGTCCCGCCTCGCACTCCTCGTCACCGCGTTGACGATGTGCTACATCGGCGGGATCGCGATGTTCTGGTTCCACGCGATCTACCTCGACGAGGGCGGCCCGGCCATCAGCTGGGTCGCCCACTGGCTGCTCGACTCGTCGTTCGCCTTCGTCGCACTCACCCCGGCGCTCGCGCTGATCATGCCGTTCGCGGCGTGGGTGGCGCGTGCGGTGCCGGCGTCGGCGAGCCTGGTCCCCTGGGTGTACGCGGCCGTGGGCGGCGCCGCGTTCGCCCTCGTGACCACCCCCGGCCCGATCGCCCACGACCTGGTCGTGGGCCGCGGCACCTGGGTTGCCGACCGCGCGACCGACCTGGTCGGCGACTCCTCGGCCACGCTTCCCCCGGTCGCCGACTACCCGCCGCTGGCCGCCATGGCCCAACAGTTGGGCGCCGGCGTCCCCCTCTACATCACCCTGATGGCCCTGACCGTGGTCCTGCTCCGCCTCCTCCTCCGCCCGCACCCACGGCCAGCTAGCCCGCGCCCCGCACGCCCGCGCCTTTCCTGAGTCGTCACTGCGAGATTTGCGTGAAGGATTCGAGTCGCCCCAGCGACCCAAATTCTTCACGTTCATGCCGGCCCCGATATTGCCCGCGCCCGCGAGTACTGCTTGAATCGCGCGGTGTCCGAGACCCGCAAGGCACCCGCTTCGATACAGGTCTTTGTCATCCTGCTCTACATCGGCGGCGGCCTGGTCGTACTCTCCGCTCTCACGCGTGTGTGGAGCACTCCGGTCTACGCGGCGTACGGGCTGCTGGGCCTTGGATATCTCCTGCTGGCGCGCATGGTGCAACTCGGGCGGCGGTGGGCGCGGACGGTGATGCTGGCGCTCTGCGGCGTCGGTGTCGCGCTGGCCGTCGCGCGGTTGGCGATGGGCGGCGACCTGGTGTCGGCGGTGTCGACGCTCGCCTGGCCCGTCGTATACGCGATCCTGCTCAACACGAAGGCGTCCCGCGCGTGGTTCCAGCCCGAGCCCGCCGCGTAGCCCGCGCCGATCAAGGACTTTCCCGTCGATCGAGGGCAAACGGTCGTGGATCAGAGATCCAAGCACGACCGTTTGCCCTTGATCGACGAAGACAGGGGTGGCGTGGCGCACGGACGGGGGAGTTTGGGCGCGGGGGTGGACAAAGGGTGCGCACAGCCGAGAGGATTTCGCAGCCACACCTACAAGGAAAGAAGCCTCGGTGACCACCTCCACCGACCATGACAGCGCTACCCTCTGGCGGGACGGGCGCCCGGTCTACGACCGGGGCGAGACCGTCTGCGTCATCGGCGCCGGGCCCAGCGGCCTGGTCGCCATCAAAAATCTCAAGGAGTACGGCTTCGGCGTCGACTGTTACGAGCGCGAGACCGGCGTCGGGGGCGCGTGGAACTGGCGCCACGACCGCAGTCCCGTCTACGCGAGCACGCATCTGATCTCGTCGAAGCCGTTCACGCAGTACCCGGATTTTCCGATGCCGGACGACTGGCCCGACTACCCGCACCACGGCCAGGTGCTGGCCTATCTGGAGCGGTACGCCGATCATTTCGACCTGCGCCCGCACATCTGGTTCGGTACCGAGGTGGTCAAGGTCGAGCCGGCCGACGGGCTCAGGTGGGACGTGACCACCAAGAGTACGGGCGGCTACGGCGCGGAGCGCACCCACCGGTACACCGCCGTCGTGGTCGCCAACGGCCACAACTGGTCGCCCAACCTGCCGTCGTACGAGGGGCTCGACGACTTCAAGGGCAAGGTGATCCACTCGTCGGCGTACAAGGATCCGGCCGAGTTGCGGGGCAAGCGGGTGCTGGTGGTCGGCGGCGGCAACACCGGCTGCGACATCGCCGTGGAGGCGGCCCAGCACGCGTCCCGGTGCTGGCACTCCACCCGGCGCGGCTACTGGTACGCCCCGAAGTACGTCCTGGGTCGCCCCGCCGATCAGGTCAACGACGGCATCCTCGCGCTGCGGCTGCCGTTGTGGCTGCGGCAGTGGCTGCTGCACCTGACGCTCCGGCTCACGGTGGGCGACCTGCGCCGGTTCGGCATGCGCAAGCCGGATCACAAGGTCTTCGAGACGCACCCGATCATCAACAGCCAACTCGTCTACCACGTCGGCCACGGTGGGATCGCCCCGGTGCCGGACATCGCCCGGTTCCGCCGGCACAGCGTCGAGCTGAGCGACGGCAGCGAGGTCGAGCCCGACGTGGTCGTCGTGGCGACCGGGTACCGGCCGCGCTTCGAGTTCCTGGCCCCGGACGCGCTCGCCGCCGACGCGGAGGGGCGCCCGCGGCTGCACCTGCACGCGTTCTCCCGGCGGCACCCGACCCTGGCCGTGGCGGGGCTGCTGGAGTCCGACTCGGGCCTGTTCACGCTGGTGCACTGGCAGACCGTGGCGATCGCCCGGTGGCTGCGGCTGCATGAGGCGGCGCCGCAGCGGGCCGGCCAGTTCTGGACGGCTCGGGTGGCCAAGGAGCCCGACCGCCGGTGGGTCGGCGCCAAGGTGAAGGACACGCAGCGGCACTGGTTCGAGGTGGCACACGTGGACTACCTGCGCGCGCTGCAGAAGCTGATCGACGGTCTGGCGGGGGCGAAGGCATGAAGGTCATTCGCTTCCAGGACTGGGCCCGGCCGGTGCCGCCGGTACGGCGTGAGGTGCGCAGCGCCACCCCCGAGGTGGACGAGGGTAAGACGCCGCTGCTGTTCGTGCCCGGCTTCGGGCATGGGGCGTGGGCGTTCGCCGAGTTCTGGTTGGAGCACGCCGCCGGGCGGGGCTTTCCCGCACACGCGGTCAGCCCGCGCGGTCACGGCGGCAGCGGCGATTCGCCGGGTGCCACGCTCCGGGCGTACTCACATGATGTCGTGCAGGCGGCGGCGAGCTTGCCGCGGCAGGCGGTGCTGGTCGGGCATGGCGCCGGGGCCTTGGTGGTGGAGCGGGCCTTGGCCCGCTATCCGGCGCGGGCGGCGGTGCTGGCCGCGCCGGTGCTCGGCGGGTGGGCGACCTTCGCGAACGCGCTGCGCCGCAACCCGGCCGGGACGCTGCCGGCGGTCTTCGGCGGGCGGTTGCGGATGCGGCCCCGCCAGCTCTTCAGCCGCGAGGTGCCGCAGGCGGTGGCCCGGGAGTACGCGGGGCGGCTGGGCCGGGCGTCGGCGCGGGCGCAGTGGCAGCTGCTGCTGCACCGGGCGCCGGAGCCGGCCGTGGGCGACCCGCCGGTGCTGGTGGTGGGCAGCCCCGACGACCGGATCGTGCCGGCGTCGGCGCTGACCCGGGCGGCCCGGCGGTACGGCGGCGCGCCGCTGCTCTTCCCCGGCATGGGCCACGACATGATGCTCGACGCGCGATGGCGGGAGCCGATCGACGCGATCCTGGACTGGTTGGACAAAAGCGGCAGCTAGACCGTCAGCTGGGCGGTTAGCGAGCCGGTCCGGTCCAGCGCGGTGATGTAGGAGCGGGCCCACGCCTGGATGTCGTGGCTGCGCAGGTGCTCGCGCATCGCGATCATGCGGCTGCTCACGTCGACCGGGCCGGCCTCTTTGGCGTGCATGAGCGTCAGCTTCAGGCCGTCGAGGTCGTGCGGGTTCACCAGGTACGCCTGGGTCAGCTCCGCGGCCGCCCCGGCGAACTCGCTGAGCACCAGCGCGCCGCCGTGGTCGACGCGGGCGGCGACGTACTCCTTGGCGACCAGGTTCATCCCGTCGCGCAGCGGGGTGACGACCATGATGTCGGCCGCGCGGTACAGAGCGGCCAGCTCGGCGCGGTCGAACGGCTGGTTGAGGTAGTGGATCGCCGGCTCGCCCACCCGCCCGAACTCGCCGTTGATCCGGCCCACCTCGCGCTCGACCCGGTCGCGCAGCACCTGGTACTGCTCGACGCGCTCCCGGCTGGGCACGACCACCTGCACCATCACCGTGTCGCGCACCTTGATGTGCCCGTCGGCGAGCAGCTCGCTGTACGCCTTGAGGCGGTGCTCGATGCCCTTCGTGTAGTCCATCCGGTCGACGCTCAGGATCACGTGCTGCGGGTCGCCGAGATCTTTTCTGAGTTGCTTCGCTCGGGCGACCACGTCGGTGCTGCCGGCCAGCGCCTCCATCTCGGCCATGTCGATCGAGACCGGGAACGCGCCGATCCGGACCACCCGGTCCTCGACGGCGATCCGCCGGTCGGTGGCCGGCACGTTGAGCACCTTCGTGCAGAGCTGGGCGAAGTTGTGCGCGGCCTGGGCCCGCTGGAAGCCGACCAGGTCCGCCCCGAGCATGCCCAGCAGCAGCTCGGCCCGGCGGGGGAGCTGCATGAAGAGCTCCGGCGGCGGGAACGGCACGTGCAGGAAGAACCCGATCCGCAGGTCCGGGCGCATCGCCCGGAGCATGCCCGGGACGAGCTGCAGGTGGTAGTCCTGGACCCAGACGACGGCCCCGGGCTCCGCGGCCTCCGCGGCCGCCTCCGCGAATCGCTGGTTCACCCGCTGGTACGACTCCCACCAGCGCCGGTGATAGACCGGCTGCTCGACGGCGTCGTGGTAGAGCGGCCACAGGGTCGCGTTGGCGAAGCCCTCATAGTGCTCGCGCACCTCGTTTTCGGACAGCGCGACGGTGTGCATGCGTACGCCGTCGATGTCCGGGAGGGCCGGCGCCGAGTCGATGCCACCGGTCCAGCCCACCCACGTGGCCGGCGTGTGCTGCAGGATCGGGTGCAGGGCGCTGACCAGGCCGCCTGGGCTACGTCGCCACTCGCAAGCGCCGTCCGGCGCCACGCTGTCGTCGACGGGCAGGCGGTTGGCCACCACTACGAGGGAACTCTGCCGCATACGGAAACCTCGTTTCGGCGGTGCGGCGAACCGCGCGTCTTACGAGTATTCCTACTGACAGGAAGTTACACAAGTGTTACGCAGCGGATAAGGAGGTAGATGAATTTCTCTATCCGTATTTCTTTGTCTAGACCACTGCGCCGTCGTCGGGGTCGTCTTCCTCGTCGTCGCCCGAGCGCAGCCGCCAGATCAGCGTGACGAAGCCGGCGAGGATCGCGGTGAACCCGAGCAGCGTGGTGATGCCCCGGTCGGCCGGCAATAGCGACGGGAAGAGGAAGAGCACGAAGCCGCCGATGATCGCGAGCACGCCGAGCACCGCGTACTTGGAGATGCGCGGGAGCGGTGGGGGCGGCGGGGGCGTGTAACCGTCATCCTCCTCGTCCGGTAGATCCGCACCGAACGTGTCGAGACCGTCGAGAAGGGACGGCTCGTTTACCGTGATGCGGGTGACACTCGTGGCGTCGGGGAGTGGCTCTTTCTCCCCCTCGGCCGGGGTGGCGTGCGCTCCTCGACCTCGGCGTCGAAGCCGGCCACGATGCGAGCCCACTCGATCTCGACGTCCGGCTCGTTGCTTTCGTCCTCCGCCTCCGGCGGCGTCGCGAGCTTGGACAGGTAGTCGCGGGCCACCTCGAGGTGGGTCCGGTCGACGTACAGCCGGTCGGTGGGCCGGGCCGGGACCGTCGTCGTACGGGTCACCGGGTTGAGATCGGCGGAGGGTTGCAGGTACGCCGCGATGCCGCCGGCGGCGAGCACGTCGAGGAGGTGCTCGCCGACTCTGGGGTCGACGTCGCCGGCTACCGCGTACTCGGTCGCGTCGAGCCCGTTGTCGCGCCGCCCACGCCGGGCGCCACCCGCTGACACCGCATACTCTCCTCGCTGTTGTGACCGTGCCCTGAATCGTGACACGGCGAGGACTGGTTGCGGGAGTGCGTTGTGGCGCGGCGTACCTGCTTCGTAGGCTCATTGCCGATGGGTCCGCGCGGTTCCGCGCGCGGAGCTCTGCGGGGAAGGACGCCTGTGCTGTACTGGTTGCTCAAGTACATCCTGCTCGGGCCGTGGCTCAGGTTGATCTGGCGGCCGCGGGTCGAGGGTCGGGAGCACGTTCCGGACACTGGTCCGGCGATAATCGCTAGCAACCATCTGTCGTTTTCCGACTCGATCTTTATGCCGCTGATGGTGAAGCGGAAAGTCACTTTTGTCGCCAAAGCCGAGTATTTCACCGGCAAGGGGATCAAGGGCTGGCTGGTGAAGATGTTCTTCGTCGGCACCGGCACGATCCCGGTCGACCGGTCCGGCGGGCGCGCGGCGCAGGCCGCCCTCGACACCCAACTGCGCGTCCTGCGGCAGGGCAGGCTCGCGGGCATCTACCCGGAGGGCACCCGGTCGCCGGACGGCCGCCTCTACCGCGGCAAGACCGGGGTGGCCCGGCTGGCGCTGGAAAGCGGCGCCCGGGTGATCCCCGTGGTGATGCTCAACGCCGACGAGATCCAGCCGCCCGGCAAGATCATTCCGCGGATCCAGCGGGTGCACATCCGCTTCGGCGAGCCCCTGGACTTCAGCCGGTACGCGGGGATGGCCGGCGACCGCTTCGTCGAGCGCGCCATCACCGACGAGATCATGTACGAGCTGATGGAGCTCTCCGGCCGCGAGTACGTCGACATCTACGCCCAGAAGGTCAAGACCCAGCAGTCCAAGGCGATGGCCTCCGCCGACGCCGGCGCCGAACCCCCACCCGCCCCCGTAGCCGCCTAACCCTCCCCTCCCCTCGCCGCCTCCTCTCCTCGCCCTCCTCGCCCTCTCCTCGCCCCCTCTCCTCGTCGATCAAGGGCATATGGTCGTGGTTTGATCTCTTTTCCGCGACCATATGCCCTTGATCGACGTGAAAGTCCTTGATCGGCGTGGGGGTGGGGCGGGCGGGGTGGTGGGCGCGCGGTTCCGGGTTGCGGCGCCCGCGGTTGGTGCGGCACCCGGGTACCTGCCGATGTGAGGAGGCGTTGCGCCACGCGAGGCGTCCTCGGCGCGAGCCCGACACCCGCCACGGCACCGTTCACCGCCGCCGCCTCGATGCCCGCCGCCCACCACCCGGCCCCGTCGATCAAGGAAAAGCCCGTCGATCAAGGGCAAAGGGTCGTGGTTTAGAGATCAAAGCACGACCATATGCCCTTGATCGACGAAAAGAGGGCGGGCAGAGGGCGAGGGGAGGGGTTAGCCGGTTTGGGGGAGGGGGTTAGGCGGGTGTCTATGGGGGCGTGGGCTAGGTGGAGGAGGCCGGGGGCCTGGTTGCGGTGGGCGAAGGCGCGTACCTCCCGTAGGGCCGCGTCGGCTCCGGCCCGGTCGCCGGCCTTGCGGAGCTCTCCCGCCGCCAGCGCCAGCGCGAACACCCGGTCGGTCGCGTCCGGGATGGCCGCGTAGATCTTCGCCGCCGCGAGGTAGCCGGCACCCGCGCCGCCGGCCGCCGCGGTCACGGTGTGCAGCGCCGCCTCGGCCCAGGGCGTCCGGTGCTCGACCGCCTCCAGGGCCGTACGCAGCAGGGACGCCGACTCGGGGCCGGTGAGCGCGGCCGCGTACGCCGCTGCGGTGATCCACTCGCCGCTGGCCAGGGCCGGTACGGGGCGCCACGCATCGACCAGTTCGGTGAGGAGGGTGGCCGCCTCGCTCCGCCGGCCGGCGAGGGCCCGGCACAGGGCGCCCAGCCCGAGGGCGGTCCAGTGCAGGCGGTGGAAGCCGCTGCGCCGGGCCGTGTCGAGGGCGTCGTCCACGTCGTCCGGTGCCGGCCCCACCGGCTCGCTGCGGGCCAGCTCGCCGCGCAGGATGCGCAGGACCGAACGGAGGCCGCGTACCTGCATGTCCCAGCGGCCGGTCGGGGTGTGCAGGAACGCGTCGGCCGCGGCGAGCAGCTTGCCGAAGTCGCCGGCGAAGTACGCCCGCATCGCCTCGCCCGAGTAGCCGGTGGCGAGCACGGAGCCGGAGACCGAGCCCAGCAGCGCGTCGGAGGCGGCCCAGTCGCCCTCCTCACGGATGGCGTACGCGAGATTTTGCACCGCCCGGGGGAGGGCGAGCAGCCGGCGGTCGCGGCAGAGCTCGGTGATCGCGCGCAGTTCGGGCAGGCCGTCCGGGTCGCCGGCCTGGTAGCGGGCGGCGGCCACGGTGATTCTGGCGTTCGCGGTCACTTCGACCACGCCCAACCGGGAGGCCATCTCGGCCGCCGCCCCGGCCGCCTCGATCGCCGGCGCGCGTTCGTAGTTGAGCATGTGCAGCCGGCCCAGTTCGGCGTACGCGTCGGCCTTCTGCGCGCTGTCCGGCAGGCTGTCGAATAGCTCGACCGCGCGGTCCAGGCAGGACAGCGCGGCGGTGCGGTCGGCGCGCAGCCAGGCGGCCTGGCCGAGCAGGGTCCAGGCGCGGGCGGCCCCGGCGTGGTCGCCGGCGGCGAAGAGCCGGTCGGCGAGTGTGGTCAGCCGCCCGGTGTCCAGCTCGCCGGCGCGGTGAAACCCGATCTCGGCGGCCAGCAGTTCCAGGCCGGCGTCGGGTGCGCCGGGCAGTTCCAGGGCCCGCGAAGCGTGGGCGGCCGCCGCGTCGAGGACGTGCAGGGCGTACGCCCGCCGGGCGGCCCGGTGTAGCGCCTCGCGGGCCGCCGTGGCGTACCGCTGATGGGTGACGCCGAGCGCGACGGCGATCTCCTGCGCGGACCACCGGTGGTGGGCCAGGACCTCCGCGAGGTCGGTGTCCCGGGTACGGGACAGCGCGTCGAGCCAGTCGGCGGTGCGCTCGTGCCGGGCCATCCGTTCGGTGCGGGGCAGCCGGTGGTAGCAGACGTCCCGCACGAGCACGTGCCGGAACCGGAACTCGGACTGCCCGGCGATCGTCGACTGTGGGCGTTCGTGGACGAAGTCGCGCTGTTCGAGGCGGCGCAGCGAGCGCTCGACGGACTCGACCGGGTGGCCGAGCGCGGCGGCCACCGCCCCGGGCCAGAACGCCGTGCCGACCACCGAGGCGGCCAGCAGCACCTGCCGGTCGGCCACGTCGAGCAGGTCGATGCGGTTGGCGATGACCCCGTGCACGCTGTCCGGCATGGCCAGCTCCCGCCCGGACTCCAGCGACCAGCCGCGCCCGGACTGGCGCAGCGCGCCCTGTTCGATGAGCATCCGGACGTACTCGTGGGCATAGAGCGGGTTGCCGTCGGCGACCTCGACCAGCGGGCCGAGCATGTCGGCGGAGACCGGCCCGCGGCCGAAGAGGTGGCTGTAGAGCGCGGCGATGCCGGTGTCCGGCAGCGGCGGCAGCGTGATCGTCAGGGAGGCGGTGCCCACCCAGGCCAGCTCCGGGCGGGCCGTGCACAGCACCAGCAGCGGCACGTCGCGCGCCGACGCGGCCAGCAGCTCCAGGAAGCGCAGCATCGTCTCGTCGGCCCAGTGCAGGTCTTCGAAGACCAGCGCGGTCGGCCGCCGGGCGGCGAGCGCGATCAGGAAGCGCCGCCACGCCGACTCGGCCTCCTCCGCGGGCAGCCGGCTGCCGCCGAGCCCGACCAGCGGCCGCAGCGCCTCCGCGAGCCGCCCGGCCTCCGCGGCCGGCACCAGGTCGGCCACCGCCTCCTCCAGGCGCCGGGCCGCGGCGGGCGCGGTGTCCGTGTCCAGGATCCCGGTCTCGGCCTTGACGATGTCGGCCAGCGCGGCGAAGGCGGCGTTTTCCCCGAACGGCGGGCAGCGCCCGGTACGCCAGGTCAGCTGCTCCTCGGCCGACGATGCGGCGGTGTGCCGGCGCAGTTCCCGTACCAGGCGGCTCTTGCCGATGCCGGCGTGCCCGAAGACGGTGACCAGTTGCGGCACGCGGTCGCGCTGGGCCCGGTGCAGTGCGCCGCGCAGCAGGCCCAACTCGTGCTCGCGGTCGACGAGCGGGGTCGCGTCCGGCTCGCGGTCGGGGCGTACCTCCTGCAGCGCCGCCTCGGCCAGCCACATCTCCGTCGGCGCCGAACGCCCGCGCAGCGTGACGGCGGGCTGCGCGGCGTAGCGGACCGCGGTACGGGTCAGCGCGTACGTGGCGCCGCACACGAGCACGCCGCCGGGCGGGGCGATCGCCTGCATCCGGGAGGCGGTGTTGACCACGTCGCCGGCCACGATGGCCTGGCCGCCGTCGCGGGCCGCGGCGACGTCCACGATGGCCTCTCCGGTGGCCACCCCGACCCGGAAGCGCAGGTCGCCCGCGAAGCCGGTCAGCACCCGCTGCAGCTCCAGCCCGGCCCGTACGCAGCGCAGGGCGTCGCTCTCGGTGGCCACCGGCGCGCCGAAGAGCGCCATCACGGCGTCGCCGATGTACTTCTCCACCACCCCGCCGTACTGCCCGACGACCCGGCGGGCGGCCGAGAAGAACCCGGTCTGCATCCCGCGTACCAGCTCCGGGTCGGCGCGTTCGACGTACGGCGTGAAGTCGATGAGGTCGACGAAGAGCACGCTGATCCGGCGGCGATCTTCCTGAGGGTCGGCGGCGGCCAGCGCGGCACCGCAGCCCGTGCAGTACGCCGCCCCGGCGGCGTACTCCCGGCCACAGCGCACACAGGCCAGGGTGAGCTCGCCGCCGCACCCTCCGCAGAAACGGTCAGCGGCAGCGGCCGGCCGGGCGCACCGTGGGCATGGGGCGGTGATGCCGTCCTCCAGTCAGGGGAGTGAGACAGAGCCGTCCCTGCCGAGTATCGCCATGTGCCGCCCCGCCCGGAAGCGGGCAGTCGGCCGAATCACCCTGTCAGCGCTCGGCCATGCCCGCCCGGCGGCGCAGGGCCGCCACGTCGGTGACCACAATCCGGCGACCTTCGGTACGCAGCCAGCCGCGGCTGGCGAACGAGCCGATGGCTTGGTTGACGCTCTGCCGGGAGCCGCCGGCCATCTCGGCGAGCTGGCTCTGGTTGAGCTCAATAGTGATCATGGGAGCCTGGCTCTCGCCGGCGAGCCGGACCAGCGTCTTGGCCACCCGGCCGGGCAGGTCGAGGAAGACGTGGTCGGCGTTCTGCTCGGTGAGCCGCCGGATCAGCGCGCCCAGGGACCGCATCACGGCGTCGAGGATGCGCGGGTTGGAGTGCACGAGATCCATGAACGCCGGGCGGGACAGGGCCAGGGCCGTGCAGTCCTCGATGGCCTCTGCCGAGGCCGAGCGGGTCGAAGCGTCCAAGAGGGACACCTCCCCGAGCACGTCGGGAGGCCGCACCACGGAGAGCACCGCGCGCTCGCCGGTGGGGGAGGTCCGGAACACCGCCACGGCGCCGCGTTTGAGCACGATGAGAGAGTCGCCGGGGTCGCTCTCGACGAACAAGAGCTGGCCCTTGCGATAGGTACGCGGCACCGCTGCGGCGATGACCCGCTGTCGTACCTCAGGCTCGAGGCCGGCGAACATCTCTACACCCGTGAGTGCGTCGCCAGGATCCGGCAGGCGAACCTCCACGGTCCAACCCCTCCCCGGTAAGGACCACGTTCCCGTTTCAGCCGCTAACGCGGCAGAAAGCAGGTCGAACACACAACAATCACCGTCCGTCGCGGAGCTGTCAACTCCTCTACACCGCCGCAATCACATCGGTGACAGTGAGGTCTCCAGGATACGTGGCGGCTATGGATAGGAGCCGCGGCAGGTAGGGGAAAATACGTCGGGCGGTTCCCGCGTTTTCCCACCATGCCCGGTACGCCCGGCATAATCGCCGCCGTGGCGTTTGTCGATCCGGTCGGCGCGACGATCCGCGCGGTGTGGCACCGGACTCCCGACGAGATCACCCCGCTCTCCGGCGGCCTGCACGGCCGGGCCTGGCTGGTCCGGGCCGAGGGCGAGCGGTACGTCGCCAAGCTGGCCCCGCTGGCCGACCGGCCGCAGTTCGAGGCCGGGCTGGCCGCCGCCGACTTCCTGCGGCACCGCGGCGTCCTCGCGGGCACGCCGGTGCGGACGGCCGACGGTGCGCTCACCGCCGTCGTGGACGAGGGCGTGCTGGCGCTGCTGTACGGCGTGCCGGGCCGCCCGCTGGAGGGGGACGACCCGCTCGACCAGCAGTGGTGGGGCGATCTGCTCGGCCGGGTGCACCGCAAGTTGGACGGGTTCACCCATCCAGGGTTGGCGCCGTGGCACTGGCTGCGCGCCGACGCCAACCACCTCGGCGTCGAGCCCTGGCTGCGTCCCGCGGTCTGTGCCGCCGTCGCCGCGATGACCAAGCTCTGCGTCACCGACCGGCTCACGTACGGCGTACTCCATGGTGATCCGCATCCGCGGGCCTTTGCGATCGACGCGGACACCGGCCGGAGCGGCCTGGCGGATTGGGGCGCGGCCGCCGCGGGCCCGCTGGCCTACGACGTGGCTAGCGCGGTGCTCTACGCCGGCGGCCTGCCGGCGGCGGCCGAATTGCTCGACGGGTACGCGGCGGCGGGCCCGGTGCCGGCCGACGAACTGCACGCGGCCCTGCCGGTGATGGTGCGCTTCCGGTGGGCGGCGCGGGCGGATTGGCACGCCAGGCAGCTCGCCGAAGGCGACGAAAGCCATCATGCCGGTCTTCGCGCCGCCCAGGAAGCACTGACCACCGGGTAATGGGCAGGATTAGGCCCCGATGGTCTATCGCTATTTCTATGACTGCGAGTTCATCGAAGACGGGCGCCTGGTCGACCTCGTCTCGATAGGTGTCGTCGACGAGTACGGGCGCGAGTTCTACGCGGTGTCCACGGAGTTCGACGACTCCCGCGCCGTGCCCTGGGTACGGCGCAACGTGCTCGACCGGCTGCCGTCGCCCGCCGACCGCGCCTGGCGTTCCCGGGAGCGGATCCGCGACGACCTGTACGACTTCCTCATCGAGCCGGTGCGTGGCCGCCCGCAGGAGAAGCTGGAGCTGTGGGCCTGGTACGCGGCGTACGACCACGTGGTGCTCGCCCAGCTCTGGGGGCCGATGCCGGCGCTGCCCCGGGAGATCCCGCGGTTCACCAAGGACCTGCGGCAGCGCTGGGACGACCGCGGCCGCCCGCCGCTGCCGGACGCCGAGGCGGACCGGCACGACGCCCTGGTCGACGCCCGGCACAACCTGGCCCGATGGCGGGCGATGGCATGAGAGCGACTACAGTGCGCAATTGACGGCTCCTGCCCCGGGCCGGCAATGACGCCGACGGGCCAAATCTGCACTTCTTAGCCAGGAGGACTGAGGACATCATGCGTATCGGCGTGCTCACCGGCGGCGGTGACTGCCCAGGTCTGAACGCGGTGATCCGAGCGGTGGTGCGCAAGGGCGTGGCCACGTACGGGCACGAGTTCGTCGGCTTCCGTGACGGGTGGCGTGGCCCCCTGGAGGGGCTGACCAAGCCGCTGGGCATCGCGGAGGTCCGCGGGATCCTGCCCCGCGGCGGCACCATCCTCGGCTCGTCCCGCACCAACCCGTTCAAGATCGACGGTGGTGTGGAGAAGATCAAGGAAAACCTGGCGACGCTCGGCGTCGACGCGCTCGTCGCCATCGGCGGCGAGGACACGCTCGGCGTGGCCACCAAGCTCGACGAGCTGGGCGTCAAGGTCGTCGGCGTGCCGAAGACGATCGACAACGACCTCAACGCGACCGACTACACGTTCGGCTTCGACACCGCCGTCAACATCGCGATGGAGGCGATCGACCGCCTGCACACCACGGCGGAGAGCCACCACCGCACGCTCGTGGTCGAGGTCATGGGCCGGCACGCCGGCTGGATCGCCCTGCACGCCGGCATCGCCGGTGGCGCCAACGTGATCCTGCTGCCCGAGCGGCCGTTCGACATCGACCAGGTCGCCCAGTACGTGGAGAAGCGCTTCCAGCACCAGTACTCGCCGATCATCGTGGTCGCCGAGGGCGCGCAGCCGCTGGAAGGCCAGATGGTGCTGCACAACCAGGAGCTGGACTCGTTCGGCCACGTGCGCCTGGGCGGCATCGGCCAGTGGCTGGCCGAGCAGTTGGAGGCCAAGACCGGCAAGGAGGCCCGCACGGTCGTGCTCGGCCACATCCAGCGCGGCGGCACGCCGACCGCGTTCGACCGGGTGCTCTCGACGCGGTTCGGCCTGCAGGCGATCGACGCCGTGCACGAGAGCGACTTCGGCAAGATGATGGCCCTGCGCGGCACCGAGATCGTCCGGGTGCCGCTCAAGGAAGGCACGGGCGAGCTGAAGACCGTCCCGATCGAGCGCTACACCGAGGCCGAGGTCTTCTTCGGCAGCTGACGCTGTTGTGATCAGGGCGTCCTTCACGTCGCTCCAGCAACGTGAAGGACGCCCTGATCATGAAAGGATGGGGAGCATGGCACCCGGCGTGCACGCCGTAGCCGTGATCGGAACGGGCAAGATCGGGGAGCTGATGCTCTCCGGGCTGCTGCGCGCCGGCTGGCCGTCGGACAAGCTGATGGCCACCACCCGCCGGGCCGCGCGCGCCGAGGAGTTGGCCCAGCGGTACGGCGTACGGATGGTGGACAATCTCACCGCCGTCGCCGAGGCCGAGGTGCTCGCGATCGCCGTCAAGCCGCAGGACGCGGCCGTCCTCCTGGACGACATCGGCGCCAAGGTCCCCGCCGACAAGCTGGTCATCTCGCTGTGCGCCGGCCTGCCGACGAGCTTCTTCGCTAAGCGGCTGCCGGAAGGCACCCCGATCGTCCGGGTCATGACCAACACTCCGGCCCTGGTCGACGAGGCGATGACCGCGATCTCGGCCGGTCCGCACGCCACCGCCGCGCATCTGGGCCTGGCGGAGGAGATGTTCAAGCCGCTGGGCGCCACGATCCGGGTGCCGGAGACGCAACAGGACGCGGTGACCGCGCTGTCCGGCTCCGGCCCGGCGTACTTCTACCTGTTGGTCGAGGCCATGATCGACGCGGGCATCCTGCTCGGCCTGCCGCGCCAGGTGGCCCACGAGTTGATCGTGCAGACCGCGATCGGCTCGGCCGTCATGCTGCGCGACTCGGGCGAGCACCCGGTCAAGCTGCGCGAGGCGGTCACGTCGCCGGCGGGCACCACCATCTCGGCCATCCGCGAGCTGGAAAACCACGGCGTACGCGCCGCGCTGCTCGCCGCGCTCGAAGCGGCCCGCGACCGTGCGCGGGAAATCGCCCAACAGAGCGACTGAAGGATTCACTCACGCGCTCATCCCTTCCCGGCCTTGCCGCGCCACCCGTACCGTCATGACAGGGAGTAATGGCAACGGCACTCTGGGAGGTACGGCATGCGACGTCTCGCGGTAGTTCTCGGCGGTGTTGCGGCGGCCCTCTGGGTCTCGGCGCCCGCGTCCGCTTTCGCACACGACAAGGTCGTCGACCCGTACCTGCACGCCGTGCTCGACGTGCTCGTGCTGGGCGTGGTGACCGCACCGCTGTGGACCGCGTACCTGTGGGGCGCCCGCCGTCGCGGGTTGCTGATCGCCCTCGTGGGGGTGGTCCAGGTGCCCGTCGCGGTGATCGCGTTCGTGCCCATCGTGCACCCGGTGGTGCACGCCGTGTCGTTCGTGACGGCGCTCGCCCTGACCGCCGCCTCCCTGCTGTACGTGCGCCGGTCCGCGCCTTCCCCCGCGCCGGCGCACAACACCTAAAACAACCGCATACCAGGGGCAGCGCCCCCGCTCAGGACCCGCTGTCGGCCGCGCATGCGGCCGGCGGCGGCCATGATCAGGTACGTACTCCCGGCCCGCCGACCGCCGCGAGTACGGAGTCCGGGGCCGTGGCGCGTGCTCCACCCGGCGGCGGGCTGGTCACCGGCTCCGCGGGCAGGACGTGCCCGCCGAGCGTGAGGGCGGTGACCAGTCCGCCGTCGTGCACCCGGGTCACCGGCGGGCAGCCCGGTCGCGGCGGCTCCCACGTACCGTCGGGCCGGCGCACCGAGGTGAAGCGGCAGTGCGGTTCTCCGACGTACCCCCAGGCCATGAGGAGATCGACCCCGGCGAAGCGGTAGACGCCAACAGTCGAAATCCGTGAAGCGACAGCGTCATCCGAGGCGGCTTCGCCGCGGCGGCGGTGAAACGACCCGCGCAGGCCGGGCACGACGACGCCGTCGAGGTCGACGTTTTCGATCACCTTGTGTAGTCGGTATCCCGACAAATCGGGCAGGTCCATGCCCGGATAACGAATGCACCATACTGTCGGACGTGTTCACTCTGGCCCAAGCCCGCCACCTACTCGCGACGCTGCGCCCGCGCATCGACGAGCTGATCGTGCTCCGCGCCGACCTTGCCGAGCTGCACGCCGACATGGCGGACGGCAACAACAGCCCGCACGGCGGCCTGCCGGAGGTCAAGGCCCTGGAAGCGCGCATCTACGGCATTCTCGACGAGCTGGGCGAGCAGGACATACAGGTCAAAGGGTACGCGCCGGTGCTGCTCGACTTCGCCGGCGAGCGGGAGGGCCGGCCGGTGCTGTGGTGCTGGCTGGAGGGCGACCGGGACATCGGCTGGTACCACCGCCTGGAGTGTGGCTTCGCCGGACGGCGCAAGGTTTAGGGCGTGTCCTAACCCGCGGCCGACTCCGGGATGACCACGGTCGGCTGCGTCACCGCGAAGACCACGATGTTGTCGCGGTACGAGCCGCGCCCCCGGTCGAACGTCCCACCGCACGTGACCAGCCGCAGCTCCGGGCCGGGGGTCGGGCCGTACACGGCGGCGGTGGGGAACTTGTCCTTCGGATAGCGGGTCACGGATGTCACCCGGAACGCGACCCGGTCCGCGCCCCGGCTCACCTCGACGACGTCGCCCGCGCGCAGTTCGTGCAGCCGGTAGAAGACCGCCGGCCCGCTCTTGGAGTCGACGTGCCCGGCGAGCACGGCCGGCCCGACGTCACCCGGTGCCGGCCCGCCGCCGTACCAGCCGGCCTGGCCGTACTTGTCCGGCGGCCGCAGCGCCCCCGACGCCTCCAGCCCCAGCACGGCCAGCGACGAGTCGACGCCGATCCGCGGTATGCGTACCCGCGTCGGCGGCCCGCGAAGGTCGCGCTCGGGCGCGGCGGTCGTGGTGGCCGGCGCCGGCTCCGCCGCGGTGCGCCACGTCGGCGCGACCGTCCGGGGAGGGAGGACGGCCGCGCCGACGATCGCCGCCGCCAAGCCCACGGCGGCCGCGGCGATCAGCACGAACGCGCGCATGCGCTAAGTGTGGCGCCGCCGCAGCACCACGAGGCCGGCCGCCGCCGAAGCGGCAAGCAGCACGCCGGCCAGGCCCGCGACGATCAAGGGGTACGGCGTACCGCCGACCGCCGCGCCGCCGCCACCGGTGTCGACCCCGCCCATGGGCACCACGACACCGCCCTTGGCATCGGTACGCAGCTCGGTGGTCAGGCCGCCCGACTTGGCATCCAGGATCAGCAGCGAATAGACGGTGCCCTCGGCGAGGCTGCACTCGGCGGTGGTCGGATCGCCGCCGCTCGGCTGGAGCTTCACCTGCCAATCGCCCGGCTGCACCTCGCGGTAGTCGGTCGTGGTGGCGAACTGCACGCCGTTCGCGATGGTGGGCCCGGAGGCGGCCGCGACGTCCAGCACCGGCGCGCGCACCGACGCCTGGACGACCCGGACCTTGGCCTTGCCCGCGGCCGGCGCGCTCAGGTCGTCGTCGAGGATGCGCAGCCCCAGGTCGGCGTAGCGGCCCACCCCGGCCACCGTGTACGCGTCGCCGACCACCACGCTGACGTCGGTGGTCAGCACCGGCGGCGTCGACGCGGCGGCCCCCTCCTGGCGCATCGACACCGCGTACCGCCCGGCCGGCAGCGGCAGGTACGCCGACAAGACGCCGTACCCGACGCCCTTGAACACCTGGGTCTTCGCCGAGCCGGTCAGATCGTCGAGGTAGACGTCCACCTCAGGAGTGTCGGGCGACAGGTGCGCGAGCCGTACGTAGCCGACGCTCGCCGCGCTCGCCGGTGCCGCCGCGGCGGCGCTGAACCCGGCCCCGATCAAGATCGCTCCGGTCAAGGCGGCGGCGCGCCGGAGCGTACGAAGGTTGGAAGTCACGGCCCCTCCCGTGCTGGTTTCCACGCCGCCGGTTCCCCCTCGACAACGCGGTACGGTGCACACGATTCGCGCCCGCCCAGCGGATCGCAACCCCCTGATCTGTCAGCAATCCGTCACCAATACGGGCGGATTCGGGATGCGTACTACTGATCTGACGGATCGGGCAGGATCTGGAATCCGCTGGGCCTGGTCAGGTAGGAGCGGGTGCCACGCCGGACGATGTCGCCGCGGACCGACACCTGGAGCATCTCCTGGTGCGCGCGGACCGCCGTCTCGTAGTCCACGCCGGCCAGTTCCACCCAGATGCGGCGCAGGCGGTCATCGCCCTCCACGGTGCCGGCGATGCTGACCTCTCCGGTCGCGGACGCCTCCCGGTAGAGCCGGACGACGTTGCCAGCGACGACCGAGTCCTCCTCCGCCGAACGGGCCCGGAACTCGTGCGCGGCCGATTCGAGGACCGCCAGATGATCACGGCGGAACCGGACCGGAACAAAGCTCCGCGCGGTGGGGCGGGCGGCCGCGAGGGCCAGCCGCAGCTCAACCGGATGCCGCGCATCGCCGCCAAGACCGACCAGAGCCTCGCAGAGGTTGGCGCTGACCCCCCGCGTCACGCTGCGATTGAACACGTCGAGCCCGTCCGCTCCGGCTAGTGCGGCGGTGGCCGCCTCCTGCGCGGCCCGTGCCGCCTCGTAGATGCGCAGCGAGACCTGGCGCTCGAACGGCTCGGGGGTCGCGTCCTCGCCCGGTTCGGCGGTGAGACGAGGCGGAACGGCGGTATGGACGGACAGGACAAAGCTCCCTTCGGCGCTCGGTCCGATCCGCACGCCGCGCAGATAGTGGAGTACGTCGGCCGGCTTCCGGGCTGGCTGCACGGCGCGCGGCTGCTTCGCGCTCACCGAGTACGCCGCCGCCACGACAAGGTTGCGCAGGTTTTCGTACGCCTGCACGCCGTCGTCGAGCCCGATCATGCCCGGATCCTCGTCCGCCGGGAACAAGCGGACGAGATGGACGTCGGTGGACACGCTGGAGATAGCCCGGAGGACGTCGAGCTCGGACCGGTCTTCGGCCAGGGCGAGTACCTGCACCACATCGCGGACCCGCGCCGCGTAGTCCCGTATGCCCGACTCGATCGGCTGGACCACCTCGTACTCGTCACCGCCGACGATCTTGACCCACCGCACCGCGGCATCGTCCTGCCGTACGGTCTGCCACCTCTGCGCCCGCAGGTACATGGCCAGCTCAGAGGGCGAGCGCGCGGCGAGCGCATCCAGGTCGTTGACGCTTGCCTTGATCATATGGTGGCACCCTTCAAGTCGCCGCTGACCAGCGCCGAGAGCGTCTCCACGGTGAGCAGGTTACGCTTGGGGACCAAGATCGCAACGGTCTTCGGTGACTCGTCGTCCTCTGGCAGCACCTCATGGTCGGCCAGGGATAGCCAATAGCCGGCGTGGCTCAACAGCATGCTCTCCGGACCGCAATGCGCGTAGTGTTCCGCGCTTTCGGGGACGATCACCAGGGCGAGGTGGCGCGGCACCTGGAAGCCCGGCCCGGCCAGCAGGTTGTAATGCCGCACGAGCAGGCGGTACCGCCAGCAGTCGTCCCGCTCGACGGGAGCTGAGCAGGTCTTCACCTGAAGCTCTATCTTCGGCGAGCGGAGGGCGCCTTTGGGCCCCGGGTGCGCGATCTGCCAGTCGATGCCGTCGTAGTCCGGCGCGGGCCGGGCCGAGCAGAGGCCGGCAGCGCTGGCGAGGGCGTAGATGAACGCCTCACCGTGCAAGCCCTGATGCACCCTGTTCTCCAGCGGCATGGAGCGGACGCTATCGCGGGCGTACGACTGGCGGTGGCCCGCCAACGCATTGGCGTCAGTGGATCATTTGGTCCGGTCGAGGCGGATGGTGGAGACGCCGGCCACCGCGTCGATGTCGTATCTGCTGGTGGCTTGGGCCCAACCGTTCGGGGTGAAGACGACACCCGGGGCGACACCGGACTGGTTCAGCTTGTCCAGGACGACGGTGGAGGCGCCGCTGCCGATCCGTACCCGGGTGAGCACGCCGGCGGGGGCGTGGATGAGGAACTGGTTGACGCCGCCGGTCATCCGGATCGGCACCGTGCCGGTCGGGCGGGGAGGGTCAGCTCGGCGCGGGCCGCGCCGCCGATCAGGTCGAGGCCGGTGAGGCGCCCGCCGCCCATGTCCACGACGTGGGTGGCCGCGCCGCCGGTCAGCCGGAGCTTCCAGGTCACCCGCGAGCTGAGCTGGATGTCGACGGCGCCGGGGCCGGACTCGCCGCTCTGTACGAGGTGCAGGTTGACCTGGTCGCCCTCGTGGACCGGGCGGGGCAGCACGTCGCTGCCCTCGGCGGTGCTGATCCGGTAGAGGTCGCCGCCCAGGTCGGCGCTGCGCAGGTTGACCGTCGTCGTACCGGTCACCAGGTCGAATTGTGCCTCGGTGCGCTTGCCGATCGGCGCGGACACGGTCCGTCCGGTGCCCGCTACCGCCGCCGGGCCGGCCGGCCGGTCCTCGAAGACCAGCCGGTACGCCGTGCCGGCCGCGACCACGGCGGCGCCGACCACGACGGCTACCAGGCCGACGACGACCGCGAGGAGCTTGCGGTTGCGCCGGCGGGGTCCCGGCTGGACCGGCGGTGGGGGTGGTGGTGGCGGCTCGAGCGCCGGTGGCAGGGGCAGCGGCTCCATGGAGATGAACGGCTCGTTGTCCCGTCCCGGGTCGTCCTCGTCGAGCCAGGACAGGGTCCGGTCGCTTGGCTCGGCCTCGCTGGCGGCCGCCGATGTTGCCATAGGGCGTCCTCCTCCCTTGAGAGCTCATATGTATCTACGTACGGCGGCCCGGGTCGGTTTGACGATCGAGGGATCGACAAATTCGCATCTTGACGAGTTCACGTACGTGTGAGTAACGTCGCATCAACCTACAGGAAAGTTTCTTAACAATTTGGGGAGACGTCGATGAGGAGATCCCTGCGGCGCGCGCTGTGGGCGGGCGTGGTGGCTGTGGTCGCCGTGGCCGCGGTCCCGGTGGCGTCGGCCTTCGGTGCGGGCAGCGTCACCGCCCAGTTCACCGCCACCTCCGACTGGGGCACGGGGCACGAGGTCCGGGTGACCGTGGCCAACGGCTCGGACGCCACCGTGAGCACCTGGCGGATCGAGTTCGACCTGCCGGCCGGCACGTCGATCAGCAGCTTCTGGGACGCCGATGTCACCAGGACCGGCGACCACTACGTCGCGACCAAGAAGAGCTGGGCCGGCAGCCTGCCCCCGGGTGGCTCCTTCAACTGGGGCTACATCGGGACGGGCGCCTTCCGTACCCCGCTGAACTGCACCATCAACGGCGCCTCCTGCGGCGGTGGCACCGTGCCCACGACGGCGCCGCCGACCACGGCGAACCCGACGACGGCCCCGCCCACGACGGCGCCCCCGACCACCGCGCCGCCCACCACCGCGCCGCCGCCCGGCGGGAAGAAGGTCGTGGGCTACTTCGCCCAGTGGGGCGTGTACGCCCGGAACTACCACGTCAAGAACATCCACACGAGCGGGTCCGCGGCCAAGCTGACGCACATCCTGTACGCGTTCGGCAACGTGACCAACGGTCAGTGCGCGATCGGTGACAGCTATGCCGACTACGACAAGTTCTACGACGCCGCGTCCAGCGTGAACGGCGTCGCCGACACGTGGGACGCCGGCGCCCTGCGCGGCAGCTTCGGCCAACTGCGCCGACTCAAGGCGATGTATCCGAACCTCAAGGTGATCTGGTCGTTCGGCGGCTGGACCTGGTCCGGCGGCTTCACCCAGGCCGCGCAGAACCCGACCGCGTTCGCCAACTCCTGCTACAACCTGGTCGAGGACTCGCGCTGGGCGGACGTGTTCGACGGCATCGACATCGACTGGGAGTACCCGAACGCCTGCGGCCTGAGCTGCGACACCAGCGGGCCCAACGCGTTCAAGAACCTCATGTCCGCGTTGCGCACCCGCTTCGGCTCCAGCGCGCTGGTGACGGCGGCCATCACTGCCGACGGCAGCACCGGCGGCAAGATCGACGCCACCGACTACGCCGGCGCGGCCGGCAGCCTCAACTGGCTCATGCCTATGACGTACGACTACTTCGGCGCGTTCAGCCCGCAGGGTCCCACGGCTCCGCACTCGCCGCTGACGTCGTACACCGGGATCCCGCAGCAGGGCTTCAACTCGGACGCGGCGATCCAGAAGCTGAAGAGCAAGGGCGTCCCGGCCAGCAAGCTGCTGCTCGGCATCGGCTTCTACGGGCGCGGCTGGTCCGGCGTCACGCAGAGCGCGCCGGGCGGCACCGCCACCGGTCCCGCCCCGGGCACGTACGAGCAGGGCATCGAGGACTACAAGGTGATCAAGAACCGCTGCCCGGCGACCGGCACGGTCGGCGGCACGGCGTACGCGTACTGCGGCGGGCAGTGGTGGAGCTACGACACGCCCAGCACGATCGGCGGCAAGATGGCCTACGCGAACAACCAAGGGCTGGGCGGCGCGTTCTTCTGGGAGCTCTCCGGTGACACCACCAACGGCGAGCTGATCGGGGCTGTCAAGAGCGGCCTCGGCTAAGAGACCTGACGCGAGTCCCACACAGGGGCGGGGAGCCGTGGCAACGGCTCCCCGCCCCGCGTCTGTACCACGGAAATACCGTTGGACGCATCGGCGTTGACCGCTACCGTGATCGTCATGTTCGCCCAGGTCGGCTTCGCGCGACCCGCAGGCACCAGCCTGCCGGCCGCAGCCGCCGCGTGCGCGACGACGGTCCGGCTGGATAGCTGACCCCGCTCTCGGGGTTGCTCCAGCGTTCCGTATTTTCGTTCCTTTTCTCCTTGTGGGGTTTCACCATGGCCAAAAGCCAGTTCGTGCGTACCAAGCCGCACCTCAACATCGGCACGATGGGGCACGTCGACCACGGCAAGACCACGTTGACGGCCGCCATCACGAAGGTCCTCGCCGCGCAGGACCCGTCGGTCAACCGGTTCGTGTCGTTCGACGGCATCGACCGGGCGCCCGAGGAGGTCGCGCGGGCATCACCATCAACATCGCGCACGTCGAGTACGAGACGGCGACGCGGCACTACGCCCACGTCGACATGCCGGGGCACGCCGACTACGTGAAGAACATGATCACGGGGGCGGCGCAGGTGGATGCCGCGATCCTGGTCGTCTCGGCGCAGGACGGCGCGATGCCGCAGACCCGCGAGCACGTGCTGCTCGCCCGGCGGGTCGGCGTGCCGTACCTGGTGGTGGCGATGAACAAGGCCGACGCGGCGGACGACGAGGACCTGCTCGACCTGGTCGAGCTGGAGGTGCGCGAACTGCTGTCCGGGTACGGGTTCCCCGGCGACGAGGTCCCGGTCGTACGGGTCTCCGCCCTGCGCGCGCTGGAGGGTGACCCGCGGTGGACGCAGTCCATCGTGGACCTTCTCGACGCGGTCGACCGGTACGTGCCGGTGCCGCCCCGGGAGCTCGGCGAGCCGTTCCTGATGCCGATCGAGAACGTGCTCACCATCTCCGGCCGCGGCACGGTCGTGACCGGCGCGGTCGAGCGGGGCGCCCTGAAGGTCGGCGAGCCGGTCGAGGTCGTCGGCCTCGGCCCGACCCTGTCCACTGTGGCCACCGGGCTGGAGACGTTCGGCAAGTCGCTGGACCGGGCCGAGGCGGGCGACAACGCCGCGGTGCTGCTGCGCGGGGTCAAGCGCGACCAGGTACAGCGCGGCCAGGTGGTCGCGCTGCCCGGGTCGGTGACGCCGCACAGCAGGTTCCGGGCGCGGCTGTACGCGCTGACGACCGCGGAAGGCGGGCGGCACACGCCGTTCCTCGCCAACTACCGGCCGCAGTTCTACTTCCGTACCACGGACGTGCCGGGCTCGGTGGACCTCGGCGACGTCACGATGGTCATGCCGGGGGACACCGTCGACCTCGACGTGACGCTCGGCAAGGCCGTGGCGATGGAGGTCGGCCTCGGCTTCGCAGTCCGCGAAGGCGGCCGCACAGTCGCGGCCGGCACCGTAACGGAACTGCTCACCTGAGCAGCGGTAGGGAGGTTAGGAAGGGCCCCCTGTTATGCATAAAGCGCTAACAAGGGGCCCTTCCTTGCACCTACGCCAGGTCGGGCGGCTCCAGGCCGACCTCGCGGGCCGCCGACTGGTGGATCCAGTCGGTGAGCTGGCGGCGGGTGATCACCCGTTCGTGGACGGTGACCTGGGCGGCGAGCCCGTCGATCACCGCGAGGATCCGCCAGGCCGCGCCGCTGGCGTCCTCGCACTTGAAGACGCCGTCCGCGACACCCGCGGCGATCACCTCGGTGAGCGCTTCTTTCCAGCGCAGGTCGAGGCGGCGCGAGACCTTTTCCAGCTCGGGTGCGCGCATCGACTCGGACCAGCCGTCGATCCACATTGCCCACGACTTGGAGCGCCCCTGCGGCGCGTACAACTTAATGATCTTTTTGAGCTTTTCCAGCGGCGTCGATGACGAGTCGACGACGGCCGCGAGGCGGGCGAGATCCTGCTCGGCCGCGTACGCGAACGCCCGCGCGAGCAGCCGCTCCTTCGTGGCGAAATGGTAGAAGACGAGGGCCTGGCTGACGCCCGCGGCGGTAGCCACGTCGGCGGTGCGGGTGTTGGCGAGCCCTCGTTCCACGATCACTTCGCAGGCGGTGCGCAGCAATGCGTCCAGGCGTACTTCCGCGGATCGTCTCGTCACAGCGCACACAGTAACTCATGAATGCCTCTTCGATTTTCGGCGTGATTCGCGCGCAATTTTCACGCACGAAATCGAATACCGGGGTAATCGTCGAAGATCACGAGAGGGAAACGATGGGGTTCGCCAATCGGTCGATGTCGCTGTCCTGTTGTATCGTCTCGTCATGTCGGACAGCCAGGTCAGCATCGCCCGATCGGCCGACGCCAAGCCCGACATGCCGGATTCGGTCGCCCAGGACGGGGCGGCGCCGTCCACCGTCCACTTTGACGACGAGGAGCGGCCGGCCCGCGAGTTGACCGGGCGGATCGGCGGCGCGGTCGCGATCGCCGCGTTCGCGGTGGCGCTGCTCGTGCTGTGGCAGGTCTTCCGCCCGCTGGCCCAGGGCAGCCAGTTCTATCTGATCATTTTTCTCGCCGGCGTATTGCCGCTCGTCTTTCTGGCGTACCGATCGGGAATGCCCTGGATCGACCGGCGCGACGGGCCGGCGGTGGCCGACTGGATCCTCGCCGGCCTGGCCCTGGCCGTCTGCCTGTACCCGGTGCTGCCGCTGGCCGGCGGCTACAACGGCTTCCTCGACCGGCAGGGGCTGCTCGACCCGCTCGACGTGGCGATGGGCGCGCTGCTGCTGGTGCTGGTCCTGGAGGCGTGCCGGCGCACGACGGGTTGGGTGCTGCCGGCGGTGTGCCTGCTCTTCCTGGCGTACGGCTACTACGGCGGGCTGCTCCCGCAGACCTGGTCGATCGCCCACGCCGGCCTCGACTTCAGCCAGATCGTCGACGCGCTCTACAACTCCGGCAGCGGCTTCTACGGCACGCCGCTCGACGTGGCCGCGACGTACATCGTGCTCTTCACGATCTACGGCGCGGTGCTCGACCTGTCCGGCGCCGGGCGGTTCTTCGTGGACCTGTCGGTGGCCGCGTTTCGCCGCTCGCGCAGCGCGGCCGGGCGCACCGCCGTCGCCTCCGGCTTCCTGCTCGGCACGGTCTCCGGATCCGGCACGGCCACCGCCGTCAGCGTCGGGGCGGTCACCTGGCCGATCCTGCGCCGCGCCGGCTACCCGGCCGAGCAGGCGGGCGGGATGCTCGCCGCGGCCGGGGTCGGCGCGATCCTGTCGCCGCCCACGCTGGGCGCCGCGGCGTTCATCGTCGCCGAGTACCTCGAGGTGTCGTACCTGACCGTCCTCGGCTGGGCGATGATCCCCACGGTCCTGTACTACCTGGGCATCCTGCTCGCCGTCGAGATCGACGCGCGCCGGTTCGGGATGCGCCAGATCGAGGTCGGCGCCCGGTCGCCGTGGCGGTTGCTGGCCCGCTTCGGCTACCACTTCTCCTCGCTGGTGGCCATCGTCGTGCTGCTCGCCGCCGGGGTCAGTGCCACCAAGACCGTCGTCTACGCCACAATCCTCGCGTTTGGACTGTCCTTCCTGGACCGTCGTGGCCGGCTGACGCCGAAGCGGTTGTTCGAGGCGCTCTCCGCCGGCGTACGCGGGGTCCTGCCGGTCGCCGCCGTCTGCGCCGCGGCCGGCGTCATCACGGCGACCACCACCAAGACCGGCCTCGGCGCGCAGCTGGCCTCGCAGCTCGTACGCGGTGCCGAGGCCCTCGCCGACAACCGTACGGCCGTGCTCGCGCTCACCGTCGTCTTCGCGGCCGTCGCGCTCTCCCTGCTGGGCCTGGCGGTGCCGGTGACCGCGTCGTTCATCATCGGCTGGGTCATCATCGGGCCGGCGCTGCTCGCCCTCGACGTGCCCGCCCCGGCCGCCGCGATGTTCGTCTTCTACTACTCGGTGCTCTCCGAGGTGACGCCGCCGACCGCGCTCGCCGCCGTCGGCGCGTCCGCCATCACCGGCGGGCGCACGCTGCCGACCATGTGGCAGGCCCTCAAGTACGCCCTGCCGGCTTTTCTCGCCCCGCTCGCGTTCGTCCTCACTGGACCGGGGAGTACCTGCTCGGGCGCGGGCCCGCCCTCGGTGTCCTGTGGGCCACCGCCGCCGCCTGCCTCGGCGTCGCCGGCCTCGCCGCCGCGACCGGCGGCTGGGTGCTCGGCGTCGGCCCGGCCGGCCCGCCCGCCCGCGTCCTCGCCGGCGCCGGTGGGCTCCTGCTGCTCTACCTGCACCCGGTCACCATCGCCGCCGGAGTGGTCCTGCTCCTCGCGACCGTCGGGACCACGCTCGCCGTCCAAAGGAGACAGTCATGAGGCGCACGTCCATCCTCGTCGTAGCCAGCGTTCTCGTGCTCGTCGCCGGGTGCGGCGGCCGGCAGGACACGGCCAGCACCGACACGGGTGGCGCGGTGACCTGCGAGGTCGCCACCGACACCCGGATCGGCATCGCCACCGGCAACGCGACCGGGGTCTACTTCGCCCTCGGCAACGCGTACGCGGAGCAGATCGGCGCGGCCACGAGCGGCAAGGTCAAGGCGACCGCGGCCGAGACGGGCGCCTCGGTGCAGAACATCCAGCAACTCGTCGCCGGCACCTACACGGTGGCGTTCTCGCTCGCCGACACCGCGGCCGACGCCGTACGCGGCACCGGCAGTTTCGACGGGAAACAGCAGCCGGTGCGGGCGCTGTCCCGCATCTACACCAACTACACGCAGGTCATCGTGCGCACCGGGGCCGGCATCAACACGGTCGCCGATATGAAGGGCAAGCGTGTCTCGACCGGCTCGCCCAAGTCCGGCACCGAGGTCATCGCCAACCGCCTGCTGCAGGCCGCCGGCCTCGATCCTGCCAAGGACGTCTCCGCCCAGCGCCTCGACCTGCCCAAGACCGTCGACGGCATGAAGGACGGCACGATCGACGCGATGTTCTGGTCCGGCGGGCTGCCGACGCCCGGCGTCACCGACCTCTTCACCACCGCGAAGGGCAAGGTCGCGTTCATCGACATCACGCCGTTGCTGCCGGAGCTGCAAAAGATCAATCCGGTGTACGAGGAGGGCGCCGTCCCCGCGGCGACCTACGGCACCTCGGCCGACGTCAAGACCATCGTGGTGCCCAACCTGCTGCTGGTGAAGGACGACCTTGACGCCAACCTCGCCTGCGTCCTGACCAAGGCGCTCTTCGACCGTAAGACGCAGCTGGAGCAGGCGAACGCCGCCGCCAAGGCGATCAGCCTGGATATCGCCCGAAAGACGGAACCTGTGCAGCTGCACCGAGGCGCGACCGCCGCCCTCGACACGCTGAACGCTCCAAAGTGAACGGAGCGGCACGATCGGTTCGCGCGAGGTGACTGTGCAGGGATGCCGTAGCGGGCCGAATGGGCCGATCGTGAGCGGGTGGTGTCTTCCGGCGAGGTCGCCCCGCACCAGCATCGCCTCCGTCCACTGCGCTCGATCGGCGTACGCATCCTGCTGCCGGTGCTCGTGGCGACAGTCGGCCTGGTCACGCTGGGCGTGATCCAGACGCGTGCCGCGCTCACCGAGTCGACGCGGGCCGGTGACGCGCGCGTCCTCGCCCGTACGGCCAACGCCGGCGTGGCCCTCGCGCACCAGGCCGAGCTGGAGTACGCCGAGACCAACGCGCTCCGGCTGCGCGGCGGTCAGGCCGGCAGCCAGCTCCTGACCGCCCAGCGGGTACGCACGGACGCCGCCCGGGTCCGGTTCGCCGACGCCGCCGACCAGGCCCGCGAGGCCGCGCCCAGCTTGGCGCCGATGCTCGACGCGGCCGACGCCGTGCTGGAGATCCTGCCCCGGGTACGCGCCATCGCGGTCAGCTCGCCGGACGGCTCGCCCGAGGTGTTCGACGCGTACAACGCGGTGACCCACGCCATGATCGGTATCGCCGACGCGGTGCCCAGCCAGCTCACCGAGCCGGCGCTGGTGGAGCGGGCCCGCGCGGTCGTCCTGGTCACCGAGCTGGAGCACCTGGCGTCCGAGCAGCTCGACCTGCTGCGGCGGGTGTTCACCCGGCAGGCGCTGCAGCCCGGCGAGCTGGTCCAGTTGGCCGGCTGGGCCGGCGCCGAAGAGCAGCAACTGGAGGTGATCGAGCGGCTGCCCGGCCCGGCCGCCCGGCGCTTCGAGGAGCTGGTGTCCGGCACCGACGTCGCCCGCGCTCACCAGCTGCGCGACGCGGTCCTCACGTCCGGCGGGGCGCCCGCGTCGCTGCGCGTCGACCCCGACGTCTGGTACGTCGCCCAGAGCGGGCTGCTGCGCCGGCTCCGCCTCATGCAGTCCGAGCTGTCGGTCGGCATGGAGCGCGAGGCGTACGACATCCAGGTCGCCGCGCACACCCGCACCCTGGTCGTCGGCGTACTGACCGGGCTACTCGTCGGCCTGGCCCTGGCCGGGGCGATCATCCAGGCCGTACGCACCAGCCGCCGCCTGCGCCGGATGCGCGCCGCCGCCCTGACCGTCGCCCACCGGGAGTTGCCCGAGGCCGTCGCCCAGGTGTCCGGCGCCCGCGACGAGTCCGCCGTACGCGGCATGCTGTCCGAGTCCGGGTCCAGAGTGGACGGGATGCTGCCGGCCAGTACCGACGAGATCGGCGAGCTGGCCACGGCGTTCTCCACCGTGCACCGGCAGGCGCTGCGGCTGGCGGCCGACCAGGCACTGCTGCGCATGGAGATGGCGGCCACGTTCACCGCGCTGTCCCGGCGCGGGCAGACGCTGGTGCAGCGGCAGCTCCACATGCTGGAGGAGTTCGCCCGCGCGGAGGCCGACCTAGGTGCCCAGGCGCGGCTGCTCGCCCTGGACCACCTGGCCGCCCGGATGCGCCGCAACGAGGAGAACCTGCTGGTCCTGGCCGGCGGCGACCCGGGGCGCCGGTTCGTCGAGGCGGTCTCCGTACGCGACGTGATCCGCCTCGCGGCCGCCGAGATCGAGGAGCCGGCGCGCATCGAGGCCGTGGCCACGCCCCTGGTGGCGGTCGCCGCGCACGTAGTCGGCGACGTGGTGCACCTGCTCGCCGAGCTGCTGGAGAACGCGACCAGCTTCTCGCCGCCCACCACCCTGGTCCGGGTCGCCGCCCGGCAGGCCGTCGACCACGTGACGCTCACCATCTTCGACGAGGGCATCGGCCTGACCGCCGACAACCTCGCCGAGGCCAACGACCGGATCGCCCACCCGTCCGCGCTGACGAGCGCGCTGGTCGGCACGATGGGCCTGCTGGTCGTGGGCCGGCTGGCCGAGCGCCACGGCGTACAGGTCCGCCTCACCAGCGTCGCCGGCGGCGGCACCGCCGCCACCGTGACCCTCCCCGAACGCATGCTCGCCCCCTTGCCCCCACCGCCACGTACGGCACGGTCGATCAGTCGATCCTGGAGTGCGGCGTTGCCACGGCGGACGCCTACCCCGGCGTTGCCCAGCGGGCCTGTCGCGGGGCGTCCCATCCACGGGACGCCCGATCCCGATGAAGTTCGGGCGCGGTTGTCGAGTCTGGCCAGTGGCATTGCGGCCGGGCGCCGTTCGGGACCACCAACCACACCCACACCTGAGGCACACAACCCGGAGGACCTTCATGAAAAACGCTACGGACTCCCCTCCGGGCCTCGTCGACTACGGTGACCTGGGCTGGTTGCTGACCTCGTTCGCCCGCAAGGTGCCGGCGATCGTCTACGCGGTCGCGGTGTCGGTGGACGGGCTCGCGCTGGCTTCCTCCGATCAGATCGAGCCGGACCAGGCCGACCAACTCGCCGCGATCACGAGCGGGCTGGCCAGCCTCGCGACCGGCGCGGCGAAGTGCATGCAGACCGGGCAGATCCGCCAGTCCGTGCTGGACATGGACGGCGGCGTACTCCTGATCATGTCGGTCGCCGACCGGGCGTACCTGGCCGTGTTCGCCGAGCCGGGCGCGGACCTCGGCCAGGTCGGCTACGAGACCGCGGTGCTGGCCCGGCGCGTCGCGGCGGCGCTGGAGCCCGCAACCCGGCCATCGTGAGGCGGCTCCTCGGGGCGCTGGCGGTGCTGGCGCTGGCCGGCTGCGCCCCCGAGCCCCCGGGCGACCTGCGCGCGGGGCACCTGGTCGTGGGCACCGGCAACACGACCGGCGTCTTCTACCAGGTCGGCGGCGCGTACGCCGACGTGATCACCGCGCACCTGTCCGGCTTCGAGGCGATCGTCGCGCCCACCGCCGGCTCCGCGGACAACCTGCTGCGCCTCGGCCAGGGCGACGTGGACATCGCGCTGACGTTCGCCGACGTGGCGGCGGACGCCGTACGCGGGCGCGGCACCTTCGCGGAGAGCCCGCGCCAGCTGCGCGCCCTCGCCGTGGTCTACCAGAACTACACCCACCTCGTGGTGCGCGCCGACGCCCGCATCAAGTCGCCGGCCGACCTGCGCGGCAAGCGGGTGTCCACGGGGACGGTCAACTCCGGCACCGAGTTCCTGGCGCTGCGCCTGCTGCGGGCCGCCGGCCTCGACCCGGACCGGGACATCAGGCGGGTCAGCCTGTCGCTGTCGGCCACCACCCGAGGGCTGGAGGACGGCACGATCGACGCGACCTTCTGGTCCGGCGGGCTGCCCACGGTGGGCATCACCGAGCTGGTCGGCTCGGGGGCCCGGGTCAGCTTCCTGCCGCTCGACGGGCTGCTCCCGGAGCTGGACCGGCTCTTCCCGGCCACGTACGCGGCGGGGTCCATCCCGGCCAGCGCGTACGGGCTGCCCGGTGACATACCTACCGTCTCCGTCGGCAACCTGGTCGTCGTCGACGCGGCGATGCCCGAGTCGCTGGCGCACGACCTCACCGCGCTGATCTTCGAGCACCGGGAGGAGTTGGTGGCGGGCCACCCGGAGTGGGGCTCGATGCTGCGGGACAACGCCGGGCGTACCGGGGTGGTGCCGCTGCATCCGGGCGCCCAACGGTTCTACCAGGGCGGATAAGCCGTACCCTGATATGGGTGTTTTTGATCCGTACTGCCGGTGTTGTCCTGTGTGCGGCGCTGGCGGCCTGTACGCCTTCCGCCCGGCCCGGCGCGTGGGTGGCTCCGGCGCCCTCGTCGCCGCCCGCGGACGTCACCCTTGCCTTCGCGGGCGACGTGCACTTCGCCGGCCGCACGGCGGCCCTACTGGACCGCCCGGAGACGGCCTTCGGGCCCATCGCCGCCACGCTCGCCGCCGCCGACGTCGCGATGGTCAACCTGGAGACCGCCGTCACGACCCGCGGCACCCCTGAGCCGAAGGAGTTCCTCTTCCGGGCGCCGGCCAGCGCGTACGCCGCCGTGAAAGCCGCCGGCGTCGACGTCGTCTCGCTGGCCAACAACCACGCGCTCGACTACGGCCGCACCGGCCTCGCCGACACCGTGGCCGCGGCGCGGTCGGCCGGCGTACCCGCGGTAGGAGCAGGCGCGGACGCCGCGGCCGCCTACGCCGCCTGGACCACGACGGTACGCGGGACGACAATCGCGTTCCTGGGCTTCAGCCAGGTGGGTGAGCTGTGGGAGCGGTGGCGGGCGACCGAGGCGCGAGCCGGCATCGCGATGGCCCACGAGCGGGCGCGCGCGGTCGCCGCCGTCCGCACGGCGAGCGCCGGCGCCGACGTGGTCGTCGTGTACGTGCACTGGGGCCAGGAAGGCAACGACTGCCCGACGGCGCAGATGCGCGGCTTCGCCACCGCCATGGCCCGCGCCGGCGCCGACGTGGTGATCGGCACCCACGCCCACCTCCTGCTCGGCGACGGCTGGCTGGACCGGACCTACGTGCAGTACGGCCTGGGAAACTTCCTGTGGTGGCGGGACGACGCGTACAGCAACGACACGGGCGTGCTGCGCGTGACCCTGCGCGGCGGCACAGTGGCCGCCACCGAGCTCGTGCCGGCGGTCATCTCCCGCCGCACCGGCCAGCCGGCACTGCCCGCCGCGCGGGAGAGTGCCCGGATACAGAGTAAATACGTGGATCTACGGGGGTGTACGGGTCTATGAGGTGAAATGGGGCTTATGTCGCACGACGCGCCGGTGCGGGAACCGAGTTGGCAGTTGGTTCGGGACTGGGTTAAAGTTCTCATCCGTCGCCCGGAAACGTTGGTGGCAGGCAGTGCGGACGTAGCGCAGTTGGTAGCGCATCACCTTGCCAAGGTGAGGGTCGCGGGTTCGAGTCCCGTCGTCCGCTCGGAGTGAGGCCGCGACACAAGACGTCGGGGTCACCTCGGTGGAGTGGCCGAGAGGCGAGGCAACGGCCTGCAAAGCCGTGTACACGGGTTCAAATCCCGTCTCCACCTCGGCACCATATACGGGCGATTGGCGCAGTGGGAGCGCGCTTCCTTGACACGGAAGAGGTCACTGGTTCAAACCCAGTATCGCCCACCATCTATTTACGCAGGTCACGGGCTCGTTACCGATCTTGAGGTAGCGAGCCGTTTTGCTTTTAGCGCTTCCGCTGGGAGCAAAAGGGAGCAGAGATCATCTAGCTCCCGCAGGCGGGCCTGGCGCTGCTCGACGAGCTGGCCGACGAGCCGTTGCTGCGCGGCTACCATCCCTACCCCACCGCCCGGGGCGACCTGTTGCACCGCCTCGGCCGCCACGCCGAGGCCGCGTCCGCCTACCGCGAGGCGATCGACCTGGCCGGCACCGAGCCAGAACGCGCCCTGCTACGACGCCGGCTCGACATGATCGAACGGCCCGGATCGCGATGACTCGCCCAATTGGGCCGCTCAGTCGCTGTCGGGAGTCGCGGTTGCCCAACGCGACGAACGGGGCGCGGTTCCGTTGTCCGCCTCATCGCGGCGATGAATCTCGATCAGTTCCTCGCGGTACCGATGATCCGCCGAAGGTATTTCATCGCGCACTTGAGCGCCGTTCTCCCACCACTGCGTCAGACCGCGTCCCAGCTGTTGGCCGGCACGTGTGTGCACGCAATGGGCGTAGTCCGGGACCTCGACCAGCGCCTCTCCGAGAGCGGCCTTCGTAGCGACCCAACCGGCGTGCTCGGAACTGGTCCGGTCCTTGGGTGCGGAAGCGAGCAAACGAACGGCGTGGCACGCCATCATCCAGGCTCCATCCGGGCTGGCGTTGAAGTTGCGATGGAGTACGTCGATCAGAACAGGTCCCATGGGCAGACCCATGCCCACGTCTTCGACCGCGATGAGCCGTAGACGCATCCACAGGTGCTGGGCGACATCCGGCGAGGTTATGAACATCTCGTAGGCGGCGAGAACGGCGTTGTCGATGTGACCGCGCCTGATCTCCTTCTGGAGGACAGAGACGAGGTCGTCCACAGGAATGCCATGTGGCGAAACGATTTGTGAATAGGGGTCTTCGGTGAAGTGGCCGGGACCATAGAGACGTGGCATGATTTAGCGCTCCCTCCGCGTCGCAACGACAGACACGTCCGACACATGCGGAAGGGGTCTCTAGCACGTGCACCATAGCAAGAGTCCACGCCCGGCCGCGGACGAGACCTGGGGCGTGTCTGGTGGATCTTTGTGGGGCTGCGGCGGGCCCAGACGACGACCAGCGGCACCGGTCGAAAGGCCGCATACAACACCGGTATGCGACCTTCCGCCCGGCACCACCGGACGCCGCCTGGACCTCGCCTCGCACCCACAAGATCCACCAGACACGCCCCAGGCGGTATGCCCGGGCCCCGTCCGCGGTGCCGAGGGGTCAGACCTGGCGACGGTCAGTAGCCGCGCGCGGCCAGCTCGAGCAGCGCCTTCTCGGCGAGCTCGTCGGCGGTGCCGTCCATCGTCTGACCGGCGATGATCTCGCGGTCGTATTCCCCCGGGAGCCACACGTTGGCTGGAGAGCCGTCGCCGACGTGCGTGTACTCCCACTGACCGTCCGCCCTGAGCCGCTGGTAGCCCGCGACGGTCCGGCCGTTGAACGTGCAGCTGTAGGCGTAGAAGTTGGGGTGCTCGCCGGGTAGGGACTCCTCGCAGTGCGGTTCCAACTGGCGCCGGAGCTCCTCCAGCGCTGCGCGGTAGTCGGCGTACCGCGTGTTCGGGTTGAGGACGCCGGTCTTCGCCTCGGCCACCAGCAGCGCCGAGTAGAGGGTGATCATGGCGCGTCCGACGGCGTCCTTCGCCGCGTCCGACTCGACCAACGCGAGGTACTCCTTGGCCTGGTGCGCCGCCGGGTTGACGATTCCCAGGTACGTCGCGGCCGTGTGCGGGTACCGCAGGTAGTTGACGCTGGTCGTCGCGGTCGCCGTCTTCGCCCGGAGGTCGGCGACCGCCTGGGCGTCCAGCCGCGCCAACAGGTCCACCTTGACGTCGGTGATCGCGCCGATCGCCTCGAGGACCAGGGACGCGACCTCGTCCGGCGAGAGTCTGCCGTCGCCGCCCTTGTCCAGCAGGCTCCGGAGCAGGTCGATCGTGACCCTTCCGTAGTCCTGGTCGGCGCTCGCCGGGCGGGCGGTGGCCGGCAGTACCACGGCCACCCCCAGGACGGCCGCCAGGATCAGCCGGAGCGGTCCAGTTCTTCTTTTCACATCCACTCCTCTCAAGAGCGATATCGACGTACGGGGTTGGGGGCTCCGGACGGCGTCCGGAGCCCCCTTCGGGTGTCGCGTCAGACCTGCAGAGCGCGCAGTTGCGGAAGCGCGGCCATGGCCACGGCCCGGCTGGTGTTCCTGGTGGCGTCCGCGCTGACCTGGGCGCGGTCCAGCGGCGGCGTGACCAGCCGGGCGAGGTAGTACAGCTCGGAGCCGAAGGCCGAGTCGCCGTTGTACGCGACGCACGTGTACTGGATCTCGACGGTCACGAGGCGTCCCCTGTCGTCGTACTCGCGGAGGACGTTCTCGGTGCAGGTCGGCGCGAGCTTCACGACCACCGCCTCGTACCCGCGGATGAGCTGGGCCAGCAGGTCGGTGGCCGGGAAGCCCATCTTCCGGAAGCCGACCATCGCGATCGCGAAGATCTGGCCCATCAGCTTGCCGATACGGTCGGCCTCCGCCTTGTTCGCGACGGCGTCGAAGTACGCCGTAGACCGGCTGGCGCACTCCACCGCGTTCAACGCGAACACCGACAGCGTGAAGTCGTCCATCAGGTCGATCTGGTTGACGAGCGTCGTCGCGGCCTCGGTGCACGCCCGTACGTCCGCGCTGGCGATCCTGTCGATCTCGGTGATGATCGCGTCCCGCGAGGCGTTGATCGCCGCGATGATCTCCTGCTTGGCACGCTCCAGGTCGCTGCCGCCTCCCCCGCTATTCGAGAAGAGGTACGAGGCGACCGCGACGGCGATCTGTGTCCACGGGACAGCGGCCGCCGCTGGCGCCGGCCGTACGGTCACGCCCGCCGCCACCACCAGCGACATCGTCGCGGCGACGAGACCCTTACGCAGTCTTCTCACATGCACCCTCCCGGAGTCGGTACCGATCCATCGGCAGGTGTGATGCTCTGATCGAGGCTCGCGGATGGTCAACGGAAACCGCGTCACGCGTCGCCGGCCGGCGGTATTTCGCGCAATCACGTGGCGGGTGGCCCGCGCGATCACGCAACCCGCGGCCGGGCCGGGGGCCGCTGCGTAAATACGCAGCCTTGGACACGAATCGGCAACGTCACGTGACTGCGTCGCCGACGCTTGGTTGCATGATGACGCAGTTGACCATGCGGGTACTGGGGAGGCGACGCGATGGCTGGTTACCGCCGCGCCGGATTGGCGGTGCTCGGGGCGATCGCGCTCGTCCTCGCGTTCGCCGCGCCGGCCTCGGCCGACGGGGTGCCGCCGGATTGGTCACCGGCCCCCTGCGCCACCGGGGCGATCACCGAGGTCCGCCACGACGTGGACGGGCTCGACAATCCGACGCTCTGGATATCCGGTTGGATCCAGCCGTGCGCCGGCAACGAGCTCACCGACGGGTTCGCCATCGTCCGGTACTACCCTGAGCGCGGCATCCGCAGCCGGCTCGTGCCGTACGAGACCGTGTCCTCGCCGACGTCGTTCACCTTCCATATCGACGGTCTTCGCCGCGTCCTGATGCCCACCATGACGGCGCTCTGCGTCGCGTACGCCTACGACGGCCGGGCGGCGTGTATCGGCGTCGACGTCGGCGGCCCGGGGGAGCAGCCGGTCGTCGGACCCATTTCCACCGGGGATCCACGATTCCTGGTCGGGGTGAGACGGGAATCGGTGGACTCCGAGGGCCCGACCTGCGGGACCTGCCTGTGACAGCGCACGCTGCACCGGCGGTCTCGGTGATCGGGCGCGGCCCCTCGCCGGATGCCGACCTGGTCAACCGCCGGCTCGCCACGCTCAGCCGGGCCACCGCCGGTGAGCTCTCCCGCGAGTTGGGCATGCCGCGCCGCCGGGTCGACCAGGCCGTCGACCGGCTGGCCGCCCTCGGGTTGGCCACGCCCCGCCGGTTCGCCGGCGAGCGGGGCGTCTTCTGGGTGTCCCGCTCGCCCAAGGAGGCGGCTCAGGCCACGGGTGAGGCGCGCCGGGAGACCCCGGCGGCGGCCGGCGAGCCCGTACCGGAGGTGGTCGCGCACGCGACCGACCTCGGCGAGGGGCTGCGGCACCTACGGACGCGGGCGGCGAGCCGCGCCCGGTTGGTCGAGCTCGTCGCGCTCGCCCGCCACGAGCATCTGGCCATGAATCCGGAGCCACGGTTCGACGCCGAGGCGGCGCGGCCGGCCGTCGCCATGGACCGCGCGCTCCTCGACCGCGGGGTCTCGATGCGGGTGCTCGGCGTCCAGCCGACCACACCGGATCCGATGTCGCCGTTCGGGCGCCCCTCAACCGACCCTCGACCGGCGTACCGGGAGATGGCGGCCGTGCCGATGAAGCTCTTCGTGGTGGACCGCAAGGTCGCGCTCTTCCCGGTGGCGCCGACCGACGTCAGCCGCGGTTACCTGGAGGTCACGCAGCCGTCGGTGGTGGCCGCGCTCGTGGAGCACTTCGAGCGGCACTGGGCGGCCGGCCACACCGCGCCGGTGCATCCCCGCATCGAGCTCACCCCACGCGAGCACGCCCTCACCGCGCTGCTGGCCCGCGGGCACACCGATGCCTCGGCGGCCCGTGAGCTGCGGATCAGCATGCGCACCGTGACCACGGTCATCCGTTCCCTGATGGACCGGCTCGGCGTGGAAAACCGGTTTCAGCTCGGCCTGGCCCTTGGCGTACGGCGCCTGGTCGCCCCTCCCCACACCCAATGACGGCGGTCACGGAGTTCGGGCGAGGCGGGCGAGCAGCGCGGGGTCGTCGGTGCAGATCCCGTCCACGCGCAGCCGCAGCAGGTGGGCGAGTACCTGCGGCCGTTCCTCGTGCCAGGTGATCACACCGAGGCTGTGCGTGCGTACGGCGGCGAGCCAGGGGTCGTCGATCAGCTTGTCTGGCCGCGGCTGGTCCTCCCAGCACGGGTGGACGAACGCCGCATCGGCCTCGCGCGCCAGCGCGACCGGGTCCTGCGATACCGAACGGAACAGTACCGACCGGGGTACCCGTGGCGCGCTCGTGGCGCACAGGCGCAGCAGTGTCGGGTCGGCCGAGGCGAGGATGGCGCGCGTGGACATGTCCTCGGCGGCCAGCAGCGCCGCGAGGTCGTCCGCCGTGGCCGGGGTGAGGTCCTTGATGTCGAGATAAACCCCGAGTCCGGCGTGTCGGGCGGCGCGGATGACCAGCGCCGCGGGCGGGGCGGCGGGCGGGGGTTGGGGATCGTGATGCACCACCAGAGCCCCCTCGGCGCCGACCCGCACGTCGACCTCGACCAGATGGCATCCCCAGGCGGCGATGCGGGCGAGGTGCTCGGGCCGGTAGTCGTCGGCTCCGCCGTTGCCGCCACGGTGGGCGATCTGCAGTACCTCATCGGCGCCGCGCACGGCGGTCGGCCCCAGTGGTGGCAACCGCCGGTCGGACCATCGTCCGGAGGTCATAGCGTTCCTTCCGCTCGTCGGGTTCTGCCCCTACCGTATCGATGTGCCTGTAGTCCAAACTGGCGCGTTGACCTCACCGGTTCCCGGGCTGTGGCGGCGGTTGAGCCTGATCAGCTCGGACGGCTCCATCACTGGCCTTAGCGACGCCCAGCTTGTTGGCCAGCTTGAGGAGCTGGGCATCCCCCGCCACCAGCTCGGCATCGCTCACCTGCTGCAGAGCTGGCAACGGGTCCGCGTCCCGCCGGTGGTGGCGTTCGCGCTGTGGCAGCTACGCGACCGGGTGGACGAGCGTGGCTGCATCTACCGCCGGCCCAGCATCCCGGTGGAGGAGAGCAGCCCGGCGATCCGGTACATCCAGCTTGCCGCCGAGCTCGGCGAGACTCGGCGGTCGGATCCGACGCTGCGTCGGGTGGTGGACTGGCTGTTGGACCGGCAGTTGCCCGATGGCAGCATCCCGCTGATCGTGTCAGCCGGGTACGGCGAGACCGGCCAGACCTCGCGCACGCTGCGCGCCTTGGGCCTGCTGGGGGATCCGGCGCTGTCCGCTCGCCTCGACGCGATGCGGGAGTACCTGGTCGATACCGCGATCTCGCAGCCGGTAGGCGCCGCCTGGGCGTACTCCACGATCGAACGGACGGTGGTCACCGGCTCGACCAGCCACGTCGTCACCTGCTTGATCGGTGCCGGCGGGCCCGCCGAGGTCATCGCGCAGGGTGTGCGGTTCCTGCTAGCCGTGCAGGAACCCAACGGCGGCTGGGCCGAGGTGCCGGGCCACCAGCCGGCCGTACACAACTGCTTCAACGCGGTACGCGCCCTGCGTACCGCGCAGGGCGCGGGGATCGCCGGCGCGGACGAGGTCACGGCCGCGCTCGACCGGGCCCGACACTGGTTCCGCAACGCCCTCCAGGGCGTCGCGCCGCGTACGGTGATCGACCACGCCTTCGCGGTACGTACCGCGATGCAGCTCGACCTGCTCCACCTGCCGCGGTACGAGCGGCTGACCCACCGGCTCTCCCGCCGGCAACGGCAGTTCCTCGCCCCGACGGCCGATGCGTACGCCGAGACCGAGATCGCCGCCATCGCACTGGCGGAGACCTCCCGGCACGTCGACGCCGCTCCCGAGGACCATCCGGGCTGGCAGTGGCGCTGGCGGCTGCCGGCCGTGTCACCGCCGTTCCTCGCCCGCGGCACCTACTTCTACGACCTGCTGTACAGCGCGGTGAACGCGCGCTGGTGGGTGCGCGTGGTCGACGCGCTCATGGATCGAGACGTGGTCGACCGCACCGCCGGGCTGGTTCTCGGCACCATCACCGCCCTGGCCGTGATCAACCCGGACGTCGCCAACATACTCGCGCAGGTCGATGGCGCCCGGCTGACCGTGACGCTGGCCGGCATCGCGGCTCTGCTCCTGCTCTGGTTCGGCGTCAAGACCGCTGCCCAGACGTCCCTGCTCAAGGCGCTGACCTCCAGCGTCAGCGCGCTGGTCCCGGCGGCCGTGCTCACCTGGGTGCTGGACTCACCCACGCCCGACGCGCCGGCCCTGATTTCGCTGCTCGGCCTGCGGCTCCTGGTGATCGACGTGGTGGCCTTCACCGCCGACTCCACCGGCCTGCTGGATCGGCTCCTGCCCAAGCAGTGAGTCGATTTACCCCGGTCCGCGTCACCTGCGGGCCGCATGCTCCCGCGGGCACCGCGCAGGTCGGCGGCTCGCAGAGCGAGCCGAAATCCCCGACCTGCGCTGCCAGGTCCGCGAGACAAGCCCGCCGGAGTCCAACATGGACACCGCTTACGCGTGCAGGGTGGGCCGGTAGATGAGTTCTTGGATGCGGCCGTCGAGCGTGTGGCTCTCGAGTAGTTCGAGGTCGAAGTCGGCGGCGCCCTGGAAGACCGGGTCGGTTCCGGTCTGACCGGAGATCACCGGGAAGATTGTCAGCTGGACGCGGTCGACCAGGCCCGCGGCCATCAGTGCCCGGTTCAGCGACAGGCTGCCGTGCGAGCGCAATGGCACGGTGGACTCTGCCTTGAGCCGGGCGACGATGTCGACGGCGTCGCCGCTGAGCACGGTCGCGTCGGGCCAGTCCAGGGGTCCGTGCAGTGTGGCCGACACGACCGTGGTCGGCATGTTCTTCATCCGGGTGTTGATCGGGTCGTCCATCGTGGAATCCTGGGTGCCCGGGCCGAGGAAGTGCACGAACTCCCGGAAGGTGGTGGCACCGAGGACCAGCCGTTGCTCCTGGCTGTACTGGGCCAGGCGGCGGTCGAGGAACTCGGGGCCTTGCTTGCCCCAGTAGCCGCCCCAGTCGCCGCTGCTGTTGTAGGAGCCGAAGCCGTCGAGGGTGGAAAAGACGTCGAAGGTGTAGGTGGCGGTCATGATGCTCTCCTGCGTGAGTGCCGTGGGCGCCCCTCGGTGGGTGGCCCTCACCCCTGCAACGAACGCCACGGCCCCGATCCGACACCCGCTCCCGGACTTCTTTCGATGGGGTTCGTTTCAGGGGTAACGAGGCGTCGGTGTCACAGCGGTAGCGGCCACGACGGCGCCGATGCCGCATAGCGTGGCGGTCCAGCCGAGGGTGGCGTCGGCGGTGGTGTGGTCGGCCAGGGCCCCGGCGAGCCATGGGCCGGCCATCTGCCCGGCGGCGAAGATGACGGTGAAGGTCGACAACGCGTCGGTCAGTCGTTCGGGCGGCGTGGCACCGCGGACGAGGGCGGTGACCGCGGCCGGCACGGCCATGAAAGTCGCGCCGTAGGCGAGAGCGGAGACGATCACGACCGCGGGGATCGGTACGAGCAATACGAGCGCGGCGGCGCCGGCGATGATGCCCAGCAGCACGGCAAGGATTCGGCCGCCCGGCCAGTGTCTGATCGGGCGTTGCCACACGGTGGGCGCGGTCATGACGGCCAGGCCGAGCAGGATCCAGGTGAGTGCCGTCTGCGCCGTCGAGGCGTGCCGGCCGGCGAGGTAGGCCGACAGGAAGGTGATGTAGGCGATGTAGCCGGCCGCGAACAGGAGGTAGACCGCCGCGACCGGCCACAGTCGACGGACCGGGCGGACCAGCCGGTCGCTGGCGGCGGCGGTCGTCGTAGGTCGGGCGGCGGTCCAACTCGCCGCAGCGGCCAACCCGGAGGCGACCGCGAGCACCGCCCAGGCCAGCGGCCAGTGCTGTGGATGGTGGCCCACGAGCGGCGGGATGGCCGCGCCGGCGAGCACGATCCCGAGCCCGGTACCGGCGAAGTAGACCGTGGTCGGGGCGAGGACAGCCCCGGCGACGAACACCAACGCCCCGGCGAACCCGGCCAACGCCCTACTGGCGAGCAGCGCGGGATAGCGCGTGGTTGTGGCGGTCGCGGCGAGGGCGACGGTGCACAGCACCATGCCGAGTCGAAACGTCGCCACGATGCCCAGCCTGCGGGTCACCGCCGCGGTGGCCATCGCCCCGGCAAGGTAGCCCAGCCCGTTCGCGGTGGTCATCGCGCCGGCGCGGGTCAGATCCCACCGCAGCCGCTCGGCCATGGCGGGCAGCACCAGCCCGTAGGCGAAGCGGCCGAGCCCGAGCGCGGACGCCGTGCCCAGCGCGAGGCGAGCCGACTGCCACCGCGGCACCGTCACGCTGGCGTCCGCAGGTGCCGGTCGAGAAAGTCCACGATCGTGCGGGCCAACGCCACCCGGTGGTCGGACAATGCGTGATCGGTGGGCAAGAGCCGGTGGTCCAGTCGGCTTACCGGATACGCCTGATATTCCTCGACCAGCGGCCAGTGGTGCACCTCGGCGGGAGTGACCATGTCCCGGCCGGTCCCGACAAGCAACACCGGCCGATCCGCCAGGTTCGGTGCGAGCCGGGCCAAGCTCCACGCCTGGCCGGCAGCTTCCATCTCGGCGACGAGCGCCTCGCCACTGGTGCCCCGTAGCGGCAGCAACTCTTCATCCCACGACTCGACGTACGCCGCCCGGACGGAACGGTCGGCCCGGCAAGCCGCAGACGCCGTGCCGAAGTCGAACCCGGCCACCGAGACGACCGCACCGACCCCTTCGTCCGCCGCGGCGGTCATCAGCGCGGCGAACCCCCCGAGACTGTGACCGACCACCGCCACGCGCCGCGGGTCCAGCCGGTAGGCGGCGGAAACGGCCTCCTCGCGGACGGCTGCCACCACGCGCGCGGCGTCGTCGAGCACGTTGCGCCACGACCAGGAACCACCGACCCCCCACGAGCCGCGGTAGTGGAACACCAGGGCCGCGTACCCGGCGCGCCGTAGCGCCTGGGCCAGGTCGAAGTTTCGCTCGTTGCCCGGAAATCCGTGCAAGAGCACAACGATCGGATGAGGCCCGGCACCCGCCGGCACATGCAGCACACCCAGCAACGCCTCGCCGCCGCTGGCGAACGTCACCGCCGGCGTGCTAGCCGGAATGGCGGCATTCAGCGGGTCGGTCGCAAAGAAGTCGGTCGCCATGATCACCTCTCAGATGGTACCGATCGGTTCGATAAGGCACGAGGCTAGCAGACGCTTCGAACCGATCGGTACCATCTGAGGCATGCCTGTTGCCAAGGGCGCGACCCTCGATCCCGCCCAAACCCGCGCCGGCATCCTGCGCGCGGCCACCCGCCTGCTCTACCAGCGCGGCCTCGACGGCATCGGAGTGGCCGAGCTGTGCGCGACGATGGGCGTCTCCAAAGAGACGCTCTACCGCCACTTCGGCTCCAAGGATGGCCTCGTACGGGCCGTTCTAGAGACCCGCAGCGACCGCATCATGAGCTGGGTGCACGACACCGTCGCCGCAGCCGGCGAAGACCCTGTGGACCAGCTCGCCGCGGTCTTCGACGCCCTCGCGCAATGGCATGACGAACCCACCTTCCGGGGCTGCGCCATCCTCAACGCCGCCACCCAACACCACGACGGCCCGGCCCGCGACGTGGCCCGTCAGCACCTGGAACGCCAGCTCGGCGTGCTGACCGGCATCGCCCGCCGTGCCGGAGCCTCCGACCCTGTCAACCTCGCCAAACAGATCCTGGCCCTCCGGGTGGGCGCCACCGTCCTCGCCGACCATCACGCCGACGCCGACGCCGCCCGGCTCGCCAAACACGCGGCCCTCGCCCTACTCGAATCGCAAGGACGCAGGAAATGACTGCACCCTCACTGGTCACCCGCACCGCGAGGGTCGCGTTTCGCGCTCACGCCAGTTCGATGTAGTCGAGCTCGACGGATCCGGTGCCGCCCGCGAAGCGCGGGGCACCCTTCGCCAGGCGGATGACGTTGTATCCGGCGTTCAGGCTGACCGTCGCGGTGACGGAACCGAACTGGCCCGAGCCGGCGGTGGCCGGGTAGCTGACGACGTTCCAGGCGCCGCCGTTGACGGCGAGGCCCTGGGTCGCGGTGCTACCGCCGCCGTTGGCGTACCGCGCGGTCATCGTGTACGACCGGGCGGACGGCACGTTGACGACGAAGTCCACGTAGCTGCCGCTGCGCGCGTCGCAACAGTTGGCGATGCCGCCGACATAGCCGCCGTTGGACGCGGCGGAGTTGGTGAGCGTGGCGGCGCGGAACACCGACCCGTTTTCGGCCTCGTAGCGCTGCTGGTAGGCCGGCACGCCGCTCGTCGGCTGGACGACCACGTGGTACGCGCTGCCGGCGACCATGTTGGGGATGACGACCACGAGTTCGCCGTTCGAGATCTGGTAGGTGCCCGTGGAGACGGCGGTGGGGGCGGTGACGGCGGTGAAGCGGCCGTTGGCCGGCGTGGACTCGACCGTGACCCGGGCGGTGGCACCGAGCGCGCCGAGTCCGGTCAGGCGCACGCTGTTGGTGCCGGACTCGTCGCCGAGGGCCACGTGGACGATCCTGCGGGTGCTGTCGTATGCGGCGAAGCCGTCCAGCCCGCTCTGGCTCGGCGGTGTGGTCGCGACCATGTTGCCGGCCATCTCGCCGTACCACTTGTAGAGCCACCAGGTGCCGGTCGGCTGGTTGTTGTTGACGACCAGACCGTTGACCGTGCCGTACTCGTACCAGAAGGCGCGTTCGGCGTCGGCGACGCCGGCGCGCTCGAGCTTGGCGATGTAGTTGGTGACCCGGCCCGGCACGTCCACCTCGTCGGTCCACGCGTACTCGTTGATGGAGATGGGCCGCGGGCTGATCCCCAGCGATGCCTCCATCTGCCGGTAGGCGGCCACGTTCGCGGCGATACTCGCGGAGGTGCGGTTCAGCTCGTGCCAGACCACCACGTCGGGCAGGGCGTTGTTGGCCTTGGCGTAGCTGAGGAAGGACTGCATGTAGGAGGGCTGCCAGCCGGCCGTACCGGGTCCGACGATCGGTGTCACCGTGTCGCGGGCGCGGATCTGCCGGTACGTGCGCACCCAGCCCTCGTTGAAGCTGCCGGCGGCGCTGGTGTTCCAGGTCCAGTCGGGCTCGTTCCAGATCTCCCACCCGGCGATGTTGCTGACGTTCGTGGCGTTCAGCCGGGCGGTCACCATCGTGTCCACCTTGGACAGCCAGTCGGACCAACTCACCCACTGGTACGGGAAGTTCGGGTAGATGTCTGGCATGCGGATGTACTGCCCGGCGCCGACCCGGTCGGCCTGCGGCGCGATCAGCAACGAATCACCGCCGGGCGGCTGCCCGTTCGGCTGTTGCCCCACGCCGGGTGCCGGCTGGACCAGCTTGTTCAGGCGCAGCGGCAGCAGCATCGAGTCGGCCGGCCGGTTGTTCTCGGCCAGGGCGTAGAGGCCGCCGGCGGCGGCGTGGGTGACGGGGCGGAACGGCGAGCCGACAGCGACCGTGAGTACCCTCCCGACCGGTTGCTGCGGCGGCGTCCCGGTCGCGGTCGGCACCACGGTCGGGCTCGCTGTGGGGCTCGCGGTCGGGGTGGTGCCCGTCGTCGGGCCCGCGGTCGGGGTCGTCGGGCTGCCGGTGCACACCGTGCCGTTCATCGCGAAGGACGCGGGCGGCGGGTTCGTGCTGTTGTTCCACGAGCCGTTGAAGCCGACGCCGACGGTGGCGCCGGTGCCCAGCGAGCCGTTCCAGCTCACGTTGACGACGGTCACGTCGGCGCCGGACTGGGTGAACGTGCCGTTCCAGCCCTGGGTGACCGCCTGTCCGGCCGGGAACGACCAGGTGAGCCGCCAGCTGGTGACCGGGTCGCCGAGGTTGGTCAGGTTCACGCTCGCGCCGAACCCGCCCGGCCACTGGCTCGTCACCGCGTACGTCGCGCGGCAGCCGGCGGCGGCCTGCGCCTGCCCGATGACGAGGACGGGCAGCGAGACGGTGACCAGCCCGGTCACCGCCAAGGCAATCGTTTGCCGTCTCATTTTCCTGCCTGCCCTCCTATTACTGGCGGTCGCGCGACGTAGACTCGGCAACCGGTTTCCGAGTCGTCAGCGTAGCCGCTGCATCTATGATGGTCAATGCAACGAGGTTCGCTGTGGGCGGTAGGGACAGGGCTCGGCTATTTGGGCTCGGCGTGGAAGGCCGTTGGGCGGCCCTGCGGGCCGGGGCGGGTTGTGGACCGCGGAGGGTGAGGCCGCGGGAGCGACGGCTTGGACCGCGACGGGCGTCGCGGCAGCTCAACATCTTTTGATTTTCCTCGCCCTCACCGCGAGACGTCTCTAGCTGGTCAGGATCGGGCGTAGCCGCTGGTTGACGTTCGCGTCGGGCGACCCGTCGTAGTTGCTCAGGCCGACCACCGTCCAGCCGGCCCCCGGGTACCAGTCGACGCCGGTGGACACGCCGGGCGCGCCGCCGCCGTGTCCCGCGACCCACCGGCCGTTGATGAGCGAGTTGGCCGCTGCGTAACTGACGAACGGGGTGACCGCCGGCAGCCCGGGCTTGGCCGCCTGCGGCGGCCTCGGCAGCTTCGGGGTGAGGAAGATCTCCCGGTACGCGGCGTCCAGCAGCGTGTCGCCACGCAGCGCCAGGGCGAAACGGACCAGGTCGGGAGCGGTGGCGAAGGCGTTGCCGGCCGGGTTGCCGATGTAGGAGAAGGCGTCCCCGTCGAGGGCGTCGTTCCGCGTCCCCGACCGGTCGGTGGGGTACGGGTGCGCGTAGCGGCTTCCGCTCTTCCACTGCGGCAGCGTGGTGAAGTCCGAGTCGGTCATGCCGGCCGGCCGGAAGACGTGCTCGCGAACGTAGTCGTAGTACGACTGGCCGGAGACCTTCTGGATGATGCAGCCGAGCACGTGAAAGCCGGAGTTGCTGTACTGCTCGCCGGCGCCGGGCGCGAAGAGTAGCGACTCGGTGCGGACGTAGCGCAGGGTGCCGTCCATCATCTGCTCCGGCGTCGTCCAGGTGGCCGACTCCTCGAAATACCCCGAGGCCCGGGTGAAGTCGAACAGGCCGGAGGTGTGGGTGAGCAGATGGTGGATGGTGACCTTGTCGGCGACCTCGGCGGCGAACCCGCTCAGGTGCTTGCCGATCGGGTCGACCAGTGTCAGCGAGCCGCGCTGGGCGAGCTGGGCGACGGCGATCGCGGTGAACAGCTTCGTCACCGAGCCGAGGCAGTAGATGGTGTCGGCCCGATTGCGGATGCCCTTCTTCTTGTCGGCGTAGCCGAACGAGCGCGACAGCACCGGATGACCGTCGCGGCTCACCAGGACGGTGCCGGAGAACTGGTCCGCGGCCACGAGTTGGCCCAGGTACTGGTCGATCTCCCCGCCCGGACGCAGCGCCGCCGGTATCGGCGTGGCGTGCGTCGGCGTCGCGCCGGTCGATCCGGTGCCGGTGGCGTTGGCCGCGCTCGGCAGCGCCCAGGCGCCGCCGACGACCGCCGGGGCGGCGGCCAGACCGGCCCGCAGAAACGCGCGCCTGTTCTCGTATGCCAAGGGAGTGCTCCTCACATGACGGCCGGGTGTCGCACCGGATCGGATCCGGCCGGCCAGTGGGGATACAACACGCCAGCGTGTTTTCCTGGCGTTACCACTAGGCTCGGCAACGTGTCGCATTGGGCCCGCGTGGTCAAGTACAGCGATGTGTCCACGGCGTTGGCCCTACTCAGCGATCACCAGCTTGGTCAGCTCGTCGACGCGGCACCGGCCATCGGGTCCGGCATCGGGGGCACCTCGGCGCTGCTGGATATCGCCGATGCCTTCGTCTTCGTGAAGCGGATCCCGCTGACCGACCTGGAGCGCGAGCCGGACAACGTCATGTCCACCGCGAACCTCTTCGGGCTTCCACCTTCTTGCCAGTACGGCCTCGGCGGCCACCCTGGATTCGGAGCGTGGCGGGAACTGGCCGCCAACGTGCTGACGACCAACTGGGTACTGGCTCGGCGGACCGAGGCGTTCCCGTTGCTCTACCACTGGCGGGTGCTGCCCGGGGCGGTGCCGCTGGCCGACGAACTCGCCGATGTCGAACGGGCCGTCGCGTACTGGGACGGCTCAGCGGCGGTGCGGGAGCGGATCCAAGCCGTGGCGACGGCGTCGGCGAGCGTGGTGCTGTTTCTCGAATACATCCCGCACACCCTGGATGCCTGGCTGACCAGCCAACTCGCCGCCGGCTCGGACGCCGTCACCGCCGCCTGCGCCATGGTGCAGCGATGCCTCCGCGCCGACATCGCCTTCATGAATGCCAACGGTCTGCTGCACTTCGACGCCCACTTCCGCAACATCCTGACTGATGGCCACCGGCTCTACCTCGCGGATCTCGGCCTGGCCACCTCGCCCCGGTTCGACCTGTCCACCGACGAGAGGGACTTCCTCGCCCTCAACGCGAGCCACGACGCCTGCTACGCCATGAGGGAACTGCTCAACTGGATAGTCGCGAACGTCGTCGGGATCGCTGCCCCCGACAGCGGCGGACCCGTCGAGCGCTACGACTACATCCGCCGCTGTGCCGCAGGAGCCCGACCCGCCGGCGCCCCCGAGCCGGTCGCCGAGCTGATCAGCCGTTACGCGCCCGTCGTGGCCGTCATGAACGGCTTCTACTGGAAGCTGTTCGGCGAAAGCCGGGCAACGCCGTACCCGGCTCAGGAGATCGCGCAGGCAATGGCTACAGCACTATCCGACCGCGCTGGCGCGGATCTCGTCGGCGACCCGATCCGGCTCGTCCAAGGGCAGGAATGTCCGCCCGCCGGCGATCTCGACGAGGGTTGCGTCGGTGAAGGCGTCCCGGAGGCGCTGAGCGAGGCCGATGTCGAAGAACGGGTCGGCGGCGCCCCAGACGAGCCGGACCGGTTTCGGGAAATCGTGCAGCCTGGTTGAGACGTCGAGGAGGTCCTTCGGGTCGACGCGGCGCAGGAACTTCGCGGTGTCTCGCCGGACGGCTGGATCGGTGAGCGACGGGGTGATCCAACGACGGGTGAGCGCGGGGTCGAGCGGGTCGCGGACCAGGCCGCCGAAGCCGAGCATCGAATGGCGCAGTGCCTTGAGGCGCAGCGTTTCCATCATGGCGCGCAGCACTGCCGGTCGGCGTCCGAGCTTGACGATCAGGCCGAACGGTGCGGGCGGGAACTGGTCGAACGCGTCGCAGTTGGTGAGGACCAGGCGACCGACGCGGCTGTGATCGGTGTCGATGAGGAACTGGCACAGCGCGCCACCGGTGTCGTTGCCGACGAGGGTGACATCGGTGAGCCCGAGCGCGGCGATGAAGTCGTTCACCAGCCGGGCGACGCCTCGCGGGCTGAGATCGGTGCTCGCCGTCCACGGAATGCGGTGCGCACCGAGCGGCAGGTCCGGGGCGTAGCTGCGGATGCCGAGGCGGGCGAGGGCATCGGCGACCTTCGTCCACAGTTCCGCGTTCACGAGTAGACCGTGGACGAACACGACCGGCGGTGCGGTGCTGTCCGGTGGCCCCGCGGCCCGATATTCGACGGGCCCCGGCGGGATGTCGATGACTGCCATGGCACCTCCTCGGCTTCAGTGCGTGGCCATCAAACACGCCCACTATTCCTGGTTGATGAGGACTTGACAGCCCTATAGATAGCGGCTATCTATTAGCGATCTACATGAAGGGTGTCCCCGGGTGCAGGACGTGGTGCTGGCCATGCTGGTGAAGGAGCCGACGCATGGGTACGAACTGCGCCGCCGGATACGGGATGCGCTCGGCCCGGTCGGCGACGCGATGAACGCCGGGCAGGTCTATTCGACGCTGGCCCGGTTGGGCAAGGCGGGGTTGGTGACCTCCAAGCGGGCCGATGGGCTGCCGGACCGGCCCGACCGCCGGGTGTACGCGCTGACCCCGGCCGGGCAGCAGCGGGTCGCCGCCTGGCTGGCCGAGGTGAGCTGGCCGAAGCCGGACCTCACCGAGTTTCATCTCAAGCTGGTGGCCGCCGCGACCGCCCGGCTGGCCGATCCCGTGGCCCTGGTCGACGCGCAGCGGCGCGAGGTGCTGCGCCGGCTGCGCGATACCCAGCGGGCCGCGTTGGACCGGTCGGTGGATCCGGTCGCCGGGTTGTTGCTGGAGGGCGTCGTGCTGCGGCTGCGTGCCGACCTGGACTGGCTGGAGGCGTGCGAGCGCATGTGGACCGAGCGTGATCGGACCGGACGGAAGGCGGGGGAGTGACCGGATCGACGGTCCTGCAGGCGCGCGGGCTGACCAGACAGTACGGCCAGAACAGCGGGCTGGTGCGCGCGGTCGACGAGGTTGACCTCGACGTGCCCGCCGGCCAGACGCTGGCGATCATGGGGCCCAGCGGCTGTGGCAAGTCCACTCTGCTGCACATGCTCGGCGGGCTGCAACGCCCGACCGACGGGCAGGTGTGGCTGGCCGGCCGCCGGATCGACACGATGAGCGAGCGGGCGGCGGCCCGGCTGCGCCGCGACACCCTCGGCTTTGTCTTCCAGGCATTCCACCTCATGGACGAGCTCACCGCGGTGGAGAACGTCGAGCTGGCCGCGCTGCTGGCCGGGCAGTCGCCCCGCCGGGCCCGCCGGCGCGCCCTGGACCTGCTCGACCGCGTGGGGCTCGCCGACCGGGCCACGCACCTGCCCTCGGCCCTGTCCGGCGGCCAGCGCCAACGCGTCGCCATTGCCCGCGCGCTGAGCAACGAGCCGCTCGTCGTGCTGGCCGACGAACCCACCGGCAACCTGGACAGCGCCGCCACCCTGGACGTGCTGCGGCTGTTCGAGGAGCTGCGCACCACGGGACAGACCCTCGTGGTGGTCACCCATGACGCCCGCATCACGGCGGTCGCCGACCGGGTGATCTCGATGCGCGACGGGGCGTTCGCCGACGACAGCCAGCTCGTCAGCGCCACCGCCGGCACCGTCTACAATGGACTGCGCTGAGGTGGCGGGTCGCCTTCTGCTCGTGTGCCGGCTATTGGTGCGGGACCTGCGCCGCCGCCACACCGAAACCGTCCTGCTCCTGGCCGCCATCACCGCCGCCACCGCCACGCTGACCCTCGGCCTCACCCTCAACGAGATCGCCGGCCGGCCGTACCAGCAGACCCGGGCCGCCACCGCGGGCCCGGACGTGATCGTGACGCCCATGGCCACCGGCCAGGCGGCGTTGGACGAGCTCGCATCGCTGACCACCGCGGCCGGCGTCACCGATCACAGCGGTCCGTTCCCGATCGCCTACCTGACGATGACGGCCGGCGGCAGGTCCGCGCACGCCGTCGTCGAGGGCCGGGACGCCGCACCCGTATCGATCGACCGGCCCGCCGTGACCGACGGCACCTGGGTACGCCCCGGCGGCGTGGTCGTCGAGCGCGCCTTCGCCGACGCCCTCGGCATCCGCATCGGCGACATGGTCGGCGTCGGCGGCCATCCGCTGCGCGTGATCGGGACCGCGGTCACCGCCGCGAGAGCGACGTATCCGTACGCCGGGTGGCACTACCCGAACGACATCCTGGTCGAGCGCGGCGGCCTGGTCTGGGTCGACCGCGGCGACATCGCCACGCTCGCGGGCAGCCAGCCGCTGTCGTACACCCTCAACCTCAAACTCGCCGACCCGGCGGCCAGCACCGCGTACGTCGTCGGCCCCCACCTCGCCACCTGGCAGCAGATCGGCGACGTCAACGGTCGGCTGTACCGCGACGCGCGGGTGGTGCTGCTCGTCGGCAGTTGGCTGCTCAGCGGCCTTGCGCTGGCCGGCGTCGCCGGTATCGTCGCGGGCCGGATCATCGGCCAGCGCCGCCGGGTGGGGCTGCTCAAGGCCGTCGGCGCCGGACCGGCCATGATCGCCGCCGTGCACCTCGCCGAGTACCTCGTGATCGGGCTTGCCGCCGCCGCCACGGGCCTGGCCGCGGGCTGGTTCGCCGCACCTGTGCTGATCCGCCCCAGCGCCGGACTCATCGGCTCCGTCAACGCCCAGCCACCCGCGCTGCGTACGGTGATCACCGTCACGGCCCTCGCCCTCACGATCGCTGTGGCGGCGACGCTGGTACCCGTGGTGCGCGCCGCCGCCACCAGCACCGTCCACGCGCTGGCCGACGCCGCGACGCCACCGCGGCGCCGGCGGTGGCGCATCTGGCTGTCGCGGCGGCTGCCCACCGCCCTGCTGATCGGGGTACGCATCAACGCGCGCCGGCCGCGCCGCGCCCGGCTGGTCACGGTGAACACCCTGATCACCACGACCGCGCTCGTCGCCACGCTCATGGGCAACACCCAGGTGGTGCGCTTCGACCTCGGCTACACGGAGCTCGCCAATCCCCGGGTGGAACGGGGCGAAAAGGCCCTGCTCGTGCTCACCGTCGCGCTGTGCATCCTCGCGCTCATCAACGCCGTCGTGAGCACCTGGACCGCGGTTCTCGACGCCCGGCAGCCGCTGGCCGTCGCCCGTACGCTCGGCGCTACGCCCGGCCAGGCCGGCGTGGGCCTGGCGCTGGCGCAACTGCTTCCCGCCATACCCGGCGTCACCGCCGGGATCCCGGCCGGCATCGGGCTGTATCTGGCCGTCGGCAACGGCCAGATACAGTACCCATCCGGTGCCTGGCTGGTCGCCACGGCGCTGGCGGTCCTGCTCGCCGTCGCCGCGCTCACCGCCATCCCCGCCCTGGCCGCCGCGCGGCGCCCGGTCGCGGACACCCTCCGGTCGGCACCGACGTGACTGCTACCCCTGCTCGACGATCAGCTTCCGGGTCAGGCCCGGGATCCCCCGGATGCTTTCCATCTCGTAGTTGGACAGGATCACGGTGACGTACCCGCTGTCCGGGTAGAACACCAGCTCGCCCACGCCGCCGTTGCTGGCGCCGCCGCTGTGTCCGTACGACCACCGGTCGCCGGCGAGCGTGGCGCCCGGGCCGTAGCCGGTGAACACCGTCAATGCCACCGGTCCGGGCGGCGGCAGCATCGGCACCTTCGGGCTGAGCGTCAGCCGCGTGTACGCCGGGTTCAGCAGCTTCTCTTCCCACAGCGCGTGGGCGAAGCGCTCCAGTTGGGCGCAGGTCGCGTACGCGCCGGGCAGGAAGATCTGTTCGCCGAGGTTTTCGATCCGGTCCGCCGACCCCTCGGGGCGGTAGTAGCCGTGGGCGATGCGGCGGTCATCGCGAAGCCGCGGCGGGGTGTAGAAGTCGGCGCTGCCCATCCCCGCGGCGCGGAAGATGTGCTCGCGGACGTAGTCGTGGTACTCCTGCCCGGACACCCGGGCGACGATCTCCCCGAGCACGTGGTACCCCGAGTTGCTGTACCCGCTACCGGCGCCGGGTGGGAAGGCCAGCGTCTGCCTCCGGACGAACCCGCCGACGCCGTCCATCGCCTGCTGCACGCTGGTCCACGTGCGGGCCGCCTCCCAGAACCCGGGGTCCCCGAAGGGGTCGCCCAGGCCCGACGTGTGGGTCAGCAGGTGATGGATCGTCACCCGGTCCGCGACCTCGGCCGCGAACCCGTCCAGGTGCTGGCCGACCGTGTCGTAGTACCGCAGGAGGCCGCGCTGGGCCAGCTGCGCCACCGCCACGGCGGTGAACAGCTTGGCGATCGACATCAGGCCGAAGAGTGTGTCGGGTCCGTTGGGCACCGACCGCGCCTTGTCAGCCATGCCGTGCGACCGGGACAGGACGGTCCGGCCTCGGTACGTGATCAGCACGCAGCCGGAGAACACGTCCCTGGCCGCCATATCCGCGATCAGCAGGTCCAGTTCACCGCCGGGGCGCAGGCCCTCGGGTACCCGCCTCGACGGGGAGCCGGTATGCGCGGCGGCGGGTCGCGAGCCCGCGGCCTGGACGGCCAGCCCCGCGGTGGCGGCGACCGAGGTGGCGCCCAGCAGCTGGAGAGCCGATCGGCGAGTCGTGGTCATGGTCAATCACCCTTTTCTTCCTGGAATTCGACGGTGACCACATCTACCGACCGGCGCCGATCGACGGCCGATCCATGATCCATATTCGTTCCATACCCGGGCGTTGCGATACTGCCCGGATGCGCGTGCTCCTGGTCGAAGACGAGCAACCCCTCGCCGGGTACATCGCGGCCGGGCTGCGCAAGCACGGCTTCGCCGTCGATGTCGCCGCCGACGGCCGGAGCGCTCTCGACAAGTGCGAGATCACGCCGTACGACGTGGTGGTCCTGGACCGGGATCTGCCGGTCGTGCACGGCGACACCGTCTGCCGCCAGCTCGCCCAACAGGGTGCGTCGCGGGTGCTGATGCTGACCGCGTCCGACGCCATCGAGGACCGGGTCGGCGGACTGATGCTGGGCGCGGACGACTACCTGGGCAAGCCGTTCGCGTTCTCCGAGCTGGTCGCGCGGGTCCACGCCCTGGTACGGCGCAGCACCCCGGCCCGCCCGCCGGTGCTGCGCGCGGGCGGCGTGGCGCTGGATCCCGCCCGGCGCACCGCCGAGCGGGACGGGCGGTTGTTGCGGCTGACGCCCAAGGAGTTTGGCGTACTGGAGCAGCTGCTGGCCGCCGGTGGCGCCGTGGTCAGCGCGGAAACCCTGCTGGACAAGGTGTGGGACGAGCACGCGGACCCGTTCACCAACGCGGTCCGGATCGCCGTCGGCACGCTGCGCCGCAAGCTCGGCGACCCGCCGCTGATCGATACCGTGACCGGCGCCGGCTACCGGATCGCCGGATGAGGCTGACCGCCCGAGCGCGGCTGACCCTGCTGCTCACCACCCTGGTCCTGGCCGCCGGAGCGGCGCTGACCGCACTGACCTACGTGCTGATGCAGCGGAACCTGCGGCACCGGTCATTCTTCACCGAGCTGGACCCGTCCGGCGGCCCGCCTCCGGGCACGCCCCAGCCGGCACAGGGACTGCGCGATCTCGCCGACCGGGTGGAGAGCGAGACCCTGTCCGCCCTGCTGACCCAGGCCGGTCTGGCGCTCATCGTGGTGACCGGGCTGGCCGCCGTACTCGGGTGGCTGATGGCGGGGCGGGTGCTGCGGCCGATCCGCGCGATCTCGGCCACCGCACGGCGACTGTCCGCCGAGAACCTCACCGAGCGGGTGCCGATCACCGTGCCCGCCGACGAGCTGTCCGTGCTGGCGGGCACGGTCAACGGGATGCTCGACCGCATCCAGCACGGCGTCGCCGAGCGGGACCGGATCCTGGCCAGCCAGCGGCTGTTCACCGCCAACGCCGCCCATGAGCTGCGCACGCCGCTGACCACCGCGCGTACCGCGATCGACGTCACCCTGGACGGAGATCCCAGCCGCGCCGAGCTGCTCGCGATGGCCGGCGACGTGAGCGCCGCCGTCGAGCACGTGCAGCGCGTACTGGATGGGCTGCTGCTGTTGGCCCGCAGCCAGGCCGGGATCGGCGCGCGCGAACCGGCCGACCTGGCCGGCATCGCGGCCGCCGCCCTCGACGCCGCCGGGCAACGGGCGCGCGACCTCGCCGTACACAAGGATCTGCGGCCGGCGCCGGTCAGCGGCGAACCCGTCCTGCTGGAACGGATGGTCGACAACCTGGTCGACAACGCGGTCCGCTACAACCGCCCGGACGGGCACCTCACGATCTCCACCGGTACGGCGGACGGGCGCGCGGTCCTGCGGATCTCCAACACCGGCCGGGAAATCCCGCCCGACGAGGCACAGACGCTGCTGGAACCGTTCGTGCACGGGCAGGGGGCCCGCGTCCGGACCGATGGCCTCGGGCTGGGCCTGTCCATCGTGCGCGCGGTGGCGCTCGCTCACCGGGGACGGATCGCGGTCACCGCCCCGCCCGGCGGCGGCCTCGACATCACCGTCGAACTCCCGGGACCCTATGCGCTCGCCGGCGTCGCCGCGCGCGCCGCCGGCACGGCGGGCCGGGCGTGGACGTACCGCGGTAGCCGCACCAGGTGGATGGCGCCGAGCAGCGCCAGGGCGACGGCGGCGTCGAGCCAGTAGTGGTTGGCGGTGACCACGACGACGGCGAGCGTGGCGAGCGGGTGGAGCAGCCAGAGCCAGCGCCACCGGCCGTGGCTGGCGCGGATGAGCGCGATGGACACCACGGCGGCCCAGCCGACGTGCAGGGACGGCATCGCGGCGAACTGGTTGGCGAGCACGTCGCTGGTGGGGTTGCCGTAGACGCTGGGCCCCAGGGCCTGGCCGGTGTCGAGCATGCCGGTGGCGGCCAGCAGCCGGGGCGGTGCCAGCGGCAGGAGTAGGTGGACGGCGAAGCCGGCGGCGGTGAGCCAGGCGAGGGTGGTGCGGGCCCAGCGGTAGAGGGCGGGGCGGCGCAGGTACGTCCACAGCAGGAGCGCGGCGGTGGCGGGGAAGTGCACGCCGGCGTAGTAGAGGTTGGCGGCGCGGACGAGCCAGTCGTGGCCGAGGACGGCGTGTTGCAGGGCCGCTTCGCTGGGCAGGCCGAGGACGCGTTCGAGGTCCCAGATGTGGCCGGCGTTGGCGTACGCGGTGGAGATGTCGCCGGCGACGGCGAGCCGGCCGAGCTTGTAGGCGAGGAACAGGGCGGCGACGAGCAGCAGTTCCGGGATGGCGCGTGGGCGTTCCCGCCGGCCGCCGCTGTGCGGCGGCCGGCGTGGGTAGGCAAACATGTCGGTGCCTAGTGGACGAGCACGGGCTCGGCGTCGGGGTCGACCTCGGGCACTCCCGCGCGCAGCAGGAGTCCGCAGACGATGGCGCCGACGGCGAAGAAGCCGGCCGACCACCAGAACGCGGTGTGGTAGCTGTGCAGCATCGAGTGCGCGATCACATCGGGCGTGGGTTGCCGGCTGGCGAGGTAGTCGGCGGCGGCGCTGGCGGCGAGCGTGTTGAGCAGCGCGGTGCCGATCGAGCCGCCGATCTGCTGGCTGGTGTTGACGGTGGCGGAGGCGACGCCGGCGTCCGACGCCTGTACGCCGAAGGTGCCCATGCTCATCGCGGGCGCCATGATCAGGCCGAACCCGATGCCCAGGACGATCAGCGGGGGCAGGATGTGCGCGGCGTAGGTGCTGTCCAGGTCGAGCCGGGTCAGCCAGACCATGCCGGCCGCGGAGATGGCCATGCCGGCGGCGACCAGCGGTTTGGGACCGACCCGGGGGATCAGCACGCTGGTGGACGTGGTGGCGGAGATCATGAGGAAGCCGACCATGGGCAGGAACGCCAGCCCGGTCTTGACGGGGGAGTAGCCCAGCGTGGCCTGCGCGTAGTAGGTGAGGAACAGGAACACGCCGAACATGCCGGCGCCGGAGATGAACACCGCGATGTAGGAGCCGGCGCGGTTGCGGTCCAGGAGCACCCGCAGCGGCAGCAGCGGGTGCGCGACGCGGGTCTGCAGCCAGGCGAACACCGCCAGCAGGACTCCACCCGCGGCCAGGAAGCCCCAGCTCATCGGGTCGCTCCAGTCGTACGTCTCGGCGTTGGAGAAGCCGTAGACGAGCGCGAAGAGACCCGCGGACGCGGTGAGGATGCCGGGGATGTCGAGCTTCGGGCGGTGGGTGGCCTTGACGTGGTGCAGCAGCACGGCCGCGCCGACCGCGGCGACGGCGACGAAGGCGAGGTTGACGTACAGGCACCAGCGCCACGACAGGTACTCGGTCAGGACGCCGCCGAGCAGCAGACCGATGGCACCGCCGGCGCCGGCGATGGCGCCGAACACGCCGAATGCCTTGCCCCGCTCGTCGGGCCTGGTGAAGGTGGTCGTCAGCAGCGACAGGGCGGCAGGTGCCAGCAGCGCCCCGAACACGCCCTGCAGGGCGCGGGCGGCGACCAGGACCTCGAAGCTGCCGGCGGCGCCGCCCAGCGCGGATGCCGCGGCGAAGCCGAGCAGGCCGACCAGGAACGTGCGTTTGCGGCCGAAAACGTCGGCGATCCGCCCACCGAGCAACAGCAGGCTGCCGAAGGCCAGCGCGTACGCGGTGACGATCCACTGCCGGTCGCTGTCGGAGAACGCGAGGGCCTTCTGGGCGGTGGGCAGCGCGATGTTCACGATGGTGGCGTCCAGGACGACCATCAACTGCGCCAGCCCGAGTACGCCCAGGATCAGCCATCGCCGGGCGTGGTGCGGATCCTCCGCCTCGGCGGCGACGCCTGGGCCGCGTACGACCGTGTCTGTGGTGCGGGTCATCGTGGCGTCCCTTCCCGAACGCAAATCGGAGGCCATCCCTCCGGTTCTCGGTAGACGGTAGCACTAACCGGAGGCAACTCCTCAACTTATTGGTAGGCTCGTCACATGGCCTTGACCAAGACGGAACGCGACGGCGAGGCGGCCCGGCCGTTGCGGCGGGACGCCGAGCGCAACCGGCGGCGGATCCTGGACGCGGCGCAACTGCTGTTCGCCGAGCGCGGGCTCGACGTCTCGCTGGACGAGATCGCGGCCCACGCGGGACTCGGCGTGGGCACCGTGTACCGGCGGTTCCCCACCAAGGAAGCCCTGGTGGACGCCCTGTTCGAAGACCGGCTCCGCGAGGTGGTCGCGGTGGGTGAGCAGGCGCTGGCCGACCCGGACGCCTGGCGCGCTCTGATCACCTTCCTGGAAGGCACCAACACGCTGCAGGCATTCGATCGAGGACTGCGCGAAGTGCTGCTCGGCCGCCGGTTCGGTCATGACCGCGTCGCCCGAGTCCGCGACGCCCTCCAGCCGCTCGTGACCCGGCTCGTCGCCCGCGCCCAGGAGCAGGGCCGGCTCCGCGCGGACGTCGCGGCGACGGACATGCCGCTCATCGCGATCATGCTCGGCGCCGTCGTCGACTACACCCGCGACGTGGCCCCGGACGCCTGGCGCCGCTACCTGTCCATCATCATCGACGGGCTACGCGCCGGACCCGGGGCGGTGACGCCGCTGCGACCGGAACCGCTCACCCCCGACCAGGTAGACGACGCGATGCGATCCTGGCACCCCCACCACCGCTAACCCGGGCCGCCACCCACCTCGACCTCCGCTCGACCAGGCCCTTTCCGCGCCGACCAGGCCCTTTCCACGCCGACCAGGGCCTTTCCGCGCCGATCAAGGGCTTCCGCGTCGATCAAGGGCAAATGGTCGTGGATCGGAGATCAAAGCACGACCGTTCGCCCTTGATCGACGCGGAAGCCCTTGATCCGCGCCCCGGTCCGCTTCACCTGCGGGCCGCATGCTCCCGCGGGCACCGCGCAGGTCGGCGGCTCGCAGAGCGAGCCGAAATCCCCGACCTGCGCTGCCGGGTCCGCGAGACAAGCCCGCCGGGGTCCGACAGGGACACCGCTCGCGGGGTACGGGGTCGTCAACCGCGGAGGGTGCGGCCGCGGGAGCAACGGCCCGGACCACGACGGGCATCGCGGCAGCTCAAATCTCCATCGATCAAGGCTTTCCGCGTCGATCAAGGGCAAACGGTCGTGGATTGGAGATCGAACCACGACCGTTCGCCCTTGATCGACGGGAAGAGGGACGGGAAGAGGGGACTCGGGGGAGGGTCAGGGCGGGGGGATCTCGGAGACGTGGGCGGAGACGATCCGCCAGCCTTCGGGGAAGCGGATCCAGGTCTGCGACTGGCGGCCGACGACCCGGCGACCGGGGTACGTGAAGAAGGTCGTCGTCACGGCGCAGTCGGTGCCGAACGTGCTGATCCGGGTGTCGCGCAGTTTGCGGCCGGGCGGCAGTGGCGACTGGGCGCGCCGCCAGGCGAGCTGTTCGGCGTACCCGACCTGGTGGTCGGCGATGCCGTACCGCACGGTGGCGGCGGATTCCCAGAAGTAGCCGGCGACCAGGTCGGCGTCGCCGTCCACGAGCGCCTTCTCGTAGCCGGCGAAGGCCGCCGCCACCTCGGCGACGACCTCCGGCCGGTCGATCCGCACGGCGCCCACCTACGACGCCACCGGAGCGCTCTCGCGCGGCGCCTCGCCGGTGCCGCCGTGCAGCCGGTCGAGTGCCAGTTCCTCCTCGTCGGGCACCCGCGGCGGGATCTTCGCGAGCGCGAACGCCCCGCAGATCACCGCCACGAACAGGTACCCGAGAGCCACCTGCCCGTTCGCGTTCCACTCGATCTTCTCGCCGTGGATCAGCCCGATGAACGCCAGCAGCGACCCGGCGGCCGCGAAGATCGCGGCATGCCGGAACCGCTTGTCGATGATGAACGCGACGATCGCGCCGAGGACCAGCCCGGCGAGGATCGCGCCCTGGCCGAGCACGAGCAGGCCGTGGTACACGACGCCGGCCCCGGCGAGCGCGTCGTCGCCGACCTCGGCGGCGGTCGTGCCGGCGGCCGCGAGCGCGTTGTCCATCTGGCCGGTGGCCCAGGCGGCGATGTTCGGTATCAGGGCGGCCACCACGGCGGCGGCGTGCGCCCGCGGTGTGGCCTGGAACGCCTGCGCGCCGATCAACAGTCCGATGTAGAGCAGGATCGGCACGATGGCCGCGGTCGGGAAGATCGCGCCGAGCAGGCCGAACATGCCGAGGAAGCACAGGATCGCGATGACCACGCCGGCGGCCATCGAGTACCCGGTCCGGCCGCCGGCGGCCTTCCAGCCGGGGTGTCCAACGTAGACGGCGGGCGGGAACGGCGAGCTGAGCGCGGCACCGATGATGGCGCCCGCGCCGTCGGCGAGCAGCACGTTGCGCAGGCTGTAGTTGTCGCCGGCGGTCGACGCGCTCTCCACATTGGTCATGCCCTCGGTGAAGTTGTATACGCCGAGCGGGATCGCGGTGGCCAGCAGCGGAGCCATGTCGCCGAGGCCGTCGAAGAGCAGTCCGAAGTGGAACGACGGCACGGCGAACGCGATGTCCTTGGCGGCGGCGGAGACGTCCGGCACCGACATCGCGCCGCCGATCCAGCCGATGGCCGTACCCAGCAGCAGCGCGGCCAGGCCGATCGGGATGTTGCCGGGCAGCTTCACGTCGGTGAGCAGCCCGACCAGCAGCAGCGCGAACACCGGCAGCGCCACCCAGGCCAGGTCCCACATCCGGCCGGCCGGGTTCATCGAGATGAACGTGATGGAGATGCCGGCGAGCGTGCCGAGCAGCGCGGCCCGCGGCGCGTACTTGCGGATGTAGGGCCCGACGAACGCGCCGATCAGCACGATCACGCCGATGATGAACGCCCACGCGACGCCGGCCTGCCAGGCCCGCACCGGATCCTGGGTACGCAGGTAGATCGGCAACATGATCACGAAGATGACGATGAACATGTGCGGCACGCTGGGGCCGTACGGCATGGCGGTGACGTCGGCGCGGTTCTCCCGGCGGGCCAGCCGGCGGGCGAGCACGGTGTAGTAGATGTTGCCGAACACGAGGGCGATGCCGAGCGCGGGCAGGACGTCGCCGAAGACGTTGTCGCCGGGCAGGTGGATGACGCCGATGCACAGCGCGGTCAGCGTGAGCACGTTGACCAGGACGTTGACGCCGAAACCGAAGAACGCGTTGGTGTCTCCGCGTACCCAGTAGGGCAACTTGATCATGACGGTACCCCCGATGGAAGGACAGCGAGGACGTCGGACGAGGAGGCGACCCAGCCGAAGATCCCGCCCTGCGCGGCGATCATCTCCAGCCCGGTCTCGTGGAAGTGCGGAAAGTAGGAGCCGACGCAGTCTGCGAGCACGAGGCACTCGTACCCGCGGTCGTTGGCCTCGCGGACCGTCGTGTGCACGCACACCTCGGTCGTCACGCCGGTGACCACCAGGCTGCGGATGCCGTCGCGGTCCAGCAGCGACTGCAGCTCGGTGGCGTGAAACGCGCCCTTGCCGGGCTTGTCGACGACCGGCTCGCCGGGCAGCGGCGCCAGCTCGTCGATGATGTCGTGCCCGTACTCGCCGCGGATCAGGATGCGCCCCTTCGGGCCCGGATCCCCGATGCGCATGCTGGGCGCGCCGCGCGCCAGCTTCGCCGGCGGGCAGTCGCTGAGGTCGGGCAGGTGGCCCTCGCGGGTGTGGATGACCGGCAGTCCGGCGGCGCGCCAGCCGGCGAGCAGCGCCGCGGTGGGCGCGATCGTCCGGCGCAACTGGGACACGTCGTTGCCGAGGCTCTCGCCGAAGCCGCCGGGCTCCAGGAAGTCGCGCTGCATGTCGATGACGAGCAGCGCCGCCGTCGCGGGCTCGAAGGTGTACGGGAAGGGGCGCGCCCCGACGGTCACCATGCCGTACCCGCGATCACGTCCTCGGACGTGGCCACGCAGCCGAACACGCCACCCTGCATGGTGACCATGTGCAGCGCCGCGGCGTGGTTGCCCGGATCGGTGGCGCCGGTGCAGTCCGACAGGATCAGGCACTCGTACCCGCGGTCGTTGGCCTCGCGCATGGTGGTGTGCACGCACACGTCGGTGGTGATGCCGGTGAGGATCAGGTGCGTGATGCCGTGCGTACGCAGCACCAGATCCAGGTTGGTGGCGTAGAACGCGCCCTTGCCGGGCTTGTCGACGATCACCTCACCGGGCGCCGGCGCCACCTCCGGCACGATCTCCCAGCCGGGCTCGCCCTTGATGAGGATGCGCCCGCACGGACCGGCCGAGCCGATCTCGGCGCCGATCCGGGCGGAGCGCCAGCGCTTGTTGGGTGGCAGGTCGGACAGGTCGGGGTCGTGGCCCTCGCGGGTGTGGATGACGAGCATCCCCAGGGACCGGACGTGGTGAAGGAGCTTGGCGGTGGCGGGCAGCCCGGCGCGGGTCAGCCCGATGTCGTACCCCATGGCGTCGACGTAGCCGCCCGGGCCGCAGAAGTCGGTCTGCCAGTCGATGCAGAGCAGCGCGGTGCGTTCGACCGGCACCGTGCCGTCGTACGGCCAGGCGTACGGCTCGGCGCGTATCGATCCGATGGTTGGCATACAGTCGATTGTCGACCGTCGTGTTTCGACCACCTCGCGTGCGCATTACAACGCTGTGACGCGACCCTCACGCCAGGTAGGTGAGGGCGCCGTGAGACGCCAACTCGGCGAGGACGGCCTGCGGGTCGCCGGCCGCCACCGTCTCGAAGAGCCGCTCGTGGCGGTGCAAACCGTCGTCCTCGTGCGCCGACGCGGCCTCCCGGCTCAGGTTGAGCGCCATGTACAGCTGCAGCTTGACCAGCACCGACTCCTGCACCTGGACGAGCTGCCGGTTGCCGGCCAGCGCGACCAGCGCCACGTGGAAGCGCCGGTGCGCCTCCGCGATCCGCAGCCGGTCGCCGCCGCGGGTCGCCTCGGCCATCTCGTCCAGCGCGGCCCGCATGCCCGCCAGGTCGGCCTCCCGGCGCACCGGCAGCGCCGTCTCCACGACATGCCGTTCCAGGACATCGCGTACGGTGTACAGCTCGCGCACGTCCCGGTCGGACAGCGTGGCGACCCGTACCCCGCGGCGCGGCACGTGCTCGACCAGTCCCTGCTCGGCCAGCAGCCGGAGGGCCTCCCGCAGCGGCGCCCGGCTGATGCCGAGGCGGCGGGTGAGCTGCTCCTCGACCAGCCGCTCGCCGGGCTCGGTCTTGCCGGACAGGAGCTCCCGCCGCAGCCGGGTCACCGCCAGCTGTACCAGGCTGAGGCTCTCCAACTCGCCGTCCACCGCCATCACGTCGCCGCTCACGTGACCGAGTGTGCCAGCCGGCCGCGCGGACGCGTAGCGCTACTCGCTCATACTTGTCCATGCACGGAGCGTCGCGGGTGGGTGGTGGGCGATGGGTGTGGGTGCGGGCGGGCAGGGTGGGAGCAGCCGGCTGTTGATGGCCGCCGGTGCCATGGTGGTGGCGCTGATGCTCGTGATCACGATCGTGGCGGCGGGCGTCGTGGTCGCCGCCGCGATCGCCGGGATGGAAAGCCCGGAGGCGTGGAGCCGGTGGGCCAACGTCGGCGAGTCGTTCGGCGTGCTCGACAGCCTGCTGTCCGGGCTGGCGTTCGCGGCGCTCATCGTGACGCTCTGGATCCAGTTCCGCGAGCTGCGCGTGCAGCAGTCCGAGCTGCGGCTGCAGCGGGACGCCATCGAGCGGTCGAGCGAGGAGCTGCGCCGGAGCGCGGAGGCGAGCATGCGGATGCTGCACTTCGAGCTTGTGCGGATGAGCATCGACGATCCGGCGCTCGCGGACGTCTGGCCGCACCCGCCGGCCGCGGCGGATCCGGCCGACCGGCGCCAGCTGATCTACGCCAACCTGATCTTCCAGCACGTCGCGCTCGCCATGACGGTCGCCGGCGACTCCGACGAGGCCGTCCGGCGGCAGCTGCGGCACCTGCTGACCAGTCCGGTGATGCGCCGCTACTGGGCCGCCGCGGCGGCGGAGCGGGCGGCGATGGTGATCGACGGCACCGAGGACGCGCGGATCGCCCGGCTCGGCGACGAGGTCTACCGCGACCTCGACCGGGGCGCGGCCGCCTGACCGCACCCCGGCGTGTCACCGGCCTACGTGGACGGTCAGGCCGCGAGGATCTCCGGCGCGGCCAGGACCACGACCCGCTGCGGCAGCAGCACGATCGCCTCGTCCTCGGCGCAGCCGGCGTCCACCGGCAGCAGGCGCCGCATGTACGCCGTGACGTCGCGGCCCACCGCGAGGTAGTCGCCCGTGTTGAGCTCGAAGATGTTCGGGCACGCGCTGGGGAGTAGCACCGGCTGCCGTGGGCGTTCGCGCCCAACCTTCGGGTGACAAGCACCGTGTTCTGCACTGCTTCCTCAATTCCCTCATGTAGTACTGCCGTCGGGTAGTACTGCGATTGCCGTCGCGGCCTCGCCAACCTCTCCTTATATGTGCGCATATGCCGGAGATTTTGTGACTTGAGTCACTCCCATTCCTGCGCGCTCGCCTACATAGGGCTTCGGCAGCACCGCTCGGATACCCCGGTACGACCCATAGACCTTGACCAGTCCCCGCGCGAGGAGCTTGCGATCACGCACTTCAGCCCGGACGAGCCTGCGGACCAAACCCCGGCCTGGACGTCCAACCACCGAAGGTCCCACCCCGCGTTCCATGTGGCGAGTGCGGGAGTTGATCAAAATGAAGGAGGGAGATGAGATCCATAGAGAGTGGGAGAAGCTGCGCACGGACGGCTTTCGTGGCCCGGACTGGGACGCGTTCCGATCCGCGCTGATGGAGGCGGCGTTCCGCCAGGTGCTCGGATTGGACCTGGCGGAACTCGTGAAACGCGCGCGGCGGCTGGGCGTTCCGTACGCCTGGCTGGCCGGTGAGTTCCCTACTCCGGACGAGTTCAGGGAACTGGCCGGAACGCTCCTCGGCGACGCGATGCGGACCTTCGAGGAACATGTCCGGATGGGCCACGGGAACGCGTGGCGGCCGGAAGGCGGGAACACCCCGCTCACCCACCTCGTCAACGGCGTGGCCCTGCACCTGCCGAACTGTCTGGACGCGTGGCGGGCCGAGCGCGGTCGCATCCGGGCCGCGGGGCTGACCGACGACATCGAGGCGGAGGCCGGCTCCGTGCCGGCACGCAGCGAATTCGACCGCGTCGACGACGCCGCGCACGCCGCTGCGCTGCTCGCCGGTGCGGATCCGGTGACCAAAGCCGCAGTCATCGACCAAGCTGCCGGCTTCTCCGACGCGGAGATCGCCGAGCGGCACGGCATTCCGATCGAGACCGTCCGCTCAAGACGCCGATGCTTCCGGGACAAGATCCGAGGACGACGAGGGATGGAATGAACGACGAGCGAACGATGGCCGGCATCGAACCAGGCGGGCCAAACCATGAGGAGGCGCCCGCGGCGATCCCGCTGGCGCCGGACGACGTCGACGCCGCCGCGGTGGCCGGGCTACTGGCCACCGCCGACAGGCGCGGTGCGGACGCGGCGTACATCGCGTACCTCACCGCGCTGAACGAGCTGACCAGCCCGGTACCGGCGATGCAGAACGAGGGGGTGGCGCGGATGGGGCGGCTGTGCGGCGACGTCGAGCACGGCGAGGCCGCGATCGCGGTCCTGGAGAGCCTGGTCGCCGAGGCCGGCGCCCGCCCGGAGGCGTTCACGCCGCTCGCGGTCCTGCTCGCCCGCGAGATCCTGGTCTGTCACCGGCCGGTGCAGGCACCGGCGGCGCAGCCGACCCCGCCGAGCGCGCGCTCGGCGCCCGCGCCGTCGCCGCGCCAACCCGGCCGCCGCGCCCGCCCGGCCCCGTTCACGGCCCGGCTGCGGGTCGAGGCGTACGGCATGGTCCGGCACGCGCTGGAGGGCGGCCGGTGGTGGTTCGCGGCCGCGCTCGCGGCGACCGTCGTGGCCGGGGCGGCCCCGGTGGTCTGGGCGGTCGGGCTCGGCGAGGTCGCGCGAGACCCCGGCACGGCCCCGTCCGCCGGGATCGGGCTGGTCATCGCGGCCGTCGGCGGGATCCTGGTGCTCGGTGTGCTCCGCGGTGCCGGGATCTACACGGCCCGGGTGGCGACCGAGCGGGCGCAGATCAGCCTGGCGGCGGCCGACCGGACGGCCGCCGTGCACGCGTACCTGCGCCGCCCGCAGCAGTGGGCGGACGGGCACTTCTCCGAGCAGGCGCTCGCCGTTGTGCGGGGTGACCGGGAGCGCCTGTGGTACCCGGTGACCGCCCTGCCGTTCGTCCTCGGCACCGCGGTGGTCGCCATCGGCGCCGTGGCCGTCATGCTCCTCATCGACTGGGTCGTCGGCGCCGCCGGGGCGGCGGTCCTGGCCGTCATCGTCACCGTCAGCCTGCTGTACCTGTACCGCCTCACCCGGCCGTCGCGGCGGATCGGCACGCTCGCCACCGGCGTGCGCGCCGCGGCCGCCGAGAGCGTCGACTGGGCCGCGGCCGGCGCCGCGGGGGAGGGGCGCGCGGGCCGGAGGTTCGCGACCGCCTCGTCCGCGCTGTGCGACGAGCGGGTGCGTCTCGACGCGCTCCGCACCCGGTTCACGCAGGTGCTCGACCTGCTGCCGGTGCTCGGCACGATCTCGGTCGTGCCGTTGGCCATGTGGCGGGCCGGCGACGGCGACGGCGGTGCCGTAGCGGTGGTGACCGCCGCGTTCCTGTTCATGGGGTTGGCGCTGCCCATACGGGCAGCGGCATGGCTGCTGGGCGAGCTGCCCGCCAGCGTCGTGCGCTGGCACCGCGTACAGCGCCGGAACCGACACACCGGCGGCATGGCGTACGGCTCGGTCACGCTGCCGGCGGGCGGACCCGGGAAGCTGGGCACGCTGCGCTTCGAGGACGTCGGGCTCGACGCGCCGGGCGGGCGGACGCTGCTGACCGGCCTCAACTTCACCGTGCCGCCCGGGCGTACGGTCGCCATCTGCGGTGCGGACACGGAACTCGGCATCGCCATCACCTCGCTGGCCGGCCGCCTGGTCGACCCGACCTCGGGCGCGGTCATGCTGGACGGCGCCGACCTGCGGGAGCTCACCGAGGAGTCGCTCGCCGCGCGGATCACGTGGGTCACCGCCGACCTCGACCAGGTGCGGCGGGCGATCCGCGCGGTCCGCGACGGGCCGCATCTGATCGTCGTCGACGACACGTACCGGCCGCTGCCCGCGGCGCAGGAGGCGGCCATCGCGGCGGAGTTGCGCGCGGCGCCGTACGTCTCCGCGCTGGTCGTCACCAACCGGCGCGCGGTGCTGGCGCTGGCCGACGAGGTCGTGCACCTCGACGGCGGCTGTGTGGCCGCCCGGGGTCCGCACGACTGGCTGCTCGAGCACGTGCCCGGGTACGCCGCGGTCGTCAGCATCGCCGAGGGCGACCGGGAACCGTCCGCTGTGGACGGTCCGACCTGCGCCGACACCGCGGCGACCGAGGCGACCGAGCGGCACCACTGCGTCGACCGCCTCGCCCTGCTGGCCGCCGCGCCGAGGGCGTACGCCGTGCTCCGTCGCGGCGGGACGACGTGCCACGCCTGCCGGACCACCATCCGCCGGGCCCCCGCCCACCGCGGAGTGGGCCAGGAAAGCCGGGCGTCGGTGCCATCACACTGCCCGAGGCCGATCGACAGGAGGTCGCCGCGTGACCGCGTTCCTTTCCCGAGCCGTGCTTCCGGTCCGGCCCTTCATGCGTACCCAGTGGTCGACCTGGTTGGCCAGGCTCTTCGTGGTAGGCGGGCTCGCCGCTGGCGCGGCCGCCGCGGGCCGGGTCGTCGTCGCGATCGTCGTCGAGCTGGTCGTGGACCACCGCGTACCGCTGGGCGCCGCGGGCTCGCTCGCCGCCTCCGTCATGCTGGTGCTCGCCGCCGGGGGCGCCACCGCGTACCTGCTGAGCGTCCGGCTGTCGGAGTGGACCGAGCGGAAACTGGCGGCCGTCCGGGACCGGACGCTGAGCGCCGTCCGGGCGCTGACCCCGGCCCAGGTACGCCAGCACCGGCGCGCCCTGCTCGACCGGCTGGCCGCCGAGGTGGACGGCGTGTCCTGCTACGTCAGGTGGGACAACTACGCGCTGCCCGCCGCCGTCGTACAGGTGCTGTTCACCACCATCGCCATGCTCGTGTACTCCCCGCTGATCACCATCGCGACGTACGCCGGTCTCGCCCCGCTGGTCGTCGGCGCCCGGCTCGTCGAGCGGCGGCTGGCCAATGCCCGCACCCGGGCAACGGCGAAGGACGAGCAGCTCGCGGTCGTTTCCCGCGCGGTGCTCCTGACCGCCCCGATGCACCGGGCGGCGGCCGCCCGGCGGGCGGCGGAACAGCGCATCGACGAGGCGCTGCGCGCCCGGGACGAGGCCGCGGTGGCTGCGGTGCGGGCCAGCGCCGCGCTCACCGGGCTGCGCGAGTTCAGCGTCGCCGTCGCGGTGGCGCTCGCCGTGGGCACCGGCCTGGCGCTCAGCATCGAGGGCCGGTTGGAGATCGGCCGGGCGATCGCCGTCGCCCTGCTCGCGGTCACGCTCGTGCACCCGGCGCAGGCGATCGCCGGCGCCATCGGGGAGGCGCGGCAGGCCGCGGACGGCCTGCGCCGTCTCGACGCGCCACTTCCCGGGGTACGCGATCCCGGCGCGGACGGCGTGGCGCTCCCGCCCGGCCCGGTCGGGATCCGCTTCGAGTCGGTCTGCTGCGACACCGGCGGTGGCCGCCGGCTCGCCGAGGTCGACCTGGACATCCCGGCGGGGCGGCTGATGGCGTTCGTGGGTACGCCGGGTGCGGGCCACCCGGCCGTCGCCGACCTGCTCACCCGCATCGCCGACCCGGACGCCGGCCGGGTGCTGCTCGGCGGCGTGCCGCTGACCCGGGTGCCGTTCGCGTCGCTGCGCCCGCGGGTGCTGTCGCTGCCCCGCAACGGGTTCGTGATAGCCGGGACGGTCGCGGACAACATCCGGCTCGGCCTGCCAGGGGTCACCGACGCCCAGGTCGCCGGCGCGTGCGCCGACCTCGGCCTCACCGGATGGCTCGACGAGCTGGACCGCGGCATGCACACGCTCGTCGGCCGGGGCCGGGATCGGCACACGCTGTCCGCCGCGGAGCAGTACCTGGTGGCGCTGGCCCACGCCTACCTGTACCGGCCCGACGTCATGGTGGTCACCGACTGCACGGACGACGACCCGGTGCTGCGCGCCCGGATCGACCAGGCGTTCGCGGTGGTCGCCCGCGGCCGTACCACGATCCTGATCACGCACCGCCCGGCCGCCGCCCGGGCCGCCGACGAGGTCGCGGTGTTCGCGAACGGCCGGCTCGTCGAGCGGGGTACCTACGCCCGGCTCTCCGCCGATCCGGACAGCGCCTACGCCCGGCTTCACCTGCCCGGTCCGAGCGTGGCCCGACACTAGAGTGGCGGGTGCGGCCCACTGGGCCGCACCCGCCTGGTTTTCTAGCTTTCTATCGAGGGTCAGCGCTGGCCGACGATGGTGAGCTGGGCGCTGCCGTCGGGCAGGCCGGCGAGGGCGACGTTGATGCCGCGGGCCGTTTCGGTGGTGCCGAGGCCGGGCAGCGGCTGGAAGCCGGTCCAGGCGCCGTCCGGGTTGCGGATCTCGTGGTAGATGCCACCGTCGGCGCCGACAATGGCGATCTGCGCGGACTCGTCCGGCAGGCCGGCGATGGTGACGTCGCTGCCGTGGGCGGTGTCGGTCGTGCCCATGCCCTGTACCGGCGCGAAGCCGCTCCAGCAGCCGGTTTCGACCTGGCAGACCCGGACGACGTCCGGACTGTCGGGATTGGACTGGGTGTGGCCGTACGGGTAGCGGGCCTGGTGGTAGACGCCGCCGTCGGCGCCGATGATGAGCATCTGCGACGAACCGTCCGGCAGGCCGGCGATGGCGAGCCGGCTGGCTTGTGCCGTGTCCGTGGTGCCGACGCCGGGGCGTGGCTGGAAGCCGGTCCACGTGCCGTTGGCGTTGCGGATCTGGTGGTAGACGCCGCGGTCGGTGCCGACGATGAGCACCTGGGCCGAGCCGTCGGGCAGGCCGGCGATGGCGACGTCGCTGCCGCGGGCCATGTCGGTGGTGCCCATGCCCGCCAACGGCTGGAAGCCCGTCCAGGTGCCGTTGGCGTTGCGGATCTGGTGGTACACGCCGCCGTCCGCGCCGATGATGAGGACCTGCGCCGAGCCGTCCGGCAGGCCGGCGATGGCGACCCGGCTGGCCTGTGCGGTGGCGGTGGTGCCCATGCCGGGCAACGGTTGGAAGCCGGTCCAGGTGCCGTTGGCGTTCCGGATCTCGTGGTAGACCCCACCGTCGTTGCCGACGATGAGCACCTGCGCGGAGCCGTCGGGCATCCCGGCGACGGACATGTCCCGTGCGCTGCCCTGCGCCGTGGTGCCGTAGCCGGCCAGCGGCTGGAAGCCGGACCAGCCGGACCCGTCCGCGAACCGGACCTGGTGATACATCGGTCCACCCACCTGTACGCCGCTGTTGAAGCGGTACAGGTCGTACGTCCGCATCAGGTTGATGACCTTGTTGGCGTAGTCGGGATCGGTGGCGTACGGGTTGGCGATCTCCTGGATGAAGCGGTCCGGGTCGTGCCGGTACGGCAGCGCGTCCGCGTAGCTGGAACTAGTGGTGAGCAGCCGGCCGTAGTCGCGGAACGAGTCCGTCATCGACGTGTACACCCGGAAGTAGGCGTGCACGGTGTGGCAGGTCGGGGTGCACTCCGTGGTCGGGTAGTCATGGCAGCCGATCGCGATCGGTCCGGGGTTGGTGGCCGTCGTGCACTTGAAGCCGAAGTAGTTCCGGTCGTTCGCCGACAGTCCGCTCCGTCCCCAGTTGGACTCCAGGATGGACTGTGCCACCGTGACGGACGCGGGGATGTCGTACTGCTGCATGACCGTCTGGGCGGCTGGACCCGCGACGGCGATGTAGTCGGTCTGCAGGCTGGCGCTGGCCGGCTGGACACCGGTGGTCAGCGCGGCGGCGACGGCGAGTACGCCGAGCGACGCGGTGTGGATTATTCGACGGATACGCATGAGCGTTCTCTCTTCCGCGGGTGCTGTTTAGTACGGGCCGACGATGGTGAGTTGGGCGCTGCCGTCGGGCAGGCCGGCGAGGGCGACGTTGGTGCCGCGCGCCGTCTCCGGGGTGCCCAGGCCGGGCAGGGGCTGGAAGCCGCTCCAGACGCCGTCCGCGTCGCGGGTCTCGTGGTAGATGCCGGCGTCGGCGCCCACGATGGCGATCTGTGCCGACTCGTCCGGCAGGCCGGCGATGGTGACGTCGCTGCCGTGGGCGGTGTCCGTGGTGCCCATGCCCTGTACCGGCGCGAAGCCGCTCCAGCAGCCGGTTTCGACCTGGCAGACCCGGACGACGTCCGGAGCGTCGGGGTCGGACTGGGTGTGGCCGTACGGGTAGCGGGCCTGGTGGTAGATCCCGCCGTCGGCGCCGACGATGAGCATCTGCGTCGAACCGTCCTCCAGGCCCGCGATCGCGACCCGGCTCGCCTTCGCGGTGTCAGTGGTGCCGATGCCCGGACGGGGCAGGAAGCCGGTCCACGTGCCGTTGGCGTTGCGGATCTGGTGGTAGACACCGCCGTCCGCGCCGACGATGACCACCTGCGCCGAGCCGTCCTCCAGGCCCGCGATGGCCACGTCGCTGCCGTGCGCCATCGTGGGGGTGCCCATGCCGGCCAGCGGCTGGAAGCCCGTCCACGTGCCGTTGGCGTTGCGGATCTGGTGGTACACGCCGCCGTCCGCGCCGATGATGAGGACCTGCGCCGAGCCGTCCGGCAGGCCGGTGATCGCGACCCGGCTGCCCAGCGCGGTGGCGGTGGTGCCCATGCCGGGCAAGGGCTGCAGGCCGGTCCAGGTGCCGTTGGCGTTGCGGATCTCGTGGTAGACGCCGCCGTCGGCGCCGATGATGAGCACCTGGGCGGAGCCGTCGGGCATCCCGGCGACCGCCATGTCGCGGGCCCGGCCCTGCTGGGCGGTGCCGTAGCCGGCCAGCGGCTGGAAGCCGGACCAGCCGGACCCGTCCGCGAACCGGACCTGGTGGTACATCGGGCCGGACGGAATCGGTGGCGCGTCGACGACCCCGGGCGGCGTGACGTACCCGGAGATCAGCACGTTCCGGGCGCCGGCGCGGGCGGTGACCGGGTTGATGGTCCGGCGCGCCACGGCCTCGCTGTAGTTGCCGTCGATCGTGGTGATCGTGCCGTCGCCGTTCACCGAGTACACAATGGACACGTGGCCGCCCTCGCCCGAACCGGGCTCGCCGTAGACGACGATGTCCCCCGGAAGCGGGTTGCCGGCCTGGCCGGCGGGGCGCCGCTTGAACAGGCCGCGCTCGATGCCCCACGTCCCGACCTTGGTCGCGACCCAGGTGTCGATGGTGGGCGACACTCCCGCGGTTCGCCATACCCACTGGGCGAACATTGCGCACCACTCGTACGTCCTGCAGGGGCCGTACTTCAGGCAGCCGCCGTTGTCTTCGCTGTTGCCCACCTCGGCGTTGGCCGTGGCGGCGATGGTGGCCCGGGTGGTCGCCGCGTACGCGTACTGCGCGCCGCCGGCCACGTCGTGGGCCACCCCGGCGGTCACCGCAGCGCCGGACAGCGCTGTGGCGATGACCAGGGCGCCGATCAGCCGCCGCCCTATTCCTCGATATCCCCGAATCGACACGAGATTCCTCCTGTTGGCGATCGACGTTCATTGCGTCGTGTCAACACGGTGGATCTCGCCGCTGCAGAAGCCCTGCAAAGCGCCTGCACCGCCGCCGCAGGCGCGCTTCAGTCCCGCGGTGCCGCCAGCTCGGCCCGCTCCCGGCTGCCGTACCGCTCGAACGTGGCGAGCGCCTGCGCGCGCAACTCGCCCGCGGTGGCGTGGTCGCCGCGGCGCCGGTGGAGCTCCGCGAGGTCCCGCTCGGCGCGGGCGCGGAAGAGGTCCAGGCCCATCGCGGCCCAGCACGCCCGCGCGGCGTACAACGGCTCGACGGCCCGGTCGAGGTCGCCGCTGGCCAGGTGCAGCTCGCCGATGGTCCGGTTCACCAGGGCCACGCCGAAGCGGTCGTCGAGCGCGGTGCAGACGGCGAGCGCGTCCCGCAAGGGCTCGGCCGCGAGCTCGCCCCGTCCTTGTCTCATGTGGACCTTCGCCAGGCTCTGCCGGCCGTACGCCAGGAGCAGCTCGTCGCCGATGTCGGTGAGCACGGCGATCGCCCGCACCGACAGCCGTTCGGCGTCGGCTAGCGCACCGGCGGCCCGGTGGGTGATGGCCATCGAGCGCAGGGTCAGGCCCTCGCCACGGGGGTCGCCGGCCGTCCGGTACGCGGCCAGCGCGCGGTCCAGCGCCGCCAGGGAGCCGGCGAAGTCGCCGACCTCCCGGTCGATGTAGCCGATGCCGTACGCGCACTCGGCCAGGCCGGCGCTGTCGTCGAGGCGTGCGCAGATCTGGCCCGCGTCCGCGAGCAGGTCCCGCGCCGGCCCGAACCGGCCCCGCTCGCGGTGTGCGGCGGCCATGCCGATGAGGCAGTCGGCCTCGCCGCGCGGGTCGCCCTCGGCCCGGAAGAGGGAGAGCGCGCCGTCGTAGTACGCCACGGCGTCGTCCAGGCGGTCCTGCTCGTACCGGAGATGTCCGAGTCCACGTAGGAGGATGGCCTCGCTGAGCCGGTCGCCCGCGGCCTTGGCGGCGGTGAGTGCCGCGTCGTGCGTGCGCCACCACGCGTCGAAGCTGTTGCGCAGCCGGAACGAGGACAGCAGCGCCGCGCTCAGCTGGCACGCCGGCCGGTGCAGGCCCAGCTGGCTGGCCCGGACGACGGTCTGGACGAGCAGGGAGCGCTCCTGGTCCAGCCACGTCTGGGCGTCGCTCGGCGTACGCGTCCGCACCTCCTCGACCATGCTCAGCAGCGACTCGGCGAGGCGGGTCAGCGCCCGGCGCTGCTCATCGACGGGCTCTTCGGCGTCGGCGCGTTCGCGGGCGAACAGGCGGGTCAGCTCGTGGATGCCGTAGCGCGGCTGGCCGTCGCCGGTGATCCCGGTGGCGTCGATGAGCAGGGCGTCGGTGAGCAGGTCGGCGACGTACTCGGCCTTGTCGGCGCCCACGTCGAGCAGCGGGGCGAGTAGCCAGGGGGAGAACTGGGCCGGGCCGACCACGCCGAGCCGGCGGAAGGCCAGCCGGACCGGGTCGGCCATGCTGCCGTAGCTCAGTTGCAGGCTGGCCCGTACCTCCAGGTCGCCGGCCACCAGCTCGTCGAGGCGCCGGTGCTCGTCGCGGAGCCGGCCGGCCAGCACACTGAGCGGCCACCGCTGCCGCAGGGCCAGCCGGGCGCCGACCGTGCGGATCGCCAGCGGGAGGCCGCCGCACAGCCGGACGATCTCCTCGGCCGCGTCCGGCTCGGCCGCCACCCGGTCGTCCCCGGCCAGCCGGGACAGCAGCTTGAGCCCGTCGTCCGGCCGCAGTACGTCCAGCGCGAGGTGCCATTGGGCCTCCAGGCCCAGTAGTGCGGTGCGGCTGGTGAGCAGCACCGCGCTGCCGGCGTGGGCCGGTAGCAGCGGCCGGATCTGCGCTTCCGAGCCGGCGTTGTCCAGCACGACGAGCACCCGGCGTCCGGCGGTGCGGCTGCGGAAGAGGGCGGCTCGCTCCTCAATGGACTCGGGTAGCTGCGCCGCCGGTTCGCCGAGCGCGCGCAGGAACGCGCCGAGGACCTCGCGGGCCTCCGCCATCCCGGCTCCGGCTCCGCTTCCGGTTCCGCCGAACGCGGCGTACAGCTGGCCGTCCGGGAACGCTTCGCTCACCGCGTGGGCGACCGCGTTCGCCAGGGCGGTCTTGCCGCTGCCCGCCTTGCCGGTGATGGCGCAGCACATGGCCCGGTCGCCGGCCGCCGCGCCGCGCAGCGCCGCGACGAGCACCGCCGCCTCCCGGTCGCGGCCGATCAGCTCGCCCGGCTGGGTCGGCAGCTGCCGGGGTACCCGGGCCGGTGCGCCGCGGTCGGCGTCTTCGGCCGGTTCGTCGGGCGCGGCGACCGTGACGTCCCCGACGGCCGGCGGTGCCAGGGACGGGTCCTCGGTCAGGATGGCCTGGTGCAACCGGCGCAGTTCCACGCCGGGCTCCACGCCCAGTTCCTCGCGCAGCACCTGCCGGGCCTTGCGGTACGCCTCCAGCGCGTCGGCCTGCCGGCCCAGCCGGTACAGCACGAGCATCTGTTGCGCGCGCAGCGTCTCCCGCAGCGGGTACGCGGTCACCAGCGTGGCGAGCTCCGCGGCGAGCGCGGCCAGCCGCCCCAGCCGCAGCTCCGCGTCGACCCGTTCCTCGGTGACGGTCAGGCGCAGCTCCTCCAAACCGTCGGCCGCCTGCCGCAGGACCGGGCTCGTGAGGCCGTCCAGCGCGGGTCCCCGCCACATCGCCAGCGCCGACCGCAGCATCTCGGCCGCCGGCCCGTACCGGCCGCCGGCCGCCGCCGCGCGCCCGTCGGCGGTGAGGGCCTCGAACCGGGCCACGTCGACGGCGTCCGCGGCCACGTCGAAGAGGTACCCGGGTGGGCGGGTCACGATGACCTGCCGGCCGCCGGTGTGCAGGCTGCGCCGCAGGTGCGACACGTACGACTGGACCAGCCCGGCGGCGGTCGCCGGCGGGGCATCGCCCCAGATCGCGTCCACCAGCGACGACGTCGACACGATCCGGTTCGCCCGGAGCAGGCCGGCCACCAGCAGCGCCATCGGCTTGCCGGGGCTCAACTCCAGCCGCCGGCCGTCCAGCCAAACCTCAGGCGTGCCGAGGAGGCGGAACTCCATCGACCCCCCATGCCGGCGCCAGCGGGCCGTACCGCGCGGATGCCGCGCCGGTCACGAACGCCCAGTACCGCTCCCCGTACGACCAGTGCCACCACTCGGTGGGGTAGTTGACGAAGCCGCCCGCGGCCATCGCGGCCCGCAGCGTCGCGCGATTGGCGCTGCTCCGCGCGCAGATGTTCGGCGCGTCCGTGTAGCACGCCCCGTCGCTGTCCTCGGGCGACGCGTTCACCTCGGTGCCCAGCCAGCACAGCGACCCGTCCGGGCCGCGCAGCGTGACGTCCACCGCGCCACCGGTCGGATGCGGTGCCACCTCCGGCGGCGCGATGTACGCGCTGGCCCGCTCGCGTACCAGGCGCGCCGGCAAGCCGCCGTACCGCTCGGTGAGGCGCGCGACGTGCTCGTCGAAGTACCGCCGCTGCAACTCCGGCGGCCGGTAGCCCTCGACGACCACCAGCCGGTACCCGGCGGGTAGGGCACGTTGGGCGGTACGCAGGCGTTCCGCGACCCCGGCGCGCACCCGGGCGTACCAGCCGTCGGGGTCGGCCTGCAGGTCGTCCACCTCGAGCTCTCCCACCGTTCGCAGGTCGACCAGCGGCTCACCGCGGTCCCGTACGGGCACCGCGGCGATCCGCTCGTCGCTGAGCAACACCATGTCGGTCACCGATCCTCCGCTCGCCGAGCTCAGCGGGCATGCTGACCCGGGTGGCTGGAGAACCGCTGCAATCCCGCTGCAACGGCCGTCCGGCGCGACACGCGGTGACCGTAGCGCCCGCCGGCTTCAATCCGGCTTCACCGGCCGCTCGACGGAACGCCCCGCCCGGCCGGTGTCCGCGGTCGGGCGGGGCGTGGCTTGCGTCAGCAGCTCGTCGGGTTCTCCACGTCCGCGAAGCAGGTGTCGTTGCCCAGGCCACCGTCGCCGTCGTCGGTGCCGAACCCGCCGAAGAGCAGGTCGGGTCCGTCGTTGCCGGCCAGCACGTCGTCGGCGTCGTCGCCGTGTACGGAGTCCGCACCGTCGCCGCCCGCCGCGTCGTCCTCGCCGTCGCCGGCGAGGACCAGGTCGTCGCCGTTGCCGCCGCGCAGGTAGTCCGCCCCGTTCCCGCCGTTCACGGTGTCGGCGTCGTCGTTGCCGTAGACCTCGTCCGCGCCGTCGTCGCCGACGGCGTTGTCCACCCCGTTGCCGCCACTGACGACGTCGTCGCCGTTGCCGCCGGTCAGACCGTCGTCGCCGTCGTTGCCGTCCACCGTGTCGGGTCCGTCGTTGCCGTTGACGTTGTCGGGCCCGTCGCCGCCGCTCATCGTGTCGGCGCCGTCGTTGCCGTCGGCCCAGTCGTCGCCGTTGTTGCCGTTGACGTCGTCGTTGCAGCGGCCGCCGGAGAGGTCGTCGTCGCCGTTCTGCCCGTTGACGGTGTCGAGGCCGTCGCCACCGTCGATCACGTCGTCGCCGTCGCCGCCGTTGAGGATGTCGTCGCCGCCGAGGCCGAGGATGATGTCGTTGCCGCCGAACCCGTTGATGGTGTCGCTGCCGGCGCCTCCGATCAGGACGTCGGCGCCGGGGCCGCCGTTGATCACGAGGCCCGCGACGGTCGGTTCTTCGCAGGGTCCGGCGGCGTGGGCGGGCGTCGCGGCGGCGAGCGCCAGTCCTACCGATGCCACCGCGGTGATGGCCGCGGCCGCGAGGCTGGTGCGTCTGTTCATGATGGTCCTTCCTGAACCGGTGCCGAACCGGCCGCGGGTCCGGCCGGGGGCCGTGGTCAACGGCCACCGGCAGCGTGCGGGTCGGGTCTTCGCACCGGATCAGCACGACGTCAGCACGACCGGGAACGTCCACTGTGATGTGACCATGACTCTCGGTAGTCAATGGTGCTCAATCATTTGGATGAACTGATGCGCCGATCAAACGAGTTGTCGCACGCCATCCGGGACTTACTTGCAGGAGCACAACTGCGGGGAAGGTTGGGGAATGAGCTGGGCCGAGTCGGCCGCGAGGGCGGTCGTAGCGAACGAAAACGAGGACGTCGTTGACGAGGCGACGCCACGCTCACCCTGCTGCGCCGGTACGGAGTCCACGATGTTCAACACATACGATGACCAGGCCGAACGGCGTGCCGCAACCGGCTGACCTCCGCGCGGTACTGTGCGGGGCGTGACGGACGCGACCTTGCCCACGGCAGCGGCGGCACCGAACACGGTCGAGCGGGCGGCGCACGCGTTCGCCACCGTCGAGCAGTGGATGTCCAGCGATCCGATGGCCGGATTGCTGGGCCTGTTCGACCAGGCGACCGCGGCGCCGCCGGCCGACTGGACGAGCTGGCTGCACCTCAACGAGGAGCTGCCGGAGTGGCTGGAGGCGGTGTTCCAGGCGGCGGACTCCGTGCCGCGGGGCCTGACGCCCGACCAGGTCGAGGTGCTGCGCCGCACGCTGTCCGTCGAGCGCACCGCGGCGGCGCACTTCAACTTCCGGACCCGCGACGGATCCGGCTACCGGGAACGGTCGCAGGCCGTGGACGGCGCGTTCAGCCAGCAGACGCGGGCGCGCGTGCTCGCGCTGACCACCGAGCTGGGGCTGGTCGAGGCGCGGCCGCCGCGGTTCGCCAGCTACGAGAAGACGCTCGTGCTCGGCGGCGGCTACCGGTCGCCGCTGCTACGCGCCCGCCTCGCGGCGCGGTTCCGGGCGACCGGCGTGGATCTCGGCGAGATCAGCTTCCTGGGCAGCCCGCGGTTCCTCATCGAGGACCCGCCCGAGCACGTGGCGACCGCCGAGTACGCCCCGGAGGCGACCGACGAGTTCGGCCTCATGATCGGAGCGGTCCGGGCCGAGTTCGGGCTGGCCGCGTCGGAGGTCACCTTCCTGTGCGGCTGCCCGTCCGCGGACCAGCGGTGCCCGAAGTGGCTCGCCCAGGGCGCGGAGGGCGCCGACGAGACGCCGCCCGCGTACACCCACGAGCGGCAGGCGACGCTGATCGAGAGCGACGGCCGGGTCATCGGCTCGGTGCTGTCGGCCAGCACCGGCCGCCCCCGTACCGTCCGGACACCTCGGACACCTTCGGCCTGTGGGCGCGCTGCGCCCAGCCCCGGCTAGGGCAGCGCGTGCTCGTGGTGACCACGCAGGTGTTCGTGCCGTTCCAGACGTTCGACGGGCTGCGGCGGCTCTACCTCCCGTTCGGGGTCGACCTGGACACGGTCGGGCTGGGCACCGAGTACGCCGACCGGCCGCTCACCACCGAGTACCTGTTGCAGGAAACCCTGTCGGCCATCCGCTCCGCCCGCCGCCTCTTGGTCGACGCCGCCGAAACCCTCATGTCCACCCCCACCTGACCCCGCCCGCGCCGATCAAGGACTTGCCCGTCGATCAAGGACTTGCCCGTCGATCAAGGGCGAATGGTCGTGCTTTGATCTCCAAACCACGGCCGTTTGCCCTTGATCGACGCGGAAGTCCTTGATCGACGCGTCCGAGCGGGGCGGCGTCCGAGCGGGGCCGGGCGGGCTAGGCCGAGCGGGCTAGGGCCAGCTTGGCGTAGAAGTCTTGGACCATGACGCGGATGTCCAGGTCGGTGTAGACGCGGATCGGGCGGCCGTCCTCGCGCGGCTGGTAGTTGCCGTCGTCGTCGATGCGCGGGGTGGGGCGTTGGACGTACCGGCTGGATGACGGGTCGGGGTGGAAACAGGATTGCAGCGTCGACAGGAGCACGAGCGGGCTGTCGCCGAGGATGTAGGTCTCGCCGAGGTTGAGCCCGGCACCGGACGCCAGTTCGAAGACGCGGCAGATGCTGTCGTACAGGTGCGCGCCGATCTTGCCCGCCGGGCGGAGGTGGACCTCCAACTCGGCCATGGTGACCAGCGCCTGCCGGTACGCGTTGCGGGGCACCTGCCACAGCGGGATCGGCGACTCGTTGAAGACGACCTGGGCGGCCAGCGGGTCGATGTTGAGGTTGTACTCGCGGCCGGGCGTGTCCGGTGGCGGCGGCGCCAGGTCCGGGTGCTCGGGGCCGCCGATCCAGATCGCGGTCAGCCGGTCGGCGATGCGCGGCTCCATCAGGTACGCGCTGGCGAGCTCGGTCAGCCCGCCGCCGAACGTGACGTACAGCGGCAGGTCGGTGTCGGTGCGCATGGCCTCGGCGACGATGGCCTCGGCACCGGCGGACGGTTGCGGTGTCCGCCGGTCGGCAAGCCCCACATTGGACCCCTGGTACGCCGGCACGGTGCGCTCCATGATGGACAGCACCTCGGTGACCCGCTGGTACGACTGGGCCGCCGTGTCGGGCGCCGGCATGAACGGGTCGTCCGCCGCGAGGTGCGAGCCGATGACGCCGCGTAGCTCGGCCGACGGGGAGAGTAGTTGGTGCACCAGCTGCACCAGCCCGTCCGGGTCGCCGCAGTAGTCGTTGTCGGTGATGACTCTGGCGCGTGGGGTGATCACAGTGCCTCCGTGGTGAGCGACAGCGGCAGGTCGACCGACGACCCTCCGATGTGGAGCTGGAACGCGCCGGGCTCCACCGACCAAGCATGCCGCTCGGTGTCCCAGTGCTGGAACGCCCGCTCCCGCACGGCAACCGTCGCGACGGCCTCCTCGCCGGGACCGGCGGTCACGGCGGCGAACCCGACGAGCCACCGCGAGGGGCGGTCGATCGCGCTGCCGGGGCGGCTCGCGTACACCTGGACGACCTCGCGGCCGGCGCGCGGGCCGGTGTTGCGGAGCCGGACGTGGAGTACGCCGCCAGCGGCATCGGCAGACACGTACTCCCACGTCGTGTAGCCGAGCCCGTGGCCGAACGGGTAGCGCACGCCGTCCGCGACGGCGGCCCGGTAGCCCACGGCCAGCCCTTCGCCGTACTTGAGGACGCCGCCGACCGGGCGGGTGTCCGGCAGCCCGTGCTCGGTGCGCGGCCAGGTGGTGGGCAGCCGGCCGCCCGGCTCGGCGACGCCCAGCAGCACGTCGGCCAGCGCGTTGCCGAACTCCTGACCGGGGAACCAGGCCAGCAGCACGGCCGCCACCTCGTCGGCCCAGGGCAGCAGCACGGGCGCGCCGGCGTTGACCACGACCACGGTGCGCGGGTTGGCCTGCGCGACCCGCCGGACCAACTCGTCCTGGCGGCCGGGCAGCGCCAGCGTTCCCCGGTCGAAGCCCTCGCTCTCCACCTCCTCGGTGGTGCCGACGACCACGACCGCCACGTCGGCGTCGCGGGCCAGCGCCACCGCCCGCTCGATCTCCTCGTCGTCGGTGCCGTGCGGCGGCTCCAGGTTGAGCTGGAAGATGACCCCGATGCCCAGCTGGTTCGGTTCGTGCACGAGCACGATGTCCGCGGTCTCGCCGGCGGCCAACCGCACCGGGTGCGTCCGCTGCGGCGGCGTCATGAGCGCCTCGACGATGTCGGCGCCGTCCGGCAGGGCCAGCGTGGTGTCGAAGACCTCGGTGCCGCGCAGCGCCAGCCGGAACCGGCCGACGCCGGAGCAGCCGACCTCGTACCGTCCGGGCCCGGTCGCCTGCAGCGTGGTGCGCACCTCGACGCGGGCGATCCCCTCGGGGAGAGTCGTTCCCAGCCAGGTGTACGACCCGCCGGTGCGGTGCTCGGTGGCGACGACGGACCCGTCCGCGGCGACGAATCGAACCTCGACGCCGGGCCGCCCGTCGGGCGCCACCAGCCAGGTGGACCGCGCCACCGGGGTACGGGTGTGAGCGCGCACGCCGATCGCCTGGGTCACCTCGACGCCGTCGCCGAGCGCGGTACGCAGACCGTCCACAGGAGACACCGTGTACGGCGGGAAGACCGTGGCGCTGCCCCCGCCGAGGGTCCGGGCGACGCTGGCGTTGGGGCCGAGCACCGCCACCGTACGCAGCGCGGCCCGGTCCAGCGGCAGCAGCGCATCCTCGTTGCGGGCAAGTACGAAGCCAGCGGCCGCGGCGTCCCGAAGCTCGACGGCGATGTCCGCTTCCGCCACCGCCGGGGGCGTAGGCGCATCGGTGAGGGCACCCACCCGGGCGGCCAGGCGGAGCAGGCGCAGCACCTTGTCGTCCACAGTAGACTCGGCGACCTTGCCGCCGCGTACGGCCGCCACGAGCGCGTCGCCCCACGGTCCGTGCGGCCCCGGCATCACCAGGTCCAGCGCGGCGTTCGCGGCCGGCTCGGTGGAGCGGGTGGCGAACCAGTCCGACATGACCACGCCGTCGAAGCCCCACTCCTCGTGCAGGATCTCGCGCAGCAGCGGACTCTCGGTCATGGTCGTGCCGTTGACGCCGTTGTACGCGGCCATCACCGACCACACGCCGCCCTCGTTGACGATCGCCTCGAACGGGGCCAGGTACAGCTCGCGCAGCGCCCGCTCGTCCACCTGGGCGTCGAGCGTCATGCGCTCGGTCTCGGAGTCGTTGGCGACGAAGTGCTTCACCGTCGCGCCGACGCCGGCCCGCTGCAGGCCGTGCACGTACGCCACGCCGATCCGGGCGGTCAGCAGCGGGTCTTCGCTGAAGCACTCGAAGTGCCGGCCGCCGTACGGGGTGCGGTGCAGGTTGACCGTCGGCGCGAGCAGGACGTGTACGCCCTTGCGGCGCGCCTCCGCGGCGAGCAGCCGCCCGAGGCGTTCGACGCGTTCCTCGTCCCAGGTCGCGGCGAGCGCGGTGGGGGAGGGCACGTTCGCCGACGGGTCGCGCTCGTCCCAGCGCTCCCCGCGTACTCCGGCCGGGCCGTCGGAGACGACCAGCCGGCCCAGACCGACCGCCGGCTCCGGGTGCAGGGACCAGAAGTCCGCGCCGGTCAGCAGGCGCACCTTTTGCTCCAGCGTGAGCCGGGCGACCCGGGAGGCTAAGTCGATCATGCGCGTCCTTCCAACAAAGCGAGCCGCTGGCGTTCGGCGCGGCGCTGTGCCTGCCGTTGCGGGTCGGGCACCGGCGCGGCGAGCAGCAGCCGTTGCGTGTACGGGTGTTCGGGCGCCTGGGTGACGGTCGCGGCGTCGCCGGACTCGACGATCTCGCCGTGGTACATCACCGCCACCCGGTGGCTGATGTGCCGCACGACGGCCAGGTCGTGCGTGATGAACAGGTACGCCACTCCGGTGCGTTCCTGGATCTCGATGAACAGGTCGAGCACCCGCGCCTGGGTCGACAGGTCGAGCGCGCTGACCGGCTCGTCGCAGACGATCAGCCGCGGGTTGCGGGACAGCGCGCGGGCGATGGCGATGCGCTGCCGCTGGCCGCCGGAGAACTCGCGGGGCAGTCGCTGCCCGGCATCCGACGGCAGCCGTACCTGGTCGAGCAGGTCCCGGACGCGGCGGTCGGCCTCGGCCCGCGAGGTGCCGGTGACCAGCAGCGGCTCGGTAAGGATGTCGTTGACGGTCATCGCCGGGTTCAGCGACGTGTACGGGTCCTGGAACACGACCTGGATCTCGTCGCTGAGCGCGCGCCGCTGGGCCCGGTTGAGCCCGGAGATGACCTGCCCGTCGTACCGGATCGTGCCGCTGGTGACGGGCGCGAGGCCGAGGACGGCGCGGCCCAGCGTGGTCTTGCCGGAGCCCGATTCGCCGACCAGGCCGAGGGTTTCGCCGGTGCCGATGCTCAGCGACACGCCCTTCAGCGCCCGGAACGCCGGCCGGCGCCAGCCCTTGCCCGGGTACTCCACCACGAGCTGGTCTACCTCAAGGAGGCTCATGCCGGCTCCTTCTCGCGCGGCGAGGTGTTTTCGAGCGTGGAGTCCAACAGCATCCGGGTGTACGGGTGCTGCGGGTTCGCGAAGAGCTCCGCCGCGGGCGCCGACTCGACGATCTGCCCGGTCTGCATGACGGCCACCCGGTCGCAGATGTCGGCGACCACGCCGAAGTTGTGGGTCACCAGGATCATCCCCATCTGGCGTTCGCTCTGCAGGGAGCGCATCAGGTCCAGCACCTCGGCCTGCACCGTCACGTCGAGGGCGGTGGTGGGCTCGTCGGCGATCAGCAGGTCGGGGTCGCAGGACACGGCGCCGGCGATGAGCACCCGCTGGGCCATCCCGCCGGAGATCTGGTGCGGGTACGACGCGTACACCCGCTCCGGGTCCTGGATGCCGACCCGGGCGAGCAGGTCGAGAGCCTTGCGGCGGGCCGCCGACCGGGAGAGCTTCAGGTGCCGGCGCATCGGCTCGGTCAGCTGCGCGCCGATCCGGAACGACGGGTCCAGGTTGGACATCGGCTCCTGCGGGACGTACGCGATGCGCCGCCCGCGGAGCTTCGCCACGGCCGCCGGGCTGAGCTTCTGGCCGTCGAAGACCAACTGGCCCGATACCCGCGCCTCCGGCGGCAGCAGCCCGAGGACCGCGAACGCCGTCTGCGTCTTGCCCGAGCCGGACTCGCCGACCAGCCCGAGCACCTCGCCCCGGCGTACGGTCAGCGAGACCCCGCCGACCACCTCGGTGGCGTACGAGACCCGGAGGTCGCGCACGACGAGAAGCCCGTCGTCGTCCAAGGCGGCGGTGGCCGACGCGGGGGCCGGGGCGGACCCGGCCGGCGTCTTGGAAAGCCTGCCCAGCGCGTCCCGCATGGCGTTGCCGAGCAGCCCGAAGGCGGCGACGGTCAGCGCGACCGCGGCGCCGGGCCACAGCAGCAGGATGGGCTTGGTGTAGATGTTGGCGAACGCGTCGTTGAGCATCGCGCCCCAGCTCGCCTGGGTGGCCGAGCCGAGTCCGAGGAATTCGAGCCCGGACTGGATGACGATGGCCAGGCCGAACATCTGGGCGGCCTGGATGATGGTCGGCGCGATGACGACCGGCAGGATGTGCCGGCGCATGATGCGGGCGTCGCCGAGGCCGGAGACCCGGGCGGCGTCCACGTAGAGCTCCTCGCGGACCGACGTCACCGAGGCGCGGATCAGCCGGAAGACGCCGGGCGCCATCAGCACCCCGAAGACCATCATGGCCAGGTACATGTTCTGCCCGACGACGGCGAGCACGACCAGCAGCACGACGATCGCGGGGATGGCCATCAGCAGGTTGGCCGTCCAACTGCTGACGGCGTCGAAGGTCCGGCGGTAGTAGCCGGCGAGCAGCCCGGTCGGCACGCCCAGCGTGACCGCGACGGCCACCGCGACGAGCGCGCCCAGCAGGCTCGTGCGGCCGCCGTACAGCAGCCGGGCGAGCACGTCCCGGCCCACGCCGTCGGCGCCGAGCGGGTGGTCGCCGCTGATCGGCGCGAGCGTGTCGGTCAGCGACGAGGTGTTCGGGTCGTGTCCACTCAGGACCGGTGCGAGCGCGCTGGCCACCACGATCAGCCCGAGTACGGCGAGGCAGACGATCGCGACGGGGTCGCGCAGCAGCCGGCGGGCGAGCCCGGGACGGCGGACGGTCATGAGACACGCACCTTCGGGTTGAGCCAGCCGTACGCGATGTCGATGAGGAGGTTGACCAGCACCACCATCAGCACCATCACCACGACCACCCCCATCACCATGGGCACGTCGCCCTGGGAGGCGGCCGAGTTGGCCTCGCTGCCGATGCCGGCCAGGCCGAACACCTTCTCCACCACCACCGCCCCGCTCAGCAGGCCGATGAACTGCAACGACAGCACGGTGAGGGCGGGCGGGGCGGCGTTGCGCAGCGCGTGCCGGAAGAGCAGGCTGCGCTCGCTCACGCCGCGGCTGCGCAGCGTACGGATGTAGTCCATGCGCAGCACGTCCACCATGGACCCGCGTACCTGCTGGGCGGTCGCCGCGATCGCGCCGACGGCGAGCGCGACGGCCGGCAGGGTGATCGACCGGAGCCACTCGCCGGGCGACTGTTCGAGCGGGACGTAGCCCGTCGCCGGCAGCCAACCCAGCTTCACCGCCACCACCAGGGCCAGTAGCAGCGCCACGAGGAAGCTGGGCACGGCGAACCCGAGGATGGCCAGGCCCTGCACCGCCCGGTCGAGCCAGCCGCCGCGCACCGCGGCGGCCACCCCGAGGACGACGGACAGGACCGCGGAGAGCAGCAGGCCGGCCAGCACGATGGAGAGCGTGACCGGCAGCTTGTTGCTCAGCGCGGAGGTGACCGGCTCGTTGGTGAACCACGAGGAGCCCAGGTCACCGCGGACCGCGTGGGACAGCCAGTCGACGTACCGGACCGGCAGGGACCGGTCGAGCCCCAGTTCGGCGGCCTTCTGCGACACCTGCTCCGGGCTCGCGGTCTGCCCGGTGATGGCGCGCGCCGGATCCTGACCGGTGAGGCTCATCAGGCCGAACGTCACCGTGGCGATGACGAAGACCAGGATGATGCCGGCCACGATCCGGCGCACGAGGAAGGCGATCACGTCAGCCGGCCGGCTTGAAGTTGTAGATCGGTGGCACCGCCGCGTACGCCTGCGGGGTGACCTCGACGCCCTTGGTGGTCACGTAGGCGTTCTCCACGAAGTCCCACGGGGCGTTCCACGCCTGGTCGACCATCGTGGTGTTGATCTGCTTGTAGAGCGCGGCCTGCGCGTCCCCGGTGGCCGACTGCGCCTGCTTGATCAGCCCGTCGACCGTGGGGTCGGAGTACTTCATGATGTTCCACAGCGAGTCCGGCTGAGCCTGGATCACGATGGTGTCCCAGGGCCGGAACGAGGCGAGCACGAAGTACGACATCGCGTACTTGCCGGACAGCAGCGAGCTGATGACCTGGTCCGCGGGCACCTTGTCGAGCTTGACCTTGACGCCGATGTCCGTCAGTTGCTGGGTCAGCGCCGCCTGCTGGTCCGGGAAGAAGCCGGACAGGTCCGGCATGGTGACCTCGAACCCGTTGGGGTAGCCCGCCTCGGCCAGCAGTTGCTTGGCCTTGGTCGGGTCGTACGGGTACTTCTGGTTCAGCGACGCGTCGTACGCCGACCCGGTGGGGTTGAAGACCTGCGCGGTCACCTGGCCCATGCCCTGCCGGGCGGTCTTGACGATCGCGTCCCGGTCGAAGGCGTAGTTGAGCGCCTGCCGGACGCGTACGTCGCCGAGCGCCTTGACGATCTTGCCGCCGCGGTCCCAGATGTACAGCCCTTCGACATCGCCGGGCGTGTACTCGGTGACGGTCAGACCGCTGCTCTTGGCCGGCGCGATGTTCTTCGAGTTGGTGATCACCGCGCCGTTGACCTGGCCGGAGCGCAGCGCGTTGAGCACGGCGGTCGGGTCGGTCAGCGGCTTGAGCACGATCTTGTCGTACGGGAAGGCGGCGGTGTTCCAGTAGCTGGGGTTGCGGACGAAGGTGTAGACGCTGCCGCTCGTGGTCGCGGACTTGTCCAACGTGTACGGCCCGGAGCCGACCGGCTCGGTCTTCAGCGTGCCGGCCTCGATCGCCTTGGGGCTGGCCATCATGCCGGCCACCGAGCCCAGGTTGGCCACGAACGACGGGTCGGGGACCGACAGCGTGATCTTCGCGGTGCTGGCGTCCACCGCGTCGACGGTCTTGACGGCCTTGAGCTGGCCGGCCGCCTCGTTGGTCCCGGTCTTGGTGTGCAGCAGGTTGACCTTGACGGCGTTCGCGTCGAACGCGGTGCCGTCGGTGAACTTCACGTCGGTACGCAGCTTGAGCGTCAGCACCGTGTTGGTGGCGTCGTAGCTCCACTCGGTGGCGAGGTTGGCGACCGGGTTGGCCTGCGGATCCAGGCGCAGGAGCGAGTCGTACACCGGCTGGTAGTACTGCGTGTTGTTGCCGAGCCCGGCGTCCTTGAGGTCCCACGGCTGGGCCTGGACGAGTGGGGCGAGGGTGAGCGTGCCGCCGGAGGCGGCGCCGGATCCGCTGGAACTGCTGCCGCTGCCGCCGCCGCAAGCGGCGGCGAAGAGGGTGAGGGCGGTGGCGGCCGCCGTCAAGACAAGTCTTCGCATAGGGAAACTCCGCTCGGGTCGAACCCCCGTGAGCATTACTGAAACGTTGAAGTGATACGTATCCGTAAGGTAGCCCCGGTGTGGACGGGGCGCAAGAGTTAACCAGGATTTGATCGACTGGTGACCGGTGTGACTCAGGCCGACTGGCGGATGACCAGGGCAATCGACTCGGAGCGGGGGCGCGCGGCGGGTGCTTGCCGGCGATGCCGCTCACGATCATTTCGGCGAGGTGCCCGGTGAACATCGCGACGTTCTGGTCGATCGTGGTCAGCGGCGGATGCGTGAACGGCGCCAGCGGGATGTTGTCCACCCCGATCACGGCGAGGTCGGCGGGGACCGCCAGGCCCACCTCCCGCGCGCCGGCGAGCAGCGCGAACGCGGTCTCGTCGTTGTACGCGCAGACCCCCGTGACCCGCGGGTCCGCGTCCCGCCACCTACGCACCGCGGCCGCCGCCGCGGCGACGTCCAGCGGCACCTCGTGCACGATCGGCAGGTCCAGGCCCAGGTCGACGCAGGCCGTGCGGGCGCCGTCCAGCCGCAGGTCGTAGAACGCCTGCACGCGCGGGTCACCCGGTCCCGCGTACCCGATGTGCCGGTGTCCGGTGGCGGCCAGGTGCTCGACCTGGAGCCGGCCGATCAGATGTTGCGGGACGCTCAGCGTGGTGTCCTCGTCCGAGCTGGGGCGCAGCAGTGCGCCGAACACGTGGATCCCGGCGGCCCGCATGGCGGTCCGGTCGTCCGGGTTGAGCTCGATGAGCGCGACCACGGCCGCCGGCATCAGCTCCTGCCACAGCACCGACAGCGGGGTGTGCCGCTCGCTGCGGGAGATCAGGGTCAGGCCCCTGGGCTCCAGCTCCTCGGTCAGGTTTTCCACGATCTGTGCCACCGCGGCGCCGATCGGCACGTCCGGGATGACCAGCAGCACGATGTCGCTGCGGCCGCGGCGCAGGGCGCGGGCGGCGGCGGACGGCTTGTAGCCCAGGCGGGCGACGGCCGCGTGGATGCGCTGGCGGGTCTCGTCCGGGATCTTCTGGTGCGGCACGTTGTTCAGCACGTAGCTGACGGTGGTGGGGGAGACGCCGGCCTCCCGCGCGACGTCGGCCGCCGTGACCCGGCCGTGCCTGCCGGCCATGCCCATCCTCCTGATCTTGCCAGAACCGCGCGTCACGGTATCGTGGGGAGCTACTTAATCGTAACAGTAGAGGTAGCGGAGGCGACATAGTGGGCATCGTCGACGTCCGTTTCGAGCATCATCATCACCCCCTGGGCATCGGCGAGGCCGCACCGCGGGTCTCCTGGCAGGTGTCCGCCGGCACGCCCGGCTGGTTCCAGACGGCGTACGAGATCCGCGCGCTGCACCCGGACGGCACGGTCGCGTGGACCAGCGGCCGGATCGACGACGACGAGTCCCATCTGGTCGCCTGGCCGGGGCCGCCGCTCGCCTCCCGCCAGCGCGCCGCGGTGCAGGTGCGCGCGTGGGGGACGGCCGGCGACACCGGCTGGAGCGCGGCGTACCCCGTTGAGGCCGGGCTGCTCCGGCCCGAGGACTGGACCGCCGACCTCATCGAGCCGGGCTGGGACCCGGAGCCGGAAAGCGTCCCCGCCTTCCGCCGCGCGTTCACCGTCCGCGGGCCGGTCCGCCGCGCCCGCCTCTACGCCACCGCGCACGGCGTCTACGAGCTGTGGCTGGGCGGCGTACCGTTCGGCGACCTCGTCCTGGCGCCCGGCTGGACCAGCTATCACCACCGGCTGCGCTACCAGACGTACGACGTCACCGACGCTCTCCACAGTGGAGATAATGCCATCGGCGCCCTGGTCGCCGAGGGCTGGTACCGCGGCCGGCTCGGCTTCGGCGGCGGCCGGCGGGACATCTGGGGCGACCGCACCGGGCTGCTGGTCCAGCTGGAGATCGAATACACCGACGGCACGTCCGAGACCGTCCGCACCGACGCCGCCTGGCGCTGCGCGCCCAGCGGCATCCACGCCAGCATCTACGACGGACAGACGCAGGACGCCCGCGCGGATCACCCTGGTTGGGCGGCCGCCGGCTTCGACGACTCCACCTGGCATCTGGTACGCGCCGGCGCCCTCGACGCGAGCCCGTTGGTGGCCCCCGATGGCCCTCCGGTACGCCGCACCGGCGAGGTCCAGCCGGTCGGCATCCACACCTCGCCGAGCGGGCGCACCATCGTCGACTTCGGACAGAACCTGGTCGGCCGGCTGCGGATCCGCCCGCGCGGCGCGGCCGGCACCGAGATCGTGCTGCGTCACGCGGAGGTCCTGGAGGACGGCGAGCTGTGCGTCCGGCCGCTGCGGATCTGCAAGGCGGAGGACCGGTTCATCCTGCGCGGCACCGGCGACGTGGAGGAGTGGGAGCCGGCGTTCACCTTCCACGGCTTCCGCTACGCCGAGGTGCAGGGGTGGCCCGGCGAGCTGCGCCCCGAGGACGTCACCGCGGTCGTCTGCCACAGCGACATGCGCCGGACCGGCTGGTTCTCCTGCTCCGAGCCGCTGCTGGACCGGCTGCACGAGAACGTCGTCTGGTCGATGCGGGGCAACTTCCTCGACGTACCGACCGACTGCCCGCAGCGCGACGAACGCCTCGGCTGGACGGGCGACCTGCAGGTGTTCGCGCCCACCGCCGCCTACCTGTACGACTGCGCCGGCGTGCTCGCCTCCTGGCTGCGCGACCTGCAAGCGGATCAGTTGTCCACACCGGACCGGATCCCGCCGCTCGTGGTGCCGGACATCCTGGGCTGGCCGCACGCGATGGCCGCCTGGGGCGACGCGGTCACGATCGCGCCGTGGGTCCTGTACGAGCGGTACGGCGACCTGGAGCTGCTGCGCCGCCAGTACGAGGGGATGACGGCCTGGGTCGACCATGTCGCCAAGCTCGCGGGCCCGGATCTGGTGTGGGACAGGCAGTTGCAGCTCGGCGACTGGCTCGACCCGACCGCCCCGCCGGCCGCGCCCGCCGACAGCCGTACCGACGGGTCGCTGGTCGCCACCGCGTACTTCGCCCGCTCCGCGCGGATCGTGTCCACAGTGGCCGGGTTGCTCGGGCGCGCCGACGACGCGCGCCGGTACGGCGAACTGGCGGACTCGGTGCGCGAGGCGTTCGGACGGGAGTTCGTCACGCCGAGCGGGCGGGTCGCCAGCGACTCGCAGACCGCGTACGCGCTCGCGCTGCGCTTCGACCTCCTGCCCGGGGCGCCCCAGCGGGAGCGGGCCGGCGCCCGGCTGACCGAGCTCGTGCACATGCGGGGCTACCGCATCGGCACCGGGTTCGTCGGCACGCCGCTGCTCGCCGACGCGCTGGACGACCTGGGCCAGACCCAGGTGGCGTACCGGCTGCTGCTGGAGACGGGCTGCCCGTCGTTCCTCTACCCGATCACCATGGGCGCCACCACCACGTGGGAGCGCTGGGACAGCATGCTGCCCGACGGGAGCGTCAACCCGGGCGAGATGACCTCGTTCAACCACTACGCGCTCGGGGCCATCGCGGACTGGCTGCACCGCACGGTCGCCGGGCTCGCCCCCGCCGCTCCCGGGTACCGCCGGCTGCTGATCCGCCCGCGCCCCGGCGGCGGGCTCACCCGTGCCGAGGCGCGGCACGAGACGCCGTACGGGATGGCCGCCGCCGGCTGGTCCATTGCGGACGGTGAGCTGACCGTGCGTGTGGTGGTGCCGCCCAACACCACCGCGGTCCTGGAGCCGCCCGGCGGCGAGCCGATGCCGCTGGCCGCCGGCGAACACACCGTCACGCTGCCGTACCAGCCCGAGCCGTACCCGCCCGTGCGCCCGCCCCACACGATCCCACCGGAGGCACCCTCATGAGACTCGCCAACCCCACGATCGCCGGCTTCTACCCCGACCCGAGCGTGGTCCGGGTCGGCGACGACTACTACCTGGCCTGCTCGACGTTCGAGTATCTGCCCGGCATCCCGGTCTTTCACAGCCGGGACCTGGTGTCCTGGACCCGTGTCGGCCACGTCGTGGGCCGGCCCGAGCAGCTCGCGGTCGGCCAGGTGCCGACCGGCGGCGGGGCGTGGGCGCCCACCATCCGGCACCACGACGGGCTCTTCTGGGTGGCGGTCACCGACGCGCTCGGCCGGGGGACGCTGCTGTTCACCGCGCCGGACCCGGCCGGGCCGTGGAGCGACGGCGCGGTGGTCGAGGGCGTCGACGGCATCGACCCGGACCTCGCCTGGGACGCGGACGGCACGTGCTACCTGACGTACTCGGCGCTCCGGCTCAGCGGCGACAACATGGGCGCGCACGACGGCATCGAGCAGGTGCGCATCGACCCGTACGCGGCCAAGGCCCTGGAAGAGCCGCGCTCGATGTGGTCCGGGACCGGCCTGATGTTTCCCGAGGCGCCGCACCTGTACCAGCGCGACGGCTGGTGGTACCTGATGATCGCCGAGGGCGGCACCGAGCGCGGCCACGCGGTGAGCATCGCCCGTGGCCGCCGGCCCGACGGCCCGTTCGAGGGGCGCCGGCCAACCCGATCCTGTCCGCCCGGAGCACGAGCCGGCCCGTCCAGAACACCGGCCACGGCGACCTGGTGTCCACTCCGGACGGTGAGTGGGCGATGGTGCTGCTGGGCATGCGCACCCTGGGGATGACCCGGGCGTTCTCGCCGCTGGGCCGGGAGACCTTCGCCACGCGGGTCACCTGGGTGGACGGCTGGCCGGTCGCGGAGCCCGTACACCTCACCGAGCCGGCCGCGCCTGTCAGCCTGACGGGCTCGGGGCTGGACGGCGACTGGATCGCGGTGCGCCGGCTCCCCGCCGACGTGGCCGACGTACGCGCCGGAAGCCTCGTACTGCGCGGCGAGGGCACCGGCATGGACGACCCGCGACCGGTCTTCGTCGGCGTCCGCCAGCGGCACCACCGCATGCGGTTCAGCGCGGAGATCGACGCCGGCGCCGGCACGGGCGGCCTGTCCCTGCGGTACGACGAGGCCCACCACTACGACATCGAGGTGGGCGACGGCCTGGTGACGGCGCGGGGCAGGCTGTCCGGCCTGACGCAGACCTGGACGGCCCCGGTCGACACGCCCCGGGTGACCCTCTGGATCGAGACCGCCCCGGTAGCCGCCGCCGGATTCGACGCCCTCACCTCCGACACCGTCCGCCTGGGCTACGACACCCCCGCGGGCCCGGTAGCGCTGGCCACCTTGGACGGCCGCTACCTCACCGCCGAAACCGCCGCCTCCTTCACCGGACGCGTCGTGGGCGCCTACGCCGTGGACGGCACGGTGGCAGCCGACGCGGTCCGCTATGAGGGGAGCTAGCTAGCGGGCGGAGGGGCAGGAGCCGTCCGGGTCGGTCGCCGACAGGATGCGGTGGCCGATGTCGCGGAGCTGGTGGGTCTGGGTCCTGGTGAGCTGGTCGAAGACGTAGGAGCGGACGGCCTCGACGTGGCCCGGCGCGGTCTCGACGACCTTCGCCCAGCCGTCCCCGGTGAGGGTGGCCAGGGTGAACCGGCCGTCGCTCGGGTCGGGGTCACGGCGTACCCAGCCGCGCCGCTCCAGCCGGCTGACCACGTGCGACAGCCGGGAGAGCGAGCCGTTGGCGAACACGGCCAGCATGCTCATCCGCAGCGTGCGGTCCGGCGCCTCGGACAGGCCCGCCAGCACCTGGTACTCGAAGTGGCTGATCCCGGCGTCCCGTTGCAGTTGCGCGTCCAGGACGGCCGGCAGCCGGATCATCATCCCGGCGAGCGCCAGCCAGGTCTGCATCTCCTCACTGGTCAGCCAGCGCGGCTGTGGCGGGTCGTCCATGGCGTACAGCGTAACGAGGGACTCACGCTTGACGCTTCAAGTTGCATCTGGCACGGTGCTGTTGAACATTCAACTCACCCCCGGAGACAAACCGTGAACGTCGTTTTGTGGATCATCGCTGGCCTGCTGGCCGCCGTCTTCCTCGGTGCCGGCCTCATGAAGGTCGCCCAGCCGAAGGAGAAGCTCGCCGCCAACGGCCTGGCCTGGACCGAGGACTTCCCGCCCGGCGCGATCAAGCTCATCGGTGCCCTGGAGGTGCTCGCCGCCATCGGCCTGATCCTGCCCGCCGTCCTGGACATCGCCACGGTGTTCGTGCCGCTCGCCGCGCTCGGCGTGGTCGCGCTGATGGTCGGCGCCGCGATCACCCATGCCCGCCGCAAGGAGACGCCGATGATCTTCGGCAACCTGCTGCTCATCGTGCTGGCCGCGATCGTGGTCTGGGGCCGCTTCGGGCCGCACTCGTTCGGTTCGTAGCTCTTGGTAGCTCTTGCCAAGCGAAGCCCTTCGATTGATACTGCTATCGGTTTCTGAGCCGGACATGGTCGGGGGCAGGGCAACCTTCGATCGCTACCCATCGAATTGCCATGCTCCGGAGGCTCTACCGCCATGAAACCTTTGTCGTTCTCCGTCCGCCGCGTGGCCGCTCCCGCGGCCATGCTCCTGGCCGCCGGCGTGCTCGTCGGGATCGGCCAACCCGCCGCGCAGGCGACCGCCACACCGGTGACGGTCACCGTGAACGCGCGCGCCGGCCTCGCGACCATGCCCGCGACCGGGCTCGGCGTCAACGACGCGATCTGGGACCAGGAGCTGGGCACCACCGCCGTCTCCGACCTGCTCAAGTCCGCCGGGGTGCAGATGCGCCGGTACCCCGGCGGCTCGTACTCCGACATCTACCACTGGGAGACCCACACCGCCCCGGGCGGCTACGTCGCGCCCAACACCGGCTTCGACACGTTCATGGCCGGGGTACGCCGCACCGGCGCCCAGCCGATGATCGTCGCGAACTACGGCACCGGTACGGCCGCGGAGGCCGCCGGCTGGGTGCGGTACGCCAACGTGACCAAGGGGTACGGGGTCAAGTACTGGACGATCGGCAACGAGAACTACGGCAACGGTCACTACGGAGCCAACTGGGAGGCCGACAACCACGCCGACAAGAGCCCGGCCCAGTACGCCAGCGAGGTCATCGCGTACGCCGACGCGATGAAGGCCGTGGACCCGACCATCAAGGTGGGCGCCGTGCTGACCATCCCGGCGAACTGGCCGGACGCCGTGGTGGCCGACGGCGACGCGGGTAGCTGGAACAAGGTCGTGCTGGCCGCCGCCGGCTCCAAGATCGACTTTGTGGACGTGCACTGGTACCCCGGTGGCGGCAGCGCCGCCGAGGCGGTGGGCAAGACCGAGCACATCGTCGACGCGCTCTACCTGCTACGGCAGCAGATCGCCCAGTACGCCGGCGCCAACAGCTCCCGCATCGGCATCAGCCTCACCGAGCTCAACGTCGGCGTCGGCCAGAACACCCAGCCGGGTGCGCTCTTCCTCGCCGACGCGTACGCCGGGCTGCTGGAGGGCGGCGTGTTCTCGGTGCAGTGGTGGAACGTGCACAACGGCATCGGCAACGTGTCCACTGTGGCCGGGCAGACCGACTACGGCGACTTCGGCATGCTCTCCAGCGGCACCTGCACGGCCGACAACAGCACCTGCGAGCCGGCCCTGAACACGCCGTTCGCGCCGTACCACGGGCTGTCGATGCTCGGGAAGTTCGCGCGCACCGGCGACCAGTTCATCCGGGCCGCCACCGACCAGCCGCTGGTGACCGCGCACGCGGTGCGGCGCTCCAACGGGGACCTCGCGGTGCTGCTGGTCAACAAGGACCCGGACAACGCGTACCCGGTGACCATCGACTACGCGGGCTTCTCCCCGGCGGGAGCCGCGCCGACCGTGCACACCTACACCAACGGGGCGGCGTCGATCGCCACGGCGCAGTCCGGCACGGCCACCAGCCAGACGCTCGCGCCGTACTCGCTGACGGTCGTGCAGACGAAGGCCGCGCGGGTCGTCACCGGCCTGCCCACGGCGCCCGGCCAACCCACCGCCAGCGGCGTCACCGACCAGGCGGCGACCGTCAGCTGGCCGGCCGCGCGGGCCGGCGCCCACCCGATCGCCAAGTACGAGGTGTACCGGCATAACGGCGCCGTCAGCGAGCAGTGGGGGGAGACCCCCGGCACCTCGTTCACGGTGGGGAACCTGCGGCCGGGCAGTCGCTACACGGTGAACGTGCTCGCCCGGGACACGGCCGGAAACGTCTCGTGGGCCTCGCCGCCGCTGACCATCACGACGGGCAGCCCGGCGCAGAGCACGTGCAGTGTCCGGTTTGGATACGTCACCGACTGGGCGAGCGGGTACGTCGCCAACCTCGACATCACCAACACGGGCACGTACGCCATCGACGGCTGGACGCTGACGTTCGACTGGCCGACCGGCTGGCAGCAGATGAACGGCGGCTGGAACGCCAACTGGTCGCAGACCGGCCGCACGGTCAAGGTGACCAACCTCGACACCAACGGCAGGCTCGCCCCCGGCGGCTCGGTCTCGGCCGGCTTCGTCGGCGGCTACAGCGGGCCGAACATCACCCCCGGCGCGTTCACCCTCAACGGAACGGTGTGTACGGCGCTATGAAAAAGTCCATTCTGTACGCCGTTCTCACCGCGCTGGCGCTGGTGACGGCGCTCGTGGTGGCCCGCCCCGCGCTGTCCGCCGCCGCGCCGGTCCGCATCATGCCGCTCGGTGACTCCATCACCGGCGGCCCCGGCTGCTGGCGCGCCCTGCTCTGGGACCGTCTACAGCGGACCGGCTATACCGACATCGACTTCGTCGGCACCCTGCCCGGTGGCGGGTGCTCGGTCGCGCACGACGGCGACAACGAGGGGCACGGCGGCTACCAGGCGGTCGGCATCGCCGACCAGAACCAGTTGCCGCCGTGGCTGGCGGCTACCAGCCCGGACATCGTGCTGATGCACCTCGGCACCAACGACGTGTGGAACAACCGGCCGGCCGCCACCATCCTCGCGGCGTACGGCAAGCTGGTCGACCAGATGCGGGCGAACAACCCCAACATGAGGATCATCGTGGCGCAGATCGTCGCGATGGCGCCGACCAACTGCACGTACTGCACCTCGGGCGTCATCGCGCTCAACAACGCCATTCCGGGCTGGGCGGCCGGCAAGAGCACCACGCAGTCGCCCATCACGGTGGTGGACCAGTGGACCGGCTTCGACCCGGTCGCCGACACCATCGGCGACGGGGTGCACCCGGACGACTCCGGCTTCCAGAAGATGTCCGACCGCTGGTACCCGGCGGTGACGCGGGCCCTCGGCGGCACCACGACACCCACGACGCCACCGGTCACCACCGCACCGGCCACGACCGCACCTCCCGCTCCCGGGGTGTGCACCGCGACCTATCGAGTGGTCAGTCAGTGGACGGGCGGCTTCCAGGGCGAGGTGACCGTGCGGAACGGTGGCACCACGTCCACGTCGGCCTGGACCGCTGCCTTCAGCTTCGCCAACGGGCAGCGGGTCAGCCAGGCGTGGAACGCGACAGTGACGCAGAGCGGAGCGGCGGTGACCGCCCGGCACCTGAGCTGGAACGGCCTGCTGACGCCCGGCGGGACCGCCACGTTCGGCTTCATCGCCTCCTGGACCGGCACCAACGCCGTACCGGCGGTGACCTGCACGCTGACATAGACGCACGTTAGGGTGGTGATCATGTGGCACGCAGCATGGTTGCCGCCGGAAGCCTTTCGGGCACTCGGTTCGCGGCGCACGGTGGTGCACGGCGACGGGGCGCTCGTTGACACGGTCCGTTCCGAGGTCGACCGGGCCGTCGCCGCATCCGGCAGCGGCGGCGGCCCGACGTACGACCTCGTGCTGGCGCTTGATACGGCAGAGCCCTTGCCGGCGGAGGCCGCGGCGGTGCGGGCCGAGGCCGGCGAGCTCGGCCCGGAAGGCTTCGCGCTCGCCCGCCGCGAGGGCGTCACGGTGGTGCTGGCCGGCGGGCCGGCCGGTCTGCTCTACGGCCTGTTCCACGTCGTACGGCTGGGCGAGTCGGCGTTCGGGGCCGACCGACCGATCGAGACGCACCGGCCGTGGGCGGCGCGCCGCATGGTCGACCACTGGGACAACGTCGACGTGCACCCCGTGATGGGACAGGTCGAGCGCGGGTACGCCGGCGGCTCCATCTTCTGGGCGGACGGCGCCTTCCGCGGGGACCGGGACCGGATCCGGGCATACGGCCGGCTGCTGGCCGCCTGCGGGATCAACGCGATAGCGGCCAACAACGTGAACGTGCACGCCACCGAGGCGCGCCTGCTGACCGACCGGCTCGGCGACGTCAAGGCGATCGCGGACACGTTGCGCCCGTACGGCATCCGCGTGCACCTGTCGGTCACCTTCGCCGCGCCCGCCGTCCTCGGCGGGCTGCCGACCGCCGACCCGCTCGACGAGGGTGTCCGGTCGTGGTGGGCCGCGGCCACCCGCCGGGTCTACGAGACCATCCCGGACTTCGGCGGCTACCTCGTGAAGGCCGACTCGGAGGGGCAGCCCGGCCCGTTCGCGTACGGGCGCAGCCACGCGGACGGCGCGAACCTGCTCGCCGACGCGCTGGCCCCGTACGGGGGAGTGGTGCACTGGCGGGCCTTCGTCTACAACCACCGGCAGGACTGGCGCGACCGCTCGACCGACCGGGCCCGCGCGGCGTACGACCACTTCGCACCGCTCGACGGGCTCTTCCGGGACAACGCGATCCTGCAGGTGAAGCACGGTCCGATGGACTTCCAGCCGCGCGAGCCGGTCTCGCCGGTGATCGCGGCCATGCCGGCGACCCGGCTGGCGGTGGAGTTGCAGGCCACCCAGGAGTACACCGGCCAGCAGCTGCACGCCTGCTACCTCGCTCCGATGTGGAGCGAGGTGCTGGCCTTCGAGCCGGTCGAAGGCCGCTTCGCCGAGCTGGTCGCCGTGTCCAACGTGGGCGACGACCCATTCTGGACCGGCCACCCGCTCGCCCAGGCCAACCTGTACGCGTTCGGCCGCCTCGCCTGGGACCCAGACGCCGACCCGCTGTCCATCCTGGACGAGTGGATCGACCTGACGTTTCCGGAGCCGCCCGAGCCGCTGCGCCAGGCGCTGCACGCCATCATGGACGGCTCCTGGCGGACGTACGAGCGGTACACCTCGCCGCTGGGCGTCGGCTTCATGGTGCGCCCCGGCTCGCACTACGGACCCGACGTGGACGGGTACGAGTACACCCCGTGGGGCACGTACCACTTCGCCGACCGGGACGGCGTCGGCGTGGACCGCACCCGCGCCACCGGCACCGGCTTCACCGGCCAGTACCCGGCGCCCTGGTCGGACGTGTACGAGTCGCTCGACCGGTGCCCCGACGAGCTGCTGCTCTTCTTCCACCACGTGCCGTACGGGCACGTGCTGCACAGCGGCTCGACGGTCATCCAGCACATCTACGACACCCACTTCGCCGGGGCCGAGCAGGCCGCCGAGATGCGGGCACGCTGGGCGGAGGCGGCCGGGCTGGTCCCCGCCGACGTGTACGACCGGGTGCGGGAACGCCTCGACGAGCAGGTGCGCTCGGCGCAGGAGTGGCGGGATCAGGTCAACGCGTACTTCTTCCGCAAGTCCGGGGTGCCGGATGCGGAAGGACGACGGATCTACTGACGCACCACCATGACGCCGCGCGCCTCCATGTGCAGCATCTGCCCACTCTGGACGGTGGTGCCGGTCAGCAGGTCGACCCCGTCAAAACGCGCCGTCAACGAGACCGGCTCGGCGTTGTGGTTGAGCAGGAAGAGCAGGCGGGTGCCGTCCGGCGCGACCCGGACCGCCGTCTCCAGGTCCGGCACCTCCGGGTACGGCCCGTACAGCTCGTGCCGGTCCAGCACCTGCCGCAGCACCCAGGACACGCCCGCCTGGTCCAGCCCGGCGGCGACGTACCAGCCGTGGCCGGCGCCGAACGCGTTGCGGGTCACCGCGGGCGTGCCGGCGTAGAAGTCGGCCTGGTACGTGCCGACCACCTCGGCGCCCTGCGGGATCACCAGCTCGAAGAGGAGCCGGCTCTCGACGGTCTGGTCGCCGAGGCGTACGGGGTTGACGAACTCCTGGTCGCGGGCGTCCCACTCGTCGACGCGTACGCCCATGAGGGCGCCGAGCGGGCCGGGCACGTCCATCAGGAAGGCGTTGTCGTCCTCGTCCACCCGGCCGGACAGGAACGTCGTCACGACCGAGCCGCCGCGCGCGGCCACCTCCTCCAGCCGCCGGGCGAGGTCGCCCTTGAGCATGTGCAGGGCGGGCGCGACGACCACGTCGTACCGGGACAGGTCGGCGGTGACCGCGACGACGTCGACGCCCACCCCCGCGTCCCAGAGGGCGCGGTGGTAGGCGAGCACGACCTGCTGGTACCGGACCAGCCGGGACGGGCCGTCCGAGAGCTCCAGCGCCCACCAGCTGTCCCAGTCGAACAGCAGCGCGACCCGGGCCGGCGTGCGGGCGCCGAGCGTGGCGGCGCCCAGCCGTTCGAGCTCCGCGCCGAGGGCCGCCACCTCTCCGAACACCCGGGTGTCCGACCGCCCGCTGTGGCCGATGACGGCGCCGTGGTACTTCTCGCTGGCCCCGCGCGAGGCCCGCATCTGGAAGAACAGCACCGCGTCCGCGCCGTGGGCGACCGCCTGCCAGCTCCACAGCCGCATCACGCCGGGCCGCTTGAGCGGGTTGACGTCGCGGCAGGCGGTGACGCTCGGGGTCTGCTCCATCAGCCAGAACGGCTGGCCGTCCTTGAGCCCGCGCATCAGGTCGTGGGTCAGCGCCATCCGCGCCTGCGACGTGTCGTCCGGCGGGTAGTTGTCCCAGGAGACGAAGTCGAGGTGCGAAGCCCAGCGGTGGTAGTCGATCCCCCGGAACATGCCCATGAGGTTGGTCGTCACCGGCGTCGTCGGGTCGGACTCCCGGATGGCCGCCTTCTCGTCCAGGTAGTTGGCCAGCATGGCGTCCGACATGAAGCGCAGGTAGTCCAGCGTGATGCCCTGGAACGCGGTGTGGTCCGGCCCGCGCCAGTGCTCGGTCAGCGCCGACGGCGGCTCGATCTCGTCCCAGTCGGTGAAGGTGTGCGACCAGAACGTCGTGTACCAGGCCGCGTTGAGCCCGTCGAGGGTCTCGTACCGCTGCCGCAGCCAGTCCCGGAAGCCGGCCGCGCACAGGTCGCAGTAGCACGCCCCGCCGTACTCGTTGCCGACGTGCCAGGCGACGATCGCCGGGTTGCCCGCGTACCGCTGGGCGATGCGCCGCGCGACCTCGGTGGAGAGCCGGCGGAACACCGGGGAACTGGGGCAGGAGTTGTGCCGGGCGCCGTACCTGTGCTTGCGGCCCTCGAAGTCGACGCGGGTCACCTCCGGGTGCGCGCGGGCCAGCCAGGCCGGGTGCGCGCCGGTGCCCGTCGCCAGGCAGACGTTCCGGCCCTCCGCCTCGGCCTTCGCGACCACCCGGTCCAATGTGGAGAAGTCATAGACGTCCGGCGCCGGCTGGGTCAGCGTCCAGGTGAAGACCCCCAGCGTGACGGTGTCGATCCGGGCCGCGTCGAAGAGCCGGTAGTCGTCCTTCCAGACGTCCTCGGGCCACTGCTCCGGGTTGTAGTCCCCGCCAAAGGGCACCTTCACGCGGTGAACTCCTTCTCGACTCGAGTGATCATCGGGCCCGCGTTTCGTAGCAGCACTACCAGGAAGGCCGCACCCAGTAGCGCCAGCACGCCTTCGGAGGCGTACGCCGTGACGCCGGCCGCGATGAGTAGCAGGCCAGCGTTGCCCAGCGTTACGCCGGGCGTCGCGGCCAGGAAGTACACGGCGAGCCGGGCGACGTCCACGGCCCGGAACGCGAACAGTGAGGTGATCACCAGGGCGTTGGCCAGCCACAGCGCGGCCAGCACCGCGACGGCGCCCAGCAGCGCCGCCCACCAGCCCGGTACGCCGGCGCCCGCGAAGTTGCCGAGGTTGATCCCGAGGATCGTCATCCAGGCCAGCCACGGCACCCAGACCAGCAGGACGCCGCGCAGGTTGGCCCGGTAGCCGCGCCAGAACGCCCGCGCCGGGTAGAGCTCGGTGATGTCCCGGCTGCGGTGGCGCAGCGCGTACAGGGCGGCGGAGACGGCCGGGCCGAGCGGGAGCGCGCAGAGCGCGACCAACGGGGCGTTGCTCGCGTCCTGTTCCAGGAACAGGACCGGCACCAGACCGGGCAGGGCGCTGGCGAGCAGCAGCACCTGGACGACCATCAGGGTGTAGACCAGCGCGGCGACGCGGGACAGCGGCCCCGATCCGAACTGCCGGCGGGCTCCAGCAACGGCACTCATGGGACTCCCTTCGGCAGTTCGGATCGGGGCGCCGGGCGTCGGTCAGCCGCGTTCCTTCTTGAAGCGGTCGTACGCCTTGTTGACCATTTCCAGGTACTGGTCCATGTTCTTGCCCTTCAGTTCGGCCACGTAGGCGTCCCACTGGCCCAGTGGGCGCTGGCCGAGGACGAACTTGAGCGAGTTCTGGTTCACGTGGTCGGTCAGCGCGGTCTCCCACAGGTTCGCCTGCTCGCGCTCCTCGGCGGTGAGCGGGTGCGCCGGCGGCACCGGGAGGATCTTGCGCTGGTCCATGACCTCCTGGAACTTCTTCTCCTCCTCGGTGAACTGGGAGTTCAGGAACTTGGTGCTGCCGCCGTAGGCGAACACGCCGTTGAAGAAACCGTAGTCGACCTGCAGGTGCTTCGCGGCCGACGGGTTGAGCCCGGCCCAGTTCACGTCCTGGGCGAGCTTGAAGGTGCCGTCATCGACGCTTCCGGTGTAGGTCTGGTCCTTGATTCCCCACTTCGCCAGCATCTGGCCAGCGTCGGAGTACCACAGCCAGTCGATGAACTGCATCATCGCGACGAAGTTCTTGCTCTCCAACGCCTTCTTGGAGATCATGATGCCGTTCTCCAGCCGGGTCTCGCCGCTCTTGACCGCACCGGCCGGCCCGATCGGCCGGGGGATCTTCGCCACCGTCGCGCCCGGGATCTTCGCGATGTCCTTGCGCAATTCGTTCGCGAGCGTCTGGGCGTTGCAGCAGATCACGAACGACTTGCCGGACGCGAACTTCTGCCGGGCGTTGTCGTCCGTCTGCGTGAAGCTCTCCGGATCGAGCAGCTTCTCGCTCACCAGCGTGTTGAGGTACTGCAGGACCTGCTTGTACTGCTCCATCGCGCCGGAGAAGACGAACTTGCTCGCGCTGGTGTCCCAGTACGCGTTCTGCCAATCCCAGCCGGCGTACGTGCCGTAGGCGCTGCTGAGCAGGCCGAACAGGCAGTTGGCGCCGGGCTCGGGAGGAGTGCTCCACCGGTCGGACATCGGGTACTGGCCGGGGTACGCCTGCTTCATCGCCCGCAGCATGTTGGTCACGTCGTCCCACGTCTGCGGCGTGGACAGGCCGAGCTTCTGCAGGATGTCGGTGCGTACCGCCAGCGTGTAGTCCAGCCAGGCGTCCTCGTGCAGGCCGGGCAGCAGGTAGTACTTGCCGTCCGACTGGCTGAAGCCGTCGAGGTTACCCTGGAGGTTCCACTTCTTGACCTTGTCCTGGTAGTGCGGCATCAGGTGGACGTAGTCGCTGACCGGCAGGATCGCGCCGCCGGCGATGTACTGCTCCTCGTCGGGGTGGTAGGTCTTCGGGATGATCAAGGGGGCGTCGCCGGAGCTGACCATGACGCTGCGCTTCTGGTTGTAGTCGCTGCCCGGCACCACCGTCGCCTCGAGCTTGACGTTGGTGAGCTTGGCCAGTTCCGTGAAGAACTGCCAGTCGGCCTTGTACGGGTAGGCCGCGTTGGACAGCATCATGATGGGGAACGTGAGCGGCTCGGCGGCCTTGAACTGGTCGCCGACGTTGAACTTCTCCATGGCGCCTGAGCGTTTGGCGTCCAGGTCCTGGCCCTCGGTGTCATCGCCGCTGCCGCAGCCGACGAGCGCGAGGGTGGCGGCGCCACCGGCGGCGGCGAGCAACTGGCGCCGGGTTGGCTGGTACATGAGGACTCCTTTTCCTTCAATAGTTCGGGGTACGCGCGGCGCTAGCCCTTGACCGCGCCGAGCATGACCCCGGAAACGAAGTACCGCTGGATGAAGGGGTAGACGAGCATGATCGGCAGCATGGTGAGCACGATGGTCACCGCCACGATGTTGGCTCCGACCTGCAGTGCGACATCACTGGCGGTGGTGACGTCGGACCCGCCAGTCGCCGACGAGATGAGGTTGCGCAGATAGACGGTGACCGGGAAGCGCTCCAGCTTGTCCATGTAGAGGAAGGCGGAGAACCACGAGTTCCAGAAGGACACCGCGTAGAAAAGCACCATCGTGGCGATCACCGCCTTGGACAGCGGCAGCACGATGCGCAGCAGGATCTGGTACGTGTTCAGGCCGTCGACCGCGGCGGCTTCCTCCAGTTCGACCGGCAGGCTCTCGAAGAACGCCTTCATCACCAGCAGGTTGAACACGTTGATGGCGTTGGGCAGCACGATGGCCCAGATCGTGTTGCGCATGCCGAGCTGGCTGACCAGGACGTAGTTCGGGATCAGGCCACCGTGGAAGAACATGGTGAAGACCGCGATCCCGACCAGGATGCCGCGTCCCTTGAGGTCCTTTTTGGATAACACGTACGCGTAGCACGTGGTCAGCACGATCGAGATGGCGGTCGCCACGACGGTGTAGACGATGGTGTTGCGATAGTTGGTCCAGAACATCGAGTCGCTCATCACGGTCTTGTACGTGGTGAGGTTGAAACCCTTCGGCCACAGGTTGACCTGGCCGGACCGGATGTACTGTTCCCCGCTGAACGAGCGGGCAACGATGTTGACGAACGGATACAGGGTCACCAGCACGACCCCGGTCAGCACGACCCCGTTGACCGCCTGGAACACCCGGTACCCCCGGCTCGGCCGGATCCCGCGCGGCCGCGCCTTCGGTGCTTGGACGGTCACCATAGCCCCGTCCCCACCGTGCGACGCGAGATGGCGTTCGCCGAGAACACCAGGACCAATCCGATGATGGACTCGAACAGCCCGATGGCGGCGGCGTAGCTGAAGCTGCCGGACACCACGCCGACGCGGTAGACGTACGTGGATATGACGTCCGCCGTCGGGTACGTCAGCGGGTTGTACAGCAGCAGGATCTTCTCGAACCCGACCGCCATGAACATGCCGATGTTGAGGATCAGCAGGGTCATCATGGTCGGCCGGATGCCAGGCAGGGTCACGTGCCAGGTCTGTCGCCAACGATTGGCGCCGTCGACCCGCGCCTGCTCGTACAGTTCGTTGTCGACGGTGGTCAGTGCGGCGAGGTACAGGATCGTGCCCCAGCCGACCGTCTGCCACATCTCCGACGTGATGTAGATGGGGCGGAACCAGCCCGGTTGCTGGATGAAGGATATGGGGTCCTGGCCGATCGCCTTCACCGCCTGGTTGACCGCGCCGTCCATCGCGACCATCTGGAGGATGATGCCGGCCACCACCACGATGGAGAGGAAGTGCGGCATGTAGGAGATGGTCTGCACGAACCGCTTGAAGAACCGCGACCGGACCTCGTTGAGCAGCAGGGCCAACACGATCGGCATCGGGAAGATGAAGAGCAGGGTCAGGCCACCGATGACCAGGGTGTTGGTGAACACCCGCCAGAAGGTCGGGTCGCTCCAGAACATCTTGAAGTAGTGCAGGCCCACCCAGTACTCGCCGAAGAGCGCACCGCCCGGCTGGTATCGGCGGAAAGCGATCACGTTGCCGATCATCGGCAGGTACCGGAAGATCAGGAAGAAGACGAGCGGCAGGACCGCCAGCGAGTAGAGCTGCCAGTCCCGGCGCAGGGCCCGCCGCCAGGTACGGCGGGGCCGGACCCGGGCCGGCGGGCTGGGTCTGGGTTGCTGGACGCGCGGTGGCGTCTCCACCGTGCTCATCGATCGACCTCCACTGTGGAGAGCAACCGGCGCCGGTGGTCGACCTCCCGCTCCGCGCCGACGAGGCGTACCGGCACGGCCGCGGCGACCTCGCCGCTGGACCGGCCGAACCGCAGCTCGACGTCGCCGGGCTCGACGATGCGCCGGCCGTGCACCCCCGTGAACGACGCGAGGTCGGCCGGGACCGCGAACATCACCCGCGCCGTCTCGCCCGGCTCCAGCGGCACCCGTGCGTACCCGATGAGGCGGACCACCGGGCGGGTGGTCTGCGCGACCGGGTCGTGCAGGTACAGCTGCACGACCTCGGTGCCGGAGCGTGCCCCGGTGTTGCGGACCGTGATCCCGAAGCGCGCCTCGCCGTCGACCGCCCAGTCGGACGGTCCCAGCGGGTCGCACCACTCGAACGTCGTATAGCTCAGCCCGTGCCCGAACGGGAACGTGGGCGTCGGGTCGACGGACGACACCCCCGACCGGCGGCCCAGCGGCGGGGACAGGTACGTCGCCGGCAGGCCCCCGGCGTCGCGCGGGATGCTGACCGGCAGCCGCCCGGACGGGTTCACTGCGCCGGTGAGCACCTCGGCGAGCGCCTGGCCACCCCGCTGGCCGGGAAAGAATGCCTGCACGACGGCCGCGGCACCATCCACATCGGAGCCGAGCGCGTACGGCCGGCCGGTCAGCAGCACCAGGACTGTCGGCGTGCCGGTGGCCAGCACGGCGCGTACCAGATCGGCCTGGACGCCCGGCAGGCGCAGATCGGCGGCGTCGCAGCCCTCGCCCGACGTGCCCCGTCCGAACATCCCGGCCCGGTCCCCGACGGCGAGCACGCACACGTCGCTCGCCGCGGCGGTGGCCGCGGCCGCCGCGATGCCGGAGGTGTCGTCGCCGGTGATGTCGCAGCCCGGCGCGTACGCCAGGTCTGGCACCAGGGCGGCGAGCGACGCGCGCAGCGAGGGGATGTCGACGCCGAGCCCGTGCTCGGGGTGCCGCACGCCCACGTGTGCCGGGAAGGCGTAGCACCCGAGCATCACCATCGGGTCGTCGGCGACCGGGCCGACGAGCGCCACCCGCCGGCCCGCGGCGAGCGGCAATACGCCATCGGTGTTGCGCAGCAGGACGACCGACTGCCGGGCCAGCCGCACGGCGACGTCCTGATTGGACTCGTCGTCGAAGGCCAGGGCGTCGATGCCGTCCGGCTCGGGCCGCCACTTCTCGTCCAGCAGGCCCTGCTCGGCCTTCTGGGCCAGCACCCGGTGGACGGCGCGGTCGATCAGCGCCTCGTCCACCGCGCCGGAGCGGACCGCCTCGACCAGCGGCGGGCCGAAGGTGTCCACTGTGGGCAGCTCGACGTCGATGCCGGCCCGCAGCGCCAGCCTGGCCGCGTCCCCGGCCTCGGCGGCGACGCCGTGCAGCTTCTCCAGGAACCGCACCGAGAAGTAGTCCGAGACCACGGTGCCTTCGAAGCCCCAGTCGCCGCGCAGGAGTGCGGTCAGCAGGTCCGGGTCGGCGGCCACCGGTACGCCGTCGATCTCGGCGTACGAGTTCATCACGGAGCGCGCGCCGCCCAGCCGCAGCGCCATCTCGAACGGCGGCAGGATGACGTCGGCCAGCTCCCGGCGCCCGATCGCGACCGGCGCGTGGTTGCGCCCGCCGCGCGAGGCCGAGTAGCCGGCGAAGTGCTTGAGCGTCGCGACGATGCCGGCGCCTTCCAGACCGCGCACGTACGCCGCGCCGACGGTGCCCACCAGGTAGGGGTCCTCGCCGATCGTCTCCTCGGTGCGCCCCCAGCGGTAGTCGCGGGTCACGTCCAGCACCGGCGCCAGGCCCTGGTGCACGCCGGCGGCGCGCATGGACCGGCCGATCAGCCCGGCCATCTCCTCGACGAGCAGCGGGTCGAAGGCGGCGCCCCAGCAGAGCGGCGTCGGGTACGCCGTCGCCTTCCAGGTGGCGAAGCCGGTCAGGCACTCCTCATGCACTTGCGCGGGAATGCCGAAGCGGCTCGCCGCCACGATCTCCGCCTGGGACACGGCCAGTGAGCGCGCGCCGAGGACGGGGTCCACGGGCGCGGTGCCGAACGGCCGGGTGAGCTGGCCCAGGCCGTTCCGGATGATCGTGCTCCAGGGCGCGCCGTCCGCCATGTCGGCCTGGTGCGGGGCGACGCCACCGCCCGCGGCGTCGGCGCCGACCCAGACGCCGACCAACTGGGCGACCTTCTCCTCCAGCGACATGAGCGGGACCAACGCCGCGGCCCGCGCGGCCGGGCTGAGCTCGGGGTCGCGCCAGGGCGCCGGACCGGTCGATCCATTGGCGTTGCTCGACGTAAGGCCGGCGTTGACCGGCAGCTGACCTCTCATGCCTCCCCTTTGACCCGGATGACGGGCGGTGCGGAACTCGAAAATTTCCGCAACTTCTCCGTTATCTGGCGGCAACCTAAGCGCGGTCCGGGGGGTGTGTCAAGAGTCTCGATACTGAAGGTCATCATGGTATATGTTCCTGGGGCCTCGGTTCCGTCGGCGTCAAGGAGGCGTCGAAACTTCCGGCCACACTGGGTGATATTTCGATGATGCGTACCGCGACGATCGCGACGATCGCCGACGAGGTCGGCGTGTCCGTGACGACGGTCTCCAAGGTCCTCAACGGGCGCGCCGACGTCGCGCCCGAGACCAGGGCGCGCGTCGAGGCGAGCCTGGAGCGCCACCGGTACCGCCGCCGCGGCAAGCGGCAGCCGACCGGCTCCGGGCAGATCGACCTGGTCTTCCACGAGTTCGACTCGGGCTGGGCCATGGAGATCATCCGAGGCGTGGAGGCGGTCGCGGCGACGGCGAAGATCGACGTACTGCTGTCCCAATTGGGCGGTCAGCACCGGCCGCCGCAGCGGTGGCTGGACGGCGTGCTCGCCCGCCGGCCGCTCGGCGTGGTCTTCGTGCTGTGCCACCTGACCCAGCCCCAGCGTCGGCAGCTGGAGCGGCAACGCATCCCGTTCGTCGTGGTCGACACCGACAGCGCGACGTCCGCGTCGGTGCCGACGGTCGGCTCCAACAACTGGAACGGCGGCCTGATCGCGGCCCGTCACCTGCTGCAGCTCGGCCACCGCCGGATCGCGATCATCTCGGGGCCGGAGGACGTGCTGTGCAGCCGCGCCCGGGTGGCCGGCTTCCGGTCCGCGCACGAGGAGGCCGGGATCCCGGTCGACCCCGAGCTGGTCCGGCAGGGCAAGTTCTCCGCCAGCACCGGGTTCGAGCACGGCATGGCGCTGCTGAGCCGTCCCGACCGCCCCACGGCGGTCTTCGCCGGGTCGGACACGCAGGCCATGGGGGTGCTGCGGGCCGCGCGCCGGCTCGGCCTCGACGTCCCCACGGACCTTTCCGTCATCGGGTACGACGACCTGCCGATCTCCGCGTGGACCGGCCCGGCGCTCACCACCGTCAACCAGCCGCTGCGGGACATGGCGGGCACCGCCACCCGGATGCTGCTCGACCTGGCGGCCGGCGTGGAGCCGCCCACCAGCCGCATCGACCTGGTCACCGAGCTGGTCGTACGGGAGAGCACCGCGCCGCCACCCCCGGGGCGCTGATGGCCCTCTTCGACCTCCCCCTGACCGAGCTGGAGCGGTACGCCCCGGTGGTGCGTGAGCCCGCCGACTTCGACGCGTTCTGGCGGGCCACCCTGGACGAGGTGGCCGCCGCACCGGTGCTGCTCGACGTCCAGCCGCACCCGACCGCCCTGCGCCTGGTCGACACCTGGGACGTCACGTTCGCCGGGTTCGGCGGCGACCCGGTGCGGGCCTGGTTCACCCGCCCGGCCGGGGTGGCGAGCTCGCTGCCGGCCGTCGTGGAGTACCTCGGGTACGGCCGCGGCCGGGGACTGCCCCACGAGCGGCTGACCTGGGCCGTGGCCGGCTACGCCCACCTGCTGATGGACTCGCGCGGCCAGGGCGACGAGTACGGCACCGGCGGCGCCACGCCCGACCCGCGCGGCGGCGGCGCGCTCGGCGGCCCGGGGCCGGCGACCCGGGGCATCCTGAACCCGCGGGCCTACTACTACCGCCGGCTCATCACGGACGCGGTCCGCGCGGTCGACGCGGTCCGCGCGCTTCCCGGGGTGGACCCCGCCCGGGTCGCCGCCGCCGGCAACAGCCAGGGCGGCGGGCTCGCCCTCGCCGTCGCCGGCCTCGTCCCGGATCTGGCCGCCGTGCTCGCCACCGCGCCGTTCCTGTGCCACATCCAGCGCGCCATCGACATCACTGATGCGGCGCCGTACGGCGAGATCGTGACCTTCCTGGCCGTGCACCGCGAGGCGGAGGAGGCGGCCCGCTGCACGCTGTCCTATGTGGACGGGGTGAACTTCGCCCGCCGGGCGGTCGCGCCGGCGCATTTCGGCGTGGGCCTGCGCGACACGGTGTGCCCGCCCAGCACCGTGTTCGCCGCCTACAACCAGTACGGCGCCGCCAACGGCTCGGCGCCTGATCGCGCGATCCACGTGTACCCGTTCAACCACCACGAGGGGGCGACGCGGTCCACGTCGGGCACCAGTTGCGGTGGCTGGGCGCCCGGATGTAGGTAAGGCAGCTGACTCTTACCAGTTTCTGAGCTGGCGTGGATATCTTGAGTCATGCGCCCCTCCGCGTTGCCCGATCAGGCCGTGGTCCGTCCAGAGACCGCGCCCGGCGACGTCGCGGCCGATCCGGGTACGTCCGGCGGTCGCCGCCGCCGGCTGCTGGTCGTGACGGCCATGGCGGCGGTCCTGGTGCTCACCGCGGTCGTGTTCTTCCGCTGGGGCTCCGCCGAGTCGCCGACAGTGGCGCCGAGCCCGTCGCCCTCGGCGTCCGCCACCGCCGCGCCGACCACGGCCGAGGTCTACGCCGCCATGGCACCCTCGGTGGTCGTCATCGAGGCGATGACCCGCGACAACAAGGTCACCGCCACCGGCACCGGCGTCGTCGCCAACGCGGACGGGCTCATCCTGACCGCGCTGCACGTCGTACGGGGCGCGGTCGCCGTCCGGGTCACCTTCGCCGACGGCACCCGGTCGGCGGCGACGGTCAGCGCGTCCGACCCGAAGCAGGACATCGCCGCGCTCATCGCCGCCACCCAACCGCCGGTGCTGGTCCCGGCCGTCCTGGGCAGCTCCGAGCGGCTGGCGATCGGCGACGGCGTGGTCGCCATCGGCAACCAGCTGGGCATGACCAGCAGCGCGACCGCGGGCGTGGTGTCCGGCCTCGACCGGGTCGCGACCAGCAAGGAGGGCGGCACGCTGACCGGCCTGATCCAGTTCGACGCGGCGGTCAATCCGGGCAGCTCCGGCGGCCCGCTGGTCAACGCCCGGGGCGAGACGGTCGGCATCGTCGTGGCGCTGGCCAACCCGACGTCCGCGGGCACCTTCATCGGCATCGGCTTCGCCGTACCCATCGGTGCCGCCGTCGCCGCCGGCGGCAACGGCCGCGGCCCGCAGCAGTAGGCAGACAACTCGTGAGGATGGATGCATGGACACACCGGTAGAGCAGGTCCTGTACGAGGTCAAGAAGACCATCGTGGGACAGGACGTGCTGCTCGAGCGCCTACTGGTCGCGCTCCTGTCCCGCGGGCACATCCTGGTCGAGGGCGTGCCGGGCCTGGCCAAGACGCTGGCCGTGAAGGCGCTGGCCGGCGCGATCGGCGGGCAGTTCCACCGGGTCCAGTTCACCCCTGACCTGGTGCCGGCCGACATCCTCGGCACCCGGGTCTACCACCAGCGGACCGGCGAGTTCCAGGTCTCGCTCGGGCCGGTGTTCACCAACCTGCTGCTGGCCGACGAGATCAACCGGGCGCCGGCGAAGGTGCAGAGCGCGCTGCTGGAGGTCATGCAGGAGCAGCAGGTCACGATCGGCCGGGAGACCCATCAGGTGCCGCGGCCGTTCCTGGTGATGGCCACGCAAAACCCGATCGAGTCCGAGGGCACCTATCCGCTGCCGGAGGCGCAGGTCGACCGCTTCATGATGAAGGTGGTCGTGGGCTACCCCAGTGCCACCGAGGAGTTCGTGATCGTCGAGCGGGCCATCTCGCCCGACCCGGTCACCCAGGCGGTCATCAACCCCGAGCGGCTCATCGAGATGCAGGCGCAGGTCGAGCAGGTGTACGTGGACCCGGCGCTGATCGAGTACTCGGTGCGCCTGGCCAACGCGACCCGGCGGCCGGCCGAAGTGGGCCTGGCCGACCTGGGGCGATATGTCAGCTTCGGCGCCAGTCCTCGTGCGTCGATCAACCTGATCCTGGCCGCCCGGGCCCTCGCCTTCGTGCGGGGCCGTGACTACGTCGTTCCGCACGACGCCACCGAGCTGGTCCTCGACGTCTTCCGGCACCGGCTGGTGCTGTCGTACGAGGCGCTCTCCGACGACGTCAGCGCGGACGCGGTGCTGACCCGGGTGATGGCCGCGCTGCCGGTGCCGGACGCGCCGATGCGCAAGGTCGCGGTCGGATGACAAGTCCGCCGGATCGGCTGCTGCGGCGCCTGGAGTGGCAGGTCGTCCGTCGACTCGACGGGCGGCTGCAGGGTGCCTACCGCACGCTGTTCCGCGGCACCGGGATCGACTTCGCCGACCTGCGCGCCTACACACCGGAAGACGACGTCCGGCACATCGACTGGAACGTCACAGCCCGGCTCGACGAGCCGTACGTCCGGCAGTACACCGAAGACCGCGAGCTGACCGCGTGGCTGGTGCTCGACCGGTCGGCCTCCATGCGATTCGGTTCCAACGAGTACGGCAAGGACTCCGTGCTCACCGAGCTGGCCGTGTGCCTCGCGCGGCTGTTCAGCCGGGGCGGCAACCGGGTCGGCGCGGTCCTCTACGACAACACCGCCCAGCAGGTCATCCCGGCGCGTACCGGCCGCACCCACGTCCTGCACCTGACCCACCAGCTCACCAAGCCGGTGACCGCGCGCCGGGACGGGAGCCCCACCGACATCGCCGCCATGCTCCGGCTGGCCGCGTCCACCGCGCGGCGGCGTAGCCTGGTGTTCGTCATCTCCGACTTCATCGGTGACGTCGACTGGGAGCCGGCGCTGACCCGGCTGAGCCACCGGCACGAGGTGGTCGCGATGCGCGTCGTTGACCCGATGGAGCTCGACCTGCCCGACCTCGGCCTGATCCTGATCGAAGACGCCGAGACCGGGGAGCAGCTGCTGGCCGACACCAGCGATCCGCTCTTCCGGCAACGGCTGCGCGCCGAGGTGGACGCGCGGGAGTCCGCCGTGACCGCCTCGATGCGGCGGGCCGGCGTGACGGCGCACCGGATCGGCACCGACCAGGATCTGGTGACGGCGCTGATCGAAATGGCGCACGAGTCGAAGCAGAGGCGCCGATGAGCTTGAAGCAGAGGTGCCCATGACTTTCCGGTACCCGTTGCTGGTGGTGGTCGCCGCCGTCGTCGGAGTGGGGCTCGTGGCGGCGTACCGGTGGCTGCAGCACCGGCGGGAGAGCGCGCTGGCCGCGGCGGGGCTGCGCGCCGCGAACGCCGGGCGGAAGGGTCTGCGCCGGCACATCCCGCCGCTGGTCTTCCTGACCGCGCTCGTGTTTCTGCTCATCGGCGTCGCCCGTCCACAAGCGACGGTCGCGGTGCCGCGCTCGGCCGGCACGGTGATCCTCGCCTTCGACGTGTCGAACAGCATGGCGGCCAAGGACCTCGCGCCCAACCGGCTCGCCGCCGCGCAGGCCGCGGCGGTCAGCTTCGTCAAGGAGCAGCCGGACACGGTCGACATCGGCCTGGTCGCGTTCAGCCAGGGCGCGCTGACCACCCAACTGCCCACCGACGACCACGAGGCCACGATCGCCGCGATCAACCGGCTGACCGTTTCCGGCGGCACGTCGCTGGGGCAGGCCATTCTCGCCTCGCTGTCGGCCATCGTCGGCAAGACGGTGGGCCTGCCCGACCCGGCCGCGGGGCAGCCGCCGCAAGACCTCGGGTACTGGCGGTCCGCCACGATCGTGCTCCTCTCCGACGGGGAGGACACCGGGGGCCCGGACGCCGCGGCCGCCGCCGAGCTCACCGCCACCGCCGGGGTACGCATCGAGAGCGTCGGCGTCGGCACGGTCGAGGGCACCACCGTCGAGGTCGACGGATACCAGGTGGCCACGGCGCTCAACGAGGAGTTGCTGACCGAGGTCGCCGATCTCACGGCCGGCTCGTACCACCGGGCCGCCGACGCGCAGGCCCTCGGCAGCCTGCACGAGTCGCTGGATCTGCGGATCACCGCGCAGGACGAGCTGGTCGAGCTCACCGCGGTGGCGGTCGGGATCGCGCTCCTGCTCCTCACGATCGGGGGCCTATTAATGATCACTTGGTTCGGGCGGATCGTCTGATGTCACTGACCTGGCCGTGGGCCCTCGCCGCGCTGTTGGCCTTTCCGTTGCTGCTGGCCTACCGGTGGTGGACGCGCCGGCGGCGCCGCCGGGAGGCGCTGCGGATATCGAGCGTCACGCTGATCCGGGCGGCGCTGCCCGGGCGGTCGCTGTGGCGGCGCCGGATCCCGCTCTGGCTGTTCGCCGCCGGCCTCGTGGTGCTCGGCGCCGGTGCCGCGCGCCCGCAGGCGTCCGTGCCGGTGCCCTCGAACGCCACGTCGATCCTGCTGGCGATGGACGTGTCCGCCTCGATGTGCTCCACCGACGTGCCGCCCAACCGGTTGACCGCCGCGCAGAAGGCGGCCCGCGAGTTCGTCGAGGCGCAGGACGATGGGGCCCGGATCGGCCTGGTCACGTTCTCCGCGATCGCCGGCCTGCTGGTCGAGCCCACCACCGACAAGGACGCGGTGCTGGAGGCGATCGACGGCCTGCGTACGTCCCGCGGCACCGCGATCGGTCAGGCGATCCTGACCTCGGTGGACGCCATCGCCGAGATCAATCCCGACGTGCCGCCCACCGGCGTCGAGGTGCCGGCCGTCGAAGGCGCGATCACCGATTACCAGCCCGACACGATCGTCGTGCTCACCGACGGGCGCAACACCCAAGGGGTCGACCCGGTGACGGCCGCCGCCGAGGCCGCGGCTCGCCAGGTGCGGGTCTACACCATCGGCTTCGGCACGACCGAGCCGGCCGCGTCGGTGTGCACCCGCGACCAGATCAGCGGCGACGCGGCGTTCCGCGGCGACGGGCAGGGGCCGCCCGGCGGCTTCGGCCGGGGCGGCTTCGCCCGGCAGATCGACGAGGAGACCCTCACCGAGGTCGCCGAGATGACCGGCGGCGAGTACTACCAGGCCAAGGACGCGGAGGCGCTCAGCGAGGTCCTGCTCGACCTGCCCAGCAACATCACGATGCAGCGGGAAAACGTAGAGATCACCATATGGTTCGCGCTCGCGGGCGCGATCCTGATCCTCTTCGCCGTCGGGCTGTCCGTCCTGAACCGGTCGTCGTAGCCGCCGCCGGGCGCGCTACGACTTGCCGGAGCCGCTGCGCTGCGGCGGGAGGGCCGTGGCCGCAACGGCCACCAACGGCTCGTCGGCCTCGATCTCCTCGGCCTCGACCCGCGGCTCGTCGACCCAGAGGGCGCGCAGCTGGTTCTGCATGAACGTGGTGAGCCGGGACCGGTAGTCCTGGTCGAACTGCTCCAGCGCCTCGATCTGCCGCTGCAGCGCCTCGCGCTTGGCGGCCAGGCTTCCGACCACGTCCTCGTAGCGCTGCTCGGCCTGATGCCTGAGCTCGTCGGCGTTCGCCTGGGCGGTCTTGGCCGCCTCGTCGGCCTTGGTGCGCGCCTTGGAGAGGATCTCCTCGGCCTTGTGCTTCGCGTCGTCCGCCTGCGTCTGGGCGTCCCGCGCGACCTGCGAGGCGCTGGCGTGCGCGTCGGACAGTGCCCGCTCGGCCTCCTGCTGGAGGACCTGGGCGTGGGACTGAGCGTCCCGGACGATTTGCTCCGCGGTCGCGTGCGCCTCGGCGCGGATGCGCTCCGCTTCCCGCCGGGCGCTGGCGACGTGCTCTTCCGACGTCCGCTGGGCCAGCGTGAGCACCTGAAGAGCCTGGTGCTCGGCGCTGAGCTCCGCCGACGGAGCGACAACCATGTGTTCCAAGGTCTCATTCACAGGAGAAGGCCCTCCGAGTAGTCCTTTGACACGACTCTTCATGCCACTGTCAGTCACAGGATGACCTCCGTGTGTAAACGTTCTTGTGGCGAAGCCCCCAGCCGTGAGGCGGCAGATTATCAAAGACGCAGCAGTTGAGGCGAGGGCCCAGCGCATCGTAATCGAAAGACCACAAAGGGTTTCGTCGTGTGTTCACGATCAACAAACCGGCCGATACATGAGAAAGTAGACCGGTTCCGGAAGGGAGCGGCGGCAAGTGTCCGAAGAGGACCCCACACGTACCCGTCTGCGAATCGGCGGATGGCTACCGGCGTACGACGTATCGGCCCAGAGCGTGCCAGACTCGGTGCGCAACCCAGCAGATGGCGCGGAAAGCGACATCGCGCCGATCCGGCTGCGGCTGGCGATGACACCGAGACCGCACGCCGGCCGTGGGCCGGTGACCCGGCGACGGATGCTGCTGGGCGGCGTGACCATGCTGTCCGCGCTCGCGCTCATGGCCGTGGCGGCGAGCGACCGGGGCATGGTCGAGCCGGCCACGCTGGACGAGCCGCCGGCCGCGGCGCTGCCCGGCGAGGTGGGCGTCCCGGCGAGCCGAACCGACCCGACCATCGTGACCACCGGCCCCGCCGGGGTGACCACCGGTCCGGCCGTCGCCCACCCCGGCGGTGGCAATCGTGGTGGGGTCCCCAGCCGGTCCACCGGCGGTGGCGCCGCCACGCCGGCCGCGCCCTCCCCGTCCCCGTCCGCGACGACACCGCCGCTGCGCGCCGGCGCGCGGGTCGGTCTGGAGCCGGTGAGCAAGCCAGGCTTCCGGGTACGGCACCGCGACTTCGCCGGGCGGATCGACCGCATCGGATCGGGCAGCGGCGCGCTCGACCGGGCCGACAGCTCCTTCACGGTACGGGCCGGCCTCGCCAGCTCCAGTTGCGCCTCCTTCGAGTCGGTCAACTTCCCCGGGTACTACCTGCGGCACCAGAACTTCCAGATCGTCCTGCACCGGTACGACGGCACCCAGCTCTTCAGGGCGGATGCCACGTTCTGTCCCGTCACCGGGCTGACCGGACAGGAAACCTCGCTGCGGTCGTACAACTATCCGAGCCGCTATCTGCTGCACCGCGACTCCCGGCTCGTCATCGAATCGGGCGGCTCGGCGGCGTCGGCGACATTCGCGGTAAGGACAGCGTTGGCGTGAACAGAGGCCCGGAGATTGGACATATCTCCGGGCCTCGCCACGTCCACAGTGGCCGCCCAAGCCGGCGAGCGAGCGGCCGCGCCGCCGGCAGCATCCAGGAGCTCCCAGCCACTCGGCCTGAGTAGGGCGCCCCTGCTGGGTTTGCGCGCGTGAGTAGGGCGCCCTGGTCGGGCGCGGCGATGTGAGTGGGGCGCCCTTGTTCAGCTCTGGGCGGGTGTGGCGGAGTGGCCGAGGTGCGGCGAGTAGATCTAGACGAGAAATGGCTCGATATCAACCGTTTCTCGTCTAGATCTACTCGTTGGCTTCGATGATCGGGTCGACCGCTTGGACGTATCTGGTATATCCGGCGGCGAGCGCCGCCGCGAACCCACCGGCATCGCCCGCCGCTCTGTCGATTGTGGACCGCGCAGCGCGAGGCCGCGGGAGCAACGGCCCGGACCGCGACGGACGTCGCGGTAGCTCAGAACTCGATCCTCAAAATCTCTGTCATCGGGTGCTGGTGACGGTTGCCGGGAGGTGCTCCAGGAACTGGCGGAGCGCGCGGTAGTACGGGTCGATGGTGGGGATCTCGGCGTACTCCTCGGGGCCGTGCTGGCCGTGGCCCCCGACGCCGAACGCGACCGCGGCGATGCCGCGCGCGGAGTAGAAGCGGCCGTCGCCCGCGCCGTGCTTGTAGAGGAAGTCGGACGCGAAGCCCTGGTCCTGCGCGGCCCGCCGCAGGTGGGCGATCTCCGGGCGGTCGTGGTCGGCGTGGTGCGGGCCGTCGACGTGGTTGATCGTCACCGTGACACCGGGCTCGCAGAACCCGCCGAGGTACGCCGCCATCCCGTCGGCGGTCGCGCCGGCGAAGGTGGCGTCCTCGGGCGGGAAGCGGATGTCGAGCCACGCCTCGGCGTCGGCCGGGATCTGGTTGTAGGCGCGGTTGGGCGTCTCGATCCGGGCCAGGTTGACGGTGGTACGCCACGCCTCCTCGGCCGGCGGCGGGTAGGCGTCCTGCAGCCGGGTCACCGTACGGACGAGCTTGAGCAGCGCGTTGTCGCCCAACCACGGGTACGCGCCGTGCCCGCCCCGGCCGCTGGCCCGCAGGTTGGCGTGGACGAGCCCTTTCGAGTCGGCGACGATGTCCAGGCGGCTGTGCTCGCCGATGATGACGAACCGGCCGGTGACTCCACTTTGGAGCTGGTGCAGCGTGCCGTTGCGCCCGCCCACCTCCTCGTCGGCGACGAGCTGCAGCGCGATCGGGTACGGCAGGGCGGCGGCCGTGTCGCGGAACGCCTGCGCCAGGGCCAGCGCCGAGACCTTCATGTCCTGCGCGCCGCGGGCGTACAGGCGGTCGCCGTCGCGACGGGGGTGGAACTGGTCCGGTGATCCGGGTACGACGTCGAGGTGGGCGTTGAGAATGACCGCGAACTCCGGTCGCGGATTTCCACAGTAGACAAGAGCGCTGGGTACGCCGTTCGACTCGAACCGCTCGACGGTGAACCCGGGCCCGACGAAGTCCAGGACGTAGTCGATCGCCCGTCGCAGCTCCCCGGGCCGATCCGCGGTAGACGCGATGGTGAGCAGCTCGTCGGCGGCAGAAAGAAGGTGGTCCACCCCGTCAGGCTAATGCGGCCCCGCTATCTCGCCGGAGCCTCTCGGGATCAGGCGGGTGGGGACCAGGTGGACCTTTGGCTCCCAAGCCTCGCCGTCCAGGCGGCGGAAGATCAGGGACGCGGCCAGGCGGCCCAGTGACGACGGGTCCTGGGCGATGACGGTGACCGGCGGCTGCAGCAGGTCGGCCAGCGGGAAGTCGTCGAAGCCGACCAGTGCCACCTCGTGCTGGCGGCCCAGGTCGCGTAGCGCGCGTACGGCCCCGATGGTGACGAGGTTTTGCGCGGTGAACAGCGCGGTCGGCGGTGACTCGCCGGTGAGCATGCGCAGCGCGGCCCGCTCGGCGCCGGCCTCGGTGTGCAGGTCGTACGCGATGTGCTCGGGCGCGGGCCGGATGCCGTGGTCGCTGAGGGCCTCCTTGAAGCCCTGCAACCGCTGCCGGGCGGTGGCGATGGTCAGCAGGTCGCCGAGGTAGGCGATGTCGCGGTGGCCGTGCGCGACGAGGTGGTGCACCGCGTCGGCGGCGCCGGCGTTGTTGTCGACGAGGACGGCGTCGACGTCGATGCCGACCGGCGGCCGGTCGATGAAGACGACCGGGGTGCCGGCGTTGACCACGCTGGCGAGGTAGCGCTGGTTGTCGCTGGCGGGCACCACCACGAGCGCGTCGGCCTGGCGGGTGGTGAACGCGTTGATCAACGCACGCTCGCGCTGCGGGTCCTCGTCCACGCTGCCCGCGAAGATCATGACGTCGCGGTCGCGGGCGACGTCTTCGAGCGCGCGGTGCAGGGCGGACGAGAACGGGTTGGACACGTCCTCCAGCACGGCGGCGATCGCGGCGGTACGGCCGTTGGCGCGCCGCAGGCTGCTGGCGGTGAAGTTGGGCCGGTAGTCCAGCTTGGCGACCGCCTGCTGGACGGCCACGACCTTGGCCGCCGTCACCCCGCCCTCGCCGTTGACGACCCGGGAGGCGGTCTTGGTGCTCACGCCGGCGAGCAGCGCGACGTCGCGCAGCGTTGGACGGCGTGCCGGGGCGTCCTGCGTCATCCGCACCTCCTAGGGCGAGAGTCTCTCACCGCACCGGCCCGACCGAATCGTCGCCCTATTCGACAACGATGTCAAACATCTCTTGACATACGGCTGAGCGCGATGGTTAACCTCTCTGACATCGTTGTCGAGTTGGCGGGTCAGGCCGCCCCGGCGACGTAACACCCCGAAAGAAGGAGCGAACAATGAGCAAGCGCACCGGCCGGCGGGCCGCGCGTATGTTCGCCGCCGTAGCCGCCCTGAGCCTGCTGGCCACCGCGTGTGGCGGCGGCGACGACGCGGGCGACGACGGTGTGGCGGTCTCACTGATCACCAAGAACTCCACCAACCCGTTCTTCGTCAGCATGCAGGAGGGCGCGAAGAAGGCCGCCGAGGCCGACGGCGTCAAGCTGACCATCGCCGCCGGCAAGGAGGACGGCGACGAGGCCGGCCAGGTCCAGGCCATCGAGGACGCCATCGCCCGCGGCGACGCGGGCATCCTGATCACGCCGAACGGCCCCGGCGTCAACCCGGCGATCAAGAAGGCCCGCGACGCCGGCCTGTACGTCATCGCCCTGGACACACCGCCCGACCCGGCGTCCACGGTGGACATCACGTTCGCCACGGACAACTTCAAGGCCGGCGAGCTGATCGGGAAGTGGACGGCGGGGCAGCTGGGCGGAAAGCCGGCGACGATCGCCCTGCTCGACCTGTTCAACGACAAGATCGTGTCGGTCGACTACAACCGCGACCAGGGCTTCCTGACCGGCATGGGCATCAACACCGGCGACGCCAAGAAGAACGGCGACGAGGCGCCGTCCGGCAACTACTCCGGCGGGACGTACACGATCGTCTGCAACGAGCCGACCAACGGCGCCGAGGACGGCGGGCGAACGGCCATGGAACGCTGCCTGGCCAAGAACCCGAACGTCAACGTGGTCTACACGATCAACGAGCCGGCCGCGGTCGGGGCGCAGAAGGCCATGCAGGCGGCCGGCACCAAGGACGTGCTCGTCGTGTCCGTGGACGGCGGCTGCAACGGCGTACAGCAGGTCAAGAACGGCGTGATCAACGCGACGTCGCAGCAGTACCCGCTGAAGATGGCCGAACTGGGCGTCAAGGCGATCAAGCAGATCGCCACCGGCGGCGCCAAGCCGGCGGTGAGCGGCGGCCTGGACTTCTACGACACGGGTGTCGCGCTGGTGACGGACAAGCCCGCCACCGGTGTGGAGAGCATCGACACCACCGAGGGCGCGCAGCTCTGCTGGGGCACCGCCTGATGATCCGCACCCGGCCGCGGCGCCGCCCGGTGCCGCGGCCGGCCGTCCCCTGAAGGAGCGGCGTGTCCACCACAGCCCAACCAGCCAGCACCGCCACCGAACAGTTCGCGCTGCGCCGCCGCTCACCGGTGCAGCGGGTCCAGCACCTGCTCCACTCGTACCCGGCGATCAGCCCGTTCCTGGTGCTGGTCATCTCGTTCGTCGTCTTCTCCGCGATCAACCCGCGGTTCTCCTCGGCCAACTCGCTGTCGCTCGTCGTCCAGCAGGTGGCCGTGATCGGCGCCCTCGCCGTCGGGCAGACGCTGATCATCCTGACCGCCGGCATCGACCTGTCGGTCGGCGCGATCACGATCCTGTCCATGATGGTCGCGGCGAAGGTCGCCGAGGGCGGCGGCCTGCCCGGCGTACTCGCGGTGGCCGTCGCCGTCGGTCTCGGCGTCGCGGCGGGCCTGTTGAACGGCGCGCTCGTGACCCGGATCAAGCTGCCGCCGTTCATCGTCACGCTCGGCACCCTCAGCGTCTTCACCGCGCTCGGGCTGCTGTACTCGCGCGGTCAGAGCGTCCAGGCGGTCGACATGCCGGCGCTGCTGAACTGGACCGGCGAGACGTTCCGCCTGGGACAGTTCCGGATCACCACGGGCGTCGTCCTGGTCGTCGCGCTCTACGTCGTCGTCGGGTTCGCGCTCGCCAACACCGCGTGGGGCAAGCACGTGTACGCCGTCGGCGACGACAAGGAGGCGGCCCGGCTCGCGGGCATCCGGGTCGACCGGGTGCTGCTCAGCGTGTACACGGTGGCCGGCGCCATCTACGGCCTGACCGCCTGGATCCTCATCGGGCGGGCGGGCGCCGCCAGCCCCAACGCGATCACCGACGCCAACCTGGAGAGCATCACGGCCGTGGTGATCGGCGGTACCAGCCTCTTCGGCGGCCGGGGCGCGCTGCTCGGCACCCTGCTCGGCGCCCTCATCGTGGGCTTCTTCCGTAGCGGCCTGTCGCTCGCGGGCGTGGACGACCAGTACCGGGTGCTCGCGGTCGGGCTCCTGGTCATCCTCGCCGTCGCCGTCGACCAATGGATCAGGAAGGTGAAGGCGTGAGTTCGTCCCCTGTGCTTTCGGCGCGCGGCATGGTCAAGACGTTCGGCCATGTCGTCGGGCTCGACGGCGTCGACCTAGACCTGTACCCGGGCGAGGTGCTCGCCATCATCGGCGACAACGGCGCCGGCAAGTCCACGCTCATCAAATGCCTGACCGGCGCCCTCGTACCCGATGCCGGCGAACTGTTCATCGACGGCCAGCCGGTGCACTTCAAGCGGCCGCAGGACGCCCGCGACGCCGGCATCGAGACCGTGTACCAGACGCTCGCGGTGGCACCCGCCCTCGACATCGCCAGCAACCTCTACCTCGGCCGGGAGCGTCGGCGGCCCGGGTTCCTCGGCACGGTGCTGCGGATGCTCGACAAGAAGGGCATGCGCCGCGACGCCGGCCAAGCCCTGTCCGACCTCGGCATCGGCACCCTGCAGAACATGGCCCAGGCCGTCGAGACGCTCTCCGGCGGCCAGCGCCAAGCCGTTTCGGTCGCCCGCGCCGCCGCGTTCGGCAGCAAGATCATCGTCCTCGACGAGCCGACCGCCGCCCTCGGCGTCAAGGAGTCCAACCAGGTGCTCAAGATGATCGAGGAGGTACGCTCCCGCGGCCTGCCGGTCATCCTGATCAGTCACAACATGCCGCACGTGTTCGAGGTCGCCGACCGGATCCACATCCAGCGGCTCGGCCGGTGCGCGGGGGTCGTCACCCCGTCCTCGCACACGATGTCGGAGGCGGTGGCCATCATGACCGGCGCGACGACGCTGGCTGAGACCCCGGCCGGGCCGCTATCCGCGGGTGACGTCGTCGATGCTGGTGGCGGTGGCGGCGCGGAAGAGCCAGGTGTTCAGCTGGGCCGGGTTGGTGCAGGTGAGGATCCGTTCGCGTGTGTCCTCCGGCACCGGCACGCCACGGACCTCAAGCACGGTCAGGAGCGCTTGGGCCAGAACCCGGGCTTCAACTCGGGCCTCACCCAGGGCCTCGCCGAGCTTGCGGTTCTCGGCGGCGATGCTCCGCAGCAGGTCGCTGCGGAACTCGTAGTTGGCGATGTCGGGGGCGTCGGCGGGCGCCAGCAGCAGGTCGAGCACCAGGTCGCTGCGGAACTCGTCGTCGGCGATGCTGGTCATGAACGCCTTCCAACCAACGCTGGGCGCAAGGTCGCCCGCCGTGGGCCGAGCGAGTGCATAGCGACCCGGATCCTTTCAGGTTGTTGGGACCATCTGGCCGCTACCCGCGGGTGACGTCGTCGATGCTGGTGGCGGTGCCGGCGCGGAGGAGCCAGGTGTTGAGCTGGGCCGGGTCGGTGCAGGCGAGGATCCGTTCGCGTGTGTCCTCCGGCACCGGCACGCCACGGCCCTCAAGCACGGTCAGGACCGCTCGGGCCTCGCCGATCTTGCGATTTTCGGCGGCGATGACCCGGAGCAGCTCGCTGCGGAACTCGTAGTTGGCGATGGTGGTCATGAACGCCTCCCAACGGGTCCGGGTCGCCACGGGCAGCCCGGCCAGTACAACGTCATAATACAAGATCGCATTTCGTGGGCCGAGCGAATGCAGGGCCGCTCCCAGCGCGGGGAAGGCGGTGTCGATGTCGGCGTGGCTGCCGTGGCAGATGGCTGAGAGCACCGTCAACGCGGGGTTGGCCCGGGCCTGGTCCACGTCGACGACCAGCGGCACGTCGTCGGGGGTGAAGATGAACGGTCGCAGGGTCAGGCACAGCCCGTCGAACTCGAACAGGTCCCGGTAGCGGCCAGCGGTCCGGCGGTCGGGGCAGTAGACCAGCAGTGCGGCGTTCACATCCAGCTCGGCCTCTAGCTGGGCCACGTATAGCTTCCAGGTGCGTCGTTTGCTGTCATCCCAGCGACGTTGGACCTCCAAGACCACCGCCAGCAGCGGCCGGTCGGCGGGGTCGCAGAACAGCAGCATGCCGTCCGCGTGGTAGGTGCGGGGACCAGCACCCGCACGTCGGTGGCCTGTGCACGGGCGTGGTGGTAGTCGGGAACCTTCACGTCGAACACGTTCGTCAGCAGCCAGGCGACCAGGCCCGGATCCAGTTTGGCCAGCGCCACCGGGGTTTCGTGTTCTGCACTTGGCATGAGGGGAGGGTAGGCGAGGCGTGTGACAGTCGGGTTTGGCTTGCTTGGATCTTTCGAGGCAAGAGGGCGGCTTGGCGCGCTCCCGTGGTGATATTGGTGTTTGCGCAAAGGTGAATCATGGGCCCCCGACGTCTGGCGCCGACCGGTATATGTAAGTCACGCGGAGCTGGGTGAGGCGTCACTCTGGGTGCCTCTGCCGCATCTGTCTCGGGGGCGTCCATGGCGCGGGCTCGGCTTCGTAGGCTTCTGGTTTCCGCCGTGGTTGTGGCGTTGGTAGTCCAAGCGGCCCCGGTCTCACCCGCTCCGGCTCTCGCCTCCCCTGTGGACGATTCGCTGGGTGGCTCGGTGCGCACGCCGGATCAGCGGGTCGGACCGGGTGTCGACCCGTCCCGGCTCGTTGATGGCGCCCAGACGTCTGCGCCCGCCGACGGCAAGACACGCACCACCGCCGTACCCGATGGTGCGTTGGCGCTGGACAAGCCTTTCGCGGCGCGGCCGTCGAAGGGGCTGGTGCCCGCACCGCCGGCTCCGAAGGGGGTGGCGGACCGCGAGCAGCCGCGGTTCGTGGCGCCGAAGGAGCCGGCGGCCGTGACCGGGTTCGAGGCGGGCAAGAGTGTCGAGCTGCCGGGGGAGCGGACCCAGTTCACGAGGGTCTTCAAGAACCCGGATGGCACGAGGACGGCGAAGTTCGGGTCGCATCCGCTGAACTATCGGGCGCCGGACTTGTCGTGGCAGCCGATCGATCCGACGCTGGTCGCCGCGGGCGGCGGTCGGTGGCGCAACCGGGCGGACAGCGTGCCGGTCAGCTTCGGTGGCCGGTCGTCGGACGCGGACCTGGTCGGGCTGGACCTGGGCGGCGGGCGCTCGGTGGCCTTCGGGCTGGCTGGCGCCACCGACGCGGTGGGTACGGTGTCGGGCGGCCCGGCGGGGGATGGGCTGACCCCGGGCGCCGGGTCCGCGATCACGTACCGGTCGGCCCGGCCGGATACCGATGTGACGTTCGAGCTGCTGCCCGGCTCGGGGGTGAAGGAGAAGATCGTTCTCGCTTCGCCGGAGGCGGCTTCGTCGTGGGTGTTCCCGCTGCGGCTGACCGGTTTGACCCCGCGGCTGACGGCGTCCGGCGAGGTGGAGCTCGTCGACAAGCTCGGTGAGATCGTGGCGTGGATCCCGCACGGGTTCATGGTGGACTCCAAGGTGGACGCTCGGTCGGGTGATCCGGCCCGGTCGGAGGCGGTGTCGTACGAGCTGGTGCGGCGCGGTTCGGGTTGGGACCTCGTCGTGACGGCGGACCGGGCGTGGCTTTCCGACCCGGTGCGGGTGTATCCGGTGACGGTGGATCCGTCGGTGCACTGGTGGAACTACTCGACGTCGGCGGACACGTTCGTGCAGACCGGCTACTCCACGTCGCAGCAGAACGACGTTCAGCTCAAGGTGGGCACCTGGAACGGCGGGTCGGACAAGGCGGCCACCTATCTGCACTTCGGACAGGTCGACGACCTGCTACGGCACGCCATCATCCACAATGCCCAGTTGTACCTGTACAACATCTGGTCGTACTCGTGCGGGCAGAAGCGGACTGTGACGGTGCATCCGGTGACCCAGTCGTGGTCGGCCGGGTCGATCGCGGCGTATCCCGGGCCGTCGTACGGGACGAGGGTGGCCACGTCGGCGGCGTTCGCGTACGGGTACATCCCGTCCGGGGCCACGACGAGTTCGTGCCCGGCGAACTGGACGTCGTGGTCGGGCAAGGGAATCGACCTGGGGTCGGGCGGTCGGGCGCTGATCCAGGGTTGGGTGGACGGCACGAAGGCGAACAACGGGCTGACGGTGCGGACGTCGATCACGGACTCGTACTCGTGGAAGAAGTTCGCGTCGCGGGAGACGCCGAACGGTCCGTTCATGACGATCACCTACAACCCCTACAACGCCGGGTACGCGTTCCCGGAGGCCACGCCGGTCATCTCCCCGACGGTGGACCCGAACACCGCCGGCTATGTGAACGTGAATGTGACCAACAAGGGCCGGGACACGTGGACGCCGAGCAACGGGTACAAGCTGTCGTACGGCGTCTATGACGCCGCGGGCCAGCAGCTCTACCACATTCCGGCCGAGACGGTGATGCCGTCCAATGTGGGCTACAACCAGACGGTCACGGTGCACGCGAAGATCAATCCGCTGCCAGTGGGCACCTGGTACGTCAGATTCGACATGCAGTACGCCACGTCCAGCGCGTGGGCGATCTTCTCCGACTACGGGATAGCGCGGGCGGCGCCGCTGAAGGTGGTGGTCGGGGATCCGCCGCCGGAGCTGGAGGCGATGTACCCGTACAACAACCACCGGCCGGGCACGCTGACGCCACAGTTGTACGCGGACGCCAACAACCCGGACGGGTGGCCGGCGAACGCGTTGACGTACACGTTCACGCTGTGCAAGGGCACGTCCCCGAACTGGGACTGGTGCACCAACTCGCCGACCTGGCAGACCTCGCCCGTGTGGCAGGTGCCGGCGGGCACGATGACCTGGGGCCAGGAGTACTTCTGGTCGGTCTCGGTCACGGACGGCTCGCAGACCACCAGCAGCCCGCTGTACGCGATCCGGCCGGCGGTGGCGCAGCCGGCGATCACCTCGCACCTGTCCGGCGCCGACGCCGGCCGGGAATTCTCCCAGTCGGTGGGCAACTACACCACGACGGTGACGGACGCGTCGGTACCCGTCATCGGACCGCCCTTGTCGGTCGTCCGGACCTACAACAGCCTGGACCCGCGCACCACCGGCCTGTTCGGTGCGGGCTGGTCGACCCGGTACGACATGCGCGCCACCGCGGACACCGACGGCTCGGGCAACGTGGTGGTGACGTACCCGGACGGCCGGCAGGTCCGCTTCGGCCGCAACGCCGACGGCACCTTCGCGCCCCCGCCGGGCCAGTTCGCCACGTTCGCCGCCGTCTCTGGCGGCGGCTGGGAGCTGATGGACAAGTCGTCCACTGTGTACGACTTCAACGCCGCCGGCCGCCTGACGTCGGTGACCGACAACCGGGGCCGGGCGCAGACGCTCACGTACGACGGCGCCGGCAAGCTGACTACGGTGACGACCGCGGGGCGGTCGCTGCACTTCACCTTCACCGGCTCACACGTCTCGTCGGTGTCCACCGACCCCGTTGGCGGCTCCGGGACCTCGCCGTTGACGTGGACGTACAGCTACAGCGGCGACAGGCTCACCGGCGTCTGCGCGCCGGGCGCCGGCACCGCGTGCGCCAGCTACGGCTACGGTACCGGTTCGCACTACCGCAGCGTGGTGCTCGACGGCGGGCCGTCCGGGTTCTGGCGGCTCGGCGAGAGCAGCGGCAGCACCGCCGGCAGCGAGGTCGCGTTGAACGCGGGAGCGGACGCCGGTACCTACACTGCGGCCACCCTCGGCGTGACCGGCGCGCTCGCCGGCACCACGGACAAGGCGGCCCGGTTCGCCGGCGCCGGCTGGGCGCAGCTACCGGCGAACTCGGTGACCCAGGCCGGGCCGTACGTGTCTCTGGAAGCCTGGTTCAAGACCACCGGGCCGGGCGCGGTCATCGGGTACCAGAGCGGCCTGCTCAGCGCCGCCAGCATGGTGCATTGGGTGCCGGCCGTCTACGTCGGCACGGACGGGAAGCTGCGCGGCCAGTTCTGGAACGGTGGCATCAACCCGATCGTCAGCGCCGGCCCAGTGAACGACGGCGCTTGGCATCATGCCGTGCTGACTGCGGGAGGTGGGACGCAAACCCTGTACCTGGACGGCGCCGCGGTGGGCACCAGGTCGGGCGCGGTCGACCACCAGGACATGAAATATGTACAGGCCGGCTGCGCCAGAGTCGCCTCGAACTGGCCCGCCACGCTGTCCGCGACGGGGAACTTCTGCCTGACCGGCGACGTCGACGAGGTAGCCATCTACCAGCGGCAGCTGGGCCAGACCGAGGTGACCGCGCACTATGCGGCCCGGCTGGCCGCCCAGCAGCTCACCTCGAACAGCACCGCGCAGGGCCGTACCCACGCCCAGGTCACCTACGACACGGAAGCGGACCGGGTCGCGACGGTGACTGACCAGAACGGCGGCACCTGGCAGCTCGGCGCCCCCGTCATCGCCGGAGAAGCCGGCGCCGCCACCGCGACGGTGACCATAGCCGACCCGGCCGGCAACGAGCAGTCCCAGACCTACGACACCGCGCGCAGCTGGCGACTGATCACCGAAACCGACCAGCTGGGCCAGGTCACCACCTACGGCTACGACACCGGGGGCAACGTCGCCGGGACAACCGACCGCAACGGGCACACCACCGCGTTCTGGCGGGACGAGCGCGGAAACATCCTCGCCACCACGCGTTGCCGCGACGCCAACACCTGCTACGCCGTCTTCGCCGGCTACTACCTCAACGCCGCCGACCCGTTCGACCCGCGCAACGACCTGCTGATCTGGCGCGGGGACGGGCGCTCCAGCGGGTACCTGGACGTCACGTACAACACGGATTGGGAGTACGACCAGTGGGGGCAGCAGGTCAAGGAGTTCTGGCCCGAGGTGCCCGGCGGACCGGCCCAGTGGGGCCTCAGCTTCACGTACACCACCGGCACGGAGGCCGCCGCGGGCGGAGGCACCCAACCGCCGGGACTGCTCAAGACCACAACCGACGCGCGCGGAAACCTCACCTCGTACGCGTACAGCTCCGCCGGTGACCTCCTCCAAGTCACCGGCCCGACCGGCCTGGTGACCGGCTACGCCTACGACAAGGTCGGCCGCCGCACCGCCCAAACCGTGTACTCCGACGTCAACACCGCCGGCACCACCACCAGCTACGGCTACGACGCGGCCGGCCGGCTGGCCACGGTGACCGGGCACGGCCAGTACAACTGGCAGACCGCGACGACCCACACCGCCGCCACCAGCTACACGTACGACCACGACGGCAACACGCTCACCCAGACCGCCGCCGACCTCACCGGCGGCGACACCGCCCGCACCACCACCTGGACATACGACAACCAGGGCCACGTCGCCACCCAGACCGACGCGGTGGGGGCGGTCACCAGCTACGGGTACGACGCCTTCGGCCACGTCACCACGACGACCAGCCCGGCCGGGCAGGCATACACGTACGCGTACACCGACCGCGGCCAGCTGGAAACGGTGACCCTCAACGGCTGGACTGGGTCGCCGGCCGCCCCCGAGCCGGCCCACGACGTCGAACTGGCCGCCTACACCTACGACGAGGGCGGCCGGCTCGCCGCAAAGTCCGACGCGATGGGCCGCGTGACCGGCTACCGCTACTACGACGACGACCGCGTCGCGCAGGTCATCGCCAGCGACGCCGTCCTCAACGGCGCCATCGAGCCCCGCGACGTCGTCCTGGCCGACTACGTCTACGACGGCGCCGGCAACCTCACCCGCCAGACCACGGGCGGCGGCAAGACCCGGATCGACTCCACATACGACCCCAAGGGCCGGCTGACCGCGACCGTTCTCGACCCGGCCGGCCTGGCCCGCCGCACCGCCTACGCCTACGACCTCGCCGGCAACGTCACCTCGGTCACCCGCAGCCACACCGCGTCCACCCGGGTCGAGACGGCTACGCACACCTACAACGCCGGCAACCAGCGCACGTCCACCACAGTGGACAACGGCGCCGACGACCTGACCACGACGTACACCGTGAACAACCTCGGCCTGGTTGCGGCCGTGACCGATCCGCGCGGCACCGCGCCCGGCGCGAACGCCGCCGATTACACCACCTCGCTGTCGTACGACAGCATTGGACGGCTCACCCGCATCACCCAACCTCAGGTGACCGTGGACCGGGCCGGCTTCCAGCAAACTGAGAACCCGTACGTCTCCTACAGCTACAACACCTTCGACGAACGCACCCACGAGTTCGACGGTGAATGGCGACAGAGCATCACCGCGTACGACAAGGCGGGCCGCGTCGTCTCGGTCGCTGCCCCCTCGTACACCCCGCCCGGCGGCATGGCCATCATCCCCACCACCCAATACGCGTACGACACGGCTGGCAACCTCGCCACCGCCACAGATCCGCGCGGCAACGCCACCACCTACACGTACGACAAGCTCGGCCGCCAGGTGACCCGCACCGACCCGCTCGTGACGGGGCAGGCCAGCGCCGGGAAGTGGACGTACACGTACGACCTGGGCGGCGAGGTGCTCGCCACGGTCGACCCCACCGGCGCCCGCGTCGAGGCCACCTACGACGACCTCGGCCGCACGATCACCAACACGGAGGTGGAACGCCGCCCCACCACGGCCTCGTACACCACCCGGTACGGCTACGACGACGCCGGCAACCGCACCTCCGTCACCGGTCCCACCGGCGGTCAGGTCTCCTCCGCCTACAACGCCGCCGGTGAACCGGTAACTCTCGTCGACCCCACCAGCCGGAGCATGCAGGCCGCCTACGACCTCGCCGGCCGCGTCACCAAGATGACGTATCCGACCGGGGTCGCGATCGCCTACGCCTACGACCTCGCCGGCCGGCCCACCACGGTCACCGACCTCATTCCGTCCGGGACCACCGTCCGGACCCGCACCTTCGGTTACGACCGGGCCGACAACCCGACCATCGCCACAAACGGCAACGGGCACACCACCACCCGCACCTTCGACGCGGCAAACCGGATGACCAGCCTCACCGAACCGGTCACTGCCTCGACCTCGATCACGACGGGCTTCGGATACGACTCGGTCGGGGCGATAACTCGCCTTACCGACGGCCGGGGCAACACCACGATCACTACCTACAACAGCCTCAACCTGGTCGAGACGGTCACCGAACCCTTCACAGACGTTCACCCCGACGCGGTGGACCGTGTCTGGACCGCTGCGTATGACGCGGTCGGCAACGCCGTACATGTGGCCGCCCCCGGCGGCGTCACCGTGACCAGCACCTACGACCAACTCGGCCGGCTCACCCGCCAGGCGGGCGCTGGTGCGGAAGCCGCCACCACGGACCGCACCTTCGGCTACGACCTCGCCGGCCGGCTTGTCGCCGAATCTACGCCCGGCGGCACCATCGCCACCACCTACAACGACCGGGGCCTTCCGCTCACCGTCACCGCACCCGGGCAGACCACCGCCAGCTATACCTACGACGCCGGCGGGCGCACCACCGCCCGCACAGACGCCGCCGGCACCGCGACCTACACGTACGACGCCGCAGGACGTACCGCCACCGCGATCGATGGGCTCACCAACACCACACAAACCTATGGCTACGACGCGCTCGGCCGGCTCACCGACATTCAGTACGGCAACACGGGCGGACACCGCACGCTGGGCTATGACACGCTCGATCGGCTCACCAGCGACGCCCTCACCAACCCGGCCGGCACCGCCACGGTCGCCTCCACTACCTATGGTTACGACAACGCCGACAACCTCACCTCGAAAACCACCACCGGGTACGTCGGCGCCGGCACCACGACGTACACCTATGACCGCGCCGACCGCGTCATTTCCACCACCCCGCCCGGTGGTAGCCCGATCAACTACACGTGGGACGCCGCCGGAAACCGTACGCAGGCCGGCGCTAACTCATACACATTTGACCAGCGCAACCGGCTCACCGCCGGCGCCGGAGCCAGCTACACCTACACGGCTCGGGGCACCCTGGCCACCGCCACCAGCACTGCCGGCGGCGGAGTCACCACGACGCACGCCTACACCAACGACGCCTTCGGGCAGCTCATTACCGACTCGCACGGCAGCGGCATCACCTACGCCTACGATGCCGCGGGCCGGCTGGCCACCCGCAGCCACGCCGGCACCACCACCAGCCACGGATACAACCTGCCGATCGGCAACGACCCGGTGGCCGTCACCGCGACGGGAAGCACACCGGGCCAAACGTTGATCGGCCGAGGACTGGACGGCAACGCGCTCAGTCTGCGCACCGGCTCCACCAACAGCCTGGCCGCCACCGACCTGGTACACGGCGACCTCGTCGGCACCAGCACCAACGGATTTGCCACGCTGGCCGCTTCGGCTGCATACGCCCCGTTCGGCGAGGCGACCACGAACGGGGCCACCGGCACCCTGGCCCTCGGCTACCAAGGCGAATACACCGACCCCACCAGCGGTGCCGTCAATATGCACGCCCGGTGGTACGGGCCAGCGAACGGCTCCTTCGCCAGCCGTGACGACGCCAGTCTCGCTCCGGACCCCTCGATCCAGGCCAACCGCTACACCTACGCCAACGGCAACCCTCTCACCTATACCGACACGACCGGTCATTCCCCCGACCCCGGGTTTGGGTGCCGTATCAGCATCGGCGGACCCACTGTCGGCTACCCATGCCGCAGCCGAGGCGGCAGCAGAGGCAGACCGCAGCAGATCGTCGGGGGCCAACAATCCGGCTGTCGCTACGCCATCGGCTGCGGTCGAAGCCTCGAAGATGTGCCCTACCAGCACTACTACCACCAGCAGCAGTACCAAGGATGTGGTTCGGCGACCGCGTGCGAGGGCCCGCAAGCCGGCCCGAAGGGAAGCGTCGGGTACGGGAGCTCCGCGCAGCTTCAACAGCGCGGCGGCCGCGTCAAGCCACCGCCGCCGCCGGACATCCGGCCCCAACTCGTCCGGCAGACCGCCCTCACTCCGCACCCGCGGCCGCCAACAGGCGCACACGCCGACCTCAAGGCCATCCGGCGCAACCTGGAGCAGATCGAGTCCAGGCAGACCGTCGTCGACTCCGGCCAGACCGTCGTTCAGCAGCCGCAGCCAATGACCATCCGCGACGACGGCAACGAGCAACTCATCAACGTGCCGGCGCCTCAGATGCAGACCCAGCTCATCAACGTGCCGGCGCCGCCGAACCCGACCGAGATCCTCATCAACGTGCCGGCGCCGCAGGTGCCGACTCAATGGATCAACGTCCCCGCGCCCCCCAATCCGACCGAAGTCCTCATTACGCCTGTACCCGATCACCGAACCTTCGAGTCCATCAACATGGCGACCGGGGGTGAGCCCGAATCCGGTACTGATTCGGGAACAAAGAGAGGGCCGGTCATCCTTGGGTATACAACGAGGTTAAGGAATATGTTGGAGAGCGGGCGGGCGAAGGTCTTGATGCCGACTTCCTCAGTATTAAGGGAAATATGAACGAAGGGAAAAATGGTGTCGGCGGATGGAATTGGACCCGTAACAAGCGATTCATCAATGATGCGCTGGAAGAGGGTCGGGAGATTCGTCTGATCTCCGACCCTGATAAAATACGCTACGGTGCCAAGAGGGAGGGTAAAGTGTTCGTGGAGGGAGCGGGCAACGTATACGGCAGGGAGCTCAAGTATCTTGAAGGTAAAGGCTATGGGTGGCGCCCGGTCGATGGTTATTGGTTGGTCATCCGTGTGCGACCTTAGTGGATTGAGACGAAGCTCGAGGTGATCCTTCGTGAGTAGACGGGCCTTCGGTGATGTCGCCAAGGTGTTCGATGAGGAAGCCGAGCGGGCGTTCGGGTTCCTGGTCACCGAGTACGGGCTCGGAGGACCCGATCGACGGTCAATTGTAGGAACCGGTGTGGCCTACACTGGATCGGGACTCACCTACCGCGTCTCGCTGGATCCACTTGAAATGACGGTTGATACGCGAGTGGTTGTTAAGCTGGGGTCCTGGCGACTGTCGGCTAGTCTAGGGAGCGTTGTGGTTGCCGCCGGGCTTGCGGCCCACAACACCCTCACTGTGAATGCGCACAATCTAAACTTGTTCCGAAAGGCGCTCGAGTCTCAGGCGAAATGCGCGAGGGAGGTCCATCCATTCCTCGCAGAGAACCCGGTTGAACTAATGCGCAAAGCCGGAGCGCGTGAGTGGAAATTGTAAGCCAACACTAGATGGGCACCTGCGGATGGTGGAGGATGACACTGTGGCCGATGACTCGGATCAGGTTGTTGTTCTAGGCGGGGAGATGGCTGCGGCGGCGGCCGCCGAGCGCCGTCACACGCCGACGGGCCCGTCGCCTATCGCGGGGATACGCTATCCGGTCGGCTCCGGCGATCTGTGGCGCTGGGTGGATCGCCCTGAGGACGCGGCGGTATCCGCGTTCGTCGGCGAGTACACGGGCAGCGACGTGCAGGGGCAGGCCGCGCTGCGGGCGAATCTGAGCATGGGTGACCTGTACACGGTGCTGTTGTTCGCACGACGGCGCGCGTTCTGGGCGATTCGCACGGCTGACCCCGGCGCGGTGGTGGATGCCTTCGACGCCTTGTCGGCTGTTGACATCGAGCGGGTGGACTGGCGAGACGTGTCGGTCGCGGCGATGTTCGCCGCGTATGCCGCGGCGGGTTCGGGCGTCACCGCGTTGGCAGCGGCGGCGGCGGTTTCCCGAGCCGAGCCGCAGGTGGCGGAGGTCATTGCTGCGGCGGTCGATGAGGACGAGATCGACCTTGCGGACTCGTGCGGGTACCGGGTGGTTGCCACGGCGGACGGTGCGGCGTTGTTCGAGGACGATGGCGAATCCTATGAGCCGGATCGGGATCTGGTGCCGATCGCCCTGGGGGTCGCCGCCGCGGTCGAACAGGACGGTAGGTACCGGGTCGAGGGCGTGGGTATTGGGCAGGAGCTACCGCCGATCTGGGTCGGTGCCGATGTTGATCGGCGGGTCGCCGCAGCCGTCGAAGGGATGACCGGTTGCATGACGGTGACCGCCGCCCCGGTCGGAGGCCAGGTACGAAGCCCCGGCCGACATTTTCTCAACGTTTACCTGGCCGAGGCGGCTACTGCGGAGCAGGCCGTGATTGTGGCTAGGGGAGCGGACTCCATCGAGGGGACTCGCTCCGTGGTGTCGGGCATCGCGGCGAGACGGCTGTGCGCGGTCGTGGTCGCGGCGAGCACTTCCGCCGACCAGCCACCCATCGAGACGGCGGCATCGCTGGACCGTCTTCGGTCCAAGATCGCGGATCTTTTGGGTTGACCTTCTCCGATGCGGAGTGTCGCGATGTGACTGTTGTTTAGCCGCCGACGATGTCGTCGATGCTGGTGGCGATGGCGGCCCGACGGAGCCAGGTGTCGAGCTGGGGCAGATCGGTGCAGGCGAGGATCCGGTCGCGAACGTCGGCCGGCACCGCCACGTCACGCCCGTCGAGCACGGTCAGGACCGCGCGGGCCTCGCCTAGGACCTCGCCGATCTTGCGATTCTCGGCGGCGATGCCCCGCAGCAGTTCGCTGCGGAACTCGTAGTCGGCGATGGTGGTCATGAACGCCTCCCAACGGGTCCGGGTCGCCACGGGCAGCCCGGCCAGTACAACGTCTTAATACAAGATCGCCCTTCGCGGGCAGTTCGGCCTCTAGCTGGGCCACTTATAGCTTCCAGTTGCGCCGTTTGCTGTCATCCCAGCGGCGTTGGACCTCCAGCACCACCGCCAGCAGTGGCCGGTCGGCCGGGTCGCAGAACAGCAGCATGCATGAGGGGAGCGTAGGGGGGTGTGACAGTCGGGATTGGCTTGCTACTCGGCCGGTATGGGGTTGCCGATGTAGATCTCGTTGGTGCAGAGCGTGATGGCGGGGTCGGCGAGGGTGAGCGTGGCCTCGGTGCCGCCGCCCCCGATCGTGAAGAAGATCTGGTTCAGGCCGCGGCGTACGTCGAACTGCCGTTCACCCCTGCCGAGGCGGAACACCGCTGTCGTGTCGCCGGCGCTGATGTACGCGATCCGCACCACCCAGACCCAGTCGTACACCTCGCTGGACAGCGGTATCGATGCCGGCTGACCCTCTGAGACCAGGTAGCCGCAGCCCTCCTGCGGCCCCGGCTTGTTGGTGATGCCTTCGACGCGGGCCTGCCGGATGTTGCCCTTGTCGTCGAACACCGACGGGTGCTCGGCTATGTCGACGAACCGCGGCCGCGGGTTGAGCGGGGCGAAGAACCGGGACTGCATGTTGTACGGCGCGGCCAGCTTGTGTATCACGATCTCGGGCACGGGCCGGTCCAGAAACACCGTGTCTCGTGGCGCCGCGACGAGTGCCAACTCGGCGGTGTGTACGTAGTCGCGCCCGTACTTGACCGCCCAGTCCTCGCCGAACTCGGTCGTGGTCCAGATGGTCCCGATCGCGAGGATGGACGCGACCACGACCGCGATGGGCGCGAGGACGGACTGCCGATCGCGGAAGAGGCCGGCCCAGGTCCAGCGCTCGGTGCCCGCTGCACCCGGAAGGTCGGAGCGGACGCCGAAGAGTGCCACGCCGATGCAGAGCGCCGCCACCGGTACGACGTCGGCGACGTAGCGGGGGACGAGGCCGGCCACCGCGCTGAACTCGGAGCCGAGCCGGGTCAGCGCGAGCAGGCCGACGACGATCGTGAGGTACAGGCCGAGCAGGGTCCAGGCGCGGACGGCGAAACGGCTGCGCCGGACCGTGATGACGATCAGGGCGATGAACACGGCGGCGGACAGCCACCGCATGAGCTGTGCGGTGGCGGTGACGGGTGCGCCGTCGCCGGTGTCGAGCCACCGCCACGGGCCGCCCATGAGGCCGGGGAGCAGGGTGCCGGTGAGCATTTCCTGGAGGAACGTGATGACCTCGTTGAGCGAGGCCGGCTCGCGCAGCGAAGACGACTCGGTGCGGGACAGGTAGAGCCCGAGGTAGCCGCCGGAGATGGCGGTGAGCACCAGCCAGGACGGCCAGTACAGGCGCACGGTCCGGATCACGCTGCGCACCGGCCCGCCGGTGGTGAACAGGCACGCCGTCGCCAGGAACACCAGCGGCACGACCAGCAGCGCCTTCTCGAAGAAAATCAGCCCGAGTACGACGGCCGCGGCCAGCGAGCCCAGGTGGCGGATCCGGCGCGTCCGGACATATTTCACCTGTGCCCCCAAAGCCAGCACCATCGCGAGCTGCATCGGCAGCGCGTTGGCGCCCACCGCCCACCAGGCGATCGCCTCAAGCGTCAACGGGCTGAAGAGGAACACACACAGGGGGATCAGTACCCCCCATCGGGCTGGCGTCAGCGACCGCAGCAGCCGGTAGAAGGCCAATCCGAGCACCGCCTGGGCGACGGCCATCGCCAGCAGGTACGGCCAGTACACGAGCCCGAGCTCGTCGGTGACCAGCCAGGTGAAGGCTTGCGCGCCAGGCATGAGGTGGTTGCTGTAGAGGCTCAGGAGCAGGTCGGGAGTCAGGTCGGACTCCGCGACCTTGGAGGCGAGCGGATAGTCGTCGATGGTCAGGAAGCCGCGCGAGGCCAGCTGTACGCGCCAGATCACCTGCAACAGGATCAGACCGATGGCGACGGCGCGGACCGGATCCTTCGCGATCCACCGCGCCAGCCAGCCGGCCTGGTCCTTGTCCTGGTCTCCCGCTTCCGGTGACTCCCGGGGCGGCGCCGGAGCCTCGGTGCCCTCCACTGCCATGGCGAGAGACTGCCACGGAAGTACCGACATGGAAACGTTCGGCTCCCCCACTTTCTCCATTACCTACCGTGGGGTAACGTCTGCGCCACTGTGATCCGGCTCATTTCCTGGAGGTTGCATTGCGACGCGTAGCCGCCGCGGTCCTGCTTTCCTTGGGTGTCTTCGCGATCGTCCTCGCCGCGCTGCTCAGGTTCTATGTGCACGACAAGCTTGCGGTGGCGCCCCTGGACCCCGAGTCGACAACTGTTTCTCAAGGCGGCGGGATGACCGTCTTCTACCCTGGCACGTTCACTCAGCGTACCGACGCCACCGTCACCGCCACCCGGATCATCCGGGGCTCCCTCACCGCCCCCGAGGTGAAGGTGGACGGTGACTTGGCTCTTTGGCGCGTCGGCCTGGTCCTGCAAGACGACAAGGACGTGCTGGTCAGCGCGACCGAGGAGCAGGTGTGCGTCGACCGGCGTACGGCTGAGTCCCTCGCGAAGTGCTCGAACCAGCGCATCGACGACGACATCTCGGTCGTGCACTCGGGCCTGGCGTACAAGTTCCCGTTCAACACGGAGAAGAAGGACTACCCCTACTTCGACCTCAACTCCCGGGCGTCCACGCCGCCGATGAAGTTCGACGGCGAGGACAAGGTCAACGGCCTGCCGGTCTACCGGTTCGTCCAGAAGATCCCGGCGGTGAAGATCCAGGACCGGGAGGTGCCCGGCAGCCTGGTCAAGTCGACCGAGGCGTCGGTGACCGCGGCCCGGATGTACGAGAACACCCGCACCGTGTGGGTCGAGCCGTACAGCGGCCTGATCGTCAAGGGGCAGGAAGAGGTGCGCCAGTGGCTGCGCGGGCCCGACGGCACCGACGGTCAGGTGCTGCTGGCCGGCACGCTGGGGTTCACCCAGGAGACCGTGCAGAACCAGGTCGCCGACGGTGAGGAAGCCCGGAACAAGCTCCGGATGATCCAGTTCACCGGTCCGCTCGTACTCCTGGCTGTGGGCCTGCTGCTGATCGTGGGCGGCGTGTTCCTGTTGCCGCGTAGGCGTCGCGGCGGCTCGGGCGACGGTGCCGAGCCGCCGAGGGAGCCGCGGTTCCGCCGCGGCCAGACGATCGAAAAGGCAAGCGCCTAAAGGACAACAGTGCCCGCCGCGTTCGCGCGCGGCGGGCACTGCTCGCTCAACTCAAATCTCAACGCTTGCGCAGCACCAGCGCGAGGTTCCAGGACAGGACCTCACGCAGGACGGGCGTGCGCACGATCCACTGTGCCCACCAGGGGTGGTAGCGCGGCAGCGCCTCGAGGACCTCGACGTCCGGGCAGTGCCGCGCCCAACGCAGCACGGAGCCGATGGAGAGGGGAAAAAGGCTTTGTCCGAAGCGGTTCTTCGGCGGATGGCCGGTACGGCGCTCGTAGCGCCGCGCCGCGCGGTCCCCGCCGAGGTAGTGCCAGGGGGCGGTCTCGTGGCCACCCCAGGGCGACCACCACGGCGTGAAGGAGACGAAGAGGACGCCGCCCGGCCGGGTCACCCGGACCATCTCCCGCAGCATCTCGGTCGGCTCCGCGACGTGCTCCAGCACGTTGGAGGAGTAGCAGACGTCCACCGCGTCGGTGCGGAACGGCAACGCCGTACCGCTGGCCCGGACCATGTCCTTGGCGGGCTCGCCGCGCGCGGACAGCTCGCCCACGTCGGGGTCCACGCCGAAGTACGTCGCTCCCGCCGCCCGGAACGCGTCGGCGAAGTAGCCGGGGCCGCCGCCCACGTCCAGGACGGCACGGTCGGTCAGGCCGACGTACCCGGAAAGTTGGGTGACCGAGTCGTTGGCCAGCGCTTGGTAGAAGCGGTCCGGGTCGGTCTGCTCCACCAGGAACGCCCGGAAGAGGGCGACCGAGCGCGCGAGTGTGCGTTGTCTTTTGCTCATCGATCCGCCCGGAGGGTTTAGTGGCTTCGGTTCTGGTGGTCAGTTGGCGGGACACGCAACACCCGGAGGGTGGCGGATCCGAGCGGTACGTGGAACGGATCGCCGAGGGCCTGGTGGCTCGCGGCCACCAGGTCACGATCCGGTGCCCCAGGCACGATAACGCCCCCGATCGGGAGCAGGTCGACGGCGTCGACTTCATCCGCCGGGGCAACAAGTACACCGTCCACCTGTACGCGATGCTGGCCGTGCTCTTCTCGCGCGCGGACGTGGTGATCGACGTGCAGAACGGCCTGCCGTTCTTCTCCCGCCTCTTCACCCGCGCCACGGTCGTCGTGGTGCTGCACCACCTGCACCGGCAACAGTGGTACAGCTGGTTCGGCCGGCGGCTGGGCGGCGTGGGCTGGTGGATCGAGTCGCGGCTGGCGCCGGTCGTCTACCGCCGCTGCCGGTACGTCACGGTTTCCGAGCACACCCGGTCCGAACTGGCCACGCTCGGCGTGACGCCGGAGCGGGTGAGCGTGGTGCCGAACGGGCTCGACCCGGTGACCGTCCAGACGTCGCGGCGCGCGCCCGAGCCGCTGCTGGTAGCCGTGAGCCGGCTGATGCCCCACAAGCGCCTGGAGCACGCCATCGACGCGGTGGCGCTGCTGCGCGACCGGTGGCCGGGCCTGCGCCTGGAGATCGTCGGTCGCGGGCCGTGGCTGGAGACGCTGCGCGAGCACGCCGCCGAGCGCGGCGTCGCCGACCACGTGCTGCTGCACGGCTGGGTCGACGAGCAGGACAAGCACGAGATCCTCGCCCGGTCCTGGGTGCACCTGTGCCCGTCCGCCAAGGAGGGCTGGGGCATCGTCGTCATGGAGGCGGCCGCGCGCGGCGTGCCGACGGTGGCGTACCGGTCGGCCGGCGGCGTATGTGAGTCGGTGCTCGACGGCCGGACCGGGCTGCTCGCCGACGACTTCGGCGACTTCGTCGCGGGCGTCGAGCGCCTGCTGAGCGAGGCGGATCTGCGCGCGCGGATGGACGAGGCCGGGCGGGCGCACGCCAGCAACTACGAGTGGAAGCGCAGCGTGGACGCGTTCGAGGAGATCATCCTCGGTGAGCAGGCGCAGCTTCAGCGCTGACCGTACTGCAACGTCGACTCCGCGCTGGTCTGTCCGCTGTTGATCAGCCGCTCGGCGTCCTGGTCCGGCGCGTTCGCCGAGATGAGTGCGAATGCAGCGATCACCGCGAGGAAGGCACCCGCCGCGGATCCGGCGGCGATGGCGAGGTAAGTCCGCACGATTTATCGCCTTTCAAAAGGGCCCCCGTCGTGGAGCTACCTGAATTTACCGATCAGTAACGCCCGTCGCAACACCAGAATCAGATGGGTCGTCGTCCATCGACGCACCACCGGGCACGCGGATCGCAGCCGCGATGACCGCGGCGACGGCCACGAGCATCGCGCCCTGGGCCCACGCGTTGTGCGCCCAGCCCTGTCCGTGCCCGAGCAGCCGGCCGGCCGCCGCCACCACCATCGCGGCCGCGGCGCCGCCGAACGCGACGGCGGGCAGGACCTGTGGCCGTAGTTGCCGCACGATCAGGCAGGCGACCACGAGCGCCACCGGCAGCACGCCGCCGAGCAGGACGGCCAGGACCACCAGCGCGGCGCTCAGGACGTACTCGTATCTGCGGCCCGGCGGGCGGCGGTGCCGGTCCGGCCGGGGGCGGGCCGGCAGCAGGGCCAGGATCACCACGGCGAGCGCGGCGACGCCGCCGGCGGCCAGCCCCAGCCGGTACGCCCCGTCCGGCTCGAACCGCAGCCGCACGAGCCCGCCCGCGCCGGCCGGCACGGTCCACGCCTGTTGCCAACCGTCCACTCTGGTCGGTGTGAGGCGCTTCCCGTCGAGGGTGGCGACCCAGCCGGAGTTGGCGTTCTCCGGGACGACGAGCAGTGCCTCCTCGCCGGCCTCCACGCGTACGGCGCGATCGGTGGTGTGCCAGCGCTCCACATGCGACGGTCGTTCGTGGACGGTGCCGGCGGTCCAGCCGGACGGCCGGAGTGTGGCGTCCTGGATGACGAAGTGGTCCGACGGCTCGGTCCGCAGATGGTGCTCGCCGGCGTTCAGCGGGATGCCCTCCTCGCCGTACAGGCCGCAGACGGTGACCGCGAGCGGGCGCCGCGCGATCACGTCCGCGAGCGTCCCGGACAGGGCGGTCTGCAGCCGGCGGCCGTCCAGCTCGACCGCCGGGCCCTTCCCGCACGGCAGGGCGAACGGGGTCTGCGCCGGCACCGGCTTGAGCAGGCCGGCGAGGCCGGGCAGTTCGACCTCGGCGATGCCGGCGGGCGCCTGCGAGCCGTCGCCGCGTAGGTCGAGCGAGCGGGTGTTGATGCCGCTGATGGCGATCTCGACCTGGTCGGTGACCAGCGGCGGGAAGACGGCCTGCCCGGCGGTGTCCAGCCGGACCAGCCGGGTCTCGGTGGGCGTGCGCAGCTCGACTATCGAGGGCGTGGAGGCGACCGGTGTGTCGGCGGCGCGGAGCCGGATCTGGTTCAGCTCGCGCTGGCCGATCCACTTCAGGCGCAGGGCCGGCTGGCCGTCGCCGATGTCCGAGACCCACGCGGTGGCCGGGTCGCCGTCGACGGCCGCCAGGGCGGCGACCGCCGGGTCGCCACCGAGCCACGAGGACGCATCGACGGTCACATGCGGCGGGGACGCCGGCAGGACGCCGCCGGGCCGCGCCACCGCGGTCATGTTCAGCGTGTACGTCGAGGGCGCGGGCGTACGGAAGAGGCGGTCCACGCCGTGCGGCTCCTCGCCCACGCGGGCCAGGTTGGGGTCGCACCGGGTGGCCCCGTCCACGGCCAGGCACGCCGGCCGGGACTGGTAGCCCCGGGTGAAGCCGAACGCCGGCAGCTCACCGGTCGACTCGACGTCGTCGGGCACCCGCAGCGCCCGGGTGGCCGGCGCGTCCGGGATGGTCAGCTCGCGGATGCCGACGTTGCCGTCGGTCCGGCCGGCCTCCAGCGCGATCGGCGTGACGCGGACCTTCGTGGTGAGCCCCGGCACCACGTCGTACGCGTGCGGGCCCGGCTCCGGCGGCACGTCCCGCTCGACGCTGCCCGAGTCGGTGGTGATCCGTACCCGGGCGACCGTCCACCCCACCCGCAGGTCGTCGACGAACTCCAGGTTGATCTCGTCGACCTCTCTAGGGGTGTCGAGGTCCACCTGGAGCCACTGGCCTACGGATGAGTAGAAGCTGGAGCTGTGCCACGAGGTGCTCCGGTCGCCGTCGATCGCCGCGAACGGCAGGTACGACGGCTCGGAGCCGCCGAACGCGTCGGCGAAGCTGGCGGACGTCGAGGCGGTGACCGACCGGATGCCCGCGTACGTCGCGACGGTCTGATGCGCCTCGTCCGAGTACGGCAGGATGTCCAGCGACGGGCGGTCCTGCCGGGGTGCCTCGGTCGCGGTCAGCGTCTGGCTCAGATTGTCGCGTACCCGCCCGATGTTGCGCTCCCGGCGGCGCAGGCCGTCGGTGACCAGTCGCGGACCGGTCGCCACGCCGGTGCGTTCGCCGGCGAGCACGGCCGGCCGGTCGCGCTCGATCAGGCCCTGGTCGAGCAGCGGCAGCAGGGACTCCGGGCCACCGCTGACGGTCGCGACGTCGCTCGTCAACACGGTCCGGGCCAGTGGCGCCGCGCCGCCCACCTCGTACACCTCGATGGACGGCACCGGCTCGGTGCCGTAGTCGACCGGGCTGCGGCTGGTCTCGTCGGCCGGGGTGACCTTGGGCCCGAACGTGATCGCCCGCGTGAAGCCGGGCGAGCGGGTCAGCGCCTGGCGCAGTACGGAGATCGGCGGCGCCCCGGTGCGGAGCCGGTCGATGTCGTTGCGCAGCAACACGTAGCGGTAGCCGGCCCGCGCCAGGTACGCGGCGAGGCCGGGCGAGCCGGCGCCGCTGGCGAGGGCCTCCTCGACCGCGTCCATCATCCGGGTGTTGCCCTCGGAGCCGAGCGGGATCTGGTTGCGCAGCGCCCAGGGCGCCTCGGCGAGCGGCTGGATCGGCTCGTCGACCGTGCGGCCCCAGGTGTAGTGGCCGAATCCGGAGCCCGGCACCACCAGCGTGCGCGCGTTCCGGTCCTGATCGGCGAGCCAGGTGGTGGCCTGCCGCCAGTGCGCCGGTATCTGCGTCCATCCTGGCCCGGGGCGCAGGTCCAGCAGCCAGGCCGGCGCCGCGACGACGCCGACCAGCAGCAGGGCCGGCAGCGCCCCCATCCAGGTGGGGGTGGGCGCCTTGGTGATCGGGCGGCGCAGCCACTCCCACAGCAGCGGCGCACCGTGGGCCAGGCCGAGCACGATGGGCAGCCGCAGGACCGGCTCGAACTTGTGGATGTTGCGGAACGGTGCGAGCGGCCCGTCCAGCAGCTCCCGCGCGGCGCTCGACAGTGGACTGTCGAGGGTGCCGACGTACCCGACGGTGAGCAGGAGGAGCCCGACGACCATGGCGAGGACGAGGAACCCGCGCTCCGGCAGGTTGGGCCGGGCCAGCCCGGCGAGGCCGAGGGCGGCGACCAGCATCGTCGCCACCATGAGGGCCGGGTTGTCGATGAGCATCCAGCCGGACGGCCACCACGGCACGCCCTGGACCACGTACGCGACCCACTGGTTGGTGCCGCGGACGGCCTGGAAGAGCGAGGCCACCGCGGTCGTGTCGGTCGAGGACTCGATGTACGACAGGAACGGCAGGCTGTACCGACCGAGGAGGAACAGCGGGACCAGCCACCACAGCACGCACGCCACGATCCCGGCGCACCACCAGCCGATCAGCCGCAGGTGCTCGGCCGTGAACCGCCGGGTGAGCAGCCAGAGCCCCGGCAGGACCAGCGCCATCAGGACCATCGCCGCGTTGACGCCGCCCATGCAGAGCACCGCCAGTGCACTGAGCCCGGCGGCCCGGCGCGGCGTGGTCAGCCCGCGATCCGCGCGGACCAGCGGCAGCAGCGTCCAGGGCAGCAGCACGGCCGGCAGCGACTCCGACGACAGCGGGCCGATCTCGGTGAGCACCCGGGGCGCCACCGCGTACGCCAGGGCGGCCACGTGGCGGGTGCTTTCGGTGCCGATGCGCAGCGCCCGGCCGAGCAGGAGCACACCGAGGAACGCCGTGCCCAGCAGCAGGGCGCACCACAGCCGCTGCGTGATCCACACGGGCAGGTGGAGCAGTTGGCCCAGCGCGAAGAACGGGCCCATCGGGAAGAGGTAGCCGTACGCCTGGTTCTGCAGCTCGCCGGAGGTGGCCTGGGGGTTCCACAGGTGCAGCGAGCGGGCCAGGAACCCGATCGGGTTGACGGCCAGGTCGAGCTTGGTGTCGAAGGTGGCGCGCCCGGGCGCCTGCGCGAACGAGAGTGCCGCCAGGGCGAGCAGGCAGGCGATGGCGGTCGGCTCGCGTTTGACGGCTCTCATTTCGTGCACGCCGGTGGCTGGCAGCTCAGCTCCGCCAGCGCGGCGAAGAAGATCTGGCGGATCCCGCTGGCGTCCTTGGAGAGAAACACCCGGCCCCGGTCACCTTGGCGATGGCGGTGAGCCCTTTCTGGTCGATGTCGCCGCCGATGCCGATGAAGATGATGGGCAGCGGGCGGCGCGGGTCGCTGAGCTTGGTGAGCTCGGCGATCAGGTTGGCCCGGCTGATGCTGCCCGGGTCGTTGTTCTCGCCGTCGGCGAAAATCACCACCACGTTGATCCGACCGGCCGTCCAGTTGCGCCGGGCGTCCTGGTACGCCGCCAGCGTGGTGTCATACAGCCCGGTCTGGCCGCCCGGCTCGGCGCGTACCTTGGCCAGCTCGGCGATCAGCCGCTCGCGCTGCTCGCCGAGCGGCTGCGGCCGGGCCAGCACGCGGTAGTCGCGGTCGCCGTCGAGCTTGCTCGAGAAGACCCAGAAACCCACCTCGGTGGTGTCGAGCATGAGGCCGAGGCCCTGTTGGACCGCCCGAACGGTGGCCGACATCCGGGTATCTCCGCCGCCGGCGACCTGCTCCTGCATCGAGCCGGACACGTCGAGCACGCCGAGCAGCCGGGCCGACAGGTGTACGCCGGTCCACGCGGTCAGCAGTTGCACCAGCGCGTCGTCGTCGGGCAGCGCGTCGTCGCCGGGCGCCTTGAAGTCGTACGTGCGCAGGATCCGCTGCCCCGGCGGCGCGATCAGCGTGGTCAGGAACCGGGTCGCCGCCTGCCGTTCGGCGTCACCCGCGCCGGGCAGCACGACGTACGGGAAGTCGAGCGCCGGCACCGACGGGTCGGGGTAGGCCGGCACGAGCGTCGTCTCCGGGGCCTGGCGGTTGTGGCGGAGCATCGCCTGCTCGCTGGTGACGAACGCGGTGAGCGTCTTGCCGGTGTCCGTCGCGCCGGGCAGCCGCTGGTAGAGGTTGGCCCCGTGCGTGACGGTATGAGGCGAAATGCGGCGGAGGGCCGCGACGTTGGTCGCCTCGGCGTTCGCGGCCTTCGAGGTGAGCGCGCGGATGCCGATGACGGCGGAGACCCCCAGCGGGTCGCTGGCCGGGTCGGGCAGGCCCACCGGCACGTTCGGAGCGTTCGGGGCGAGCAGGGCCGACCAGGGCACGGCCTTGCCCGGCCAGCCGAACCGGCCCGCCACCTGCTCGGTCATGGCGACGACGACCGGCGTACTGGCGACGGAGGTGCCCCGGTCGGGCGTCTCGAACGCCCCCTGGGCCTTGGCGCGGCGCAGCCAGAAGCTCGACTCGGGCACCCAGGCGTGCGGCGCGTCCGCGGACGGCGGGGCGGCCAGCGCCGCGGCGACGGCCGCCGAGTCCCGGGCCGACACCTCGACGCGGTAGCAGGGGTCCGTCGCGGCGCCCGCCGCCTCCGTCACCGCCTCCGCGATGGCCGGGGCCGCGGCCACCCGGACGGTCACCGGTGCGGCGCAGTCGCCGCCGTCGTCGCGTCCGGTCAGGTACGCCACGGCGGCCCAGCCGGCGAGGATCGCCACCAGCACCGCGCTGAGCCAGACCACGGGCGACCGTCGCACGGTTCCTCCTCCCGCCGTCCCAGCCCTGCCGAACTCCGGCATCCTAGGGCCGGGACCTGGATTTGAGTAGCGCCCCCCGGCCGAGGCGCAACCACCCGGCGACCAGGACGACGGCGAGGGCCAGCAGGTGGCCGGCGAGGGGCAGCGGCCAGTCTGTTCGCGCTGCGCTCACGGTGCCGGGGTTCTCGTACAGGGACAGCGTGGGTCCACTGTGGACGAGTTGGAGGCCGGCCAGGGCGGCCGCCGGCGCCTCGCCGCCCGCGTCGTGCTGGACCAGCACCCAGCGCACGCCGGTCAGCGGCTGCCCGGCGACGAGCTGGCGGCGGATCTCGGCGGCCCGCGGGTTCTCCCCGGCCACCACCAGGTCACCGACCCGCAGCGTGTCGTCGACGAGGACGGGCGCGTCGAGATAGCGCGGCGCCGGATCGATCGCCACGTGCCGCCGGTTCCACGCGTACGCCCGGAATGCACCGAATGGCAGCGACACCACCGGTCCCGGCGCCGCCTCGATCCGCGCCGCGACGACGTCCCAGTCCCGCGGGTACTCCACCGGCCGCAGCCGCCCGGCGCCGCCGAGGGCCAGGTCGGGCATCAGCGCGATGGGCAGCAGCGCCGCCGCCACCAGCACCGCGTTCCGGTTCAGCCGCTCCGCGCCGAGCGCCGCACACACCACCAACACCAAGGTGTACGGGATGAGCAGCTTCTGCCCATCGCGCAGCAGTCCCGCACCGGGCACGTGCCCGACGAGCCACTCCAGGACCGGGGCGCCCGGCCACGTACCGGCCGCGGCCAGCACGAGACTGGCCAGGCCCAGCAGCCCCAGCCGGGTGGCGAACCCGGGGGCCACCGGCGGCGCAGCACCGAGACCCCGGCCACGGCCAGCGCCAGCAGCAGCACGGTGACCAGGGGCACCAGGGGCGAGCCGCGGCTGTCCGGGGCGGTCTGCGCGTTCCAGATGCCGCCCGTGCCGGCGAGCGCGCCCAGCGGGCCGCTCCAGTTCTCGCCGCGGGCGGCGAACGCGGCGACGCCGGCGGGGTCCGACCGGCCGCCCGCCGACGTCGCCAGGGCGGCGAGCAGCCAGGGCGCGTTCAGGGCGGCGGTGGCCGCGACCGCGAGCAGGTCCGCGCGGCGCCGGCTGAGCACGAGGACGCACACCGTCGCGAACGCGATCACCCCGCCGGTGGGCGTCACCGACGCGACCGCCGCGGCGAGGACCAGGCGCGGGAGGTCCCGATCCTTGGCCGCGGCCACCAGCCAGGGCAGGGCGGCGTAGCAGAGCAGCAGCCCCCAGTGCCCGATGAGCAGCCGCTCGGCCAGGTACGGCGTCCAGACGTACCCGATCGCCGCCACCAGCCGGGTGAGGGTCCGCTCGGCCGGCACCAACCGGCCCGCGCCGACCGCCGCGGCGTAGACGATCGCGGCCAGCACCACCTTCTGCACCAGCCACCCGGGTACGACCTGGGTGACGAGCGCGACCAGCGTGTCCAGCGGTACCGCCCGGGGCAGCGCGTCGGCGGGCGCGATCAGGTCCCAGCGCAGCGGCTGTCGGGGCACGAAGACCATGTCGTACGCCAGCACGTACCCTGGCGTGGCGAGCGGGGCCAGCACGGCGACCACGAGCAGGGCGGCGGTGCCGTGGAGCAGCAACCGCTCCCGCACGGTTGACCTCCTCACGACGGCGCCACACGCTAGGTGGCGTCACTGTACGCGGGACCGGAGGCACCTTGAGCGAGCGCAGCGGCGCAGCGGGGGCGGCCGCCCTCGGCCGGGCGGGCGTCGTGGTGACCGCGGCGAACATGGCCGGCAACCTGATCGCGTACGCGTTGCCGCTGCTCGGCGCGCGGTTCCTGGACGCCGGAGATCTGGGCGCGCTGGCGACGGCGATGGCGCTGGTGGCGATCGCGGCCGTCCCCGGGGTCGGCCTGCAGACCGCGGTCGCGGTGTCGGTGGCCCGCGGCGACGAGCCGGCGAACGTCGGCCGGGTCAGCGCGGTGACCGCCGCGCTGTGCGGCGGCGCCGTCCTGCTCGCGACGCCCGTCCTGGCCGCGGCGCTGCACCTGCCGGTCGCGGTGCCGCTGCTGCTCGCAGCGATGACCGTCCCGATCGTGCTGGTCGGCCGGTCGCTCGGCGAGTTGCAGGGCAGCCGGCGGTTCACCGGGCTCGCGGCCGCCATGGCCCTGCTCGCGGCCGCCCGGTACGGCGGTGTGATCATCGGGCTGGCCGCGGGCGCCGGGCTGGTCGGCTCGATCGCCGTCGGCGCGGTGACGGCCTGGCTCGCGCCGCCGGTGCTCGCCTGGATCGCCCGTACGCCGCACGCCGCCACCCGGTCCGGGACCCTGCACGGCCGGGCGGTGCTGACCGCGGCGAGCGCGACGCTGGCCATGCTGGTCGCCTCGTACGCCGACCTGATCCTGGCCCGTTACGTGCTGGCGCCCGACGAGTCCGGCGCGTACGCCGTTGGCGCGGTCCTGACCCGGGGCGCGATCTGGGCACCGGCGGTGGTGACCCTGCTCGCCCTGCCGCACCTGGCGCAGGGCGCACGGCGCGCGCTCGCGGCCGGTCTGGTGCTGATCGGTGGCTCAGGGGTGATCCTGGTGACGGTCACCGCGGTCGCCTCCGACCTGGCCGTACGGCTGGTCGGCGGGGCCGACTACCGGTCGCTGGCCGCGCTGGCGCCGTACTTCGCCGCCGTCGGTGCGCTGTACGCGGTGATCTTCTTCCTGCTGAACGCGCAGATCGCGGCCGGTGCCCGGCGGCCGGCCGGGCCGCTGTGGGTAGCGATCGTCGTACTCGCCGTGGTAGTGATCGCGGTGGACCCGGCGACGGTGGGACAGGTGCTGGCGTTCGCCTTGATCGCGGCCGCGGCGGCGACGGCCGCGATGCTCGCGCTGGTCCTCCTGCGGGCGCGCACAAACGGCCAAGACATTGACGATCGGGTACGTCGATCGGCCGCAGGTGCCGAAAGTAACGTCTCATCCTCGCCTGGCGACACGCGTTCTTGAAACAGTAGGCTGATAGCGTGGAGCCAGAAGTTCTGGGCTAGTTTGGGGTGGTTTGCCCGGGGCCGGGTTGTCGACTCGCATGGAGGCGGGAGTGATCGGGGAGCAATCGGCCCAAACTGACGTCCGGACCCCCGACGGGAAACGCTTGGCCGTCGAGGTCACGGGCGCCCCCGACGGCTCGCCGGTCTTTCTTCTGCACGGTACGCCCGGCAGCCGCTCCGGCATCAAGCCGCGCGGCATCCTGCTCTACCGCCAGGGCGTGCGGCTGATCTGTTACGACCGCCCCGGCTACGGCCGCTCGGAGCGGCGTGAGGGCCGGCGCGTGGTCGACGCGGCCGCCGACGTCGAGGCGATCGCCGACGCGCTGGAGATCGACCGGTTCGCCGTGGTGGGTCGCTCCGGTGGTGGGCCGCACGCGTTGGCCGTCGCGGCGATGCTGCCGCAGCGGGTCACCCGGGCGGCCGTCCTGGTCAGCATCGCCCCCGCGGACGCCGCCGGCCTGGACTGGTACCGCGGCATGAGTGCGTCCAATGTGGACGAATACCAGGCGGCGGACACCGACCGGGGTTCGCTGATGGCGAGCCTCACCAGCCAGGCCGACCGCATGCGGCGCGACCCCGAGAGCCTGGTCGCCTTCCTGGACAAGGAGTTGAGCGACCCCGACCGCCGGGTAATCGGCAACGTGGCGATGCGCCGCAAAATCACCGACAGCTACGCCGAGGCGGTGCGCTACGGCGCCGAGGGGTGGATCGACGACGCGCTCGCCTTCCGGCGCAATTGGGGCTTCGAGCCGTCCTCGATCCGGGTGCCGGTACGCCTGTGGCACGGCGCCGACGACCAGTTCTCGCCGGTCTCGCACACCCATTGGCTGGCCGCGCAGATTCGCGGCGCCGAGATCGAGGTGGCACAGGGCGCCGGGCACTTCGCGGCGGTGGAGATCCTGCCGCGCATGCTGACCTGGCTGACCGAGACGGGCGTGGTGGCGGCCGACAAGCCGGCCGCCACCGTGCAGCCGATCAGAACGGGTGCGGGTCGAGCACCCGGTACACCAGTTGTCCTTCGCGCAGCTCGTTGACGATGGGGTGGTCGGTGCCCAGCGCCTTGCTGATCCGCTCCAGCGCCCGCGCGTAGGCACCCGCCGCACCCGGCTCGCCGATCCGGCGTACGAAGATCGCTAGGTGGGCCTCGCCGCTCACCGTGTCCGGGTGGTCCGGGCCGAGCGCGACCGCCATCCGGGCCGCCACGCTCTTGAGCAGGTCGCGGGCCTTTTCCGTCTCACCCACCTCGAAGAAGCAGATGGCCTGGTTCATCGCGGTCGCCAGCGTGTACGGGTGCTCGTGGCCGAACGCCTTCGCCAGCCCCTCGGTCGACTGGGTCGCCAGGTCGCGGGCCTGCGTGTGGTCCTGCGCCGCCCGCGCGGCGGCGGACAGGTTGTTCAGGCACACCAGCGTGTGCGGGTGCGCCGGGCCCAGGCTCCCCTGGTACGCGGTGGCCACCGCACGCATCTCGCGGACGGCGCGGTCGGTGTCGCCGATGACGATCAGCGTGGCCGCCCGGCTCAGCCGGCAGGCCAGCGTGTCCGGGTTGGCGGAACCGAACCGCACCTCCAGCCGCTCGTACGCCTCGTCCAGCAGCCGGGCCGCCTGGCCGCCGCGCCCGATGCTGCGCAGCGAGACCGCCAGGTTGGCCTGCGCGTTGAGCGTCTCCAGCGCGTCCGGGCCGAACGTGGGATCGTCCCGGAACGAGTTGTACACCTCGCGCAGCATCGCCACCGACCGCTCGTACTCGCCGGCCTCGCGCAGGTCGCGGGCCAGCTGGGAGGCCGAGTGCAGGGTGTCGGACGCGGTCGGGCCGAGGATCGCCCGGCGGCGCTCGTAGATGTCGGTGTCCCGCTCCCGGGCGGCTCGGAAGTCGCCCACCAGGCGGTACGTGGTGGCGAGGTTGTTCGCCGCGTAGAGGGTGCGCCGGTAGTCCTCGCCGAAGACCCGGGACCAGCTCGCGTACGTCTCCTTGTCCATCTCCAGGGCCTCGGCGAACCGGCCCAGGCCGCGCAGGTTGCTGGCGAGGCTGCCGGCGGTCATCAGCGTGTGCGGGTGCTCCGGGCCGAAGAGCTCCAGCTGCTTGGCGTGCACGTCCTCGTCGATCCGGCGGGCCTCGTCGAACTTCGCCTGGGACCACAGGTGGTTGGCGACGTTGAAGCGCAGGTGCAGCAGCTGCCGGTACAGCGACTCGCCGCGCGGGGTCTCCCGGGCGAACTCGGGGTCGTGGTCCAGTAGCTCGGTCCACTGTGCCTCGATCGACTGGCCGAACTCCACGCCTTGCTGGAGGTCGCCGACCCGCCAGAGGAAGCGCACCCGGTCGATGATCAGCTGCCGGACCAGCTCGTCCTGGCAGGCGACCGCCAGCGACACGGTCAGGTGCGGCCACAGCAGGCGCAGCCGCGGCCAGTTGTCCGGGTTGTCGACCTCGCCGCTCGGCCGGGACCGGGCCAGCACCAGGTGCACCTGGTGCCGGGCCGCCTCCAGCTCGTCCGCCGTCATCCGCTTGCGCACCGCGGCCTGGATCAGCCGGTGCACGTTGATCTGGCCGGCGTGCGTGTCGAGCTTGAGCAGGGCCAGGCGGTTGATCTGCTGGACCATGTAGGCCAGCATCTGGCGTTCCGACACCGAGGCGTCGTACGGCGAGATCGCCGCCGCCATCTCGTCGCTGTAGAGCAGGTCCAGCGCGATCTCGGACGACAGCACCGAGCAGAGTTGCAGCAGCCGGTACGCGCCCGGCGACTGGTCGGCCAGCCGGTCGAGCGACAGGTCCCAGGTCACGTTCCAGGCGGCCTGCACCGACTGCTGCCCCGGCACGCCCGGCTCCAGTTGCGCCAGGTAGTCGGCCACGGGCGTGCCGGTCTCGGCGAGCCAGGCGCCCGCGTTCGCGACCGCGATCGGCAGGTCGCCGAGCGCCTCGGCGACCTGTGCGGCCTCGCCGTCGGCGATGGTGGGGAGCCGGTTGCGCAGGTGGGCGACGCTCTCGTGGCGTTGGAACACGTCGATCGGGATCGACGTCGTGCGGTTCGCCCACTCGTCGTTGCGGGACGTGATCAGTACGTGGCCGTTGCCCTGCGGCCGGTACTCGTCCACGGCCTCGATGTCCTCGGCGTTGTCGAAGACGACCAGCCACCGCTCTTTGCGCTTGAGCGCCTCCAGCGTGGCGATGGCGGTGGCGGCCGCGGTGGCGGCCGGCACGACGCCCATCAGCGTGCCGAGCTCGGTCAGCTGGGCGTCGATGAACTGCGGCTGCTCGGCCTGGACCCACCACACGATGTCGTACGCGGGCTTGAACCGGTGGACGTACTCCATCGCCACCTGGGTCTTGCCGACGCCGCCCATGCCGCGCAGCGTGACCGGCAGGACCACCGCGGTTCGGCCCGCCTTCAGCTGGGTACGCAGCTCGCGCAGCTCCTCCTCGCGACCGGTGAACCGGGCGTTGCGGACCGGCGCGTTGGAGACCTGAGGCTCGTCGCGGGGATAGCGGACCCCGCCGGGCAGGGCGTCGGCGGCCAGCGCGCCGGATCGCCCGAGGAGCCGCAGGATGCGGGCGGCGGCGGTGCGCTCGTCGCAGCCCACGAGGCTGGTGGACGCCTCGGGCGGGAACTCCGCGGACGGGCGCACGTCCGCGACGTACACGGCGATCGGGGAGCGCGCGCCGGCGCGGTCACGCGGTGGGAAGTGGCCGTGCCGGGACGACGACACGATGCTCAGCGTGCGGGACGGCTCCGTGTCGGACTCGGCGTCCTGCTGGTCGACGACCCGGACGCCGGCCGAGGAGAGCACCCACTCCATCCACTCCGCCCAGACCTGGTCGGTCGGCTGGTACCGCAGGACGATCTCCTCGTCGACCTGCTCCGGCGGCCGCCGGGTGAAGCGGGCGACCTCGCGCAGCCGGGTCGTCTCGTCCATCGGAGGCAGCGAGGTGACCTCGCCCTCGGTGATGTACGTGGCCAGCCGCTCGTACGCCGACAGCAGCAGCCGCGGCGAGCTGGGGTCGTCGCCGAAGGTCGCCAGCATCTCCTCGTACGCGTAGTACGTCTGGTACGGCACCTCGACCGCGGCCCAGTACTTGCGCCGGTCCTCGTCGGTCATGTCCGCGGGCAGGCTGGTGAACTGGCTCCGCGCGACCAGCCGGCCGGCGTTCGCCTTGTCGTTTTCGGCCTGGTCGACGCGCATCGGCACGGGCAGCACCCGGATCCGCCGGCGGCGGCTGTTGCGCGGGCTGTACTTGGTCTGCACCGTGCGCGCCACCTCGGCCGCGCCGTCGATGCCCTGGTCGCTGAGGGTGAAGCAGTCGACCAGCGTGTCCGGCAGGTGGATCGTGCAGATGTCCGCGACGTCGCTGAGCCCGGTCCGGCTGTCGATCAGCGTGTAGTCGTAGTTGCGCTTCATGTCGGCGCGCAGTGCGTCGAAGAACTGCCCGCCCTGCAGCCGATCGTAGAAGTTGTCCCAGTCCAGGCCGCTGACCGAGACCGCGTAGTCCTGGTTTTGCAGGCCGGAGGGGAGGAAGTCCAGCGTGCCGCTGCCGGGAAAGTTCCAGTTCAGCGAGAACGCGTGCTGCCGGACCCGGGCGAACTCCTCGTGCCACCGCTCGGGGCGGTCCGGGTTGCGCCGGGTCTCGTCCTCGTACGTGCGGATCAACTCGATGATGCCGGTCGAGCCGCGGACCGTTTCGGCGTCCAGGAACGGCTTGAAGAAGCGGTGCAGGCCGGGCGATTCCAGGTCCCAGTCCGCGACGAGCACCCGTTTGCCGTTGGCGGCCAGGATCCACGCGACGTTGGCCAGCGCCATGGTCCGGCCGGTGCCACCCTTGTACGAGTAGAACGTGATGATCTGGCCGCCGGATGTGTCAGTCATGGCTCTGCTTCCCGGAGTCGAGGGGAGTCGATGCGTCGGAGCCGCGCAGGCTGGGCCGCCCGGCGTGCGCGCCCGATGGGGGATAGACCGGAGCGTTTCTCAGGTACTGCCGGCGGGCCTCGGTGACCAGGCTCGGCATGATGTCGACGAACTCCCTGACCTGGGCCACCCGTTTGGCGCGCGGCACGCCGGCAGCCACGAGCATAGTCATCACCTCGTCGGCCAGCCGGCCGCCGCGCTCGGCGTACTGCGGGTCGTCGTTGTCGGCGATCACCAGCGGAACCACCCATTCGGGGAGGTCCTTTGTGGCCGCCCGCAGCGCCTGCAGGCCGCCGCTGCCGGCCGCCACCCAGGGGTCGATCAGCAGCACGGCCGGCGACCGGGCGAAGAGCTCGGTGCCGTCCTCGTACGGCGCGATGCGCACCCGCAGGCCGAGCCGCTCAGCGGTGCTCGCGGCGTACTCGGCGACCGGAAGCGCCTGCCGGTCGGTGAACGGCCGCCACTGCGTGCTCCCGGCGCCGTAGCTGTCCGCGGTGCGGGACGGCGGCAGGTCGGTGTCGGTCGGCGCGGTCACCGCCACCACGAACGCGGTCTCCGGCTCGGTGGTCTCCGCCGGCGGCTCGGTGCCGAGCTGGGCCAGCGTGGACGGCCCGGCCGAGCCGCCCGGCGGGCGCTCCACCAGCTCGACGATCCGCTTCGCCAGCCGGTCCAGCAGCGCGTCGTACCGCTTCTTGTAGGCGCCCAGCATGCACAGCGCCCGCATGCCGTTCTCGGCGTACTCGGGAATGTCGGCGGCCAGGTCGACCGCCCGCCGGGTTTCCGGCGTCTGGTCCCAGGACGGCAGCGGGATCCACAGCACCGGTACGACGTACCGGGTGGGGCCCGCGGAGTCCGGCTCGGCCGGCGGCTCCAGATAGGACTCCTGCTCCCACTTCGGCCAGGACCGGTTGAAGTAGGCCGGGGAGTAGAGCGGCACGAAGACCCGGGCGGTGCGGAGCACGTCGACGAGGACGGCCTTCCAGTCCGAGCCGAGCGGCACCTGCTGGTCGTAGAACCCGATCTCCATCCCGGGCAGCGGCCGGGCGTGCCGATTCACCCGTGCCGACAGGGCGTCGAAGAACTCACTCACCCACGGGTCCGCGTCGCTTCCGGTATCCGCGGAGATGGGCGCCGGGTGCGCATAGCTGAGGAAGAAGTACGTTCCACTGGCCTGGGTCATGCCACCTCCTCCTTTTCCGTGAAGACGTTGCGGAGGCTGTCAGTGCCGCTGGGGACCAGGTGTGTGACCCGGTGCGTGCGGTAGACCTCGACGATCCGTTGCGCGAGCCGCCACACGACCGCGGAGTACGCGTCGCTCTTCAGGGCGAGCAGGCCGTACAGGCCCTCCTGCTGGTAGTCCGCCGCGTAGTCGGGGTTGGGCAGCCGGATCGGGGCGAAGTGCTGGATCTCCCGCACCACGGCCGGCAGCACGTCGTACTCCGTCTGGATCCACGAGACCGGCAGGATGCCGGACTCCCAGGCCGGGCCCCCGTCGTCGCGGCGGACGATCTCGCGGCGGGAGAAGGCGTCCCATTCCATCGCGCACCATGGGCTGCGCACCAGCCCGGGGGAGACCAGCGGCACGAAGACCTGGCACGTGCCGGCGGCGTGCAGCAGCTCCCTGGTCCAGCGCTGGCCGCCGGTCATGGTCCGGTCCATGAAGCCCGGATCTTCGCCGGCCCGCAGCCCGAGCAGGCCGCTGACGTGCTCGGACAGCTCGTCGAAGAACTCCATCACCCGCAGGTTCCGTTCCCGGTTCTGTTTCAGGGACCGCGTGGCGGCCTGCGCGTAGCTCAAAAAGAACACCGGCGCGTGCGAGCGCTCGCCGGTTGCCACAGTGTCGCTCTCCCTGCCGTCCGGGTGCATCGGAAGCCATCATGCTAGGTACTCCTCGCCAGTGCCCATAACCAGGATGGCTACGGCTTACGCCGTGCCGTCAACCATTCGACGGCGAAATCCACGGCGCCACGCATGTCGATCAAGCGGGACGACGCGTTGCCGACCTGCCCCCGCCGTACGTACGAGGTGTCGTCCAGATCCGCTCCGAGCTGCTCAAAGTCGCTGTCGTCCAGCTCAGGAGCGCGGAATTCCTTGCGGGTCCGGGCCCCGCCCTCCTCCACATAGCACCGGTACGTCCGCAGCGCGGGCGGCGGCGACAGGCGGTACTCCGCGAGGTGCAGCGCGGTGCAGGCCGCATAGCCCACGCCGAGCAGCAGGATCGACGCGTCCGCGGCGTACAGCGGGCCGAGTGGCGAGCGTTCGCCCAGGTGGCAGGCGAGATCGTGGACGGCGACGAGGTCGCGCGCACCCGGCCCCAGCGCCGTGAACGACGTCAGTGGATGGCTGCTGCGTACCGCTTCCGGGTGATTTCGGACGTGCTCGGCCAGCGCGCCCATCCCGTGCGTGGTGGCCGACGGCGAGAACTGCGGCAGCATCCGCTCCATCGCCTCGACCTCTGGCGGGGTGAGGTGCTTGGCGGCCTCCCGGAAGCTGGGGGAGGTGGTGGAGGCGCCGGTGGTGTGCGTCGGCACCACGAGCGTGGCGGCCCGCCCGATCACGTCCGTGATGGCGCCGGCCAGGGCGGCCGGCTCGCCGCCGACGCCCCGCATGGAGCAGTGCACCAGCACGTCCCGTCCGGGCCGCAGGCCGAGCGCGACCAGGTCGGCCGCCAATTTGGTACGACTGGTGCCCGCCGCCCGCTCAATCGTCGTCATCACGCCAGGTCTCCATCGTCTGGCGCATCCGGCCGACGAACCGTTCACCGTCCGGGGTGAGCGCCCGGGTCCGCAGGATCGCGTCGACCGTCCCGGAGACCCAGTCGCGGTAGCGGCGGAAGTGCGCGCGCGCCGCGCCGGCGTCCGGACCGCCGGCCCGGCCGCGGGCCCGCCAGACGTCGGCGACGCCGAGATGCGCGTACGCGCCCTGCAACGCCGCCTCGACCGGCCGTCGCTTGTCGCGCCGCCACGGCACGTCGAGCAACCCGTGGTATGCGCCGTCGACCAGGTCGCAGACGTCGAGGACGGCACCGAGCTTGACGTGCTGGATCTCGTGGACGAGCAGGAGGGCGAGCGCGTCCGCGTCCGGCCCTGCGACTGAGCCAGCTGGCTCGCTGCGCTCGCTTCGGCCCCGGCTGCCGGCAGACTCCGGGCCTGTCGCTCCGCGCCAGGCTCCGGACTCCGCCGGCCCCAGGGCCAAGGCGACGGCGCCGAACGCGTTCCGGTTGGTGGCGCTGCGCTGCTGGCCGTCGTCGCTCGCGCGCAGCGGGAGCAGGGCGCGGAGCGCGCCGCGTACGCCCGCCGCCTGCCCCGGGGCGTCGCGCCGGATGCCCAGCCAGGCGGCGTTCACCGCGCGCTGCCAGGACTCGGCCTCGGCGGGCGCGAGCCGGCCGGCGACCGGCCACTCGTGGCAGTCGCGGTACGGGTCGGTGTCCTCGATCGGGACGCTCCGGCCGGCGAGGTCGAGCCGGCGGATCGGCCACCAGTCCGCTTTCTCGGCGCGCAGCTCGAACGATCCATCCGATATGGACAGTGTGGTGGTGCCCGTTTTGGCCAGCGTGAACGCGCCCAGGGTGGGCAGGTGCACCATGCCGTCCCGGACCGGGATCTCCAGGTCGGCGCTCATCCCGGCCCGGATCGCGGCCGCGGCGGCTACCCCGGCCAGGTGGGCCCGGTCGGCCGGCTCGGCGCCCTCCAGGTAGCGCACCGCCCAGGCCCGCACGTACGGGTGGGCCAGCACCGCCGCCACCGCCTCGGGTGCCTCCGTGTCGACGCGTTCGAGCAGCTCCCAGGCCGCGGAGCCGGACGCGGTCTCGCCCACCATCGACAGCAGCACCCGGGTGATGGGCACCTGGGCCGCCACGAGGTGCTCGACCGTGTCGGCCTCGCCGTATCCGGAGCCGATGTCGTCCAGGATGCGATCCGACATGGGGTGCCTGGTCATCCCGTCCATCCGTGCGATGAGCGACTTGAGATCGGCGCAGTAGACCGAGGGGTTGTCGAAGCCGCTGCCGGTGCGGTAGCGGTGCGCGAAGAGGCCGCCGCCGCAGCGGTGCACGACCGGGCAGGCCCGGCAGGTCTCGCAGACGCCGGCCAGCCCGGACTGCCGGATCGCGATGCCCGGGTGCGCGGCCACCTCGTCCACGCTGTGCGAGAAGACGTCGAACCCGGTGCCGGGCGCGCCGTCGTACGCGGTCTTCAACGAGTCGGCCTGCTCCCAGGCGCCGTCGGTCTCGATGACCACCAGGTCGGCGGGGTCTAGGCCGACCGCCTCGGTGCCGCTGGGCCCACCGACCACTGTGGACGCCAGCGAGTCGAAGAGCCGGATCGGCACCGGCCGGCCGTCGGCGGTCCACCGGTCGTGGATCCGCCCCAGCCAGGAGGCGTACGGCGTAGGGTCCCCGCCGGTCGGGGAGGCGGGCTGTCCCAGGTGGCGTGCGGCAGCAGGAAGTCGATGCGGGGCGGCTGCTGCGCAACCAGCGCCTCGTACACCCGGACCGGGTCGTTGTCGACGTCGACGGTGCAGAGGATGCCCGCGTACGCGGAGCGGTATTCGGTCCGGCGCAGCAGCGCCAGCGCGCGCAGGACCCGGTCGTGGCTGCTGGCCCCGGTGGCGAAGAGGCGGTGCCGATCGTTGGCGGCGCGGTCGCCGTCCAGCGAGATGCCCACCCGTACCCGGTGCCGGACCAGGACGTCGCAGATCGCGGGGGTGAGCAGCACGCCGTTGGACTGCATCCGCAGGTCGAGCCGCGCCACCGGCGCGATCGTGGCGGCCAGCTCGGTGAGGACGGCGTCGAGGCGCGCCCGGCCCAGCAGCAGCGGCTCGCCGCCGTGCAGGATGACCTGGACCCGCCCGAGCCGGTGATCGGCGGCGTGCTCGGCGATCCGCTTGCCGGCGGCCCGGACCGTCTCCACGGCCATGGCACGCGGCCGGGTGCGCCAGCTCTGGTCGGCGTGCTCGTATACGTAACAGTGGTCGCAGGCCAGGTCACACCGGCTGTGCACCTTGAGTACGTAGTGGCGCAGCAAAGGCTCTGTCAGATCGCGGACTGGAACGGGGTGGCCTCGACCGTCACCAGGTCGGGGGCGGCGCGCAGCACCCGGCGCCGTACGACGTTGACCAGGTCCACATTGTCGCGGGAGATCCGGCTCAGGGGTGTGTGCCGGACGGCCTCGAGCGGGTCCGCGTCGGTGCTCGGTCGGCTCGGTGCGGCACGATCCATGACGGTGTCCCCTCGCTGTTTGGCGATGCAGGCGGCGCCTGCTGTCTAGCGATGCAGGCGGCGCCTGCGTAGGCAGCCCTAACTCCCCACGGTAAGAATAGAGAATACTCGACGTGATGTCACCGGATCCCGTTGTGGGGGCCCGGTAATTGCGTTGAGTAATCCCGGGGTGGCGGTGCAGGCTGAAGGCCGAGACTCCGGGGGAACTTCCAATGCGCCTGCTTCGCGACCTCTGGGCCACGTCGCCGCGCCGTACCGCGCTCGTGGCCGGGCTCATCGTGCTCGGCGGCGGCGGTCAAGCGGCCGCGGCGGGACTGGCCGGTCCGGTGCTGGTGCACCGTTCGACGACGCTGTTCTTCCTGCTCGCCGCGGCGCTGGTGGCCACCGTCCTCAGCGACCTCGTGGTGGGCCTGCTGGCCGCTGGCCTGACCGCGGACTGGGCCGCTGACGTGCGCCGCCGGCTGTGCCGGGTCGCCTTCGGACAGGAGCTACCCGCGCTGGAGACCACCCCGGTGGGTGAGCTGCTGGACCGGATCGACGGCGACGTGTACCAGGTCGCCGCCGAGTTGCGCGGCAGCGGCGTACGCATCGCGCAGTCTTTGGCCTTGGGCGTGCTATCCATCGGCATCGCGCTGGCGGTCTGGTGGCCGGCCGGCGCCGGCATGCTGGCGCTGACCCTGCTGCTGGCGGTCACGCTGAGCAAGCCGACCCGGGCGATCTCCACCGCCCGGATGGCCGAGGAGGAGGCATGGTCGGACCTGGCCGCCGTGATGGAGGAGTCCATCCACGGGCAGGACGACGTGCGCAGCAGCCTCGCCCGGCCGTACGTCCTGCGCCTGTACGCCCGGCGGGCCAGCCAGGTGCTGGGCCGCGGGCGCCGGGTGTGGCGGATGTCCGGGAAGGTCACCGCGACCGCGTCCGGCGTGATGCGGGCCGGCATCGCGGCGGTCGTCGTCGCCGGTGCCTGGGCCATGGCCACCGACCGCATCGACGGCGCCCGGCTCACCGCCATCTGGCTGCTCGTCCTCGGCTTCGGCGGCACCGTCGAGCAGGTCAGCCGCATGGTGCCGGAGCTGCAGTACGCCCTGGGCGCCTGGGGCCGCGTGCAGTTGCTGCGCTCGGCGCGGCAGGAGCCGTCCGGCGGCGCGACCCCGCGCGAGGGCGACCTCGCCGTCCGCGACCTCACCTTCGGGTACGGGCGTGAGAGGAGACCCGCGTTGCGCGGCGTCGACTTGATGTTCGTGCGCGGGCGGTCGTACGCGCTGATCGGCCGGACCGGCTCGGGCAAGTCGACCCTGGCCAAGGTGCTGACCCGGGCGGTGGACGTGCCGCGCGGCACGGTGTTCCTCGGCGAGACCGACCTGCTCGACCTGGACGTCGAGGGCCTGCGCCGGTGGATCGCCGTGGTGCCGCAGCGCACCGAGATCCTGGCCGGCACGCTCGCGGAGAACGTCGCGCTCTTCGACCCGGACCTGCTGGAGCAGGCCGAACGCGCGCTGCGTGAGCTGGGCCTGTCGTCCTGGGTGGCCGACCTGCCGGACGGACTACAGACCAGGCTCGGCGAGGGCGGCTACGTGCTGTCCGCCGGGCAGGAGCAGCTCGTCGCGTTCGCCCGGATCCTGGTCCGCGACCCGCACGTGGTGATCCTCGACGAGGCCACCGCGCGGATGGACCCGGTCACCGAGGCCCGCGTGCAGCGCGCCACCGAGCGGCTGCTGCGCGACCGGATCGGCATCGTCATCGCGCACCGGTTGTCCTCCGTACGCCGCTGCGACGAGGTCGTGGTGCTGGCCGACGGCGAGGTGATCGAGGCCGGGCCGCTGCGCGAGTCGCAGCGATTCGCGCGGCTGCTGGCCACCGGCACCACGGCCGGACGGGTGGACGGCGATCGCGCGCTGACGCTCGCGGCTCCGGCCATGCTCAGCGTCCCGCCGAAGACCGACCCGCCGCCGCTGCCCCCGGCGGCCGAGGCCCGCACCATGCGGGAGATCTTCCGGTTAGCCACCAACGACCCCCGGTACGGGCTGGGCGCGGTCGCGCTCTTCGTGGTCATGGTGCTGCTCGGCCTGGATGGGGCGCTGCTGCCGTGGCTGTGGGCCGACCTTGTGGACGGCTCGGGCGGGCTGCTCTGGCCCACGGTCGGGATCGCCGTCGGACTGCTGGCCGCGCTGCCGCTGCCGTACTACACGCACAAGTGGTTCCCGGAGTGGTGGGTCCGGCAGATGCTGCGGATCAGCCTGCGCCTGGTGCACGGCCAGACCGGCCGGCGCCGGGTCAGCGCGCACACGCCGGCCGAGGTGGTCGCCCAGGGCGGCGACACCGAGCGGGTCGTGATGCTCGCCGACAACCTGATCGACCAGTTCATCTGCGCCATCTTCCTGGTGGCGATGACGGCGGTGTCCGGGTCGATCGTGCCGGGGCTGTTCTTCGCCGGCACGATGGTGCTCTCCGGGCTGACGGCCACGCTGTTCGGGCCGAAGCTGGAGCGCGCCGCGCGCAAGACGGTCGCGGCGCGGGCCGCGTTCGCCACCGCGCTGGTGTCGTCGCTGTCGGCGGCCCGGACGGTGAAGCTGGCCGGCGCGACCCGGTCGGTCCTGGCGCACCTGGCCCGGCTCGACACGGTCCGCAGCGACCTGCAGCGCCGGGAGATCTCGGTGCAGGTGTGGGCCCGGTCCACGCCGTCCATGCTCAGCGGCCTGCTGCCGGTCAGCGTGTGGGCGCTGTACCTGTTCGGCGGGCTCACGCCGGGCGCCGCGCTCGTCGCGGTGGCCGCGCTGAACGCCGCCCGCTGGTTCGCCTGGACCACGGCCTCGCTGGTCTCGCACCTGCCCTCGGCCCGGGTCTGGACCCGGCGCACGGTCGCCATGTCCGGCGTCGCCGCGTACTCGGCGCCGGTGCCCGGCGTCGACATCTCCGCGGGCACCGCGCCCGCGCCGGCGACGGCGCCACGCCACCCGCTCAGCCAGCTCGACCTCAACGGCTTCAGCGCCGTCCACGAGGACGGGACGCTCGGCGTACGGGACGTCGACCTGACCGTCCGGCGCGGGCAACTCGTGCTGGTGGTCGGGCCGGTCGGCTCGGGCAAGTCGTCGCTGCTGCGCGCGCTGGCCGGCATCGTCCACCACACCGGCGCGCTGCGCTGGAACGGCCAGGCGGTGACCGAGCCGGACGTGTTCCTGCGGCCCAACCAGGTCGGGTACGTCGCGCAGCTGCCCCGGGTGCTGTCCGGGACCGTCGCCGACAACATCCGGCTGGGGCACGAGGTCGACGCGGCCAGCGCGGTGTCCACCGCACAGCTCGAGCACGACCTGGCCGGCGCCGGTGGCGGGCTCGGGCTGCTGATCGGGCACAAGGGCACCCGGCTGTCCGGCGGCCAGCTCCAGCGGCTCGCGCTGGCCCGGGCCCTGGCACCGCGTACCGAGCTGCTGATCGCCGACGACGTGTCGTCCGCGCTCGACGTCACCACCGAGCTGGAACTGTGGCAGGCGCTGCGCGCGCACGGCGTGACCGTGGTCGGGTCGACGTCGAAACGCGCGGCGCTGACCCAGGCCGACCGCGTGGTCGTCCTACTCGGCGGCGCGGCGGTGGCCCAGGGCACCTGGCATGAGCTGGAGTCCTCCTGGGGCCACCTGGCCGGCTAACCGCGCGCCGCGCCGATCAAGGATTCTTGCGTCGATCAAGGGCGAAAGGTCGTGGTTGGATCTCTTTTCCGCGGCCGTTTGCCCTTGATCGGCGGGGAAGTCCTTGATCGACGTACGGCCGTCAGGGCGCCGGCCGTGGCCGCCGGCCGCGGCGAGTGGCGCCGGGTCGGTCACGGTCGGCGGGGTCGGATGGTCGGCTACGTGTCGTCGGCGGGTGGGCGGCGGGTGCGTTTCGCGGGCGGCGGGGCGCTGCGCACCTGGGCTTCGAGGCGGTCCAGGCGTTCGGTGAGGGCGGCGAGCGCATCGTCGCGCCGGGCCAGGTCGGCCTGGGCGGTGCTCAGCGCCGCCTCCGCCCGGTTGAGGCTGCGCCGCAGCTCGGCGGCGCCGGACGGCGGGGACACGCTGAAGAACCGGACCATCCCGTCCTCCTCGCACAGGGTCACCTCCTGGCCCGGGTCCGGCGCCCGGAACATGCGGGCGGCGGTCCCGAGGCCGGTCAGGCCCAGCTTCGGGTCGAACCGGGCACGGTGGACGATCACGCCCCGCTCGCGCAGCTTCGCCGCCACGTCGGCGGCGGGCTGACCGACCAAAGTGGACGGCGGGACACGCGGCCCGCCCGGCGGCGGGACCGACGGGGCGAGCGAGCGGACCGCGGACATCGCCGCGCCGGTGGTGACCGTGGCCCGGCCGCGCAGGTCGTCGAGGAAGCCCATGACGTCCTGCCCTGCGCCCAGTCCACGAGGTCGAGCAGCGAGCCGAGCGGCAGCAGGTCGTCGGCGTCGTCGTCGGGGTCCGCCGAGTACTTGCCGAAGTGCTCCGGCAGTACCAGGCAGCCCAGCCACTCCACGGCGCGGGCGATGAGCGGCTGCAGCGGTACGAGGGACAGCCAGTAGCCGACCGTGGGGAAGCTCTTGACGTACTTGCGGCCGGAGAAGTTGCACACCTTGTACACCTGGTTGGCGCGGATGCTCACGCAGCCCAGCCACAGTTTCTCCGCGCCGGTCGGCTGCGGCGCCCGTACCAGGAAGTGGTCGAACAGGCAGTCCTTGACGTACTGCAGGAAGCCGCCGGTCAGGTCGGCGAACGCGTTGAGCATGGCCGTCCGGTACGCGACAAGCTCCGCGGATGGGAAGACGAATGTCGGTGACAACAGCTCCGCGTCCACGATCGTCAGGGTGTCGCTGACCTGGTTCAGCACGACCGCGCGGCCGCCGGTGGTGACCGCGACCGCGGTCGGCTGGACCTGCGTGGGCAGCCCCCAGGTGGGTACGAAGGCGTCGGCGCTCGGGTCGACCATGCGGACGATGTTGTTGGCCGACTCGGTCACGAGCAGTTGAGTACCGGCGCCGGCCAGCCCGATGCCGGTGTTGGTCACTTCGATCGGGTCCGGCGTCAGCGCGGCGCCGTTGCTGAGCGCGAAGCCGACGATCGCCTTGTCCGCACCGGGCTTCACGACGGCGTACACGGCTGCCGTGCGGCCGGCGCGGGCGAAGGACAGCCCGTCGGTGCCGGACGCGGGCAGGTCGACCGTCCAGCGCACCTGCCGCCCGGGCAGGTTGATCTGGAGCAGCTTCGCGTACGTCGTGGCGTCCGTCTCCGGTACCCGGCCGGCGAGCACGGCGCGGCCGGAGGTGTCGATCGTCATCGGTCCGGTGGGCGCGAACTCCGGGGTCAGCGGCACCTCGGGCACGTTGTTGGGGTCGATCTGATCCGGGTTGATGCCCCGTAGCCCGGCGCTGCGCCACTGGAAGCTCGTGGTCGTCCCGCCGTTCTTGTCCGGCGTCTGGATCTGCACCTTCTTCAGGGCCACGGCGTACACGTTGGCATTGTCGGCAGCGGTGGTGGCCAGCGACACCAGCTTGATCCCGCAGATCGTGACCGGCGGGGCCCAGCCGACGCCGGTCGGGCGGATGCTGCCGGAGCGGAAGATGGTGTTGTCCTCCGTACGGCTGGCGATCGCCACGAAGATGCGCCGCCCGTCCGGCGAGATCGCCACGTCGAGCACCGCACCGGTACCGGTGTCCGCGTTGGCGGACAGCTTCGGCCCGCCGGTCCGCTGGGCGCCGGCCACCGGGTCGATCTCGGCGACGAGCACCTGCCGGTTCAGGTCGTACCGGTTGATGAAGGGCTTCGGGCCCACCGGGTTCACCCCGGCCCCGAACGTCCACGCCTGGTCGCCGGACGGGTGCAGCCGCAGCCGGTTGTGTCCGCCCCGGCCGAAGATGGTGTCCATCCCCAGGTCCTCCAGCGGGTACACGGGGACCGGCCGGGCGTTCTCGAACATGGCGCAGAAGGTCTCGCTGCGCAGCAGCGCCCGCAGGCCGGTGTAGAACCCGCGGATGATGACGTCTTCCCGCTCGGAGATGAAGACCTGGTGCCCGGTCTTCGGGTTGACCGCCTGATTGCTCAGGTTGACCAGCGCGGCGCGGCGCTCCTGCGCCGGGCCGGCCGGGCGGTCGGGGTCGTCGGCCAGTTCGCGGCGCAGGAAGTCGCTGACCGGGCCGATGCAGTCGGCCCAGAAGTCCGCCCACAGCGTGCCGGCGAGCAATGACGCGTCCTCCTCCGGGACCGGGGCGCGCTTCTCCGCGACGATGGCCGTGCCGCCCTGGCTGTCGAGGCCGAGGCGCAGGCACAGCTCGCCGTCCCCGTCCTCGTCGAGGACCTCGATGCCGCGGTCCCGCAGCCGCTGGATCTCGGTGGCCACGTCGACCTCGATCCCCGGGGCGTCGAGCAGCCGGTCCTCGCCCTCCGCGTCGATGGCGTACCCCGGCTCCACCGTGACGATGTGCCGCGGGTCGCCCGCCGGGTTGGGGCCGCACCGCAGCGCCAGGCCGTTGACGATGCCCCAGCCGTGCAGGTGTCTGTTGTGGAACCTCAGGTCCCGCTCCTGGCACAGCCGGTCCAGCGCCTCCTGCACGGTCCCGGTGTCCACCAGCGCGCACTGGCTGTTGTCGTACGCGACGTCCGCGGCGGTCAGCTCGGTCAAAGCGGGGAACGGCGTGCGCCAGTCGGTGACGGTGAGCGTGCCGCCCGCGGAGACGACCAGGGCGAGCCGGGCGTGCCAGTGCCGGATCCCGTGCGGGCGTACGGCGAGCGGGCGGCCGGCGGAGTCCCGCGGCCATTCCACATTGGCGGTTCCGGTGCGAGCCGGTATCAGCCAGTGGTCCCCGGCGCGGTAGGAGCCGCCGCTCGGGAAGCGCACCTGGACGCCGTCTTCCAGCTCGATGTCGGTGTCCCGGGTCAGCGGCACCGGGCCCGGCGAGTCCCACCGGCGTACCCGCGGGCGCACCGGGAACGCGGCCAGGTCGAGCGGGCCGGTCGCGGTGCTCTCCCGCACGGTCAGCAGCGTGCCCTCCACTTTGGTCAGTTGGACCAGCGTGCCGGTGGCGCCGCGCAGCTGATGGGTGTCGTCGGTCAGCTCGATCCAGCCGTCCGCGGCGAAACCGAGCGCCCGGTCCGGCGCGGCGCTGCCCAGCGTCAGCTCGGCGCCGTTGCGCTGGGTCCAGGACGCCGTCACCGACGCGTTCTCCCGGCTCCACAGCAGGCTCGTGGCGGACACGATCTGCACCCGGTAGAGCTGGTTCTCCAGGCCCTGGAAGCCGGCGGTCTCCGGGAGCACGCACGGCGTCGTGGCCGGGTCCTCGGCCTCGGCGAACGCCGCCATCCGGCCGTCCGGCGCGGCGGTCAGGACCGTCCACTCCGGGATATCGGCAGCTGGGTCGAGCGGGTCGGGCGCCGCCGCCAGCGCGGCGAGCCGGACCTGAGCCACTATCTGGGTACGCGTCGCCGTGTCCGGCCCGCCGAGCGCCACCTCGCGGATGGACGGCTGTTCGAGCGCGGTGACCGGCCGTTCCCAGGCGTCCAGGTAGGCCAGGTATGCCCCGTCGGGCAGGTCGAGCACGCGCGGCGCGGCGCTGTTCGCCTGCTCAGTCAGCTCAGGTCGGGGCAGGTCCGGCTGGGTGGTGTACGTCCGCACCCGGCGCAGCCGTACCGTGCCGGCGAGCGCCCCCGCGTCGATGTCGTCGGCGAAACCCAGCCGGCTGTCGGCCACGTCCACGGTGGACAGCCGGGCCAGTGCGGGGGCGCCGGTGCCGCGCAGCTCCACCCAGTCGTGCACGGCCAACTCCCGGCCGTCCAGCACCAGCGACTCGACGCGTACGCCGCTGTCGGTCAGGTCGCGGGTCGCGGTGCTGCCCGACTCGGTCTCGCAGAGCACGCCGGCGACGTACATCCGGCCGGCGCCGATGGTGAGGTCGGTGCCGTCGGCCGTCGCCTGGAGCCGGAAGCCGCCGCTCTGCTTCGGCGCCCCGGTCGGGCCGATCACGTCCCGCGCGGTGGTCCGGCCGTGGTACGCGGCGATGTCCACCTGCTCGTTCCAGTCCGCGTCGAGCTGGACCCGGCCCTGCTGCATCCGCACGCCGCTGAAGTGGCGGGTGGGGTCGAAGGTCACGCGGGTGATGTCACCACCGGTCATCGGGATCGCTCCTAGGTCACGCGGACGGTGCCGGCGGTCAGGCCAGCGGGCAGGTACTCGTCGAGGGCGGTGCGCAGGTTCGCCATGCGCTGTGGCTGGCGCAGGTGCCGGAAGGCCCCCATCTCGGCGCCGTCGGCGGCACCGGTCGACAGTGGACCGTCGTCGGCCAGCTGGGCGAAGCCGGGGTCGCCGTACCGCTTCGAGGTGAACGACGGTGGGGGTTCGCTCACGCAGCGGTGCCGCCGTGGCGTCAGCGACCCCGGTGGGACGAAGCTGAACCGCAGGCAACCGGCCTGGCGGCGGGCGACGCCGAGCGGCTCGGTGAAGAGGCAGTCGGAGGCGGACAGCGTCCGTGCCGCGGTCGCGCCGAGCACGGTGACCGAGTCCAGGTCGACGTCGGCGTCCGCGGCGTCCAGGTCGCCGTCGACGACGCTGCCGGCGATCCGGACGTCCGCGGTGCCCGTGACGGCCACCCCGGCGGTGATGGACCGCTCGACGGTCACCCGCAGGTTGTCGGTGGCGGGCGTGGCGGCGCTGAGGGTGCCGCGGACGGTGCTGTGCCGTACGGCGAGGGCCCGCGCGCCGGAGGCGGTCAGGTCACCTTCGATCAGCAGCCCGCTGACCGCCAGGTCGCCGGTGACCGTGAGCGACCCGCGCAGGTGCGGGTACGCGTCGTCGGCGACGAGGTGCAGCCGGCTGCCGGCCGGTACGGCGACCGTCACGTCCTCGCGGTAGCTCGCGCTGTCCACGAACTCGATGACGCCGACGGTGCCGGCGGGCTGGGCGTTCCAGTCGAGCACGGCCGCGCCGATGGTGGCGTGCGTGCCCCCGGCCCCCACGGTCGTGGTCCAGGTGGCGTCGGCCGGTCCGCCGCCCTTCTCGTACGGCCCGGCGCCCACCCGACCGCTGAAGCCGTACGCGTAGCCGACCTGGACCAGGTCGGGGACGACGCCGGTGGGTAGAGCGATCCGGCCGAGCACCGGGTCGACGGCGGCGCGGATGCCCGGTGCGGTGGGGCGCCGCCAGGTGCTCAGGTCGCAGATGGACAGAGCCGTCGGGGTCACCTCGGTGCCGTCCAGGACGAGCCGCAGCACCGGGTCGACGCCGAACCAGACCGGGTCGCCGGTACCGTCGCGCAGCGCGTTCAGCTCGTCGTGCAGCGGGCGGCGGCGCAGCGCCACCGGGACGTCGCGTTCCCGCGCGAGGTGGGTGATCTCGCCTTCCCGGCGGCCCGGGTTGAACAGCGGCGCGTCCAGCCCGAGCGGGTTGACGTGGTACCGCCCGTCGGGCGGGTCGGTCAGCGGCCGGGCGGTGCCGCCCACCACCGGAAACGCGGCGAGCCGCCAGAGGAACACCCGGATCGTGCGGATGCCGTACCCGGTGGCGCGGGCCTCGGCGGTGTGCGCGGAAGGCTCGAACGGGCTCTCCACAGTGGAGGTGCCGCGCACGGTGGCCCAGGCGCGCGCCGCCGGCCGTACGTGGTTGAGCTGCTGGGTGGTGGCCAGCCGCTCGAAGAGCTCCACCGCGCGGGCCGGCCAGCCGGTGACGTCCAGCGCGAGCTGCTCGACGACCGCCGCGGTGCCCTTGCGCCGCCGGTACGCCATCGTGTTGGCCACGTAGCCGCGCGGGCCGGCGATGCCGGGTACGGCGTTCAGCGGGCGGACGCCGAGCAACTCGCCGAGGGCCATCGCGGTGGCCTCGTCGCACGTCTCGATGAACCAGCCGTCGTACAGCCCCGCGATGTCCTCGGCGAGCTGCTCGGCGGGGGCCTGGAGGACGTCCAGCAGGGCGCGCAGCGGCGGCGCGTCCGGGTCGACGGCGGCGTCCCGGACCCGGTGTACGGCCGGCAGCAGGTCGTAGAGGTGGGTCATAGTGACTCCTGCACGGTGATGTCCAGCCGGTCCGGGTCGACGGTGTGCAGTTCGGCGCCGCCGCCCCCGGTCTCGGCCACCGGGGTGAGGGTGAGCGCGGCGACGCCGAGCACGCCGGCCACGCCCTGGATCGCCGCCTCCACCTCGGCGGCGGTCAGCGGCTGGCCGAAGTCGCGCCGGTCGATGGCGAACGCCTCGCGCAGCACCGCCTCGACGGCGGACCGCACGGGTGCGGCGACCACGCCGGGCGCCGCGACGACGAGCGCGCCGACGCCCACCCGTACCGGCGTGTACGAGTACACCCGGACCCGCTGGAACGGGTCGCCGGCCGCGGTGAGCGAGGCGGCCAGCGCGGCCCGGGTGGTCTCGTCGACGGCGAGCCCGCCGGTGCCGGCCACGGACAGCCGGACGACCGGGACCTCCCCCTCGTACGCCCACGCCGCCTGCGCCTTGGCGATGCCGGCGAACGACCGGGCCGCCTCCGCGTAGTCCACAAGGGACACCACCCGGTCGAGCGTCAACGCCGTGCGCGGCGCGCCCCGCCGGGTGTCGTCGACCGGCTCCGGGTCGGCGGCCAGGTCGGTGGGGAGCGGGTTGGTCACCGAGCGGACGCCGAGCGGGCGGGTCAGCAGCAGCGTGATCCGGCCCGCGCCGACCATGCCGGGCAGGCCCACGCCCACCCGGTACGTCGCGGTGACGTTGTCGGTGCCCGACGGCAACCGGGCACCCGTCCGCCCGTCGCCGAAGCGCACCCGGACCCGGCCGTCCGGGTCGGCGCCGACGACGTACACCTGGTCGCGCGGGCCGGCGCCGAACAGGGTCGGCACCTCCCGCCAGCGCACCCCGTTCACGACGACGGTGAGCGTGCTGACCGCGCCGCCCGGCTCGGTCGAGCGCACGTACGCCAGCGGCGCCCGGCCGGTGCGCGGATCCGGCGCGATGGAGAGCACGAACGACTGCAGCGGGGTGCTCGCGTCGCCGCTGCCGAGCACCTGATGCCGGGTCTCGCCGTGGCTGGCCGCGACCACATTGGACAGCAGCCGGAACGACCCGCGGTCGTACGCGTGCACCAGCGGTGCGGCGAGGGTGACGGTGCCGGCATCGACCGGCTCGGCGACGGCCGCGGGCTCGGCGATCGGCGGGTCGCTGGCGGGCGCGGGCACCGGGCGGAGCTGCGCGTCGGTGCCGATGACCGTGCCGGCAGCACCGTCCACCGTCTGCACCGGCCACTCCCGGCTGCCGTCGGCGCCGGGCGGTGCGCCCGGCCCGGTGACCCGCAGCACCTCGCCGGGGGCCAGCGGCCGGCCGCCCGGCAGCAGTTCGAGGGCGAACGCGTCGTCGGCGACGGCGAGGTGGGCCGCCCGGCCGGTGGCGACGAGTTGGCGGCCGGCGGGCAGCGCGGTGACCGCGCCGGCGAGGACGATCGTGCGGCCCTCGACCGGCGCGGTGACCGGCCGGGCGGCGAGCGTCAGGCGTTCGCTGCCCACCAGCACCAGGGTCTTGCGCACGTGCACGAAGGTCGCGCCGAGGTCGTCGTCGGTCAGCTCAAGGCGGGTCACCTTGCCGGTGAGCGTGAAGTCGGCCCGGCCGGTCGTGCCGGCGGACCGGATCCGGTACAGCTCGTCCGCACCGGGTCCACTGAGGACCGCCCAGCCGCCCGCGGTCGCGGCCGGGTAGACGTTGTCCAGGTCGACGCTGCCGGATTGCTCGGGAGCCGGAACGACGAACCCGGGCCACTCGGTGTCGCAGGCTGTTCCCTCGTACGCCTCGCGTACCTTCTCCGGCATGCTGCGCCAGTCCGGCGCGTTGTGGCCGAACACCGCGGCCCGCTGCCGCAGGGCGTACACCCGCGGGTCGCCGGGGACCGGCTCGGTCCAGGTGACCCGGGTGGGCCCGCCGCCGGGCAGCGGCGCGACGGTGTCCACGAAGCGCAGCGCCCAGCCGTCGCCGGCCCCGGTCTCCTCGCGTTCCTCGTCGACGAAGAGCAGCGCGTCGCCGGTGCGCAGGTCGGTGACGACGCCGGGCAGGAAGAGCTCGGTGCGGCCGGCCACTGCGTCGTCCACTGTGACCGCCGGGATCGCGTTCCACTCCGGACGCGCCTCGATGCTCGCCCCGGTCTCGTACGTCTGCGGCACCTCCCCGGGCCGGGCAGGCTCTGTACCTTCAGACCGGCGTCCAGCACCACCGAGACGGGCGCGCCGACGCCGTCCTCCAGCGTGAACGCGAGCAGGCAGCCGGCGGACAGCCCGGGGGAGGGGCGATAGCCCACCATGTCGGCGAGCTCGCGGATCGACCGGTCCTCGGTGGCCGTACCGAGGAAGCCCTCGACGGCGATCCGCTCCTGGTAGAAGCAGAGCACGTCGAGGGCGACGGCCCAGGCGTCGAGGAGGGCCACCGCCGGGTCGTCCAGGGTGCGGGCGCGGAGCGCGGCCAGCGCGGGTGAGGCGTCGAGCGCGGCGCGCATGGCCGTGTCGAAGTCCGCATGGGTACGTCTGGTCATCGGCCACCTGCCACGGTGAGCTCGAGCCTGCCGTGCTCGGGGAAGTTCGGGTCGTTGGCCAGTCGCAGGATCTCCAGCGGCCCGGCCGTGACGACCTCGGGCACCGTGGCCGGCGCCCGGTGTCCGTACCGGTGGAACGCGGTCGTCCGCACCGAGGCGACCCCCGGCACGGCCAGCGCCGCCCGGTACACCTGGCTCAGGTACAGCGACTGCCCGAAGGTGAAGTTGTCCGGATGGAAGAGGGCACCGAGTGCCTCCTGCAGCGCGGCCTTCACGGCCGGCGCCAGCGCGTTCGGCTGTACGCACACGGCCAGCTCCAGGTACAGCGGCACCGGCACCGGACCGTCGATCTCGACGTCGTGGCCGGCCCGGCGGTACCGCTCCAGGAAGTCGCGCAGCTCGGCCTCGAACTCCGGCGTCACCTCGGCGCCGCCCAGCCGGTCGACGGTGATGAAGACGGTGTGCCAGCTGCCCGTCCAGCGCAGCCGGGCCACCGCCTTCTGCACGCCCGGATGGCGCTGGGTCACCGCCGCGTAGTCCGCCTCGGTGACCGCCCGCTCCTGGCGCCGGAAGGCGTGCGGCGCGAGCAGCTTGACCAGTGCCGCGGACTCCGGGTCCACGCCACCCGCGGCGGGCAGCGGGTTGCTGACCCGGACCACCCGGCCGTCGGCGGGCACCATCCCGGTGATGGCGCCGGCGGGCAGGTTTCCGGCGGCGCCGCTGCCCACCCGGTACCGGGCGGTGAACGGCTCGCCGGCCTCGGGGGCGCGGCCGTACGCGTCGTCGCCGAAGCGCAGCAGGGCCGTGCCGTCGGCCTCCACCTCGGCGACGAAGCCGGGGTCGAACGCGTTGCTGGCGAGCAGATCCGGCCGGGCCGACCACACGATCCCGGGGGAGTGCAGCTGCGCGGCCGGCAGCGCGGCGGCCGGATCGCGGTGCGGCACGAGGGCGGCGGGGACGGTGGCGTCGTACGGTGTGCCGGACGTCAGTGGGGCGCGCGGCAGCCGGGGCCGGTACCGCCCGCTCTCCGGGGCGGCGGGCGGCAGCGGGCGCTCACCGGTGAACGGCTCGCCGTGGTCGACCGCGACGATGTTGCCGCGCGCCACCGCGCCGGTCAGGGGCAGGTCGGCCCGCAGCGCGTCGGCCGGGTCCCAGGTCACGTCGACCACGTCGGTGCCGGTGACCGGGTCGTTCAGCGCGCGTACCCCGGTGAGCCGGACGACCTGGGGGCGCGCGCCGTCCAGCAGCAGCAGGTCACCGGCGACCAGCGACAGGTCACCGTCCACCAGGGACGCCGTCGTGGCGCCGGTGACGAGGACGCAGTCCCGCTCGCCCCAGGCGTACAGGTCGATGGCGTTGTGCGCGACCCGCAGTGCCTGGCCGTGCAGCGGCAGGAAGACGAGCGGGGGCGTGGCCGCGTCCGGCGCGCCGGCCAGCAGCCGGACCGGGGCGTCGAGGACCACGCCGGTCACCGGGTCGGTCTGTGGGGGCGCGACGGCGAAGTCCTGGTTGACTTCGAAGTGGACGAACGCCCGCGCGTTGGCGCCGTCGTGCATCCGGTAGTCCAGCAGCCGGGCGTGCCGGCGCACCGAGACCCGGTGCCGCGCGGTGGCCAGGTACGCCTCGGTGCCGGCGGCGTCCTGCCGGTAGCTGAGCCGGTCGGCCGCGTACGCCAACAGCTCCACGAGGGTGACCTGCAGGTCGGCCGGGCTGCGCTCGGTCCAGCCGGGCAGGGTCGTGGCCAGCCGGTCGAGCATCAGCCGGCGCAGGCTGTCGTAGTCCTTGGCCAGGTAGTCGATGTCCGGCGCGGGGGCGAGCGGCGCCGGCGGCGGTGCGGGCGGCGTGGGGCAGTCGAACTCGTTGTCGCAGCCCGCCTTGAAGGAGAAGTCCACGGCGGACAGTCGCGGGTCGAAGCCCTGCGGCGGGTCGTCCGGCCGGTCCGGGTCGGTGCCGCGCAGCCGCAGCGTGTACGTGGAGAAGTCGCCCTCTTGCGAGACGTCGACGGTCAGCACCCGGCCGGCCGCGCTCACGGCGGTCACCGCGATGCCGCGCCGGCGTACGCCACCCTCGACGGTCACGTGGTGGACCGCCAGTGGCGGCCCGGCCGGCACCCGGTCGGCGCCGGTCAGCGGCAGCACGAACGTGACGAAGAGCCGGCGCTGGTCGGCCGAGACCTCCAGGAAGTCGATGCCGTTGACCACCCGGGCCGCGCGTACCAGGGCCCGCCGCAGGTCGCTGCCGCACTGGTACATCACAGCGTCCTCGTGAACACGGCCGTCACCGGCTCCTGCCGGCCGAGGACGGCGTACCGGACGGTCACCCGCAGCGTGCTGTCCTCGGACTCCACCACCACGTCCCGCACCTGGATCCGGTCGCCGAGCCAGGTCTGCAGCGCGCCCTGGACCGCCATCCGCACGGCCGCGACCACCGGTTCGGAGGCCGGCTGGAACACCATCGGCAGCAGGCCGGCGCCGAAGTCCGGGCGGTTGACGCGTTCGCCCGGCGACGTGAAGAGCACCTGTTCGATCAGGTCACGCAGGTGTTCGTCCGGCGTCGCGGTGGCCGTACGCCCGTGCGCGTCGGTCCGGAACGGGAAGGCCACGTCCATCGTCACGTCCCCTTCACGCGCGTCTGGGTCTGCAGGATCGTCACCGGCGTACCGGTGGGCAGGCAGGATGCCTGGCTGTCGGCGAGCAGCACCGCCTTGCCGCCGGCCTTCACGCGCAGCGCGGCGACCGTCCACTCGGCGGTCACACAGGGCCCGCCCGCGTTCGGCGGCAGCGAGCAGCCGGCCACCTGGTACGGCGGTGGGCTCTGCGTCGTCACCGACTGACCGTCCACCTTGACCCGCAGGTCCGGCGCGGACGGCTGCGCGTCGCCGGCGTGCGCGCACTGCACCTTCGCGCCCTGGTGCAGCAGGAATCCGGGCATCAGGTCACCTCCAGGGCGCCGTCGTTGACCTTCACGGAGGGGCCGGTGAGCTTGACGGTGCCGCCCTGCCCGTTGTCGATCTCGATGCCGGTGGAGGTGAGCGACAGCTTCTGGCCGTCCGCCGTCTGCAGGGTGATCCCGCCGACGCCGGGCGTGTCGTCGAGGATCACCTGATGCCCGGCCTGGGTCTGGATCATCACCTTCTGGTACGGCGGGGACAGCAGGACCGAGGGAAGGTCGCTGGCGGACCCGAACCACGCGCCGGTCCAGATCGGATAGTCGGGATCGCCGTGCTCGAACTCGATCCAGACCAGGGCGCCGCCGGCCGGCAGCGCGAAGAAGCCGCTCTGTTCACCGCCGAACGGCGCGCACGGCAGGGCCCAGCCGCTCGGCTCGTCGCCCAGCACGTCGGGCACGATCGCGCGGATCCGGCCGATCATCAGCGGGTCGCTGGTGTCCGACACCACGCCCCGGTACTTGCCCCAGTACTGGTCACTCACGGCCGCACCACCGGGAGCAGCGCCCCCGAGCCGTCCCGGGTCAGGGTGAACTTCTGGACGTACCGGTCCTTGGCGATCTCGTGCTCCACCTTGCCGACGTACCAGTTGCCGTCGTTGGAGCGTCCCGCACCGCGCACGCCCACCGGCCGCCGGGCGCGCAGCACGGCGCCGTACCGGGCGGTGTCCAACTCGCCGCGCGCCCGCACCGGGTCCGGCGCGTTGGTCGCGGCGGCGGCCGACGCCAGCAGCGCCTGGGCCGGGTTGAGGTTGGCGGCGTTGCGGATCAGGGTGGTACGCAACGCCGCGGCCGGCGACCCGGACAGCGGCGGCAGCCGCAGCGAGGGCGCGGCCGGCAGCGGAATGCGCATTTTCGTCGTCGGCTCGACGATCGTCACCGGCGCGCCGACCGCGGCGAGCGCGTCGTTGCCGAAGTCCAGCCGGCCGACGTTCGTGTCGCCGCCCATGTTGACGGTGAGCGCGGGCTGCGGCACCCCGGCCCGGGTCGGCGGTCCCCAGTAGAAGGTGTTGACGCCGAAGGTGATCGGCTCGACGTAGTAGATGAAGCCGTTGCGCCGTGCGGACTTCCGGATGAAGTCGAGGTCCGTGCCGGTCTGGCGGGGGACCCGCTGGATCTCGATCGGCACGTCGGTGGTCGGCGTCAGCGCGGGCACGAAACCCAGATCCGGGTACGACGCCAGCAACTGCGTCACGATGACCGAGTCCGGCTGGTTGGGGTACTGCTTGTTGCGCTCCTCCAGGTCCAGCAGCACGGTCAGGTCGGTGCCCTGCACGGTCAGCGTGCCGGTGCCCGGCTCGTTGCCGAGCTGGAGCTGGTGGTGCGTGATGACGCCGTCGATGAGCACCTCGGGGACCACGCCGAGGATCGCCGCGATCCAGACCCGTGTCTTCGCGTCGACCACGCCGCTGGCGAGCAGGTCGATGTCGAAGCTCTTGTCCACGCCGACGGAGAAGGTCAGCTCGAAGCCGTCCCGGCCGTTCGCGTCGTTGGTCACGCGTACCCGGGTCAGCCCGGCCAGCACCCCCGGGTCGGGCGGGGTGGGCACCGTGCTGCCCAGCCACAGCAGCAGCCGTACGCCCAGGACGCTGGCGAGGGTGCTCACCGGGGTACCTCCAGTCGTACGTGGACGGTCGCGCCGGGGCGTTCGAGCTCGTCCGGGTCGAGCACGCCGGAGGCGTCGCACAGCCGCCAGAACTGGGTGGGGTCGCCGAGGTAGCGCATGGCGAGCAGGTCGAGCCGGTCGCCCGGCACCACCGGGTGCTCGACCACCGCACTGCCGCCCGGCTCCGGCACGAACCGGCGGCGCTTGTAGCGGACCACCCGGCCGTCCAGGTCGAGCTCCGCCTCCTCCACCGCGGCGTAGCGGCTGTTCGACTGGAACACGGCTACCCTCCTATCCCCGCGACCGCGTCCACGACCCCACCGACGCTGGAGATCGTGGCCATCACCTCGCGGCTGATCTGGTACGCCAGGAAGAGCCCGCCGCCGACGGTGGCGAGCCCGAGGTCGTCGTAGTTGAGCACGCGGACGTTGAGGCTCACCTTGGCCTGGATCGGGTTGAGGCTCGGGCCGAAGAGCTGCTCGGTGATGCTGAGCTCGGTCAGGCGTACCGGAAGGACCCGGGTGGGGCCGAAGACCAGCAGCACCATCGGGGCCTCGGGGGCGATCACCTCGATGACGCCGGCCGCGGCGAGCACTTTGTTCGCGACGATCAGCGCGGTCTTCGGGTAGAGCAGCATCTCGATCGCGGCCAGGGCGGGCGTGACGCCGACCGCCTCGGCGATGCCGTCACCCTCGGCCAGTTGGTCGGCCGCGTCCAGCTCGATCTCCATGCGGATGGTCTCGGTGGGCGGGCCGGCCAGCCGCAGCGCCTGCGTCGGGTTGCTCTGCTGCCATGGCGTGCTCGTGGTGCGCGCGTTGAGGGTACGGCTGAGCGTGTCCGGGTTGTACTGGAAGATGATCACGCTGGCCAGCGGGTTGAACGGGTCCAGCCCGACGATCGCGCCCTTCATCCCTCCATCACCTCCTCGGCAATCCGGTCCGCCTCCTGCTCCGCCGGGTCGTCCACGGCGCCGACCTCAAGGGAGGCGGCCGGCGCGGCCGCCGTACCCGACTGCTGGACGACGTGGGTCAGCTCGTGGGCGATGAGCTTGCGCCCGTCGGACGTCCCCGGCGAGTAGGCGCCCGCCGCGAACGCCAGGTGATCGCCCACCGTGTAGGCCCGGGCGCCGACGGCCGCGGCCGACGCCGCCGCGGCGCCGTCGGCGTGCACCCTGACCTGGCTGAAGTCGTGCCCGAGGCGCGGCTCCAGAGCGGCCCGGGTGTCGTCGTCGAGCGGCTGGCCGGAGCTGCCGAGCACCTGGTGCACCGCTGGGGGCGCGGTCCCCGGCCCCGGTCCGGCGGGGGTCCGCCGCAGATCGCCGTCATGGTTGCAGGTCCCGGGTGGGCATGCGGTGCCGCCGCAGCGGCGCAGCGGCGGCCGGCTGGACGTCTCCGGGTGTGCGACGACAGGTGCGGCAAATGTGGGGTGCATGCTGACCCTCCTCGGTCATCGCGACAGTCCTCCGTGTACGGCGGCGGCGACGCGCTCGCCCGTCTCCCGCGCCGATGGGCCGGTCGTGACCGAGCCACCGTCCACATGCGACCGGTTGGTCCAGGACGGGGGTACGCCGGCGAGCAGTTCGCCGAGCCGGTCCCGCAGGGCCGCCGCGATCGCCGCGCCGTCACCGTCCGGGAAGCCGTGCAGGACCAGGCGCTCGATGTGCACTTCCACGGTCATGACCAGCCTCCGATCTCGGTGGCGGTCAGCGGCCGGTCGAGCTTGGCGTACTCGCCGCGCGCCGCCTTCGCCAGGTGCGCCATGCTGACCGGTTCGCCGGCCGCCGCGGCCAGGAACGCCGCGTTGACCGCGATGTTGCGGATGTTGCCGCCGGCCACGTTGAGGCGGGCCAGGGTGGCGATGTCCAGGTCCACTGTGGGCGTCGTCGGCGGGAAGACCCGGCGCCAGATCTCCGCGCGCAGATTGGCGTCCGGGAACGGGAACTGGACGACGAAGCGGATGCGGCGCAGGAACGCGGTGTCGATGGCTTCCCGCATGTTGGTGGTGAGGATCGCCAGCCCCCGGTACGTCTCCATCCGCTGCAGCAGGTAGCTGACCTCGATGTTGGCGTACCGGTCGTGGCTGTCGCGCACCTCGCTGCGCTTGCCGAAGAGCGCGTCCGCCTCGTCGAAGAGCAGGACTGTGCCGCCTTCCTCGGCCGCGTCGAAGACCAGGCGCAGGTTCTTCTCGGTCTCGCCGATGTACTTGCTGACCACCTGGCTCAGGTCGACCCGATACAGGTCAAGGCGTAGCTCGCGGGCCAGCACCTCGGCCGCCAGCGTCTTCCCGGTGCCGCTCGGCCCGGCGAAAAGCGCGCTCGTGCCCAGGCCCCGGCTCGCGCCGGCCCGGCCCAGACCCCAGTCCTCGTACACGGTCAGCCGGTGCGCGACGTGCGCGGAGACCTGCCGGAGCACCTCGTTCGCGGCCGGCGGCAGTACCAGGTCGGCCCAGCCGGCGGCGGGCTCGACGCGCTGCGCGACCGAGTCCAGCGCCGGTCGCGACCGCGTCCGGCACGCGTCCCAGAGTGCCCCCTCGTCGGCGGTCCCGGCCTGGCGGCAGGCGCCCCGGATGCCCTCCTGGCCCAGGTCGAACTGGGCCGCCAGGGCGTCCACTGTGGCCGTACGCTCGGCGCCGAGCCGCTCTCGCCACAGCGCCCGCTGCTCAGCCGCGGTGGGCCGGCCCACCTGGACGGCCACCGTGGCCCGGTGCGGCAGCCGGCGCGCCTCGCGGGTGCTGACCAGGACCGGCCAGTCCAGGCCAGCCACCACCCGGGAGACGACCGGATTGGTGTCGACGTCGTCCGCCTCGAGCAGCAGCCCGGCGCCGGAGAGGGCGGCGTCGCGGGCGCAGAGGCGTACCAATGCGTCAAGCTCGTGCGGGTCGCTGGGCAACCGGTCCGCGGCGAGGCTGACCACGCGCACCCCTAGCTCCCGGCACGCCGCGACGGCCACCGTACGGCGGGCCACCGGGTCGGGGCCGCACAGCTGCACGACCGGCAGCGGCTGCTCGGCCGCCCGCCAGACCCGGGCCACCTCGGCGGCCGTGCGGCCCTGCGACGGCGTGGGCTCGTCGGCACCCGGCAGCGCCTCGGCCAGCCCGGAGAGCCGCTCGTCCAGGTGGTCGACGCCGACCAGGTAGTGCAGCACGCGTTCCTCGATGCTCAGCGCCGCGGTGGTCAACCCGCCGGCCGCCGGGGTGACCAACCGCCAGCGGCGCAGCGGCGACACCGGGGCCAGCGCGGACCAGTGCGGCTGCGCCAGCGCGGCCAGCGCTAGGCCGAACGTCGGGTACGGGCGGGCCGGGTCGCCGGACGCGGCCGCGCAGGCGGCGGCGAAGCTCGCGTCCAGTTCGACGCCCGCGCACATCAGCAGGATGTCCCGCTCGAACGGGCTGAGGCTCATCGTGCCGCACAGCGCGTCCAGCGCGGCGGGGTGGTCGTCGTCCGGGCCGGTGGCGCCGTTGGGGCTGGGCGGCTCGGTGCCGGCGTGCCGGTGCAGCGCCTGCCGGACCCGGGCGAGCGCGGCGACGAGCCCCCGCTGGTTGGCGGCGACGGGTCCGGTCAGCACGTCGGTCACAGCGTCACCACCGGCCCGTCCGGCTGGCTGTCGGCGCCGTCGATGAAGAGCTGGACGGCGTACTGGCCAGGAGCGACGCCCGTGGTCGGGGTGGCGAGCTGGTCGGTGTCCGCGTCCCGGGGCGGCACGGTGAGCAGGTGCGTGCGCTGGCCGGAGGCCGGGTCGAGGAGGGCGATCGCGACCCGCTGGCGGGCACCGACGGTCAGGTCGGCGCCGACCGTGAGCGTGCCGCCGGCCGCCGTGGCGGTGTCCACGGTCGGATGCAGCACGAAGCTCGCCACATTGGACCGTTCGGCCAGTGCGCCGTGGACGACCTGCACCGGCACCCCACCCGGGCGGAGCCCGTCCACGGTGGACAGATCCACGGTGATCTCCTGCGGCGCGGCGGTAGCCGTCAGAACCGGCTGTCCCGCCAGCCGTACGACGGCGCCCTCACCCAGCAGCCGCTCGCCGTGGATCGTGACGGTGTCGGTGGCGTGGATAGGCGTGCGGTCCGCCTTGTCGACGCGGAGGATCCGCGGCCGGTTGAGCACGCCCACGGTCAGGTCCGGCGTGATGACCGGGCGGGCGGCCGCCGTGGTGACCGGCTCCTCGATGAGCACCACCGACGCCTGGTACGCCACCGACAACGCGTACGGGACCTGGAAGAACACCGACCACAGCTTGGACAGCTCCTCCAGGTTGAGCCCGAGCGGCGTGACCCGGACCAGGTCGGCCTGCTCCGCGAGGTCGGACTCGGCGAGATCCGGGTGCACCGGCTGGTCGTGCGCGGCCGCGTCGGTCACCGCCTGGATCAGCGCCCGGGTCACCAGCGGGCGGGCGTGCAGCGTGCGCACCGTCGTACCGAGCACCCGCTGCGGTTCCATCTCGCTGTCGTCGCCGTAGAAGCTGAACAGGTAGTACAACGTCAGGGCGGCCTGCGGGCGCTGGGTCACCCGGCCGTCCGGCCCGCGCGTCGGCAGGTCCACATTGCGCAGTGCCGGATCCGGGCTGACCTGGTAGAGGTAGATGTTCGCGCCCGGCCCGGACGGCCCGTCGGCGTGCCGTATGTCCGGCCGGTCGGTCCACACCTGCGCGCCCGGCACGTCGGCGCCGACCGGGCCCTGGAGCAGCCGCTGCAGCGCCGCGGTGACGGTGGCCACGGCCCGGAAGTCGCTCATGGCCGCCCCCGGTTCGCGAGGTAGTCCGCCAGCGAGATCTCCGGCTCCGGCGCGGCTACCGGCGCGGGCGGCTGCATCGGCGCCACCGCATGCACCTCGATCCGCCCGATGGTCACCCGCACCGTCCCGTCCTCCCACCCACGCCCCTCCGCCCCTCGCCTTCCCTCGCGCCCCTCCCCGCCGCGCCCGCTCGCCCGTGCCCCGCTCTCCCCGCGCGCCCGGCTCTCCCCGCCGCGCCCGCTCTCCCCGCCGCGCCCGCTCTCCCCGCCGCGCCCGCTCTCCCCGCCGCGCCCGCTCTCCCCGTCGATCAAGGGCATATGGTCGTGCTTTGATCTCCAATCCACGACCGTTTGCCCTTGATCGGCGAGGAAGTCCTTGATCGGCGAGGCCGCAGCGGAGGCCCGCACCGCGCCGCGGACCTGCGTCGCGCCGAGAGCCTCCGCCGGGCCGAGGGCCTCCGCCGGGCCGACGGGCGTCGCCCCGGCAAGCGCCTCCGCCGCCGCAGCGCCAGCCTCGGCCGCGCTGCGGGCCTCCGCGGCGGCGAGGGCAGGGGTGGGTACCCCGGCGGTCAGGGCCGGCGTGAGGGTGTCGGCGATGGGGCTGACGGCTCTGGCGGTGGGGGCCGGGCGGGGTGCCCCGGCGGTGGCAACCGGGTTGAGGGCCGGGGTGGTGGTCGGGGCCGCGAGCGGACCGGGCACGGCGTTCGCGCCCAGGGTGGTGGCCTGCGGCGCGCCGGCGGCCGGGAGCGCAGCGCGGGCCGAGGCCGGAGCGCCGGTCGAGGACACATCGGCGTGCGGCTCGACCGCCTCCGCGCGTGGGACGTGGGCGGGCGGTCCCGGCGGGGCAGTGCGCTCGGCGTTCGCGTCCGGGGAAGGCGCCGCCGGCGACGAGACAGCGCGCAGGGCTGGCGGCGCCCCCGAGGGAGTGGGCACGGATGGCAAGCCAGTGCCCGCCCCAAAAGGGCTGCCCTCTTGGGGCGTTACCCCTGAGTAGGGCTCCGCTATGCCCGCCCACGCGGCAACAGGGCTGCCCTCTTGAGGGCGAAGCGCCGCCCACCCCGGTGCCGGTTCGAAGAGGGACGGCAACCGGGGTTGGAGCGTGCCGGGCTCGTTGGCCCCGCCGGCCCGCAGTGCCAACCGTCGCAGGAAGCCGCTCATGACGACACCAGCGCCAGGTACAGCCCGCGCCGCCAGGGGCTCATCGCCAAGATGTCCACCTCGCGCCAGCCGTACGCGCGGGCCAGCGTGTGGACCTCCAGCGCGCAGCGTCGGGCCCACGCGTCGAGCCGCGCCCACACGAACGCGCCGATGTCGAGCGTCGCGCTCCACCGGTGCCCGCACGGCTCGCAGGTCAGCGCGAGTCGCACGTCCGCCTGCGGGTCGGCGGCGAGCATGGCGTCCTCCACGGCCGCCACGACGGACGGGGGAGGCGGTCCAGGTCGCCGGACACGCACCGGCGCAGGAGGACGTCCTCGGCGGCCGCCGGGTCGAGACCAGCCACCGCGGCCAGGTCCCGGCTGTCCGGCGGTCGCACGCTCACGTCGTACCCGTCGATGTGTAGGACCTCGACGGGGCGCGGTGGGTCCGTGCGGACCTGGTCCACCGCGAACGCCAGTTCCAGCCGCTCCCCGCAGGCCGGGCAGCCGACGACGGCCGCCAGTTCCGGACCGAACAGCGACGCGTGCAGGTCGAGCAGCATGCCGTCCCGGACGCCGATCGGTAGCGCGGCCACATCGTCCACATCGGAGGTGGACACAGTGGAGGCCGCGGCGAGCAGCGCCAGCGCGCGCCCCGTCGGGTCGAGCGGCGCGGCGCGCTCCCACGCGTCGAGCAGGTCCAGTTGGTTCATGCCGGCGGTTCCAGGAACGTCGGCTCGGTCGGCTCGGTCACCTCGACGTCCCGCTGCCAGCCCTCGTTTTCGAGCTTGATCTGCTGGATGGCGATGGCGTTCGCGTTGGCGTCGAGGTCGGGCAGCGCCTGGTACTCGGAGACCCAGCACCGGTAGACGTGGTACGCGAGGGCGAGCTGGCCGGCCTCGTTGTAGACCTCGATGATGACGTCCTTGCGGAAGTCCTTAAGGGACACTTCCGAGCCGAGCCCGGCGCCGAGGTGCCACACCTTGTTCGCCCACTGCTCGAACTCCAGGTCGTGGGTCACCCCCCGTTCCAGCGTGATCGCGTCGAAGTCGCTGCGCCCCGGCGACTTGTGGGTGTAGCTCGGGTCGCCGCCGGCGCGGTGCTTGACGACCTCGGTGGTGCGCTTGAGCCCGCCGACCTTGCTGATGCCGGCCACGTACCGGCCGTCCCACTTGATGCGGAACTTGAAGTTCTTGTACGGGTCGACGCGGCTGGCGTTGACGCTGAACTCGGCCATTGTGGACTCCCTACGCCTGTGCCTGGCCGGCGAGCTGCTGGATCCGGATGACGACGAACTCGGCGGGCTTCAGCGGTGCGAAGCCGACCAGGATGTTCACCACGCCACGGTCGATGTCGAGCTGCGTGGTGGTCGTGCGGTCGCACTTGACGAGGTACGCCTCGCGCGGCGTCGTGCCCTGGAACGCGCCCTGCAGGAAGAGCCCTTGCATGAAGGCGCCCACGTTGAGCCGGATCTGCGCCCACAGCGGCTCGTCGTTCGGCTCGAACACCACCCACTGCAGGCCGGCCACGAGGCTGTTCTCGATGTAGAGCGCGGTACGCCGGACCGGCACGTACTTCCACTGTGAGGCGCGCTGGTCCGCGCCGAGCAGCGTGCGCGCGCCCCACACGACCGGCCCGAAGACGGCGAACGTCCGCAGCGCGTTGACGCCTTGCGGATTGAGCACGCCGCTGTCCGCGTCGTTGACGCTGCCGGCGGGCGTGGCCGCGCGCACGGTCGCGTCGATGCCGGCGGGCGCCTTCCAGACCCCGCGGGCGGCGTCGGTCCGGGCGTAGATGCCGGCGATGGTGCCGCTGGCGCCGATTTCGCGCTGCCGGCCGCCGTTGAGCGGGTCGGTGACGAGCACGCGCGGGAAGTAGACGGCGGCGTTGGCGCTCGGGATCCGGCCGACGTCGCTGAGCCACTCCAGGGCCGCCGAGGCATTGGACAGCCGGGGCGGGTCGACGATGAGGAACGCGCGCCGCTGCTCGCAGAACGTCTCCGCCGCGCCGATCGCCGCGCCCTGGTTGGCCTCTGCCAGCAGCGCGATCGCGGGTACGCACAGCAGGTTGAAGATGAACGGGTCGATCCGGTCCAGCGTGGCCCAGCCGTCCTCCAGCGCGTCGGCGAGGTCCGTTGTGGACAGGTCGCCGTCGGTTTCCAGGGCGTCGCCCTCGTCGCCGTCGTCGAGGTCGACGTACGCGCTCGCGGGCGCGTCCCCGCTCGCGGTCGGCGCGACCAGCGTGGGTGGCACCAGGCCGGTCGCATCGGTGACGCGGATGAGCGACGAGGCGGAGTTGACCGCGGTGGCCACATAGGACGGATCGGTCTGGTCCATGGTCAGTCCGAGGTGCGATTCGGTGGCGACGACCGCCAGCACGCCGGCGTCGACCCGCGTCTCCTGGACGAAGAGGTTGAAGCGTCCGGCTTCTGGCGGGACGGTCTGGGTCACGGCGACCCGCAGCGCGTTGCCCCACAGGCCGGGGCTGCTCGCCGAGATCTCCAGTACGTCGGACGGCGGCGACCCGCCGGCCAGCGTGACGGTGGCGGTGGCCGGGTCGCCGTGGTCGATCCGGACGATCCAGGCGTTCTGGCCGCCGTTGAGGTAGTACTGCAGTACGGCGTAGCTGCCCTCGCTCGCCGCGTTGAGCCCGCCGAAGACGCGCTCGAAGTCGGCGAAGCTGGTTACCCGGGTGGGCGTGTTCACCGGCCCGCGCGCGAAGTAGTCCACGAACGCGGTGTCGGCCGTGGCGGCCCCGACGATCGGGTGGACCCCGCTGGGCACCTCCTCCACGTAAAGACCGGGATAGGTGGGTGTGACGGGCATGGGTGACCCCCTAGTGGTCGACGGTGTCCCAGAGGCGGACGTACTCTTCGGCGGTGCGCCGCCAGCTGTGTTGATGGCAGAACTCGCGTGCGGCGGTGGACAGGCGGTCGCGCAGAGCCGAGTCGTCGAGCAGCTCGGCTACCCCCGACTCCAGGTCCGCCGGTTGATGGGTGACCTCGGCCAGGTCGGCGAACCACCCGGTCGGTGAGGTCAGGACCGGTACGCCGCTGGCGAGGCCGATCCGGACGGCGCCGCTCGCCGAGGCGTGCGGCACGTCGTCGTACCAGAAGGCGAGCGCGTCGGCCTCCTCGGCGAGGCGCCGCGCCACGTGTGCGGCCGGCAGGTATCCGGGCTCCCAGCGCACCGGCAGGCCCGCGCTCGCCGCCCGCCACGCCGCCACGTCCGGCTCCGAATCGGCGTACGCGAGGAGCAGCAGCTCGGTGCCCGGCAGCGCGCGGAGCACGTCGAGCAGCCGGTGGAAACCCTTGTACGGGCGCAGGAAGCCGAACGCGCCGAGCACCCGCCCGCGCCGCGACTTGCGCCGCGGAAACCAGGTCGGGCACCCGTGCGGCACGTGCACCACACGCTTGCCGGGCCACCGGTCGCGCAGCTTCCCCGCACCCTCGCCGGTCAGGGCGACCAATGTGGACGCCGCGGCCTCGAAGTCGCGTGCGCCGTCGTGGACTGAGTGCTCAGTCACGAGCACCGGTACGCCGGCCGCCCTGGCCCGGGCGAGTTGGGTGGCGAGGGTCGCGTCGGTGAAGAGGCCGTCCTCGTGCTCCACGTGGAGCAGGGACGCGGTGCCGGGGCGGGGCGGACCGGCGGTGGCGAAGGCGCGCGGGGCGTGGCGGAGCAGCGCGTGGGCGTACTCGGCGATGCCGCAGCGGCGGCCCCAGCTCGGCACCCAGAGCGCGCGGCGCGGGCGCAGCGGCCGCACCGGGCGGACGTGGCGCTCCATGACGGCGAGCGCGGCGGGGCCCTTGTGCCAGACGTTCCGGTGCTTGTGGACCCAGGCCGACGCGGCACGGCCGAGGTCGGCGGCCTCGTCGCGATGGGTGGCCACCCACCGCAGCTTCGCGGCGACCGTGGCCACGTCCGGTACGCCCCGGACGCCGCACTCGCCGTACCCCGGCTCCCGGCAGCGCTCGAAGCGCGCCGGCGGCACCGCCAACACCAGCTCACCGGCGTCGCGGCAGGCGTCGGACTGGCCCTCCGAGTCCAGCGCGACGACCGGGAGGCCGGTCGCCATGCCCTCGATGAGCGGTAATCCGAAGCCCTCGTTGCCGAGCGCGAGCAGCACGTCGGCCTGGCGGTACCAGTGCGCGATGCCGCGGGTGGTTTCGCTGCCGGCGACGACGCTGATCCGTGGGTCAGGATCCGGCGACGCGCCCATGTCGAAGCGGGACTTGATGACCAGGCGGGCGTCGGGGTCGGCGCCGGACGCCAGCCGCCAGGCCGCCACCGCCTCGGCCAGGTGCTTGCGGGGCAGCGTCGTCGCCACCACGAGCGTGGTGAGGCCGCGCCGCCGCGGGCGGGCGAGCGCGGGGTAGACGGCCGGGTCGACGCCGTCCGGGACCACCTCGATCGGCACCCGTACGCCGCTCGCCCGGCACACGCCGGCGACGAACCTGGTCGGCACGAGGACCGCGCGGGCCCGGTTGAGCTTGGCCGGCCAGTCCGCGGGCAGCCGGCTGGACTCCCACATGGTGTGGATGAAGTGCTCGCGCCGGGCGTACCGCTCCAACTCCGGCCGCGGGTACGACGAGTAGAGCACCGGCCCGGGCACCTCCGGCCGGGACGCGGCCAGCAACGTGCGCAGTTCTCCGGAGATGCCCCGCTCGTCGAGCGTGAGCGGCGCGAGGTTGACCCGGGCACCCGCGCGGGCCATGCCCAGCGCCAGATACTCGGCCATCGAGGCGTACCCGTCGTACACGAAAAGATCGCTGGCCAGTGTGACGGCGGTGCCAGGCTTGCGCGGCGCCAAGGATCCGCGCAGGCCGGCGTAGAAGGTCTGGTCGGCGGCGAGCAGGCCGAGGACCTCGGCCAGGTCGGTGGGCTGCCAGCGGCGGTCGCCGAGCGCCTTGGGGCCGCTGTTGCCGGGGTGGAGCAGGGCGACGTACCAGCGGGGGTCGGGCAGGGCGTGCAACCGGCCGAGGCCGCGCACGAACGTGGCGTCCTCGCCGACGTCCACTTCGGGGTACGGGTGGGCCTGCCACGCCGCCCGGCGGTAGAGCAGCGTGGCCCCGGCCAGCCACGGCGGGTCGGTCGGCATGGGCCGGTAACGCCAGGCGTCGCCGGCCAGCGGCCGCAGGTAGAGCAGCTCGCGCAGCCCGCAGGCGTCCGCGCCGCTGTCGGTGAGCGCGCGCACCTGGCGGCTGAGCCGGTCGTCGGCCATCCAGTCGTCGTCGTCCCAGTTCGCGATCAGCTCGCCACGGCTGTGCCGGCAGGCGAGGTTGCGCTTGGCGCCCAGCCGGTGTCGCCGATCCAGGCGCACGTACCGGACCCGGGGGTCGTCCGGCACGTGCGCCAGGACCGGCGACTCGCCATCGTCCACAATGACCAGTTCCCGGTGCGGGTAGTCCTGGCGCAGGAAGTAGGCGACCGCCTGGGCCACGAAGCGTGGCCGGTCCCTGGTCGGCATGACGCAGCTGACGAGCGGATCAGTCACGGATCCTCCCGAGCCAACGCCGTACCGCCGACACCATGCCCTCCCATCCGGTGAAGCGTTCGGTCGTACCGGTCGCGGCATCCACCAACTCGCCGTGGCGGACGTCGCCGCAGTCGTCGAGCACCACCCGCACGACCGCCGTCACGACGTTCTGGTCGCCGAGGCGCTCCGTATCACCGATCCCGGTCATGAGGGCTTCTGTCTATCCCGGGTCGGTGAGCCGTCGGTCAGTTCGCGATGAGGTTTGGCTGAGGTTTGGCTCAGACCCTGTCGGGTTCCAGACGCAGCCGGTCGAAGAGCTCGTCGGTCGCCCGTTCGGGCACCGCCTGGAACGCCTCGCGCAGCACGCTGCGGCACAGCCGGTACTGCTGCATGCCCGCGGACCGCTGGCCGAGCCGGGCGAAGCAGCGCATCACCACCCGGTGCGCGTCCTCCCGGCACGGGTCGTACGTCAGCAGCTGCTGGGCGTGCCGCAGCGCGGTGTCGTACCGGCGGGTGGCGAACGCGTGGTCGGCGAGGTGGGCGAGCGTGTTGAGGTACTGCGCGCGCAGCCGTTCCCGCTCGATCAGCAGCCGCAGGTCGCCGCCGGAGCACAGGTCGCCGCGGTAGAGCATGACGGCCTGCTCGTAATGGGCGAGCGCGGCCACCTCGTCGCCGGCCGCGAGCCGGTCCGCCGCCGCGGCGATGTGATGGTCGAAGCGCACGGTGTCCACCGCGATCCCGGCAGCCAGGTTGAGTCGATATCCGTCGTCCGTGCGCAGCACCGGCGACCGGCCGGACAGCGCGTCGGCCAAGATCCGGCGCAGGTCGTGGACCAGCGTGTTGAGCGATTGGTTGGTCCGGCGCCCGGGCTCACCCTCCGGCCAGACGGCGTCCAGCAGGGTGTCCCGGGACGCGCTCTGCCGCCGCCCCAGGGCGAGCGCGCAAAGCAGACTCTCCATCTTTCCGCCATGCCGCAGTGACATCGCCTCGCCGTGCTTGACGAGGCGGAATGTCCCTAACAGGCAAACCAGGATCGGCTCCGTGTCGGGCATACTCCACCCCCCTGATGAGCATGTGACCGGGCGATAAGGACAACAAGCACCCAATCGGGTTTCCGTCGTTCTGTATCTGCGAATCGGTCGGCGTTCCCGTAATGGAGTTAGAGTCGGCGCGTGACCGATCTTGACCGGCACGTGTACGGCGCGGCCGACGCCCCGATCACCGTGGTCGAGTACGGGGACTTCGAATGCCCGTACTGCGGAGCGGCCGCGCCGGTCCTGCGCGAACTGGTCGACGGCGCCGATGGGCGGGTCCGCCTGGTGTTCCGGCACTTCCCGCTCTTCCGGAAGCATCCGTTCGCGCTGACGGCGGCGCTGGCCGCGGAGGCGTCCGGCGACAAGTTCTGGGCGATGCACGACCTGCTCTTCGCGCACCAGGACAGGCTCACCGACCCCGACCTGGCGACGTACGCGAAGAAGGTCGGCGCCGGGGGCGTGGTCGGCGACGCGGCGCAGCTGTTCCGCCCGGCGGTGCAGGCCGACTACGCCGCGGGCGTGGCGGACGGGGCGCGCGGCACGCCGACCCTCTTCGTGGACGGGCGGCTCTACAGCGGGCGGGTCGAGCTCGGCGCCCTGCGCAGCGCGCTAGGGCGTATCTGATGGATCTTGTGGGTGCGAGGCGAGGTCCAGGCGGTGGTCCGGTGGTGCCGGGTGGAAGGTCGCATACCGGTGTTGTATGCGGCCTTTCGACCGGTGCCGCCGGTCGTCGTCTGGGGCCGCCGCAGCCCCACAAAGATCCATCAGATACGCCCTAGGACTGCGGCGCTGATCGCCACCTGGATGTTGGATCCAACCACGGCCCGTCCGGCAGCGCCGGGATCTCCTCCTCGTCCACGGTGCACATCGGGAGCCGTTCGCCCAGGTAGCGCAGGGCGACCGAGCCCAGCACCGCGGCCAGCAGCGACCCGGCCAGCACGCCGATCTTGGCCTCCTCCCGCAGCCGCTCGTCGTCGAACGCGAGATCCGTGATGAACAGCGAGATCGTGAAGCCGATGCCGGCCAGCACGGCGCCGCCGATGAGGTGCCCGTAGCGCACCCGGCCGGGCAGGTCGCCGAGGCGGGTACGCAGGGCGATGGCCGCGCCGAGCGAGATGCCGACCGTCTTGCCGGCCACCAGCGCCACCACGACGCCGATCGTGAGCGGCGAGGTGACCGCGTTGCGCAGCGTCTCCCCGTCCAGCCGCACACCCGCGTTGGCCAGCCCGAACACCGGCACCACCAGGAACGCGCTGACCGGGTGCAGCGCGTCCTGCAGCCGGTCGTTCGCCGGCACGGTGGCCCGCGTCGCCAGCACCGCCAGCCGCGCCCGTACGGCGTCCGCCCGCTCGACCACCGCGCGGCCGTAGAAGCGGAACCGCTCCGCCTGCCCCGCCTCCACCGGCGTGGCCGGCACCAGCAGCCCGACCAGCACACCGGCCAGCGTCGGGTGCACGCCGGACGCGTACACCGCCGCCCACAGCGCCAGCCCGGTCAGGACGTACAGCCGCAGCTGCCACACCCGGGCCCAGCGCAGCCCGAAGAGCACGAGCAGCAGCAGCGCCGCGGCGGCCAGCGCGGGCATCGAGACGTCATCCGTGTAGAACACGGCCATCACCGCGATCGCCCCGATGTCGTCGGCGATCGCGAGCGTCAGCAGGAACAGCCGGAGCTGGTCGGGGCAGCGCGGCCCGAAGAGCGCGAGGATGCCCACCACGAACGCGGTGTCCGTCGACACCGGGATGCCCCAGCCGTGCACCGCCGGCCCGCCATGGTTGAAGGCCAGGTAGATCAGCGCGGGCAGGACCAGGCCCCCGATCGCCGCGACGACCGGCACCAGCACCGCCCGCGGGTTGCGCAGCTCGCCGACCGTGATCTCGCGGTTGACCTCCAGGCCCACGGCCAGGAAGAAGAGCGCCATCGCCGCGTCGTTCACCCAGTGCCGCAGGTCGAGCGTCATCGCGGCGTCGCCGACCCGGATCGACGCCTCGGTCGTCCAGAACGGCTCGTAACCGGCGCCCGGCACGTTCGCCCACACCAGCGCCGCCACCGCCGCCACCAGCAGCAACAACGCGCCCCCGGCCTCGGTGGCCAGGAAGCGTTGCAGCGGCTGCGAGACGTGTGGCAGCGGGATCGTGACCCGCGGCGCCGGGCCCGGTCGCGGGGGAAGCGACGCGGTCGTCGGCCGGCTCATTCAGCGCAACGGGCCATCGCCCGGGCCGTTTGGGTCGTCGACCACGTGCACCGCCGCCTCCTCCGCGCTGGCTCCACCCGCGTCGATCCCGGCGTCCCAGGCAACGGAGTCCGCCTCCTCGTCCTCGCCGAAGCCCTGGTCGTCGGCCACCAGCCGGCCGGCGCGCGGATCCTGCTCGTAGCCCCGCCGGTTCAGCTCGTCCTCGTCGTCGTCCTGCTCGGCGTACGGGTCGACGTCCGGCTCCTCCTGCGCGAGCAACTGGTCCAACGACTCGCCAGCCCGCTCCTCCGCCGGCGTGGTGCCAAACCGGTTCGCCCCCGACCAACGGTCCGCCGGCGCGATGCCGGTGTCCAGCGGGTCCGCGACCCGGTCGTCGTCAAGGGTGTCCGAGGTGTCGAGGACCCCGTCGTCCTCCGCGACGTTCCACTCATCCTGGCTCATGGATCCAATCTATTGGCGCCAGCGTTCTGGATCGTGGTTTCTGGGCAGTGGTGATGCTCAAGACAAGCTCAGCCGGACGCTCGTACCGTCACGCCATGCGACCAATGCAGCCTCGCATCCTCGCCGCAGCGTTCGCGGGGGTGCTCTCCCTAGGCATACTTCCGGCAGCGGGCAGCGCCGCCGAGGCGGCCACGTCCGTCCGCCTCACCGTGGTCGACGGCTCTGGTACGCCCAGCACCTCCGTCGTCGCGCAAAGCGGCTCGAGTATCACCCTCCCCGTGACGACCCTCGAGGGACGGCCCATCTACATCGACCTCGACATCGCGAACGCGGTCGCCGGCAGCCCGATCGTGGTCCGCGACGACGGCGGTGGCTTCCTCAACTACCGGGCGGACCCGGACGGCGTGCTCATCGCCGTCCCGGCCGGCACCGAGCGCCTGGAGATCCGCTGGTGGTCAGCCGACGCCACAACGAACGCCACCGCCATCGAGTACGGCCTCATAGCCGCCCTCATCGCCGTCGCCTAACCCGCCGCCCCTTCCCTCCCGCCCCTCCTTCCCCGCCGCCCACCCCCTTCCCCGTCGATCGCCCCCTTCCCCGTCGATCGCCCCCTTCCCCGTCGATCAAGGGCAAACGGCCGTGGTTCGATCTCTAAACCACGACCCTTTGCCCTTGATCAGCGTGGAATTCCTTGATCGACGCGGTGGCCAGGCGGGTTGTACGGGAGGGCGGGTGGGCCGGGCGGCGAGCGGCGTCGTAGGGCGATACCAGCCGATACGCGCCAGCTGCGTGGCGTACCGCGCTCCAATACCCCGCGCGCGAGCGACCGCCCTGAGTAGGGCGCCCCTACTGGGTGCCCGTGCGTGAGCAGGGCAGCCCTATCAATAGGGGCACCCTTCTCACGCGCGCGGGCCCAGCAGGGGCGCCCTACTCACGCCCGTGCCCCGACCGGGGCGCTTTTCAAGGCCGGGTTGTTAAGGGAACCCGGTCCACGTCAAACGCTGACAGCGCCAGGGATCGCGGCAGGGTTGGCGTCGATCTAGGAAGTATCGTGGGTATCGAGTCCGATTTATACCCACGATATTTCCTAGATCGATTCGGCGGCTCCAATGCTGGCAAGCGATCGGGATTTGCGTGAAGGATCCGAGTCGCCCCAACGACCCACATCCTTCACGTTCATGTGGGCCCTTAACGGGACGCCCTACCGAGGCTGCCGCGTACCCGCAGACCTCGCCGATCAAGGGAATGCCCGCCGATCAAGGGCAAACGGTCGCGGATTGGAGATCAAAGCACGACCGTATGCCCTTGATCGACGAGGAGAGCGGGGCGGGCGCGACGAGGAGAGCGGGGCGGGCGCGGCGAGGAGAGCGGGGGCGGGCGCGGCGAGGAGAGCGGGGGAGGGCGCGGCGAGGAAGAAGGGGGCGGGGAGGGCGTTGGTTAGGGGAGGGCGTCGGCTAGGAGGTTGGAGATGACGGCGCGCATGGGGTCGGGGTTGGCCCAGCTCCAGTTGGGGTGGGCGCGGTTGGTCAGCAGGGCGAGTACGAGCTTGCGGCGGGGTTCGACCAGCAGCGAGGTGCCCGTGAAGCCGGTGTGCCCGTACGTGGCGGCGGTGGAGAGCTTGCCCATGAACCAGGGCTGGCGCAGGACGACGCCGAGGCCGTGGTCGGAGGGGCGGCCGGGGCGTTCCGGGTCGATGGCGGGCAGGCCCTTGTTGGCGTTGGTGAGCATGGTTTTCACCAGGCTGGCGGACAGGATGCCCTTGCCGCCGCTCAGCAACATCTGCCCGATCGCCGCGACGTCGGCCGCGGTGCCGAAGATGCCGGCGCTGCCAGCGACGCCGCCCATCTGGTTGGCGACGTCGTCGTGGACGACGCCGCGCAGCAGGCCGCGGGAGGAGCGGGCGTCGGTGGCGACGAGGCGGGCGGCCTGGTCCGCTTTGGACATCCAGGTGAGCGGCTTGAAGCCGGTGTCGCGCAGGCCGAGCGGGCCGGCGATGCCGGTCTTGAGGGCCTTGTCGAGGGTGCTGCCGGTGATCTTCTCGACCAGCATGGCGGCGACCATGAGCCCGACGCTGGAGTAGCGGAACACGGTGCCGGGGGTGGCGCCGGAGATGAGCGGGGTGGACAGGACGGCCTTGCGCTTGGCGGCCAGGTCGGGCAGGCCGGCCACCTTGGCGCCGACGGGCAGGCCGCTGGTGTGGGTGAGCAGCTGCCGGACCGTGATCTTGTCTTTGCCGGTGCCGGTGAACTCGGGTAGGTAGGAAACCACCGGGGCGGACAGGTCGACCCTGCCCTTGTCGACCTGCTGCAGCAGCAGGATGGCGGTGTAGACCTTGGTGAGCGACGCCAGGTCGAAGACCGAGTCCGGGCGCATTGCGACCCGCTTGGCGGCCGGCAGCTCGACCGGGCCGGCGCCGTACCGCAGCGCGTGCCCGACCGCGACCTGCGCGGTCACCTTCCCACCGACCATGACCAGGGCGACCGCGCCCGCATAGGTGGGGTGCTTGGGGTTCTCGGTGGTCGGCTTGAGGAAGCGCTGGAGGGTAGATGTGAGCTTCGCGACGTATGGTGCTGCCCCGGCGGCGGTCACCGAACCGCCAGCGGTCGGGGATGGGGACGCGGTCACCCCGGCCGGGCCGGCTCCCGCGCCAGCGGCGGGCGTGCCGGCGGGAGTGGCCGAGGTGCCGTCGGCCCATACGGCTGGGTCCGCCGAAGGGCCGCACCCGGTCAGCCCCGCCGCCGCGGCGGCCAGGCCGGCACCCAACACGCTTCGCCGAGTCACAGACACGGCGAAGATCGTGCCACGTCGAACGGCGCCTACGAAAGGCAGGCGAGGAAACGACGGCGAGGCGCCCTAGCCCCGCGGCCGGTACGCCTCGACGAGCTTGTCCATCAGCGCGTCGAGCCGGGCGTCGACGACCTGCCGGGACGGGTCCTCGTCGTACCAGCCGACGATCTCGCGGGCGCCCTGGTGGAACGGGATGGTCGCGACCCAGCCCGGCACCAGGCCGCGCACCTTGCTGTTGTCGAACACCAGCGAGTGCGCCTTGTCGCCAAGCAGCCCGGCGCCCCACTCCGGGTCGGCCGCCGCGACCGCGTCCGAGGGCACGTGCACGATGCGCGGCTCGACGCCCGCCGCGTCCGCGAGCGCCCACGCGATCTGGTCCCAGGTCAGCACGTCGTCGGAGGTGATGTGGATGGCCTCGCCGAGGGTGCGTGGGTGGCCGAGCAGCGGCACGAACGCGCGGGCGAAGTCCGCGTGGTGGGTGAGCGTCCAGAGCGAGGTGCCGTCGCCGTGTACGACGATCTCCTTGCCCTGCCGCATCCGGGCCACGGCGGTCCAGCCGCCGTCGAACGGGATGAGCGTCTTGTCGTACGTGTGGGAGGGCCGGATGATCGTGGCCGGGAACCCGCCGTCCCGATACGCGGCGACCAGCAGGTCCTCGCACGCGATCTTGTTGCGGGAGTACTGCCATATCGGGTTGTGCAGCGGGGTCGACTCGACGACCGGCAGCCGGGCCGGCGGCGTCTGGTACGCGGACGCCGAGCTGATGAACACGTACTGCCTGGTGCGGCCGCGGAACACGTCGATGTCGGCCTGGACGTGGTCGGGGGTGAACGCCACCCAGTTGACGACCGCGTCGAATTCGAGGTCGCCGAGGGCGGCCCGGACCGCGGCCGGGTCGCGTACGTCGGCCCGCAGCACGGTCGCCTGCTCCGGGAGCGGGCGGTGGGTGGTGCTGCCCCGGTTCAACACATACAGGTCGATGCCCTGCTCAACGGCCAGCCGCGAGGCGGCCGAGCTGATGATCCCGCTACCGCCGATGAAAAGAATCTTGAGTGGGCGCACGCATCCACCCTAGGCCAGAATCGTGCGATGACTCTTGCTCCGACCATCACCCTCACGCACGGTGCCGAGCTGCCGCGGCTCGGCCTGGGCACCTGGCCCATGGACGACGCGGAGGCCGAGACCGTCATCGCCAGCGCGATCGAGGCCGGCTACCGGCTGGTGGACACCGCGGAGAACTACCGCAACGAGCGGGGCGTCGGGCGCGGGCTCAAGGCGTCGGGCGTACCGCGGGAGGAACTGTTCGTCACGACGAAGTTCAACAAGGAGTGGCACGGGGTCGAACTGGCCGCCGAGGCGTTCGCGCGCAGCGCCGACCGGCTCGGGGTGGACTACGTCGACCTGCTGCTCATCCACTGGCCCAACCCCGGCAGGACCGGTACGTCGAGGCGTGGCAGGGCCTGATCCGGCTGCTGGAGGACGGCCGGGTCCGGGCGATCGGCACCTCGAACTTCAAACCAACCCATCTGGAACGGATCATCGCCGCGACCGGGGTGGCGCCGGACGTCAATCAGATCCAGCTCAGCCCGGTCGTCGCGCGCGAGTCGGCCCGCGCGTACCACGCCGAGCACGGCATCGTGACGCAGTCCTGGTCGCCGATCGGTGGTCAGGGCACCGATGTGCTGCGTGAGCGCGTGGTGGTCGAGCTGGCCGAGCGCTACGGCCGTACGCCGGCGCAGATCGTGCTCCGCTGGCACATGGAGCTGGGCCTGGTCACGGTGCCCAAGTCGAGCAACCTGGAGCGGCTCCGGCAGAATCTCGACATCTTCGACTTCTCGCTGGCGGCGCAGGATGTCGCGGCGATCTCCGCGCTGGACCGGGGTGATGCGGCGGGTGCCGACTCCGACCTCTTTGGACATTGAGGTCAGTCGCATTGACGCGGCGGCCAACTATTAGGAAAGTTTCCTTTATGAAGATGCCTAAGTTGGCCCCGATGTTCGCCGCCATCGTCCTGACCACCGCCGGCCTGGTGGCGGTCACGCCGAGTGGTGCGTGGGCGGTCCCGTCCGACTGCACCATCACCTTCACCGCGCCGCGGGTCGTGCAGAGCTACTGCACGAGCGGTACGGGCGAGCACAAGATCCACATGACCCTGCGGCACTTCCTGCCCGAGGTCGGGTTGATCCCGGTCGAGGGCCAGTGGGCGCCGGTCGGTGGCGTGTCGTCGACCGGGTATCCGCCGCACACCATCGAGAACGTCTGGATCGAGAAGCGGGGGTAAGACCCCGATCGGGGCGTCCCTTCGCGCGGTCGAGGGGACGCCCTGGCTGGGGTAGGTTGAGGCGATGGGGGAGCGAGCGACAAGCGTGGCTGGCGGGCCGGAGCTGCAGTTGGAGGAGTACCGGTCCGAGCTGACCGGCTACTGCTACCGGATGCTCGGCTCGGCGTTCGAAGCGGAAGACGCCGTACAGGAGACGATGGTCCGGGCTTGGCGTAGTTTCGACCGGTTTGAGGGTCGGTCGGCGCTGCGTTCATGGCTGTATCGCATCGCGACCAACGTCTGCATGGACATGCTCGGCAGCGCGCAGCGGCGGGCCCGCCCGATGGACCTGGGCCCGGCGTCGACGCCCCGGTCGCTGCCCGACGCGCCGCTGGCCGAGGAGGTCTGGCTCGGCCCGATCCCGGACAGCCGGGTCCTGCCCGAGCGCAGCGACCCCGCCGAGGTCGTGGTCGCGCGCGACTCGATCCGCCTGGCGTTCGTCGCCGCGCTGCAGCACCTCGCGCCGCGGCAGCGGGCGGTGCTGATCCTGCGCGAGGTGCTGGCCTGGTCGGCGAGCGAGACCGCCGAGCTGCTCGGGACCACCGTCGCCTCGGTCAACAGCGCGCTGCAGCGGGCCCGCGCGACGCTGGCCACCGCGGATGTCGCCGCCGACACGTTCAAGCCGATGGACGAGGAGCAGGACGAGCTGCTGACTCGCTACGTCAAGGCGTTCGAGAGCTACGACATGGCCGCGCTGGCCTCGCTCCTGCACGAGGACGCGACGCTGTCCATGCCGCCGCTGTCGCTGTGGCTGCGCGGCTACGACGACATCCGCGAGTGGATGCTCGGCACCGGCAGCGGTTGTCGCGGCTCCCGGCTGGTCCCGACCGTGGCCAACGGCCTGCCGGCCTTCGGCCAGTACCGGACCACCGGGCCGTGGGCGATCATCGTCCTGGAGATCTCAGCCGGCCGGATCCGCGGGGTCAACACGTTCCTCGACGTCGACCGGCTCTTCCCGCTCTTCGGCCTGCCACTCACCGTCGAGGGCCAGGGGTAGCACTTCGCTCAGGCCGGTGATCGCCAGCAGGGCGCGGAGCCGGCCGCCGGCGCCGTACAGGCGGATGCCGCAGCCGTGCCGCCGGGCCATGAGCTGCAGCCGGGCGAGCACCTCCAGCGTGCTCGCGTCCGGTGCGGTGATGGCCGCGACGTCGCAGATCACCACGTCCGCGGGGCGGTCGCGCAAGAGCGCGACAAGCCTTTCGGACAGCACGGGTACGTCGGCGCGACCGACCCCCGGGCCCACGACGAAGACAGGTCCGCTCACGCTGGTGTAGACCGGCCCGGTAGCCGAAAGTCATCGGACGGTTGCCGATGAGTTTCAGCGCATGCCGCGCCGCACGTGTGGCCAGCCGGTGACCACTAGGGCCTGGCCCAGCATGTACGTGAGCATCACCCAATACGGCTGGCCGGGGATGTCCGCCGCCTCGGCCAGCCGTACGCCGATGAGGGCGTCGGAAAGCAACAACAGCGCGCCGCCGGCGCCGATCCGGGCGCCCAGCGTCGCGGCGGTCGACGCCAGGAAAGCCATCATCGCGGCGTAAAACGCCATCGGAATGGCCAGCCCCTGGTCGCTCAACCCGGGCCAGAGCCAGACCAGCATCGCGATCACGAAGGCGGCGTATCCACAGAGGACGGTCAGCCGGAGCCGGGAAAGCGCACCCGCCCGCACGAACGCGACCGCGTAGCCGCCGTACCCGATGAAGAAGCACACCATGCCGGCGATCAGCGGGGCGGTCCCGCCGTACTCCAGCACGATGTCGCCGAGCCACGCCCAGCCGAGCGCCCAGAGCAGCAGCCGGCTCGGTGTCTCGCCGCGCGACCGGGCAGCCAGCGCCGCGTACAGCGCCAGCAGCGGCATCAGCAGCGCCTTGGTCACCCACTGGACGGCGTCAGCATCGACGCCGATGGCGACCAGATGCGCCATCCCCACCACGGCATACGCCATAAGCGCGCCCACGGAAGTCATTGTCGCACCTCCGGGGTAGGGTGGCGCATGACCGACATCGGAATGCTGCGGCTCGCCGCGCAGCGGATCGCCGGTCCCGGGATGGCCGGTCCTGGCGACGCCGTGCGGTGGCTGACCGCCGCACAGGCCCAGGATCACGGCGGCGCCCTCGCGTCGGTCGCCCTGCGCACCACGTCCGGCAGCCGCGCGGCGGTCCAGGCCGCGCTCGACGCGGGCGAGATCGTCAAGTCCTGGCCGATGCGCGGGACACTCCACCTCGTCGCGGCCGAGGACCTCCCGTGGCTTGTGCACCTCGCGGCGCCTCGCGTCGTCGCCACGACCACCGCTCGCCGCGCGGAGCTCGGCCTCGATACCAAAACAATCGAGTACGCCGACCAACTCGCCCGGGACGCGTTGAGGGGAGGCATCGTGCTGTCGCGTAACGAGCTCCTCGCCGCCTGGGATGCCGCCGGTGTGTCCACAGTGGGCCAACGCGGCTACAGCCTGCTGCGGCATCTGGCCATGACCGGGGTGCTGTGCCTGGGCCCCGGCGACCAGCAGGTGGTGCTCGTGGAGGAGTGGATCCCGCAGCCGCGCGTCCTGGACCGTGAAGAGGCGCTCGGCGAGCTGGCCCTGCGCTACTTCCGCAGCCACGGTCCGGCCACCGGCAAAGACTTCACCCGCTGGGCCCATCTGGTCGCCGCCGACGTGCGCGCCGGGCTCGCCATCGCCCGTCCCGACCTCGCCAGCGTGACGGTGGACGGCGTCGAATACCTCATGGACCCGCGGACACCCGAGGCGCTCGCCGGTTGCCTGCGCCGGGCCCGAGGCGTGTTCCTGCTGCCCGGGTTCGACGAGTTCATCCTCGGCTACGCCGACCGGGGTGCAGTCGTGCCCGCCGAGTACGCCGCCCGGATCGTGCCCGGCGGCAACGGCGTATTCCAGCCCACCGTCGTCAGCGCCGGCCGGGTCGTCGGCACCTGGAAGCACGCCGGCCGTGGCGCGCGGCAGACGGTGGCTGCGACGCCGTTCGAGTCGTTCACCGACGCGGTCGCCACGGCCATCCCGCGGGCGTACGCGGCGCTGCCCTAGCGCTCCGCCACGCCGCCGAGCACCGGCTTGACGTCCACAATGGGCGTGCCGTCGAGGGCCTCCAGGTTGCGTACCCGCACGCGCAGTCCGTCGATCCCGACGATGGTCACCCGATGCAGCCCGATCGGGTTCGGCCGGGCCGGCGAGCGGGTGCTGAAGACACCGGTCTCCGGCCGCTTGGTGTCGCCCCGCGGGTGGACGGCCAGCACGTCCCGGCTGGCCCGGTCGAGCCAGGTCAGCACCAGCACGTCCGTCCCGACGGCCAGGTCACCCAGCGCCCGCGCCACCTCCGGCGCGAAGACCAGCCACGCGTCCGGCGCCCCCTCGTCGCCCTGCTTGGGCGCCATGGCCGCGTCCGTCAGGGACGACTCCACCCACCCGACCGGCCGTATTGCGTACTCATCGCTCACGGGGCCAGGTTATGCTGAGTGGCGTGACTGTGACGTCAGCTCAGGTGATGGTGCCCCGCTAGCGGGGCGCTTCACGCTGGACGCACGACGTCGACGAGGCCCCGGACGCGGGGCCTTTGTCATGTGTGCGAGGCCCCGGTCCACTCCCCAGGGAGGCACCGATGACCGGTTCCGCATCCACCTTCTACATGACCACCACCATCGCGTACGTCAACGCGCGCCCGCACGTCGGCTTCGCGCTGGAGCTGGTGCAGGCCGACGTGCTCGCCCGGCACCGCCGAAAGCGCGGGCACGACGTGCGTTTCCTGTCCGGCACCGACGACAACTCGCTCAAGAACGTCCTGGCCGCCGCGGCCGAGGGTCTGTCCACTCAGGAACTGGTGGACCGCAACGCGGGCGCCTTCGAAGCCCTGCGCGGGCCGCTGGCGCTGTCGTTCGACGACTTCATCCGCACCAGTCGCGATCCCCGGCACCGGCCCGGCGTGGAGCGGTTCTGGCAGGCATGTGCGGCCTCCGGCGACCTCTACCGCAAGCACTACGAGGGTTTGTACTGCGTGGGCTGCGAGCTCTTCTACACGCCGGCCGAACTGGTGGACGGCCGCTGCCCCGAGCACGGCACCGAGCCGCAGCACGTCGCCGAGGAGAACTGGTTCTTCCGCCTCTCCCGCTACCAGGACCGGCTGCTGGACCTGATCGGCAGCGGGCGCCTGCGCATCGAGCCGGCCGCACGCCGCAACGAGGTCCTCGCGTTCATCGCCGCCGGGCTGGACGACTTCAGCATCTCCCGGTCGCACACCCGTGCCCGCGGTTGGGGGATCCCCGTCCCCGGCGACCCGGACCAGGTCATCTACGTGTGGTGGGACGCGCTGGGCAACTACATCACCGCGCTGGACTACGGTCACGACGGGCCGGATTACGCGCGCTGGTGGGTACGCGGCGACGAGCGCGTCCACCTGGTCGGAAAGGGGGTTCTGCGATTTCATGCGGTGTATTGGCCGGCGATGCTGCTGTCCGCAGGCGAGCCGGTGCCCACCGATGTATTGGTGCACGACTACCTGACGGCGGACGGTAAGAAGATCAGCAAGTCCTCGGGCACCGCCGTGGATCCGGTGTCCCTGGTGGAGCGGTACGGCACGGACGCGCTGCGCTGGTGGTTGCTGCGCGAGGTGCCGCGCGTGGGTGACGCGGACTTCACAGTGGACAAGCTGGTCGCCCGCGCCAACCGGGACCTGGCCAACGACCTGGGCAACCTGGTCAACCGGGTAGTGAGCATGGTGCACCGTTACCGCGGTGGCCGGCTCCCCGCGTACCCCCGAAGCGAGAATGACCCGCTCGTGACCGCGTGCCGCGCGGCCCCGGCGGAGGTGGCCGCGGCGCTCGCGGCCTTCGATTTTCGCCGCGCGACGGCGGCCGCGTGGCGCGTGGTCGAGGAGGCCAACCGGTACGTCGAGCGGGTGCGGCCGTGGCAGCTCGCGAAGGAGGATGACGGCGCGGGACTGGATGCCGCCCTGGGCGTGCTGGCCGACGCGTGCCGGGTGGCGGCCGAGGAGTTGGCGCCGTTCGTGCCGGAGACGGCGGCGCGGGTGGCCGCGCAGTGCACACCGTCGGAGGGGCTGTTGCCGGAGCCGTGGCCGCTCTTTCCGCGATTGGACGCCTGAGACTGTCCATCCGGGTCGGTTCCGTTCGTCGTAAGGGCAAGGCTGACCGAAATGAGGACGCTGTGGAGGGGTAGCGGCCGCCGTCGCGAAGGCATTCGAGCAGGAGTGGGGGCGGGTTGTCGCCACCCTGATCCGGATGACCGGCGACTGGGACCTGGCCGAGGAGTGCGCGCAGGACGCGTTCGCGCAGGCGCTGGAGCGCTGGCCGCGCGACGGCGTCCCGCGCCGCCCCGGTGCGTGGCTCACGACCACGGCACGCAACCGGGCCCTGGACCGGCTGCGCCGCAGGGCCACCGAGGCGGCCAAGCTCCAGGAGGTGGCGGTGCTGTCGTACGAGGATCCTGGATCCAATATTCCTGATGATCGATTGCGTCTCATCTTCACGTGCTGCCACCCGGCGCTGTCGATGGAGGCCCGCGTCGCGCTGACCCTGCGTACGCTCACCGGCCTGACCACCGCCGAGATCGCGCGGGCGTTCCTGGTGCCCGAGCCGACCATGGCCAAGCGCCTCGTCCGGGCCAAAAACAAGATCCGCAACGCCGGCATCCCCTACCGGGTCCCACCCGACCACCTGCTCCCGGAGCGGACCCCGGCGGTGCTGGCCGTGCTGTACCTGCTCTTCAACGAGGGCTACGCGGCCACCGCCGGCGCCGACCTGGTGCGCGAGGGACTGTGCGCCGAGGCGATCCGGCTCGCCCGTACGCTGACCACCCTCATGCCCGACGAGCCGGAGGCGGTCGGCCTGCTCGCGCTGATGCTCCTCCACGACGCGCGCCGCGACACCCGAGTCGACAGCGCCGGCGACCTGGTGACCCTGCCCGACCAGGACCGCACCCGCTGGGACCGCGCCAAGATCGACGAGGGTGTCGCGCTCCTGCAAACCGCGCTGCGCAGGGGGCGCGCCGGGACGTACCAGATCCAAGCAGCGATCGCGGCCTGCCACGCCACCGCCACGGAAGCCGACGCGACCGACTGGCCTCAGATCGCCGACCTGTACGGGCGGCTGGCCAAGATCGTGCCGTCGGCCGTGGTGCAGCTGAACCGCGCGGTCGCGGTCGCCATGGCCGACGGCCCAGCGGCAGGGCTGGCACTGGTCGACACGCTCGCCGCATCCGGGGCACTGGCCGACTACTACCTCCTGCCCGCCACCCGCGCCGACCTCCTCCGCCGCCTCGACCGTCCAACGGACGCGGCCGCCGCCTACCGCGAAGCCCTCGCCCTGGCCCCCACCGACGCCGAACGCCGCTACCTAACCCGCCGCCTATCCACCCTCCCTTGACCCCTCCCGCCCTTCCCGCCCCTCTCTCCGCCCTCGCCGCGCCCTGTGTCCGCGCCCATTCCCGCCCTCTCCCGCCTTCTCCCGCCCTCTCCGCGTGGATCAAGGACTTTCCCGTCGACCAAGGGCATACGGCCGTGGTTTGATCTCCTTTCCACGACCATTTGCCCTTGATCGACGGGAAAGTCCTTGATCGACGGCCCGCGCCGGCCGTCCCGTGGGTCGCGCCATGGCTGGAGCATGTCCCGCCCCTCCGCCCCTCCGCCCCTGCGGTTGGCCCAGCTCGCACCTGAGAAGGGGGGCCTACTTGGGCGATGCCGCGTGAGGAGGGCGCCCCTGTACGTGCCTGGAGCGGCATAAGGGACCCCTTCTCACGCGCGAGCACCCAACAGGGGCGCCCTACTGGGGCCAGCGCCGTGCCAGCGCCGGGTAGCACCCAGCGAGACCCGCCCGCCTCGCCCACCGCTGCCACACGCCCCTGGACCTGCACTCCGATCAAGGACTTTTGCGTCGATCAAGGGCAAACGGTCGTGGAAAAGAGATCAAACCACGGCCATATGCCCTTGATCGACGCAAGAGAGGGGCGGCAAGAGAGGGGCGGCAAAAGAGGGGCGGAGCGAGGGAGGGGAGGGAGAGAGGGCTAAGGGCGGGGTGGTGGTAGCCGTGGGTCTCGTGGCGTTTGGTGAAGCCGATCGAGTCGTATAGGCGGCGGGCTCCGATGTTGTCCGTGTTGTGGTTCACCGTCACGAGGGTCATGCCCGCCGCCCGCATCCGCTCCATGGCGTGCAGCATCGCGGCCCGCGCCAGCCCGCGTCGCCGGAAGTCCGCGTGGGTCCCCACGGGCTCGAAGTGCCCGATCCTGTTGCGGGCGTCGACCCAGTACACGGTGAACGCGGCGATCCGACCGTCTGGCGCCTCGACGACGATTTCGCGGTCCGGGTCGTAGCCGGGCTTGGTCATGACGGCCGCGCGGTACTGCTCGCCGGTCCAGTCGGCGTCGAACGAGGAGTTGCGTGCCGCCGCGAGCTGGTCCGCGTCGTCCAGCCGCGCGCTGCGTACGAGGAAGCCGTCCGGCACCGACGGCGGGGCGATGGCGTCGGGGAGGACGCACTCGTTGGCGTCGTCCCAGGTGCGGAAGCGCTCGAAGCCGAGCCGTTCGAGCTGGGCGATCCGGGTGGTGTCACAGTCGAAGACGTCGGTGAGGACGTACTCGTCGGTCGTCTGGCGGGCCGTCGCCTCGTACGCGAACCGCAGCATAGACAGCTCTGCCGGGGTGCCGCGCAGCGCCGGGGCGGTGACGACGTCGAACGCGGACCCGAAGCGCATCGTGATGGCGAGCCCGGCGATGTCCACACCGTCTTCCCAGAGCCAGACCAACTCCGACCCGCCGCCGCGGAGGTTCTCGTAGATGCGGTGCGGCAGCTCGCCGATGTGGTCGTATCCGCACCGTCCGGCCTCGGCGATCCAGCCGGCCACCGTCTCCTGCAGGGGCACCAGGTCGGCGTCGCGGTAGGCGCGCATCAACAACGGCACGCACACAAGATAGGCCAGGGACCGCTACTCGAAGAGCGAGTACCGGTGTCCCGGGTCCTGGCGCCGGCGGATGCGCCGGCGCCGGAGCACGATCACGAGGTCGACCGCGGAGGCGACCACCACCGCGACGGCGATGAGCGCGAGCAGCGGCTGGTCCGCGCGCGTCATCAGCACCGCGAGCGCGGTGCCGGCCACCAAGCCGAACGACGCCATGATCAGGCGGAGGTTCAGCGCGCTGTACGCGTGACCGACCGTCCCGCGCCGGTCGCGGGGCTGGCCTGCCTGATGTGTCATGCCGTACGGGTACCCGGCTTACTCAACGCTCAATCACCGGACATTTGATCAATGATTTGGGACGAAAAACGCGCGACCTGGGAAAATGTAAAGATCCTTGATCAGGGATTGACATATATAAGCCGGCTCAACCAGAATCTTCATGGGCTGCAGCGTGGCGGTCTTCAAACAGATTGTTGCGGCCACAAAAAACCCTGTCAGAAAGGCGGGGTCTCCGTGCCTGACGATACCCTGTACCTGCCTTACCCTGCGCTTTTACCGACTACCCGGGCCCAGATCGCCGACGTTACACGACATCTCTCTTACGCTGGCGCCATCGATACCCTGTTTGACCAGGACCTATTACAAAGCGTTTGTCACGTCGCCGAGTCACCTATTAAGGATGACCCTGATCACGCAGAGCACGACCGTTATTTTCGGGTCGTCCGGATGCAAGGGCGGACGGTCGACGCCTTTGTGAGAGGGCTTCTCGCGTCGCATTCCTCGGTGCACGAAAACGGCATGCGGATGGGCGTCACGCTGCTCAACTCGGTCGAGTGGCGGGAGATGTTCGCCGGGCTGGACGCGCTCCTGCGGTACGCCGCCGGCGACCGCCTCAAGGAGGGCGCGCCGGTCTCGGTGACACGCGCGCCCCGGTACGTCCCCGACGGGTACGACCCGGAGCGGCGCTGGCTGATCGGGCACCAACTGTTCTTCGCGCTCGTCCAGGGCGTGATCGTCGGCATCAACTGCTACCTCGAGCGGCGTGAGGATCCGGACGCCGACGCCGCGATCCGGGTCGCGACCGCGTTCATGCGCAGTTCCGCCTCGGCGATCAAGTTCACGTCGGACTTCGGCCCGGTCGACTACGAGGCGCGGATCCGGACGGCCATGGCGCCGCCGAGCGTGCGGGCCGGCTTCAGCGGCCTGCAGACCCGCGACCACGCCCACCTCGTCGGCCTCTTTGGACGGGTGCGGGCGGCCGCGGCCGAGGTGGGTCCCGGGCCGGCGGGCGACGCCTTCGAGGAGTTCGTCGAGGCCACCGTGACCGCGTACGAGGCGCACAAGTTCATCTGCGCCCGCTTCGGCGGCGAGGTGTTGCCCAGCCTGCGGATGGCGGCCGCCTCCCGGGGGCGCACCACGCAGTCCGGCGTGTCCGCCCTGCGCCAGCTCATGCGATCCCGGCTATTCGCTCTCGGCAAAGGCGGAGGTGACTCCACATGACACACACCCAGGTCGGCATCGTCGGTGCGGGGCCGGCGGGGATGCTGGTGGCCGTGCTGCTGCGGCGCGCCGGCGTCGACTGTGTCGTGGTCGAGCAGCGCGACCGGGAGTACGTCGAGCAGCGGTCCCGCGGCGGGACGGTGGAGCACCGGGTGGTCGACCTGTTGCGCCGGCACGACCTCGCGGGCGGGCTGCTGCGTACCGGCGCGGTCGAGGACCGCATCGAGTTCCGGATGGCCGGCCGGCGCTACCCGCTGCGGTACGACCCGATCGCGCAGGGGCGCACGCACTACATCTATCCGCAGCAGTTCCTGGTGCGCGACCTGGTCGAGGCGTACCTCGCGGACGGCGGCGAGCTGCGCTTCGAGACGCCGGCGCGGGCCGTCACCGGCATCGCCGGCGACAGCCCGCGGATCGAGGTGGAGAGCGCCGCCGGCGGCTCGGAGGTCATCGAGTGCGACGTGGTCGTCGGCACCGACGGCGAGTACGGCGTCGCGCGCCGGACCATCCCGCCGGCGGCGCTGGACTGCTACGAGCATCAGTACGAGTACGCGTGGCTGGCCGTGCTCGCCCAGGCCCCGCCGTCGAGCGACTGCGTCATCAACTCGATCCACGAGTCCGGTTCGTGCGTGCACGTACGGCGTACCCCTGAGATCAGCCGCTTCTACCTGCAGTGCCCGCGCGACGACACGACGGCGAGCTGGCCCGACGAGCGCATCTGGAAAGAGGTGCGGCAGCGGCTGGCACTGGACGAGCCGTGGACCCTCCACGAGGGACCGATCCTGTCCACCGGCATGGTGCGCATGCGCAGCCTGGTCTGCGCGCCGATGCGGCACGGGTCGCTCTTCCTGGCCGGCGACGCCGCGCACGTCGTGCCGCCCGTGGGTGGCAAGGGCTTCAACGTCGCGCTTGCCGACGCCGAGGAGCTGGCGCTGGGCCTGATCGAGCGGTTCACCGCGGCGGACGAGCGGCGGCTCGACGCGTACTCGGACACGCGGCTGCAACGCATCTGGCGGATCCAGGAGTTCGTGCACTGGATGATGGACCTGGTCAACACGCCGGGCCTGGGCACGCCGGCCGCGCCGTTCCTGCACCGGGTGCAGATGGCGCGGCTGGAGCGGGTGCTGGCGTCCGAGGCGTACGGCGCCGCGTTTCTGGAGGACTACATCGGCTGGTGGTGAGAGCGGAGCACGTTCGTCGCCCGCCACTCGTCGTCCGCGTCCAGGACCACCTCGTCGCCGGCCGCCACCGTGCGCGCGGTCGCAAGTGGACTGAACGACTCCGTCGTCCACACCGGCTGGCCGTCGCAGATCAGCTCCTGCGTCCAGATCACGCCGCTGAGCCGTCCCGGAGTGGCTATCCGCAGCCGCACCTGGGGCGGGAAGCCGGTGAACGCGGGCGCGCCGTAGTCGAACGTGACGAAGTCGTGGTTGTCGGTCAGCAGCCGCACGTCTTCGCGGGGAAAGCGCAGTGACGCCATCGTCGTGGGCGACCGCCACTGGGGCAGTACGGCGCTCGCCGGCCGGCTGCCGGCCCGGGCCACCGTCTGCTTCGCCGCGTCGACCAAGGGCTGGAAGTCCAGGCCGTACACGCTGTGCAGGATGCCCGCCGACTCCTGCAGGTCGGACAGCTCGGTGAACAGGTCCCAGTCGAGGCGGTCGCACCCCGCGACGCGGTAGCGCACGCGGTTGGGCAGGACCGTGCAGTCGCTGGTGCCGAACCGGTCCCGCACCTCGTAGACCAGGCGGGCTCGGTCCTCGTCGATCAGCGGGTTGTTGACGTGGATGAACGCCAGCAGCACGTCGAACTTGCGGCTCAGGTCGACGCCGGGTAGCTCCAGCCCGGCCAGGTCGGCCTCGACCACCGTCATCCGGTCGGCGAAGCCGTTGTGTGCGGCCAGCGCGCGGGCCACGTCCACGTGGTGGCGGTCGATGCCGACGACCTCGCCGGCACCCGCGGCAAGGGCCACAAAGGACAGCAAGCCACTGCCGGTGCCCGCGTCGAGCACCCGGGCGCCGGGCCGGATGGCCGCGCTCACCGCGCGCCGGACGTTGTGGCCGCGATCGATGCTCAACAGCAGTCGCATGTGCAGGTCTACGGTGAACGGAACATCACCAGATTTCGCCACCGGTCAATGTTAGCCTACGGCGGTGCGGATGCTCTTCGCGATTTCGCCGGGCGTCGGCCATCTCTTTCCGACCGTGCCGCTGGCCTGGGCGTTGCGCGCGGCCGGCCACGAGGTGCTCGTCGCGACGGCGGCGGAGAGCGTCGCGGCCGCGATCCAGGCCGGCCTCCCGGTGGTCGACACCGCGCCGGCGGCCGCGATCGAGGCCATCTTCGGCGTGGCGACGGGACCGCCCGGCGACCGGGCCCGGCGCATGCGCGAGCGCGGCCGGCGGATCGCCGAGGCCGGCGCCGACGTGCACGAGTTGCTGCTGCGGACGTTCGGGCAGATATCCGCGGTGACGGCGGGGAGACCGCGCGGGTGGCTCGGCTCTGGCGCCCCGACCTGGTTGTCCACTCTCGACTGCAAGGCGCCGGGCTGGCGGTGGCCGCCGCGCTGGGCGTGCCGGCGGTCGAGCACGGCTTCAACCTCCAGCGGGAGGAGGACCTCGCCGGCCGGTTCCTGCCGCACCTGGCCGAGGCGTACGAGCGGGTGGGCGTGGAGCCGCGGCTGCCCCGGCGCGAGGTCCTCCACGTGGCGCCGCCGGAGATGATGGTCGGCACCGGAGCCGGCTGGTCGATGCGGTACGTGCCGTACAACGCGGGCGGTGAGCTGCCCGACTGGCTGTGGCGCCCCACCCACCGGCCCCGCGTGCTGGTCACGCTGGGCACCGTGGTGCCCCGTCTCGCGGGGTGGGTGGCCTGGGCCGGATGCTGGCCGCCGCGGCCGAGGTGGACGCCGAGTTCGTGCTGGCGCTGGGCGCGGACGCTGACTTGGCCGGGTTCGGACGGCTCCCCGCCAATGTGCGCCCGGTCGGCTGGGTGCCGCTGCACCATCTGCTTCCCGGCTGTGCCGCCGTCGTCCACCATGGAGGGTCGGGTACGACGATGGCCGCGCTCGGCGCCGGCGTGCCCCAGTTGGTGCTGCCGCACGGCGCCGACCAGTTCATCAACGGCCACGCTGTGCAGCGGCAGGGGATCGGGGTGTGCCGCGAGCCCGACGAGGTCGAGCCGGCGTTGGTGACCGGGCTGCTGCACGACGTACCCATGAAGGAGGCCGCACGGGCCGCGGCGGCCCGGATGGCGGAGCTGCCCGCGCCGGCCGACCTGGTGGGCCGGCTGGTGCTGGCCACGACCGGCGCGAGCGTCTCCTAGCCGTCAGCGTTGGGGCACGGGGTCGAGCAAGGGGTCGACGTCCGCGCGCGGCAGCATGTAGACCGCGGTGAGCGTGTCGACGCCCGTCCCGCGAGCGCTGTTGGGCCGGTACGTCACCGTGGCCGCCCGGGGGATACGGCCTCGACGACGCCCGCGCGCCAGGTACCGCCGCGGTAGACCCACACTCGGTCCGCCGGACGGTAACTGTCCGTGGGTGCAACTCCCTTGGGGTCGCGTTGCATAGGATCGATGGTTGGCTGGGTCATGCCCACTCCAAGCAGGTCGACTTGGCTTCGTGATGGTGATTTCGGCGCTGCGACGCGTCCGGCGGATCGTCGGTGAACCGCGCTCCCGTCACAAAACGTGAACAACCTTGCACAAGTAGCACACCGTTATCATGCTATTGGGCCCTTGCAGACGCAAGGGCTGATGCACGTGCAGATGATCTGATGCAGGTGCACGGTTGGGCACCCGCCCGGGCGCAGGATGACGACGAACGGGCGCCGCTTGATAGAAAGATGTCGATGAACCAGATTGCCAACGGCACACCCGCCGGCCAGTTACCGGCGCTCACGTGGCGCAAAAGCCGCCGCAGCAACCCCAGCGGAAACTGTGTTGAGCTGGCCGAACTTCCCGGTGGCGCGGGCATCGCGGTACGCAACTCCCGGGACCCGGAGGGCCCGGCGCTGATCTACACCCCGGACGAGATCACGGCCTTCATACTGGGCGCGCGGGACGGCGACTTCGACCATCTCGTGTCCTGAGCCACGGCTCAGGCCCTCTTCTTGGCGCATAGACGCCGCGCTGGCGCACAGGCGCCAATATGAACGAATCGGGGATCCACCTCACCAATGTCTCGTGGCATGCTTACCCGGGTTTCGGGCTGAGCAGGCGGAGGTCAGCAGGTGACGACGGCGGGGCCGGAGAGCGGGGCCGGCGGTCCGACCGTTCTGCGCATCCTGCTCGGGTCTCAGCTCCGCAAGCTCCGCGAGTCCCGAGGCGTCACCCGCGAGGCCGCCGGCTGGGAGATCCGGGCGTCTGAGTCGAAAATCAGCCGGATGGAGCTGGGCCGCGTCGGCTTCAAGGAGCGGGACGTCGCCGACCTGCTGAGCCTCTACGGCGTCACCGACGAGGCCGACCGCGAGTCGTTGCTGGCGCTCGCGCGCCAGGCCAACACCCAGGGCTGGTGGCACCGGTTCGGCGACGTCCTCCCCAACTGGTTCCAGGCGTACCTCGGGCTGGAGTCCAACGCCGCGCTGATCCGCACGTACGAGGTGCAGTTCATCCCCGGCCTGTTGCAGACCCGGGACTACGCCCGCGCGGTCGTCATGCTCGGCCACGGCGGCGCCGGCCTCGACGAGATCGAGCGCCGGATCGAGCTGCGCATGGCCCGCCAGCAACAGCTGACCCGCCCCGGCGCCCCGCAGGTGTGGGCGGTCGTCGACGAGGCCGTCCTGCGCCGGCCGATCGGCGGCGTCACCGTGATGCGCGCCCAGGTCGCCGCGCTGCTCGACGCCATCAAGCAGCCCAACGTCACGATCCAGGTCATGCCGTTCCAGGCCGGCGGCCACGCGGCCGCCGGCGGGGCGTTCACGCTCCTGCGCTTCGCCGACGAGGAGCTGCCCGACATCGTCTACATGGAGCAGCTCACCAGCGGGCTCTACCTCGACAAGCGGGACGACGTCGACGAGTACGCGGCCGCCATGGAGCGGCTGTGCGTCGAGTCAGTGCCGCCGGACCGCACCGCCGAGCTGCTGGAGCGGATCCTGCGCGACTACGACTCCACCCCCTCCTTCCCGTGATCAAGGCGTCCTTCAAGTCGTGGGAACGACTTGAAGGACGCCTTGATCACAGGGGGGTCAGCTCCAGGCAGGAGATGGCGGGCATCAGGAGGTCCAGGTCCACCTGGACGAGGCCGCCGGCGGGCGCGACGTCCCGAGGCTGTTCCGGTTCGTCGATCCGGTCGGCGCCGCGCAGCGCGGCCCACTGGCGGTCGTCCGGCCAGTCCCGCCCCGCACCCATCGCGCGCCACCGGGCCGCGACATTCGAGTACGCGGCGTCGACCCGCCAATGCCTCATCCGGTACGCGGGTGCGGCCAACCCGGCGATCCGCACCGTGACCCGGCGGTCGAGCCGTTCGTCCCCGGCCGCCTTGGTGTGGTCCAGCGTGCCGTTCCACACCAGCACCGTGACCGTGCCGTCCGGCGAGCGCGCCGGCCACGCCTCGACGAGGCCGCCGGCGCCGTCCCCGTCCACTGTGGCGGGCAGCTCGGTGTCGCCGAGCCGCTGCGCCAGGGACAGCGCCCAGAACTTGGGCTTGGCCAGGTTGCCCACCGTCAGCAGGCCGAACCCGCCGTGCAGCAGGCGCGGCGGGCGGCCCAGCTCCTCGAAGTGGTCAGACGCCACCCACGGCGCGAGCGCCTCGACCCGGCCGGCCACGGAACGCATCCCGCGCAGCAGGAACGTCGCCGCGAACACGGTGTCGTTGATCCCGCTGCCGTGCGTGGCGGTCACGCCCCACTCCGTCCACAGCAGAGGGCGGTCACCGGCGAGCGGACGCAGGTCGAGCGGCGGGCTGCCGTACGTGTGGGTGGAGACGAAGTCCACTGCGGACTCGCGGGCCAGCTGGTCGTCGATCCAACCCACCGCCGCCGAGGCCGGGCCGCCCACCCGCAGCCCTGGGTCGACGTCCTTGACCGCCCGGACGGTCACGTCGTACAGCCGCCAGTACTCGGCGGGCGTGCCGGACCAGAAGACGGACAGGTTCGCCTCGTTCCACACCTCGAACCACCAGTGGTCGCGCACCTCGGCCCGGCCGTACCGCTCGACGAGGTGGGCGGTCAGCTCGCGCACCAGCCATGCCCAGCGGTCCCAGTCCCGCGGCGGCGAGATGCCGGCCTCGTACGCGAACACCGTGTGTCCCGGGTCGCGGGCCAGGTCGCGCGGCATGAAGGACAGCTCGACGACCGGGCGCAGCCCCAGCTCCAGCACGGTGTCGTAGACCCGGTCCACGCCGTCGAAGTCCAGCCGCGGCCGCCCGTCGACCTCCCGGTAGACGCCTAAGTCGTCGCACAGGATCGCGTGCGCGCGTACCTGCTCCACGCCCAGCTCGTCGTGCACCCGGCGCAGCGCCTCGCGCAGCTCCGCGCCGATCGGCCGGCCACCGGTCTCGTCCGTGCAGAGCAGGTGGCTCAGGTGCTCCGAGCCCACCATCGCCCGCCAGGGCCGGTACACCGGGCCCGCGTCGCCGTCCGCGGCCACGTCGATCCGCACGGCCGCCGGCCCGCCGGACCGGGACGCGCCCGGCACCGGCGAGCTGAGCGGGCCCATCGAGGTGACCGTGGCGAGCGGCGCGACCGCGTACCAGTACTCGCGGTCGGGCTCGCCGGTCGTGTCCGCGTACGGCGGACGGGGCACCGCGAGCACGTCCCCGCCGCCGTGGTCCAGCGGCTCGAACGGCCCGGACGGCGCGTCCGCGCGGTGTACCGCGTACCCGATCGCGCCCGGCACCGGCGCCCAGGTCAGCGTGGCGTGGCCCCGCCCGGGGGTGGCGACGAGGCCGGTGGGCGCCGGCAGATCGGCCGGGACGATGGCGCCGGGCTCGCGATCCTGAGCGCCCCCGGTACCCATCAACTGCGCCCACCGCTCGCGGGCCCTCTCCTCGACCGTCATCGGGCCGCCCAGGGCGAGGCGGGCACGTTGAACTCCTCCATCGCCATCAGCGGGCGCAGCGCGCGTTCGATCTGCGGCGTCACGAACGCCCGCCGGATCGAGTCGTGTCCCAGCTCGTTGCCGAGCGCACCCAGGATCATTGCCTGGTCGAGCGCCAGGTACCGCTTGGCCACCGTGCCGCTGCGCACCGCGACCGCGTCGTAGAAGCCGCCCGGGCCGTACGCGTCGAGATTGGCGCGGAGCTTCGCCAGGTTGTCCACGGCCGCGCGCTTGGCGTACGGCAGCGCGAGGAAGGCGGCGTGCGGGTCACCACACCGTCCCCATAGGTGGGTGCCGGACCGGACGTGCGGCAGTCACCGAAGCCGGCGTCGTAGTTGGACGCCTCCACATCGGACGGGTAGCCGCCCGGGTCCATGCCCATCGCGTCCACGCCCCACACCTTGTAACCGCCGAACGGGTCGGAGGCGGGGGAGAAGCCCCAGTAGCCGTACTTGGCGTCGCGTAGCCCGTGCTCGATCTGGCCGGCCACGGTCGCCGGGTGGTTGCGGCCCCAACTGCGCGGGCCCCACTTCGCCTCGGGCACGAACAGGTCCGGCATCAGCGCCTCGAACATGTCCCCGCCCCAGCTCGGCACGAACCGGATGCCCCGGTACGTGTACGAGCCTCGAACACCGGCACCCCGAGGTACGAGGTCTGGAAGCCGGTGGCTTGCTGCTCCAGCCAGTCCCAGTCGCAGGTGGCCGGGAACGTGCGCTGAGTCGCGAAGTAGTGCGCGGGCGGGATCTGCCCGAACGCGATGCCGAGGTAGCTGGCGATCCGCGGCTCGGTCACCGCGATGTCGTAGTGGTTGCAGGTGTACCAGACGTCCGGGCCGCGGTCGCGGTAGTTGTCCACCACCGAGCACTCGGTCGGCGGGGTGTCCCAGAAGCCGCCCCGGATCAGGCCGGCGGGGATGTCCGGCCCGCGCGCGTTCGGGTTGTAGTAGAAGCCGAAGTCCATCGGGGCGAGCAGCGCGTCCGCCTGGGCCCGGTGCTCCGGCACGGCGCCCCGCACGACGAGCAGGGCGGCGGCGAGCCAGCCGTTGTCCACACTCGACAGGAACGGGGTGCGTGGGGTGCCGTCCTCGGGCCACGTACGTATCACCGCGCCGGTGTGCGGGTCGTACCAGTTGTAGAACATGCCCGAGTCGTCGTGGCGGTCGAGGCCGGCGAGCCCGTCGAGCGCCGCGCCGACCACGCGGGACGCCTCACGGCGGGAGATCGTGCCGATGTCCCGGGCCGCGACGGCCGACCACATGAGCCCGCCGATGTTCGTCGGTGAGGTGTACGCCGAGCGGGTGCCCGGAGCCAGGTCGCCGCCGATGTTGTCGGCGGGTAGCCCGGTGGCCGGATCCACCATGGCGACCATCGAGCGCCAGGTGTCCTTCGCGTACGTGTGGAGCGGGTCGGTGGCGGCGGACGCGGGGGCGGCGGGGAGCAGGACCAGTGCCAGGAGAATGGCGAGAAGACGTCGCATGGAAACCCTCACTTGAGTCCGGTCGTCGCGATGCCCCGCAGGAATTGCCGCTGGAGCAGGACGAACACGATGACCACGGGCAGCAGGACGGCGACCGCACCGGCCAGCACGAGGCCGTAGTCGATGCGGTTCTGGCCCACGCTGTAGAGCGCGAGCGCGACAGGCAGCGTGTACTTGTCCTCGGTGGTGGCCACGACGAGCGGCCACAGGAAGTTGTTCCAGGAGGCGAGGAACGTGAGGATGCCGAGCGTGGCCAGGGCCGGCCCACAGAGCGGCAGGACGATGCGCGCGAAGATGCGCAGCTCGCCCGCCCCGTCCACGCGGGCCGCCTCGATCAGCTCGTCCGGAATGGACAGCAGGTACTGCCGCATCAGGAAGACCCCGAACGGCGTGGCGAGGAACGGCAGGATCAGACCGCCGTACGAGTTGACCAGCCCGAGGTTGCTGACCATCACGAACTGCGGCACGAACGTCACCATGCTCGGCACCATCAGCGTGCCGAGCACGACGAGGAAGATCGCCCGGCGACCGGGAAAGCGCAGCTTGGCGAGCGCGTACCCGAGCGCCGAACAGAAGACGAGGTTGCCCAGCGTGGTGAACACCGCGACGATGGCCGAGTTGGCGAATGCCTGCGGAAAGTCCAGTCTGGACAGCAGCTCGTCGTAGTTGTCGAGGGTGAAGACGTTCGGCCACCAGGTGGCCGGGATGCGGCGGATCTCCGCCTCCGGCTTGACCGACGACAGCAGGGCCCACAGAAACGGGCCGACGACCACCAGCATTCCGGCGCCGAGGATCGTGTGCAGCCCGAGCCGCGCGGCGAAATCTCTGCGACGCATGTCAGTCCCTCGATCCGAGCAGGCGGAACTGAAGGGCGGCCAAACCCACGATCACGGCGAAGAGCACATAGCTGACCGCTGCGGCGTACCCGTAGTTGCCGAAGCCGAACTGGTTGTAGATGTGGTACGAGACCGACAGCGTCGAGTCGAGCGGGCCGCCCCGGGTCATCACCAGCGGCTCCTCGAAGAGCTGGAGGTAGCCGATGCTGGTGACGACACCGCCGAAGAGGAGGGTGGGGCGCAGCATCGGCACGGTGATGTACCGGAACTGGGCCCACCGCCCGGCTCCGTCGAGCCGCGAGGACTCGTACAGGTCGGCCGGGATCGCCTGGAGCCCGGCCAGGAAGATCACCATCAGGAAGCCGAAGTTGCGCCAGACCGCCATCGCGATGATGGACGGCAGCGCGAGGCGGGAGTCGCCCAGCCAGTTCGGCCCCTCGACGCCGACGAGGCGCAGGGCGCTGTTGACCAGCCCGGCCTCGGGGTCGAGCAGGAAGCGCCAGATCACGGCAAGCGCCACGATGCTGGTCACCACCGGCAGGTAGAAGCCGACCCGGAAGAGCGCGCGGAGCTTGACCAGCCCGGAGTTGAGTGCGCTCGCCGCCGCCAGTCCGACCACCATGGTCAGCGGCACGCCGACCACCACGAAGACGGCGGTGTTGAGCGCCGCCCGGCGAAACTGGGCGTCGTCCACCATCCTCGTGTAGTTGGACAGGCCGACGAACTCCACCGCGAACGGCGTACGCAGGTCGGTCGAGCGCAGGTCGGTCACGCTCATCACCAGGGAGGCCACCACCGGAACGGCCATGAAGACCAGGAACAGCACGGTGAACGGGGTGGCGAAGGCCCAGCCGGCGAGCGCACGGCGCACGTCAGGACCCGGTGCCGATGCCGCTGGCGCGGTCCTGCATCGCCTTGGTAGCCGTGGCCGGGTCCGCGCCCGACTTGGCCACCTTTTCGATCTCGCCGTCGATGACGGCGGCCACCTGCTCCCACGTCGGGATCGCCGGCGGCGACTTGGCGTCCTTCAGTTGCTCGCCGAACGTGGCCAGGATCGGGTCGCCGGACAGGCTCTGGTCCTCCCAGCCGCGCTGTACGGCCGGCAGGTCGCCGACCGCCTTGTACCACTTGACCTGCACGTCCGGCCGGCTCAGCCAGGAGACGAACTTCCAGGCGCCGTCCCGGTTCTTGGCGTCCTTGAAGACGGCCAGGTCGCTACCGCCCACGAACGACGTCGCCGACTGCTTGCGCGGCATCGGCGCCACCGCGAACTTGTCCTTGAAGCCCGCGCCGCCCTGCTGGTTCAGCAGGCCCACGTGCCACGGCCCGGAGATGAACGCCGCCAGGGTGCCGTTGATGAAGCTCTGTTCCAGCGCGCCCTGCAGCGACAGGTCGGTCGGCGGCGACAGCTTGTTCGTGAAGAAGGACTGGTAGTACGCCAACGCCTCGGTCATCTGTGGACTGTCCAAAGTGAAGTCCTTGCCGCTTGCCAGGGTGGCCCCGTTGGACCAGGCGAACGGCAGGAAGCTCTGCCAGCTGCCGGTGCCGCCGGGCTGCAGGTTGAGTCCCCACTTGGCCCCGCCCTTATCGCGCATGGCGGTGGCGAAGGACGTCATCTCGTCCCAACTCGCCGGCGCGGTCACGCCCGCCTTGGCGGCCAGGTCCTTGCGGTAGTAGAGCAGCCGGGTCTCGACGTACCAGGGCACGCCGTACGACGTACCATTGACGACCGTCGTGTCCCAGGCGCCGCTGAAGAACGCGGCCTTGTCCACGACGCTGGCCGGGGTCGGGTCGAGCGCGCCGGTCGCGGCGAACTCGCCCATCCACGTGGTGCCGACCATCGACACGTCCGGCGTCTGCTTGGCCGCGATCGCGCTGGCGATCTTCTGATGCGCCGCGTCCCACGGCACGGCCGTCACGTTCACCTTCGCGTCGGGGTTCTCGGTCATGAAGTCCTGGGCGAACGCGGCGAGCTTTTCGCCCTCCGTACCCATGGCCCAGACCGTGATGTCGCCGGTGGCCTTGCCCTCGCTGACCGGTGCCGTGGTGTCGGTGTCTTCGCCGCCGGAATCGCGCCCGCAGGCCGCGAGCGCCAGCATGGCCGCGAACGCCGCCGCGGCCAGCCGCTGCCTCTTCATGGTTTACCTCCCGGTGTGGGGGCCGCAGCTGCGCCGGACCGTGAGCTGCGTGGGGAGGACCTGGCGCCGCACCGGCGTCCGGTCCCTGGATGGTTCGGTGATGCGGTCGTGCAGCCAGCGGGCCGCCGTGGCGCCCAGCTCCCGCATCGGCTGGCGGACCGTGGTCAGCCCGGCGAACCCGGCCGCCATCACGTCGTCCCAGCCGGTGATCGCCAGGTCGTCCGGAATGGACAGTCCGGCTTCGGTCGCCGCGGTGTGTACGCCGAGCGCCACCTCGTCGTTGGCGCACACCACGGCCTGCGGACGGGTACGCCGGCGCAGCAACCCGGATGCGGCCTCGCGACCGGCGTCGAGGTTGAAGGCGCACCGCACCGGCGCCGGGACGGGTACGCCCGCGGCGCGCAGCCCGGCGGCGAAGCCCGCGTAGCGGCCGGCGACGTCCGGTGAGTCGTCCGGATCCCCGAGGAACGCGAACCGCCGGTGCCCGTGTGCCAGCAGGTGCTCGGCCAGCTCGCGGGCGCTGCGCTCGTTGTCGGTCCGGATCGTGTCCACGGTGGAGACCGGGTCGCGGGCGAGCAGCACGAGGGGTGGCCCGGTCGCGGCGATCCGCTCGACGACGTCGTCGCCCACCGTGCGACCCATGATCACCATGCCGTCGACCCGGTTGGCCAGGTCGAGCACCTGCGCCGCCGCGTCCCGCCGGCCGTGCGTGGCCAGGATCAGCACGCTGCGGCCCAGCTCGGCGGCGACCTCCTCGTAGCCGAGGACCACCTCGGCGTAGTACGGCCCGACGAGATCGGGGAAGACGATCCCGTTGGCGGCGTGCTGCCCCTCGGCGAGTGAGCGGCCGAGCCGGCTGGGGGTGAAGTCGAGCTCCTGCGCCGCGGCCCGCACCCGCGCCCGCGTCTCCGCGGTGACCAGGTCCGAGTCGCGCATCGCCCGGGAGACGGTGGCGATCGACACGCCGGCCCGCCGCGCGACCTCGTAGATCGTCACGCCGCCGCGTTGTTTGGGCTTTGAAAGCGCTTTCATTGCCACGGCGCGAGGTTTACCCCGCGGATCGTGGTTTCAAACCTCTTGCGTCAACCGAGAATGCTGATCCGGTCCAGACGCGGCGCCCAGCCGTACGGGTTGCTGAACGTGAGGCTGTTCTGCCCGGCGTTCAGCGAGATCGTGAAGGTCTGCCGGCCGACCCGGTCCCAGCCGCCGTTGGACGGAAAGCCGAGCTGGTACGCGGGACCGTTGTTGACCGACAGGAGGGCGTACCGGTTTTCGCCGCTGACGTAGAAGACGGTCAGCGCGTACCGGGTCGCAATCGGCACCGTGACCCGGGTGAACGAGATCTGCCCGGAGCGGCCGTACTGGTCGGTGCCGAGATCGTGGACGATCTGCCCGCCGGAGGCTTCGGGCATGTTCGACACCTCGGCCGCGCCGATCAGCAGCGCGTCCTCGGCCTCGTAGTACGTGGTCGTCGGCCCGGCCGGGGTCCGCGGTGGTGGCGGGATCGCCGGCGCGGTCGACCTCCGCGGGGTACGGCTGGGCGTGGCCGGCGCGGTGGTCCCGGGCTCCCCGGGCGTCGCCGAGCCCAGGCCCTCGGCGGCCGTGGCCTCGGCCGGCGGTGGCTGCTCGGTGGGGAGCGCGAGTCCCTGCCCGGCGGGCTCCTCGCCGTCCGGGGAGATGGCGGCGACGATCACGACGAGCAGCAGCGCCACCACCCCGACCGTGATCGTGGCGATGCGCGCCTGGCGCTGGCGCGGCGAGATGAACTCACCGACGCGCCGCCGGCCTTGATAGACGTATCTACTTATCTCCGCGGCGAGGGCCGCGGCTCGTCCTCCGCCCATGGTGGTCCCCCCAAAGATCCACACGCGGCGAGGAGAGTACCCTGACCAGGCACTTTGGGGCAATTGTAAAGTATCTATATTAATACTTTTGTCGGATATCGGTCACTCAACCGGCGTGACCAGCGGCTCCGCCCCTGTCGCCACGGCTCCGCCCCCCTGTCGCGGCTCCGTGCCCGCGGCGCGGCTCCCCCGATCAAGGACTTCTGCGTCGATCAAGGGCAAACGGTCGTGGATCGGAGATCGAACCACGACCATTCGTCCTTGATCGACGCGGAAGTCCTTGATCGACGGAGACGCCCTTGATCTTGACGCGCGGACGATGCGGGAGGGCCTACCGCCGCCGAGCCCTGCCCGGAGCTGGCGGCGGTAGGAGTTCGATGAAAGCGCAACGAACAATATAGATAGCGACCGTGCATTTTAGAACGACCCCCAAGGGTAACGCGTCCAAATACATCTATTGACTTCAAAATTGAGCGAGACCAATCTTCCCAGTCAGGTGGGCGTTTCGATCGTGGCGCAATTGCGCGCCCCGACAATAGCGCCGCCGAAATGGGAGGACCGATGCGACCCAAATGGCGCTTCCGCGCGCCCATTCTTGTCGCGCTCGTCGCGCTGACGACCGTGGTGGCCTCGTCCGCGACCACGTTCGCCACCGCGGACGTCACGGCGCTGGCCGTCCCGTTCGCCGTGCAGAGCCTGGACGGCAGCGGAAACAACGTGGCCAACCCGACATGGGGACAGTCGAATACGCCGTACTCGCGGGTGGCGGCGGCTCGGTACGCGGACAACCGCAGCCAGCCGGTGGCCGGGCCGAACTCGCGCTACGTCAGCAACCGGGTATTCAACGACGTCGCCCAGAACATCTTCTCCGAGCGCCAGGTCACGGCCTGGGGCTGGACGTGGGGCCAGTTCCTCGACCACACGTTCGGCCTGCGCCTGGGCCGGTCGCCCGGTGACCCGGCGGGCGAGACGGCCAACATCCCCTTCAACGCCAACGACCCGCTGGAGGAGTTCGAGAACACGCTCGGCGTCATCCCGTTCGCCCGCTCGGATCCCGCCCCCGGGACCGGCGTGACGAACCCGAGACAGCAGGTCAACACGAACAGTTCGTACGTCAACGCGTTCGCGGTGTACGGCGGCACCAACACGCGCCTGGACTGGCTGCGTGAGGGCTCCACCGACGGCAACCCGGCCAACAACAACGCCCGGCTGCTGATGCAGAACAACTACCTGCCGCGGGCGACCGCGCGGGGCAACGCGGCGACCGCGCCCGCGATGGAGATCGACGGCATCCTGCGGGCCAACCCCGGCAGCGCGATGGTCGCCGGCGACGTACGCGCCAACGAGAACCTCTTCCTCACCGCGACACATACCCTCTTCGCCCGGGAACACAACCGGATCGTGGCCGCGCTGCCGGCCTCACTGTCCGAAGAGGACAAGTTCCAGATCGCCCGGCGCGTGATCATCGCCGAGCAGCAGTACGTGACGTACAACGAGTGGCTGCCCGCCATGGGCGTCACGTTGCCGGCGTACTCCGGGTACAACTCGGGCATCAACACGTCGCTCAGCAACGAGTTCGCGACGGTCGGATACCGGGTGCACAGCATGATCCACGGCGAGATGGAGATCGCCGTGGAGGCCGGGCACTACACGCCGGCGCAGCTCGCCGCGTTCGAGGCCCAGGGCATCGAGATCGTCCAAGAGGACGACGAGGTCGAGCTGGTCATCCCGCTCAACCGCGGCTTCTTCAACCCGGACCTGGTGCCCGGCATCGGGCTCGGGCCGCTGCTGCAGGCCATCGGCGGCGAGCCGCAGTACAAGAACGAGGAGATGATCGACAACCAGCTCCGCAGCGTGCTCTTCCAGATCCCGGTCACCGGTAACCCCGAGTGCCTGGACGGGCCGGGCCTGCCGGAGTGCTTCGACGGCGTCCTCGACCTGGGCGCGATCGACATCGAGCGCGGGCGCGACCACGGCATGCCCACGTACAACCAGATGCGGCAGGCGTACGGGCTGCCGGCGCGGACCTCGTTCACCCAGATCACGGGCGAGTCGAGCGCGGCGTTCCCGCCCGGCACCGGCGTGGACAACCCGGCGAGCCTGGCCTTCCCACAGCTCTTCGACGTCTTCAACGCCGAGGTCGACCAGGCCGACGAGGACGCCGTGGAAGGCACGCCGACGAGCTTCGTCCGCGGCGCCCCGCTCGCGGCCCGGCTCCAAGCCATCTACGGGAACGTCAACAACGTCGACGCCTTCGTCGGCGCGGTCGCGGAGGCGCACGCCTCCGGCGGCGAGTTCGGCGAGCTGCAGCGGGCCATCTGGACCCGGGAGTTCCAGCGGCTGCGCGACGGCGACCGGTTCTTCTACGGCAACGACCAGGGCCTGACGTACATCCGCAACACGTACGGGATCGACTTCCGGCGCAGCCTCGGCGACATCATCGCGTCGAACAGCGACGTCCCGCGGGCCGACCTGCCCGGCAACGTGTTCTTCGCCGAGGGCAACGTGCCGCCGGCGAGCTGCCGACTGACCTACCGGATCGAGACGCAGTGGAACACCGGGTTCCAGGTCACCATGTCCCTCGCCAACACCGGGTCGACGCCGATCCCGGCCGGCTGGACCCTGCGGTTCGTGTTCCCCAACGGGCAGCAGATCACCCAGCTGTGGAACGGGGTGGTCGCCCAAGAAGGGGCCCGGGTGCCGGTCACGAACGCGGCCTGGAACAGCACCCTGAATCCCGGCCAGACATTGGGCGGAGTGGGCTTCAATGCCACCTGGTCCGGCACCAATGGCCGACCAGCGGCGTTCTCCCTGAATACAACGAACTGTGCGGTGGGCTGACTCGCCGTGGGAAGCGGATTCTGCCGCATTTATGCGGCAGAATCCGAACTGATGGACCGTCAAGAACAGGCCAAACGCGCGCGCCTGGCCGCCGCCGACCTCACCGCGCAGGGTGTACGCACGGTGGCGCTCACCTGGGTGGACAATGCCGGCGTCACGCGGGCGAAGGCGGTGCCGGTCCGCCGGCTGGAGCATGCCGCCGCGTGGGGCGTCGGCATGTCCCCGGTGTTCGACGTGTTCTGCGTCGACGATTCGATCACCACCAGCGCGCACGTCGGTGGCCCGGTCGGCGACCTGCGGCTGTACGCCGACCTGAGCCGGATCACCGCGCTCGCCGCCCAGCCGGGCTGGGCCTGGGCGCCGGTCGACCGGTACACCCAGGAGGGCGAGCCGCACCCGTGCTGCCAGCGCCTGTTCGCCCGGACCGCCGTCGAGCGCGCCGCCGCGGCCGGGCTGGAGCTGCGGATGGCGTACGAGGTGGAGTGGTTCGTGGGCACGGCGGATCCCCGAGCCGGCGACCCGATCCCGGCCACGACCGGCCCGGCGTACGGCATGTCCCGCGTCGTCGAGCTGTCCGCGTACGCCGACGCGGTGCTCGCCGCCCTCGCCGCCGAGGACGTCCCGGTCGAGCAGTTCCACCCCGAGTACGCCCCGGGCCAGCTGGAGCTGTCGGTGGCGCCGGCCGACCCGGTGACCGCCGCGGACCGCAACGTGCTGGTACGGCAGACCATCCGGGCGGTCTCGGCGTCCTTCGGCTACCAGGTCTCGTTCGCGCCCGTGGTGGTCGCGTACCAGGTGGGCAACGGCGGCCACCTGCACGTATCGGCGTGGCGGGACGGGCGCAACCTCTTCGCGGGCGGCCCGGGGCCGTACGGGGTGACCGCCGAGGGCGAGTCCATCCTGGCCGGCCTGCTCGACCGGCTGCCCGCGCTGACCGCGATCGGCGCGCCGAGCCCGGCGAGCCAGCTCCGGCTCGTACCGCGGCACTGGGCCGGGCCGTACCAGTGCTGGGGGCGGGAAAACCGGGAGGCCGCGCTGCGGCTGGTCACCGGCACGGTGGGGGAGCGGGACACCGCGGCCAACGCCGAGCTCAAGTCCTTCGACGCGGCCGCCAACCCGTACCTCCTGGGGGGTGCCGTCACCGCGGCCGTGACCGCGGCGGCCGGGGCGGGCCTGACCTTACCGTTGGAGGTCCCGGTGGATCCGGCGTCGTTGCCGGAAGGCAGGCAGCCGCCCCGGCTGCCGTCCGGGCTGCCTGCCGCGGTGGCCGCGCTGCGCGCCGACGACCTGCTGCCCGGCGTGCTGGGCGAGCCGCTGCTGGAGGCGTTCTGTGCGGTGCGTCTCGCCGAGCACGCGATCTTCGCGGATGCCAGCCCGGAGGCGACGGTCGCGGGCACCCGCTGGAAGTACTGACTAGGTGAGCTGCCCTCGCTCGACCGCCCGGATCAGGGCCCGGCTCACCTGGCCGAACTCCTGCTCGTCACCGGTGCTGAAGAGCAGCGTCGGGCGGCCCTGGTATTCCGCCCACAGCTGGAAGGTGGCCGGCCAGCGCCGGCCGCAGAAGGCCACGCCGCCCGCCGCGGCCAGCACGTCGAGGCCGGCGACCGCCCAGGCCGTCGGCGTGTTGAAAACGAACGCGACCGGCGCGACGACCAGCAACTCTGCCAAGCCGACGAGCAGGGCCGCACGGGTGGCGGCGGACATCGGGCCGCGGGCCCGCTCGAGGTAGTAGAGGTCGGAGACGGCGAACCACTTGCCGTTGATGATCAACCACTGGTCGGTGACGACCACGCCGCGCTGGTTGTAGAGGGTGGTGTGGAGGTAGTCGACGCTCATTTGCTGGCCTCCTTAACTACCCCTCACTATCAGACGACAGGCGTCGGATAGCAACTGGTCAAGATGCCATGTGGCAGATAGCGCTATAGCTCGTCCATCGCGCGCAGAATCCGTTGCTCGGATATTGGATACTGGGTACCCATGGCCTGCGCGAACAGGTTGATCCGCAGCTCCTCGATCATCCAGCGGATCTGGTGCAGCGCGTCGCTCGCCGGCAGCTCCCGGCGCAGCTGGTCGTACTCCTGCTGGATCTGCTCGACGCGGCGGGTCTGCTGCAGGTCGCGCTGCGGGTTCTGCGGCAGCTTGTCCAGGCGCCGCTCGATCCCGGTCAGGTAACGCGCCACGTCGGGCAGGCGCGCCCATCCGGTCGCGGTCACGAAACCCCGATAGACCAGACCGGAGAGCTGGGTGCGGATGTCCGCGAGCGAGGGCATGAGGTCCAGGCGCGAGCCACCCTTGAGGCGCTGCTCCACCGAGTACGCCGCGGCGAGCACCCGCTGCACCCGCCCGACCACGTCGGCGAGCGTGTCGACGTACTCGGCGCGGACCCGGTCACGCAGCTTGGCGAACCCGTCCTCGTCCCAGGCCGGCCCGCCGGCGTCGGCCATCAGCTTGTCGACCGCCGCGCCCGCGCAGTCGTCCAGCAGGTCGGCCGCGCTGCGGTGCGGGTTGCGGCTGAGCGCCAGCTTGGCCTCATTGGACAGTCGGCCCTGCATCACCTTCGCCGCCGCGGGCAGGGTGAGCAGCAGCAGCCGCCGGGTGCCCGGCCACATCGCGTACCGCTGCTCGGTCTCCGTCTCGAAGACGCCGACTCCGACGGACTCACCCTCGTCCACCAGAGCCGGGTACGCCGTGACGGCGTACCCGGCGCGGTCCTGCCGCACCGTGCGGGGCAGCGTGCCGACCTCCCACGAGCGCAGCCCGCGCCGGGTGATGCCCGGTGCCGCCGCGGCCACGGTCTCCTGTACGGCGGGCTTGAGCTGGGCCTGGATCGCCGCGAGGTCCTTGCCTTCGGCGAGCGTGCCTCCCTTGTCGTCGAGCACCCGGAAGGTCATCCGCAGGTGGTCCGGGACCTTGCCCAGGTCCCACGCGTCGCGCGGCACCGGCACGCCCGTCATCCGGCGCAGCTCGCGTTCCAGCGCTTCGAGCAGCGACCCGTCGAGTGGCATCCGGGCGAGCGCCGCCTTCGCGTAGTCGGGCACCGGCACGTAGTTGCGCCGGAGCGCCTTCGGCAGCGACCGGATCAGCGCGACGACGAGGTCCTCGCGCAGGCCGGGCACCTGCCAGTCGAAGCCCGCCGGGGACAGCCGCGGCAGCAGCGGCAGGGGAATGTGGACGGTTACCCCGTCGGCCTCCGCCCCCGGCTCGAACTGGTACGTCAACCGCAGCGCCACCCCGCCCTGCCGCCACTCGTCCGGGTAGTTCGCCGCCTCGACCTGGCCCGCCCGCTCGTTGATGAGCATGGCCTTCTCGAAGTTCAACAGGTCGGGAGTGTCCCGCCGGGCCTGCTTCCACCAGGAGTCGAAGTGCCGCGCCGACACCACCTCGGGCGGGAGCCGCTGGTCGTAGAACGCGAACAGGGTCTCGTCGTCGACCAGGATGTCGCGCCGCCGGGCCCGGTGCTCCAACTCCTCCACCTCGGCCAGCAGCGCCCGGTTTTCGGCGAAGAACGCGTGGTGCGTCTCCCAGTCGCCCTCGACCAACGCGTGCCGGATGAACAGTTCGCGGCACAGCGGCGGGTCGACGCGGCCGAAGTTCACCTTGCGACCGGCGACCAGCGATACGCCGTACAGGGTGACCCGCTCGTACGCCATCACGGCGCCCTGCTTCTTTTCCCAATGCGGCTCGCTGTAGCTGCGCTTGACGAGGTGGCCGGCGAGTTTTTCCACCCACTCCGGCTCCACCTTGGCCACCACGCGGGCCCACAGCCGGGAGGTCTCCACCAGCTCGGCGGCCATCACCCACTGGGGCTGCTTCTTGAACAGGGCCGAGCCGGGGAAGATGGCGAATTGGGCGCCGCGCGCACCCGCGTACTCGTGCTTCTGCGGATTTTTGAGGCCGACGTGCGAGAGCAGCCCGGCGAGCAGGGACTGGTGGATGCGCTGGGCGTCCGCGGGCGGCGCCTTGGCGGGCTTGACCGCCTGCCGGAGCTGGCCGTGCAGGTCCTGCCACTCGCGTACGCGCAGGTAGTTGAGGAACTCGGTCCGGCACATCCGGCGGAACTGGCTGGAGGACAGTGCCTTCTGCTGCTCCTCGACGTACCGCCACAGGTTCAGGTACGCCGCGAAGTCCGACTCCTTGTCGACGAACCTGGCGTGCCTTTCGTCGGCGGCCTGCTGCTTGTCGGTGGGGCGTTCGCGCGGGTCCTGGATGGACAGTGCGGCGGAGATGACCAGCACCTCGTGCACGCAGCCGTTGCGCTCGGCCTCCAGCACCATCCGGCCGAGGCGCGGGTCGATCGGCAGCTGGGCGAGGCGGCGGCCGAGCTTGGTCAGCCGCCCGTCTTCCAGCGCGCCCAGCTCGTGCAGCAGGTCGACGCCGTCCTTGACGTTGCGCCGGTCCGGCGGCTCGACGAACGGGAACGCCGCCATGTCGCCCAGGCCCAGCGCGGTCATCTGGAGGATGACGGAGGCGAGGTTGGTGCGCAGGATCTCCGGGTCGGTGAACTCCGGCCGGGACACGAAGTCCTCTTCGGAGTAGAGCCGGATGCAGATGCCGTCGGACGTTCGCCCGCAACGGCCCTTGCGCTGGTTGGCCGATGCCTGCGAGACCGCCTCGATGGGCAGCCGCTGCACCTTGAGCCGGTGGCTGTAGCGGGAGATGCGCGCGGTACCGGGGTCCACGACGTACTTGATGCCGGGGACGGTCAGCGAGGTCTCGGCGACGTTGGTGGCGAGCACGATCCGGCGCCCCGGGTGCCGCTGGAAGACCCGGTGCTGCTCCGCTGTGGACAGTCGCGCGTAGAGCGGCAGGACCTCCGTGTCGCGCCGGTCCTGCTTGCGGAGCGCGTCGGCGGTGTCGCGGATCTCCCGTTCGCCGCTGAGGAAGACCAGGATGTCGCCGGGCCCCTCGGCGCACAGCTCGTCGACCGCGTCGAGGATGGCCTGAATCTGGTCCTGCTCCTCGTCCTCCTGCGGGCGGTAGCGCACCTCGACCGGGTATGTCCGACCGGAGACCTCGACGATGGGGGCGTCCCCGAAGTGTTGCGAGAAGCGCTCCGGGTCGATCGTCGCCGAGGTGATGATCACTTTCAGGTCGGGGCGGCGGGGGAGCAGGCGCTTGACGTACCCCAGAATGAAGTCGATGTTGAGGCTGCGCTCGTGCGCCTCGTCGATGATCAGGGTGTCGTACCGCCGGAGCATGCGGTCGTGCTGGATCTCGGCGAGCAGGATGCCGTCGGTCATCAGCTTGACCTGGGTGCCCTCGCTGACCCGGTCGGTGAAGCGGACCTTGAAGCCGACCGTGGTGCCGAGCGGCGTGCCCAGCTCCTCGGCGATGCGGTCGGCGACCGTGCGGGCGGCCAGCCGGCGCGGCTGGGTGTGGCCGATCATGCCCTCGACGCCGCGGCCCAGCTCAAGGCAGATCTTCGGGAGCTGGGTGGTCTTGCCGGAGCCGGTCTCGCCGGCGACGATCACGACCTGGTGGTCGCGGATGGCGGCCAGGATGTCGTCCTTCTTCTGACTGACCGGCAGTTCCGGCGGATACCTGATCTCCATCGCCCTACCAGGGTATCCGCCCTGCCCAGCGGTTTTCCCCAGCGCCGCCCCCCTTCGTGATCAGGGCGTCCTTCAAGTCGCTCGCACGACTTGAAGGACGCCCTGATCACGGTCAGCTGATGTTGAAGAGGGGGCCGGTGATGGTGAGGCCGAGCGCGTCGCCGGCGAACGAGATGAGCGCGAAGAGCATGAGGGCCGCGCCGGCCAGGCCGATGTCCTTCTGGAACTGGATCATGTCCAGTTGGCGCGCTTGCGGGTCGGTCTCCTTCCAGAACGCGTGCATGAGCACCGCCGTCGACACGAGGAAGATGACGAGCAGGAGCGCGCCCAGGTCGGCCCAGATGCCGAGGAGCACGCTCAGCCCACCCACCAGGATGAGCACGCCGCTGCCCAACGTCGCCGCGTATGCCTGCGGGACGCCCTTGGCCGCGGCGTATCCGGCCATGGCTCTGGTCTGGGTGAGGTGGCCGAGCGCGGATGCGATGAAGAGGGCGGAGAACAGGATGCGTCCGATCAGTACGAGGATGTCCATATTTATCCCCTTCTATGAGACGCTTGAGGAGTCAAGTATCTGCTCGCTACCCGCTTCGATCAAGGCTTGGCGCCTTAGTGACATGGCACCTTTGCGCAGCGTCAGGCTAGTGACCTGGGCGTTTTGCTAGCGCAGACTGCGTGAGGTCGTCCCCAAAAGGAGCACGCCGGCCATGAGGGCTTCGTCAGCCACATGGTCGTTGGGATAGCGGGCGTCCTCGCGGTTACCGCCGCGGGGACCCCCGCGTCGGCGTCATTGATTACGCCGTCCGCGGACGTGCCGGCGTCCGCGGCGGCGTCAAGGGCGACCCCCATTACCCGGGACGCGGTGGAGTACGACTTCTGGAAAACCGCCATTCAGCCGGCGGCGGTGTAAGCCTCGGCGAGCCACGCGCGGACCTGGTCGTCGACGTCTTCGACCTTGGTCAGCTTTACGAGGTGGGCGAACCGGTCACCCGAGACGGGGATCGTGCGGGCGATCCGCGGGTCGTCCACGCGCCGCGGCAGGACCACGTCGAGCGACAGGCAGCGCGCCTTGGGCCGGATCTCGGCGAGCTTGCGTTGGCGCTTGAGGAAAACACCGACCTTTACCGTGTCGGCGTGTACAGCGCCCAATGTGGACATAAAATCAGCCAGCGCGCCGTATATATCACGGTAGACGGGTGGCCAGGGCGCGAAGCATTCGTCAACGGTCATTCCGGGCACACACACGTGTGACTGGTGCGTCCGGTCGAACTCGCGGTCGCAAAGGGGGCAGGTCCACCGGCTCATCGACCGTGATTTTAGACCGCGCCGCGACCGAAGGGGTGATTGACACCTACGGCGCGTAACAGGAGGCTCACGCGTGGACGTCTTTCAACATAGAGGAGGCGCAATGAGGACAGCACGGTTGGCGACCGCCTGCGTGCTCACTCTGGCCGGTGCGTTATTACCGGCCATACCGGCGAGCGCGCAGGCGCCGTCGAAACCCGGCGCGCCGGACAAGCTGGAGGTATACGTCGGCACCCTGACGCCACCGCAGCTGGGCGAGCTTCGGGCGGCCGGTGTCGACATGGAGGACACGGCTATTTCCACCGACAAGTCCGGTAATTCGGCGGTGGAGGCCGTGCTTAGCGGGCGCCAGGCGGCCAAGCTGGCGACCAAGGGCGTGAAGCTTTCGCCCAAGAAGGTGGACGGCATGGCCGCGTCGCAGGCGCTGCGGGCGCAGGCCGCGCAGGGCGACGGGGTATTCCGGCCGTACAGCGGGCCGGGTGGCCTCAAGGAAGAGTTCGTCGCCACGACGGCCAAGTTCCCGAAGATCGCCAAGCTCACCACGATCGGCAAGTCGCTGAACGGCAAGCCGATCATCGCGGTCAAGGTCACCAAGGACGCGAAGTGGATCGAGGACGGAAAGCGCCCCTCGACGCTGTATATGAGTGCCCAGCACGCCCGCGAGTGGATCACGCCCGAGATGACTCGCCGGCTGTTCCACCATGTGCTCGACGGCTACGGCAAGGACCCGGAGATCACCAAGCTGGTCAACACGACCGAGCTGTGGTTCGTCCCGGTGTCCAACCCGGACGGGTACGACTACACGTTCACGAGCGAAGACAACCGGCTCTGGCGCAAGAACCTGCGCGACAACGACGGTGATGGCAAGATCACCACGCTCGACGGCGTCGACCCCAACCGCAACTACGCGGTCAAGTGGGGCTACGACAACGAGGGTTCGTCGACCGACCTCGCGAGCGACACGTTCCGCGGCACCGGGCCCAACTCCGAGCCGGAGACGCAGGCGTTCGACCGGTTCTTCCGCCGGATCGGCTTCGAGTTCCTCATCAACTACCACTCCGCGGCCGAGTTGCTGCTGTACGGCGTCGGCTGGCAGCAGAGCACGCCGACCCCGGATGACGAGATCTACAAGGTGATGGCCGGCGACGACGCCAACCCGGCGGTGCCCGGCTACGACCCGGACATCTCGGCCGAGCTCTACATCACCAACGGCGACACCGACACGCACGCCACGGTCAAGTACGGCACGCTGGGCTTCACCCCGGAGATGTCGACCTGCCAGACCGTCTCGGCGTCGGTGCCCGACGACGAGTGGGTGCCGGAAGACTGCGTCAGCACGTTCATCTTTCCGGACGACGAGGACCTGATCGCGGCCGAGGTCGCCAAGAACATCCCGTTCGCGCTGGCGGTCGGCAAGTCCGCGCTCGACCCGGACGACCCGGTCTCGGTGGTCGGTCTCAGCACGCCCGACTTCGTGGTCGACTCCTTCGACACCTCGTTCGGCCGCAACCAGCCGGTCGCCACGGTCGTCCGCCGGGCGCTGAAGGACGTGCGGATGCACTACCGGATCAACGGCGGCTACACCAAGACGGTCGGCGTCAACGAGTGGCGCGGCGGCGAGCGGTACGGCGACACGCACGACGACTACTACGCCGAGGTCCGCGGCAAGGTCACCGGGGCGAAGCCGGCTGACAAGGTCGAAGTGTGGTTCAGCGGCAAGAAGGGCAAGAAGGCCACGGTGGCCAGCACGCACTTCACGTACACGGTCGCCAGCGACATCGGCGGCAAGGTGCTGGTGCTCGCGGCCGAGGACGTGACCGGGCTGAGCCCGGTGCAAGCCGGCTTCACCTCCGCCAAGTACGCCGACGAGACGGTCGCGGCCATCACCGCGGCCGGCTACACCAGCGACGTGTACGACTTCGACACGCAGGGCCGCAAGGCACCGCACCCGCTCGGTGTGCTCTCGCACTACAAGGCGGTGGTCTGGGAGACCGGCGACGACGTCATCATGCGGTCGCCGGGCCAGGTGCCGGGCACCACGGCGAAGGCGGCGCTGGACACCGAACTGGCCGTCCGCGACTACCTCAACGAGGGTGGCAAGCTGCTGGCGACCGGGCAGAACGCGCTCTTCGCCCAGGCCGCCAACGGTGCGTACTTCTACAACCCGTACGCACCGCCCGAGTGCACCAACCCCAATGACCTGGTGTGCCTGCCGCTGGTGAACGACTTCCAGCAGTACTACCTCGGCGCGCACACGTACGTCAGCGGTGGCGGCACGGGGCCGGACGGCTCGCACTACCCGATCGCGGGCACGGGCGAGCTGACCGGCTGGACGGGCACGCTCAACGCGGCGGGCTCGGCCAACAACCAGAACCACACGGCGTCGTTCCTGCCGACGTCCAGCTTCCTGCCGCCGGCGCAGTTCCCGCAGTTCCGCAGCGAGATCGCCGGTGACTGGCAGCGGCCGGGCGCGGCCCCGTTCGACCCGCTGACCGGCTCCTGGTACGTCTACAGTGGCCAGTCGGACCAGTCGTACAAGCGGCTGATGCGCACGGTCGACCTGACCGGCGCGTCAAGCAGCGAGCTGCGCTTCTGGACCTCGTACGACACCGAGGCGGAGTGGGACTTCCTCTTCGTCGAGGCGCACGAGGTGGGCACGGACAACTGGACCACGCTGCCGGACGCCAACGGGCACACCGGCACCGAGACGGGCGAGAGCTGCCTGTCGGGCTGGGTCCCGCAGCTGCACCCGCACCTGGCGCACTACCAGGCCGCGGACTGCTCACCGACCGGCACCACCGGCTCCTGGAACGCCGCGACCGGCGCGTCGGGCGGCTGGGTGGAGTGGGCCGTCGACCTGTCCGCGTACGCGGGTAAGCAGGTCGAGCTGTCCATCTCGTACGCCTCCGACTGGGCCACCCAGGGTCTGGGTGTCTTCATCGACGATGTACGGGTGACGGCGAACGGCTCGCCGGTGGCCGACACGTCGTTCGAGGCGGACCTCGGCGGCTGGACGGTTGCCGGGCCGGCACCGGGCTCCGACCCGAACAGCAACGACTGGACCCGTACCCAGACGGCGTTCGACGAGGGCGGCATCGTCCTCACCCGGGACACCGTCTACACCGGATTCGGCATCGAGGGCCTAGCCCCAGCAGCCCGCGACGACCTGGTCGCGCGCTCCTTGGCTCACCTCCTCGGCTGAGTTGCAAGGAAGGGCCCCTTGTTATCGCTTTATGCATAGCAAGGGGCCCTTCCTATCAGTTCTGCACCGGGTTGCCGGCGACGTTGCGGCCCCTCGCGAGCCACAGCTGGTGGCCGGCGTTCTTCGGGTGGGCCGGGTCGAAGCGCAACTCCTGGGAGAAGTAGCGGATCGTGTAGCCGGCCCGCCGGCGCGCGCTGCGGTTGGCATCGGCGCCGTGGATGATGCGGGCGTCGTGCAGCGAGCACTGGTTGGCGTCCAGTTCGAAGTCGACCGCCCGCGAGTCGTCCACCTCGCCCTTGACCACCCGGTCGAACGAGTGGGTGTCGAGGTCGGCGAACTCGTACTCGGCGCCGGCGTCCAGGTGCGTGCCGGGCAGGACGCGCATGCAGCCGTTCTCCCGGTCCACCGGGTCGAGGGCGAGCCACACCGTGGCGATGCGGTCCATCCGGTCGAAGCGGTCCTGCCAGAAGTAGGAGTCCTCGTGCCAGGGCGTGGCCCGGCCGCTGTACGGCTCCTTGGACAGGAACGCGCTCGCGAACAGCCCGATGTCCGGGCCGATGACCGGCTCGACGAGGTCGAGCACCTCGTCCGCGAGGAGGAAGTCGAGCAGGCGCGGATCGCGCTGGTGCGGCATGTCCAGTTCGCCGCTGTCGCCCCGGGAGGCGCCGGCCAGGTGCTCCTCGAAGATCCCCTTCAGCCGCCCGAACGCCTCGGCGGGCAGCACGGGTTGGCGATGGAGGACGTATCCGTCGGCGGCGAACTGGTCGATCTGATCTGCGGTAAGTGGGCTCATGGGAGAAAGTCTGTGACCCGCCCCCGCGAATGGTCATTGTGCGGGCCGGTCACCGGCTTGGCGATTCAAGACACGGACAAGACCGGTTGTAGGGTCGCCGCGTGCCGGAAGCGGCCAGGTGGTGTGCCCAGCCGGCGGGAGAAGGCGCGGGTGAAGCCGGGCACGTCGCCGTACCCGACCGCGTCGGCGATCTGCTTGATGGGTAGGTCGGTGCGGACCAACAGGGCGGCCGCGTGGTCGAGCCGGGTCCGCTCCACGTACCCGGCCGGCGACTGTCCGACATGGAGGGTGAAGAGCCGGGTGAGTTGCCGTGGCGAGAGGTGGACGTGCCGGGCCAGCTCCTCCACCGACAGTGGACGGTCGAGATTGTCCTGCACATAGCGCGTCGCTTGGCGTACCACTGCTGCCCCCGCGTCCGGTGCGACGGCGGTCTGAGGCCGCAGCGCGTCGGCGCCGGCCTGGGCGAGCGCGACGAGCAGTGCCTGGGCGACGGACGTCGCGGCCGCGTCTTGGCCCGGCAGCGCCGGACCGGCGCCGGTGGCCCGCAACGCGGTCCAGAGCGCGGCGACCCGCGCCTGCGCGTCGTGCGCCAGCGGCCGCGCGGACGTCGAGAAGGCGTCGAAGAGCGCGCCGAGGTCGCCGTCGTCCCCGGTCAGGCGCAGGTGGAACGCCACCCACGCGAGCCGGATGCCGGGCTCGTGCCGGCTGATGATCTGATGGGGTACGCCCGGCCGCGCGAACAGCAGCGAGCCCGGCCCGATCGGGTGTGTGCGACCGTCCACGATGAACTCACCGGCGCCGTCCTCGACCCAGCACAGCTCGAAGTACGTGTGCCGGTGCGGCGGGTTGACGACGGTGTCCGCCATCTCGGCCCAGTGGTAGACGTCGACGTCGACCGGCCCGAGGCGGATGCGGCCGGGGGTCGCGTTGAGGCGGTCGGTCCACCCCACCGCTACGCCTCCAGCGCACGGATGACCACGTCCCGTACGTCGCGCAGGTGCTCGGTCATGAGCCGGCGCGCCTTCACCGGCATGCGCCCGCGGACGGCCGCGAGGATCGCCAGGTGTACGTGGTGGTCGTGGTCGCGGTCGGCGTACAGGGTGAGGATGTGCCGCTGCTCCTGGTCGTGGAGGTCGATCAGCGAGTCGAGCACCTGGGCGAGGGCGCGGTTGCCGGCGAGCCGGCCGAGCGTCCGGTGGAAGTTCATGTTGGCGGTGTGCAGGGCGGCGTCCTCGTCGAGGGCGCGGCCGGCCCGGTCGAGGTTGGCGGCCAGCTCGTCGAGTTGGGCGTCGGAGGCGTTGCGGGCGGCCGCCTCGGCCAGGTGTGGCTCGATCAGCTCGCGGGCCTCCAGGAGGTCGAGGAGCGCGGCGCCGTCCAGCCGCAGCCGGTTGGGGTTGATCATGATTAGCCGGGACAAGTCGGCGCGGACGTAGACGCCGGACCCGTGGCGCATCTCGACCGCGCCGGTGGCTTCGAGGCGGCGCAGTGCCTCGCGCAGCGTGGGCGTGGCGACCAGGAAGCGTTCGGAGAGGGCCCGGTTGGACGGCAGCCGGTCACCGGGGCGCAGGCCCTGGTCGCGGATGTGGGCCAGGATCCGGTCGGTCACCTCGTCGAGCAGGCCCCGCCGCACGACGGGCTGTGGAGTGGCGGACACAGCTCATTGTGCGTCTCGCCCGCCGCGAGGGCTAGACACCAGGTGAACAAGTCATCTAATCTCTTGCTCACTTTTAACCGAGCAGAAACATACCTCGGGAGGGGCGGACGTGACGGTCACCGACGACGAGCTGCTGCGACGGAGCCTGTCCGACGCGCTGATCAGCCGCGTCGTCGAGATGATCCGCAGCGAAGGGCTGGCGCCCGGCGCCCGGTTGCCGGCCGCAAGGGTGCTGGCCCAGCGGTTCGCCGTCGCGACCCCGACCATCCGCGAGGCGCTGCGCCAGTTGCAGGCCACGGGTGCGATCGACATCCGGCACGGCTCCGGCATGTATGTGAATGCCGCGCTTGACCGCGTTGTCATCGCCAACCCCAACCTGCCCACCCTGGACGCCGACCAGCTCGTCGAGCTGCTCGACGCCCGGCTGCTGGTCGAGCCGTACCTGGCCGGCCTGGCGGCACGGCACCGCAGCCCGGCCAGCACGGCGGCGCTGCGGCGCTCCCTTGATGCGGCGGAGCAGCACCTGAACGGGGACGACGCGCGGCTGCACGAGGCCAACATGGCCTTCCACCGCGCCGTCGCGACCGCCAGCGGCCACCGCATCCTGCACGAAGTGCTCGACTCGCTACTGTCGGTCCACGCCGGTGAGCAGCGAGAGATCCTGCAGATTTTCGACGACCGGTCCCGAGACCACGAGGAGCACCGGGCCGTCCTCGCCGCCATCGAAGCCGGGTCCGAAGAGCGGGCCCGCCGGCTCATGCGGCGACACCTAGAGGACGTGGCGGACGTGGTCGCACGCCGCCTGTCTACCAACGAGGAAATCAAAGAAGGGTGATGTTCGTGCGGGCACGCGTACTCACCGCTCTGGTCGCTGCCGCTTCGCTGGCGCTGACCGCATGCGGCGGCGACTCCGGCGACGACAGCGGCAGCAGTGGCACCAAGACGGAGCTGAAGCTCTACAACGACAAGGGCGCCTGGAGCCCGTTCTTCGAGGAACTGGGCAAGCTGAGCAAGGAGCAGATCGGCGTGAGCATGTCGCCGGTCGGCTACACGGACGAGCCGACGTACTCGGCGTTCATCAAGGCGTCGTTCCGGACCAACAACAAGCCGGACCTCTTCACGTGGTCGACCGGCGGGCGGCTGGAGGAGATCGTCGAGGCCGGCCAGGTGGCGGAGACGACCGACCTCTGGAAGGAGGCGGTCGCGGCCGGCGACCTGTCCAAGGAACTGGAAGCGACGTACACGTACAGCGGGAAGCAGTACTGCGTGCCGCTGAACATCTCGTACTGGGTGATGTTCTACAACAAGAAGGTCCTCGACCAGAACGGCATCCAGCCCCCGACCACCTGGGCCGACCTGATGTCCGCGGCGGACAAGCTGAAGGCCAAGGGCATCAAGCCCTTCTACCACACGTCCGTCCTCTTTAGCTTCGTCTGGTTCCAGCAGCTGCTCATCGGCACGGATCCGGACCTGTACAACAAGCTCGCCACCGGTGAGGCCAAGTACACCGACCCGGGCGTCGTGGCCGTCATGGAGCGCTGGAAGAAGATGATCGACGACGGCTACTTCTCCGACGCGGGCAGCAAGGAGGACCCGGCCGTCCAGCTGAAGACCGGCAAGACCGCGATGGGCATCTTCGGCACCTGGTTCAACACGAGCATGACCCAGCAGGGCCTCAAACCGGGCTCGGACTACGGCATGTTCGTCATCCCGAACGTCGACCCGGCCAAGACGAAAAACACGGTGGCGTTCGAGAGCGGTCCACTGTGCTCGCTCGCCAAGGCGCCGGACGACAAGGCCAGCATGAACTACATGAAGTGGTGGGTGCAGCAGCCGGCCCAGGAGAAGTGGGCCAACAGCCGCGGCGACGTGTCGGCCAACCCCAAGGTGACCATCCCCGACCCGGGCCTGGCGACGATCGCCAAGGCGGCCGGCGGCGGCGAATACACCCTGGCGAACCGGTACTTCGAGGCCGCGCCGGCGCCGGTGCTCACCGCCGCGCTGGACGCGTTCGGGGCGTTCATGGTGGACCCGGGCAGCTACCTGAAGCAGCTGCAGAACATCCAGAAGGCGGCCGACGAGTACTGGAAGGGTCGCTGATGCCGGTCGCCACGGCGACGCGTACCCGTCCTCCGGCGGCTCCGGCCGCTGGGGGGCGGGGGCGGCGCGGCGATCGCGGTGCCCGGTGGGGCGCGACGGGGTTCGTCTCCCCGGGCGCGATCCTCGTCGTGGTGCTGCTCTACGCGCCGTTCCTCTACACGGTGGTGCTCAGCTTCACCGAGTACGACGGCCTCACCTCGCCGCAGTGGGTCGGCGTGGACAACTTCGTCCGGTTCTTCGACGACCCGGCCCTGTCCACATCGGTGCGCAACACGCTGATGTGGGTGGTCGGCACGACCGTCTTCCCGGTCGGCCTGGGCCTGCTCGTCGCGGTGCTCAGCTTCGGCATCAAGGGCGGCACCTGGCTGCGGCTGCCGTTCATGCTGCCGTACGCGCTGTCCGGCGCCGGCCTCGGCGTGATCTGGGGCTTCATCCTCCAGAGTGGAGGCGCCGCCAACGACATCCTGTCGGCCCTGCACCTGCCCGGCGCCGGCACGTCGTTCCTGCAGGAACAGCCGTGGAACACGATCTCGATGATCGTCGCGTGGACCTGGCAGCAGACCGGCGTCAACGCGCTGTTCTTCCTCGTCGGCCTCCAGTCCATCCCGAAGGAGCCGTTGGAGGCGGCGCGGTTGGACGGCGCCAGCGGCTGGCGGCTCTTCCGGCACGTCACCTGGCCGCTGCTCGCCCCGCTCACCACCGTCGTGGTCGGGCTGGCGCTGGTGACGGGCCTCAAGACGTTCGACATCGTCTGGGTGACGACGCAGGGCGGACCCGGCCGCAACTCCGAGACGCTCGCGGTCACCATGTACCGCGACGCGTTCGTGGCCGGCGAATACGGCTACGGCTCCGCGGTCGCGCTCGTGCTCACGCTCACCACCGGGGCGATCACGCTGGCCTACATGCGCCGGCAGGTCACGAGCAGGGAGGCGCTGGAATGATCCGCCGTCTGGTGCTGGGCGCCCTCGGTCTACTGTGGCTGATCCCGATCTATCTGTTGCTGGTCAACGCGTTCCGCCCCAGCACGGAGTACGACACGTCCCGGATCTGGATCCCGGACAGCGACTTCGGGTTCATCGACAACGTGCGGTTGGCCTGGGACGCCGCCGGGCTCGGGCCGAGCCTGGCCAGCACGCTGCTCTACAGCGTCGTCTCGCCGGCCGCTGCGGTCGTGATCGGCGCGATGGCCGGATACGCCATCGTGGTGCTGCGGCTGCGCGCCGGCTTCTGGTGGTTCATGCTGCTCTTCGGCGGCACCATGTTTCCCACCCAGATGCTGCTGATCCCGCTGTTCCTCGGCTACAGCAGCGCCGACCTGTACGACCGGCGCTTTGGGCTGGTGCTGCTCTACACCGCGATCTGCGTGCCGCTGGCCGCGCTCGTGATGCGCAGCTTCTTCACCGGCGTCGCGTACTCCATCTACGAGGCGGCCCGGGTGGACGGTGCGTCGGTGTGGCGCATCTTCTGGCGGGTGTACCTGCCGTTGGCCGTGCCGGCCCTGAGCGCGGTGCTGATCCTGGAGTTCGCGTTCGTCTGGAACGACCTGCTCTTCGGGCTGACGCTCTCGCAGACCGACACCGTGCGGCCGGTCATGACCGCGTTGTCGTCGCTGTCCAGCGCCTACTCCGGTAGCACCGTGCCGGTCGTGCTCGCCGCCGGACTGCTCATGTCGCTGCCCACGGTGGTCGTGTTCCTGGCCGCCCAGCGCATCTTCGCCCGGGGCTTGACCCTCGGCCAGTATTAGGGAGTTGGATTGACCAGTCGGTTGCTGCGGGCGAGTCTGGGTTCGCCGGGCTACGACGACATGCGCGGCACGCTCCGTGCGGCGGGCATGACGGCCATCGCCGGCGACGTCCACGCGGCTGCCCTGCCCCTGTTTCGCGGGGATCCCTTGCGGCAGGCGGTCCGGGTGACCGGCGCGCCGGACGGGGCCGCGATCGCCCTGCTGGACGGCGAGACGGTCATCGACCGGGCGAGCGCGGGCGAGGACCTGTGGCTACCCGAAGTGGACGCACCGCGCACCGTCACCGTGTCGGTTTCCGGGATTGGTGAGGCGCCGCTCGTCGTCCACCCGCAGCGCAAGTGGACGGTCCACGTCGTACACCACTCGCACCTGGACATCGGCTACACCGACCGGCAGGGCGTGGTGCTGCGCAACCACCTGGAGTACCTGGACTCCGCGCTGGACCTGGCGGCCGCGACCGACGACTGGGCGGACGACGCCCGCTTCCGGTGGACGGTCGAGTCGGCGCTGCCGGTGCGGCGCTGGCTGGACTCGCGGGACGCGGCGGCGGTCGACCGGTTCGTGTCGCTGGCGCGGGAGGGCCGCATCGAGGTGACCGCGATGCCGTTCCAGCTGCACACCGAGGCGTGCTCGGTGGAGGAACTGCACCGGATGCTGCGCTTCACCGACGACCTGCGGGAGCGGCACGACATCCCGATCACGTCGGCGATGCACACCGACGTACCGGGCGCGGTCGTCGGGTTCGTCGACGCGCTGGCCGCGGCCGGGGTGCGCTACCTGTCCGCCGCGCACAACTGGGCCGGCCGCTCGGTGCCGTTCCTCACCGGCGGTCAGGACCTCGGGCGCCCGTTCTGGTGGCGGTCGCCGGCCGGCAACCGGCTGCTGGTCTGGTTCACCGACACGCCACACGGGATGGCGTACATGGAGGGCAACGTCGTCGGGCTGGCGGAGAGCTTCCCGGCCGCCGCGGCCCTGCTGCCGGGCTACCTGTGGTCGCTGGCCAACCGGGCGGTCCCGTACGGGCGGGAGGCGTTCGGCTGGAGCGGGCTCGACGGCGTCGCGCTGACGAAGCCGCCGTACCCGCACGACGTACTGCACCTGCGGGTGCAGGGCGGCAACGCGGACAACGCCGGGCCGTCGATCGTGCCGCCGTCGGTGGTACGGGAGTGGAACGCCACGTACGCATACCCACGCCTGCGCATGTCGACGAACACCGAGTTCTTCGTGGATGCCGAGCGGCGGCTGGGGGAGCGCCTCGCCGAGCACAGTGGAGACTGGACCGACTGGTGGGCCGACGGGCTCGGCTCCGGTGCCCGCCCGCTCGGCTACGCCCGGCGGGCCCAGCACGCCGTACGGCACGCGGAGACGCTCCACACCCTCGCTGGCACGGATGCGACCGCCGAGGTGGACGCCGTCTACGACAAGCTCGGCCTCTTCGACGAGCACACCTGGGGCGCCGCCAACCCGTGGCACGACCACGAGGACGGCTTCGACTCCGGCGGCATGCAGTGGGCCCGCAAGTGCGAGATGGCGTACTCCGGCGCCGACGACGCGGAGGATCTGCGGCACGCCGGCGCCCACCGGCTCGGCGCGCGCCTGGCTCCGGCGGCGGGCGCGCTCACGTCGTACCTGATCGCCAACCTGGGTCCGACGGACCGTACCGACCTCGCGGAGGTCTTCCTGCCGGCGAGCGTGGCCCCGCTCGACGCACCGGTGTCCATCGTGGATGCCCGCTCCGGGGCCACGCTCCCGCACCACGAGGAGGCCGTACGCCCGGAGGAGTGGCCGACCCGGCCGGCCGGGCGGCGGCTGTGGTTCGTCGTCGCGGACGTGCCCGCGGTCGGGCAGGCTCGGGTGGACGTGGTCGCCGGCTCCGGACCCGCTCCCGTGGCGGACCTCGACGGCTGGCAGATCGAGAACGAGTACTACCGGGTGAGCGTGGATCCGCGCGACGGCAGGCTCACGTCCATCTTCGACAAGCGGGCCGGGCGCGACCTGGTCAACGGCACCGCGTACGCGGGCATGAACCAGTACGTGCACGAGCGCTACTCGACCGCGCCGCACGTCAACCACCTCTCTGGCCACATCGAGGCCCCGCACGGGGATCTGGCGCTGCTCGCCGGACGGTCGATCGGGCGGCGCGCCGGCATCGTGCGCGCGACGCGTACGGCGGTGGGGGAGACGCTGGAGGTCGAGCTGGACGGCGACGGCGTGCAGTGGCTGCGCACCACCGTCACGCTCACCGCGGGCGTGCCGCGGGTCGACGTCACCAACCGGCTCTACAAGGACGGCGCGCCCGCCAAGGAGAGCGTCTTCTTCGCGTTCCCGTTCGCGATGCCGGCGCCGGTCGCGTGGGAACTGACCGGTGGGGTAGGCGGCGGCGACGCGCCGACGGTGCCCGGCGCGGCCAGCCACATGACCCCGATCCGGCACTGGGTCGCGTTCGAGGACGGGGAGGTGACGGCGGCGTGGGCCACGCTGCACGCGCCGCTGGTGATGTTCGGCGACATCTACCTGCCGTACGCGCCGTTCCCGCCCACGCTCTCGCCCGAGCCGGCCGAGCCGGGCACCGTCTACTCCTGGGCGATGAACAACATCTGGGACACCAACTTCCCGGCGCAGCAGCAGGGCGAGACCACCTTCCGGTACGCGATCGGTTCCGAGCCCGGTGCGGAACCCCGCGCGCTCGGGCTCGGGGTCGCCGCCGGGCTCACCGACCCGTTCGTGGCCGTGCCCCTCACCGGCTCCGGCGAGCCGGCGCCGCCGTCGGACCGTTTTGCCTCTGTGGACCATCCGCTGGTACGCGTCGCCGCGATCGGTCCGTCGCGGCGCGGTCACCACCTGGTGGTGTATCTGGCCTCGGCGGCTCCTGATCCCCTGTCGACCACGCTGCGGGTGCCGGGGGTCCGGCATGCCTTCCTCGGCACCAGCTTGGAGCGCTCCCTGGTGCCACTGTCCATATCGGATGGCGCCATCGAGGTAACCGTGCCGGCCGGTGGCTTTGTGGCGGTGTCCGTTTCATGAAGATCGTCGACATCCGGGCCACGACCGTCACCGTCCCGCTCGAAGCGCCGCTGCGCCACTCCAACGGCGCGCACTGGGGTCGCTTCGTCCGCACCATCGTCGAGGTCGAGGCCGACAACGGGCTGGTCGGCCTCGGCGAGTTGGGCGGTGGGGGCGAGAGTGCCGAGGCGGCGGTCCGGGGCCTGCGGGAGTATCTGGTCGGCCACGACCCGTTCGCGCTGGAGGCGCTGCGGTTCGCCATCGCCAACCCGACCGCGAGTCTCTACAACAACCGCACGCAGCTGCTCGCGGCCATCGAGTTCGCCTGCCTCGACCTGATCGGCCAGCACCTCGATGTGCCCGTGTACGACCTGCTCGGCGGCAAGCTGCGCGACCGCGTGCCGTTCGCGTCGTACCTGTTCTTCCGGTTGGCCACCGACGCGGGCTTCGGGGAGGTGCGCACCCCCGAGCAGCTCGTCGCGCACGCCCGCGCGCTGCGGGACGAGCACGGCTTCACCGTCCACAAGCTCAAGGGCGGTGTCTTCCCGCCCGAGTACGAGCTGGAGTGCTACCGGGCCCTGGCGAAGGCGTTCCCGGGCGACCGGCTGCGCCACGACCCGAACGGCTCGCTGTCGGTGGCCGAGGCCCGCCGCTTCGGTGAGGCGATCCGGGACCTGCCCAACGATTACTTCGAGGACCCGACGTGGGGCCTGAACGGCATGCGCCAGCTGCGCGACCTCGGCATCCCGCTGGCCACCAACACGGTGGTCGTCAACTTCGAGCAGCTGGCCACGAACGTACGCGATCCCGCCGTCGACGTGATCCTGCTCGACACGACGTTCTGGGGCGGCATCCGGCCGTGTGTGAAGGCGGCGGCCGTGTGCGAGACGTTCCAGCTCGGCGTCGCCGTGCACTCGTCCGGCGAGCTCGGCATCCAGCTCGCCACCATGCTGCACCTCGGCGCCGTGCTGCCCAACCTCACGCACGCCGCCGACGCGCACTACCACCATCTCCGCGACGACGTCATCGCCGGTGGCAAGATGCCCTATGTGGCCGGCGCCATCACGGTGCCGGACGGGCCCGGGCTCGGCGTGCGGCTCGACCCTGAGCGGGTGGCCCAGTACGCCGAGCTCTACCGCGAGCTGGGTGGCTATCCGTACGACCGGGACCCGGCCCGGCCCGGGTGGTATCCGTTGGTGCCGAACGACCGTTGGGCGGACCCGTCATGAGAAACCACAGTTGCCGCGTCCACTTCGCTACCTTGCGGGGCGTCCCGGCCGTAGTGCTCGAGAACGAGCTGCTGCGGATCACCGTGCTGCTGCACGGCGGTCACGTGGTCGAGTTCAACCACAAGCCGCGCGATCTGGACTACGTGTGGCTCTCGCCGCGCGGTGGCTGGCCGGTGCCACCGTCCGACGACTTCTTCGACACCTACCCGGGCGGCTGGCAAGAGGTGCTGCCCAACGGAGGCGCGCCGGCGGCCTATCGGGGTGCCGCGATGGCGCAGCACGGTGAGGCGGCCGGACTTCCGTGGGACTGTGCGGTGGTCGCGAATGACCCCGCGGAGGTCGCGGTCCGCCTCACCGTGCGTACCCGGCGCATGCCGTACCGGGTGTCCAAGGTGCTGCGCCTGCGCTCCGGCGTCGCCCGCCTCGAAGCGGCCGAGACGCTGACCAACGAGTCAGCCGTGGCGGTGCACGCCATGTGGGGGCAGCACTTCGCGTACGGTGCGCCGTTCCTCGTACCGGGCGCCCGCATCGCGCTCCCGCCGGGGATCACGGTGATCCCGCACGAGACGACCCTCAACCCGCCGCGGCGGGCGGTCGCGGCGGGCGGGCCGTACCCGTGGCCGGTCGTGCCCACGCCCGACGGCGGGTCGGTCGACCTGTCGGTGGTTCCGGCGCCGGGGTCGCCCAGCGACGTGCTGTACCTGACCGGCTTCACCGAGGGCTGGTACGAGCTTCGCCGGCCGGACGCCGGTCCGGGCGTACGGGTGGAGTGGGACGCGGCCGTGCTGCCGTACCTGTGGATGTGGCACGAGTTCGGCGACACGACGGACTACCCGTGGTGGGGCCAGGCGTACGTCGCCGGCCTCGAACCGTTCTCCAGCTACCCGACCAACGGCCTGCCGGACGCGGTCGCCAACGGGACCGCGCTGTCCCTGCCGCCATCCTCGTCGAAGGAGCTCACGTGGGCCGTGGAGGTGCTGCCGTGACGGAGTTCGCGGGCAAGGTCGCCGTGGTGACCGGCGGGTCGCAGGGCATCGGTGCCGCGGTGGTCTCCCGGCTGGCCGACGCTGGCGCCTCGGTCGTCTCCTGTGGACTTGACGATTCCGCTGAGGTCCACGCCGATGTAACCGTCGCGGCCGACATGGACCGGCTCATGGCCACCGCCGTCGAACGCTTCGGCGGCATCGACGTGCTTGTCACGAGCGCCGGCATACAGCGGTACGGCACGGTCGTCGAGACGTCCGAGGCGCTGTGGGACGAGGTCCTCGACGTCAACCTCAAGGGCGTCTTCCTCGCCTGCCGGGCAGCGGTCCCGCACCTGCGCGCGCGGGGCGGCGGCGCCATCGTCGCCGTCTCCTCGGTGCAGGCGTTCGTCTCCCAGCAAGGCGTCGCCGCGTACGCCGCGAGCAAGGCCGCGATCAACGCGCTGGTCCGGTCGATGGCCCTGGACCACGCGGCCGAACGGATCCGGGTCAACGCCGTCTGCCCCGGCTCCGTGGACACACCCATGCTCCGCTGGGCCGCCGACCTGTTCCGTGGCGGCTCCACTGTGGAAGAGACCATCGCGCAATGGGGCCGCAGCCACCCGCTTGGCCGGGTGGCACAGGCCGAAGAGGTCGCCGAGGTAGTCGCGTTCCTCGCCAGCGACCGGGCGTCGTTCGTCACCGGCGCCGAATATCGGGTGGACGGTGGCCTGCTCGCCGTCAACCCGGCATCGCTCCCCCTGCATAGTCACTGGATAGGAGAGTCATGCAACGTCGCACCCTCCTCGGCGGTGCGGCGGGCGCCGCGGCACTCACCGTGCTGTCCGCCCGCCCGGCCGCTGCCGCTGGCCCCGCCCCGTCCTCACCCCGTCGGCGTCACCCAACGCCGGGCTGAACAACCTCTTCAACACGTACGGCAACTCCGGTGTGGGCTGGACCGGGGCCGACAGCACGTACTCCACGTCGTTGCCCGGCGGAAAGCGGCTCTGGATCTACTCCGACACCTTCCTCGGCCCGGTCAACCCCGACCTCAGCCGCCCGATGGACGTTCCCTTCCTGCGCAACTCGATGATCGTCCAAAATGGACGCAAGCTCACCACGATCCACGGCGGTACGGCGGCCGAACCGACCACGCTGCTCGCCCCCGACGACCCCACCCGGTGGTGGTGGGTGGGCGCCGGGATCACCCTTGGCGGCGTGCTGTACCAGACCGTCGTCGAGTTCGGCCGGACCGGCGACGGACCGTGGGACTTCGCCTGGATGGGCAACCACCTCGCCCGGATGTCCGTGGGCCGGCTGAACCGCGTCATCGACATCCGTCCGCTGCCGTCCTCGATCGAGGTGACCTGGGCCTCCTGGCTCCAGCCGATCGGCAACTACCTCTACATCTACGGCGTCGAGGACCTCGGCGCGAGCAAGTACCTCCATGTGGCCCGGGCGGCGGGGCGCAACCCGCTCGGGCGCTGGCAGTACTGGACCGGGTCCGGGTGGTCCACCAGCGAGGCCGACTCGGCGCGCGTGCTGGAGGGCGTCAGCAACGAGTACAGCGTGACGCCGTGGCGCGGCCAGTGGCTCCTGGTCACCCAGGACACCACCGAGCTGTTCAGCACCAAAATCGTCGGGTACCTGGGCGGCAGCCCGACCGGACCGTTCACCGGCAAGACTTTGCTCTACAACACGCCGGAGACCGGGCTGCTGGGCAGCTACGGCAACCCAAACGTGTTCACCTACAACCCGCACGTGCACCCGGAGCTGAGCACCGACCGCAAGCTCGTCGTGTCGTACAACGTCAACAGTTTCAACGGCCAGGACCTGTACGACGACGTCACGATCTACCGCGGCCGCTTCGTCGACGTGAACTTGGCTTGACCGTGTCGTAGATGTTGACGACTTTGTGTCGTCCCAACGACAGGAAGTCGTCAACATCTCCGGTGAACTGGCCCAGTGCGCGAGTTGGACTGGGTGCTGTTCGAGCAGGGCGGTGTGCTGAGCACGAAGCAGGCTGTCGGGTTGCTGGGCGCGGGCAAGGTGCGCCACCTGATCGCCAGCGGTCGCTGGCGGCGTTGGTGCCGGGGCGTCCTGGTCAGCCATCCGGGTGAGCTGAACCATCTGCAGCAGCTGTGGGTCGCGGTGCTCTCGGTGGGCGGGGTGCGGTGCTCGCCGGGCTCGCCGCGGCCGCCGAGTCGGGCCTGCGCGGCTTTCGGGCCGAGCCCATCGATCTGCTCGTGCCGGAGGGCCGTACCACTGCGTCGGCTCGGCGGCACCTCCCGCCTGGCATGCCGGGCGTGCGCGTACACCGCACGCGCTCGCTGCCGCAGGAACACCTACAAGTGGGTCGGCCGATGCGGACCAGCACACCCCGCTCGCTGGTCGACGCGGCCGGGTGGGCACGCGGCGACAACGAGGCGCGGTCCATCATCGCGGCCGGCTGCCAGCAGCGCATCGTCACGCCTCAAGAGATCATCACCGTCGTGCAGCAGCTGCCACGGGCCCGGCGCCGCGCGCTCGTGGTCGAGACTGCGCAGTACGCCCACGGCGGCGCGACCGCGCTATCGGAGATCGACTTCGTCAAGCTCTGCCGACGGCACCGCCTGCCGCCACCGGACCTGCAGGAGCCGCGCAAAGACGCCAGCGGCCGGACGCGGTACCTCGACGCGTACTGGCGGGCCTGGAAGCTGCACGTGGAGGTGGACGGCGCGCACCACATGCAGGTCCGCTACTGGGAGGCGGACATGAGTCGGCAGAACGAGGTGTGGATCGCCGGCGACCGGATCCTGCGCTTCTCCGCCTGGCAGGTCCGCCACCGCCCCAAAGAGGTGGCCGATCAGCTCCGGCGCGCCCTCATGACCGCCGGCTGGGTGCCAGTCGAGTAGAGGTTGACGAACTAAGCGGCGTCGGCCATGCGGCCGCGCAGCTTGGCTAGCGCCTTGGTCAGCAGGCGGGACACGTGCATCTGGGAGACGCCGATCTGGTCGGCGATCTGGCTCTGGGTGAGGTTGCCGTAGAAGCGCAGGAGCAGGATCTTCTGCTCGCGCGCGTCGAGGCTGGCCAGCGCCGGTCCGAGCGCGATCCGCAGCTCCGCGAGCTCGAACTCCGGGTCCGGCCCGCCCATGGTGTCGCCGAGTTCGGTGTCGCTGTCCGTGGATAGCGGTGCGGACAGCGACGTGCTGTTGTAGGCGCGGGCGGCCTCCAGCCCTTCCAGGATCTGCTCCTCGGTGAGCCCCAGGTGGCCGGCGATGTCGGCGACGGTCGGTGAGCGGCCCAGCCGATGGGACAGGGTGCTGTTGGCCTCGGAGATGGCCAGCCGCAGCTCCTGTAGCCGGCGTGGCACGCGGATGTCCCACGTGCGATCCCGGAAGTGGCGCTTGAGCTCGCCGATGATCGTGGGGATGGCGAACCCGGCGAACTCGATGCCCCGCTGGGCGTCGAACCGGTCGACCGCCTTGATCAGCCCGACCATCGCGGTCTGGATCAGATCGTCGAGGGGTTCGCCGCGGCCGTGATAGCGGTGTGCCAGGTGCCGGGCCATGGGGGCGAACGCGGTGATCGTCCGCTCGCGCAGCGCGGGCCGGGACGGGTGGCGGGCGGGCAGCGCCGCCAGGGCGGCCAGTAGGTCGGCGCCGTCGTCGCGTGCCGCGTCTGTGCCGGCATCCGAGGTGGTCGAAGTAACGAGAGCGTGGGTCACGGTGGTCTCCCCTTGGTGGCGTCCCAGCGCCTCGGCAATATCGACTTACCTCACCGTAGCCCATTCGGCCGGCAGGGGATAGCCGAAAGGATGAGTGCCTTAACGGTCAAAGTCGATGAAACCAGTACAGAACAACAAGGGCTACTCGTCGCCGACCGAGATGATCCTGACCGCGGCGGCGCCCAACTCGTCGGAGGCGGCCAGGTCCACCTCGGCGGTGATCGCCCAGTCGTGGTGGCCGGCGGGGTCGTCGAGGATCTGGCGCACGCGCCAGCGGTCCGGGCCCTGATCGATCATCAGGAGGGCGGGGCCGCGCGCGTTCGGGCCGGTGCCGATCTCGTCGTGCTCGTCGTAGTACGGCTCCAGGGCGTCGGCCCAGGCGTCGGCGTCCCAGCCGGACTCGGCGTCGAGGGTGCCCAACTCGTCGTACCGGCGCAGGGCGGCAAGCTCGACGCGGCGGAAGAGCGCGTTGCGGACGAGCACCCGGAAGGCGCGGACGTTGCGGGTGACCGCGGGCGGCTGATCGGCCATCGCGGCCCGCTCGTCGGCGGTGGAAGCACCGGAGCGCAGCCGCTCCCACTCGTCGAGCAGGCTGGAGTCGACCTGGCGGACCAGTTCGCCGAGCCACTCGATGAGGTCGATGAGCTCCTCGGTCTTGGCGTCGTCGGGCACGGTCTGCCGGACCGCCTTGTACGCGTCGGCGAGGTAGCGCAGCACCAGCCCTTCGGAGCGGGACAGGCCGTAGAAGCTGACATATTCGGTGAACGTCATCGCGCGCTCGTACATGTCGCGCGCCACCGACTTGGGAGACAGCTCGTGGTCGGCCACCCACGGGTGCCCCTTGCGGTACGCCTCGAAGCCGACCTCCAGCAGGTCGGCGAGCGGCTTCGGGTGGGTCACCTGGTCGAGCAGCTCCAGGCGGGCCTCGTACTCGATGCCCTCGGCCTTCATCGCGGCCACCGCCTCGCCGCGCGCCTTGAACTGCTGCGCCGACAGCACCTGGCGCGGATTGTCCAAGGTGGACTCGATGACGGAGAGCACGTCGAGGGCGTACGTGGGGGACTCGCGGTCGAGCAGGTCGATGGCGGCGAGCGCGAACGGCGACAGCGGCTGGTTGAGCGCGAAGTCGAACTGTAGGTCCAGGGTCAGGTGCGGGACCGGTGTGGAGGAGACGACGCCCGCCGCCAGCAGGGCCCGGTAGATGGCGATCGCCCGCCGGATGTGCTTGCGCCGGGTGGCGGGGTCGTCGTGGTTCTCGGTGAGCAGGTGGCGCATCGCGGCGAACGCGTCACCGGGGCGGCCGATGACGTTGAGCAGCATGGAGTGGCTCACCGCGAAGCTCGACGTGAGCGGCTCGGGCTCGGCCTCCACCAGCCGATCGAACGTCGGCCTGCCCCAGCCGATGGAGCCCTCGGGTGGCTTCTTCCGCACCACCTTGCGGCGCTTCTTCGGGTCGTCGCCAGCCTTGGCGAGGGCCTTCTCGTTGTCGATGACGTGCTCGGGGGCCTGGACGACGACGTTGCCGACGGTGTCGTACCCGGCCCGCCCGGCCCGGCCGGCGATCTGGTGGAACTCGCGGGCCTTGAGAAGTCGGGTGCGCACCCCGTCGTACTTGCTCAGCCCGGTGAACAGGACCGTCCGGATAGGAACGTTGATGCCCACGCCGAGCGTGTCGGTGCCGCAGATCACCTTCAGCAGGCCGGCCTGGGCGAGGGTCTCCACGAGCCGGCGGTACTTCGGCAGCATGCCGGCGTGGTGCACGCCGATGCCGTGCCGCACGAGCCGCGACAGCGTACGCCCGAAGCCGGCGGTGAACCGGAAGTCACCGATGGCGGCGGCGATGGCGTCCTTCTCCGCCCGGGTGCTGAGGTTGACGCTCATCAGCGCCTGCGCCCGCTCGAGCGCGGCCGCCTGGGTGAAGTGGACAATGTAGACAGGCGCCTGGTGGGTGCTCAGCAGCTCCTCGATGGTCTCGTGCAACGGCGTCGTGACGTACGAGAAGAAGAGCGGGACCGGCCGTGCGGCCGTGCGGACCGCGGCGGTGGGCCGGCCGGTGCGCCGGGTCAGGTCCTTCTCGAAGAACGACACGTCGCCGAGCGTCGCGGACATGAGGACGAACTGCGCCTGCGGCAGCTCCAGCAACGGCACCTGCCACGCCCAGCCCCGGTCGGGCTCGGAGTAGAAGTGGAACTCGTCCATCACGACCAGGCCGACGTCCGCCTCGGCGCCCTCGCGCAGGGCGATGTTGGCGAGGATCTCGGCGGTGCAGCAGATGATGGGCGCGTCCTCGTTGACGCTGGCGTCGCCGGTGAGCATGCCCACGTTGGCCGCGCCGAACGCCTCGCAGAGGGCGAAGAACTTTTCCGAGACGAGCGCCTTGATGGGTGCGGTATAGAAGGTGGTGCGGCCGGTCGCGAGGGCGGCGAAGTGGGCGCCGAGCGCGACGAGGCTCTTGCCGGAGCCGGTCGGTGTGCTCAGGATCACGTTGGCGCCCGACACGATCTCGATAAGCGCCTCTTCCTGATGGGGATAGAGGGTGAGCCCCTGATCCGCGGCCCAGGATGAGAACGCGTCGAAGAGCGCGTCGGGGCCGGCGTCGGCCGGGCGGAGGTCGGTGAGCGTCATAACCGCTCAATAGTGCCAGGTATTACAACCAGCCACGCTCCCGCGCCTGCCAGCCGAGCTGAAGTCGGGACCGCGCGTTGGTCAACTCCATGAGGTGCTGCACCCGGCGCACGACGGTCCGCCGGCTTACCCCCAGGCGGGCGGCGGCTGCCTCGTCGGTCAGTCCCGCGACGAGCAGCGACAGGAGCTGGCGGTCGCTGCCGGAGATGGCCGAGTCGGCCCGCGGCGTGTCGGCGTCCGCCAGCGACAGCGGGGTGGCGAGCGTCCAGACCGTCTCGAAGAGCGCGATCAGCGCGTCGAGGAGGCCGCACGGATGCACCAGCAGCGCCGCGTCGTGCGCCGCCGTGGCGTACGCCAGCGGCAGCAGCGCCAGCTCCTGGTCGGCGATGGCGAGCTTGGTCGGCAGCACGTCGATGAGGCGGGCCTGCTCGCCGGCGCGCAGGTGGGTCGCGGCGGCGGCCGCCATGTCGCGGTCGGCGAGGGCGGCCGCGTCGTACACCGCCCGGTAGCTGACGCCGGCGGCCTCCCGGTCGAGCTGGGTGCGGTTGACCTCGGTCGGCTTCGCGTACGGCGGGGCCACCAGCACCCGCATCTCCCGCCGGGCGGTCCGCTGGATCCGGTCGAACGCCCGTCCCACGGCGGCCCGGCCGGACACGATCTCGATCAGCTCCTCGGTACGCCGGTTGGCGACCAGGTGCTGCGCCTCGTCGGCGAGCTGGTGCGCGGCCTCCCGGGTGCGTTCGAGCTCCTCCATGCGCCGGCGGACCAGCTGCTCCACCGCCAGGTCCGGCGGCACCGGGACGACCCGTTCGTGCGGTGGCGGCGTGCGGTGCACCAGTCCCTTGCGCTGCAAACCGGCGACCGCGCGGCGGACGCCGGCCGCGGTCAGGCCGACGCGGTCGGCGAGCTGGGGGAGCGGCGCGCCGCCCTGGCGTACCAGCGAGAGGTACGTGGTCTCCTCCGCGGCGCTGAGCCCGGCGGCCTGGAGCACGGTGGACACCCCCGTTGACGCATCTGCGACATGGCGCGACTGCGCTGACCGTAGATCCTTTACCGCCTTGATGACAAGGTGTGACGCTGCTCGCTGTTAGAGCCGCCACATGACGGGGAAGTCGTGGTCAGGTCATTACGCTCTGTAATTGCAGCGATCGCCTCTCTCGCCGCCGTGACGGCGGCCGCCGGACCAGCCGGGGCCGAGCCCCCCTCTGGCGCACTCGCGCCATCCTCGGCCTCGGCCGCCGGCGGCCAGCTGGACACCCTGACGCTCGTCACCGGGCACGTCGTGCAACTGTCCACATTGGCCGACGGCAAGCATGTGGTCACAGTGGATGGTGCCCACCAAGGCTTCCAGTTCGAGGAGCGCGACGGCGACGTCTACGTGATCCCGGACGAGGCCCGGCCCTACCTGCGGTCCGGTCGGATCGACCCGGCGCTCTTCAACGTGACCGACCTGGTCGCCGAGGGCTTTCACGACGCGGCACGGACCACGCTGCCGCTGCTCATCACCGGAGACCGCACGGCCCTGCGGGCCGCGCGGGCGGGCGTGACGCCGCGCCGCGAGCTGCCCAGCATCGGCGCCGTCGCGGTGACGGAGGACAAGGCGCGGGCGGACGAGTTCTGGGCGTCGATCGTCGCCGGCCCGGCGACGCTGTCCACCGGCGTACGAAAGATCTGGCTGGACCGCAAGGTCCGCGCTGATCTGGCCGACAGCGTGCCGCACATCGGCGCGCCCGAGGCATGGCGATCCGGGTACGACGGCCGCGGCGTCAAAGTGGCCGTGCTGGACAGCGGCTACGACCCGGCGCATCCGGCGCTCGCCGGCCGGGTGACCGCCGCGGCCAACTTCACCGAGGACGCCGACGCGGTCGACGGGTTCGGGCACGGCACCCACGTCGCGGCGACCATCGCGGGCCGGGACCGGGCCGGCAAGGGCGTCGCACCCGGCGCGGACCTGTTGGTCGGGAAGGTACTGGGCAGCGGCGGGTCGGGCGACCTGTCCTGGGTGATCGCCGGGATGGAGTGGGCGGTCGCGCAGGGCGCCCGGGTGGTCAACGTCAGCCTCGGCGCGCAGGCGTTCGAGGGCCCGGATCCGGTCGCGGACGCCGTCGACGCGCTGACCGCCAGCTCAGGAGCGCTCTTCGTGGTGAGCGCCGGGAACGCCGGGCCGGGCATGCAGACGGTCGGCACCCCGGGCACCGCGGCCTCGGCGCTGACCGTGGGCGCCGTGTCCAAGGTGGACGCCCTCGCGAGCTTCTCCAGCCGCGGTCCGCGCCTCGGCGACGCGGCCGTCAAGCCGGAGATCACCGCACCGGGGGTCGACATCGTGGCCGCCCGCGCCGCCGGCACCACGCTCGGCGAGGTCGTCGACGCCGGGCACACGTCGATGTCCGGCACCTCGATGGCGGCGCCGCACGTGGCGGGCGCCGCGGCCCTCCTCGCCCAGCGGCACCCGCACTGGCGGGCGGACCAGCTCAAGGCGGCGCTGGTCACGAGCGCACGCCCAGGGCAGGACATCCCGGTGTGGGCGCAGGGCGCCGGCCGGGTCGACGTGCCGGCCGCCCTCGGCCAGCGGGTCCGCGCCGACGCGGCGACAGTGTCCTTCAGCGCGGTGGCTGCGGGTTCCGGCACACGTATCGCACCGGTCGTCTATCGCAACACCGGCGACCGCCCCGTCACGCTGGCGCTGTCGGCGGGCGCCACCGACGCGGGCGCGACCGGAAAGCCGGCCGCGCTGAGCGTGTCGCCGGCCCGGCTGACCGTCCCGGCCCGGGGCCAGGCGACGGCCACGGTACGGCTGGACGCCTCGTCCACCGCGCCGAACCCGTACGCCGGGCTGCTGACCGCGCGCGGTGGCGGCCAAGAGCTACGCATCCCGATCGGCGCGATGGTCACCCCGCCCATCCGGACGCTGACCGTCGCCGCGGTGGACCGTGACGGCAAGCCGGCGCTCGGCTACCCCAACGTTGTCGAGCTGTGGAACCTCGACAGTGGACAGATGGCGTACGGGCACTTCGTCGACGGCGCGGCCACCATAGAGCTGCCCGCCGGGCGGTACGCGATGGCCACGTACGTGCACAGCCTGGACGCGGCCGGGTTCCCGCGCGACATGACGATGATCGCCGAGCCGGAACTGGTGCTCACCGGCGACCGCACCCTGCGGTACGACGCTCGGGCCGGCACCGAGCTGCGCGTGGACACCGCGCACCGGACCGCGGTGACCCGGGTCGGCTTGGCCTGGCAGCGCGCGACCGCGACCCGATCGGTCGTGCTCGGCTACTCGCCCAACCCGGACTACGCCCAGCGGCTGTACGCCACGCCGACCCGGCCGGTGTCGGTCGGCTCCTTCACGTTCGCCAGCCGGTGGGAGCTGGCGGCGCCCGAACTCACCGCCGAGGTGACCGGCGCGGGCGGGTTCCGGCTGGTCGATCCGCGGCCGTTGCCGAACTCGCCGTTGCTGGACGGCCCGGCCGCGCTCCGGCTGGTCGACGGCGGCGACGGGACGACGGGCGAGTTGGGTGCCGCGCGCGGTGCGGCGGTGCTGATCCGGGCGGCCGACACCGACGAGGGGACGGAGGCGCGGCTGCGGGCGGCCAGCGCGGCCGGTGCCCGGGTGGTGTTCCTGACCGCGGCGCAGCCCGGCTACTTCTACGCGAACGGGTACGGCAGCGCGGTCCCGGTGTACGCGCTGGACCATGCCGACGCGCAGCGGCTGCGCACCGGCATGCGACTCGCCCTGACTGGCACGCCGGTCAGCCCGTACCGCTACGACCTGCTGCTGCCCGAGCCCGGACGGGTGCCGGCCGACCTGCACTACACCGGACGGGAACTGAAACTGGCCACCGTGGACACCGAGTTTCACGGGCACGGCACGCAGATGCGCGCGTTGTCGTCGCGGGCCGGGTTCACCGCCGGCATCGACGTCGCGCTCGCGTTCACCCGCCCGGTGACCCAGGCGTTGCGGCGCACCGACTACGTCAGCGCGCAAGGCGTGACGTGGCGGCACCAGGCCAGCGCCGAGGCGTACCAGCTCGGCCGGCCGCAGGGGACGATGTTCGGGCCGCTGCGCGGATACCGGCAAGGCGAGCGGGTGCACGAGGTGTGGTTTCCCGCGCTGACCCGGCCGGCCATGCCGCAGGCGCTGGTCGACTACGCGTACGGCGTACCGGTCAACCGGGCCCGGGACGCGATCCGGGTGGCGGTCCCGGCGTACGCGGACGGGCTGGCCGGCGCGTACGGGTGGGCCGACCGCGTCTCGGACCGGACGCGGCTCACGCTGCGCCGCGGCGACACGGTCGTGGGGGAGAGCGCGGCGTCCAGTGCCCAGTTCACCGTGCCCGCGCGGGACGCCCGGTACCGGCTGACCCTGGACGTCGTGCGGGACAGGTTCGACGAACGGGTGTGGTGGACGACCTCGACCGCGACGTCGACGACCTGGACGTTCCGGTCCGGGCGGCCGGCAAAGGGCGGGCCGGAGGTGCTTCCGCTGCTCCAGATTGGATACGACATCGCAACCGACGTGTCCAATGTGGTCCGTGCCGACCGGCCGTATCCGCTGGTGCTGCGGCCGGGCTATCAGCCGGGTGCGCGTGGCCGCGGCCCGATCGTGCTCGCGGTCCGGGTGTCCTACGACGACGGAGCGCACTGGCAAGCGATCCCCACGTCGCGTGGTCGGGCGATTACCGCGATGCTGCCCGCGGCGCCGGCCGGTGCGCGGTTCGCCACGCTGCGCGTCACCGCCGCCGACGCGGCGGGGAACGAGATCGAGCAGACGATCATCCGGGCCTGGAAAGTGAGGCGTAGCTAAGTCGCGGCACAGCGAGTATGCTGCCCCCAATAAATCCATATCTATTAATGGTTATTGTGCTCGTGCTCCTTTTAGGGGGCGCCCCATGGGCAGCGGAAGCGCACCAGGCGCGAGCCGGATAGCCGTATGCTCCGCTGACCAGCTCCGTCGAGAGGCGCTGGCCGCCTATCTTGGCAGCCTGCCCGACTTTACGCTGGTTGGGCGGGTAGCCGACGGGCACAACCTGGTCCCGTTGGCGGAGCTGCAGCGTCCGGACATCGCATTGATCGATGGGGGGCACCGCCCAGGCGAAGCGGTGCCGACCCTCCGGCAACTCCGTGACCGGTTCGCGCTCATGCGGCTCGTCCTCGTCTACGAGCGGCTTTCCACCGAGGAGTTCACGGCGGTCCGCGAGTCGGGCGTCGCGGCGGTGGTGCCGTACGCGCACGGCCTCGGCGGCCTGCTGTCGGTGCTCCGGGCGCTCGCGACCGGCGTGCAGCCCAACGTGAACGGCCGCGGGCTCACCACCCGCCAGCGGGAGATCCTCCTGCTCGTCGCGTCCGGACACCACGTCAGCGAGATCGCCGAGATGCTCGACATCAGCCCCGGCACGGTGGAAAACCACAAGCGTCGCGTGTACGCGAAGCTGAGCGCGACCAGCGCCGCGCACGCCGTGGCGCGCGCCGCCTCGCTGGGCATCATCGACAGCTCCCCACCGGCCCGCGTGGCCCGCCCGAGCGAGGAGACGGCCGAGCCGGCCGGGCGATCGGTGCTCGCGGTGGCCGTGGGCCATCCCGGCCCCGTACTCGACCGCGTCGTTACCACGCTGATCGCGCACCGGCTCGCGGTCGTGCGCGAACACTGCCCGCAGGCGGTCGCTCAGGTGCACTGGCTGCGCTCGCACCGCGGGCCGGTGGTCCGCGTGCTTGTCAACCCGACCACCGACCAGTGGTGGATCGGCGCGACGCTGGGCTGGGCGGCCATCATGGTGCACGACGGCGTCGTCGACCAGCGCGGCATGGAGCAGGCGTTGACCCACGGGGTCCTCGCGGTCGTCCACGCCGAGCACGTCGAGCGGCAGCTCGTACCCGTGCTCAACCTGGCCGCCGCCGGTTACATGGTGATGGACCCGTCCGCCACCGGGCACTTCACCGACGCGATGTGGGCCAGGTCCGCGGAGCTGCCGTCGGTGGGGCCGAGCCTTACCGCCCGCGAGCACGACATCCTGCGGTCGATCGGCCACAACCACACGGTGCGGCAGACGGCGCGGACGCTGGGCATCGCGATGAAGACGGTGGAGAACGCGCAGGGCCACCTCTTCCGCAAGCTCGGCGTGCACAACCGCGCCGCGGCACTGGCCAAGGCGTACGCCCTGGGCCTGCTGCAGCCGAACGACGCCCGCGCGGACGTGGTGCCGCGGCCGATCTGAGCGGTCCGGGTCGCGGCGCTCACCGCGACCCGGACCGAGCCACCGTCCTTAGTGGATTCGGGAGCAAACGCGCGCGGTCACCACGACACGGTCGCGGGGGCCGGACAGCGGACGGGTGTAGGTGTACGTCGTAAACGCCACGTCGTCGAAGCCGGCCTCCCGGCACTGCTCCAGCAGATAGCCGGCGGAGAGCCAGTGCACCGGCACGCCCGGCGCCGGCTGCGTGTCCCGCCCCTCGCGGGTGCTGTCGTTGGAGATCACCAAGATGCCGTCCCGAGAGAGCCAATCGTGGATGTGTTTCAGGATCGGCACGAGACCCTCGTCCGGGTGGTAGATGTGGCCCAGCAGGCCGTCGGCGTACACGACGCCCCACTCGCCCGGCCGTGGCGCCCAGGTGCGGATGTCGGCGAGCTCGGCGCGTAGCCCCTTGCGCCGCGCGATCTCCACCGCCCGGTCCAGGACGTCCACCGCGAGCACGTCGTACCCGGCGCGGGCGATCTCCGATTCCACCGCGGCATTGCCGCAGCCGACGCTGATCAGCCGCGGTGTTTCGGCCTGCTCCAGGACTCCGCGCAGGAATTCAATCATCCATTGCCGGTAAGGTGTGCTGTACGTCGATGGGGTTACGGAGTCGCCATTGGCTGCGCCGCCCTCCCAGATGTCGAACAGGCTCAGCTCATTGTCGCATAGGTAAAACGTACGCAACTGTGCGATGCTGGTCATTTTTTCGCGCCTTTCCCCAGGATTTCTTTACTGAAACTAAGACGTCTGCAAACGAGACTGCCCCGGTCACCTCCAGGTGCGGAGCAGCGCGGATGGTCAGGGGTTATGCGGCAGGAGGCGAAGCGTAATTCGGCTCTCCGCACCTGCCAATCCCCCGGGGAACCGCCTAGTACGAAACCTCCCGGGGGTGGGGAAGGAGTACATGTGTGTGGCGCTGAGCGATTTTTTTTGCCGCTCAAGTTGCGGCCGATTGGGGCCCATGATAGGCCGGTCGAGTGCGGCAGGCGGCAATTGTTGTTCGCTATTCGTTCCTGGGGAGGCAACGGTTGTGTTCATGACCCGCAAAGCTCAGATCGGCTCCGGCATGCTGGGGCTCGCTCTCGGCTATTTCCTCTGGTACACGCCCTACGCCGGGCTCACGAAGGCGCTGTCCAGCGGGCTGCTGCCCGGGATGGACGACCGGGTCGGCGGCCTCGTGCTGCTGCCCGCGGCGGCGCTCGGCACGCTCGTCGGGTCGCTGGCCTTCCTGAGCGTGTCCGGCTGGTGGCGGTACGCCGGTCGCCGGACGGTCCGCGGCAGATCCCTGCCCTGGCCCGGCCGTACGACGGTGACGGCCGGCTTCTTCATGGCCCTTATCATCGCCACCACCACGCTGAACTACACGTTCGCCGGGGTGTCGATCCTCTTCATGCTGCTGATGATGCGTGGCGGCGTGCTCGTCCTCTCGCCGATCGTCGACGCGCTGCGCCGGCGCCGGGTCCGCGTCTACTCGTGGGCCGCCCTTGGGCTGAGCCTGCTGGCCGTCGTCACGGCGCTGGCCGACGTCAACAGCTACCACCTGACGGTCGCGGCGGTCCTGAGCCTGGCCATCTACCTGACCGGCTACATCGGACGGTTCGAGACCATGAGTCGGGTCGCGAAGACCGGCGATATCGAGGTGGACCGGCGCTATCTGGTGGAGGAGCAGATGTCCGCCGCGGTCTGGCAGGTCGGCCTCTGCGCGGTCCTCGCACTCATCGGCATCGGACCGTTCCTCGGCGCGCTGCGTGAGGGGTTCACGTCGTTCCTGCTCACCCCGGCGGTGCTGGGGGCGTTCGCGGTCGGCCTGCTCTACGAGGCGCTGTTCATCTACGGCACGCTGATCTACCTGGATCCGCGCGAGTACACATGGTGCGTACCCGCGAACCGGTGCGCCAGCCTGCTGTCCGGCCTCGTGGCGTCGTACGGGCTGGCCTGGCTGACCGGCATCGCCACGCCGGGTGCGGGGCAGTTGCTGGCTACCGCATTCATCGGCCTGGCCATACTCGCGCTGAGCTATCCCGCGTTGCGCGCGGCCGTCCGCCGGCCGGCGGTGGTGGTGAGCCCGCGCCGGATCCTGTTCGTCTGCGGCGGCAACACCGGCCGTTCGGCGATGGCGGAGGCGATCGTCCGGGCCGAGGCGGCCAGCACGCTGGTGGCGCGCAGCGCCGGCCTGTCCGCCCGATCAGCCGGCGCGCCCATGGCCGAGCCGGCCGTCGACGCGCTGCGCGAGCTCGGCGTGCCCGCCCATCGGCACCGGGCCCGGCAGCTCACCTGGGAGATGTGTCGGGACAGCGACGCCGTCTACTGCATGACGCAGGCGCAGCGGTCGGCCGTCGAACAGCTCGCCCCGGAGGCCAGCGGGCGGACGTACTGCCTGGACCCCGGGCAGGACATTCCCGATCCGGCGGCGTCGCCCGATCCGCCCGTCGCCTACCAGCGGACCGCGCGCCTGATCCGTGGGCACGTGCGGACCCGGCTGCGGGAGCACCTCGTCGGGGTCGGCGCCGTCCAGGCTCAGCCGCAGGGCGGTGGCTGATCGTGCCATTCGACGTACTCCGCCAGCACCGCACGCTCCGGCGCGAATCCGTTGACGCTGGCGGTCGGGTCCGGGTAGCCGACCGCCAGCCCGCAGGCCACCAACCGGTCGCCGAGGCCCAACGCCCCGCGCAGCACGTCCGGATAGCCGGCGACACTATACTGTGGACAGCTGCCCAGGCCGCAGGCCACCAGGCCGAGCATGGTGTTCTGCAGGAAGAAGCCCAGCTCCAGAAACGTGCCGGCCGCCGCGTCGGCCGGCAGGTGGAAGATGAGCGCCGCGGGCGCGCCGTGGAAGTCGAGGTTGGCCCGCAGGTGCTCGCGGCGGCCCGCCTCGTCGTCGCGAGCGATGCCCAGCGCCCGCAGCAGGCCGGTGCCGGCGATCCGGGCCCGTTCCCCGGTCACCGCGTCGATGGTGTCCGGCCGGTTGCGATAGTCCGGCCGCGGCGGCGCGCCCCGGTCGAACTCGGCCCGCAGCCGGCAAGCCAGGGCATCCCGCGCCGCGCCGGTCACCACCGCCACCCGCCACGGCTGCGCGTTGCGGGTCGAGGGCGCGTGCCCGGCGACCGCAAGCACCTGTTCCAGCACCTCGCGCGGCACCGGCCGGTCGAGGAAGGCGCGCTTGCAGTGGCGTGCGGTCGCGATCGCGGCGAACTGCGTCCAGATACGGTCCACAGCCTGCCAAGTCTTCGGGCACGGCGGCCGGCTGTCCAGTGGCTGATAACCCCCGGGGTGGTGCCGGCATGACCGACGTGATCGCGACCCTGGCGGCGTGGCCAGCCGATCTGTCCACAGTGCCCGCCGGCGTCACCCACCTACAGGTACGCGCGGACCTGACCGGCGACCTCGCACCTGGGCCGCTGCGCCGCGGTGGCGTCCGCGGGCTGATCTACACGCTGCGCAGCCGCGCGTACGGGGGGCGCGCCGCCGACCCGCCGGAGGTGCGCCGGGCCCGGCTGGCCGCCGCCGTCGCCGCCGGATACGACGTGGTCGACCTCGAGGCCGACCACGACCTCGATCCGGACCTGCTGGCCGCGGTGCCGGCGTCACGCCGGCGGATCTGCTGGCACGGCGGCGCGCTGCCGCTCGCCGGGCTGCGGGCGACGTTCGCGGCGATGGCGGCGGTGCCGGCCGCGAGTTACCTGCTGGCGTCGGCGGTGACGTCCGCCGAGGGCGCGCTCGTGCCGCTCCGGTTGCTCGGCGCACTGCGCCGCCGCGACGTCACCGCATACGGCGCCGGCTCAGCGGGTACGTGGAGCCGGCTACTCGCGCCGTGGTTGGGCGCCCCGGCGGTCACCGGCCAGCTGACCACAGTGGACGACGATGCCCCGGACGTCGCGCGACTCTGTGGCGACTACCCGTTTCCGCTGCTGTCCCCGCTACGGGAGCTGTACGGCCTGGTCGGCCCGGTGGCGCGGACCTCCAACCTGATGCGCCAGCACAACCGCGCGTACGCCGAGCGCGGTGTGCCTGGACTGCTGCTCCCGTTCTACCTGCCGGGGCTCGGCGAGTTCCTCAGCGGGTTCTGGCCGGGCGTACCGGCGGGGCTCCGCGACCTGGGCCTGCCGGTACGTGGCCTGTGCGTCAGCGGGCCCTTGAAGGAGGCGGCACTGCACGTCGCGGAGGTGGCCAGCCCGGCGGCGCGGGCGGCCGGCGCCGCCAACGCCCTGGTCCGGCGCCGGGGCGGTGGCGGGCGGAGACGACGGACACGTCCGCCGTCGCGGCGGTGCTCCGGCGGGCTGACATCCCGCTGGCGCACCGCCCCGCCGCGGTGGTCGGCTGCGGCGGTGCCGGCCGGGCCGCCGCCGTGGCGCTCCGGGACGCCGGCGCCGACGTCACGATGGTGAACCGCACCGAGACCCGGGGCCGGCTGGCGGCCGAGCTGCTCGGCCTGCCGTTCGCGCCGCTGGACGGCTTCCGGCCCGCCGGCCCGGCGCTGGTCGTGCATGCCACCACCGTCCACAAGGGCCTGCCGTTCGCCCTCGACGACCTCGACGACGGGGCCGCCGTGCTGGACATGGTGTGCCCGGCGGACGGGCCGAGCGCGCTCGTCACGGCGGCCCGGCGGCGCGGCCTGCGCACCGTCGACGGCCACCAGGTGCTCGCGGAGGAGTCGGAGCAGCAGTTCCGGCTGATGACCGGCCGGACGATGCCGGGGGTGAACTGATGCGGACATCAGCGGTCCATGACCGGTGCCTGGACCACGCGGCGCTGCTCGGCTCCTGGCGCAACACGGACGGCTCCGGGGCGTGCGGCGCCTGGTGCTGACCGAGCGCGACGGGGCCTTGCGGCTGCGGGTCTTCGGCGCGGGCCGGCCCCGGCCGTACGACTGGGGCGAGATCGCGGCGGACGGCTACGCGACGGCGCCGACGTCCGCCGCCGCTTGGGCGTTCACCGCGGTCCATGACACCGGGCAGCGCAGCATGAAGCTCTTCGGGTACACGAAGGGCGGGTTGCTGGCGCTGACCTCGTACCACGCGTTCAACGGGGCGGGCTGGCCGCCGCCCTACTGGGCGCGGGAGTTCTTCCACCGCGACCTGGAGATGCCGGCGGACACGGCGACCGGAGGCCCTCGGGCCACGGGCCGGACCACGGCGCCGCTGGGGCCGTGGCAGCTCGACCCCTCGGCACTGGTCGGGATGTGGCGCAACGTCGATCCGGCCGCCACCCGGCTGGCCCGGGTACGGATCACCGAGCGCGCCGGCTATCTGGTGGTGCGCCCGCACGGTGTGTGGACGCCCCGCCGGCACGACTGGCACGAGACGGTCGGCAGCGCGTACGCCCATGACGTCCGCACCAGCGTGGCGGTCGCGTTCACAGCCTTCTTCGAGCTGTCCGTCGGCCGGGTGGACATGGTCGGGTACCTCGACCGGCGGCTGCTCACCATCGAGACCGCGAGCGTTTTCGGGGACGGCAGCGGCCGGTATCCCTTCTACGTCCGCGAACACTTCTACCCGAGTTGAGGGCTTCGCCATGACAGTCGACATCGATAAGGCGGTGACCCAGGTCGCCGAGCTGGCCCGGGACCGCTTCGCCGACCGGGCCGGCGAGTACGACCGCGATGCCACCTTCCCCGCCGCCGATCTGGACGACCTCTTCGCCGCCGGCCTCAACGCCCCGACCGTCCCGGTCGAGCACGGCGGGCTGGGACTGGGGCCACTGCGCGGCGACGCGTACCCGCTCTGGCTGATGACGACGGAGTTGGCCAAGGCCGACCTGTCGCTGGCCCGCTGCTGGGAAGGCCACACGAACTCGCTCGTGCTCCTCGACGCGTTCGCCACCGGCGAGCAGCGGGAGCGCTGGTTCGAGGGCGTGGTGCGGCGCGGCGAGAAGTGGGTGGCGTGGAGCGGTGAGCCGCAGGCGCCCAAGCCCGGCGAGGCGCGCCGCTTCGGGACGGCGGTGGCGCGCACCGCGGACGGGTGGGTGGTCGACGGGAGCAAGGCGTTCGCCACCAGCGCCACCGGCGCGGACTGGGCCATCCTGCTGGTGAGCCTGGCCGGCCCCGGCGGTGCGCGGCACGCGGCCGCCGGCGACAGCGTGCTGCTGCTCGCCTGCGACCTGCGGCACCCGTCGGTCACCGTGGACACCTCGTGGTGGGACCCGGTCGGCATGCGGGCGACGGCCAGCCACGTCGTCCACTTCGACCACACGCCGATCGAAGGCGCGTGGCAGCTCGGCGAGCCCGGTGACTACATCCGGCAGGGCTGGCAGTCGGCGTTCATCCCGCACTACGCGGCGAGCTTCCTCGGCGCGGCGCAGGCGGCATACGACTACGCCCTGCGGTACGTCGAACGGCAGGACAAGGGCGGGGACCCGTACGTCCAGCAGCGGGTCGGCGGCATGCTCGTCGCTCTGGACACCGCCCGGCTGTGGCTGGCGCACGTGGCCCGGCTGTGGGACGAGGGGCACGCCGAGGAGGCGCGCCTCGCCGGCACCCGGGCCCGCCACGTCGTCGAGCACCTCGCGCTGTCCACCGTGGACCACTGCATCCGTACGTGCGGCGCGCGCAGCCTGGTACGACCCAGCCCGGTCGAGCGGATCCTGCGCGACCTGACCTTCTACGTCCGGCACGACAACGACGACCACATCCTGGCCACGATCGGGCGTGGAGCCCTGGGACGTCACCATGACGCGTCGTTCTTCAAGCCCTGAGCTGCTGGCGGAGGCGGCCCGCTTCCGCGACCTGATGGCCGGCTGGCCGACCGGGGTGGCCGTGGTGACCGGTACCGCGGCCGGACACCCGGTCGGCTGCACGGTGACCGCCGTCGCCTCGGTCTCGGCCGATCCTCCGCTGCTGCTGGTGTCACTGGCCGCCCGAAGCCGCACGCTGGAGGCGATCGAGCACGCCGGCCAGTTCGGGATATGCGTGCTGTCGGCGGCGCAACGTCGATTGGCCCAGACGTTCGCGACGGGTGAGCCGGCGCGGCGCTTCGCGGGTGTGCCGTTCCGATGGGTCCTCGGCGTGCCCGTGCTGCACGGCGCGATGACCGTGGCGGTGTGCGCCGTTCAGGAGGCGCTTCCGGTCGCCGACCACGTGATCGTCATGGGCGGGCCGCTCTGGCAGGCGGAGGATCACGCCGCCGCGCCGTTCATCTGGTTTCGGCGCGGCTACTGGGATCTGTGTCCCGCCGGGCCACCCCCGGGGGTTCTGGACGGTCCTAAGTCGACGCTTAACCGAATAAGATTCACATTGAAACACAACGATTTCAGGGGGCGGCATGGCCACCACGCACACCACCGCAAAGTACCTCCGCGAAGTCGATCGGCTCCCCGACGGGGGGTCGGTCCGCATCGGACCGATCGATCTGAAGCCCCTCCTTGGCCTCTGGCGCAACGCCAACAGCCGCACCTGGGGAATCTCCACAGTGGAACTCGTTGAGCGCGACGGGCAGGTGCGGGCGCACGCCTGGGCCACCGACCCGCACGCTGGCGTGATCCGGGACTGGGGCGAGGTGCCCCTCGACGGCCTGTACGCCGACGGGCCGACGTCCAACAACGTGTGCGGCTACCGGGCGACGTTCGACCTCGGCCACGCCCGTACCCAGATCCAGGCCAACATGCTCCACAGCGTCATGGTGTGCGCCGCGTTCACCACGTTCACCGACGGCAGCGGGCGGGTGAACTACCTGTCCCGCGAGTTCCTGCACCGGCGCGGAGCGCAGTCGACGGACGATCTGCCGCCACCGTCCGCATCGGACGACGACCCCGCGTGCGCCCGGGGCGACGACCGGCTGCCCATGCTCGCGGCCCCGATCGTGCCGGATCGGCTGCTGACCCGGTGGCGCAACACCGACGCGGCCACCAAGGGGATACCCGAGGTGAGCATCTCGCTCCGCGACGGACAGCCGTGCCTGCGGGTCACCGCCGCGGGACCGGATGGCCCCATCGACTGGGGTGAGGTGCCCATCACCCTCTACACCGACATCAGCGTCACCGGCGGCGGCCGCTCCGCGGCGGAGCCCGGGGCGCCGCACTACGCCGACATCCGCGCCACCGACGGCGGACCCGCCTTCTTCGCCTCCTTCGACCACGGCTTCATGCGGGTGCACGTGCAGGCCCGGTTCAACATCGGCATCCTGCCGTTCGTGATTTTCAACGAGTTCCTCGACGACAGCGGACGGGCGGACTACTTCCAGCGCGAGGTGTTCGTCCGCTAGCACGGATCCACTGTGGACCCGGCGCGGTCGCCGGGCGATCGATGCTGCCCGAAAACCCCGACGAGGGAGAAGGAGTTGAGGCCCGTGACAACGAGGACCGCAAAGAGACCCGCGGTCGGCAGGGTGCGCGACGCGCTGGGCGTCGCGCTGCTGCTGACCGTGGGAGTGACCCTCTGGTGGTGGATCCTGCCACCGGACGTCCTGGCCGGCGGTGGCCGGACCGGACCACGACAGATGTTGGTGACCGCGCTGCTGGCGCTGCCGCTGGCACTGCTGGCCGTCGGCGGCGCCGCCTGGCTGGCCCGCCGGCGCTGCTGGCACAACGGCGGATCCTGGCGCGTGCCGGCGCAGGCCGGCGCCACCGTCGGGCTCCTCGCCGTGCTCCTGCTGGCGACCGCACCGGTCCAGGGGGCCGCGCTCGACCGCTGGGCGCCCCGGCGATCGAGCCGAACCTGGCGGCGATCCAGTACAGCGACGCGTGCCCGGCCATCTACACCGCGGCGGAGTGCCGCGACCTCGAAGTCCAGATGGGCACGTTCGACGCCGACGCGGTCGCACAGGCCCACCACAAGATGATGAACACCACCGGCCATTCCGCGGAGGCGAGCGCGGCGATGAACGCGCCGTTCGACCCCAACGAGAAGGCCAGCCTGGGCGCGGACACTGTCGCCTACGCCGTGCAGGACGCGTTCATCGTGCTGCTGGTCGGTGCGCCGATCGCGTTCCTCGGCCTGTTCCTCGCGTCCCGGGCGCCCGTGCCGGTGCCGCGGCGCCGAATCAGGCCGGTCGGGGCCCGATCCCGCTGGGCCGCCGCGGGCAGCGCCCTCCTGCTGATCACCGTCGGCAACTTCGTCCTCTCGTCGGCGGCCCGCGCAGCCGTCGTGCCGTACAGCGTGCCGCTGCGGATCCCGCCCGTTCTGCAGGGTGCGGAGGTCACGCTCCAGATGCGGGAGGCCGACGTCCAGATCATGCCGACCGGGCCGCCCACCCGCATGTGGACGTACAACGGCATCTACCCGGGCCCGACCATCCGGCGGCCGAGCGGCCAGACGAGCCGGATCAGCTTCCGCAACGACCTACCCGTCACCTTCGACAGGGCGACGATCCACCACCACGGCAGCCACTCCCGGCCCAGTGAGGACGGGCAGCCGAATGACTTCCTGATTCCGCGCGGCAGCGTGCGGACGTACACGTACGAGCACCTGGAGCGCGGCGAGCCGGAGTGGGCCGTCACGCAGTGGTACCACGACCACCGGATGGACGTCACCGGCCGGAACGTGTGGAACGGCCTGGCGGGCATGTTCATTCTCGATGACGCCTTCGACTCCGCCCTGCCCCTGCCGAAGGGCGAATTCGACGTCCCGCTGGTCATCGCCGACAAGACCTTCGACGCCAACAACCAGATCCCCTACACGTTCAGCATCGTCGGCACGCTCGGCGACACGTGGCTGGTCAACGGCCGGCCGCAGCCGTACTTCGACGTCGGCGACCGCAAGTACCGGGTCCGGATCCTGAACGCCGCCAACCGGCGCCCGCTCGTCCTGGCGCTCAGCAACGGGGCGCCGATGACCCAGATCGGCACCGACGCCGGATTGCTGCCGGCCCCGATCCAGCGCACGTCCATCATCTTGCAGCCGGCCGAGCGGGTCGAGGTGGTCCTGGACTTCGCCGGTCTCCTCGGCCAGAACGTGGTCCTGATGGACACCAACACCCCCGCCACCCCCGGCAACCCGCCCAAGGAGCTCATGCAGTTCCGCGTCAACCGGGACCTCACCGAGACCAGTTCGGTACCGGCGACGCTGCGACCGGCTCCGACGTTCCCCACTCCCACGAAGGACCGCCAGTTCGTCCTGCGGGCGGTGACCAACGCCGCCGGAACGCCGACACAGTGGACGATCAACAACCAGGCGTTCGACCCTAACCGGATCGACGCTGACCCGGTGCTCAACTCCACCGAGCGCTGGACGTTCATGAACGTCTCGCCCCAGCCACACTCCATCCACCTGCACGACGTCGACTGGCAGTTGGTGAGCCGCTTCCAAGTGGTACTCGACGCCAGCGGGAACCCGACACAAGGGGCCGCGATCCCGGTCCAGCCCTACGAGTCCGCGCTGAAGGAGACCTTCTTCATCCCGGCGAACACGGGATTCTCGGTCCTCACCACGTTCACCGACCACCTCGGGCCGTACATGCTGCACTGCCACATGCTCGAGCATGAGGACATGGCCATGATGGCGCGCTTTGTAGTGAAGGCTTCCTGACCCTCCGCAATGAAGAAGGGCACCTAGCCGGGTGCCCTTCTTCACCCTACGATCAAGTCTCGTGCCGGACCTTTCGTACCGGGTCCTGGGCCCGCTGGAGGTGCTGGCGGGCGGTCACATGCTGCCCCTGGGCGGGCGGATGCCGCGCATCCTCCTCGGCACGCTCCTGCTCCAGCCCGGCCGGGTGGTCTCCACCGACGTGCTCGTCGACGTCCTCTGGCCGGCCGAGCCGCCGGCGTCCGCCGTGGCCAATCTCCGCACCTACGTGCGCGGCCTCCGCAGCCGCCTGTCCGGCGACGCCATCATGACAAAACCGCACGGGTACGCCGTACGCGTCGACCCGGATGCGCTGGATCTGACCCTGTTCGAGGACCGGGCGGCGCGGGCGCGCCAGGCATGGCAGGGCGGCGACGCGGCCGGCGCGCTGCGGCTCCTGGAGGAGGCGATCGGCCTCTGGCGCGGGCGGCTGCTGGAAGACCTGCCGGGCAGCTCTGCGTGGGAGGCGGTGGCCAGCCGGCTGACCGCGCAAAAGACGTCGCTCGTCGAGCTGGCGATGGAGATTCGCATCGGGCTGGGCCAGCCCGACGTCGCCGCTGCCGAGCTGCGCGGGCTGCTGGCGGCAGACCCGCTACACGAGGGGTTCTGGCGCCGGCTGATGCTGGCCCTGCACGCGAGCGGGCGTACGGCCGAGGCGCTGCGGGCGTACGCGGACGCGCGGCAGGTCCTGGCCGACGAGTTGGGCGTGGAGCCCGGCCCACAGCTGCGCGCGGCGTTCGACACGGTCCTCGGCGCCACCCCGCCCGCCGCCGGGCCGATCTGCCAGCTGCCGTTGAATCCGCCCGACTTCACCGGCCGGTCCGCGCTGGTCGACAGCGTGGTGGCACACCTGACCGGCGGCCCGCAGCCGGCCCTGGTCGCCATCTCGGGCGCGCCGGGCGTGGGCAAGTCCGCGCTCGCCGTCCACGCCGGACACGCCGTGCGCGGCTCGTTTCCGGACGGCCAGCTCTACGTCGACATGCGCGGCACCACCGAGGCGCCACGCGATCCGCGCGAAGTGCTGGCCGAGCTCCTGCGCGCGCTCGGTGTGTCCAATGTGGTCATTCCCGACGGTGTCGAGGCCCGTGCCGCGCTCCTGCGGTCCCGGCTGGCCGACGCCCGCATGCTGCTGGTGCTCGACGACGTCGCGCACGCCGGGCAGGTGCGGCCCCTGCTGCCCGGCGCCGGCGCCTGCGCGGTAGTGGCGACCAGTCGCCAGCGGCTGCCGGAGCTGACCGGCGCGCTCCAGGTCAATGTGGACGTCCTGACCGAGCAGGAGGCGCAGGAGCTATTCGGGCGGGTCGCCGGCCGGCGGCGGGTGGTCGAGCAGCCGGAGAGCGCCCGGGAAATCCTGCGTGCCTGCGGGCACCTGCCGCTCGCCGTCCGGATCGCCGGTGCCAAGCTGGCCCAGCGGCCGGGCTGGTCGCTGTCCGTGCTCGCCGACCGGCTCCGCCTCGAACGGCACCGCCTCGACGAGCTGCGCGCGGGCGACCTGGCCGTACGCGCCAGCGTCGAGTTGAGCTACCGGCTACTGCCGCCAGCAGCCGCTCGCGCGTTCCGGCTGCTCGGCACGCTCGGTCCTGGCCCGGTGCCGGCGTGGGTGGTGTCCGCGCTCATCGGGTCCGACTCGGAGGACACCGTGGACGTCCTCGTGGACGCCAACCTGCTGCAGCTCGTCGGGATGGACGTCGCCGGCCAGGCCCGCTACCGGCTGCACGATCTGCTGCGCTGTTACGGGGTCGAACGCGCCGACGAGGAAGGATCGCTCGAACGGCGGGCCGCCACGGTCCGCGTACTCGATGGGTGGTTGGCTCTGGCGGCGCAGGCCCGGGACCGGATGCCGGTGCATTTCTTCGGTGCGTCCTTCGCGCCGCCGCAGGCGGCGTTCGACGGCGCGGAGCGGCTGGTGGCCGATCCGATGGCCTGGTTCGAGGCGGAGCGGGCCGCGCTGGTGTCGGCGGTTGAGTTGGCCTCACTGTCCGGCTTGGACGGTCACGCGTGGCGGATCGCAGCGGCGCTGGCGCCGTTCTTCGACCTGCGTTCGCATCGCGACGTGTGGTGGCGCACCCACCAGATTGGACTGTCGTGCGCCCGTCGGGTGGGCGACGCGCACGGCGAGGCGATCCTGCTGCGCGACATCGGGCAGCTGCATCTTTACCACGACCGGTACGACGAGGCGGCCGCCGCGTTCGACGCTTCGCGGGAGCTCTTCGTGCGGGCCGGCGACGAGGCAGGGGAGGCGCTGGCGCTGTGCGGGCAGGGCACCGTGCACCGGGTCAAGGGGCGGCATCACCGGGCACTGCGGCTGTACCGGCGCGGGCTGGACGCGTTCACGCGCGGCGGTGACCGGGCCAACCAGGCCGTGGTGTCCGGCTCGATCGGGCTGGTCCACCTGGCGCTGCGCCGGCGCGACGAGGCGCAGCGTTGGCTGACCACGGCCTACGAGATGGCCGTCGAGATCGGCGACCGGCACCGCGAGGCCAATGCGCTGCACCACCTGGCGATGCTGCGGCAGGAGTGGGGGCGGCCGGATCGCGCGCAGGTGGAGCTGGATCGGGCGCTGGCCCTGCTGGAGGAGTTGGGCGACGACGCGTGTGCGGCGTACGTGCGGCAGAGCATCGGCGAGCTGCACCTGCGGTTCGGGGATCCGCGGCGGGCCGGGGCGTTTCTGACCGACTCGCTCAGCGTGTTGCAGCGCATGGGCGACCGGCGCGCCGAGGCCACGATCGCGGCGTTGCTGGGGGAGTGGCACGACGCGGCCGGCCGCACCCGCCCGGCGCAGGAGTACCTGACGCGGGCGCTGGACACGTGGCGCGAGTTGGAGGCGCCCGGCCCGGCGGCCGCGGTCGCCGCCCGCCTGCGCGCGCTCGGCTAGTCCTTTGATCATGCGTTGTATGTGTCATGTATCGACGGCGATGAGACTGCGGGCATGCGTTCGCTTGCGCCGAGGCGGTTCCTACGAGGAACCGCCGTCACCGCGACAGCGGTGACAGCCGTACTCCTGGGGACATCCGGGCCCGCCCTCGCGGCGACCGGAACCGTCAACACCGCCGGCTCAGCACTGACCGTGCGGGCCGCGCCGGGTACCTCGTACGACGCGTGGACCACGGTCGCCGACGGGGCCACCGTCACGATCGTGTGCCAGACCGAGGGCACCGCGGTCACCGGCACCTACGGCACCAGCACGGTCTGGGACATGCTGTCGAACGGCGGCTTCGTCTCCGACGCGTACGTCAACACCGGGTCGGACGGGTACGTCGAAAACGCGTGCGCCTACGTCGGCAGCCCGGCCCGGGCCAACCCGCGCGGCGCCAACGCGGCCATCTCGTGGGCGTTCGCGCGGCTCGGCTCGGCGTCGTACGAGAACCTGTGCCTCGCGTTCACCGCGCAGGCGTACGGCTGGTCGTACTCGGGATGGAACACGGCCGAGATCGGTGGAGATTGGATCCAGGCTAATGGCTACTTGCACACGAGCGGGATCCCGCCGCGTGGGGCACTGGTCTGGTACCACAACTCCGCCGGCACCGGGCATGTCGCGATCAGCCTCGGTGAGGGCAAGGTGATCGGCACCTCGGTCAACGGCGGGGTGGGCGTCGCGAGCTACACCGCACACGTCAGCTACCGCGGCTGGAGCGTGGCCCAGTACCCGGTAGCCGGCTGAGGGCTTTTCCCGTCGATCAAGGCTTTTCTCGTCGATCAAGGGCAAACGGTCGTGGAATGGAGATCGAACCACGACCGTTTGCCCTTGATCGGCGGAGAAGTCCTTGATCGACGGAGAAGTCCTTAGCCGCGGCGGAAGCGGCGGGCGCCGCAGAGGTCGTCGCGGCGGGCGGCGGGGAGCGGCTCGTCGAGGACCTGCCAGGCGCCCTGGGAGGCGTGCAGCACCTCGTCACCGCCCAGGCAGATGGCCACGTGGTCGAAGCGGGCGGCGCCAGCGGAGGCGAAGAACAGCAGGTCGCCGGGCTCGGCGTCGGCGGGGTCGATCGGCTCGCCGAGGGCGTACTGCTCGTCGGCGTCGCGTGGCACGGTCACCCCGAACCGGCGGTAGACCAGGTGGACCAGCCCGGAGCAGTCGACCGCCAGCCCGCTCGTACCGCCCACGAAGTACGCCGTACCCAGGAGTTGGCGAGCGGCCACGATGATCTGCGTGGCCGTCGGCGGCCGGCCACCGACCGGCCGGCGCCGGGTGTGCGCGGCGGACAGCCAGCCGCGGCCGCCGCCCGGCACGGACACCTCCTGCCAGCCGGGGGTCTCGTCGAGGAGCGGCAGCACGGTCCCGAAGCTCACGTCGGGCACGGTCACCCGGCCGGCCGGGGCGTCGCGCAGGCTGGTGGTCGGGGCGACGACCACCACCGCCAGGCCGCCGGTGGCCGGTGGCGCGGGCTCGGCGAGCTGGCGTTCGGGCAGCCAGCCCGGGTAGCCGCGCGGGTCCGCGGCCGAGGGCTGCCAGGGCGCGGTCACCCGCACCCAGCCGTCGACCCGTTCGTGTACGGCCACCGGCTCGCCGAGCAGCAGCTGGCTGTTGACCCGCCCCCACAGCGCCCGGCGCTCCTCGACGTCGTGCGCACCGGCCCAGCGCCGCAGGTCAGGGTGGGTGGACACGGCAGAGGCATCGAGCGGGCGTACCGCGTCGGGGGAGGTCCAGAGGTTGGCGCCGGCGACAGCCACGGCGCGGACGTCGGTCAGCGAGGAGGCCGTGGCGTGGCCGTTGACGCGCGAGCGCGGCGAGGTGTCCAACATGTCCATGGAGTCTGGGTGGCGGACATACACGGCGGATACATCAACGCCGGGATACCTCAGTGCCGGCGGCGGAACGCCAGGTCGAAGATCTCCCGACCAGCCTCGACGCCGCGCTGCTCGAACTTGGTCAGCGGCCGGTCGGCCAGCCGCGGCGCGAAGCCGTCATGCTCGTTGACCAGCTCCGGGTCGGCGCGCAGCGTCTCGAGCATGGCCTCGGCGTACTCCGCCCAGTCGGTCGCGCACCGCAGCGCGCCGCCGGGCACCAGCCGGGACCGCAGCAGCGCGACGTGCGCCGGCTGGATCAGCCGCCGCTTGTGATGCCGGGACTTCGGCCACGGATCCGGGAAGAACGCGTGTACGGCGTCCAGGCTCGCCGCGGGCAGCATGTGCCGCAGCAGCTCCACGGCGTCGCCGAGGCCGACCCGGACGTTGGTGAGCCCGCGCTCCTCGACGACGGCCAGCAGGTTGGCGATGCCGGGGGTGTGCACGTCGACGGCGAGGTAGTCGCGGCCCGGGTCGGCGGCGGCCATGGCAACGGTGGCCTCGCCCATCCCCGAGCCGATCTCCAGCACCAGCGGTGCCCGGCGGCCGAAGAGCGCGGCCGGGTCGAGCCGGGTGGTGGGCGACTCGGGGATGGGCACCCCGTACACGGGCCAGAGCCTGGTGAGCGCGTCGGCGTGGCGGCCGGTCATCCGGCCGCGGCGCGGGTGGAAGGTCCGGACGCGGGCCGGGTGTGCGACTGAAGTCATGACCTCCCGAGCATACTTAGCTGGCTGCCGCCGTGGCCGGGCCCACATCGCGGCGAACGCCGCCGCCTCGCCGGCCAGCCAGCGCTCCACATCGCCGGACCGGATGGCCGGGTCGGGCCGGTGCACCGTCCCGCGCCGCACGTCGACCAGGACGGGCGTCGCGCGCGGCAACATCTGGCGCATGTGGCGGGACATCAGGTGCAGCGTCGCCACCACGGCCTCGTCGGACGGCGGCTCGGGGTCGAAGTGCAGCCGCACCGCCTCGGCGTTGCCGTCGTCGTAGCGCAGGCCGAGGTGGGGGTTGACCTTCAGGGAGAGCCCGCCGAGGACGCCGAGCGCGTCGTGGGTCTGTGCGAGCCCCACCTTGGCCGGGTCGCCGAGGGACTTCAGGTACGAGATCGCGCCGGGGACCAGCGCCTCGTAGAGCGGCCGCCAGCGGGGCCGGACGACGTCGATGACGGCGGTCAGGTGGGCGCCCTCGGTGCGGAACTGGATGTCCGCCTTGAGTGCTTTGACCAGGGAGCCGTGCGGGTTGAAGCCGGAGCCGGACTCGCGCTGGCGGCGCAGCCCGGAGACGAAGGTGGCCTTGCTTGGGCCGGTGCGCCCGACATAGCGGGTGAAGGCGAGCAGCGTGGCGTACGGGGGTGGGGCGCCGATCACAGCAATCTCCTCACTCGGCCTAGTTGTGACTAGGCGTGATCGCTTGCTTTCGTACATACATACTAATCCGCGGGTACGACAAAGTCCGCCCCTGAACCGGTTGAGTTAGCTACATCTACATGTTTCAATGCAGCACATGTTGAGAAGGTCTCTCCTGGGCGCGGCTCTTGCCGGGCTGCTCGGTGCGTTGGCGTTCGCCGTCTCCGCACCGCCGGCGGCCGCCGCGGCTCCGGTCCGCATCATGCCGCTCGGCGACTCGATCACGGGTTCACCGGGCTGCTGGCGTTCCCTGCTCTGGAACCGGCTACAGAGCACCGGGTTCACCGACGTCGACTTCGTCGGCACGCTCCCGCCGCAGGGCTGCGGGCAGGCCCACGACGGCGACAACGAGGGGCACGGCGGCGCCCTGGTCACCGCCGTCGCCGACCAGAACCAACTCGTGGGCTGGCTGTCGGCGACCCGTCCGGACATCGTGCTGATGCACTTCGGCACGAACGACGTGTGGAGCAATCGGGACCCGGCCACGATCCTGGCCGCGTACAGCAAGCTGGTCGACCAGATGCGGGCCAGCAACCCCGGCATGAGGGTCCTGGTCGCCAAGATCATCCCGATGAATCCGAGTTCCTGCGCCGAGTGCGCACAGCGGACGGTGGCACTCAACAACGCGATCCCCGGCTGGGCCGCCGGCAAGACCACGACCGCGTCGCCGATCACCGTGGTCGACCAGTGGACCGGATTCAGCACCGCCAGCGACACGTACGACGGGGTGCACCCCAACGCCGCGGGCGACCAGAAGATGTCGGACAAGTGGTACCCGGCGCTGACCGCCGCCCTGCGCGGGGTCACGCCCACCACGCAGCCGACCACCGCGCCACCCACGACGACCCCGCCCACGAGCGCGCCGCCGACCACCGCGCCGCCGGGTGGCTGCGCCGCGACGTACCGGATCGTCGGGCAGTGGCAGGGCGGCTTCCAGGGCGAGGTGACCGTGCGCAACACCGGCACCGCCGCGACCCGGGGTTGGACGGTGCGCTTCACGTTCGCCAACGGCCAGCAGATCACCCAGATCTGGGGCGGCACGCACACCCAGAGCGGCGCGAACGTGACCGTGACCAACGCCGCCTACAACGGCGCGGTCGGCCCGAGCGCCTCGGTCAACTTCGGCTTCATCGGCAGCTGGACCGGCACAAACACCGCACCCACACCAACCTGCACCGCGACCTAGCCTGCTCGTGGAGCGTGCGCAGCGGCACCTTTAGGCGCGCTGTGCACGCTCCACTTAGCACACCGTGATCACGGTCGCTATCGAGCGTTAGCGCGACTTGAAGGCGGCCGTGATCACGAGGAGAATCTGGGCATGGGCGGACGCGGCACCATCTGGGCGGCCCTGCTGGCCGTGGCCGCGGTGCTGTTCGTGGCGGCTCCCGCGCGGGCGGCCGCGATCTACGTCGAGCTCAGCCCCGAGACCGTGCAGGCCGGTTACCTGGTCGGCATCCGGGCCAGCTGCGACGACAACAGCCAGCCGGCCACCGTCGAGTCCGACGCGTTCGGCGAGGTCAAGGTCTATCCGCAGTTCGAGGTGCTCACCGCCGCGGTGACCGTGCCGGCCGACAAGGACGCGCGCCGGTACACCGTTCGGCTGCGGTGCGCCGGCGGGGAGACCGCGACGGCCCGGCTCAACGTCCTGGCCAGCGGGCAGCCGAGCGAGGGCCGGCCACCGGCTTCGGTGGCATGGCCGATGACGGCTCCCGCGGCCTGCTGGTCGGCGGCGGGCTCGTCGCCATCGCGGTCGCGGCCGTACTCGGGGTGGTGACCCTGCGCCGGCGGCGGGCGGCGTGAAGAGACCGAAGTCGCTGACCGGGCCGATCGCCATCGTGGTGGGGCTCGCCGGTGTCCTCGCGGTCGGCGCCGGGCTGAGCGAGCACGGCGGCTTGTGGGACCGGCCGGCGAGCGGGTCCAAGCCGCCGCCGCGGGAGTTTCCGGTGCTGGAGCCGAGCCAGCCGATCCGCATCGCCATCCCGTCGATCGACGTGCGCGCCCCCGTGCACGGGGTGGGGCTGGCCGACGACGGCTCGATCTCGGTGCCGTCGGTGCACCGGCACAACGAAGCCGGCTGGTTCGACCGCGGCCCCACGCCGGGCGAGTTCGGGCCGGCCATCATCGTCGGCCACGCCGACACCAAGGATGGGCCGTCCATCTTCTACTCGCTGCCGAAGCTCAAGGCCGGCGACCGGATCGAGGTCACCCGGCGGGACCGGTCGGTGGCGATCTTCGAGGTCAACTCGGTCGAGCGCTTCGGCAAGGCCAAACTGCCCGCCGACCGGGTGTACAGCGACTACACCCGTCCCGCCCTCCGCCTGATCACCTGCGGTGGCCGGTGGGTCGGCGGGAGCATCGGGTACGCCGACAACATCGTCGCGTTCGCGTCGCTCGTGGAGACCAAAGACGCGTGATACATTGACGACGATCGCTCTCTGGAGGGAGCTCGTCGTGCGTACACGAATCGTCCTTGCCCTTGTCGCGTTGGGTGCCACGGTCGGCGGCGCCGGCCTGGCGGCGGCGGCCACCGTGCCCGCGGCCGGTCCCATCACCACCCTGGCGAACGGCAACTTCGATTGGACCCGGCCCCAGACGGCCGCGACCGGGCTGACGGTGCCGTGGGGGCTGGCGTTCCTGCCCGACGGCAGCGCGCTGGTCAGCGAGCGCAACAGCGCCCGGGTGCTGCGGATCCCACCCGGCCAGCAGCCGCAGCAGGTCGCGACCATCAACGGCGTCTCGGCGACCGGTGAGGCGGGGCTGCTCGGGCTCGCGGTCTCCCCGACGTACGGGCAGGACGGGTTCGTCTACGCGTACTTCACGTCGGCCTCGGACAACCGGATCGTGCGGTTCACGCTGGCCGCGCCGCAGACCCAGACGCCGATCCTGACCGGACTGGCGCGGGCGAGCATCCACGACGGCGGGCGGATCGCGTTCGGGCCGGACGGCATGCTGTACGCGGGCGTCGGCGACGCCGGCAACACCGCCAACGCGCAAAACCCGCAGAGCCGCAACGGCAAGATCCTGCGCATGCGGCCGGACGGCAGCACGCCGCCGGACAACCCGACCGCGGGCTCGCTCGTCTACAGCCTCGGCCACCGCAACGTGCAGGGGCTGGCCTGGGACTCGTCCGGTCGGCTGTACGCCAGTGAGTTCGGGCAGAACACCTGGGACGAGGTCAACTACATCGTGCCGGGCGGCAACTACGGCTGGCCGACGGTGGAGGGCCGGGCCGGCGATTCGCGCTTCCGGGACCCGATCGTGCAGTGGACCACCGCCGAGGCGTCCCCGAGCGGTGCGGCCGTGGACGGCAACACGCTGCTGGTCGCGGCGCTGCGCGGGACCCGGCTGTGGCAGGTCCCGCTGAACGGCAGCGGCGGCGCCGGCACCCCGACCGCCCAGCTCACCGGGCAGTACGGGCGGCTGCGCACGGTCGCCGTGGGCCCGGACGGCTACCTGTGGGTGATGACGAGCAACCGGGACGGCCGCGGCACGCCCGCCGCCACCGACGACCGGATCCTGCGCTTCCCGCCGGTCGGCACGGTGCCCACCAGCACGGCGTCGCCCGTGCCCACGGTCATCACGACGTCGCCGCCGGTCACCACGCCGCCGCCGGCCGGTGCGTGCAGCGTGTCGTACCAGCTGAACCAGTGGAGCAACGGCTTCACGGCCAACGTGACCGTCACCAACAACGGCGGGGCGATCAACGGCTGGGCGCTCACCTGGAGCTTCGCCGGCAACCAGCAGATCACCAACGCGTGGAACTCCACGGTCACCCAGAGCGGGACGGCCGTGACCGCGCGCAACGCGAGCTGGAACGCGTCGATCCCGGCGGGCGGCACGGCGAACTTCGGCTTCCAAGCGACGTACAGCGGCACCAATGCGCGGCCGGCTGAGTTCCGGCTCAACAACACGGTCTGCACGGCCACCTAGACTGGGCGCTCGTGACTGCTGCTGTTGCCTTTGATGCCGCCACGAGCACCTGGACCCTGACCACCCCATCGACCTCGTACGCGTTCCGACGCAGTGAGGGCTCACTCTGGCACGTGCACTGGGGGCCGCGGCTGGCGCCGGAGCAACTCGCCGGGCTTCCGCTGCGCTCGCGCAGCCACGGCGACGTGTTCGGCGAGGAGTTGCCAGGCGAGGGCGGCGAGCGGTTCGGGCCGCCGTCGCTGCGGGTCGCCTTCGCCGACGGGGTGCGCGCGGTCGAGTGGGACTACGTCGACCACACGATCGACGGCGGCCACCTGACCGTGCGGCTCGCCGACCGGCACTACCCGCTCGAGGTCGAGCTGCACTACCGGGTGTACGACGACTCGGACGTCATCGAGCGGTGGAGCGCGTTGCGGCACACGGGTGACGCCGACCCCATCGTGGTCGACATCGCCGACTCGGCGTCCTGGACGCTGCCCGCCCGGCCTGACTACCGGCTCAGCTACGTGGCGGGGAGTGGAGCGCCGAGTTCCAGCTGCGGCGGGTGCCCCTCGTGCCCGGCGGGGAGACCGTGCTCACCAGCCGGCGTGGCATCACCCGGCACCAGAGCAACCCGTGGCTGACCGTGGACTCAGGTGACGCCACCGAGGAGCACGGCGAGACGTGGACCGCCGCCCTGGCGTGGAGCGGCACGTGGCGGATCGCGGCACTGCGTACCCTCGGCGGGCACGTCACGGTGAGCGGCGGGTCAGGACACGACGGCGCACCGCGGACGCTGGCCCCCGGCGCGCGGTGGGAAACCCCGGTGTTCGCGGGACTCTATGCCGCGGACGGCTTCGGTGGCGCGAGCCGCCGGTGGCACGAGCACGCCCGCCGCCACGTGCTGCCCACACCCGACGAGGTACGGCCGGTGCTCTACAACTCGTGGGAGGGCACCTGGTTCGACGTCAACGAGGACAACCAGCGGGAGATCGCCGCGCTGGCCGCCGAGATGGGCGTCGAGCTCTTCGTGATGGACGACGGATGGTTCGGCGGTCGGACGAGCGAGCGAGCCGGCCTCGGCGACTGGTGGCCCAACCCGGACCGCTTCCCGAACGGCCTCACCCCGCTCATCCAGGAGGTGCACAAGCTGGGCATGCGGTTCGGGCTGTGGGTGGAGCCGGAGATGGTGAACCCGGACAGCGACCTCTACCGGGCACACCCGGACTGGGTGCTGCACATGCCCAACCGCGGTCGTACCGAGATCCGCAACCAACTGGTGCTCGACTTTGGACGGTCCGAAGTGGCCGAATGGGCGTACGGCTGGCTGGACCGGCTGCTCGCCGAGCACGAGATCGACTTCATCAAGTGGGACATGAACCGTCCCTTCACCGAGACGCCGCCGGACGCGTTCACCGCACACACCGAGGCGGTCTACTCCATCTTGGACAGACTGCGGGCCGCCCATCCGCAGGTCCGCATCGAGAGCTGCGCCAGCGGCGGCGGACGGGTGGACCTGGGCGTACTGGCCCGCACCGACCAGGTCTGGACCTCCGACAACACCGACCCGGTTGATCGGATCCACATCCAACATGGGTACAGCCAGGTTTACCCGGCGCAGGCGATGGGCGCCTGGGCCAGCGATCCGGTCAACCCGCTGACCCGGCGGCTGGCCCCGGTGCGGTTCCGCTTCCATGTCGCGATGGCGGGCGCGCTCGGCATCAGCGGCAGCCTGCACGAGTGGCCCGCCGCGGAACGCCAGGAGGCGGCCGCCCTGGTGGCCCAGTACAAGGACATTCGGCACGTGGTCCAGCACGGTGCGCTGTACCGACTCACACCGCCCACAGTGGAGGGTACGACGGTCGTGCAGTACGTGTCGGCCGACCGCTCGGAAGCGGTGGTGCTCGCGTGGCGGCCGGCCGTTCGGCACGGTCAAGCGGACCCGCCGGTGCGCCTCGCCGGGCTGGACCCGTCGGCCCGCTACCAGGACCCGTCGACCGGCACCACGTACGACGGCGCCGTCCTGATGGCGTACGGCCTGGAGCCGGCCTTCCCCAAGGGCGACTACGCCAGCACACTGATCCACCTCCGCACCGTCCCGTAACGCCCGCCGCGTTCCCCGCGCCGCCTCGCGCCGCGTCGCCGCGCGCCGCCGCGCGCCGCGTCGCCGCGCGCCGCCGCGCCGCCGCGCGCCGATCAAGGCCCTGCGCGTCGATCAAGGGCGAACGGTCGTGCTTTGATCTCCGATCCACGACCGTTTGTCCTTGATCGACGGGAAAGTCCTTGATCGACGCGGGGCGGCGGAGGGTGGAGGGCGAGCCGCTCTGCGGGCGCGGGGCGCGGAAGGCACACTGGCAGGCGTGACGACGACGCTGGCTATCGACTGTGGGGCGGGGGGATCAAGGCATCCGTGCTGGACGAGGCGGGCACCATGCGCGCCCAGCCGGTGCGGGTGCCCACGCCGTACCCGTTGCCGCCGTCCCTGTTCGTGCAGACCCTCGCCGACCTGGCCGCCAAGCTGCCGACCGCGGACCGGGCGACGGTGGGCATGCCGGGGATGATCAGGCATGGGGTGGTGGTCGCGACGCCGCACTATGTGACGCGCAACGGTCCCCGTACCAAGGTGGATCCGGACCTGGTCCAGGAGTGGGCGGGGTTTGACGCCCGGTCCGCGCTCGGCGACGCCTTCGGGGTGCCCACGCTGGTGCTGAACGACGCGGAGGTGCACGGCGCCGGGGTGGTCGCCGGCACCGGGCTGGAGCTGGTCCTGACCCTGGGTACGGGGCTGGGCTGCGCGCTCTTCGACGGCGGGATCCTGGCACCGCACCTGGAGTTTTCGCAGGCGCCGGTGCGCTGGGGGCTGAGCTACGACACGTACATCGGCGAGCACGAGCGGCGGCGGCTGGGGGACACGTTCTGGTCCCGGCGGATCCGCACGATCGTGGAGGGCCTGCGGCCGGTGTTTCTGTGGGACCGGCTCTACCTGGGTGGCGGCAACTCCCGGCGGATCCGGCCCGAGCAGCTCGTGCGGATGGGCGACGACGTGGTCGTGGTGCCCAACACCGCCGGCATCATCGGCGGCGTGCGAGCGTGGTCACTCACGAGGCCGTAGCCGCCGATCAAGGACTTCTGCGTCGATCAAGGGCAAATGGTCGCGGTTTGGAGATCAAAGCACGGCCATTTGCCCTTGATCGACGCGAAAGGGCGGGAAGGGCGACGCGAAGAAGGGGCGGGAAGGGCACGCAAGAGCGGCTAAGAGGGGCCGGGGTCGCGGCCTTGCTCGGCTAGGAAGCGTTCCAGCTCGGCGCCTAGCTCCTCGGCGGTGGGCAGGGGGCCGCTGTCGGCGAGCAGGTTGGCGCCGAGGGTGCGCCCCCGGGTGAACGCGTCGTACTGCTCTTCCAGGGCCCGGACCAGCTCGGCGGCCTCGGCGGTCTGGGCGATCTGCTGGTCGACGTCGGCGCGTACCAGCTCGGCGGCCTGGCGCAGGCCGTCGGTGGGCAGGAGCAGCCCGGTGGACTTGGACACCGAGGTCAGCAGCACCTCGGCGGCCGCCGGGTACTCGGCCTGGGCGAGGTAGTGCGGGACGTGGGCGGCGAAGCCCATCGCGTCGTGGCTCTGCTGCCCGAGCCGGAACTCCAGCAGGTGGCCGGCGCTGCCCGGCACCTGGACCCGCTGCAGCCAGGGCTCGTAGCCGGCGACCAGCTCCCGTCGACTGCCGTGAGCGGTGATGCCGGTGGGGCGGGTGTGGGGCACGGCCATCGGGATGGAGTTGAGCCCGACGGACAGGCGTACGCCGAGCCGGTCGACCAGGGCGATGAGCGCGGCCACGAACCGCTCCCACTGCAGGTCCGGCTCCGGGCCGGTGAGCAGCAGGAACGGCGTACCGGCGTCGTCGCCCAGCAGGTGCAGCTCCACCCGCGGGTCCTCGTACGACTCCCAGTGGTCCTCGACGAAGATCATCGGGGGCCGCCGGGATCGGTAGTCGATGAGCTGGTCGACGTCGAACCGGGCCACCGCGCGGGACTCGAGCGTCTCCAGGAGGTGCTCGCGGGCCAGGCGGGTCGCGTTGCCCGCGTCGACGAAGCCGCTCAGCGCCTGCACCAGCACCGGCCTGCCCAGCTCGGGCAGGTCCTCGGCCAGCTCGTACAGGCCATGCGGATCGAGCACCGGTCCTCCTCCGTACAAACACCTACTCGTCATTAAACCCGCGGGCCCAGCCGTCGATTCCCGCCAAGAGCCGACTCCGGACCTCCGGCGGCGCCGCCGACGCCTCGACCGAGTGCCGGGCCAGTACCGCCAGCTCGGCGTCCGAGCAGCCCAGGTCGTGCCGGGCGATCTCGTACTGCCGGTGCAGCCCGCCGGGAACAGCAGCGGGTCGTCGCTGCCGAGCGCGACCCGTACACCGGCCCCGAGCAGGGTACGCACGGGTACGGCGGCCAGGTTCGCGATCACGCCGAGCGGTGGGTATGACGTGGGGCACACCTCCAGTGTCACGCCCTCGTTCGCCAGCAGGTCGAGCGTGGCCGGGTCGGCGCAGGCGGTCAGCCCGTGCCCGATCCGGCGGGCGCCGAGCAGCGTGACGCAGTCGCGCACGTGCCGGGCCGGCTCGTAGAACCCACCGTGCGGCACCGCGAGCAGCCCCGCGCCGGCCGCGATCCGAAACGCGGGCGCGAAGTCGGCCACCCTCCCGAGGCGTTCATCGTTGGACAGTCCAAAGCCGACGACGCCGGCACCGGCATAGCGGGCGGCCAGGCGCGCGACGCGTTCCGCCTCGTCGGGGGAGCGGGCCCAGCTCGCGGCCAGGACCACGCCGGTGGCACCGCCGCCGGCGCCGGCCAGCACCGCCTCCACGACCGGCTCCAGGCCGCCCAGCCGCGCGGCGTACGAGGTGGGGTCGACCTGGATCTCCACCCACCCCGCGCCGTCCGCCGCGTCGTCCGCTGTGGCCTCGGCTACCACGCGGGCGATGTCCTCCGGGGTACGCAGTGCGGCGCGCGCCGCGTCGTACCTGCTCTGGAACGCGGGCCACGCGTGCGCGCCGCCCGAGTCCAGCGGCGGCGGCAGGGGTACGCCATAGCGGTCGGCCAGTTCGGCGAGGGTGGCCGGGCGCATGGAGCCGGTGAGGTGGAGATGGAGGTTCGCCTTCGGCAGGAGACGCGGGTCACGCACGGCTCGACCCTAACCGCGACTATGACTACTATGGGTCCACAGGCGACTACGTTGAGTTTCAAGGCTTCTGTTGCGTGGACGGCGGTCCAAGGACCCCTCTCAGCCGAACGGATGAGGTAGTCACACGCCCTCGGGCGCGCATCTACTTGTGGACATATCTAACCTCATGTCATGACTTCATGGGCATACCCGACATGCCGGTCTAGCGAGGTTCGCGCCTCGGCTCAACCGCCTGTCGTGGAGTGCCCGAATAGTTAGCCTGGCAAAGTGGTGAGCGTCACAAAATCACTGTGGGTAATCGCCCGTGAAGCTGCCTAGCCTCGCTGGATGCGTGACGACGACAAGAAAATCCCCCAGAACGCCGCCACAGCTACCCCTAACCGTTCGGCTGATGGCACATCCACCGGAAAGCATCGCCTTCACACTCAGTCATGGCACACCGTCGCCCGCGAGCGTGCGACGCAGTGGGCCACTGAGCTCCCGGCCTGGCTCCGCACCCGGAGTTGGCCGTCGTTCAGCGACCAGTTCAGCGGTCGCCGGCTGCGGCTCGCCGTGGCCACCAGCGTGATCGGTGCGCTCGGCTTCGCCGCGGTCGCCGAGAACGTGGCCACCACCGACGCCGTCACCTCGGTGTCGCCGGCCGCTGCCGCGCAGGCGCAGGTGGCGGAGCGGGCCCAGGCCCAGCAGGCGGCGTCCCGGTCGCAGCGGGTCCAGGCCGAGGCGGCCGCCAAGGCCAAGAAGGACGCTGCCGCCAAGGCCGCCGCGGCCAAGGCCGCGGCCGACAAGAAGGCGGCGGCGCAGAAGGCCGCCGCCGCCGCTGCCGCCGCCGCGAAGTCGCCGGCGCACGTGGCCCCGGTCGGCAGCCTTACGCAGGTCCAGATGGACAACGCGCAGGCCATCGTCCAGACCGGACTGAACCTCGGCGTGCCGCAGCGTGGCCTGGTCATCGCGGTGGCCACCGCCATGCAGGAGAGCACGCTGCTCAACCGGGCCAGCGAGGTGCTGCCCGAGTCCTACCAGTACACGCACCAGGGCACCGGCTCCGACCACGACTCGGTGGGCCTGTTCCAGCAGCGGCCGAGCAGCGGCTGGGGCTCCGTGGCCAACCTGATGAAGCCCGAGTACGCGGCGACGGCGTTCTACCGGGTGCTGCTGCAGGTGCCGGGCTGGCAGGGCATGGCGCTGACGTACGCCGCGCAGGCCGTCCAGGTCTCGGCGTACCCGGAGGCGTACGCCAAGCACGAGGGCGGCGCCGCGTGGATCGTCAGCACGTTGCTGAAGGCCGGCGTCAAGGCACAGTAGGTAGTGGCGACTCCGGGGCACTATGGAGTAACCCCCTCTCCCCCGGAGCCCGCTATGAACGATCCGTTACCAGAAGCTGACTCCATCGAGGACGACGCGCCCGCCGGGCCCCCGGCCGGCCTGTGGGAACGCATGAAGGGCGACCCGCAGTACGCCCCGGAACACCTTGCCCTGGAGGCGGTGCGCCGGCTGGGGCCGGAGGCGCGTCAGTGGGCCGAGCAATCGCGGACGCGGCAACCCGACGTACACCCGGACGAGCTGGCCCGGCGCGCCACCAAGAGGTTCGTCAACCTGGCCCGGCTGTCCGGGGCCGTGTCGGGGGCCGCCGGCCTGCCCGGCGCCGTCGCCGACGTCGGCGTGCTGGCCTGGACCCAGGCCCGGATGGTGTTGCACATCGCGGCGGCGTACGGCGTCGACCCGGCGCACAGCGGCCGCGCCACGGACCTGCTCGTGCTGCAGAAGGTGCACAAGGTCGCCGAGGCGGCCCGGCTCGCGCTCGGCGTGGCCGCCGGCCGGGAACGCGCCGGCGCGCTCTTCGGCCAGCCGGCGGCGGCCGGGCGGGCGTTCGTCCGGCTGGGCGTCAAGCTGGCGCAGATGGCCGGCATCGGCGCGGCCAAGAAGATCGTGGCGAAGGCCGTGCCGGGCGCCGGGATCGTGTTCGGCACCTGGGCGAACTCATCGGCCACAAAGGACCTCGGCCGCCGTACCCAGGCTCTTTACCGGCCGGCGATCCCGCATCAGCGCCCGCCGTCGGAGTCCTGACTCAGCCGCGCGCGGATCTCGCCGGCCTCCGCGTGGCCCAGCTCGTCGAGGATGTCGACGGCCCGCTGCCAGGCGCGCCGCGCGGCATCCGGGCGGCCGGCGGCGCGGTGGGTGTCGCCGAGGTTGTCCAGCGTCTTGGCCTCGTTGGACCGGTCGCCGACCTCGCGGAACAGGGCGAGCGACCGCTCGTACGCGTCGACCGCCCGCACGTGGTCACCCCGGGCGTGGTGGATGTACCCGAGGCTGTCCCAGGTGACCGCCTCGCCGAACCGGTCATCGAGCGCCTGCAGCAGGGTCAGCGCCTGCTCGCAGTGCCGCAGGGCCTCGTCGTGGTCGCCCCGCAGCGCGCACAGCCAGCCGACGGTGTTGCGGGCGTTGGCCTGCATGGCCTTGTCGCCGGTCTCCTGGTAGAGGCGGAGTGCCTCCCGGGCGTGGCCGAGCGCCTCGGCGTGGTGGCTCTGCCGCTCCAGCACCCAGGACAGGTTGCCGTGGACGTGGGCCATGCCAACCGGGTCGCCCGCCGCGGCGTACCCGTCGAGCGCCTCGCCAAGGTGAAACCGCGCGTCGGCGAGGCGGCCCAGCCGGCCGTACGCGCGGGCGAGGTTGCGGTGGGTGTGCGCCTGCGCGGCCGGGTCGGCCAGCCGGCGGGCGGCGTCCAGCGCGGCCCGGTGCGAAGTCTTGTAGTCGTCCCAGTGCCCCTGCCGGTCGAAGAACGTGGCGAGCGTCCAGGAGAGCTGCCACACGTGCGTGTCGAACTCCGCGGGTGCCCGCTGCACCAGCTCCACCAGAACGGGGTGTTCGGCGCCGAACCAGTCCAGCGCGTGCCGCGCGTCGGTCAGGACCTCCGGGGTCACACCCGGCCGCGGGTCGGCCAGCTCGATCGCGTCGCGCTGCGGGATGAGCAGCCGGTCCGCGGCCCGCGCGGTGTGCAGGTAGTGGTCGAGGGCGCGGTGCAGGGCGGCCCGCCGCTCGAGGTCCCGGTCGTGCCGTTCGGCCAGCTCGGCGGCGTACCCGCGCAGCAGGTCGTGCAGCGCGTACCGGCCGGGGGTGTGCTCGGTGACCAGGTGCGCGCGGCTCAGCTCGGTCAGCGCGCGGCGGGCCTGGGCGGCCGGCAGGCCGGCGAGGCTGGCTGTCGCGGCGGCGGTGATGTCCGGGCCGCGGTGCACGCCCAGCAGCCGGAACACGCGCGCCGTCGCGGTCCCGAGGACGCGGTACGAGGCCGCGAAGATGGACCGTACGTCGGTGGCCGGCGCGCCGCCGTCGAAGGCGTCCAGTTCGGACAGTTCGGCGGCGATGGCGCGCAGTGGGAAGGCCGGATGGGCGGCGGCGCGGGCGGCGACCACGGCCAGCGCCAGCGGTAGCCGCGCGGACCTGGCGACGATCTCGTCCACGGCGTCGGGCTCACGGGCCAGCCGGTCCGCGCCCAGCCGCCGGGCCAGCATCTCCCGCGCCTCCTCGGCGGTGAGCAGGTCCAGCGGCAGCGGCTGCGCGCTCTCCGCGGCCACCAGGCTGGTCAGGTCGGCCCGGCTGGTCACGACCGCGAGGCAGCCGGGCGTGCCGGGCAGCAGCGGGCGGACCTGGTCGGCGTCCCGCGCGTTGTCGAGCACGACCAGGATGCGCCGGTCGGCCAGCGTGCTGCGGTACAGCCCGATCTGCGCGTCGTGGCTGGCCGGGATCCGGTCGGCCGGCACCGCGAGCGCGTCGAGCAGCGCGCGGACCGCGTCCGCGGTCGTCATCGCCGCGCCGCCGGGGTCGAAGCCGCGCAGGTTGACGTACAGCTGGCCGTCCGGGAAGCGGCCGCGGACCCGGTGCGCCCAGCGCACGGCCAGGGTGGTCTTGCCCACCCCGGCGGTGCCCACGATCGCGGCGATCCGGGCGCCGTCCGCGCGGCTCAGCAGCTCGTCCAACATGGACAGTTCGGGTGCGCGGCCGGCGAACGTGGGCAGGTCCGTCGGCAGCTGGCGGGGCACCGTGCGGCCGTCGCCCGTGTCGCGCAGCACCTGCGCGTGCGCCCGCCGGAGCACCGGGCCGGGCTCGGTGCCCAGCTCGGCGGCGAGCCGCTCGCGGACGTCCGCGTACACGTCGAGCGCCTCGGCCGTCCGCCCGGACCGGAACAGGGCCAGCATGAGCTGGGCGTGCAGCCGTTCCCGGAACGGGTTGTCCCGCGCCGCGGTGCGCAGCTCGCCGGTCACCTCGTCGTGCCGGCCGGCGGCCAGCTCCGCGTCGTACAGGTCCTCCAGCAGGCTCACCCGCCGCTCCCGCAGGCCGGGGCCCTCGTGCGCGAGCAGCGGCTCGGTCGCGCCACCCAGGGCCGGCCCGGGCCACAGCGCCAGCGCCGCGCGCAGGCGGGCCGCCGCCGCGTCCGGCCGATCCGCGGCCGCGTCGATCCGGGCCTGCGCGACCGCGGCGTCGACGTCGTCGAGGTCCAGCTCTGTTGGGTGTACGCCGATGAGGTACCCGGGCGGGCGACGCTCGATGACCGTGGCGCCGAGGACCTTGCGCAGCCCGGAGATGTGTACCTGGAGCTGGCCCCGGACCGACGACGGCGGGTCGTCGCCCCACACCAGCGCGATGAGACGGTCCTCCGAGACGACCCGGTTGGCGCTCAGCAGCAGCACGGCCAGGACGGCGCGCGGCTTGGGCCCGCCCAGTGGCAGTTCGTCTCCCGCGCGGTGGACCGTGATCGGTCCCAGGACCTGATAGCGCAACCGGATTCCTCCCCAGGTTCCGGCCATCATGCCAGGAATGGGTTACATCCGCCGGTCGCGCGAGATGGAACGCGGCTCCCCGGGGGCGCGCCTGGGGAGCCGCGGCTCGTGGATGCGGCTCAGCCGGTGGCGGCCGCCTTCTCCAGGGTGGTGGCGAGGTCCTCGACCTCGCGCACGCCGCCCCAGGCGGGAGTGAGCTCCTCGTGCTCGACGTCGATGCCGTACATCTGGTCGTCCTGGGTGCCCTGCAACCACAGGCCGTCGTGGTAGGCGTAGTACAGCGGGCCCGCCGCCGGGATGCCGGCCGGCCGGACCACGGTCGCCTCCGGAACGGGCCGCCAGGTGGTGATGTCGTCCAGCACCGCGACGACACTGGCCCGCGGGTTCAGCGCGGAGAGCTGCTCGGGGGTGGTCGCCACGCCCTTGCGCACCGCGACGTAGACCTTGCCGTCGACGACCCGGCTGGCGTCGCCGTCGAGCACCTTGTCGACGGCGATGACGAACGTCGCGTACCCGTCCGACTCCTGCTTGGTCTGCGCGGCGTCGGGGTAGCTGACCTGGATCCCGGCGCCCACCTCGACCAGCGTGCCCTGGACGATCAGGTCGGCCTCGCCCACGGCCTCCTTCGGCGACGCGAGCGGCGAGTAGTCGCCGTCGACGCCGCGACCGGCCACCTCGGCCAGCTCACGGGCCGAACCCGTGCTGGCCTTCTCGTTGGCGTTCGCGCTGGCGCAGCCGGTGGCCAGCGCCGCGAGGGCGGCGGCGACCACGAGGTTCACTGCCTTGTTCATCTCGGGTGCCTCCGCTCAGTACTGCGCGTTGATGTGGCCGACGTCGTGCGAGTGGTACGAGCGCCACTGCAGGTCATTGCTCGGGATCTCGCCGACGTACATGGCGCAGTTGTGCGCGGAGGGCGAGTGGTGCCCGAGGCCGATCGAGTGGCCGATCTCGTGGACCACCGTCTTCTGCTGGTCCTCGACGTCCCACGAGCCCTCGTTGATCTCGATGAAGTCGATCCAGATGACGGCGGAGTCGCACTTCTCGCCGGCGAGCCACCGCTGGCAACTGGTCTGCCCGCGGTCGTTGCCGGGCAGGTCGACGCGGGAGAACCAGATGTCCGTGCCGGGGCGCAGCTCTCGAAGATGTCGGTCATCTGGGTCTGGTCGTCCAGCCGGTCCATCCCCCAGTGCACCCGCGACCGGTGCTCCGGGTAGTTGTCGAAGTTGGCCACGAAGCAGTACGCGTGGCCCGCGCTGTCCGCCAGCCAGAGCTCCGGGAACGGGGTCGCGTGCGCCGCCGGCTGGGCGACCAGCGTGCCGCCGAGCGCGATGACGCCGATGGCGAGGATCTGGCGCAGGAGCCTGAGTGTCTTCTGCATGGCGGCGACGGTAGGAGGGCGCGCTTCGATTCCGCTTCGATTCCGCTTCGACCGTCAGCTTTGGAACTGGCCCGGGTACGTGACCTCGGCGAGCTTCTTCTGGCCGTCCGAGTCGGGGTGGAACCAGTCCAGCCGGTTGACCATGTCGAGGGTGAACTTCACCTTGTGGGCCGCGCCCTTGTCGTACTCGCAGCGCGACCCGTACGCCTTGCACGCGGCCGCGAGCTGGCTGTTGTACGCGTCGACCCGCTTGCCGACGGCCGAGCGCCGGCTGGCGTCGGGGCCGGCGGTCGAGGTGGGGTTGGCGAGCAGAGCCGGGCAGATGCCGTTCGACCAGGCACGCACCGCACGTGCCTCGGTGTGCCCGATCTCCCAGAGCCGGTTGAGGTCGGGGATGCTGACCACCAGCACGCGCGCCTTGGGCAGGCCCTTCTTCAGCGTCCCGAGCGCCTTATCCAGGTCCTGCCGGAAGTCGTCCACCGGCGTCATGTTCTCGACCCGGTCGCGGCACACGTCGTTGGCGCCGATCAGCACCGTGACGTACTCGACCTTGGCCCGGACCGCCTTGTTGGCCTGCGCCTGCAGGCCGGAGACCCGCGCGCCCGGCACCGAGTAGTTGTACGCCTTGTCGTCGATCGCCTTGTTGGCCTTGCGCAGCCGGCGGTAGTGGCTGTTGACCTGGAGGCTCTCGCCGGTGGACCACGAGTGGCGGGTGCACGCGATCAGCGTGAGGCAGGCGCCGAATCCGGAGGTGATCGAGTCGCCCAGAGCCGCCATGGACGACGGCAGGTCGCCGCGCGGTGTGGGGTCCGGGTCGCCGATCGCGCCGCCGCCCTCCTCGCAGGCCAGGGCCGCGATCGCGGCGAGGGCGAGTAGCACGGTCGTCCAGCGTCGGCGCATCGTCGTCCCCGATGGTCGATACGTTCTGCAACGGCTCAGCTACTGTACTAGCTCCCCTAACCGCGGGGGCCCGGAGTCCGACAGCTTAAGCTTCACCGCATGGATGGGCTGGGGGAGATCGTCGCGCTCGTGGCGATCGCGGTGATCGGTACGGCGCTGGCCCGGAAGTTTGGGCTGCTCGCGCCGATCCTGCTGGTGGTGGCGGGTCTCGGGCTGTCGTTCGTGCCCGGCTTCCCGGAAATCCATCTGGAGCCGGAGCTGGTGCTCGTCGGCATCCTCCCGCCCCTGCTGTATGTGGCGGCGATCGAGACTTCGGTGCCGGCGTTCCGGTTCAACCTGCGGCCGATTCTGCTGCTCGCCGTCGGGCTGGTGATCTTCACGGCGTTCGCGGTGGGGATCGTCCTGCACATGCTGCTGCCGGAGGTGCCGTTCGCGCTGTGCGTCGCCCTGGGCGCGGTCGTCGCCCCGCCGGACGCGGTCGCGGCCACCGCCGTCGCCCGCCGCATCGGGCTGCCCCGCCGGATCGTGACGATCCTCGAAGGGGAGAGCCTGATCAACGACGCGACCGCCCTCGTACTCCTGCGGGTAACGGTCGGAGCCGCGACCGGCGCCGCGGTCGGCGCGCTCGACGTGGTCGGCGATGTGGTGCTCGCCGCCGGCGGCGGCGTGGCGATCGGCGCGGCCGGTGCCGTGGCGATCAGCTTCCTGCACAAGCGGATCCAGGATCCCCTGCTCGACACCGCGCTCTCCCTGCTCACCCCCTGGCTGATCGTGCTGCCCGCCGAGGCGGTGCACTCGTCCGGCGTCGTGGCCGTCGTGGTCGCCGGCCTGTACATCGGGCACCGGATGCCGATGATGATGTCGGCCGCCTCCCGGCTGCAGACCGACGCGTTCTGGCGGATCACCCAGTTCCTGCTGGAGGGCATGGTCTTCCTGCTGGTCGGGCTGCAACTTCGCGACATTGTGCGGGATCTGGAAACGCCGTGGGGCGAGGTGCTCGGGATCACCGCCGCGGTGGTGGTGACCCTGATCGTGGCGCGGTTCGTATGGGTCTTCCCGGCCACGTACATTCCGCGGCTCATCCCCAGCATCCGGCGCCGCGACCCGTTCCCGCCGATCAGCCACCCGTCGGTGATCGGCTTCGCGGGGATGCGGGGCGTGGTGACGCTCGCCGCCGCGCTGGCGCTGCCGACGACGGACGAGGTGGCGTACCCGCGCGACCTGTTCATCTGGCTGGCGTTCGCGGTGATCGTGGTGACACTGGTGGCGCAGGGCGCGACGCTGCCGGCGTTCGCGCGCATGATGCGGTTGTCGCCGGACGACCCGGCCAAGGACACGCTCGCCGAGGCCGCCGTGCAGAACGCGGCCAGCCGGGCCGCCCGCGAACGGCTGGACGCGCTGGCCCACAGCGCGCCGACGGCCGCCGTCCAGCGGCTGCGCGACCTGGCGGACCACCGCAGCAACAAGGTATGGGAGCGCCTCGGCGGCGGTGGAGAAACGCCGTCCCGTGCGTACGGGCGGCTGCGGCGCGAGATGATCGACGCCGAGCGCGAGGTGTTCCGCGCCGCTCGCGACGAAGGGCGCATCGCCGAGGAGGTGCTTCGCCGGGCCCAGCGCGACCTGGACCTGGAGGAGTCGTTGCTACAGCGCACGATTGAGGGGTGAGTCCGTGATTTGTATGCATCTCAACGCGGCCGACAAGCCGGAGCCGCAGACCCGGGAGGGGTGCCAGGACTGTCTGGCGGCCGGTTCGCGGGATTGGGTGCACCTGCGGCTGTGCCTGACCTGCGGGCACGTCGGCTGCTGCGACTCCTCGCCGATGAGGCACGCCAGCGCCCACTTCCGGGCGGCCGGGCATCCGGTGATCCAGTCGTTCCAGCCGGGCGAGGACTGGCGCTGGTGCTACGTCGACGAGATGGTCGGCTGAGGCGTCGGCGTCGGCGACGGCGTCTCGGACGGCGCCCCTGTCTCGGACGGCTCCGGGCACGGCTGCACCGATCCGTAGCCGGTGGGGTCCGAATAGTAGATCCGGCGGTCCTCGCCGACGAAGGTGAGGTCGTACGAGTCGCGGGCGAACGTGCCGCCCTCCACCGCGGCGGTGCCCGGCCCGTCGAACCGACCCTGCCAGCGCGGCGCGCGGGCGATCACGTCGCGGACGTACGCGTCGCCGCGCAGCGACGGGTCGCCGGCCTCGTACACCCAGAGGCGCTCGTGGTCCAGCACCATCAGCCGGGTGCGGTCGTCGGAGACGCTGCTCGCCGAGATGTTGTCGACGCCGCGGCCCAGCTGGCCGATGCGTACCAGGGTCGCGGTGTCTTCGCCCAGGTCCACGCGGTAGACCGGCGAGCCCTCGGTCTTGGCGAAGACGTACAGGTGGCCGTCGAGCCAGAACATGGCCTCCGAGTTGTACGTCCGGCACCCGTCGCGCGGGTTGTCCGGAAACCGCAGGGCGTACTCGGCGGCCACCTCGACCGACGTGGCGGTGGTCGGGTCCGGCTCGACCACCCGCAGCAGGCGCTGGCGGCTGCGGCAGTCGTTGGCGCCCAGCTCGCCGATCCAGAGGTTGTTCGTGTCGTCGATCGCGAGGGCTTCCCAGTCGCGGTTGCCCACCCCGACCACCTCGTACGACGGGAAGACCTCCTCGCCGCGTACGGTGCGCGGCTCGCCGGCCCGGTCCAGCCGCAGTCCCCACAGGGCGGAACGCGGCTGGCCCGGCTTGACCGGACCACCGTCGCGCAGCCAGTAGTACACGCCCGGATGGCGGCGGCTGGCGATCACCCCGGACGCTTCGTTGGCGGGCAGCTCGGTGGCGAGGGCGGGCAGCAGGTCGGGCGCGGTGGGAGTGTCGGGCGCAGGGCTCTGCGCGGCGATGGGTACGGGTGTTTCGCGGTCAGGGGTGATGGCGTACGCCCCGGCCGCGGTCACCAAGACCCCCGCGAGAAACCCCCAGAACGCCGCTTTAACCACAAAGATGTCATAACACGCCCCACGCCCCCTTTCTCCCCCGCCGCGCCGCACACCCCCCTTTCCCCGTCGATCAAGGGCATACGGCCGTGCTTTGATCTCCGATCCACGACCCTTTGCCCTTGATCGGCGCGGAAGTCCTTGATCGGCGCGGGGCGCGGGTGGAGGGGGACGGAGGGCTTAGGGGAGCAGGGGGCGGACCTTTTCGGCGACGAAGCGGATGAAGCCTTCCGGGTCGGGGTCGTCCGGGGTCGGCTGGAGGACCACGGTGTCGGCGCCGGCGTCGGCCCAGCCCTGGATGGCCTCGGCCATCGCCTCGGCGGGGCCGGTGAGCCCGATGCCCGCCATCGACGGGTACTTCCACGTCTGGCGCTCGCGCTCCAGGCGTTCCGCCGCGTCGGGGCCGGTCGCGGCGTGCACGTAGACGACGACGGGATGCGCCTCGCCGGTACGGCCGGCAGCCGCCCGGCCTTCGTCGATGTGGCCGCGCAGCTCCCGTACCCGGTCGGGGGAGTTGCCGCCGGTGAGGATCGTGCCGTCCGCGATCTCGCCGCACAGCCGTAGCGTGCGGGGGCGCTCGCCGCCGGCGTAGATGGCGGGCGGCGACGGTGGGGGCCAGTCGAGCGCGACGTCGTCGAGCGACACGTACCGGCCGCGGGCGGTGACCCGTTCGCCGGAAAGGAGGGCGCGGAGCGCGTCGGCGTACTCCCGAAGGAGAGTGAGTGGCGAGTCCACCCGCGCCCCGACCTGGCCCATCCAGCTCTGGACGCCGTGGCCCAGGGCGGGCCGGAAGCGGCCCGGGAAGAGCCGATCCAGCGTGGCGATCTCCATCGCGGTGAGCGCGACGTTGCGCAGGGGCACCGGGAGCAGGCCGACGCCGACGCGCACCCGTGATGTCGAGGCCAGCAGCGCGGCGGTGCTGGCGATGCCGCTCTCTTTGAAGCAGTCCTCCCACAGCCACAGCTCGTCCAGGCCGGCGTCGTCGGCGGCGCGGGCCACGTCGCGGAAGCGCTCGGGCGGCAGCTGGGGCAGGAGTACGGCGCCGAGGGTCGTCATGACGATGATCCTGTCAGCGCGGCGATCAGTTCGCGTTCCTCTTCCGCGGTGAGCCCGGCGCGTCGTTCCCGGTCCAAGCCTTCCGCGCGCTCCCAGGTCAGCGTGTCGGCGAGCAGTTCCGCGCGCGGGCGGTGGCGGAGGCCGGCGGCCTGGGCAGCGGCGCCACTGCGCGCCAGGAACCCCTCCCAGCCCGGCTCGACGATCCACATCGCCAGCGACTGCGGTCCCATCCACTGCTTGACCTCGTGCTCAACCAGCCACCGCGGGTCGGCGGCGTGCACCGGGCCGGTGTGCCCGCCGACCGTACGGGATAGCTCGATCCACTCGCCGAGCGGCAGGACCGGGCCGACCGCGTCGTACGTCCCGGTGGTGCCGGCCTCGGCCGCGTCGAGCAGCCAGGTGGTCAGGTCGCGTACGTCCACGACCTGCGTCGCCTGGTCCGCCGCGTCGGGTACGAGCAGGGGCGCGGCCGGCTCGCGGGCGGCGCGGGCCACCCAGTAGCCGGAGCGCCCGGTGTGGTCGCCGGGGCCGCCGATCAGGCCGGACCGCGCGATGAGCAGCCGGTCGCCGACGGCCGCCACCGAAGCCTGTTCGCAGGCCACCTTCGCCTCGCCGTAACCGCCCTCGCGCTCGATCGTGTCGCGGTCGGTCGGCGGGAGCAGCGGGTCGGACTCGTCGGCTCCCAGGGTCGCGTGGGAGGCGTACACGCTGCTGGACGAGACGTACGTCCAGTGCCGCGTCCGGCCGCCCAGCGCGTCGAGCGCGCCGCGCACGAAGCCCGGCTGCCACGACACCTCGAAGACCGCGTCCCACTCGCGGCCGGCCAGCTGCTCGTACGCCCCCGGCTCGCCCCGGTCCGCCAAGACCAGCACCGATCCCTCGGCCACCTCGCCGCTCTCGCCGCGCGCCAGGCACGTGACCTGGTGCCCGCGTGCCATCGCCTCTCGGGAAAGCTCCCGACCCAACCATGCCGTTCCACCCAGGACCAAGATCTCCATGCGCCCAGCCAACCACTGGGATGGCGCGCTCCCAAGCGCGTTCGCGATGAGCTAAAGCGGGTTTGTGGCGGTCATAGCCGGGCGATCAGGAGGGCGGACACCAGCAGCGCCAGCCAGTGCAGGGCCTGATCGGCCACGTACATGCCGCACACCGGCGAGGTCTGCTCGACGAACGCGGGCGAGCGGGTCAGGCGAAGCAGCCGCGCGACTGGTCTTCGCCGGTCGAGGATCGCGTGGGTGACCACGCTGAAACCAAACCCGGCGGCCAGGCCCGTCGCGGACAGCGGCAGCGCCAAGGTGTACGCCGTGCCGGCGAGCACCACGGCGGCGGTCACGTGGTACCCGATGAGGTGGCCGGCCATGGCTTTGGCCCCGGTCCAGCCCGCGCCCGCCTTGTGCTCGGCCTGCCGGTCGGTCTGTGCGATGTGGTCGCCGAGCTGATGCCCGATCAGCAGCGCGAGGAGAGCCACCCCGAAGGTCGCCTGTACGGTCAATTGCTCGGCGGTCATCATGGCATCGTGCGCGAAGGCACGATCTTCGACAGCGTGGTAGCTGACAGTTTTGCTGATTGTGTCGAAGGTCGCGCGGGTTTCATGTATCAAACGGCCAGGGTGAGGGTGCGCGCGGCCACAGAGATCGTCGCCGATCGCGGAGACCGTGCTGGCCGGGCTGGTACGGGGGCTAGTACTGCTCGTCTGCGCGGGGCTTACGCACCACTTCGCGGTACTTGGGGTGGCTGGCGCCGTATAGGGCGTAGTTGAGCCGGGCCTCGGTCAGCGTCAGCTCCCCGTTCGGCCCGCCGACCGCGACGAAGGCCCCGGGATCGGCCTGCGCCGGGTCTGTCCAAAAGCAGACCGGGCACGTGACACACCCGGTTCGATAGCCGCAACAAGGACACTTGCTCACCACAGACGCCTGACCATGACCACCCACGCGCGCTAGCTTTTCACGCCAACCGCCTACCACGTAACCCGGGACGTCGCCTTTGTGGACACTTAATTTTCAGCCACACGCGGCGCCGTTGACGGTGAAGAGCCCGGGCACCGGGTTCGGCCCATGTGACGTGCCGTTGAAGCCGAAAGTCTTGGTCGAACCGGGCTGGATGACGCGGTTGTGCGACTGGTTCCGGGCGGTCACGGTCGCGCCGGACTGGGTGGTGTCGGCAAGCCAGGACTGGGTCACCTGCTGCCCGCCGAGGAACGCCCAGCGTACGGCCCAGCCATTGATCGCCGTGGTCCCGGTGTTGGTCAGCGTCACCTGCGCGGTGAAGCCGCCGGACCAGGAGCCGTGGATCACGTAGTCGACCTTGCAGCGAACGGCCGGTGGGGCGGCCGCGCCCTGGTCGGCGAGGAAGGAGGCGACCCAGGCGAGCGCCGAGTTCCAGTTGACCGCCACCTCGTTGGTCGCGTACGACTCGATGTGGTCGACGTAGCAGAACATCGGTTGGCAGCCCTCCAGCAGCTGCTTGGCGTACGGGTCGTCGAGGCCCGCGTTCGCCCCGCCCGCGATCGAGCCGGCCGGCGGGTTGGGCAGCGACGCGTCGAGCTGGTTGCCGAAGATCCGGCTGTGCTGGTTCTTCGACGCCTTCTCGCCCCAGCCGGTGACGTACGAGTGGTTCAGCGCGTTCCGGCCGAGGATGTAGTCCATGCCCTGGATCGCGCCGTCCCGGTACCTGGCGTCCCCGGACAGGTCGTACGCGGTGGCCAGCACCGCCATGTTGTTGAGGACATTGCTGTTGGCGCCCCAGAAGTAGGCGCCCCGGTGACCCGGCATCGGCAGGCCGTACGCCTGGCCGGCCTGGGTCGTGAGGTACGCGTCGGCGGCGGCCAGCACGGACGTACGCAGGCGCTGCCGCTCGGCGGCCGGCAGTCCACTCGGGACGGTGGCCAGGTCGAGCCGGCCGAGCGCGGCGGTGCTGCCCCAGCCGAAGCCGACCGGGCCGAAGACGTCCGCGCTGGTGTGGTGCGCCGACGCGGTCACGTCGGCCAGGTACGGCGCCTCCCCGGTGGTCAGGTAAAGCTCGGCGGCCGCCCAGTAGAACTCGTCGCTCACGTCGTTGTCGCTGTACGTACCACCACCGGTGCCGTCGTTCGGGTCGGCGTACACGGCAGGGTTGGCCTTGGCCGCCGCGTAGGCGGTCTTGGCGGCGGTGAGCGCCTTGGCCGCGAACGGCGCGTCGTACGGGGCGAACAGGCGCGCGCCCTGCGCGGCGGCGGCCGCCAGGTTGAGTGTGGCCGCGGTGGACGGCGGGTGCAGCTCGCGCTGCTGCGGGTCGTCTTCGGGCTGCAGGGGCAGGCCGGTCCAGGCGGCGTCGTGCATCTTGTGGTGGGCCATCCCGGCGCGTGGCTGTCCGGCGGGGACCTGCATGCGGAGCAGGAACTCCAGCTCCCACCGGGCCTCGTCGAGGACGTCGGGCGTACCGTTGCCGCGCTCGGGAAGGCGTAGGGTGCTGTCGCCCAGCGCGGCGCCGGCGCCCGCGGACGCCGCGGTCTTTGTCCGCTCGAACGCGCCGAGCAGCTGGGCCGTGGCGATGCCGCCGTTTACGACGTACTTGCCGTGGTCGCCGGCGTCGTACCAGCCGCCGCGTGCGTCCAGCCGGTAGCCGCAGACGCCGGGCTGGCAGGGCACGTCCGTGTCGCCCCGGTTGGGTGCGACGTCGAGGTGGCCGGCCGGGCGGGCGTACTGCTCGCCGACCAGGGCGCCGTCGATCGCGATGCCGCTGCGCTGGATGTAGAAGAACTGCAACGCGTCCGAGCGGAGCTGCTTGTAGACATCGGCGGAGATGTCGAACGGGTGGCTGGTCTCGCCGTCGGCGGTGAGCGTGTAGCCGGTGCCGGCGGTGCGGTACGCGGAGAAGTCGATGGTGTGCACGTTCTGCCCGGACGCCTGGTCGACGCCGCGCGGGGTGCTCTGGCCGCTCGCGAGGACCGTCGTGCCCTTGGTGAGTTCCCAGGGCAGCGGGTCGGTGGCGGCGGTGACGACGGTGGCGTTCTTCGGGCCGGCGGGCAGGTAGCCGACCTGGTTGACCCGGACCCGCGGCCCGGTGTCCGGCACGTACGGCGGCTCCTCCTCGCCGCCGATCAGGGACACGTTGTCCAGGCAGAAGGTGTACGCCGTCGGGTTGGCGCCGACCTGGAACGCCACCTGGGCCTGCTCGGTGTCGACCGGCGAGGTCAGGGTGAACTCCAGGTGCTGGGTTTCTCCGGTCAGCACGACGTCGCGGGTCAGGAAGGAGGTGTACGGGTCGACGCCGAGCTGGACGGCCGCCCGTACGGTCGCGCCCGGCGCGGCCGAGGCGTCGAAGGAGAAGGTGTACGCCGCGCCGGCGACCAGGGTCACGCCGTTCTGCCCGACGCCCCCGTCCCACGGGTTGGCGAGCCCGCCGGGCACCTCGGAGCACAGCTTGCCGTCCACGACCGCGGTCGAGGTGGTGCCGTACGAGTACCAGCCGGCGGTGCCGTCCGCGAAGTCGCCGTTTTCCACCTGCTCGGGACCGCTGCTGCCGGCCTCGCTGGTCAGCGACACGTCGTCGAGGCAGAACGTGAACGGCTCCGCCGAACCACCGAGCTGGAACGTGAAGACGCCGTTGGACGAGTCGAGGTTGCCGCTGAAGTCGTACACGAAGGTCTGTGGCGTGCCGGTGAGGGCGACCTCGCGGGACAGGGCCGTGGTGTACGGCGCCTCGTTGAGCTGGACGTTCGCGCGGACGGTGACCGGCACGCTGGCGGACGCCGAGAAGGTCAGCCGGTACGCGTCGCCGTCGACGAGCGGGATGTCGCTGTGGCCGATCGCGCCGTCCCACGGGTTGGCGAGGCCGCCGGGCACCTCGGCGCAGAGCCGACCGTCCACTGCGGAGACCGGCGCGTTGCCGGTGTTCCACCAGGGCGCGGTGCCGCTGTCGAAGGTGCCGTTGTCGATGTGCTGGACCTCTTCCGCGTACGCCGCGGTGGCCAGGCCCGCGGCGGTGAGGAGGGCGGCGGCTAGGACGGCGAGGGCACGTTTCACGGGGGCCTCCAGGCATTGGGAGCGCTCCCATCATATCGATGTATTGAGATGCAAGGAAGGGCACCTTGTTATCGCTTTACGCATAGGAGGGGACCCTTCCTAACGCCCAAGGCGGAAAGCGGGATTTTTGTAATCTCTCGGGCGATGCGGTGATCTACTAGAGACATCCCTACGTCGCCCTGGCAGGCTCCCAGCCATGACCCTGAAGCTGCGCTACGCGGCGGTGAGTGACACCGGCCTGATCCGGAGCGCGAACCAGGACTCGGTGCACGCCGGTCCGCGCCTGCTCGCCGTCGCCGACGGCATGGGTGGGATGGCCGCGGGTGACCTCGCCAGCCGCATCGTGATCGAGACGGTGGCGCCGCTGGATCGGGAGATATCCGACGACGGGCTGCTCGACGCGGTGCGGGACGCGCTCGACGCCGCCAACGGCCGGATCCGCGAGGCCGTCGCCGAGGACCCGAGCCGCGACGGCATGGGCACGACGCTGACCGCGGTGCTCTTCACCGGGACCGCGCTGGCCCTGGCGCACGTCGGCGACTCGCGGGCGTACCTGCTGCGCGACGGCCACATGCAGCAGATGACCCGGGACGACACGTTCGTGCAGATGCTGGTCGACGAGGGCGTGATCACCCCGGAGCAGGCCAGCAGCCATCCGCGCCGGGCCGTGGTCACGCAGGCGCTGCAGGGCGGCGAGGCGAACCCGGCGTACACCTTCATGCGTCCCATCGCCGGCGACCGCTGGATGCTGTGCAGCGACGGCCTGTCCAATGTGGTCAGCGCCGAGACGATCGGGGAGACCCTCAAGGAGTACGCCGATCAGCGCGACTGCGCGCGGCGGCTGGTCGACCTGGCGCTGCGGGCCGGGGGCCGGACAACATCACGGTGGTCGTCGCCGACGTGACCGGGGATGACTAGAGGGATTACCGTCTTGCCATGCACCCCGGCTCACCCCCGCCGCCGCCCCGCCCCACCCCGCCCAGCAATCAGATCGGCGCCCTGCTGCCGCTGTTCATCGGCGGGCTGTCGCTGGTGCTGATTGTCGGCGTGATCGCCGGCGCCATGCTGATCTCGCGGAGCCTGGAATCGGAGCCGCCGCGCGCGGCTCCGGTGGCCGCGGCGTCGCCATCCCCATCGCCGTCGCCGTCCCCATCGGACGGGCCGTCACCGTCGGCGGAGCCAACGCCCACAGTGGAGGCAACCCCCACCCCGGAGGAGAGCGACAGCCCGCTGCCGGTCGACCCGTTGCACGACCCGTGCGTGGTCGGCGCCTGGCGGGAGACGTCGCACCAGGTCGACACCGAGATCGGCGGCGTGAAGGTCCGGCTGAACGGCTCCGGAGCGATCCAGCGGTTCCGCGAGGGCGGCAACCTCATCATCGACTACGGCAAGGGCGTCAAGCTGAAGGGGAGCACGTACGAGCTGACCATTGCCGGGCGGCTGACGTACAACTGGCAGACCAACCGGGGGCAGATCCTGCACAGCAACGCCAAGGCGAGCGGCACGGAGGTCTGGCGTAACGGCGGCCAGATCATCCACCGCCAGGCGTTGACAGCCCCCATCGACCCCGAGCGTTATACCTGCTCAGGCAACACGCTCCGGCAGTTCGGCCCGACGTGGACGATCGAGATGACCCGGGTGAACTCCACCGGCGCCTAACTGCGGTAGGTTACAGCGGTTGCACGGGGGCGCTGTGCGGTCGGCCGGTGGAGGGGATGGCCTCGACACGACACCATGTCCGCGTACCGGTGACGCTGGGGATCGTCACCGTGATCGTTGGCATCAATAGCAGCGGGTGGCTACCCGAGCGCGCGTCCGTCGTCCTGGACAACGGCGCGCAGCTCGCCGCCGCCCTGGTCGCGATCGGCGTGTGCGCGTGGGCCGCGCGACGCCTGACCGGCGCCGAGCGCACCTGGCGCCGGCTGATGGCGGTCGGCATGGCGGGCTGGGCCGCGGGCCAGGTGATCTGGAGCTGGTATCAGATCTTCAGCACCGAGCACCTGCCCTCGCCGTCGCTCGCCGACCTCGGCTACCTGTCGCTGCCGCCGTTCGCGTTGATGGCGCTCTTCGCGATCGCCGCCTCCGCGCCGCGGTCGACGCCGGTCTCCCGGGGGCGGGACCGGCTCGTGCTGGTGCTCGACGGCCTGATCGTGGTGGCCTCGCTGGCGGTCCTGAGCTGGGCGACCGTGCTCGGGCCGGTGGTGGATGCGGGCGCGGACACCCGGCTGGCGTTCGCCGTCGCGATCGCCCACCCGCTCACCGGCGTGGTACTGACCGTCATCGTCGCGCTGCTCGTGGTCACCCGCCCGGTGCCGCGCACCTTCCGCCCGCAGCTCTTCCTGCTGGGCCTGGGTCTGGTCGCGCTGGCCATGTCCGACTGCGTCTACGCGTACCTGATCGCCAGCGGCGCGGAGCAGATGTCGTCGCTGGCCAACACCGGGTACATCGCCGGGCCGGCGCTCATCGCGCTCGCCGGGGCGGCCACCGTCGACCGCCAGCGGCCCGAGCCTCCCGTGCCGGTCCGCCACCGGTACGACTGGATGCACCTGCTCGTGCCGTACGTGCCGTTCATCGCCACCGGCCCGCTCATCCTCGCCCGCGCCGCGACCGGCCAGTCGCTGTCCACTCTGGAGATTTACCTGGGCTGGCTCGGCCTCGCGCTGGTCGTGGCCCGGCAGATGGTCACGCTGGTGGAGAACACCGCGCTGCTCGCCCGGGTGTCGGACGGCCAGCAGCGGCTGGTGCACCAGGCGTACCACGATCCGCTCACCGGCCTGGCCAACCGCGCGCTCTTCCGTGACCGGCTCCAGCAGGCGGTCGAGCGGCACCGCGAGCACGGCCGGCCCGTCGCACTGCTCTTCGTCGACCTCGACGACTTCAAGCTGGTCAACGACAGCCTCGGGCACGCCGCTGGAGACCGGCTGTTGCGCGCCGTCGGAGCCCGGCTGCTGACCTGTGTACGGGTTGAGGACGCGGTCGCCCGGCTCGGCGGTGACGAGTTCGCCGTACTCCTGGAAGGCGACGCCATCGCACCCGTGCCGGTCGGGGAGCGGATCATCGCGGCGCTGCGCGAGCCGTTCACGGTGGACGCCCACGTGCTGCCGGTGACGGCCAGCGTGGGTGTGGTGGTGCCCGACCCGGACGAGCCGCTCACCCCCGACTCGCTGCTGCGCCGCGCCGACGCCGCCATGTACGCCGGCAAGCGGCGCGGCAAGGGCCTGCTGGTCCGCTACGACGCCGGGGTCAGCGACGGGAACGGCGACCCGCACCTGCCCGACCTGCTGGCGGACGCGCTCGCCGGGGACCCGGGCGCGGCCGGGTTCGAGGTGCACTACCAGCCGATCGTGCGGTTCGAGGACGCGGCGACGGTCGCGGTGGAGGCGCTGGCCCGCTGGTCGCACCCGGCCGTCGGGGCGATCGACCCGGACGTCTTCGTGCGGCTGGCCGAGCGCTCCGGGCTCGTCGCGGCGCTCGACGACTTCGTGCTCGACCGGGCGTGCGCCGACGCCGCGGCGCTCACCGAGGCGTACGGCCAGGCGGTCGACGTACACGTGAATGTGTCGGCCGGGCGGCTCGGCAGGCCGGAGCTGGAGGCGGCGCTGGACCGGGTCCTGGCGGCCCATGCCCTGCGGCCGGGACGCCTCGTCCTGGAGATCACCGAGACCAGCCGGATCACCGATCTGCCAGCCGCGGCGGCGGCCGCCCGGCGGATCCGCGCCCGCGGCGTGCGGGTGGCGCTGGACGACTTCGGGTCCGGCTTCAACGCGCTCGCGCAGCTGCACGCGCTGCCGGTGGACGTGGTCAAGCTCGACGCGGCGCTCACCGACATCGACACCGAGCCCGACCGGACCGAGGCGCTGGCGAGATCAGTGCTAGCGATCTGCGCCGAACTGCAGATCACCGTGGTCGCCGAGGGCGTGGAGACGCTGTCCCGCGCCGGCGCGCTAGCCCGCCTAGGCTGCCGCCTAGGCCAGGGCTACCTGTACGGCCCCCCACGCCCCCTAGCCGCGCTGACCGTAGCCACCGGCTAACCCGCCGATCTTGGACTTGTCAGCCTCGAATGTCCGAGATGGAACCTGACAACTCCAAGATCGACTTGGTGGGATCTCCGCGCGGCCGTCGTCGCCGAGGACGTCCCGCGCCGCGGGGGCCTCAGCGGTCCCAGCGGCAGCAGGCGATGACGGCGGCGGACTCACCGGGGAGGTCGGCGGCGTCGTGGACGAGCACGAGGCCGGGCTCGGTCGCCAGCAGCACCGAGCGGGCGGTGCCGTGCAGGTTGACCCGTTGCGGCGTACGGCGCAGGTTGGCCACCACGACGCAGCAGCCCCGGCGGATGGCGAGGAAGCTGCCGCCGTGCCACACGTCGGCCCGGCGCAGCATCGGCTCGGCCAGCTCGGGCTGTTGCCTGCGCAGCGCGACGAGCCGGCGGTGCAGCTCGAACATGTCGCGGTGCTCGGGCTTGTCCAGCTCGGACCAGTCCAGCCCGTCGTTGAGCGCGGGAGCGCGTGCACCGGACCAGTCCGGCGGGGCCGGCTCGCCGTGCGGGCGGGCGGCCCACTCCTCGCCCATCTGGAGCACCGGCGTGGACGGCGCGGTGAGCAGCAGCGTGGCCCCGACCCGCAGCAGGCCGGGGGAGAGGGCGGCGGTGGGCCGGTCGGTGGCGATGACCGTGGCGAAGCCGTTGCGCAGGATGGCGAAGAGCTGCTCCAGCGAGCCGAACTCGGCGTGGTAGCTCTTGTCGAGCCCCTGCGCGCCGTCGGGCTGCCAGAGGTCGGGCAGCGCGCCGTCGAAGCCGGTGATCAGCCGGGCGCCGACCCGCTCGGAGCCGGCGATCAGCGCGAGCGGCCGCCGGAGCCGGGTGGACAGCGCCTCGACCTTGGCGGTCAGCTCCTCCAGCAGGCGCAGCGCGTCGCGGTCGATCAGCGTGTGGGCGGCGTCCAGGCGTACCCCGTCGGCGTGGTAGTCGCGCAGCCACATCAGCACGCTGTCGGTGATGAAGCTGCGGATGCCGGCGCCGTGCGCGCCGTCGAGGGCGAGCGTGTGGCCCCAGGTGTTGGCCACCTCCGCGAGGTACGGCCCGAGCCGGGGCGCGCCGGCCTCGGCGGGCTGGAGGTGGTCGTACGCCAGGTCTAGGATCACGCCGATGCCCCGCGCGTGGCAGGCGTCGACGAAGCGTTTCAACCCGTCCGGACCGCCGTACGACGGGTGCGGCGTGTACCAGCACGCGCTGTGGTGGGCGGCGCCGCGCTCGACGTTGACCGGGTGCAGCTCGACCATGTCCACGCCGAGGTCGGTCAGGTGGTCGAGCCGGGCGATCGCGGCGTCGAACGTGCCGTCCGAGGTGAAAGCGCCCACCCGCAGCCGGTAGACCACGCCGCCGGGCAGCTCGCGCCCGGCCCAACCGGCGTCGGTCCAGGGGAAGAGCGCGTGGTCGTACGTCCGGCTGGGGCCGTGCACGCCGTGCGGCTGCCAGCGCGAACGCGGGTCGGGCAGCGGCTCCTCGGAGTCGCCGAGCAGGTAGACGTAGTCGGTGCCGTGGGCGGAGCAGTCGACGTTCGTACGCCACCAGCCGGTGGCGTCGAGCGCCATCGGATGGTCGGCGCCGGCGACCCGCACGCGGAGCCGCGACGCCTCGGGAGCCCACACACTAAAACGCGTCATGCGGCAGCCACCACCAAAAGAGCAACTGGGTAGGCGGACAGCACTTCGGACAGCGGCACCCGCCGGGCCTGCCACGTGCGTCCCGTCAACGCATCCGTCCAACGCCCCGGAGCCAACGCCAGCTTAGTTCCGCCCCAGCCCCCGCGGCATGCCAACTTCACCGGCAATCTGGTGGCAACGGCCACAACTCCGCCCCGGTCGAACGCGATCGCATGCTCCGCCGCCGGCCCCTCCACGGCCACCGGTGCATAGCCGATGAACGGCCGGTTACGGCGGGCCCGCAGCACCCGGCTGGTGACGAGCAGCTTGGCCGCGCCGGTCCCGTCGATGGGCGGCAGCCAGCCGTCGTCGAGCCGCGCCAGCAGGTCCCGCCGCAGCGCGAAGTCGACCGGGCGCCGGTTGTCCGGGTCGACGAGCGAGTTGTCCCACAGCTCGGTGCCCTGGTAGACGTCCGGCACGCCGGGCATCGCCAGCTGCACCAGCTTCTGGCCGAGGGAGTTGGACCAGCCGTGCGGCGCGATCTCCGCGACGAAGGCGGCGATGTCCGACCGCAGCGCCTCGTCCTCGTACGCCCGGTCCGCGGCCGCGTGTATGGCCGCCTCGAAGTCCGGGTCGGGGTCGGCCCAGCTCGTCGACGCCGCCGCCTCCCGGGCCGCCTTGGTCAGGTAGGCGTGCAGCCGCTCCTGCTCGATCGGCCAGGCGCCGGCCACCGTCTGCCACATCAACTGCGTGAAGGACACATCGGACAGTGGCGCGGCCGCCGTCCACCGGCGCAGCGCCGCCGCCCATTCGGCCGGCATTTCCGAGAGTACGGCCAGCCGCGCCCGCACGTCCTCGGAGCGCTTGGTGTCGTGTGTGGACAGTGTGGTCATCGAGTACGGCCAGTCCCGGTCGCGCACCGCCGCCGATCGGTGGAACGCCTCGGGGTCACGCCGAAGCGGCTGACGTCGCCGCCGACCTCGTTCAGCGCGACGAACCGGGTGTAGCGGTACTCGGCCGTGTCCTCCACACCCTTGGCCATGACCGCGCCCGTGTACTGCTGGAAGCGTTGCGCCAGCTCGTCGTCCGGGTCGCCGAGCCGGGCGGTGACCGCGTCGAGCGCCGCCGCGAGGTCGGGGCGGCGCCGGCCGGCCTCCGCGCGGGCGGCGTGCAGGTGGCGGGCCCCGCTGGGCAGATAGGAGCGGTAGACCCCGAAACAGGCGGCCAGCTCGCCGAGCGCCTCGGCGGCCTCCGGCACGTCGGGCACGAGCCGGGCCAGCCGCGACCGCTCGGCGGCGAGCATCGTGCTGGCGACCTCCACTTTGGACCGGTACGCGACATCGGGCCACGCCTCGCCGCCTCTGTCGCTCCCGGCGAGCCGGGTAAAGGTCTCCTCGCCGGTCGGGTCCACGAAGAGCCCGCACACCTCGCTGAGCGCGTCGTACCCGGTGGTGCCGTCGACGGGCCAGCCGCGCGGGAGCTGCTCGCCCGGCTCCAGGATCTTCTCCACGATCAGCCAGGCGTCCTTGGCGGCCGCGCGGAGACGGGACAGATACCCGGCCGGGTCGCGCAGGCCGTCCGGATGGTCCACCCGGATGCCGTCCGCGCCCCAGCGCAGGATCTCCGCGTGGGTGGCCTCGAAGACGGCGGGGTCCTCCACCCGCAGGGCGACCAGTGTGGACACCGCGAAGAACCGGCGGTAGCTGGGCCCGTCCCGCCACGACACGAGCTGGTAGTGCTGGCGGTCGTGCACCGCACGCGGCTCACCGTCGCCGGTGCCGTCCGCGATGGGGAAGCTCAGCTCCTGGTAGACGAGTTCGCCGTTGACCACCTTGAGGTCGTTCAGCGCGGCCGGGTCGTCGGCGAGCACCGGCAGCCGCAGCCGCCCGGCCGACCAGTCGATGTCGAACCAGCGCGAGTATGCCGACTCCCGCCCGCGGCGCAGCACGTCCCACCACGCCGGGTTGGCGGCCGGCACCGCCACGCCCATGTGGTTGGGCACGATGTCGACGACGAGTCCCAGCCCCGCCTCGCGTAGCGCGCCACGCAGCTTCTGGAACGCCGGTTCGCCACCCAGTTCGGGGTTGACGCGCGAGTGGTCGACCACGTCGTACCCGTGGGTGGAGCCGGGCGTGGCGGCGAGCAGCGGTGCGCTGTAGAGCTGGCCGACCCCCAGGTCGGCCAGGTAGCCGACGACGTCGGCGGTCGCGTGCAGGTCGAAGTCCGGCCGCACTTGGATCCGGTACGTGGGGCCGGACATGCCTACACCGCCCGGTCCAGCACCAGCAGCGAGCGCTCGGGCACGCGCACCCGGGCGCCGGCGCCGAGCGTCATCGGGTTGACCGGCCCCGCCTCGGCGGTGTCCACGACGGTCTGCCACTTCTCGCCGTACTCCTCGGGCGGGAGCATGAACTCGACCGGCTCGTGGTGGCTGTTGAAGCAGAGCAGGAACGAGTCGTCGCACTGCCGTTCGCCGTACCGGCCGCGCTCCCGGATGCCTTCCCCGTTGACGAAGACCGCGAGCGCGCCGATGTCGCTGTCCCAGTCGGTGCCGCTCATCTGCCGGCCGTCCGGCGTGAACCACTCCATGTCGGCCACCGGCGTGGCGGCGCTGCGCGTCTTGACCGGGTCGCCGGTGAAGAACCGGCGCCGCCGGAAGACCCGGTGCCGGGCGCGGAACGCGGTGAGCCGCCGGACGAACTCGAACATCTGCTCGTCCACGTTGTCCCAGTCCACCCAGGACAGCTCGTTGTCCTGGCAATACACGTTGTTGTTGCCGCGCTGGGTGCGGCCCAGCTCGTCGCCGTGACTGATCATCGGTACGCCCTGCGACAGCAGCAGCGTGGCGAGGTAGTTGCGGCGCTGCCGGGCGCGCAGTGCCAGCACGTCGGCATCGTCGGTCGGTCCCTCGACGCCACAGTTCCAGGATCGGTTGTAGCTTTCCCCGTCCCGGTTGTCCTCACCGTTCGCCGCGTTGTGCTTGTCGTTGTAGGACACCAGGTCGGTGAGCGTGAACCCGTCGTGGCACGTGATGAAGTTGATGCTGTGGAAGGGGCGGCGGCCGTCGTCCTGGTACAGGTCGGCCGAGCCGCTGATCCGGCTGGCGAACTCGGCGAGCACCGGCTGCGTACGCCAGAAGTCGCGGACCGTGTCGCGGAACTTGCCGTTCCACTCCGTCCACAGGGGAGGGAAGTTGCCGACCTGGTATCCGCCCGGTCCGATGTCCCACGGCTCGGCGATGAGCTTGACCCGGCTGACGACCGGGTCCTGCTGCACCACCTCGAAGAACGTCGAGAGCCGGTCCACCTCGTAGAACTCCCGGGCCAGCGCGGCGGCCAGGTCGAAGCGGAACCCGTCGACGTGCATCTCCTGCACCCAGTAGCGCAGCGAATCCATGATGAGCTGCAGCGTCTGCGGCCCGCGCATGTTGAGGCTGTTGCCGCACCCGGTGTAGTCCAGGTACTGCTGCGGCGCGTTGTCGGCCAGCCGGTAGTACGCGGCGTTGTCGATGCCCTTGAAGCCGAGCGTCGGACCGAGGTGGTTGCCCTCGGCGGTGTGGTTGTAGACCACGTCGAGGATCACCTCGATGCCCGCCGCGTGCAGCGCCCGCACCATGCCGCGGAACTCCTGCACCTGCTGCCCGAGGTGGCCCATCGCCGAGTAGCCGTGGTACGGCGCGAAGTAGCCGATGGTGTTGTAGCCCCAGTAGTTGCGCAGGTTCTTCTGGGCCAGGTGGTGGTCGTGGATGAACTGGTGCACCGGCATCAGCTCGATGGCCGTCACCCCGAGCTGCGACAGGTGGTCGATCATCACCGGGTGGGCGATGCCGGCGTACGTGCCGCGCAGCTGCTCCGGGATGTCCGGGTGCCGCCAGGTCAGGCCCTTCACGTGGGCCTCGTAGATGAGCGTGTCGTGGTACGGCCTACCGGGTGGGCGGTCGTTGCCCCAGTCGAAGTACGGGTTGACCACCACCGCCTTCGGCATGTGCGGTGCGGAGTCCACTTCGGACATCCGTTCGGGATGGTCGAGGTCGTACCCGTACAGCGACGGGTGCCACCGCACGTCGCTGTCGACCGCCTTGGCGTACGGGTCGAGGACCAGCTTGTGCTCGTTGCACCGCAGCCCGCGCCCCGGGTCGTACGGCCCGTGCACGCGGAAGCCGTACCGCTGGCCGGGCTCGACGCCGGTCAGGAAGACGTGCCAGACGAACGCGTCGACCTCACGCAGCTCGATGCGCTGCTCCGTGCCGTCCGCGTCGAACAGGCACAGGTCGACCGCCTCGGCCACCTCCGAGTACAGGGCGAAGTTTGTGCCAACACCGTCGTACGTCGCGCCCAGTGGGTAGCGACGCCCAGGCCACACCAGCATAAATCACACATTACGGCCTGGGCTTCGCCGCGACGGCGGGTTCAGCGGTATCCGGTGACGTCGGCGGGCTTGCCGGGGTCCTGCACCTCCACCACGTAGCGCCAGGCGTCCGGACGGGAACCGTCGACGTCGGTGAACCCGTACTCCTGGGCGAGCTGGCCGCTGGACAGCGACTGCCCGCTCCATCGTGCCCGGTCGGCGTCGCCCGCGAGCGCGACCACCGCCCGCCCCACGAACGCGGGCGTCTCCGAGATGGCGAAGTGCGGCTGCTTGGCCAGGGCATCGCGCCAGTTGGCCTCGGTGACGCCGTAGATCTCCAGCATGAACTCCGAGCGCAGCCACCCGGGCGTGAGCGAGACCGCGGTCCCGCCGAACGGCCGCAACTCCTCGGCGAGCGTGTAGCCCATCCGGTTGACCGACACCTTCGCCAGGTCGTAGAAGAACGAGACCCGGTAGTTGTCGCTGTTGTACGCCGTCGTCCCGTCCGTCACCTCGATCACGAGCCCGCCCGGCTGCCGGGTGAGCAGCGGCAGCGCGAAGTGACTGGTGATGATGTGCGTGTCGATCGCCAGTCGCAGCGTACGCAGGCCCTTGTCGAGGTCCTGCGCCCACATCTTGCGCTCCCACGTGATCATCTTTTCGGCGCCCCAGACATCGTTGACCAGGACGTCGAGCCGGCCCTGCTCGCGCTCGATGCGCTCGACCAGCCCGCGCACCTGGTCGGGCTCCAGATGGTCGACCTGGACCGGGATGCCCACCCCGCCGGCACGCTCCACCAGCTCGGCGGTCTCCTCGATGGTCTCCGGCCGGTCGTATTCCGAGCGCTGCGCCCGGGTGCTGCGACCCGTCACGTAGACCGTGGCGCCAGCCGCGCCCAACTCGGTGGCGATCCCCCGCCCCGCTCCCGCGAAGCCCCCGCGACCAGCGCGATCTTCCCCTCCAACGTCATGCCCGCGATCCTGACACGAGGCTCCGACAAGGGGCGTTAGGAAGGGACCCCTGCTATGCACAAAGCGATAACAAGGTGCCCTTCCTTGCAGTTAGGCGAAGAAGGCGGCGATGTCGCGGGCCAGCAGGTCCGGGGCCTCGGCTGCGGCGAAGTGGCCGCCGTGCGGCATCGGGGTCCACCGGCGGACGTCGTACAGGCGCTCGGCCCACTCGCGGGGTGGGGTGCCCTCGTCCGCCAGTTCGTTCGTGAACGAGGCGATCCCGGTCGGTACGCCGACGAAATCGTCCGGGCCGGGCGGCTCGTCGTACCAGCGGTTGTCGTAGTAGTCCCGCATCGAGGACGTGATGGTGCCGGTGACCCAGTAGAGCGTCACGATGCTCAGCAAGGAATCACGGGGCACCGCGCTCCGGGGATCCGACCAGGACCGCCACTTCTCCAGGATCCAGGCGGCCAGGCCGGCGGGGGAGTCGGTGAGGCCGTACCCGAGGGTCTGCGGCTTGGTCGCCTGGATCTCCTTGTAGGCGCCCTCATGCCGCCACCACGCCTCGTTCACCTCCAGGTACGCCCGCTCGGCAGCCGACAGCGGCCGCGACCCCGGGCCGGTGTACGGCGAGATCTCCAGCGTGCTCAGGTGCAGCCCGAGCATGGGTGCCGGGTCGTCGAGCGCCATGTACGTGGCCACCCCGGCGCCGAAGTCGCTGCCGCCGGCGGCGTACCGGTCGTAGCCCAGCGACCGCATGAGGCGGTGCCAGAGGCCGGCGACGTACCGGTAGGTGACGGGGTGCGGTGGCCGGGACGAGAAGCCGTACCCGGGCAGCGAGGGCAGGACCAGGTCGAACGCCGGGCCGTCGATGCCGTGCGCCGCCGGGTCGGTCAGCAGCGGCACCAGCGGCAGCAGCTCGGCGAACGTGCTGGGCCAGCCGCTGGTCAGCACCAGCGGGATGCCCCGGCCGGACCGGGCCCGCGCGTGGACACAGTGGACCAGCACGCCGTCCAGCGGCACGCGGAACTGCGGGTACGCGTTCAGTTCCCGCTCCCGGGCTCGCCAGTCGAACCCGTCCGCCCAGTAGGCCAGCAGGTCGCGGAGGTAGGCCAGGTCCGTCCCCTGCGACCACGGCTCTCCGGGCGCCGGGTCGGGCCAGCGGGTGTTGCGGATGCGCGCCCGCAGGTCCACGAGCACGGCCTCGTCGACCTCGATCACGAACGGCTCCACCCGGCCCAGGGTAGAGCGCGGGCGGCGGCTCGCCGGGGCGCCGGGCCACGCGCGATCAAGGACCTCCCTGTCGATCAAGGACTTCCTCGTCGATCAAGGGCAAACGGTCGTGGATCGGAGATCAAAGCACGACCGTTCGCCCTTGATCGACGGCAAAGTCCTTGATCGACGCGCGGAGGGAGCGGGCGCGGCGCGGAGGGAGCGGGCGCGGCGCGGAGGGAGCGGGCGCGGCGCGGCGTGCGCAGGGAGCGGGCGCGGCGCTGCGTGCGGAGGGGGCGGGGCGGGGGCGGGCATAGGGTGGGAGGGTGGCGGTCGCGGGGTGTTGCTTGCGGCGGGTGCCGGGCGGCGGTACGGCATGCCGAAGGCGCTCGCCCGGCGCGACGGGCGGCTCATGGTGGAGTGGGCGGCCGACACCCTCCGGGAGGGCGGCTGCGCACCCGTGGTCGTCGTACTCGGCGCCGCCGCCGAGCAGGTCCGGGCCGAGGCGCGCCTGGACGCCACGACCGTGGACAACGTGGACTGGGCTACCGGCATGGGGTCGTCGCTGCGCACCGGCCTCGCTTCCCTCGACGGCACCCGGGTGAGCGCTGCCGTCGTACTCCTGGTTGATCTTCCGGGGGTGACTGCGACGGCGGTCCGGCGGCTCGCGGCGCTGGCCGCGCCCGATGCTCTGGTCATGGCTGGTTACGGCGACCGGCGCGGGCATCCGGTGCTGCTCGGCCGGGACCACTGGGCCGGCGTGGCGGCGCTCGCGGTGGGCGATGTGGGCGCCAAGCCCTACTTGTCCGCGCATGCCGCGGCCGTGCGGGTGGTGCCGTGCGACGACGTGGCCGACGATCGTGACGTGGACGTGCCGGAGGAGCACACTGGTTCCCATGCGTGACGTCCTTGATGATCTGTTGCGCTGGTGGCGCGTGGGCGAGCCGGTCGGCATGGCCACCGTGATCGCGACCTGGAAGAGCGCGCCCCGGCAGCCGGGCGCGACCATGCTGGTGGGGCCCGACGGCACGGCCGTCGGCAGCGTCTCCGGCGGCTGCGTCGAGGGCGCGGTCTACGACCTCTGCCAGGAGGCCATCGCCGACGGGGTGCCGCGCCAGCAGCGGTACGGGGTGAGCGACGACGACGCCTTCTCGGTGGGTTTGACCTGCGGCGGCACCATCGACCTGTTCGTCGAGCGGGTCGACCGGGAGAGCTTCCCGCGGCTGGCCGACGTGGCCGAGTCGATCGACAAGGGCGTGCCGGTGGGCGTGCTGACCTGCATCGAAGGGCCGACCGACCGGATCGGCCGGCACCTGGTGATCTGGCCGGACGAGCGGGACGGCACGCTCGGCTCGGCCCGGTTGGACGACGCGGCCACCGACGACGGTCGCGGCCTGCTCGCGGCGGGGCGCAATGGGGTGCTGCACTACGGGCCCGACGGCCAGCGCCGGGGCTCCGGGCTCAGCGTGCTGGTCCGGGCGTACGCGCCTCCGCCTCGCATGATCGTGTTCGGGGCGATCGACTTCGCCGCGGCGGTGGCCCGGATCGGGGCGTTTCTGGGCTACCGGGTGACGGTGTGCGACGCGCGGCCGGTGTTCGCCACGCAGCGCCGCTTTCCGGAGGCGGACGAGGTGGTCGTGGACTGGCCGCACCGCTACCTGGCCGCCGAGTCCGAGGGTGGCCGGCTCGACGAGCGCACGGTGGTGTGCGTGCTGACCCACGACCCGAAGTTCGACGTGCCCGTCCTGCAGATCGCGCTGGACATGCCGCTGGCGTACGTGGGCGCGATGGGCTCCCGCCGTACGCACGACGACCGGCTGGCCCGGCTCCGCGAGGCCGGCGTCGCCGAGGACGCACTCGCCCGGCTCGCCTCGCCGATCGGGCTGGACCTGGGCGCCCGTACGCCGGAGGAGACCGCGGTCAGCATCGCCGCCGAGATCATCGCGGGCCGGTGGGGCGGCAAGGGGGCCCGGTTGTCGGAGACCGAGGGTCGCATTCACGCGTAACACTTGGCTCCATGGTCGTGATGATCGGGCCGGTCGATGAGCCGCCGCCCGTGGGTTTGCGGCATCTGCCCCGGCTGTGCCGCCACGCGCTGTCGATCGCCTGGACGGCCGGGCGCGGCGACCTGATCCTGTCCACCGGGCTCCAGGTCGTGGCCGGGTTCGGCCTCGCCGGGCTGCTGCTGATCGGTCAGTCAGCGCTCCAGTCCGTATTGGACGCCATCAGCGGCAGCGGCTCGCTGTCCGACGTACTGCCGTGGGTGCTGGCCATGTCCGCCGTCGCCGCGCTCCAGTCGCTGGCCGGCTCGCTGCAGCGGGAGCGCCAGCAGATCCTCGGCGAACTGGTCAGCCGGTACATCGAGGGGCGCGTCCTGGACGTGACGGTGGCGGCGGACCTGGCGATGTTCGACGAGCCCGAGTTTCACAACCGGGTGCAGCGCATGCAGATGAGCGGCAACCAGGCGCTCAACATGGTGTTCGGGCTGTCCGGCCTGGTCCGCGCCGTCGTCGGGGTGACCGCGGCGCTGGTGGCGATCGTGGCGATCGCGCCGATCCTGCTCCCGCTGCTGGCGCTGGTGGTGCTGCCGGCCTGGTTCGCGGCGTCCCGGCGGGGCGAGGCGTTCCACAAGTTCTTCTGGAAGATGACACCGCGCGACCGGGAACGGCACTACCTCGGCGGGCTGCTGCAGAGCCGGGGCTCGGCCAAGGAGGTGCGCGCCTTCGGGCTGGCCGGTCACCTGCGCCGCCGCCACGACCAGCTGTACGACGAGCGGATCACCGAACTGAAGAAGGTGGCCCGCAAGCAGCTCGTGGTGACGTTCGGCGCCAACGTGATGATCGGTGCCGTGCTCGCCGCCACGCTGCTCGTGGTGGCCTGGCTGTCGCTGCGCGGCACCGTGCCGCTCGCCGCGGCCGGCATCGCGGTCGCCGGCGTGGCCCTGGTCGGCGGGCGGCTTGCCGAAGCCGGCTGGTCGGCCGGCGCGCTCACCGAGGCGGGCCGCTACCTCGACGACTACCTGGCGTTCACCGAACTGCTCCCGCGCGTGCGCACGGCCCGCCCGACCGGCACGGCGCCGCCCGGGTTCGCCCGGCTCACCGCCGAGGACGTGACCTTCACGTACCCGACCGCGCCCGAACCGGCCCTGCGCGGCGTCACCCTGGAGGTGGCCGCCGGCGAGGTGGTCGCCCTGGTCGGCGAGAACGGCTCCGGCAAGACCACCCTCGCCAAGCTGCTCGCCGGGCTGTACCGCCCAGACGCGGGCACCATCCGCTGGGACGGCACCGACATGTCCACTGTGGATCCCGATGGGTGGCACGACCACGTGGCCGTCATCTTCCAGGACTTCGAGCGCTTTCACCTCACGGCCGCCGACAACATCGGGCTCGGCCGGGTGTCCGCCGCCGACGACCTCGACGCCATCAAGGCCGCCGCGCGCCAGGCCGGCGCCGACGGGTTCATCGAGGAGCTACCCAAGGGGTACGCCACACAACTGGGCCCGGAATTCGTCGGCGGGACCGACCTGTCCGTCGGCCAGTGGCAGCGGATCGCGTTGGCGCGCGCGTTCTTCCGGGGTGCCCCGTTCATCATCCTCGACGAGCCGACCGCTTCCCTGGACGCGCGCGCCGAACAGGAGCTCTTCGAACGGATCCGGTCGCTGCTGGCCGCGCGTACCGTGCTGCTCATCTCGCACCGCTTCTCCAGCGTGCGGTCCGCCGACCGGATCTACGTGCTGGACGCCGGCAAGGTCGTCGAATCCGGCGACCACGACGCCCTAATGGCCCTGGGCGGCCTGTACGCCGAGCTATTCACCCTGCAGGCGGCCGCGTACGTCGAAGGCTAAGCCCGCCTTGGCGCGGCGTCACGTCGGGCCGCCTTGACGCGGCGTCGCGGCCGTGCGTCGCGCTGCGTCGATCAAGGCTTTGCTCGTCGATCAAGGGCGAATGGTCGTGGTTTGGAGATCGAAGTGCGGCCGTTTGCCCTTGATCGGCGGGAAGTCCTTGATCGGCGCGGGGTGGTGTGTGTGGTTGGGGTGGCGGCGGGGGCTGGTCGTGGGGTGGGGTGGGGCTGCGTCGATCAAGGCTTTGCTCGTCGATCAAGGGCGAATGGTCGTGGTTTGGAGATCGAAGTACGGCCGTTTGCCCTTGATCGGCGGAGAAGTCCTTGATCGGCGCGGCGCGGCGCGGTCCGGGGCGGCGCGGTCCGAGGCGGCGCGGTCCGGGCGCGGCGCGCGGGGCGGCGGGGGCGTGGGGCGCGGGGTGGGGCTAGGGGACTTGGAGGGCTAGGTAGAAGTCGACGCGGGCGTCGAAGTGGGTCAGGTCGCGGCCGGTCAGTGCCTCGATGCGGCCGATGCGGTAGCGCAGGGTGTTGACGTGGACGTGCAGGCGTTCGGCGCATCGGGTCCACGAGCCGGAGCAGTTCAGGAACTCGGCGAGCGTGTGGACCAGGTCGGCGTCGTGTGCACGGTCGTACGCGACGAGCGGGCCGAGCAGCCGCTCCCGGAACGCCTCGCGGGTGTCGCTGGGCACCCGCGAGAGGAGTAGCAGGTGCGACGCCAGCTCCGCCGCGCAGACCACCGCCGTCCGGCCCGCCGCCGACCGGTGCGCGTGCCGGGCCTCCTCGACCGCTCCGGCCAGCGCGGCCACTCCGGCGGCCGGCGCGCTGACCCCGACCGACAGCCGCCCGGCGCCGAGCCCGGGGCCGAGCGCGGCCACCGCGGACCGCAGCGCCGCGGGCACGTCCAGGTCCGGCGGCGCCGCGAGCACCCCCAGCGCTCTGCCGTCGCCGAGCGCGGTCACGGCCACCTGCGGCGCGAGTGGCCGCAGGGCCTCTTCGAGTACGGCCACGGTCAGGTCGGGCGGGGTGCGCAGCCCGCTCAGCTCAGCCACCACCGCCACGAAGGTCGACTCCGGCGGCAGCCCGCACGAGAGCACCCCGGCTCGCAGGTCGGCGGCGCCGGCGCCGGTGGTCAGCAGCCGGCCCAGCCCGTCGGCGAGCCGGCGCTCGACGCGTACCACCTCGTCGAGTTGGGCGCGCTCGAGCGCGACCAGGCTGACCAGCTCGTCGGCCCCGTCCGGCAACCCGGACGGCGTCGCCGGCTCGGATGGGAACGCCACGAACCACGACGCCAGCCGGTGCTCGGGCCGGCCGGGCACGCCGACCAGGGCGTACCGGTGGGCGTCCACGGTCACCGTCGCCGGCAGCCGGCCGGCGGCCAGGAACGCCCGCGCCAGCTCCGCGCCGGGCGGCGCGGCGTCCGTGCCGGCGATCTCCCGCCCGGTCGGCGCGTACACCCAGCAGGCCAGGCCCAGGTCTCCCGCCACGGGCGGGAGCAAATCGGCCAAACGCGCGCCGGCGGCCATCGCCGCCACCAGTCCACGTTGCCGACCGAGTACGGTGGCCAGCCCGCTGGCCCGCTGCGCCCACAGCGACGGGTTGACCGCGTCGACGATCTCCCGGAACGACACCTCGACCGGCACCTCGAAGAGCGGGATGCCGTGCCGCTCGCACGCCTCGATCAGGTCGGCGGGGACCGAGCCGAAGACCGCGTCGCCGGCCCCGATCGCGGTGACGTCGCCGGCGGCGCAGGCGGCCACGAACGTCTCGGAGTCGGCCGGGCCGCGCCGCCACATCAGGCCGGTCAGCACGATCTCCGCCCCGGCCAGGTAGCGGCTCGGGTCGGGCAGGTCCGTGACGTACACCCGGTTGACCGGGCGCTCCCGCCCTTCCGGGCCGGTGAGCAGGGTGAGCTTGAATCGGTGCTGGTCAAGCAGCTCCCGCAGCAGCATGTGCGCACCTCCCGCCGACGTTTGGAGGAACCTACGAAAACCCTACGGCCCGCGTGTTTCGGTTTCGGTGTCAATACCGGTTCATGGCCGGTCGTCCTACTGGTGTACTGGCCGAATGACGGGGAGCCTCGCCGAGTTCAACGCTCTCCCGCCTGCCGAGGCCGAGCGGGAGTTGCTCGCGTGCTGCGCCGCCCCCGCCTGGGCACGGGCGGTCGCGGCGGGCCGGCCGTACCCGGACAGGATGGCGCTGCGCGCGGCGGGTGATGTCGCGGCACAGGGGCTGGCCTGGGCGGATGTCGCGCTGGCCCTGTCCGCGCACCCGCGGATCGGCGAGCGCGTCGCGGGCGGCGGCCGGGAGGCGGCCTGGTCGCGCCGGGAGCAGGCGGGCGCCGCCGACTCGCCGGTGGCGGTCGCGCTGGCGCAGGTCAACCGGGAGTACGAGGAGCGGTTCGGCCACGTGTTTTTGATCTTCGCGACCGGGAAGAGCCCGGAGGAGATGCTCGCGGCGGCCCGGGCGCGGCTGGCGCACGACGAGGCGGCCGAGCGGCCCGTGGTGCGGGAGGAGCTGCGCAAGATCGCGCTGCTCCGGCTGGAGAGGCTCGTCGGGTGAGCCTGTCCACGCACGTGCTCGACAACGCGACCGGGGAGCCGGCGCGGGGGGTGCCGGTGCGGCTGGAACGGCGGAGCGGCGACGGCTGGACGCCCGTCGCCGCGGGCCGCACCGACACTGACGGCCGGTTGCGCGACTGGGTGCCGGACGCCGGGTGGGGCGCCGGGACGTACCGGCTGGTCTTCGACACGGCCGCGCACCTGGGGCCGGACGCGTTCTTCCCGGAGGTCGCGGTGGTCTTCCAGGTCGCCGACGCCGGCCGGCACTACCACGTGCCGTTGCTGCTGAGCCCGTACGGCTACACCACCTACCGAGGGAGCTGACCGAGATGGGGATCGTGCTGGGCGCCAACCAGTACGGCAAGGCGGAGACCCGGGTCGTGCGGGTGGTCCGCGACGGCCCCCGGCACGAGCTGCGCGACCTGAACGTCAGCGTGGCGCTCTCCGGCGACCTCGACGCGACGCACCTGACCGGCGACAACGCGGCGGTGCTGCCGACCGACACGCAGAAGAACACGGTGTACGCCTTCGCCAAGCGGTACGGCATCGGCGAGCCGGAGGAGTTCGGGCTGCGGCTGGCGCGGCACTTCGTCGCGGCGCAACCCTCGATCCGGTGGGCCCGGGTGACCATCGAGCAGTACGGCTGGCAGCGCCTCGGGCCGCACTCGTTCCAGCGGGACGGCGGCGCCACGCGTACCTGCGCGGTCACTGTGGACGGTGCCGGCGAAGCGGTGGTGTCCGGGGTCACCGACCTGGTGCTGCTCAACTCGACCGACTCGGAGTTCTGGGGGTACGCGAAGGACGAGTACACGACGCTCCCGGAGACCAAGGACCGGGTCCTGGCGACGGCCGTGTCGGCGCGCTGGCTGTTGTCCTCCGTGGACACGGACTGGGCCGCCTCGTACGACGGTGTGCGGGCGGCGCTCGTGGCGGCTTTCGCCCAGACGTACAGCCTCTCGCTGCAGCAGACCCTGTACGCGATGGGCCGGCGGGTGCTGGAGGAGCGGCCCGAGGTCGCGGAGGTACGTCTTGCCCTGCCCAACAAGCACCATCTGCTCGTCGACCTGGCACCGTTCGGGCTGGACAACCCGAACGAGGTGTTCGTCGCCGCCGACCGGCCGTACGGGCTGATCGAAGGCTCAGTGCTCCGCGAAGGTGCCGCAGCGAACGACGGGGCCTTCTGATGGACTTCCTACAACCGTCCACATGGGAGGATGCGCTGGCGGCCAAGGCGGCGCACCCGGACGCGGTGCCGATCGCCGGGGCACCGACGTGATGGTGGAGCTCAACTTCGACAAGCGCCGCCCGCCCGCGCTGCTCGACTTGACCCGGGTCGCCCCGTTGGCCGACTGGGGCTCCGACGGCGACATGCTGCGGGTCGGGGCGGGCGTGTCGTACCGCCGGATCATCGAGGAAATGGGCGCGGTGCTGCCCGGGCTCGCGATGGCGTCCCGTACGGTCGGCTCGCCGCAGATCCGCAACCGGGGCACGGTCGGCGGCAACCTGGGCTCGGCCTCCCCGGCCGGCGACGCGCACCCGCCGCTGCTGGCCGCCGACGCGGTGGTCGAGGTGGCCTCGCTGCGGGGCTTCCGCCGGGTGCCGGTCGGCGAGTTCTTCACCGGCCCGAAGCGCAGCGTGCTGGCGCCGGACGAGCTGATCGCGGCGTTCCTGGTGCGCCCCGGTGGCGCGCAGCAGTTCGCCAAGATCGGTACGCGGAACGCGATGGTGATCGCGGTGTGCTCGTTCGCGCTGTCGCTGGATCCGGTGCGCCGTACGGTCGGCACCGGCATCGGCTCGGCGGCCCCGACCCCGGTGCGGGCCGGCGCCGCGGCGGACTTCCTGGCGGCCGAGCTGCCGTGGGAGTCCCGGGGGCCACTGGAAGAGACAGTCGCCGCCGAGTTCGGCCGGCTGGTCGCCGGGGCCGCGTCTCCGATCGATGACGTACGCGGAACCGCCGCCTACCGCCGCCACGCGCTGTCCGTACTGGCCCGACGCACCCTCGCGTGGGCCTGGAAGGGGTTGCCATGAGGGTCAACTGCACGGTCAACGGCGACGCCCGCCAGGCCGACGACGTATGGCCCGGCGAGAGCCTGCTGTACGTGTTGCGCGAGCGGCTCGGCCTGCCCGGCTCGAAGAACGCCTGCGAGCAAGGGGAGTGCGGCTCCTGCACGGTGTACCTGGACGGCACGCCCGTGTGCGCCTGCCTGGTCGCGGCCGGGCAGGCCGAGGGGCGCGACGTGGTCACCATCGAAGGGCTCGCCGAGAGCCGGGTGCAGGAGGCGTTCCTGGAGGCCGGCGCCGTCCAGTGTGGATTCTGTACGCCGGGGCTGATCGTCGCCGTACACGATCTGCTGGCGCGGGAGGAGAAGCCCAGCGACCCGGACATCCGCGAGGCGCTCGCCGGCAACCTGTGCCGCTGCACGGGGTACGAGAAGATCATGGACGCGGTCCGGCTGGCGGCCGCCCGATGATCGTCCTGGAGGGGTGCGCGGTCGCGACGGTCGACGCCGCCGGCACCGAGTACGCCGACGGTCACGTGGTGGTCGACGGCGACCGGATCGTGGCGGTCGGACCGGGCCGGTACGCCGGCGCGGGGCAACGCGTCGACGGGTCCGGCTGCCTCGCCACGCCCGGCCTGGTCAACACCCACCACCACCTGTACCAGTGGGCCACCCGGGGCCACGCCCAGCAGGAGAACCTCTTCGGCTGGCTCACCGAGCTCTACCCGATCTGGGCCCGGCTGGACGAGGAGGTGGTGGCCGCGACCACCGCCGCCGGCCTCGGCTGGCTCGCCCTCTCCGGCTGCACCATGAGCACCGACCACCACTACGTCTACCCGTCCGGGGCGGGCGACCTGATGGCCGCCCAGGTGGCCGCGGCCGGCGAGATCGGGCTGCGCTTTCACCCGTGCCGCGGCTCGATGGACCTGGGTGTCTCGGCCGGCGGGCTGCCCCCGGACGAGGTCGTCGAGGACACCGAGGCCGCGCTGGTCGCCACCGAAGAGGCGATCGACCGCTTCCACGACCCGTCGCCCGGGGCGATGGTGCGGGTGGCGGTCGCGCCGTGTTCGCCGTTCTCGGTCACCGGCAAGCTGATGAGCGAGGCCGCGGCGCTGGCCCGCCGGCGTGGCGTACGGCTGCACACCCACCTCGCCGAGACCGTGGAGGAAGAGGAGTACTGCCAGCAGACGCACGGCTGCACCCCGGTGGAGTACGCCGACCGGCTCGGCTGGCTCGGCGCCGACGTGTGGTTGGCGCACGGCATCCACCTGGACGCGGCGGCGGTGGCCCGCTTCGGCGCGACGGGCACGGGTGTGGCGCACTGCCCGAGTTCCAACGCGCGGCTGGGCGCGGGCATCGCTCCCGTACCCGATCTGCTGGCCGCCGGCGCGCCCGTCGGCCTCGGTGTGGACGGCGCCGCCTCGCAGGAGGCCGGCCAGCTGGGGGCGGAGCTGCGCCAGGCCCTGTACGCCGCGCGGCTGCGCGGTGGCCCGGACGCGCTGACCGCCCGGCAGGCGCTGGCGCTCGGCACCGTCGGCGGCGCCCGGTGCCTGGGCCGCGCCGAGGAGGTGGGATCGTTGGAGGCGGGCAAGCTCGCCGACGTCGCGCTGTGGCGCCTCGACGGGCTCGGCCACGCCGGGATCGACGACCCGGTCGCCGCGCTGGTGTTCGGCCCACCGGCCACTGTGGAGCTGCTGCTCGTGGGCGGCCGGGCGGTGGTCGAGCGCGGCGAGCTGCGTACCGCCGACGAGCGTGACCTGGCCCGGCGTACGGTGCGCGCGCACGAGAGGTTGATCCGATGACCACAGTGGACATTGGCGTCAGTGCCGGGGTGGGCACGAGCCCGCGCCGCCCCGACGGCACGCTTAAGGTGAAGGGCGAGTTCGCGTTCTCCTCCGACCTGTGGGCCGACGACATGCTGTGGGGCGCGACGCTGCGCAGCCCGTACCCGCATGCCCGGATCCGCGGCATCGACCTGACCGCGGCGCTCGCGCTGCCCGGGGTCTTCGCGGTCCTCACCCACGAGGACGTGCCGGGCGCCAAGCGGTACGGCCTGGAGATCGTCGACCAGCCGGTGCTGGCCATGGACGAGGTGCGCTACGAGGGCGAGCCGGTCGCGATCGTGGCCGCCGACCACCCGGAGACCGCGCGCCGGGCGGCGGCCCGCATCGTCGTGGACTACGAGCAGCTGCCGCCGGTCACCGACCCGGAGCGGGGCGAGCTGCTGCGGCGGGTACCGGTGCGGACCGGCGACCCGGCCGCGACCGCCGACGTCGTGGTCGCTGGGGAGTACACGGTGGGCATGCAGGACCAGGCGTTCCTGGGGCCCGAGTCGGGTCTCGCGGTGCCGGCCGAGGACGGCGGCGTCGACCTCTACATCGCCACCCAGTGGCTGCACGTGGACCAGAAGCAGGTCGCCGGCTGCCTTGCCCTGCCGCCGGAGAAGGTGCGGCTCAGCCTGGCCGGCGTCGGCGGCGCGTTCGGCGCCCGGGAAGACCTGTCGATGCAGGTGCACGCGAGCATGCTCGCACTGCACACCGGCAAGCCGGTCAAGATGGTGTACGGCCGGGAGGAGTCCTTCTACGGCCACGTGCACCGGCACCCGGCCACGCTGCGGTACGAGCATGGCGCCACCCGTGACGGCAAACTCGTGTACGTCAAGGCCCGCATCGTGCTCGACGGCGGCGCGTACGCGTCCAGTTCGACGGCGGTCGCGGCCAACGCGGCGACCCTCGGCATCGGCCCGTACGAGGTGCCCAATGTGGACATGGACGCCAGCGTGTACTACTCGAACAACCCGCCGTGCGGGGCGATGCGGGGCTTCGGCGCGGTGCAGGCGTGCTTCGCGTACGAGTCGCAAATGGACAAGCTGGCGCTGGCGTTGGGGCTCGACCCGGTGCAGCTGCGCATCCGCAACGCGATGACGACCGGCTCCCGGATGCCCACCGGCCAGATCGTGGAGGGGCCGGCACCCGTCGCTCCCCTCTTGGAACGGGTGCGTTCCGTCCCGCCGCCGCCCGCGGGCAGCGGCGACCTCCGTGAACTGCCCGGCGGGGTCTCCAACACCACGCACGGCGAGGGCGTCGTGCGCGGCGTCGGGTACGCCATCGGCATCAAGAACGTCGGCTTCTCCGAGGGCTTCGACGACTTCTCCACCGCCCGGGTCCGGCTGGAGGTGATCGGCGGCGAGGCGGCCGTGCTGGTGCACACCGCCGCCGCCGAGGTGGGCCAGGGCCTGGTCACCGTGCAGGCACAGATCGCCCGCACCGAGCTGGGCGTCGAGCGGGTCACCATCGCCACCGCCGACACCACCGTCGGCAGCGCCGGCTCGTCCTCGGCGTCGCGGCAGACGTACGTGACGGGCGGCGCGGTGCGGGCGGCCTGCCAGGCGGTGCGGGCCACGCTGCTGGCCCGGGTCGGCGGCGCCGGCATCGTGGGCGGCAAGGTGGTCTCGGCGACCGGGGCGGTGCTCGCCGACGTCCTGGAGGTCATCGGCGACGACCCGGTGGAGGAGACCGTCGAGTGGCGCCACCGCCCGACGTACCCGCTCGACCCGGAGACCGGCCAGGGCAACGCGCACGTGCAGTACGCCTTCGCCGCGCACCGGGCCACCGTCGACGTCGACGTCGAGCTGGGCCTGGTCCGGGTCGTCGAGATCGTGACGGCGCAGGACGTGGGCAAGGCCGTCAACCCGCTCGCCGTCGAGGGCCAGATCCACGGGGGTACGGCCCAAGGGCTGGGCCTGGCGTTGATGGAGGAGATCCAAGTGGTGGACGGGGTGGTGCGCAACCCGTCGTTCACCGACTACCTGATCCCGACGATCCTCGACATGCCGCCGATGAAGGTCGACGTCCTGGAGCTGGCCGACCCGCACTCGCCGTACGGCCTGCGCGGGGTGGGGGAGCCGCCGACCATCTCGTCCACGCCCGCGATCGTGGCCGCCGTACGCGCCGCCACCGGCAAGGCCCTGACCCGCGTCCCCATCCGCCCCGAACACATCGTCGGCTGACAGCGTTCCCCACGGCGAGGGGTGCCGGCCTAAACTGGTGGAATGACGAGCAAAGAGCAGCTCATAGACCTGGTCGAGCACCTCGACGAGGCCGAGGCGGCCGAGGTGCTGGATCTGCTCGCTTCGCGGTACGCCCACCGCCCTGGCGAGCGGAAGCTTCCGGCTTTCGTCGGGATGGGTCACAGCGGACAGGGTGACCTTGGCCGCCGGGCGAAGGAGATAGTTCGTAAGGAGCTGGGCGGTCACGCCGCGTGACTCGGCCGGTCGTTGTCGTCGACACCGGCCCATTGGTGGCGTTGGCCGACCGTGACGACGCGGATCACGAGCGATGTGTGAAGTGGCTCCGTTTGTGTACGTCGCGCCTTGTCGTGCCGTCCCCGATCGTCGCGGAGGTCTGCTACCTACTCGGTGGCCGCTGCGGCGCCGACGTGGAGGCGGCCTTCCTGGAGGCGTTGGCCGCGAGGGAGCCTTTCGAGGTCGTGGCGCCCGGCCCCGCCGATTACCTGCGCATGGCGGAGCTGGTGCGGACCTACGCCGACTTTCCGCTCGGCGGATCCGACGCGGCGGTCGTGGCACTCGCCGAGCGGCTGCGCGCCGTCGAGGTCGCCACGCTCGACCGCCGGCACTTCTCCGTTGTTCGTCCCCGGAACGGCGTCGCCTTCGTGCTCGTGCCCGCCTAGGTCACGGGGAAAGGTGGTTGCCACCACCACGGGGTGGACTGGAGTTCGATGTGGTCCACCCACTTGACCCACCAGAAGCCGCGCCGTCCCGGTGCCACCAGCCGCAACGGATAGCCGTGCCCCGGTGACAGCGGTGCGTCGCCCACCTCGGTGGCCAGCAGCAGCCCGTCGAGGTCCCGCACCGGCAGGCGTACCCAGTAGCCGGTCGCGGAGTGCACGAGCAGGCTGCGGGCGGCGCCGGTGCTGCGGAGCAGGGCGGACACCGGCACGCCGGTCCAGTCCTGTTCGGCGTACCAGCCGGAGGTGCAGTCGAGCAGGGCGCGCTGCCGCACGGCGTACCCGGAAATGTCGCCGAGTGTGAGCTCGTAGCGACCGTCGGCGTCGACCACCGCGAGCCGCCAGAGCGCCGGGTCGATACGCGGCGTGGTGTCGTCGAGCCAGATCGTGTTCGGCATGGCCGGCGGGTCGAACGAGCCGGCCTCGTACGAGCCGGTGAAGCGGCGCTTGCTGCCCGGCAGGGCGGCGAGCCGCACCGCCGCGGACGTCGCGATGTAGAGGGCGGCCGCCATGGCGGCGACCGTGCCGGTGCGCAGCAGCACCCGGCGGGACAGGTCGGTGCGGCGGGGGCGTACGGGGCGGGTGAGCAGGTGCCACAGCAGCAGCGGCACCAGCGCGAGCGCCGCCGCGACGTGCAGCCACATGCCGCGTACGCCGCCGACGGAGCGGACCAGGCCGGTGGAGTAGCCGAGCCCGGCCAGCAGGGCCGTCACGGCGAGGGCGGCGAGTAGCAGGGACGCCCACCGGCTGGGGCGGGAGCGGCGAAGTCCGGCGCGGATCACGCGGGTCTTCCACGGTATGAGCAGGATCACTAGCATCGCGGCGACCCCGTGCGCGACGACCACCCAGCGGCCCCGGGGCGTGCCGGCGGCGACCGCTCCGACGCCGGTGGCGAACGTCAGGAGCAGCGCGAGGAGGAGCGTCAGGTTGCTGACGCGGCCGCTCGGAGCTCTCATAACATGCGTTATAGCTGCTGAGGCGGGCCTGTCTCAAGGGGGCGTAAGCGGTCCGTAAGAACCTGGCGGAGGTGTCGCTTGGGTTTCGGACCGCAGCCGGCCTTTAGCCCTTCCTTATAGGTCTCTTAAGACACGCAACTCTTCGAAATTCGGTTCAACCAAGTTCGGCCCCGGCTACGTACACGTGGGGCGGAGAGGTGTGCGCTGGTGAAGGAGAGCGTCCGATGCAGTGAGCTCGATCGGGACCGGTGAAGGGCAAGTCACTAGGTGCGCGGAAGGTCGGTAAGCCTTGCTGAAGAGGAAGTACGAAGAGCGCTCCGCGGAGCGCATGGACGACACCGAGACGGTGGAGACGAGCAGTAGCGCGACAGGCTCCCGGCGGAAGTTCCCCCGACTTCCGCTGCTGGGTGCCGTCGGGTTCCTGGCGCTCGCGATGTGGGCCGCCAGCACGACGTTCGGCGGCGCGCTGGCCTCGGTGTACGTCTTCGCGTTCCTCAACTTCTTCGCGGGCGTGTTCACCCTGGTGGCGCTCTCGTTGACCGTGATGGGCGGCCTGGTCGCCACCGACCGGTTCTTCCTGAAGATCGGTCACCGGGTGTTCTTCCAGGGGTTGCACCGCGCGACGGCGATCATCGCGATCGTCTTCCTCGGGCTGCACATCTCGATGAAGGTGCTGTCCGGCAGCGCGACGCTGATCGACCCGTTCGTCCCGTTCGCGAACCTGGCCAACCCGCTCTACGTCGGGCTCGGCACGATCGCCAGCTACCTGATGGTCTCGGTCTTCTGGACCGGCATCATCCGGGCCAAGTTCGCCGGCAGCGGCAAGCCCTGGATGTGGCGGACCCTGCACAGCGGCGCCTACCTGGCTTGGCCGGCGGCGCTCGGACACGGCCTCAACGCCGGCCGGGACGCCAAGACCTGGGTGGTGCTCAGCTACGGCGCGTGCATCGTCGGCGTCGTGATCGCCCTGCTGGTCCGCCTGTACGTGACCCTCGGGCGCCGGACCAACGGCCCCAAGGTGGGACCGACCGCGGTCGGCGTGAACGTGGAGACCGCGCTGATCCCCCGGGTCGGCGACAACCCGTTCCGCCGGGAGCAGGTGTCGGAGAGCTTGGTCGAGTCGACCAGGGAGAATCGCGTCGCGCGGCAGGACCGCGAGGAGATGGAGCCGGCGGCGGCCACCCGTGTCGCTCCCCGCCAGGCGCGGTCGACCGGGGAGCCGTCCCGGGCCCGGCCGCCGGCCGGGCAGCCCTCCCGGGCCGAGCGCCGCGGCGGGTACGCCACGCCGGTCTCCGCCCCGGCGGCGCCGGCCGAGGACCGCTGGAACGAGCCGGTCGTCAGCCGGGCCGAGCCGGAGCCGCCGCGGCGATCCTCCCGGTCGGACGGGCGCCCGCCCCGGTCCCGGGAACGCGTGGAGGAGCCGGTGTCGCGGTCGCAGCAGTCGCGGCGGTCGCGTTCGGACGAGCGCCGCTCGCGGCTGGAGGCGCTGGACGAGCGGGCCGAGGAGCGGCGCGAGCGGGAGCGCGTCGACGTCGACGAGCGCCTGGGCGAGCTGCGCCGGCAGGAGCGGCGCGGTCGCAGCGAGGGCATGCGGCGCGAGCAGGCGGAGGCCAAGCGCGGCCTCACCCAGTGGCGCCGCCGCGGCCGCAGCGAGGACAAGCAGCGCGAGGCCGAGAACGACCGCGAGTGGTACGAGAGCCTGCGCGGCGGGTCCGACGACCGCTCCGAGCCGACGTCCGGTGCCCGGTACGCCGAGCCGACCTCCGGCGGCCGGTACGCCGAGCCGACCTCGGGCGAGGGGTACGCCCCCGCCTCGGCGGCGCCGTACGTGCCCCCGCCGCGCTCGGAGTCCCGCGACAGCCGGCGTGAGCGGCCGGCGGACCGCTGGGCCTCGCCCGGCGACGAGCGGTACGGCGAGGCGCCCGTCTCCGCCCCGGCCGCCCGGTACGAAGAGTCGCGTTACGACTACGACGCGTACGAGGATCGGCGGGTCGAGGAGGAGTCGCCGCGCCGGGGTCGCCTGCGCCTGGTCACCGACGACGAAGACCGCTCGTCCCGCCGTTCCCGGTCGGAGTCCCGCCACAGCCGTACCGCCGACGAAGATCAAGAGCCGCCGCGGCGGTCCCGCCGTACCGGCGAGTACGATTCCGAACCGGGTTACGGTCGCCCCGGTCCGTACCCGCCGGCGGTGGATCCGGCACCGTCCCGCCGTGCCCGGCGGTCGGCGCCGGACGTGATCGACTCGAGTGACCGGTCGTCGCGGCGCGGTCAGCGCGCGGCCGGCGGCGAAGACCTGGACCTGGGCGACGGTGCCTACTGGACAAGGCCGAAGGAAGGGTATGGCAGGTGAGTGGCGGGATGGTTCCTGCGGTCGGGCGTGCCGGCCCGGCCCGGCTGACCGCTGGCTTCGAGCAGTTCGGGCGCCTTGACCTCTACGATCACCAGCAGGTCCACGGCGACCTGCGCCCGATGTCCAGCGCGGACCTCATCTCCCTCGCCGAGCAGATCAAGCTGACCGGCCGGGGCGGCGCGGCGTTCCCGTTCGCCCGGAAGGTGCGCGCGGTGATCGACTCCGCGATGCGCCAGGACAAGCCGATCGTGGTGGTGGTCAACGCCACCGAGGGTGAGCCCGCCGCGTGGAAGGACAAGGTCCTGCTCGCCCGTGCACCGCACCTGATCCTCGACGGCGCCTCGCTCGCCGCCTGGGCCCTGGAGGCCGAGGAGATCGTCATCGGCGTGGAGGGCGAGCACGTCGGCCACGACTCGCTGCGCCAGGCCCTGGCCGAGCGGCGCATGCCGGCCCCGACCCGGATCGTCGCGGTGCCGCACCGGTTCATCTCCGGCGAGGGCGGCGCGCTCGTCCGGGGCATCAACGGCGAGGCGCACATCCCGCCCGGCCGCAAGATCCGGTCCAGCGACTCCGGCGTGGACGGCCTGCCGACGCTGCTGTCCAACGCCGAGACGTACGCGCAGCTGGCGTACGCGGCGACGGTCGGCCCGTACGAGTACGCGGCGGTCGGCACCGCCAAGGAGCCGGGCACAGTCATGCTCACCATCACCGCCAAGGGCAAGCCCAGCGTGGTGGAGGCCCCGACCGGCGTACCGCTGAAAGAGGTCCTGCGGATGTGCGGGACCACGCCGGGGCAGGGTCTGCTGCTCGGCGGCTACCACGGCAAGTGGATCACCGCGGAGGCGGCGAGCCGGGCGGAGATCTCCCGGGAGAGCCTGACCGAGGTCGGCGGCACGCTGGGCGCGGGCATCATGGTCCCGCTGCCCGACGACACCTGCCCGCTCGGCGAGGTGGCCCGGGTCATGCACTACATGGCCGCCGAGTCCGCCGGGCAGTGCGGCCCGTGCCGGCTCGGCCTGCCGGACCTGGCCCGCACGGTGTCCAAGCTGGTCGAGGGCGGCGGCGGCCAGGCCGCCGTGCGCGCTGCCGCGGGCGTGGTGAAGGGCCGCGGCGCGTGCAGCCACCCCGACGGTACGTCCCGGTTCGCCCTCTCCGCGCTGGAGGTGTTCGCGGAGGACATCGCCGCGCACGCCTTTCACGACGGCTGCGGGCGCCCGGTCAAGGGGATCCTGCCGCTGACCAGCACGCCGGAGAAGGAAGAGACCGTCGGCGGCGTCGGCAAGCTGGTCGTGGACTGGACCCGCTGCGACGGGCACGGCCTGTGCGCGCACCTGGTGCCGGAGCTGATCCGGCTGGACGGCAACGGCTACCCGGCCATCGCGGACACGCCGGTGCCCGCCTGGCTGGAGGCGGACGCCCGGCGCGCCGTCGATATGTGCCCCGGTCTCGCGCTCCGGCTGACCGGCGTGGCCCCGAAGGAGAAGCGCAAGACGAAGCCCAAGCCGCGCCAGAAACCCCTCCGCTAGGGGTTACCTTTCTTGGGTGACTGAGATTCTCAGTGACGAGGCCCGGGGCTTCGTCGCCGACCTGCACCGCCGGTTCGCCCCGCGCCGCGACGAGTTGCTGGCCCGCCGAGCCGAGCGCCGCGCCGAGATCGCCCGTACCGGCCGGCTCGACTTCCCGCCGGAGACCGCCGAGATCAGGCTCACCGAGTGGCAGGTGCCGCCCGCCCCGGCCGACCTCACCGACCGGCGGGTGGAGATCACCGGCCCGACCGAGCGCAAGATGGCCATCAACGCCCTCAACTCGGGGGCCAAGGTGTGGCTCGCCGACCTGGAGGACGCCAACACCCCGCACTGGTCCAACGTGGTCGGTGGCCAGCAGAACCTCTACGACGCGGTGCGCCGCACCATCTCGTACGAGACCCCGGAGAAGCACTACGAGTTGGCGGGCGGCCCATACCCGACGATCGTGCCTCGGCCGCGCGGCTGGCACCTCGACGAGCGGCACCTGCCGGTCGACGGCGGGCCGGCCGTCGGGGCACTGGTCGACTTCGGGCTCTACTTCTTCCACAACGCCCGGGAGCTGGTCGAGCGCGGCAGCGGGCCGTACTTCTATCTGCCCAAGATGGAGTCTCACCTCGAGGCTCGACTGTGGAACGACGTCTTCGAGCACGCGCAGGACGCCCTGGGCATCCCGCGCGGCACGATCCGGGCCACCGTCCTCATCGAGACGATCCCGGCCGCGTTCGAGATGGACGAGATCCTGTGGGAGCTGCGCCCGCACGCCGCGGGCCTGAACGCCGGCCGCTGGGACTACCTCTTCAGCATCATCAAGAACTTCCGCGACGCTGGTCCGTCCTTTGTGCTCCCCGACCGGGCGGCGGTGACGATGACCGCGCCGTTCATGCGGGCGTACACGGAGCTGCTGGTGGCGACCTGCCACCGGCGCGGCGCGTTCGCGATGGGCGGCATGGCCGCGTTCATCCCCAGCCGGCGCGACCCGGCCGTCAACGAGGTCGCGCTCGCGAAGGTGCGGGAGGACAAGGAGCGCGAGGCCGGCGACGGCTTCGACGGCTCCTGGGTGGCCCACCCGGACCTGGTGCCGATCTGCCAGGAGGTCTTCGACGCCGCGCTCGGCGACCGCCCCAACCAGCTCGACCGGCAGCGGCCGGACGTCACGGTCACCGCCGCGGAGCTGCTGAACGTGGCCGCCACGCCCGGCGCGGTCACCGAGGCCGGCCTGCGCAACAACGTCTCGGTTGCCCTGCAATACATCGAGGCATGGCTGCGTGGCAACGGCGCCGTCGCCATCAACAACCTGATGGAGGACGCGGCCACCGCCGAGATCTCGCGGTCGCAGATCTGGCAATGGATCCATCAAGGGGTACGCCTCGACGACGGCACCCCGATCACCGCGGAGCTGGTCCGGCGGATCTGCGACGAGGAACTGAGCCGCCTCGGCGAGGGTGGCCGCTTCAAGGAGGCGCGCGACCTCTTCGAGCGGGTCGCGCTGGCCGACGACTTCGCCGACTTCCTGACCGTCCCGGCGTACGAGCTGATCGACTGATGGGGCGATTGCCCGATGACGCGTACGCCGAGCTCGACCAGCGGCTCGGCCCGGTCGACGTGGCGCTGCGGGCCCGCTACCCGGGCGACCCGGTCGGCCGGCAGCCGGTGCACACCGTCTACGTGCCGGCCGACCGGGTGCACGCCGGGCTGGCTGCCGAGTGGAGCGCGGGCGCGCTCGCCGCGCTGGAGGAGAACCCGCCGCCGCCGTACGCCCCCGACCTGGCCGACCGGGTGCTCGCCAAGATCAAGCGGGAGCCGATCGAAGACCTGCGGATCGACTTCGAGGACGGATACGGCGCCCACGACGACGCGGCCGAGGACGCGGCTGCGAAGGCCGCCGCATCCGCGCTGCGCGGCGGGCTCAAGACACCGTTCGTAGGGCTGCGCATCAAGAGCCTGGAACGGTCGAGCCGGCGCCGGGCGGTGCGCACATTGGACACGTTCATCGAGGCGTACGGCGGCCTGCCGCCCGGCTTCGTGGTGACCCTGCCGAAGGTGAACACCCCGGAGCAGGTCGAGGCGATGGCTGTCCTGTGTGGACGGTTTGAGCAGGCGTACGGGTTGCGGGCCGGCACGCTGCGCTTCGAGGCGCAGATCGAGACGCCACCCGCCGTGCTGGGCGCCGACGGGCGGGCCACGGTGGCGCTCCTGATCGCGGCCGCCCAGGGCCGCCTCACCGGACTGCACTACGGCACGTACGACTACAGCGCCTCGCTGAGCATCGCGGCGGCGCACCAGAGCATGGAGCATCCGGTGGCCGACCACGCCAAGGCGGTCATGCAGGTCGCGGCGGCCGGCACCGGCGTACGGCTGTCCGACGGCTCCACCAACGTGCTGCCGGTCGGCGACCCGGCCTCGGTGCGGGGCGCCTGGGCGCTACATGCCCGGCTGGTGCGCCGCTCCCTGGAGCGCGGCTTCTACCAGGGCTGGGACCTGCACCCGGCGCAGCTGCCGACCCGGTTCGGCGCGACGTACACCTTCTTCCGGGACGGTGCGGGCGCGGCGCGGGCCCGGCTGTCGGCGTACCTGGTGCGCCGGGTGAGCGGGGTGCTGGACGAGCCGGCCACCGCCCGCGCGCTGGCCGGGTTCCTGCTGCGCGGGCTCGACTGCGGCGCGCTCGACCCGGACGAGGCCGGGTTCGCGCGCACCGACTTGGAGCGGATATGACGTACGACTTGGTGGTCCGGTCGCGCCGGGTCGTCACGCCGGAGGGGAGCGGCCGGCCGCGGTGTGCGTGTCCGACGGGCGGATCGTGGCCGTCGAGGCGTACGACGCCGACGGGCTGGACGGCGCGCAGGACCTCGGCGACACCGCGCTGCTGCCCGGGTTGGTCGACACGCACGTGCACGTCAACGAGCCCGGCCGTACGGAATGGGAAGGCTTCTCCAGCGCCACGCGGGCGGCGGCGGCCGGCGGCGTGACGACCATTGTGGACATGCCGCTGAACTCCCTGCCGCCCACCGTCAGCGTCGCGGCGCTGGCGCAGAAGCGCGCCGCGGCGACCGGCCAGTGCCACGTCGACGTCGGCTTCTGGGGCGGCGCGATCCCCGGCAACGCGGCCGACCTGCCCGCCCTGTACGACGCCGGCGTGTTCGGCTTCAAGGCGTTCCTGGTCGACTCGGGCGTGCCGGAGTTTCCGCCGCTGGACCCCTCGGGTTTGCGCACCGCGATCGGTGCGGTGGACGCCCTCTTCGTCGTCCACGCCGAAGACCCGGACGAGATCGTCCCGGCCGCCGCCTCCCGCCGGTACGCGGACTTCGTCGACTCCCGCCCGGCCAAGGCGGAGACCGGCGCGGTCGCCGCCGTGGTCGAGGCGGCCAAGGAAACCGGGGCCCGCCTGCACGTGCTGCACGTGTCCGCCGCCCCGGCGCTGGCCGCCACGATGGGCGTCGCCAACGTCACGGTCGAGACGTGCCCGCACTACCTCACGCTCACCGCCGAAGAGGTGCCGGACGGGGCGACCGAGTTCAAGTGCTGCCCGCCGATCCGGGGCGCGGACAACCGCGAGGCGCTGTGGCAAGGGCTCGCGACCGGCGCCATCGACTGCGTCGTGTCCGACCACTCGCCCTGCACGCCCGAGCTCAAGCGCGGCGACACCGGCGACTTCGCCGCCGCGTGGGGCGGGATCGCGTCGCTGCAGATCGGCCTGCCGGTGGTGTGGACACAGGCGACGGCCCGCGGCTTCACCCTCACCGACGTGGTGCGGTGGATGGCGCAGCGGCCGGCGGAGATCGTCGGGCTGACCCGCAAGGGGCGCATCGCCGCCGGGTACGACGCCGACCTGGTCGCGTTCGACCCGGACGCCGCGTTCGTGGTGGACGCCGGCCGGCTGCGGCACCGGCACCCGGTCACCCCGTACCACGGGCGCGCCTTGCTGGGAAAGGTCCAGCGCACCTGGCTGCGCGGCACGGTGGTCGACGGGGTGGCCCCGCTCGGCCGGCTCCTGGTTCGGGGCTCCTCATGAGCGCCGACTGGACTCGGTTGCCCGACCTGGCGGCGCGCTCGCTCGGCGGCAGCGTGGTGTACGCCAACGACGAGTTCTTCGCCGCCCGCGACAACCTGGTGACGGACGCCGCGCCCAGCTTCGAGGCGCAGACCTTCGGTCCCAAGGGCCAGGTGTACGACGGCTGGGAGACCCGCCGGCGCCGGGAGCCCGGTGAGGATCACGCGATCGTCCGGCTGGGCGCGCCCGGCATCGTGCGCGGCGTCGTCGTGGACACGTCGTTCTTCACCGGCAACTACCCGCCATACGCCTCGGTGGAAGCATGCGCGGTCGCCGGCTACCCGGCACCTGAGGAGCTGAGCGGCTGGATCACGGTGGTGCCCAGGTCACCCCTGCACGGCGACAGCCGGAACGCCTTCGTGGTCACCGATCCGCACCGCTTCACCCACGTACGGCTGACCATCTACCCCGACGGCGGGGTGGCCCGGCTACGGGTGCACGGCGACGTCGTACCCGATCCGGAACTGCTCCCGGCGGTCCTGGACCTCGCGGCGATGGAGCACGGCGGCCTGGTCGTCGCGTGCAGCAACATGTTCTACGGCCCGCCGCACCGGCTCATCGCGCCCGGACTGGCCCGGGTGATGGGGAGGGCTGGGAGACCGCCCGCCGTCGCGACGACGCCAACGACTGGGCCGTCGTACGCCTCGCCGCGCCCGGCCGGGTACACCTCGCCGAACTGGACACCAGCCACTTCAAGGGCAACGCGCCAGGGGCGGCGAGCCTGCGCGGGATCGTGTCCGATGTGGACGATCTGGACGGTCTTGACGGCGCGGACGGCTGGTTCGACATGCTGCCGTGCACCCGCCTCCAGCCGGACACGAGACACCGCTTCCGGATCGACGCCGACCGCCCCGCCACGCACGTGCGCCTCGACATCTTCCCGGACGGCGGCATGGCCCGCCTCCGCCTGTACGGCGAGCCAACGCCGACCGCCCGCGCCGCCCTAACCCACCGCTGGCACACAACAACCCCATAACCCCTCCCGCTGGCGCCTCGCGCGCCTCGCCCTCGATCAAGGGCTTGCCCGTCGATCAAGGGCGAACGGTCGTGCTTTGATCTCCAAACCACGACCCTTTGCCCTTGATCGGCGGGCATTCCCTTGATCGGCGGTGGCGTGGGGTGCGTGTGGGATCCCACTCCGGGCGGGCTGGGGTGAGTCCGGGGGTACGGCGTCATCGCGAAGGATCCGGGTCGCTGGGACGACACGGATCCTTCACGATCCGTGCGCGGCCGCGGCGCGTGGGCGTGGGGAACGGCGGGCGCCGTCGATCAAGGACTTTCGCGTCGATCAAGGGCAAACGGTCGTGAAATGGAGATCAAACCACGACCGTTCGCCCTTGATCGACGCGAAAGCCCTTGATCGCCCGGGAGAAGGGCGGGGAGGGGGGATCTATGGTGGTGACTATACTGATTCCGGAAGTATTCCGGTAACGAAGGACGGTCCTGTGAAGATCGTTGATGCGCGGGTGATCGTTACCTGTCCTGGCCGTAACTTCGTCACGTTGAAGGTCGTCACCGATGACGGCGTCACGGGCGTGGGCGACGCGACGCTCAACGGGCGCGAGTTGGCCGTCGCCAGCTACCTGCGCGACCACGTCGTGCCGGCGCTCATCGGGCGCGATCCGGCCCGCATCGAGGACACCTGGCAGTACCTCTACAAGGGTGCCTACTGGCGGCGTGGGCCGGTCACCATGAGCGCCATCGCCGCCGTCGACACCGCGCTGTGGGACATCAAGGGCAAGGTGGCCGGGCTTCCGGTGTACCAGTTGCTGGGTGGGCGGTCGCGCGCCGGCGTGACGGTGTACGGGCATGCCAGTGCGGCCACTGTGGACGGTGTGCTGACCGAGGTGGCACGGTTCGTCAAGGACGGCTACCGGGCGGTACGGATCCAGGCCGGCGTCCCCGGGCTGGCCGGCGTGTACGGCGTCCACATCGGACCCGGCGTCTACGAGCCCGCCGACGCCGCCGTGCCGAGCGAGGCGGTGTGGTCGACCGTGCGCTACCTCAACCATGTGCCGTCGGTGTTCGCGCGGGTGCGCGAGGAGTTCGGACCGGACCTGCGGCTCGTGCACGACGTGCACCACCGGCTCACCCCGATCGAGGCGGCGCGGCTCGGCAAGAGCCTGGAGCCGTACGCGCTGACCTGGATGGAGGACCCGGTGCCGGCCGAGTTACAGGAGGGCTTCCGGCTCATCCGGCAGCACACCACCACGCCGATCGCGGTGGGGGAGGTCTTCAACAGCGTGTGGGACTGCCAGCGGCTGGTCACCGAGCAGCTGATCGACTACGTGCGGACCACGGTCGTGCACGCGGGCGGGATCACGCATCTGCGCCGCATCTTCGACCTCGCCGCGCTCTACCACGTGCGCAGCGGCTCGCACGGCGCCACCGACCTGTCGCCGGTGTGCCTGGCCGCCGCGCTGCACGTCGACATCAGCATCCCCAACTTCGGGCTGCAGGAGTACATGCCGCACGTCGCCGACACCGACGCGGTGTTTCCGCACACGTACCGCTTCGAGGACGGTTTCCTGCACCCGTCCGAGGAGCCGGGGCTGGGCGTCGACATCGACGAGGACCTGGCGGCGCGGTACCCGTACCGGCCGGCGGCGCTGCCGGTCAACCGCCTGGAGGACGGGACCCTGCACAGCTGGTGAGCACCTGCGGCGCCAACGCCGATAGCAGCTCGCCGCGCCGGACCATCGAACCACCCTAACGGGGCACTGCCCGGCGTTGTCCGGTCACGCTACGGTGTCGCGCATAAGCAGCCGGCCAGGAGGCCATGTGGGCGAAGCGGACGAGGCGGTGGTACAGGCCGCGACCGGGCGGTACGCCGCGAGCGGTGATCCCGGCGTACTCCAGGATCCGGTGGCCGTCGTCGCCGCCGCGCGACTGCTCCTGGAGGTGTCCCGCCGCAGCGAGCAGATGGCCCGGCTGGGCGCCGAGGAGCTGCGTCTCATGGGGACGCTCGTCTCCTGGCAGCGGGCCCGGGCGGAGATCGCCCCGGAGGCGGCCGAGGAGGACGAGTGGGCGACGACCCTGGCGTACCTGCGTCTGATGGCGGCCGCGGACGCCGGGGCCATCCCGCGCGACCTGCTTGACATCGCCCGGTCGGCGGAGGAGATCCCGGACCTGGACGACGTCGGCACGGTCTTGCACTGCGCGGCGTTGCCGGCGATGGCGGTCGTGCTGAGCATCGGCCTGGTCGACCTGCTGCCCGAACTGCTCGCCCTGCAACGGCGGGCGGCCACCGTGATCGGCGGGCAGGAGCCGTCACGCCCGCCCTGCCTGTCCAACCTCGCGCTGATCCTTCGCATGCACGGCATGATGCTCGGTCAGGCCGAGTACATCACCGAGTCGGTGTCGTGGGCCCGCCTGGCGGTGGAGGCGATGCCCGCGGACCAGCCGATGCGGTTCGCCATGATGGCGAACCTCGCGCTCAACCTGACCGCCGCCGCCGAGAACCTGGGGCCGCAGCCCGCGGAGGAGGCCGTGACCTGGGCCCGCGCCGCGGTCGACGGGATCGCGCCGGATTCGCCGAACCCCGCTCTGGCACACGACGCGCTGGGGCTCGCGCTGCTGCGTCGCGGCATGTTCAGCGGCACCTTCGACGACCTGGCGGAGTCGGTCGACCAGCACCGGCGGGCCGTGGCGCTGACGCCGCCGTACGCCCCGCAGCGCGGGAACATCCTGGCCAACCTGGGCAACGCGCTGCTCGTCGCGAACGCCATGGAGCCCGAGTCTGCCGACCACGATGCCGGCGTCGCGGCGTTCCGGGAGGCCATCGACACCGCACCGGACGGCCACGGCGACGTGCCGGTCTGGATGTACAACGAGGCCCGGGCGCTGGACCAGCGTGGCCGGTTCACCGGCTCCGCGGCGGACCGGGCCGCGGCGATCGAGCGGATGCGCGAAGCGATGGCGCTGGTCGACGAGAGCCGGGACGTCTGGGCGGCCGGCCGGGCCCTGCTGGCCACCTGGTCCGCGGAGGCCCACCAGGTCCGGGGCGAGGCGGACGACCCGGATCTGATCCGGCAGGCGCGGGCCGCTTTGCAAGCCACCCGCCGGGAAAACTTCCGCTGGCCGCAGCGCGCCTCCGACCTCGCTGACCTGCTCGACAACCGGTACCTGCAGACCGGCGACGGCGCGGCCCTGGACGAGGCGGAAGGGCTGCTGCGCGAGGCGTTGCTGCGCAGCCAGGAGCTGGGCGACGAGCTGTCCCGGCAGGAGCGGGCCGAGCTCGCCCGGATCCTGCTGCGCCAGTGGGACCACACCGGGCGCCCGGAGGCCGTGGCGGAGGCGGTCGAGCTGCTCCGCGCCGTGGCCGACGCCGTGGAGCCGGGCGCGCTCCTGGTGGGCGAGCTGCAGCTGATCGGTGGCGCGTACAGCGCGAAGTACGAGCTGACCGGCGCGCCCGACGACGTCGCCGCGGCCATCGCCGCGTACCGTGATGCCCTCGCGCTCGCGGACGAGGGCGATCCCGAACGGGCCCACCGGCTGGACACCCTCGCGATCACCATCATCATGCGCTACCGGCGGGACGGCGCCGAGTCCGATCTGCGGGAGGCGGTCGCGCTCAGCCAGGAGGCGGTCGACACCCTCCCGGACGGCGATCCCGCTCAGCGGACCCTGCTGATGAACCACGCCCACCTGCTCGGCCTGCGCTACTTCACCGGCGGCGACCCGGCGGACCTTTCGGCGGGGATGGAGGCGGCCCGGCGCGCCAGCGCGATCCCGCTGTCGTCCCGGACCGCCGGCGTCGAGGCGCACACCTCGAATCTGCCGCAGGGTCTGGTGGAGCACTACGTGCGGACCGGCGACCTCGCGATGCTGAACGAGGCCATCACCGTCCTGCAGGAGACGCTGGCCGGCCTGCCGCCGGGCCATCCGCACCACACCGGCGCGCTGTCCGATCTGGGGTACGCCCTGCAACTGCGCTACCAGGCGACCGGCGACCAGGAGGACCTGTCGGCGGCGCTGCGCGTCGGCCGGGCGTCGGTCGACGCGACCGGGCCGGAGCACTTCCAGCGCACCGCCCGGGTGCTCAACTACCTGGCGTCCGTGTGGGCCCGCTACCAGACGTCGGGCGAGTACGCCGTGCTCGACGACGGGGAGCGGATGGCCGCCGAGGCGGTGCGCACCCTCCCCGCGGGCGCGCCGGAACGGTCCCGGCTGCTCTCGGCGTACGGCACGCTGCTGCACGCCAGGGCGGAACGCACCGGCGACTCCGACGCGTACGCCGACGCGTCCCGCGTGCGTGCGGAGGCACTGGAGGCCACGCGTCCGGGGCGCCCGGCCGCGACACCCTGGCCAACGGGCTCGGCGTGACGCTGCTGCACCTGGCCGGGCGGACCGACGATCCGGAGCTGCTCGACCGGGCGGTGGCGGCGTTTCAGGTCGCGGTGGAGGAGATGCCGGAGGCGCATCCCGAGCGCGCGCTGCGCTGGGGCAACCTCGCGCTGGCGCTCGCCATCCGGGTGGCGTCGCAACCGGAGCAGGGGTCGCCTTGGCGGGCCCGGCTGGCGCTGCGGCGGGCGCTTGAGGAACTGCCGTCCGGACACCTGCAGCTGTCCAGCATGCTGAACGCGGTCGGACTGGCCGCCGGGCTCCTCGACTCCGATCGGGAGGAGGCCGTGCGCCACCTGCGGGCCGCCGCCGAGCAGCCCACCGGCCTGCTGGAGGTACGCGTGCGGGCCGCCGGCGGCTGGGCCGACCACGCCCGTGCGGCCGGCGACGTGCCGAGCGCGCTGGCGGCGTACCGGCTGGCCCTGGAGCTGCTGCCCCGGCTCGCCCCGCGCACGGCCGGCGCGGTGGACCAGGAGTTCTGGCTCGCCGAGCACAGCGGCCTGGCCGGCGCCGCGGCCGCCTGCGCGCTGGACATCGGCGACGTCACCGGCGCCGTCGAGCTGCTGGAGCAGGGGCGCGGCATCGTGCTGTCGTACGGCCTGGACACCGGCGGCGACCTGGGCCGGCTGCGCGACGCCGACCCGCAGGCGGCCGCCCGCTTCGAGACGCTCCGGGGGAGCATGGTCTCGGCCTCGACCGGGACGGCCCCACTGCCCGGCGAGCCGACCGTCGTGCCCGACATCGGCGACATCCTGCGGCTGTCCCGGGAGTGGGACAAGCTCCTGGCGGAGATCCGGGCCAAGCCCGGGTTCGGCCGGTTCCTGCTGCCGCCGGCGGCCGCGGATCTGCTGCCGCCCGACGCGTCGAGCACCACCGTCATCCTCACCGCCGCCGCGACCCGCTGCGACGCGCTGATCCTGCGCCCGTCGGGCGTGACCGCGCTGCCGCTGTCCGGCCTGGACTACGAGGCCGTCCAGGGCCTGCGGGCGCAGGTGCACCAGCTGGGCGCGGTGATCTCCGCCGGTGCCGAGGCGGACGTCGGCGAGCACGTCGCCGCCGAGGAGGGCCTGCGCGAGGTCCTCGCCCGGCTCTGGCGGGACGTGGCCGCGCCCGTCCTCGACGCGCTGGGCCATGCCGGGCCACCCGCCGGCGCGTGGCCGCGGGTGCACTGGGTGACCTGCGGCGGGTTCGCCGGGTTGCCCGTACACGCGGCGGAGGATCCGGCCCTCGGCGCCGGCGCCGCCGTCGTCGAGCGGGTGGTGTCGAGCTACGCGCCCACCGCCCGGGTGCTGGAGCACGCCCGGCGGTCCACCGTCCACAGTCGACTCGGCCGGCGCGTGCTCATCGTGGGCAGCGACGCGTCCGGCCGGTTGCCGGCCATCGAGGCGGAGGTGGCCGGGCTTTCCGGGCGGTTCGCGGCCGCGACGGTGCTCAAGGGGCCTTCGGCGACGCCGGAACGGGTGCTGCGCGCACTCGCCGAGGTCGACGTGGCCCACCTCGCCTGCCCGGCGATCAGCGACGAGGCCAGCCCGGCCCGGAGCCGGCTGTTGCTGGCCGGCGGTGGCCTGACGGTCGGCGACGTGGGCCGGATGAGCCGGGTGCCGGCCCGGCTCGCGTACCTCTCCGCCTGCTCCACCGCACAGACCAATGTGGACCGCCTTGCCGACGAGGCGATCCACGTCGCGTCGGCCTTTCACCTGGCCGGTTTTCGCGGCGTCGTCGGCACGCTCTGGCCGGTCGCGGACACGGTCGCGGCGGACCTGGCGGCCGACTTCTACGAGCATCTGGTCTGGGCGTGGGACGATCCCGCCGGGGCGGTCCACGAGGCCGTCCGCCGCCGCCGGGCCGCCGCACCCCTGCTGGCCCGGGACTGGGCCAGCCTCGTCCACGTCGGACTGTGACAGGAGGACCCCATCAGCAACGCCGAGCACACCGACGAGGCACAGCGGCTCACCGCCCTGCTGTGCGGGGCACTCCCGTACCTGGTGCGGGCGGCCGAGCGGGTCGACCGCGAGGGCGGTGGCCCGGATCCCGGGTACGACGGCGGGTGGCAGGCCCGGGTGGCCGCGCTGCGCCGCCTGTTCACCATCGGTACGGCGGTGCCGCCCGGCGCCCGTGCCGAGCTGCTGGCGATCAAGGACGCGCTGGGCGTACCGATCCCGGTCCCGCACCGGAGCGAGCAGCCGGGGATGATCGACCGGCCGGACCGCAACCGGCTGCCGATCGGGCTCGCCGGGCACCCGGTCGTCGACGTGTTCGGTTGCCCGCACGGCCGGTGCGACCGCTGGTGGCGCAACCGTCCGGGCACCCCACCCGCCCGCTGCGAGCTGTACGGCGGCCAGCTCACCCTGAGCCCGTGAGGGGCCCGGCATGATCGGTCTCCTCGGCGAGGTCGGCAAGGGCCTCGCCGGCCGGCTGTCGGCCGCGGTCGCCCTGCCCGGGCTGCTCTTCCTCGGCGCGGTCTACCTCGCGGCCGGCGTGGCCGGCTGGCACCCGGGCGACGGCCTGAGCGGGGTCTTCGGTGCGCACGGGTCGGCCCTGGACCTGGGCGCCTTCGTGGCCTGGAGCGGCGCCCACCTGAAGAGCCTGCAGGACGCGGGCACCGCCGCGATCGCCGTCACGGCCGTGGCGGTCTTCCTGCTCGCCCTCGCGGCCGCGCTGGCCGCCCAACTGGTCGGCTGGGCGATCCAGCGGATGTGGCTGGGGAGCCTGCCGTTCGCGGGCGCCCTCACCCGGCGCCGGGCGGACCGCTGGCGGGCCGCCGACGAGCGGCTGGACGAGCCGGCACGGCAGATCCGCGCCGGTGAGCAGCCGGACGAGGCGCGCATCGCGGAGCTGTCCGCCCGGCGCAACGAGATCGCCCTGCACCCGCCGCGGGCGGCGACGTGGATGGGCGACCGGCTGCTCGCGGTGGAGAGCCGCGTGCACGTGACGTACGGGCTGGATCTGGCCTCCGCCTGGCCGCGGCTGTGGCTGGTCGCCTCGGACGCCGCGCGGGCCGAGTTCGGGCTGGCCCGGGACGCGTTCGACCGCGCCGCCCGGCTCGGCGGCTGGGGCATCCTGTACGGCCTGCTCGGGCTGGCCTGGTACCCGGCGCTCCTGATTGGGGTGGCCACCGAACTGGTGGCCTGGCGGACCGCCCGGCTGGGCGCGGACCGGCTCGCCGAGGCCACCGAGGCGATCGTGGACCTGCACGTGCACGACCTCGCCGAGCAGGTCCACGTGTCGCCGCCGGCGGGCGTCTTCGACCCGGAGACCGGCCGTACGATCACCCGGCTGCTGCGCAAAGGGGCTTGATGGTCAGGCGCGGAGGCGGTCGATGCTGCGCATCTTGTTCATCGCGTCCAGCGCCGCCACCTTGTACGACTCGGACAGCGTCGGGTAGTTGAAGACCGTGTCGACCAGGTAATCGATCGTGCCCTTGCAGCCCATCACCGCCTGACCGATGTGGACGATCTCGGTGGCGCCGGTGCCGAAGACGTGCACGCCCAGCAGGGTGCGGTCGTCGGGGGAGACGAGCAGCTTGAGCATGCCGTACGAGTCGCCGATGATCTGGCCGCGGGCCAGCTCGCGGTAGCGGGCGATGCCGGTCTCGAACGGGACCCGGCTCTCGGTCAGCTCGTCCTCGGTGCGCCCGACGAAGCTGATCTCCGGGATCGTGTAGATGCCGATCGGCTGCAGCTCGTGCATCGCGTGCACCGGCTCGTCGCAGGCGTGGTGGGCGGCCACCCGGCCCTGCTCCATCGAGGTGGACGCCAGCGCCGGGAAGCCGATCACGTCGCCGACGGCGTAGATGTGCTCGACCTCCGTACGGAAGTTCTCGTCGACCTTGATCCGGCCGCGCGCGTCCGCGCTGAGCCCGGCGACCTCCAGCGCGAGCTGGTCGGCCATGCCCTGCCGGCCGGCGGAGTACATGACGACGTCGGCGGCGATCCGCTTGCCGCTCTCCAGGACGGCGATCGCGCCGCGCGGGTGGTGCTCGACCGCCGCCACCGTCTCGCTGAACCGGAACGTCACCGACAGGTCGCGCAGGTGGTACTTGAGCGCCTCGATGATCTCCAGGTCGCAGAACTCCAGCATCCGGTCGCGCCGCTCCACGACGGTGACCTTGGTGCCAAGTGCGGCGAACATCGACGCGTACTCGATGCCGATCACGCCGGCGCCGACCACGACCAGGGACTGCGGGACGTGCTGGAGGTTGAGGATGCCGTCCGAGTCGATGATCGTTCGCTCGTCGAACTCGACCGACGCGGGGCGCGCGGGCCGGGTGCCGGCGGCGATGACGATCTTCTCGCCGGTCACCTTCTGCTCCCGCCCGGAATCGTCCAGCACGCGCAGGGTGTGCGGGTCGGTGAAGCTGCCGGTGCCGGTCAGCAGCCGGATCCGGTTGCGGGCCAGTTGGCTGCGGACGACGTCGATCTCCCGCCCGATGACGTGCTGGGTGCGGGCGGTCAGGTCGTCGACCGTGATGTCGTCCTTGAGGCGGTAGCTCTGGCCGTACATCTCCCGCTGGCTGAGGCCGGTGAGGTACAGGACCGCCTCGCGGAGCGTCTTGGAGGGGATGGTGCCGGTGTTGATGCACACCCCGCCCATCATGTGCCGGCGCTCGATGATTGCGACCCGCCGGCCGAGCTTGGCGGCGGCTATGGCGGCCTTCTGACCACCGGGGCCCGAGCCCAGGACGAGCACGTCGTAGTCATACACACCGTCATTCTCGCAGGATTCGGTTACCAGAGCCTTACGAGTAATGGCTACGGTTACCTGGTGAGATTCACTCCTGCGGCGTTCGGCGGCCGCCCGGACGGCGACCGGATGGGCCGGTCCGCCCGATACCGGGACGGCCGCTTCCACAACACGGTGCCGGCGACCACGCTGACGCCGGGCACCGCCCCAGGGGCGATGCGCGAGTTGATCTTCGGCAAGCAGCGCCGGCGACCCTCCGGCCCGGTGCCGCTGGTCACCCCCGGTGCGGCGCCCGCCGACGGGCTCCACGTGACCTGGTACGGCCACGCGTCCACCCTGATCGAGATCGATGGCCGGCGGGTGCTCTTCGACCCGGTGTGGAGCAAGCGGTGCTCGCCGTTCCAGTTCGCCGGGCCGCGCCGGCTGCACCCGCCGCCGATCCCGCTGGACCAGTTGCCCGCCCTGGACGCCATCGTCATCTCGCACGACCACTACGACCACCTGGACATGCCCACGGTGCGCTCGCTGGTACGCACCCAGGAGGCGCCGTTCCTGGTGCCGCTCGGCGTCGGCGCGCATTTGGACCGCTGGCGCGTACCCAAGGATCGGATCGTCGAACTGGACTGGGACGACGGCGTCGAAGTGTCCGGCCTGCGCTTCACCGCGACGGCGGCCCGGCACTTCTCCGGCCGGGCGTTCGCGCGCGACCGTACGCTGTGGGGCTCGTGGGTGGTCAGCGGCGGCGACCGGTCGGTCTTCTACACCGGCGACTCGGGCTACTTCGACGGGTACGCCGCGATCGGCGAGGCGCACGGCCCGTTCGACATCAGCCTGATCCAGATCGGCGCGTACAGCCCGGCGTGGCCGGACATCCACATGACGCCGGAAGACGCCGTGAAGGCCCACGTCGACCTGCGCGGCGGCCTGCTGCTGCCGGTGCACTGGGCCACGTTCAACCTGTCCTTCCACGCCTGGAGCGAGCCGGCCGACCGGCTCTGGCGGGAGGCCAAGGCGTACGACGTGAGCGTGACGATCCCGCGCCCCGGCGAGCGCGTCGACGTCTCCGACCCGCCCACAGTGGATGGCTGGTGGCAACCGCTGAGTTGATCTGGCCGCAACACCGCCGAAAAGTGCGGTGCAGAGGATCTTGGGCATGCGGAAGAGCGCTGTACTCCTGCCTGTCCTTTCGGCGGCCCTCACGGCCGTCGTCGTGATCTCCGTGCTGGCGCCGCAGGCGCCCGCGCCGTCCGAGTCGCAGTCCACGTCCGTCAAGGTCGACGGGGTCGTGAGCGCGGCGAACATCGAGAGCGTCGCGTACACCCAAGCCGTCGCCGCCGCCCAGACCCGCAAGCCGAAGGTGACCGTGATCGGCACCGGCGGCACGATCTCCGGGGTGGCGACGTCGCGCAGCAGCTTCCAGGACTACCGGTCCGGGCAGATCGCGATCGCGGACATGGTCGGCCAGCTCCAGCCCGAGATCGGCCAGGTCGCCGACGTGAGCACCGTGCAGTTCGGCAACAAGGGCTCGGGCGGGTACACGATCGCCGAGTTCCACGCGCTCACGCTGGCCGTGCAGAAGGCGCTGAAGACGTCCGACGGCGTCGTGGTGACCACCGGCACGGACACGATGGAGGAGTTCGCGTACTGGCTGGACCTCACGGTCCGGGACCAGAAGCCGGTCGTACTCACCGGTGCCATGCGCCCATGGGCGGCCGTGACGCCGGACGGCCCGCAGGTGATCGGCGCCGACGGTCCGGCCAACCTCTACAACGCGATCGTGCTGGCGGCCAGCCAGACCACGTACTGCTTCGGGACCGTGCTGATGCTGGGCGATGAGTTCCACGCCGCCCGGGACGTCACGAAGACCAGCTCGTACCGGATGGACACCTTTCAGACCCGGGAGTTCGGCGTGCTCGGCTGGATCGACGGGCCGAACATCAAGGTGGGCCGGGCGCCGGCGCGGGTCCAGAAGTGTGACAGCAAGAAGAGCTGGCTCACCCCGTTCGACGTGGAGAAGGTCAAGCCGGAGGCGCTGCCCCGGGTCGAGGTGGTGACCAGCTACCAGCAGGCCGGCGGGGAGGCCATCACGGCGTTCGCGGACGCCGGCGTGAAGGGCATCGTCACCGCCGGGACCGGCTCCGGCGGCCTTTCGTCCGCGCAGACCGCCGCGCGCACCGCGGCCGCCGCGAAGGGCGTGGTCTTCGTGAGTACGACGAGGGTGGGCTCCGGATCGGTGTACGGCGGCAGCACCACGCAACCGATCATCGCCGGCGACGACCTGCTGCCGCAGAAGGCCCGGTTGCTGCTGTTGCTGAGCCTGGCGTTCGCGCCGACCGACGTGGCGAAGGTACGCCAGTGGGTGACCACGCTCGGCAACCCCGAGTGGGACACCGCGCCCTGACCGGCTCGCCTACGGTGGGGTGATGAGCGCCTCCCAGCGGTTGCGCCGTCGATATGTCGACGGGCTACGCCGCGAGGGCGCCATCACCCGGCCGGAGGTGGCCGGCGCGTTCGCGGCGGTGCCCCGGGAGGTGTTCGTCGCGGACGGCTTCCACGGGCGGGACGGCACCTGGGTGCCGGCGGACGGCGACGGCTTCTTGGAGAGCGTCTACACCAACGACGTGCTCGTCACCAAGATCCGCGACGGGCGGCCGGTCAGCTCGTCCAGCCAGCCTTCGCTGATGGCCGCCATGATCGAAGGGCTTGAGCTGCGGCCCGGCACCCGAGTGCTTGAGGTCGGCGCGGGCACCGGCTACAACGCCGCCCTGATGGCCGCCGTCGGGGCCCGGGTGACCAGCATCGACGTACAGGCCGACGTGCTCGGGCGGGCGCGCGCCGCGCTCGCCCGGTGCGGCGCCGCCGGCGTCCTGCTGCACGAGGGCGACGGCTATGACGGGTACGCCGCGGGCGCGCCCTACGACCGGGTGATCGTGACCGTCGGGGTGGCCGGGGCGTCGCCGCGCTGGCTGGAGCAGCTCGCCCCGGACGGGTTCGTGCTGGTCCCGCTGCGGCACGCCGGCCACCACCCGGTCCTGCGGGTACGCCGGGAGCCGGACGGGGTGGTGCACGCGGCCGGGGTGTGCCCGGCCGGGTTCATGTCGGCGGCCGGGCCGCTGTCCGCGCCGTACCCGTCGGCCCATCCGCTGCCGGTCGATCCGCTGCCGGCGGCGACGGTTGCCCGGCCGGCGCGCTTCGACCCGCCGCTGGACGTGTTCCGCTACCACGACCTGTGGTTCGCGGTCGGCGCCTGGGACGGCCGGGCGACGTTCGCGCAGCTGGCCGGCGCTCCCAGTGAGAGCGGCTGCGCGCTGCTGGACGAGACCGGCGTGGGCGGCGCGGGGATCGCGCCGGACGGCTCCATCCACGCGACCGGCGCGCACGCCGGGGCGTACTCGGAAAGGGCCGCCGCCCTGCTGGATCGGTGGGTGACCAGCGGGGAGCCGGCGGTGCCCGCGTGGCGCGCGGCGATGGCGCTCGACGGCGATCCCGACCGCCCGATCTGGGTGCCCCGCGGCTGGCACCTCACTCCCCAACCCTGATCACCAGGTGGCGCGGCGGCGGTCGCGCCAGGGGCGGCCGTCGGGGTCGTAGACGAGGCGGTAGGCGGGGACCGCCCAGAGCCGGGTCAGCCGAGACACGCGCTCCGGCTCGTGCGGCAGCAGGCGGCCGGGCGGGCGCGGTCCGGACCGGCCGCCCTCGTGCCACGCCTCCAGCGCTTGCGCGGCCGCCACGGCGGCTCGCACCGCGGCCTCCGGGTCGATCAGGCCGGCGTCGTCGGACCGGTCCAGGTGCTCGCGCATCAGCCGCAGCCGCAGGTCGCGGGCGAAGGCCCGGGCGCCGTCGCCGAGGCCGGCCGGGTCGGCCGGCGCGCGCTCGTCGCGGGTCTCATCGAGTACGGCGCACGACAGCTCGCTGTCGTGTGTCCACGAGCGACGGTTGAAGTTGTCGCTGCCGACGCTGGCCCACACGTCGTCGACCACACACACCTTCGCGTGTACGTAGACCGGGTTGCCGGCGTGGTTTTCCACGTCGAACGCGTGCACCCGGTCCGCGCCCGCCCGGCGGCACACCTCCAGCGCCTTGGCCCGGCCGACCTGGTTGGGCGGCCACGCCAGCCGGCCGTCCACGTCCGGGTAGCGGGGGACCACGACGATCAGGTGCAGGTCGGGGTGGCGGGTCAGGGCGTCCGCGAAGAGGTCGGCCACCTCCGTCGACCAGAGGTACTGGTCCTCCAGGTAGATCAGGCGCCGGGCCCGGCGGACCGCCTTGGTGTAGCCGCGGGCCACGGTCCGCTCGCCGCGCGGCGCGAACGGGTACCCCGGTCGCCGCGCCGGGTACGTGCGCAGGACCTGCACCGCGTGCGGCCCGGCCGGCGGGGGATCGGGCGGCTGCGGCGGCAGGGGGTCGGCCGTCAGGTCGGCGCCGCCCAGCTTGTCGCGGATCCAGGCGAGCGGGCTGTGCGCGTCCAGCGGCGCCGGATCGCGCCACCGCTCACGGAACACGCTGTCCAGCGCTCCCACCACCGGCCCGCGCAGCTGCAGCTGTACGTCGTGCCACGGCGGCCGGTCGCCGTACCGCTGGGACATCCGGATAGCCTGCGGGTCACCCTGGTGCTCGGCGTCGTCGCGGCGGCTGTGGCACAGGTCGATGCCGCCGGCGAACGCCACGTCCCGCTCGGGCCGGCCCGGGTGCCGCAGCACGACCAGCTTCTGGTGGTGCGAACCGCCCCGGCGTACCCGCTGGTCGAGCAGCACCTCGCCGCCGGCCTCCTCGATCACCTCGCCGAGGTGCCGGTTCTCCTCCTCGCTGTACTGCAGCGCGTCCAGGTGGGAGCGCCACATCAGGCCCTTCACCACGACGCCCCGCCTGGCCGCCCCGCTGAAAAGGGCGGAGACGGTGGGGCCCTCGGGGCGCATGCGCTCGTCGGGGTCGCCGCGCCAGTCGGTGAAGAAGAGGTGGTCGCCGGCGGCCAGCCCTTCCACGACGGAGACGAGCCGGGCGAAGTACGCCGCGCCGTGAATCAGTGGCTCCGTGGTGTTTCCCATGGTCCAGGCGGGTATGTCGGATGCGGGGTTACCACGCTCCCGGGCGGAGAGGAACCACTGCTCATGCGGCACGAATCCAGGATTACCCGCCGGCCGCTCGGCCATAGCGTCAATGACATCAAGACGCGAGCCGGGAGGCCACGATGACCACCGAGACCATCACCAACGACCGTACCCAGACGTCCGCCGACTCCGAGCGTGGCCTGCTGCTGACGATGCTGGTGATGGTCGTGCTCGGCGTGTTCGGCATGTACCTCATCTCGCTCTGACCGCCTGCAAGGAAGGGCCCCCTGCTATCGCTTTTTGCATAGCAGGGGGCCCTTCCTAACAGCGGGGCGCTAGGCCGACGGCGGCTCCTCGCCGGTGGAGTGGGGGATGTGGGCGGCGGGGATGACGCCCAAGCGGCCCGCCTGGTAGTCCTCGAACGCCTGCACCAGCTCCTCGCGGGTGTTCATCACGAACGGGCCGTAGTGGGCGACCGGCTCGCGGATCGGCTCCCCACCCATGATGTAGAGATCCAGCGCCGGCGTGTGCGCGTCCTGCTTGGCGTCGGCGGTGACCCGGATCGCGTCCCCGGGACCGTGGACGGCCATCTGTCCGGTGTGGAACGGGCGGCGGTCGGTGCCCACCGTCCCGCGGCCACCCAGGACGTACACCAGGGCGTTGTAGTCCGGTCGCCAGGGCAGGTCGAGGGTGGCGCCCGGTTGCAGCGTGACGTGCAGGATGCTGATCGGGGTGTGAGTGGTGCCCGGGCCCTGGTGCCCGGCCAGCTCGCCGGCGATGACGCGGATCAGCGCGCCGCCGTCCGGGGTGGTCAGCAGGCTCGCCTCCTGGCCGCGGATGTCCTGGTAGCGCGGCGGGCTCATCTTCTTGACCCGGGGCAGATTGACCCACAGTTGCAGGCCGTGGAAGAGGCCGCCGCTGACCACGAGGTGCTCCGGCGGCTTCTCGATGTGCAGGATCCCGGCGCCGGCGGTCATCCACTGGGTGTCGCCGTTGGTGATGGTGCCGCCACCGCCGTTGGAGTCCTGGTGGTCGAAGACGCCGTCGATGATGTACGTGACGGTCTCGAAGCCGCGGTGCGGGTGCCACGGCGTGCCCTTCGGCTCGCCGGGGGCGTAGTCCACCTCACCCATCTGGTCCAGGTGGATGAACGGGTCGAGCTCGGGCAGCGGCACGCCGGCGAAGGCCCGGCGCACCGGGAACCCCTCGCCCTCGAAGCCGCTGGGCGCGGTGATGAGCCGGCGCACCGGCCGGTACGCGGTGGTGGCCTCGTCGAGCTGGGGCAGGCGGGGCAGGACGAGCACGTCGTCCACGGTGACGGCTGGCATGGTGGTTGTCCCCTAAGAGACGCGCTCGGCGCGCAGCCGCTCGCCGAGACGGGTGAAGACACTGGTCAGGACGGCGATCTCGGCATCGTCGAGGTCGTCAACGAAGTGGGCGCGCACCGACCGCAGGTGGTGCGGCGCGGCCTCGCGCAGCGTGCGCAGGCCCTCGGCCGTCAGGACGGCCTCGCTGCCGCGACGGTCCGCCGGACAGCTCTCGCGGGCGACCAGCCCGCGCTTTTCCATCGACCCGATCTGGTACGTCAAGCGGCTCGGCGAGAACACGAGGCGGTTCGCCAGCTCGCCCATCCGCAGCCGGCGACCCGGCGCCTCGGACAGCAACACCAGCACGTGGTAGTCGGCGAACGTCAGTCCGCTGTCGGTGCGCAGGTCGTCTTCGAGCTGCGTCATCAGCCGCTGGCTGGACTCGATGTAGGCCCGCCAGCCGGCCATCTCGGTAGGGGTGAGTGGCTCCGCCATGCCCCCAGGTTACTTCAAATCTGAAGGATCTACCAGGAGCGGTCGACCTCGGTCGAGCCGGTGAGCCGGAGCTTGCGCTGCGCCCGCTGGTAGAACGTGGTGTGGCCGAGGCGTACGACGTTCGCGGCGCCCGGCACCGCGCAGACCTCCACCACGTCGCCGGGGCACAGCCGGCCCACCACCGCGCCGTCGGACTCGACCTCCAGGTCGCCGCTCGCCGGCAGCACCCGCAGCGCGACCTTTTCGCCCTCGGAGAGCACCAGCGCCCGGTTGTACGCCGAGTGCGGCGCCACCGGCGTCACCACCAGGCCCTGCGCCCGCGGCGAGACGATCGGGCCCCCGGCCGAGAAGCTGTACGCCGTCGACCCGGTGGGCGTCGCCACGATCAGGGCGTCCGCCACATAGTGGATGAACGGATGCCCCTCCACGAAGAGCGCGACCGCGGCCATCGGGCCGCCCGGACGGCGTACCAGGGCCACCTCGTTGAACGCCAACTGCTCTTGATTGTGGAAGATCGAGCGCACCGCCGACCGCGGCTCCACCGTGAACCGCTTGTCGTCGATCGCCGACAGCGCCTCCGGCAGCTGCGGGACGTCGATCTCGGCCAGAAAGCCGAGCCGGCCCAGGTTGACGCCCAGCACGGGCGCCTTGCCGCCGCACGCCAGCCGCATCGAGCGCAGCATCGTGCCGTCGCCACCGAGGCTCACCACGAGGTCGGACTGGTCGGCCAGCTTCTCCGCGGGCACCGGCACGGCGCCGTCGGTGCGATCCACCTCCTCGGGCAGGCCGATGAGCGTTGCCTGATGCCCGCGTACCCAGGTGCCGATGGTCGACATGGCGGCGCGGCTGTCCCGCTCGGGATGCAGCACCAAGCCGACCGTACGGATCATCGAGGTGTCCGAAAAGTCACGGACAAACGGTAGCAGCGAGGGCCTCGGGGTCGCCGGAGCGAAATAGTGCCTCATCCGCCCTGAATACGTTCGTTGGGCGGTTAGGGTTCGAGAGCGTGGATGATCTGGATCTGACGAACTGGCGTGAGCGGGTCGCCCGGATGTACCTATCCGATCTTGACCTGGCCGGCTTCCGGGCTGCCCGGGATGATCTCTTCGCTGCTCACCCCCAGTCACCCGTCCCGGCCGAGGAGCGGTCCGCGTTCGCCGGACTGCGCTACTTTCCGGAAAATCCGGCCGCCGTCGTCGACGTACCCCTGGAACCGTCGTCTGGTGGGTTGGAGCTCGACACCGGCGGTCCGGACGGCGTCGTGCGCTACCGCCGGGTCGCGGTGGCCGCGACGCCGTGGGGTCCGCTGACCCTCTTCTGGATCGAGGCGTACGGCGGTGGCCTGTTCCTGCCGTTCCGCGACGGCACCTACGGCAAGCAGACGTACGGCGCCGGCCGGTACCTGACCGACACCGTCAAGGGCACCTTCGGCCGCGGCGTGGTCGTGCTGCCCGGTGACCGGGTGCGCCTGGACTTCAACTACGCGTACAACCCCAGCTGCGCGTACTCGCCGGAGTGGCTGTGCCCGCTCGCGCCCGAGGAGAACCGGCTCGTCGCCCCGATCGAGGCGGGCGAACTCACGTATTGGCAGCCTGCCAGTTCAGCCGGGTGAGCAGCTGGCGGGCCTGCTCGGCGTGCTCCGCGTCCACGGCGACCGCGTACTGGCTGGCCTGCAGCGAACTCGTCGACGTGAAGTCGCGCCGGCCGCCGGTCATCGCATGCGCGATCGCGCCGAACACGGCACCCCACAACGCGCCCACCAGGACGCCGGTGAGGATGACGCCGAACCAGTTCGACTCGCTGAAGATGCCGAAGAGCAGGCCGATGAACAGGCCGAACCAGGCGCCGGTGGCCAGGCCGGCGAGCGCGGCCTTGCCGGTGGTCATCCGGCCCAACACGTTCTCCACGAGCCGCAGGTCGGTGCCCACGATCGCGGCCCGTTCGACCGGGAACTCGTTGTCCGACAGGTAGTCCACCGCGCGCTGGGCCGACATGTAGTCCGGGTACGTCGCGATGGTGACGGTAGGACGGGCAGGATTCTCGGGTCTGGTCACGACGTTTCACCTTCCCCGCGGTCGCATCGCGCAAACGCGGCGCTACCGTGATCCAGTGGCTCCTCTGCTCGCCATCGCCCACCGCGCCGGCAACGACGTGACCGGCCTCCGCGCCGCCCTGGACGCCGGCGTCGACCTGGTCGAGGCCGACATCCACCTCTTCCGCGGCGCGCTGGAGGTACGGCACCTCAAGACGCTCGGCCCGCAACTGCTGTGGGACAAATGGGAGCTGGCGCGCCGGCGGGACACCACGCTCCCCGTACTCGGGGAGATCCTGACCGCCGCGGACGGTGACGCCCGGCTGATGCTCGACCTGAAGGGCCCGGCGGCGGCGCTCGCCCCGAAGGTCGCCGCCCTGCTGCGGGAGGTCGCACCGCGGGCGCCGATCACGGTGTGCACGAAGCACTGGCGGATGCTGGACTCGTTCGAGGACCCGGTACGCCGCGTGCTGTCCGCGAGCAACCGGCTGTCGCTGCGCAGGTTGCGCGCCCGGCTGCGCCGCCAACCCGAGTACGGCGTGTCCGTGCGCCGCGAACTGCTGACCCCGGCGGTGGTGGCGGAGCTGCGCGAGTCCGTACAGACGGTGATGGTGTGGCCCGTCGACACCCCGGAGGCGCTGGCCCACGCCCGTTCGCTCGACGTAACCGCCGTGATCAGCAAAAACCTCCCCTCCTCCAGGACCTCATCGCATCCCGCTAACCACGTCCCACCCGCACGCCCCGCCCCGCCCCGCGCCCGCACGTCCCGCCCGCCGCGCGCGGCGCCCGCCTGCGGCGCGCTGCGCGTCGATCAAGGATTTCGCCGTCGATCAAGGGCAAAAGGCCGTGGTTTGGAGATCAAGTCGCGGCCGTTTGCCCTTGATCGACGCAAAAGTCCTTGATCGACGCGCAGCGCGCCGGCCCGCGCGGCCCCACCCCGGCCCACGCGGCCCACGCCGGGCCGGGTGCGGCTTGGGCGCGGCCCGCGCTGGCGCCCGTGCTTGGCGGTGCGGATGTGTGTCGATCAAGGATTTCCCCGTCGATCAAGGGCGAATGGTCGTGGTTTGGAGATCGAGTCACGGCCATTCGCCCTTGATCGACGGGCAAGCCCTTGATCGACGGCGAAAGTCCTTGATCGATGGAGGGCTGACAGTGGAAGCATGTGTGGCATGGGCGATGAGGTACGGGACGACGTGACGCTCACCAATCTCGACCAGCCGCTCTTCGACGGGGCGGGCGCGACAAAGCGCGACCTGGTGGACTATCTCGACGCGGTGCGTGACCGGATCATCCCGGCGCTGCACGATCGGCCGCTGTCGGTCGTGCGGGTACGCGTCGGCCAGGAACCGTTCATGCAGAAGAACGTCCCGAAGTACACGCCGTCGTGGGTCAACACGGTCACGCTGTGGGCCGAGTCGTCGCGGCGGGACGTGTCGTACGCGCTGTGCAACGACCGCCGAACGCTGCTGTGGCTGGCCAACCAGCGGGCGGTGGAATACCACACGACGCTGGTCCGGGCCGACCGCTGGGATCGCGTCACGCATCTCGTACTCGATCTCGATCCACCTGGGGCGGACGCGTTCGCGCAGACGGTGCGGGCCGCGCACCTGGTCCGCGAGGCCCTTGCCGGCGCGGGCCTGGTCGGTGCCGTGAAGACCAGCGGGGCGAAGGGCCTGCACATCTTCGTCCCGGTCGACGCGGCGGCCCCGATCAACGATGTGGCCGCGGCGACGCGGGCGATCGCGGCGCGCGCCGAGCGGATCGACCCGGTGCTGGCGACGACGGCGTTCATCCGGGAGGACCGGGAGGGGAAGGTCTTCCTGGACTCGACGCGGGCGGGCGGGGCGACGGTGGTGTCCGCGTACAGCCCGCGGGTGCGGCCGGGGGTGCCGGTGTCGTTCCCGGTGGCCTGGGACGACCTGGACAGCGTCGCCCCCGCCGACTTCACCGTGCGTACGGCGGTGGGGCTGCTGGGCGCGGGCGACCTGTGGGTCGAGCGGATGCCCGCGCCGCAGCCGCTGCCGGCCGATCTGATCGCGGAGGGACACGAGATCCCGATCGCCCGGGTGCAGGCGATGCACGAGGGCAAGCGCCGAGCCCGAGCCCGCCGCCAGTGAGCAGTGCAAGGAAGGGCACCTTGTTATGCAAAAAGCGATAACAAGGTGCCCTTCCTTGCACCAAAGGCTCAGGAGGCGTCGTCGAAGCGGCGGCGTAGCTCGCGCATGTCGTCGTCGTCGACGAGGGCTAGCATCGCCTGCTCCTGGTACTGGGCCGGAATGATGTCGCGGACCCGCTCCGGGTAGCCCTCGCCACCCTCGGCGACCCGGATCTTCGCCGGTTCGACGAACTCCACCGACAGCGGGCCGGACAGCTTGACGGCGAAGTCCCAGGCGCGGTTGGGCTCGGCGACCGCGCACAGGTGGTTGCCGTAGAAGATCCGCACCTCGGCCAGCGTGGTCGCGCCGGGCGGGTCGAAGCCGAGCGTCTTGACCGCGCACAGCACGGCGCCTTCGCTGGCGACCGCACCGTGGCCGTGGTCGTGGTGCTGGGCCGGGGTGGACTGCTCCAGGATCGCGGCGACCCGGTCGGCGAGCTGGTTTTGCAGGGTCGGCGGCTTGGCGGGGGCGCCCGAGCCGAGGCCGCGCAGCAGCACCGCCAGTACGGTGGCGGCCACCACGATGATCGCGACGGCGATCCAGCGGGTCCGGCCGCGCTTGCGTACCGGGGGCGCCTCGATGGCGGCGGTCATTCGGCACCGTCCAATCCGCCTGTGGGCCCCGCGCCACACCGCGCGGGGCCCGGGGGCAAGTTACGAGCAGGCCGCACCGTTGAGGGTGTAGCCGGTCGGCGCCGCCAGGGAGCCGGTGAAGGTGCCTTGGAACCCGATGCTGACCGTGGCGCCGGTGGCCAGCGGGCCGTTCCAGGTCGCGTTGGTCACCGTGATCTGCGTACCGGACTGGGTCCAGGTGCCGTTCCAGCCGTTGGTCAGCCGGACGGTGGAGCCGACCGTGAAGCGCAGCGTCCAACTCGACACCGCGGCGCCCCGGTTGGTGACCCGTAGTTCGGCGGTGAAGCCGCCGGTCCACTGGTTCGGCGTGTAGACCACCGTGCAGGCCCCGGGTGCGGCCGTGGTGGGCGCCGCCGTGGTCGGGGCGGCGGTGGTTGGGGCGGCGGTCGTCGGGGCCGCGGTGGTGGGCGCCGCCGTGGTGGGTGCGGTGGTCGGCGGCCGCGTGGTGGGCGGCGTCGTGTACGGGCCGGCCGCGATGGCCAGGTCGTACGCCCGCTGCGGGACGAACTGGCCGGCGGTGGCGATGCAGCCGTCCGCCTCGCCCGGCAGCTTGATCCACAGGAACGCGTCGACCGCCGCGTCGCCGGTGCTGTTGGTGCTCGGGATGCCGATCGCGCGACCGGCGGGGTCGCACCACTCCGAGCCGGCCGGGCCGTTGCCGTTGCGGCTGGTGTCGATGACCATCTTCAGGCTGGACGCGCCGGTGGCCGCGATGACCGCCTTGCCGTACGGGATGAGCTCGGCGTTGGTGCGGTAGTTGGAGACGTTCAGCGAGATGCCGTGGGCGCTGTTGGCGATGTCGGCCGCGACCAGGCGGGCGGCCATCGCGCTGGCGGACAGCCACGCGGAATGCGCCGCGTCGAAGTAGACCCGGGCCTGCGACGAGCCGGCCTTGAGCTGCTTGCCCGCGTACGCCATCGAGGCGCTCGTCTCGGCCTGCTGGGCGGCGCTCTGGCAGTCGCTCATCAGGGCGAGCACGTCAGGTTCGAGGATGATGGTGGCCGGGCGACCGGCGAGCCCGAGGGCGACCTGGTCGACCCACTGCCGGTACGCCTGGTGGCTGGGCGCGCCGCCGGAGCTGGCGCCGCCGCAGTCGCGGTTGGGGATGTTGTAGACCACCAGGATCGGGATCTTGCCGGCCGCCGCGGCCGCGCCGACGAGCGTGTCGACCTGGCCACGTACGGCCGAGGTGTTGGTCGTGGTGAACCAGCGCGCCTGCGGCGTGTTGGCGATCCGGTCCCGGATGACAGGGGTCCGCGAGTCGTTGGGGTTGGCGGCCACCCAGCGGGCCGCCTGGGTCTCCGGATCCACGTAGAATACGGAGTCGGCGGCCGATGCGGCGTGGGGCTGCAGCAGCCCGACACCCACCGCGGTCGCCGTTGCGAGTGCGGCGGCAGCGGCCGCGACAGTGGCGGAGAGTGCGGATCTCCTGCGCATGCGGGACTCCTTCCCGGCATAGAGCTCCCTCATTGGAAGCGCTCCCATGGCATCGATTACCGTACGGGATTTGTTGCGTCGATGTGAAGACCCGAAGTCCAATCGGTTGTCGTTGATCTAGCGAGATGTCCGGGGCGTACTAGAGTGCGACTGGGAAGGTACGCTTGGGACTTAGATGATCATGCGGCACGAGGCCATGTTCTACGCGGACGACGAGGACTACCTCGTTGGCGTCCGCGAGTTCATCGATGGTGGTCTTGCGGCTGGCGACCCGGTCCTGGTCGCCGTGCCGGCGCCCCGCCTCCAACTGATCCGCCGCGCCCTGGGCGCCGCCGCGAGCCGGGTACGGCTCCTGGACATGGCGCGCGCCGGGCGCAACCCCGGTCGCATCATCCCCGCCGTGCTGCACGCCTTCGTCAGCGAGCACGCCGGCCGGTGGGCCCGGATCATCGGGGAGCCGATCTGGCCCGGCCGCCCCGCCGACGTCTACCCCCGGTGCGTCCAGCACGAGGCGCTCATCAACCTGGCCCTCGCGGACCGCCGCGCCACCATCCTGTGCCCGTACGACATCGCCGGGCTCGAGCCGGCGGCGGTCGCGGACGCCGTCCGCACCCACCCGTTCCTGGTCGAGTCGGGTACGCGCCGAGCCAGCGACGGGTACACGGCGCCCGAGTCGGTGGTGGCCTCGTTCAACCGGCCGCTGCCCGAGCCGTCCGATCCGCCCGCCGTGCTGATCTTCGACACGGGTGAGCTGCCGGCCGTCCGGCGGTTCGTGGTCACCATCGCCGAGCTTGCCGGCATGCGCGACGAACGCCTCGACGACCTGCTCGTGGCCGTCAACGAGCTGGCGACCAACGCGGTGACCCATGGCCTGGGTCCGGCCACGCTGCGGGTCTGGCGCGACGGCGACGGCCTGGTCTGCGAGGTGCGCGACGGCGGCCAGATGACGGACGTGCTCGCTGGGCGCATCCCGCCGGCGCACCACAGCGAGGGCGGCCGCGGGCTGATGCTGGTCAACCTGCTCTCCGACGCCGTGCACATCCACACTCTCCGGACATCCACGACGGTGCGCTTCCATATGGCGGTGAACGGCGTCGGTTAGCTCTCCGTTCACCTGACGGCCGTTCCGGGCCGCGATGATGCCGCCTTGTGAAGAAGCTGAGTGTGGCGCTGGCCGGCGCCCTGATTCTGACCCTCCTGCCCGGTGCCGCGCAGGCGCACGGGCGGACCGACTTCGACCTGCAGGCCCATCGCGGCGGCCTCGGGCTGCGGGTGGAGAGCACGCTCGCCTCCTTCGGGAACGCGTTGCGGCTCGGCGTGAGCACGCTGGAGTTGGACGTGCAGATCACCGAGGACGGTCAGGCGGTGGTGACGCACGACCGCCGCGTGTCCGGCGCGAAGTGCGCCGACACCGGGCCCGCCGTTCCGGGCGACCCCGAGTTTCCGTACGTCGGCAAGTACGTCAACACGCTGACCCTGGCGCAGGTGCGGACGCTGGACTGTGGCGGCAAGACCATCCTGCCGGGGCAACTCGCCGTGCCGGGCGCCCGGTTGCCGCTGCTGCGCGAGGTGTTCGCGCTGGTGAAGCGGTACGGCGCCAGCGGCGTCAAGCTCAACGTGGAGACCAAAGTGGAGGCCGGCGCGCCGAGCGAGACGGCGCCGCGGGAGCGGTTCGTGCAGGTGACCGCGCGGGAGATCCGGGCGGCCGGGCTGCTGAAGCAGGTGACGATCCAGAGTTTCGACTGGGGCGCGCTGATGCGGATGCGCCAGGTCGAGCCGCGCCTGCCGCTGGTTGCTCTCACCAACTACGACTTCCTGCAGACCGGGCAGCCGGGCGCGTCGCCGTGGCTGGGCGGCATCGACATCGACGACTTCGGCGGCGACCCGATCAAGGCGATCAAGTCGTTCGGTGCGACCACGTTCTCGCCGGTGCACGGCTTCCCGCAGGGCGGCTCGGTGACCGACCCGGCGTACCGGCCGTATGTGACCAAGCAGATGGTCGAGCACGCGCACCGCCACGGCATCAAGGTGGTGCCGTGGACCATCGACGACGTACCGACGATGGGCAAGCTGATCGACGACGGCGTGGACGGCATCATCACCGACTACCCGGACCGCCTGCGCGGGCTGCTCGCCCAGCGCGGGTTCAAGCTGCCGCGCGGCTACGCCGCCCCGTTCGACATCCAGGGCCACCGCGGCGCGCGGGCGGTGCGGCCGGAAAACACACTGCCGGCATTCGAGTACGCGCTGGCGAACCGGGCCGTGTCCACATTGGAGCTCGACACGGGGGTCACGCAGGACGGTCACCTGGTGGTCATCCACGACCGGACGATCAACGGCTCGCACTGCGTCGACACCGCGCCGGCGTGGTCGGGTGACCCGGAGTTCCCGTACGTCGGCAAGCGGGTGCACGACCTGACGCTGCGCCAGCTCAAGACCATCGACTGCGGATCGAAGACACTGCCGGAGTTTCCGGCGCAGGTGGCCGTGCCGGGGGCGCGGATCCCGACGCTGGACGAGGTCTTCTCGCTCGTGCGCTCCTCGGGCCGGTCGGACGTACGGCTGAACATCGAAACCAAGATCAGCCCGACGGTGGCGGACACGGTTCCCGCGGACGCCTTCGCCCGGAAGCTGGTTTCCTCGCTGCGGCGCGCCGGGTTCGTCGACCGCGCCACGATCCAGTCGTTCGACTGGCGCACGCTCATCGAGGCCCGCCGGCTGGACCGCCGCGTACAGACCGTCGCCCTGGTCTGGCAGTACGGGCCGGCCGAGTGCGCCTCGATCGCCGACGAGTGCTCGCTGCAGGCGGCGTACGGCGACCCTTCGGTGAAGAGCCCGTGGACCGGCGGGCTGGACTGGTGGAAGTACCAGGACCTGGGCAAGCTCGTACGGGCCGCCGGGGCCACCACCGTCTCGTCGAACTGGCAGGTGCACGACCCGGCGCAGGTGCTGTCGGCGTCGCCGGACTGGTACCTGCGGACCAACCCGGCGTACTTCCACGGCCCGACGGTGCCCGTGCTCCAGAAGCGGTACGGCCTGGCGGTCGTGCCGTACACGGTCAACGACCCGGCGGTCATGCAGCGCGTGATCGACCTGGGCGTGGACGGCATCATCACGGACGACCCGGACGCGCTGGTGGCGGTAGCGATCAAGAACGGCCTGCGCTGACCTTTTTTGGTGGTTTATACCCTCTTGCCCCGGAGTGAGTTGCATGATCGGAAGGAATGCTCTCGCTCCGGGAACAGGAGGCACCGATGTCCGATTCTCTGGCGGTCGGGCGCGTCGACATCGATGACGCGCTCACCGATATGTGGAAGTCAATCTTCGTATTCCTGCCCAAGGCGGTCGCCTTCCTGGCGATCCTGTTCGTGGGTTGGATCGTCGCGAGGTTCATCCGCCGGATCGTCCTGAAGGGGCTCCGGCGGGTGGGCCTCGACCGCGCCATCGAGCGCGGCGGCATGGGCCGGGTGTTCCAGAGCGGCCGGTACGACGCCAGCACCGTCGCGTCCAAGCTCATCTACTACGCCGTCCTGCTGCTCGTCCTGCAACTCGCTTTCGGCATCTGGGGCCCGAACCCGATCAGCGACCTGATCAGCGCCGTTGTCACGTGGCTGCCCAGGGCGTTCGTCGCCATCGTGATCATCGTGGTCGCCGTGGCCATCGCCAACGCCGTACGCGAACTGGTCGGTGGGGCGCTCGGCAACCTGTCGTACGGCCGGCTGCTGGCCACGCTCGCCTGGGTGTTCATCATCGTGCTGGGCGCGATCGCCGCGCTCAACCAGGTGGGCATCGCCACCACGGTCACCACGCCGGTGCTGATCGCCGCGCTGGCCACGATCGCCGGCATCCTGATCGTCGGCGTGGGCGGCGGCCTGATCCGGCCGATGCAGCAGCGCTGGGAGACCATGCTCGACCGGGCGGCCGCCGAGTCTCAAGCGATCAAGGAGCAGACCCAGGCGTACCGCAGTGGCCGCGAGGACGTGGCCCGCGAGATGGCGCCCGCACCCGCCGCCCCGGTGGTGCCGTCCGGCCCCCGCGAGACCGCGCGAACGACGAAACCCAGCGCATCGAACCCCAGCGTTAGGGTTGCTTCCGGCCCGGTGATCAGGGGTTGGCCGACCCCATGGTCACCGGGCGAGGTGGCAGACGGCGAGCAGGCGGGTCAGGACCCAGTCCGGCGTGTGCCAGTCCACCGGGGTCTCGGGGAGGTGCCAGCCGTGCTCGGCGGCGGCGTCGCGCACGCCTTCGGCGTACCCGGCGAGGTGGATCGCGGTCAGCGGCCGCAGGTCGCCGAAGAGGCTGTCGCGGATGGCGGCCGCGTGCTGGTCGACGGCGGCCAGTAGGCCGGGATGGCGGGCGGCGGCGTCCAGGCCGTCGGCGCCGATAGCCGACATCAGGGCGGTGAGCGCGGTGCGCGCGGAACGAGTGGCGGCGCGCGACGTGAAGGCGCTGAACAGCCCGGTCATGTGGATCGACGTTAGCCCGCGAGGCGCACCGGGTCTTCCGCCGGTCGGACGAATCTTGACGGGTTCATAGAACCCTCATTGCGGTGTGTAAGTGTCCGGCTACTCGGGGTGGGAAACGTCGGCGGGGCGGCGGCGCATGGCGTCGTCGGCCAGGATCACGGTGGCCACCATCAGCGCCACGACGATGCTGAAAAGCCACGAGTCGTCGGGCAGCAGCCGAGCGGCGAGCGGGGCCTGGAGCGCGGTCAGCATGAAGCCGAGCCAGGCGAAGCGGCGCTGGCGGACGGTCAGGAAGCCGGGGGCGTGGGGGGCGCGGCGCATCCGGCCAGTCTGACGCGGACCCCACCGGCCGCTCGTCGTACGATCGGACGATTGTGGTTGATGCGTCCGGTTGAGACGGCTTTGGTAACAGGGTTGGCGGGCACCCGACAGTCGGGAAGGATCGGATCTCGTGTCGACCACCCGGACCCCGACCCGCGGGTCAACGCTGCTGCTCGCCTACTTCGCCTTCGTCAGTCTGGGGCTGCCGGACGGCCTGCTCGGCGTGGGCTGGCCGTCGATCAGCGAAGACTTCGACGTGCCGCGGGAGTCGGTCGGGCTGCTGCTCGCGCTCGGCACGGCCGGCTATCTGAGCTCCAGCGTGGCGGCCGGGTTCACCATCGCGCGGCTGGGCGTGGGGCGGCTGCTGGCCGGCAGCACCGCGCTGTGCAGCATCGCGCTCGCGACGTACGCGATGTCGCCGGCCCTCGCCCTGATGGTCGTCTTCGCGCTGGTGCTCGGCCTGGGCGGCGGGGCGATCGACTCGGGGCTCAACGCGTACGCGGCGGCGGCCTTCGGCCCCGCCACATGAACTGGATGCACGCGTTCTTCGGGCTCGGCGTCGCGATCGGCCCGCTGATCATGACCGCGGTGCTGTCCGCGGGCCTGTCCTGGCGCTGGGGGTACGGCGTGGTCGCCGCCGCCCAGGCGGTGCTCGCCACCGCGTTCGTGCTGACGGTGCGCAACTGGGCCGCCCACCGCGCGGCCCCGGCGGACGGTGGTCCGCCGGTGCGGGTGCCGATCCGGGACACGCTCGTCATCCCCGCCGTCTGGCTGGGCGCCCTCGCGTTCGGCGTGTACGTCGCCGTGGAGGTGGCGGCGGGCCTCTGGGCGTACACGCTGCTGACCGAGGGGCGCGACATCGGCCCGGCGGTGGCCGGCGTGTGCGTGTCCGCGTACTGGGCCAGCCTCTTCCTGGGCCGGGTGGTCCAGGGCGTGGTCGCCGAACGCGTCGGCAGCGGCCAGGTGCTGTGGGCCAGCCTCGCCGGGATGGCGGGCGGCGCGGTGCTGGTCGCCCTGCCGGCGCCGGGCTGGGTCGCCGCCGCCGGCCTGGCGGTCATCGGCTTCGCGGCCGCCCCGGTCTTCCCGCTGATGACGCTGACCACCGCCGACCGGGTGGGCGACGCGCACGCGGACCGGGCGATCGGCGTACAACTGGGGGCGTCGGCCCTCGGCGGCGCGCTGCTGCCGGGCCTGGTCGGCGTGCTCATCAGCCGGGTGGACGTCGAGGCGCTCGGGCCCTCGCTGGTGGCGATGTCGCTGCTTCTGATGCTGCTGTACGCCGCCTCCGCCCGTCGGCAAGCAGTTCCGCGTTGACCTCGACGCCGAGTATGACCGCGCAGTTGGACAGGTAGAGCCACACCAGGAACGCGATGATCCCGCCCAGCGTCCCGTACGTGGCGTCGTACGAGCCGAAGTTCGCCACGTAGAGCCCGAAGCCGAACGACGAGATCGCCCAGACCAGGAGCGTCACGAACCCGCCGATGGTGAGCCAGCGGAACCGCGGCTGGCGCACGTTCGGCGCGATCCAGAACATCAGCGACAGCAGCAGCATCATCACCGCCACGAGCACCGGCCACTTCAGGATCGACCAGGCGGTCCGGGCGGCGTCGCCGGCGCCCAGCGCGTTGCCGATCGCGTCGGTGACCGGGCCGCTGACGATCAGGATGACGGCGACGACCGCGAGCAGGACCAGGGCCGTCGCGGTGATCAGGAGCTGGAGCGGGCGCAGCTTGTAGACCGGGCGGTCCTCCTCGACCCCATAGATCGCGTTGGAGGCCCGGGTGAACGCGCCGACGTAGCCGGACGCGGACCACAGCGCTCCGATCAGACCGAAGCTCAGCAGCACGCTCGGCGAGTCCTGCTTGGTCACCACGTCGTTGATCGTGTTCACGACGCTGTCGTTCGCCGCCACGGATCCGGCGCCGAGGTCGGTGGCGATGTCGACGATGGTGTCGACGGTCTGCTCGCCCTCGGACACCAGACCGACGAGCGCGACGATGACGATGAGGGCGGGAAAGATGGCCAGCACGGCGTAGTACGTCAGCGCGGCCGCCCAGTCGGTGCCGTTGTCCTTCATGAAGCCCTTGGCGGCCCGGACCAGGATCTGCGACGCGGTGGCGAACATGCCCGCCACTACCCCCACACCCACCAGCACAAACGTCGACCTCCTCGGCAGCGGTAGGTTCCTGGTGTGACGATCGTTGACGCGGTGGTGGTCGGCGCGGGGCACAACGGCCTCGTCGCCGCCAACCTGCTGGCCGACGCCGGGTGGGACGTGCTCGTGCTGGAGGCCGCCGCCACGCCCGGCGGCGCGATCCGGTCCGCGGAGGTCACCGCGCCCGGCTACCTGAGCGACCTCTACAGCTCGTTCTACCCGCTCGGGTACGCCTCGCCGGTCATGCGCCGCCTCCGGCTCACCGACCACGGGCTGGCCTGGCGGCACGCGCCCGACGTGCTCACCCACCTGCTGCCCGACGGCCGCGCCGCGACGCTCAACCGCAGGCCGGAGACCACCGCGGCCTCCGTCGAAGCGTTCGCCGCCGGTGACGGGGCGCGCTGGCTCGATGCGTACGCCGAGTGGCGCGCCATCTCCGACCGCCTGCTGGCGGCGCTGTTCACGCCGTTTCCGCCGGTGGTCGGCACGGCGGGGCTGCTGCGCCGGCTGCGGGTGGCCGGGGCGCTGCGGATGGCCCGCCGCCTCATCCTGCCGGTCCGCAGGCTGAGCGACGAGCTCTTCCGCGGCGAGGGCGCCGCCGCGCTGCTGGCGGGCTGCGCCCTGCACACCGATCTGTCCACCGAGGACGCCGGCAGCGGCGTCTACGGCTGGCTCCTGGCCATGCTGGGCCAGGAGCGCGGCTGGCCGGTCCCGATCGGCGGCGCGCAGCGCATCACCGAGGCGCTCGTCGCGCGCCTGCGGGTTCGCGGCGGTCGCATCGAGTACGGCGTACGCGTCGACCGGGTCCTGACCGCGCGTGGCCGTGCGGTGGGTGTGTCCACCGTGGACGGCCGGCGCTGGCAGGCTCGCCGGGCGGTGCTCGCCGACGTGCCCGCGCCCGCCCTCTACCTGGACCTGGTCGGCGCGGCCCAGCTGCCGCCCCGCCTGGTGGAGGAGCTGGCCCACTTTCGCTGGGACGGCTCGACCGTCAAGGTGGACTGGGCGCTGTCGGCCCCCATGCCGTGGAAGAACCGGGCCGCCGCCGGCGCCGGCACCATCCACGTCGGCGGCGACCTCAATGGACTGACCCGCTACGCAGCCGCGCTGGCCTGCGGTGAGGTGCCCGAGGACCCGTTCCTCATCATCGGACAGCTGACGACCACCGACCCGAGCCGCTCGCCGGCCGGCACGGAGTCGCTGTGGGGATATACGCATCTGCCGTTCCGGCGGGAGTGGTCGGCCGACGACGTGCTCGCCCACGTCGAACGCATGGAGGCGGTGCTGGAGGACCATGCCCCGGGGTTTGGCCGGCTCGTCGTCGGGCGGCACGTCGCCGGCCCGGCCGACCTGGAGCGGGCGAACCCGAGCCTGGTGGGCGGCGCGATCGGCGGCGGTACGTCTTCGGCGTACCAGCAGCTCTTCCTGCGCCCGGTGCCCGGCCTGGGGCGCGCGGACACGCCCGTCGACCGGCTCTTCCTTGCCAGCTCGTCGGCGCACCCGGGTGGGGGAGTGCACGGCGGCCCCGGCGCCAACGCCGCCCGCGCCGCCCTGGCCCGGGATCGCGCGCTGACCGGCGACGCGTACCGGCTCGCGGTGTCGGCCGCGCACCGCGCCATCTACCGCTAGCCGGGCCCTACGTTGCCGTGAAGAGGTGGCCGGCGGGGGCGGGCCGGCCGAGCAGCCAGCCCTGGCCGACGTCGCACCCGATCGCCCGGAGCCGGTCGAGCTGGTGCGAGGTCTCGATGCCCTCCGCGGTGACGCTCAGGTCCAGCGTGTGTCCCAAGTGGACGAGCGAGGTCAGGATCGCCTCGTCGGTGCGGCCCGTGGCGCCGTGGTGGTCGAGCCCGGCCACGAACGGGCGGGCCACCTTGATCCCGTGCACCGGCAGGGAGCGCAGGTAGGCCAGGCCGCAGTACCCGGTGCCGAAGTCGTCCAGCACCACCCGGACGCCGAGGCCGGCCAGCGCGTGCAGGTTGCGGACCGCGTCGCCTTCGGCCGTCATGACGTCGTTTTCGGTGATCTCCAGCTGGAGCCGGTGCGACGGCAGGCCCACCCGGTCGAGCACGGCGGCGACCTCGGCGGCCAGCCCGGGGTAGCACAGCTGCCGGGCGGCCAGGTTGACGCTAACGACGGGCGCCGCGGGTCGCACGTTTTGCCATTGCATCGCCTGGCGGCACGCCTGCTCCAGCAGGTGCATGCCCAGCGGCAGGATGAACCCGGAGTCTTCGGCCAGGCCGATGAACCGTCCCGGCAGCAGCCGGCCCAGCTCGGGGTGTGCCCACCGGGCCAGCCCTTCCACCGCGACGACCGCGCCGGTCGTCAGGTCGACCATCGGCTGGTACGCCAGCGCGAACTCGCCCCGCGCCAAGGCGCCCGGCATCTCCGCCGAGAGCCGGTAGCGGGCCACGTCGCGGGCGTTCTGCTCGTCGTCGAAGACGCGCCACCGGTCCCGGCCGTCATCCTTGGCCCAGTGCAGCGCCATCGCGGCGGCGCGGATCGCGTCCACCGGGTCGCCGTCGCCCACCGCGCGCTCCACCACGCCGGCGCTCGCCGCGACCGGCAGCTCGTGGCCGTCCACTTCGAACGGTGCGCGGAGCAGCACGAGCGCCCGGTCGGCCAGCTTCGCCGCGTCCTCGGCGTTGGTGGTGCCCCGGATCAGCAGCGCGAACTCGTCGCCGCCCAGGTGACACGCGACGGCATCCGGCACCTGCGACAGCCGCTCGGCGACCGCCCGCAGCAGGCGGTCGCCAGCGGCGTACCCGAGGCTGTTGTTGACCGCGCGGACCCGGTCGACGCCGATGAGGCAGAGGCCGAAGCGGCCCGGCGCGGAGGCGTCCGTCCGCAGTTCGCTCAGCCAATGGCTCAGCTGTGTCCGGTTGGGCAGGCCGGTCAGCGCGTCGTGCAGCGCCGCGTGCCGCAGCCGCTCCTCGCTGCGCCGCAGCGCCCGCTCCGCCTCGGAGCGGGCGGTGATGTCGGCCCGGCGCAGCGAGTCCTGCTGGTCCAGGGTCCGGTCGTGCAGGGTCGCGGTGTAGCCCATGGTGAGCGCCTCGACGAGCGCGGCCAGGCGCTCGCGACTGACCACACCGGACAGGTCCAGAGTGGACAGTAGGCGGGTGGTGAGCATGGTGACCGTGCGCCCGAGCCCTTCGGGCGCGATCGCGGCCGTGTTGGCGAGGTCGACGCCGACCCGGTAGCCGCCGACCGCGTCGAACGGGTCGGCGGTCAGCGCCTGCGCCAGCCGCTCGCTGAGGTCGAGAAAGAACGCCTCCCGCTCGGCCCGCGTCAACAGCACGTAGCTGGCGTCGTGGACCGCCTGGCCCCACGCCCGCGCGAACCGCTCCACCGGCCTCATGGCTTGCGCCCTACGCCCCCGTAGTTCATCGAGGCGAGCTGCTCCGGCTTGTCGTCGGGCGACTCCGGGCGCCACTCGTGCACCCAGACCAGGCCGGGCTCGACCAGCTCGAAGCCGTCGAAGAAGCGAAGGATCTCGGCCCGGGTACGCGTCGCCAGCGGGGTCGGCGTCCGTTCGATCGCCCGGCTGGCCTCTTTGAACTCGTCGGGGCGGCTCTCGTGGGTGGCGTGCCCGATCACCAGGTAGCTGCCCGGCGCCAGCCGGTCCTTGAGCGTCTGGAGTGCGCCGTACGGGTCGCGCTCGTCGCGGACGGCGTGCAGCAGTGCCACGAGCAGCAGCGCCACCGGCTTGTCGAAGTCGATCAGTCCGCGCACGCCCGGGCTGTCGAGGATGGCCTGGGGCGCGGAGAAGTCCTCGCGGATCGCCGTCGCGTACCCGTTGGTGGCGAGGATCTGCTGGCTGTGCGCGACGGCGACCGGATCGATGTCGACGTACGCCACCCGCGCCAGCGGGTCGACCTTCTGCGCGATCTCGTGCACGTTGCCGACCGTCGGGATGCCCGACCCGATGTCGAGGAACTGCCGGATCCCCTGATCGAGAACGTGCCGCACAGCGCGGTGGAGGAATGCCCGATTTATCCGTGCCTGTACTTTGGCGTCCGGGAACACCTCGGTCAGCTTGCGGGCCAGCTCGCGGTCGGCGGTGAAGTTGTGCGAGCCGCCGAGCAGATAGTCGTACGCCCTGGCCAGGGTGGCCGTGTTGAGATCGACGTCGGCGGGTGCCCAGTCCGGTCGGTCGGTCATCGCGCTCCTCGGGGGTGGGGGTAGGACACCAAGTATCCTGTGTCAGCGGTCACAGCTCAAACGCGGCCGCTCGCGCACACCCCCTCGATCGTCACGATGATCGCGGCCACCTCCACGGCCAGCAGGCCGATGAGCACCAGCAGTTGGATAGCGCCGGCCTGCACCGGGCTGGCGCCGCCCAACAGCACACCGACGAACGCCCCCGGCAGTGTGACCAGGCCGACCGTCCGGGTCTGATCCAGCGCCGGGACCAGCGCGGTCGCCGCCGTGGGCCGGCAGATCTCCAGGGCCGCGTCGCGCCGCAGCAGGCCGAGAGCCAGCCCGGCCTCGTACTCGCCGTGGCGGGTGCGCAGCTCGTCGCGGGCCCGCCGGCCGGCGAGCGAGGTCGCGGTCATCGCGCCGCCGATCAGGATGCCCGCGATGGGTACGACCGAGATGCCCCGCAGTGGCACCAACCCCGAGGCGAGGAGCAGGACCAGCACCGGTACCACCCCGGTCGCGATGGCGGCCGCCGGTATCCACCACGCCGACCAGTTCTCGGCGACGCGCCGCGCGGAGGTCAGCGTGGCCACCACGTACATCAGCGTGACGAACGCCACCGTGAGCAGCCCGTGGCGCAGCACCGCGACGATGACGGCGGAAACCGCTATGAGCTGCACGGTCGCCCGGATCGACGCGGTCACGACGGCCTTGCCGGTGCCGAGCTTCCCGGCGTACGCGCCGATCGCCGCGTACGCGGTCAGCGCAACAAGGACGCCCGCCAATAGTGGCCCAACCGGAAGCTCAGTAGCGTTCACGGACTAGATCTTCCCGCGCCACCCACCCGCCACCCATCCGGTGATCATGAAGTTTTCGCTTGAAGGGAGCGCCCTACTGGGGGCGCAGTGCCTAGCGCTCCGCCGTCTCGGGATGATGGGTCGGCGCCCCGCCCGGGGTCGACCCCGACTCCGGGCCGCGCGGGCGCGGTAGCCACCAGCCTCGCCGATCAAGGATTTCCGCGCCGATCAAGGGCATACGGTCGTGGTTTAGAGATCAAAGCACGACCGTATGCCCTTGATCGACGGCGCCGGGCTCCTGGAGCACAGCCACGGCGTGGCGTCAGTTGATGTTTAGGTCTTGGGAGTCCGGGAACCTGCCTCGTGCGAGGCCGTCCGCACGGGGACCTGCTGCTGGAGGGGACTGCATGCGCATCGCGATGATCTCGGAGCACGCCAGCCCGCTCGCCGCACTGGGCGGCGCGGATGCCGGTGCGCAGAACATCCACGTCGCCGAGTTGTCCGCCGCGCTCGCGGAGCAGGGCCACGACGTGCGCGTCTACACCCGGCGCGACTCCGCCGGGCTGCCCGCGCTCGTGCCGATGAGAGACGGCGTGGAGGTGGCACACGTGCCGGCCGGCCCGCCCGAGCCGTTGCCCGCGGAGGCGCTGCTGCCGTACATGAAGGACTTCGGCCGCTGGCTGGTCGATCAGTGGCGGGGCGACGACTGGGCGCCCACCGTGGCGCACGCCCACTTCTGGATGAGTGGCCTGGCCGCCGTTGTCGCCGGGCGCCAGGTCGGCGTGCCGGTCGTACAGACGTACCACGCGCTGGGCACGGTGAATCGGCGCCACCAAGGCGCGGCGGACACCAGCCCGCCGCAGCGGATCGGATACGAGCGGGCGCTGGGCCGCGCCGTGGACCGCGTCGTCGCGCAGTGCCAGGACGAGGTGCGCGAACTGGTCCGCATGGGCGTTCCCCGCGCCAGGATGGCTATCGTCCCGTCCGGCGTCGACAGTGGACGGTTCACACCGGACGGTCCGGCGGTAGCGCGTGATCCGCGCCGGCCGCGCATCCTCACGGTGGGTGGGTTCGTGGAACGCAGGGGACTCGCCGACGTCATCCAGGCGATGCGGGTCGTGCCCCGCGCCGAGTGTGTCGTGGTCGGCGGGCCGGACGCCGCGCAGCTCGCCACCGACCCGTTCGCCCAACGGCTGCGCAGCGTCGCGGAGTCGACCAACGTCGCCGACCGGGTCCAACTCGTCGGCGCGGTGCCGGCCAGCGACATGCCCCGCTGGTACCGTTCGGCCGACGTGCTCGCGTCCGCCCCCTGGTACGAGCAGTTCGGCCGCACTCCGCTGGAGGCGATGGCTTGCGGCGTACCCGTGATCGGCTCGTCGGTCGGCGGCCTCACGGACACCGTCGTGGACGGCCTCACCGGCGACCTCGTGCCCCCACGCGACCCCCGCTCGCTGGGCGTCGCGATGCGCCGACTGCTGGGCGATCCGGTGCGCAGGTTCGCGTACGCCACGGCGGCGCTCGACCGGGCCCGCCAGTGCTACTCGTGGAAGCGGGTCGCCGAGCAGCTCACCGCCGTCTACTCGGCGGTCAGCCGGCTGCGTCGGACCAGGGGCGCCGTGGCGTGAGCGAGATTCGTAGGGTGCCGACAGACTGACGCGTGTCGCTCCAGCGTAATACGTGATAAGTTGTGCGTACTACGTTGGAGGATGGCGATCTTGCCACCCATGAGGATCAGACAAGTCTTGTGGAACGGAAACACGCCCTATGCCACGAGGCGGGCAAGTGTCGCGGAGATCGAGGACGTTCTGTGCGACTTCCGGTCCGTCTTTCGGCGCAACCTGCCGGGCCGAGCGGCGACGCATCTCGCTACCGGGCGGACCAGTGCCGGCAGGCCACTCGTGGTCGCCTTCATCTACGAAGCGGAAACCCGCACCGCGAAGCCGATCAACGCGTGGGAGAAGTAAATGGCCAATCGGGAAGGACGGAATCGGATGGAGGACGACGACTACGCGCGGATGGCCGACGAGGCGTACACCCACCGCCACGAGGTTGATCAGTTGGAGCAGGTTGAGGTCGACGTCGACCAGGATGTCCGGTCGGTCGTGTCGGTTAGGTTCAACCGGGGCGAGCTTGGCCCCATCGATACGGCTGCTCGCGCGGCGGGTGTGCCGTTGTCGACGTACATCCGGAATGCGGCACTGCGTGCGGCGACCGGCGCTCCCACGGTGGACGCCGCGGGCGTCCGCAAGGCATTGGACGCACTGCAGCGGGAGCTTGACGAGGTCCGGCGGCTAGCCGGCGTGGCGGAGTCCGCGAAGAAGCGCCGCGTCACTCGCAAGAACAGTCGGACCGCTTAGTCATTCGCGGCGTGTGGCCGGGCCGGTGGAGTCGCGGACTACCAGGCGGCAGGGTTGGCGGATGACGCCCGACGCGGGCTGGCCGTCCAGGGCGGCGAAAAGGTGTTTCACCGCGGTCGCGCCGAGCTGCTGCAGGTTGAGGTCCACTGTGGTCAGTGGGGGCTGGCAGTCGGCGGCGAACTCATGCCAGTTGTCGTACCCGATGATGGAGACGTCGTCGGGGATTTGGCGGCCGAGCTCCCGGACGGTGTTGGCCACGCCGGTGGCGATCTGGTCGTTGCCGCAGAAGATGGCGTCGATCTCGGGGTTGGCGGTGAGGAGCATCTTGGCGGCGTTCCGGCCCCAGCGCTGTGACCACTCGCCGTACAAGGGGTCGCCGCCGACGAGCGGGAGTCCGGCGGCCGCGAGGACTTTGCGGAGGCTGGCGACGCGGTCGCGGGCGGCCCGGTACGCCTCCGGGCCGGTGATGTGCGCGATCCGTTGGCGGCCCAAGGAGACCAGGTGCTCGGTGGCGAGCCGGGCGCCGTCCTCGTCGTCGGCGAGTACCGACAGGTCGCCCGGGTCGTCGGACTCGCCGTACACGTAGACGACCGGGACCGGGATGTCGCGGGTGAGCGACGGGCGAAGGTCGTTGGAGTCGCCGAGCACGATGAAGCCGTCGACCTGGCGCGCCAGCAGCGTACGGATGTAGTGCTGGCGGCGGATGGCGTCGCCGCGGGCGTCGCACAGCAGGACGGACATCTGCTCGTTGCCCAACGCGTTTTCCACGCCCAGCAGGATCGGGATGGAGAACCGGCCGGCGAGCTCGTCGGTGAGCAGGCCGACCGTGCGGGTGCGCCCGGAGATGAGGCCGCGGGCGAGCACGTTCGGCTGGAAGGAGAGCTCGTCGGCTGCCTGGAGGACACGGCGACGGGTCTCGGGCGCGACCTCGTCGCGCGCGTTGAGCGCCTTCGACGCGGTCGCCACCGATACGCCGGCCAGCCGGGCCACGTCGCTCAGCGTGACCGACTGGGATCGCTGCCTGCCCACCGAAATCCTTTCGAATCAACTTTCGGTGTGAAGACTACATCATCTCTCGGCCAAGATATCGACCCTTGACATCGTCGTAACGGGGTGGCTACATTGCCGAAAAGGTTTTCGGCCACCGGGCGGCCGCGACCCTCAGCGTTGGCGTTTGGTTTCTTTTGGGCAAGCGCAGCGGGAGGTGGCGTGCATGCCTATCTCTGCCGATTTTCGGACGGAGAGTGATGGCTGCGCGGTTGGCCCCTGCCGTCGCGACCACCCACATTCCGGGGTGCTCTCAAGGGGTGAACATGATCGGACCGGTGCTTCCGTCGGCGGGCGCGCTACGCCCCTTGGGCCTCGACCAGGTGCGGCTCAGCGGCGGCTTCTGGGGCGAGCGGCAGGAGCGCAACGCGAACGCGACGATCCCGCACGCGCACGAGTGGCTGGACAAGACCGGTTGGCTGGGCAACTTCCGGCTCGCCGCCGCGGGCGAGTTGGCGCCGCATCGCCGCCGCGGGCGGGAGTTCTCCGACTCCGAGGTCTACAAGCTCGCCGAGGCGATGGCGTGGGAGAACGGTCGTGGCGGCAGCGCGCCGATCGATGAGCTGTCCACTGTGGTCGCGGCGGCGCAGGAGCCGGGCGGGTACCTGAACACGGTGTTCGGCCGGCCCGGACAGGAGCCGCGCTACTCGGACCTGGTGTGGGGGCACGAGCTGTACTGCTACGGCCACCTCATCCAGGCGGGCGTGGCCCGGCTGCGCACCGGCGTAGAGGACGCGCTGACGGCGACGGCGATCCGGGCCGCCGACCACGTGTGCGTGGAGTTCGGCGCGGCCGGCCGGCAGACCCTGTGCGGGCATCCGGAGATCGAGATGGCGCTGGTGGAGTTGTACCGCGTCACCGGTTCGTCGCGCTACCTCGACCAGGCCCGGCTCTTCGTCGACCGGCGCGGGCAGGCCACCCTGCCCGACATCGAGCTGGGCCGGACGTACTACCAGGACGACATTCCGATCCGGGAGCGCACGGCGTTCGCGGGGCACGCGGTGCGCGCCCTGTACCTGGCCAGCGGCGCGGTCGACGTGGCCGTGGAGACCGGGGACGACAAGTTGCTCGCCGCCGTCGTACGGCAGTGGGAGCGGACGGTCGCGACCCGGACGTACCTCACCGGCGGCATGGGCTCGCGGCACGAGGGTGAGGCGTTCGGCGACGACTTCGAGCTGCCCGCCGACCGGGCGTACGTGGAGACGTGCGCGGCGGTCGCGTCGGTGATGCTGTCCTGGCGGCTGCTGCTGGCCACCGGCGAGGCGCGCTTCGCCGACTTGGCCGAGCGCACGCTCTACAACGTGGTGGCCACCTCGACGTCGCTGGACGGCCGGGCGTTCTTCTACGCCAACCCCTTGCAGCAGCGCAGCGCCGGCTCGGCTCTCGACCCGACCAAGCCGTGGCCGCGGGCCACGTCGAGCGAACGGGCGCCGTGGCGCGACGTCTCGTGCTGCCCGACCAACGTGGCGCGCACGCTCGCGTCGCTGGGCGGCTACGTCGCGACCGCCGACCACCACGGCCTTCAGCTCCACCAGTACGCCGGCGGCACGGTGCGCGACGGCGAGACCGAGCTGGCCGTCACGACCGACTACCCGTGGCAGGGGTCGGTCGTCGTGCGGGTGGATCGGACCGGCGAGCGGCCGTGGCGGCTCTCGCTGCGCGTACCGGCGTGGGCCGGCGAGGCGACGCTGGTGACGCCCGAGGGCGTCGAGCGGGTCGGGCCGGGCTACGCGGTCGTGTCCCGCACCTGGCGCCCCGGCGACCAGGTACGGCTGGAGCTGCCGGTCGCGCCACGGTGGACCGCCGCGGATCCGCGCATCGACGCGGTGCGGGGCTGCGTGGCGGTGGAGCGTGGCCCGCTCGTGTACTGCGCCGAGTCGGTCGACCACGACTCGGTGCTGGCGCTGGATGTGGTCAATGTGGACCGTTCGGCGCCGGTGACCGAGCGCCCGCTGCCGGCGCTCGGCCGGGACGTCGTCGCGCTCGACATCCCGGCGCCCACCACTGCCGCGGCCGGCAACGGCTGGCCGTACGGATCGATCAACGCCGAAGAGTCAGAGCCGGGCAACCTCACCCTCGTCCCCTACCACCTGTGGGCGAACCGCGGGCCCGTCACGATGCGGGTCTGGCTCCCACTGGATAGGAGGTAGCGCATGTCCCCGTCTCGCCGAACCGTCCTGCGCACGGGGGTCGCAGGCGCCGCCGTGGCGGCCGGGATCACCGCGATCCCGGCGGCACCGGCCGCGGCCGCCCTACCAGACACCGGGGTTTCCGTGTACCCGTTCCCGCTTTCCGCCGTCACCCTGCTGTCCGGCCCGTTCCAGGCCAACATGGGGCGCACCCACAGCTATCTCAGCTTCCTGGACGCCGACCGGCTGCTGCACATGTTCCGGCTCAACGTCGGCCTGCCGTCGTCGGCCGCGGCGATGGGTGGCTGGGAGTCGCCCACCACCGAGCTGCGCGGCCACTCGCTGGGCCACGTGCTGACCGCGCTGGCCCAGGGGTACGCGAACGCCGGCCCCGCCGCGTTCAAGACCAAGGGCGACTACCTGGTCGCCGAGCTGGCCAAGTGCCAGGACCGGGCCACCACCGCCGGGTTCAACACCGGTTACCTGTCGGCGTACCCGGAGAGCTTCATCGACCGGGTCGAGGCGCGGCAGTCGGTGTGGGCGCCGTACTACACCCTGCACAAGATCATGGCGGGCCTGCTCGACATGCACCTGCTGGCCGGCAACGCCCAGGCGCTGACCGTGCTGACCCGGATGGCGGCGTGGGTGAAGTTCCGCAACGACCGGCTGACGCTGACCCAGCGCCAGAACATGCTGGACACCGAGTTCGGCGGGATGAACGAGACGCTGACCAACCTCTACCAGCTCACCGGCGACGCCAACCACCTGGCGACCGCGCAGTACTTCGACCACGCCGAGGTCTTCGACCCGCTGGCGTCCAACGTGGACGCTCTCAACAACTACCACGCCAACACGCAGATCCCGAAGGTGCTCGGCGCGATCCGCGAATACCACGCCACCGGCACCACCCGCTACCGCGACATCGCCGTCAACTTCTGGGACATCGTGGTCGGCCGGCACTCGTACGCGATCGGCGGCAACTCCAACGGCGAGTACTTCAAGGCGCCGAACCGGATCGCCAGCGAGCTGTCCGACACGACGTGTGAGTGCTGCAACTCGTACAACATGCTGAAGCTGACCCGGCAGCTCTTCTTCACCAACCCGGCGCGCGCCGACTACATGGACTACTACGAGAAGGCGCTCTACAACCACATCCTCGGCGCGCAGGACCCGAGCTCGTCGCACGGCTTCCACTGCTACTACGTGCCGATGCGGCCGGGCGGCATCAAGACGTACAGCAACGACTACAACAACTGGACCTGCTGCCACGGCACCGGCATGGAGAGCAACACCAAGTACGTGGACAGCATCTACTTCCACTCGGGGATGACCTGTACGTCAACCTCTTCATCCCCTCGGTGCTCATCTGGCCCGGCCGGGGCATCACCGTACGGCAGGAGACGGCGTACCCGGAGGCGACCACCACCCGGCTCACCATCACCGGCTCGGGGACGTTCACGCTGCGGCTGCGGATTCCATCGTGGACCAGTGGCGCGCAGATCCGGGTCAACGGCGTGGTCCAGAGCGTCACGGTCACGCCCGGGACGTACGCGGTCGTGAGCCGCGCCTGGGCCTCCGGCGACGCGGTCGACGTGAGCCTGCCGATGGCGCTGACCCGGGAGTCCACTCCGGACAACGCCGCGGTGCAGGCCGTGAAGTACGGCCCGATCGTGCTGTCCGGCGCGTACGGCACCAACAACCTGTCGACGATGCCCACGCTCAACCCGTCGACGATCGCCGCCACCGCGACCCCGTTGCAGTTCACCGCGACCGCCAGCACCGGCGCGGTCACCCTGCTGCCGTTCTACAAGATGCACGGCCAGCGCTACACGGTCTACTGGAACGTCAACACCACGCCGCCCCCGCCGCCGTTCGTGGCGCACTACCGCTTCGACGAGACGTCGGGCACCGCGGCGGCGGACGCGACCGGCAACGGCCGTACGGCCACCTTGGCTGGCGGTGCCGGCTGGATCACCGGCCGCACCGGCAACGCGGTCGATCTCACCGGTTCGACCGCGCACGTGTCGTTGCCGGCGGGCATCCTCGCCGGTGCCACCGCGTGCAGCGTCGCCACCTGGGTCCGGTTGGACACGATCACCAACTGGACCCGGGTGTTCGACCTCGGCTCCGGCACCAGCACGAACATGTTCTTCACCCCGCGCAGCAGCGCGGGCACCGCGCGGTTCGCCATCACCACCGCCGGGTCGGGTGGCGAACAGCGCATCAACGCCCCTTCGGCGCTGCCCACCGGCGCGTGGACGCACGTCGCGGTCACGCTGTCCGGCGCCCTCGGCATCCTGTACGTCAACGGCGTCGAGGTCGCCCGCAACGCGGCGCTGACCCTGCGCCCCGCCGACCTGGGCAGCACCACCCAGAACTGGATCGGCCGCTCCCAGTACGGAGGAGATCCGTACCTGGACGGCGCGGTGGACGGCTTCCGGCTCTACAGCCGGGTGCTTTCCGCGGCCGAGGTGGCCGATCTCCACTCCACCGGACAGTAAAGGAAGGAGGACCTCACCCCCATGGTCCCCGGCTGGTGGCTCCGACCTGCGCCCGGCTAGTCGGGCCACCAGCCGGCCCTTCCCGCTACCGCTACTTCTCGTAAACCCCCAGCGCGTCGTACACGTGCCAGGAACCGCTGGTCTTGTCGATGGTCAGCACGTTCTCGCCGGCCACCAGGGCGGCCTTCGGCAGCGCCAGTTCGACGTACGACGGCTTGAGTGGCGAGCCGGGGAGCGCGGCATCGCCCTCCAAGGAACCCCGCGTGGCGCCCTTCTCCAGCGCCACCTCCCGCACGGTCGTCCCGTTCAGGCCCAGCACCGCGGTGCCCGGGAGCGTGGCGTGCGTGTCGATGAGCCAGATCGCCAGCCACACCTCGCCCGCGGGTACGGCGTCCACAGTGAACCGGAACGTGAACCGGTGCGCCTTGCGCCCGGCCCAGGCGTCGGACGGCCCGGGATGGATGTACGACCAGTCCACGCCCGGCGCGTCCACGCCGTACGTGTAGTCCACGCCGGTGCCGAACCGCGCGGTGAACTGGGCGCTGAGGTTCGGTGCGAGCGCGAACTCCAGGCTCTTGTGGTCCAACGTGCCCACCGTCGCGATCGGGCGGCCGGAGACGGTGACGGACTCGGCGCTGGTGCCCACCACGGCGCGGGTGGGCCGGCTCCGGTCGCCGGCCGCGTCGACGGTGACCACCCGGTAGTGGAACGTCCGCGCCCGCCCGCCGAGCTTGCCGTGGACGAAGGTGGCGTAGACCGTCTTGCCCAGCAGGCTCTCCGGCCCGCCCGGCTCGGAAACGTAGACCGCGTAGTGGTCCACGAGCGGCCGGTACGCCTCGCCCTCCCAGGACAGCAGGATGCGGCCCAGCTCGCCGGTCGTACGCAGCCGGCGTACAGAAGCTGGCATGCTCACACCTCTCGGTTCAGGGCCGGGCGGCCGGCTTCGGTGACGAAGCGGGCCGCGGTGGTGACCGGTGCGCCGGGCCGCGTGACGTACGGCAGCGTCTTGAACTCGCTGGTCAGCGCCGTGGGCGTCATCCGGCAGCTGAGGTAGCCGCGGCGCGCGTTGTAGAGCTTCACGTGCGGGTTGGCCAGCCACAGTGGACCGAAGCTGTCCGTGTCCGCGCCGTCGCCGTCGGAGCCGATCGAGCCGCCGACCAGCTCGACGCCCATCGTGGCCGAGGCCGGGTCGCGCCAGTCGGTCTTCAGCTCGGCCGCGACGTGCCGGTGGATGTCGCCGCTGAGCACGACCGGGGTGGCCGGCGACTGGCGCAGCGCGGCGAAGAGCCGGTCGCGGCAGGCCGGGAAGCCGTCCCACATGTCGTTGCTGTACAGCTCGCCGGGGCCGGTGTCCCGGTCGATCTGGGCCATGACGACCCCGGTGGCCAAGACGTTCCAGGTGGCCTGCGAGCGGCGTACGCCGTCGAACAGCCACTTCTCCTGGCGGGCTCCGAGGATCGTGCGGCTCGGGTCGTGCCGTTCCGGGGAGTTGTCGACGACCGCGCCGGCCGGGTACGGGTCGCGGTGCTGCCGGTTGTCCAGCACGTTGAAGTCCGCCAGCCGGCCCCAGCGCAGCCGGTGGTGGAGCGCCAGGTGTGGACCGTCCGGAAGGGACACCGCGCGCAGTGGCAGGTTCTCGTAGAAGGCGCGGTACGCCACCGCCCGCCGGCGCAGGAAGTCGGCCGGCGGGATGCCGGTCTCGGACCACTCGTCGGCGTAGTTGTTCTGCACCTCGTGGTCGTCCGTGGTGATGACCCATGGCACGGAGGCGTGGACGGCCTGCAGGTGGGGGTCGGTCTTGAAGAGCGCGTAGCGCAGCCGGTACTGCTCCAGCGTGACGGTCTCGACGCCGTGCTCAGCGGCCGGCATCGGCACACCCTGCCGCCACAGGTTGGTGGCGGTGATGCCGTACTCGTAGATGTAGTCGCCGAGGAAGAACAGGACGTCCAGGTCCTCCTTGGCCATGTGCTCGTACGCCGTGAAGTGGCCGTGGTACCAGGCTTGGCAGGACGCGGTGGTGAAGCGCAGCTCGTCCGGCATCGCGTACGGCGCGGGCGCGGTCTTCGTCCGCCCGACCGGGCTCAGCTCCGTGCCGGCCCGGAAGCGGTAGAAGTACTCCCGGCCGGGGCGTAGCCCGCAAACCTCGACGTGCACGGAGTGGGCCAGCTCGGGCGTGGCGAGCGCGTGTCCGCGCGCCGCGATCCGGGCGAAGCCTTCGTCCTCGGCGACCTCGTACGCCACCGTGAACGGCCGGCGGGGCATGCCACCGTGGCCGTCCGCGGCGAGCGGCTCGGGCGCGAGGCGGGTCCAGAGCACCACGCCGTCGGGATGCGGGTCGCCGGAGGCGACACCGAGAGTGAACGGGTTCGCGGGCACACGGCCGTCGTATCCGGCGGCGGCCGGATGGCCGGAGCCGAGGACGACGGCGGCGGTGCTGACACCGCTCAGGGCGAGAAAGGATCGGCGATCGATGGTGGCCACCTCACTTCCGAAGGAACCTTTCATAAGTAGCGTGCATTAAGCTTCCGGGTGCGGTTGGCGATGTCAAGGGGTGCGCGGGTGTCTGAAGGTCAACTTCACCGGGGTGACCCCTCGGTGCTGCGCCGGCTTAACTCGGCCGCCACCCTGCGGGCGCTGCGCGGGGCCGGCGAGCCGACGCTGACCGAGCTGGCCCAGCGGACCGGGCTGTCCCGGCCGACCACCGAGGCCGTACTCGCGGAACTGGCCGTCCGCGGCCTGGCGGAGGAGGTGGCACCGCTGGTCGGGCAGCGGCTGGGGCGGCCAGCGCGGCGATATCGCTTCCGCGCGGAGGCCGGCCTCGCGCTCGGCATCGAGATCGACGCGCACCGGACGGTGCTCTTCCTGTCCGACCTGGACGGTCGGACGGTGGCCAGCCACCGCGCGGAGCTGGATCCGGCGGGGGCCCGAGCCGAGCGCCTGGCGGCGGTCCGCGCGGCGGTGCGGGCGTGCCTGCGCGAGGCCGGCGCCACCCACGCGGAGCTGTGGGCCGTCGCGGCCGGCACCCCCGGCGTGGTCGACCCCGAGGGCCGGGTCACCTCGTGCACGGTCGTGCCGGACTGGGCCGGCGTCGACCTGGCCCGCGAGCTCGGCCGGTCGTTCGCCTGCCCGGTGCTGGTGGAGAACGACGCCAACCTCGCCGCCGTGGCCGAGCGCTGGCGGGGCGTCGCCGTCGACGTCGACGACGTCGTGTACGTGCTCGCCGGCCTGCACACGGGCGCGGGCGCCATCATCGGCGGGCAGCTGCGGCGCGGTCGCTGGGGCGCCGCCGGCGAGGTCGGCGTGCTGCCCGAGCTGGGCTGGCGGGACACCGCCGCGGCGCTCGCCGGCCGGCGCGGGGTCGACCTCGAAGGGGCCGCGGCGAAGGTCCTGGCCGCGGCCGACGCCGGCGACGCGCAGGCCCGGGAGCGGGTGGCCGCGCTGGCCGCGCGCATGGCGCGAGGCGTGGCCGCGCTCGTCCTGGCGATGGACCCGGAGATGGTCGTCGTGGGCGGCGCGCTCACCCTCGCCGGCGGTGCTCTTGTCGAGGAGGTACGCCGGCAGGTGCGCCCGCTGTGCCTGAGCCCGACCCGGATCGAGGCGTCGACCCTGAGTGACGAGTCAGTCGCGCTGGGCGCCGTACGGCTGGCCCTGGACCGGATCGAGGCGGACCTGCTCCGAACCCACTCTCCGTGATCAAGGCGTCCTTCAAGTCGTTATAACGACTTGAAGGACGCCTTGATCACGGGTGGGTGAGGTGGTGGTGTGACGATTTCCGGCGGTGGAGCGCTGTTTCGGTATGGACCACTACCTGAACCCCGCGTACGCCCACCGCGATCCGCCGGCGCCGTCGCTTCCGGTCCATCCGCCGGCGGCGCAGCCGGTGCTGGTGACCGCCGCGCATCCGGCGGTGGTGCCGGGTCGCCCGCCCGTGGCGCCCGCGCTGGCGATCGCCGGGGCGATGGTCATGCTGGTCGCGCTGATGGGGCTCGCCCTGGTCGCGGTCGCCACCGTCCTGGCCCGCCCCTGAGGGCGGTGATCAGGGACCAGCTTTCGCGACGCGCCGGGACACGCCAGAGCCGTTCCCTGATCATCCGTGGGGGGTGGGGGCGGCTAGGCGCGTAGCCAGGTCGGCGCGGGTTTCTAGGAACCATGCCTGGCGGCCGCGGTTGGTCTCGCGGACGAAGTCGCGCAGGGCGTTGCTGGCGGCGACGTGCGCGGAGATATCGCCGATGACCGCCAGGCGGAGCCGGTAGTTGACGAGCTTCTGGAGGAACTCCCCGGCGACGCCCGAGCTCAGCGTGAAGAACTCGGGGGCGAGCCGCTCGGCCGGCACGACCAGGAACTCGGCGTCGTGCTCGAAGGCGGCCGCGACAAGCTCCATGGCGTCGCGCACCGGCGGCCCGTCGGGCGCGAACGCGAAAACGCGCACGCCGTGGACTTCGTCAAGCGTCCAGGAGGTCATGCCTGCCCATGCTACGGCGGTAGGGGCAGCCCCCGTACCGGTTTTCCGGCTGGCCGGATGGGCCGCCGTCGCGATCTTTCCTAGCGTCTGTCGCATGGGGACATTCACGCGAAGGGGAGTACTGGGAGCCGGCGCCGTCGTGGTGACCGGCGTGGCCGCACCACTGGTGGCCGCCGCGGCGGACGGCCGTACGCCGGCGCCGGTCGGGTCCGTGCTGGTCCGGCCCGGCGATCCGCGCTACGCCGACCTGGTCCGGCGGGGCAACCGGCGGTTCGTCGGCAGGCCGGACCACGTACGCGTGGTGAGCACGACCGAGCAGGTCGTGCACGCGGTGCAGGAGGCCGTCGACACCGGGCGCCGGGTCGCCGTGCGCAGCGGCGGACACTGCTTCGAGAACTTCGTCGACGATCCCGCCGTCAAGGTGGTCATCGACACGTCCTTTATGGACGGGGTGTACTACGACGCCGGCCGGCGCGCGTACGCCGTGGAGGCCGGCGCGACGCTGGGCGAGGTGTACCGCCGGCTCTATCTGAGCTGGGGCGTGACCGTGCCGGCCGGGGCATGTCCCGGGGTCGGCGCGGGCGGCCACATCGTCGGCGGCGGCTTCGGCCCGCTGGGCCGGCTCCACGGCCTCTCGGTCGACCACCTGTACGGCGTCGAAGTCGTCGTCGTGGACCGGTCGGGCCGGGCGCGGGCCGTCGTGGCCACCCGGGAGCCGGACGATCCGCACCGGGACCTGTGGTGGGCGCACACCGGCGGTGGTGGCGGCAACTTCGGCGTGGTGACCCGGTACTGGTTCCGCGACCTGCCGCCGGCGCCTGACTCGGTACTCAGCTTCACGGTCACCTGGCGACCGGAGGCGCTGACCGGGTTGGCGCGCGGCTTCGGCGCCTGGTGCGAGCGGCACAGCGCGTCCGGCTCGCCCTACGCCCGGGTGTACGCGGAGATGGTCCTGCGCCGCAGTCCGGGCCCGCACCTGCTGGCCGGTCAGGTGGCGGGTGGGCCGGACGCCGAGCGGCTGGCCGACGACTTCATCGCCGCGCTCGCCCGCGTGGCCGGTGCGCCGCAGAGCCGTACCCAGGAAATGACGCCGTGGTTGGCGTCGGTGCGGCAGCCCGGCGGCGACGACGGCAAGCAATGGCGGCTGAAGGTGAAATCGGCGTACCTGCGGCGGTCGCTTTCCGGCGCGCAGCTCGCCGCCGCCCAGCGGCACCTGACCTGCGGCGACTACGACAACCCGGGCGGCTCGCTGAGTCTGAACACGCACGGCGGCCGGATCAACGCCGTACCCCCGGAGGCGTCGGCCACCGCGCACCGCGACGCGGTGATGAAGGCGTTCTATCTGGTGGCCTGGTCGGACCCGGCGGAGGACGACCGGCACGTGGCGTGGATCCGCGAGTTCTACCGGGACATGTACGCGGACACCGGGGGCGTTCCGGTCGCGGACGGGGCGTACATCAACTATCCGGACACGGACCTGGCCGATCCGGCGTGGAACGCGTCCGGCGTGCCCTGGCACGCCCTCTACTACGGGGACAACTACGCGCGGCTGCGCCGGGTGAAGGCCCGGTGGGATCCACGGGACGTCTTCCGGCACGCGCTCGCCATCCGGGCATAGTGCCTGAACTGTTGTACTTCTGAAATGTCGGGCTTATCCTGATCGCAGGCCGTGACCCGGGATACACGCCGTTCCAGACAGGTGGACCCCGGAGGGGGCGTGCCATGACATTCGTCCAGATCGTTGACTGTAAGACCGATCGGGTGGACGACGTGAACCGTCTGCTCGATCAATGGGTCGAGGCGACCCAGGGCAAGCGGACGGCGACTCACTCGATCGTCGGGAAGGACCGGAAAGACGCGCACCACGTGGTCGAAATCGTCGAGTTCCCGTCGTACGAGGAGGCGATGCGCAACTCGAACCTTCCCGAGACGAACCGCATCTTCGAGGAGATGGTGGCGCTGTGCGACGCACCGCCGACGTTCACCGATCTCGACGTGGTCCGGGACGAACAGCTCAACAAGGCCACGGCCCGGCGGTTCTTCGAGATGGCCAGCAAAGGCGAGCTCGCCCGGCTCGGTGACCTGCTGACGGACGACTACCACGACCACGACGCCACCAACGAGGAGGATGTGCGCGGGGTCGACGGGGCGCGGGTGGAAATCGAGATGTACCGCAACGCGTTCCGCGGCTTCAAGTTCACAGTGGAGGATCAGCTCGCGGAGGGCGACAAGGTCATCACGCGGTGGACGTGGCGGGGCACGCACAGCGGGGAGTTCCTGGGCATCGCACCCACCAAGAAGAAGGTGGAGATGACCGGCATGACGATCCACCGGATGCACGAGGGGAAGATCCAGGAAGGCTGGTGGAACTTCGACTTCCTTGGGGCCTTGCGGCAGGTCGGCGCGGTCAACATGTAAGGGGGTAGCCCTGCCGTAGGGCTGGAGCCGCGGCTGGTTCGGCCGCGGCTCCACACGTGCGGGGTTAGGCGTACGGGCGGCTGGTCCGGCTCGCGTGGCGGGCCACGAGGTCGGGCTCGGCCGTGTGGCGGCCGGCCCCCCAGCCATCCCCACCGGCCCAGGCCGGTTCCGGTTCCGCGGTTCGGGCCGCCGGGGCGAGGCCCAGGCCGTCCACGCCGAGCGGCCGGTCGGCGCGGAGCGGGAGCTCGCTGGCCGGCGGGTCCGCGTCGGCGTCCTGGCGCGCCGGCCACTGCCGCCAGCGGCCCACGCTCACCACACCCAACAGGAGCAACGCGCCGAGCAGCAAGGCGGTCCCGGTCCGCAGCGGGGTGGTCGGGTCGGCGTCCCGGCCGGCGATGGTCACACTGCTCGGGAACGCGTCGAGCACGCCGTCCGGATTCGCTACGGCGGCCAGGTAGCTGCCCGCGTAGGCCAGCCCGGCGACGAACGCGCCGAGCGGTGAGAACCGCAGCGTCGCCAGGAGACCGAGCAGGAGCCCCGCCGCGGCGAGGCACACCGCGGGGCGGACGAGGTCTCCGGTGCCCTCCGGGCTCAACGCCCGGATCGACCGTTCCTGACCGAATGCCAGGAGCAGCCAGGCCAGGGGAGCGATGACGAGCGCCGCGATCAAGGTCCAGAGGTGTCGCATGGCCGACACGCTAATGCGGCCAACATGCGACAAACCACAGTGTCGACCTACATTTCACGATTGATGCGGAGTCAACCGCGCGGGTGTAACGCCGAGGGCAGCTGCGACGCCACCGCACCGGTACGCGCCATGCGGTGCCAGCGCAGCCGGCCGCCGAGCAGCGCCATCACCGTCGACTGGATGACGACCAGGTACATCAGTTGCCGGTACACGATCTGCTGCAGTGGCAGGCTCCACAGTGGACCAAAACGCTCCCGGTCCAGGTGCAGCGCGTACCCGGCGGTGAGCACCTGGACGAGCGTGAACCCGGCCCACACCGCCGCCACCTTGCCCAGCGGCAGGAAGAGCACGCCGTACACGCCGTACACGTCGACCATGCACGCGGTCAGCGGCAGCAGGACCTGAAAGAGCAGCAGGTACGTCAGGCCGCGGCGACCCAGCCGGCCGGCGGGACCGGACTGCACCAGCGCCCGCCGGTGCTTCCAGGTGGCCTGCATCGTGCCGTAGCACCAGCGGTAGCGCTGGCGCCACAGTTGCCGCAGCGATGCGGGCGCCTCGGTCCAGGCGACCGCGTCCGGCGCGTACAGGATCCGCCAGCCGGCCCGGATCAGCGCCATCGTGAAGTCGGTGTCCTCGGCGAGGGTGTCCGCCGGCACGCCGCCGACGTCCACGACAGCGGCCCGCCGGAAGGCGCCGATCGCGCCGGGGACGGTGGGCATGCAGCGGGCCACGTCGAACATCCGGCGGTCGAGGTTGAACCCGATGACGTACTCCAGATGCTGCCAGCGGCCGAGCAGGCCGCGCCGGTTGGCCACCTTGGTGTTGCCGGACACCGCACCCACGTCGGGCTCGCGCAACGGCTGCACCAGCCGGCCCACCGCGTCCGGCTCGAAGACGGTGTCGCCGTCCACCAGTACGAGGATGTCGCCGCGCGCGTGCGCGATCCCGGTGTTGAGCGCGGCCGGCTTGCCGGCGTTGGCCTGGCGGATGACGGATACGCCGGGCAGGCGCAGGCGTTCGACGATGTCCGCGGTGCCGTCGGAGGAGCCGTCGTCGACGACGATGACCTCCAGTTGCGGGTAGTCGCTGGCCACCAGCGACCGTACGGTGGCCGCGATGTTGGCCGACTCGTTGTACGCCGGCACGACGACCGTCACCGGGCCGAGGAAGCGCAACGGCTCGCGGGCGCGGCGGCGTACCCGGCGCAGGTGGATCCGCGCGCAGATTAGCTGGATGGCCAGGCGCAGCGCGGCGAGCACCACCGCGACGAGCATGAGCGCGGTCAGCGCGCGGGCCAGCCACCCGCTGCCCGCCTGGGCCCAACGCAGGGCGTGGCCGCGCAGCCGCTGGCCGGTCGGCGCCGCCGCGGCGGCCGGCAGGCCCAACGCCGCGGAGACCGTCGTGAAGCGGTACCCCTGGGCCTGCAACCGCGGGATCAACGCGTCCAGCGCGGCGACGGTCTGGGCGCGGTTCCCGCCGGAGTCGTGCATCATGACGACGGCGCCGCGCCCCTTCGCCGGCTGGGCGGCGGCGATGATCGCGGCCACCCCGGGGCGCCGCCAGTCCTCGGTGTCGCGGTCGGCCAGCACGATGAGGTGGCCGGCGGCGGCCGCCTGGCGCAGCGCCGTGAAGTCGGCGCCGGTGACCGCGTCGGGCTCCGACGAGTACGGCGGCCGCACCAGCACCGGCACCCGTCCGGTGGCCGCGGCGATGGCGTTGTTGCTGAGGGTCAGCTCGATCCCGCGCCGCCATGCCGGGATGCTGGTCAGATCTGCGTGGGTGAACGTGTGCGCGCCGATCTCGTGCCCCTCGGACAGCACGCGGCGGGCGATGTCCGGATGCTCGTTGACCGCCGAACCCACCTGGAAGAAGGTGGCGTGCGCGCCGTACCGGGCGAGCACGTCGAGGATCTTCGGCGTCCACTGTGGATCGGGACCGTCGTCGAACGTGAGCGCGATCGTCCTGTCCGGCATCGACCGGCTGGTGACCGCGCCGTCGGTGCCGATCCGCAGGACCGGCCCGCCGTCGGTCAGCGCCGCCGGCACCGAGCCACCCGCCGGCGGGACCGGTGCGGGGCCGCTGCCTTCCGCGCCGACGTGCGACACGTACCCGTTGAAGCACAGGCCGGCGAGCAGGACCACCATGAAGACGCACAGCAGCAGCCAGTGGGCGGCGGGCTCCCGCAGCCGTACGTGTTTGGCGGACATCGCCTACGCCTTTTTGGACGGCTTGTTGCCCGGCGTGTGGGTGGGCACCCGGCGGTGGTTGGACCTGCTGGGGCTCGGCGTGACGGCGGCGACTGACGGAGACTCTACTGTGGACGGTATCGGCAACCCCGGACGCGGCGCCTGAGCGGGGGTGGTCGGCGTGCCCGACGGTCTGGGCGGCGACACGGCTTCCCGTGCGTCACCGCCGGCCGGCAGCGGAAGCGTGGGCAGGTGCCCCGGTCCCGTACCGGTGAAGCCGGCCACCAGCACGAGAGCGGCCAGCGCCAGCAGGACTCCCGCGGCCGCGCCGGCCAGCGCGAAGAGGCGCCGGCGGCGGCCCGTACCGTCGACGAAGACCGGATCGGCGTGCACGGCCTCGCCTAGCCCTTCCTGTGCGGGGTCGGGCTGGGTTTGGGATGGTCCTTGCCGCCGCCCGTGGTGCGTTCCGGCTTCTGGGCCAGCAGCGGGGCGCAGAAGGCTCCAATGTGGTCGGCGCCGCCAGCGGCCGCGGCCAGATCGCGGAACGCCTCGGCGGCCATCGGCTTGGCCTTCGGGTTCTTCTGGATCGCCTCCCACGCACGGCACAGCCCGAGCACGGCCGGGCTGGTGGGGGCGAGGGTGCGGCCGTGGTTGGTGGGACTCGGGTCCGGGGCCGGCGCGGTCGTGGAGCGGTCGACCCGGGGAGCGCTGGTGGCCGGGGGCGGTGCCCCGCCCGAGGTGAACGGGTTGGTCGGCAGGTTGCCGGTCTCCGCCGCCAGCGCCGTACCGCCGACCAGCAGGACGGCCACGCCGGCGGCGAGCTTGACGCCGAGCGGGCGGAGCAGGCGGGAACGGCGCCGGGCGGGCGCGTCCGGGTACCGGCCGGCCTCCTCGAACGCCGCCACGGCCGCGTGCAGGCCAGCCAGTTCGTGTGGCCGCGGCGGCGCGGTCGCGGCGGCGAGGAGGTAGCTGAGTTCGGGGTAGGCGGAGCCGCTCGGGGCGGCGTCGAGCAGTCGCTCGGCCTCGCGCGGCCCGATCCGGGGCTTCCGTGACGTACGCATGGCGTTGAAGAATGCGTCTCGGCGTCCCATCGCGTTACACCCCCTCCGGGCGCGGGGAGTTCAGGCCCAGCGACGGCCGGGCCGCGTCCCGGCGGGCCCGCACCTCGGCGTGCTCGGCCAGCCGCCGCAGGCCGCGCATCGCGGCGATGCGCACCGCCCCCGGCCGCTTGCCGAGCACCTTCGCGGTCTGCGCCACATCCAGCCCCGCCACCACGCGCAGCGTCACCGCCTCGGCCTGGTCCTTGGGCAGCGAGGCGATGACGGCGAGTGCCCAGTCGGTCTCGGACCGTTGGATCACGTCGTGGGCGATGTCCGGCTGGACGGCGAACACATCCCGGTCGGACAGGTCGCGCGGCTCCTCCGGCCGGCGCCGGGCGCGCCGCCGCTCGTCGATGGCGCGGTTCCGGGCGATCGTGAAGAGCCACACCCGGAACACGTGTGGCGGGCCGGAGAAGCGGCGCAGGTCGCGGGCCGCCTGCAGCCAGGTTTCGGAGGCCACATCCTCGGCGGCCTCGCCTACGATCACCCGCAGATACCGCAGCAGGGCCGGTTGCAGGGCTCGCCAGAGTACGGCGAAGGCCGCGGAGTCGCCCTGGATGGCGGCGGTCAGGGCACTCGCGAGTTCCTCGTCGTTCAGATGCATCGAGGGAGCAGGCTACACCCGCTTCCACCAGGGTAAATGTCGGCCAAGTTGAGCGTGGCCCGCTCAGGTTCCGTGGTACCGCGTTACTCGAAATCGGACAACGGAGAGAAGAGCGTCCGTTCGTTCGCGACGTGCATCCCTTCGCCCAGAGGGTCCATCCGTTCCCCGGTCGCGGGGCCCGCCGGTGCTCTGGTGCGATCGTGCTCCGGAGCGTGGCCGGGGCGGTCCCGGCGGTCGGCTCGTCGACCGCTGCCCCGGCCCTTCCGTGGTGTAACGCCACAGGGCGGCCCGGCGCCTGACTCCTTATGCGCGACGAACTGAGCTTCGCTTTCCGCACGGGTGAGGTCGTGGGCGGCCGCTACCGGCTGGAACGGCAGCTCGGACGCGGCGCGACGGCCAGCGTGTGGCAGGCCCGGGACGAGCGGCTTGATCGTGCGGCCGCGCTGAAGGTGCTCGACCCGGCCTGGCAAACCGATCCGGTGGCGCTGGAACGCCTCCGCCGGGAGGCGCGCTCCGTCGCCAGTCTCGCCCACCATAACCTCGTCGGGGTGTACGACGTGGACGTCGACAACGACGTCGCGTACCTGGCGATGGAACTGGTCGAGGGCGACGGCCTCAACCGCCTGATCGCCATGCACCGCCGGCTGCCGGTGGAGCGTGCCGCCGCGATCGCCGCCCAGGTCTGCGACGCCCTCGGCGCCGCACACCAGGCCGGGGTGGTGCACCGGGACATCAAGCCCGCCAACATCCTCGTCGAGCCCGATGGGACCGCGAAGGTGTGCGACTTCGGCATCGCGGTGCTGCACCGGACCGCCACCCAGTCCGCTCTCACCGCCGCCGGCATGGTGGTGGGCAGCTACCTGTTCATGGCGCCGGAGCAGGCCCTCGGCGGCCCGATCGACGCCCGCACCGACCTGTACGCGGTCGGCTGCGTGCTGTACGCGATGCTGACCGGCGCCGCGCCGTTCAACGCGGACAGCCCGCTGGACGTCCTCGACCTGCACCTGGAAGAGCCCGCGGTGCCGCTGCGCGCGCACCGGGACGACATCCCGACGGCGCTCGACGAACTCGTCCGCGAGCTGCTGGCCAAGGACCCCGTCGACCGGCCCACCAGCGCCTGGGAGGTCCGGGACCGGCTGCGCGCGATCGCCGGGCAGCCCGAGATCCCGGACGTGCCCACCGTTGTCCCCGCCGACGTACCCACCGAGCTCCTTCCTTCGGGCGTTCCTTCGGGCGGGCGGCACCGCGCCGGCGGGCCTGTCACCGAGCAGGCCCTGAGCTGGCTGCGGCACTGGCTGTCCGGCTGGGTGATCCTGCTGCTGGTGGGCGCCGTCGTCAGCCTCGTGGCCGCGACCGCCGTCCTGTCGAGCCGCGGCGACGAGCCGGCCGCGGTTACCAACCAGCCGACCACGTTCGTGCCCCTGGCGCCGACGGGCGTCGCCGAGCTGGGCACCCCCAGCCCGTCGCCGTCGCCGTCCGCCCCGACCACGCCGCCCCGGCAGGTGACACCGATCGAGCGGATCGGCACGCTCGCCGCCGTCGTCCAGGAGCAGGCCGACAGCGGCCAACTCACCGCCAAGGCCGCACGAGAGCTGATCAGGAAGCTCAACCAGGTCGCCCGCCACGTCCGCGCCGGAAACGCCGAGCAGGCGGCGGACGCATTCGGCGATTTCACCGATCGGGTACGCGAACTGCGCGCCAACGGCACGCTGACAGTGGCCGGCTACGCGGCGCTACCCGACCTCGACGCGATCGCCGCGTCCCTACACGCCATCTAGCCCGCGCCGCCGTCCCCGCGCCGCCGTCCCCGCGCCGCCGTCCCCGCGCCGCCGTCCCCGCGCCGATCAAGGGCGAATGGTCGTGGATTGATCTCTGAACCGCGACCATTCGCCCTTGATCGACGCAGAAGTCCTTGATCGGCGGGGTCGGCGTGCGGGGCCGCGGGATAGCGTGCTCAGCACGGTAGCCCGATTTCTGCGGTGATCATGAAGTTGGCGTCCGGGCAAGCGCTCTCCCCAACGCTAACCTCATGATCACCGCAGGCTGGCGTCGATCTCCCCGCCCCTATCAGGACTTGCGGTGTGAGTGGGGCGCCCTACTCACGCGGGACTACCCAAGCGGGGCCCTGCCGGGGCGCGCCGCAACGAACACCTGTACGCGGCCGCCCGATGCTAGAGGTCCTCGTTCGTCCGGATCATTGCGCGGAGCTGGCGACCTTTTGGCGTCAAGGCCCATCCCTGTGTGTCGACCCGCTCCAACAGACCCTCGGCGGCGAACTTCTCTAGAACCAGGCGGATCTGGTCAGGGCGGTAGCCGGAGATCCGCGCGATGGTGCCGGTGGCCGGTGGCGCATCGGTACCCACTGGAAAGGACTCCAGCACCGCGTGCTCGATGGATGGCAGCACCGCGGCCGGGACCGATGTCTTGGCACGGGCCGAGGTCCGCAGCCGGCCGGGCTTCCCGTCGGCACTGAGCAGATCCCGCTCGAAGTCGTCGAGCAACCGGAGCACCGCTCTGTTCAGGTACACGCGGTTGCGCTTGCCCAGGCTGACCTGCGTGACGATGCCGATCGCTTCCAACCGTTCGATGACCTCGGTGGCGGCTGTAGTCGAGCATCGGAGCTCGTCGCGCAGGGACACCATGGTGAACACCGGCGTGATGGTGGTCTGCTCGCACGCCCGCCAGAGGTGCGAGTCGGGCCGTGCGTCTGACTCGAACCGCCAGCGCGTGATCATGGTGGCCAGCCGCTCCTCGAACTGCGCGGCGCCGTCGATCGCGAGCCGGGCTGCTGAGGCGAACGTGCCACACCACTGGTCGATCCGGCCCTCCCGGAAGTCGACCAGCCCTTCGATGTAGTGGTCTCCGTAAGCCGCGAGGACGAGGCTGACCGGCACGAGCATCCGGGATGCCAGCCGCCGGCGTGCCAGTACGGTGTGGATCAGGCAGCGCCCGACCCGACCGTTTCCGTCGATGAACGGGTGGATCGTCTCGAACTGGGCGTGCACGATCGCGGCCTGGGCAAGGGTGGGCACGTCGTCACGATTGATGAAGGCGACCAGGTCGCGCATGAGCGGCTCGACGTACGCGGGTGGCGGCGGGATGTAGGCCGCGTCGCGCGGGCTATCGCTCCGTCCGCCGATCCAGTTCTGCCGAGCGCGGAACTCGCCGGCGAACCGTCCCGTCGCGCGATCCTCCCGCATCAGGAGCTCGTGCATGCTCTTGATGTCGTCGATCGTGAGATCGCGGTCGGCGGCTCCTGTTTCGATCGCCTGCCGCATGGCGTCGATGTTGGCCAGCACCTGGCGGGCCGTCTCACCGGCGTGCTCGGGAGCGAAGGCGGCCTCGGCGAGCCTGCGCTGGCTGCACTCCAGCCCTTCGATGCGGCTGGACGCCACCGACTCGCTGCGCAGGAGCAGCCGAGCGAGGGTCTCCATGGCCACCAGATGGCGGCCGTGATCGGCCACCGCGATAGCGGCCTCCGCGTCCGCGATGTCCGCGGCCGTCGCCGCGCTGAACATCAGGCCGTCTGCGTCAAGGGCATCGGGGATGTATGCGCGATACGTGAAGCCCTGGCGGGCGCGACGCCCTCCCGGCGCGGCCAGATCGGGCGCCCAGGCAGCCTCTTCCCAGCGACCCACCTCCCCAATATATCACGGAAACGGAGATCAACAAGTGATATGGCTCCGTCACATGTACCCGAGCTCCCGCATGCTTTCCGTGTAGTTCCCCATGAGCTGCTGGACCGAGTGGTCGTTGCCGCCACCGAAGACCTGAATCTCGAAGTCCGCCACGATCGCGGTGGCCTGCGTGTTGAGCGTGAGCGTCTCCTCCTCCGCGACGATCTTCATCAGCTCGTCCAGCTCGCCGTCGACGATCATGAAACCGCCCTGCCGGCCGGTGAGCGAAAAGAACTCGCGGTGGCTGTGCACCCGACCCTGCTTGGCCAGTTCCTCGAACCGATTGACCGCCTTGCCGAATACGTCGAGCCCCTTGGCCTCACGACCGGGAATGTTCTCGCCCCAACGGACCAGGATTGCGCCGTACATGATGCCCTCCAACCGGTTGCGTGGTGCGCTGACCACCTCACCGTATGACCGACGCCGGGCTACCCGCTGGGCTTGGCCGAAACCGGCAGGGGGCTACCGGGTCAGGCGATGGAGCCAGGCGCGGCGACCCATACCGCTGGCTGGCTCGTTACCTTGATGACTTCGTCGAAATCGTGGTCGTAGTGCACCAGTGCGAGGCCACTCAGTTCGGCGGTCGCGGCGAGAAGCAGATCGACGGCACCGGCCGAGCGGTGGGTGCCACGAGCGGTCATGGCGGCCTGGACTTCGGTTGCCCGGCTGAAGACGCGGTCGGGCATGGCGATCCATGTGAAGGTGGCGCTGAGTAGTTCCAGCCATTCCTCGCGGTCGGCTTTGGACCGTGCGCTGTGCAGAAGCTCGAGTTCGGTGATCGGACACATGCCCATAACGCCCGCGGTGATCTGTGGCTGCCACCGGGCGCGGACGTCGGGATCGCGCAGTAGCCGAACCACGGCGCTGGTGTCGACCAGGAAGCGGGCCGGGGTCATGCGCGGTATGTGGTCTTGTCTAACAGTTGGTCGAACGCGCCGGCCTCTCCGAGCTCCGCGAGGCGAGCTAGGGCCTTTGCCCGTCGCAGCTGGTTGGCTGTCTCGCGCAGCGCGGTGTTGATGGTGTCCTTCTTCGTCTTGGTGCCGAGCAGTGCCGACGCCTCTGCAAGGGCGTCATCGTCGACATCGATAAGTACCTTCGTCACGGCTGACCACCCCTGTATATACCGGCTGCCTGCTGAGTATATCTCATGGTGGCGGTCACCAGCCGCGGGCGTGCCAGTCCGGTAGCGACGGGCGTTCGGCGCCCAGGGTGGAGTCCTTGCCGTGGCCGGGGTAGAACCACGTCTCGTCGAGGAGCCGGTCGAAGAGCTTCGTCGAGACGTCGTGGAGGAGTGACGCGAAGTCTGCGGCGTTCCCGCGCGTGTTGCCGACGCCGCCGGGGAAGAGGGAGTCGCCGGTGAACAGGTGCGCGGTGCCGGCCGGGTCGCGGTACAGCAGGGCGATCGAGCCGGGTGTGTGGCCGACCAGGTGGATGACCTCCAGCTCGCAGGCGCCGACGCGTACGGAGTCTCCATCGTGGACGGTGTCGCACGGCACGGGCAGCTCGCCGGCGTCGGCGGGGTGTGCTACCGGGCGGGCGCCCGACGCGGCCACCACTTCTTCCAGGGCCACCCAGTGGTCCATGTGCCGGTGTGTGGTGACCACAGTGGACAGACCATCATCGCCGATCAGCGAGAGCAGCCGGGGTGCCTCGTTGGCGGCGTCGATGAGCAGTTGCTCGCCGGTGGTCGCGCAGCGCAGGAGGTACGCGTTGTTGTCCATCGGGCCGACGGACATCTTGGTGATGGTGAGCGCGTCGAGTGCCCGTACGTCGGGCGGGCCGCCGGGCGTCACGTCTCCGGTGTACGGCACGGTCACATCCAGGCCGGGAGAGTCGGGAGTGGACCGTCGGGGGTGACCCGCAGGTCCTTGCCCGGCGACCGGCCGGCCAGCCAGGCAGCGATGGCGTGCGCCGGGCCGGTGACGACCGGTGCGGCCGAGGCTGAGCCGATCACCAGGTCGTGGCCCAGCCCGTCCGGCCGCAGCACCAGGTCGGGGGAGTCCAGGTCGTTGACCACCTCGCGGAGCAGGTGCTGGCTGAACGCCTCGGGCCAGTCCGCCGGGGTGTAGCCGGCGTCCAGGTCCACGTGGTGCACCTCGACCTCGCGCAGCCGGTCCCACACGAGCTTGGCCGCGGTCGCCTTACGGCCGCCGGACTTCTCGACGGAGACCGCCCAGGCCGGGGCGGGCAGCTCGGCGGCGGCCGACGCGAAGCGGGCCACCGCGGTGCGCAGGTCGTCGAGCTGGGCCGCCGATGGGCGGGCGGCGCCGGCTTCGATGTCGGCGTTCCGGGCCTCGGCGCTGGCGTACGCGGGGGTGCGCTCGCCGGTCCGCGCCCAGCGCAGCAGGTTGACGTACGCGTCGGCGTTGCGCGCGATGTGGGTCAGCACGTGTCCGCGGGTCCAGCCGGGCAGCAGGGAGGGGCCGGCCACGGCGGCGTCGTCGAGCGCGGCGGCCGAACGCAGGACGCGGTCGGTGGCGCGGTCGAGTTCGGGCAGGAGCACAAGGGGATCAGCCGTCACACCACGACACTACAGAAATGGCTTTCCCCTGGCCGGGTTTGCCCCTACCGTTCGGTACAGACGCGTCAACGAAGGCCCGAGAGAGCCGATAACACAAAGGGTTTCCGATGACGTTAGATCTCGCGTCCCTTGGCTGGGACGCCAGTTACACCATGCCCAATCACGACCATCGCCCCGGACGCGTCGTCCGGGTCGACCGCGGTGTCTGTACGGTGCTGTCCGCCGACGGCACCGTGCGCGCCAGCCTCGCCGGTGCCATCCTGTCGGCCGCCGCCAAGGACCCGGTCAACCTGCCCTGCGCGGGCGACTGGGTGGCGCTGCGGGTCTGGCCCGACGACCGGATCACCATCGAGGCCGTGCTGCCGCGCCGGACCGCCATCGTGCGCCGTACGTCCGGCAAGGATTCGGTGGGCCAGGTCCTCGCGGCCAACCTCGACGCCGCCGCCGTGGTCGAGCCCATGCATCCGTCGCCCGACGCCGGCCGGATCGAGCGCCTTCTGGCACTCACCTGGGAATCCGGTGCACAACCTCTCGTCGTACTCACAAAATGCGATCTCGCGGCGGATCCGGCCGCGGTCGTCGCGGGGCTGGCGCACGTCGCGCCTGGTGTGGAGGTTTTGGCCGTCAGCGCGCAGCGCGGTGACGGGCTGGCCGCGCTGCGGCCGTTCGTGGCGGCGGGGCGCACGCTGGCGCTGCTCGGGCCGTCCGGCGCGGGCAAGTCCTCGCTGGTGAACGCGCTGGCCGGCACCGTCGTAATGGGCACTCAGGCGATCCGGCGGGCGGACGGCAAGGGCCGGCATACGACCACATATCGGGCGCTAATCCCGATACCGGGCGGTGGTGCCGTCCTCGACACGCCGGGCATGCGCGCGGTCGGCCTCCTGGACGCGGAGGAGGGCCTGGGCCGGGCCTTCGCGGACGTGGCCGACCTGGCGGCGGCGTGCCGGTTCGCGGACTGCCGGCACGACGACGAGCCGGGCTGCGCGGTGCGGGCGGCGCTGGAGTCGGGCGACCTGCCGCCGCGGCGCCTGGAGAGCTGGCGCAAGCTTCAGCGGGAGAACGCGTTCGAGAAACGGCGCAGGGAGGCCCGACTGCGGCCTTAGGCGGGGGTGTGCGACCGGCGCATTGCCCGCTGCGCCGGCACCGGCCGCCCGAGGTGAAAACCTTGAGCCAGGGGTACGGCCAGACCCGCGAGCGCCTTGGCTTCGGCGGCACTTTCGACGCCCTCGGCGATGACCTCCGTGACGCCGGCGCCGGCGGCGAGCAGTTGTACGGCTCGGACGACCGTGGCGTCGGGGCCGCCCTCGGCGTCGTGGAGGAGTTCCCGTGCGATCTTGATGCCGTCGACCGGGAGGCGGCGAAGGCTGGCCAGCGACGAGTAGCCGGTGCCGAAGTCGTCGACCAGCACCCGGACGCCCTGGCGGCGCACCTCGGCGAGCTGGGTGCGCGCCCGCTCCGACTCCAGCAGGGCGGTCTCGGTGACCTCGACCCGCAGCCGGTTCGGGCCGACGCCGAAGCGGTTGATCACGGCCATCAGCCGGCGCGCGAACGCCTCGTCGTCGAGCTGGAGCGGGCTGACGTTGACGGACAGCCAGAAGTCCTGCCGGCCGCCGTGCTTGCGGCCGTCGGCGAGGGCGGTCCGCAACACGGCCATGCCCACGTCGTCGATCAGGCCGGAGCGCTCCGCGGCCGGGATGAACTCGGTCGGGGAGACCCAGCCGCGCACCGGATCGAGCCAGCGGGCCAGCGCCTCGTAGCCCACGGTCCGGCGGCCGCGCAGCGCCACGACGGGCTGGTAGTGCACGCCCAGCCGGCCCGCCTCGACGGCGCGCCGCAGGTCGGTGTCCAGGCGTACGCGGGCCCGGGCGGCGGTGAGCAGGTGCTTCTCGAAGAGCGCCACGGCGCCGGGGCCGCGCCGGCTGGCCTCGGCGAGCGCCAGGTCGGCCCGGGTGAAGAGGTCCTCGGCGCAGGCCACCTCGGCGGCGCCGGCCGCACCGGCGGTGACCTGGGCGTACGCGTCGGAGGCCCAGCCGCTGGTGGCGCGCACGAGGTCTTCCAGGCGGTGGTGCACGGTGGCTGGGCCGGCGCCGGGAAGCACGACGGCGAAGGTGCCGTCGGCGTACCTGGCCCAGACCTCACCGGGCTTGAGCTGGGCGGACAGCCGCCGGGCGAGCTGGCTGAGCAGCTCGGCGCCGGTCCCCGGGCCGAGCGAGCAGGTGATCTCGTGATAGCTCTCCACGCCGCAGCGGGCCAGGGCGAACCCGCCCTGACTGTGGTCGAGTAGCGCCGCTACCCGGTCGCGGAGTGCCGTCGCGCTGAGCTCACCTGTCATGTGTTGCCCCCCTTGCTTCGCACCCGCGACCGTACGTGGAAATCTTGCGGGCCGGTATAGGAGTGATGCCCGAATTTGCCTTCTTGAACCATGCCGGTGAGACGGCCGTGAGCTGCGGGAATGTTGGGGCGGGGGAAAGTGTCATACCGGGGGTCTAGAGTTGCGCCGGCAGTCTGAGGACGTCTTCTCCCGGGGGCAAAAGGTGGCAGATCGGTTGATCATCCGAGGCGCGCGCGAGCACAATCTGCGCGACGTCAACCTCGACCTGCCACGAGACGCGATGATCGTTTTTACCGGGCTCTCCGGCTCGGGCAAGTCCAGCCTCGCGTTCGACACGATCTTCGCGGAGGGCCAGCGGCGGTACGTCGAGTCGCTGTCGTCGTACGCCCGGCAGTTCCTCGGGCAGATGGACAAGCCGGACGTCGACTTCATCGAGGGACTGTCCCCGGCGGTCTCCATCGACCAGAAGTCGACCTCGCGCAACCCGCGCTCGACGGTCGGCACGATCACCGAGGTCTACGACTACCTCCGGCTCCTCTTCGCCCGGGTCGGCGATCCGCACTGCCCCAAGTGCGGCCGGCCGATCTCCCGGCAGACCCCGCAGCAGATCGTCGACCGGGTGCTCGCCATGGACGAGGGCACCCGCTTCCAGGTCCTCGCCCCGGTCGTGCGCGGGCGCAAGGGGGAGTACGTCGACCTCTTCGCCGAGCTCCAGTCGAAGGGCTTTGCCCGGGTCCGGGTCGACGGCGTGGTCCACTCGCTGACTGACTTCGTTGGCGGGGCGAAGCCCACAAAGCTGAAGAAGCAGGAAAAGCACAGCATCGAGGTGGTCGTCGACCGGCTCACCGTCAAGGCCAGCGCCAAGCAGCGGCTCACCGACTCGGTGGAGACCGCGCTGCGGCTGGCGGCCGGCGTGGTGGTGCTCGAATTCGTCGACCTGCCGGAGGGCGACGAGCACCGCGAGCGCACCTTCTCCGAGCACCTGGCCTGCCCGTACGACGACCTCTCCTTCGAGGCGATGGAGCCGCGCAGCTTCTCGTTCAACTCGCCGTACGGCGCGTGCGTGGAGTGCACCGGCCTCGGCACCAAGAAGGAGGTCGACCCCGACCTGGTCGTGCCCGACCCGGAGCGCACGCTGCGCGAGGGCGCGCTCCAGCCGTGGTCCGGCGGCACGACGTTGGAATACTTCCTGCGGCTGCTGGAGGCGCTCGGCGACGCGGAGCACTTCGACCTCGATACCCCGTGGCGGGCGCTGCCCTCGCGGGCGCAGAAGACCATCCTGCACGGCGCCGAGGACCAGGTGCACGTCCGCTACCGCAACAAGTACGGGCGGGAGCGGTCCTACTACACCGGCTTCGAGGGCGTGGTGCAGTGGATCGAGCGGCGGCACTCCGACACCGACTCGGACTGGTCCCGCGACAAGTACGAGGGATACATGCGGGACGTGCCCTGCCCCTCGTGCGGCGGCGCGCGGCTCAAGCCCGAGGTGCTCGCGGTCACCATCGACGGCCGCAGCATCGCCGAGGTCTGCAACCTGTCGGTGGGGAGTGCGCCGACCTGCTGGGCGCGATGACGCTCACCGACCGGCAGAAGATGATCGCCGAGCGGGTGCTCAAGGAGATCAACGCGCGGCTGCGGTTCCTGGTCGACGTCGGGCTTGACTACCTGTCGCTGGACCGGGCGGCGGGCACGCTCTCCGGCGGCGAGGCGCAGCGCATCCGGCTCGCCACCCAGATCGGCTCCGGCCTGGTCGGCGTGCTGTACGTGTTGGACGAGCCGTCGATCGGCCTGCACCAGCGCGACAACCACCGGTTGATCGAGACGCTCGTCCGGCTGAAAAACCTGGGCAACACGCTGATCGTGGTCGAGCACGACGAAGACACCATCCGCACCGCCGACTGGGTGGTCGACATCGGCCCGGGCGCGGGCGAGCACGGCGGCAAGATCGTGCACAGTGGGTCGGTCGAGGGGCTGCTGGCGAGCGAGGAGTCGGTGACCGGGGCGTACCTGTCCGGCCGCCGGTCGATCCCGACGCCGGGGATGCGGCGCATGCAGATCCCGGGGCGCGAGCTGGTGGTGCAGGGCGCGCGCGAGCACAACCTGAAGAACCTGACCGTGTCGTTCCCGCTGGGGCAGCTCATCGCGGTGACCGGGGTGTCCGGCTCGGGCAAGTCGACGCTGGTCAACGACATCCTGTACGCCGTACTGGCCAACCAGATCAACGGCGCCCGGCTGGTGCCCGGCCGGCATACCCGGATCACGGGGATGGACAACGTCGACAAGGTGGTCGGGGTCGACCAGTCACCCATCGGGCGTACGCCCCGGTCCAACCCCGCGACGTACACCGGGGTCTTCGATCACATCCGGAAGCTCTTCGCGGAGACCACCGAGGCCAAGGTGCGGGGGTACGGGCCGGGCCGGTTCTCGTTCAACGTGAAGGGCGGCCGCTGCGAAAACTGCGCCGGCGACGGCACCATCAAGATCGAGATGAACTTCCTGCCGGACGTCTACGTCCCGTGCGAGGTGTGCAAGGGCGCCCGCTACAACCGCGAGACGCTCGAGGTGCACTACAAGGGACGTACGATCTCCGAGATCCTGGAGATGCCGATCGAAGAGGCGTCGACCTTCTTCGAGCCGATCCCGGCGATCCACCGTCACCTGAAGACGCTGGTCGACGTGGGCCTCGGCTACGTACGGCTGGGCCAGCCGGCGCCGACCCTGTCCGGCGGCGAGGCGCAGCGCGTCAAGCTCGCCTCCGAGCTGCAGAAGCGCTCCACCGGCCGCACGGTGTACGTGCTCGACGAGCCCACCACCGGCCTGCACTTCGAGGACATCCGCAAGCTCCTGCGGGTGCTGGAGAGCCTGGTCGACAAGGGCAACACGGTGATCGTGATCGAGCACAACCTCGACGTGATCAAGACGGCCGACTGGATGATCGAGATGGGCCCGTACGGCGGCCACAAGGGCGGCGAGGTGGTCGCCACCGGTACGCCCGAGGAGATCGCCGAGGTGCCCGACAGCGCGACCGGCGAGTTCCTGCGGCACGTACTGGGCCTGGACGGCCAGGCGACCGGCGCAAAGGCGGCCACGGGGCGCGCCGCCAAGGCGAACGGTTCTCGCGCTGCGGCTCCCTCCTCGTCGCGGGCGACCAAGAAGTCGACCGCCGGCTCGGCCAAGACCGCGGCCAGCTCGACCAGGACCGCGGCTGGCGCGACCAAGGCCGGTGCCGGCTCGACGAAGACCGCGGCCGGCGCGGCGAAGGCGGCCAAGGCGGCACCGGCCCGCCGTACCGCCGCAAAGCCCCGCGGCTGAGCCGTCCGCCTGCGCACCGTCGCATCCTCGCGCTGCCCGTTGCGCCGCTGTGTCCTTGTGTCGCTGCTGCCTGGCGCCGCCCGCTGCGTCGATCAAGGACTTTGCCGTCGATCAAGGACATACGGCCGTGCTTCGATCTCTAAACCGCGACCGTTTGCCCTTGATCGACGGCAAAGTCCTTGATCGGGGCTGGGTAGAGGCCGGTCGAGGCTCGCGTCCGGCGTGGAGGTGTCCGTGCGGCGTATTCCCTTAATCGCTGTGGTGATCATGAAGTTAGCGGCAAGGGGGAGCGCTCCCTCGGCAGATAACTTCATGATCAAGCGTCGCGGGGGAGCGACGCGGGGGCGTGCGGGAACGTGGGGGGTGGGGCTGGGACTCGCCGTCAGAGTGAACCGGAATGAGGGGTTCCCGTGTGTACTGGCGTGGCCGTGGTCGATCCGATCGCGGTGGGTTCCAGAGGAAGGGTGAGGCATGAGCGAGGAACAGGTGGTGACGGAGTCGGGCATCACAACCCGCCGGGCGCTGCTGGCGGGTGCGGGGGCGATCAGCGCCACCGCCGTCTTGGCGGCGTGCGGCACCGACCCTGACGAGGACACCCCCACCGGCAGTGCCCAGACGACCGGCGGGAGCACCGCCGCCGCGGGCGGGAGTTCCGGCGCGCTCACCCAGACCAGCAAGGTCCCGGTCGAGGGCGGCATCATTCTGGCGGCGCAGAGCGTGGTGGTCACCCAGCCCACTCAGGGCGAGTTCAAGTGTTTCAGCTCGACGTGCACGCACCAGGGCTGCCCGGTGACCGCCGTCGAAGGCGGCACCATCAACTGCAACTGTCACGGCAGTAAGTTCTCCATCGAGGACGGTTCGGTGAAGGGCGGCCCGGCGACGAAGCCGCTGACCGAGCGCGAGATCAAGGTGGACGGCGACAGCATCACCCTCGCCTAGGCCCTGCGCGAGCGGCAGGAATGTCCGGCGTGGGGGCTAGGCTTTTCGCGTGGCTGACCCCTCGACCTACCGTCCCGCGCCGGGCACAATTCCTGACGCGCCAGGGGTCTATCGGTTCCGCGATCCCAGCGGCCGGGTCATCTATGTCGGCAAGGCGAAGAGCCTGCGCAGCCGGCTCAATTCGTACTTCGGGGATCTCTGGCATCTGCACCAGCGCACGCAGCAGATGGTCACCACGGCCGCGGCCGTCGACTGGGTCACGGTCGGCAGCGAGGTGGAGGCGCTCCAGCTCGAATACTCCTGGATCAAGGAGTACGACCCGCGGTTCAACGTCAAATACCGCGACGACAAGTCGTACCCGTATCTGGCCGTCACGCTCGACGAGGAGTATCCCCGGCTGCAGGTGATGCGGGGCGCCAAGCGCAAGGGCGTGCGCTACTTCGGGCCGTACTCGCATGCGTGGGCGATCCGCGAGACGCTGGACCTGCTGTTGCGGGTCTTCCCGGCGCGGACCTGTTCTTCCGGGGTGTTCAAGCGGGCCGGGCAGATCGGCCGGCCGTGCCTGCTGGGCGACATCGGCAAGTGTTCGGCGCCGTGCGTGGGCCGGGTGACGGCGGATGAGCACCGGGCGATCGTCGAGGACTTCTGCGACTTCATGGCCGGGCGCACGGACGGCATGGTCAGGCGGCTGGAAAAGGAGATGCTGGCCGCGTCGGAGCAGCTGGAGTTCGAGCGGGCGGCGCGGCTGCGGGACGACGTGGTGGCGCTGCGGCGGGCGCTGGAGAAGCAGGCCGTGGTGTTCGGGGACGGCACGGACGCCGACGTGGTGGCGTTCGCCGAAGATCCGCTGGAGGCCGCGGTGCAGGTCTTCCACGTACGTGGCGGGCGGGTGCGCGGCCAGCGCGGCTGGGTCGTGGAGAAGGTCGAGGATCTGACCACCGGCGATCTGGTCCACCACTTCTGCAGCCAGGTCTACGGCGGCGAGGAGGGCGAGGGTGACGTGCCGCGGGAGCTGCTGGTGCCCGCGCTGCCGCCGGACGCCGACGCGCTGGCCGACTGGCTGAGCCAGCACCGGGGGAGCCGGGTGCAGCTGCGGGTGCCGCAGCGGGGCGACAAGAAGGCGTTGCTGGAGACCGTGGCGCGCAACGCTGCCGAGTCGCTGACCCGGCACAAGCTGCGCCGTTCGGGCGACCTGACCATGCGCAGCAAGGCCCTGGAGGAGATCGGCGAGGCGCTGGGGCTGGGCACCGCACCACTGCGGATCGAGTGCTACGACGTCTCCCAGATTCAGGGCACCGACGTGGTCGCCAGCATGGTCGTGTTCGAGGACGCGCTGCCACGCAAGAGCGAATACCGCCGGTTCGCGGTGCGCGGCGCGACGGACGATCTGTCGGCGCTGTCCGAGGTGCTGCGGCGCCGGTTCGCCCGCTATCTGGAGGCGCGGGCGGAGAGCGGTGAGCTGGACACCGTGGAGACGGACACCCCCGGCATCGATCCGACCACCGGAAAGCCGCGCAAGTTCGCGTACCCGCCGCAGTTGGTCGTCGTCGACGGCGGCCAGCCGCAGGTGAACGCCGCGGCCGCGGTCCTGGCCGACCTGGGGATCGACGACGTCGCGCTGTGCGGCCTGGCCAAGCGGCTGGAAGAGGTGTGGCAACCGGGCGAAGACTTCCCGGTGATCATGTCGCGTACCTCGGAAGGGTTGTATCTGCTGCAGCGCCTGCGCGACGAGGCGCACCGTTTCGCGATCGCGTTCCACCGGGAGCGGCGGTCGAAGCGGATGACCGCGTCGAGCCTGGACGCGATCCCGGGCCTGGGTGAGGTGCGGCGCAAGGCGTTGCTGCGGCACTTCGGGTCGCTCAAGCGGCTCGCGTCGGCCGGCGTCGACGAGATCACCGAGGTGCCGGGCATCGGCCGGCGCACCGCCGAGGCCATCGTGGAAGCCTTGAACGCGACCCCCTAGGATTCTCTGGTGCACGACGACGATGTCCGGCAGTCGGACGATCAAACCGAGCTGGTGGTCGTCACTGGCCTCTCCGGCGGCGGGCGCAGCACTGTCGCGCGTGCCCTGGAAAACGTCGGCTTCTACGTGGTCGACAACCTGCCACAGGCGCTGATGCTCGACATGGCCGAGCTGGCGCAGAAGGCCGGCGGCGCGGCCCAGCACACCGCGATGGTGCTGGACGTGCGCAGCCGGGCGTTCTCCACCGACCTGGTGGGCGCGATCCGGGCGCTGAAGGAGCGCGGTTTCCAGCCGCGCGTGGTCTTTGTGGACGCCGACGACGAGGTGCTGATCCGGCGCTTCGAGAGCGTCCGGCGCTCGCACCCCCTGCAGGGCGACGGCCGGCTCGCCGACGGCATCGCCGCCGAGCGCAAGCTGCTCGACGAGGCCCGCGACCACGCCGACGTGATCATTGATACGAGTCACCTGAACGTGAACCAGCTCCGGCGCCGGGTCGAGGAGCTCTTCGGCGGCGAGGACGCCCGCCGGCTGCGGGTCACCGTGCTGTCGTTCGGCTTCAAGTACGGCCTGCCGCAGGACGCCGACTTCGTGCTGGACGCCCGGTTCCTGCCCAACCCGTACTGGGTGCCCGAGTTGCGCGAGCACACCGGGCGGGAAGAGGGGGTCAGCCAGTACGTGCTCGGCCAGCCCGGGGCGACGGCGTTCGTGGAGACATACGCCCAGCTGATCAACTCGACGGCCAGCGGCTTCGAGCGCGAGGGCAAGCGGTACCTGACCGTGGCGGTGGGCTGCACCGGCGGCAAGCACCGCAGCGTCGCGATCGCCGAGGAGCTCGCCGACCGGTTGCGCCAGGTCCGGCTGTCCGCCAACGCCCAGCACCGCGACCTGGGGCGGGAGTAAATTCGTGAGGGTCGTCGCCTTCGGGGAGGGCACGGGCTCGGGGCGTCGCTACGGGCGCTGCGGCGCAGCCGCGGGGCGCTGGACCTCGACATCACCGCCGTCGTGACCGTGGGGGACGACGGCGGGTCCAGCGGCCGGCTGCGGGCCGAGCGCGGGGCGCTCCCGCCCGGTGACCTGCGCCAAGCGCTCGCCGCGCTGGCGGCGCCGGACGCGGCCATGCGGACGGACCTGCTCCAGCACCGCTTCCGGCCGCCAGGCCCGCTGACCGGGCACACCGTGGGCAACCTGGTGCTGCTGGGCCTGATGGAGTTGCTCGGCGACCCGGTGGCCGCGCTCGACCACGCCGCCGCCATGGTCGGCGCCGCCGGGCGGGTACTGCCGATGTCGTGCCAGCCGCTGGGCATCGAGGCCGAGGTGCAGGGGCCGACCCCTCCGTACCCGATGATGTTTTGACGGTCCGCGGACAGCACGCGGTCGCGGTGACCCGGGGCCGCGTGTTGTCCGTGCGCGTCACCCCCGAGGAGCAGCCGGCCTGCCCGGAGGCCCTCGCGGCGGTGGCCGAGGCCGATTGGTTGATCTTCGGACCGGGTAGCTGGTACACGAGCGTGATCCCGCACCTGCTCATGCCCGACCTGGCCGCCGCGATCGTGGCCAGCCCGGCTCGCCGCCTGGTGACCCTCAACCTGGCGGAGGAGAAGGAGACCCTCGGACTGTCGCTGGCCGGCCACCTGGCGGCCCTGCGGTGGTACCTGCCGGAGCTAAAAGTCGACACGGTCATCGCGGACGAGAAGGCCGTAGGCGACCCCGAACCGGTCCGGCATGCGGCAGAATCGCTGGGTGCGCGGCTCGCCCTCGCCCCGGTCGCGATGGCGGATGGCAGCGCTCGGCACGATCCGGCGGCGCTCGGCGCCGCACTGGTGCCTGTCTTGGGCGCCGGTCGTTAGACCCAACTGAAGCACCCGAAACTGTCCAGGAGATGACAACAAGATGGCTATGACCGGGGCGGTCAAAGACGAGCTGAGCCGGGTCGACGTGCCGAAGCCGTGTTGCCGCCGATCGGAGATGGCCGCGCTCCTGCGGTTCGCCGGCGGGCTGCACATCGTCTCCGGTCGGGTCGTGGTCGAGGCCGAGCTCGACACGGGCGCGGTCGCCCGGCGGCTGCGGCGCGAGGTCGCGGAGGTCTACGGCTACCCGAGCGAGATTCACGTGCTCGCGTCCGGCGGGCTGCGCAAGGGCAGCCACTACATCGTGCGGGTGGTCAAGGACGGCGAGGCCCTGGCCCGCCAGACCGGGCTGCTCGACGTGCGCGGCCGTCCGGTGCGCGGGCTCCCACCGCACGTGGTGTCGGCCGGCGTCTGCTGCGCGGTATCCGCGTGGCGGGGCGCGTTCATGGCGCACGGCTCGCTGACCGAGCCGGGCCGCTCGTGCGCGTTGGAGATCACCAGCCCGGGCCCGGAGTCGGCGCTCGCGCTGGTCGGCGCCGCGCGCCGGATCGGCGTCAGCGCCAAGCAGCGCGAGGTCCGCGGGGTCGACCGGGTCGTGGTCAAGGACGGCGACGCGATCGCCGCGCTGCTCACCCGCATCGGCGCGCACTCCAGCGTTCTCGCGTGGGAGGAGCGTCGGGTACGTCGTGAGGTGCGTGCCACGGCCAACCGGCTGGCGAACTTCGACGACGCCAATCTGCGGCGCAGCGCCCGGGCAGCCGTGGCGGCGGCGGCCCGGGTGACCCGCGCGCTGGAAATCCTCGCCGAGGAGGCGCCCAACCACCTCACGTCGGCCGGCCAGCTCCGCCTGGAGCACCGCCAGGCGTCGCTCGAGGAACTAGGCGCTCTCGCGGATCCGCCTCTCACGAAGGACGCGATCGCTGGTCGGATTCGGCGGCTTCTGGCGCTTGCTGACAAGCGGGCTCGTGATTTGGGCATTCCTGACACTGAGGCGGCTGTTACGCCTGAGATGTTGGTGGGGTAGGTCACTGTGGGGTTTTGGGGGCAGGAGTGCCCTGCGAAGCCCGTCAGGCTTGATGTCTTCGCAGGTCACTCCTGCCCCCAAAACCTGACGTGGGCACCGTCCGCAGGGAGAGTTACGGCTCGGGAGTCACCTGGAAGCACAGGGTGACCCATGGTTCGGCGTAACTGTGCAAGCCGTTACCAGCACTCCTCGCTGGACCAGGTCGGGATCCGGGCCGGGGGTGACCGGCGGAGACATCAAGCCTGACGGGCTCCGCCGGGCACCCCCGGCCCGGATCCAAAACCGCAACTCGGATAAGGTCGAACAGCACGGCGACGAGGCCGAAAAGATCCCAAGTTGCAACGCGAGGAGATGGACAAGTGACCATCCGGGTTGGCATCAACGGCTTCGGCCGGATCGGCCGTAACTTCTACCGGGCGGTGCTGGCGTCCGGCGCCGACATCGAACTGGTCGGCGTGAACGACCTGACCGACAACGCCACGCTCGCCCACTTGCTCAAGTACGACAGCATTCTGGGCCGGCTGCCCTACGAGGTCAAGGCCACCGGTGACGAGATCACCGTGAATGGCAAGACGTTCAAGGCGCTGGCCGAGCGCGACCCGGCCAAGCTGCCGTGGGCCGACCTGGGCGCCGACGTGGTGATCGAGTCGACCGGCTTCTTCACCGACGCGAGCAAGGCCAAGGCGCACGTCGAGGCGGGCGCGAAGAAGGTCATCATCTCCGCGCCGGCGAAGAACGAAGACGTGACGATCGTCATGGGCGTCAACCACGACAAGTACGACCCGGCCCAGCACACGATCATCTCGAACGCCTCCTGCACCACCAACTGCCTCGCTCCGATGGCCAAGGTGCTGCACGACTCGTTCACCATCGAGCGCGGCCTGATGACCACGATCCACGCGTACACGCAGGACCAGAACCTGCAGGACGGCCCGCACAAGGACCTGCGCCGGGCCCGGGCCGCCGCGCTCAACGTCGTGCCGACCTCCACCGGCGCCGCCAAGGCCATCAGCCTGGTGCTGCCGGAGCTGAAGGGCAAGCTCGACGGGTACGCGCTGCGGGTGCCGATCCCGACCGGCTCGGCGACCGACCTGACCGTGACCCTGGGCCGCGAGGTCTCGGTCGAGGAGGTCAACGCCGCGCTGAAGGCCGCCGCGGAGGGCCCGCTCAAGGGCATCCTGACGTACACCGAGGACGAGATCGTGTCCTCCGACATCGTCACCGACCCGGCCTCGTGCATCTTCGACGCCGGCCTCACCAAGGTGATCGGTGACCAGGTCAAGGTCGTCGGCTGGTACGACAACGAGTGGGGCTACTCGAACCGTCTCGCGGACCTCGTCAAGCTGGTGGGTTCTTCGCTGTGACGATCAAGACTCTCGACGACCTGCTCGCCGAGGGTGTGGAAGGTCGGCGCGTGCTCGTGCGCGCCGACCTCAACGTCCCCTGCAAGACGGCGTCATCACCGACGACGGGCGCATTCGTGCGGTCCTGCCCACGATCCGGTCGCTGAGCGACGCGGGCGCGCGGGTCATCGTCGTGTCCCACCTGGGCCGTCCCAAGGGCGTGCCCGACCCCAAGTACACGCTCGCGTCCGTCGCCGGGCGGCTTGGTGAGCTGCTCGGCAAGCCGATCGCGTTCGCGAACGACACGGTCGGCGAGTCGGCCCGCGCGACGGTCGCGGGCCTCGCGTCCGGCGATGTCGCGCTCTTGGAAAACCTGCGCTTCAACCCGGGCGAGACCAGCAAGGACGACGCGGTACGCGGGGCGTTCGCGGACGAGTTGGCCGGGCTCGCCGAGGCATATGTGGACGATGCCTTCGGCGCCGTCCACCGCAAGCACGCCAGCGTGTACGACGTACCCGCGCGGCTGCCGCACTTCGCCGGCGGCCTGGTGCTGCGCGAGGTCGAAGTCCTGGCCAAGCTGACCGGCCAGCCCGAGCGGCAGTACATCGTGGTGCTCGGCGGGTCGAAGGTCTCCGACAAGCTCGCGGTGATCGAGGCGCTGCTGCCCAAGGTGGACAAGCTGCTCGTCGGCGGCGGCATGTGCTTCACGTTCCTCAAGGCCCAGGGCCACGAGGTGGGTAAGTCGCTGCTCGAGGCCGAGATGGTCGACACCTGCCGCGACCTGCTGTCCCGGGCCGCCGGGCGGATCGTGCTGCCGGTCGACGTGGCGGCGGCGACGTCGTTCGCGGCCGACGCTTCGTGGGACGTGGTGCCCGCGGACGCGATCCCCGCCGACCGGCTGGGGCTCGACATCGGCCCGGAGAGCGTCGCACTGTTCGCCGAGGCCCTCGGGCCCGCGAAGACGGTGTTCTGGAACGGCCCGATGGGCGTGTTCGAGCTGGCGCCGTTCGCGTCCGGCACCCGGGGTGTGGCCGAGGCGATCACCAAGGTCGACGGCTTCACCGTGGTGGGCGGCGGCGACTCGGCCGCGGCCGTACGCGCGCTCGGCCTCGACGAGTCGGCCTTCGGCCACATCTCGACCGGTGGGGGAGCCTCGCTGGAGTACCTGGAGGGCAAGACTCTCCCCGGCATCGCGGCGTTGGAGCACTGATGGCAGCGGTGGCTCGCCGGCCCCTCATGGCCGGCAACTGGAAGATGAACCTCAACCACCTGGAGGCCAACCTCCTGGTGCAGAAGATCGCGGCGAGCCTCAACGAGCAGCAGCTCACCGACGTCGAGGTGGTCGTGCTGCCGTCGTTCACCAACCTGCGCACCGTGCAGACGTTGGTCGACGGCGACAAGTTGCTGATCGGGTACGGGGCGCAGGACCTGTCCCCGCACGCCAAGGGCGCGTACACCGGGGAGATCTCCGGGCTGATGCTCGCCAAGCTGGGCTGCCAGTACGTCGTGGTCGGCCACTCCGAGCGCCGGCAGTACCACCACGAGGACGACGCGCTGGTCAACAGCAAGGTGAAGGCGGCGCTGACGTACGAGCTGGCGCCGATCCTGTGCATCGGCGAGGGCCTGGAGGTCCGTGAGGCCGGCGAGCACGTCCCGCACGTCATCGCACAGCTCGACGCCGCCCTCGACGGGTTGACGGCGGCGCAGGTGGAGCGGGTCGTCGTCGCGTACGAGCCGGTGTGGGCGATCGGCACCGGCAAGACCGCGACGCCGGAGGACGCGCAGGAGGTGTGCGGCGCGATCCGGGCCCGGCTGGGTGAGGCGTTCGGCGCCACCACGGCCGAGCGCACCCGTATCCTGTACGGCGGCTCGGTCAAGGCGACGAGCGTCGCGAGCCTCATGGCCCAGCAAGACGTGGACGGGGCCCTGGTCGGCGGTGCCAGCATCGACGCCGAGGAATGGGTCCAGATCTGCCGCTTCCCGGACCACATAGCCCGCTAGTCCTTCCTTAGCTCGTCGATCAAGGGCGAACGGTCGTGGATTGATCTCCAATCCACGACCGTTCGCCCTTGATCGACGTAGAAGTCCATGATCGACGCCAGGGGCGGGAGGCGGGCGTGCCTGTCCGGAGCGGGGCGGCTATCCTTGGTTCGCCCGCTCATCGAGAGGATTAACCGTCGCCATGCCGATCGCGTTCGCATACACGTTGATCGGGTTGCTGGTTGTCACCAGCTTCCTGCTGATGCTCCTGATCCTCCTGCACCGGGGCAAGGGTGGTGGCCTGTCCAGCATGTTCGGCGGTGGCGTCAGCACCAGCCTCGCTGGCTCGTCGGTCGCGGAGAAGAACCTCGACCGGTACACCATTCTCGTGGGCATTGTCTGGTTTGCCTGCATTGTCGGCCTGGGCCTTTGGCTCAAACTCGCGATGAACTCTTAGGGCCTTTCGCACCGTATCTAGTCATAGACTCTGCGCGGTCCACGTTCAGGTTCCCCATCGCGACGTCGAACCCTCACTCGACGACAGGAGCTAAGAGCCGTGCCACATGGCAGTGCTATCCGCGGCACCCGCGTCGGCTCCGGTCCCATGCGGCCGGTCGAGCGGTGCGACCCCGCCCCACGCCGCCCCGTGACGTACTGGTGCGCCAAGGGCCACACCGTCGAGGTCTCGCTCGCGGCAGACGTGCCGCCGCCGGCGACCTGGGACTGTCCCCGCTGCGGCCAGCCCGCCGGCCTTGATGAGCACAACCCGCCCGGCCCGTCGCGCGCCGAGCCGTACAAGTCCCACTTGGCGTACGTGAAGGAGCGGCGCAGCGAAGCCGACGGCGAAGCCCTGCTCGCCGAGGCGCTGGCCGCCCTCCGCCGCCGCCGGGGCGAGCTCTAACCCACCCGGCCTAGCGTGTTGATCAGGGACTAGCTCCCTCGACGCGCCGCAACACGCCAGAGCCACTCCCTGATCAACAGGGTCAGGCGGGGCGGGCGCAGCGGGGCTAGCGGAGGCTGCGGAGCTTCGGGGCTACCTCGGAGGCGGCGGCGCGGTCCAGGAGCCATTGGGTGCGCTCCACGCCGGACACGCCCGCCGCGGGGACCTGTACGGGGCCTGCGCCGGCCATGGCCATGCCCACCGCGCCGGCCTTGTCGGGGCCGGCGGCGACCAGCCAGACCTCCTCGGCCGTGTTGATGGTGGGGATGGTCAGCGTGATCCGGATAGGCGGCGGCTTGGGGCTGCCGCGTACGGCGCTGACCGGCCGGGTCTCGTACGCCACCGGGTGCTCGGGGAAGACCGACGCCACGTGCCCGTCCTCGCCGACGCCCAGCATCAGTACGTCGAAGTGGGGCAGCGCCGCCGTGCCGGGGCGGGCCGAGGCGGCGAGTTCCCGGGCGTACCGGGCGGCCGCCGCCTCGGGGTCGGATCCGTCCGGGCCGTCCGAGGCCGGCATGGCGTGGATCCGCGCCGGGTCGAGCGGCAGTGCGTCGAGCAGGGCCTCGCGGGCCTGGGTCTCGTTGCGGTCCGGGTCGCCGGCGGGCAGGAAGCGTTCGTCGCCCCACCAGACGTCGACCCGGGACCAGTCCACCGCGTCCCGGGCGGGCAGGTCGCGTACGGCCCGGTAGACCGCGGCCGCCACCCGCCCGCCGGTCAGCACCACGCCGGCGAAGCCGCGTGCGGCCTGAGCGTCGATGAGCTTGACGATGAGCCGCGCGGCGACCGCCTGGGCGAGTACGGACGCGTCCGAGTGGACGACAACGTTCGTCTCAGGCATCGACGGCCACTGCCGGCGTCGAGGGTGAGGCGTAGGAGGCCACCGGGTCCTTCCAGATGTGCACCCGCTTCGGCGGCCGGCTGTCCAGGCCGGACACGCCCGCGAACGCGCCCAGCGCGTCGCCGTAGATGTTGTCGGAGTCGAGCCGGCGCAGCTCCTCGGCCAGTTCCTCGCCGGTGGGGCGGCGTACGAGCGGGAGGCTGCGGTCGGCGTGGCCGGTACGGCTGAACGTGGCCATGCTGTCCTCGCGGGTCAGCGTGATCACCTCGCCGCCGGCGCACTCCAGGGTGACCGAGCGCATCCGCGGGAAGTCCGAGGTCGCCTCCAGCCGCGGGCGGATGCCGAGCCGGGCGGTGAGCCACCCGCTCATCAGGGCCGCCGTCGGGTCGGACGCGGGTGCCACGATCGTGCCGCCGACGACCTGGGTCTCCAGCGTGTCGAAGGCGCCCGCCACGAGCGTGCGCCACGGGGTGATCCGGGTCCAGGCGAGGTCGGTGTCGCCGGGTGCGTAGTCGGTGGCCCGCTGCCGCAGCGTCGCGATCCGGTCGCTGGTCTGCGCGCTGTCGGTGATCCGCCGGTCGGCAACCACGCCGAGGTAGTCGTTGGCGATCAGCTCCGGCGGCTCGCCGTGCCACCAGGTCACCACCGGTACGTCGGGCACCAGCAGCGGCATGACCACCGACTCGGCGTGCAGCGCGAGCCGGCCGTACATCCGCATGACCACGGCCTCGCACGGGCCGAGCCGGCCACCGACGACGATCTCGGCGTCGAGCCGGTTGTTGGGGCGCTCGAAGTCGGAGCGCACCACCATCAGCAGCCGGCACGGGTGGGCGGCCGACGCTATGGTGGCCGCCGCCTCCGCCTCGCGTACCCGCTTCTCGTCGACCACGACGATGAGCGAGAGCGCCATGCCGCTGGCGACGCCGCCCGCGCTGCGCCGCTCCGCGGACAGCGCCTTGACGACCTCGTTACCGGTCGTGTCCCACAAGCCGATCATGCCCGCCTCCAGTGGCGGCCCTCGCGGGCCAGCATCTCGTCGGCCGCGCGCGGCCCCCACTCGCCGGACCGGTACTGCTCCGGCTTGGTGCCGATCCATGCCTCTTCCAGCGGGTCGACCACATTCCAGCTCTGCTCGACCTCGGCGGCGTCGGGGAAGAGCGTGCGGTCGCCGATGAGGACGTCGAGCACGAGCCGCTCGTACGCCTCGGGGCTCTGCTCGGTGAACGCCTCGCCGTACTGGAAGTCCATCGCGATGTCGCGCAGCTCCATTGTGGTGCCGGGCACCTTGGAGCCGAACTTGAGCACCACGCCCTCCTCCGGCTGGACCCGGATGACGAGCTGGTTTTCGCCGAGCGCCTCGACGTCGGCCGGGTTGAACGGCAGGTGCGGCGCCTTCTTGAAGAGCACCGCCACCTCGGTGACCCGGCGCGGCAGCCGCTTGCCGGCCCGGATGTAGAACGGCACGCCGGCCCAGCGCCTGTTCTGGATGCCGAGCCGCACGGCCACGTACGTCTCGGTGTTCGAGTCGGACGGCACGCCGTCCTCGTCGAGGTATCCCTTGGCGCGCTCGCCGGCCACCCAGCCCTGCAGGTACTGGCCGCGGACCGTACCCGCGTTGATGTCCTTGGGGAGGCTGATGGCCCGCAGGACCTTGAGCTTTTCGGCGCGGATCTCCGCGGCGTCGAAGCTCGTCGGCTCCTCCATCGCGACCAGGGCGAGGAGCTGGAGCAGGTGGTTCTGGAACACGTCGCGGGCGGTGCCGGTGGCGTCGTAGAAGCCGGCCCGGGTGCCGATGCCGACGTCTTCGGCCATGGTGATCTGCACCGAGTCGACGTACTTGGAGTTCCACACCGGCTCGAACAGGGAGTTGGCGAAGCGCAGAGCCATGATGTTCTGCACCGTCTCCTTGCCCAGGTAGTGGTCGATGCGGAACACGTCCTGGCCGGTGAAGACGTCGTCGACCAGGTCGTTGAGCTCCTTGGCCGAGCCGAGGTCGGTGCCGAACGGCTTTTCCACGACCACCCGCCGCCAGCCGCCGCACTTCTCGTTGTCGGCCATGCCGGTGCGGGCGAGCTGCTTGAGCACGGTCGGGAACGCCTGCGGCGGGATGGAGAAGTAGAACGCCGCGTTGCCGGCGATGCCATGCGTGTCGCGCAGCTCGTTCAGCGTGTCGTTGAGCCGGTCGAAGGCCGCGTCGTCGTCGAACGCGCCGCCGACGAACTTCATGTTTCCGGTCAGCCGGGCCCAGACCTCCTCGCGCCACGGGGTACGGGAGTGCGTCTTGGCCGCCTCGTACGCCACCTGCTCGAAGGTGCCGTGATCCCAGTCGCGGCGGGCGAAGCCGACCACCACGAAGCCGGGTGGCAGCAGGCCGCGGTTGGCCAGGTCGTACACGGCGGGGAGAAGCTTCTTGCGAGCCAGGTCGCCGGTCACCCCGAAGATCACCAGAGCGCATGGCTCGGGGATCCGTGGCAGCCGGCGGTCCTGGGGATCGCGCAACGGGTTACCCACGGCTACATCCTTTCAGTTCCGCAGGGACCGGACAGCGTCCAGTAGCTGAACGATGCCCGTTGCCCGATCGGTCAGGTGCAGGCGAACGAGGGGCGTCCGCGGCTGGTCAGGGCCTGCCGGTCGCCGGCGGCCTGCGTCGCCTGCAAGGTTCCAAAGGTGTACGGCTTGCCCGGCACCGCCAGGTCGGCGCCGACCGCCCCGGTGATCTGCAGGAACGCGCCGAGCTGCGGCCCGCCCTTGTGATACAGCCCGGCGGTGTGCAGGAAGCGCGGTCCCCACCCGAAGGTGACCGGACGGCGGCTCAACTCGGCCAGCAGCGGGCGCACCTGCGCGGCCCGGGCGTCGGCGAACCGGTCCAGGAAGGCCATGACCGCCACGTACCCGTGCGGGCGGGCGGCCAGCAGCAGGCTGCCGAGCGCGCCCTCGACCGAGTGCGCCGAGGTGCCGTAGACCTCGATGGCGCCCTCGACGAACGCCGGATCCTCCACCGGGAGTGCGGACGCCGCCGCCCTGCCCGGCAGGCTGAACGGGTCGATGCCGATCACCCGCCCGGCCACCGCCGTGGCGTACTCCCAGGCCAGGAAGTGCGCCCCCAGCGGCCCGTTGACGGCCACGTCGGGGCGTACCCCGCCGCCGGGCACCGCGCCGACGGGCAGCGAGCCGCCCACGGTCACGGTGAGCACGTCCTCGCCGCCGGCGATGGGGCGTCCGGCGTCTCCAGCACGACGGGCAGGATGCCGCGGCCGTCCTTGCCGGTCGACTCGGCGAGCAGCTGCTCGACCCAGTCGGCCAGACCGACGATCCCGGTGCCGTCCTCGACCAGCGCCACCTTGTCGCGGCCCGCGGTCACCGCCGCGCCGAGCGCGGCGCCCAGCGCCAGCGCCGGGTTGTCGCGGTCCTTCGAAAGCGAAGCGTGCAGCTCCTCGGCCTGATCGATCAGCTCGGCCACGTCCACCCCGGCCAGAGCTGCGGGTACGAGGCCGAAGGCGGTCAGCGCCGAGTAGCGACCGCCCACCTCAGGGTCGGCGAAGATGACGGTGGCACCCATCTCCTCGGCGATCTCCACCAGCGGCGATCCCGGGTCGGTCACCACGACGAAGTGGCGCCCAGCCTCGGCCTCGCTGAACCCGGCGTCGAGGAACGCCCGCAGGTACGCGCGCCGGTGGCTGTCGGTCTCCACCGTCGAGCCGGACTTGCTGGCGACCACCACGACGGTGCGCTCCAGCCTCTCCGTGAGCACGGCCCGGACCTGCCCCGGATCGGTGGTGTCCAGCACGGTCAGCGGGCGGCCGAGCGTACGGCAGATCACCTCCGGCGCGAGCGACGAGCCGCCCATGCCGGCCAGCACCACCCGGTCCAGATCCGCCAGCTCCGCCTTCAGCTCGGCGAGTTGGGGGAGCAGGTCGCGGCTGCGCCGGAACGTGTCGAGCCAGCCCAGCCGCACCTTCGCCTCGGCCTCGGCGTCCGCACCCCACAGCGTGGGGTCCTTCTGCACGAGCAGGCCCGGGACCCCGGCTTCGACCAGGGTCGCGCGGGCCTCGGCGCCCACCGGATCGGCCCCCCAGACGGCCAACCCGGCGGCCGCCTCGACATCACCCATTGATTGAGATCTCCAGCTGGCCCTCGATGGCCCGCAGCAGCTCCAGCCAGCTCGCCTCGAACTTCTCCACGCCCTCCTGCTCCAGCGTCTGCACCACGTCGTCGTAGTCGACGCCGAGCGCGGCGAGGTCGTCGAGCACCTGGCGGGCGTCGGCGTACGAGCCGGTGACGGTGTCGCCGCGGGTCTCGCCGTGGTCGGCGAACGCGTGGATGGTCGGCTCCGGCATCGTGTTGACCACGCCGGGCGCGATCAGCTCCTCGACGTAGATGACGTCCCGCATGGCGGGGTTCTTCGTCGAGGTGGACGCCCACAGTGGACGCTGCGGGTGCGCGCCGGCGTCGGCCAGCTTCTGCCAGCGCTCCGAGCTGAACACCTTGGCGTACCGCTCGTACGCCAGCTGGGCGTTCGCGACGGCCGCCTTGCCCTTGAGCGCCTTGGCCTCGTCCGAACCGATCTTGTCGAGGCGCTTGTCGACCTCGGTGTCCACCCGGGACACGAAGAAGGACGCCACCGAGCCGATCTTCGTCAGGTCGTGGCCGTTGGCCTTGGCCTGCTCCATGCCGGCGAGGAACGCGTCCATCACCTGCGAGTACCGCTCCAGCGAGAAGATCAGCGTGACGTTGACGCTGATGCCCTGGGCCAGTGTGGCGGTGATCGCCGGCAGGCCCGCCTCGGTGGCCGGGATCTTGATGAACAGGTTGGGCCGGTCGACCAGCCACCACAGCGCCCTGGCCTCGGCGATGGTCTTCTCGGTCTCGTACGCCAGGCGCGGGTCGACCTCGATCGAGACCCGGCCGTCCACGCCCGCGGACGCGTCGTACGCCGGCTTCATCACGTCGGTCGCCCACCGCACGTCGTACGTGGTGAGCATGCGGACCGCCTCTTCGACGGTCACGCCGCGCACGGCCAGGTCGCGCAGCTGCTCGTTGTACGCGTCGGCGTCGCTCAGCGCCTTGGCGAAGATGGTCGGGTTGGTGGTCACGCCCACCACGTGCTTCTCACGGCGCAGCTGGTCGAGCCCACCGGACACCAGCCGTACCCGGGACAGGTCGTCGATCCACACCGCTACGCCAGCGGCGGAAAGTTCTGCAAGCCGGTCAGTCATGGCTCTAGCCTCTCTCAGTTAACCCGCGACAGCGACGCGTGGGCGGCGGCGACGACGTGGTCGGCGGTGAAGCCGAACTGCTCGAACAGCACCTGATACGGCGCGCTGGCCCCGTAGTGTTCAATGCTCACGGCCTCACCTTGATCGCCGATCAGGTCGCGCCAGGACATCGCGATCGCGGCCTCCACGCTGACCCGGGCCTTCACGCCGCGCGGGAGGACCGATTCCCGGTACGCCTCGGGCTGCTCCCGGAACCACTCCTGGCACGGCATCGAGACGACCCGGGTGGGGGTGCCCTCGGCCTCCAGCCGCTCCCGGGCGGTCAGCGCCAGCTGCACCTCGGAGCCGGTGGCGATGATGATCACGCTCGGCTGCCCGCTGGACGCGTCGGCCAGGACGTACCCGCCCTTGGCCACGCCCTCGGCGGACGCGACGACACCGCGGTCGAAGACCGGCAGCGCCTGCCGGGTCAGCGCCAGCGCGGTCGGCCGGTCGGTGTGCTCCAGCGCCTGCCGCCAGGCCCACGCGGTCTCGTTGGCGTCGCCCGGGCGGACCACGTCGAGGCCGGGGATCGCCCGCAGCGCCGACAGGTGCTCGATCGGCTGGTGCGTCGGGCCGTCCTCGCCGAGGCCGATGGAGTCGTGCGTCCAGACGTAGATGACCGGCAGCTTCATCAGCGCGGCGAGCCGTACGGCCGGGCGCATGTAGTCGCTGAAGACCAGGAACGTGCCGCCGTACGGCCGGGTGCCGCCGTGCAGCACGATGCCGTTGAGGATCGCGCCCATGGCGTGCTCGCGGATGCCGAAGTGCAGCGTGCGGCCGTACTCGTGGCCGGGGAACTCCTTGGTGGCGAACTCCGGCGGCACGAACGACGGCTCGCCGGCCATCGTGGTGTTGTTGCTCTCCGCCAGGTCGGCCGAGCCGCCCCACAGCTCCGGCAGCACCGGCGCGAGGGCGTTGAGGATCTTTCCGGAGGCGGCCCGGGTCGCGACGCCCTTGGGGTCCGCAGGAAACACCGGCAGCGCCTCGGTCCAGCCCGCCGGCAGGGTACGCGTCGCCAGCCGGTCGAAGAGGGCCTTGCGCTCGGGGTTGGCGGCCGCCCAGGCGTCGAACTTCTGCTGCCACTCGGCATGCGCGGCGCGGCCCCGGTCGACCACCTCGCGGGCGTGCAGGAGCACCTTGTCGTCCACGGCGAACGACAGCTCCGGGTCGAAGCCGAGCAGCTTCTTGGTGGCGGCCACCTCGTCCTTGCCGAGCGCGGAGCCGTGCGCCTTGCCGGTGTTCTGCTTGGTGGGCGCGGGCCAGGCGATGATGGTGCGCAGCGCGATGAACGAGGGCCGGTCGGTCTCCGCCTTCGCCCGCTCCAGCGCGGCGTTCAGCGCCTCCACGTCCTCGTGGTACTCGCCCTCCTCGGGGTGGCCGGAGCGCCAGTTGACGGTCTCGACGTGCCAGCCGTACGCGGCGTACCGGGCCGCGATGTCCTCGCTCTTGGCGATCCGGGTGTCGTCCTCGATGGAGATCTCGTTGTCGTCCCAGACCAGGATCAGGTTGCCGAGCTTCTGGTGGCCGGCGAGCGCGCTGGCCTCGTGGCTGATGCCCTCTTCGAGGTCGCCGTCCGAGGCGAACGCCCAGATGTAGTGGTCGAACGGGGACTGGCCCGGCGCGGCCTCCGGGTCGAAGAGACCCCGCTCCCGGCGCGCCGCGAACGCCATGCCGACCGCGTTGCCCACGCCCTGCCCGAGCGGGCCGGTGGTGGTCTCGACGCCGACCGTGTGACCGTGCTCCGGGTGGCCGGGGGTCAGCGAGCCCCACTGGCGCAACGACTTGAGGTCGTCGAGGCTCAGGCCGTACCCGGAAAGGTAGAGCTGGATGTAAAGGGTGAGGCTGGAGTGGCCCATGGACAGGACGAAGCGGTCCCGGCCCGCCCACTGCGGATCGGTCGGATCGTGCCGCAGCAGCTTGTTGAACAGCAGGTAGGCCGCCGGCGCCATGCTCATCGCCGTACCGGGGTGGCCGTTACCGGATTTCTCGACGGCGTCCATGGCCAGGACCCGTACGGTATCGACCGCCTTGCGGTCGAGGTCGGACCAGTTGAGTTGTGCTTCGTTCGCGGTCACGGTGTGTGCTCCTCGGCAATGCGTCGACCCTCTTGCGATGACCCTATATACCCGTGCTAAACGTCTGCCGGGTGACGTCCCGACGGGTGGGCGAACAAGCTGTGACGGGACGCACGTCCGCGCATCTACGAGGGGTCGTAGTAAAGCCGGGTTCCGCCTGCGCGTACCCTGTCGGTCGGCGCGATGACCTTGCCGGTCCGCGCCGAAACGCCAGCCCGCGCCAATGCCGGAAGGTGAACACGTCACGTGAGCATGATCACCGAGCGCCCACACTCTCCGGCCGCAGCCCGGCCCCTGGTGCCGGTGGCACCGCGTGACCTGGTGCCGCAGCGGGAGAAGACGCGCCGGTGGGACGTCGCCGGGGTGGTCAAGGCGTACGTGGCCCTGACCAAGCCGCGCATCGTCGAGTTGCTGCTCGTCACGACCGTACCCGCGATGGTTTTGGCGGCCGACGGCGTGCCGTCGCTGTGGCTGGTGGCCGTGGTGCTGATCGGCGGATCGCTTGCCGCGGGCGCGGCGAACGCGCTGAACTGCTACATCGACCGCGACATCGACCAGCTCATGAAGCGGACCTCGCGGCGCCCGCTGCCCGCGCACCGGGTGTCGCCGCGCAGCGCGCTGGTCTTCGGCCTGGTGCTCGGTGTGGTGTCGGTGACGCTGATGGCGGTGTTCACCAACTGGCTGGCGGCCGGGCTGACGCTCGCGGCGATCGTCTACTACGACGTCATCTACACCTTGTGGCTCAAGCGGACCACGCCGGCCAACACCTTCTGGGGTGGCGCCTGCGGGGCCGCGCCCGTGCTGATCGGCTGGGCCGCGGTGACCGGCTCGCTGGCCGCACCCGCCTGGGCCCTCTTCGCGGTCGTGTTCTTCTGGCAGATGCCGCACTTCTACGCGCTGGCGATCAAGTTCAAGGCGGACTACGCCCGCGCCGGCATCCCGATGCTGCCGGTGGTTGCCTCGCAGCGCCGGGTCAACCTGGAGATCATCCTGTTCGCGTGGCTCACCGTGGCCGCGTCGGTCGCGGTGTGGCCGCTGGGCATGACCCCGCTGTACGGAGTAACGGCGCTGGTCGTCGGCGCGCTCCTTCTTCTGGAGGCGCATCGGCTGGTCCGTCGCTCCCGGCGCGGGGAGCCCCTGCGGCCGATGCGGCTCTTCCACTGGTCCACCACGTACCTGACGATCCTTTTCGTCGCGGTCGCCGCCGACGCACTGCTCTAACGTCCCTTTGGCGCGTGAAACGCCCGATTCTGAAGTCGATCGAAATGCGGTTGTAACCGTGCCCCTTTTGCCCGGTGTTCTTATGAGCTTTTATGTTGATAAATCGGGCAAAACCTCTGGGTGACGTGTCGAAATGGTCGGGTAATTGGCATCACAAAAAAATGTGAGAGGTCGGCAACCTTCGAGGGAGTCTGCCTAGGCTCGTGCTCATGGCAGATGGTTCCGATACACACATGACCGCCGGCCCGACCGCTCCGGCACAGGCCCCTGGTGGCCTCGTCGCGGGCATCCGGGCCTTCGCCGCCGGTCACGGCGGCGCGAAGGCGGTCATCGAGTACGTCGGTAAGCGGGGCGCCCGAATCGTCCTCGTGGGGGAAGACGGCGAGTGGGCGGACCAGTTCGCCGATGCCACCGACGTGGCGCGGCAGGCGTGCGCGAAGGCGGGCGTCGAGGTGGAAAACGAGTGGGAGCGCGAGCTCATGGACCAGATGCGCCCGAGCAACGACCTTTGGCGGTCGATGGGTAAGCGGTCGCTGTCTCGGTAGGAAATCTCGTGACCAGTAATTCTGTCCCAGCGACCCGGGAGGAATCCCGGGTCGCTCTCGTTACGTGCGGCGAAATTCCCGATCTTGACCCGGATGACCGGCTGCTGCTGGCGCCGCTGCGGTCTCGCGGCGTGACCGCGGTGCCGGTGGCCTGGGACGCCGAGGGCGTCGACTGGGCCGGCTTCGACCTCGCTGTGCTCCGCTCGACCTGGGACTACGCGGCCCGGCGCGAGCAGTTCGTGGACTGGGCGAGCGCGGTGCCCCGCCTGGCCAACCCGGCCGACGTGGTCCGGTGGAACACCGACAAGCGCTACCTGCGCGACCTGGCCGGCGCCGGGGTTCCCGTCGTACCGACGACCTGGGCTGTCGACGGCGTCGACCTTCCGGACGGCGGTGAGTACGTCGTCAAGCCCGCCGTGGGCGCCGGCAGCGTCGACACCGGCCGGTACGACCTCGGCCTGCCCGAGCACCGGGAACTGGCCCAGGCACACGTCGCCCGATTGCAGGCCGCCGGCCGGCTCGTGATGGTCCAGCCCTACCTGACCGCCGTCGACACGTACGGCGAGACCTCCCTGCTCTACCTCCCCGACGAGTCGGGGCGGCTCGCGTTCAGTCACGCCATCCGCAAGGGCGCGATGCTCGGTGGTCCGGACGAGGGCGGCGCGGGCCTCTACAAGGAGGAGACGATCCGGCCGCGGCGGCCGCTGGACGCCGAACTGGAGTTGGGGGAGCGCGCGCTGGCCGTGGCACCCGGCGACCCGCACAGCCTCCTGTACGCCCGCGTCGACCTGATCCCCGGCCCGGACGACCTCCCGGTGGTGGTCGAGCTGGAACTGACCGAGCCCTCGCTCTTCCTGGCGACGGCCGAGGGGGCGGCGGATCGGCTTGCGGCGGCGGTCGCGACCCGCGCCCGTAAGCGGGACGACTACTACGTAACATAGTGGCGTGTTGCGCCGCCTCGCCCTCGCCTCGGTCGTCGCCAACGTCGCGATCGTGGTCAGCGGCGGGGCGGTCCGCCTGACCGACTCCGGGCTCGGCTGCCCGACCTGGCCGCGGTGCACCGACGAGTCGTACACGGCGACCCGGGAGATGGGCATCCACGGGGCGATCGAGTTCGGCAACCGGATGTTCACGTACGTCGTCGGGTTCATCGCGCTCGCGGCGTTCATCGCGGCCTGGCGGCAGCGGCCCCGGCAGCGGCCGCTCGTGCTGCTGTCCGGTGCGGTGCTGCTCGGCATCCCGCTCCAGGGCGTGATCGGCGGGATCACCGTGCTCACCAACCTCAACCCGTGGGTGGTGGGCCTGCACTTTCTCGCCTCGATGCTGATGCTGCTGGCGGCGTACGCGTTCTGGCGGGCCACCCGCGGGCTGCCGGTCGCCCCGCCCGCGCCCAAGCCGGTGCGGGCGCTGGCCTGGCTGGTCACCGGGGTGAGCGCGGCGGTGCTGGTGGTGGGCACGTGGGTGACCGGCAGCGGGCCGCACTCCGGCGACCACGGGGCGGCCCGCAACGGCCTCGACCCGGAGACGATCTCCCAGGTGCACGCCGACCTGGTGTTCCTGCTGATCGGCCTGTCGGTGGCCGGTTGGCTGGGGCTGCGGGCGCTGGGCGCGCACACGGCGGCCCGCGCGGCGCTGGTGCTGATCGCCGTGGAGCTGGGCCAGGGGCTGATCGGCTTCGTCCAGTACTTCACCGACCTGCCGGTGCTGCTGGTGGGCGCGCACATGCTCGGCGCCTGCCTGGTCTGGCTGGCGACGCTGTCCGTGCTGTGGGCGGTCGTCGTGCGGGCCAAGCGCCGCGTGATCGAAGAGCAGCCGGACGTGAGTGCGTGGGGTGGATCACTCCAAGACCGGTTTGCGGGTACCACGGGAAATACGTAACGTTGGCGTTGTGAAATACGTGTCGGCGCTGTCTGAGCAGCAGCCGGCGGCGGCGGTCGACGGGCGTACCCGTGATCGCGTCGCCCGGTTGTTGCTGGAGCACGGCTCCGCCACGGCGGCCGAGCTGGGCACCGAGCTGGGCCTGAGCCCCGCCGCCATCCGGCGTCACCTCGACGCGATGCTGGCCGACGGCGTCGTCGTCGCCCGCGAGCAGCCGGTCCGTGGCCACCGCGGCCGCGGCCGCCCGGCCAAGGCGTTCGTGCTGACCGACGCGGGCCGGCAGGACTGCGGCACCCACTTCTACGACGGCATGGCGACCGCCGCGCTGCGCTGGATCTCCCGCACCGGCGGCCCGGCCGCGGTGGCGGAGTTCGCCACCGAGCAGGTCTCCGGCCTGGAGGCCCGCTGCCGGGCCGCGCTGGAGGGAGCGGGTGACGATCCGCTCGCCCGCGCGGAGGCGCTTGCCGCTGCTCTGACCGCCGAAGGCTACGCTGCCAACGCGTCCACGATCGCGTCCGGCGGGCAGCTGTGCCAGCACCACTGCCCGGTGGCGCACGTGGCCGCCGAGTTCCCCCAGCTTTGCGAGGCCGAGACGGCGGTCATCTCCCGCCTGATCGGCACCCATGTGCAGCGCCTGGCCACGATCGCGCACGGCGACGGGGTGTGCACGACTCACATCCCAGCCCAAACAACCACGGTGAGGACCGAATAGATGACCGAGCAGATGACCCAAGCGGAGCAGCTCGCCGTCCTCGGCAACTACGAGTACGGCTGGGCCGACTCGGACGTCGCCGGCGCTTCGGCGCAGCGGGGTCTGAACGAGGCGGTCGTTCGTGATATCTCAGCCAAGAAGAACGAGCCCGAGTGGATGCTCGACCTGCGCCTGAAGGGCCTGCGGCTGTTCGGCCGCAAGCCGATGCCAGGCTGGGGCGCCGATCTGACCGGGATCGACTTCGACAACATCAAGTACTTCGTGCGCTCCACCGAGAAGCAGGCCGCGAGCTGGGACGACCTGCCAGCCGACATCAAGAACACGTACGACAAGCTGGGCATCCCGGAGGCCGAGAAGCAGCGCCTCGTCTCCGGCGTCGCGGCGCAGTACGAGTCCGAGGTGGTCTACCACAAGATCCGTGAAGACCTGGAGGAGCAGGGTGTCCTCTTCCTCGACACCGACACCGCGCTGCGGGAGCAGCCGGAACTCTTCAAGGAGTACTTCGGCACGGTGATCCCGGTGGGCGACAACAAGTTCGCCGCGCTCAACACCTCGGTGTGGTCCGGCGGCTCGTTCATCTACGTGCCGAAGGGCGTGCACGTGGACATCCCGCTGCAGGCGTACTTCCGGATCAACACGGAAAACATGGGCCAGTTCGAGCGGACCCTGATCATCGTCGACGAGGGCGCGTACGTGCACTACGTCGAGGGCTGCACCGCGCCGATCTACTCGTCCGACTCGCTGCACAGCGCGGTCGTCGAGATCATCGTGAAGAAGAACGCCCGCTGCCGCTACACGACCATCCAGAACTGGTCCAACAACGTCTACAACCTGGTCACCAAGCGCGCGGTGGCGCACGAGGGCGCGACCATGGAGTGGATCGACGGCAACATCGGCTCCAAGGTCACGATGAAGTACCCGGCCGTCTACATGGTTGGTGACCACGCCAAGGGCGAGGTCCTCTCGGTGGCCATGGCCGGCGAGGGGCAGCACCAGGACGCCGGCGCCAAGATGGTGCACGCCGCGCCCAACACCTCCTCGACCATCATCAGCAAGTCGATCGCCCGTGGCGGCGGCCGCACGTCGTACCGCGGTCTCGTGCAGGTCCTCGAGGGCTCCAACCACAGCAAGAGCACGGTCAAGTGCGACGCGCTGCTGGTCGACACGATCTCCCGGTCGGACACCTACCCGTACGTCGACATCCGCGAGGACGACGTGTCGATGGGGCACGAGGCGACCGTCTCCAAGGTCAGCGAGGACCAGCTCTTCTACCTGATGAGCCGCGGCCTGAGCGAAGACGAGGCGATGGCGATGATCGTGCGCGGCTTCATCGAGCCGATCGCCAAGGAGCTCCCGATGGAGTACGCACTGGAGCTCAACCGCCTGATCGAACTGCAGATGGAAGGAGCGGTCGGTTAATGACCGACACTCTCGCCGCACCCCCTAAGACGAAGTCTCAGGCGCTGCGGTCCTACGATGTCGCCGACTTCCCGGCCCTCACGGGCCTGGAGGAGGAGTGGCGCTTCACGCCACTCAAGCGCCTGCGCCGCCTGACCGGCGACGAGGTCGGTGGTCCCGCTCCCGTCATCGGGTACGCCGAGCTGCCGGCCGGCGTCACCGTGTCGACTGTGGACTTCGGTGACCCGCGGATCGGCAGCGTGCTCACGCCGTTCGACCGGATCAGCGCCCTCGCGTACGGCAAGGCCGGCAAGGCGTCGGTGGTCTCGGTGGCCGCCAACGCGGTGCTGGACCGGCCGGCGGTGCTCACGGTGGCCGGCGCCGGCGCCGAGACGCCCAGCTTCGGGCACACCTATGTGGAGGTCGGGCGGTTCGCCGAGGCCACCGTGGTGCTGGAGCAGGTCGGCTCGGTGGTGCTCGCCGACAACGTCGAGGTGGCGGTCGCCGACGGCGCCAAGCTCACCTTCGTGACGGTGGCCGACTGGGCGCCGGACGCGGTGCAGGCCCAGCATGTCAAGTTCCGGCTGGGCCGGGACGCCCGCGTCACGCACATCCAGGTGTCCCTGGGCGGCGACCTGGTCCGGCAGTTCACCAGCGTCGACTACACCGGGCGCGGCGGCGAGGCCGAGCTGTACGGGCTGTACTTCGCGGACGCCGGCCAGCACCTGGAGCACCGCCAGCTCGTCGACCACAGCGTGCCGGACTGCCGCAGCTACGTCGGCTACCGCGGCGCGTTGCAGGGCGACAGCGCGCACACCGTCTGGGTCGGCGACGTGCTGATCCAGGTGCAGGCGACCGGCACCGACACGTACGAGATCAACCGCAACCTCCTGCTGAGCGACGGAGCGCGCGCGGACTCCGTACCCAATCTGGAGATCGAGACCGGCGAGATCGCCGGCGCCGGCCATGCCAGCGCGACCGGCCGTTTCGACGACGAGCAGCTCTTCTACCTGATGTCCCGCGGCGTCCCGGAGGGTGAGGCGCGCAAGCTGGTCGTGCGCGGCTTCTTCGCCGAGCTGATCAACAAGATCCCGGTCGAGGAGCTGCGCGAGCGGCTCGGCGCGTCGATCGAGGATCGGTTGGCGAAGGCGGGCACATGATCAAGGTTTGTTCGGTGGACGACGTCCCCAAGGGCAGCACGATCAGTGCCGACATCGACGGCACCGAGATCGCCGTGGTGCACGCGGAAGACGACAACTTCTACGCCATCTACGACGAGTGCTCGCACGCCGCGGTGCCGCTGTCGGAGGGCGAGGTCGACGGCTGCACGCTGGAGTGCTGGCTGCACGGCTCGCGCTTCGACCTGCGGACCGGCGAGCCCACCGGGCTGCCCGCGACCGAGCCCGTCCCCGTCTTTCCCGTCGAGATCCGCGACGGCGAAGTTTACGTATCGCTCACGCCTAGCAATGGAGTAGTCCCGTCATGAGCACCCTGGAGATCCGCGACCTGCAGGTGTCGGTGAAGTTGCCCGAGGGCGAGCTCAAGCCGATTCTGGCCGGGGTCAACCTGACCGTGCGGGCGGGCGAGACGCACGCCCTCATGGGGCCGAACGGGTCGGGCAAGTCGACCCTGGCGTACTCGATCGCCGGCCACCCCAAGTACCAGATCACCGGCGGCTCGGTGCTGCTCGACGGCGTCGACGTGCTGTCCATGACCGTCGACGAGCGGGCCCGTGCCGGGCTGTTCCTGGCGATGCAGTACCCGGTCGAGGTGCCCGGCGTATCCGTGGCCAACTTCCTGCGTACGGCCAAGACCGCCATCGACGGCGAGGCGCCGAAGCTGCGCACCTGGGCCGGCGAGCTGCGCGCCGCGATGGAGCGTCTGCACATGGACCCGGCGTTCGCCCAGCGCAACGTCAACGAGGGCTTCTCCGGCGGCGAGAAGAAGCGGCACGAGATCATGCAGTTGGAGCTGCTCAAGCCCAAGGTGGCGGTCCTCGACGAGACCGACTCCGGCCTCGACATCGACGCGCTGCGCGTGGTGAGCGAGGGCGTCAACCGGGTCCGCGCCACCGGCGAGACCGGCCTGCTGCTGATCACCCACTACACCCGGATCCTGCGCTACATCAAGCCGGACTTCGTGCACGTCTTCGTCGCCGGCCGGATCGTCGAGGAGGGCGGCCCGGAGCTGGCCGAGAAGCTCGAAGCCGAAGGCTACGAGCGCTACCTCGCAGGCGCCGGACCGGCTGCGGCATAGGGAGGGGCACGGCGCATGACCACGATCGCGATCCCGCAAGGCATGCCGCAGTACGGCGACGTGCCGCGCTTCGACGTCGAGAAGGTGCGTGCCGACTTCCCGATCCTGGGCCGGGAGGTCAACGGGCACCCGATGGTGTACCTGGACAGCGGCAACACCTCGCAGAAGCCGCAACAGGTGATCGACACGATGCGGGAGCACTTCGAGCGGCACAACGCCAACGTCGCGCGCTCGGTGCACCAGCTCGGCACCGAGGCGACCGAGGCGTACGAGGGCGCGCGGGCCAAGGTGGCGGCGTTCATCAACGCGGCCACCCCGGACGAGGTGGTCTTCACCAAGAACGCCACCGAGGCGATCAACATCGTGGCGTACGCGATGTCGAACGCCGGGCCGGGCTCTTCCTTCAATATCGGCCCTGGCGACGAGATCGTGATCTCCGAGATGGAGCATCACTCCAACATCGTGCCGTGGCAGCTGCTGTGCGAGCGGACCGGCGCCACGCTGCGCTGGTTCGGGGTGACCGACGCCGGCCGGCTCGACCTCTCTCCGCTGGAGGAGTTGGTCAACGAGCGCACCAAGCTGGTCTCGTACGCGCTGGTCTCCAACACCCTCGGCACCATCAACCCGACGTCCGCGATCACCACCCGGGCCCGCGAGGTGGGCGCGCTGGTCATGCTCGACGCGTCGCAGGCGGTGCCGCACATCCCGGTCGACGTGGCCGACCTCGACGTCGACTTCATCGCGTTCACCGGTCACAAGATGTGCGGCCCGACCGGCATCGGCGTGCTGTGGGGGCGGCACGAGCTGCTCGCCGCGATGCCGCCGGTCCTCGGCGGCGGCTCGATGATCGAGACGGTCACGCTGGAGCGGTCGACGTTCGCGCCGCCGCCGGCCCGGTTCGAGGCCGGCACGCCGCCGATCGCCGAGGCGATCGGGCTGGGCGCCGCCGTCGACTACCTGACGAGCGTCGGCATGGAGGCCATCCGCTGGCACGAGAAGGAGCTGACCACGTACGCCCTGGACGCTCTCGCGACCGTCCCGGGCCTGCGGATCTTCGGCCCGACGACGCCGGTGGGCCGCGGCGGCACGATTTCGTTCGACCTCAACGGGGTACACCCGCACGATGTGGGTCAGATCCTCGACTCGGTCGGTGTGGAGGTGCGCGTCGGCCACCACTGCGCCCGCCCGATCTGCGTGCGGTACGGCGTACCGGCCATGACCCGCGCGTCGTTCTACCTCTACACGACGGTCGGCGAGGTCGACGCCCTGGTGCGCGGCCTGGAGCAGGTGCGGAGGGTGTTCGGCTGATGGAGTTCGACCAGCTGTACCAGGAGATCATCCTGGATCACTACAAGCGCCCGCACGGCCGTGGCCTGCGATCGCCTTTCGCTGGCGAGGCGCATCATGTGAACCCGACGTGTGGCGATGAGGTGACCATTCGGGTGGCACTCGATGGTTCCCGCCTTTCGGACATTTCGTACGACGGCATGGGCTGCTCGATCAGCCAGGCGTCGGCCAGCGTGCTGTACGAGCTGCTGCGCGGCCAGAGCGCCGACGAGGCGTTTCGGGTTCTCGATGGCTTCGTCGAGCTGATGGGCGGCCGGGGCCAGGTGACCCCGGACGAGGAGCTGCTCGGCGACGGGGTGGCGTTCGCCGGGGTGGCTCGCTACCCGGCCCGAGTGAAGTGCGCGTTGCTACCGTGGATGGCGTTCAAGGACGCCGCGGCGCGCGCGGGTGTTGCCGTCGCACCGTCGGCGGCTCCGGAGGTGAAGGCATGAGTGACGTGACCGCTACTAGTAAGGCCCCGGTGGCCGATGTCGAAGAGGCGATGAAGGACGTCGTCGACCCGGAGCTCGGCATCAACGTGGTCGACCTCGGCCTCGTGTACGGCATCCACATCGACGACGACAACGTGGCGACGCTGGACATGACGCTGACCTCGGCGGCCTGCCCGCTCACCGACGTGATCGAAGACCAGACCCGGTCGGCCCTGACCGGCGGCCCAGGTGGCGGCCTCGTCAGCGACTTCCGGATCAACTGGGTCTGGCTCCCGCCGTGGGGCCCCGACAAGATCACCGACGAGGGCCGCGACCAGCTCCGCGCCCTAGGCTTCAACGTCTAGCTTCCCCTCTCCCTCCTCCTACCCTTTTCGTGCGTCGATCAAGGGCAAACGGCCGTGGTTTGATCTCCAATCCGCGGCCGTTTGCCCTTGATCGACGCGGTTGGCCACTAGCCATGGCCGGTCGATCTCACCTGGTGAGAGCCTGCATGAACGTGAAGGATTTGGGTCGCTGGGGCGACTCAGATCCTTCACGTAAGTCTCGGGAGGATGCGGCATGCCGGCGCACCCCCGGGTCGCGTCCGTTGGCGTACCCGAAAGGGCATTGGATCTTGATCGACGGGGTTGTCGCTGATCGTTACATCTACATGCTTGTGAGCAGGTGTTCTTTTCTGGGAAGGTGCTGAAAGCGTCGCCAGTGACGGCTGACGATCTCTGCTGGTCATTGCGCGGCGGCGGCACCCCAGGGAAGGGGACCCCCGTGACCCGAAGACGTCGTCAATCCCTGGCAGGCGTAGCGGTCGGCCTGCTCGTTGTCTCGACCGGTCTGGTCGCCGTTTACCTGTCCGGCGCACCGGCCGCACCCACCGCCGTGACCGGCGAGGCGGAGGTACCGACCGCCCTCGCCAGGCACCTCGAAAAGCTTCGCCAGGCGATGCCCGGCAACAGCGGCATGGCCCTGGAAGGCCCGGCCTCCGCGGCCGATGCCGAGTACCTGAAGCGGGCGTACCCGGACACGGCCATCGCCGTCGCCGAGGTCGACGCCGCCAAGCGGGCGTTCACCACGTCGTTCAACCGTGGCTTCCCGCGGGGCAAGGCCAAGAAGGGCACCTGGTTCCCGGTCGGGCCCAGCGAGGCGGTCTACCCCGACACGCCGCTGCGCAACTCCTCCAACTATGTGCCGAACGAGTATGTCGCGGGCGGCCGCACCACCTCGATCGCGATCAGCGACCGGTGCTGGCCGGGCTCCTGCCGGGCGTGGATCACGCCGGCCGGCGGCGGCGTCTGGCGCACCGACGACATCCTGCGCAAGGCGCCGAAGTGGGAATACCTGGCCGGGCCGCTGGACATCAACAGCGCGGGCGCGGTCACCATCGACAAGAACGACCCCACCCGCAACACGATCTATCTGGGTACGGGCGAGGCCAACATCTGCGGCTCGGGCTGCGCGGCCGGCGTCGGCCTCTACAAGTCGGTGAACGGCGGCCGCACCTGGATCGGCCCGCTGGGCAAGGCGGAGCTGGCCGGCAAGGGCATCGGCGAGATCGTGGTCAAGCCCGGCGACCCCAAGACGCTGTACGTCGGCACGACCACCGCGTTGACCGGCATGTCGAGCGTGTGCTGCACCGGCGTGACCCGGCCGACGCCCGGCGCGGCGAAGTGGGGCCTGTACAAGTCGACGGACGGCGGCAAGACCTTCGCGTTCATCCACAACGGCTCGGTCAACGCCGCCGACTGCACCGGCAGCGCCGGCGAGTTCGCCAACACCGCCACCTGCTCGCCGCGCGGCGTCCGCCAGGTCGAGCTCGACCCGGCCAACTCCAGCATCGTGTACGCCTCGTCGTACGCGCGCGGCGTCTGGCGCTCCAACGACGCCGGGGCGACCTGGACGCAGATCAAGCCGTCGCTCAACGCGGCGATCATCCAGACCCGTCCGGCCTTCGACGTCACCCGCCTGCCCAGCGGCCAGACCCGGATGTACGTCTACGAGGGCAACACCGGCGCGCCGTACGCCCGGCTCTTCCGCAGCGACGACGTCGCCACCGGAACGCCCGTGTACACCGATTTGACCAGCGCCAACGTGGCCGACCCGGGCTTCGCCTGGTACAACCTCTGCGGTGGACAGTGCTGGTACGACGTGTTCGTCCACACGCCCGACGGCCACCCCGACATCGTGTACGCCGGCGGGTCCTACGCGTACGGCGAGACGATCGCCAACAAGCGGGCGGTGATCCTGTCCACCGACGCCGGCGCGACGGGTACGGACATGACGTTCGACGGCACGGACGAGTTGCACCCGAACGGGCTGCACCCCGACCAGCACGACATCGTCACCAACCCGCGCAACCCGTTCCAGTTCTTCGAGACGAACGACGGCGGCGTGATGCGGTCGAGCGGGACGTTCGTCAACCGCTCGGCGTGGTGCGACAACCCGGACCGGCAGCTGACCCCGGTGCAGCTGGACCGGTGCCGGCAGATGCTCTCCCGGATACCGTCCAGGTTGGACGGTATCAACAGTGGACTGTCCACATTGCAGTTCATGAGCCTATCGGTGAGCCCGCACGACCACACGCTGCTGCAGGGCGGCACGCAGGACAACGGGACCTGGGAGAACGGCGGCAACCGCACCCGGTGGCTCAACACCATCATCGGTGACGGCGGGCAGTCCGGCTTCGACGTCACCAACAGGAGCTTCCGCTTCCACACGTACAACGACACGACACCTGAGGTGAACTTCAACAACGGCGCCATGCCGGACTGGATCTGGACCGCGGATCAGCTCGCCGGCCAGGCCGGGTCGCAGTTCTACTCGCCGGTGATCAGCGATCCGAAGGTCAGCGGCACGATGTTCGCCGGCACCGGCCGGACGGCGTACCGCACCAAGACGTTCGGGCTCGGCGACCGCAGCCTGGCCGAGGCGAACCGGGTCTGCAACACGTGGACCGGCACGTTCGAGGCCACCTGTGGCGACTGGGCGGAGCTGGGGCCCAACCGGCTGGTCGACCCGTTCTGGGGCGACCGGGCCGGCGGCGCGGTCGCGGCGATCGAGCGTACGACGGCGAACGCGTCGAGCGCCTGGGCGGCCACCACGACCGGCCGCGTGTTCGTGACGTCCAACGTGGACGCCGAGCCCGCGGCGTCCGTGGCGTGGGCCCGGGTCGACGACGACGCGGTGACGCCCAACCGGTTCGTCAGCAGCATCCACGTCGACCCGAACAACGGCAACCACGCGTGGATCTCCTACAGCGGCTACAACGTGAACACGACGGCGACCCCGGGGCACGTCTTCGAGGTCACGTTCGACCCCGCCGCGGGCACGTCCACCTGGGTCGACCGGTCGTACGACTTCGGCGACATCCCGGTCACCGACCTCGTCCGCGACGACGTCAAGGGCGACCTGTACGCCTCGACCGACTTCGGCGTGCTGCGCCTCGCGGCCGGCACGACGACGTGGACGAAGGCGGCGCCGGGGATGCCCAACGTCGAGGTCGCCGGCCTGACGATCCTGCCCGGCAAGCGCATCGTGTACGCGGCCACCCACGGCCTGTCCGCGTGGCGGCTCAACCTTGACTGATAGATGAGGTGGCGCTCCGTCGGGGCGGTAGCCGTCGTCGCGGTGTTCCTGCCGCCGCTGCTGATGCTGGTGGCGGGATCACTGCGGCGGCCCGGGCTGCCGCCCCCACCGGGCCCGCAACTCCTCCCGGACCCGATGTCCGCCGAGGGGTACACCCAGGCCGTCGACCTCGGCGGTCTGGTACGCGCCGGCGTCAACTCGGTCGTCGTAGCAGCGGTCGCGGTCCCGGTCAGCGTGCTCGTGGCGGCGCTGGCCGGGTTCGCCCTCACCCAACTGCCACGCCGGCTCACCGCGGTCGTCGTGGTCGCCTCGCTCGGCGCGCTGATGGCTCCGGCCACCGCGCTGCTCGTACCCCGGTTCGCGCTGTTCCGTACCCTCGGACTGACGGACACGCTGGCGCCGCTCGTGGCGCCGGCGCTGCTGGCCACCTCGCCGCTCTATCCGCTGGTGTACTACCTGGCGTTCCGCGCGCTGCCGGCCGACCTGTACGACGCCTGCCGGCTCGAAGACCTCAGTCCACTGCGGACCTGGTGGCGGGTGGCCATGCCCCTGGTCCGGCCGGTGACCGCGGCGATCGCGGCGCTGACGTTCGTGCTCACCTGGTCCAACTTCCTCGACCCGCTCGTGTACGTCTACGACCGCGACCTGTTCACCCTTCCGCTCGCCCTGCGCTCGCTCGCCACGCTCGACCCGACGAACTTCCCGGTCTTCCTGGCCGGCGCCGTGCTCACCACGGTCCCGCCGCTCGCCGTCTTCGTAGTCGCGCAGCGTAGGTTCCTTCACCAGTACCGGGAGTCATGATGCGATTGCTCGCCTTGTTGTTGCCGGTGGTCCTGCTCGCGGGGTGCGGCGCACCGGAGCCGGCGGACGCGCCCGCCTCGATCCGGCTGCTCGTCTTCGGCGCACCCGAGGAGCTCGAGGCGTTCCGCACGCTCGTGTCCGCGTACGGCAAGGCGGCGCCGGGTGCCGAGGTGCAGCTGATCGAGGCGAGCGACCGGGAAGACCTCATCACCCGGCTGTCCACATCGATCGCGGGCGGCTCGCCACCGGACCTCTTCCTGATGAACTACCGCTTCTACGGCCAGTTCGCGGCGAAGAACGCGATCGAGTCGTTGGACGGCCGGCTCGCGAAGTCCACTGTGGTCAAAAGCGAGGACTTCTACCCGCAGGCGATGGGCGCGTTTCGCTGGCGCGACCAGCAGCTGTGCCTGCCGCAGAACGCGTCCAGCCTCGCCGTGTACTACAACCGCACCCTCTTCAAGAAATTCGGCGTCGCCGAGCCGAAGCCGGGCTGGACCTGGAACGACCTGATCACCACTGCCACCGCGATGACCCGCAACGCCAGCGGCGCCATCGTCCGCGGCACCGAGGCCGAGGGCGGCAGCGCCCGGGTCGCCGTGTACGGCCTCGGTGTGGAGCCGGTGATGATCCGGGTCGCGCCGTTCGTGTGGTCCAACGGCGGTCAGATCGTCGACAACGACCGTAAGCCCACCCGGTTCACGTTCGACTCGCCGGCGGCCCGGGAGGCGCTGCGCAACTTCGTCGAGCTGCGCTTGGCGTACGGCGTGGTGCCCACCGACGAGGAGGTGGAGGCGGAGGACGACGCCTCCCGCTTCGCCAACGGGCGCCTCGCCATGCTGCTGGAGTCCCGGCGGGTCACCACCACGTTCCGTACCATCAAGGACTTCGAGTGGGACGTCGCGCCGCTGCCGACGTACGGGCAGCGGGTCGGTATCCTGCACTCCGACGCGTATTGCATCACCCGCGGCTCCAAGGCCAAGGACGCGGCGTGGCGCTTCCTCGAGTTCGCGGTCGGTCCCGAGGGGCAGCGCATCATCGCCGGCACCGGCCGCACCGTGCCGTCGAACATCGAGGTCGCCAAGTCCAGCGCGTTCCTCGACCCGGCGCAGCCGCCGCGCAACGCCCAGGTCTTCCTCGACGCGATCGCCACGGTGAAGCCGGTCCCGACCATCTCCACCTGGCCGGAGATCGAGGACGTCACCGGCGGCATCCTGGAGAACGCCTTGTACCGCGGCGACAAGCTCGACGACGTCATCCGGCAGCTGGACGAACAGACCCGGCCACTCTTCGCCCGCGGCGAAACACCGTGACGCTGGTCCTCGACGGAGTACGCGTCACGCACGGCGCCACCGAGGTCCTGCACGGCGTCGACCTGGCGGTCGCCCGCGACGAACTGCTCGTCGTCCTCGGGCCGTCGGGCGCAGGCAAGTCCACATTGCTCCGTGTGGTCGCCGGCCTCCAACCGCTGGCCGCCGGCCGCGTCGCGATCGGCGGGCGTGACGTCACGCGGCTGCGGCCCGGCCGCCGCAACGTGGCGATGGTCTTCCAGACGTACGCCCTCTTCCCACACCTGACCGCGGCGGACAACATCGCGTTCGGGCTGATCGTGCGGGACACACCGAAGGCGGAAGCGCGGGAACGGGCGCATCGGGCGGCCACGGTCGTCGGCTGCGCCCATCTCCTCGACCGCCGGCCCGGCCAGCTCTCCGGCGGTGAACGGCAGCGTGTCGCCCTGGCCCGCGCGCTGGTGCGCGAGCCGGACGTCTTCCTGCTCGACGAGCCGCTGTCCAACCTGGACGCCGAGCTGCGGGTGGAGATGCGCGCCGAACTGAAGGCCCTGCACGGCCGGGTCGGCGGCATGATGCTGCACGTCACCCACGACCAGGTCGAGGCGCTCGTGCTGGGCGACCGGATCGCCGTCCTCCGCGCGGGGCGCATCGAGCAGGTGGGCACGCCCGACGAGATCTGGCGGACGCCGGCGACCACGTTCGTGGCCCGTTTCGTCGGCTCGCCGCCGATGAACCTGCTGCCGGCTGACGGCCCGCTGCCGGGGCTGGCCAGCACCGGCCAGGTGATCGGCGTCCGGCCGGCCGCCGTGCGGCTCGGCGCGGACGGCGTCGCCGCCACCGTGGAACGGGTGGAGGTCGTCGGCGAGGACGCCCACGCCTACCTGCGGTTGGGGGAGCATCCGATGGTGGCCCGGATCCCCGCCGCCGACCGGCCGGCGCCCGGAGCGCAGGTGCGCGTGGCCGTACGGGAGGCCGACGTGCACGTCTTCGACGCCGTCACGGGCCAGCGCGTATGAGCCGGCGGCAGCTGGGCCTCATGCTGGCGCCGTACACCGTGGGGCTGGTCCTGCTCGTCTTCCTGCCGGCGGCCGTGACGCTGGCGTTCGCGTTCACCGACTACGACCTCGTGCAGCCACCACAGTGGACCGGCACCGCGAACCTCACCGAACTGGCCGGCGACGACATATTCCGTACGGCGCTGGTGAACTCGCTCGTGTTCGCGGCCGTCGCCGTACCGTTGCGGTTGCTTGTGGCTCTGGGGCTGGCGCTGCTGCTGCACCGGCGGGCGCCCGGCGTCGGCACGGCCCGCGCCGTCGCGGCCCTGCCCACCGCGGTCCCGGAGGTGGCGTACGGCCTGCTGTGGCTGTGGCTGTTCAACCCGCTGTACGGCCCGGTCAACCAACTCCTGCGGGTCGGCGGCGAGAACGGGCTGACGGCGCTGGGTCGCACGCCGCCGCAGTGGCTCACCGATCCGACCGACGCGCGGGCGGCGATCGTCGTGATGAGCCTCTTCACGATCGGGGAGTCCTTTGTGGTCCTGCTCGCGGCGCGCCTCGCCCTGCCACCCGAGGTGTACGAGCTGGCCGCCATCGAGGACGCCACCGGATGGGACATCTTCCGCCGGATCACCCTGCCACTGATCGCGCCGGTGCTGGGGCTGCTGCTGGTGCGCGACACGATCCTGAGCTTCCAGGTGTCGTTCGTGCCCGCGCTCGTGGTGACCGACGGCGGCCCGCCACCGTACGCGACGACGTACCTGTCGCTGTTCGTGTACCGCAACGCGTTCGAGTACCTGCGCTACGGGTACGCCTCGGCGGCCACGCTCGTGATGCTCGCGCTGACCGTGGTCGCGGTGGTCCTCCAGTGGCGCCTCATCCGCCGCTCCCTGGGGAGCTTTGGTCAGGCGACTCGGTAAAGGTTGTCGCCGAACTCGGCGATAACCTGCAGTCTGCCGCCGAGGGCCTCGACATAGGCGCGCAGCGTCGACAGCTCCACCCGCTCGACATCGCCGCGCTCGATCGCGGAGACGCGTGGCGCGGAGACCCCCATCGTCCCGGCGACGTCCTGCTGGGTGAGGTCTTGCCCACGACGCAGCTCGGCGAGCTGGAAGGCCCGCGCCTCGGCCCGGATCCGGTCAACGTCGGCCTGGCGGTCCGTGTCGGTCCGCGGCGGGAGGCCCTTGGCAGCACGTGCCTGCTCCATCCGCTGCCGCATCTCATTCCACGGCGTCGTGCTCATTCGTACTCCCTCAACTCCAGCTCGGCCAGGTGGGACTCGTACCGCTTCTCGGCCAGCGGGATGTTCTCGTCGTACCCACGTAACGACTTCCGCGACGAAGACGACCTCCCAGGCGTCCGCCATTCTTCAAGACTAAACGCTGATGTTTAGTAACGCCAGCGTTTAGTTGCTGGCTTCGGCCGCGGGCGCCGATCAAGGAACTCGGCGCCGATCAAGGGCAAAGGGTCGTGGATTGGAGATCGAAGCACGGCCATATGCCCTTGATCGACGGGGAGAGGAGGGGCTTAGGCTCCGCGGAGGAGGTGGGCGCGGACTTCGTCGGCTTCGGGGACGCCCAATTCTTGAAAGATCGCAAGTGCGTGGCGCCAGTCTTCGCGGGCCTGGTCTTGCTCGCCGAGTTCCCACTGGGTCGTGCCCAACTCGCGCAGGCAGATGGCGGCGCTGCGGCGTTCGTCCACCCGTTCCGCGACGGCGAGGCCGGCCCGCAGCCGGTCCAGGGCGTCGGCGTGCCGGCCCAGGAGCCGCTGCACCCGGCCGAGCGCCGCCAGCACGGTCGCCTGCCCGACCGCGATGCCCAGGTCCACGAACATCGCGTAGCTCTCTTCGTAGCACGATAAGGCGTCGGCGAAGGAGCCCTGCCGCTCGTACACCTGGGCCAGGTTGTTGAGGGCGGTCGCTTGGCTGCGCCGGTTGCCGGTGCCGCGGAAGATGGTCAGGGCCTCGCGGAGGCTGGCGACGGCCCGGCTGTAGTCGCCGAGTCCACCGTAGACCTCGCCGAGGTTGTTGAGGCTGATTCCCCGGGTGTGCGGGTCGTTCAGCTCCCGAGCGATGGCCAGGCTCCGCTCCAGGCAGTCAGCGGCCTGGTGGAGCTGGCCGAGGCTGTCGTGCACCGCGCCGAGGCCGTTCAGGCAGGCGGCTTCCCCGGCGCGGTCACCAGCCGCGGCGTACCGGTCGAGGCCGGCGCGCAGGCGGTCGAGCGCCTTGGGGTATTCGCCGCGTACCTCGTACGCGGCGCCCAGGTCGCGACAGGCGTGCGCCTCGGCGACCGGGTCACCGGCCCGGCGGGCGACCGTGCGGGCCGTCTCGTTCACCTCGACCCAGTCGTTGAGGTAGCCGCGCACGTGGAAGAACGCGAACAGCGCGCGGGCCAGGCTGGTGGCCGCGGCCGCCGGCAGTTCGGGCGCCTCCGCGATCTGGTGTACGGCGGCGAGCAGGTTGGGGCGTTCGGCCTCCAGCCAGTCCAGGGCCCGCTCGACGTCCGGGAACGGTGTGCCGCCCTGCGCCCATTCGCCGGCGCTCGCCGGGCGCGGGTCGGCCGGGCGCAGTAGCCGGAACGCCTGCCAGGCGGTCGACGCGTACCAGCGAAGTAGGCGGGTGAGCGGCCCAGTCCGGCTGTCCAAGAGGGACCGTCCAAAGAGGCGCAGGAGGTCGTGCAGGCGGTAGCGGCCGGGCGCCGGGTTGGCCACGAGCTGGCAGTCGACGAGCCGGTCCAGGATCCGCTCGGTGGCGGCCTCGCTGAGGTCGAGGAGCGCCGCGACGGCCGGCAGGCTCAGGTCGGCCGCGTCCGGCTGAGCCAGCAACGGGAACGCGTACGCCGCTTCCCGGTCGTCCGCGTCGCCGCCGTCACGCAGCAGCTCGTACCCGACCTGGAAGCTGGACCGCACGCCCAGCTCGGCGATCTGCAGCTCGTCGAGGCGGCGGCGGGCGTCGGACAGCCGGTCGGCGAGCTCGCGCACCGGCCAGGCCGGGCGGGCCGCCAGTCGGGCGCCGGCGATGCGTAGGGCCAGCGGCAGGCGCCCGCACCAGCGGGCCAGGCCCTGCGCGGCGGCCGGGTCGGCGGCGATGCGGTCGGTGCCGCAGAGCCGCCCCAGTAACTGGATCGCCTCGGTCGGCGGCAGTACGTCGAGGCGTACGTGGGTGGCGCTGTCCAGAGTGGAGAGCATGCGGCGGCTGGTCACCACCACGGAGGTGTGCGGTCCGGCCGGCAGCAGCGGGCGCACCTGCTCGGCGCTGTGTGCGTTGTCCAGCACCACGAGCAGCCGCCGGGGAGCCGCTACGGCCCGGAACGCCGCGCTGGCCTCGTCCACTGTGGTGGCATCGGTTTCGCGGGCGCCGAGGGCACGAAGGAAGCGGCCGAGCACCTCCAGCGGCGGCAGCGGGCGCAGGCCGGCGGTGGCGCCCTGCAGGTCGACGTAGAGCTGGCCGTCGGGGAAGCGGTGTGCCAGCCGGTGTGCGATGTGGATGGCGAGCGCGGACTTGCCGACCCCGCCGGCTCCGTCGATGGCGACGATCGGCATCGGGCGCAGTGGCGACGTCGCGGGCAGCCGGGCCCGGATGGCCGCCACCTCGCGATGCCGGCCGGTGAACGCGGCGACGTCGGGTGGCAGCTGCCGGGGTACGGGGGCGCGGGCGGTGACCGGCTCGCGGAGCGGGTCCAGTGCCGGGTCGGCGGACAGGATCTGCCGCTGGAGCCGTTGCAGCGCCTGGCCCGGCTCGACGCCCAGTTCGGTGACGAGGCGGCGGCGCAGGCGCCGGAACGCGTCCAGCGCGTCGGCCTGCCGCCCGGCGCGGTACAGCGCCAGCATGGTCAGCTCGTGCAACCGCTCGCGCAGCGGCTGCTCCGTGGCGGCGGCGGCGAGCGCGGGCAGCGCGTCGGAGTGCCGGCCGAGGGTGAGCCGGGCCTGTGCCCAGTGCTCCAGCAGTGTGAGCCGTCGCTCAGCGAGGTCGGCCAGGGTGGACTCGGCCGCCGGGCCCACCTCGATGCCGTCCAGTGGCCGCCCGCGCCACAGGGCGAGGGCCCGCTCCCACAGGTCGGCCGCGCCGGCCAGGTCGCCGCGTCCCGTCGCCCGGTGCCCTTCCTCGGCGAGCCGGTCGAACAGGAGCATGTCCAGGTCGTACGGGGCGATGTCGAGCTGGTATCCGGGTGGCCGCGCGGTCAGCCCGGTGAGGCGTAGCGACGTACGCAGGGTGGAGACGTGCGTCCGTAGGGCGCCGGCGGCGGTCCGCGGCGGCTTGAGCGGCCACAGCGCGTCGGTCAGCGCGCTGACGCCCACCGGGCGGTTGGCGTGCAGCAGGAGCACGCCGAGCAGGGTGCGGGGTTTGGTCGCGGTCAGCGTCGCCGGCTGCCCGCCGGCGGGGTCGATTTCGAGTGTGCCGAGAATCCGGAACCTGGCCATCCCCGTCACCCCCTATGCCAGGCGGGTCCACACGCTCACGCCCCCGCCGTGGAACTCCAGCCGGTCGCCGGAGCAGAAGTACTCCTCCGGTTCGAGGATGAAGGACAGCGGGATCTGGTTGTTCCGCTTTCCGTTGCGGTACAGCGTGACCGTCCCCTTGGCCTGGACCTCGCTGATGTACTCCTTGCCGTCCGTGTGCCGGACGCGCATCCTGGCCGTGCCCCTTACCTTCTCGCTCCACCGGGCGCCGTCGTGGTTGGCCGCGGTGTCGGTGCTCTTGTTGAAGTCTTGCGTGAGGACGCCGTCCGGCCGGTACGTCGCGACGACGCCGGCGCGGCCGGTGAGCGCGACCTGGTCGCCGCTGATCGCGTGGAAGGCCGTGATCGACGTGGACCGCCAGGTTCCGACCAGACAAGGGTCCAGGTTGGGCGCGAGCGACGGGGTCGGCGACGGCGTGGGCGATGGGCTCGCGGCGGTGGGCGTCGTGGTCGGGCCGGCGCCCTGCCCCTGCGCGTCGTCGTCGCCGAGGGCGGCCGCCGCGGCCACGCCGGCCGCCGCGAACACCGCCAACGCCGCGCCGACCGCGAGGATCACCGCGGGCCGGCGCCGCGGCCGGGCGGGCGTGGCCACGCCTGGGAGGTCGGGCCAGGCCGTCGTCGTCGGCTCCTCGTGGGGGGCCGATTCCACGGTACGGAGGCTGCCCTCGGCCACGGCGAGTTCGGGCTGCTCCACATTGGTCGGTGCGATGCCCAGCGCTCGGTGCAGGACGGTGGCCACGGCGGGGATGCGGCTGGAGCCGCCGGCCAGGAACACCGCGGCGACCTCGGGCGCCTCGATGGCGGCGCGCTGGAGCACCAGCCGGACCGCACCGATCGTCTGCTGCAGGACCGGTGCGGCGATCTCCTCCAGTTCCTCCCGGCCGAGCGGCGCGTCCGCGTCGAACAGCGGTACGTGGATGAGTGTGGTGGTGGCGCGGGACAGCATCTCCTTGCCGGCCCGCACGTTGTCCCAGAGCTGGCGGCTGGCCCGCCGGTCGCCGCTGCTCTCCGGGCGCAGCAGCCGTTGCCAAATCGCCGGGTCGCGTACGCCGAGGGTCGTGCCGATCCGTTCCACGATGGCGGCGTCGACGTCCAGGCCGCCGGCGTCCGTCAGGCCCTCGGCGGCGACCGTCACGAAGCCGGTGGCGGTGCGCCGCACCACCGAGGCGTCGAAGGTGCCGGCGCCGAAGTCGTACACCACCGCGCACCGGTCGACCGGGACCTGGCTGCCGGCCACCTCGACGAAGAAGCTGGCCGCCGCGACGGGCTCGGTGACCAGGCGCACCGTTCCGGGGAGGGCCTGGGCGGCGGCCGTGAGCAGCACGTCGCGCCGCCGTGCGCCCCAGGCCGCGGGGCAGGTCAGGACCACCTCGGTGACCGGGTCCGAGCTGACCACGGCCACTTCGGCGGCGACCCGGCGCAGCGCCGCCGCGATCAGGTCCGGCACCGGCACCTGGGCCTCGCCGAGCAGCACGGTCTCGTCGTCGATGCAGCGCTTCGGGAACGGCTCGAAGGAGGCCGGCGAGGCCAGCGAGGTGTGCAGCGCGTCCCGGCCGACCAGCAGCCGGCCCGCCTGGTCCAGGCAGACCGCGGAGGGCAGCAGCGGCGAGCCGTCGAAGAGCAGCGGGCGGGGCTCGCGGCCGGGCAGGGCCACGACCGCGACCGTGTTGGACGTACCGAAATCGATGCCGAGCCGTACTCCCGCAGCGCCCACGGAGGCAACCGTAGCGTTGCGCGCACGAAAATGGGTGGCCGGCGGCGCTGACCTGGTCGCAGACTGGCGGCGTGATCGAGCCGACCTTCCTCACCCGCGTCCCTGTCGCTGCCGCCACGTCCGGCAAGCGACAGCAGCGCGGCGAGCGGCCGGCTGCGATCCCGTACCCGCCGTCATGATCGGGGCGTTCGTCGACGGCGTCATCGCCGGGTACGGCGTCGCCATCCCGGTCGGTGCGATCGCTATCCTGATCATGGGGTTGGCCGCCCGTACGTCGTTCCGGGTCGGGGCCGCCGCGGCTCTCGGTGTGGCCACGGCCGATGGGCTCTACGCCGTGATCGCGGTGGCCGGTGGCGCCGCGCTCGCGGGGTGATCGAGCCGGCCGCCGCGCCGATGCGGTGGATCGCGGTCGTGGTGCTCGTGGGGCTGGCGGTGCACACGGCCGTCACCGCGGTCCGGCACCACCGCGACCCGGCCCGCGCGGCGCGGCCGGACAGCGGCCTGTCCACGCCGCTGCGGGCGTACGGAGGGCTGCTCGGTCTGACCCTGCTCAACCCGATGACGATCGTCTACTTCGGAGCGCTCGTGCTGGGCCGGCAGGCGTCCGACGGGCTGGATAGCGGGGGAGAGGTCCTCTTCGCCGCCGGCGCCTTCCTGGCCTCAGCCAGCTGGCAACTCCTGATCGCCGGCGGCGGCCGCCTCGTCGGCCGCTTGCTGGCCGGCTCGCGCGGCCGGCTGGTCACCGCGTTGCTGAGTGCGGCGCTCATCGCCGCGCTGGCGTTGAGCACCGCACTCTCCTGACCCGCCGATCTTGGACTCCCACGGGTCCAAGATCGGCGAGGGTCCGGCTCAGGCGGTATAGACCTCGAACTCCCACAGCGAGTAGCCGTAGGAGGTCGCGCGGGTCACGCCGACGAAGCGGACGTAGCGCGCCGTTCGCGGGGTGAAGGCGTCGTTGTCGGTGCCGCCGTTGCCCGCCGTGGTCGACCACGCGGTGGTCCAGGTGGTGCCGTTCGTCGAGGTCTCTATCCGGTACGCCGACGCGTACGCCGGCTCCCAGCGCAGGATCGTGCGGCCCACGGTCTTGCTCGACCCCAGGTCGACGGTGAGCGTCTGGCTGTCGACCCACTCGCTGGCCCAGCGGGTCGACGTGTCGCCGTCCACCGCCCGCGCGGCCACGTGCGGTGACTGCGTCCCCGACGCGGTCACCGTACGCCCGGCCGCGAGGTTGGTGATGTCCTGCCCGCGTCCGGCCGGGAAGGACACCACCTGCTGGTACGTCGGCCGGTTCTGCCAGGCGATGATCGGCGAGGTGATGCCGCCCAGCGGGGACTGCACGATCGCGTCGGCGCACCACTGGTCGCCGGCGGAGCAGTAGTCGTCAGCCGGGTACACAGTGGACGCCGACTGGGCCGCCGCGGTCCGCAGCGTGTCCAGCAGCATCGTCCGGCACGCGGACAGGCTGCCGCCGCCGCAGTACGTGCGGCCGAGCCCGCCGGACACCGAGTCGCCCAGCACCGCGCGGATGTCCTTGTCCACGTAGCCCCACCAGCCGTACTGGAAGGAGGAGCCCTTGTGGGTCTGGGCCTCGTTGGCCGACGAGGGCAGGTTGGAGACGTCGCCGGCCTGGTGGCCGGAGGGCGACTCGTTGATCTGCAGGGCGTTGACGAGCGCCTGGTACAGATCGGTGCCGAGCCCGGACTTGAACTCGCCGCTGACCAGCAGCGGCCACCACGCGTCGAAGGTGCGGATCGCGGCCGCGTGCTGGTACGTCTTCGAGCCGGCCGTGGTCTCCTTGCGGGTCGCCCCGGCCTGCTGCCACGCCTTGAGCTGGCTCACCGTCGTGGCGAGGCTGCTGTCGGTGATCGTCTGGCTCTCCAGCACCCGGATCAGGTCGTCGAGGACCTCCTTGCCCCGCAGGTCCACAGTGGCCGCGTTCTCGACCACGCGTACGAGCCCGGCCCGGTCGAACTTCTGTCCGGCCGCGAGGGCCGCCTTGACCGGGGTGTCCAGCAGTTCGCCGCGGTGCACCGAGCCGAAGCTGAAGTTGCCGTCGGCGGACCCGAAGTCCTTGGCCTGCTTGTTGTTCCACGAGACGTAGTAGTCCTGGTTGACCGACTGTGGGTGGGCGGCCGCCGCGGCGAATCCGGTCCAGTCGTACGCCGTGCTCATCGGCAGGCTGGGGTTGGACCCGGTGGCCCGGATCGGATTGCGCCCCGAGTTGAAGTACGCCGACTGGGTGGAGTTGACGTAGAACCAGTTGAACGCGTACTCCACGTTGGACGCCGAGGTGAGGAACGCGCTCGCGGTGCCCATCACGCTCGGGTCGTTGAACATCTGGAACCCGATCGCCGACTGGGCCTCCCGGCCGTACGTCGACCGGCGCTGGGCGAACGCGTACGGTTGGCCGCCGACGGCGCCGCGCCAGCCCACCAGCCCGAGTGCGGTCCGGTACGCGACGATCTTGTACGACCCGGCGGGTGTCGAGTCGGCGGTGGTCGGTGCCCAGGAGTTGACGTGCGACAGCTCCTCCATCGCCCGGCACTGCCCCTGGTAGAGGTAGCGGTTGCTGGCCAGCGTCGGCGTCGTACCGTCCACTGTGCACAGCGGCAGCGCGAACGTGTCGGTGATGTCGTGGATGGACGACGTGGCGCTCCAGGCGTAGTCCTGCCCGCGACCGAGCAGGACGTACAGGTTGATGCCGGCGAACGCGACGCCGCGGGCGCTGATGCCCGGCCCCTGAAGCTCCTGCATCATCAGCAGCTGCGGCGAGAAGTAGCCGGTCTGCGGGCCGAACACGGCGACCGGGTGCCCGGAGGTGGTGTGCTGGCCGGAGATGACGACGGCGTTGGACATCCCGCGCTGCGCGCTGCTGATGGTCAGCCCGGCGAGGGCGATGGCACCCTCGGTGGATGTGGCGGCCGTCGTGGTGGCCGCCGAGCCCGTCTGGTTCGTCACGACCGGCTCCACCGTCGCCGAGCCGGCGTCGGGCATGACCACGCTGGGCGCGTCGTTGGCGGCGGCCCCGTACGGGAAGCTCTGTCCGTCGTGGAGGGTGAGCACGGTCTCGGGGTCGTTCTCCGCGCGGAACGCCTGCCACACCGCGTCGCCCTCGGTGGCGCCGTACTTGGCGCGCGCCGCGATGCGTACCAGTGCGGACTGCATCTCGGTGCCGCCGCCTCCGCCGAAAAGCCCGCCCACGACGCCGGCGATCGCCACGAGGTCGGTCAACGTGAAGGGCACCGGCCCGCCGGCGTTGGTGACGGAGTCGAGGTGTCCGGTGAGGACGTACTCGCCGGGGCAGTAGCGGCCCGCCATGCACGCCGTGATGTACGCGTTGACGCCGGCGATGTAGCTCTCCACGTCGGTGTAGAGCTGCTCGGCGCGCCCGCCTTGCTGGCGCAGCGAGGTGATCTGGGCCTGCAGGTCGGCCTCGTTGTACGGCGAGTTGCGCCAGACGCTCTGCTCCAGCGCCCGGTTGCCCGGTGCGCCGCCGGCGAAGGGGGTCAGCGTGCCGCGGCCGACGTGCCGGAGGAGGTCCATGGTGAAGAGGCGGTCCTCGGCGCCCGCGTAGCCGGCGCCGAACATGGTGCCGGACCGGGTCGTGCCGGTGACGTGCGGCGTGCCGGTCGCGCTGTCCCGGACGATCGTGACGTCCGACCGCGGCTGGTAGGTGCGCTCGGCCTGGCCGGCCGGGACGCCGAAGGACGCGTTGTTGAAGTACGTCCCGATCTGCTCGTCGGTGAGCCCGGCGTAGTTGTAGACCAGGTTGGCGTACTTGTCGAGCTGGTCGGCGGAGTGCGCCGGACGGGTGCCGAACGCCTGGTGGCCGAGGATCTCGACCAGCGTGGCGTTGCCGTTCTGGCCCGGCGGCAGGATGTCCGAACACTGCTCCAGGCAGTAGTCGTTGGGGGCGAGCACCGCCGCGGCGGCGGGCGCCGCGGGCAGCACGACGAGGCAGGTCGCCGCGGTGAGGAGGACCGCGGCGGAGGGGGCGAGTCGCTTCATGGGGGCCTCACGGTTGTGAATATGTGAGGAACATTCGTGTACTGGATAGTAACCTCGCGCCGGTCGTGATAGATAGAGGCAATGTCCTCGATTTCCCGGGTCGTCGTGGCGGCGTCGCTGCTGACGGTTGGCCTGGCCACTCCCGCCTCGGCGGCTCCGCCATCCACCGGCACCTTCTCGGTGCTCACCTACAACGTCGCCGGCCTGCCCGAGGGGCTGTCCAGCGGCAACCCGTCGGCGAACACGCCGCTGATCGGCGCCCGGCTCGGCGGGTACGACGTCGTCCACGTCCAGGAAGACTTCAACTACCACGCCGCCCTGTACGCCGCCGACGCCCACCCGTACCGGACGCCGACCAGCGGCGGGGCCGGCTTCGGGGACGGCCTCAACACGCTGTCCGACTACCCGTACTCGGACTTCGTCCGGGACGACTGGGACGCCTGCAACGGCACCGACTGCCTGACGCCCAAGGGGTTCACCTGGTCGCGGATCCGCTTCGCCGAGGGCGTCTACGTCGACTTCTACAACCTGCACCCGAACGCCGGCACCACCGACGCCGACCTGTCCGCGCGGCGCGCCAACATCAGTGAGTTGTCCGCGTTCATCCAGGCCAACTCGACGGGCAACGCTGTCATCGTCACCGGCGACACGAACACCCGCTACACCCGCGCCGGCGACAACATCCGCGACCTGGTGTCCGCCAACGGGTTGACCGACGCGTGGGTGCAGGCGGTCCGCGGCGGCACGCCCCCGGCCGCCGGCAGCGACGCGCTGGTGTGCGACGACGCGAACGTCACCAACGCCTGCGAGGTCGTCGACAAGATCCTTTACCGGGGCAACCGGTACATCACGCTCGGCCTGGACTGGTACAACAACGAGAACGCCGCGTTCCGCACGGCCGACGACGAGATGCTCTCCGACCACTACCCGATCGCGGCCGGCTTCCGCTGGACCCTCAACCCGAGCCTCTCGCTCAGCGACGCGTTCGGCGGCCCGCACGGCACCGCGTTCACCGACGTGGCCACGGTGCCGACAAACCAGCGGGTCAGCCAGGTCAGCCTGCGCGCCGGGTCCAGAGTGGACCGGGTCGGCATCGTCGTGGGCGGCGCGTCCTATGTGCACGGCGGCACCGGCGGCACCGCGGCCAGCCTGACCCTCGGCTCAGGGGAGCGGATCACGTCGGTGACGCTCAACGCGGGTGTCCGCGACGGCCACACCCGGATCTTCTACATCCGGTTCACCACCAGCCTCGGCCGTACCCTGTCCGGCGGCTCCACCACCTCGGACACCGTCACGTACACCGCGCCCGCCGGCTGGCAGATCAGCGGCTTCCACGGGCGTTCCGGCGACGAGGTCGACAAGCTCGGCGTCATCTTCACGCCAGGTTCTTAAGGGCCTCCCGCACCGACAGCGGCGCCAGGCGGTGCGCCTCCACATAGGAGCGCACCGCCGCCGGGTCGGTTTTGGCGTACTCCCGCAACGCCCAGCCGATCGCCTTGCGGATGAAGAAGTCCGGGTGGCCGGCCTGCCTCGTGCAGTAGCGGAACAGGCGGGCCGCGTCCGTCGCCTCCCGGTACCGCAGCTGGTGCAGGATCGCCGTGCGTACCAGCCACATGTCGTCGTCTTCGACCCATTCATCCATCGTGGACACCAGCGCGGGATGCGCGGCGACGAGCGGCCCCACCAGGTGCGCGGCCAGCGCGTCCACCGTGTCCCACCACGGCTTCGTCGTAACCAGGTCGCGGGCCACCGGCACGAACCCGGCCGAGCACACCCGCGCGTGCCGCCGCAGCCAGCCGCACGCGAAGTACTGGTACTCCCGCTCCGGCAGCGCCCAGCACCCCCGCGCCACGTCCCGCAGGTCGTCCTCCGCCGGCCGGGGCAGCCCGGCCAGGACCTCCCGGGCGAGCGCCCGCTGCGCCGGCGACGGGATCCCCAGAAACGCGAACTGCCCACGCATGTACGCCGCCATCGCCGCCGCGCGATCCGGGTCGCGCGCGGCGCCGTACACCCGGGTGAGCCGGGCCGTGACCTCGGCGGCGAGCGGCGTCATGCCCCGATCATGCCGTACCGTCGGCTTGTGAGCAGCCGACCGGCCGCAGGGGGCGGGCGCTGGGTCGAAGTCGACCCAGCGCGCCTGGCGCGCTGGCTCGACGGCTTCGCGACCCGGCACGGTCCGCCGAGCTTCACCATCCAGGAGTACGGCATACACCTGCACGCCCCGGACGGATCCAGCGCCGAACTGCACTCGCCGCCCGGGCTCCCGCCGTTCGCCGACCTGCCCGGCTTCGTGGCCGCCGTGGCCGCACCCCGCCGGCTCGGGCTCCTGCTGGCCCGCAAGGCTTCGGTGGCGGTCGGGATCGCCCACGGAGGAGAGCTCGTGGTCTCCAAGGTGGACACCCGGTACGTCCAGAGCCGCACCGCCGCGGGCGGCTGGTCGCAGCAGCGCTTCGCCCGCCGGCGTGACAACCAGGCCAAGGCCGCCGCCGGTGACGCCGCCGACCTGGCCGCCCGGCTGCTCCTGCCCGAGGTGGGCTCGCTGGCGGCCCTGGTGTGCGGCGGTGACCGCCGTACGGTCGACACCATCCTGGCCACGCCGCGCCTGTCCCCGCTGGCCTCGTTGCGCTCCCCGCACCTGCTGGACGTGCCCGACCCCCGGCACGCCATCCTGGAGGCCGCGGTGGCGCGCGCCCGCGCGGTTCGCATCCTGGTCCGCGACCCCTGACCTCCGGCCCGCGTCGATAAAGGCTCCGCGTCGATCAAGGATTTCCGCGTCGATCAAGGGCATACGGTCGTGGATTGGAGATCAAAGCACGGCTGTATGCCCTTGATCGACGCGCAGGTCCTTGATCGACGCGGGCGCCGGGGCGGGGCAGCGGCGCGTGGGGGTGGGGTTAGGGGAGGGGCCGGTTGAGCCGCGGACTACCAGGGTGAGGGGAGGAGGACGGAGCGGGGGTGGCGACCGGGTTCCTGGATTTCGGTCAGGAGCAGCCGGGCGGCTTCGGCGCCGAGCTCGTAGTGCGGGATCCGCACGGAGGTCAGCGGCGGGCTGAGCTTGTCGATGAACGGCATGTCGTTGAACCCGACGATGCTCAGGTCGCCGGGGCAGGACAGCCCGCGTTCGGCGAGGACGTCGTAGCATCCGAGCGCCAGCATGTCGTTGCCGGCCAGTACGGCGGTGAAGTCCACATCGGAGTCGAGCAGTTGGGTCAGCGCCGCCGCGCCCGCCGCTTCCGTCCACGATGGGCAGATGATGCGCCGCGCGGGCTCGTCCGGCAGGCCGTGGTCCTCCAGCGCCTGGCGGAAGGCGCGCAGCCGGCCGCGTCCCGTCGACAGGTCCTGCGGTCCGGCCAGGTGGGCGATCTTCTCGTGTCCCAGCTCGACGAGGTGCCGTACGGCCAGCCCTACGCCGGTGGCGTCGTCGGAGGTGACGGACGGGATCTCCGGCCCGGTGACCCGGCGGTTGACCAGCACGACGGGGTTGCCGGCGGCGACCAGCTCCGCCAGCAGCGGGTGCTCCAGGCGCGCGGTCGCGAAGACGAAGCCCTCCACGTTGCGTACCCGCATCGACTCGACCGCGGCGGCCTCGCGCGCGGGGTCGTTGTCGGTGTTGACGATCCAGGCGTTGTAGCCGACCTCGCCGAGCACGTCTTCCACGCCGCGCGCGATCGGCGGGAAGAGCGGGTTGGTCAGGTCCGGGATCACCAGGCCGATGCTGGCCGAGCGGGAGGTCTTCAGGCTGCGGGCGATCGGGTTGGGCCGGTAGCCCAGTGACCGCGCGGCCCGGTCGACCCGATCGGCCGTGTCGGCGTTGACGAGATGGCGGGTCGCCGGGTTCAGCGCCCGCGAGGCGGTGCCCCGGTGTACGCCGGCGGTGTCCGCGACGTCCTGCAGCGTCGGCTGCCTCATGATCGTCCCCTATACCGGCGGGAGGAAGCGGGCGTCGATCAGGCCCTCGTCCAGCGTGGGGGAGGGGCGCCGTGGGCCGTACGGAGCCAGCACAGGGTGTGCAGCGCACGCTGGTCCAGGCGCCCGTCGCCGACCAGGCCCTCGCGCGGGTCGACGAGCATGCGCAGGTATCGCCGGACGCCGCCGTCGTCCAGCCCCAGCCGGTCCGCGGTCACCGCCGCCGCGGCCGGGTGCAGCCGCCCGGCCACGAGTGCGCGGGACGTCTCCAGCAGGGCGGTGGTCAGGGCCCAGAGCGCGGCGCTGCCGCCGTCCACCGTGGCGCCCGGGGCGGCGAGGACCGCGCCGACATACGGGCCGAGGGTGGACGCGCGGCTGATCCGGGTGCAGCCGGCGCCCTCGGCGCGCAGGTCGTTGCCGGCGTTGAGGACGCTCATCGTGCACTCGCCGGCGGCCAGGGCGGCGGCGCGGCGCGGCGTCGTCCCGAGCGCCAGCACCGCGTAGTCCAGCCCGGCGTGCAGGCCGAGCCGGGCCAGCAGGGCGTACGCGACGAAGGCGAACCCGGACCGCGGCACGTCGACGGCGAGGACACCACCGCGGAGCTTGGCGGGGTCGGCGCCGGGCGCGCAGAACAGCGACAGGCCCAGCCCGCGGTCGATCGCGGCGAGGATGCGCACGTCGGCGTCGCGGTGGGCGAGCACGTTGTCGGGGCTGGTCAGTACGGCGTCCAGCTCGCCGGCGAGCAGCGCCTCGAACTGCTGGGCGGAGGAGACGGCCGGCACCTCCTCGACCGTGAGGCCGGCCCGGTCCAGCGCGCCGGTCGCCGCAGCGACGCCCACCAGCACCGAGGGACCGAACACCCCCAGCCGCACCAGATCCGTCACGCCGCACACCTTACCGCAACCGATTGCACCATCTTGGCGCAGACTATTGACACTCAGTGGCGCGGCTCACATGATGCAGGGATCGCAATCGATTGCGATATGAGACTGAAACAAGGAGGGCCTCATGGCTGGCCTGCTGTCTCGCCTTGCTCTTGTCACCACCGCCGTGCTCGCCGCGGCCGTCGCCGGCTGCGGCGATCCCCCAGCGCGCAGTCCACGAACACCGACAAGCCGATCAGGATCGGCATCTCGCTGCCGCTCACCGGCGACTTCTCCCAGCCCGGCACCCAGGCCAAGCGCGGGTACGAGGTATGGGTCAACATGGTCAACGCCAAGGGCGGCATGCTCGGGCGCCAGGTCGAGCTCAAGATCACTGATGACGCCAGCAACCAGGACACGGTGGTCGCCGACTACACCCGGCTGATCACGCAGGACAAGGTCGACCTCCTGCTCGGCACGTTCTCGTCGTTGCTCAACTACCCCGCCTCGGCCGTGGCGGAGAAGAACGGCATGCTCTACGTCGAGCCGGCCGGCGGCGCGCCGCGGATGTTCGAGCGCGGCTTCAAGTACCTCATCTATGCCCAGCCGGCGACCGCGCCGAAGCAGGCCGACGTGATGCTCGACTGGGTCAAGTCGCTGCCCGCCGATCAGCGGCCGAAGACCGCGGCGTACCCGACCCAGGACGACCCGTTCACCCGACCGGTCATCGAGACGCTGCAGGCGGGCCTGGAAGCGCTCGGCGTGAAGACCGTCTACTCCACTGTGTACCCGCCGGACGCCACGAACTTCCAGACTATCGCCAGTGCGCTCGCGGCGAAGAAGCCCGACCTGGTGGCGCAGGGCGCGGTCTTCGAGGACGGCGTCGGGCTGGTCCGCTCGCTCAAGCAGCTCAACTTCTCGCCGAAGGTGCTCTTCCAGACGTCGGCGCCCAGCAACGCCGGCCAGTACAGCGACGGCGTCGGGCTGGCCAACACCGAGGGCGTCTTCTACACGGTGAGCTGGAACGAGAAGGCCAAGACGCCGCTGAACGAGGAGTTCGTCGCGGCGTACGCGAAGGCGTACAACGGGGAAACGCCCGCGGAGGACGCGGCGGACGCCTTCGCGGCGGCGCAGGTGTTGCAGGCGGCCGTGGCGGCGGTCGGCAAGATCGACCAGAAGGCGCTGGCCGACTGGCTGCACGCCAACTCCGTCGAGACCATCCTCGGCAAGCTGAACTGGGACGCGACCGGCGCGCCGCAGTCGCAGTTCCTGCTCGCGCAGTGGCAGGGCGGCAAGGTCGAGATCGTCATGCCCGCCGACCGGGCGACGACGACCACGATCATCCACCCCAAGCCGGGCTGGAAGTAGCCCATGACGCAACTGGTGCAGGCGCTGGCGCTCGGTGTGCTGATCGGTGGGGTGTACGCGTTGCTCGCCGCCGGCCTCACGCTGATCTTCGGCGTCATGCACATCGTCAACGTGGCGCACGGCGCCTTCCTGGTGCTGGTGGCCATGGTGACGTGGTGGCTGTGGCGGCACACCGGCATCGACCCGATCGTCGCGTCGGTGGTCACCACGCCGCTGATGTTCGGTCTCGGCTGGGTGCTCTACCGGGGGCTCGTCGTGCGGATCCGGGGCGCGTCGGCCTCGATGTCGGTGCTGCTCACGTTCGGGCTGGCGCTGACCGTCGAGGGCGTCCTCAACGTGACGGCGGGCAACAAGTTCCGTTCGGCGACCCCCGGCTACTTCGAGGAGTCGTACCGGATCGGCGGGGTGTCGCTGCCCAAGCCACAGCTCTACGGCTTCCTGGCGGCCGTCGCGGTGCTGGCGCTGCTGTACGTCGTACTCACGAAGACCTGGACCGGGCGGGCGATCCGGGCCACGGCGCAGAACCCCGACGGCGCCGCGCTCGTCGGGGTGGGCGCCACCGCGACGGCGGCGCTGGCGTTCGCGATCGGCACCGCCACCACGGGCGTCGGCGGCTCCGTCATGTCGGTGCTGTACCCGTTCTTCCCGGCCTCGCACTACGACTGGATATCCCGGCTGCTCGGCATCATCGTGCTCGGCGGGATGGGCAGCCTGCCGGGCGCGCTGGTCGGGGCGTTGGTGCTGGGCCTGGCCGAGACGCTCACCGCGACGTACGGCTCGCTGCGCTGGTCCACATTGGTCTTCTACGTCGTCATCCTCGGCGTCCTGCTGGTACGCAAGCAGGGCCTGTTCGGCACGAGGTTGCGCGAGGACGTCGCGTGAAGAGGCTGTGGCTCGTTCCGCTGGCGGGGCTTTTCCTGTACCCGGTCATCCGGCCGTACGACGCGTACCCGCAGACCGTGCTGCTGCTGGCGTTTCTGCTGGCCGTGCAGGCGGTCAGCTGGAACATCATCTCCGGGTACGCCGGCTATGTCTCGCTGGGGCACAGCGCGTTCCTGGGGCTGGGCTCGTACACGGCCGGCATCGTGGGCGTCCACACCGGACTGAACCCGTTCCTGGCCGCGCCGCTGGGTGGCGTGGTGGCCGTGCTGGGCGCGCTGGCCCTCGGCGCGGTGGTGCTGCGCGCCCGCGGGCACGCCTTCGTGATCATCACGATCGCGCTGCTGCTGGCCATGCAGGTGGTCGCGACCAACTGGTCCGCGCTGACCAACGGCTCAACCGGCATCACGCTGGACCTGCCGTTCTGGTCGCGGGACTACCAGAACGTTCCCTTCTACTATTTCTTCCTCCTGCTCATGGTCGCGGCGATCGGCTTCAGCGCGGCGATCCGGCGGACCAAGTTCGGCACCGGGCTGGTGGCGATCCGGGAGGACGAGGGCAAGGCCGCCGCGATCGGGGTCGACACCACCCGGTTCAAGATCCTCGCGTTCTGCTGCAGCACGTTCTTCGTGGGCATGGCCGGCGCGGGGTACGCCTACTTCCTGACGTTTCTCAACCCGGTCGGCGCGTTCGGCATCCTGGGCAGCGTCACGATCGTGCTGTCCGCGCTCGTCGGCGGCCGGGGCACGCTGTGGGGGCCGGTCGTCGGGGCGTTCGCGGTGCAGATCGCGGGCGAACTGGCCACCGTCTACGGTGGTGGGTCGCAGAGCCGGGTGCTGCTCTTCGGGGTGGCGCTGGTGCTGGTGGTGCTCTTCCTGCCGGCCGGCCTGCTGCCCACCATCGCTCGCTGGCGCCGATCGAAGACCGTGGAATACACCGATCAGGCGGGGGCACTCGCCGCCGCGCAGGTGTCGGTGCGGGTGCCGGAGCCGACCTCGCGGATGGCCGACCGCTGGCCGCTGCTGGAGGTCCGGGGGGCGACCAAGCGCTTCGGCGGCCTCGTGGCCGTGGACGGCGCCGACCTGACCGTGGCCGAGGGCAGCATCACCGCGCTCATCGGCCCCAACGGCTCCGGCAAGACCACCCTCTTCAACCTGGTGACCGGCGCGATGCGGGCCGACGCCGGGGAGATCTGGTTCGGTGGTCAGCGGATCGACCGGCTCCCGCCGTGGACCCGGGGGCATCTCGGGTTGGGCCGCACGTTTCAGGTCACCCGGCTCTTCAAGAGCATGACCGTGCTGCAGAACGTCGTGGCGCCCATGCCGGACGCCCGCTGGCGCACCATGCTGGCCGGCGCGGTCAGCGGCCACGAGGCAGACCGGGCCCGGGAGCTGCTGGGCTTCGTGGGCCTGAGCCGCTTCGCCGACCAGCCGGCCGGATCCCTGTCGTACGGCCAGCAGAAGCTCGTCGAACTGGCCCAGGTGCTCATGATGGAGCCCCGCCTGATCCTGCTGGACGAGCCGGCCGGCGGGGTCAACCCGAGCCTGGTCGGGCGGCTGTGCGACGTCGTACGCGGGCTCAACGAGCAGGGCGTGACATTCCTCGTGGTGGAGCACAACGTCCCGATGGTGCTGGAGCTGTGCGACCCGGTGGTGGTCTTCTCCCGGGGCAAGCCGATCGCGTGCGGGCCGCCGTCCCTGATCCGTTCGGATCCGGTGGTGCTCGACGCGTACCTGGGCGAGGAGGCGACCGCCGATGCTCAGGCTTGACGGCGTGGTCGCCGGGTACGGCGCCGGAGACGTGTTGCAGGGCGTCGACCTGGAATGCGCGGCTGGCTCGATCACCTGCGTCGTCGGCCCCAACGGCGCCGGCAAGTCCACAGTGCTGCGGGTGGTCAGCGGGCTGCTGCGCCCGCGCGCCGGCACGGTGACCCTCGGCGGCCAGCCGATCGGCGGGCTGGCGCCGGACGAGATCCTGCGCCGCGGCGTGACCCAGGTGCCGCAGTCGCAGGCGCTCTTCCCGTCCATGACCGTGCGGGAGAACGTGCTGATGGGCGGCTTCCTGATCCGGCGCGATCGGGCGCTGCTGCGCCGGCGGTACGCGGCGGTCGCGGAACTCGTGCCGCTGGTGGCGGAGCGGGCCGGTGACCCGGCCGGCAACCTGTCCGGCGGCCAGCGCCGGATGGTCGAGATTGGACGGTGCCTGATGCTCGATCCGTCGCTGATCCTGCTCGACGAGCCCTCGCTCGGGCTGGATCCGCGCGCGCTGGCGTCGGTGGCGGCGCTCATCCGGCGGCTGCACGAGGACGGCAAGACGGTGCTGCTGGTCGAGCAGAACGTGCGGCTGGGCCTGGGGATGGCCACCCGCGGCGTGGTGATGGAAGGCGGCCGGGTACGGCTCTGCGGTCCGGCCGGCGAGATCCTGCACCACCCCGAGATCGCGACCCTCTACCTGGGCGGCGCCGCGGTGGCCCGCGATGGATGAGCTGGTCGAGTCGGCGATCGCCAACTGGGCTCCCCGGTTCACCACGAACGGCGTCGCGGTCTCCGACTTCGTCCGGGTGACCCGCGTGGTGGACCGGTGGGCGGACTGGTGCGCGGCCTGGTCGAGGGTCGCGGCCGAGCACGAGGCCCTCGGGGCGGAGGCGGTGCGGGAGGGGCGTGTCCGGTCGGCCGGGCAGCACTACGCGCAGGCGGCCGTGTACTACCACTTCGGCAAGTTCCTCTTCGTACAGGACCGGGGGCAGATGCGTACGGCGCACGCGGCCGCCGTGCGCTGTCTCGACGTCGCGCTGCCGTTCCTCGACCCCGCCGGGCGCCGGGTCGAGATCCCGTACGGCGGGGCGCGGCTGGCCGGCGTCCTGCGGCTGCCAGCCGGGCCGGGCCCGCACCCGGTGGTGGTGATGGTGCCCGGCCTGGACTCGGCCAAGGAGGAGTTCCGCTCGACCGAGGCGCTCTTCCTGGAGCGCGGCGTCGGCACGTTCAGCGTCGACGGGCCCGGGCAGGGCGAGGCCGAGTACGACCTGCCGATCCAGGGCGACTGGACGGAGCCGGGCGCGGCGATCCTCGACGCGGTCGCCGCCCAGGAAGGCGTGGACGGGGCCCGGCTCGGCGTGTGGGGCGTGAGCCTCGGCGGCTACTACGCGCCCCGGATCGCCAGCGCCGACCCGCGCGTGCGGTGCTGCGTCGCGCTCGCCGGCCCGTACGACTTCGGCGACTGCTGGGACGGCCTGCCGGCGCTGACCCGCGAGGCGTTCCGGGTGCGCTCCCGCTCGGCGGACGACGCCGCGGCGCGGCGGGCCGCGCACACGCTCAGCCTGGCCGGGCTCGCCGGCGCCATCGCGTGCCCGCTGCTGGTCGTCACCGGCAAGCGCGATCGGCTGATCCCGTGGCGGCACGCCGAGCGCCTGGCCGCCGAGGCGCGCGGCCCGACGACCCTGATCCTGCTCGACGAGGGCAACCACGGCTGCATGAACGTGGCCGCCCAGCACCGCTTCCGGACCGCGGACTGGGTCGCCGACCAGCTCGACGCGGGTGTACGTTAGGTGAGAGCAATCGATTGCAGTAGGGGGACCGCAGCGTGAAGACCGCAGCAACCACGGTCGGCTGGATCGGCGCCGGGCGGATGGGCGCGGCGATGGCGCGGCGGCTCGCCCGCGCCGGCGTCGACATCACCGCGTGGAACCGCACCCGTGCCAAGACCGAGGCGCTCACCAGCGACGGGGTGCGCGTCGCCGACCGCATCACCGACCTGGCCGACCGCGACGTCGTGTTCACCATGGTGTCCGCCTCGACCGACCTGGAGTCGGTGCTCACCGGCGACGGCGGCCTCCTGACCCGCGCCGACGCGGCCCCCGGCGTCATCGTCGACTGCTCGACCGTGTCCCCGGAGGCGTCGGCCGCGATGCGGGCCGCGGCGGCCGAGCGGGGCGTGGAGTTCCTCGCCGCCCCGGTCAGCGGCAACGGAAAGGTCGTCGCCGCCGGCCGGCTCAGCCTGGTCGTCTCCGGCCCCGAGCCGGTCTACCAGCGGGTCGCGCCGCTGCTCGCCGAGCTGGGCCAGGCCACGACGTACGTCGGGGAGGGCGAGACGGCGCGGCTGGTGAAGATCTGCCACAACCTGCTGCTCGGCGTGGTCACCCAGTCCCTGGCCGAGATCACCGTGCTGGCGGAGAAGGGCGGCGTCTCCCGGGCGGCTTTCCTGGACTTCCTCAACAACAGCGTGATGGGCTCCATGTTCACCCGCTACAAGACGCCGTCGTTCGTCAAGCTCGACTACACGCCGACCTTCACCCCCGTACTCCTGCGTAAAGACTTCGACCTCGGCCTGGCCGCGGCGCGGGAGCTCGGCGTGCCGATGCCCGTCGCGGCCCTGACGCAGCAGATCGTGCAGGGTACGATCGGTGCAGGTCGCGGCGGCGACGACTTCGCCGTGCTGCTCGACCAGCAGGCCGCCAGCGCCGGCCTCGACCTCAAGCCGGAGGCCGCCGACGTGGACGACGGTCTAGGAGGTGAGCGTCCATGAAGGACTCTGCACTCGCTCTCGCGCCTACCGGTCTGCTGATCGGCGGGCAGTGGCGGCCCGCCGACGGCGGCGGCGTCATCGAGGTGTACGACCCGTCCACCGCCGAGCCGTTCGCCCAGGTGCCGGACGCCACAGTGGACGATGCGCTCGCCGCGGTCGGCGCGGCCGCCCAAGCGGGGCCGTCATGGGCCGCCACGGCGCCCCGGGAGCGGGCCGAGGTGCTGCGCCGGGCGTTCGAGCTGATGACCGAGCGCGCCGAGCCGCTGGCGCGGCTCATCGTCATGGAAAACGGCAAGGCGCTGCGCGATGCCCGCGGCGAGGTCGCCTACGCCGCCGAGTTCTTCCGGTGGTACGCCGAGGAAGCGGTCCGCGCGTCCGGCTCCATCGGCACCGCGCCCGCCGGCGCCAACCGCATTCTCGTGGTGCGCCAACCGGTCGGGGTGTGCGTGCTGGTGACCCCGTGGAACTTCCCGGCCGCCATGGCCACCCGCAAGATAGGACCGGCGCTGGCGGCCGGCTGCACCGTCGTCCTGAAGCCGGCCAGCGACACCCCGCTCACCGCCCTCGCGATGGGCGCCATCCTGGCCGACGCCGGCGTGCCGCCGGGCGTCGTCAACGTGCTGCCGTCGCGCCGCTCCGGCGCGGTCGTGTCGGCGATGCTGCACGATCCCCGGGTACGCAAGCTGTCCTTCACCGGCAGCACCGAGGTGGGCCGGATCCTGTTGCGGGAGGCGGCCGACCGGGTCGTCAACACGTCGATGGAGTTGGGCGGCAACGCGCCGTTCCTGGTGCTCGACGACGCCGACGTGGACGCCGCGATCGCGGGTGCGATGGTGGCGAAGATGCGCAACGGCGGCGAGGCATGTACGTCGGCCAACCGCTTCTACGTGCACCGGCGGGTGGCCGACGAGTTCTCCCGCGGGCTGGCCGAGGCGATGGCAAAGCTCGTCGTCGGCCCGGGCCTCGACCCGGCCACCGAGGTCGGCCCGCTCGTCAACGAGCCGGCCGTGGACAAGGTCGACGAGCTGGTCTCCGGTGCCCTCGACGGCGGTGCCCGGGTGCTCACCGGCGCGGGCCGGCCGGACGGTCGCGGCTGGTACTACCGGCCCACCGTCCTCGCAGATGTCGACCCGGCTGCCGCGATCCTGCGCGAGGAGATCTTCGGCCCGGTGGCGCCGCTCGTGGTCTTCGACGACGTCGAGGACGCGGTGGCTCAGGCCAACGACACCGACTTCGGGCTGGTGTCCTATCTGTACACCGGCGACCTGGCGCGCGGGCTGCGGGTGGCCGAGGCGCTGGAGGCCGGCATGGTGGGCCTCAACCGCGGGCTGGTCAGCGACCCGGCGGCCCCGTTCGGCGGGGTGAAGCAGAGCGGCATCGGTCGCGAGGGCGGCCACGACGGCCTGCTGGAGTACCTGGAGTCCAAGTACATAGCCGCATCCTGGTAACCCTCACGAGATCGCGGCCAGGACGCGGTCGGGGGTGATGGGGAGGTCGCGGACGCGTACGCCGAGCGCGTCGGCGACCGCGTTGCCGATGGCTGCCGCCGTGGGGCCCTGGGCGGCCTCGCCGGCGCCCACCGACGGCTCCTCCTGGCGGGACAGCAGCTCCACGTCGACCGGCGGCGCCTCGCTGAAGCGCAGGATCGGGTAGCTCTCCCAGTCGACGCTGGTCACCCGGCGGCGGTCGAAGCGTACCCGCTCCTTGAGCGTCCAGCTGGTCGCCTGGACGGCGCCGCCCTCGATCTGGTTGCGTACGCCGTCGGGGTTGACCACCAGGCCGACGTCGACGGCGACGGCCAGCCGGCGTACCCGGATGTCGTGCACCGCCTCGACCTCGGCGACCACCGCGCAGTACGCGCCGTGGTCCTTGTAGCGGGCGAAGCCGATGCCGCGCCCCACGCCCTCCTCGGCGTCGGGCGAGCCCCAGCCGCCCAGTTCCGCGGCGGCGCGCAGGACCGCGCGGGCGCGCGGGTCGGTCAGCTGCGCGAGGCGGTAGTCCAGCGGGTCCCGGCCGGCGGCTTCGGCGAGTTCGTCCATGAAGGACTCGATCGCGAAGACGTTGAGGAACGCGCCCAGCGACCGCAGGGACGACGAGCGTAGCGGCGCGCGCAGGGCCCGGTGGGCGCGGATCCGGCGGTGCGGGAACGTGTAGCTGGGTATGGCGTTGCGCGCGGTGCCGGCACCCCGTTGCGCGGGCGGGTCGGCCGGGGGCGGCAGCTCGTGCGGGTGGGCGAGGTGGGCCGCGGCGAGCAGGCCGGGGCTGCCGGCGTACCCGGGGCGGGCGACGTGGCCTTGGCTCCACACGTCGTACGACCAGGTGGCCACGGTGCCGTCGGCGTCGAGGCCGGCCGCCACGTCGGCGGTCATGGCCGAGCCGAACGGGGCCCAGGTCAGCTCGTCGCGCCGGCTCCAGCGCACCTGCACCGGGCGGCCGGGGACCGAGCGGGCCAGCAGCACGGCGTCGAAGGCGGCGTCGTCGGCGGCGTTGTGCCCGTACGAGCCGGCGCCCTCGACGTGGCGCACCTCCACCCGCTCGGCGGGGATGTCCAGCGCCTGGGCGATCGCGCCGCGCAGGGCGTAGATGCCTTGGCTGTGCGTCCACACGCGAACGACGTCTCCGTCCCACGCGGCGACGGCACAGCTCGGCGCCATCGAGGCGTGTGCCAGGAACGGCCGGCTGTAGCTGGCCCGCAGCCAACGGGCGACCGGAGCGGGGGCACCGGACTCGTCCACAGTGGAGCTGTCGACCGGCCCGGAACGCAGGTACGCCGGCAGGTCGTCCTCGTCGGGGAGCGTGTCCTCCTCGTGCCAGCGGGCCGCCTTGGCGAGCGCCTCGGCGGCCCGGTCCGCGGCGTACTCGGTCTCGGCGACCACGCCGAGGAAGCGGCCGTCCAGGTAGAAGTCGGCGGTGGTGTCCACGCCGAGCAGGACGGCGCCGGGGGAGGGCGGGCGCACCACCCGGCCGTACGCCTGGCCGGGCAGGCGCAGGTCGTGCACGAAGCGCGGCCGGCCGGTGACCTTGTCGGGCAGGTCCAGCCGGGGCGCGCTGGTGCCGACGACGCGCGGCCCGCCCGAACGCGAAGACGGGGCCGCGAGCGTGGCGGAGAGGTCCACATGTGCCGCCAGCGCCCAGTACGTCGTGTCGCCGAAGGCCCCGTCGCGGACCACCGCCGTGGCCGGCTCCAAGCCCGCCGCGGTGACGAGCCGTGCGCGTACCCCGGCACAATGCTGGCGGAGCGCGGAGCCGGAGACGGCGACGGACATGCTGCCGGCGGTGAGGCCCTCGTCTGGACCGTCCACTGTGCTCGCCGGGAGCATGCGGATCCGGCTCAGGTCGACGTCCAACTCCTCGGCGGCGATCTGGGCCAGCGCGGTGAGGATGCCTTGGCCGAGCTCCACCTTGCCCACCCGTACGTGGACGGTGCCGTCCGGTGCGAAGCGAACCCTCATGCGGTGTCCCGGGCGGCGCGGACGACGGCCCGGACCATCCGTTGGTGCGCGCCGCAGCGGCACAGGTGGCGGTCGAGGGCGGCGGCGACGGTCGCGGCGTCCGGGTGCGGGTCCGACGCCAGCAGGGCGGCGGCGCTGACCAGGATGCCGGAGACGCAGTAGCCGCACTGGGCCGCCTGCTCGGCCAGGAACGCCTCCTGGACCGGATGCGGCGTCAGCCCTTCGATGGTGGTGACCTGCTTGCCGGCGGCCGACCACAGCGGTAGGTCGCAGGAGGGCGCGGGCCGGCCGTCGAGGAGCACGAAGCAGGCGCCGCACAGGCCCATGCCGCACCCGAAGCGGGTGCCGAGGAGCCCCAGCTCACCGCGGAGCGCGTCGAGCAGCGTCCGGTCCGGCGGACCTTCGACGGTTTGGCGCTCGCCGTTGATGATCAGCTCAAAGCAATCGATTGCGCCACTCTACAGCGCGTTGCCGAACGTGTCGCACCGCTTCGGGTCGCCGGTGCGGTAGCCGTGGTCGAACCACTGCTGGCGCTCCTGTGCGCTGCCGTGCGTGAACGCCTGCTCGTTGACCCGGCCGGTGCTCTGGCGCTGGATCGTGTCGTCGCCCACCGCGGCGGCGGCGGTCAACGCCTGCTGGATGTCCTGCTCGGTCACGCCGGTGAAGAGCGGCTGCCCGCCGGCGTCGGTGGTCTGCGTCGCCTTGTTGGCCCAGACCCCGGCGTAGCAGTCCGCCTGTAGCTCCAGCAGCACCGAGAGGGCGTTGGCGTTGCCGGGGTCGCGCTGCTGCTGGCGGCGCATCTGGGCCTCGGTGCCGAGCAGCGTCTGCACGTGGTGGCCGTACTCGTGGGCCGTGACGTACGCCTGGGCGAACTGGCCGGGCGCGCCGAACCGGTTGGCCAGCTCGTCGTAGAAGCTCAGGTCGATGTAGACGTGGTTGTCGGCGGGGCAGTAGAACGGGCCGACGCCCGAGTCGGCCGCGCCGCATCCGGTCGACACCGCGCCGGAGAAGTAGCGGGTCGTCGCGGTCTGGTACGGCCGGCCGAAGTTCTCCGGCAGGCCGCGCTGCCAGTACGCCTGGATGGAGTTGATGAACGCAAGGTTGACGCAGGCCGGGTTGTCGAACCGGTTGGCGTTCTCCCGGGAGCATGCCTGATCGAGTTGGGTGTTGTCGGCGGTCTCGGTGTCGCTGCCGGTGAGCCCGCCGAGGCTGCCCAGGCTGCCGAGCCCGCCCAGCCCGCCCTGGCCGAGGCAGAGGAAGCCGAGCAGGCAGACCAGCACCACGGCCACGACGAGGAGGCCGCCCTTGCCGGCGGGCAGCTTGAAGCCCGGACCAGGCAGGCGTGGGCGTCCCCCACCCCGCGTGCCGCGCATGTCCTCGACCTGGCTGGTGTCGAGGTCGGCGTCCTTGTTGAACTCCACGCGATCATGCTAAGACCACAAATCCGGCAATACGGTCTAAAGGGCGTTGCCGATCTTGATCACTAATGCGTTGGGAGCCCGCCGGACGGCCCGGTAGAATCGCTCCCGTGCTGCTCTGCGAAGGCTGAGCTTTCAGGAGCCGACCGGGTCGATGACCGGCCGGCTCTTTGGTGCGCCCTGAGACAGCCTTCGATCCCCCAGAGAGCGAGTTCACGAGATGATTACCGCCACCGGCCTGGAGCTTCGCGCCGGCGCCCGGATCCTGCTGTCCGACACGACGCTGCGCGTGCAGCCGGGCGACCGGATCGGCCTGGTCGGGCGCAACGGCGCCGGCAAGACCACCACGCTGAAGGTGCTGGCCGGCGAGGGCCAGCCGTACACCGGGCAGGTCGACCGGCGCAGTGTCGTCGGCTATTTGCCGCAGGACCCGCGTACCGGAGATCTCGAAGTCACCGCCCGCGACCGGGTGTTGTCCGCGCGCGGCCTGGACACCCTCCTGGCCGAGATGCAGCGCCTGGAGGCCGAGCTGGCCGCGGGCGACGACCGCCTCCTGCGCCGGTACGGCACCCTGGAGGATCAGTTCGCGTCGCTGGGCGGATACGCGGCCGAGGCCGAGGCCGCCCGCATCTGCGCCAACCTGGGCCTGCCCGACCGGGTGCTGGCGCAGACCATCGGCACCTTGTCCGGCGGCCAGCGGCGCCGCATCGAGCTGGCCCGGATCCTCTTCCGCGACGCGGGCGAGGACGGCGCCGGCATCCTGCTGCTCGACGAGCCGACCAACCACCTGGACGCCGACTCGATCACCTGGCTGCGCGGCTACATGGCGGCCCACAAGGGCGGCCTGATCGTGATCAGCCACGACGTGTCGCTGCTCGACGCGGTGGTCAACAAGGTCTGGTACCTGGACGCCAACCGGTCCGTCGTGGACATGTACAACCTCGGCTGGAAGGCGTACCTGGAGCAGCGCGAGACCGACGAGCGGCGGCGGCGCCGGGAGCGGGCCAACGCCGAGAAGAAGGCCGGCGCGCTCATGGCCCAGGCGGACAAGATGCGGGCCAAGGCCACCAAGACGATCGCCGCGCAAAACATGGCCCGCCGGGCGGAGCGGCTGCTGTCCGGTCTGGAGGACGAGCGGGTCGCGGACAAGGTTGCCAAGGTGCGGTTCCCGACGCCGGCGTCGTGTGGCCGCACCCCGCTCACCGCGACCGGGCTGTCCAAGTCGTACGGGTCGCTGGAGATCTTCACGGACGTCGACGTGGCCGTGGACCGCGGCTCCCGGGTGGCGATCCTGGGCCTCAACGGCGCCGGCAAGACCACCCTGCTGCGGATGCTCGGCGGCCTGCTGGAGCCGGACACCGGACAGGTGCTGGCCGGGCACGGGCTGCGGGTGGGCTACTACGCGCAGGAGCACGAGACGCTCGACGTCGAGCGCACCGTGCTGGACCACATGCGCAGCGCGGCGTTCGAGCAGTCGGACACCGACCTGCGCAAGATCCTGGGCGCGTTCCTCTTTTCGGGTGACGACGTTGACAAGCCCGCCGGCGTGCTGTCCGGCGGCGAGAAGACGCGGTTGGCGCTGGCCACGCTGGTCTGCTCGGGCGCCAACGTGCTGCTGCTCGACGAGCCGACCAACAACCTCGACCCGGTCAGCCGCGAGCAGGTCCTGGACGCCATCGCCCGCTACCCCGGCGCGATCGTCCTGGTGACGCACGACCCGGGCGCCGTACAGGCCCTGAAGCCGGACCGCGCCATCCTGCTCCCGGACGGTGACGAGGACGCCTGGAGCGACGACCTGCTGGAGCTCGTCGAGCTGGCCTAGCCGGGGTGGAGTGCGGCGGCGAGCAGCACGGCGGTGGCGGCGCCGACCCCGACGAGGAGCAAGGGGGCGGCACCGGCGGTCCGGCCCGGCGTTCCGGGGCGGTCGCGGCCACCGCAAGCCACGGGAAGAACGTCAGCCACGCCTGCTCCACCCCGCCCCGGGCCAGCCCGGCCAGCACAGTGGACAGCACCGCCACGGTGGCGCCCACCAGGAACGGCCACCCGGGCGTGTTGCGCACCTTCCGCAGGCTGGCGACCAGCGCCGGGCCCGCGGCGAGCAGCAGCGCGACCAGGCTGATCCCGCCCCACCAGAGCACCGGGCGGTCGCGCTGCGCGGCCAGCAGCCCGTCCACCCAGCGGAACCCCTGCAACTGGGCCACGCCCACCGGCACCAGCGCGCCGGCCGCGGTGACCAGGTTGAGCGCCGCCCGCCGGCGGGCGAAGTACAGGCACACCAGCGACAGGCCCATCCACGGCACGGCGAACGAGAACATCGCCGCCACGCCGAGCAGCAGCCCTGCCGTACCCGCCCAGGCGGCCGCCTGCACGCCCGTGCGGCGGTGATCGCTGGCCCGGACCCCCGCCGCGACCATCGCCGCGACCAGGACCGCGACGAGCGCGTCCAGGCTCGCGCACAGCCATATCGAGTACGGCGAGAGCGCGACCACCGGTAGGTAACGGCGGCCCGGCAGGTCGCCGCAGACGCCCCGCACCGCGACGAGGACCAGCGGCACCAGCAGCGCCCCGACGCCGGTCAGCAGCGCGCCCACGGCCAGCGGCTCGGTGATTCCGGCACGGTGCAGCCAGCGCAGCACCAGCGCGGGGCCGGGCGGCGCGCCGGGGTGGAACGCCTGCCCGTACAGCCCGGCCAGGCCGTGTACGAGGGCCAGCGAGACCGTCCACGCCAGACCGGCCAGATAGCCGGTGACCAGTACGAATGGCCAGCCGGCCCGGTCCCACCAGCCACGGGCCACGACGGCCAGGACCACCGCGGCCACCGCCGGCGCGAGCAGGCTTCGCGGCCCGACCGTCCACGAGTACGCGCCGAGGAACGGCGCCGCGGACGTGCCGAGGCCACTCGCGAACCGCGTCGCCAGCCAGGTGAACGCGAGTCCGGCGGCGACGAGGGCGAGCCACCCGAGAAGATCTCGGCGCGTCACCCTCGCATCGCTCATCACGGCGCACCACGGTATCGGGTAGGCGACAAGGTGTGCGTGTCGCTTGGCTTAGCGATGATATCTAGCGCATGATCGTTCGAGGCGGTCTAATAGGTGGGACCGCAAAGAAACCGCACAGTCTGGGACGTGAGGAATCAACATGGCAGCCACCGGCACAGCCACCAGCACTGAGAAGGGTCGCCGGATCGTCGGAGCCGAGCGTCAGACGCTCGCCAAGGACCTGGTCAAGCGGTATACGTCGGGTGAGAGCATTCGTGCTCTCGCGGCGTCGACCGGCCGTTCGTACGGGTTCGTGCACCGCGTACTGACCGAATCGGGCGTGCAGCTTCGCCAGCGCGGCGGCGCTCGTCGCCGCAAGAAGGCGTGAGCACTCTTTCGCCTGTTCCGCACCCGCCCGCCGTCGGAAACCCCCGATGACCTCCGACAGCGGTGTTCGGCTGGATTGCGCCGGGCCGGTCGCGACTGTCACGTTGTGCCGGCCCGACGTGCTCAACGCGCAAACGCCTGCGATGTGGACGGCGTTGCGTGAGTTCTCCCGCGACCTGCCCGGTGATGTGCGGGTCGTAATCGTACGGGGCGAGGGCCGGGCCTTCTCCGCCGGGTTAGACCTTTCACTAGTGAGTGGTGAAGGGATGAATTCTTTCACGGAGATGGCCCGGATCACCCCTGAGGAAAGCGCCGATCGCATTCACGGCTTTCAAATGGGATTCACGTGGTTGCGCCGGCCTGACATCGTTAGCATCGCAGCGGTGCAGGGGCATGCGATCGGCGCCGGATTCCAGCTCGCGTTGGCGTGTGATCTGCGCGTACTCGCCGACGACGCGAAGCTATCCATGGCCGAGGCGGCACTGGGTCTCGTACCCGACCTCGGCGGCACCAAACGCCTCGTGGAACTGGTCGGTTACGGCCGCGCGTTGGAGCTGTGCGCCACCGCGCGGCGGGTGGACGCGGTCGAGGCCGAGCGGATCGGGCTGGCCAACCTGGTGGTGCCCCGCGCCGACTTGGACGGTGCCACCAACGACCTGGCCGCAGCCGTGCTCAACGCACCCCGCAACGCCGTCATCGAGGTCAAAGCCCTGCTCAGCGGGGCCGCCGACCGGTCGTACGCGGAACAGGACCGCGCGGAGCGGGAGGCGCAGACGCGCCGGTTCCGCGACCTGGCCGGGCTGGGCGAGTAAGGATTACCCGGGAACATCGGGCTTACCTGGCGAGTTCTGTCGTACGGGCGGTGGAGACTGGACCCGCGGACGGCTTTGGAGGTGACCGGTGTCATACGGCGGCATGGGGGGCTGGGAGACGCTACGTGCGCTCCGGGCCAAGGACAAGGTCGCTGGCCACCGGCTCACCCGGGGCACCGGCAGCCGGATCGTGGCCTTCGCCAGGCCGTACCGCCGGGACATCGTTGTCTTCTTGATCACCGTGGTGATCGCCGCCGGGATCGGCGTGGCGACCCCGGTGCTCGCGGGCGACGTTGTCAACGCGATCACCCGCGGCGGCTCCGAAGCCGGCGCGACGGTGGTCCGGCTGGCGCTCTTCATCGCCGGCCTCGCCGTCGTCGACGCGCTGCTCTCGCTGGCCCAGCGCTGGTATTCGGCCCGCATCGGCGAGGGCATCATCCTCGACCTGCGCACCCAGGTCTACGACCACGTGCAGCGGATGCCGTTGCAGTTCTTCACCCGTACGCAGACCGGCGCCCTGGTCAGCCGCCTCAACAACGACGTGCTCGGGGCGCAGCGGGCGTTCACCTCGACGCTGTCCGGCGTTGTCAGCAACGTGATCCAGCTGGTCCTCACCGCGGCGGTGATGTTCACCCTGTCGTGGCAGATCACCACGCTTTCGCTGTTCATGCTGCCGCTGTTCATCCTGCCCGCCCGGCGGGTCGGCCGGCGCCTCGCGGAGATCACCAAGGAGGGCTACGACCTCGACGCGAAGATGAACGCCACGATGACCGAGCGGTTCGGCGTGGCCGGCGCGCTGCTGGTCAAGCTCTTCGGCCAGCCGGACGCGGAGGCGCGCCGGTTCGCGGTCCGCGCCGAGCGGGTCCGCGACATCGGCATCCAGTCCGCGATGTTCTCGCGCACCTTCTTCGTCGCCATGCTGCTGGTGGCCTCGCTCGCCCAGGCCCTCACGTACGGGCTGGGCGGCTGGCTGGCGGTCACCGGCAGCGTCAGCGCCGGCACGGTCGTCACGCTCGCGCTGCTGCTCACCCGGCTCTACGGCCCGCTGACCGCACTGTCCAACGTGCGCGTCGACGTGATGAGCGCGCTGGTCTCGTTCGACCGGGTCTTCGAGGTGCTCGACCTCGCGCCGTCCATCGCGGAAAAGCCCGACGCGGTCGACATCCCGGCGGGCGCCGGCCGGCTGGAGTTCCGCGACGTGCGCTTCCGCTATCCGTCCGCGGCCGAGGTCTCGCTCGCCTCGCTGGAAGACGTCGCCGCGCTCGACCGCACCGTCTCCGAGCCGGTGCTGCGCGGCGTGTCCTTTGTGGTCAAGCCCGGCCAGATGGTGGCCCTCGTCGGCCCCTCCGGCGCCGGCAAGTCCACCACCTCGATGCTGGTCTCCCGGGTGTACGACGTGACCGAGGGCGAGGTGCTCGTCGGCGGCGTCGACGTGCGCGACGCCACGCTCGGCTCGCTGCGCGACACGATCGGGGTGGTCACCCAGGACTCGCACCTCTTCCACGAGACCATCGCCGACAACCTGCGGTACGCCAAGCCCGACGCCACCGACGACGAGCTGTGGGCGGTGCTGCGCGGCGCCCAGGTCGAAGACCTCGTCCGGTCCCTGCCCGACGGGCTGGACACGATGGTCGGCGAGCGCGGCTACCGCTTCTCCGGCGGCGAGAAGCAGCGGATCGCCATCGCCCGACTGCTGCTCAAGGCCCCGTCCATCGTGATCCTCGACGAGGCCACCGCACACCTCGACTCCGAGTCCGAGGCGGCCGTGCAGCAGGCGCTCGCGGTGGCGCTGACCGGGCGTACGGCCCTGGTCATCGCGCACCGCCTGTCCACCGTGCGCAACGCCGACCAGATCCTGGTGCTCGACGACGGCAAGATCGTGGAGCACGGCCGCCACGACGAGCTGGTCGGCGTGGGCGGGCTGTACGCCGAGCTCTACCGCACCCAGTTCGCGGTCGCCGACTCGCCCACGCCCTACGGCGAGGGCGACACCCCCGAGCCGGTCACCGTCCCCGGCCGGGCCTACCCCGACGAGACCTGAGCGGCGCGCAGCCGGGCAAACGCGTCGGCGAGCGTGTCCACCGTGTAGTGCGCGTTGAGGCCGCTCGGGTTGGGCAGCACCCACAGGCCGGTGCGGCCGAGCGCCTCGGCCTGCCGCCCGAACGTGGCCCCCGGCCGCCCGAACCCGATCCGGTACGCGGTCACCCCGACCACCGCCAGCCAGCGCGGCCGCCACCGGGCCACCTTCTCAGCCAGGACCTCGGCGCCGGCGACCAACTCGTCCCGGGTCAGCTCGTCGGCGCGCGCCGTGGCCCGGGCCGCCACGTTGGTGATGCCCAAGCCGTACGCCAGCAGTTCGTCCTGCTCGGCCGGGGCCAGTTGGCGCGGCGTGAAGCCGGAGCGGTGCAGCGCCGGCCAGAAACGGTTGCCCGGACGGGCGAAGTGATGGCCGGTCGCGGCGGAGTACAGACCGGGGTTGATGCCGCAGAAGAGCACCGCCAGACCCGGCCCGACGACGTCCGGGATGGTCCGCCCGGCCGCCGAGGCCAGCTCCTCCTTGGACGGCCGCATACCCCCTCCTCCCACTCGCCGTTTCACACTCCCGCGCGCCACGCCTGCTCGCGCGCGTCGATCAAGGGCTTTTGCGTCGATCAAGGGCAAACGGTCGTGGAAAAGAGATCAAACCACGGCCATATGCCCTTGATCGACGCAAAAGCCCTTGATCGACGCGGCCGGCCGTGCAGGCGCGGGCCCCGTACGCCCGCTCGCTCAGCCCCAGATCCACGCGGATCATCCTGCCAGCCGAGTTTGATCAGGGACTTTCTACGCAGACGCGCCGGCAACACGCCCGACAAACTCCCTGATCACCGTGGAGAGGCGGCGGAGGGGGCCGCGGGGGTGGGTGCGGGAGGAGAGTTCGTCCGCGGCTAGGGCGGACAACGGCGTGGACCGGGCGAAGGCTAGGCCGTCGGCGTAGGAGCCTTGGGTGGGGCGGGTGGCGGCCCAGGAGGCGAAGGCGGTCGGCCATTCCGGGCCGAAGGACGCGGCCAGGAGGGGCCAGTGGCGGGCCACGTCGGCGGCGCGTTTGCGCAGGAGGGCGCGGCGGGCGGCCTCGACGGGTACCGGGTCGAAGCCGTCCGGCACCGGTGCGCCGGCGACGAGGGCCGCCACGAGCGCGGCCTGCCGGTCGGCGAGCGTGCGCGGTGTCTCCTCGGTCGCACGCGCGGCGGCGCCCGTAGGCGGCGTCATTCCATCGGCGGCCGCGTCCGTTTGGGGTTTCGGTTCGTGGCGCCGCTGGAAAAACGCCGCCGCGCCGCCGCGCGTACTCATGTGATGACCGGGTAGCCGGAGGCGGCGGCGATCGCGTCCAGTTCGGCGCGCAGGGTGGCGGCCGGCGGGTAGTGGCCGTCGCGTTCCAGCATCAGGGCCGGCGGCCGGCGCCGGGCGCACAGCTCCCCGACCAGGTCGAGCACCTCCCGCGGCACCGCGTCGGTGTGCGTGTCGTGGTAGATCCCGTCGTGTTCGGCGCCGCCGGCCACGTGGACGTACGCCACCCGCTCCAGCGGCAGCCGGCCGAGCAGGTCGGTCGGCTCGGTGCCCCGGTTGCGGGCGTTGGCGTACACGTTGGCGATGTCGAGAAGCAGCAGCGCCCCGGTGCGGTCGAGGATCTCGGTCAGGAACGCGCCCTCGTCCAGCTCGTCGTCCGGCCAGTCGAAGATCGCGGCGATCGGTTCCAGCGCGATCGGCACCGGCAGCTCCGCCTGCGTGCGGACAACGTTGGCGACGACCGCGTCGACCGCCTCCCGCGTCCGCGGCAGCGGCAGCAGGTGCCCGGCCTCCAGCCCGCCCGCGCGTACGAACGCGATGTGCTCGCTCACCAGCGGGGCCCCGAGCCGTTCGGCCACCGCGGCCAGGTGCGCGACCCGCGCGGGGTCGACGGGCTCCGCGCCGCCGAGCGACAGCTTCACGCCATGGGGTACGACGGCAGCACCCTTGCCCCGGAGGGCGGCGAGGGGAGCCGGCAGCGGCCCGGAAGACGGCACCGACTCCGCGACGACCTCGGTGAACGCCAGCCCGGGCAGGTCGGCCACGAACCCGGAGATCTCCGGCCGCCAGCCGATGCCCACGCCGAACGACGGGGTGGTCATCCCCCGCATCCTCCGCCGCCGCAGCCGCCTCCGCCGCCGTCGGACGAGCCACCGCTGTCCCCGCCGGAGGAGCTGCCGCCGTAGGAGCCGCCGGTGCCACCCGCCGACGCGTACGCCCGCTGGATCTCGGCCTCGGCGGCGAATGCCGGGTCGAGCGCCCACAGCGACGCGGCGCCGAAGAGCCCGACGCCGAGCGCCACGCTCGCCGCGCCGTACGTCGCGTAGGCCGGCGCGCTCGACGGCGACAGGTACTCGTGCCGGCGGCGCATGTCGTTGAGGGCTGTGCGGGCGGCCATGGTGTGCCGGGGTACCCGGAAGAAGGTGGTCACCGCGATCAGCGCCCAGCCGATGAGCAGCAGGATGAGGAAGCCCACCGGCTTGTCGTTCGCCAGGCCGGCCATGACCCGCACGATGCCGAGCCCGAGCAGGGCGAGCATCAGCAGCGGGACCACCCGGGCGGCCCGGCGGGTCGCCGCGGTCGGCACCAGGCCGTCGGACCGGAGGCCCTCGCGCAGCTCGGTCAGCGCCGACTCCACCCACGGCTCGTGGGCCAGGTCGCGGGCGCGGATCCGCTTGCCGGCCGCGTTGTAGACCGCCTGGTCCAGCGGCGTGACGCCGGCTGGCATCGGGCCGGCGGGGGACAGGGCGCCGCCCTTGGCCACGTCGATCGCCCCGGCGGCGCGCAGCCCGGCCAGCGACGAGTACAGGGCGAGCTTTTCGCCCCCGTTGAGGTAGGCCACCTGCTGCGGGCCGAGCCGGTCGACCGGGTAGCCCCGACGCCCGGTGAAGAGGATGGCGCGGTGGATGATCGCGGCGATCACGAGTGCTGCGGCGGCGCCGGCAAAGAGCGCCAGGAAGGTGGGTCCGGGGATCCCCCAGGTGTCACCGATCATGCGTTCATAGTGCGACAGGTTGTCACGCCTTGCGTACCGCCTCTTCGACCAGATCGAGCACCCGGCCGAGGTCACCCGGCGGGCGGCCCATGGCCAGGTGCAACACCAGGCCGTCGTACGCCAGCTCTAGAAACTGGGTCAGCACATCCAGGGGTACGTCGTCGCGCAGCACCCCGGCGTCCCGCTGGCGGCGCAGGCGTTCGTGGGTGGCGTCGGTGATGGCCTGTGAGCGCTCCGCCCAGCGCTTGGCGAACGCGGGGTCGGTGCGCAGCCGGCGGGACACCTCGAGCTGGCTGCCCAGCCAGCCGGCGGTCTCCGTGGAGTCGGCGCGGGCGAGCAGGTCGCGCATGACCTGGACGAGGCCGTTACGGGCGACGGTCTCCACCATCGCGGCGGCGTCGTCCTCGGCGACCGCGAGGAAGAGCGAGTCTTTGTCCCGGAAATGGTGGAAAATCGCCCCCCGGGACAACCCGGTCTCTTCCTCCAGACGGCGCACCGTGGCACCCTCGTACCCGTGCCGGGCGAAACAGGCACGGGCGGCGGCGAGGATCTCCTGGCGGCGCGCGTCGAGCTGGTCCTGACTCACCCTGGGCACGCAAGGATCGTGTCACGGTGACCCGACGCAGGCAATCCGTACGTACGGCTTGCTGCGTCGAGCGGGTGCGGGTTTGTTTACGGAACGGGACTATTCCACGGTGTACCGGTTCACGTAGGGTGCGCGAGTGCCCCTCCTGCTCCTCGATCTGGATAACACCCTGCTTGATCGGGCGGGGGCGTTTCTGGCGTGGGCCCGGGGGTTTCTGACCGAGATCGGGGCGCCGCCGCAAGACCTCGACTGGCTGGTCGCCATCGACGCCGATGGCTTGACCGACCGGTGGGACGTGGCCGACGCCATCCGTGACCGGTACCGGCTGCGGATCTCCTCGATCGACCTGGTCGACGAGCTGACCGAAGGACTGGTCGAGCGGCTGACGCTCGACCCGTTGGTCGCCTGCGCGCTGCGCATCGCCGACGACGCGGGCTGGGTGCCGGTGGTGGTCACCAACGGCGCGACCCGGCACCAGGACATCAAGATCCGGCGCACCGGGCTGGACCGGTACGTCGCCGACTGGGTGATCTCCGAGGACGCCGGCGTCAGCAAGCCCAACCCGCGCATCTTCGCGCTGGCCGCGCAGCGCGTACGGATGCGGCTGCACGGCGCGTGGGTGGTGGGCGACAGCCCGGAGGCCGACATCGGCGGCGCCGCCGCGATGGGCCTGCCCAGCGTGTGGCTGCATCGCGGACGCACCTGGATGGAGTCGCGCTACCGGCCGACGAGCACGGCCGGAGGCGTCATCCCGGCCGTGGCCACAGTGCTGGCCGCGGCCGGGGCCGCCCGCTACGCGTAGCTCCACCCACCCGTGATCAAGGCGTCCCTCAAGTCGCTCCAGCGACTTCAGGGACGCCTTGATCACGGGTGGGGCTACTGGAGGTAGCCCTCCACCTCCGACTTCGGGCGCGCGTGCGCTCCGGCCGGGTCGCCGCCCACATCGCGGGCCGCGCGGCGCTGGCGGAGCAGGTCCCAGCACTGGTCCAGGGACTCCTCGACCTCGCGCAGCCGGGTCCGCTCCTCGTCGGACGAGATCTCGCCCTTCTGCACCTGGTTGCGCAGCTGGTGCTCCTCGTCGACCAGCCGGTGGATCTCGGAAAGGATCGTGGTGTCTTCCATGTGGTGAAGCCTACGAGGCCGGTCCGTCGACCGGGGCACGCCAGGCCGCATCCGGCGTCGCCGCCAGCTCCGGGGTGGCCGGCAGCGCCAGGCTGATCTTGGCGTGCCCGTGATGCGCCGCGACGGCTGCCCGGTGGTACGCCTCGATCTCCCGTACCAGCTCGTCGCTCTCGTAGATGCTGCCGTCGACCAGCGGCCCTGGCCGCCGCTCCAGGATGGCGGCGACGTCTTCGCCGTTGAGCGTCTTGTGAATCTCCAGCGCGTGCGCCAGGGTCAGCACCTCGCGGCGGTTCTCCTTGAGTAGCGCAGCGGTCTGCTCCAGAAGGGTGGCCAGGTTGTCCTCGATGCGGTCGGCGAGTGCACGGCGCGCGGTGTCCTCGGGGTTTTCCCGCTGTCCCTGACCACGCCCGCCGGGCGTGCCGATGCCGATCTGGACCGACAGGGAGTACGAGGAGACCGTGGAACCCATGCCCCAGAAGCCCTCCATCTGCGTCGCGACAGCGGTGGCCGACTCCAAGTCGCCGGACACGCCGGAGGAGCTGTCGCCCTCGAAGAACATCTTCTCGCCGGCGAGCGAGGCCAGTGACACGTAGATGTCCGACTCATACTCGGTGCGCCAGCGGGTGAACTGGTCCTCCGGCTTGATGCTCGCCACCATGCCGAGATACTCGGCGCCCTTCTCGATGGTGGCCACATCGATCTCCATGTGGTGCCGGGTCCGGTACGCGGCGACCGCGTGGCACGCCTCGTGCACCGCGACCGCGTGCCGCTCCCGCTCGATGTACTCCACGTCTTCTGGTGGGCCGAGCTGCTTGAGGCGCTTGGCGTCCATCACGTCGCGCCACTCGATCACCTCGCGGTCGTCCCGGATCGCCGTGATCAGGGCCTCGTTGACCAGGTCCTTGATGGTCGCGCCGGTGGCGTACGGCGTGATGACGGCGAGCTTCTCGATCTCGTCGTCGGTGAGTTCGTGCCGCACCTTGTCCAGGTAGCCCTGGTAGGTGCGGACGCGGCCGGCCTTGCTGGGGTAGCCCACCTTGTAGATCCGGTCGATGCGGCCCGGCCGGAGCAGCGCCTCGTCGAGCGCCTCGGGCAGGTTGCTCGCCATCACGACCAGAATCCGGTACTTCGGTGGCGGCTTGGGGCGCATGCCGAGCAGGCGGCGCACGTACCGGTTGACGAACCCGCGCGGCTTCTTGAGGCCGGACAGCTCGCTGAGCAGGGCCTGCAGCGTGCCCATGTCGCCGCCGCCACCACCCATCATGTTGCCGCCCATCACGAAGCGGCTGCGGCGGGTGCGGGGCTGGTCCTCGGCCGGGAGCGTCGAGGCCATCGCGTTGCGGGTCAGCAGCCACTGCGACTGCTCGGACAGGTACGAGAAGCCGTGGCAGCCGTCGTGCTGGAAGGGGGCCGGCGTCGTGCCACGGGGAAGCCCGGCCCGCCCTGGGCGAGCGCGCCGCGCCGCCCGAGCGAGTCGGCCTCGTCGAAGAAGACGATCACGCCGCCGTACCGCAGCGCGAGCTTGCGCAGCTTGCGGAACAGCGACTTGACCTTCAGGATGCCGACGCCCATGAACATGTTGGCGAACGCGCCGGGGTCGACGAAGACGTACGGCCGTCCTGTCTCGCCGGCCATCGCCTCGGCCATCAGCGTCTTTCCGGTACCGGGCGGGCCCCACAGCAGGATGCCGCCGGGGACGTAGCCGCCCTTGGTCTCGATCGCCTCGGGCTTTTCCAGGAAGAGGATGTTCTCCTTGACCCGGTCCACGACGTGGTCCTGGCCCCAGACGTCGGTGAAGCGGGTCTTGATGTCGTCCGGGTAGTACGTCTCGACGCCGCCCTTGGAGAGGAACCAGAAGATCGCGACGAACTGCAGCACGACGAAGAGCAGGATGAAGACGAGCTGCAGGATGAACGGCAGCAGGTTCCAGATGATCGAGGGCATCTCGAACATGGCGAGCACCGGCGAGGTGTCCAGCACCGCGCCGGCCACGAACGCCAGGATCACGATCCAGAACACCCATTTGATCGCCCGAGCGAACCGGAACCGGGTCCAGTCGCTGAACCGCCGGTGGGTCAGCCGCTCGAAGCCGCCGAACACCCGGTTTGTCCAGAAGAGGTGGTAGCCGGACCACCGTTCGCTGATCAGGAAGTGGAGCTGCCGGAGCACCTCCGCACCCATGATCACGAAGATCCAGAAGGACTCGCGCGCTTCCAGCCGGGCCGCGTCCACGAACGGCAGGAGCGGGTTGTCGGCCATCGAGGCCCACACCAGGATCAGCCACAACAGCGAGAGCAGCAGGATGAACTTGATCCGATCCCAGAGCGGCAGCTTGGGCCGGGTGGGCCGGTGGTCGTCGCGTGGGCCCTCGTCGGGTGGGCGCAAGCCCTCCACGTGGATCGCCGGCTCTGTCATGATCAGCTCCTCACCGTGAAGGACGTGACGATGCCTTCGAGCTCGTCGGCGCGGTCCGCGTAGCACTTCGCGGTACAGCGGATGAAGAGCATGTAGAGAAGACTCGCGTCGTCGTTGACCAGGGCCGTCAGGTCAAACGTGTGCAACTGGCCCAGCAGCGAATAGTTGAAGACCACCCGGACGCCGTGCAGGCCCTTCTCGGGCGTGAGCACCTCGTCGCGCAGCGGTTCGAAGTCGGTCAGCATCGAGCCGGCCTGCGTCGCCGCATCGCGGGCGTCCGTGGTGAACGGCATGACCGCGTTGCGTAGGGCGTCGAACGAGACGGAGTCGCTCTGCTCGGGCAGGAGTTGCTCGACCTTGGCCCAGGCCACCGGCTTGGGGGTGGGCAGCATGCCGTACACGTGGGAGACCGCTGGGTCGTCGGCGTCGGCGTCGTACGCCACTGTCCAGAGCAACTGGTCCCGGATCTTCGCGGTGGCGGAGCTGGGGTCGGCCCCGACCGCCCACTCGTCCAGCGAGTCCTGGTTGACCTTCTCCCAGGTGCTAGGGATCTTGAAGTACGTCTTGTGGTCGGAGTTCTTGACGTACTCGTACTCCGGGGCACCGCAGGCCGTCAGTAGGAGCATCGCGGCAACGACGACAGGAATGACCCGTTTGCCCAGCATGGCGCCCTCCCTCGGTAGGGCCTTTTCCGTGCTGGTCAGTATGGATCGTTACTGTTACGAGACATAGCGTTCGACGGGATCTAATTGCCGCCGCAAAGGATGAGGGTCCGACGCGGTGCGCCGGACCCTCAGCTGGTAGTGCCTAGCTGGCGAGCATCTTGCGCAGGACGAACTGCAGAATTCCGCCATGCCGGTAGTAGTCGGCCTCACCGGGCGTATCGATGCGGACCACCGCGTCGAACGCCACGCCGGTGTCCGTGGTGACCCGGACCGTGGCCGGGGTGCCGCCCTCGTTGAGCGCCTCGATCCCGGTGATCGAGAACGTCTCGGTGCCCTCCAGGCCGAGCGACTCGGCGGTCTCGCCCTTCGGGTACTGCAGCGGGAGCACGCCCATGCCGATCAGGTTGGACCGGTGGATCCGCTCGTACGACTCGGCGATGACCGCCCGCGCACCCAGCAGCATCGTGCCCTTGGCCGCCCAGTCCCGGGACGAACCGGAGCCGTACTCCTTGCCGGCCAGGATCACCAGCGGCACGCCGGCCGCCTGGTACGCGACCGAAGCGTCGTAGATCGTGGTCTGCTCGCCGGTCAGGTGGTTGACCGTGAACCCGCCCTCCACACCCGGCACGAGCTGGTTGCGCAGCCGGATGTTGGCGAACGTGCCCCGGATCATCACCTCGTGGTTGCCCCGGCGGGAGCCGTACGAGTTGAACTCGTGCCGGGCCACGCCGTGGTCGGCCAGGTAGCGGCCGGCGGGGGAGTCCGGCTTGATCGAACCGGCCGGGGAGATGTGGTCGGTGGTCACCGAGTCGCCGAGCCGGGCCAGCACGCGGGCGCCAGTGATGTCGTTCACCGGCTGCGGCTGGTGGGCCATGCCCTCGAAGTACGGGGGCTTGCGCACGTACGTCGAGTCACCGTCCCAGGCGAACGTGTTGCCGGTCGGCGTCGGCAGCGACTGCCACCGCTCGTCACCCGCGAAGACGTCCGCGTAGTCGCGGGTGAACATCTCGCTGGCGATCGCCTTGGCGACCACGTCCTCGATCTCGGTGGCGCTGGGCCAGATGTCCCGCAGGTACACCGGCTCGCCGTCCGACCCGTTGCCGAGCGGCTCGTTGGCCAGGTCGATGTCCATCGTGCCGGCCAGCGCGTACGCCACCACGAGCGGCGGGGACGCGAGGTAGTTCATCTTCACGTCCGGGTTGATCCGGCCCTCGAAGTTGCGGTTGCCGGACAGCACCGACACCACGGACAGGTCGGCCTCGTTGACGGCCGCCGAAATGGCCTCCGGCAGCGGGCCGGAGTTGCCGATGCAGGTGGTGCAGCCGTACCCGACGAGGTGGAAGCCCAGCTTCTCCAGGTACGGCGTCAGCCCGGCCCGCTCGTAGTAGTCCATGACCACTTTGGACCCCGGCGCGAGCGTGGTCTTCACCCACGGCTTGCGCGACAGTCCCTTGTCGACCGCGTTGCGGGCCAGCAGCGCGGCGCCGAGCATGACCTGCGGGTTGGAGGTGTTGGTGCAGGACGTGATCGCGGCGATCACCACCGCGCCGTGGTCCAGTTCGAACTCCGTACCATCGTCGTCTTTGATCCTGATCGGGTTGGACTGGCGGCCGTTGGCGCCGGCGGCGGCCGACACGAGATCACGCGGTGCGTCCGCGGGATCGTCGGCGTGCGCGTACGCCGGCGGGTCGCTGGCCGGGAACGACTCGGCCGACGACTCGTCGGCCGGGCCCTCCTCCTGCACGTAGTTCTTGAGCGCGGCGCGGAAGAGCGTCTTGGCGTTGCCCAGCGGGACGCGATCCTGCGGGCGCTTCGGGCCCGCCAGCGAAGGCTCGATTGTGGACAGATCGAGCTCGAGCCGCTCGGAGTAGTCCGGCTCCGCGGACGGGTCGTGCCACAGCCCTTGCCGCTTCGCGTACGCCGCGACGAGCGCGACCTGCTGGGCTGAGCGGCCGGTCAGCTCCAGGTAGCGGATCGTCTCCTCGTCGACCGGGAAGATGGCCACAGTGGAGCCATACTCCGGGGACATGTTGCCGATGGTGGCCCGGTTGGCCAGCGGCACCGCGCTCACGCCCGGCCCGTAGAACTCCACGAACTTGCCGACCACACCGTGCTTGCGCAGCATCTCGGTGATGGTGAGCACCAGGTCGGTGGCCGTCGTGCCGGCGGGCGCCTCGCCGTGCAGCTTGAAGCCCACCACGCGCGGGATCAGCATGGAGACGGGCTGGCCCAGCATCGCCGCCTCGGCCTCGATGCCGCCGACGCCCCAGCCGAGCACGCCGAGGCCGTTGACCATCGTCGTGTGCGAGTCCGTGCCGACAACCGTGTCCGGGTACGCCTGGCCGTTGCGCTCCATGATGGTGCGCGCCAGGTACTCGATGTTGACCTGGTGCACGATGCCCGTGCCCGGGGGCACCACCTTGAACTCGTTGAACGCGGTCTGGCCCCAGCGCAGGAACTGGTATCGCTCGCGGTTGCGCTGGTACTCCAGCTCGACGTTGCGGACGAACGCGTCCGCACGGCCGAACAGGTCGGCGATGACCGAGTGGTCGATGACCAGCTCGGCCGGGGCGAGCGGGTTGACCTTCGTGGGGTCGCCGCCCAGATCGCGGACGGCCTCGCGCATGGTGGCCAGGTCGACCACGCAGGGAACGCCGGTGAAGTCCTGCATCAGGACGCGGCTCGGCGTGAACTGGATCTCCACGCTCGGCTCGGCCGCGGGGTCCCAGCCGCCCAGCGCCCGGATGTGGTCGGCCGTGATGTTGGCGCCGTCCTCGGTGCGCAGCAGGTTTTCCAGCAGGATCTTCAGGCTGTACGGCAGGCGCGCGTGCCCGTCCACCTTGTCAATCGTGAAAATCTCATAGCTCGCGTCACCGACGCTGAGCCGGCTCTTCGCACCGAAGGTGTCGAGGCTCGCCACGTCGTACTCCTTCCTGCCCGTATTTACCGTGCCGCTTACGCCAGCTCAGTCTTTCGCACCCCGACAGCCGTCGCCCGAGTTAGGCAGCCCTAACCGCAGGCAGCGGGCGGGTACGCAAAGTAAACCGTACGTCCGTCTTGCTACTCCCCGCAACCCCACCCCCTCCTCCTCTGCCCCTCCCGCCCCTCTCCCGCCCTCTCCCGCGCCCTCCCGCGCCTCTCGTGCCCCTCCTTGCCCCTCTCGCGCCTTTCCGTGCTTTTCCGTGCCCGCCCGTGCTTTTCCGTCGATCAAGGGCAAATGGTCGTGCTTTGATCTCCGATCCACGGCCGTTTGCCCTTGATCGACGGAAAAGTCCTTGATCGACGCGGGAGCGCGGGGCGGGGATGGACCGCTTGCCGGGGTGCGGGTCCGCGCGGGATGTTGATGACTCTGTTGCCGGGACGGCAGCTCGGTCCACGGACTCATGCATGGCACGGCGTAGATGATCTTCGTTCGGGTGATATGCCGCATTTGCATGGCCATCTTGGTAGATCTTGGTGGCAAATCGTCGTTAGGGCGACGGTAAATCACCAAGATCTATACGTGTGTCGATCGCCGAGGGGGTAAAGGCGGCATACCGCCCTCGTTGGCAAGCGCGTGATACACGGCGGCCGACCCTGGCCGTCCTCGGCGCTGCCTGCCCGTCTCGCCGTGCCGATCAAGGATTTCCGCGTCGATCAAGGGCAAATGGTCGTGGTTTGGAGATCAAAGCACGACCATTCGCCCTTGATCGACGCGGAGAGAGGGCGCGGTGGGGGCTACGGGAGGGATAGGTGGAAGGTGTAGTAGTCGACCTGCCACGAGTCCTTTTTCAGGCGGCGGTTGGCGAGGATCCGCGAGTGGAAGCCGGCCTCGGCCGCCAGGCGCTCCAGGTAGCCCAGGTCGCCGGAGGTGCCGAAGAAGATCAGCATCCGGGCGCCGGGGCGCAGGTGATCGCGTACCTGGCGGAAGAAGGTGGTCAGCGCCCGGTAGTCCTCGTCGGTGCTGCCGCGTTCCAGCAGGTCGCGCGGGGCGAACCAGCGGAACGGCGGATCGAAGACGACCAGGTCGAAGTCGCCGTCGACCGCGCTGAAGACGTCGCTCTCGCGTACCTCGACCCGGTCGGCGACGCCGTTGCGCTCGGCGTTTTCCCGGGCGGTCGCGACGGCGTGCGGGTTGACGTCGACGGCCAGCACGTCGGTCGACTTCGAGGCGGCGAGGATCGCGTTGACGCCGCAGCCGGTGCCCATGTCGAGCACCCGGTCGCCCGCGCGCACCTCGGCCAGCACCGCCTCGCCGAGCAGGTGGGACATGGCGTTGATCGGGTGCACGTCTGGTGGCACCACCAGCGTCAGCCCCAGGTAGTCGAATGTCTGGCCGTCGCCGGCTTCGGCACGGGCCTGGGCGTACGCGTTCTCGTGCCACTGGCGGATCCGCTGGGCGTACTCGTCGGAGACCGTCGGCCGGTACATGCCGCGGAGTCTAGGGTTTCGCGGCGGCCAGGCCCTCTCGAATTTTCGCCGCGCCCAGGTCGGCGCCGTGCACCGGGGTGTCCGGCTGCTGCCGCCAGCTCTCGTCGAGCGTGCCGGCGTCGACCGGGTCGAAGCCGAGTTCGTTGACGAGGTCCATCACGGTGCGCTTGGCGTCCGCGTCGTCGCCGGCGACGGGCAGGCCGATCCGGGTCGGGTCGCCGCTGGGGCGGCCGAGGCCGAGCAGGTGCCCGGCGGTCATGGTGTTGAACGCCTTGACGACCTTGGCGCCGGGCAGCGCCTCGGCGGTCCATCGGCTGGAGGACACGGCCCGGTCGACGATCTGCGGGATGTCGCCGTCCCGTGTCGCGTAGTAGTTGTTGGCATCCACCACGATCTTGTCGCGGAACGCGGCGGCGGGCAGGTCCGGGACGGCCTTCACGGGTACGGCGATGACCACGACCTGTGCGTCCCCGGCGGCCTCCTCGATGGTGCCGGCCTTGGCGCCGGTTTCCGCGGCGAGGGCGGTCAGCGTCTGCGGGCCGCGGGAGTTCGCCACGGTCACGTGATGGCCGAGGGACTGGAAACGTCGGGTCAGGGTGCCGCCGATGTGGCCCGAGCCGATGATGCCGATGTTCATCGTTCGAGAGTATCGCGCTGCAAACTCTTGCAGAATCTTTCTGCAAGAGCTAGCGTGCGGTCACCCCACGATGCAGGAGACCGTCGATGAAGCTGCGCTCCTTCGCCGCCGCGCTCGTCCTTGCCCTCGCTCCCGTGCCGGTGAGCTCACCGGCGCCGGCTGCCGCTCCACAAGGGACAGTCCACAGGGCAGAGCAGTTCTACTTCGTACTTCCGGACCGCTTCGCCAACGGCGACCCGCGCAACGACCGTGGCGGCCTCGCCGCTGATCGGCTGGTCAGCGGGTACGACCCGGCCGACAAGGGCTTCTACCACGGTGGCGACCTGCGCGGCATCATCGACAAGCTGGACTACATCCAGGGCCTGGGCACCACGGCCGTCTGGATGGCGCCGGTCTTCAAGAACCGCCCGGTCCAGGGCAGCGGCGCCGACGTCTCGGCCGGCTACCACGGCTATTGGATCACCGACTTCACCGCGCTCGACCCGCACTTCGGCACCAAGGCCGACCTGCGCGAGCTGGTCGGCAAGGCACACCAGCGCGGCATCAAGATCTATCTGGACATCATCACCAACCACACCGCCGACGTCATCCGGTACGCCGAGAACCAATACGGGTACGTCGACAAGGCGACCGAGCCGTACCGGGACGCGCAGGGGCGGCCGTTCGAGGACCGCAACTACTCCGACGGCTCGCGCGCGTTCCCCACGGTGGACGCCAAGTCGTTCCCGTACACGCCGGTCTTCCCGACCCCGGCCGACGCGACGGTCAAGGTGCCGGCGTGGCTCAACGACCCGACGATGTACCACAACCGCGGGGACTCCACGTTCTCCGGGGAGAACAGCGAGTACGGCGATTTCTTCGGCCTCGACGACCTGTGGACCGAACGCCCCGAGGTGGTCCAGGGCATGACGAAGATCTACGCCGACTGGGTCACCTCGATGGGCGTCGACGGCTTCCGCATCGACACCACCAAGCACGTCAACATGGACTTCTGGCCACGGTTCACCCGCGGCATCGAGGCCGTCGCCCCACGCGACTTCTTCATGTTCGGCGAGGTCTACAGCGCCGATCCGCAGTTCACCTCGACGTACGTCCGGCAGGGCGAGCTACCGGCCACATTGGACTTCCCGTTCCAGGAGACGGCCCGGAACTACGTCGCCGCGGGCGGATCCGCCCAGGCGCTCGCCGACCTGTACGCCGCGGACGCCCTCTACACCGCCCGCGACACCGGCGCCGGCCGCATGCCGACCTTCCTCGGCAACCACGACATGGGCCGGATCGGCTCCTTCATCGCCGGCGGTGGTACCGATCCCGCCACCCACCTGAGCCGCGATGTGCTCGCCCACGAGCTGATGTTCCTGACCCGCGGCCAGCCGGTCGTCTACTCCGGCGACGAGCAGGGCTTTACCGGGCCGGGCGGGGACAAGGACGCGCGGCAGGACATGTTCGCCTCCAAGACGCCGGACTACCTCGACGACGACCTGCTCGGCACCGACCGCACCCACGCCAGCGACCAGTACGACACCGCGCACCCGGTCTATCGGGCCATCGCCGAACTGTCCGCGCTGCGCGCCGGCCACTCCGCGCTGCGCGACGGCGTACAGGTGACAAGACATGCGGACAGCGGGCCCGGCGTCTTCGCCTTCTCCCGCGTCGACCCGCGCGAGCGGGTCGAGTACGTCGCGGCCGTCAACAACGCCAGCACCGCGCGGACCGTCACCGTCGACACCTGGTCCAGCTCTTTTACCGAGGTGTACGGCGAAGGCACGGCTGCGGGCGGGGCGCGCTTGACGCTGACCGTCCCGCCGCTGTCGGCCGTGGTGTACCGGGCCGGCGCGCCGATCCCGGTGGGCGGCGCGCCCACGGTCACCCTGACCGGTCCCAGCGGACCCACCGCCGGGCGCGCCGAGGTCGTGGCCAACGTCACCGGCGACCCGCTGGCCACAGTCACCGTCTCGGCGAGGGTGGACGATGGACAGTGGAAGGTGCTCGGCACCGCGGACCGCGCGCCCTACCGGGTCTTCCACGACCTGAACGGGTTGCCGGCCGGGGCGGAGCTGGAGTACCAGGCGGTCGTACGGGACAGCGAGGGAAGGACCGCGTCGGTGAGGTCGAGAGCCACCGTGGCCACGCCGCCGCAGGGCGGGAGCCGGGACTGGCTCGTCGTGCACTACAACCGCCCGGCCGGCGGGTACGACGACTGGGGCCTCTACACGTGGGGCGACATCGATCCGGCGTGGCAGACGCAGTGGCCGGCGGGGCAGCCGTTCGCCGGCGAGGACGCGTACGGCCGGTTCGCCTGGGTCAAGCTCAAGCCGGGGGCGAAGAACGTCGGCTTCCTCGTGGTGAACTCGGCCGGGGTCAAGGACGTCGAGGCGGACCGCTTCGTCGACGTCACCCAGCACGGCGAGGTCTGGCTCAAGCAGGGCGACCCCGCGGTCGGGCTGAGCCATGACAAGCCGCCCGTCGAGGACGGCGTGGCGATCCTGCACTACCGGCGGCAGGCCGGCGACTACGACGGCTGGGGCTGCACGTGTGGGACGGCGCGGCCAGCCCGACCGACTGGGGCGCGCCGCTGCAGCCGGCGTCCCGGGACGCGTTCGGCGTGACGTTCCGGGTGCCGCTGGCCGCGGGTGCGACCGGGCTCAGCTATATCGTCCACAAGGGAGATACCAAGGACCTGCCCGACGACCAGCGGCTCGACTTCGGCACCGCCGGCCGGGAGGCGTGGTTGCTGGCGGCCACCCCGCAGCGGCTCCTGCCCGTGCCGGTCACGGCGGGCGGCGACAAGGACATCACGAAGTCCAGGGCGCACTGGATCGACCGGTCCACCGTCGCCTGGCAGACCACCTCCACGGACGGCAAGCGGTACGCCCTCGCGGTGGCGCCCGCTGGCGGCTTGTCCATCGTGGATGGCGAGTTGGTCGGATCGTACTCGACGATTCCGCTGACCGCGCGGCGCAACGGCCTCACCGAGGCGCAGCGGGCGAAGTTCCCGCACCTGTGGCAGTACGGGGTGCTGACGGTCGACCGGCGGCACCGAGGGCTGGTGAAGGACGCTCTGCAAGGGCAGCTCGTGGTGACGGAGCGGGACCACGAGGGCAAGCTGCTGGCCGCAACCGGCGTGCAGATCCCGGGTGTTCTCGACGACGTGTATTCCTCCGCGACCGGTACGTCTCTCGGCCCGACCTTCAAACGTGGCCGGCCGACGCTGTCCGTGTGGGCGCCGACCGCGCAGGCGGTCGCGCTGGAGCTCTACGACACGCCGGCGGCGACAGCGCAGGTCGTGCCGATGCGCCGTGACGACAAGTCGGGCGTCTGGTCGGCGACCGGGAGTTGGCAGGGGAAGTACTACAAGTACCGGGTCACCGCGTGGCAGCCGGCCGTCCAGCGAGTCGTCACGGCGTCGGTCACCGACCCGTACTCGGTCGCGCTGGCCCCTGACTCGACGCACAGCCTGGTCGCCGACCTGAGTGACCCCGCAGTCAAGCCGCCGGGCTGGGACGCGCTGCGCAAGCCGGCGTCGGTGCCGACGACGCGTACCCAGATCCAGGAGCTGTCGGTCCGCGACTTCTCCATCGCCGACGCGTCGGTGCCGCCGGAGCAACGGGGCACGTACGCGGCGTTCACCGGCTCGGGCGCGGGTGCGGCGCACCTTCGTGCGATGGCCCAGGCGGGCGTGACCCACGTGCACCTGCTGCCGGCGTTCGACTTCGCGACGATCCCGGAGCGCCGGGCCGACCAGGCGACGCCGCCGTGCGACCTGGCGGCGCTGCCGCCGGATTCGGACAAGCAGCAGGCGTGCGTCGCCGAGGTCGCCGACCGCGACGGCTACAACTGGGGGTACGACCCGCTGCACTACACCGTGCCCGAGGGCGGGTACGCGGTGGACCCCGACGCGCGTACCCAGGAATTTCGCCAGATGGTGGCGGCGCTGAACGGCGATGGCCTGCGTGTCGTGATGGACGTGGTCTACAACCACACCTCGGCGTCCGGTGTGGACGACCGGTCGGTGCTGGACCAGATCGTGCCCGGCTACTACCACCGGCTCCTGCCCGACAGGGCGGTCGCCAACTCGACCTGCTGCGCCAACACCGCGCCGGAGCACGCGATGATGGGCAAGCTGGTGGTCGACTCGATGGTCACCTGGGCCAAGCAGTACAAGGTGGACGGTTTCCGCTTCGACCTGATGGGTCACCACCCCAAGGCGAACATCCTGGCGGTCCGTGCGGCGCTCGACCGGCTGACGGTTCGCAAGGACGGCGTCGACGGCAAGGCGATCCTGCTGTACGGCGAGGGGTGGGACTTCGGCGAGGTGGCCGGGGGAGCGCGGTTCGTCCAGGCGACTCAGGCCAACATGGCCGGCACCGGGATCGGCACGTTCAACGACCGGCTGCGCGACGCGGTGCGGGGCGGCGGCCCGTTCGACGCCAACCCGCGGCGGCAGGGCTTCGCCTCCGGGCTCTACACCGACCCGAATGGCGACCCGGTGAACGGGTCCACCGTGGAGCAGCGCGCCCGGCTGCTGCACCAGCAGGACCAGATCAAGGTGGGGCTGACCGGCAACCTGGCGGGCTACCGCTTCACGTCGTCGTCGGGTGCGGCCGTCACCGGCGCGGACATCGACTACAACGGCTCGCCGGCCGGGTACACGGCCGCGCCAGGGGAGGCGGTCACGTACGTCGACGCGCACGACAACGAAATCCTGTACGACGCGCTGGCGTACAAGCTGCCGCCGGGGACGAGCGCGGCGGACCGGGCCCGGATGCAGGTGCTCGCGCTGTCCACTGTGGTGCTCGGGCAGGGCGTCGGCTTCGTGACGGCCGGCTCGGAGCGGTTGCGGTCCAAGTCGCTGGACCGCAACTCGTACAACTCGGGGGACTGGTTCAACCAGATCCGCTGGGACTGCGCGGACGGCAACGGCTTCGGGGCCGGGCTGCCGCCAGCGGCCGACAACCAGGACAAGTGGCCGTACGCCCGGCCGCTGCTCGCCGACCCGGCCCTGGTGCCGGACTGCGCGGCGATCGGACTCGCTGACGCCCGCTACCGGGAGCTGCTGCGGATCCGGGCGTCGTCGCCGCTGTTCTCCCTGGGCAGCGCGGCCGAGGTGCAACGGCGGCTGTCGTTCCCGCTGTCCGGGTCGGCGGAGACGCCCGGAGTGATCACGATGCGGCTGGGCGACTCGGTGACGGTGGTCTTCAACGCGACTCCGGCATCGGCTACGCAGACGGTGCCGGCGCTGCGCGGGGCGGACGTGAGGCTGCACCCGGTGCTGCGCGAGTCGGCCGACCCGCTGCTGCGCACGGCCTCCTTCGACGCGGCCACCGGCACCTTCACGGTCCCGCCCCGCAGCGTAGCGGTGTACGTGCGCAGTTGATGTTGCAAGGAAGGGCACCTTGTTATGCAAAAAGCGATAACAAGGTGCCCTTCCTTGCACTCAGCTCAGGGGAGGCGGAGGCCGAGCTCACGGTGGGAGGCGAGCCACGTCTCCACCTCATCAGCCCGGCGGGGCAGGCCGCCTGACAGGTTGACCGCGCCCGCGTCCGTGATCAGGACGTCGTCTTCGATGCGGATGCCGATGCCGCGCAGCTCCGCCGGGACCAGGTCGTCGTCGGGCTGGAAGTACAGGCCGGGTTCGACGGTCAGCACGTACCCCACTTCCAGCTCGCCCTCCTTGTACTTCTCCTTGCGGGCCTTCGCGCAGTCGTGCACGTCGATGCCGAGCATGTGACCGAAGCCGTGCAGCGTCCACCGGCGGTACACGGTGGAGTCGCTCGACATGGCCTCGTCGACGCTCACCGGCAGGATGCCCAGCTCGGCGAGGCCCTCGGCGAGCACCCGCATGCAGGTCTGGTGCACGTCCTTGAACTTGACGCCGGGCTTGATGAAGTCGATGCCGGCCTGCTGCGAGGCGTACACGATGTCGTAGACCTGCCGCTGCAGGGGGCTGAACGTGCCGGAGACCGGCACCGTGCGGGTCACGTCGGCGGTGTAGAGGTTGGGGCCCTCCACGCCCATGTCCATCAGCAGCAGCTCGCCCGGGGTGGTGGTGCCGTTGTTGCGGATCCAGTGCAGGACCGTGGCGTTCGATCCGGCGCCGACGATCGAGCTGTACCCGACGCCGTTGCCGTCGTGCCGCGCGCGCAGGCCGAAGACGCCCTCGATCAGCCGCTCGGACACGCCCCGGTCGGCCGGCAGCACCCGGGCGACGTCCTCGAAGCCGCGTACCGTGGCGTCGATCGCGTCCCGGAGCTGGGCGATCTCCCACGCGTCCTTGATCAGCTTGAGCTCGGCGATCGACGTGGCCAGCTCGCGGTCGCGGGCGCCGGCCTCCTCGACGTCGTACGGCAGGATGGCCGCGTCGACCGCCGGGTCGAGCCCGCGCAGGACCCGGGTACGGCCGGGCGGGCAGTTGGCGAGGGCGGCGGGCAGGTCGGCCAGGGGCGCGGTGGTCAGGCCCAGCTCGGTGGCCTTCTCGGCGAGCGTCTGGCGCCGGCCCACCCACAGTTCGCCGTCGCGGCTGCGGAAGAACTCGTCGCTGTCCCGGGACGCGCGCGGGCGGGTGTAGAGCACCAGCTCGCCGTCCGGCCGGATGATCAGCACGCTGCCCGGCTCGTGGTCACCGGTCAGGTAGACGAAGTCGCTGCCGGGCCGGAAGGCGTACGCGGTGTCGTTGGCGCGTACCCGCTCGGGACCGGTGGGCACGACGAGGAAGTCGCCGGCGAAGGCCGCGGAGACCGCGGCCCGGCGCGCGGCGTGCGCGGTGGCCTCCGGCCGTTCGGGTACACCGAATGGCTCGTCGCGCCATCCCGTGCGCATGAATTCGAGGAGCCGCTCCGGGTAGTCGGGGTCGTGTGATTCCGTCCGTGGCTGCTCGTTCATCTCTTCGACTCTCCCGTAAGTCCCGGTTTCCCAGCATCCGACGGTACCCGGTGTCAGAATGGTGCATATGTGTGGAATCCTGGCTTTCTTTTCGTCTCGGGGCGAGGCGGGCGCGCAGCGGGACGCGGTGGCGGGGGCGCTGGAGTGCCTGCACCACCGAGGGCCGGACGAGACCGGCGTAGAAGTGGTAGATGCGGACGCCGTCTTCGCGCACAAGCGGCTCTCGATCATCGACGTCGAGTCCAGCCATGAGCCGCTGTCGTACGCGGACGGCCGCTACCTGCTGACCTTCAACGGCGAGATCTACAACTACCTGGAGTTGCGCGAGGAACTGGCCCGCGACTTCGGCGCCAAGTTCGCCACCCAGGGGGACGCCGAGCTGGTCGTCGCCGGGTTCCACCACTGGGGCGAGCTGATGCTGCCCCGGCTGCGCGGCATGTTCGCGTTCGTGATCTGGGACCGCCAGGAGCGGCGGGCGTTCGGCGCCCGCGACTACTTCGGCATCAAGCCGATGTACTACCTGGAGACCGGCGACGGCGTCTTCCTGGCCTCGGAGAAGAAGGCGCTGCTGCCGTTCTTGGCGCAGGAGGTCGTCGACCCGGCCAGCCTGTCGCACTACCTGACCCTGCAGTACGTGCCGGAGCCGCGCACCCTGCACGAGGGGATCAAGCGGGTCGGCTCGGGCGAGCTCTTCCGCTGGACTCCCGAGGCCGGCATCGACGTGGTGCGGTGGTACCGGCCGGTCTTCCGGCCCAGCCCGACGGACGACCCGCAGAAGCTGTACGACCGGATCCGCGAGACTCTGCGCGACAGCGTACGGATGCACATGCGCGCGGACGTGCCGGTCGGCGCGTTCCTGTCCTCCGGCATCGACTCGACCGCGATCGTGGCGCTGGCCCGGGAGTTCAACCCGAACATCCTCACGTTCACCGTCGGGTTCGACGTGGACGGCTACTCCGAGATCGAGGTGGCCCAGGACTCCGCCCGGCACCTCGACGTCACCACGATCCCGACCGTGATCGGGCCGCAGGACATGATGGAGGCCCTGCCGCGGATCGTGTGGCACCTGGACGACCCGGTGGCCGACCCGTCCCTGGTGCCGCTGTACTTCGTGGCGAAGAAGGCCGCCGAGCAGGTCACCGTGGTGCTGTCCGGCGAGGGCTCGGACGAGTTCTTCGGCGGCTACACCATCTACCGCGAGCCGCTGTCGCTGCACGCCGTGCAGAGCCTGCCGGACCCGATGCAGCGCGGCCTCCGCGCGGTGTCCAAGGTGATCCCGCAGGGCGTCAAGGGCAAGAGCTTCCTGGAACGCGGGACCACGCGCATCGAGGACCGCTACTACGGGAACGCCCGGATGTTCGCCGAGGCGGAGAAGCGTGACCTGATGCGCCGCAACGACGGCTCGGTCCGGTACACCGACGTGACCGCGCCGATCTACGCCGAGTGCGCCGACCTCGACGACGTCACCAAGATGCAGTACGTCGACCTGCACACCTGGCTGCGCGGGGACATCCTGGTCAAGGCGGACCGGATCTCGATGGCTCACTCGCTGGAGGTGCGGGTGCCGTTCCTGGACCGGGAGGTCTTCGACGTGGCGTCGATCCTGCCGGTCGAGCTGAAGCTGCCGCCCCGCTCCACGGCCACCAAGTACGCCCTGCGCCGCGCCCTCGAAGGCGTCGTACCCCCGGCGATCGTCAACCGGCGCAAGCTCGGCTTCCCCACCCCGACCCGGGTGTGGCTGCGCGGCGAGATGTACGAGTGGGCCCGGGACATCCTGGCCACCTCGGGCGCGGGCGACCTGCTCGACCTGTCGTACGCCCAGCGCCTGCTCGACGAGCACAAGCGCGGCACCGCCGATCACTCCCGCAAGGTGTGGACGGTCCTGGTGTTCTGCGTCTGGCATGCCATCTTCGTGGAGCGGTCGCTCGACCCGGGCATCCAGCGCAATCCGTCGGCCCTGCTCACCAAGCCGGTGGTCGGTTCGATGGTGCGGTAGCGCCAACCGGAGCGTTCCGTATCTGTCTGGTCACCGGTAGAGTGCGGAGACAGCCACGGCGGACCTAGGACAGCGCGCCGACAGCTGAGTAGCCGGCGACGAGAGGAGCCGCGTGGCGTGACTTCGCCGTACTCCTCGTCAGCGAACTCCAGCCAGCCGTGGGACGCGTTCGACACCGGCTGGTACCTCGACCACAACTACCGGACCCTGCGCGACGACGATCAGGTGATCATCGATCGCATCGGGGACCACTTCGCCGCCACGTGCGGGCGCTTCCTCCGGGGGATCGACGTCGGCACCGGCGCCAACCTCTATCCAGCGCTGGCCATGCTGCCGTACTGCGACGAGATCACGCTGTGGGACCGCGCCAGCTCCAACGTGGACTGGCTACGTCACGAGGTGATGGGATACTCCCGACTGTGGGACAAGTTCTGGGGCGAGCTCGCCGGCAAGGCCCGCTACCGCCCGGTGCGCGACCCGCGGTTGGAGCTGGCCCTGGTGGCCACCGTGCGGCAGGGTGACATCTTCCGGCTCCCCACCGCCCGGTGGGACATCGGCACGATGTTCTTCGTCGCGGAGTCGCTGTCCGGCGAGCGCGCCGAGTTCGAGTTGGCGATGGCGAAGTTCGTCGGCTGCCTGGTGCCGGGCGCGCCGTTCGCCGCGGCCTTCATGGCGCATTCGCAGGGGTACGTCGTGGGCGAGCGTGCGTTTCCGGCGGTGCCGATCGTCGCCGACGACGTGGCCCGTACCCTTGAAGCCATCGCTCATAATGTGGACATACACAAGATCGACACTGAGACGCCGCTGCGGCAGGGATACGACGGCATGATCCTGGCGCTCGGCCACGCCGGCCGCCGGTAGACCCGGGGAGGAGGAGCCAATGAAGATCCAGCCCCGGCAACAGCTCCTGGAGATCTGGCAGGCCACCACCCGATCGTCCCTTCAGGACGGCAAGTGGATCTGGGGCAGCAAGGACCGGACCAACTCGATCAGCGACGCCGAGCAACTGCTCTCGATCATGTTGCCGGCCACCTCCATGGAGGCGTTCCGGCTCGACCGGCCGAACGAGACGGCCGACGACGTGCTGTCCGCGCTCCGCGGTCTCGGCGACGCGGTCGAGGTGCCCCAGGTGCTGATCCGGGTCATCACCGACTACATGGAGCGGTACACGGACGCCTCGGGCGCGCCGTCCTTCGCCGGCGACAGCTACTTCCGGTGCGCCGAGGACGACGGGGATCCGACCGCGGCGCAGGCGGCGACGGACGTGGTGGACTCGTTCGCGATGTCGGTGACGCTGTCGCTGGCGACGCTGAGCTTCCTGCGGGGGTTCGCGGCCGAGGTGACCCGGGAGAGCCTTCGCCGCGAGATCGACCACCTGGAGGAGATGGCCAGCAAGCGGTTGAGCGCGGCCCTGATCGGCCTGCTGCGCAGCTTCACGGTCAACGTAATGGACGCGGACTCCGCGGAGGGGCAACAGCTGATCCGCACCGCCAACCAGCAGGGCCTGCCCCAGCGCCAGGTCATCGAGGCGTTGCGGCGAGCCCTGGCCCAGGTGCGCGCCTCGCTGCGCGACATCACGATCGGGGTCAACTACGACGCCATCTCGTCGCTGGACAACCCCAACCGGCTCTTCGAGTGCGGCTGGTCCTGGGGGATCGTCAAGGACGCCCCGTGGGTCGAGACCACCGAAGACGTCGGAGACCAGGCCGACGGCGTGGCCGAGGCGGCGCCGTACCTCTACTTCTCCGTGGTGGCGCTGAACGCCATCGAGGATCTCTTCTCCGAGCGCACGCGTCTGCTGGGCCTGCTCCATGAGGAGCAGCAGCGGCTTGCCCAGGAGTTGCAGCGCCGCTGGGACCTGACCCAGCAGTACTGGTCGACGATCGCCAGCTTCGGCGACGGCCGTTGGCCGGTGGAGGACGTGCCGTGGCGCACCACCGACGGCTTCGAGTCCGACTACTTCAGCCTGCTCGTGACGGCGGTGACCGTGCAGGACCTGGCCAACCGGCGGGCCACCGACAGCGACCTGGCCCGGGTCGGCGACGTGCTCACCGAGCTGGCCAACCGGGCCCGGATCACCAGCCGGCCGTACCACCGGGACCACGCCCTTGGCCTGCACCTTCCCGGCGTGGAGCTGACCCTCGGCGGCAGCGAGGAGCGCGGACCGTCGCGCCTGACCTGGCTCGCGGCCGACTTCTCGCCGCTGCTGCTGAAGCGGATGCTCCGGATCGCGCAGATGATGCACGACTCCGAGCGGCGCGGCGAGCTGCTGCGCCAGTCCGACATGATCTGGGATCACCTGCTGGAGCGGCGCCTCAAGGACGACACCGGATACCTGTGGGACCAGCCGGCCGGCGCCTATCCCCAACTGCCGATGCGGGATGAGCATCCCTCCTGGTATTACACCGAGCGGGTGGTGGAGAGCCTGGTCACCGCCGCCAAACTGGTCAGCAGCCCGCCGTTGCAGAGCCCACGGGTCAGCGCCCACGCCGACGACATGCTGTACGAGGCGGAGCACCTCTACGACCAGGAGTTGCTCGGCGGGGCCGGCGAGGCGGGGCCGGCGATGCGTAAGGCGCTGCAGGGGATGCGCCTGACCCTGGAGCGGGCGCGGCGGATCCGGCATACCCGGCCCGCCACGGCCGTCGCGTTGATCAGCGAGGTGCTGCGCGAGCTGGATCAGCTCACCGCGGCCCGACGCGACGTGACGTCCTTATAGCGAGGCCACAGTGCTCATCTTCGCGACCTCCGACAAGGGCGGCACCGGCCGCTCCGTGACCAGCTGCAACGTCCTCTACCGGCGAGCGTTGCAGGGCAGCGACACCTGCTACCTGGACTTCGACTTCGGGTCGCCGACGGCGGGCACCGTCTTCAACCTGCCCGACGTGGCGCGCGGTACGAACAGGGGCGGGCTGCACTCGTACCTCCGGGGCCTGGTGTCCGACCCGCACGCGGTGGACATCTGGTCCGAGTCCGACCGGCACAGCCTGCGCGGCCGGCCCGCCGGTGCCGGCCGGCTCGTGCTCTACCCGGGCGACGCGAGCGGCGGTGAGTTCGCGACCGACACCGAAGTCGTCCGTCGCTGCGTCCGGCTCTTCCTGCGGCTGGAGGAGGAGTTCGAGCTGACGTTCGTCGACCTCAGCGCCGGCCGCTCGTACGCCACGGAGATCGTGCTCGCCGCGACCGCCATGCCGGAGATGCAGCCGGTCACCGCCCGGTGGCTGGTCTTCCACCGGTGGACCCGGCAGCACATCATCGCCGCGTCGGGCCTGGTGTACGGGGAGCGCGGCATCATCGACGCCGGCATGCAGTGGGGCCACGATCGCAACACGCTCGCCAACTCCATCCGGTTCGTGCGTACCGCGGTGGTCGACCCGAACTCGCCGGAGCTGGCCGGGCTGCGGGCCGCTCAGGTGGCGTGGCTGCGGGACTGCAACCGGGACCTGCGGGAGCTGGCGACGGACCGGCGCGTCGGCCGGACGCTGGAGCTGGGCTCGGTGCCGCTGGACCCGGTCCTGCAGTGGCGGGAGCAGCTCATCTCGGACAGTGACGTGCTCGCGCGGCAGATCGCCAACCGGGAGACGGTCGAAGCGTTCGAGGCGCTGGCGAAGAGGATCAGCGACGACGCGGCGTGGGAGGGGCTGTGACCTCCACCGAGACGGCGGTCTTCCTGGAAGCGTCGGCGGACGGCGGCGTCGAGGCGGTGCCGCTGTCCCACCTGTCCTTCGAGGTGGGCCACCTCTACGTGGAGGACCTGCGGGCCGGCGTCGCCCGGCTGCGGCGGTACTTCGCGCAGGTCGCGCCGTGGGCCCAGGCCGCCCGCGCGGCGTGCGGCGAAGAGGTGGACCCGGCGAACGCCCGGATCAGCACCTGCTTCCTGATCGACGACTACTTCACCCAGCCCGGACCGCCGAGCGAGCTGGTGCCGCAGATCGTCGACGCGGCCCGGGACAGCGGCCTGCGGATCGACTATCTGGTCCGCGAGTCGGCGTGTGCCGAACTGGCGCCGATCGTGGAGGGTCGCCTCGTCACCGAGCCGGTACCGGGGACCAACGGGTCGCGGCCGCCGCCCTCGGAGGTCGGCTGGCTCTGCAACGGGCAGCGCTCGCCCGCACCGCACGCCGCGGAGGCGATGGCCGTGCCGGACGGCTGGCGACCGCCGGTGGAGAACGCCGTGAACCGGCACTCGATCTTTGTCGACGTGGAGCTGTGGGACGAGCGGGGCGGCCGGCGTACCTGGTCGTGCGCCTTTCTCTCGGCCGTCTGGCAGCTGGCCCGCCTCGGCCTGATCCGCAACGCCGGCGACAACCCGCTGATCCCCGAGGACGTCGCCGAGCTGCCTGAGCGCTGGGCGGCCCTGCCCCCGATCGTCCGGCTCCAGGCCGACGCGCCGCCGTTCTTCGCGTACCAGTCGTTCTCGGTGCTGGGCGCCCGGTTCCTGTCGATCGAGAGCGCCGTTCGTACGATCCTCTCCCAGGTCGCGATCCCCGGCGACGTACTGCGCCAGACCGACGACCGGGCCATGGCCGAAGGATTCGACCTGCCGGCGGCGGCGCTCGACCGGATCCGCTACGCGTTCGTGTAGCGGGCGGGCGTCACGCCGGTTCCGCCCAGCCGTGCGCGGCCGCGAGGCGCCGTACCGCCGCGATGAGCGCCTCGGTCGCGGCCAGCCCGGCCTGCGACTGCTCGACCTGCTCGTCGATCCCCGCGGCGATGGCGTACTGGGTGCCGGCGAAGTAGCGGGACAGCGGCCGGAGGTCGTCGGCGGTCAGTAGGGCGTCCATCGCCCGGACCAGGTCGTCGTCCAGCTCACCCGGGTCCCAGTAGCTCACCGACGCCGCGGTGAGCAGCCGCCCGATCTCCTTGGCGTCCTCTGTGGAGATCCAGCCGAGCTGCTGGCGCACCATGTGCGGCTGGACGTGCTCCTTCATGAACCGCCACCGGGCCGCGGCGTCGCGCAGCAGGCGCTGCGCCCGATCCTGGGACACCAGCGCCCGCGACCATACGTCGTGGATGTCCCGCCATTCGCGTACGGCGGCGACGAGGAGCGGCTGGCTGTGTTTGTCGCGGGCGGCCGGAAGTAGCTCGTCGTTGAGGACCCGGATCCGGTCGTACAGCTCGCCGACGTCGTTCGCGCCGGTCGTCAGGCCGGTCACGTCGTGCAGGATCTCGCGGACGGTGGCCTTCGCCAGCGTGGCCACGCCCCGCTGGTCGCGCTTCTGCGACTCGTTCGCGGTGAAGCCCTGCAGCACGATCAGGGCCAGCGGTACGCCGAACAGCGCCCCGGTCACGGTCGAGGCGAGGTTGGTCAGGAACGGCAGCTCGTCCCACCAGCCGGCGAAGTCGCCGATCGCGCCGAGGACGGTGGACACGCCCCCGCGGACCACATCGCGACGCAGGCCACCCGCAGTGCCGGGCTGGCGTTCGCCCAGGAGCGGCGCAGCCACGAGCCGGCCTCCGTCGCGCCGTCCCGGCGCGGCGGCGCGCTCATCGGCGTACCGGTCCGGGATCGTCGTCGGGGGAATCCAGGGAGGGGATCGCCCCGGCGTCCATCTGGTCCCGTACCCGGTCGACGCAGGTCTGCCACTGCCGGCTGAGGCCGGATCGGTGCTCCAGTTCCCGCCACAGCGGCAGGAGCGGCTCCGGCATCCGGGCGGCGGGCATCCAGAGGTGCAGCAGGTGGTCGACCGCCGGTCGGAGCCGGTGGACGACGCGGCGGCGGGCGTTGACCCCGATTCCGCTGCGCTCCAGGAGCCGCAGCAGGGACGTGAGCAGCCAGTCGTGCCGCGCGAGGTCCGCACAGAAGTGCGCGACGTACGGCAGCTCGTCCTCGGGGACCTCCAGGTGGGCGGTGCGCAGCGTGCTGTTGACGACGGTGAACCGGACGGTGCGGCCGGCGCCCGGCACCGCGCTCCACCGGAACTCGGTGCGCGCCATGCGAAACGGCGGCCGGCGGTCGACCTCCGGCCGGCTCTGCACCGCGTCCATCAGGCCCGCGGACACGGCGCCGAGGTCGAGATGCGCGGGATCCCGGCCGTCGGCGAGGAATCCGGCGGCGAGATCGTCCGCGCCCACCTTGCCCATCAGCTCCACCCGGCCCGGGTGCGACAGGTAGTGCGCCCAGGACATCCGCCGGCCGTTCCGGCTCGGTCCCAGTACGGCGTACGAGGAGCCTTGCAGGAGGTGGCCACCGGTCAGGGCGGCGCGGGAGGTGACCGTGCCGATGCCGCGTACCTGGCCGCCGGAGGCGCCGGCGAGGGAGCAGTCGATGCCGGTGAGTATCTCGGGCGACTCGGCGTACGCGATCGGGCGTTCCGATGTGCGTACCCGCCCGCCGGGGGCGAGCCGCAGGATGTCGGCGGAGACCGCGGCGCCGACCGCGCCGGCGTGCTGCAGGAGGCCGGTGTGGACCTCGCCCAGGATCAGCGTCGCGACCGCGCGCGGCCCAGCGCCGCCACGCCGCCCGGACCGAGGCCGGGACCTGCCCGCGGGCGGGGCGAGTGAAGCCACAGGCAGCCTCCACACCGATCTGGTGATGTGATCTGACCCCATGATGACGGTGGATGGCAACCCGGTGGTGGTGTGGCAACAACGGTCCGTTACGGCGGTGTCCGGGTGGCCGCCGATGTGCAGCGGGCCCGGCGCCGCGAACGGCGCCGGGCCCCGAGGGGGTGGTGCGGAGTTATGCGACTGCGCAGGTGACCGCCGGTGCGGTGGCGGCACCGTTGGCCACGAAGCCGAACGTCGTCGACGCGCTGGCGTTGAGTGCGCCGTTGTAGTTGGCGTTGCGGACCGTGTGGTTGGGCGCGGTGCCGGACAGTGTGCCGTTCCACAGGTTGCTGACGGACTGGCCGCTGGCCAGCGTCAGGCCGACGGACCAGCCGGCGATCGCGGCCGTGCCGCTGTTGCGGACGCTGACCTCACCCTGGAAGCCGCCGCTCCAGCTGCTGACCGTCCGGTACGTGGCCGCGCAGGACCCGGGGCCCGGGTTCGGGCCGCCGGTGGTCGGGCCGGTGGTCGGGTTGCTCGTCGTCGGGCCCGGCGTGATCGTGCCCTGGCCGGGGCCGACGCCCGTGACCTCACCGTTGCCGCCGTCGAAGAGGACGTCGGAGCAGCCGAAGAAGTTCTCCTGGCTGTCCGAACGCACCCACCGCGAGTAGATGATGTGCCGGCCGCTCTTGCCGGTCGGCAGGGTGCCGGTGAAGTAGTAGTGACCGTCGTTGGTGCCGACCGCGCCGCGCGACGGCGGGTTGGTGACCGTCAGGAACGGCGACGCCTCCAGGTCACTCCAGGCCAGCGCCCGGGTGGGGCTCCAACTGTTGTTGGTCACGTAGAAGTAGAACGTGCCCGGGTGGTGCGCCCAGTTGCTGTACCTGAACTCCATCGTGCGGCCGGCCGTCAGGTGGGTGGTCGGCCAGTCGGTGCGGGCCAGGTTGTACCCCGAGAACGTGGTGTTGCCGCCGCTGCACAGCTGACCGTCCGGGATGAAGCCGGTGGTGCGGCCGTTCGCGTCGGAGCGCAGCACGCTGAACCAGTTGTACAGCGGGTTGGTGCCGCTCTGGGCCACCGCCGCCGCGCACGCGGGGTTGTTGGGGATGATCTGGCCGGTGGAGCTGAGGCCGTCCTGCCAGCAGAGGCGGGTACGGCTGCCGGGAATGATCGCGGCGCCGTGCGCCTCGGCGGCGTCCGGGGTGATCACCGCGATGATGCCCGCGGCCACCACAGCGGCGGCGGCGGTTGCCGCGGCCCTGCGTAGAAGTTTCACCTTGGTCTCCCTAGCTTTGAGTACACAGGTTCGGGAGATCAGGACGGCCGCGGCGCGCAAGGGACTCGACGCACCGTCCGATCTCGGACGTACGCGCCTCTCACATGGCCCCTTGCCCGGCAACCGATCCGGCGCGTCAGCCCCCGCGCCGACCGGCATCGACATTGCACCATGAATCGATTGCCTCGGCAATAGCCGATCGTCTATGTGCTCCGGTGTCGCCGATCAAGGCTTTTCGCGCCGATCAAGGGCAAAGGGTCGTGGATTGGAGATCAAAGCACGGCCGTTTGCCCTTGATCGACGGAGAAAGCCTTGATCGGCGCGCGCGAGCGGGCGCGGCGCGGCGAGCGGGCGCGGCGAGCGGGCCGGCGCGGCGCGGGCCAGGCTAGTAGCGGGTTACCAGGTGCTCGCGGCCGGGGGGTGGGGCGTACGGCTCGGGCCAGAAGTCGGTGATCCGCTCGATCAGCCCGTCGTCGTCCAGCTCGAAGAAGGTCAGCGCGGGCTGCTCGTCTCCGCCGACGGCGAACGTCGCCCAGGTGGCCGCGCGGCTGCCCTCGCCGATCGCGCGCACGTCGGTCACGTGCCAGTCGCCCGGATACTCCACGTTGAACCGCACGAACGCCTCACGGCCGTGGATCCGCTCGCGCGTCTGGGGCAGCTCGTAGACGACCCCCTCGGAGAGGAGGGTCGCGAACGCCACCCAGTCACGGGCCTCGGCCGCCGCCCAGTACGCCACCGCGGTGTCATGTGCCGTCGTCATGCGCGCATCGTGGCACCAGGGTCTGACACAATGTCGGCGAGCGCCATGGATGCCGAGGTCAGGACCCCGAGGAGTACATCGCCGCGCTGCCGGAGCCACGCCGCGGCGACGTACAGCTGTTGCACGAGTTGATCCGGCGGGAGGCGCCCGAGCTGGCGCCGTACGTGCAGTCGGGCATGCTCGGCTACGGCAGCTACCACTACCGGTACGACAGCGGGCGCGAGGGCGACTGGTTCGTCGTGGGGCTGGCCGGCCGCAAGGCGTACGTCTCGCTGTACGTCAGCGCCACCGTGGGCGACCGCTACCTGGCCGAGACCTACCGCGATCGGCTGCCCAAGGCCGACATCGGGCGCAGCTGCGTGCGCATCAAGCGGCTGTCCGACGTCAACCTGGACACCGTCGCCGCGCTGATCCGGGAGGCGGCTCAGACCCGGCCGGACAGCTCCGCGTAGCCGCGCCGCACCGCGACCAGGGCGGCGTCCGGGCCGAAGGGTGCCTTGGCCGCGACCACCTCGGCCAGCGCCCCGTCGGCGTGCCCGTCGCGGATCACCCATTCGAGCGCGGCCAGCTCTTCGTGCTGCCCGCGGACGAAGTTGTGCCCCACGACCGCGCCGTGTCCGGGCACGACCGCCGTCGAGGGCGTGGTGAGGCGCAGCAGCGCGGCCACCGTCTGCGGCCATTCCAGCGGGTACGCGTCGTCGAACGCCGGCGGCGCGCCCTCCTCCACCAGGTCTCCGGCCACGAGTACGTCGGCGTCGGGCACGTGTACGACCAGGTCGCCGGCGGTGTGGCCGCGGCCGAGGTAGCGCAGGACGACCGGGCGCCCGCCGACGTCCAGGGTGGACTCGTGGTGGACGGTGTGGTTGGGCGCCACGATCGGCGCGGTCACCAGGTCGGGGGCCAGTTCCGGGGCGAGCCGCAGCGCCTCCGCGTACGCCTCCCGGCGTACCGCCTCGGGGCGCTCGCGCAGCAGCGCGGCGGTCTCCTCGTGGGCCCAGATCGGGCATGCGGGCTCGCCGGCCATCGTGCCGTTGCCGAACGTGTGGTCGAAGTGGTGGTGGGTGTTGGCCACGAGCCACGGCAGGCCGGTGATCGCCCGGATCGCGCCGGTCAGCTCGGCGGCCTGCGCCGGTGAGGCGAGCGTGTCGACCAGCAGCGCGGCGTCGTCGCCCAGGACCAGGGTGACGTTGACGTCCAGGACCGGGTACCGGAGCACGAAGACGTCGTCGCCGACCTCGGTGAACTCAGCCGTCACGGGAACCGAAAGCCTTCTCCACGAACCGGTGCCGATCGACCAGGACGCGCTCGACGCGCCCCTCGGCCACCGTGGTGCCGCCGTCCGTCACGACGACCTCGAAGAGCAGGCGCCGGCCGTCGACCTTGGCGAGCTGGGCCACGGCGACGACGGTACGGCCGACCGGGGTGGGCGCCCGGTGGTCCAGCTCGACCCGGATGCCGACCGTGGTCATCCCGGGCGTCATCCGGGTCGCCGTCGCGGCCACGGTGGCGGCCTCGGCCAGCGCCAGCACCCTGGGCGTACCCAGCACGGGCACGTCACCGGAGCCGAGCGCCTGAGCGGTGTCGGAGTCCGTGACGGTCAACTCCACGCGGGCGGTCAGCCCGGGCGCGAAGCCGGGATCCGGCTGCTGCTCCATGCCGCATAGCGTAGGCGCTCCAGATAGGGACAGACCACGTATCGGGGCGGGTGTCCGGCCGGACGGCGTACCCCCGCGGTTAATCTGGACGGCGATGGCCGTGACGATCTCGCCCGCGCACGACGCGGCGCCGCCTCCCGACTCCCCGCCACCGGCGGCGCCCGCCCCGCGCTCCCGGGTGATCGCGATGTCGGTGTGGGGCGTGGCGTTCGTGGCCGGATGGCTTCTGATCGGCCTGCCCACCGACCCGCTGTACGCCTTCGGGTGGCTGTGGACCGCGACGATCGCGTGGCGGATCGACCAGCCGTGGCGCTCCCACCTGAGCTTCGCCCGCGACTGGCTGCCGATCGTGCTGGTGCTGGTCGGCTACAACCTCTCCCGGGGCTTCGCCGACAACGACGCCACGCCGCACGTGCTGGAGCTGGTCGCGGCGGACCGGTGGATGTTCGGCTGGGCCACCGGCGGGCAGGTGCCGACGGTCTGGCTCCAGCAGCACCTGTACGACCCGAACCGGGTCCACTGGTACGACGTGCTGGCCAGTTGGGTGTACTTCTCCCACTTCGTGGTGGCGCTCACCGTGGCGGTGATCCTGTGGCTGCGGGCCCGGCCGCGCTGGGCCGCGTTCATGCGCCGGTGGGTGTTCCTGTCCATGGCCGGGCTGGTCACGTACTTCCTCTACCCGGCGGCGCCGCCCTGGTGGGCCGCCCGGTACGGCCTGCTGGAGGACGTCGCCCGCATCTCCACCCGGGGCTGGAAGGCGGTGGGCATGCACGGCGCCGGCAACATGCTCAACGTCGGCCAGGTCGCCGCCAACCCGGTCGCCGCGATGCCGTCGCTGCACACCGCGTTCGCGCTCTTCGTGGTGGCGTTCTTCCTCAACTCGGTGCGCAAGCGCTGGTGGCCGCTGCTGCTGGCGTACCCGCTGGCGATGACGTTCACGCTGGTCTACTCGGGCGAGCACTACGTGATCGACGTGCTGGTCGGCTGGGCGTACGTGGGGCTGACGTTCCTGGTGGTGGGCCTGGGAGAGCGGTATTGGGCGGCCCGGCACAAGGCTGCGGCTACGCCCGAGCCCGCGCGGCTCGAGAACGCTCCGCCAGCTCCGCAGCCAGCATCCACGCCTCGTTGACGTCGCGGTCGCCGGCGGTGGCGCTCAGCCCACCGGCCGTGTCGGCGTGCACGGTGGCGAGCCGCAGCCGGCGTTGCAGCGGGCCCTGCACCACCCGGACGCTCTGGATCCGGGCGTACGGGACGAGGACCAGTTGCCGGGTCACCCGGCCGGCGCGGGCGGCGAAGACCTGGTCGGTCAGCGCGGCGCCCAGCATCGGCCACTCCATCGGATGCAGCCAGCGGGCCCGGCGCGGCGGGCGGGTCAGCGGCAGCCCGTCCAGTGCCACCTCGGGCAGCACCTCGGCGAGGATCTTCCGGGCGGCCGGTTCGTCGCCGACCGGCAGCAGCCGGTCGGAGCGCTTGCCGTCGTCCGCGCCGGCCGCGGCGTAGCCGGCCACGTCCAGGCGCAGCCGCAGCCACCCCTTGGGCCGCCAGAGCAGCGGCCAGGTCGCCCCGATCGCCTGCACCCGGTCCAGCGGCACGGTCTGGCTGCGGGTCTCCAGCAGGCCGCCGCGCAGCCGCAGGGCGCCGTTTTCGCGGGCCAGCCGGAAGTTCCAGTCGCCGAGCACGCGGCGCAGCGGCTGGAGCAGTACGCCGGCCATCGCCGTCACCGTGCTCGCGATGCCGATGAAGGACAGGCTGCCCTCGTACCCGAATTGGATGGCGATGAACGCAACGCCGAACGGCATGAAGAACGCCTGCGGCGTCAGAAGCTGGCTGATCAGGAGGTCCTTGTTGTCGACCGCGTGCACGTGCCGGGCCGGTGGTGCCGGCGGCGCGGCCTGCGCCGCGTCCGGATCCTCCGCCGCCACGCGCCCCGCCAGCACCAGCAGCCGCTCGCGCAGCGACCGGGCGCCGGCGACCGTCAGGTACGCCAGCGGGGCCTCCGGCTTGCTGCCGCCGACGACCTCGAGCCGTAGCTCGGCGAGGCCGGTGAGCTGGGCCAGCAGCGGCCGGACCACCTCGACGGCCTGGAGCCGTTCCAGCGGGATGGCTCGGGTGCGCCGCCACAGCAGGCCCTCGTGGACCCGCAGTTCCCGCCCGACCACCTGGTAGCCGGTGTAGTACCAGCTCACCACCGCCAGGATGACCTGACCGATGAGCAGGACGACCACCATCGCGGCGAACCAGCCCAGACCCACCTGGCCCAGCGTCTGCCAGGACAGCGCCGCGATGATCACCACGAGCGCGCGGGCGCCCTTGAGCAGCGGGGTCAGCGGGTGCAGCCGCTGCCGTGGCTCGGCGGCCAGCGCGGTCCCGGCCGCTGGCTCGCTCACAAGCCCTCCGCGCGGTCTTCGCCGAGGGCGGTCAGGCGGTCGCGCAGCCGCGCCGCCTCCGCCGGGGGAAGGCCGGGGACCTTCGCGTCGGTCGCCGCCGCGGCGGTGTGCAACTGGACTGTGGCCAGGTCGAAGAGGCGCTCCAGCGGGCCGGCGGTGACGTCGACGAACTGCATCCGCGCGTACGGCACGATGGACAGCCGCCGTACCAGCAGCCCGTGCCGGACGAGCAGGTCGTGGTCGCGTTCGGCGTACCCCCAGGCGGCGACCGCCCGGACGATCACGAAGGCGCGCCAGATCCCGATCGCCAGGACGGCGATGACGCCCAGCCCGAGGAGCCTGTTCGCGGTCGCGGCCCAGACCGCCACCACGCCGCCCAGCAGCAAGATTTCCATGGCTCCGAGGCGGATCAGCTCGACCCAGATCAGGTCGCGGGAGACCGGGCGCCAGTCGACCGTGTCCGGCCACGGCTCCAGCGCACTCGTGGGGGCTGTCACGTGTCCAGGCTACGTGTTACCTCGCGGAGGAAGCCGCGCGCGGAGAGGAAGTCGCTCAGGTGCTCGCGATGCTCCTCGCAGGCCAGCCAGGTCTTGCGGCGGTCCGGGGTGTGGAGCTTGGGATTGTTCCACCGCAGAGCCCAGACGGCGCTGCGCTGGCAGCCGCGAGCGGAGCACTTCACGGCAGGAGTCTACGGGTGCGGAAGGGCATGAGCGCCGGGCGGCCACGGGGGAAGCCGCCCGGCGACGGCTGAAATCGTACACACGGAAAACCCCCTTATGTCTACCCTCACACCGTGCCTGTTTGGCCGGTTTCCCCGGCCGACCTGGCCGCGGCCAGGTCCGCGCCGCCATCGTGGGGGCGCCGGGCAGTCGACGCGGCCCAGATTTCCGGCGCTCCACGCCCGGCTGGTTAGCTGGGCGTGTAAGGCTTGGTGCGGCGCGCCGCGCCAGCCGATCGATCACGCCCGTATCGCTGTGGAGGACAGGTGGCCTCGTCGACCACGTCAGAAACTCCTGAGTCACCCTTGTCCGAGACCACTCCGGCCGCGGACGCGACCCTCCTCGAACGAGCGTTGTTCGAGGTCAAGCGGGTGATCGTGGGTCAGGACCGGATGGTCGAGCGGATGTTCGTGGCGCTGCTGGCCCGGGGGCACTGCCTGCTGGAGGGCGTCCCCGGGGTGGCCAAAACCCTGGCCGTGGAGACGCTGGCCAAGGTGGTCGGCGGCTCGTTCGCCCGGATCCAGTTCACGCCCGACCTGGTGCCCGCCGACATCATCGGCACCCGGATCTACCGGCAGTCGAGCGAGAAGTTCGACGTGGAGCTGGGCCCGGTGTTCGCCAACTTCCTGCTCGCCGACGAGATCAACCGGGCGCCGGCGAAGGTGCAGTCGGCCCTGCTGGAGGTGATGTCCGAGCAGCAGGTCACCATCGGCGGCGAGACCCACGAGGTGCCCAACCCGTTCCTGGTGATGGCTACCCAGAACCCGATCGAGCAGGAGGGCGTCTACCCGCTGCCGGAGGCCCAGCGCGACCGGTTCCTGATGAAGATCCTCGTGGGCTACCCGACCGACGCCGAGGAGCGGGAGATCGTCTACCGGATGGGCGTCGACCCGCCGGAGGCGTCCGCCATCCTGAGCCCGACCGAGCTGATCGGGCTGCAGCGCAAGGCCGACAAGGTGTTCGTGCACAACGCGCTGGTCGACTACGCGGTCCGGCTGGTGCTGGCCACCCGGGCCCCGGCCGAGCACGGCATCCCCGAGATCGCCCAGCTCATCCAGTACGGCGCGAGCCCGCGCGCGTCGCTCGGCATCGTGCGGGCCACCCGCGCGCTGTCCCTGATGCGCGGCCGCGACTACGCGCTGCCGCAGGACGTACTGGACATCGCGCCGGACATCCTGCGCCACCGGCTGGTGCTCAGCTACGACGCGCTCGCCGACGACGTACCGGCGGACCACATCATCGGGCGGGTGATGGCCACCGTGCCGCTGCCCACCGTCGCGCCGCGGCAGAGCGCCAACCCGCCGGCGTTGTCGCCTCCCGGCGCGCCCACGCCGCAGCCGGCCGGCGCCTGGCCCGGCACCCTGCCGTGAGCCGCCGCCGCGCCGCTGATCCCGCTCACGGGGTAAAACTGTGAGCCCGCCGCTCGACGCCCAGACGACGGCGCGCGCGGACGCCGTCCTGTCCCGCCTGCAACTGCTGGTCACGCGAAAGCTCGACGGGCTGTTGCAGGGGGACTACGTTGGGCTGCTGCCCGGGCCGGGCACCGAGGCGGGGGAGTCGCGGGAGTACCGCCCCGGCGACGACGTGCGCCGCATGGACTGGCCGGTCACGGCGCGCACCACGCTGCCACACGTACGGCAGACGGTCGCCGACCGCGAGCTGGAGACCTGGCTGGCCGTCGACCTGTCGGCCAGCCTCGACTTCGGCACCGCGCAGCACCTCAAGCGTGACCTGGTCGTCGCCGCCACCACCGCGCTGGCCCACCTGACCGTCCGGGGCGGCAACCGGATCGGCGCCGTGGTCGGCACCGGTTCGATGCTGCGCCGGCTGCCCGCCCGCCCCGGCAAGAAGGAAGCGCAGGGCCTGGTGCGCGCCATCGCGCGTACCCAGGTGATGCCCGGCCGAAGCGATCTGGGTGCCCTGGTCGACATGCTCAACCGCCCGCCGCGCCGGCGGGGCGTGGCCGTGGTGATCTCCGACTTCCTGGCGCCGACGGAGCAGTGGGAGCGGCCCGTGCGCAAGCTCGGCGTGCGGCACGACGTCCTCGCGATCGAGGTGGTCGACCCGCGTGAGCTGGAGCTGCCCGACGTCGGCGTGCTGACCCTGGTCGACCCGGAGAGCGGCGCGCTGCACGAGGTGCAGACGTCCGACCCCAAGCTGCGCCGCCGGTACGCCGAGGCAGCCGGCGTGCAGCGCGCGGCGATCGCCCAGGCGCTGCGCGGTGCCGGCGCCGCACACCTGCGCCTGCGCACCGACTCAGACTGGCTGCTGGACATGGTCCGCTTCGTCGCCGCCCAGCGACACGCACGCACCCGAGGAACGACGCGATGATCCGTTTTCTGCAACCGTGGTGGTTGCTGGCGCTGCTGCCGGTGGTCGCGATCGCCGGCGCGTACGTGTGGCGGCAGTTCCGGCGCCGGCAGTACGCCGTCCGGTTCGCCAACCTGGACCTGCTGCGCACCCTCGCCCCGAACGGTCTGGGCTGGCGGCGGCACCTCGCAGCCGGCGCGTTCCTGATCAGCCTGCTGGCGCTGGCGACCGCCATGGCCCGCCCGTCGGTCGACCGCGAGGAGCCGCTGGAACGGGCCACCGTCATGCTCGCCATCGACGTGTCGCTGTCGATGGAGGCCGACGACGTGGCGCCCAGCCGCATCGAGGCCGCGCAGGAGGCGGCCAAGCAGTTCGTGCAGGAGTTGCCGGCCACGTACAACCTGGGGCTGGTCTCGTTCGCCAAGTCGGCCAACGTGCTGGTGCCGCCGTCGAAGGACCGCGCGGCGGTCACGGCGGCGATCGACGGGCTCACCCTGGCCGAGGCGACCGCCACCGGCGAGGCCGTCTTCACCTGCCTGGAGGCGATCCGCTCGGTGCCCGCCGACGGCGCGCAGGGCGTACCGCCGGCCCGGATCGTGCTGCTGTCCGACGGCTACCGCACGTCCGGCCGGTCGGTGGAGGAGGCGGCCTCGTCCGCGTCCGCGGCGAACGTGCCGGTGTCGACGATCGCGTTCGGCACCGACGCGGGCGTGGTCGACATCGGCGGGCAGCTGCAGCCGGTACCGGTCGACCGGCTGGCGCTCGCCCAACTGGCCGAGACGACGCAGGGCTTCTTCTACGAGGCCGCGTCGGTCAGCGAGCTCAAGCAGGTGTACGAGGACATGGGCAGCTCGATCGGCCACCGGGTGGAGCCGCGGGAGGTCACCCAGTGGTACGCCGGGTTCGCGCTGCTGTTCGCCTTGGTGGCGGGCGGCATGAGTCTCTTGTGGACGTCCCGGCTCCCCTGATCTCGGGTTGCTCTCGTCTGTGGCGACTAATTGCCCCTGGAGGGGTAATTAGTCGCCACGGTCGGGCTGCCAGCCGGCGGCGACCAGGGCGGCGCGCATGTCGGCGACCACCTCGTCGGGGCGGTGGCGCAGCGCCCAGCCCGGAAACCGCAGCAGCCGCTCGCCGGCGATGGCGATCTCGTTGTGCTGGCGCATGTCGGCGTACCAGGCTTTGACGTCCATGTGCTGGGCGCCGTCGATCTCGACGTGCACGCCCCACTGGTCGAAGTAGACGTCGCGGTATCTACGGCGGCCGTGGCGGTCGGTGCGCGCCACCTGTCGGGACGGCTCGGGCAGTCCGGCGCGGCGGCACAACCGGGCGAAGTCGACCTCAAAGATGGATTCGGCCCCGCCGGCCGCATCCGACGCGGCGGCTACGATCACCTGCCGGCGGTGCAGGCGGGGCATGCGCGCCAGCGCCGGTTCGACGTCCACGAGACCGACCAGGCGCTGCTGGAAGCAGGCGGCGACGATCGCGACGGCGTCCTCGTCGGTGCGGGCCCACTGGGCGGCGTCCAGCATCGACCGCGCCGGCATCGTGCACGGCGGATCGCCGGCGGGGTGCCGGTCTTCCAGAGGGATGCGCCGGGTGCGGTGCACGAGCACGCCGGGCGGCGGGTCGGTGTCCCGGCGGTGCGCGCCGACGAGGACGTGGATCGGGCGGGTCGGGAAGCCCCGCAGTCCACCACCCGCCAGCGCGGACAACCCCGCGAGTGGGGCGGCGCGGCCGCGGCCCACGGCGAGAGCGGCGATCCAGCGGCGCTGATGCTCGGTGACCGGCCCGTTGTGCGTCACGTACACGGCCAGATGCGCCACCCGCCAACGGCCGCTGGCCAGCCGGTGCCGGATCGCCTTGTCCGACATGTAGCGCAGGGCCTGGCGCCGGCTGATCACTCCGTCCTGGCGGAAGAGCAGGAATTCCAGATCGCCCGCCTGGTCCGGGCGGAACGGGTGGATGTCGTCGACTGTGCGGTATGCCATGGAGACGAGTGTCATCGATGGGTCTGACAGTCGTCTGTGGTGACTAGTTGCCCTCCAGGGGCAATTGGTCGCCACGATCACACGAGTACGAAGAGGACGATGACCCAGGCGGCGGCGAGGGTGAAGCCCAGCGGGGCAGCAAAACGGTTCATGGCGGTTCTCCGATGGCGACAGGCACAACGGCACACCCGGCATTACGCCGAGACCTTGCGAAGGAAGGGAGAGACCAGTCAGCTCAGCTGACGCGCGGCCCGGCTATGACTAGGGGGATCGCTATCTCGCACAGCGATCACCTCCAGAGGTCGTCCGGGCTCAGAACCGTCCGCCATCTTACACCCAAGTGACCCGTGGGACGCACTTGGCCGATTGGTCGAGGTGTGCTGTCCGGCCAGCCGGCACAGGGCCACCAGCACGACGGCGAAGGCCGGTAGCCAGGCCGCGCGCGCCGCGGCCCAACCCAGGTCGCCGGGCGTGGTGTGCAGGCCGGGGAGGGCTCTTCCGCCTGCCAGCCAAGCGGATCCGGTGACCACCACGATGAGCGCGCTCTGGTGCCAGAGGTAGACCGGCATGGCCGCGCGGTTCAGCAGGCCCGCGAGCCGGGGCGTGCGGCGGCGGCTCAGCCAGGGGCGGGCGAGCAGGGCCAGTCCTATCTGGGCGGTGGCGAGCGCCAGGGTGAACAGTGACGGGGGATACAGGTTCGACCGCCCGGCGCCCGGTACGCCGACCGCGCTCGCCGGATAGTCCAGCACCAGCACGAGGACGGCCATTGCCGCGGCACCGCCGATGGCCAGCACCGGACCGGCGCGGTGCGCGGTGAGGCGCCCGGTGGCGAGGGCGACGCCGAGCGCGTACGGCACCAGCCAGGCGGCCACCAGCGTGAGCGGGAGGCTGCCGAGGCCGGCGTCCGCCACGGCGACCACGGCGATCGCGGGCGGTACGGCGGCGAGGCCGGCCCACCGCAGCGGGCCGGTGAGCGCGATCAGGGCGGCGAACGGCAGCAGGAACCACAGTGGACTGATGGCCAGCTTGCCCACCGTGTGCAGCGTGACGTCCGGTACGCCGGCCGCGGTCGCGGCGAGGAGCACGGTGGCCCACAGCGCGCAGAAGCCCGCGACCGGTGGTACGAGCTTGACCAGCCGCCGCGGCGCTGACGTGTGCGACCGGGCGGCCGCGTACCCGCCGGCGAAGAAGAACAGTCCGAGGGTCTGCAGTACCCAGGTGGCCGGCGAGAGCCAGGGCATGGCGGCCAGCGGGCTCGCCTGGGACAGGTCGCCGCCTGGCGCCAGCACCAGCCCGGTCACCAGCCAGTGTCCTAACACGACACCCGCGATAGCGACGGCGCGGGTCGCGTCGATGGCTCGATCCCTCATCGCGTGTCGTTTCCGACCAGGCTGGCGACCGCCGTCAGCGTGGCGGAGCCGGGGGAGAGGTAGCCGTCGTGGCCCACCACGCCGCCGGTCGGCAGGATGCGGGCGCCGAACGACGGGTCCGTCGGGTGCACGCCGTGTCCTAAGTGGATGATACGGATCCCCGGTACCCAGCGGATCCAGTCGTCCGGGGCCTGCGCCGCCCAGACCCGGGCCCGCGTGTGCAGGCCGGCCACGTCGTCGGCGCCCATCCCCGGCGCGCCCAGGGCCACCAGGTCGGTCACCTGGGGCGGGAGGTCCGCCGCGGCGAACCCGATGACCACCGCGCCGTAGCTGTGGCCGATGAGGGTCACCGCCGCCCTCGGGCGGAACGCGACGAGCGCGTCGACGTACCGGTCGAGCGCCGCGGCGCCCTGCCGGGCCCGGCCGTCCTGGGCCGCCGCGATGCCGAGCCCTTCCGGCGGTTCGTACCCGAGCCACGCCACCACCGCCACCCGGGTCGAGCCCGCGGCGGCGTACAGGGAGCGGGCCATCGCGCCGGTGGTGCGGTCGAGGTTGCGCGGACTGGTGCCCACGCCGGGCACCAGCACCACGATCTCGTCCGCTGTGGACAGTTCGCCGACGACGCGAGTGGCGGCCGGCGTGGTGCCGGCCGGGTCGTGCGGGGGCGCGATGAGCGCCGCGCAAAGGGTGACCGCAATGACGCCGTACCGAAGCATGCCCGAAGCGTGCGCCGCCGGTGGCCGGTACGGCGTCTGGCCGCGGACCGATCCTCGCGTGCTACCGGGGTGCTACTCGCCCGCGGCGACCAGACCGGACTCGTACGCCAGGACTACCGCCTGGGCCCGGTCGCGGAGGTTGAGCTTGGCCAGGATCCGGCCCACGTGCGTCTTCACGGTCTGCTCGGCGACGACCAGGTCGGCCGCGATCTCCCCATTGGACAGTCCACGTGCGATCAGGCGGAGCACCTCGGTCTCCCGGGGGTGAGGGCGCCCAGGACCGTGGGGCGGGGCCGCGAGCGGCTGGGCCGGGCCGCGAACTCGGCGATCAGCCGCCGCGTGATCGACGGGGCGAGGAGCGCGTCGCCGCCGGCGACGACGCGCACCGCGTGCACCAGGTCGGCGGCCGGCGCGTCCTTGAGCAGGAAGCCGCTGGCGCCGGCCCGCAGCGCCTCGTACACGTAGTCGTCCAGGTCGAACGTGGTCAGGATGAGCACCCGCGGGCGCTCGCTGCCCGGGGGCCGGTCGCCCACCAGGCGCCGGGTCGCCTCCAGGCCGTCCAGCACCGGCATCCGCACATCCATGAGTACGACGTCCGGGTCCAACCGCCGGGCCGCGGTGACCGCGTCGGCGCCGTTGGCCGCGTCGCCGACCACCACCAGGTCCGGCTGGGCGGCCAGGAGCGCGCCGAAGCCCTGCCGCACCATGGCCTGGTCATCGGCGATCAACACTCGGATCATGGGGTCTCATTGTCGTCGTACGGCAGCCGGGCCGCGACCGCGAACCCCCATCGGCGGTCGGTCCGGCGGTCAGCTCGCCGCCGAGCAGGCCGACGCGTTCGCGCATACCGGCCAGGCCGTGGCCCTCGCCCGGCTCGGCGTCGGCGGCCGGCTGCGTCGCCGGTCCGTTGTGGATCCGCAGGCTGAGGTCGCTGGTCCAGGGCCGGATCTCGACCCGGACGGCCGCGCCGGGCGCGTGCCGGCTGGCGTTCGCGAGGGCCTCCTGCACGATCCGGTACGCGGCGAGCCCGACCGCCTCGGGTGGCTCCGCGCCCTCGGCGACGTCCAACTCGGCGGGCACCCCGGCGCGCAGGGTGGCGGCCACCAACTCCGGTACGTCGGCCAGGCCCGGCTGCGGCGCCTTGAGCGGCTCGGCGGCCTCGCTGCGCAGCACGCCGAGCAGCCGGCGCATGTCGGTGAGCGCTTCCCGGGCCGCGCCGGCGATCGTGGCGAACTCCTCGCGTACCGGCTCGGACAGGTCGCCGAGGCGGTACGGCGCGGTCTCCGCCTGCACCGCGATCATCGACATGTGGTGGGCGACCACGTCGTGCATCTCCCGGGCGATCCGGGTGCGCTCCTCCAGCACGGTGCGGCGGGCCTTTTCCAGGTCGCTGACCTCGGACTGCTCCGCGAGGGCCTGGCGGGTGACCAGGTTGCGGCGTACCAGGGTGCCGATCACGAGCACCACCATGAACAGCAGTGTCACGCCGGCCTGGTCGGGCTGCGGCACGAAGATCAGGATCGGCACGAACGAGAAGAAGCCGATCCAGGCCAGCACCGGCCGGTCCACCCGTGCCGCCACGACGAGCAGCACCAGGATCATGACCAGGACCTGGACGGGGCTCCAGGGCACGGCGTCGCCGGAGTCCACGTTGAAGGTGCCGAACAGCTCCCCGACCAGCAGCAGCCGCCAGGCCAGCAGCGGGCGGGGCAGCAGGGCGGCGAGCGGAACGACGCTGAGCAGGGCCAGCAGCCAGGCGCTGGGGGTGGGCAGATACCGGCTGCCACGCAGGTACTCGGCCGTCACGATGACGAGCACCAGCAGCAGGAGCAGCCCGAGGCCGGGCGCGACGGCGGCGATCCGCGGCGACCGCAGCCGCAGCTGGATCGGCGGATAGTCCGGCCCGAAGAACGTGCGGCGGAACGCTTGGCCGGCGCCGCGAAGGAACGTACCCACGTGCAGCAGGTTACGGCGGGTAACCGCAGGTGTCGTACCGCTGCGGTGTGATCCCGGGCGTCATACCCCGGTAGTGTCTGGGCCGTCGGAACGAGGACTGGAGGGACCGAGATGGCCCGGACTGTGCTGGTGACCGGGGGCAACCGGGGGATCGGTCTGGCGATCGCGCAGGCGTTCGCCAAGCAGGGCGACCGCGTCGCGGTCACGCACCGGGGCAGCGGCGCCCCCGCCGACCTGTTCGGGGTCCAGTGCGACATCACCGACTCGGCGGCCGTCGACGCGGCGTTCACGGCGGTGGAGGCCGAGCTGGGGCCGGTCGAGGTGCTGGTCGCGAACGCCGGCATCACGGACGACACGCTGCTGATGCGGATGTCCGAGGAGCAGTTCACCCGGGTGCTGGACACGAACCTCACCGGGGCGTTCCGGGTGGCCAAGCGGGCTACCGCGAAGATGCTGCGGGCCCGCTGGGGTCGGATGATCTTCATTTCCTCGGTCGTCGGGCTGTACGGCGGGCCCGGCCAGATCAACTACGCGGCCAGCAAGGCCGGCCTCGTCGGCGTCGCCCGGTCCATCACGCGCGAACTCGGCAGCCGTAACATCACCGCCAACGTGGTCGCGCCCGGCTTCGTCGAGACGGACATGACCGCGGTGCTGCCCGACGACAAGAAGACCGAATACCTCAAGGCCATCCCGGCCGGCCGGTTCGCCACGGCCGACGAGGTGGCCGGCGTGGTGACCTGGCTGGCGGGCGACTCCGCCGGCTACGTCTCCGGTGCGGTCATCCCGGTCGACGGCGGTCTCGGAATGGGCCACTGATTCAGGAGGAGAACAGCACGTGTCAGGACTGCTCGCCGGCAAGCGGCTGCTCGTCACCGGCGTCATCACCGACCAGTCGATCGCGTTCTCCGTGGCGAAACTCGCCCAGGAGCAGGGCGCCCGGGTCGTGCTCACCGGCTTCGGCCGGCTGTCGCTGGTCGAGCGGATCGCCAAGCGGCTGCCCGACCAGGCGCCCGTGATCGAGCTCGACGTGTCGAACGCCGAGCAGCTCGACGGCCTGGCCGACAAGGTGCGCGGGCACGTTGACGGGCTCGACGGTGTGGTGCACTCCATCGGCTTCGCGCCGCAGAGCTGCCTGGGCGGCGGCTTCCTGAGCGCACCCTGGGAAGACGTGGCCACCGCGCTGCACGTCTCGACGTACTCGTACAAGTCCCTGGCGATGGCCGCGCTGCCGCTGATGCGGCCGGGTGGGTCGATCGTCGGCCTGACCTTCGACGCGCAGTTCGCCTGGCCGGTGTACGACTGGATGGGCGTGGCCAAGGCCGGCCTGGAGTCGGCGTCCCGCTACCTGGCCATGCACCTGGGCAAGCAGGGCATCCGCAGCAACCTGGTCTCGGCCGGCCCGCTGCGCACCATGGCGGCGAAGTCGATCCCGGGCTTCGAGCAGTTCGAGGACGAGTGGGTCAAGCGGGCGCCGCTGGGCTGGGACCTCGGCGACCAGCAGGCGGCGGCCAAGGCGTGCCTGGCGCTGCTGTCCGACTGGTTCCCGGCGACCACGGGCGAGATCGTGCACGTGGACGGCGGGTTCCACGCGGTGGGAGCGGCGTAAACCGTGTACGACGCGCTGCTGCTGGTTTCCTTCGGCGGGCCCGAGCACCCGGACGACGTGCTGCCGTTCCTGGCGAACGTCACCCGCGGCCGCAACGTCCCGCCGGAGCGGCTGGCCGCGGTGGCCGAGCACTACCAGCACTTCGGCGGGGTGTCGCCGATCAACCAGCAGTGCCGGGAGCTGATCGCGGCGATCGACCGGGATTTCGACCTGCCGGTCTACTGGGGCAACCGGAACTGGCACCCGCTGCTGGCCGACACCGTGTCGCAGATGCGCGACGACGGCGTCAGGCACGCGCTGGCGTTCGTCACCAGCGCGTACGGCGGCTACTCGGCGTGCCGGCAGTACCTGGAGGACATCGCGGCCGCCCGGGCGGCGATCGGCCCCAGCGCGCCGATGATCGATAAGCTGCGGCACTTCCACGACCACCCCGGGTTCGTCGAGCCGCACGCGGACGCCGTACGGGCCGCGGCGGCCAAGCTCCCGGCCGGGGGAAACCTCCGGCTGGTCTTCACGGCGCACTCGATCCCCACCTCCATGGCGGCCAGCGCGGGCCCGGAGGGCGGCCTGTACGAGGCGCAGCTGCTGCAGACCGCGGCGCTGGTGTCAGAAGCGTCCGGCCTGGACCTGCCGTGGGACCTGGTCTGGCAGAGCCGCAGCGGCCCGCCGCACGTGCCGTGGCTGGAGCCGGACGTCAACGACCATCTGGAGGCGCTGCGCGACAAGGGCGTCACCGGCGTGGTGGTCAGCCCGATCGGGTTCGTCTCGGACCACCTGGAGGTGATCTGGGACCTGGACAACGAGGCCGCCGGCACCGCGAAGCGGCTCGGGTTGGACTACGCCCGCGCGGGCACTCCCGGCACCGACCCGCGGTTCGTCCAGATGGTCCGCGATCTTGTGGCGGAACGGGTGAGCGGTGTGGCTCGCCCGGATCCGTGTTCGGCTGGGTGCTGTTCTCTCGGTAAGGGGACCCGTTCGTGAGTACTGACCGTCGCAAACCCATCGAGAGCTGGCTCACCGACATGGACGGCGTGCTGGTGCACGAGGGCCAGCCGGTGCCCGGCGCGCCCGAGTTCGTCAACCGCCTGCGTTCGTCCGGCAAGCCGTTCCTGGTGCTCACCAACAACTCCATCTACACGCCGCGGGACCTGCAGGCGCGGCTGAGCCGGATGGGCTTCGAGGTGCCCGAGCCCGCGATCTGGACGGCGGCGCTGGCCACCGCCCAGTTCCTGGCGGACCAGCGGCCGGGCGGCACCGCGTACGCGATCGGGGAGGCCGGGCTGACGACGGCGCTGCACGCGGTCGGCTACATCCTCACCGACTTCGCGCCGGACTACGTGGTGCTCGGGGAGACCCGCACGTACAGCTTCGAGGCCATCACCAAGGCGGTCCGGCTGATCAACGACGGGGCCCGGTTCATCTGCACCAACCCCGACCCGACCGGCCCGTCCACCGAGGGCGCGCTGCCGGCCGCCGGCTCGGTGGCCGCCATGATTTCCAAGGCGACCGGCGTCGAGCCGTACTTCGTGGGCAAGCCCAACCCGATGATGATGCGGTCGGCGTTGAACAACATCGAGGCGCACTCCGAGACCACGGCCATGATCGGCGACCGGATGGACACCGACGTGCTGTGCGGGCTGGAGGCGGGCCTGGAGACGATCCTGGTGCTGACCGGCATCAGCACCCGCGCCGAGGCCGAGCGCTACCCCTACCGCCCGTCCCGCATCGTCGACTCGGTCGCCGACCTGATCGACGAGATCTGAGCGCTCGACGCGCGGATCAGCAGCTCCACCGGGTGCACCCGCTCGGTGCCCGTCGGCGTGTCGCCGCGCAGCAGCTCGAAGAGCAGGTCGGCGCAGGTCGCCCCGGCCTCCCGGGGGCGTAGGTCCATCGCGGTGATCGGCGGGTCCGCCGAGCGCATCGCCGGGGTGTCGACGCAGGACGCCAGCAGCAGGTCGGCGCCCACCGTACGGCCCGCTTCGCGCAGCACGGGCAGGATCTCCGCGGCGGCGCCGGCGGTCGCGCAGACGATGGCGTCCACCTCCGGCGCCGCCGCGAGCAGCGCGCGCGCCGCCGCGCGCAACTCGTCCGCCGAGGCGTCAAACGCGACGGTACGCGCGACCGCCGGCACGCCGTACCGGGCGCACCAGGCGCGGTAGCCGCGCTGCACGCTGGCGCCCCAGTCGCTCTCGTCGCCGGCCGCGATGATGGTCGGCCGGGTCGCCCCCGGGCGCGCAGGTGCTCGAGGATCTGGCCGACCACGGTGGCGTGCTCGGAGCGTACGACGCCGTCGGCCCGCGCGGTGCCGGGAAAGCGCTCGCAGGTGACCGTGGGCAGGCCGGCCGTCATGAGCCGCTCGACGACCGGGTCGCCGCCGAGCGGGTCGCCGAGGACGAGGCCGTCGACCCGGGGCGCGTGCCGGGTGGCGGCCCGGCGCTGCCCGGACGTGATCAGCGTGACGTCGTAGTCGTAGTCGGCGGCCCGTTCCACCACACCGAACACAAAGGACATGTAGTAGGTGGAGCGGGTCAGGACGGCCGGTACGTGCAGCCCGATCGTGCCGGTGCTGGCGCGGCGCAGGTGGCGGGCCGACCCGTTCGGCACGTAGCCGAGCGCCTCGGCCACCTGGACCACCTTGGCGCGCGTACGCTCCGACACCCGCCCGGAGCCGGTGAGGGCGTCCGACGCGGTGGTCTTCGACACGCCCGCCCGCTCGGCGACGGTGAGTAGGGTGACCGGCTCCTCTACGCGCACGCTCCGATCGTAAGGTGCCCGCCAAGATCGCGATGATCAGGGAGTAGCTCCCTCGGCACGCCGCGAAACGCCCGAGCTAGTCCCTGATCAACTCGGCCCTGATCAACTTCCCGTGAGGGGGGCGTTGCAGGAGGCGACCAGGGCCATCCGGCAGGCCAGTACGAGCGGGCGGAGCGCATCCGTGCGTTCGTGGGCCTCGTAGGCGTTGACGGCCGAGCCGGGGGAGGCGTGTTCTGCCAGGGCCAGGACGCGGTCCAGGACGCTGGCTCTGGCGAAGAGGCGCCTCGCCCGCGGGTCGAAGCCGGGCGGCAGGTCGATGCCGGCGTCCGGGCGGCGCAGGGCGGCCAGCGCGCCGGCCAACTCGGGCCGCCACTGGGCGACGTCGAGGCGGGTGAGCCGCGAGGTGGCCTCGGCGAGGGCGGTGGACAGCTCGGCCTCCGCCTCCGCGGTGCCGGGCTCGCTGTGCGCCCTGGTCGGCGCCGGCAGCGCGAACACCCGCCACAGCACGGTCTCGAACGTCACGCCCGAGCCGGACGTGTGGCTGCGCACCTCGGGGATGAGGCCCAATTCGCGCGCCACGACGGCCTCGCCCGCGACGAGCGCGGCCCCGGCGAACGGGCCGGGACCCGGCAGCCCGCGCGGATCCCCGGGCGCGGGCAGGACCAGTCTGATCTCGTCGGGCGGCAGCTTCGACAGGGACGGCAGCGCGTCCCGCAGCGGTACGTCGGTCCAGGTGCCGGGCGCGTCCGCGACGAGGTGCTCCTCGTCACCGGCGATCTCGTCGGCGACCTCGTCGAACGGCACCAGTCCGGCGCGCCACGCGCGTACCCACGCGACGAACCGGGTGGACCGGCGAGCCGCCAGGGTCGCCGCGCCTGCTGCGGGAGACATGCGGCAAGAGTACGTGTTGCCCGCTGCGCTGTCTCGGGTGCGGCGCGTCTGCGTGGTGCACCGCACTGGCGCGGCTAGCGTGCGAGGGCATGTATGGGGAGGACGTACTGGCGGGGAACTGGCGCCGCCGCAAGACAATTCCGGAGGTAGACGCGGAGCTCGACCTGGTCGTGGAGGATGCCGGCTCCGGCTTCTGCGGCGCCGTGGTCGGATTCGAGTACGGCGCGGTCGTACTCGAGGACCGGCACGGCAAGCGGCGCAACTTTCCCTTGGCACTGGCCGCGTTCCTGCTCGACGGCCAGCCGGTGACGCTGCGCAAGCCGGTCCGTCCAACAGGGACCGCCGCGCGCCGCCGTACCGCGTCGGGGTCGATCGCGGTCGACGGGGTGCGCGCGCAGGTGGCGAAGGCCAGCCGCATCTGGGTCGAGGGCATCCACGACGCCGCGATGGTCGAGCGGATCTGGGGCGACGACCTGCGGATCGAAGGCGTCGTCGTGGAACCGCTGGACGGGATCGACGCGCTCGCCGAGGCGGTACGGGATTTCGGCCCTGGGCCTGGGCGCCGGCTCGGCGTACTGGTGGACCATCTGGTGGCCGGGTCCAAGGAGAGCCGGATCGTCGCCGCCGTGACCTCGCCGCACGTGCTGGTCACCGGTCACCCGTACGTGGATATCTGGCAGGCGGTCAAGCCGGAACGGCTCGGCATCCGCGCCTGGCCGGTGGTGCCGCCGGGTCAGCCGTGGAAGGAGGGCGTGTGCGCCTCCCTGGGGTGGCCGACCCGGCGGCGATGTGGCGCCACATTCTGTCCAAAGTGGATAGCTACAAGGACGTGGAGACTCCGCTCATCAACGCGATGGAGCGGCTCATCGACTTCACGACAGAGTGATCGAGCCGTCCGCCACCGTGATGGTCTGAGCCGCCAGAGGGCTCGACGCGGGGCCGCCCAAAACTGAGCCATCGGTCAGCGAGAACGTGCTGTTGTGACACGTACACGTGATGGCGCTCGTGTCGATCTTGGCGACGGGGCAGCCCTGGTGGGTGCAGATCGCGCTGAAGCACTTGAAGTCGCCCTCGGTGGGCTGGGTGACCACGACCTTTTCCGCCGTGAAGATCTTGCCACTGCCGACCGGGATGTCGGAGGTGCTGGCGAGGGCGTTGGACGAAGACGAGCCGCTGCCGGAGTCGGCCGCCGCCGAGGAGGACGTCGCGGATGGAGCCGACGACGTGGCGGTGGAACTGCCGGAGTCGGTGGACGTGGACGCGGCGGTGTCGTCGTCGCCACACGCGGCGAGGAGGCCGACGGCTCCGACGCCTACCGCTCCGGCGGCGAGCACTTTACGACGACCCACGAGGTTTGGTTGAGCGTTCACCTTCATGGCGGCCAAGCATTGATGGTCCGGCTGGGCCTACCCTGTGCCGAACCTGTGGATCCGCTGAAAGTCCCAGGTCAGGCCAGGTGATCTGGATCCCGGCTGAAGACAAACGTGGCGATATCGAGCGCCTCCACGCCGCCCGCCGGGTCCCGCCGTACCAGGAGCGTCTCGCCGTCGTTCAGGCCGGCATGGCCGCGCCACCGATCCGGACCCTCGGGGACGAACCGCCACGGTTCCCGCCCGAGCCGGGTGATCACCAGCTCCTCGCCCGCGCCGGCGGTCGCGTCGTGCGGGATGCCCATCCACCACCAGCGGCCGCACAGCTCGGCGACCGCCGGCCCGGGCGGGCCCGCGGGCTGCCACGCCGGGGCGGCCGGCGCCGGCTCCCGGGTGAGCACCTCGTCGAGCACCGCCAGGCCCAGCGAGCCGATCGGAAAGCCGTACGTGTTGGCGTACGCCACGACGCCGGTGCGCGAACGGCGGTGCACGGCCAGCAGCGCGACGTACCCCGGCATGGAGCCGCCGTGCCCGACCAGGACGCGGTCGCCGCGGCGGTAGAGCTCCAGTCCCAGGCCGTGGCCCCCGCTCCAGGACTCCAGATCGCCGATCGCCACCGGGGCGGACATCTCGGTGAGCGTGTCCGGCGCGAGCACCTCCGGCACCGGGTCGGCCAGGAACGCCGCCCACTTCGCCAGGTCGGTGACCGTCGACCAGAGCTGGCCGGCGGGGGCCATCGCGCCGGTGTCGGTGCGCGGCTCCTCCAGCAGGGTGCCGTGCAGCGGGTGTACGACGTACCCGGGGGCGAACGGCTCGTGCGGGTGGTACGTCGTACGCAGCATCGACAGCGGCGCCAGCACCCGGTCGGTCACCAGTTCGATCCACGGCTTGCCGGTGACCCGCTCCAGCACGGCACCCAGCAGGCCGTACGCCAGGTTGGAGTAGTGGTACCTCCGATGTGGAGGAAAGGCCAGCTTGTCCGGGGTGAGCCCGGCCAGCAGGGTGTCCACGTCGGTGCCGGTGGTCCGCTCCCACCAGCCGGCGCTGTCCGGCTCGCGCTGCAGGCCGGCCGCGTGCCCGAGCAACTGGCGCAGCGTGACGCCGCCGACCGGCGTACCGGGGAGGTGGCGGTAGAGCAGGTCGTCCAGCGCCAGCCGGCCCTCGTCGCGCAGCTGCATGATCAGCACGGCGGTGAGGGTCTTGGAGATGGACCCGATCCGGTACTGGGTGCCCGCGGCGGGCGCCGGGTGCTCGCCGGCCCCGGCGATGTACGCCACCGTGCCGTCGCGGACCACACCCACCACGACCGAGGGTGCCCGCCCGGCGGCCTGGGCATCGGCGACCAGCACGTCGATCAGCCGGGTCGTCTCCGGTAGCAGCGTCACGTTTGCGTACCTCCTGAAGATGGTCAACGCGCGCGGGTCGCCGACGTTACCGTCTGGCGACTCGCCGCTGGTGCGTGCGCGTGCCACGATCGGGGTGTGGATGCTGTTCTCTGGATCGTTCTGGGCGTATTGCTCGCGGTCGCCGAGATGTTTACGTTCACGTTTGTCCTGATCATGCTCTCCGCGGGCGCGTTCGCGGCCGCCATCGCCGCGGGGCTGGGCGCCGGTGTGCCGGCGCAGGCCGCGGTGTTCGCGATCGTGTCCGCGCTGGCGCTGGTCGCGGTGCGGCCGGTCATCAGAAAGCACCGGGAGTCGATGCTCTCCTCCAGCGACACGGCGCTGGGCGTCTCCGGTGCCCTCGAAGGCTCGACCGGGCTGGTCCTGGAGCAGGTGGACGCCGAGCATGGCCTCATCAAGATCGAGGGTGAGTTGTGGACCGCGCGGGCGTACGACGCCACGCAAGTGTTGGAGCCCGGTGAGCGGGTGCGGGTGATAGAGGTCAAGGGCGCCACCGCCATGGTCTGGCGAGACATCTAGATCAGGGGGTTTGGAATGGAAGTTGTCATTGCGATCGTCGTGGCGTTCGTCGCCCTGTTTGTGGCGATCACGCTGATCCGGGCCGTGCGGATCGTGCCGCAGCAACGCATGTACGTGGTCGAGCGGCTGGGCAAGTACTCGCGCACGCTGTCGCCGGGGCTCAACCTGCTGGTGCCGTTCATCGACCGGGTGTCGTCCAAGGTCGACCTGCGCGAGCAGGTGGTGAGCTTCCCGCCGCAGCCGGTGATCACCTCGGACAACCTGGTCGTGTCCATCGACACGGTGCTCTACTTCCGGGTCATCGACGCGTACGACGCCACGTACGCGATCGCCAACTTCCTGCAGGGCATCGAGCAGCTCACCATCACCACGCTGCGAAACGTGATCGGCTCCCTCGACCTGGAGAAGGCGCTCACCAGCCGCGAGGAGATCAACCGGCACCTGTCGATGGCGCTGGACGAGGCCACCGGCCGTTGGGGCATCAAGGTGACCCGCGTGGAGATCAAGGCGATCGAGCCGCCGCCGAGCATCCGCGACTCGATGGAGAAGCAGATGCGGGCCGAGCGCGAGCGGCGGGCGACGATCCTCGCCGCCGAGGGGCACAAGCAGGCGCAGATCCTCACCGCCGAGGGCGACAAGCAGGGCGCGGTGCTGCGCGCCGACGGTGACCGGCAGGCCCGGATCCTGCAGGCCGAGGGACAGGCCAAGGCCATCCGGACGGTGTTCGACGCGATCCACACTTCCAACCCGAGCCAGAAGGTGCTCGCCTACCAGTACCTGCAGGCGCTCCCGCAGATCGCCAACGGCCAGGCCAGCAAGGTGTGGATCGTCCCGGCCGAGCTGACCAAGGCCCTGGAGGGCCTCGGTGGCGCGCTCGGTGGCCTCGCGTCGGCCGCTGGCGACGAGCCGGTCGTGGCCATCGACACCGGCGATGTCGAGCGCGAGGCGGCCGCCGCCGCGAGTGCCGCCGCGGCCGCCGCGCAAGAGGTCCAGCAGGAGGTCCAGGAGGCCGAGGAGCAGGTCTCGGGTACGTCGGGGCCGCGCGGCCTGCCCGCCCCTGCGCCGGTGTCCCCGTCGACGCTGCTGGACCAGTCCACACCGGAGCGCGCCTGACATATCCGGCTTTCTCTTCACGAACCGGCCACACGGCGCCCCGGCACCTGCCATGATCTAGTTCATCATGGTTGTGCCGGGGCGCCGGCGCGTTCCGGCCGCGGGGGAAGGCGGTTGGCCATGGCGAACGCCACCAAACACACCCGTCCAGCGGGCTCGACCGTGCGCTCGGCGCCCGTGCGGGTGGTCTCCCGAACAGACGCGGGAGTCGCGGTCGTGGCGGCCGCCGCGCCCGAACACTCCCATCTCGGCCCGGTCACCAACGCCACGTGGGCCTGGTCGGTACGCCGCTTCGCCCGTTCCCTGATGTGGACCCTCCCCGCGTACGCGGTCGCGTACGGCGCGATCACCCTGGGCCGGTTCGACGGCGGCGGGCCCGCGCCGTACCTGGAGAACGGCCTGATCCTGCACCTCGTCGGCTGGATCGTGGCGGTGTGGCTCGGGCTCATGGCCCTGGTCGCGGTGGCCGGCCTGCTGGCGGCGGCGCGCAGCCGGCGTTCCGCCGCGATGGGGCTGATGATCGGGCTGACCGGCGCGGCGCTGTCGCTCCCGTTCGCCGCCCTCCCCGAGGAGACCCGCGTGTACGGCGCGGACGCCCGCATGCTGGCGCTGGCCGGCGCGAGCGTCTACAGCCTGGGGTGGCTGGTGTCCGGCTGGGCCGTGGCCCGCTCGGGGCTCTTCACCGTCTCGGACGGCCTGATGCTGATGATCGCCGCACCGATGGTGGGCATCGCGGGCCTGCTGGTCGGCCCACTCCAGACGGTCGGCGCCATCTTCATGCTGGCCGCCGGCATCGGCATGGCCTGGACCGCCGGCCGACTGGTCCCCAGCATCCACGGAGCGGCCGCCTCAGCCGGCGCCCGCGCCGTAGCCGCCCAGGTAGCCGCGACCGGCGGTCTCGCCCACTGACCCCCGCCCGCAGGGGCGGGGGAGAATGCCGGGGTGGAGGTCGTTACGGATCCGGGGGATCCGCGGATATCGGACTATCGGGCGCTGACCGATGTGGAGCTGCGTACGCGGTGGGAGCCGCCGCACGGGCTCTTCATCGCCGAAGGGGAGCTGGTGCTGCGGCGGGCGCTGCGGGCCGGCTACCGGCCCCGGTCGTTCCTGCTCGACGAGAAGCGCCTGGACCAGTTCGGGGACCTCCAGCAGGCCCCCGTGTACGCCGCCAGCCAGGACGTACTCGAAAAAGCGACCGGTTTCCACGTACACCGTGGCGTGCTGGCGTCGTTTCACCGGCGTGCGCTGCCGGCGGCGGACGAGGTGCTCGCGGCCGCGCACCGCGTCGCGATCCTGGAGGACGTCAACAACCACACCAACCTCGGCGCGATCTTCCGGGGCGCGGCGGCGCTCGGCGTGGACGCGGTGCTGCTGTCGCCCAGCTGCGCGGATCCGCTGTACCGGCGCAGCGTCCGGGTGAGCATGGGTGAGGTGTTCGCGGTGCCGTACGCGACGCTGGCGCCCTGGCCGGAGGCCCTCGACAAGGTCAAGGCCGCCGGCTTCACCGTCCTGGCGATGACCCCGGCGCCGGACGCGGTGCCCATCCAGAAGGTCGGGCCTGTCCGGGCGGCGCTGCTGCTGGGCGCGGAGGGGCCGGGGCTGTCCAGGGCCGCACAAGCAGCCAGCGACGTGCGGGTCGTCATCCCCATGCGGCGCGGGGTCGACTCGCTGAACGTCGCCGCGGCGGCCGCCGTCGCGTTCTGGGAACTCGGTAGGGACGATGTTCCCGACCGTCCGTGAGGTGATCGGGCTCGACCCGGTCCGGCACGGCGAGCCCCGCGTGGTGGCGGGGGAGGCCGGGTTGGACCGGCCGGTGCGGTGGGTGCACGTGGCCGAGGTGCCGGACATCGCGTCGCTGCTGCGCGGCGGGGAGCTGGTGCTGACCACCGGCATCGGGCTGCCGGCGGACGACGCGGGGGTGCGGGCGTTCATCGCGGACCTGGCCGACGTGGGCGTGGCGGGGCTGGTCGTGGAGCTGGGCCGGCGCTACACCGGCAGCGTGCCCAGGGTCATGATCGCGGCCGCCCAGCGTCGCGGCATGCCGCTGGTGGAGCTGCGCCGGGCCACCCCGTTCGTACGGATCACCGAGGCGGTGCACGCGCTCATCGTGGACGCCCAGCTCACCGAGCTGCGCGCGACCGAGGAGATCCACCAGCGGTTCACCGAGCTGTCGGTCGAGGGCGCCGAGCCGGCCGAGGTGGTGCATCAGGCCGCTGAGCTGGCCGGCTGCCCGGTCGTGCTGGAGAACCTGTCCCGCCAGGTGCTCGCGTACGACACCGCCGGGGACAGCGCCGAGCTGCTCCTGGACGGGTGGGAGCAGCACTCGCGGCGGATCCAGCCGGCGGGGCGCACGGCGTTCGACGCGGACGCGGGGTGGCTGGTCACCACCGTGGGTGCCCGCGGGCAGGACTGGGGCCGGCTGCTGGCGCGCTGGCCCGGCGACGGCGCCCCGCCCACCCGACTGTCCATCCTGCTCGAACGCGCCGCGTCCACCCTCGCGCTCGGCCGGCTCATCCGCCGCGACGCCGAGGGCCTCGAACGCCAGATCCACCACACCCTGCTCACCGCCCTGCTCGACCACGCCCAGCCGGTGGACGAGGTGGCGCTGCGGGCCCGCGCGCTGGGCGTACCGCTGGACCGGCGGCACCTCGTGGGCGTCGTGGTCCGCCCCCGCGAGGACCCGGACGCGGTGCAGCTGCGCGACCTGGCCGAGGCGGTCAGCCACGCGCTGCGCGAGGCCAAGCTCACCGGCCTGGCCAGCGCGCTCGACGACCACGCCGTGGGCGCGCTGATCGCGCTGCCCGGCGCCGCCGCCGAGGATCAGTCGCTGTCCGCGTTCGCGTCCGCCCTTCATCGGGTACGCGGGGAGGCCCCGCCCGCCGTGGTCGTGGCCGCGGGGTCCCGGGTCGAGACGCTGCGGGAGGCCCGGCGTTCGCTGGTCGAGGCCCGGCAGGTCGCCGACGCCGCCCGGCACGGCCGGCGGGACGTGCCGGTGTTCCGGCTCCCGCACGTCGGGCTGGCCGGGCTGCTGCACCTGCTGCGGGACGAGCCGCGGCTGCAGACGTTCGTGGAGCGGGAGCTGGGCGGGCTGCTCGCGTACGACGCCCAGCACCCGCGCGAGCGGCTGCTGGGGACGCTGCGGGCGTTTCTGGACAGCGGGCGGAACAAGTCCGCCGCCGCGGCGGCCGCCCATCTGTCCCGGCCCGCGCTGTACGAGCGGCTGGCCCGCATCGAGCGCATCCTCGGCGTGAACCTGGACTCGGTGGACGACAGCCTGTCCCTGCATGTGGCCCTGCTCGCCCTCGACGCCGTCCGGGACCGAAACATGAAACATTGACGCTTTTCCCGATGGGTCGTTTACTACTGGGTAACAATCCATCGAAAGGACGCGCTATGCGCTCACCGAGGAAAAGCGCCCTGGCCGTGGCGGCTCTGCTCCTGAGCACGCTCGTCGTCCAGACCGGCTCCGCACCCGCGCAGGCGGCGGCGCTGCGCAACGTGCTGCTGGTCGGCAACGCGTACGGCGGCACCGTCAGCTTCATCGACGAGACGACATTCGCGAACCTGGGCACCCTCAACGTCATCCCCGACCTGCAGCAGCGCATCAACGAGATGAGCCTGGTCGAGCGGACCGCCTACGAGATCGTCCGCGCGGAGAACGGCGACAAGTTCGTCGACGACATGTTCGTCTCGCCCGACGGCCGCACCATGTACGTCTCCCGCGCCAACCTGCCCGACGTCGTCGCCATCGACCTGGTCACCCACCGCCAGGTGTGGCGCTTCAAGCTGGAGGGCTACCACGCCGACCACATGGCGATCTCGCCCGACGGCAGCAAGATCGTCGTCTCGGACACCACCGTGAACGAGGCACAGGTGATCGACGCCCGCACCGGCACGGAGGTGGCGGAGTTCCCGACCGGCAGCTACCCGCACGCCAACGACTACTCGCCGGACGGCACCAAGCTCTACAACTCCAGCATCGGCATGGTCTCGCTGCCGCAGTGGATGGAGTGGGCCAAGGGGCCAGGCAGCTCACCGTCGTGGACCCCACCACGTTCAAGGTCACCCGCGTCTACACCTTCGACCACGGCGTACGCCCGGCCGTCTTCACGCCGGACAACAAGACCATGTACGCCCAGCTCTCGTACCTCAACGGCTTCATCGAGTACGACCTGGTGAACGGCAGGATCGTACGGACGGTCACCATGCCGTACAGCGCCGAGGGGCAGGCGATGAGCCCGGACGACTACCCGGGCAACTCGGCGCACCACGGGATGGCGATGTCCGGCGACGGCACCAAGCTCTGCATGGCCGGCACGATCGACGACTACGCCGCGATCGTGTCCCGGCCGGGGCTGAGCACCGACCGGATCATCCCGGTGGGCGACATTCCGTACTGGACGCAGACCAGCACGGACGGCAGGTACTGCTACGTGTCGCTGAGCGGTGCCGACCAGGTGGTGGTCATCTCCTACGCGACCTCGCAGATCGTGGCGCGCGTACCGGTCGGCGACTTCCCCCAGCGGGAGCGCAACCAAAAGGTCACCGAGGAAGCCATCGCGGCCCTCTAGTCGAGCACCTTGGCGTAGCCCGGCGGGACGAAGTGGGGCCCGCCGGGGACGAAGACGTCGGAGCTGGCGGCGGCGGTCCACGCGGCACCGGGGACTGCTGCCGCCAGCTCCGACACCACAGGTGCGCCCGCCCATTCCGCGCCGTCGCGCAGCAGGGACAGGGCCACCAGCGACTCCTCGACCTCGCCGACGCACTCGAACGGCTTGTGCCCGTCGAGGCCGAGCAGTTCCTTGTACCCCGGGATCTGGGTCGGGTCGGCCAGCAGGTCGGCGCCGAAGATGCCCACCAGCCGGGCCCGCGGCATGAACGGGGCCAGCGCCAGGAAGACGAACCGGCACTTCGGGCAGTGGCCGCACCACCGGGCGCTGGCGTCGTGCAGCTTGAACGCGGCGTTGCAGCTCGTGACCACGTCGTCGTACGCGGTGATCGACGCGAACGACCGGGCGATGTGCAGCTCGGACCGGGACCGCAGCAGCGAGAAGTACGGGTCGGCGAGGCCGGCGTGGGCGGTCAGGGCGGCGCGCAGCAGCCCTTCGGCCTCGACCCCCTTGGACCACTGGTGGTTGATCTCGTGGCCGTTCCAGAGCAGGTTGGGGTCGGACGCGGAGCGCTCGTTCGACATCACCACCGGGCCGAGGCCGTGCAGCACCGCGGTCGCCACCGCGATCAGCGAGTTGATGGCGGTCACCGGGATGTGCCCGTTGAGGGCGCCGGCCGCGTTCAGCTCGAAGAGCCTCGGGTCGAGCTTGCGGCGGGCGGCCAGCGGGGTCAGCCCGGAGGCGGCGAAGACCGAGTCGATCACCCAGTTGGGGTTGACCGCGAACGGCACCGGGTCGAGGCCGGCGTGGCGCAGGGCCTCCAGCGTCACGATCGAGTCCTTGCCGCCGCCGACGGCGCTCAACGGCCTACCGTCCCGGCCGGCCACCGGCTCGGCGGGGACCGCGGTCGGTGCCGACACCGACAGGGACAGCACGTGCGGGAGGTCGTTGCGGTAGGCGTACTCGGCCATGCCCTTGGAATAGACGGCGTTGAGGAACGCGACGGCGGGTGCGCTCAGCGGGGTCGTCGTCACGACCTCCGGCGGGGCGCCGACCTTGAAGTAGCTCACCCCGGCGACGAGGTGCAGCAGCTCGAGCACGCGGTGGAAGGCTTGCGGAGGCTCGCCCGCCGGCAGCGCAAACGTCACCGTCTCGGTGAACGCCAGGTCGTCGAGCTCGTAGGGCAGCGCCGCCACGCCGGTCGCCGGGTCGAACGACAGCGCGGGAAAGGACAGTCGCCGGTACTGGGTTTCGAGCACAGGCAATACTAGCTATGTGCGCCTATCTGACCTGCGGGACCGTTCCGTGGCTGTGTGGGGATCCGGCCGCGAGGGTGTGGCCGCCGCCGCGGCGATCGCGCCCGTCGGGCCGGCGGACCTGGTCGCGGTCGACGACACCCTCAACTTCCTGGCCCTGGACTGGGCGCAGAGCCGGGCCCGGGACGTGCCGCTGATCACCGGCGACGGCTGCTTCGACGCGCTGATGGGCGCCGAGGTCATCGTCCGCTCGCCGGGCATCGGGCAGACCCACCCGTGGATCATCGAGGCCCGTCGCCGGGGCATCGAGGTGACCGGCGGCACCGCGCTGTGGATGGCCGACCACGCGGGCGCCACCGTCGGCGTGACCGGCAGCAAGGGCAAGAGCACGACCACCACGCTCATCCACCACCTGCTCGGCGGGGTGGGCCGGCCCGCGGTGCTCGGCGGCAACATCGGCACCGCGCCGCTCGACCTGCCGCCGGCGCAGCAGTACGTGCTGGAGCTGTCCTGCTACCAGTGCGCCGACCTGGCGGACTCGCCGCGGGTGGCCGCGCTGACCGCCCTCTTCCCCGAGCACCTGGACTGGCACGGGGGCGAGGAGGAGTACTACCGCGACAAGCTCAACCTCGTCGCGCACGGGCCGGAGCACGTCGTCTACAACGCGGCGGACGAGCGGCTCGCGGCGCGCGTCACCGGCCGCGCGGCCGGGCTCCCCGACGGATTCCACGTCGACGGCGGCCAGGTGCGCTTCCGGGGCGAGCCGCTGTTCGCGCGTACGGTGCTGGGGCTCGTGGGCATCCACAACGAGCGCAACCTGTGCGTGGCGCTGACCGTGCTCGACTCGCTCGGCGTGGACTGCGTCGCCGAGCGGGACGCCCTGGCCGCGGCGGTGTCGTCGTACCAGCCGCTGCCGCACCGGCTGACCGAGATCGCCGACCCGTCGGGGCTCACGTTCGTCGACGACACGCTCGCCACCAGCCCGTACGCCTCGATGCACGCGATCGACGCGTACGAGGGGCGGGCGCTGACGGTGATCGTGGGTGGGACCGACCGCGGGCTGGACTACACGCCGCTGCGCGACCATCTGGCCACGCGCACCCTAACCGTCATCGGGATCCCGGACAGCGGGGCGCGCATCGTCGAGACGCTCGCCGACCTGCCCGGCGTACGCACCGAGGTGGCCGAGGATTTGGTCGCGGCCGTACGGCTGGCGCGCAAGCTGACCCCGGTGGGCGGCGCGGTGCTGCTGTCTCCGGCGGCACCCAGCTACGGGCGGTTCCGCAACTTCGAGCACCGCTCCGAGGTCTTCCTCCAGGCCGTACGCGACACCGCCTAGGACGCCTTGTTCAGTTGCTCCTCGATGGCGGCCCGCTCCTCCGGCGTCGCCGGGCGGCTCTGCGGCGCGGGCGGTGTGATGCGCGCCGAGCTCACCTGCTCGATCGACGTGAGGAAGTCGGCGATGTCCAGCGCGCCCTTGCCGGCCAGTGCGGCCCGCTCGGCGGCGGCGACGATGACCAGCTTGACGTCCCGGCCGCTGAAGTCCTCGGTGGCTGCGGTGAGGGCCTCGACCGCCACATCGGGCGCCAGCGGCAGCGCGGGCACCAGCAGCTTGCGCCAGATCTGCAGCCGGGTGGCCTGGTCGGGCAGCGGAAAGTGGAAGTGCCGGACCCGCGACTCGAACGCGCGGTCGTAGTTTTCCACCAGGTTGGTGGAGAAGACCACCACGCCGGCGAACGCGTCGAGGCAGAGCACGATCTGGCTGCGCATCGAGTTGATCGCCTGCTCCGAGCCCTGGGTCACGTTGGTCAGGCGCCGGGACAGCAGCGAGTCCGCCTCGTCCACCAGTAGCAGGGCCCGCTGCTGCTCGGCCGCGTGGAAGGCCGCCTTGATGTTCTTCGGGCCGTCACCGTGAAACTTGCTCTCCAACTCGGCGTACCCCGCCACGATCACGTTGAGGCCGAGCCGGTCGGCGATCGCGTGGGCGGCCAGCGTCTTGCCCGTACCCGGTGGGCCGTGCAGGTTGAGCGCGGTGCTGGGCGACGGCTCGATGGTCCGCAGGCCCCACTCGTCGTAGATCTTGCCGCGCAGGCGGATCGCCTCCGCGGCGGTGAGCAGCGACTCGTTCAGCGGATCGGGCAGGACCAGTTGGTCGAACCGGAACCGGGGCGGCACGGCCTGGTACCGGCCGGCGCGTTCGGCGGTGGAGACGTCTTCGTCGCCGCTCCGTGCACGGTCGTTCTTCCTCACCGATGTGCGTAGGACGCTCACCGGTCCTACCGACACGACCGGCGCCGAGCGGGACATCTGGGCTATCTCGCGGTAGGCGTTGTGCAGCCGGCTGCGCGCCACCGCCGCGACGCGCTCCGGCACGTCCTCGGGAATGCCGCTGATCGCGATGGCGTCTTCGTGCGCGGTCGGGAACATTTCGCGCTCCTACGTATAAATGGCGAGGTCGTTGCCCTGGTGGTTACGGGCCAGGTCACCGTCGACCGACGACGAGTTGACCTCGCGGATCGCGGCGATCTCGTTCGTCGACTGGTTGAAGACACCCTGGATCGTGTTGTAGTCGCCGTTCGCCAGGCGCTTCTGCAGGGTGAAGCCGACCTCGCGGGTATCGTTCTGGGAGAGTCGCCGGTTGTTGCGGAACCAGCTGACGATCTCGGTGATTGTCAGAAACACGATATATACCGCGGCGGCGATATTCGCGATGGCAATGGCCGCGATGATCAGCAATTCCAGCATGGCGTTTGCCCGTCCGTCACTGTACGAGTAGTAAGTCGGATTGTCCGAACGCCTCGGACAGTTCGTCGTCCAGGGCGTGCACCTCGAGGCGCCGCCCGTACGGCTTTCCGCCGGGGCCGCACGCGACCGAGTGCTGACCGTCCAGGAAGACCTGGATGATGTCCAACCGGCCGCCGGGTGCCGGGCCACGCAGCACGGCGCCCGCCTGCGCGACGCCCCCGCGCGGGCGGTTGTCGATGAACCACGTGATCACGTCTTCGTACCGCAGCGTGCGGTTGAAGATGGCCCGCGGCACCGCCAACAGCTCCAGCGCGCGGCTCAGCTCGCCGAGCAGGTCGTTCAGGTGATCCTGGCGTCGAGTCTCGTCCCGCATGTCGGCCTCCTACACGGTGTAGACCGCGACGTCGCGGCCGTAGTGCCGGCTGGCGAGATCGGCGCTCACCTGATCCGACTCGATTGTTCGCGACTCCAGCCAGCCCTGCGTCTGCGTGTTGAAGACCCCTTGCACCGTGCGGTACCGGCCGGTACTCAGGCGCTCCATGATGGTGGCGGCGATCAGGTTTCGGCCGCGCAACAAGCTCCGCCGGGCCTGAAACCACGACATCACGGTGTCAATTGTCAAGAACGCGATATAGACGACCGCGGCCGCCGCGCCGCCCGCGAGCAGACTCCCAATCCCGAGGAGGATCAACGTGATCGGATCCATGCTTCGCCCCCTTCGGATTTCGTACGGCCAGAATGGCGGGGCTTCAGGAAAGCTCAACGCCTATTTGGTTGGCGGATGCCGGCGGGCGGTTCGTTGATACATCGGATCATGCGAACCAATACGGGTGACATTTCAGGTGCGCTCTTCGTGGGCTTCGTGCATACCGCACCACGGCTCCCGGTCGGCTGCGGCGCGGGGGTCGGGCCAGGCCCGAGCGCGGCTGGGCGCGGGCTTGGGCGCGGGCTTTGGGTGCGTCGATCAAGGCTTTGTGCGTCGATCAAGGGCATATGGTCGTGGTTTGGAGATCGAGTCGCGGCCGTTTGCCCTTGATCGGCGGGCAAGTCCTTGATCGGCGCGCGACCGGGCGGGGACGGCCGCGGCTGGGGCGGGCGTAGGGCGGGGGTTAGCCGCCCAGGGCTGCGGTGAGCAGGCGCATGGAGCGGATGGCGGAGCGGATCTCCTGGAGGTAGCGGCCGGGGGTGAGCACCGGCTCGGGAGGGCGTCGTCGTCGGCCAGGCGGGGGTCTACGCCGACCGTGTCGACCGCGCAGCCGTACGGCAGGCCGAGCGTGCGGACCGCGTCGCAGTGCTGGAACGGCACGTAGATCGGGGCGGTCACCACGAGCACCCGGTCGCCCTTGGTCAAGCCGGCCCGCCCGGCCCAGAAGCGCTGCGTGTCGGTGGTGTCGGCACGGCGTACCCCTGGCTCGCTGGACGGGGCCGCGAGCACCAGGACCCGCGGGCCGTCGGCGGGCCGGTAGGTGCGCACGAACCAGGAGCCGTCCGGGGCCGTGTCGGTGTCGACCGGCCCTTCGACGCCGAACGACCGGCGGACGCCGAGGTCGAGGACGTCGGCCTCGTTGGTGCAGCCGTTCACCGCGGGCAGTGCCCTCTCGGCGGGGGACAGCGGCCGCAGGCTGCCCAGTAGGCCGATCTCGGTGGCCACGGTGCCGCGGTGCAGCAGGTGGGCGGCGTACGCGGTGCGCCGCAGGCAGGCTTGGGCGAGTCCGCCGAGCACGACGACGTGCCGGTAGTCGCGGCGCGGCGGCGGCTTGGCGGCGACCATGCCGAGGGCGGCGGCGGACTCCTCGACGACCGCGGCCACGTCGGGGTCGAGGTCGGGCTCGCGGGCGTCGGGGCGTTCGTTGCCGGACCGGAAGTCCCAGTGCGCGGCGGAGAAGGCGTCCAGCCAGGCCAGGAGCGTGGGGCTGTCGCCGCCCGGCCACCGGCCGTCGAACGCGGCGACGAGGTCGCGCAGGGGCGCCGAGGTGATCCAGCGAGCGACGCCGTCGAGCACGGCGGCCGGCTCGCCGGTCGGAAGCGGTACCGGCTGGACGTGCACCGTGGGATCTTAACGGGGATGGCGGTTACAGACTGTAGGTTGCCTCCGGGGTGGCGCCGATGGGAGCGTGCGTTATGACCGATGACCTGCTGGCGCGGCACAAGGCCGTCATGCCGACCTGGATGCCCATCTACTACCAGGAGCCGATCGAGCTCGTCTCCGGTTCCGGGTGCCGGGTCACCGATGCGGCCGGCCGGACATATCTAGATTTCTTCGGCGGCGTCCTGACGAACATGATCGGGTACGACGTGCCGGAGGTGCGCGAGGCGGTGGAGCGGCAGCTGCGCACCGGCGTGGTGCACAGCTCGACGCTGTACCTGATCCGCCAGCAGATCGAGCTGGCCGAGAAGATCGCCCGGGTGTCGGGCATCGAGGACGCCCGGGTCTTCTTCACGAACTCCGGCACCGAGGCCAACGAGGCGGCGCTGCTGGTCGCGACGAACCTGCGGCGGTCCAACCAGGTGCTCGCGGTGCGCAACAGCTACCACGGCCGGTCGTACGCGGCGATCGGCATCACCGGGCACCGGAGCTGGTCGGCGAGCAGCCTCAACCCGTTGCAGGTGTCCTGGCTGCACTCCGGTGACCGGCTGCGCGGCGTGATGGCCCGGCTGGCGGACGGCGACCACATCGACGCGGCGGTGGAAGATCTGCGCGAGGTGCTGGCCACCCAGACCGCGGGCGACGTGGCGTGCCTGATCGCCGAGCCGATCCAGGGCGTGGGCGGCTTCGTGCACGCGCCGGACGGGCTGTTCGCCGCGCTGAAGAAGGTGCTCGACGAGCACGGCATCCTGCTCATCTCGGACGAGGTGCAGACCGGGTGGGGGCGCACGGGTGAGCATTTCTGGGGTACCAGGCGCACGGGGTGACGCCGGACCTGCTGACGTTCGCCAAGGGCATCGGGAACGGCTTCGCCCTGGCCGGCGTGGTCGGCCGGGCCGAGGTGATGGAGGCGGTGCCGGCCATCTCGTTCTCCACGTTCGGCGGCAACCCGATTTCCACGGCGGCCGGCAACGCGGTGCTGGACTACGTGCTCGACCACAACCTGCAGGCGAACGCCCAGCGGGTCGGCGCGATCCTGCTGGAGGGCCTGCGGGCGGCCGCGGCGCAGCAGCCGATCGTGGCCGAGGTGCGCGGCAAGGGCCTGATGCTGGCGATCGAGTTCGTGCGGTCGGGCACATTGGAGCCGGACGCGGCCGTGACCACCCGGGTGTTCGAGGCGTGCAAGGCCGGTGGCCTGCTGGTCGGCAAGGGCGGCCTGTACGGCAACGTGCTGCGCATGGGGCCGCCGCTCACGCTCAGTGAGGAGGAGGCGCGGGAGGGCCTGGCGATCCTGGTGGACGCCATCGCGAGCGCCGCCGCGTAACAGTTCGGGGCTGGGGGGTTGCTGACCTCGTGCACTTGTCGTAAGAATCCTTCAAAGCGCTAACAGCGATTGAAGGGAAGTGACGCGCCCCCCATGAATAGTACAAGGCGTGACATTCTTCGCCGCGGGGTCGTCGCCGGCGTTCTGGCGACCCCCGCGGCCGGCCTGCTGTCGAGCTGTGCCATGGGCGGTGACGACGACGACTCTGGCACCGGCTCCGAGCGGGGCGAGAAGACCACGGAAAACCCGTTCGGGGTCAAGGTGGACGCGCCCCTCGAGGTCGTGATCTTCAATGGTGGGTACGGCGAGGACTACGCCAAGGCCCACGAGGCCATGTACACCGAGAAGTACCCGAAGGCGAAGATCACGCACTCCGCCACCCAGGAGATCAGCAAGACCCTCCAGCCACGGTTCGTCGACGGCAGCCCGCCCGACGTGGTCAACAACTCCGGTGCGGGCCAGATCGACCAGGGCGGGCTGGTGTCCCAGGGCGCCCTCAGCGATCTCACCGAGCTGCTCGGCGCGCCGAGCCTCGACGTACCCGGCAAGACGGTCAAGGACACGCTGCTGCCCGGCGTGGTCGAGGTGGGCAGCTACGACGGCAAGTTCTTCGTGCTGAACATCAGCTACACCGCCTACGGCATCTGGTACTCCACGAAGCTCTTCACCGACAAGGGCTGGGCGTACCCGAAGACCTGGGACGAGCACATCGCGCTGTGCAAGACCATCAAGGCGGCCGGCATCGCGCCGTGGACGTACGCCGGAAAGCACCCGCGCTACATGAGCTGGCCGGTGATCGCGACGGCGATCAAGTTCGGCGGCCTGGGCGTGGCCGAGGCGATCGACAACCTGGAGCCCAACGCCTGGAAGTCGGACGCGATGAAGGCGTCGGCGGACGCCTGGCACCAGATCGTGAAGGATGGTTTCATCCTGCCCGGCACGCCCGGCCTGGACCACGTGCAGTCGCAGACCGAGTGGTGCCGGGGCAAGGCGGCGTTCATCTCCTGCGGCTCCTGGCTGGAGAACGAGCAGAAGGCGGTCACCCCGGCCGGGTTCAACATGTCGGTGGCGCCCACGCCCAGCCTGGGCGCGAGCGACAAGCTGCCGTTCGAGGCGATGCGGGGTACGGCGAGCGAGCCGTTCATCGTGCCCGCGAAGGCCAAGAACGTGCCCGGCGGGCTGGAGTACTTCCGTACCATGCTGTCGATGAAGGGCGCCAAGGACTTCACCCAGAAGGTGTCCGCGCTCAGCGTGGTCGCCGGCTCCGCCGACGGCGCGACGCTCGGGCCCGGTCTGTCCAGTGTGGTCAAGGCGCTTGACGCCTCCGGCGCCAACGGCTTCAACTGGGTCTACCAGAACTACTACCGCAAGCTGGAGCGCGAATTGGTCGACGCGGCCTGCGGCGAGTTCTTCAGCGGGCGGATCGGCCCGGCCGAGTTCCTCGACCAGTGCCAGAAGGGCGCCGACTCCATCGCCAGCGACAGCTCCATCAAGAAGTACAAGCGGGCTTGATGCGACACGGCAAGTACCCCCTGATCATCGCCTTCCTTGTGCCGCCCCTGCTGCTGTACGGGATCTTCGTCCTGTCGCCGTACGTGCAGGCGTTCCAGATCTCCACAACGGACTGGGGCGGTTACACGGCCGACGCCAACTACGTCGGGTTCGACAACTTCACCCGGCTGTTCCGCGACGGCCAGATCTGGAACGCGATACAGAACAACGCGATCCTGCTGGCCGTCGTACCGGTGGTGACGATCGCGCTCGGCCTGTTCTTCGCGACGATGCTCAACATGGGCGGTCGCCGCGGGCAGGCCGGCGTCGTGGGGGTACGCGGGACCGGGGTGTACCGGTTGGTGTACTTCTTCCCGCAGGTGCTTTCCGTCGTGATCATCGCGGTGGTCTGGCGGGAGGTGTACCACCCGAACAACGGGTTGCTCAACGCCGCGTTGGGAGCCGTCGGCATCGACGGCCCCACGTGGCTCGGCGACCCGCGGTTCGCGTTCTGGTGCGTGCTGGCCGTGCTGGTCTGGAGCAACGTCGGCTTCTACGTCGTGCTCTTCGGCGCGGCCATGCAGGCGATCCCGCGGGACATCTACGAGGCGGTGCTGCTGGACGGCGCGTCCCGCCTCGTGACCGTCGTGAAAATCACCATCCCGCTGCTGTGGGACACCATCCAGGTCGCCTGGATCTACCTGGCCATCGCCGCGCTGGACGGCTTCATCCTGGTACAGCTAATGACCGACGGCGGGCCGAACTTCTCCTCCGACGTGATCGGCCTGCGGATGTACAACACCGCCTTCGCCTCGGACACCAGATTCGGGTACGCCTCGGCGATCGGCGTGGTGATGTTCTTCCTGACGTTGTCGGTATCGGTGTTGGCACTGCGGGCATCTCGTCGCGATCGGATTGATTACTCATGACGCTGGTCGAGGAGCGGGCGGTCGCCGCGCCGCCCCCTTCGCGAGATCGCAAGCTGCGCCGGGAGTGGGGCGTGGCCAACGTCTTCTCCCACGGCTTCCTCGTGCTGTGGGCGGTGCTGACCACGTTCCCGCTCTTGTGGGTGCTGGTCAGCTCGTTCAAGGACGACGGCGAGATCCTGTCCGACCCGTTCGGGGTGCCCGGCGCGCTGCGCTTCGAGAACTGGGCGCGCGCCTGGACCGAGGCCCACATTGGACGGTACTTCTTCAACAGCACGGTCGTGGTGCTCGGCTCGCTCACCCTGACGATGCTTTTCGGCGCGACCGCCGCGTACGTCTTCGCCCGCTACGAGTTCCGCTTCCGGCAGCTGTTCTACTACCTGTTCGTCGGCGGCATGATGTTTCCGGTGTTCCTGGCGCTGGTGCCGCTCTTCTTCGTGGTGCGCAACGCCGGGCTGCTGAACACCTGGCCCGGCCTGATGGTGGTTTACGCCGGCTACTCACTGCCGTTCACGGTGTTCTTCCTGAGCGCGTTCTTCCGCACCCTGCCGGAGTCGGTGGCGGAGGCGGCCCTGCTGGACGGGTGCGGGCACTTCCGGCTCTTCTTCCGGGTCATGCTGCCGATGGCCCGGCCGGGGCTGATCAGCGTGGCGATCTTCAACTTCCTGAGCCACTGGAACCAGTTCATCCTGCCGCAGGTGCTCATGCAGGGCGACGAGTCGAAGCAGGTGCTGGCTCAGGGGTTGGCCAGCTTGGCGGTGAGCCAGGGGTACGAGGGTGACTACAGTGGACTGTTCGCCGGCCTGACGATCGCCATGCTTCCGGTGCTCGGCGTGTACGTGCTGTTCCAACGCCAGATCCAGTCCGGCCTGACGGCCGGCCAGCTCAAGTGACGCGTGCAAGGAAGGGCACCCTGTTATCGCTTTTTGCATAATAAGGGGCCCTTCCTTGCACTCAGAACAGTGCGGCGTGCAGCGCCGCTGCTTCCTCGGCGGGGAGCACCCCGCGGGCCGCTAGCCAAGCAGCCGCCGCCGCCCCGTCGCCCGCCCGGGAGACGGGGGCCGCGGGCCACTGGTCGGCAAGCGCGGCTCCCACCGCCGGGGCCAGGGGAGTGGTGCCGGTCAGCAGGCCGCCGCCCAGCACGATCGGGGTGGCGTCGCCGGGCGGGCGGATCCGGCCCACGCTGGCGGTGAGCAGGCGGGCCGCCTCGGCGACCAGGGCGACGGCGGACGGATCTCCGGCGGAGTGCGCGGAGATCACCAGCGGGGCCAGCGCGGCCAGTTCGATGGCCGGGCGGTGGGTGACCCGCTGGACCAGGGAGTCGACCGTGTCCCGGGGGCGCTTCGCCACCGCCGTCGAGCCCAGCAAAGAGATCATGATCGAGCGGGTCAAGGGGCCGAGGTCCAGACTCGCGTCCAGCGCGGCGAGCGTCGTGCGTACCGCCTCGCGGCCGAGCCAGAAGCCGGAGCCGGCGTCGCCGAGCAGCCAGCCGTGGCCGTCGGCGACCCGGTCGAGGGCGAAGCCGCGCACCGAGGCGGCGATCGCGCCGGTGCCGGCGATGAGCACCGTGCCGTCCGGGGCGGCGGTGCCCGAGGCGTACGCGACGAGGGCGTCGCCGACGACGGTGAGCGGGCAGCGCAGGCCGGCCGCCCGCCAGGCCCGCTCGAACGCGTCGCGGGCCTCCGGGTTGGCGATCAACCGGCCCACCCCGGCGAGGCCGATGATGCCGGCGCGTACCCGGGCGGGGTCGACCGCGGCGAGGGCCTCGGCCAGCGCCTTGCCGAGCTCGGCGGCGGCCGGCTCCGCCCCGTGTGACGTGGGGTTTCCGCCGCCGGCGAGCCCGGACCCGAGCTGCTGTCCGCGTACCGAGACAACGAGCGCGCGGGTCGACGTGCCGCCGACGTCCAAGCCGATCACCAGTGGGTCTGACACCCGGACATCGTGGGTCAAGCCCACCTAGGAAAGCGCCTTCCCAGGGTAACAGTTTGAAAACTTCACCCAACATCTTGACAAGAGAGGCCCTTCAGTAAGAACTTTTACCACTAACAGTTAACAGTCTTTCCCGAAGTTCGAAAAGGTGGTGATCAAGGTGGTCGAATCTCCGGCGGCCATGGACGGCGTGCTCTTGACGGTCCGCGCCAAGCTGCCGGAGTTCACGGGAGCGCTGCAGCGGGTCGCGGAGCAGGTGTTGACCGACCCCGCCGGCGCCGCCCGCGCCACCATCGTCGAGCTCGCCGAGCGCAGCGGGACATCGCCCGCGACGATCACCCGGTTCTGCCGGGCGCTCGGCTTCGAGGGGTACGCCGATCTCCGGCTCGGCATCGCGGCCGAGACCGGACGGGCCCGGGCCGCCGGCTGGGCCGTCGACATCGGCCGGGAGATCGAGCCCGGCGACCCGCTGGAGAAGGTGCTCGAGCAGATCATGGCCGCCGACACGCGGGCCATGCACGACACCGCGACCCTGCTCGACCTCAGAGAGGTCGAGCGGGCCGCCGACGCCATCGCCGCCGCCTCCCGGGTCAATATCTTCGGCGCCAGCGGCAGCGCGCTGGTGGGCGAGGAGATGCAGTTCAGCCTGCACCGCATCGGCGTCGCGGCGTGGGCCTGGACCGACGTACACAATGGACTCGCCAGTGCCGCGCTGTTGCGCGGCGGCGATGTCGCGCTCGGCATCTCGCACGGCGGACAGACGCGGGAGACCATCGAGATGCTCGCCGAGGCGGGCAGCCACGGCGCCACCACGATCGCCCTGACCAGCTTCCCGCGGTCGCCGCTCGCCGAGCTGGCCGACGTCGTCCTGTTGACGGCGACCCAGGCCACCACCTTCCGGCCCGACGCGCTCTCCGCGCGCCACCCGCAACTCGTCGTCCTCGACCTGCTCTACATCGCCGTGGCCCAGCGCACCCATGACCGGGCACACGCGGCGTTCAAACGGACCGCCCAGGCGGTCGACGGTCACAAAGCACGCACAACCATCCACTGAGGAGAGTCACCATGTCAGAAACGAACCTTGACCGCCGTAAGCTCCTGGGCCGGGCCGCGGCCGCCGGTCTGCTCGCCACCCCGGCCGCGGGCCTGCTCAGCGCCTGCGTCGGTGGCGGCGATGACGAGACCCAGGAGCAGGCGCAGGGTGAGAAGAGCGCGACCAACCCGCTGGGCGTCGACCCTAAGGCCGAGCTGGAGGTCGTGATCTTCAACGGTGGCCTCGGCACCAAGTACGCCACCGACGTGCACATCCCCTCGTACAAGAAGGCGTTCCCCGAGGCGAACGTGAAGTTCTCCCAGGCCGAGGAGATCGCGACCGTCCTGCAGCCGCGGTTCACCAGCAACACGCCGCCGGACATGGTCAACAACGCCGGTTCGAAGCTGATGGACCAGGGCGCGCTCGTGCAGGCCGGGCAGGTGCAGGACCTCACCGACCTGTTCGCCGCGCCGTCGCTGGACGACCCCAGCAAGGCCCTCAAGGACACCCTGGTGCCGGGCACGGTGGAGCAGGGCACGTTCAACGGCAAGCCGTACGTGCTGAACTACGCGTTCACCACCTTTGGCCTGTGGTACTCGGACAAGCTGTTCAAGGCCAACGGCTGGACCGCGCCCAAGACCTGGAGCGAGTTCACCGCGCTGCTGGACCAGATCAAGGCCAAGGGCATCACCCCCTACGCGTACGCCGGCGCGAACGCCTCGTACTACCAGTACCTGGTCATCCTCACCACCGCTGCCAAGATCGGCGGCCCGGACGTGCTGAAGAACATCGACAACCTGGAGGACGGCGCCTGGACCGCGGAGCCGGTCAAGCAGGCCGCGCAGCTCTGGGGCGAGATCGGCGCCAAGTACATGCTCAAGGCGCACCTGGGCATGAAGCACACCGAGGTCCAGCTGCAGCAGAACCAGGACCGGGTCGCGTTCTACCCCAGCGGCTCCTGGCTGGAGAACGAGCAGGCGAAGGACACCCCGGCCGGCTTCAACTACGCGGTCATCCCGGTGCCGAGCGCGACCAGCTCGGACAAGCTGCCCCAGACGGCCATCTACGCGGCGGCCGGTGAGATGTACTTCGTCTCGTCCAAGGGCAAGAACCCGCGCGGCGGCATGGAGTACCTGCGGCACATGCTCTCGAAGGAGGGCGCCAAGGGCTTCACCCAGCTCACCAAGGTGCTCACCGTGGTCCAGGGCGCGACCGAAGGCATGACGATCTCGCCCGGCCTCACCAGCTCCGAGGCCATGCTCAAGGCGGCCGGCAGCGACTACTTCGCCTACCGCTTCGACACCTGGTACAAGAAACTGGACGACGAGGCTCGCGCGGCCACCAACGAGCTGATGTTCAGCGGCGGCAACGCGGACAAGTTCGTGACCCGGATGCAGAAGGTCGCGGACGCCGTCAAGAAGGACCCGTCCATCGAGAAGTTCAAGCGGTAATCATCATGCGGCATGGCAAGTACCCGTTCATCGTCGGTTTCCTGATCGTCCCGGTCAGCATCTACGTGACCTTCGTCATCGCCCCGTACCTGCAAGCGTTCTACCTGGCGATGACCAACTGGCGCGGTGTCTCGGCGAACCCGAAGTTCATCGGCCTGGACAACTTCCAGCGGTTGCTGCAGGACGACGTGTTCTGGAAGGCCGTACGGCACCACGGTGTGCTGTTGCTTGTCATGCCGCTGGCCGCCATCGCGATCGCGCTGTTCTTCGCGTTCCTGCTGAACGTCGGCGGGGGCTCGCGCGGCGGCATCATGAGGGGGGTCTGGGGTCGAAGTTCTACAAGCTCGTGTTCTTCTTCCCCCAGGTCCTCGCCATCGTCATCATCGGCGTGATCTTCCAGCGGGTGTACGCCCCGGACGACAGCGGCCTGCTCAACGGGTTCCTCGGCATCTTCGGCGTGGACCCGGTGCTCTTCATGGCCAACCCGAACATCGCCCTCTACGCGATCATCGCGGTGCTGGTCTGGCAGGCGGTCGGCTTCTACGTCGTACTCTTCTCCGCCGGCATGGCCTCGATCCCGCGTGACATCTACGAGGCGGCCACGCTCGACGGAGCCGGCGGGGGCAGCATGTTCTTCCGGGTCACGCTGCCGCTGCTGTGGGACACGCTCCAGGTCGCGTGGGTCTACCTGGGCATCGCCGCGTTCGACGCGTTCGCCATCGTGCAGGTGCTCTCCGTCGACCAGGGTGGGCCGGACGGGGCCACCACCGTGCTCGGCATGGAGATCTACCGCAACGCGTTCTCGTACTCGCAGTTCGGCTACGCCTCGGCGATGGGCGTCGCGCTGTTCTTCCTCACCATCACGTTCGCGGCGCTCACCCTGCGGGTGAGCCGGCGCGAGACGGTCGAGCTCTAGGGGGTATCGATGGCAACGACAACACCGGTACGCCCCGCCCGGCACGCCACCAAGGAGCCTGCGGCGGAACGCCGGCGCGAGATCCGGATCTTCTCCCGCCTCGCCCATGTGGGCCTGGCCATCTGGGCGATCCTGGTCATCGCCCCGCTGGCCTGGACGATCCTCGCCTCGTTCAAGAACAACACCGAGATCTTCCTGGGCAGCCCGTTCAGCCTGCCGTCCCACTTCAGCTTCGACAGCTACGCCCGCGCCTGGAGCGACGCGCACGTCGGGCGCTACTTCCTCAACAGCGTGTTCGTGGTGTCGATCAGCACCGCCGGCACCATGCTCTTCGGCTCCATGGCGGCGTACGTCCTGTCCCGCTACAAGTTCATCGGCAACCGGTTCATCTACTACCTGTTCGTGTCCGGGCTGGCCTTCCCGGTGTTCCTGGCGCTGGTGCCGCTCTTCCTGATCGTCAACAACCTGGGGCTGCTCAACACGTACACCGGGCTGATCCTGGTCTACATCGCGTACTCGCTGCCGTTCACCGTGTTCTTCCTGGCCGCGTTCTTCAAGACGCTGCCGAACTCGGTGGCCGAGGCCGCGGTGATGGACGGCGCCTCGCACACCCGGCTGTTCTTCCAGGTGATGATGCCGATGGCCAAGCCCGGCCTGGTCAGCATCACGATCTTCAACATCCTGGGGCAGTGGAACCAGTACCTGCTGCCGGTGACCCTCATGCAGGGCGAGAACGCCGACCAGAAGTGGATGCTCACCCAGGGCATCGCGAGCATCTCGATCTCGGCGGGTTACGAGGCGGACTGGTCGGCCCTCTTCGCCGCGCTCACCCTGTCGATCCTGCCCATGATCGTCATGTACGGCTTCTTCCAGCGCCAGATCCAGCAAGGACTCACCGCAGGCGCGGTGAAGTAGAAGTAGAACAAATGTCGGACCCGTGGGGCAGAATGCGCCCGTGGAGGTCGACGGGCGGCGGGTGTGGGGGTCAACGGCGACCTCCTACCCGCCGCTTCTGCGCACCGGGGAGCGGGTCGAGCGCTGCCACGACGTCGAGCTGACCGAGGCGCTGTTGCTCGGACACGCGGGCCGGTGGGGCGAGCCGCGCTCGCTGGCCGCGGCGCACGCCCGGCTGACCGGGGCGCCGGTGCCGCCCGATCCGCCGCCGCGGGCCGCCGAGCCGCCCGGCGACGGCCAGGCCGCCCTCTTCGACGCCGCGCCGCCGGCCGCCGACGACCCCGACATCCTGGCCCAGGTGTACGCGGACCAGTGCGCCCGCGTCGCCCGCACCGAGCACCCAGGCCGGTTCCGGCTGCTGGTGGCCGCCGAGTCGGCCGGCGCGCTGATCGCGGTGGAGATGGGCGCCCACGGGCTGCCGTGGCGCGGCGACATCCACGAGGCCCTGCTGGTCGAGCTGCTCGGCGAGCCGTCCCCGGTCGGCGGGCCACCCCGCCGGCTGGCCGAGCTGGGCGCGCGCATCGCCGGCGCGTTCGGGGTGCGCCAACTGCACCCGGAGTCGCCGGCCGAGGTGCTGCGCGCCTTCACCCGGGCCGGCATCCAGCTGCCCAACACCCGGGCCTGGTCGCTGCGCGGCGTAGACCACCCGGCCGTGCCGCTGCTGCTGGAGCACAAGGAGCTCTACCGGATCTGGACCGCACACGGCTGGGCCTGGCGGGACGCGTGGGTCCACGGTGGACGGTTCCGCCCGGAGTACGTGCCGGGTGGCGTCGTCTCCGGCCGCTGGGCCACCCGGGGCGGGGGAGCGCTGCAGATCCCCAAGGTCGTACGGCGTGCCGTGGTCGCCGACCCGGGTTGGAAGCTGGTCGTCGCCGACGCCGGCCAGCTCGAGCCGCGGGTGCTCGCCGCGGTCTCCGGCGACGATAGGCTCGCCGCCGCGGCGGCCTCCGGCGACCTGTACGCCGCGTTGGCCACCGACGCGTTCGCCGGCGACCGGGCGCGCGCCAAGGTGGCCCTTCTCGGCGCCATGTACGGCCAGACCGGCGGCGAGGCGCTCCCGGCGCTCGCCACGCTCAGGCGCAACTACCCAACCGCCTTCGAGTACGTCGAGGCCGCCGCCCGCACCGGCGAGGGCGGCGGCCTGGTCCGCTCCTGGCTGGGCCGCACCTGCCCGCCGTCCTCGGTGCCGATGGGGGAGGGCGAGGGCAACCAGGCCCGGGCGCGCGGCCGGTTCACCCGCAACTTCGTCATCCAGGCCACCGCCGCGGAGTGGGCCTTGACACTGCTGGCTATCCTGCGCAACGAACTGGCTGGCACCGGAGCCGAGCTGGTCTTCTTCCAGCACGACGAGGTGCTGGTGCACTGCCCGGAGCGGCGGGCCGGCGACGTCGCCGAGGTGGTGCACCGGGCGGCCGCCCGCGCGGGGCAGCTCCTTTTCGGCGCGACCGCGGTCCGCTTCCCCCTCGACGTGTCGATCGTTGATTGTTACGCCGACGCCAAGTAGGTCCCATCAGGGGGAGGATCGATGGGCGTGAAATGCATCGCGGGGATGGTCATCGCCGCCGGCGGGGGGCGCCGGATCGGTGGGCCGGAGGCACTGCTGCGCACGGGCGGCACACCGCTCGTCGACCGGGCCGTCGACACGGTCCGGGCGGCCGGCTGCGCGCCGATCGTCGTCGTACTCGGTGCGGCCGCCGACGAGGTCCGGGCCGCGGCCGAGCTCGCCGACGCCAGCGTGGTCGTCGACAAGGCGTGGGGCACCGGCATCGGCTCGTCGCTGCGGGTCGGGCTCAATGCCCTGACCGACGTCGAGGCCGATGCCGTCGTGGTGGTGCCGGTCGACATGCCCGGCGTCACCACGCATGCGGTACGGCGGGTAGCGGCCCTGCCGTACCCGGATGTGCTTGTCTGCGCGACCTACGACGGACGCCGCAGCTACCCGATGCTGTTCGGCCGGCGGCATTGGTCGGGCATCTCCACGGTGGCCCATGCCGACGTGGGGGCCCGGCCGTACCTGCTGGCGCACAAGCACGAGGTGCTCGACGTGGCGTGCGACCGGATCGCCGACGGCGCCCGGCTGGACGGGCCGGAGGCGGTGGCGGCGTTCAAGCTGACGATCCCGGCGCAGCGCTCTCGGGCTTAGGGCGTGTCTGGTGGATCTTGTGGGTGCGAGGCGAGGTCCAGGCGGCGGCCGGTGGTGCCGGGCGGAAGGTCGCATACCGGTGTTGTATGTGGCCTTCCGATCGGTGCCGCTGGTCGTCGTCTGGGCCCGCCGCAGCCCCACAAAGATTCACCAGACACGCCCTAAGTGGTGACCTCGGGGTTCTTCACGAGGGCCTGCCACCGGGCGCCCCACCGCTGGCGCAGCTCGTCGAAGGCCGCGTCGTCCAGCCCGTACGTCGTGACGAGAACGCTCACCGGGCCGGTGTCTTCGCTGGTCAGGCCCGCGTTCGCGGTCACGACGACGAGGTGGCCGGCGGTGTCGACGGCGCTGCGCTGGCGCGGGGCGTCGTGCCACGGCCGGCCCTCGGCCAGCGCGGCCACCGCCGGGCCGGCCGCCTCGCCGGTCAGGTAGACGGTGCGGCGCCGGCCCCTGGGCGCGGTCTCCAGGAGAAACCGCAGTTGGGCAAGGAACGTCCGCCAGCCCTCCTCGACCTCCACTGAGTCGGGGAATGCGACTTTTATGGTGGTTTGTCCGCTCTCGCCCGCCAGTTCGATGTAGGAACCGTCGCTGTGCGAGATGCGGTCCGGGGCGGCGGCCAGGTTGGCGTCGCCGACGATCCATGCGATCTCCGCGTCGAGGCCGTCATAGTCCCAACCGAACCACTCCCGGATCCGCTCCGGCTCGGTGAAGGCCCGCCATACGGTGTCGCGCGGGGCGTCGACGGTCAGTTGCTGCTCGATCATGTCCGTGGCTCCTTTCTCCGCTTACTACCGATTGTTGGGGTTTGAGGGTGAGTGTCGCTGCGGTTGCGGCTTGTGACCCGCGAGTAGGGGCCCCTACCGGGGCTGCCCCGCCCACGCGCGCCGCCCTCTGCTCCGCGCGCCGGCCGTGCTCCGCGCGCCGGCCGTGCTCCGCGCGCCGGCTCCGCGGGCGCCGATCAAGGACTTCCGCGTCGATCAAGGGCAAACGGCCGTGGAAAAGAGATCAAAGCACGACCATATGCCCTTGATCGGCGGGCGGGCCCTTGATCGGCGGGCGGGGCCTTGATCGGCGCGCACGGGCGGCGCCCGCGTGGGCGCCGCGGTGGGTGGGGCGGCGCGGGCGGGGCGGCGCGGGTGGAGAGGGTGGAGAGGGCCGTCGTTTAGAGGGGGCGGTGGGTTAGGTAGGTGTGGCCGCGGGGGCTTAGGCGGTAGCCGACCTCGAGGGACTCGGTCAGGCCGAGCGCCTTGAGCTTGCGTACGTCGGCCTTGAACGTCGGCGTGTCCCGGCCGAGTGAGGCGGCCAGGTCGGCGGCGCGTACGCCGGGGTGGTCGGCGATCACCTTGAGGGCGGCTGCGGTCCAGGGCCGCGCGGGCTGGCGTGATCCAGGCGGGCAAGGCGCAGGTCGATGGCGGCCACGCCAGCGCCGTCGAGGTGGTCGTCGGCGGCGAGGGCGGCGCGCGGGTCGGGGCCGTCGACGCGGTGGAACCGCAGCAGGTAGAGCTGCCCATCGGGTGGGCCGCCGAGGTCGGCGAGCATCGCGGCGACGTTCGGGAAGCCGGCGGCGCGGGCGTCTCGCGGCGTCAGGTCCGGCGGGTTTACCGGCTCCACACTGGACATTTCGACGAGCCCGGCGCCGGTGCGGTACTGCCGTCCGGCGACCACCTGCGGGCGCCGCCACCGCCGCAGCGCCGCCGTGATGGTCCCGCTGGCGATCCCTTCGCGGAGTCGCCGCTCAAAGAGCATGGGAACCAGTTAGCCCCAAGGTCGACCACAGGTTGTGCCAGCACACCGCGCGCAGCCACGCGTCGCCTAGGTCCAGGCGCACCAGGCCCTGGAGTTGGTCCGCGTATTCGTAGGGGATGTTGGGGAAGTCGGTGCCGAGGAGGATCTTGCCGGCTTGGCCCAGGTCGCGCAGCCTGGGGCGCTCCTCAAGGGGGAAGGGCACCAGTTGGTCGAAGAAGGGGGTGAAGACCATCGTGGTGTCCAGCGCTACCCGTTCGTACCTCGTGGCCAGGTCGAGGAACGTCGAGTAGTCGGGCGAGCCCATGTGGGCCACGATCGCGGTGAGCCGCGGGTGCCGCGCCAGCAGCGCGGTGAACGGTTCGGGCCCGGTGAACGAGGCGGCCATCGGCGCGTGCCCGGCGTGTACGACCACCGGGATCCCGGCGTCGGAGAGCATGCCCCACACGGGGCCAGCAGCGGGTCCACCGGGTCGAACCCGCCCACCTGCAGGTGCACCTTGAAGACCCGCGCGCCGGAGGAGACGGCGGAGGACACGTACGAAGTCACGGAGGGTTCGGGGTAGAACGTCGCGGACGGCACGCATCCGGGCGTCTCGCGGGCGAAGCCGAGCGTCCAGTCGTTGAGGTCGGCCGCCATGCCCGGTTTGTGCGCGTACGCCAGGGCGGTGAACGCGCGTACGCCGAGTTTGTCGAGGTGGGCGACCCGGTCGGCGTCCGGCCAGCGGTACCGGATCGGCCACTCCACGCCGACCAGCGGGCCGGCCGCGTCGAAGTACGCCCACACCCGGCGCAGCATCCGGGGCGGCAGGAAGTGCACGTGCACGTCGGCCAGGCCGGGGAGGCCCAGAGCTTGCCAGAAGGCGGGAACCTCGGAGTCGTTCACACCTCGATATTGAACCGGCGCAACACCGACGGCGCCAGCAGGCCGGTCGCCGCCAGCAGCGAGACCACCATGAACGCGCCGCGCAGGACGTACACCTCGACCGCGCCACCCGCGCGCAGGGCGATGGAGTCCGGCAGGCCGATCATGCGCCACATCCGCCGCCCGGTCGGGATGGGCCACAGGAGCGGCACGCCGGCCCGGGTGATGAGGTCGCCGAGCAGGTGCACCAGACAGCCGACGCCCACGGCCAGGCCGAGCAAGGGGTAGCCGCGGTCGCCGGGCAGCCGCAGGTACACGCCGTACGCCGCGGCCGCCGAGATCAGCGTGACGAGCACCCAGCCGGCCCGCTTGGCCCACTCGTCGAAGAGCCCGCGTAGCGCCAGGCCGATCATCACGAAGAGGATGCCGATGACGGCCCACTTGCCGTACGCGGTGCACAGTGCCGTCGTGCCCCAGCCGACCAGCGCGGTGAACGGCAGCGTGTGGGTCAGCGTCCGATGCCCGTTCTCCCGGTCGGGGTCGTCGCTGCGCCGGGTGGCGTGGTAGACGCCGAGGGACAGCTTCTCGATCACCTCAGCGACGAACAGCGACGCCACCCCGAACGTCCGGGCCACCGTCGCGCCGCCTTTGTTGCGGGTGACCTTCCCGGACATGTCGAGGTCGGGAAAGAGCGCGCCGCCCGCGCACACGGCCGTGCCGACCGCGATGAGGAGCGGCGACTGCTCGTACCCGGCGAACTTGTCCAAGGCCCACGAACCCGCCAGCCATACGGCGGCGCCGGAAAGAGCGTGCGACGGTCCCATCATGACGCGGGACTGTGTCAGCGGGACCGTCCACATTCAACTACCGCCACGGTGGCCCGTGCCACATCCTCCGATGCGCGTAGTGCCGGTGCCAGGCCGCGTGCCTGGCCACCCCGAAGAACAGGAACGCCAGCGGGATGACCGGCCAGAAGAAGTGCGCCCCGGACAGCGCCCACAGGCCGACGAGGATCACCGCGACGAACGCCACCCCGCCGACGTGCCGGCGCATCAGCCGCCGGGCGAACGCTCTCGCCTCGGGCGTCTCCGCCAGGGCACGCCGGCCCCCGTCGGGCAGGTCCGCGGCGAGCGGGGCCAGTTCGTCGCGGAACGTCGCCGCGTACGCCGCGGCCAGCCGCTGCTCGCCCTCGGTCAGGTCGAGCCGCCCCTCGGTCATCGCGGCGCGGAGGATGTGGGCCATCTGTTCGCGTTCGGCGTCGGAGGCTCGTACGCGGCCGGCGCCGGTTCCCGTTGCTGTCATGTCATCGAGGGTCCCCAAACGGCGGGCCGTGCGCGTCGGGCGGGCGGAGGCATCTGCCGGGCCGCGCGCTACGCCCCGTGGAGTAGGCGGCCCCGGCGCGTACGCCCGCCGGGGTAGGGCGATCGCCGCCGGGAGCCGATGCCGCGGGGCCGGGCGGTGGCCTACGGTCAGGGCGTGGGGATCGATAGGCGCTGGGAGAGGCGCTGGGAGTGGCCGCCGGAACGCCGCTGGCAGCCGCACCGGCAGGCCGCGCGGCACGCGAAGAGCGCCGTCGGCATGGGGATCGTGACCGGCATCGTGCAGGTCGCCGCCGCCCGCTCGGCCAGCGTCGACCCGGACGCGGTCGGGTACGCCCTGCTGCTCGCCGGCCCGCTCGCCCTGCCGTTGCGGTTCAAGTTCCCGGTACCCGTGTACGCCGTCGCCGTCGCGGCGACGGTCGGCTTCGCGGCGTGGGCGGCCGAGCCGCGCGGACCGTACTTCTTCGCCGCGCTGGTCGCGCTCTTCGCCGTGGTCGGGGCGGGGGCGCGGGCGGCGGCCTGGGGCCTGACCTTCGCCGGCTACGCCGGCTACCTGGCCGTCACCCGCCCGGAGTTGGGCCACGCGGCGCTCGTCGGAGTGGCCACCGCCGTCGCGGTCCTGCTGGCGGAGGCTTCCCGGGTACGCCGGCAGCACTTCGCCGAGATGGCGAAGTACCGGGCGGAGCAGCAGAAGGCGCGGGCCGAGCAGCAGCGGCGGCAGGCCAGCGAGGAGCGGCTGCGGATCGCCCGGGAGTTGCACGACGTTCTCGGTCACCACCTGTCGCTGATCAACGTGCAGGCGGGGTGGGCCTGCACCTGATGGACACGCGGCCCGAGCAGGCGCGGGAGGCGCTCACCGCGATCAAGTCGGCGAGCGCGGAGGCGCTGCGCGAGGTGCGGTCGGTGCTCGGCGTGTTGCGGCCGGAGGAGGAGGCCGCTCCGCGTGCGCCGGCGCCCACCGTGGCCCGGCTGGACGACCTGACCGCGGGCGCCGGGCTGCCGGTGCGCACGGTGGTGGAGGGTACGGCCCGGCCGCTGCCGGCGGAGGTGGACCGGGCGGCGTACCGGATCGTGCAGGAGGCGCTCACCAACGTGCGCCGGCATGCCGGGGCCGGGGCGACGGCGACGGTCACCATCGGGTACGGCGGCACCGTGGTTACCGTCGAGGTCGTGGACGACGGGGTGGGCGGTCCCGCCTCGTCGGAGGCGGACAACGGGGCGGAAGGGGCGGGCAACGGGATAGCGGGCATGCGGGCCCGCGCGTCGGCGCTCGGCGGCACGCTGAGCGCGGGCCCGGTGGACGGCGGTGGGTTCCGCGTGGCGGTGACCCTGCCCTGGGAGGGTGCGCGTGATTGACGTTCTGTTGGCCGACGACCAGGCGCTGGTGCGCGCGGGCTTCCGTGCGTTGCTGGACGCGGAGCCGGATATCGCCGTCGTGGGGGAGGCGGCGGACGGCGTCGAGGCGGTCCGGTTGGCCGCGGTGACCAGGCCCGACGTGGTGTTGATGGATATCCGGATGCCGGGCGTGGACGGGTTGGAGGCGACCCGGCGGATCGTTGCCGATCCGGGGTTGGTCGCCACGCGGATTGTCATCCTTACTACGTTTGAGTTGGACGAGTACTTGTTTGAGGCGTTGCGGGTGGGTGCGTCCGGGTTCCTGGTCAAGGACACCGAGCCGGTGGAGCTGCTGCGCGGCGTACGGGCGGTGGCGGCCGGGGACGCGTTGCTCTCGCCGGGGGTGACCCGGCGGCTGATCGCCGAGTTCGCCGGGCGCGGCGGGGTCCGCCCGGCCACCCCGGAGCTGTCGCTGGACCAGCTCACCGACCGGGAGCGCGAGGTGATGGCGCTGGTCGGCGCCGGCCTGTCGAACGAGCAGATCGCCGCGCGGCTGGTGGTGAGCCCGGCGACGGCGAAGACCCACGTGAGCCGCGCGATGGTCAAGCTCGGCGCGCGGGACCGCGCCCAGTTGGTGGTCTACGCGTACGAGGCGGGCCTGGTCCGTCCGGGCTGGCTGGCCTAGCCCGCCGGGGTGAAGCTGGCGTTGATCATCCGTAGCTGGGGAGCGCGCCGGGCCAGTCCAGGTCGCGGGTGATCCAGATGATGGTGTAGGCCAGACCGGGGGCGGTGCGGAAGAGCTCCTGCCGGGCGCGCAGGCGGTCGCCCTTGGTGTTGGTCCAGGTGCAGTCCCAGTCGGCGCCGCCGGCGAAGTAGCGGTTGGGCAGGATCGCGACCCGGCTGTAGCCGGACAGGCCGCCGGTGGCGGTCACCCGCTTCTCCTCGAACTTCCAGTGCGCGACCGCGTCGCCGATCAGGTCGGGCTCGGTGTCGACGGCGAGCAGCCGGGGCCCGCCGGGCTCGCGGAAGCACACCACGTCGCCGTCCCGGAAGTACGTCCAGGTCGCCGGCGCGGCCATCTCGAAGCCGGTCGGGTCGGCGTGCCACACGAAGCCGTCGGCCAGCGCGTACCGGTGGGTGGCGGGCACGGGCGGGCGGGTCTGGCCGGGGCCGGTGGGCGGGGAGCCGCACGGCATCGCGCTGCCCGCGCCCGCGCCGCCGGCGGGTGCGGACGCGCCACCGATCGCCGCCAGCCGTGCCGTGCCGCGCTCCCCGCCGGTGTCGAGGAGCACCGCGACGCCGACCGTGACCAGGGTCGCCACCACCGCGGCGGCGGCGCCCGCGGCCAGGTAGCGCCGGCGGCGGTGCGGGTTGCCCGCGGGGAACTCCGGCCGGACGTGCTCGGTGGTGCGGCGGGGCAGGGGCAGCCGCCGGGTACGCGCCGGCGTCGTCCCCGCGGGCGGTGTCGCGGCCCGGCGCAGCAGGCGTTCGGCCTCCTCGGCGGTGAGCCGGTGCCGCGGGTCCTTGCGCAGCAGGCCGCCGAGCACGGGGCGCAGCGCGCCGGCCCGGGGCGCGGGGTCGGGCGGGGCGGTCGCCAGGGCAGTCAGGGTGGCCATCGTGGTGGACCGCGCGTACGGCGAGCGGCCCTCCACGGCCGCGAAAAGCGTTGCGCCCAGCGACCACAGGTCGGTCTCCACAGTGGACACACCGTCGCTGGCCCGCTCGGGCGCCACGTACTGGGGGAGCCCATGATCAGCCCGGCGCGGGTCATCGCCCCGTCGCCGCCGTCGAATGTCGCCAGGCCGAAGTCGGTGAGCACCACCCGGCCGTCCTCGGCGATGAGCACGTTGTGCGGCTTGACGTCCCGGTGCAGGACGCCGGCCTGGTGGGCGGCGCGCAGGGCGTACAGGACGGCCAGGCCGATCTGGGCGACCCGGTGCGGGGGGAGCGGCCCGTCCTGCTGGACGACCTCGTGCAGCGACCGGGAGCGGACGTACTCCATGACGATCCACGGCCGGCCCTCGGCGTAGACGACGTCGTAGATCTGCACCGCGTTGGGGTGGTTGAGCTGCGCGGCCGCGCGCGCCTCGCGGATCGTCACCTCGCGCAGCAGGTCACGCTCGTCGGGCGTCATCCACTCCGGCGGCACGACCTCTTTGACCGCCACCTCGCGGCGCAGCATCTCGTCGCGCGCGAGCCAGACGCGGCCCATGCCACCAGTGCCGACCGGCTTGATCAAGCTGTACCGCTCGGCGATCAGTGCTCGCCACACGGACACAAGGTTCCCCCAGTACGCTCCCCGGCCCACCACCATATGCAGCCGAGGCGGATAGAACGTTACGTATCAATAACAAACTACCCCCGAAACGTGAAACCTAGTCCAAAGGGCGGACCCGTCGGTGACCGTTAGGTCAGCGGGCTGGTTGCGGTGCCGATCGCGGTGGTCTTCAATCTCTTCCGGGAGCGCTTCATTGCGGGGGGACAGCAACGATGGATTCTCGGGCGGCGCCGCTGTACGCGGGCGACCCTCGAAGGCTGGGCCGGTACGAGCTGGAGGGGCGGCTCGGCGAGGGCGGGATGGGCACGGTCTATCTGGCTCGTGATCCGGATGGCCGGCAGGTGGCCGTCAAGGTCATCCGGGGAGAGTTGGCGCGCGACGACCAGTTCCGGCGCCGGTTTCGCAGCGAGGTCAACCGGGCCCGGCAGGTGCCTCCGTTCTGTACGGCGGAGGTGCTGGACGCCGACCCGGACAACGAGCAGCCCTATCTTGTCGTGGAGTACGTGGACGGCCCGAGCCTGTCGGCGGTGGTCGCGGAGCGGGGTCCGCTGACGCCGGCGAACCTGCACGGCCTGGCGATCGGGGTGGCGACCGCGTTGACCGCGATCCACGGCGCGGGCGTGATCCACCGGGATCTGAAGCCGAGCAACGTGCTCCTCGCCCCGGGCAGCCCGAAGGTGATCGACTTCGGGATCGCGCAGGCGATGGAGGCGACCAGCGAGCACACCGGTCCGGACCAGATGGTCGGCACGGTGGGATACATGGCGCCGGAGCGGTTCGGTCCCGGCGCGGGCGACCTGACCGCGGCCGCCGACGTCTTCGCGTGGGGCGCCGTCGTCGCGTACGCCGGGACCGGCCGGTCGCCGTTCGCGGCCGACTCGCCGCCCGCGCAGGCCGCCCGGATCCTCACCCAGCCGCCGGACCTGGGCGTGCTGGCCCCGCCGCTGCGCGGTCTGGTGGAGCGGGCGCTGGCCAAGGACCCGGCCGCCCGGCCCACCTCCCGCGACCTGCTCGACCTGCTCCTGAGCACCGACCCGCTCCGGTCGCCGGCCCTGGCCGCCGCGCTCGCCGAGCAGCCGGCGCTGCTGGTCGCCGCCGAGGAGGCGCAGGCCGCCACCGACCAGCAGCCGGCCGCCCAGCTGACGGCGGCCGCCGTACCCGATGAGCTGGCCACCGTGGCGGCGGGGCCGACGGAGATCGTGCGGCCCGCTGTCCAGCCGAAGCCGGCGCCGCCGGCTCCCCGCAGATCCTGGGGCCGCATCGCGAACGGGGCACTGGCCGCCACCGCGCTCGCGACGTCGCTGGCCGTGCTCGGCGTCGTCACCGGTGTGCTTCCGCTCGCCGGCGACGCGAGCCCGTCCACCACGCCGTCGGCCCCGCCGTCCTCGCCGCCGACCTCCGCACCCCTGGCGACCGGCTCGCCGCGGGCCACCCAGCTGATCGCCCAGGACCCGCTGACCGCGCCGAAGCTGTGGCTGAACCGCGACGACCCGGCCCAGCTCACCACCTGCCTGTTCGACGACGCGTTGGTGGTCACCCGCGGCAAGCTGGGCCCGTACCGGTGCCCGGGTCCGATGGACCAGCTCACCGACTTCACGGTCGCGGTGGACGTCCGGCTCGGTACGCCGGGCAGCTGCGGCGCCCTGTGGCTCCGGTTCGCGCCCAACGCCGGTCACCTCTCCGGCTACCTGGTGCGGATCTGCCCGGAGGGCCTGCACGTGGCCACCCACGGCGTCGGCGACGGGATCACCGTGACGCCGCTGCGTACGCTGCCGTTCGCCAGCCCGATCCCGCCCGACACGACCGTCCGCATCTCCGCCACGGTGCAAGGCTCGACCATCGCGCTGGAGCGCGACGGCCAGCCGGTCGGCATGGTCCAGGACTCGACGTTCAAGGCCGGCCGGATGCAGCTCGGCATCTACGCGGACACCCAGGACCACGAGCCCCCGTTCACCGTCGCGTACACCAACGTGGAGGTTCGCGCTTTTTCCAACGGTTAGGAAATGTGTCGCGGAGTCCGGCGCGGGCCGCGATGATCTTCGGGTGAACATCGTCGCGCGGGACCTGACCAAGATCTTCCACACCATCGTGCGCCGGCCCGGCTTCATCGGCGGCCTGACCTCCCTGGTCGCGCCCGCGCGGGCGGCCAAGACCGCGGTCGACGGCGTGTCCTTCTCGGTCGACGAGGGCGAACTGCTCGCCTTCCTCGGACCGAACGGTGCCGGCAAGTCGACCACGATCAAGATGCTGACCGGGATCCTGGTGCCCAGCTCCGGCGAGGTCGAGGTCGCCGGGATCGCCCCGCACCGCGACCGGGAGCGCAACGCCCGCAACATCGGCGCGGTGTTCGGGCAGCGTACGCAGCTGTGGTGGGACCTGCCGGCCCGCGAGTCGCTCGCCATCCTGCGGGACATCTTCAACGTGAACGCCGAGGACTACCGCCGCCGGCTGCGCGAGTTCGACGAGCTGCTGGAGCTGTCCGAGTTCTGGGACACCCGGGTGCGGCACCTGTCCCTGGGCCAGCGGGTGCGCTGCGACCTGGCCGCCGCGCTGCTGCACGACCCGCGGATCGTCTTCCTCGACGAGCCCACCATCGGCATGGACGTCGTGGTCAAGGAGCAGGTCCGGGAGTTCCTGCGGTACCAGGTGGACAAGCGCGGCCGGACCGTCGTGCTCACCACGCACGACATGACCGAGGTCGACAAGCTCGCCGAGCGGATGGTCCTGATCAACCACGGCCGGCTGGTCTTCGACGGCTCCCTGGCCGAGCTGCGTACGCGGTTCGGTGACACCTGGCAGGTGCACGTGACGCTCGCCGAGCCGCCGGCCACCGGCGACGTGGAGGTGCCCGGCCTTCGGGTGCTGCGGCAGGATGGGCCGCGGTTCGTCTTCGGGCCCGGGGACGGCGCGACCAGCCCGCAGGACGCGCTGCGCCGCATCATCGAGCGGTACGCGATCACCGACCTGGCCATCGAGGAGAACGACCTCGAAGACGTGATGCGCCTCGCCTACCTGCAGCATCGCTCCGACCTGGACGTGCCGGCATGACGACAACCGCCTGGCGGGCCGCCCGGGTCACGCCGCTCGGCGAGCTGGTCCAGCCCACCCGGATCACCGCCACCGCCGTACGCCTCGCCGGCCACGCCTTCCTCGTCTACTGCCTGTGGCGGGCCCTGTACGCCAACGTGGAGACCACCGCCGGGCTGGGCCGCGACCAGGCCGTCACGTACGCCGTGCTGGCCGTCCTGTCCACCCAGATCCGCGGCCTGGACCGCTTCGCCGCCCGCGACTCCCTGCTGCAACACGTGCAGGAGGGCACGATCCTGTACTGGTTCCTGCGCCCGGTCTCGCCGCGCCGCTACTACCTGATCCGCGCGCTCGGCGACCAGGTGTACGGGTTCGCCTGGGTGCTCGCCGGGTACGCCATCTGCCTCGCCGCCGGGGCGGTCAGCAAACCGGTCTCGGCCAGCGCCGCCGTGGCGTTCGCGGTCAGCCTGCTCTTCGCCCAGGTCATCATGTACGAGCTGCTGCTCGCCGTGGACCTGCTGTGCTTCTGGACCCTGCAGAACAGCGCCGCCCTGCAGATCCTGCGCTTCCTGCAGAACCTGCTCTCCGGGGTCATCGCGCCGCTGTGGTTCTTCCCCGACTGGTTCCTGACGATCAGCTCGTTCCTGCCGTTCCGGTACACGCTGGACGTACCCCTGTCGCTCTATATCGGACGGTTGCCCGCGGGCGACGCGCCGCGCCTGATCGCGGTGCAGCTCGTGTGGTGCGCGCTGCTGGCCCTGCTCAACCGGCGGCTGTGGCGCAAGGCGGCCGACCAGGTCACCGTCCAAGGAGGATGACCGTGCGACTCATCTGGCGTATCACCATGCTCAACCTCAAGGCCCGGCTGGAGTACCGGACCGAGTTCCTGCTCGCCGTCGGGGTCGGCGCCGCCTGGCAGGTGTCGGTCGTGGTGTTCGCGACCGTGCTGCTGGTGCGCTTTCCCGGGCTGGGCGGCTGGAACAGCGCCGACGTCCTGCTGATGGCCAGCATGCGGCTGCTCAGCCACGGCCTGTACGTGCTCATCCTGGGCCGGGCCAGCTGGGTGTCCATCCTCGTGCAGATGGGGCAGATCGACGCGTTCCTGCTGCGGCCGATGCCCGTGCACCGGCAGGTCCAACTCGCGTTCTTCAACGTGAACGCGGTCGGCGACCTGCTGGTGGCGCTCAGCCTCTTCGTGGGCGCGCTGTGGGCGGTCGGCCTCGACTGGACACCCTGGCGGGTCGGGTACCTGCTCATCGCGCTCGCCGGCGGCGTACTGATGGAGGGCGCCATCGCCACCGCCGTCTCCAGCGCCGCCCTGCACGGGCCGGCCACCTCGTACTTCATGCTGTGGCTGGATGAGCTGATGACCGCGTTCGGCAGCTATCCGCTGCACATCCTGCCGGGCCTGGTGCGGGACGCGCTGACGTTCGTGCTGCCGCTGGCGTTCGTGGCGTACCTGCCATGTGCGGTGCTGACCGGCCACCTGGACACGCTGGCGGTGCCGGAGTGGCTGGCGGTCGGGGCGCCAGTGGTCGGGCTGGTGGCGTATCTGGCGGCGCGCCGACTCTGGTCCTTCAGCCTGCGCCACTACAAGGGCATGGGCAGCGTGTAGCGACGGCTTGGTAGCGTCGCGGCCGACGCGAGGAGGGTTCGATGAAAACCGATGCCGTTTCCCCAGCGCGGGTTGTCGCCGCCCTTGTGCTGCCCTTGGTCGCGGCCCTGGCTCTGGGAGGGTCGGCGGGCCTGCGGGTCGGGCCGACCGACACGTCCGCCATAGTGATCGCCGATGGGAAATACCCTGAAGATGGGAACAACCCTGAGAACCAGGGGCGCAACTAGGCCCTAGGTCAGCGGGGCGGCGGCTTCGGCTTGACGGTGCCTGTGGCGAGCGAGGCGCTGCCGGCGCCGGGGTCGCTTGCCTGAGCACCGGCGAGCAGCAGCGCGCCGAGCAGCGCCAGGATGGCGGCGAGCGCCAGCAGCGCCAGCCGGGATCGATGGGGAAGGGTGCGAGCCTCGGTCATGCTGGCATCCTGCCAAGTTCTCGTAGTCTGCGCTGTCCCTGCGGTTATCGTCATGTCATGAGTGGTCATGTACTCTCCGTGACCTCGGCGACGCTGCCGTCCGGCGCCGAGGCCCCGGTGACCGAGGCGTATCGGCAGGCGACGGCCACATTGCCGCACATGGTCATCCACACGGCGCTCGTGCGTGGCGAGGGCAACGAGTGGCGGATCGTCACGCTCTGGCGCAGCCGCGAGCAGTGGGAGGAGTACCGCCGCTCCGTCGACACCCCGGCCGCTGTCAAGATCTTCCGCGACGCGGGTGCGGAGCCGGTTGTGGCCGTCTTCGACGTCGTCCACCGAGCCGCGAGCGGTTGAGCCCGGGGTTTGTGAACGTTTACCGTCGCTCCAGCAGCACTAAATGTTCACAAACCAGCTGGGCATGCTCGACGCTGCCAGGACCCTGGCAGCGGCCAGCGCCGGTAGGCGCGCCGCGTCGATCAAGGATTTCGCGTCGATCAAGGGCATATGGTCGTGGTTTGGTGATCAAAGCACGACCATTTGCCCTTGATCGACGGGAAAACGGGGGAGAGGGCACGCCTCAGGCGAGCCTCAGCCAGACGGCGGCGTAGGCGCCTACGTGGACGGCGGCGGAGTTCGGGTGGCCGTGGGACTCGATGGGCTCCGCGTTGACGGCGCCGCAGTTGCCGACCCCCGCGCCGCCGTAGCACTCGGCGTCGGTGTTGAGGATCTCCTCCCACCTCCCGGCGGCGGGTAGGCCGATGCGGTAGTCGCGGCGGGGTACGCCGGAGAAGTTGACCACGCAGGCGACCATCGACCCGTCCGTTCCGTACCGGATGAACGACAGCACGTTCTGCTGCCAGTCGTCCCAGGCGATCCAGCGGAACCCGTCCGGCGACGTGTCCTGCGACCACAGCGCGGGCGACGAGCGGTACGTCCGGTTCAGGTCGCGCAGCAGGTCGCGGATGCCTTCGGAGTTCGCCAGCAGCGACCAGTTCAGCCCGGCCTGCTCACTCCACTCGCGTTCGTCGAGCAGCTCGCAGCCCATGAAGAGCAGCTGCTTGCCGGGGAACGCCCACTGGTACGCCAGGAACCCCCGCAACCCGGCCTGCTTCTGCCACCAGTCGCCGGGCATCTTGGCGATCAGCGCCCCCTTGCCGTGCACCACCTCGTCGTGGCTGATCGGCAGCAGGAACTGCTCGTCGAAGGCGTACACCGTGGGCCAGGTCAGCTGGTCGTGGTGGTACTTGCGGTACATCGGATCGCGGCAGATGTACTCGAGCGTGTCGTGCATCCAGCCCATGTTCCACTTCAGGCCGAAGCCGAGGCCGCCCCAGTCGACGGGCCGGGATACGCCGGGCCACGCCGTAGACTCCTCCGCGATCATCACCGTGCCGGGGTACAGGCGGTAGACCGTCTCGTTCAGCGTACGGAGCAGCGAGATGGCCTCCAGGTGCTCGTTGCCGCCGTACGCGTTGGGCGCCCACTCGCCGTCGTTGCGCGAGTAGTCGAGGTACAGCATCGAGGCGACCGCGTCGACGCGCAGCCCGTCGATGTGAAACTCCGAAAGCCAGTACAGCGCGTTGGCGAGCAGGAAGTTGCGCACCTCGTTCCGGCCGTAGTTGAAGATGAGGCTGCCCCAGTCGGGGTGCTCCCCGGACCAGGGGTGCTCGTACAGCGCGGTGCCGTCGAAGTTGGCGAGGGCCCATTCGTCCTTGGGGAAGTGGGCGGGCACCCAGTCCAGCAGGACGCCGATGCCGGCCTGGTGCAGCCGGTCGACGAGGTAGCGGAAGTCGTCCGGGGTGCCGAAGCGGGAGGTGGGCGCGTAGTAGCCGGTGACCTGGTAGCCCCACGACGGGCCGTACGGGTGCTCGGCGACCGGCATCAGCTCCACGTGGGTGAAGCCGAGATCGGCCACATAGGACACCAACTCGTCGGCGAGTTCGCGGTACGACAGGCCGGGCCGCCACGAGCCCAGGTGCACCTCGTAGACGGACATGGGCCGGGCGTGATGGTCGGTCGGGCGGGACGCCATCCAGTCACCGTCGCCCCACGCGTACGACGACGAATACACAATGGACGCGGTGCGCGGCGGGCACTCGGCGAAGAAAGCGAACGGATCCGCGCGATCGGTCCAGCGGCCGTCCGCGCCGTGGATCCGGTACTTGTACCGCTGCCCCGCCCGGACGCCCGGCACGAAGCCGGCCCGGATGCCGCTGGATCCCAGCGGCTCCAGGACGATCCCGTCGTACGGGCCCCAGCCGGTGAAGTCGCCGATGACGCGGACTTCGCGGGCGTTGGGCGCCCACACCGCGAAGAGGCAGCCGCCGGGGCGGGGGTGCGCACCGAGCAACTCCCAGAGCCGTTCGTGCCGGCCCTGGGAGAAGAGGTATTGGTCGAGTTCGCCGATGAGGGGTTGGGCCGGCGCGAACTGCGCCGGCAGGGTGGCCGGCAGGACAGCAGTCAAGATGCGGCTCCGTCCAGTGCGAGCAGGTTGCCCTCGGGCACGATGACCTTCGCGCGGCCCTCGCCGAGCAGCGCCTCGGCCTGGCGGGTGTTGAACACGGACGACTCCCGTTCGGCCGAGGCGTACGCGGCGGCGGTGCGGGCCGCGATCGTGGACCAGCCGTACCGCTCGGTCACCATCGTGCGGGCCTGCTTGGCGACCCGCCGGGCGAAGATCTGGTCGCCGAGCAGGGTGCCGACCGCGCCGGCGAGCGCGTCCGGGTCGCTGTGCGGGAACGTCACGCCGGTCACGCCCGGCTCGACGATCTCGGCGAGACCGCCGGTGGCGGACACGGCGAGCGGGGCGCCGGCGGCGGCCGCCTCCAGGGCCACCATGCCGAACGGCTCGTAGAGGCTCGGCACGACGGTGGCGTCGGTGGCGGCGAGGACGGCGGGCAGCTGCTGCTCGTTCATGAAGCCGGCGAAGCTCACCGTGTGGGTCAGGTCGAGCCGGTGCGTGGCCTCCAGCAGTTCTTCGCGGTACGGCCCGTCGCCGGCGATGACGACACGCAGCCCGGGGTGCTGGTCGCGCAACTGCGGGATGGCGTGGACGAGATGCTGCACGCCCTTCTCGTACACCAGCCGGCCGGCGAATCCGACCAGCGGGCCGTCGCCGGCGAACCTGGACCTGGCCGCGGCGACGGCGCGGGGTTGGGCCTGCCAGACGCGGTCGTCGACGCCGTTGGGGATGACCTCGACGCGCATGGCGGGCAGCTCCAGCAGGCGGCTGACCTCCCACTTCATGTACTCGGAGCAGACCAGGACGCGGCACGCCTCCTGGCCGAGCCACCACTCGACGGAGTGGATGCACTTGTTCATCTCGTCGGGGAGCCAGCCCTGGTGGCGGCCGGCTTCGGTGGCGTGGATGGTGGCGACCAGGGGAAGGTCGAGGTGCTCTTTGAGGGTGACCGCGGTGTGCGTGACGAGCCAGTCATGGGCGTGGATGACGTCGTACTCGCCGGACTCGGCCGCGCGCAGGGCCGCGCGGGTGAGCGTGTGGTTGAACGCCATGGTCCAGGCGAGCAGGGAAGGGGTGGCGAGCGGGAAGAGCGGTGGGTCTTCGGGAGCGCGGACGATGCGTACGCCGTCGGCGTACTCCTCAAGGGGCGCCCCCGGCGCGTGGCGGGTGACGACGGTGACCTCGTGTCCGGCGGCGGCGAGCGATGTGGACAGGGCGTGCACGTGCCGGCCGAGCCCTCCGACCACGACCGGCGGGTACTCCCAGGACAGCATCAGCACCCGCTGCCGGCGGGGCGTTCGGATCTCGATTACGTCGCCTGTTGGTGTCATTGGCCCGCCCCCTAAAAGTCTTCCCCCTGCGCACGCGCGTATAGACACCGCACCGGGTGCCTTCACGTCGTCGGGTTAGGACCAATCGTGCCGGTCCCGGGAAAACCAGTGAAGACACCATCGTTGCGGGCCTGTAACGCGCACCGATCAAAACCGTCGCGCGCGCAGGACCTCCGCCACGGACCATGCCTGAAAAGGGCAACCGGTCGCGGCGTGGGGCGCTTGCCCGTCGGCGGTTTCGCTTACGGATGCTAGGCCAAACTCGGGCAAATGAGACTCGATACCGGTGAACAACTCGCCAATTTGCCTGCCCGCCCGCCGGCTCGCGTCGGCAAATGGTCCCAGCAGCCACGGCCACACCGTGCCCTGGTGATATGCGCCATCCCGCTGCGCCGGACCACCGCGATGTTGTCCGACGTATCCGGCCGCGTCCGGCGCCAGGCTGCGCGGCCCGAGCGGGGTCAGCAGCGCCGCGCCGGCCGCGCGGAGCGCGGCCAGATCCGCCCCGAGCGGGGCATGCGGCAGCGACCACGCCAGGAGCTGATTCGGCCGCAGCGCCATGTCGTTTCCACCGGGCCCATCGAGTACGTCATACAGCCACCCGGCCGGCGATGGGTACCGGGCGCGGAAACTCGCCAGCGCCTTCGACAGCGCGGCGGGGGCGGCGCCGGGATCCTGGTTGGTGCCGGCGGCCAACTCGGCGATCGCGGCGAGCCCGTTGACCCACAGCGCGTTCACCTCCACCGGCTTGCCGGCGCGCGCGGTCACCGGCACCCCGTACACGCGGGCGTCCATCCAGGTCAGCGCCTCGCCGGGCGCGCCCTGGGTGAGCAGTCCGTCGGCCGGGTCGACGCGGATGCCGTACCGGGTGCCCTTAAGGTGGGCGTCGACCACGCCACGCAGGGCGGGCAGCAGCTCCGCGGCCAGGTCGGTGTCGCCGGTCGTGGCCACGTGCCGGTCGACCGCGTGCAGGAACCACAGCGTCGCGTCGCAGGTGTTGTATTCGACGCTGCCGGTGTCGGCCGTGTTGGCGAGCATCCCCTCCGACAGGGTGCCCGCGTACGACCGCAGCAACTCCCGGCCCTCCTCGGCGCGCCCGGTGGCCAGGAAGAGCCCTTCGTACGCGGTCATCGTGTCCCGCGACCACGCACCGAACCACGGGTAGCCGGCCACCACGTCCGGCCCGGCCGGGGTGCGCACGATGAACGCGTCGGCGGCCAGCGCGAGCGTCGCGCCGACCGGGTCGGGACCGGCGGCCATCAGCGCGCGGTGCCGCTCCCGGGCGTTGTCTATGGTGGTGCCGGCCGCTGGCCGGTCGTCGAGGTCGCCGGCCCAGGCGAGCACCTCCAGGGTGTCCCCGGGGCGTCGAGGGCGGCGCCGAACCGCCCCGCGTACCAGAGATCCTCCTGCGGCGGGAGGCCGCGCCCGGCCTCCGCGCGGTGATGGGCGCCGCGCCACCACTGGCCGGTGGGGGTCCAGCCCGGACCGGCCATCCGGTACGACTGCTCCACGGTCGCCCCGTCCGCGGTCGGGACGACCCGGGGCGGGGGCCCGTCGGCGTACCGCTCGCCGTGCGCGTCCCGCCACGTGCACAGCGCGTCGAGGGCGAGCCGGATCGGGCCGCCGGAGATGAGCCGGTGCACGACCGCCACGCCCGGGCGGCCGTACGTCATGGCGATCTCACGCTCCAACACGACGTCGCCGATCCGCCAGCGCCAGCGCGGCAGCCCGTCCGCCAGGTCGAAGCGTTCGAGCAGCTCATGACCCTTGGGCTCGACCGCGCCGGAGGCCCACTCGTGGGTGCCGAGGCGCACCTGGGCGCCCGAGGCGAGGGTCACAATCGGGTCCAGCCCCACCAGGCCGGCGTGGCGTGCTGCGGGAGTATTGCCGGCGACCACGAGAAGGGCGTGGTACCGACGGGTGCGCAGGCCGGACACCGTACCCATGGCGTAGCCGCCGCGGCCGTCGGTGAGCAACCACTCTTTCGCGGCACCGGCCGAGAGATCTCCGCATACCTGGGGTCCGAACCCGATATCGATCATTAGGCTCCATTCGGGTAGGTGACGATGGTTGTAACACGTCACCGCGACAATGGTGCAGTGTGGTCACGACGACGGAAAGCGAAGGTGACTGCCCCGGTGGCGGGTGCCGGAGAAGCGGAGCATAAGCGCCTGGAGCAGGCGAACGCGGGGGCGGAGCCGTGGCGGGCCTGGGGTCCCTACCTCTCCGAGCGCGCCTGGGGCACCGTTCGCGAGGACTACAGCGAGCACGGTACGGCCTGGGACTACTTCCCGCACGACTGCGCGCGGTCGCGGGCGTACCGGTGGAACGAGGACGGCATGGCCGGCGTGTGCGACGACCGGCAGACGTTCTGTTTCGCGTTGGCGCTGTGGAACGGCCAGGATCCGATCTTGAAGGAGCGGATGTTCGGCCTGGGCGGCGACGGCGGCAACCACGGGGAGGACGTCAAGGAGTACTGGTGGTACGAGGACTCCACGCCGACCCACTCCTGGATGCGCTGGCGCTACCACTACCCGCAGCGGGCCTTCCCGTACGACGACCTGGTGGCCGTCAACGCCGCTCGCGGCCGCGACGAGACCGAGTACGAGCTGGTCGACACCGGGGTCTTCGACGAGGACCGGTACTGGGCGGTGACCGTCGACTACGCCAAGGCGTCGCCGACCGACATGTGCATCATGGTCAACGTCGCCAACCGGGGCCCGGAGACCGCCACCCTGCACGTGCTGCCCACGCTGTGGTTTCGCAACACCTGGTCGTGGGGGCTGCCGGGGCGTGACCAGGTGCCGGTCTTGACCGGCGAGGACGGGCGGCTGGTCGGTCAGCACTGGGTGCTCGGGCAGATCGTGTTGCAGGGCGAGGGCGATCCGACCGTGCTGACCTGCGACAACGAGACCAACACCCAGCGCCTGTGGGGGCTGGAGGGGCGCAGCGACTACCCGAAGGACGGCATCAACGACCACGTGGTCGACGGTGCTTCGACGGTGAATCCGGCGCTGACTGGGACAAAAGGGGCATTACACTACAAACTGACCGTGCCGCCCGGCGGGGAGATGTGGATCCGGCTGCGGCTCACGCTCACCTCGCCGCCGCCCGGCACCGAGTCGGCGCCGCTGCTCGACCTCGGCACCGGCTTCGACCAGGTGGTCGCCGCGCGGCGCGCCGAGGCCGACGCGTACTTCACCGGGCTGATCCCGCAGAGCGCCACCCGAGACGAGGCGCTCGTGGCCCGGCGGGCCATCGCCGGGCTGATGTGGGGCAAGCAGTTCTACCACTTCGACGTGGAGCAGTGGCTCACCGGCGACCCGGCCAGTTCGTCGCCGCCGACCGGGCGCCGGCACGGGCGCAACAGCGCCTGGTGGCACATGAACAGCTTCGACGTCATCTCCATGCCCGACCCCTGGGAGTACCCCTGGTACGCCGCCTGGGACCTGGCGTTCCACTGCGTGACGCTGGCGCGGGTCGACCCCGAGTTCGCCAAGCAGCAGGTGCTGCTGCTCCTGCGCGAGTGGTACATGCACCCCAACGGGCAGATCCCCGCGTACGAGTGGATGTTCGGCGACGTCAACCCGCCGGTGCACGCCTGGGCCGCGCTGCGGGTGTTCGAGATCGACGGTGGGCGGGACTACGACTTCCTCGCCCGGGTCATGCACAAGCTGCTGCTCAACTTCACCTGGTGGGTCAACCGCAAGGACATCAACGGCAACAACGTCTTCGAGGGCGGCTTCCTCGGCCTGGACAACGTCGGCCCGTTCGACCGGTCGGCCGCGCTGCCCGTGGCCGGCGTGCTGGAGCAGTCCGACGGCACCGGCTGGATGGCCATGTACGCCCTCAACCTGCTCGACATGGCCGTCCGCCTCGCCGAGCACGACCGCGCGTACGAGGACGTGGCCACCAAGTTCTTCGAGCACTTCGCGTACATCGCCTCGGCCGCGTACCACCAGGGGCTGTGGGACGAGGAGGACGCGTTCTTCTACGACCAGCTCCGGCTGCCCGACGGCAGCACCGTGCCGCTCAAGGTGCGCTCGGTGGTCGGCCTGCTGCCGCTGGCCGCCACCACCACACTCAGCTCCCGCACCCTCGCCCGGCTGCCCGAGTTGGCCGCCCGGCTGCGCTGGTTCCTGGTCAACAAGCCGGCGTACACCGACGTACTGGGCGCCCGCCGGCTCGCCACCGACGGGCGGCAGCGGCGCCTGCTGTCCATGGTGGGGCCCGAGCAGATCGTCCGGATCCTGGCGCGCATGCTGGACGAGGAGGAGTTCCTGTCCCCGTACGGCCTGCGCACGCTGTCCCGCAGCCACCTGGACAAGCCGTTCACGGTGTCGCTGGGCGGCCAGGACTTCACCGTCGGGTACGAGCCGGCCGAGTCGACCAGCGGCCTGTTCGGCGGCAACTCCAACTGGCGCGGCCCGATCTGGATGCCGACCAACTACCTGCTGGTGTGCGCGCTGCGCGACTACGCCCAGTTCTTCGGCGACGACCTGATGATCGAGCACCCGACCCGGTCCGGGAAGAAACGCACCCTCAACGAGGTGGCCGACGATCTGTCCGAGCGCCTGATCGCCCTGTTCGTACCGGACGCGGGCGGCCGCCGCCCCATGTACGGCGCGCAGGAACTCTTCCAGACCAACCCGGACTGGAAGGACCTGATCGCCTTCCCCGAGTACTTCCACGGCGACAACGGCGCCGGCCTGGGCGCCTGGCACCAAACCGGCTGGACCGCCCTGGTAGCCGACCTAATCCTCACCACCCGCCCCTAACCCGCCCTTTGCCCCCGCTCTCCCCGTCGATCAAGGGCAAACGGTCGTGCTTTGATCTCCAAACCACGACCCTTTGCCCTTGATCGGCGTCGAAATCCTTGATCGGCGAGGTGGCGAGGGGTCGCTCAACTTGGTGGGGCGCACCGGGATCTTGTGCCCGGTTATGTCGGACACATCCGTACGCAAGATCCCGGCCTGCCCCACCAAGTCCGCTGCCGGCAAGCGCCCGACCGCGCCGCCCGACCGCGCCCGCCCTGCTCGGGAATGCGCCCCGGTCGGGTGCTTCGCCGATCAAGGGCCACCCTCGCGATCAAGGGCAAACGGTCGTGGATCTGAGATCAAAGCGCGGCCATATGCCCTTGATCGGCGGGCAGGTCCTTGATCGGCGCGAGGGGAGGGCGCATGCGGCGCGAGGGCGGGGAGGGTGCGCGCGGTGGCGCAGGAGCGTCAACTTGGGGTTGACGAATGCTGCGGCGTCAACCTAGGGTTGACGCATGACGACACCTATTCGGTTGGACGACCTGATTACTGGGATCAAGAAGGTGCACTCCGAGCCGCTGGAGCAGCTTGCCAACGCCGTGCTGGTCGGCGAGCACCTTGGGGAAGTGGCCGACCACCTGATCGGGCACTTCGTCGACCAGGCCCGCCGGTCGGGCGCCTCCTGGACGGAGATCGGCTCCAGTCTCGGCGTGACCAAGCAGGCGGCTCAGAAGCGGTTCGTCGCCAAGGGTGAGGCCGTCACCCTCGACCCGTCGCAGGGGTTCAGCCGGTTCACCCCGCGTGCGCGGAACGCCGCGCTGGCCTCGCAGGAGCAGGCCCGCGCCGCCGGCAACCTCGAGATCAACACTGCACACATCGTGCTCGGGCTGCTCACCGAGCCGGACGGGCTGGCCGCCAAGGCGATCGTGGCGCAGGGCGTACCCCTGGATCGGGCGCGGGAGGCGGCGGCCGCGAGCCTGCCGGCGGCGGCCGACGAGGTCCCGCCGGCGCTGATCCCGTACGACGCGCAGGCCAAGAAGGCGCTGGAGCTGACGTTCCGGGAGGCGCTGCGCCTCGGGCACAACTACATCGGGACCGAGCACGTCCTGCTGGCGCTCCTGGAGCTGGAGAACGGCCACGGCCTGCTCTCCGGGCTCGGCATCACCAAGGAAGCCGCCGAGCGGTCCATTGTGGAGGCGCTGGAGCCGCTGCGGGAGGACTACGACAAGCGGGCGTAGACGTCGCCGGAGCGGCCGGTGGGGCGGATGCCGTCGAGTAGGCGGATGAGGCCGGCGGCGTCGAGCCACTCCTCGCTCGCGAACCGCATGGTCTCGACGGGGGAGAAGTTGTACCGGTAGGTGCCGAGGCGCCCGACGATCTCCAGGGCCGTGAGGGTGGCGTCGTGCGCCGACGGCAGGTACTCGAACGACAGCCCACGCAGGGGCTGGCTGAGCCCGTGGAGCACGTCGACCTCGAAGCCCTCGACGTCGATTTTGCAGAAGGCCGGCACGCCGTACGTCGCGATGAGCTCGTCGAGGGTCGCCACCTCGACCTCGACGGAGCGGTCCCACCGCACGCGGGAGAAGCCGGGGTCGGCGCCCACCGACTCGATCCAGTCCTCGGACATCGACGAGACGGTCGGGTTCGCGCTGGACAGGGCGAGCCGCGCCCGCCCCGGTTTGGCCCCGACGGCCGACGGCACGATGGTGACGTCCTTGTTGCGGCCGTAGAAGAAGCGCAGGACGCGCAGGCAGTCCGGCTGCGGTTCGACCGCGATGACCCGCGCGCCGAGCCGCCGCCAGGCGCGTACCCGGCCGCCGACGTGGGCGCCGAGGTCGAAGCCGAGGTCACCGGGGCCGAGGAACTGGCCGTACACCTGCCGCATCCGCCGGTGCTTGGCCGGTTGACCGTGGTAGACGACGAGCGATCGCGTGATCCCCCAGATGCGGCCGAACATGCTCCAGACCCTACCGCCGGTAGATGGTGATGGAGTGGCCGACCTGGTCGATCGGCTCGCTGCTGTCCACGAGGGTGGCGAGCACGCTGCGCCCGGCCTTGGCGGCCGCGCTGTTGGACACGACGAGCAGCCCGTGTACCTCGTCCAGCGGCGTCAGCAGCGGGTCGCGGAACTTGATGCCGTAGTAGTCCGGCTCGCCGCTGCCCTTGTAGACGAGCCACACGGTCTGGCCGGGATAGCGTTCGCGCAGGTGGTCGGCGAGGCGGCCGAGGTCCTGTCCCCAGTCGACGTTCGAGTCGTGCAGGCGCAGGTGGGTCTTTGCCGTCCCGCCGAACGCCTCGTTCGAGTACGGCAGGTAGTACGGGAACGTGTGCAGCGAGCTGACCGCGACGAACGCCACGAGGGCGGCGGTCACCGCCTGCCATCGCCGCCGCAACACGACCACGGCCGCCGCGGCCACGGCCAGGAACATCGGCACGAACAGGGCGTACCGGGTGCCGAGGTTGCGCGTCCCGGCCATGGCGACAGCCAGCAGCGCGAGGGTGGGGATGAGCAGGTACAGCGCGGCGGGCCGCAGGCGGGGCACCGCGATCAGGGCGACCGCGCCGGCGACCCACAGCGCGAGCATGCCGAGCGGGGTCTTCACCAGCAGCGCGGCCGGTAGGTAGAACCACAGGTAGTCGCGGTACGCGTTGCCGAACAGGAACGTCCCGAACGGCGTGTCCTCGTACCCGAACTGGATGCGCATCCCGTCCCGGTAGGGCTCGGGAAACGGCAGCCAGTCGACGAGTTGGCCGCGCAGCCCGCCGATGACCGGCACCTCGGCGGGCGTGGTCCAGGTCAGCCTCGGGTCGACGGCCAGGTAGCTCGCCCACACCACCGCGGCGGCCACCACCGCCACGCCCACGGCGGCCGCCACGCCCAGCCCGAGCAGCCGCGCGGTGCCGCGCCGGCCCTGGTCGGGACGCCGGCCGGCGTACCAGACCGAGACCATGACCAGGGGCAACAGCAACGCGACGGACGGCAGGGCGTTCGTCTTGGTGGCCAGCGCCGCGCCGAGCGCGAGCGCGGCGAAGGGGAGATAGAGCCGCGGCCGCCGCCGCGCCCGCCACAACAGCCACAGCGCCGTGAGCAAAAAACCAGTCCCGGGTACGTCCAGAGTGGCCAGTGACCCGTGGGCGATGAGGTCGGGCGAGAAGGTGTACAGGGCGAGCGCCACCAGTGCGCCCACCGGGCCGGCGACGTCGCGGGCGAACGCGAACACGACCAGCCCGAACAGCAGCGTGAGCACGATGATCGGCAGCCGCGCCCAGAGCATGATGCGCCACGGGTCGTTGCATGCCTGGTAGAGCAGGTGCCGGCCGAGCTCGCCCTGGTCGCCCTCGAACGCCGGGTCCAGGACCGGGTCGACGTGCGCGAGCCCGATCGCCATGATCAGTTTGCCGAGCGGTGGGTGCTCCGGGTTGTACCGGAGGCTGTGCTGCTGGTACTGGACGACGGCCGCGCCGACGTACACCGGCTCGTCGATGGTCGGCGTCTGCTCGCGGGCGGTGGTGACCATCGCGTACGCCATCTGGGCCAGGAGCGCGAGCACCGCGAGCGCGAGGAGCGGGCGCCGGTAGCTCCGCACGACATCGAGGACCGGCACGGCCCCCAGGCTAGCCCGCGGGGAGGAGGAGAATGGGTGAGGCGACCGTGGCCACCAGGTTGCCGACCAAGGAGCCGGGCCGCCTCACCCAGGCCAACCTAGGGTTCTTAGGACCCTGAGTCAATTGGGTACAACGAATACTTGTGACCCCGAGTCGGGCATGATCAAATGTGTACGCCGACCAAGGGAGTGCCAGCACATGCCCGCCGTGCCCGTATATCGAAAGATTATTAACGACATTCGCGACCGGATAGAGTCCGGTGAGCTGAAGGCTGGTGACAAGCTGCCCTCGATCGCCGAGCTGATGCAGGCGTACGAGTGCAGCGACACCCCGGTCAAGGCCGCGCTGGGGCGGTTGCAGGACGCCGGGGTGCTCGAGGGTCATCAGGGGCGCGGCGTCTATGTCATGGGTACGCCATCGGCGGTATCGTCCTCCCCAGGTGGCCAACAGTGAGGTAGACGGTACCTGCCCATGTTCGACGTTGTCGTCCTCGGTTCGGGCGTAATCGGCCTGACCACGGCCATCCGCTTGGGGCGGGCCGGCGTACGGGTGGGGTTGGTCGCGGCGGACGGGCCGCTGGACACGGTGTCGGCGGTCGCCGCGGCGGTCTGGTACCCGACGCATACCGACCCCGATCCGCGGGTGCTCACCTGGGCCCATCGCACGTACGACGAGTTGGCGCGGCACGCGGCGGAGGGTGTGCCGGGCGTCGTGATGCGCCGTACCCGAATGCTCACCCGCGACACCGAGGTCCCGTGGTGGGCGAGCGCCGTCACTGATTTTCACATAGGCGACGGTGAATGGAAATTTACTGCGCCCACGGTCGAGATGCGGCCCTATCTTCAGTGGCTGGCACAACAGGCGCCGCCGCTGACCCGCCGCCGGGTAGCCAGCCTCGCCGAGGCCGCGGGGCTCGCCCCGGTGGTCGTCAACGCCACCGGCCTCGGCGCCCGCGACCTGTGCGCGGACGACGCCGTGCACCCGGCCCGCGGCCGCGTGGTCCTGGTCGCCAACCCAGGGCTGGACACCTCGGTGCGGTACGAGGCCAACCCGGCCGGCATGACGTACGTCCATCCGCGCAGCCGCGACGTGGTGCTCGGCGGGACGTTCGAGGCGGGGGAGTGGGACACGACGGCCGACCCCGCGGCGAGCCGGGCGATCGTGGCGCGCTGCACCGCCCTCGTACCCGAACTGGCTGGCGCTCCGGTCCTGGCCGAAGTGGCCGGGCTGCGGCCGGTGCGGAGCGGCGGGCCGCGCCTGGAGGCGGAGGCCGTCGACGGCGCCCGGGTGATCCACAACTACGGGCACGGCGGCGCCGGCGTGACGCTGTCGTGGGGGTGCGCGGAGGACGTTCTCGTACACTTCGGGCTGTGACGCCGGTCCAAACCACGTCCGCCGAGCTCTCCCGGCGACGCGACGCGCGCCGGAACCGCACGTTGATCATCGAGGCGGCGCGCGAGGTCTTCGCCACGGGCGGCTTCGCCGCACCGCTGGACGCGGTCGCGCGCCGGGCCGGGGTCGGGCGCGGCACGCTCTACCGGCACTTCGCCGACCGGTACGCGCTCGCGGTGGCCATCTTCGAGGACAACGTGCGGGACATCGAGCGGCTCGCCGAGGAGTACGACGGCCGGGCCGACGCGTTCGACGCGCTGCTCCGGGCGGTGGTCGACCACCAGGTGCGCAGCCACGGGCTGTTCCAGGCGGTGAGCAAGGGCGCGGAGGCGCCGGACCTGCAAGCGCTCGCCGACCGGATCGTGCGCGTCTTCGCCGGCCCGATCCGGCGCGCGCAGGAGGACGGCGCGGTGCGGGTCGACCTGCAGCCCACGGACATCCTCGACGTCATGCGGATGGTCGCGGCCGTCATCGAGGGCGAGGACGACCTGGCGCGCCGCCGGTCCGCCGCCACCCGCGCGCTAGACCTCCTGCACCACGGCCTCCGCGGTTAAAGGGCGGTGACCGTGACGGAGTACGAGGGTTCGGGGGCGTGCTCCTCGCGGTAGGAGATCTGCCGGATCTGGCGGTCGTCGACGAACAGCGCGACGTCGATCAGCACGCCGAGGTGGGTGAGGCTGACGCTCGCGGCCCGCCGCTTGTCCTGCAGTACGTCGCCGATGGCGCCGAGGAAGTGGGTGGCGTCGCCGCAGTGGTGGTCCGGCGGGCGGCGCAACACGACGTCGAGGGCGACCAGGTGGGTCACGGGGGTCCAGCCGCTGTGCTGGGCGGCCCGGCATGCCGCCTCCAGCAGCGCGCGGACCCGGTTGGCCTGGCGGTGACCGGCCGCCAGGATCGGCAGGGCCTCGTTCCGCAACGGAGGCAGCCCGCGCACTTCGAACGCCAAAGAATCCACGACGCCACCTCCATGTGGAGACGATCCTCCCGGTCGGACCGTGCAGGGGGTGAAAAGAGGAAAGTCGGCGTCGGCGGCGACTTGCGCCCCGACGGTACCGACCGATTTCGGCATCTGGACAGCGTCCGTTCGTGCACAGTTAGGGAATCGGCGGAGTGAGGGCGATTTGCCCGAGGTTTGCCGTTCCGGCGGGCGGGGGAGAAGGGGCCGGAGGGAGGCGAGGCCGGTGCGAAGAATCAGACGGGTGGCGGCTGCCGCGGTGGCGGTGGCGCTGCTGGGGTCGAGCGCGGCCTGCGGCGGTGACGAGGGTGGCACGCCCACCATCAATCTCTATATCGGTCCGGAGCAGAACCTGCAGAAGGTCGTCGACGACTGCAACGCCAAGGCCGGCGGCCAGTACCGGATCAGCTACCAGGTGCTGCCGCGCGACGCCGACGGCCAGCGGGTGCAGATGGTGCGCCGGCTCGCCGCCGAGGACGACGGCATGGACGTGCTCGGCCTCGACGTCACGTGGACCCAGGAGTTCGCCAGCGCCGACTGGATCCTGGAGTGGACCGGGGAGAACAAGGCGGAGGCTGAGCGGGGCACGCTCGCCGGGCCGCTGGCGAGCGCCCGGTACGAGGACAAGCTCTACGCGGCGCCGAAGAACACCAACGTGCAGCTGCTGTGGTACCGCAGCGACCTGGTATCGCAGCCGCCCAAGACCTGGGACGAGATGATCCAGCAGGCGCTGGACCTCAAGGCGCAGGGCAAGCCGTACCAGGTGATCACGATGGGCGCGCAGTACGAAGGGCTCGTCGTGCTCTACAACACGATCGCGGTGAGTGCGGGCGGGCACATCCTCAACGACGACGGCACCAAGGCGGACATGGACGCCGGCGCGGTGCGGGCGCTGGAGATCCTGCACCGATTCGCCACGGCCGGCGTGACCAGCCCGTCGTTCTCCAACACCATCGAGGACCCGGCCCGGTTGGAGTTCCAGTCCGGTGGCGGCGCGTTCCAGCTGAACTGGCCGTTCGTCTACCCGGCCATGCAGGAAGCCGCGCCAGACCTGGCGAAGAACGTCAAGTGGGCGCGCTATCCGGCCGTCGACGCGAGCACGCCGAGCCGGGTGACCATCGGCGGCTACAACCTGGCGGTGTCGCGGTACTCCAAGCACCCCGACCAGGCGTTCGCCGCGGCGCTGTGCCTGCGCAACGCCGAGCACCAGAAGTTCTCGGCGATCAACGACGGCGTACCGCCCACCATCGAGAGCGTCTACGCCGACCCGGAGATGGCCAAGGCGTACCCGATGAAGGACACCATCCTCGAGGAGCTCAAGGACCCGGCGGTACGGCCGCTGTCGCCGGCGTACCAGAACATCTCGACGGTCATCGCGGCGGCGCTGTCGCCGCCGTCCTCGATCAAGCCCGAGCAGACCGCCAAGCAACTGCGCGGCTCGATCCAGGACGCGCTGGAGTCGAAGGGGGTGCTGCCGTGACCAGCGTCGCGGACAGGGGGGCCAAGCACCGGGCCGAAACGCTGTCCAAGGTGGACAAGGCCCGGCTGTCCGAGGGCAAGCGGGCCGAGCGGCGCCTGGCCTGGCTGCTGTGCGCGCCGGCGGTGCTGGTGATGGTCGCCGTTGCCGGCTATCCGATCCTGTACTCGGTCTGGCTGTCCCTGCAGCGGTACGACCTGAAGTTCCCCGACGAGCGCGAGTTCGTCGGGCTGTCCAACTACGTCACGGTGCTGAGCAATGAGATCTGGTGGACCGCGTTCGGTGTGACCACGCTGATCACCGTCGTGACCGTTGCGGTCGAGCTGGTGCTGGGCATGGCCCTGGCGCTCATCATGCACCGCACCCTCGTCGGGCGCGGCGTGGTACGCACGGCGGCGCTGATCCCGTACGGCATCGTGACGGTGGTCGCGGCGTTCTCCTGGCGGTACGCGTGGACCCCCGGCACCGGCTATCTGGCGAACTTGTTCGAGGACAGCGCGCCGCTGACCGAGCGGGCCAGCTCGCTGGCGATCATCATGCTGGCGGAGATCTGGAAGACCACGCCATTCATGGCGCTGCTGCTGATGGCGGGGCTGGCGCTCGTGCCGGAGGACCTGCTGAAGGCCGCCGCGATGGACGGAGCAACCGCGTGGCAGCGCTTCACGAAGGTGATGCTGCCGGTGATGAAGCCGGCCATCCTGGTGGCGCTGCTGTTCCGCACGCTGGACGCGTTCCGCGTCTTCGACAACATCTACGTGCTGACCGCCGGCGCCAACGACACGTCTTCGGTGTCGATGCTGACGTACAACAACCTGATCAGAGGGCTCAACCTGGGCATCGGCTCGACGATGTCGGTGCTGATCTTCGTCGCCGTGGCGATCATCGCGTTCATCTTCGTGAAGCTGTTCGGCACGGCCGCCCCCGGTAGCAGCGAGGAGGGGAGGCGCTGATGGCTGAGTCAACTATTGGATCGGGCCGTGGAGCCAAGTGGCGCTGGGGTGTGCTGGACCTGATCGTGGTCGTGTTCGCGCTGATCCCGGTGCTGTGGATCGCGTCGCTGTCGTTCAAGACGACCGCGACGCTGACCGACGGCAAGTTCATCCCGCGTGAGTGGACGCTGGAGAACTACCGCACGATCTTCCAGACCGACCAGTTCGTCCGCGCCCTGATCAACTCGATCGGCATCGCGCTGATCTCCACGCTGATCGCCGTGGTGCTGGGCACGATGGCGGCGTACGCGATCGCCCGGTTGGACTTCCCCGGCAAGGGAGCGCTGGTCGGCGTGTCCCTGCTGATCGCGATGTTTCCGCAGGTTTCGCTGATCTCGCCGCTGTTCGACATCGAGCGGCGGCTCGGCCTCTTCGACACCTGGCTGGGGCTGATCCTGCCGTACATCACGTTCGCGCTGCCGCTGACGATCTACACGCTGTCGGCGTTCTTCAAGCAGATCCCGTGGGACCTGGAGAAGGCGGCCAAGATGGACGGTGCGACCCAGGGCGAGGCGTTCCGCAAGGTGATCGCGCCGCTGGCCGCGCCGGGCGTGTTCACCACCGCGATCCTGGCGTTCATCTTCTGCTGGAACGACTTCCTGTTCGCGATCTCGCTCACCTCCACCGAGCGGTCCCGCACGGTACCGGCGGCGCTGTCGTTCTTCACCGGCGCGTCGCAGTTCGAGGACCCGACCGGGGCGATCTCCGCGGCCGCCGTGGTGATCACGATCCCGATCATCCTGTTCGTGCTCTTCTTCCAGCGTCGCATCGTCTCGGGCCTGACGTCCGGCGCGGTTAAGGGGTGACTCATGGCCGACATCGTGCTGGACAAGGTGACCAAGCAGTTCCCGGACGGGACCGTGGCGGTCAATGAGGTCGACCTGGAGATCGCCGACGGCGAGTTCGTGATCCTGGTGGGCCCGTCGGGCTGCGGCAAGTCCACGCTGCTCAACATGATCGCCGGACTGGAGGACATCAGCTCCGGCGAGCTGCGCATCGCCGGCGACCGGGTCAACGAGAAGGCGCCCCGGGATCGGGACATCGCGATGGTGTTCCAGTCGTACGCCCTCTACCCGAACATGACCGTGCGGGAGAACATGGCCTTTCCGCTGCGGCTGGCCAAGCTGGACAAGGCCACGATCGACCAGAAGGTCGGCGAGGCGGCCAAGGTGCTGGAGCTGACCGAGCTGCTGGACCGCAAGCCGGCCAACCTGTCCGGCGGGCAGCGGCAGCGGGTGGCGATGGGCCGGGCGATCGTGCGCAGCCCCAAGGCGTTCCTGATGGACGAGCCACTGTCCAACCTGGACGCCAAGCTGCGGGTGCAGATGCGCACGGTCATCTCCCGCCTGCAGAAGCGGCTCGACACGACCACGGTGTACGTGACCCACGACCAGACCGAGGCGATGACGCTGGGCGACCGGGTGGTCGTCCTGCGGGCCGGCGTGGTGCAGCAGGTCGGCGACCCGCAGACGCTGTACGACCACCCGGCCAACCTGTTCGTCGCCGGGTTCATCGGCTCGCCGTCGATGAACTTCCTCGGCGCCCAGGTCAAGGACGGCAAGCTGGAGACGGCCCTGGGCGAGGCGCCCGTCGGCGAGCGGATCCGGCGGCAGCTGGACAAGGGCGAGGTGCCCGCGGAGCTGATCATGGGCATCCGGCCGGAGCACTTCGAGGACGCGGCGCTGGTCGACGAGGCGACCCGGCAGCGGGGCATCGAGTTCGAGGCGCCGGTGGAGCTGGTCGAGTCGATGGGCTCCGACAAGTACGTCTACCTGACGGTGGAGGGCGAGCGCGCCACCTCCGCGGAGCTGGAGGAGCTGGCCGCCGACGCCGGCGCCGCCGACCTGCCCGCGGGCGGCGCCAACCTGGTGACACGGCTGTCCGCCGAGTCGCGGGTGGCGGAGGGGCGGCCCGCGAAGGTCTGGTTCAACCTGGAAAAGATCCACCTCTTCGACCCGACCGACGGCCGCAACGTCACCCTGCACGAGGGCAAGGCCGCCGGCGTCGCCTGAGCACGCCGCCGCCGAGCCCTTGAGCCGTCGATCAAGGGCAAATGGTCGTGGTTTGATCTCCAATCCACAGCCGTTTGCCCTTGATCGACGCAAAATCCCTTGATCCTCAGGTGGGGACCGTGGCGCAAACCACGTACGTGGTGATGCCGTACCGCACGGTCAGCGTGGTGTTGACGTAGTGCGTGGTCCAGTCCGAGAGACTGGAGATCGTCGAGCGGTCGACCAGCCAGCGGGTCGCGCCGCCGTGGGCCCAGCCGCCGCCCACCGCCAGGTTGAAGGTCGGGGTGCTGGAGCAGGTCGCGGCCAGGTTGACCGAGGTCCCGGGCTCGAGAATCGCGCTCCGGCTGACGACCTGGCGCCCGGGGAACACCGCGCAGACGGCGTAGGTGGTGACCGAGCGGCTGACCGTCGTGGCGTTGTACGGCATCACCGACCAGCCCTGCCCGGTGGTGGCGGGGCGGGAGGACATCACCGTGAACCGGGGGACGGGGTCGATGCGGTACCCGCCGCCGGTGTTCGACGTGCCGGTCGGGCACGCCTGCGTCACGTCCGGATTCGCGCCCGGCGCGACCGACGCGGTGCGGGAGACAAACGTCCGCCCGTCGATGCTGGCGCAGACCGCGAAGACGTCGACCGTCTGGGTCGTGCCGAGCGTGTTGAGGGCACTGAGGAACCACCCGTTGCTGTTCGTCGACGGCCGCGAGGCGTCGATGATCACGTCGTTGACGGTGCTGGCAGAGAACCCGCCGCTGATCGCGACGCCCCAGCTCTGGCAGTTGACGGTGATCGTGCCCGACGCGCTCGGCGCCAGCGTGAGCGTCCCGCGCCGGGTTTCCATGGCGCGCAGGTCCGCCTCGGCGGCACCGGCGCCGGCCACCGACACGAGAATCGCCGCTGCCACGACGACGGCCAGCCGGCCTGTGGTGTGCATCATCGACCTCCTCAACCGGTCTCAAGGCTGTATGCGGTGCACCAGAATTGGTTCGGGGTCATCTTTGTCCCGGGTGTGGCCCGGACCGCGATGAACCCGAACGACGTCGAGCCACCCGGGTTGAGTACCGCGTTGTAGGACGCGTTCTCGAAGTCGGTCGGCCTGTTCGGCACGCGCGTCGCGTTCCAGACCGACGTGACGGTGATGAAGCCGACGGGCATGACGAGGTCGATCCGCCATCCCGTGGTCTTGACGGATCCGGTGTTGGTCACGATGATCTCGGCCTGGAACCCGGGCGTGTCGGTGGGCGGCGGTGGCCAGAACGCCGCCACCCGGTACGTGGCCCCGCACCTGGTCAGCGCGTACGCGTTGGTGGCCAGCGCGGGCACCGCGATCAGGGCGAGCAACACCGTGACGAGCGCGAGCGCGTACCGACGGGTACGGCGAGGTCGCGGTGGCGGGTCAGCCATGGGCACTCCTTCCATGCGGGGCGATACGCCCAGCATGGAAGGAGGCGTTCATCGAATTTGCATCGCGACGTTCATCGATAGGCGTCAGTTGGCGGAGGCCGCCAGGCGGGAGCGGCTGCGGGGGTACGGGATGAGGTTGTCGGGCTCCGGGGACGCACTGGACAGGCTGGACAGGCCGTAGCGGTCGTCGGTCAGCGGGTCGGGCGAGGAGTAGCGCTCCGCCTCGCCGTGCAGGTAGCGGCCGTAGCTGAGCATGCCGTCGACCAGTTGCCGTACGTCGTCCGTCGGGCGGACCACGAAGCGGAGGAACTGGCTGGTCATGCCCAGCTTGTTGCCGCACTCCCGGACGTAGAGCCCGTGCCGGCTCAGCAGGAAGTCGCGCAGGTCCACCCCGCTCCAGCCGGGCGGCAGCTTGACGAGCAGGAAGTTGCCCTGCGACGGGAAGACGGTCAGCCCGGGGACGCGGTTCAGTTCGTCGGCCATCGAGTACCGGTCGCGGGCCAGCAGCCGCAGGCTCTCCCGGTACTCGGTCTCGTAGTCCTGGATCATGTGGACCACGGTCTCGGCGAGCGAGTTGAGGTTCCACTTCGGCAGGACCTTCGCGATCTTGCCGGCGATCTGCGGGTTGGCCACCAGGTAGCCGAACCGGATGCCGTGCAGGCCGAAGTTCTTGCCCAGGCTCTTGAGTACCACCACGTTGGGGCGGATCGCCGCGTCCGGTGCGATCGACGGCTGCCGCTCGGCCTCGACGAAGTCGATGAACGACTCGTCCACGACCACCAGGTCCAGGTCGGTGAGGGCGTCGACGAAGCGCAGCACTTCGCGGCGGGGCAGGAAGCCGCCGTCCGGGTTGTTCGGGTTGCAGATCACCGCCACCCGGGAGCCGCGGCTGCGGATGAACGCGACGTATTCCTCCAGGTCGAGGGCGTAGCCGTCGGCCTCCTGGAGCGGATACATGTCGACCCGCTTGCCGGTCTCCAGCGGCTGGTCGGTCCAGCGGCCGAAGGTCGGGATCGGGATCGCGATGCTCTCTTTGATCATTAGGTGGTCGAGCCAGGTGATCAGCTCGGTCGAGCCGTTCGCCATCGCGACGGTCTGCGGGTGCAGGCCGAGGACGCTGCACAGCTTGGCGGTGATCGAGCCGGAGTCGCTCGGGTAGTACTTAAGGATCGACTCCAGGTTCTGCGACAGCGCGGCGAACATCTCGGGCGTGGGGAAGTACGGGTTGCACGGGATGCAGAAGTCGACAATCGGGGTGCTGCCCTCTCCCATGCTCCTGCTCAGCGCGAACACCGACGGGCTGTGCGCGCCCGTGCGCAGCAGACCAAGGTCGACGTTTCCGTGACGCACGGATACCTCCCTGAAATGGCCAGTGTCGTGGGGCGGTACGGGACACTCCACGAGCCTGGTTCAAACCAACAGAAAGGTTTAAGACGGACCTAATGAGACTCCGAGCTAAGAAAGTGCCAAAGCGAGGGCCGCCGTCGAGGTGAAGTCGATAGCCGGCTCCGAACTGGGCCAGGCCCGCACGTCGTCCAGGTAGCGGGCGTCCGGCCGATCGTACGCGGCGAAGCGGTTGACGCCGTCCGCCGGGCACGCGTTGGCGCCGTCCGGGATGCCGATGAACTCGAAGTTCTCCGCGCCGTTCGGTCCGTTGACCACCGCGCCGCGGACAATAGCCATCCCAGGGGCACCCCGGACCCCGAGGCCGGACAGGTTCGCCACCTGGTGCTGCGGGCACTGCGGGTACGTCGTGCCGGCGCCGATCATCAGGGACGTGCCCCACGCGTTGGCGCCGAACGCGAAGTTGCGCTGCCGGGTGCCGAAGTCGTCGTACGCCCGGGAGCCGGTCAGCCGCCGGTAGAGCTGCGCGGTCGCCGCGTACCCGAAGCTGCGGGTCGCCGCGTCGAACTGGGTGACGTCGACCGCGTGGCCCAGCGGGTTGCCGGCCGCGGCCTCGACGCCGCTGTCCAGTTGGCGCCGCAGGTCGGCGATGAGCCGGTCGGCCAGGGCGGAGCCGTGCAGCAGCGGCACCAGGTCCGCGTGGGCTAGCGCGCTGGTGTCGTACAGGTTCAAGGTGTCCCAGGGCGAGGTGTCCAGGTACGCGCGGGCCCAGCCGGCCGCCTCCCGGGTCCACCGGTCGGCGCGCGGGTCGCCCAGCGCGGTCGCGGCCAGGGCGAGCTGGGTCGCGCCCAGCTCCATGTCGTCCTGCCAGGAGTCCTCCGGGTAGTACGCGTGCGGGAACGCGGTGACCAGCTCGCCGACGTCGGTGGTGCGCGCCTGGGCGTACACGGAGGCGGCCTCGGTCAGCCAGCGCCGCGCCTCGCCGCGGTCGCCGCGCCCGGCGGCGAGCTGGGCGGCCAGCGCGAACGCCGCGGACACCCGTCCGGCGAGGTTGGGGCTCACCGGCTCGCCGGCCGGGGCGGCGGGGAAGACCGGGCGGTACTTGATGAACTGGTACGCGTCGCCGGGCCCGGTCTGCAGCGCGTCGTCGGCCTCGGGCAGCCGCCACACGTCGTGGTCGCCCAGGAAGCCGAACTCCTCGCTGCCGGTGCCGATGCCGACCTGCACGTAGAGGGTGCGCCCGTCCCACATCTTGTCCAGCCAGCGCAGCCCGTGGGTGGTCTCCCGGCGCAGCGACGCGGGCCCGCCGGTGGTCCGCTGCACGTACAGCAGCTCGGTCAGCGCGTACGCGGAGGCATGGGTGAACTTGACGAAGTCGCCGGCGTCGAACCAGCCGCCCTCCACGTCCACCGGCCCGGCGCCGGCCCGCGGTTGCAGCGGCGCCGCCGGCACGTCACCCCCGTCGCCGGCGAAGACCGGCGGCTCGTAGACGGTCGCCCGCCGGTCGGTCAGGTGCGAGGGCCGCCGGTTCAGTTCTCCGGGTACGACATCCGCGCCGTCCCGCTGGACCTGGAAGAAGTTGACGGTGTCGGCGACCAGCGGGGCGAAGAGCTTGTCGGGGGAGTCGACCCGGAATTTCGGCGATTCCGCGCCGGCGACCCGCACGCGATAGGTGCCCGGGGTCCGGACGGCGGACAGGTCGATGGGGTGCACGGCGGTGTAGGCGGTGCTCCACGCGCCGGCGTTCGCCCCGACCCGGCCGGTGTGGACGTCCCGCCCGCGCTCGTCCACCACCGAGAAGCGCGCGCCCGGGGCGGGCCGCGGTGCCAGCAGGTACGCCGTCTTCGACTCGCCGGTGGCGTACCCGACCTGGTCGACGCGGACCAGGCCGGGGGATGCGTGTGCCGAGGCGGGTGCGGGAGCGGCGACCAGGACCAGGCACAGTGCCAACAGTGCGCGCATGAGCCGCTCCCATCCGTTAGACAGTTAGGTTACCTATCTAAGGTGATGGCGGGCACCTCCGTCAATGCCGTCACGAGATCGGTGAGCACGGACAGGCCGTCCTCGCTCAGCACCGACTCGGGGTGGAACTGCACCCCGGCGAAGCGTGGCCCGCGCAGCGCGTGCACCGCCCCGTCGGCCGGATCCCGGGCCACTTCGACCGGCCCGTACGCCGTGGCCAGCAGGTCGGCGTCGGCCAGCGCGGTGAACGTGGAGTAGAAGCCCACCCGGCAGGTGCGCCCGAACAGGTCGATCTCCCGCTGCAACCCCTGGTACGGCGCGTCCCGCCGGTGCAGCCGCAGCCCGAGCAGCCCGGCCAGGATCTGCTGCCCCAGGCACACCGCCAGCAGCGGCGCCCCGCTGTGCAGGCGGGCGGCGATCAGGTCGCGCATCGCCGCCATCTTCGGGTCGTCCACGACGGTCGGGTCCCCAGGCCCGGGCCCGGCCACGACCAGGTCGAACTCGCCGACCGAGCCGTGCTCCGTCCACGGCCGGCGGGTCACCACCAGGCCCAGCGACCGCATCTGGTGCGCCAGCATGCCGGTGAACGTGTCCTCCGCGTCCACGATCAGCACCCGCGGCGCGCCGTCCACCGTGTCGGTTCCTCGGCGCTCGTCCAGCCAGAAGCGGGCCAGCCGTGCGTTGCGGTCGATCAGAGCCGCCCGGACATCCGGGTCGTCCGCAAGGCGTACCCCTGACTCGCTGGACTGCCGGGGAGCCGCAGCCGGCCGCAGACCCAGCGCGGCGAGGACGCCGGCGGCCTTGATGTGTGTCTCGGCGACCTCGCCGGCGGCGGTCGAGTGGCGGACCAGCGTGGCGCCCACCGGCACCCGCAACCGGCCGTCCGGGGTCAGCTCCGCGGTCCGGATGAGGATCGGCGCGTCCAGCGTCTGCCGGCCGGCCTCGTCGTTCCCGAGCAGCGCGAGCACGCCCGCGTAGTAGCGCCGGCCCCGCCCCTCGTGCCGGGCGATCACCCGGAAGGCGTTCTCGATCGGGCTGCCGGTGACCGTCGGCGCGAACATCGTCTCCCGCAGCACCTCCCGCACGTCCCGCGAGCCGCGCCCGGCCAGCAGGTACTCGGTGTGGGTCAGGTGCGCCATCTCCTTCAGGTACGGCCCGACCACCTGGCCGCCGTGCTCGGCGACCGTGGCCATCATCTTCAGTTCCTCGTCGAGCACCATGTACAGCTCGTCGATCTCCTTCGGATCGGCCAGGAACCGCAGCAGCGCGTCCCGGTCAGCCGGTCCGTCCGGGTGCCGGAACGTGCCGCTGATCGGGTTCATCATCACCAGGCCGTCCTCGACGCTGACGTGCCGCTCCGGGGTCGCCCCGACCAGTGTGCGGGTGCCGGTGTGCACCACGAACGTCCAGTACGCGCCGCGCTCGTGCAGCAGCAGCCGCCGGAACGCCGCCAGCGCCGCGCGCAGCGGGTGGTCGACGCGTGCGGTGTAGGTGCGGTGGATGACGAAGTTGGCCCCCTCGCCCCGGCCGATCTCGTCCCGCAGCACCGCGCCCACGGTGTCCGCGTACTCCTCGTCGGAGATGTCAAAACCCCCGTCGCGGGCGGCGACGGGGGCTTGCGGGAGCGCGGCCAGGGCCGCGGCGAGCGGGACCTCCGCGGTGGTCGCGATGGCCAGGCACTCCAGCGGGGCGCCGTCGTCGACGCACGCGAAGCCACGTTCGGTGATCTGCCGGTACGGGACCAGCGCGAGCGTGCGTGGTCCGGGCTGGCCGGGCGGTAGGGGGATGTCGGCGAGCCGGTCGGCGGTGGTCACGTCGCCGGTGAAGACCTCGATATGTTCCGCGCCTTCCCGGCGCAGGAGCGCGAAAGGGGGCGGGGTGTCCGCCGTCAGGAGCTTGGTCAACAGATCCATCCGTACATTCCTTCGGGTCGGGAGCCGCTTCGTGGCGGACAGCCGGTGCGTCGGAATGCAGGGGCGGCCGCCTCGGTGGGCGGCCGCGTGGGTGTTACGCGCGGATTGAGTGGGCCGCCGGAATGGCGGACCACCAGGAGTTCAATCGCGCGGACATGTCGAGCAGAGTAACAGCATGAACATTCTCGCGCTGGACCTGGGCACGTCGTCGGTACGCGGTCTGGTGCTGGACGAGGCCGCCACGCCGCTGCCGGGGGCGCTGGCCCGCCGCGCGGTCGAGGTGGCCGTCGACGACGGCGGCGCGGGCACGCTCGACGCGGTCGGCTACCTCGGCGCGCTCGTCGCGTGCCTGGACGAGCTCGCCGCGGCCGGCCACCTCGACGGGGTCACCCTGGTCGCCGCGTCCAGCCAGTGGCACTCGGTCGTGCCGCTGGACGCGGCCGGCGCGCCGCTGGGTCCGCTCATCACCTGGCTCGACACCCGGCCCGCGCCGGGGATGGGCGCCGCCGGTCCGGCCGACCTTGACGCGTTCCACCACCGCACGGGTACGTGGTGGCACCGCTTCTACTGGACCGTGAAGCTGCCCTGGCTGCGGGCGCGGATCCCGGGCGTGAGCCGCTTCGCCGGGCTGCCCGAGTTCGTCTTCGCCGAGCTGCTCGGCGACGGTGCGATGTCGGTGTCGATGGCGTCCGGCACCGGCCTGCTCGACCTCGCCGCGCTCGACTGGGACGCCGAGGCGGTGGCCCTGGCCGGCGTACGGCCGGGGGAGTTGCCCGCGCTGGCACCGGCGGGCTGGCGGGGCCGGCTCCGGCCGGAGTACGCCCGGCGCTGGCCCGCCCTGCGGGACGCCGACTGGGCGCCGCCGACCGGCGACGGCGCCGCCTCCAACATCGGCTCGGGCTGCGCCGACGCGAGCCGGGCCGCGGTCACCGTGGGCACCTCCGCCGCCGTACGGCTCGTCCAAGCGGCGCCGGCCGGGGCAGTCCTGCCGCCGCTGCCCGCCAACCTGTGGCGCTACCGGGTGGACCACGACCGGATCGTTACCGGCACCGCGTACTCCGGGGGCGGCAACCTGCACGCCTGGGTACGCCGCGAGCTGCGGCTGCCCGAGCACGCGGAGCTGGAAGCCGCGCTGGCCAAGCTGACCCCGGGCGAGTTGGAGGTGCGGGCGGATCCGCGGCTGGGTGGCGACCGGCCGCCGGGCGACACGCCGGCCGGGGCGGGAGCGCTTTCCGGTATCGGTTTCTCGACCACGGCGGTGGAGATGTTCGCCGCGTTGATGGACGGGGTGTGCCACCAGGTGGCCGCTGACCTGGCCATCCTTGAGTCCACTGTGGATCGTACGGTGGCGGTGGTGCTGGGCGGCGGCGCCGTCGCCGCGTCCGCATGGTGGCGGTGGGCCTTCCAGGTGGCGCTGGCACCGCGTACCGTGCGCCACGTGACCAACCCCGAAGTGGGCGCTACGGGGGCGGCACTGGTCGCGACCGGCCGGTTGTAAAGATCAGCCAGACGGGGGAGCCGGGCTAGGCGGTACCGGCAAGATCCGGTCAGCCACTGTATCCTTCGTGAACTTGTCGCAGGTCGCGGCGTTGACACTGCTGGCCTGCCTGGTTGGATGGACTCCGCTCCTCGACAGGCCGGGTACGAGGTAAGGGGGAGGCGTGGTCGCTGCTGCCCCGGAACCGTCGGACCGGACGGTTTCGCGCCATCGGCGTCGGATCGATGTCCGACTTGTCCCGCATCGGCGGCGTTCGCGGCTCAGAGTCCGCGATTGGCGAATGCGCACCAAGCTTGCCACGGTTCTGGTGATTCCCTCACTCGCGTTCATGGTCGTCGCCGGCGTACAGACCGTCTCGCTGGTCGACCAGGCCACGGTGCTGGACGAGTTCGCCGACGAGGTCCGTGTCGGCCAGCAGATCACCACGCTGGTGCACGACCTGCAGACCGAGCGCGACCGCACCGCGGGCAACCTGGCCGCCGTACAGGCCCAGAAGATGGGCTCGTCGCAGGTGGCGGCCGACATCCGGCAGTACTACGTGGCCGTGGACCGGTCGGTGACCGAGTTCCGGGACGCCGCCTCGCCGCTGGGCGGCGGAAACGCGGCCTGGCGGGTGGCGTTCAACCGTGCCAACGACGCGCTCGACCAACTGTCGACCCTGCGTACGGCGGTGTCCGGCGGTGCGGTGGGCGCCGAGACGGTGTTCGGCAACTACACCCGGGCCATCGACGCCCTGCTCACGCTGCTCGCCCAGCCCTCGCCCGGCATCGAGCGGCCCGAGCTGACCGACATGGTGCTGCGGTACGTCGAACTGGCCCGGGTCAAGGAGGTCGGATCGCGGCTGCGCGCCCGGCTCTTCGCGGCGGCCAGCGCCGGCAAGTACGGACCCACCGACCAGGTGGAGCTCACCGACCTGCGGGCCCAGCAGCTGACCGCGCTCGCCGACTTCCGGGTCGCCGCGACCAACGACCAGATCATCCGGTACGAGTTGGCCGCCGCCGACCCCAAGTTCGCCGCGGCGGTCGCCATGGAGCAGACCACCATCGCCACCGGTACCGGCGACGCGAAGGTGCTGGAGCCGTTCCGCTGGTGGTCGCTGAGCCAGGACCGGCACGACCTGCTGCGCCAGGTCGAGGCGGGTGTGCTGGACGACGCGGCCGAGCAGGCCGGCGCGCGCAGCGGCGAGCAGCTGCGGCAGACGCTGCTGGTGGCGGGCTCGGTGCTGGCCGTCCTGCTGATCGCGCTGCTCATCTCCGTGGCCATCGGCCGGTCGATCGCCCGCTCGCTGCGCGTCCTGCGCAGCCACGCGCTGCAGGTGGCCCAGAAGGAGCTGCCCGAGGCGCTGGAACGGCTGCGCACCGTCGACGCGGGCGTGCCCGACATCGAAGTGTCGCCGTCGGCGGTCCGGTCGATGGACGAGGTCGGCGAGGTGGCGGAGGCGTTCGTCGCCGTGCACCGCAGCGCCGTCGACCTCGCCGTCGAGCAAGCGATCATGCGTCGCAACGTCAATGCCATGTTCGTCAACCTGGCCCGGCGCAGCCAGGTCCTGGTGGAACGGCAGCTGGAGCTGCTGGACGACCTGGAACGCGAAGAGGGCGACCCGGACCAGCTCGCCAACCTCTTCAAGCTCGACCACCTCGCGGCCCGCATGCGCCGTAACGACGAGAGCCTGCTGGTGCTCGCCGGCACCGAGTCCAGCCGCCGGTGGAACGAGCCGGTCGCGGTGTCCGCCGTCGTGCTGGCCGCCGCGGCCGAGATCGAGCAGTACCCCCGGGTACGGCACGACGCGGTGGACCAGATCCACGTGGTCGGCCACGCCGTCGCCGACCTGGTGCACCTGCTCGCCGAGCTGCTGGAGAACGCGACCAACTTCTCCCCGCCGTTCACGAACGTGCAGATCACCGGGCAGGCCGCGAGCGGCCGGACCGCCCTGGTCGAAATCATCGACGAGGGCATCGGCATGAGCGAGTCGGCCCTGGAAGAGGCCAACGCGCTGCTCGCCGAGCCGCCCGCCGCCGACGTCGCCGCGTCCGAACGGATGGGCCTGTTCGTGGTCAGCCACCTCGCCGCCCGGCACGGCGTCCGGGTACAGCTGCGCACCGGCGACGAGCGGGGGATTGTCGCCAGCGTGTTGCTGCCGGCCGTGCTGCTGGCCGCCGCCCCACCGGCACGCGCCCTGCCCGAGCCGGCCGTCCGGCCGATGCTGGCCGCGGTCGCCGCCGCCCTGCCGGACTCGGTGAGCCGGGAACTGCGGCTCGCCCTGGGCCCGGCCGTCGTACCCCGGCCCGCTCTCGACGCGGTGGCCCGGCAGAGCCGCCGGCTGCCCACCCGCGCCGAGGACGTGCTCAAATCGGCCGGCGCCACGTCGGCGAACACCGGCAGCACGTGGTGGTCCCGGCATGCCGGCGGCCGCCCGCTCGGCGCCGCGTCCGGGCCGGCCGGGCCCGCCGGCCCCGCCGCGACCGTGCCGGCGTCACTCGGGAGCTCGACGCCGCCGCCGGCCAAGCCGGTCACCGGTGGCACCATGGCGAACGGGCTGCCCGTGCGCGTACCAATGGCCCAGCTTCCGGACGCGGCGGACATGCCGGTGCCGGTCGTGCCCCCGCCGCGGTTCGAGCCCGACCCGGAGGCGGTGGGCAGCATGCTCGCCCGGTTCTACGGCGGTGTACGCCGAGCCGAGGCCGAGGAGATCAGCGGAGTCAACCAGGAGGCAACACCGTGAGCGGGGAAGCACAACTCAGCCAAGACGCCCGTGATCTGAGCTGGTTGGTCAGCGCGTTCGCCGATCGCACGCCCGGTGTGGCGCACGCGATCGTGGTCTCCACCGACGGGCTGCTGGTCGCCGTCTCCGACCACCTGCCGCGCGACCACGCCGACAAGCTGGCGGCGGTGACCTCCGGCCTGGTGAGCATCACGAACGGCGCCGCGCAGATGTTCGACAACGACATCGTCAAGCAGACCGTGGTGGAACTGGGCCGGGGCTACTTCCTGGTGATGACGATCCGGGACGGTTCGATCCTGGCCACGCTCGCGGCGGGCGACGCCGACATCGGCGTGGTCGGGTACGAGATGGCCCGGCTGGCCAAGCAGGCCGGCGAGATGCTCACCCCGGCCCTGCGCGCCGAACTCCAACAAGCCCTACCCCGCTAGCCCCCCACCCCACCGCGTCCTCACCCCACCGCGTCCCGCCGCCCGCTGGCCGCCGCTCGCGTCTCGCCGCTCGGCGTCTCGCCGGGTCCGCGTCGATCAAGGCTTTGCGCGTCGATCAAGGGCTTCCGCGTCGATCAAGGGCGAATGGCCGTGCTTTGATCTCCAAACCACGACCGTTTGCCCTTGATCGACGCGCAAAGCCTTGATCGACGAGCGCCGGGGGAGGGGGAGGGGGAGGGGGGTGGGTTAGCCGTTGCGGGTGGAGCCGGATTGGAGCAGGGGGTCGAGGGCGAGGGTCAGGTCCAGGCGGGCCTCTTGGGCGACGGAGCCCTCGTTGAAGTCGTTGATCTGCTCCAGGAGTTCGCCGGCCTCCTCGCGGAGCTCGTCGGGGTCGTTGCGGGCCAGGGTGCGCTCCAGGTCATCGACGCCGTCGCGCAGGTCGTCGGCCGCGTCGTCGTCGATCCGGCCGGCGGCGATGGCGAGTTCGAGGGTGGAGTCGACCTCGGCGACGAGGTCGGCGGGGGAGACGGCCCGGGCCGGGGCGGACGTGCGGGGTGGGGCGGCTCGGCCGCCTGCGCCGCCGGGGCCGTTGCCGTTGGTCGGGGCGGTGGGCACGAATGAGGCGACCGCCGCGGCCGTCACGCCTCCGGCCAGGAGCAGGCCCGTCATGATCATGAGGGAGGGGCGGAGGCCGCGGCGGCGTTCGGCGACCCGGGCGGCCGGTGCGCCACGCCCGGCCGGCAGAGGGCGGCCGACCGAGGTCGCGGGGCCGAGGGCCGGCGGGCGGGACGGGGCGTCGGACGATGCTCGGGCGACGCCGCGGGCGTACCGGGGGCCGGCGGGGGCGCGCAGGTCGCGGGACGAGCCGGGGAGCGGGACGGGCGGACCGACGTCGCCGGCGGCGGGCTGGGCGCGAGGGCGGGGGCGGGAGCGGCCGAGTCGAGCGCCTCGGAGACGTCCTGGGCGCGTGGCCGGCGGCCCGGGTCGCGGGACAGGCAGGCCAGCACCAGCGCCACCACGGCCGACGGCAGGCCCGGTACGGCGGGTGGCGTGATCGAGGGGGCCCGGCGGTGCGCGTCTTCGGCCTCGTCCCAGGTGACCACGGCCAGCGGTGGGCGGCCGGTCAGCGCCTCGTAGAGGAGGGCGCCGAGGGCGTACACGTCGGCGGCGGGGTCGGGTGGACCGGAGTCGAGCCGTTCCGGCGCCGCGTACGCCGGGGTGCCGACCAGCCAGCCGCCGTCGCCTTCGGGACGCGAGCCGCGGAAGGCGGCGATGCCGAAGTCGAGCACCTTGGCGCCGGTCTCGGTGAGCATGACGTTGCCGGGCTTGACGTCGCGGTGCACCACGCCCATCCGGTGTGCGGCGGCGAGGCCGGCGGCGACCTGGGAGGCCATGCGTACGGCCTCGGGCCACGGCAGCGGGCCGGAGGTGAGCCGGTCGGCGAGGTTGCGCCCGTCGACCAACTCCATCACCAGGTACGGGATGACCTCGCCGTCGTCGAGAGGTTGCTCCCCGTAGTCGTACACCTGGGTGACGTGCGGATGGGTGAGCTTGGCCGTCGCCCTGGCCTCGCGCCACGTGGCGGCGAAGAGGTCGGAGTCGTCGTCGAGGGTGGCGATGAGCGCCTTGACCGCGACGGGCCGGTCGAGCACCTGGTCAATCGCGAGCCAGACCTCTGACATCCCGCCGACGCCGATCTGTTCGACGACGGCGTACCGGTCGTGCAGGAGCAGCCCGGGGGCGAAGGTCATGTCGACTAGTTTGTCCGATGGTCAGAGCATCGCCAACTGTGCGTCCAGACGTTCCAGGAGCCACTCTTCGTAGCGGGCGCGTTCGTCGCCATCCCAGCCGCGGGTCGCGCCTTCGACGGCCATGATGGTGAACAGGTACGTCGTATAGAGGTTGAGCCGGCGGGAAACGCTCGCGTTCAGCTCGATCGGTGGGTCGTAGCCAGCGAGAATCTCCGGTGCGTCGGCGAGGTCGCGAAAGAGCGCGAGGCTGACGAACTCGGCCACCGGGTCGCCGTAGAAGGCGCGTTCGCCATCGATGAATCCGGCCACCCGCCAGCCGCCGGAAGTTGGCACGATGAAGACGTTTCCGTCCCACAGGTCGAAATGGACCAACGCGGGACGGTCCACTTCGTCCAGGACGTCGGCGTGCCGGCGGATCATGGCACCGATCCGCTCCGGGGGGACCGGGAGCGGCTTGTCCAGTCGCTGCGCGTCGGCCACCAGGTCGTCGACCATCGCGCCGAACGCGCCCCGCCAGGTCGACTGCCAGCTGCGGCTGTCGCGCAGCGGGTAGCCGTACCCGGGACCGGTGATCCGGTGGATGCGGGCGGTGAGCCCGGCGACCTGGCCGCGCACGTCGGCGGTCTCGGCCGGCGTCAGCTCCTTGAGCGAGCTGTGCAGGTCGGTGCCCGGGATCCGGCTGAGGAAGGCGTAGTCGCTGTCGAGCAGGTCCCGGTCGAAGTCGGCGAAGGCCACCTCGGGCACGGGTACGCCGGCGCCGGAGGTTAGCCGGTAGAAGTCCACCTCGGTGCGCATGAGGTCGACCTCGTGGGTGAGCAGCTTCAGGCCCGGCGCCGGGGCGACCTTGAGGACCAGGTCGCGCTCGTCGGCGAGGGTCACCGCGTACGCCGCGTTGTAGGTGCCGTCGGTCAGCTCGTGCCACCGGGCGATCTCGGTCTGCGCGCCGAAGCCGCGGTGCACCAGCTGGACGAGCTCGGCCTCGGTGACCTTGCGCTTGGTGCTGCTCTCCATGGGCCTGCCTCACAAAAAAGGGGCGCGCCCGGCGAAGACGCCGGGCGCGCCAGGAAACGTCAGGTCACACCATGTTGCTGGCGATCACGCCCTTGTACCAGTGGGCGCTGCGCTTGAGGATGCGCCGCTGGGTGGCGTAGTCAACGTAGATCAGCCCCCACCGTTCCTCATAGCCCTGGTCCCACTCGAAGTTGTCCAGCAGCGACCACACGTGGTAGCTCTCCAGCGGCACTCCGTCGGCGATGGCCCGGTGGGCGGCCGCGAAGTGGTCGCGCAGGAACGCCACCCGCTCCACGTCGTCGATGTCGTCCTCGGGGCCGAGCACGTCGGGGCAGGGCAGCCCGTTTTCGGTGACGGTCAGCGGGATCGGGCCGTACTCGCGGGTGACCCGGGTGAGGATGTCGTACATGCCGTCCGGGTAGATCTGCTGCCAGAACGCCTCGGTGGTGGCGTGCCGCATCTCGGTCTCGCCGGTGCCGGTGACGTAGATCGGCGTGTAGTACTGCACGGCGAGCAGGTCCACCGGGGAGGAGATGATGGCCAGGTCGCCGTCGCGGATCGAGCGCGCGAACGGGCTGTCGGGCCCCTGGTCGGCCAGGACGTCCTCGGGGTAGAAGCCGCGCAGCGCCGAGTCCAGGTAGAGGCGGTTCTCGTACCCGTCGTAGAGGCGCGTGGCGGCGGCGGCCGCGGCGGAGTCGTCGGCCGGGTAGCACGGGTGCAGGTTGAACGCCGGCCCGATGCGCGCCGTGCTGCCGGTGGCGCGCAGCGCCTGGACCGCGAGGCCGTGGCCGAGTTGCAGGTGGTGCAGGACCTGGTAGGCGAGCGGCACGTCGTTCTTGCCGGGCGCGTGGTGGCCGGTGATGTAGCCGTTCTGCACGACGGTCTTGGGCTCGTTGACGGTCAGCCAGACCGGAATGGCGTCGCCGAGCGCCGCGTAGACGTGCTCGGTGTATTCGGCGAAGCGGTAGGCGGTGTCGCGGTCTTCCCAGCCGCCTTGGTCCTGCAGCGCCTGCGGGGTGTCCCAGTGAAACAGCGTGGCCATCGGCTCGATGCCGCGCTCCAGCAGACCGTCGACGATGCGCCGGTAGAAGTCCAGGCCCCGCTGGTTGGGCGCGCCGGTGCCGTCGGGCTGGATACGCGGCCAGGAGACCGAGAACCGGTACGACCGAATCCCGAGCTCGCTCATCAGGTCGAGGTCTTCGGGGTACCGGTGGTAGTGGTCGACGGCGACGTCGCCGGTGTCCCCGTTGCGGGTGCGGCCCATGTGGCTGTACGTGTCCCACACCGACTCGCCGCGGCCGTCGTCCTTCGCTGCTCCTTCGATCTGGTACGCCGATGTGGCGGCGCCCCAGCCGAAGCCCTCCGGAAAGACGAGCCCGAGCCGGGCGTCGGCCGCCGGGTCTCGGGACGGGTCGGTCGACCTACCCCCGTTGAGCAGGGCAGATCTGCCAGAGGTAGCGGTTGGCATCGATGCGGCGGTGGTGCCGCTCGACGCGCGCACCGGTAACGAGCCGGCGGCGGATAGCGCGGCACGGCGGCGGAAGTGCCGCCTGGTGAGTACGGACATGTTCGGGTCTCCTCGGTGGTGGCCCATCCCCCTTGGTCTGGGAGCGCTCCCAAGGCTAACCCGGATCGTGGCGGATGGAAATGGGGTGATCGGGTAGCGATGAGGCCGGGGAAACGGGCACATCGCTCGGCCGGAGCCGCACCCGCCGGTGATCAGGCGGGCCGCCCCGACCGGGCCCGTACGCACCCACGGCGGGACCGCGGGTGGCGTCGGTGCCGTAGCGCTGTCGGGTCCAGGGCGTCGCCCGTCATTCGGCCGGCGTGCCGCCTGGCGGCGCGGAGGCAGAATTATGGGCGCATGGGCTCATACAAGATGTCGGACACAGGGGCGGGTCGTGCGGTGGCGTGGAGCCGGTCCGCGTTGACCGGCCGGTGTGGACGGACGGCGACGGGCAGATGGTGCTGAGCAGGCACTGGAGAGCATGGCGCGGGGTCTGACCGACCGGTCGGGCGTCTAGCGCCTGTCCCGTCGACCGATTCCCCTATTCTTGAGAGGAAATTAGCGTGGGGACGGGGAGGGCAACCCCCGTCCCCACCATCAGTTACACACGCGCGATGAAGATTCTGCCTCCTCATCGCGCATGTCGCGCGGGAGCCGGGCCACGCGAGTGGCTCTGGTTCCACCTCCTCTCGACCGGGGGGTGAGACGCTGGCGGCGGAGTCCGGGCTGGCCCGCCGCCAGCTCTGCGGCTGAGCGGTGCGGGACGACGCCTAGGTGCTGGCGTGCCCCTGTAGTGTTGTCCCCCGCGAACTTGCATCGACATCAATGGAAGCGCTCCCATCGACGTTGGTTGGACTGTAGTACCCGTTACGGCTTTGTGAAAGACCCAAAACAAGATCGAAACACCTAGCCAACCGCAATGAAACCCGTGGATGTCGCTAGATCGCAGGTCAGGAGCGGTTTCGGGGATCGAGCGCCAGGGCAAAAACGCGCCCACTTGCTGCGGGAGCGCTCCCATGCAAGACTGTCGAAACATCGCGTGAGGGAGCCAACACCGCGCGAACCGAGGGCCGCCGAGGGCATCCGAGTCTAGGGACGGCGCCCCACATTGCTCAGTTGTGAACTGCCCCCGGCGCCTTCCGCCCTACGCGCCGCTCGTCATCACCGCGTAGAAGGCGCCAGCCGAAGCCCTCCTGGGCTCGGCTCGGTCCGCGAGGAGACACTCCACAATGAAGCTCACCGCAAGAAAACGCCGGGTGGCTTTCGTCGCCGCCGGCGCGCTGGTCGCGGGAGGGATGGTGGGCCTGCCCGTAAGCATGGCCTACGCCGCGACCGCCTGCGACGTGGTCTATACGACCAATGACTGGAGCACCGGCTTCACAGCCAGCGTGACGATCAGGAACATCGGCGATCCGCTGACGAGCTGGAACCTCGGCTTCGCCTTCCCCGGCAACCAGCGCATCACGCAGGGCTGGTCCGCGAACTGGACCCAGGCCGCCGGCAGCAACCAAGTGACCGCCACCAACATGCCGTGGAACGGAAGCATCGCCACCAACGGCTCGGTCAACATCGGCTTCAACGCCTCGTACTCGGGCACCAACGGAAAGCCGACCGCCTTCACGATCAACGGTGTGGCCTGTGGCGGCACCGCCAACCAGGCGCCCACCGTGACGCTGACCAGCCCGGCCCAGGGCGCGACGTTCACCGCGCCGGCGGACGTCACGTTCTCCGCCACCGCCAGCGACGCCGACGGCACGATCAACAGGGTCGAGTTCTACCGCAACGGCCTGCTGGTCAACACCGACACCACGGCGCCATACAGCTACCTCAACACCGCCCTGCCCGCCGGCAGCTACACGGTCCAGGCCAGGGCGTACGACAACGCGACCCCGGCGCTGACCGCGACCGCCGAACGGTCCTTCACGGTCACCGGCACCGGGCAGGCGAGCATCGTCACGCCCGCCACGCTCAGCATCGGTGAGGGCACCAGCGGCCAGCTGAACGTCAAGCTCAGCGCGGCACCCACCACCGCCAGCGTCACCGTCAACCTGGCCAAGACCGGCGACGCGGACGTCACCCTCGGCGCCACCAGCGCGACGATCACCTCGGCGAACTGGAGCACCGGCGTCAACGTGCCGGTGAGCGCGGCCCAGGACGCCGACAGCACCAACGACACGGCGACCATCACCGCGAGCGCGACCAACTACACCTCCTCGGTCACCGCGGTCACCGTGACCGACGACGAGGGCAGCACGCCCGGCACGTACGGCGCCGAGTTCCTGGAGCTCTACAACAAGATCAAGGCTCCGGCGAACGGCTACTTCAGCCCCGAGGGCGTGCCGTACCACTCGGTCGAGACGCTGATCGTGGAGGCCCCGGACCACGGGCACGAGACCACCTCCGAGGCGTTCAGCTACTGGCTGTTCCTGGAGGCGATGTACGGCCGCACCACGCAGAACTGGGCGCCGTTCAACAACGCCTGGAACATCATGGAGCGGTACATCATCCCGACCGAGACGCAGGGTGGCTACAACCCGAACGACCCGGCCGACTATGCCCCGAGGCCAACCAGCCCAGCCTGTACCCGCAGCAGGGCGGCCTGCTCAACTCCTCGATCCCGGTCGGCCAGGACCCGCTCTACAACGAGCTGACCTCCACCTACGGCAACAACCGCATGTACCAGATGCACTGGCTGATGGACGTCGACAACGTGTACGGCTTTGGCCGCTGCGGCGACCGCACCACCAAGCCGGCGTACATCAACACGTACCAGCGCGGCCCGCAGGAGGGCGTCTTCGAGACTGTCCCGCACCCGTCGTGCGAGACGTTCAACTTCGGGCGCACCGGCAACGGCGGCTACCTGCCGATCTTCATCGGTGACTCGACGTACACCCAGCAGTGGCGGTACACGAGCGCACCCGACGCCGACGCGCGCGCCGTCCAGGCCGCGTACTGGGCGCTGAAGTGGGCCAAGGAGCAGGGCAAGCAGGCGGACATCTCGGCCACCATCACCAAGGCCGCGCAGATGGGCGACTACCTGCGGTACTCGATGTACGACAAGTACTTCAAGAACCCGGGCTGCGCGTCGCCGACCTGCACCGCGGGCACCGGCAAGAGCAGCTCGACGTACCTGCTGTCCTGGTACTCCGCCTGGGGCGGCCCGCAGGGCAGCAGCAGCTGGGCGTGGCGCATCGGTTCCAGCCACAACCACGGCGGCTACCAGAACCCGTTCGCGGCCTGGGCGCTGTCCACCACGCCGGAGCTGATCCCGCGGTCCTCGACCGCGCAGACCGACTGGGCGACCAGCCTCACCCGGCAGATCCAGTTCTACACCTGGCTGCAGTCCGCCGAGGGTGCCATCGCCGGTGGCGCGACCAACAGCTGGAACGGCGACTACAGCGCCCGCCCGGCCGGCGCGCCGCAGTTCTACGGCATGACGTACGACGTGGACCCGGTGTACCACGACCCGCCGTCGAACCAGTGGTTCGGCTTCCAGGCGTGGACCATGGAGCGGGTCGCGGAGTACTACTACGAGACCGGCAACGCGCAGGCCAAGGCGCTGCTGGACAAGTGGGTCACCTGGGCGATCGCCAACACGACGGTCAGCGGCACCACGTACCAGATCCCGTCGACGCTGAGCTGGTCCGGCCAGCCCGGCGGCAACTGGACCAGCAGCACCACCTCGGTCAACAACGCCGGCCTGCACGTGTCCGTCGTGGACCACACGCAGGACGTCGGTGTTGCCGGCGCGTACGCCCGGACGCTGATCTACTACGGCGCCAAGGCCAACCACGCGCAGGCTCGCACCACGGCCAAGGCGCTGCTCGACGCCGTCCTTGCCCGCAAGGACACCCGCGGCGTGTCGGTGACCGAGACCCGGGCGGACTACAACCGGTTCGACGACGCCTACAACTCCAGCACCGGCCAGGGCCTGTACATCCCGCCGAGCTACACCGGCGTCATGCCGAACGGCGACGCGATCAACTCCAGCAGCACCTTCATCAGCATCCGGTCGTTCCTGCGCAACGACCCGGAGTGGCCGAAGGTGCAGGCGTACCTGAACGGTGGTGCGGCTCCAACGTTCACCTACCACCGCTTCTGGGCACAGGTTGATGTGGCCATGGCACTGCACGACTACGACCGGCTGATCGGCGCCTGACAACCGATCGGCAACCCCCTCGGGTGGGGATGGTTCCTCTCCTTCCCATCCCCACCCGAGGTACCCCTCTCATCTAGTCAGCCTGATTCCCACGGTCAGGCTTGCTAGACGGCCTGATTCCCACGGTCAGGCCAGCTAGTGGTGGGCCGGCCGGATTGGCCAACGCAGCGGTCCGGCTGGCCCACCACCCCAAATCATCCGGGCGGGTGGCACTACGGTGTCACTCGCCCGGCTCAATGTCACGACCGGTAGCAGCGCCAGGCGTTGGGATCGCGACCGTTGGACGTCTGCGCGAACGCGCTGCTCCCGTAGCGGATCCGGCACGCTGCGTTCATGTCCACGGTGGTGGGTGGCACGCCCCAGCGAAAGCACCACCAGCGCCCGTCGCCCTGCTGGCCCGGCTGCACGTAGGAGTCGCGGTCGCGCTGCTTGCACCAGGCGTCGGTGATGCCCCACAACTGGCCGCTGTCGCTCGGCCCGAGCAGGACCGGTTCGCGGGGCGGCGCGGCCGTCGTACGCCGCGGCGTCGGGCTGCTGCGGGCCACCGGCTGGCGCGACGAGGCCGTCGGCTTCGGCTTCGCCCACGACGGTGCGGGCGTGGGGGCCGCCGTCGGCGGCGCGACCTGCGTCACGGACTCCAGCGGCGTGGGTACGACGAAAGGGGCCGGCTCGGCGCTCTCGGCGGTGACCGACTGCGCGGAGTTCCAGGTCAGGCTCGTGCCGGAGACGAACGGCACCGAGCAGAGCAGCACCAGTGTGCCCAGCCCCACGGCCGCGCCCAGCCAGCCATACTCCCGCGCCAGCCGCTGCACCATGCTCACCGCGGCACTCTAACCACTCGTGTCACTCGGTGACTCCCACGACAGGCCAGGTCAAGGTCCATTTGTCGGTCAGCCGACAGCCAGCCATTTCGCGCGGGATCAGGCACATTCGCGTACCCCACAAACCGCCGGATGGGGTAACCTGTTTAAAGGAGAGGCCGCTTCCCCCGTGGCGGCCTCTCCTCTTTGTGGTTTGGGGTCCTCGCTGCGTTTGTCGCGTCTCCGCTCGTGTGGTTGGCTAGGTCCCCGTGCCCCGACTGCCGTCGCTGACCGGACTACGTTTCGCCGCCGCCTTCCTGGTGTTCGGGCTGCACGCGTACTCCTTCGTTCCGCTCGTCGACCCGTTCGCGCGGCGGGTCGCCAAGCTCCTGTTCGACGCCGGTGACCTGGGCGTCTCGTTCTTCTTCGTGCTGTCCGGCTTCGTGCTGACCTGGTCGGTCAAGCCCGGCCGCACGCCATGGCGCTTCTGGCAGGGGCGGATCGCGCGGGTCTACCCGGCGCACCTCATCGCGCTCGCGCTCGCCGTGGGCTCACTCGTCGTGACCGACCGGATACCGCCGATCTTCTGGGAGCCGCTCGGCGCCAGCGCGCTGCTCGTGCACGGCTGGTACACACAGGACTTCGTCTACCTCGGCATCAACCCGGTGGCCTGGTCGCTGTCCGCCGAGATGTTCTTCTACCTGTGCTTCCCGCTGCTACACGCGGGCCTGCGCCGGCTGCGCCCCGCGTACCTGTACGCCATCGGCGCCGCCCTCATCGCGGTGACCTGGCTCATGCCGGCCATCGCCACGGTCGCGGTGGCGCCCGAGCACGAACGCTGGTTCGTCTACATCTTCCCGGTGACCCGGATGGCCGAGTTCACGCTCGGCATCGTGCTGGCGCGGCTGGTCATCGTCGGCGCGTGGCGCGGGCCGGGGCTGCGCCTGGCCACCGGCCTGTTCCTGGCGAACTACCTCGCCGTCGGCTGGGCGCCCGCGCAGACCCGCGACACCGCGGCCACCATCGTCGGGACCGCGCTGCTCATCCCCGCGGCCGCGCGCGCCGACCTGAGCGGCGCCCGGTCGGTGTGGCGGCATCCGGTGGCCGTGCACCTCGGCGAGGTGTCGTACGCGTTCTTCCTGGTGCACCTGCTGGTCATCGTCACCGCGGTCGAGCTCTTCGAGATGCGCGGACCGTGGGCGTTCTGGCCGGCGGTCGGGATCGCCGCCGGCCTGCTCGCCGCCGCGTACGCCCTGGCGTACGCGGTGCACCGCTTCGTCGAGGTGCCGGGGATGCGGCTGCTGTCGCCTAGCCGGCGCTCGCCAGCGGCAGCGTCACGCGGCTAGCGCGCAGGTCCACGGTGACCTGCGTGCCGGCCCGGTAGCGCAGCGTGTAGTCGCGGTCGGTCGAGATGAGCACGATCCCGATCCGGTGCCCGGCCGCGAAGACGTGGTCCTGCGGTTGCATGCCCCAGGAGAACGAGTACGCCTTACCGGGCGTGATCGGGTCGGTACGCCAGATCGACTTCCGGTTGCGCACGTCCAGCCAGCCCCGGGACACGATCTTCCACGGCGTGGACTCCACGGTGTACCGCACGCGGTTGAAGCAGCCCGGGTCGCCGGGGATGCTGGGGCCGACGCAGTCCTGGCCCTCGCCCGGCGCCAGACCGGTCGCCCGGTCCGCCGTGCCGTAGTCGACCAGCAGCGCGGTCAGGTACGGCGAGCGACCGTCCAGGCTGGCCCGCACGTCCAGCCGCGGCGTCCCGGACAGGTGCAGCGGCCGGTCCAGCGGCGCGGTGAGGAACGCCAGCCGGTTGGGGTCGGCGGCCTGCTCGCCCGCGACCAGGTCCTCCGCGGTACGGCTCGGCGCGTCCACGAAGCTGGTGCCCTGCCCGGCCACGGCGAGCGGGCCGAGGCGCAGCGTGGTCGCCCGGGTGCCCGGCACCGGCCAATTGCGGTAGGTACGCCACTGGTTCGGCGCGACCTCGACGTCGGCCACCGGCTCGGCCATGATGCCGTTGTCGACCCGGTGCAGCCAGCTATCGAACCAGCGGTGCAGGGTCGCGACCCACTCCGCGCGGCGTACCGAGAACGGGCTGGTGTGCGGGCCCTGGTGCAGCCAGATCTTGCGCGGCACGCCCCGGGCCGCCAGCGCGTCCCACCACTGTCCGAAGTGCTGGGTCTTGACGTTCCAGTCGTTGAGGCCGTGCACGAGCAGCACGCTGGCCCGCACCTTGCCGGCGTCGCGCAGATAGTCGCGCTCCTGCCAGAACCTGCTGTAGTCGCCGGTTTCCCGGTCCTGGTCCCGCTCCAGCGCGGCGATCACGTCCGCGCACTGCTCCGGCCGCTGGCGGGTCAGCACCGCCTTGGCCAGGATGTCGGTGTCCTCGCCCTGGAAGCCGCCGGGGGCCACCACGCCGCCGTTGGCGCGGTAGTAGTCGTACCAGCTGGAGATGGCGGCGATCGGCACGATGGTCTCCAGGCCGCGCACCCCGGTCGCGGCGACCGCGTTGGGCAGCGTGCCGTTGTACGACGTACCCGTCATGCCGACCCGGCCGCTGGACCAGCGCGCGGCGGCCGGGCGGCCGTCGACGTCGGTGGCCCGGGCCCGCCCGGTCAGCCAGTCCACGACCGCCTTCATGCCGAGGGTCTCGTTCTCCCCGCCGGAGGTGGGGCAGCCGTCCGAGCCGCCGCTGCCGAGGCTGTCCGCGAACACCACCGCGTAGCCGCGCGGCACGAAGTAGTTGTCCAGGAACCCGCCGAAGAAGATCTCCTCCTCGACGCTGCGCGCGGCGGCCCACCGGGTGGCCGCGCCCGCGTCGTCCCGGTCGATGTCGTCGTGGTTGGGCACGTCGAGGATGCCGGCGTAGTACGGGCTCGGCTGGAAGATCGTGGGTACGCGCAGGCCCTGCTCGGTCTCGCGCGGCCGGATGATCCGCGCCTCCACCCGGTCGCGCCGGCCGTCGCCGTCGCTGTCGACCGTGGTCTCGATGAAGACCCGCTCCCGGATCGCCTGCGTGTAGTCGAACACCGGCTGGGTCACCCCGTCCCGCACCACCACCCGGGGCGCGGCGGACGCCGCCGCGGGACTCGCGAGTGTGACGATCATGCCGGCCAGCGCTGCCCCCATCAACCATCGCATGGCATCGACCCTAGCGGATGAGTGCGGGCAACACGCCGGTCGCGACCTCCTCCAGGACGGCTTCGTCGCCGGCGTACCAGCTGCTGGCGCGCGGCCAGTGGGTGACGACGTCGGTGAAGCCGTGCTCCGCCGCCCGCCCGACCGCGTCGGCGAAGTAGGCCGCGCTGGACAGCGAGAACACCGGCGCCGCGTCGAGCGAGAGGTACCTGTCCACGGTGGACGGATCTTTTTGTTCTTTCGCGAGCGTCTCGTCGAAGCGGTCGGCGTTGTCCCGTACCGCCCGCCACCACTGGTCCAGGTCGGTGGTCTTGGCGCCGGTCGTGATCCAGCCGGTGCCGTAGCGGGCGGCCAGCCGCATCGAGCGCGGACCGTTGGCGGCGACCACGAACGGCACTCGCGGCGACTGCACACTCCCGGGCGTGCCGCGCGCGTCGACGGCCGCGTAGTGCTCGCCGCGTACGGTCACCGGCTCGTCGCGCAGCAGCCGGTCGAGCACGTCGAGGAACTCGGCGAACCGGTCGACCCGGGCCCGCGCGGACAGCGCCGGCCAGCCCAGCACGTCGGCGTCGTACCCGCCGATGCCGCCCGCGCCCACGCCGAGCGTCAGCCGGCCGCCGGAGATGTCGTCCAGCGCCGTCACCTCCCGGGCGAAGTGCACCGGGTGCCGGAAGTTGGGCGAGGCCACCAGCGTGCCCAGCCGGATCCGCGACGTCACCATGGCGGCAGCGGTCAGCGTCGGCACCGCGTCGAACCAGGGCCCGTCGACCAGGTCGCGCCAGCCGACGTGGTCGTAGGTCCAGGCGTGGTCGAAGCCGTACGCCTCCGCGCGCCGCCAGCGCTCCGCGGCCGTCGCCCACCGCTGGTCCGCCAGAATCACGATGCCCACCCGCATGCGGGGCCACGCTACCCTGCGCTATGCACGTTCTTGAGCCGGACGCTCGAACCCTGCACGGCTACTTCTCCCCGGACTACCCGCCGGTGCTCACCGTCGAGCCCGGCGACACGGTCCGGTTCTCCACTCTCGACTGCTGGTGGTCGGCCGGGCCGTACACCGGTGGCGGCATCCAGAACCGGCCGCGCGCCGAGCACTACCGCGCCGGGTACGGGCACGCCCTGGTCGGCCCGATCGCGGTGCGCGGCGCCCGGCCGGGCATGGTGCTGGAGGTGCGCGTCGACGCGGTGGTCCCGGCCACCTGGGGCACCTGCGTGGCCGGCGGCTGGCCCAGCGCGTTCAACGAGCGGTACGGCGAGCTGGGCGAGACGGCAGTACACACCTGGGAGCTCGACCCCGAGGCGATGACCGGCCGCAACCAGCACGGCCATGGGGTGACGCTGCGGCCGTTCCTCGGCGTGATGGGGATGCCGCCGGCTGAGCCGGGTGAGCACTCGACCATCCCGCCGCGCCGGCACGGCGGCAACCTCGACTGCCGCGACCTGGTCGCCGGCAGCACCCTGTACCTGCCGGTTCCGGTCGAGGGCGCGCTGTTCTCGGCCGGCGACGGGCACGCGAAGCAGGGCGACGGCGAGGTCAGCGGCACGGCGATCGAGTGCCCGATGGACCGGGTCGAGCTGACGTTCGGGCTGCGCGACGACTGGGCGCTGACCGGCCCGGTCGCTCGTACGGCGGCCGGCTGGCTGACGATGGGCCTGGGTCCGACCCTGGACGACGCCACGTACGAGGCGCTGGAGGCGATGTTCGCGCTGCTGGGCCGGCTGCACGGGGTGTCCCGCCGGGACGCGATCGCGCTGGCCAGCGTCGCCGTCGACGTCCGCGTCACCCAAATCGTCAACCAAACGGTCGGCGTGCACGCCGTCCTCCCCCACGACGCACTCCACACCGCGTGACCGCGCCCCGCCCGCGGCGGGCGCCCCCCGTGCCCTCCGCCCGCCGATCAAGGACAACCCCGTCGATCAAGGGCAAACGGTCGTGGATCGGAGATCAAACCACGACCATTCGCCCTTGATCGGCGAGGAGGTCCTTGATCGGCGGGCGAGCGTCAACATCCGCCATGCCGGACCTCTGTTCGTGCGTGAGGTGCGGCTCCCGGTCCGGGCGGACCGGTCGGCGTACACCGCCTCGCCGATCAAGGGAAGGTGCGTCGATCAAGGGCATATGGCCGTGGTTCGGAGATCAAACCACGGCCATATGCCCTTGATCGGCGGGGAGGTCCTTGATCGGCGGGGAGGTCCTTGATCGGCGGGGAGGTCCTTGATCGAGGGGGAACGGCGAGGGGGTCCTTGATCGAGGGGCTGTGGTGGGCGTCTCTATCGGCTTCGGGTGGGCAGGGGGGCGGTGAGGGCGAGGACGGCGAAGGCGAGGACGCCGGCCACGGTCCGGAGAGCGTGGGCTATCTGCCAGCGGTCCCGCACGTCGGTCCAGTCCGACGGCGGGGATTGGACGTTCCAGTCGAGCTGGTCGGCGTTGATCGGCAGGTTGACCAGGAGGGTGAGGCCGAAGACGAAGACCAGGAGGGCGAGCGCGGCCACGGTCAGCCATCGCGTGTTCGTGCGGAAGGTCCGGTAGAGCAGCACCGCGGTGGCGATCAGCGCCGGGAGGAGCGTGGCGACGGCGAGCTTGTCGAGGGAGTCGAGCTCCACCAGCCGGACCTGGGTGTAGACGCTGCTGTCGAAGCCTCGCAGGGAGAGCTCCAGGACGAGGACCCCGGTGAGGAATCCGGCGAACAGTCCTGCGAACAGCAGGCTGGCGAAGCGCGCGTACCTCGTCATGACCATGCTCCTTTGTGGTCGGTGACCCAGTCGGCGAAGGTGCGGGCGGGCCGGCCGAGGATCTTGGCGACCTCGTCGGTGACCGTCGCGGGTCGTTGCGTCTCGCGCTGGTAGCGGGCCATGAGCGCCTGGACGAAACCCGCGTCGAGGCCGTTTCGGGTCATTGCTTGGGCGGCCATCTCGGCCGGGACCTCCTGGAAGCGCAGGGGCCGGCCGATCACCTCGCCGATGATCGGGACCAGCTCGTCGAGCCGCAGTGCCTCGGGCCCGGTGATCGGGATCTTGCGGCCGAGCAGGGAGTCGTCCAGCAGGGCTCGGGCGATGACCTCGGCGACGTCGCGCTCGTGGATCACGGCCTCGGCGAATCCCGGGTACGGGCCGCGGACGGTGTCGCCGAGGGCGAGCTGGCCGCGCCACATGCCGAGCGTGTTCATCGCGAACGAGCTGGGCCGCACCGCCACCCATGGCACGCCGCCGCCGGTGACGGCGCGCTCCACTTCGGTGTTGCGGTCGCCGTTGAACCGGGAGGGCTGGTGGTCGGGGTCGTCGTCCACGTTGATCGCCGACATGACGACCACCTTCGCCACGCCTTGGTCGGCGGCCAGTCGCAGGAGTTCCTCGATGCTGTCCTTGGCGGCGCGGGGATGGACGAACAGTCCCCGAACACCCTTCAGCGCGGTGGGGATCGCCTCGGGCGCGACGGCTTCGGTGCCGGCCGGTAGCCCAGCGTTGTGCGGGTCGCGGGTGACGGCCCGGACCTCGACGCCCTCCGCGAGGAGGGTTTCGACGAGGGGGCGTCCGATGACGCCGGTCGCTCCAGTCACCAGGTACATGGCGCATCCTTCCGCTTGCCGTATATTACGAGTCTCATAGTACTTAGGTCTGAAGTCCGTACAATATGAGTTACGTAACATCGGCCGGCGCTGAACAATGCGCAAATCGCGCCGCGCACGCGGGCGCCGACCTACGATCACGATGTGCGCCAGGAGGGGCATGGGCGTGTGGTGTGGCTGCGGACCGGGCTGACCGTTCCGTACGTCGAGCGCGGCGATCCGTCGGGGTTGCCGGTGGTCCTGCTCCACGCCTGGGGCGAGTCGTTGGGCAGCTTCGACCGGCTGATGCCGGCGCTGCCGGAGAGCATCCGCGCGCTGGCGCCGGACCAGCGCGGCCACGGCGGCGCCGACAAGCCGCCGTACGGGTACGACCTGTCCGACTACGCCGGCGACGTCGAGGCGTTCCTGGACGAGGTGGGGGTGGCCTCCGCGGTGCTGGTCGGCTCGTCAAGCGGCGGGTACGTGGCGCAGCAGGTCGCCGTCAGCTGCCCGCACCGGGTGTCCGGGCTGGTCCTCGTCGGGACGCCGCGCAGCCTGCGGGAACGGCCGCCGTTCGCCGACGACGTCGACAAGCTCACCGATCCGGTCGACCGGGCCTGGGTGAAGGCGTCCCTGGAGTGGTTTCCGCGCCACCACGACGTGCCCGAGTGGTACCTGGACGACCGGGTCGACGACGGCGTCCGGATGCCCGCGCACGTGTGGCGCAAGGCGCTCGACGGGCTGTGTACGGCGGCGCCGCCCTCCGAGGCCGGCACCATCGCCGCGCCGACGCTCATCATCTGGGGCGGCCGCGACGAGCTGCTGCCCCGGGCGGAGCAGGAAGCGCTCGCGGCCGCCATCCCCGGCTCACGCCTGGTCGTGTACGAGGACACCGGTCACCTGGTGCTGTGGGAGCAGCCCGACCGGGTCGCCCAGGACATCGCGGGCTTTCTCTAACCGAGCGAGGGCACCTTGGTGATGACCTTGTCGATGAAGCCGTACGCGCGGGCCTCTTCGGCGGTGAACCAGCGGTCCCGGTCGGCGTCCAGGACCACCTGCTCGTACGACTGGCCGGTGTGGCGGCCGATCAGCTCCAGCAGCATCCGCTTGATGTGGACCATCTGCTCGGCCTGGATGGCGATGTCGGAGGCGGTGCCGCCCATGCCGCCGTGCGGCTGGTGCATGACGATCCGGGCGTGCGGCAGGCCGTAGCGCTTGCCGGGTGCGCCGGCGCACAGCAGGAACTGGCCCATCGAGCCGGCCATGCCCATGGCCACCGTGGACACGTCGTTGTCGATGAACTGCATCGTGTCGTAGATGGCCATGCCGGCGTACACCGATCCGCCCGGGGAGTTGATCCACAGGGTGATGTCGCGGGTGGGGTCTTCGGCGGCGAGCAGGAGCAGCTGCGCGCAGATGCGGTTCGCCACCTCGTCGGTGACTTCGCTGCCCAGGAAGATGATCCGCTCGCGGAGCAGCCTGTTGTAGACCGAGTCGTCGAGGGTGCCAGCAGGGGATGTCATGTGATCACCGTAGGGACGGGCCGGCGAAAAGGGAGCCACCGTTCGCTGTCAGCGCACGCCTTACGCCGACGGCGAAATCCCGGCGTCGCGGACCAGCAGCGCGGCCTGGACGCGGTTGGCGCAGTCGAGTTTGGTCAGCACCCGGCTCACGTACGTCTTGACGGTGGGCTCGCTCATCCCCAGCCGCCGGCCGATGTCGGCGTTGGACAGCCCCTCGGCGATCAGGTGGACCACGTCGGCCTCGCGGGGTGCCAGCGTCCGCAGCCGGGTGGCGGCCTCCCGGCGGCGGCCGGCCTCGGCGGGCGTGACCATGCCGAGCACCAGCCGGGTGACGGCGGGGGACAGGTACGCGTCGCCGGCGTGGGCGGCCCGGACGGCGCGGATCAGCTCGTCGGGCGTGCAGTTCTTGAGGACGAAGCCCGCCGCGCCACCCTGCAGGGCGCTGAGCACGTGCGGCTCGGCGCCGTACGAGCTCAGCATGACGGTGCGCAACCCGGGCACCTGCCGGCGCAGTTCCTCCAGCGCCGCCAGCCCGTCCAGCACCGGCATCTTGATGTCGAGCAGGGCCACGTCGGCGCGGTGCCGGATGGCGGCGTCCACGGCGGCCCGCCCGTCGCCGGCCTCCGCGACCACCTCGATGTCGCCGGCCGACTCCAGCACCGTACGGATGCCGGCCGTGATCAGCGGTTCGTCGTCGGCCACCAGGACCCGGATCACGCTCAGCCCACGCCTAGCAGCAGGCTCGCGGGCAGCACGATGAACATCAGGGCCGCCGCGGCGACGCCGAGCAGCACCGGGCGTACCCGCGGCACCGCCGGCGCGGCGTGCGGCAGGAGCGCGGACAGGCGAAAAGCCCCGTCCGAGTACTCGTGGCGCAGCAGGCCGCCGGCAAGGCGTACCCGCTCAGAAAGACCGATCAGGCCGTGGCCGCCGGCGGTGGCCGGCCGCGACGGCGCGGGGTTGACGACGGTGACCCGCAGGTCGCGCGGCGAGCGCTCGACGGCGACGGCGACCGGCTGGCCGGGGGCGTGTTTGGCGGCGTTGGTCAGCCCTTCTTCCACGACGCGGTACGCGGCCGGGGGCAGCGGCTGGGCCGGCGCGGACAGCGTGACCGGCACCCCGGCGGCCCGGAAATCGGCCACCAGCGCGGCGACGTCGGTGGGCTCGCGCAGCGCGCCGACCACCTCGTACACCTCGGTCATGGCCTGGCGCGCGGCGGTGGCCAGCTGCCGCACGGCCCGCTGCTGGGGCGGCGGCAGCGGGGTGACCTCCAGGGCGGCGGCCTGGATGGAGACCAGGCTGAGCCGGCGGCCGAGCGAGTCGTGCATGTCCCGGGCGATGCGCAGGCGTTCGTGGAGCCGGGCCTGGTCGGCGAGGGTCGCGGCCAGCCGGTCCTGCTGGGCGAGGTAGCGGCCGACCAGCAGCGGCAGGGCCATGAACACGACGGCGGTGGTGGCGACCTGGGGCAGGCCGTGGGGTGCGCGGGCGGCCTGCACGGCGACGGCGGCCAGCGCGGCGGCGGTCACGGCGAGCGCGTCGCGCCGGGTGGCGATGGCCCGGCCGGCCAGGTAGCCGGTCCAGAGCAGCAGGACGAACGCCGCGCCACCCACCGTCGAGAGCGCCAGCGCGGCGCCGAAGGCGACCAGCGGCATGCGGTACGCCAGGGCGGCGGTGACCGCGTAGAGGGCGGCCACCCACAGCGGGCCGCGGTGCCCGGCGACGAGCAGCGCGGTGTCCGCGGCGACGACGCCGGCGGCGAGGAAATGACGACCCACGACCGAAGAGTACGTGCGCCGCGACTTTGGAGGACTGTGCGCGGACCGGCCCGTTCCTAGCGTGGTGCCCGTGATCGAGGTACATGAGCTGCGCAAAACGTATGGGCGGACGGTGGCGGTGGACGGGTTGTCATTCACCGTGCGTCCGGGGCGGGTGACCGGGTTTCTCGGGGCGAACGGCGCCGGCAAGTCCACGACGATGCGGATGATGCTGGACCTGGACCGGCCGACCGGTGGGCGGGTGCTGATCGACGGCGTGCGCTACCGGGAGCTGCGGCAGCCGCTGCGGCGGGTCGGGGCGCTGCTGGAGGCGAAGGCGGCGCACGGCGGCCGGCGGGCGTACCACCACCTGCTGTGGCTGGCGCAGACGAACGGGATCCCGGCGGCCCGGGTGCGGGAGGTGCTGGCGCTGGTCGGCCTCGACGAGGCGGCCGGGAAGCGGGCCAAGGCGCTGTCGCTGGGCATGGCGCAGCGGCTCGGGATCGCGGCGGCGCTGCTCGGGGATCCGCCGGTGCTGCTGCTGGACGAGCCGGTAAACGGGCTCGACCCGGAGGGCGTCCTGTGGATCCGGAACCTGATCAGAGGGCTGGCCGCGGAGGGGCGCACGGTGTTCGTCTCCAGCCACCTGATGAGCGAGATGGCGCTGACCGCGGACCACCTCATCGTGATCGACCGCGGGCGGCTGCTGGCCGACGCGCCGACCGGCGAGTTCGTCGAGGCGCACGGGTCGGGCTCGCTGGAAGAGGCGTTCCTGCGGCTGGTGGGCGGCGTACGTGGGGGCCTTCGTGCGGGCTGAGCTGACGAAGATCCGGACCGTGCGGTCGACGGTGTGGACGTTGCTGCTGGCGGTGGCCCTCAGCGTCGGGCTGGCCTACCTGCTCGGGCTGAGCTGGCGAAACGCGTACGACCGGCTGGAGAACTTCGACCCCCTCGTCGCCGGGTTCATGCCGCTGACGCTGGGGCAGCTGCCGCTGGTGGTGTTCGGGGCGCTGACCGTGACCAGCGAGTACTCGACCGGCACGATCCGGGCCTCGCTGGCGGCGGTGCCGGACCGGGCCCGCTTCTACGCCGGCAAGGTGCTCGCCGGGACGCTGGTGGCCGCCGTGGTCGCGGTGGTGACGGTGCCGGTCACGTTCGTGGTGGCGCAGGCCGGGCTCGGCCCGTACGGCACCTCGCTCGGCGCGGACGGCGTGGTGCCGGCCCTGGTCGGTGCCTGCCTGTACCTGACGCTGATGTGCGCGTTCGCGATCGGGGTGGCGGCGGCGCTGCGGCACACCGCGCTCGTGCTGGGCATCCTGCTGCCGGTGCTGTTCCTCGGCTCGCAGGGGCTGGGCAACATCCCGGCGATCAAGGCGGTCACGCAGTACCTGCCGGACCAGACCGGCTGGGTCGTCATGCACCTGGCCGGCCCGCAGGACGACCCGCGCTGGGCCCGGGACTACGGGGCGTGGACCGGCCTGGCCCTGCTGGCCCTGTGGGCGGCGGCGGCCCTGGCGGCGGGCTACCTGTCCCTGCGCCGCCGCGACGCCTAGGACGCGCCCTAGTCGGCCAGGCGTTCGGCGGCCGCCGCGGCAGCTTCCGGGTCGCCCACCTCGGCGGCCACGGCGGCGGCGTCCTCCCAGTGCTCGCGGGCGCGGTCGGGTCGGTCCAGGGCCATCTCGGCGTCGCCCAGGTGCAGCAGGGTCCGGCCGAGCCCCGCGTCGGGGCGGCGCTGCCCGCGCAGGCGCAGCGCCTCGGTGAGCAGCTTGCGGGCCTGCTCGCCGCGCGGCGGGTCGGTGTTGACCAGGGCGGCGCCGGCGTTGAGCAGCGCGGCGGCCCGGCCGGCCGGATCATCGAGCCCGGCGTAGACGGACAGCGCGGCGGTCCAGGCGTGGGCCGCGTCCAGGTGCTCGCCGAGCCGCCACTGGGCCAGCACCAGGTTGGTCAGCGCGGCGGCGTACCCGCGCCGGTCGCCGAGCGCCTCGAACGTGTTCGCGGCCTGGACGAGCCGGTGGCGGGCCTTGGCCGGCTCGCCGCGGGCCAGGTAGGCGGCGCCCAGGCCCAGGTCGGTCAGCGCCAGCCCGGCGCGGTCGGCGGGGGAGCGGTGCCGGCGGGCGCGTTCGAGGTGCTCGATCGCCGCGTCGACCTCGCCCTGGTCGAGCAGTGCCAGCGCCAAGTTGGTACGCGCCTGCGCCTGCCCCCGCCGGCCCCGCTCGGTGACCGCGAGGGTCAGCTGGACGGCGGCGCCGTGCGGGTCGCCGCGGTGGCGCCGGATCACGCCGAGCTCGTTGTGTGCCCAGCCGGTGAGGGTGGAACGCTGGCCGGCGATGCGGGTGCCGAGCACCGCCTGGCACACCGCCTCCCACTCGTCGAGCCGGTCCTCGGCGGCGTACCAGGTGCACAGGGCGACCGCGAGCCGGAACCACCAGCGGCGTACCCGGCGCGGCAGCGGCGCCGGCCCGGCCATGCCGGCCACCTCGGTCACCAGCGCGCGGAGCAGGTCGTGGTGCTGTTGCAGCCAGTCCGGGTCGGCGCGTTCGGCCCGGCGGGCCAGGTGGCGTACCAGCCGGGCCTGGGCGTGGATCCGGCTGCGGGTCGGCTCGTCCTGGCGCAGGTGCAGCCGGGCGTACGCGGCCAGCAGCGGGCGGATCGCGTACCGCCCGCCGTCGGCGGCGGTGACGAACCCGGCCTCGGCCAACTCCCGCAGCGCCTCGGTGGGGCGGGTGCGCAGCGCGGCGATCGCGTCCCGGTCCAGCGGCTCGGGGGCGAGCGACATCAGCCGGAACAGGCGCCGGGCGGGGCCGCTGAGCGCCGCGTACGCCACGTCCCGCCCGGTCAGCAGCGGCACCGACTCGGCGTACGGGATGCGCTGGTGCGGCGGGGCGACCACGGCGTGGCGCAGCTCGGCGAGCAGTTCGGTGGTGGGCCAGCCGTGCCGGCCGATCTGGTGCCCCAGCGCCCGTACCGCCCTCGGTTGGCGGCCGCACAGCTCGACCAGGTCGGGGGTGGCGGGGTCGGCGGCCGGGTCGAGCCCGCGGCCCCGGCTGGCGGCGGACGCCCGCGCGGCGACCAGCAGTTCGGCCGCGTCCGCCGGGTCGGGCTCGTCGAGCCGGCGCGCCGATACACCATCCACAGTGGACAGCATGGGGGTGCCGGCCAGCAGCAGCCGGCAGTGCGCGGCGGGCGGCAGCAGGTGGCGCACCTGGGCGGGGTCGGCGACGTTGTCGAGCACCAGCAGGACGCGGCGTTCGCCGAGCCGGTGCCGGATCTGGGCGCCGGTGACGGCCAGGTCGGCGGCGCGCGGGGAGCGGGGCCGCGCGGCGCCGACCTTGCGGGCGACCGCGGCCAGCACCTGGCGGGGGCGCAGCGGCCGGCCGTTGGCGCGCAGGTCCAGATACACCTGCCCGTCCGGAAACCGGTCCCGCACCGTGTTGGCGGCCTGCACCGCGCACGCGGAGGTGCCGACGCCGCGCCGGCCCACCAGGGCGACGGCGTGCTCCGTTTCCAGGGCCTTGCGCGCCCAGGTGACGTCGTCGGTCCGCCCGGCGAACCCGGAGATGTACGGCAGGTCGGTGGGCACGCCGGCCGGCTGCGGCGAGACCGGCGGGGTCGGCTCGGACGCCTGCTGCCACTCCAACTCGCGCCGCTTGCGTACCTCCAGGACGATCAGCACCGTCCCGGCGACCGTGGCCAGGGCGCCGGCCACCGCCCAGGCGAGGGGGCCGAGGTTGGTGCCGACCTCGTTGGCGATGAGGTTGGTGGCGATGCCGCCGGCGAGCGAGGCCGCCACGACGACGGCCGCGCTGACCCGCTGCCATCTCATTTCATCGCCCCGGTGACCAGGCCGCGCACGACCTGCCGGCGGAACACGATGACGAGCAGCACCGGCAGCACGGAGGCGATGACCGAGCCGGCCGCCACCGGCCCGCTGTTGGCGACGAACTGGCGGGTCTGGCCGTACAGCGCCAGCCCGAGCGGGAGCGCGTCCGGGCCGCCGAAGAGCAGGCCCACCACGAAGTCGTTCCACACCTGCACGAACTCCAGCACGCACACCGCCACCACGGCCGGCACGGTGGCCGGCGCCAGGCGGGCCAGCACGCTCCACTCTCGACGGCCGGCCAGCCGGGCCTGCCGGACCCGTTCCAGCGGGACGTCGGCGAGGGCGTTGCGCAGCACCAGCACCGCGAACGGCGCGCCGAGCGCCACGTGCACCAGCGCCAGCCCGGCGAACGAGCCGGCCAGCCCGATCCAGTCCAGCACCTCGGTGACTGGGCCGGCGATCACCTGTACCGGCACGACCGCCGCGCCGAGCAGGACGACGCCGGCGGCCTGCGCGCCGGGCGGGGACAGCCACGCCAGCGCGTACGCGGCCAGCAGCGCCACCGCGAGCACCACGACGGTGACCACGATGGACAGTGCCGCGGTCAGGGTGAGGGAGCGGGCCAGCCCGCCGTCGAAGACGGACTCGTACGAGCCGAGCCCGACCGGCGCGGTCCACCAGCCCTGGGTGGCGGCCTCCCGGGGCGCGTGCAGCGAGGTGGCCACCAGCACGACGAGGGGGATGGCCCACCACACCGCGGCCACCGGTGGCAGCACCCGCCGTACCAGCCTCGGCACCACAGTGGACGGTGTCGCGGGCGGGACCGGTGGGCGCGGTGGCGGCGGCCACGCCTGCCGGGACCACAGCGCGGCGCCCAGCACGCCCAGGCCGAGCGCCGCCAGCCACAGCACGCCGAGCGCGGCCGACGGGCCGGTCACGGTGCCGCCGGAGGTCTGCCAGATGCGTACCGACACCACGGACGCCTCGTCCAGCACCGAGCCGGGCGCCATCACCAGGATCAGGTCGAAGGTGCGCGCCGTCGCCAGGGCCACGAGCGCGAAGACGATCGCCACGGTCCGGCGTAGCAGCGGCCGCCAGTGCGCGTCGCGGAACGCGTCCAGCCGGGTGCCGCCGTACGCCCGGACCGCGTCGGAAAGCACCGGCGGCAGCGCGTCGAACGCGGCCCGGAACACCAGCACCGCCAGCCCGACCCAGGCCCACACGAACGCCGACATCAGCGCCACCGTGATCATCTTGGGGCCGAGCCACAGCCCGCCGGTGAGCCAGGTGGCCGTACCCCGGTCCGGATCCGGGTCGTACAGCAGCCGGAACGTCACGCCGGTGACCACCAGCGGCAGCGCGATCGGGGCGACCAGGATGAGCGTCACCAGCCGGCCGCTGGAGGTCCGCCGCGACGCGGCGGCCAGCAGGTAGCCCGCGACCGTGACCACCGCCGGCACCACCGCCGCCCACAGCAGCGTGCGGCCCAGCACGGTCCAGCCGCCGTCCTCGGCCAGCGCGGTGCGGAAGTGGTCCAGGCCCACGAACCGGCCGCCGTCCGTGACGCTGGCGTACGCGGTGCGCAGCACCGGCCACAGCACCAGGCCGCCGAGCAGCAGCGCCGCCGGCAACAGCAGCGCCGCCGTGGTCCCGACGGTCGGGTACGCCCGGCCGCGTCGCGCCGGACCCACGTCGTCGAGGACCAGGGTCTCGCCGAGCAGCACCCCGCGTTCGCTCATTTTTGGGCTCGCCTCGCTGCGGTGTTGAGGGCGTGGACCGCGTCGTCGACCGCGCCGCGCGGGTCGGCGTCCCGGGCGGTGACGGCGGCGAAGAAGTCCTGCAGGATCTTCCACACGCCCTGCCCGTCGAAGCCGGTGAGGCTGCCCGGCATCTGGTCGGACAGGTCGAACAGGAAGCCGTCGCCGGGGTTGCGGATCTCGGCGACGAAGGTCCGCTGTGGATAGCGCTGCACCGGGATCGACAGGTTGGGTGACAGGTAGCCGCCGTTGGCGATCCACGGCGCGAAGGCGTCCGGCCCGGTCAGCCAGTCGACCAGGTCCCGGCCGTCGGGCGAGTCGCGCAGCACCACGGCCGCGTCGCCGCCGACCACCAGCGGCTGCCGGCCGCCGAACCCGGGGAAGCGGAACGTGCGCGGGTCTTCGGCGCCCTCCGGCGGCTGGAAGCGCCGTACCGTCCCGGCGACGAAGTCGCCCTCGAACACCGTCACCGCGCGCCGGCTCGTCACCTGGATGACCGACTCCTCGAACTGGGTGAGCAGGGCGCGCTGGGCGCCGCCGGCCACCGCGCCGGGGATGCTCCAGATCCGGGCCAGGTCGTTGAACGCGTTGCGCACCTGCCAGGCGTCCCAGCGCGGTTCGCCGGCGGCGAGGCTGCGGTACAGGTCGGCGTCCTCGAAGCCGGCGAGCAGGTTTTCCAGCCAGTCGGTGAGCACCCAGCCGTCCGCCGCGCCGATTGCGAGGGGGGCCGGTCCGCCGGCGCGGGCGGTCGACTCGACCATCTGCAGCAGCCCGGTCCAGCTGCGTGGCGGGTTGGGCAGCATCGACGGCAGGTACCAGAACAGCGACTTGTGGGCCGCCTTCACCCACGCGCCGTAGAGCTGACCGTCCACTGTGAGCAGCTCGGTCCACGGGGTGGCGAAGCGGCCGGCGAGCGTGGCGTCGAGGGGTTCGAGCCGGCCGGCGCGGGCGTACTCGGCGACCAGGCCCGGCCGGGGCAGGATGGCCACGTCCGGTCGGGCACCGGCCCGGTCCCGGGCGCGCAGCAGAGCGTCGATCTCGTCGCCCGCGCTGATCACCTCCACGCGCCGGCCCGGATAGCTGCGTACGACGTCCCGAAACAGCCCCAGCTCGCTGCCGCTCCACACGACGGCCACCTCCAGGGCGCCGCTGGATCTGGCGCACCCGGCGGTGACGGCGGCGAGGCCGGCGGCCAGCACCGCGCGCCGCGTCGGGCCGGTCACGGCGTGATCACCAGGACCGCCATCTGCGGGGTGGCGGGGAGGGTGGCGCGGGCGACCAGGTCGGGGAGGGTGATCTCGGGGTCGGGGGTGTCCACCACGAGGGCCTCGGGCAGGCAGACCGCGGCGCGGGCGAGCGCGACCCGCAGCCGCTGCGCGTCGGAGAGCTGGTGAGGGCGCAACTCCAGGGTGGGGACCAGTTCGAGGCGGTGCGTGACGGTGGCGGCCCAGTCGCGGGACAGCTCCCGGACGACCTCGCGCCGGCGCAGGCCGTACTCGATGTTGTCGCGGACCGTCAGGTGGGCAGCAGTCCGCCGCCGGCGGGGATGTAGCCGATCTGGCGGGCGGCCGGCGGCTGGTCGGTGACGTCGCGGTCGGCGACGTACACCCGGCCGGACAGCGGGGCGGCGAGGCCGGCGACGGTGCGGGCCAGTGCCGTGCCGGCGGCGGGCGTGGCCTGGACCGCGGTGATCTCCCCGGGCCTGACGCGCACGGACAGGCGCAGCTGGCTGCCGTCGTCCGGCACCGGCACCACGAGGTCATCGATCCGGAGCGCGTTCCTCACCTCCCCCAGGGGACCGCGCGCAGACGGTAACCGCCTGGCAACAGAACCGCAACCCGGCTCGCGGGAGCGCTCCCGGAGATGCAAGGAAGGGCACCTTGTTATCGCTTTTTGACGAGGAAGGGTCCCTTGCTAACAGGTCAGTCTGCTGTGGAGAGGGCGGGCTCCGCGGGAGTTGTGACGGGGTGGCGGAGGCCGGGGTGGTCGGGGGGTAGCGAGCGCCGGATGACCCACCAGCTCACCGCGAGGCAGGCGGCGACCAGCGGCCAGGTCAGCACGGCCCGGGCCGCGCCGAGCGCCATCACCTGGTCGGCGGCGTACAGGGGCAGGAACACGGCGAGCCGCACCGCGTACTGCAGCACCCAGATCCAGCTGGCCCGGCCGTACGCGCGCAGCAGGTCGGGGTCGCGCCGCCAGCGGGTGCGCTGGCGCAGGACCGTGCCGACCACCACGCCCAGCAGCGGCCAGCGCAGCACGATGCTGACCGTCCAGGCGAGGGCGCTGGCCGCGTTCGTCACGAGCTGCAGCAGGAAGAAGTCGGCCGCCCGCCCGGTGCGCAACGCGATCAGCGCGGCCACGCACACCGCGAGCAGCCCCACGAGTACGGCGCGCGGGCGGTCGCCACGGGCCAGTCGCCAGCCGGCCACGGCGAGGCCGACGGCCAGTGCGCCGATCACCCCGCCCCACAGGGAATGCCCGGCCACGAGCCAGCCCACCGCGAAAGCCAGCGGCGGCAGTGTGGCGTCGACCGCGCCACGCCTGCCGCCGAGCAGATCGGCGAGCGACTCGTCCCTCACATTAGGAGACCCTAACCTAGCGATGCGGGTCAGTCACACAGCGAGGGAACCATCGGAGATGGCAGGATCGGGCGATGACGGATCGCTGGGGGATGACGGTGCCGCTGTCGGGTGTCCCGCTGGCCGAGCACGCCGGCGTGTACGCGGCGTTGGCCGAGGCGGGCTTTACCGACCTGTGGTCGTCCGAGGTGGCCGGCGCCGACGCGTTCACGCCGCTGGCCCTGGCCGCGGCGTGGCGGCCGGACCTGCGGCTGGGTACGGCGGTGGCGCCGGTGTTCACCCGCGGGCCGGGGCTGCTGGCGATGAGCGCCGCCGCGCTGGCCGAGGCGGCGCCGGGCCGGTTCGTGCTGGGCATCGGCGCGTCCTCGCCGGTCGTGGTGCAGGGGTGGAACGCGGTGCCCTTCGCCGACCCGTACGGCCGCAGCCGGGACGTGCTGCGGTTTCTGCGCGCGGCGTTGCGCGGCGACACGGTGGACGGGGAGTTCGGCACGTTCACGGTGCGCCGGTTCACGCTGGAGCGGCCGCCCGCGGTGCCGCCGCCGATCCTGCTGGCCGCGCTGCGCCCCGGGATGCTGCGGCTGGCGGCGGCCGAGGCGGACGGCACGATCCTGAACTGGCTGGCGGCCACCGACCTGCCCCGGGTGGTGGACGCGCTGGGCGGGCGCCGCCCGGGGTTCGAGATCGTCACCCGGATCTTCGTCTGCCCGACCGAGGACGCCGGCTACGCCCGCGCCGCCGGCCGCCGCCTGATCGCCGCCTACCTGACCGTGCCGGCGTACGCGGAGTTTCACCGCTGGCTGGGCCGGGCCCCGGTGCTGGACCCGGTGTGGCGGGCGTGGGCGGCCGGTGACCGGCGCGGTGCCGCCGCGGCCGTGCCGGACGAGCTGGTCGACGAGCTGATCGTGCACGGATCGCCGGAGCGGTGCCGGCGGCTGATCCAGGAGTACGTCAAGGCGGGCGTCGACACGCCCGTCCTCGCGCTGCTGCCCACGCCCGAACCACCGGCCCTGGCCGGCCTCGGCCCCGGGGCCGGATCAATCAGGAGCTGGGCGCGGAGCGATCAGCCCGGATTGAGCCGGCAACCGGGGCCGAAGCGAGCGGAGCGAGCCAACCAGCAGGCCCCGTCCATCGTGGAGGTCTGAGGATGAAGCTGGACGGTCGGGTCGCGGTCATCACCGGCGGGGCGGGCGGCATCGGGGCGGCGTTGGCCCGCCGGTTCGCCGCCGAGGGCGCGGCCGGCGTGGTGGTCGCCGACCTCGACGGTGCCGCGGCCCGCGCGGTCGCCGCGGAGATCGGCGGCGTCGGGGAGCAGGTCGACGTCACCGACGAAGACCAGGTACGCGGGCTGGTGGCGGCCGCCGAGCAGCGGTACGGCCGGATCGACCTGTTCTGCGCCAACGCCGGGATCACGGTCGGGCTCGGCATCGAGGCGCCGGACGCCGACTGGCAGCGGGCCTGGGCGGTCAACGTGCAGTCCCATGTGTACGCGGCTCGCGCGGTGCTGCCCGGGATGCTGGCGCGCGGCGAGGGCTACCTGCTGCACACCTGCTCGGCGGCCGGGCTGCTGACCGCGGTGGGCGACGCGCCGTACACGGTCACCAAGCACGCCGCGCTGGGCCTGGCCGAGTGGCTGTCCGTCACGTACGGCGATCGGGGCATCCGGGTCAGCGCGCTGTGCCCGCAGGGCGTGCGTACGCCAATGCTGACCGACGGCTTGGCCGCCGGGCACGTGGGTGCCCTGGTGACGGCCGCGTCCGGCGCGGTGCTCACCCCCGAGCAGGTCGCCGGGTCGGTGGTGGACGCGTTGGCCGAGGAGCGCTTCCTGATCCTGCCGCACCCGGAGGTCGCGGCGTACACCCAACGCAAGGCCGCCGACCCGGACGGTTGGCTGGGCGCTATGCGGACGATGGTGGCTCGCCTCGGCGGCGGCTAGCGGAGCGGGACCAGCGCAGCGGGCCGGGGTGCAGGGACCACCACAGGCGGCGCCACCAGGAGCGGCGCGAGCGCAGCTCGTCCGCGTACGCCACGGCCTGGGCGCCGGCGCGCTGGGCCTGTGCCTCGTCCGTCGCGAACGGGGCGAACGTCGCCTGGTTGACCAGGCCGGCCAGGTCGTCCAGCGGCGGCGCGGCCTTGCGTACCTGGGTGGCCCGCCGGCCCTCGGCGGCGACGTGCGCGTGCGTGGCGACCTCGGTGGCGTCCAGGTGCGAGCCGGCCGGCCGGCCGGCGAGCCGCAGCGCGTCGCTGACCTCCAGCCAGGCTCCGGCGACCCGCTGCGCCGGCGGCCCGTGCCCCAGGCGGCGCCGGCGCAGCCCGCGTCGCATGGTCAGGACGGCGACGGCGGCACCCCCAGGACCAGCACCAGCAGCGTGCTCAGCCCGCCCGCGATCACCGCGCCGGTCAGGGCGCCGCCGGACGTGCCGGCGTCGGCGATCGGGGTGGCCGGGGCGCTCGATTCGGCGGTCTCGGTGGGCGCGTTGGTCGGCTCTTCGGTCGGCGGGTCGGTGGGTGGCTTGAAGTCCTCCTCGACCGGGCGGGGCTCGGTGTCCGGCTTCGGCATCGGGTCGAACGGCACCCAGCCCACGCCCTCGAAGAGCACCTCCGGCCAGGCGAACGCGTCGGCGCCGCGGACCGGGCCGTTGCCGGTCGCCGACTGGAAGCCGACGACCACCCGGGTCGGCAGGCCCATGAGCCGGGCGAGCACCGCATAGGCCGCGGCGAACTGCTCGGATGTGCCCTCCTGCCCGCCGCCGTTGCGCGGACCGAACAGGAAGAAGCCCAGGTTCGGGTACGCGTGGCCGCTGGGCGCGTCGGCCGAGATCCGGTAGTGCGTGCCGAGGAACTCCTCGATCGCGACCGCCCGTTGGTACGGCGCGCCGTTTTCGGCGGCGATCTGGTCGGCCAGGCGCTGGATCTGCTCGGGCACGCCCTCGCCGAGGCGCAGGACCCGGGCCACCGCGTCGCCGGATGGCACGTCCGCGGCGGACAGCAGGCCCAGGTCCGGGGCTTCGCGGGTGGAGGTGACCGTGTAGCGCAGTCCGGCGGTGAGTCCTTCGGGCCGGATGAGTGTGCCGCTGCCCGGGTCGTACGCCACCCGGGCCCCGTCCACCCCGGTGGGGAGGCGACCGCGGGCAGCAGCCGCCCGGTGAGGTCGGCGATCGTGATGTCCTGCCGGACGGTGTCCACTGTGGAGTTCGGGAGGACGCTGGGTGGGGGCAGCACCCGGCCGGCGTTGCGGTACGTGGCGCCGACCCGCCAGGTGATCCCGTCGTAGTCGTTGAGTACAGCCAGCCGGATCCGCAGCGGGCCGCCGGGCTGGCTGGCCACGTCGAGCAGGTGCTGGTCGGGGTTGAGCGCCCAGCCGGAGATCCGGATCAGCGGGTTTTCGTCGAGGCTGTCGATCTGCGGCGGCTGGACGTACTTGCGCGGGTCGACGGGGCGGGTACCCACCTGGTCGGCCACGAACGGCCCCACCGTCGCGGCGAGCACCACGACCGCGGCCAGCCCGGCGGCGGCGCTGGCGGCGACGCGTACCCGCATGGCGGTCCGGACCGGCGCGGTGATCTCGCCGGGCGCGGCGGCCGTGGGCGGCCGTCCGGTCACCGCGAGGCCGGCGGCGGCGATCGCCGCGAACGCGAGCGTCGGCCATACCGCGGGGTCGGCGTTGGGGCCCACGACGTAGAGCGCGCCGGCGTACAGCCCGGCCGGCGCGGCGTAGCCCAGCAGCACCCGGCCGGCGCGCACCGCGATCTCCGTGCCAGCCAGCCCGGCCAGCCAGGCGCCGACCACCGGCACCAGCACCGTGTCGGGCGTCGGCTCCACCGGGATCATGGCGGTGAGCAGGCGCGGGATGCCGTTGCGGGCGGCGTCGGACAGCACCTCGGCCAGGCCGCCGGGCAGCTGCGCCCGGGACGCGGCCAGCTGCAACGCCAGCACCGTGTAGATCGCCATCGTGGTCACCGAGACCGGCGCGACCAGCCACGACGGCATCCGCCGGGTGGCGGCGCTGACGCCGACCGACCCGATCGCCGCGCCGACCACGAGCTGGGGCAGCAGCGGGCCGGCGTAGATCCGCGCCAGCGCCGCACCGGTCAGCGCCACGAGCAGGACCAGCACCACGGGTACGACGGCGCCCCGCAACAGCCTCACCACCGTGCCTCCAGGTGAGCGAGCGCGGCGGCGCCTGGAGGCAGCGCCTTCCCGGCGGCGGCAGCGTTCGCGAGTGGTCCCGGCTCGCCGCGCCGCCGGGAAGACGCTGCCGCGCCGCCGCCCTCGCTCACCACCGCTGGACGCCTTCCCACTCGGCGGCGAAGTCCGTGCCGTCCTTGGCGTCCAGCATGATCATGCCGTCGACCGCGGCCGGCGTCGGGCCGTGCGAGCCGAACATCCCGACCACGATCGCCGGGTACGGCCCGCGCAGCGCGCCCACGAGTCCCAGGTCGGCGGCCCCGCCCGGGCCGGTGAGGAAGATGAGCGTGTCGCCGGGCTTTTGCTGGCGCAGCCGGGTGGTGGCCGCGCCCAGGTCGCCGTCGCGGTGCAGCGCGGCCTCGGCCAGCCGGTCCAGGAAGTCGCCGCCGCTGGTCGCGCTCCCGGACACCAGGTGCAAGGTGACCGGCACGTCTTCGCGGGTGGCGGCCGCGACGATGGAGGCGGCGGCCTCGCAGGCGGACTCGAACGTCTCGTCGACGCTCTCGGTGGGATGGGCGGCCGCCCGGTCGTCCAGCAGCACGACCAGGCGCGGCAGGCTGGTGTCGAGGTCCTCGCGCACCATCAGCTCGCCGACCTTCGCGCTGGTACGCCAGTGCACCCGGCGCAGCTCGTCGCCCACGACGTACTCGCGCAGGGAGTCGAAGGTGATCGTGCCGTGCGGCACCCGGTCGAGGCGGCCGTCGAGGCTGCGGGCGACCCCGGCCGGGATGGCGGTCAGGTGGTGGATCCGCGGGTGCACCCACACCGTGGTGGTCTGGCCGTGCGACCGGGCCAGCGCGACCAGGCCCAGCGCGTCGCGCCGGGTGACCCGCAGCGGGCCGACCGGGATCACGCCCCGGTGGTGGGTCGGCACCGGGTAGCTGACGGTGGTGTCGCGGCCGGGGCGCAGGCGCAGCAGCGGCACGGGCACCGGCCGGGCGCCGCACCGGTCCTCGGCGATCAGGCTGGCCGAGGCGAGCCGGCCGGTGTTGCGCACGGTCAGCGTCATCGTGGCCGGGTCGCCGCGGGCCACCCGGTCGGGGTCGGCGACCCGGGTGACGGCCAGGCCGGGCCGCCACGCCGCGTGGACGAACGCGCATCCGCTCGCGATCGCGGCGGCGCTGCCGAGCACGGTCAGCTCCGGGTAGCCGGCCCAGAAGCCGGCCACCAGCAGTACGCCGGCGCTGGCCGCCAAACCGATGCCGCGCGGGGTGAGCCGCATCTATCCGGGCGGGGGTTGGTGGCCGGCCGGCAGCGGCACCGGCACCTGCTGCACCGCGTCGCGCAGCACGTCGGCGGAGGTGACCCCGCGCAGCTGGGCGTCGGAGGACAGCAGGATCCGGTGCGCGAAGACCGGCTCCAGCAGGGTCTTGAGGTCTTCGGGCAGCACGAACCCGCGCCCTTCGATGAGGGCGTACGCGCAGGCCGCGCGGGTCAGGGCGATCACCCCGCGCGGGCTGACCCCGACCCGGACGTGCGGGTGGTTGCGGGTGGCGGCGGCCAGCCGGACCGAGTACGCGTAGAGCGGGTCGGCGATGTGCACGCGCTGCGCCATCGCCACCATCTGCCCGAGCATGTTGGTGTCGGCGACCGCCTCCAGTGCCTCCGGCGAGCGCATGGTGGCTCCCCGCAGCACCTCGATCTCGACCGCCTCGCTCGGGTAGCCCACCGACAGCTTGACAAGGAACCGGTCGAGCTGCGCCTCGGGCAGCCGGTAGGTGCCGTCCATCTCGACCGGGTTCTGCGTCGCGACCACGAGGAACGGCCGCGGCACCGGGTGCCGTACGCCGTCGACGGTGACGGTGCGCTCCTCCATCACCTCCAGCAGCGCGGACTGCGTCTTCGGCGAGGCCCGGTTGATCTCGTCGGCGATGACGACGTTGGCGAAGACCGGCCCGGGGTGGAACTCGAACCCCCGGGTGGCCTGGTTGAAGATCGTCACACCGGACACGTCGGCCGGCAGCAGGTCGGGCGTGAACTGGATACGCCGCCACTGCCCGCGGATGGTGGCGGCCATCGCGCGGGCCAGCGTGGTCTTGCCGACGCCGGGCACGTCTTCGAGCAGGACGTGCCCCTGCGCGAACAGTGCCGTCAGGGCAAGCCGCACGACCTGCGGCTTGCCCAGCACGACCGCGCCGATGTTGTCGGCCAGCCGCGCGGCCAGCTGGGCGAAGCCCTGCACGTGCTGCGGGGTCAGCGCCTCGACGTGGTGGTTGACGGTCGCGGTCATCAGCAGCTCGGCAGGGGTCCGAGGTCGTCCGGGTCGGACACGCCGTTGACGTTGAACCAGGCGAACGACATGTACCGCTCGGCCCCGCTCCACCGGATCCGGATCCAGACGCTCGTGCTGTCGTCCGGGCTGGTGCCCATCTTGCCGGGGTTGTAGACGTAGTCGTTGATGCCCTCCCCGGTGGTGTGGCAGATCGCCTCGATCTGCCCGCCGTTGCTGCCGCGGCCGATCTGCGTGGTGCTCAGCGAGGTGCCGCTGAACACGCCCATGCCGTTTCCGCTGTCGTTGCACCACACCCGCTGCGCCGGGTCGCTGCTGCCGGTGTTGTTGACGCAGACCGACTTGCCGTACACCTTCTCGGTGGTCCGGGTGCCGGACGCGGTGCCGTCGCCGGCCGCGTTGGTGGCGGTGAACGTGTAGTCGTACGCCGTGCCCGGCTGCAGGCCGGTGACGCTGAGCGAGTCGCAGCCGCCGCTGACGGTCTTGCCGCCCGCCGTGAGCTTGCACGAGGCCTGGCCGCCGCCGTCGTTGACGCTCACGGTGACCGTCGCCGTGGTCTCGGTCACGCCGCCGCCGGTCACGGTGACGGTTGGCTTTGCCACGGTACGCGCTGTGCCGGTGACCTCCGGGCCCTCGCCGGCCTCGTTGACGGCCCGCACCTTGACCGTGACGGTTTCGCCCTCGCCGAAGCCGGTCAGCTCGACCGCGTTGCCGGTGACGTCCTGCTTGTTGCCGTTGGCCTCCACGACGTACTTCGTGATGGGCCGGCCGTTCTCCGCGGGCGTCGCCCAGGAGACCTTGATCGTGCCGGCCTTGTCGGCGACCGTGGTCGCCTGCACGGCCGGCGGCGCGTCCGGCACCTTGAACGGCACCACGCTGCCGCTGATCGGCGACGGCTCGGACGCCCCGCCCCGCTCGTTGACCGAGACGACCTGGAACGCGTACTGGTTGCCGTACTCCAGCTCGCCGGCCGGGACGACCAGCTCGGTCGAGGTCGACTCGCCGGCCGGCGCGGTGGCGCCCGCCGCGACCGCGGTGACCACGTACTTCTTGATCTGTAGGCCCTGGCCGTTGGCCGCCGGCCACGTGACCGCGACGGTGCCGTCCGGGCGCGCCTCGGCGGTCACGCTGGCCGGCGGGTCCGGCACCTCCGAGGTGGGCACGACCGGGTTGCTCTGCCGCTCCGGACCGGCGCCCTCCTCGTTCACGGCGTGCACGGAGAACCGGTACTCCTGGCCGTTGACCAGGCCGGTGATCTGCACGGAACGCTGGTTGGCGCCCACCTCGATGGTCTTGCCAGCACCCTCCACCACATATTTGGTGATGTCGGCGCCGTTGGGGTTGGCGGCCCGCCAGCTCACCTGTACCTCGGCGTTGCCCGCCGTGGCGGTCACCGACCGCGGTGCGCCCGGCTTGCCGACCGGCGGGTCCTTCTCCACCGGCGGCGGGGGAGGGGGCGGCGGGTCGCCGCCGAGCACGTCGTTGGCGTACTTGTCGACCTCGCGCACCTGGTGCTTGTCGTCGACCACCGTGGCGACCTGCGAGTTGGGTGCGTTGATGAACAGGTAGTTTTCCCGCACCTCCAGCTCGAGCGGGCCACTGGCGCCCTTGACCTCGAACTTGTTGACCAGCTGGCCGTTCTCGTCGAAGACGTACACCGTGCCGCTGGACTCGTCGGCGGCGTAGAACCGGCCGGCCCAGGCGACCGCCGGCTGCAGCTTGGCGCCGTCGCCGGGCACCGGGAAGTCCTTGACCGCGTGGTCGTCGACGATCCACACGTGGCGCTCGTCGGGCACCGTCACCGGGATCTTCCCGCCGTCCGTACGCGTCGGCAGCGCACCCAACCCGTTCATGGTCAGCGGGGTGGTGCTCTTCTGCTCGCCGCGGACCGTGGTCAGCGTCTTGGTGGTGCGGTCGAGCACGGCGACGCCGTTGTCCAGCGTAGAGATGGTCAGGTCGTGGCTGGGGTCGGCCACGTCGACGGTGCGGATCTGCTTGGGGCTCACCCCGCTGCCACCGGCGCCGCCCGCGGCCGCCGGCTCGGAGGGCAGCGGCGCCGCGGTCACCGCGGACACGGTGCCCTCACTGGGCACGGCCACCCACAGGTTGCCGCCGCCGTCGAAATGGCCGCCGGTCAGGCCAGGCGGGTAGCGCACCGGCTCGCCGATCGGCACCAGCGAACGCGGGTCGAGCTGGCGCACCACGCCCTGCACCGCGTCGACGACGAACGCCGCGTCGTCCTGCAGCGCGACGCTCACGCCGAGGCCGGCGGTGGTCTGGGTGGTGGCGGTGACCTGCAGCGTGGCCAGATCCAGCGAGCTGACCTGCCCGGTGTTGAGGTCGCGCAGGAGCAGGAACCGGTCGGTCTGGGTCACCTGCATCGAGTGCCCTTGGCCGCGCGGGATCTGTAGGCGGGTGTCGACCCGGCCGGTGACGCCGTTGACCCGCGCCATCTCGCTGCGCACCGTGCTCCACAGCCAGGCGCTGGCGTCGTAGTTGGCGACCGCGTGGTCGGCGGCGCCCAGCCCGAGAATCGTCAGGCCCATGGCGACCACGAGCGCCAGAACCGTGGCGATCGTGACCAGGCCGCCGCGCTTGAGCGATCGGCGCTTGCCTGGTGCCTCCGGTGTGCTTGTCGGTGTTGCGCTTGCCATGCCGGTGCCTGTGGTGACCACAGTCGGCCGTCCTCCCCACCCCGTACGCGGACCCGGTAGCCCACGCGCTATCGTGCTGCGTTCCTCCCCCAAAATGCCGGGTGCCATCATAGGGCCACTTTTGGGTAGCGGGATACCCGCTGTGGATACACCCCACCAAGGCTGTGGATAACCCCGATGACCTTGGCTTCCGCGCAGGTCGTTCCAGTTGCGCGTGATCTTGGTAACTGTGGATTACTGCGGAGTCGGGGAGTTGCGCTCCGTACACACCTGGCCCGATGTGGCGTACTGGTCGGTGCTGTAGACGGCCAGAACCGTGAAGCAGTAGCCCAGCCGGGGATTGAGCCCGTTGATGGTATAGGTCGTCTCGCCGGGGCTGACGGTGGCCATCGCCCGGTGCTGCCGGCCGGTCTGCGCACCCGACACGATGAACGGCACGGTGCCGTCGCTCGGGTCCTTCCAGGTGACCGTGATCGCCGTACCGTCCACCCGCAGGCTCAGCTCGGTGGGCGGGTCGCCGGCCAGCCGCGGTCCCTGCGTCTGCCGCGTACCCGGGTCGTCGCCCCCGCTGTTCATGAACACCTGGATACCGACGAACCCGGCCGCCACCACGGCGGCCGCCGCCGCGATCATCGCGGCCACTGTCGCGCCGCGCACCCGGCGAGGCGGCCTTACCTGGTACGTCGGTTCCTGGCTGTAGTTGGGCGTGTGGACCGGTGCCGGGTGGATCGGGGCGGGTGGCGCACTTGGCTGCGGTGCGCTCGGGATGCTGAACGCCGCTGACGAGGGAAACTGCATCGGCGGTGGTGGCGGCGGGAGCTCCGGCGGGATGGTCAGCTCCACCGACGGCTGGGCGTCGCCGAGGTACTCCCGCGCCGCCCGTACCGTCCAATGCTCGTCGCCGAGCACCGCGGGCCCGTGCGCGGCCACCCGGCCGAACGCCCGGCGGGCCTCGTGCCGGTTGCCGAGCTCCTCGGCCACACCGCCCAGGTCGAACGAGATCGCCAGCATCAGCGGGTGCGCGTCGCCGAGCCGCAACTGCCCCGCCCCGTACGCCTCCTCCAGCACCCGCCGCGCCGCCGCCGGATCGCCCGCCTCCCGGTGCAGGCCGGCCAGCACATGCGCGGTGGCCAGCACCTCCGGGCTATCCTCGCCGAGCGCGGCCCGAGCCCCCTCCAGCGTCTGGTCGAGCATCACCCGGGCGTTGGATAGATCACCGGCGTCGCGCATGGCACGAGCGTTCTGCTGCGCGAGGGCAAGGTGAGACGGCTGCGACACGCCCGTCATGCTGCCTGCCGGCCTGCGTGTCGCGCTACCCGGGGTCCCGTCGCTACCCCAGAGCTGCCGTAACGTCCAACTCGACGAGCTGCCCGGTGAACCCCAACCGGGCCACGCCCAGCAGCGTGCTGGCCGACGTGAACGCCGGCGCCAGCGGCGAGGCCAGGAAGCGGTCCCATACTTGCGACAACACCGCCCCGTCGTCGCTCACCACGTAGATCACCGTCCGGACCACCCGCTCCGGCCCGGCCCCGACCGCCGCGAGCGCCGCCACCGCATTGGCCGCCACCTGGTCGACCTGCGCATCGAAGCCGCCGTCCACCACCGCACCGCTCGCGTCCAGCGGACACTGCCCCGCCAGGTACGCCGTACGCCCGGCCGCGACGACCGTGACGTGGTGATATCCGGGAGTATCGTGCAGATTGTCCGGGTTGATGCGGGTGATTGTCATGGGGAAGTCTGGGGGACCGGCGCCCCGTCGCCGCTGGATTTTGCCCGCGTCGTGGACGGCGTGGGCTGCTGTGCGTCGCCCGCCCGAGCCGTGTACAGTGATGCCCCGTGCGGCCCGCCGGGCAGCTACTGGACGGTGCGCCCGTTCCATGGCGCCCGGTAGAGTGGACGCACAAGTCCGGGTGGCGGAATGGCAGACGCGCTAGCTTGAGGTGCTAGTGCCCGTATAGGGCGTGGGGGTTCAAGTCCCCCTCGGACACCGATTTGTAGCATTTGTGCCACGCTTTGAGTGCCTGTGGTCAAGGGCGTTCCAGCACGCCTTGGTCGCATGGCTGCGACATCCCATCTGCATCGGCATCGCCGCACGGGGGTGGGTCCGATGAGCGCCGGTGTGGTGTCCCCGGTGGTTCCATACCTGGCTCCTGGGCGGGCTGAGGCCCGCTGGGCCGCCCCACCGCGCCCACCGCTGCCTGAGCTGTCCCGTGCCCGGGACCGAGCCACCGTGTACGGGCTGGCCACGCTCGACGATCGTGGTCGGGTCGCTGACCGTGCCTTGATCAGGTCGCTTGGGTGGGTCGGCGGTACCCGTCTGGACATTTGCGAGGTGCGTGGGCTTGTGCTGGTCCGGGCTGACCTTTGTGGTGTGTTCGCGGTGACTGGGCTGGGCCATGTGCGCTTGCCGGCGGTGGTCCGCCACCGGTGCGATCTGGCCGGTGGGGATCGCGTCCTGCTGGCCGCCGACCGTGCCCAGGGCCGGCTGGTGGTGCACCCCCGGTGATGCTGGATGCGATGGTCGACCAGCTGTACGCCGCGGTCCTGGGTGGTGAGGCGGCATGAGCGGGCCATCGAACCCTGAGTCACGGCAGGCCGAGGTGCAGGCTGCTCGGCTGCTGCTGGCGAGGTTGGGTGTCTCGCCGCTGGACCTGCTCCAGACCACGCCGACCCAGTCTGCGCCGACGTTCACCGAGTACATCCCGGTGGTGGCTGCCGCGGTCAGCGACGGCACCCGCCGTGTGTACGGCAGCTACTGGGCGAGGATCGAGCAGGAATGGGGTACGCGGCGGCTGGATGAGCCAACCCCGTCGCAGATCGAACGGCTCACCGAGCACGTCAAGAAGAACGTGGTCGTGCGCCGCAACGGTCGCGGTGGCCGCAGTGCCGCGGAGCACCTGATCGCGGCGATGCGGTGCCTGTACAACCATGCAGTCAAGGATGGGCACATTCCGGAGGCTGACAATCCGGCCCGGAAGGTGGCCAAGCCGCGGCGCCTGCCCAGTACTCGCCGGGCGGTCATGGACATGCGCCTGGCCGAGATCAACACGGTCGCGGCCGCGACAGGTGACGACCCCGCGCTGGACAGCACGCTGCTGCGGCTGCATACAGAGACCGCCTGCCGGCGTGGAGGAGCGCTTGCACTGCGACCGGCTGACCTGGACCCAGACCAGTGCCTGATCATGCTGCAGGAGAAGGGCGGCACCGTGCGGTGGCAACCGGTCTCACCCACCCTGATGACCCATCTTGTGGCACATGCTGAAGAACGACACGCACCAGCGACCGGCCAGTTGCTGCGTTACCGCAGCGGCCGTCCGATCACCTACCGCCGCTACGACCACCTCTGGACCCGCATCGGCCGACACCTGCCCTGGGTGACCACCCAGGGCATCAGCACCCACTGGCTCCGGCACACCACCTTGACGTGGGTGGAGCGAACCTTTGGCTACGGCGTTGCCCGCGCCTACGCCGGACACAGCGACAGCAGCGCCGACGCCGGAACGACCACCACCTACATCCGGGCCACCATCCACGAGGTCGCCGCCGCGCTGTCCGCCCTCACCGGCGAGCCACACCCACTCGCCTTAGGCAACCAACCAGCGGTGTAACCAGGGGGTCCAGGCGTCAGAAGTAGGTCTGACAGGAATGTCAACTGTGGCCCTACCGCTGGTGCGATCAGCACCTGCGGAAGGGCCGCCGTCCTGAGGCGTTTGCGGAAGGTCGGCATCCTCCGCCCAAGACGGATACATCCTATCGAGCAGCCCATCTTGTGCGCGTACTTGCAGGCTGATGACCCTATGGACGGCTGGTGGGGGCGCTCGCCGACATCTCAACACAGCACGATTCGTGGCCAGCGGTGACGTGAAGGAGTGTGGGTTCGAATCCCCGGCGGTCCCGTACAACATGGGAACGCGCCGTGACCAGCGACAACACCACGTTTGTCGGGCTGGATGGTACGTGGGCGCTGCCGCCACGGGGTTGATCAGGTGGGTGAGGTCGGGTGTACGGCGGTGGGTTGGTAGTAATTTTCGCGGTACCGCAACGTCGTGCGGCGGTCGATCGGGTCATGATCGTCGCTGTCTGCACTCTTGCCTAGGCGGCTGAGTAGCTCCCCGGCGTCAGGCGTGGGAGCCACTCAGCCTTGGTCAGTTGTGGGGCCAGACCCGGACCGGCACCCGGGGGAACGCCGTCGTGAGGAACTCCTCGGTGAGGCGGTCGCGTAGCAGGCAGTCCGGCCAGGTGTCCAGCACTTCGGGCAACTCCCCCGGCCACCAACTCCGGCGGCTGGTCCGCGCCGCCGCCGACACCGCCAGCCACGAACGCGATTTCCTGCAACGCCTCCGCGCATCCGGCCTGCTCGTGCGAACCCGCACCAGCGCCACCGGCCCGAACCAGCTCATCGGATACGCCGTCGCGTTACCTGATGACCGCAACGCGGCCGGAGACACGATCTGGTACAGCGGCACCAGCCTCGCCGCCGACCTCACCCTGCCCAAACTGCGACAATGCTGGCCATCGCAATAACCAGTGACACGTCCACCATGTCACTAGAGACCTTTCGGGTGGAGGTTTGTCGTCTGTCCACAATGCTTCTTCCGGGTGATCGCTTTCTGTGGGTTTGTCCGCTTGGGTTGATGGTCATGAGGTACGGCGACGGCGGCGGGCTCAACCAGGCGGCACGGGTGCGGCGTGAACAGGTCCGCAGGCGGGCCGCGGACCTGTTCGCCCAGGGTGTGGGGCCGGTCGAGGTCGCCAAACGGTTAGAGGTGTCGGAAAAGTCGGCGTGAGCTTCCCCCGTAGGCCGGACACCCGAGGTGTGGGGTCAACGGTCGTGATCAGACGGGGTGTGGAGTTTCTCGAACTCGATGGGACTGCGCATTCCGAGGCTGGAATGGCGTCTTACCGGGTTGTACCAGCATTCTATCCATTCGAAGATAGCGTTGGCAAGCTCGTCGCGGGTCTTCCATTTCTTGCGGTCGAGTACCTCTAGTTGTAGAGTTCCCCAGAAGGATTCCATCATGGCGTTGTCGTAGCAGTCGCCGACGGTACCCATCGAGCCGAGCAGACCGGTTTTCCGCAGACGCTGACCGAAGTCCCATGATGTGTATTGGGTGCCGTGATCGGAATGCAGAATCGTTTCCTGCCGGGCTGGTGGGCGGCGGACGATCGCCATCGACAACGCGTCCAGGACCAGCTCGGTACGAAGATGATCGGCCATGGAGTAGCCGATGATCCGCCGACTGTAGGCGTCCATGACCGCGGCGCAGTACAGCTTGCCCTCCTCGGTAGGGTGTTCGGTGATGTCGGTCAGCCACAACCGGTTCGGCGCGTCCACATCGAACTGTCGGTTGACCAGGTCCGCCGACGGCGTGGCCTGCGGGTCACGGACGGTGCACCAGGACCGGCGCCGGTAGTACAGGCCCTGGATGCCCGCCGACCGCATCAGCCGGGCCACCCGTTTCTCATTCACGTGCAGGCCCACGCCGAGGGTCAACTCAGCGTGTACCCGGGGCGACCCGTACGTTTTCTTCCGCGGATCAGCGTGGATTTTCTCGATGTACCGCAGCAGCATCTCGTTCTCCTGCTCCCGCGCCGATACCGGCCGATCCTTCCATTCGTAAAATCCGGAGCGGGACACACCCAGCACTCGGCAGGCCACCGCGACGTCGATGCCGTCATCGGCGAGTTCTCGGACCAACCCGAACGCTACTTTGGGAGCACATTCTCCCGGGCGAAGTAAGCAGCCGCCCGCTTGAGAATCTCATTCTCCACCTCAAGCTGCCGGTTACGGCGGCGCAGCTCGGCCAACTCCTTCTTCTCCGCACTGCTCAACCGACCCGCACCGCCGCCGCCGGCGTCGTCGACGTCGGCCTGGGCCATCCAGTTACGCAGACACGACTCGCTGATACCCAAATCCTTCGCCAACATCGCGACCGGTTTGTCGCCGGTCCGGGCCAACTGCACGGCTCGCTGGCGGAACTCTGCAGGGTGTGGGGCAGGCATGAGACGACATCCTTCCTGGAAGCCGCCGTCCACCTCACCTCAGGTGTCCGGAGAACCGGGGAAGCTCAGCGTACGTGTGGCGGCGTGCCTGGCAGGCCGGTGGTGTGCAGGCGTTGGCGTCCAAGGGCGCATCGGGGCCGGATCCGAAACTGTCCGACGCACAACTGGCCAAGCTGAAGGCCCGGCTGGAACAAGGCCCGGCCGCGGCCGGCTACGACGAGGACCAACGCTGGACGTTGGCGCGGGTCGCGGCGTTGATCGGCCTGATGTTCAAGGTCCGGGTCAGTGTGACCACGACCTGGGAGGCGATGCGGCGGATCGGGTTCAGCCCGCAACTGCCGACCCAGCGGGCGATCGAGCGGGACGAGCAAGCCATCGCCCGCTGGCGCCGATATCAGTGGCCGGCGGTAAAAGACTCGCGGGCAGGCTGAACGCCTGGATCTGTTTCGCCGACGAAGCCGGCCAAACTCTTCACCCCGCCAAGGCGACCACCTGGGCCCCACGCGGCCACACCCCGGTCGTCAAGGTCACCGCCAAAGGCAACGTCCGGGTATCGATAGCCGGGCTGGTCTGCTACCGGCCCGGCCACCCCAGCCGGCTGATCTACCGCACCCGCACCTACCGCGGCCGCAAGACCGACCCGAAAGGGTTCCGGGAACCCGACTTCGCCGACCTGCTGGACGCCGCCCACCGACAACTCGGCGCACCGATCGTGTTGGTTTGGGACCGGTTAGCAGGGCACAAGTCCGCGCGGATGCGTGAGTTGATCGCCGGCCGGCCCTGGCTCAGGGTCTACCTGCTGCCCGGCTACGCCCCCGAGCTCAACCCGGTCGAGAAGGTCTGGTCGGTGATGAAACGCAGCCTGGCCAACCTCCCCGCCACCACCGCCACCGCACTGACCACCGCGGTGAAGAACCGCCTCAAACGCATGCAATACCGTGCAGGCATCATCGACGGCTACCTCACCGCCACCGGACTATCCCCACCCTGACCCCGAAAGGTCTCTAGACGTCCCTGGGGCAGATCACCGTCCGCTCGGGTTGAGGGAGAGGAACCCGTTTCCTTACCTCAAGGGCTTTGCGACATCATGGCGCAGACGAAACCGACCAGAAGGGATCACCGGCCGTGAGTACCTGGACCGACCTGGGCAGACGTCGAGCCGGTCTGCCACCCGAGACAGAACTTGTCGACGGTGTTCCACCCCATCTATTCGGCCCCCTGGAGAGGTGGGTCATGAAACACCGTATGGCTGGGTTGGATGCCTACTGGGACGAACTCCAGCTGCGAATTGGCGTCTTCCTAGCCGGACGCTCCGGAGACAACCTCCTCACCGTCACCGACTTCGTCCTGTTCTGGTATCCCAAGATGCCCCCGAAGCCCGGCGCAAGCGGGCCGTTGACGATCCGTACTTGAAACAACCTTGGCCTGCTCACCTCGCCGAACTGGACCAGATCTTGGCGCTCGGCCGGTCAGTGTGGTGCGTCAACGGTCGCGGCGACGGCCTCGAACGGCGACTCGAACCGGCCATCACCGCCGCGGCGCGCGAAGCGGTCGCCGCAGCACCACCGGCTGCCCAGGACCACCTTCTCGTCGCGTGGGCGGCGGCCTATGGTCGCAGTCCAGATCCAGACAAGGTCTTCCACGAAGTGATTCGAGCCATCGAGGATATCGCATGTCCATTGGTTGAGCCCAGCAAAGCCCAGGGCGGTCGGTCAACGCTGGGCACCGTCATCGGCGAACTACGCAACAACAGCTTCACCAAGTGGGAACTTCTCCTGCCTGGTCACGAAGGCCAGCCACGCGACATCACCCACCTCGTCGGAATGCTAGAGCTGATCTGGCACGCGCAAGTGTCCCGACATGGCGGTGCGCCGAAGTCTCGACGCCAGGACCAAACCGAGGCCCAGACGGTCGTCCACCTAGCGGCGACCGTCGCGCATTGGCTGTCCAGCGGCGTCCTACGCCGGAAAGCCAATCCATGATCGCCTACTGTCTAGGTCCAGGGCGGATGCGTCCCCTGGTGATCACCGAATGTGCAAAGTAGGTCTGAACAACCTTTATGGAGGTCCGTGCGGACCCACCTTGCCATCCGCAGGTCAACGCTCCTCTGGATGCAACCATCCGCCGGACAGGACAGCAATGCATCAGGTCCGTCGACCCGGTGGAATGCCGGCCCTCGCCCGCTCCCCGGACACCGACCTCTACCGGGACATCTTCGCTGAAATGCCGCAAGCTGACCGTATACGGGCCGTATCCGGGTCCGCTGTTCGACCTGAACATCCACTGGTGATGGCCGACGCCGGCTGCGTGGACGAGAGTCAGCCAGCCCAGTGGACCCGCTCCTGATTACCGCTTCGCACGGTTGGCGATGAAGAACAGGTACGCGGCGTTACGCCGCCGCTCGGCGAGGGCGGCGCGGTAGGGAACTAGTGAGCTGATGGCGCCGAGGGCGCCGGCGGCGATGCCAGGGAGTCCACCCGCAGCGCCGAGCGCAATCCCACCGGCACCGACCAGCCCGGGAACAATGGCCTGCCAGCGACGCTCGGTGCGGACCTTTCGCTCGAGTTGGCGGCCGGCAAAGGCGAGTTCCTCACCTAGGCCGGTGAGCGCGTCAGTGCTTTCGCTGAGCGTCCGTGCGGTACGCATGGCGAATCGGACCTTACTGCGCAGGTCCTCCACGGCCTCGTCCTCGGCCGCCGCCCGCGCCAGGGTAGACGCGTCGGCGTCGGGGAGGACGGGGATGTCCGCCCAGATCGCAGCGTGCGCCGGACTGTGGGGCAGTGCCCCTTGCGGGCGAGTAGCCGCGCCTCGAACGGTGAAGCGGTCAGGTAATCGGCGGTGAACGTCTCGCCGGTGACGAGCCGCTCGTTGAGTCGCTGCACATACCAAGCGGTTGCCTGGTCGAGCACCTGCTGCCGCCACGGCTCATAGTTATGGTTCGGGTCGTACGTGCCCAGCAGCGGTCGGCCGAACATCGATGCCCTGGCAGTGGCTTCTCCACCGCGACGGGAGTACAGCCAGAACCTCGGCCATCGCTCGGTATCGTCGCGGGCAGTGACAAGCATGGCCTCCCGTGCTGTCGGTCCTTCGACCACCAGTTGTAGGCGGACCCAGTCGACCAAGGCGGCGCGGCGCAGGTCCCGGGCGGTCATCTGTTCGACCGCAGTGGCCTGCGCGGCCACCCCAAGTTCTTGGGGTACTGGCACGACCACGCCGGCCTCGACTAGCGGGCGCAGCCGTTCCTGGTGAGCGAGGGCATCTGCGAGCGCGTCGTCGGAGCGGTCGTTGACGATCGCGTCGAAGACTCGATCGGCTACGCAGACGTGGTCGGCCCATAGCAGGGTCTGGCCCAGCAGTCGGGTGGCCTCGGTGTCGTCGTTCCACAGCACTGTGGGCTGGGATTGCCGGCTCCGGCCCATCGCCGCGAGCGCGTGCATCACCGCTACGCTGAGCCCTGAGATCGCGTCGGCGAGCAGGTCACGGTCGCCGGTATGTCCGGATCGGAATCCGGCATGCTCGTACAGGTCGAAGCGGTGCCGGCCTAGCACCGGCAGCGTGAGGACCTCGGTTGGCGCGGAAACGTCCAGCAGGGTTTTGACCGCCGGTGGTACATCCACAGGCCGGGCCTCCGGCCGTCCGGTTGGAAGGGTCAGGCCGACGCCGTTCGGCGAGATGTGGAGTCCGTTTATCGTGACCTTGGTGTGTGGAGCGATCCAGACGTCGCCGTCGCCGTCGTCCCGGGTGATCGACTCTCCGGGAATCGAAAGCGGCCGAATCGCACCGTGACATTGCTTGTACTTGATACCGGCGCCACACCAGCACCGGTCGTTACGGGCAAAAGTCGCTAGCGGATTCATCAAGGTCCAGTGTCGCAGACACCGGCTACCAGGCCCGCCGTGTGCTAACCGCGCGGTGTGGGCGGACGAGTCCTACGATGTTTCAAGGTTAGACGGCGTCCGGTGTCTAATGGCCCGAGGCCCTTCGGCGTGTCCGGGCGCAACGCCGCTCGGCGTCGGGGACCCTCGCAGGGTGTCTTCAGCGACCCTCACCATCTGCGGTGACGACGGTGTCCCGGCGTCCGCGTCGGCTACTGATCTTGCTCGCCTTGTCGATGCGCTGCTCGATGAGCACGCGCCGCGCCCCGAGCGCCTGAGCGTTACGGTCGTGCTGGCCGCCCAATTCGATGCCGCGGTCAACGAGGCGTTGAGGATCGGCGGGCACGACTTCGGCCCGTTCGAGTCAGCTCGACTCGGCGGTACCGTGCGCGGCAAAGCGGTGTCGCTTGACGAGGATCACGCCGGAGCACGGGTGGTCATCGACGCCGGCTGGTGGGACGGCGAGTCGGTCAGCGACACCCGCAGGGTCAGCATGCTCGCACACGAGCTTTTCCATTCCCGCCTTAATCGCTTGCGTGTTGAAGCCGGCAGCACCGAGCATCACGCGGGTGACGCCTATACGCCTGCGGCCGGCGCGCGGTGGTCGGTCCGTAACGCAGTCGACGAGCTGCGTTGCGACTTGGCCGCCGACTCTGTCTTGAAGCGTATGTTCACTATCCAAACCGATCAGGGACCTCGGCCATTCCCGTTCGGGATGCTCGGTGCGAGCGATGCCACCAGCTATCTGAATACGGTCCCCGATGCTTTCGACGACGTTTACGCGCAGTGGGCTTCGCTTCCCAACGCTGAGCCAGTCCTGAACCCCGAGGATCAGAGCCTGGTGGCGCGGCACACTGGTCGGCTGTTGACCCTGCTGGCCCATGCTGAGGCCGAAGCGCGATCCTTTGAGATGCCGGGCCCGTTCGTTCTCCCTGAGATCGGGGAACACTCGCTAGCGCAACTGCTGCAACCGCCGTGGCAGATAATCCGCACCACCTACGACCGCCATGTCGGCTGGCGCAACATCGACGCCAACGACACCGCTATCGCAGACGCTGGACAGGAAGCGATTCTCGATCTTTGGCACCGCTTCGGGTTCTAGCCCGTATCTCAGGCAACATGACCGATCATGCGCTCCGGGGTAACAGCTCTGCACCGCAGCGCGCCGGTGAACCTACCGTTGACTCTGTGTATGTGGACGACCAGGTCGCAAACCTGACTCGCACGCCGGTGGTCGCCGCGTCCTTTCCGAGTGTGACCTCGGCGTTGGGTCGATAGGATCCGGCGCGTGAAGCCGATCGACAGGAGCGAGTTCCTCCTCGGTGTCCAGTGGTGGCGTACGCGGACGAGCTGGCCGAACGATTTCCACAACACTGACTACGAAGTGCTGGCCGCCCAGAATCCGGACGGGGCGTTCGTGGATGACTGGTGGACTGTTTTCCTGCCGAGGCTAACCTCGTGGCTGGCGTTGCGGCCGTTTTCCCGGGCCGCGGTGACCACGTTGTTGGTCGCCAACCGGGATGACCTCGCCGAGGCTTGGCATCAGGCGTGCGTGCCGGTGAAGGACAAGGATATTGCCGAGGTCACCTGGGAGCAGGTGCAGCCGTTCCCCGAGGTGGTCGCGCGGCTAAAGCCGACGGCCTCGCGGTCGCCGGTGTTCCCGTCGAAATTCTGCCACTTCCTGCTGCCCCGGATCTTCCCAGTATTCGACAACCTCGCAGTCGGGGGTTCCCCACCTACGCGAGGTACTTCAACCTGATCAAGGGCATTTGGGAGGCCACCCCCACTGACCTAAAAACCGACCTCATCGCGGAGCTGACCCAGCTCATCGAGGGCGGCGGTCGCCGTTCGGTGTACACAGGTTTTCCCCTGGCGACCAAGATTACCGAGCTTGCACTCATCGGACGTAGGCATGCCGACCATCATTGAGGCTCCCTACTCAGGGCCCCTTCGCTGCCGCGACCAGGCGTAACTAGCTTGTGTTCAGGTCACCGCGTCCGGATTATGGCTGTGTGAGAGCGGTTGTACCCAGCACCCGGTATCGGGACTTCATCGCGGTTGCGCGCCGTCATGCGCCGAGCACGCTGCTGCCAGCCCTCGCTGCGGTATCGGCGCGGCAGTTCGACGGCGGGGCGTATCGCCATCAGGCCGATGAAGTGATCTATCCCTGGGTCATCGCGGCGGCAGCGCGGGAGAACATCGCCTTCGGCAACGAGTACCGGTCGGACAAACCGATAACGACCACAGATCTTGGCCGACTGCGAAACACATTTACGAATCTGCATGACCCGTTCCTCAACGCGGTCGGGGAGCCTGGGGCGCTGGACTCGTTTCTGGTCCGCGTAGCGTTTGAGCAGTTCCCGTACCAGCACTCACGGTACGAGGACATGTCGCGCATCCTCCTACTGTTCGATCGGGACTACACCGGACTAGGGTGCGCGGTTACTTCCACCACGGCGTGGGAGCGGCTTCTCTGTCTGCCCGTGGATGCGTTCATGCGAGCGTCCTTCCTGATCTTGGTGAGTGCCCACAACAACGCAGGCTGGTTCGACCCGGGCTGGCTGAGCCAGCCGAACGTGCAGCCAGCGCTGGAGGCGTTCAAGCTGACCGGTGACGACGTAATGAACGTGTTCCGCCGCGTCTTCGCCACCGATTTGGCCACCGTGAAGCGCCGCGTCGCCGCCGAGCGGCTCCAGAACGAGCTGCTGCGACGCTACGAGTTCAACCCGCTGATGGAGACACCGTTCGTCCAGATGCCCGACGGGCGCTACCTGGCTCCAAGCACCCACTTCGTAGCGCAGCGTCTGAGCCCGGCATCGCTGTACTACGTCGGGCTCAGCCTGGGTGTGCAGGAGGTCAGCTCCGACCTCGGCAAGATCACCGAAACGTACGTAGGCGAGCAACTCGCCCTGGTCGACACCGAGTTGGTGCTGCACGACGTTGAGTACGCCAAGGGCCAACGCGCCGCCGACTACGTTGTCGTCCTGCCCGGCGTGACGCTGGTAGTCGAGGTCAAATCGGCCCGAGTCGCACGGCTGGGACGCCTTGACCAAGCGGGCTACCTCGACGACCTGAACAAGGACGTCGGCAAGGCCCTCAGACAGATCCAACGGACGGGCAACATGATCCGCGCCAGCCACGCCGCCTTCACACAAGTCGATCCCACACAGGAGATCCGTGGAATCGTCGTAACCGCCGAACCGCACTACATGCTCAACAGTCCGGCCTACCGAGACCAGATCGCCGACCCGGGCTTCCCGACCGTCATCTTGTCGCTCAGCGAACTGGAGCACGCGATCGCCGCCGCACATGCCGGCCGACCCGCCGACCTGTTCACCGCCCTGACCGCCTACGGCGCCAACGGCATCGACGTGAACGAGGCCATCCGATCCCATGAACACGCGCTTGGGATCGCCGGAACGCGCAACCCGCTGCTCGATGCGGCCTACCAGCGCGCGTGGGGCGACATCAGCCAGGCAGATACGGCGTCGTAACCCGGCGCGTTGCCGAATTGTCGGTAGGGTCGTAACCCGGGAGGTGCGATGAACCCCGGCGACAAACTCGGTCAATGGCACCTGATCGAGACACTCGGCCGAGGCGGCAACGGCGAGGTGTGGCGTTGCACCGGCCGCGATGGCGCCGAGGCCGCCATCAAGGTGCTGCTGAACCAACGCAGCCCGGAACGGCTGGGTCGCTTCCGCAACGAGATCAGCTTCCTCCTCGGCCCCGGACAACGGCCAGGCGTCGTCCCCATCCTTGATCATGACTTGAGTGGCAGAGGCAAAGTCTGGTACGTGATGCCTCTCGCGGTCCCGATCCGCACAGCACTCGGCGCCGACGCCGTCCCGGAACGGGTAGTGCATGCGGTGGCAGTGATCGCCGAGACGCTCGCGGGCCTTGCCGCAGAGGGGATCTCTCACCGGGACCTTAAGCCTGACAACCTGTTGTACCTCGGCGACGCTTGGTCGGTCGGTGACTTCGGGTTGGTCAAATACCCGGCGGGTCAGGCGCTCACGGAACATGGCCGCAAGCTGGGACCAACCGACTTTATGGCGCCTGAGATGCGGGAGTCCCCGGATACCGCCGATCCCGAGCTGGCTGATGTCTATTCGATCGCGAAGACGCTGTGGGTCCTGCTCGCTGGGGCCAACCTGCCGTTCCCCGGGCGGCATCGCCCTGACGACGACATCTGCCGCCTGACCGCGCGGCATGACTACCGATGGGCGCCCCACCTCGACCTACTCATTGAGCGCTGCACCGTCGACGTCCCGGGCGAGCGCCCGCGGATGCGGGAGGTGGCAGACGAACTTGACGCGATGCTCAAACCTACGGCGCAGGTGGCGACAGCAGAGGACTTGGAAGATCTGGAACGGCGCATCGCCGCGATGACCGAATGGCACCGCAGGCGAGACGAAGACCGGGACGCCTTCAACAACCGCATAGCCCAGGCGTGGCGCCGCCTCGTCGAGGAGGTCGCCCAACCGGCCCTCGACGAGTTGGCCCGCCACCTGCCCAACTTCAACACACGACATCCCGTCCAGGTGGCAATGCCCGAGCGCTGGTCTCCCGACCTTCCAGCTACCTCTGTGGCAGCGAAGCCTGGGGCGCCATGGTTTTCGCCCCGGAGACACAGGCGTTCGAGTTGATCTGGGGATTGCTCTGAGAGTTAGCGACGATTCCGGTAGATCGACGGTCGCTGCTGTTGTCGAGGTGCACCGGCACAATCAGGGCCGCGGATGGAGTGTCGCGATCGTGGAGCAGGTGGTGGAGAGTACGGTCGGTTCGGCGCACTTTGAGGCCACCGTTGCGGAGTTGCAGATCGCCTATGCGAGTTGCCTGCCTGTGGTGCTCAAGGAGTTGGCGAACGCATTGGATGTTGAACTGCGACTCGCCGCCAAAATCGCCGGTTCGAGTGAGACTCTATCTGCGTCATGACCGAGCATGTCGAATGAGTCATGCACGAGTTGAGCACCCAATCGGATAGATCAAAATAGGGCGCTTACTGTCCAGGCTAAGCGCCCTGTAGGTGTCGTTACCACTAGCGGCACCACGGACGAGCGAATGGTCGTGTGGTGGACGATGGAGGTTATATGAGAGAAGTCAAGTGTCCGGACTGTGGGACCGCTGACGTAGCGTACCGGGGGACACCGGGAGCGTCGATGGTGCCGAGCCCGCCGATCTGCATGGGAGTGGGCCGTGGGAGTGCCTGCGTTGCGACCGCAAATTCGTGGCTTACCCTTGTCCGTACTGTGGTTCCTACGATATTGAGGGGAATCGCGGTGTGTCAGGAGCTGTCTTTGCTGTCCCACGTTTGATGCTGAGGTGTCTGAGCTGTCGTGAGGAGTTCTTGCCAAGCTCGCCCCCGGAAAGATAGGTCAATATGGCCGAGAGAGCGTACGTCGGGAACGGCGCGCACGATCTCCAGATTGGCGGTTACGACGATGGGTTGGGTTTAGGCGACACCCGCAATCCGACTAGGCTTGGCAACGGGCAGCGTGATCAATGACAGGGGAAGCGGGCGAGGTGTCGTGGAAGGGCGAGGTGGAGCATCAGATCCTTCGACTAGAAATCCGTGACAATGTAGAAGGGGTTGCGCTCGGCTACAACCATCTGCGCCTTACGCTCAAGCCAGTCACCCATGCCGCGGTCGCTTTCCAACAAGAATATTAGCTCGTTCAACTCGGCCAGCACCATGAGTTTCTGTGAGAGCACATCACGGCAGGCCGATATTGCAGGCTCGGTGAATCCAGAAACTGATACGAAAAGTCCCCTCGCATCGGGGCGTCGGAAGAGTCTGATCAGGTGACTGGACATGGCCGTGATTTCGACAGGATCACGCCACCATTTTACTTCCACGAAATACAGATGTGCTCCCGCAGTGATCAGTCCATCTATTTGCTCCTCCGGGCTTCCTGCGTTGCGGATCTCGAACGGCTCCCGAATCTGGACCCCTTCAACGGCGCACAGTTCTGCTAGTAGCCCCTCCAGTAGCCTGCCCCTCCGCTGGGCATTGGGCTCGTTCTTGGCCTCGATCATTTTGGCTCGAAGCGATGCGCGCGCCTCGCGTCGAGCTTGCTTCTGCGCATGAACCTCGCCCTGCTGGCGAAGTCGCTCCGCGCGCTCCCTGTCGCGCTCCTGCTGAATTCGAGTGAAGGAGTCCTTTACATTCACCATCTGGCGAATGGTCGCCACCAGCCCGCGCGCCTTGTCCTGTTCGTTGGGCCATGACAATGAGAAGTCTTCCCATTCCACGACACGACGAACCACCTCTCGCCGTGGCGCAAGGTAGCGGTCGCCTCCTTCGTTCAGGCGACGAAGAACGGTACGTGCGATATGATACTTATTGACCGACTGGGGATCGCTTTCCAAGCTGCTTTGAAGATCTCTCAGGAGTTCTTCCGGGGCGCCTGCACTGCGGAAGAAGTTGAGCGTCTGCTCCTTTCCCCTGATGAGTACCGGGATGGTGTCCACCAGCCGTTCGACAAGATCCGGTGTATGATGCCACCTCGCGTCTGACAATGGATTGCTCCTTGCGTGCCCCAGTGACTCGATCAACCGGCTGGACGAGACGCTGAGCCAGCCGACCGAAAAGTTGGCCAGCGGATCTAGGCGAAGATGCTGACCGACTCATCAGATTACAGTCGGTGCATGGGCCACGCCATCTCCTGGTCACGGGCCAGAGGATGCGGTTGGCGGCGCGGGTGACAACTGAGATGGCCCAGATGTACGGGTTGGCGCCGCGTGCCGACAGCGATCACTGGGCCTGGATCGAGTTGATCGTGGTGGCGCAACCCGCTGTCGGGTGAGACCGATGGCCCGAGCGCGTCGTGGGTGAGGTCGCCGCCACATGTCGATGGCGCTGCTGCGCGCTTCGCCCACCTGCTCGTAGCTGTGGCCGGCACCGAGACTGATTACTTGTACTGGTTGGCAACGCAGTCTCAGATTCAGCCGGGTTGTCAGAGACCTTCGGCGGCTGGGACGCGACCGAGGACGGGCAGAGCGCGAAAGGCTTCAGCGTGAGACACACCTATCCGCATGCCGTGGAGCCGCGACAGGGTTTCGGCCATTGGCCCGAAGTGGTCGAGGATCGGTTGTGACGTATGGGCTTGCAGAGCGGCGATCTTGGTTGACCATTGGTCAGTGGTGTCGATGATGGTGGGCAGATGCAGCGGCTTGCCGTGTTGGTCGAGATTGTTGTAGCCGTCGCAGTGGTAGACCCGGTTTGGGTGTCCGGTGGTGATCACGACCTCGGGTAGCGCGGCGAGCACGTGTTCGGCGCATCGGCGGTGCTCGGGGTGGATGTCGTCGGTCGAGTGGGTGATGACGATGTCCGGGCGGACTTCGGTCAGCAGCGTGCTGATGGTGGCGGGCGTGAGTGCGTCGAGGAGGTACAGGTCAGCGCCGAGGATCTGGGCGCCGGCTGTCGCCTCGGCGGCACGGATCGGGTCGGTTTTGGTGACGGTGATCGTCGCGGTCCCGCCGTTCTGGACGTGGCGTGCGATGGTGCCGCCGGCCCAGAGTTCCGCGTCGTCGGGATGGGCCATCACGGTCATCAGGACGGGTGAGGTCACCATAATTCGAGGGCTTCGATGACGTCGGCCGGGCGCGGCAGCAGCGGGCTTACCTGTCCGGTCGGGGCCACGGGTACGGCGATGCTGTGATCGAGGCGGATCATGTCGCGCCATTTGAGGGCAAGATCGAACTGTTCGCGAACGACGCGGCCTCGGCCGGCGTTGAGCCGGCCCGATGCGGCGAGTTCGTCGAGGGTGAGGCCGTCGGCGAGGAGGGTGGCGGCGGTTTTGGCGCCGATGCCGTGGACGCCGGGGATGTTGTCGGCGGGGTCTCCGGTCAGGGCGCGGTAGTCGGCCCATTGGGTGGGGGTGACCTGGTAGCGGGCGTAGACCTCGGCGGGGCCGATGTGGCGGTGGCCGGAGCGCATCTTGGTGTTGAGGACGCTGACGCGGTCGGTGACGAGTTGGCAGTAGTCGCGGTCTCGGGACATGAGCAGGATTCGCCGCGGTGGCGGGGTGGTGTGGACGAGTGCGGCGATGACGTCGTCGGCCTCGGCGTGTTCGAGTTCGGTCCAGGCGATGCCGCAGTGGTCGAGGCCGCGTTTGACGTCGGGCAGGAACTGGATCGGGGCGAGCGCGGCGGCGTCAGTGGGCCTTGTAGGACGGGTCGATCTCTTGGCGGTCGCTGCCGCCGTACTGGCCGTCGAAAACCACGATCACCTCGGACGGCTCGGACAGGTCCTCGCGGATGGCGACACGCAGCAGAGCGAAGAACCCGAACAGGCCGGTCAGGAGACGGGTCCTGTCACGGGACCGGATTTCTGCCGGGAAGCCGAACGTCGCACCCCAGAGCAGGTTGTGGCCGTCCACGAGCAGCAGCGGGGGCGTTTGGGGCGCGGAGGGCAGGACTGTACCGCCCATCAGCTCACCACCTTCAACAGTTGGTTAGCGACAAGGGCGGGCCAATAGTCCGGCGAGCGGTAGTACGCGGCCCGTGATGTTCGCCGGTAGGTTACCGCGTCGCTGAGCAGTTCTCGGGAGGCGCGCCACAGCCCCGCAGCGCCCTGCTGGTGTGGCACGAGTACCCCGCCGTCGCTGATGAGGGCTGGCAGGTTCCCGACACCGTGCGCGACGACAGGCGTGCCGGCAGCCATGGCTTCCAGCGCGACGAGGCCGAAGGTCTCGGCGTGGGAGGGCACGATGACCACGCTCGCACCACCGAGCCAAGCCAGGACGTCGTCCCAGTTCAGGCCCGGTTGAATGGTAACGCCGGGCGTGTCGACCGCGAGCCTCTGGCAGTTGTGGAGCAGGTCGTCTTGGCTACCGATGGTGACCTCGAACGGGGCCTTGGCCAGGGCCACCTCGATGGGCCGGTCGAGCTGGTTTCGGGGTGCGAGCAGGGCGGCGACACCCTTCTCCGGGCCGAGCCTGGCAAGCACGCGGATGGGGCCGTATTGGTACAAGTGGTCGCGGACGCGTTGTGGCTGCGGTTCGGGCTCGGTAAGCAGCGTGTTGGGGACGATCTTCCAGGTGGTGCTGTCGTAGCCGCGTCCGGTGGCCTCCGTCAGGACCGTCGCGGACGGGACGATGACCGCCGCTGGTTCAAGGGTCAGCGCGGCGCGGAGATCGGTGTCGTGGCCCACGACGTGGGCCGCGAGGACGTTTCGGGTCTGCGGGCGGGTGGGCATGATGCTGCCCAACCCCCAGAGCGCGTCGACGTAGACCGCGACATCGACTCCTTCGCGGGCGAAAACGGTGACCAGCTCCCGCCGCACTGTGTCCCTGCCCTGCTGGACTGCGGCACGCAGGGTGATGTCGTCGCAGGGGAACGTGCCGCCCAGCGCGGTTATGGTGGCCACGGTCGCGCCCCGATAGGAATGTGGTGCCGTCGGATCGGCGGTCACGATGACGGCCGAGTGCCCCGCCTTCGTCAGACCTACGGCGTGCGCGGCGACGGCACGTTCCATGCCTGCGGGGACGTCCGGGCGCCAGGACACCAGGACGAACGCGACGGTGGTCATGTTGGTTCCACCCGCTCGAGGATGGGCAGCTCCTCGATCGTGGCTGCGGAACGCGACGGTTGCTCCCACGGGAAGCACACCCAGTCGTCCACGGTCCACACCCACAGGTCTGGATCGAGGCTGGTCCCGGCGTTGCGGCACAGCGCCACGGTGCGCATGATCGCCTCCGGTTGCAGGTAGGGACGCAGCGCCGGCTGCACGGCGGTGAAGGTGGCGCCACTGCCGCAGATGTCGTCAACGAGGAGCACGGTGCCGCCGAGCTGCTGGCCGTTGAGCGCTGCGGCCAGGGCGCTCATGTCGCAGATGACGTGGCCGGTGGCCTCGGTATAGATCGCGTCGGGCGGGTTGTGTTTGGCGGCGAGCCGGTAGTTCGGGACGTCGAGAACGCTGCTGATACCGATGGCCGGGGCAAGACCGCCGTTGGCGATGGCGATGACCGCGCTGATCGACGCGAACCGTGCCTCGGCGGCAGCGGCGAGCAGACGCACGGCGTGCTCGTACGTGGGCAGGGTCATGGACAGGAGCCGCTCGTGGCGGAACCGCCTCGATGTGATGCCGGGTACGTCGGTCATACTGTGCCGTCCCTGCTGGTCAGGATGAGATCGGCGGCGCCGCGCAGTGGATGGACGCCGCCGATGTTCAGCGCGTTGAGGGTGTTGCGCCAGACCCGGCCGTCGGCGCGGATGACGGTGAAGTTGCCGGCGGCGTCGCGGGTGCGCAGTCTGACCCGCAGTCCTGCCGGTACCCGCAGCGCGGCGAACACGAGGCCGGCTTCGTCGTCGGTGAGCATTTCTGCGGGGAGGGCGGCACCAGCTCCGATGGGCAGCATCTGCAAGGCGGTGAAACCACCCGCGCCGATACCGTGTGCCAGGTCGATCAGGTCTTGGAGGTCCGAGGCGGTGCGGTGCATGAGTACGGTTTGGATGCCTTCGGCGACCGCGGCGCGGATACCGTCCGTGGCTCGGGCGAAGCTGCCCGCACCTCGGATGGCGTCATGCCGTGCCGGGTCGGGGCCGTCGAGACTGATCCGGACCGCATCGACATGTCCGGCGAGTTCCCGTGCGCGGCGGGCGAGGTGCCAGCCGTTGGTGGTCACCGAGACGACGCTGCGCCCGCCGTCATCATGGTTCAACGAGCCCTGTCGCAGCTCACCATTCCCAGCCCTGTCATCGCTTCCAATCCAGGTTTAGACAAGCCGCAGGTCGTGTACGTGCCGGTGTGGTGGTGGGTTCAGCCTGGTCTCTGGCAAACCGTCAGTGCCACCGCATCGCTGCCCGAAATCAGCATCACCGCGAAGGCCGAGCCGGCGAGGATCACCTGGTACGCCGGGGACGGCAGTTCCACGGTGTGCCGTGGCCCCGGTACGCCCTGGACCGGGAGCGCCTCCCGATGGCGGAATCGGACTGCGGTCACACCTACACGACTACGTCACGGGAATCGCTGAACGGCAAGTTCAAGCTCCGTGCCGTCGTCACATGGGAAGTCACTTGGGCCGGTGGCGGCTACAGCGGTACCGAGCCCGCCGCCACGACCGCCGACGAAGCCTCGATCGAAGTGACTGAGTTCCTGCCCGTCATCACCGGCTGACTATTAGGCTGAACCTCACACCTCACGAATGCTCGCCGAGTACCGCGCTCGGCGAGCATTCGCATGCACTTGCCGTCCACTGTGGCGCCATATCGCCACTGTCTCGGCGCGCGATGGCTTTGGAACGCCGCGGCGTCTGTCCCAGCCGGCCGTGCCGCGACCCGGGTACGTCTCGATCATCCTGGCCAGCAGTGACGACCTGTGCCGAGGCGAGCGCGTGTTGCCGGCCCGATGAGCTTCGCACTCAACCAGCCGCAGGTCGTTCCGTCGTATCATCGCGCAAGACGGCACGAAGTACCCCATGACTGGAGTTCATTCTGAGCGCTGGCCGGATCGGTGATCAACGCCGTGACCGGCGCCTGCGCCGAGTCGGCGAGCCGCCGTTGTTTGCCATAGGGAACGGCCCTGGGCCGCGTCACACCACGACAGCGTCATGATCGACTATCTAGGCCCGGCGATCCTCCCCGCCGTGCGACGAGGCAGGATTGCGGCTGAACGGCACATGAGCGCCCGGCATCGCGACGGGTACGGCTGGAATGAAGAGACCGTCACGGACCTGCTGCTTGTCGAAGCTGGCCCGGAGCTTCGATACGTTCAATTCAGCAAGCGCGAGGAAGCAGAGTTGGGATCGGACTGGCTGTGGTGGTGGACCGACCAGTCTGGCCAGTGCTTTGGAATGTTGATACAGGCCAAGAGCCTGCATCGTGACCCTTGGCGTTGCAGCTTCAAGCACAACGGCGGGCAGCAGATGGCCGCGTTGCTCTCTGCCGCCGACGTGTTGAGCGTACCGGCGGCCTACGTCCTGTATTGCGGCGATCTGGCCTACCGCGCCGACCTCGTCTGCGGCCTCTTGCACGGCGACCGCCCGTGCCATGTTCGAGAGGGAGCCGCAGTCACCGTTGCCAGCGCGCTGGTTGTGAAGTACGGACTCGGTCAGGAGTCGAATCCAGCCTGCTACGCCTTCCACCACTCCACGCCCATCGAGGATCTTGTCGATCCGAGCCTCCGGCAGCCCGCTCTACCGCAAGACGTCCACCTACGCCGCGCAGAGTTTCGACGCGGCCTAGGGGAATTCCTCATGCGGCCACAGAGCGGAGCACGGGAGGTCGCCAAGAAAGTCGTCAGCCAGGTCTCACGCGTTCGCGCCGCGCAATTCCTGATGGCAACGGCCGACTTGCCTTTTACGGATTCGGCCGAGCTGCCATTCGACCTGCCGAACGACCGTGGGCACTTCTTCGCGCCGTACCTCCCACACCTGCTCCGAGGGCTGAGGCCCGGACTCCCGCCGTACGTCAGCGAGTCCTTACACGGCGGAACACCACCCGCCGGGCTTCCCGAGAGTATCGCCGGGATCGTCCTCATCAAGATTTGAATAGCCCGGCTCACGGCCACACGACTGGAATGCCGCGCGGGCACCCGCGTCCTCCGGGGCGAGTCAGGCCGCGGCGCGGACTCTGCCGAATGAAGTGCGGCATCGAAAGACGATGCCCCGCCACCTCTCGGCTACGTCCAGTGTGGGCCATCCAAAGGATCTCTGGGCCCGCGTGCGTGGCATCGGTGCGACGGAGTTGTGGGCGCGCGACCCGGTCGTAGCGGCGTCGAGCGGACGCCACAAAGGATGCGGCGCTGCGAGGATCTGGATCAAGTCAGTGCGCCATGATTTGTTCGGCCCGGTCTAAAGCGGCTTTCGCCCAGCCGCCAGTTGCCATACGCTCTTCCGTTGACATTGTCCGTATCGCACGCGGTGTACACGGGGGTCAAGGTGAGGGACGAGGATACTGGCTGTTTTGGCGCCATCGCTGGCCTTGCCGTTATCGCGGTTTGCGTGGCGGCTGCGTTCGGCAAGCTGCCGCTCTGGATCTGGGTGATTGTAGGCATCGGTGGGGCCATCTACGTGATCTTTCTCGCCGTCTCTGCCTATCACCTTGTGCCGTACGGGGTACGCCGGTGGATCGGCCGGAATATCCGGAAGATCTCGTCCGCGGTCGGCGCCCGTCGCCAGGCGCGAGGCACCGATATGGATCGCCGGGCACGCAGCGTCGGCATGGATGACTGGAGTCGCCTGAGCCAGCGGGGTCCCGACGCCCGGCACGAGGCGCTTTCCGAGGGCGTACCCGACCACTTGCGTGGTCCGCTTGCGCACTGGCTCGAGTGCCAGTTCCTCGCCATAGCCATCGGACGTAGTGGATCGGAAGAGAAGGCGTTGCGGATCGCCACGCGGGCCCGCGTGGACCTCAACGGCGACAAGTTCCATTACTCGGAGAAGTGGGCAAAGTACACCAATGCTCTCATTGACGCCGCCGGCAAGGCGCAGCCCACGGTCCTCCTCGACATCATCGACGCCGCCCTGTTCGACCGGGTCCACCAACCGACGCATCCAATGACGCCGGATCAACCTGGCCATCCCGAGCAACTGGACGAGATCCTTCGGGACGGCAACTCGGTGTACCGGGTCCGACGTCCTGACTGTGCCGGACTGGAGCGTCGGGTAGACGAGACCGTCGCATCTGCGGTACGGCACGCGGCGGACTCCGGTCCTGGCCAGCACCTGAAGGCGTCTTGGGACGCGGCGTATGCGCTGCACCCCAACGCCAGCGTGGCGTATGCGGAGGCCGTGAAGGCAGTCGAGGAGGTGCTTGTTCCGCTGGTGTTGCCGGGTGAAAACAAGGCAACACTTGGTGGCGTACTCGGCAAGTGGAAAACGACTGCGAACCAATGGGAGTTGGCCATTGCGGATGGTGACGCCAACCCGGCATCGATAGACCCGCTGGTCAGTCTGACCAGACTGCTCTGGCAAGGCCATCGAGATCGGCACGCGGGTACCCCGACAGCGGTCGACGTTACGCCCGAGGCGGCACGGATGGCCATGCACGCAGCGGCAACCATTGTGCAGTGGACCGTGGAGGGTGGCTTGCGTCAGCGGCGGGTCGTGCCGCCACCCCGGTCGAGCCAGCAGGTGCAAGTACGCGGGCGCGGCGGCCCGCGCCGTAGCCTGTCGTGAAACGCTTGAACCGAATCGAATACATTGGACGTTGTGCCGTGTCAACCGGGCCGGCTCGTTTAGGTTGGGCCGCCGTTCTATGAGGACGAGGACGCGCCGGTTGGGGGTTCAACCCTCACATCGACAGCGATAACAGCGTCGGCATCAGCATGGTCGTCTTCTGCTTCGACCTAATCCTCGCAGTGCTGGCCCATCGGGCTGGTCGAGCGCCGGACTTCCTGATCCACGACACTCACCTCTTCGAGGGTGTTGACGGCCGTCAGCTCGCTGCCGCCCTTGCCCTGGCTGCGGAATCGCAGCCCGGTGAAGGGCCCCAGCACACCATCTCGCTGAACTCTGACGGCCTCGACAAGCCCGCCGCCACACCCTCGTAGCCGATGCCCATGTGGTGGATCAACGACTCCGATCAGGACGAAGACTGGGGCCTCTTTGGCTTCCGCTTCTCGACCTGTCACTGCACCTCAAGACAAGCCACCGCGATACGGGAGGCTGCATGGTCTTCTTGCGTCCAGCACACCGGAGCCCACGCAGGCATGGGCGTGGGCTCCGGCATCACGGACGGGCTACTCGGGCGGATTGTCGTGCTGGTCGTTGACGGCGGACATGTACGCCTCTACCTCGTGGCGAAGCTGTCGCAGCACGTTGTCACTCTGGTTCGGGTCGGCCTGCACTACTGCCTCCAGCACGGCAGGCGCAATCTCCAGTAGGTGCTCGCCCGGCCCAGGCCACGCCATACTCGTCTCGTACGGCTCGTCGCGTCCCGGCAGGTAGATCCAGACCTGGCCGCCGACCCCGGAAGCAGTGATGGCACCACCGTCCGCCGGGCCTGAGAAGACGTCCTTGTATGAGTCAGGGCCGATAGCAACGGCCTCGACGTCGCTGCCGAGGAAGAGAAATCTCGGACTTTTCTTGATCATGCGAGCGGCTTCCTGTTCGTGGGCACCGGTTGCCCCTGCCTCTTCCTTACCACCTCCTGAACACTCGTATGCATCCTTCGCGGCACCACCACCCGATGGGGGATCGGTAGCCGTCTCTCCGCACTTGGCATGAACCGCAGGCACCGTCAGCATTGGATCCTCAAAGTACTGATCACGGTCGTTTCAAGATCATGATGTGAGGCCCAGGATGGTGAATGGCTGTCATGTTGCGGCTGGCCCATCGGGTGGCCTCGGTGATGTCGGCGCGTCCGGCCAGGCGCAGGGCCCCGATCGCTAGGTTGCGTAGGGATGCCAGGACCCGGGGGCCGGATCTGGTGCGGACCCTGGAGTGGTCTTCCCGGTAGCAGGTGTCGCGGATCCAGTGCAGGGCCTCGATGGCCCATTGGCCTTGGACGTAGCAGGCTAGGTCGGCCGGTGTGGCCCGGGTGGCGCGGTGGCTGGCGGCGCCGAGTTGAGTGACGGCGGAGATCGAGGTGCCGGCGGTGTCGGTGACGTACCGTTCGATCAGGTAAACCTGGTTGACGTGCGGGAACGGCAGGTCAGCGGGGCGGGCAGGACCCGGATGGTGCGGCGGGTGATCCGGCCGTGTCCTTTGTCGATGGTGTAATGCGCGATCGGCGGGAGTAGCGCTGCAAGGGAAACTCGTTCTGAGCTGGGCGAACATGCGGTTCTTGTAGTTGAGGAGGCTGTGTTGCTGCCGTGAGGACGGATGGTTCCCCACGGGCAGTTGGCTCGCCTCCCGCTGTTCTATTGTTCGGATTTGGCAGCGGTTCGATTCCCAACAGTGCCGGCTGAGCGTGGCCGACGGGCGGCCACAGTGCGGGCTCCCGGACTCTGTGTTGGAGGGGCGGGGCCCTCACCCTGAGCAGGCCGCTGTCGTGCAGGACCGGCGCACGTGTCGCGGGTGACAACGTCCTTCCAACGGTGTGAGGCCCGCGGGGTGATCGGGACGTCGCTAACGAGCGGGTCGTCGACCTCTCCGGGCGGACCCACCCTCGGTGCTTGAGTGGGACGGCGAGGTCTGCCGCGGATGATTCTGGATAGGGCCGTCCGGGGACGGGCCGGCGTGCCGTGCGGCATCGGTTGCGGTGTTGTCCGTAGCCTCCCGGCATGAACTTCACAGCGCTCCACCGTGCTCTGGGGATGGCACCTGGTCCGTTGACCGACGAGTTTGCTTGACGCGGCGGTTGAGGCCGGTGTTATGGAGACGGATGATCTTGATTGGAAGCGTGAACTGCCGCCATCGAAGGGGCTGCCGCAGAGTGAGTTTCCCAAGGACGTGGCTGCGATGGCCAACAGCGGCGGCGGTGTCCTGGTGTACGGGGTCGAGGAGTCTGAGAGGGCTGCTATCGGGCGTCTGGATATCGCCGATTTCGGTGAATCTTACGAACGGTCTCTACGCAGTGCTGCGGTTACTGCGATTTCGCCGCCGGTGTTTGGGCTTGGTGTGCACCGTCTCGGTGTCGAGGGCAAGCGGGCTGTTGTCGTGCAGGTTCCGGCGAGCGTCGATGGGCCCCATCTGATCTATAAGGGTGACTACTTCGCTGCTCCGCTGCGTGTCGACTCGGACACAGTGTGGATGAAGGAGCGTCAGGTCGCGGCCATGTTCCGGGCTCGGTTCGATGAAGGTCGCCATGCTGCGGAGGCGCTCGACAGGCTCTTCGACCAGGCATCCGGTGGTCGGGACACGGGTGGGCGGGCGTGGCTGATCGCGGTAGCCAGGCCCCGTATTCCTCGTTTGCGTGATCCTCTCAGCCGCGATGACGTCGCCGCGGTGCTGTCAGCCGCGATGAATTTGGCGGTGGAGTACACGGGGAGCCGCGGCTTCCATCCGCTGATGAACATGGACCGGCTGAATCCGCGGGTAGGGCTACGCCGGTGGATCGCCGCGAACACGGCCACGGGTGACCGCTCGGCGTGGAAGGAAGCGTGGGCCAGCGTCCATCACGACGGCTCCGTCACCATGGCGGCGGTAGTCGGTGGACATCGCCGGGGCAGCGACGAACACCTTGACGGCTGGCAGGTTCGATCCGTCGGTGTCGAGTGCGCCGTGGCTGACTTCATGGCGCTGGTCCGTGCCACCGCGGGCACGACCGGCAACGACGAGTACGACGTGCGTGTCAGTCTCCGCTGGACGGGAGTCCAGCCATTGACGATCCTTTCAACGGACAACCAGGGCTACGATTACGACTCTGGCTCGACGCCCCTTCACCAGTACACGCCTGTCGAAGCAACCGTGAATGCTGGTGGGCCTGGCCTTGACTACCACTGGCACGTTCACGATCTCGCCCAAGACTGCGTTAACCAAGGCGGCGTGGCGGACGTGCTCCTGATCCAACCGCCGGCACGGCAGGAGTAGGTGGTGCTCGGCGTTTCGCGGTGCCGATGGGATCGCCAGTGGGTCGTTGCTGTCAGAGGTTCTCGATACTCTGCTGATCGTGAGAAGTGGGCCTGATGACGGATACGTGTACCTGGTGCGGTTCGACAACGGCGTGGTGAAGGGCGGCCGCTCTGAAAACCCTGCCGGGCGCCTCGGCACGCTTGCAGCAACCGCCGCTCGCCTTGGGCTTCGGGTCACGCACACCTGGACCTCCCCGAGGCTCACGAACATGAGGATGCGCGAGCGTGAGCTGTTGGGGCTGCTCAAGTCGATGGGGCGGCGTACGCCTGGCGGCCGTGAGTACTTTTTGCATGTTCCGTTCACACTGGCGAAGGCGCAGATGGAGACCTGGTTGAAGCCCGGGCGGCACTACTGGGGTCATGACTGCCGGCAGTGTGAGCTCCAGGACGTCTTCGGCGTGTCCGCGACCGTCGTCCTCGCTTCCCAAATGCTCGGCTGGCGTGGTGACTTTCTGGTCGTCACGGTCGATTTCGACCTGCCATGCGGCGGTTGTTTCCAAGCCAAGGTCGAGGACGGTGACGTTACCTACGGTCGCCTGGTTCTCGACCCCGGAGATCAGGTCAATCTGGAGGTGGAGCGAAGCCGAGGATCGTGGATCGTTTGGGCGGTCACGTCCGGCGGTACCTTGGCGCCGGCACCAGCTCTCACAGCTAAGTAGCCCTAAGATCAACCCAACATCGATCACCGTCCGTCCGCCGCATGGCTTCGCGGTAGGCTGATGTTGACCGCATTATGGAGGCCGCCTGTATCGGGACAGCGTCTGGCTACGGTGCAGCCAGCGGACCAACTTCTTGCGGATCTAGCGGGCCTGGCCTCTACGGCAGCGCGTGTGCCTGGCTCAAAGGTGGGTGACGCGCTGTTGGGGATCCCGACCGGCGGTATGTCACCCCAATCCGGCCTGCAGCGTGCGGGTGGCAGGGTCGGGTAGGAGCAGCAGGTCCGCACGGATCGCGCGCAACACCGCTGCGTCGGTTTCGTCTTGTCCGTGCGATTCCTCGCATGGACAAGACGACCAGGCATGGACGCTGAGTTGGTCACGGAACACCTCGAGCGTGCTGCGGGTCCACCCGACGATCTCGCCGGCGACCGTGACGAGATCGTCGCCGGGCGGGGTGTGGTAAACGGCCATGCTCAGCCCGGTGACCGCCTCGGCGGCCGCGCGAGGGTCCATCCGCGGCTGCGGCCGAGTGTGGTCCTGGTTGACGGTCGCGAACAGCATCGCCTGGCCGAGCGCGGCCAGCAGCCGCGCCACGACGCGTACCGCGAAGTGCTCGTCCGGGCCCTCCACACCGGAGGCGTCGTGACCTGGCATTCCGGCCATCATGTCGGTAGCCATTTGCTGCCCCACTCGTCGGGAATGTAGGTCCGCAGCACTGTCTGCCGGGTGACGCCGGTCTGCTAGGCGATTGCGTCGATGCGGTCCTGTAACTCCTCGGCGACGGTGGCCGGGTCGACCTGGCCACCGAGCCGGTCCACGGTGGCCACGAAGTCGTCGACCAGCCGCGCGAACTTACCTCGTCGTCCCATGAACCCATCTTGGTGCCATCGACGCGTACTGCGCCTGCCCGACATGCGTCCGATCTTTGCCGAAACAGGGGCAATGGCACCCGGACAGGTCAGCGTGTTGGCCGGCAGGTGGCCGGCCTCCTGGCGGTGCGGCAGGTCTAGTTGACACACTTACCTCATGCCTGCGGTCTACCGGGCTGACCACACCGCCCAACACAGACAGCGGCTCAAGTCAATGGTGACGACGTTCGTCACCGGCGGCGCACTCGCCAGCATCGGTGCCGGAGTGCTGGTTCTTACCCGGCAGGCTCCACGGCGCCGGTCACCGCGGCCTTCTCCGCCTGGCGTGGATGATCGACATCCTCGCGCGCCGTGGCGGCGATCGGGTTGATCACCACCTTCGCCTTCTACCTCAGCTACCAGCGCCGACGCGCGGACCTCGATGCGGCCGGCGCCGAGGCATACGGAGAGCTCAGAGCCAGAATTCACCAAAGCGAGCCGCCAACGTACGACTGAAGTCTTGACGTAGACGGGCGCAACGAGCAGCCAGCCGCGAGGGGACCACACCGGCATCGCCGTGATGAACCAGGACGAGCCGATTCCGTCCGGTGAGTAGGCAGCCCTCGAGCCAGCCCTAGCACTGTTAGCCATCGATGTCCCACCGGCGCCGGACTGTCCAGCATCGCGGGCTCCGTCGTTGTCAGCGAGCTGAGCCAAAGGTTTCCGTCGTACTACTCGGTCGGTCACCGGGTGGTGGGTTGGAAATCGTCCTCACGTCTGTTCAGCGGTACGCCTGCGGCGGCCGCAATGTACTCGATGGTCCGCTCCATGGAGGATGACTCGTCGATGATGTGCTCGCCGTCGACGTTGAGAACGTCGTGTGGCGCGTACCAGCCGCGCATATCGTCCATAGTGAACTCGGTGGCCTGCGGTCGCATCTGGTGTCTGCGTAGCGTCTCTTCCAATGAGACGTCCAGGTAGTAATACGTCGTCTGTCCTCGATGCGATCGACCCAGTGACCGGATCATGTCGCCGTACTTGCGGCTGTACAGAATCCCTTCCAGCACGACGTGGTAGCCCTGGTCAAGGATGAAACGAACCGTGTGGCCGATGAGGCCGGGGGCGACGCCCCCAGGCTTGTCCCGTTCGCGGAGCACTATCCGGCGCAGGAAGTCCTGCTCCAGCTTACCCACCGCTCCCGGTGTCGTCGACCGTCCTGAACTCGGCGAACACGTGGTGAACATGTTCGTGACGTCCCGCGGCTGCGGCGCCGCCGAAGGTGTCTGTCGTGTCCGAGCGCTCGGTTGTCGACGTCATCGGTCAGCGCCAGGGAGACGGGTCCAGTTTGATCGACTGCGCCGAACGGGATTGCTCGCCTGGCCGCGCCGCCGCAGTCGTCGCGAGGGGACAACCCGGTGCCTGTTTGATTACACTGCGTTACAGGTGGGGCGACGCGCCCGACGGGCCGCTCTTATCCGCTTCTAGCCGAAATGACTACGCTTCGAAGTGAGCCAGACCCACAACGTACTCGCGCGGGTCAGCATCAACGTCGTCCTGTTCGGCCCCTCCCGCGTCGGCAAGATGCATATCGCGAGCTCTCACCGATCGGGCCGCAGGCGCTTTGATGAAGTTGGCCGATGGACACCTGATGGTGGGACACCGACCTTTGGACGCTTCGGCTAATGTCGCCAGGGCCGGTCCCCTGAGGCTGGCCTAAATGATCTTTCATCGGGTCTGCTTGGCCGGCTTAGCATATGGAGGACTGGTGTCGAAGCCCACTTATCTTGTGGCGGTGTCTGTTGACGGAGGCGACCAACGCGTCGTTGTCGAGGTGGAGGACGATCTGCGCGGCGTCGGTCCGGCGGCGGTGGACGGGGAGACGGTAATTGCTGTCGGCTGGAGCATGTTGGACGGCTTCGAAACCCTGAGACTCATCGCCGATGCGTTGATTAGTAAGGCTTCCGCGCTATCTCGTCGTCCTGACGCCATCGAGCTCGAACTGGCCGTGAAATTCAACGCTCAGGCAGGTGTGGTGCTTGCGAAGACGGCCGCGGAAGGCGCAGTCAAGGTGACCTTCACCTGGGACGGTGGTCACCGATCGCCGGGCCCGCCGGCCGAGTCGACGCCGTCAGCCGGCTGAACCTCGATGAGCGAGGCGCCGACAGACACCTGGACGACGTCCGTGGTGCGACTGCTGGACCGGGAAGGACGGGCAGTCGGTGCCGGCTGTCTGGCTGGCCCATCCGAGATCATCACGTGTGCACACGTGGTTGCAAAGGCGATCGCTGGCGACGCTTCGGATGAAGATACGCCGACGACGCTGGTCCGGGTCGATTTTCCATTCGCGCCGAATAGGCCCGCTGCAAACGCGGCGGTGGTGTCCTGGATTCCGCGGCAGTCGGACGGTTCAGGGGACGTGGCTGGCCTGCGACTCATCAGTTCACCACCTGCCTCTGTGCGGCCGACGAGGCTGGCATCACGGGCACCGGAATGGGGTTTCTCGTACCGGGTCTGGGGTGTGCCGGCCGATTACGCGAACGGTCATTGGACTTGGGGGACCTTTCAGGGCGCAACTGCCGCCGGAACGATCCAGATGCAAGGCAATGTCGAAGCTGACTACCAGATTCGGCGCGGCTTCAGCGGCAGTCCGGTCTGGTGCAAGGAACTCCGAGCCGTCGTGGGAATCGTCGCTGACGTCGATCTAGATCGGAACGCGCGCAGCGCCTTCCTCATCCCATCGGCCAGCTTAGTGGACGCCTGGCCGGAGCTGCGCCGCTTTAGCGAACCGCCCAGTCCGTTCCGTGGCCTCGCCGCTTTTGACGAAAAGGATGCCAAGTACTTCCATGGTCGGGAGGACCTCGCCGACCGCCTAGCCGCGCGGGTACGCCAAAGCTGGATCACCGTGCTGACCGGCGCTTCCGGGTCAGGCAAGACTTCGCTCCTGAACGCTGGTCTACTGCCACGCCTGCGTGGGCAGCGAATGGAGGTGGCACAATGGCGACCCTCTGTCGGGAGTGGGGTACGTTCCGGCCTCGTTGCCGTCCTGCGTCAACTCCTTCCAGAAGGGCATGCCACCTCGGACGAACCGGTCGAGTTGGTGCGCGCAGCGTTGGCGAATGGATCGATGGAAGAAGTCGTCCTCATTATCGACCAGTTCGAGGACATCCTAGTGGGCGAGCCGGAGCAGATATCTGACCTGGACACCTTGTTGGGCCAATTGATGATCGAATCTAATCTCCCCGTGCGACTCGTTGTCGGCCTTCGCAGCGACTCCCTGGAACCCGTCCAGATGCTCGCAAAACTCGCCCCGTTGCTGGAGGAAAGCGTCTTCTGGATGGCGCCGATCACGGCAACAGATCTTGAACAAGTTGTTCGTGCACCGCTCGCTCATCCAAATATGCCGGCATACGAACCGGGTCTGGATGATCTCATCCTTCGCGACGCGGCGGAGCTCATCACCCGCGACGCCAAGGACCTCTCCCAGCGACTTCCGCTGATCGAATTCGCACTGAGCTTGCTGTGGGAACGCCAAAGCGGTGGACTACTCACCCACGCCGCGTACAACGAGATTAAGGGTGTAGCCGGCGCATTGGCAAACCACGCCGAACGGGTGTGGGACCAAGGCATCACGGCCGTAGAGCGGGACGCGGTCCGCCGGTTGCTGACGCGGCTCGTCACACCAGTGCCAGGTTACGACCTATGGACGGCCCCGCCGGTGAGAATGCATGACCTTGCGCCAGACCTTCGACCACTGGCGCAACGCCTCGCGACCCACCGCCTTGTCACCCTCAACCGGACGCCGGATGGAGCCGACACCGTCCAGCTCGCCCATGAGGCACTAGCCCGCAAGTGGGACAGGCTGGCCAGTTGGCTAGATGAGGAACGGCACTTTCGTCGATGGCAAGCGGAGATGGACACCCGATGCGCCAGATGGGAGTCCACAAACGACACTGGCGACCTCCTACGCGGCGGCAGCTTGCGGACAGCGCGCGACCAGATAAAGCAACGGGGCGATGATCTCACCGAGCGAGAGCGGCGGTATATTGGCCTCAGCCTTAAGGTCGAAAAACGTCGGCGAGGTCTGGTAACAGGGGCGAGCGCAGCCTTCCTTGTACTGATTGTAGCTGTGGCCTCCACCATCTTTATCATCAAGAACCTGCAAGGTGACGCGGCCGAGCGCGACATAGTCGATGCGTCCAGCCGCTTGGCGCAGGCGGCGACCTCCTCCCTCGTGCCGCCTGATGCAGCCGCCCTATTGGCAGTCGGCGCCTACCGGATGCGTCCGTCGCCGTCAACGGAGGGTCTCCTTCTTCGGCAGTACGTCGAGAGTCAGTTGATCGATCGTTTTCTGGGCGATGACTACTGGGTCTCGGCTAGCGCGGATGGCCAACGGGTGGTCACGCATGACGGGGAGGGCGAGCTGTCGTTGTGGGACATGAGCAAAGGGGCGCCACACAAATTGGACTTCCCCGCCCGCTCAGTTTGGGCCTCGACAATATCCCGCGACGGACACACGCTGGCGCTAGTGACACGAGACGCACAAATTGAGGTCTGGAATGTAGTCAACATACCCCCACGGCTCCTAGCCACATTCACCCCGCACTCTGACCCGCACGCCGAGCCGGACCAATCTCTGAATGGAACCATCAATCCTCCCAGAGTCGTCGAGCTAGCTCTCAACGCCTCAGGCACCACTATGGCGTACAGCTACACCGCTGGATCGGCTGTATTCGTACGTCCACTGACCGGAGCGCGGCCTCAGACAACGGCCATACCACGCACGCCGAAACCTCCCTTGCGCCTACGCAACGAGTCGATGTCGGCGTGGTTCGACAACGACGACCGGCTGGTTGTTCAGGACAACAGCCTTGTCGCGGTATTCGACCCCACCACCAAGCGACGACAAGTGATCACCCGAGGCGCCACCGTCCTCGACGTCGGACCGGGAGGCCAGATCGTTGCCTGTTCGGAACACGAAGACTCGATGAGCCTCGGAGTCTGGGATGCACGCACCGGGCGCCTCATCCGTCGTTCGGAAATCTTGACCGGACCGTGTAACTACGGGTCCACTCGGGTAATCGACATTGACGGTACCGTGGCCACGACCGAGGAGCTCGATGGAAGCGGTTCAAGCCGAACTGCTGACACGTTGTATATTTGGCGACCGCGCACCAACGAGGTCATTGCCAGCTTCCCGATACCGGGAAGCATACTTGAGGCGTCCTTCAAGAGAGCCGACGGGCAAGTTGGCCTCCTCGGGCGACCCGGCGGCAATGCAATGGCGCTTATGCACATCCCAAGTCGAGACACCCTCGTCGGCGCAGTCGCGCGGGCCGAGGCGGTCGCCTTCACCCCCGATGGGAAGCAGGTCCTCGCCTGGGACGCGGGCGACCGCACACTGTCGATGTGGGAGACGGTGACGAGACGCCTGCAGCGCAGCGGCCAGGCTCAGACAAATGCCGGGCACAGTGCCACACAGTCATCACACGACGAACTCGTCATATCGCCAGATGGGCAATGGGCGGCGACAGCAGATTCCCTTGGCGACCGAATCCAGCTCTGGCGGCTCGCGGATCTGACTAACACGGCTACCATCGCCGTGTCGCCCACGCTGGCGGGAACCGGTGAGCTCCACATCGGGTTCCTCGATCAGGCCACCTTCGCCGCAACTCGGGGAAGCACTGTGGCCTTTTGGCGTACAGGTGACGGCAAGCCAGTCGGCGAGCCGCTTCTTCTAGGATCACGTCAGGGCAAGGCGCCGGGCGCTGTCCTGCCGCGGCCAAACCATCCAGAGATTGTGGCGTGGTGGCCTGACGGCACCACGGAAAGGTGGAGCGTCACCGAACGACGCGTGGTCGAGCAGTTCACGCTGCCAATCAGCAGCAGCATTGCTCTAATGTTCGTCAACAGGGCGATGGTCTTTGACCCATCTGGCCGCCACCTTGCCTACGTCACCAACGAGGGTCAGAGCCATAGTCTGCATATACGGGATATTGATGAACACAAGACTATCGCCGACCGAGTGCTATCCGACTTTGCGTGGATACAGGGATTCGTCAGCAATGACAGCACTCCAACGCTGCTGTACGGAGCAGTCTTTAGCTCCGTCGTCCACCTTGGCACATGGTATTACACTGCGCCTCGGCAAGACGATCACTATGTCGAGATTGGCGCCGACTACTCCATCGAAGCCGTCAACGCGAACGGCAGCCACGTGGTCACCACCGACTTGTCGGCAGTACACGTAACGCTGTACTCTCCAGAAGCGTGGATCGAGCGACTATGCGCGATTGCCAGGCCGACATTGACGGATAGCGAACGCGAATATTACCGCATCGCCGACATCGATCCTGGCACCTGCAGGTGACCGCGACCTAAACTGCCATATTTCGCCCTCAGCGTTCCGATGCTCTTTGTGGATGGGGCTGGACGGCGGCGGCTGCGCGGCCAACCGGGGCCAACCGAATGGGACGCTGTGCTCCCAGGGGGAAGGTACCTCCCTGCCGCAGCCCGTCGCGTCATCGCTGGGGGACGGCATGTTGCGAACTGTAGCCGGCCGGGCTGGCCACTTCTTGGCCAGGATGGTTGCCGGACGCGGCCGAGGCTGCCTCCACACGCAGGGAGTTCTCTGTACGACATCACGGATCTTGTCGTGTACGAAGAAGTGAGGGACGTCGACACTCGCTCGCTGCTTGTCGCCTGTCACTGATCGGAGCGGGGGCGGATGTCTGGCGGGTGGTGCATCTGGCCGTTGAGTAGCTCGACTTCGAGGTCGGCGAGCCGCTTGTCGAGGAAGCGGTTGTTGGACCGGGCGGCATGAAGCTTCTGGTCCAGGCGCCTGTTTTCCTCCGTGAGCTGGCGAACGCGTTGCTTGAGTCCGGCGTTCTCCTCCGCGAGGCGTGGGGCGGTGCCCTCGGCGTACTCGGCTTGCAGGTTGCGGAGTTGCCCGAGGAGGATGCCGATCCGTTCCCGTTGTGTGTCGATCTCGGCGTAGGCGGCCTTGAGGGCGTCCTCGGCGTTGAGGGCGCGCTGGTGCCAGGACGCTTCGTGTTGCGCGTCGTGTGCTGCCTGGGTTCGGCGTTGCTGGTCGCCGCTGGCGGCGATCGCCGTGGTCACCAGCTTCTTGGCGTCGGCGTTCTGGTAGAGGAAGGTGCGCGAGACTCCCGCCCGCCGAGCGACGGCCGGGTAGGTCACCGGGGTTCGCTCGCGGTGCATGGTCCGCAGGGTCGCCTCGATGCGGTCGAGTTTGTTGCGGGTGCTCTGCTGGCGGGCGTGGTTGGCGGCCTCCGTGCGCTGCGTTCCCGGATCGGGAATGGTCATGAATTGGTCTCCACGTCACCGACAGTGGCCAGGTCAGTGGTGCGGAACGCGGTGGTCCAGAGACGGTGGAAGAAGTCCTGGGGCGCCGCAGGTCCAGTCCGAGGGCGTCGTCGAGCAGGCCGAGGCCGGCCAGTGCCCGTTCCAAGCCGGCGATGGCGCGGTCGATGGGCTCGAACTGCTGGTGCAGCCAGTCGGCCATCTCGTCGGTGGGTGCGCGTTCGGCCAGCGAGTACCATTGCTCGCGCTTGCGTCGCCAATACAGCAGGTCAGCGCCGGTCATCACGAACTTGTCGCAGTGCTCGCAGTCCAGATTCCACGGGCAAGCGCCGCCGTCAACAACGACCTGATAGGTGCAGAGCCCACCTTCGGTCGGGGTGCTGCGCCGTCCGAGGTCGATCGCCAAGGCTTCGGCCCGCTCGCGCGACAGCGGCGTCACCCCTTCAGAGACCAACTGGCCGGGCTGTGACGCGCCGGGGCCGGTGACCCAGACCTGCTGGAGGACGTCGTCGATGTCGCTGAGCGCGACTTTGGTGTAGTGCTCGGTCATCCGTTCCGAGACATGGCCGAGGTAGCGCTTGATGTGCTGCAGGCTGGCGCCGGCCGCCAGCAGCTTGGTGGCCAGGGTGTGACGCGCCTGGTGCGGGACCGCTGAGCCGAGGTCGAGGTGGAGGACCCAGCGGCGGAAGTGCGTGTGGAACCAGCTGTGGCTGACGGCGTAGGTGCCGTGCGGGTTCTTGTAGCCGCGGGGGAACAGCGCCATCTTTGCGCGTTCGGCGGCGGTAGGTGTGCGGGCGTAGCGATCCTGGAAGCGGGTGATGGTCCTGCGTTGCCGGTCCCGCAGCCGCTGGAAGGTGTAGTCGGGGATGCGGATGGCCTCGTTGTAGTTGCCGACCTTGGTCTGGTCGTGCCAGAGCAGCGGCACGCCGTTGTAAAGCCCGATGCAGTCCAGCCGTAGATCGAGGACCTCACCGGCGCGGCGCCCGGTCGCCACGATCGTCTCCCAGATGTCGCGGGCTCCCCGGTCGGTGATGTCGGCGCCGGCCAGAATTCCCAGGTTCGACTGGTCGGCGAGCGCTCGGGCGGTGTCGTCGGTGAAGGGGCTACGCGGCCGGAAGACGGGCTTGTCACCCGGCGGGAACGCGAAGGCGAACGCCCGGTCCAGGCCGATCTGGTCGGTGCGGCTAGCTTCCAGCGCGGTACGCATTATCCTGCGCAGGACATCGAAGGTGCTCTTGCAGGTAACGCTGGTGACGGTTGCCGGCTTGGTGCTCGGCCGCCTTGCCGGCAGCCCGTCCCGCGCCCGGCGGCGGTGGTCGGCGACGAACTGCTCAACGTGCTCGGCGGACAGCACGGACGGGTCGTGGCCCGCCCCCGGGGCACGGTCCTGCAGGAACGCGCCCAGTTCCTGGACGGCGACCCGGATCGCGAAGTAGGTGCCACGCCCGCGGGGGCAGTTCACCGAGCGCAGCAGATCCGCCAGGTGCTCCCAGAGCAGGTTGCGCAGCCACCGTTGCGGGACCCCGGTCAGGTCGAACCTGCTGTTGAGTTTGCTGATTCGGCGTCCGAAGTGCTGGAACTCGATGTATCCGGCCGTCTTGCTCTCGCTTGGCGTCACATAGACGATGTCCAGGTCCCGCAGGATCTCGGTCACGATCATCCGCTCGTGCTCGCCGGCGCCGCCCAGGTCGTAGTCGTGCAGCGACCCGAGGCTGCGGCAGGCGTCCACGACGCGGAGGATCGAGTGCATCCACCAGCGGGTGTGGTCGGTGCGCTGGGTGTAGGCGTGCAGACCCCATTTGAGTTCCGCCTTCATCAGGGGCCGCATGCCGTGCAGGCTGATCTGCCCGGGGCGAGGAGCCGGCTGGACCCGGCGGCACCACCGCCGAAACGCCGGCTCGTCGTCGTAGCGGACCGGGACGGGCGCGCCGCGGCGCTCGAACCAGCGGCCCCAGTTCGACGGCAGCCGAGCCCCGCCGGGCCGCCCGGCCCGCCGGTAGAGCTTCTCGTGATCCTCACACAGGCCCAGCGGCGAGCGCGCCAAGTCCGTGCAGCACACCGCGACACACGCCCCGTAGGGATCGCATGGGTTCTGGTCGGCCACCCAATCGTCGAACCCCTCGACCGGCACTCGGACCGAACCGCTGGCCTCCTGCCAGCGGTGTAAGTGGAAGGTGCACAACTCGGCGGCCATTGTGCGCTGCGCCGGCCGTCCGCACCGTGTGACTCGGCAGCCGGTCGGGGCGTTGAGTCGCTTGCGCGCGGTCACATGCGAAGCGGTGCGCAGGAACTCCGCCCGCTCCACGCCGGCCGCCGCTGACTGGCGCCAGCGGACCAGGTGGTTGGCGCACAGCTCCTGCGCGCGGATGTAGCCGTCGCAGCCGTCGATCAGGCAGTTCCAGTGCAGTACCGGGTGGTTCTTCGGGACGTGGATGACATCGCCGCGGAACAGCGGGTCGAATCCCGGACCCGTGATCAGAGCGGTCAGGACTTCAAGTCGATCCCGCGCCTCTCGGTCAGGTCGACCCAACGCAAGCGGCGCAACGGCTACGGTCACGTGTCGCTCCAGACCTTCCGCAGCGCCGCGTCGAACTGGGGATCGTGGATGTCGGTATGGCCGTAGATCTCGTCGACGGTGGCACTGGATGCCCAGCCGCCGGCATCGCGGGCGATCATGAGGTTGCCGCCCGACGCGTCCAAGACCGCGGTGGCGAAGTTGTGCCGGGCCTGGTGCGGATGCACGCGCCCTAGCCCGGCCCGTAGACCGGCGCGGCGGAACATGCTGCGTGCACCTGCGGTGGACAACGGCTTGCCGCGATCGTCGCCGGTCAGCTGCACGAGCAGCATTCCGTGATCGCCCGCCGCGGCGCGCGGGTACTCCGTGGTCATGTAGGCGAAGTAGGTGTGAATCATCTCGGGGCTGACCCGTCGGATCAGGCCGCCGTGCACGACCCCGTTCACCAGCTCCCACGGGTGCTTCGTCTTCGCCCGCGCCTGGTTGGCGTTGGTCTCGCGGAGGCAGATGTGGACATGCGCGCCGCGCGCCTGGGCGCACTCAGCGTTCTCCCGCAGGTGCAGGTCTTCCAGGTGCAGGCCGCACATCTCACCGATGCGGAACCCGCCGTCGTACAGCCAGGTGACGATCATGCGGTCGCGGGCGGTGCTCACCTTCTTCAGCAGCCGGCCGCGGCCGTCGTCCGGCAGCATCATCGGATGCCGGCGGCCGCTCGGGCGCGGCGCGAGCGGGTTGGCCGGCATCGTCGACTTCGCGTGCCCGAGTAGTGCTCGGTTGCGGTCTGCCTTCGACGGCAACCGGACCTGATCCAGGTCCTGCTGGAGCTCGGCGCTGCGGTGCTCGTCGCTCAGCCCGAGGTAGAACGCCTTCAACACTGACGCCGTGGTCCCCAACGTCGTCTTGCCGTACGGCCGCTTACCGACCCGCCACGGTTCGCCCAGCGGCATCCGGATATCGGCGCCGACGATGCCCATGTACCGCTGCACGTCCCGCAGCCTCACAGCGTCGAGCTGTAAGGCCTCTCGCTCGAGCCACCGCAGGTGGTCCACCAACAGGTACGCGTAGGTCCGCTGCGTACCGGGCTCGCCGTCGTACCGGCGCAGGTAACGATCAGCCTCCTGGTATACCGCGCCCTCTGGCCACAGGATCGTCCATGACCGTCAACCTCCGCCAGGCACGACCTGCTGGACCCGAATCTGACCCACAACCCGCCTGCGGTCCAACCACCATCACATCCCCACGTCGCGAACGTGAAGATCATGAAAGGCTATTCGGGCTCCAGGATCAACAGCCGGCAGACACCTGGACGTCACGTACACCAAGAGGACGGTGGGTAAGCTCCACCAGCGCGCAGCCACGCCCGTGGCGCAGCTGCAACTGTCGGGCGATGGAGGTCTTGCCAGACCCGGAATTTCCCCGGATCACGATCAACCTTGTGCGCGGGGATCCGATCGGTTCCACGGCGAGCATGCCTGCATCGTCGCAAGCTCAGCAGCGTTCGGTGTCGCTAGACACGCGGCCGCCAGTTCGGATTGGTAGGGCCGGGATCCTCCTCGCCATCGTCGTCGGCGCCTGGCTGCCGAGAAGTCTGACGGCCTACAACCCGGATCGGTCCGGCTTCTCCTTGGACGGCACCGGTACGGCGTAGACGTCGGCGCCACTTGGTCCCCCGTTACCCCGCCGCCGAGTACGACCGCCGACAACGAGCCCGCAGACGCGCCTTCCCGCCCGGCACACTCCGCAGGTAGTGCCGACCCCCGGGCGGCCCAACCCGAAGGCATCCCAGCATCCCTAACCCAGCCCGTCTGTCCACCACTGTGCACGCGCGTTGCGCCTGCGCATCTATCAGTTGACAAGGCTGAGCTGTCCTGGCATGCTCCCACTGTTCCTGTTAACTGTAGTGAACAACCACGGATGTGGCGGCGTTACTGGTGAACGTGTCGTGGTCCCTGGGCGTTCGCTGCCTGATGGATGGCCGTGAGCGTTGGGGGCCTGACGGCCTTGGCTGCCGAGCGGTGCCCGGAGGCGAAGGCCGACTGCCCGGTCGCCTGGCAACTGCTGTCGAGCGTTGTCGGGGCCGGGCCGCCGGCAAGCACGGACATCTCAAGTGACTACCCCCGGCCGCGCCGACCTACGCCCTCGTGGGCGGCGCCGGTCGTGACGTCTGGAGGCGGGTCCAAATGCGACATCAATCAGCCACGGCATCGCCAGGAACCTGCACGCGCCGCGTACGGGTCAAAGTCAATCGGGCGGGGGCAGGCAGCGAATACGCCACCTACATGAACACCGATGTGCTGCTGTCATTGCAGCGACAACCCGAGGAGAGGGTGCATCGCGACGAGTTGCTGTTCCAAATCGTGCATCAGGCCACCGAGCTGTGGCTGATGCTGGCATGCACGGAGGTCGGCGAGGCGGCACGGCGGGTCCGCGCCGGCGACATTGAGGCGGCGCTACCGCTGCTTACCCGCGCGGAACTCGCCGTCCGCCTGATCACCGACGAGCTGGACATGCTGCGGCACCTGTCGCCGTGGGACTTCCAAATGATCCGCACGGTCTTGGGCAACGGATCAGGATTCGAGTCACCCGGCTGGCGGCAGGTCCGCCAGGTGAGCGGGACCCTGGAATCCGCCTTCCGGGACGCACTACGCGATCGGAACCAGACGCTGGCCGAGGTGTACCGCGGGAGTCCCACCCAGCCGCTGTACCTGCTGGCGGAAGCGTTGACCACCTGGGACGACCGGGTGACGTCGTGGCGCATCCGCCACTACCGCACCGTGCTGCGCACCATCGGCGACGGGGTGGTCGGCACCCAGGGCACACCGGTCAGGGCGTTGGCCAGGCTCATCGACCACCGCTTCTTCCCGGACCTGTGGCGGGTCCGCACGGAACTGACACGGACCGGGCCGATGGCTGAGCGTGAGGTGTGGCAGCCGTGAACGGCGAGGTGTTCGATCCGGTGTTGTTTCGCAAACACTTTCCGGGTCTCGACAACCTGGCCTACCTAGCCTGCTGCAGCCTGCCCCCGGCCTCGGCGCGGCTGGGCGAGGCGATGGCTGCCATGCTCGCCGCGATGAGCGCACCACGCCTAGCGTGGGAGCGGTTTGAGGCCGAGGTCGAACGGTTGCGTGTGCAGACCGCGGCGCTCATCGGTGCCCGAGCGGACCAGGTGGCGTTGCTACCCGACGCGACGACATCCGCGTTCCAGGTGGCTTCGACGTTGAGATGGGCACGACAGCCACGGCTGGTGACCTCGTCCGCGGAGTTCCCCGGCCTGGCACACGTATGGCTCGCCCAGCGCCCTCGCGGCGCCCAGGTGGTGTTCGTCGGAGACCGGGACGGAACCGTTTGCGCCGAGGACTACCTGGCCGCGATCGACGCCCGCACCGGGTTGGTGTCCGTGCCGATGACGACCTACCGCCATGGGATCCGGCTGCCCGTGGCGCAGATCGCCGCAGCGGCCCACGACGCGGGCGCCTGCGTCGTGACCGACGCGTACCAGGCCACAGGCGTCGAACCGGTCGACGTGGCCGCCCTGGACGTCGACTATCTGATCACCGGCTACGGCAAATACCTGCTCGGCCTGCCTGGCATCGCCGCCCTCTACGTCCGCCAACGGGCCGACGGTTCGCTCTGGCCCCAACTGACCGGATGGCTCGGCAGACGCAACCCGTTCGCGTTCGATCCCCACGAGCTGGACTTTCCGCTCGACGCGGGCCGGCTTCAGCTGGGCACACCGGCGATCCCGGCGATCTATGCCGCGAACGCTGGCCTGTCGTTGATCGGTGAGCTGGACCTGGCGGTGGTCAGACAACACGTCCTCAGTCTCACCGAGGGCATAGTGGCGACTCTGACCGCGCAGGGACACCGATCTGTCCCACAACCAGATCCTGCCACCCGCGGCGCCCATGTCGCACTGCCACACCCCGATCCGGGTGCGTTGAGCGCGTTTCTCACCGAACGGAACGTCCTGATCAGCCCTCGCGGCGAGGTCGCGCGGCTATCGGTTCACGCCTTCAGCACCCGACTGGACGTTCTGGCGGCGTGCGCGCTGATCGAACAGTTCGACGGCTCAGCACGGCCGCGCCGGCTCTCGGCGCAGGCAGGGGCACGCCATGCATGAGCTGTACTGCTGGAGCGCCACCGGCCGAGACCCGGTCACCTTCCCGTATACCGACGTGCTGCGCGACTTCCACCTCGCCGGCAAGCAATTCGTAGCCACCGACGTCCTGACCGTGCTGCACAACATCCGGACGTCACTACCCAGCGACGTCGAAACGTCCGCGGAACTGCGAAGACTTCGCCGGTTCCTCGACATCGCCTTGGACAAGTTCGACCACCGGTACGACTACCGCACCTACATCGCCGTCGACCTGCTGCCGCTACCCGCCCTCGACCAACCCGGCCCCGACGCCGCCATCGCCCTACGCGACCGCGACCGCGTGGTGAGCCGGCTGCTCGGCGACGCTCTGCGGTTCGAGCTCGCGGCGGCCGACAAGACCACCGACATGTTGCCCCGCATGCGACCCGACCCGCAGTTGGTCACCACCCGAACGCAGGCCGGCATCCGCGCCCTTGCACCGATCCTCAGCCGGCTCGGCCGGACCGGCCCGCTCAGAGGGCACAGTCCGGCCAGCGCCGTCCGGCTGATCTGGTCCGCGATCGACGCCGACCTGCAAGCTGGCGAACGCCTCGACCTCGCGCTGACCATGCTGCCGGTCGACCTCCTCCACGACGAATACCTCTTCATCCGTGTGCTGCAGGCGTGGGAGGCAACATTCGCGCTGCTCGCATTGGACCTGTCCGCTGCGGTCACGGCACTGCGCATTGGCAACGCCGAGCAGGCAGCGCAGCGCCTGGACGCGGCAAGCACGGTCCTGCGCGAGTCGCTGGCTCTGAACTCGCTGATCAAGACGATGCAGCCATCAGCGTTCCACAGCTTCCGCACGTACACGGAAGGCGCCAGCGCCATCCAGTCCCCGCGGTACAAACTCGTGGAATCGCTGTGCCGGCGGCCGGACGAAGCCCGCCTCGACTCGGTCGCCTACCGATCTGTCCCCGACGTCCGCAAGCGGGTCCTGGCCGGACACGCAACCCTCGACGAGGCATACCACCACTACGGTTCCGCCTTGGCCGATGACGCGAACCGGCGCATCACCCGAGCTATGGCCGGATTCGCGGCGGCGTCGCTGCAGTGGCGTCGTGCCCATCATCGACTGGCCGTGCGCTACCTGGGCGATCAGCGCGGCACGGGCGACACCGCCGGACCTGAGTACCTGCGCGCGGTCAGCGGTATTCCGGTATTCCACCACCTGCCGGCGCCGGCGCGGGCGCTCCGCGACGGCCGGACACGGCGACCCGCCCGATCCCACCGCCCGGGGGCCGCTTGGCCGCCAACGGAGAAACGACGTGACCGCCCGGCAAACGCCCACGCGTGAGCCGACCGCCGACCGGCAGAACGCGTCCCGGGTCGGCGTGCGACTGGGACTGCTGTACGGGCCGGCGGTCTTTGGCGTCACCGCGGCGGCCATCGCACTGCCCACGCTCATCACCGCGCTCGAGGTCGACGAGGCCGCCGCAAGCTGGGTGCTGTCCGCCTACGCATTGGCGCTCGGCATCGGCACCGCATTGTTCGGACGGCTGTTGGACGCCTGGGGCGCAAGGCAGGTCCTCCACCTCGGCGCACTACTGCTTGCGGCCGGTGCGGTGCTATGTCTCACGACGCCCAGCCTTGCCGGCCTCATCATCGGGCGGATGATCCTGGCCGCCGGATCGGGTGCCATGACCTCCACCGCTGTCGCGCTCGCCGCCGCGTCGGCACCCGACACGCGGGCCAGAGTCCTTGCCGGCTACGGCACGGTCATGTCGATGTTCACCTCCGCAGCTACGTTGGCCGGCGCCGTCGCGACAGCCGCGTCGTGGCGCATCGCAACGGTTCTACCCGCGCTGTCGCTGACCGCCATTCCCGCCTGCCTGCCGGCTGCCGCGTCGCATCCCCGGACGGGTACCCGGGTCGACATCCGCGGCGCGGGCGCCGTGGCCGTCGGCGTGGCAACCCTGCTGCTCCTCGGACAATCCGCGACCCTGCAGCTTCCCGCGTGGCTCGTCGCGGCGTTCGTACTGCTGCTCGCGGCCACCACGGTGGCAGTGATCCTGCGGCGCGACCACCCGAACGCGTTCATACCGCGGGAAGTCTTCGCCAACAAGGTATTCATGTCTGCCATCCCCGTGGGCTGCAGCGTCTACGCCGCCCTCTTCGCTCTCATGTATGCCGCTCCGATCGTGCTCACCGACACCTACCACTGGGACGCCTTCGCCGTCGGCGCGAGCCTGCTTCCGGGAGCGGTAGCCGCTGCCATCCTGTCCCGGGCCGGCGCTCACATGGCGGGCCACGCCTCAGCAGGTCGCCTCCTGAGCGGCGTCGCAGCAGCCCTCGCGTTATGTCTGGCCACAGCGGGACTCATGGGAGGCAGCCCGCCGCTCATGATCGTGGCCGCGTCACTGTCCTTTGCTGCCGTCTCAGTCGCCCAGGTGGTCCTCAGCGCGGCCGTGGCAGCCGAGCTGTCCACAGATCGCCGAGGAGGAGGCGTCGGACTGCTCCTCATGACCTTCTTCGTCGGAGGGTCCGGCGGTGTCGCCATCGTCGCAGCGCTCGCCCGCCGATGGGGTCTGGATAGCGCACTGGGGATCATCGCTCTCCTCCCTTTCGCGGCGGCCGTCCTGTCCTGGCGGCATCGGCCGCGGACACACGCGCCCCCTCCCCGACTCGGGCAGGAGGCAGCCGCCGCTTCGCCAGCAGCGGTGCGCCCACCCAAACGCGCCAGCTAGTACATCCGGCCGTGGCGCGCGGCCACCTCCAGCACCCCGCCGGAATCCACAAGATCGCGATGCCAAGGACTTGGCAACACACGCTCCAGGAGGCGAAATGGAACTGCACTACAGCGGCCGCGACGACCGCAAGTTGGCGCTCGTCGGGCTCATCTACGGCATCCTCAGCGTCCCGGTCGGCGCGCTGCTCGGTCTCGTCCTGGGTGGGCTCGGGTGGGCCTTCGCCCTGTTCGGTTGGGTGACAGGCTTCTTCGCCTTCCTCGCCGGCGCGGTCGTCCTCGTGATGAGCTTCCGACCGTTTCGGATCGCATTGGACGACGCCGGCCTGACAGTGCGGTCGGAAGGTCACCGGTTCGACGGACCGTGGGATCTGGTCGAAGCCATCAACATCGAGCAGACCAGCGTCGGCGAGCCGCCGGAAACACGACGGCTGCTGGTGCTCTGGGTACGCGAGGAGGTGCGCATGCGGCACCGGCCCAGCTACCCGCACGGTGGCGTCCGCAAGGGGCACGTGCTGGTCGACCTGGGCAACATCAGAGAGTCGCCTGACGAGGTCGCCGCCATCCTCGACCGGTACGCCAAAACGCGGTTCAGGACTATGGCCCAGGTGTAACCGGCGCCGTCGCCTTAAGCAGGGCGCCACCACGCCGTCGCCGTCCAGTCGGCGGCGCCGATATCGGCGAGTTCCGTAGCCGGTCCGCCGCGGCCTCGTGATCGCCAGATCCACCGGCTCCGGAGATCCAGTGGTGGCCTTCGCCGCCGTCAGCGTGCCGTGCGGTATCTCGGCCGCGAAGTACCGCCCGGCAGCCGATGAACCAGCCGCCGCTATCCACGGTGCGTACGACCACATCGGCCCCATGACCACCTTCGCGCCGCCTGTGGACGTCCGTGTCGTTCTCGCCACCCGAAATGGAGGCACGTCCGTGAAGCCGCCCGATCACCCGTTCGACCCGTACTCGGCGCACGTGCAACGCGACCCGTACCCGCACTACGCCGACCTGCGGGATACCGCCCCGTCGTCCGCTGCGTACTCGACGGCCGGGAGGTGTACGTGCTTTCCCGCGACAGGGACGTCCGAGCTGCGCTCGCCGACTGGGAAACGTTCTCCAGCCGTGGCGGGTTGAGCCTGCACCCACGACCGCGGCACGAGGCCGGTGTCATTATCGCCAGTGACCCGCGGCGTCCGGGCGACCCGCCTGGGGTGCCCGACCATGGCGACCTGATCCGCGCGGTCGCGGGGCACTTCAGCCCGCGCGCGATCGCCCGGCTATCCGGTCCGGTCCGGGCCTGGGCACACAGCCTCGTCGGGGACCTCGTATCCGCGGGCAGCTTCGACACGGTGGCCGCGTTGGCGCGAGTCGTGCCGACCAGGGTGGTGGGCGACCTGGTGGGCCTGCCCGAGGCGGACCGATACCAATACGCCGACTGGGCTGCCGCGGCCATGTCGCTGCAGGGACCCGACAGCGTGATCGCGCCACACGTGGCCGACCGCCTGGGGGCGATGCGCGAGCACGTCACACAGTTGGGCACCAACGGCGGACTGGCCCTGGCCGGCGTGGGCGCCGCCGTGTTCTCCGCCGCGGACAACGACGGGCCCCTGACCAGACAAGACGCCATCAGCATCGTCTGGGGCGCGCTCATCGTGGCGGGACTGCACACGACCGTCGCCGCCCTGACCTGGGCCTTGCTCGCCGCGGCCACCTACCCCTACCAGTGGGATCGCTACCGCAACTGGCATCGCAGCGGCGACCCGGCCCGGCTGGCCTGGACCGACGAACTCCTGCGCTACGAGTCGATCTTCCCGCTCGGCTACCGCACCACCACCACGGTCGCCAAAGTTGACGGCTATGTCATCCCGGCCCGATCCCGGGTGCTGATCTTGTATGGGGCGGCGAACCGGGATCCTGCGCGGTGGCCGGCGGCGGATCAGTTCGTGGTAGGTCGGCACGGCGTCGGTCAGCACCTGGGCCTGGGCGACGGGACGCATCGCTGCATCGGCCAACACCTCGCCCGGCTCGAAACAACTGCCGTGCTGGACGCGTTCGCCGCCCATGGAGTCTGCGGGTTCAGCCCGGTGGAGCAGCAGGCCGTGTGGGAGCCAAACGCGGCCGTCCGTGGCTGGTCCCGGTTTCCCATGACCGTCACGCTGAGGGAGGCCAACCATGCCGCCCGCATTTGACCCTTCATCTGGCCTGGGCACTGACCCACACCCACGTCAAGCTCCTAAGCCGGTGGGCGCGTCCGACCAGACAGTGCAAGAAGGACTCGCCGGTGCAGCGATGATGCTCGGCCTGCTGGCCTTGATCGCAGGTCTCGTCGTGCTGTTCACATCCTCGCGGCAGATGGGCGCGGTCGTGATGACCATCGGGGTCGGCGCGGTGATCGCCGGTGGTCTGCCGATGCTCCGGCCGATGCGTGTGCTCAAGACGCGAGGCGGTGCCAGTCGTCAGTGCGAATCGCGCACAGCTTGAGGTAGAAGCTGCCACGACACGTCGAGCGTGGACTCGCAACCCTGCCACACGACACGGCCGCAGCCGTGACCAGGTAATTCACCGTCGAGCAGTTGTCTCATCCCGCGAGTGCGCCCCGTCCGTAGCGCCTTCCTCGCAGTCCTCCCCGGCATGGCTACGGTTTCCTACATGAGCCGCGCCACGGTCAAGACTCTGGTCATCGCCACGACCGCCGCCTTCGTCGTCGCCCTGTCGATGCTCACGACTGTCGCGGCGGTGACCGATGGGTGGAATGCCGTCAACGTCATCGGGACATGGGTCGGCGGCGTCGGGACGACAGGTGCTCTCGCCGCCTCGATATGGCTGCTGGCACGGGAGGCCAAGCGGGACCGCGACCGCGACGGAGAGCGCGAGCAGCAGCAGGCCGAGCGGGTCGCGGCCTGGTACGGCTCCGAACGCCGCGCGCCGGGTCCGGGCGGCCAAGACACTGCCGGCGGATCCCGGGCATACCGCGTGTGGCGGGCGTGGGTCCGCAACGACTCGACGCTCCCGGTCTTCAACGTGCAGATCCGGGTGTACCGGCGAGATGACGCCGATCGGATCCGGCCGCTGGAAGTCCACCTCGCAGAGTCCTCAGATGGCGGCCTCTTTGGCGCGCTGATGGGCAGGGTGCGGCAGCCAATCTCCGTTCTTGCGCCCCAGCAGACGATCGAGTTCAGCGTGTTGAACGACCAGGTGGTCACCGACGAGGAAGGCGAGCGGTCGAAGGGCTGGACCACGGACGAGGTCGATCCGTTCGTCGATCTGGTGTTCCAAGATTCGGGCAGTCGATGGTGGGAAAGGAACGCTGGCGACCTTCGTCGTATCGCCGCCGCACCGGCGCCGCGGGTCAGCTAGCCCCAAACGACCGGGTTCTGGACGCCCACCGGCTAGGGATCGTCGCGCTGGTCGTCGGGAAGCGCAGCCGTGCTTCAGCCGCGCGCTGCTGAACGACCCCGCGAATCCGTCGGCATACGGTCGGCCTCGAAGCGTTCCAGGGCGCCGACCAGGTCGAGCCGTTCGTGGTAGGGGCACGCGTTCGGCGTCAGCCGGGCGGAAGCCGCCGCTACGGCACACGCGGCGAGCCGGCGCACCAGCAACATTTGCAATACTTCCTATGTGTTCGTATCTGGGCCTTCTTCCCGTTTTCCGCCGACGGGGCTCGACGAGTTGCGCGAGGCGGTCGGCTGGTGGACCCGTGCTGATGACCAGCCATGGAGCGGTCCTGGTGCAGTAGCTCTGTCGCTTGCGAGCATCGGCTCCACCGGCGGGTGGAGATGTTCCGACGCGTCCGCGCGTCGGCGCGGGTTCATCCCGGTCGGTGTGGCCCGCCGTGAGATCCGGCCATGGCGCTGGTCGGGCCGGAACCGCTGGAAGATTCGCGCAGACGAATCTGAAGGTCCCACTGTCGAGGGCAATCCCGCTAGCTACCCGCGGCTCTACGCGTCCGGGCGGACGACCGGGCGGTTGAGGTGCACGTGCATACGGTCGAAACGCTCGGGGTCGACGACTAGGTCGAACCGTTCGCGGTGGTGCACGCGCTCAAGGTCGACGGGTACACCGAAGCGGTGGGCCGCGAAGTCGCCGTCGTCGAGTAGGACCTGCACCGCGTGCCTTACGTCCTCGGGTTCGGCGCCGGTCGTGTTTGCCAGTCGGCTGAGGGTGGCGGGCACCGTGGTACGTGCCAGGTCACTGGATGCGGGGTCTATGAACAGGCGCAGCACCTTTTGGGCCAGGCGGGCGTGGCGCGAGCGCCAACGCATCCGGTCCTCGGCTGAGCGTTCCTCGGGCGTCATGTCGAGCGCCTCGGTGGGCAGTGGCGGGTCCACGGTCAAACGCATCGGCTGCTGGTCGTCGTGCTCGTCGATGTGCACCAGGCCGATCGTCACCATCAGGTCGAGCACCTGCTCGGCCGTTTCCACCGGGCGGAGTCCCATTCGGTCGAGCAGTTCGTTGTAGGCGGCGACTCTGTTGGCGTGGTGGGTGACCTCGGCGGCGAAGTCTTCGTCCGGATCGCCGTCCGCCGGCGGGTCCGGCGGCGCCCAGGCGGGCGCGGCGGGCAGGCTCGCCGCGAGGGCCGCTGGCTCCATGTTCTGGTCCAGGTCCGCGCCGTTGCGGCGGGCGTTCCACACGCGTTGCGCGGCGAGGACTTCTTCGCGTGGTGTGCCCGGGAAGCGGTGCAGCAGTTCCTCGAAGTCGAACCCGGCGTGGGGAAGCCAGCGGAACCAGCCGAGCTGGAACAGGACGGGTACGCGGATCGGCTCGCCCGCTTCGGGTGCGGGGGCGGTCATCCTGTGCCCTCATCACTGTCGCGGGCGTCGCCGGGGTCGTTGTTGGACAGCGTGGCCGCCACGATGTCCGCGATCTGGGCCGGGTGAGCGAGCGTGTAGTAGGGCAGCGGCGGCGCCGCCGGGAGTTCCCGCCCGAAGCCGTCGTCGGAGGCGAACAGTTCCCAGCCGCTGCTGGTGACTAGCAGGACGAGACCGTCGGGGATCTCCCAGGAGGTTTGGTTGTCGAAGATGTGCGGCTCGTCGACCCGTATGCCCCGGGCGCGCAGGTGGTTGGTGACGCCGGCGGTGAGGTTGTCGCGGTCCAGCGGAGGGCTGGCGTCGGCAGGTACCGTGTCGGCGTCGAATCGTCCGGCCAGGTCGCGGATCGCGGTGGCCGCGGCGCGCAGGTCGCCGACCAGCCGCGCCGGGTCGCCGGCCTCGCCGCGTTGGTGTGCCGCGTCCAGCCAAGTGGCCAGGCCGGCGGAGATGCCGGCGACGCCGTCGAGCTGCTTGCGCAGGGCGTTGATGATCGCCCTCGCGTCGGTGGTGGTTCGTAGGCTGTACGGGCTGGTCATCGCCTCTGCCAGCGCTGCGGCGCCGTCGGCGAGGTACCGGGCGGCCGGGACGGTGTGTGCCGCGGTCACGGCGACGTCGTCATCGCCGACGAGCGTTTCCAGAGCCTCGTTGTCGTGCTGTCGCTCGTGGTGGAGCTCGTCGTACTCGTCCTGCGGATCGATCTGGCCGAGCTGCACACGGATCACGGTGCCGCGGTGCTCGGCTTGGTCGCTGCCGGTCATAACCGCCCATCCTGCTCCGGCCGCGCGCCGGGTTCCAGGCACGACACTCCCTGACTGAGTGGACGCAGGTCCGCTGGCGGCGGTGTGACCAGGCCCGGCATTGATCCATTTCGGCGTAATGTCGGCAATATGACAGAGGGACCGCATCCGCTGCAGATCGAGTTCGCGGCTCTGTCGCGGGAGGCCGGACCGCAGGAGCGGGTCGCCGCCGTGTACCGCGCGTACAACACCGACACCGGCGCCACCCTCGGCCCAGACACCGCCGGCCCCGACGACACGGCCGCCGTTCGACTGTGGCTGTCTGGTGCCGAGATGTCCCAGCAGGCGGCGCTCACCTGGTACAAGAAGCCGTTCCTGCAGCCGTGGGTGCACGGCAGCGTCGCGGCGAAGGCGAACTGGCTGCGGCAGGCTCCCTGCCCGACGTGTCACCCGTTGCCCGACAGCGACGGCGGGCCGCCCCACATGTACTTCCATGTGCGGGTGCCACCGTTCAGCAAGCAGGTTCAGGCGACCAGCGTGATGTGGACCGCTACCGGACGAAGCTTGCTGGCCGAGCGTGAGCATCTTGGTGCGCGGCGCGAACAGTGGCGGGGTGTGGGCATCTGCGCCTCGGTGGTCGGCATCCAGCGCGATACCGCGCGGATCATCGACGTGGACAACATGGCGAAGGCGGTGCTCGACATCCTCAAGGGCATCGTGTTCCCGGACGACCGGCAGATCCAGCACCTGTCGGTGAACCGGGTCCGGCACCCCGACGAGTCCGCCTTCTACCTGATCGGACTGCGCGCGGTGCGCCCTGACCTCGCCGACGTCATCGACCCCGCCTGCCAGGTCAGATTTGTGTGAACACGGGCCCCAGCCCGAGGTCAAGTGTGCCGGACTCAGACCGTTGCGGCGCGGTCGACGGCCTCGGTGCAGGTATGGCGCAGCGGTGCTGCGTCCGGGCAGCGCCTGGTGGCCGGGCCGTCCGGGAAGGCGGAGTCGGGCCCGACCAGGAAGGCGGTTTCGCGGACGGGGATGGTCCATGCCCCGTCGCCGGCCAGCTCGACGCAGCGTTGGGCGAACCGGCTGACAGCCCCGCGCGGGAGGCGGTGCACGTCGACCAGTACGAAGCGGCCCTCACGGACCATGTCGCCGATGGGGTTGGCGTCCGCGTGGTGGCTGGCGGACGCGGCGATCGTGCCGTCGGACCAGGGCACCATCCGGGTGCCCGCGTCAGGCAGTTGGCCTTGCTCGGTCGCGGTCTGCAGGGTCAGTGCGATCAGCCAGAGCGTGCACGCGGCCGCGGAGACCGTTTCCGGGCGCGGCGCCGCGCCCTGGCGGGTCGTCTTGGCCTCGGTGTAGATGGTGTCCGCGCCCCGCTGCAGGACCAGGTCGGCGAGCTCGTCGCCGTGCTCGATGTGCGGCACCAGATCGACGGCGAATGGGCGTAGCCGGTCCCGGTACAGGTAGGTGAGCAGGTAGCGGGCCTCGGCCGGGCTGCGGCCGGCGGCGCGGACCAGCGCCTGGTGGGCGGCGGCGACATCGGCAGGTTCGTCCGTGTGCGGGTCGAGGTGAGGGCGCACGTGCGCGGCCAGGGCGGTCAGGGCGCTGCGGCGCACGCCCGTCGGGGCCTCACCGTGGTCGGCTAGGGCGGCCAACGTGCGGGCGCCGCGCAGCCGCCGCGCGACCCGGGCCGATCGCAGGTCGAGCATGCCCGCGCCGAGTTCCTCGACCTGGGGGTCGCCGGCCGTGCCGTTGGCCAGCGCGACCGCCCGGGCCGCGTCGGTGGCGCGCACACCACGGCGGACGCGGCGGGCGCCGGCACCGCCGAACGACGACTCGTCCAGCAGATCCCGGACCCGGTCGTTGGTGAGGCTCTCCCGCTCGATGGCGGCCGCGGTGAGCACGATCGTCCACGGCGTACCCGCGTCGCTGACGTCGGGGCGCTTCACCAGTCGGGCACCGACGAGATCGACCAGTCGGGCACCGACGAGCTCGTCGACCAGCGCGTCGACCTCGGCGTCCGGGACTCCGAGGTGGACGATCTCGTCGCGGGTGGCTATGCATCGGGCGAGCAGGTGCCGCGTGATGGTCGCGTAGTACTTCTCGCGCGTCCCGGGGTCCGGCGTGGTGTTGACCATCATGGCCTCCGTCCGGTCGGGTCTGGTTGATGCTGGGCGCGGATGCGCTGGATCCGGGCGCCGACGGCCTCGGCGGTCAACCCGCCGCCGACCGCCTCAGCGATGTCCTTGTAGGGCATGCCCGCCGCCACGCAGACGAGGATCTTCTTGGTGGTCTCGTCGCGGATCTTCTCGACCACACCCCAGGTGCGCTGGTGCAGCAGCGCCTGGTCGGCGGCGTCGCCGTGGGTCTGGCCGCAGAACGTGGCCACCTCCTCGACGGCATCGGCGGCCGACTCCGCGCCGGTCGTGTCGCCGCGCCAGTACTCGAACGCCGCCTTGAACTGCAGCAGGCACGCCCCGACGAAGAACGTCTTCAGGCTGGCGCCGCCGTCTGGGCGCCACCGCCCGCCGACCAGCGCTTGCTTGCGGAAGTACGCCAGCCCGTACCCGATGATCAGGTTCGTCAGCCCTCGGCGCTCGTCCACGGTCAGTTCCCGGCGCGGCGGCTCGACCACCCGACGCTTGGCGGCCGCGTGCTTGTAGACCTCCCCGGTGCGCAGCCACTTCATGAATACCCCGATCCCGTACTCGGCGGCCTCCAGCTCGAACAGCTCCTGCTTGGGCCCGGTGAACCCGGCCGCGGCCAGCTCGTCGCGCAGCTGCCCGTCGGCGAGCCGGGCGGCCGCCTGCCGCGCCCGGTCGTCGAGGTCGACCTCGACCGCGACCAGTGCCTGCTCCAGATCGGTGTCGACGGCGAACGGGGCGTCGGCGCCGGCGTTCCTGGCGTTTTGAAGTTCTTCTGTTAGGGGTTGTATGCGAGCCGACGCCGCCGTCTGGGGGGCTCGGCCTTGCGCGGGCGGCTGGCCGATGGCGGACCCCCCTTTCGGGCTTCGATGTGCTGTGTCTGCTCGTCTCCTATGGGGTCGGGCACCCAAAACCCGACGGAGCTCCTTCTGTGACCTGCGCCACAGGCTGCCTGCCGTCGGGTTTCGTCAAGATCGGCCCATATATCCCGGGCGAGCCCGGGGCGCTAGGACCCGGACCGCCCTTCCCGGAGGAGGACCCCGGTGGCCAGGCCCCGACGCCGCGAGCGCCCCGAATACCTGCTGAGCGTACGCGCGAGCGTCATCCTCGTGCTCGGGTTGCTCACCGCGGGCGCCGCCGGCGCGTTGACCAGCCTCGCGGGCCGCGGCTGGGCGGAGGCGGGGTTGGCCGCTGGTGCGGCGTTCGTCGCGGCGGTGTACTTTTTCGACCAGTTCGTCGAGAAGCACGAGCAGCCCTAGTCGGCGGCCGTGTCGCCCGAGTGGCCCCGCGCCGGGCGGCGGCCCGATCAGCTCACCTCGTCGATCGCCTCGGAGATGAGCCGCGGAACGACGTTGATCGCCGTCGTCAGCAGTTCCTCGATGGGCACGGCGAACGGGCTTGAGTTGACCGCGATGCACCCTGCCCACTCCGACGGCTCGTAGCGCGCGAACATCGACAGGGTGTGCAGGACCGCCCACCACGACATCAGTGGGTGCACGCCGCGCATGTTCGCGCCCACGGCCGGCATCAGGTACGGCTGCCCGTCGTACTGGCGGGTCCTGGTCAGCAGCAACCGGTCACGTTCTGCCGCGTCGCCGTCGGGCACGCCCGGCGCACTCCACATCATGACGAGCTCGCCCCAGCCATCACGGTGTGGATTGAAGTTCGGCCGAGGTGGCGTGTCACCAGTGAGCGCAGGCAGATAGCCATCCGCGTCGGGGAAGGCTGTCATGTACGTGGCCAGGTCCTCTGCCGGGTGAGCCGACGATACGACTGTCTGCGGTAGGTAGGCCACCGTGGAGATGATCATCGGGTGCTGCCGGACGTCGTTCTCCGGCACCACCAGCAGTGGTGTCCGCCGGTGCAGGTCATCGCGAAGCGGGAGATGACGGGTGTCGGGAATGCAGTTCCACAGAGCGGTGAGCGGTACCGCGTCCGGTTCTCTCCACGTTGGAGAGTCGAGCAGCTTCGATAGCGACACGAAACTGCCCGTCTTCGTCGCGTGGACCGTAATGTCGGGCAGGTTCGCTCCCCAGCCGATCTGGGAAACTCCGTGGCCACGAAGCTGCCAATCCTGGCTGCCCGCAGGTACCGAAGCGGCTGCCGCAGCGATCGCGCGGCCGGCCTGGCTAAGGCCGTAGAAGATCATTTTGAGGGTGACCCGGCGGATGGTGGCGGCCAGCGCGGCGGGCTCGGGCACGGCGAGGCCGGCGTCGAACGCCAGAAGCGCGAGATCGTGCGGGCGGCGGCCGGCCCGGGCCTGCCTGCCCAGAAACACGACCAGTTCGTCGGCGCCCCCGGCCGGTATGGATGTGCTGCCTTTGCCTCTGCCCAGGGCCCTGCGCGCGTTCGCCGGCAGCAGACCGTGGGCCCGCCAGCGCGCCATCTGAGAGGCGGTGACGCGGACGCTGGCCGCGTCGGCATGGGCCAGCAACTGCTGGTCGGCGGCGCTTGCGGTTCCGCGGGGCATCTGCTGAACCTATCGGCACGGCCGGCGGGCAGGAGGGGCCACCATGCTCCCAGTTAGCGGGGTGTAGCGGTCCCGGCCAGCCTGGGTAATGACGATCTGGGCGCGCGACTCGCCGATCGCCGCCAGGTCACGCGCGGCGAGCTTCTCCCAGCCGGTGAGGAAGTAGACGGTGCGGTTCAGTCCGCCGTCGCCGGCGGTGAGCAGGTCGACCAGCATCTCCCACAGCCGCTCGGTCCTGGCGCTTCCCGCCGCGCTGGCTGTTTGGATTGTGTTGCGTCGCCTCCCGTCGTGGCCCGAACGACCGGAGCCTCGTGTATCGACGCACGAAGACGAGGCGGCAGGTTAGCGGCGGGGGATCCGGCGCCGCCGCACTGGTCATGTTCGTGACTCGCGACGGCTGCGCCGCACCGCCACCGCCAGCGGTTGGGTCGCCTGGCGGATTCTGGCACGGTCGCCCTGGAGGAAGCGCCAGACCGACACGCCAGATCAACCGCGATGTACCGATTCCAGCGCCGCCGCCAGGTGCGCGAGCCACCGAGCTTCCCCGTCGACGTCTGACTCGACGTGTCCCCACGTGATCTGGGGAGTGGTCGTCTGCACGAAATCCCGCACGGGTTCGTCCCCCGCTGCGCGAGCGTCGAGCGCGACATGAAGGCGAACTGCCGCGCCGACGGCATCGGCCCGCCAGACCTCCAATCCGCATGCTCGCGCGCCGCGTGAGGCGGCCGCGCCCACCGCTGGGTCGGCGTAAGCCTGCATACCGATCAGGCCGTCGTGGATCTCGATGACACGTCGGTAGAGCGCCGCGTACGAGGCTCGGACAGGCAAATGGCAATCCCGGCGTGGGTTGGTAGGCGGGTTCAGGCAGATGCCAGGAATCGCCCCGCAGAGAACCAGCCACAATGGATGGAGGCGTCGATACAGCAGGTATCGACCCGGCCAGCGGCCAAGGTCGACGATCCGGGGGCGCAGGTGCGCCAATACAGTGGTCATCAGCGCGGTCTGTCGGCCTCGCCGGCCGGTGTCGCAGCCCGCACAGGAAGGACTGCGGCACGAGCAAGTAGGCGTCTATGGAACCGCCTTGGCCGTGACCGCGAGTGTTGTGCCAACCATTGCGCCATGACGTCGGCGAAGACCTCGGCCTCGCGCTCCTCTTCGTCGTTGGACAGGCTTCGGGCAAGAACCCGTCGAACGATGGCCGGGTCCAACCGGTCAAAGGTGATAGTGTCCGAGTTGATCACCGGGCGTCCGCTGTGGCCGCAGAACATGTGCGCCAGCTCGTGCAGCAGGATGTGTCTGCGCAGGATCGGTGGCGCGCCGCGGTCCACGGCGAAATAGTCCGCGTTGTCGGTCGCCAGCCAGAGGCCACAGGCCGTCGTGTCACTGGTGCTGTCCAGTGGAAGAAGGTGAATCGGCCTGCCGCGGCGCTCGCCGATCGCCTGGCACCATGCCTCTACGCCGCGTGGAGATGGCGGCGGCAGGTCAAGCTGGCGGAGTCGTCGCTCGGCTTGGCGGCGATGTACGTCAGCCATCGATCACACCTCAATCCCCGTCCACTGCCAGCGCGCTCGGCGCTGGCACATGTCTACTTGCAGCGCACGTTCTCGCCGTCGGCCAACCCACAAGGACCCGGCGGTTGAAGGCGCCGCGGCTGGCTGCGCCGCGGTTGCCATCGGCGCCTGGCACCCCGCCGGTGTTTCACACGATGTGGCCCGCGAACCGCACTGCACGCCCCGTCGAACAACTATAGTAGTCCGTCACGGCACATCCAAGCATCTCAGTCACCGCTGGCGCTGGTCGAGAAGACACACGACGCGGCGTCGCCGTGCAGGACGCTGTCAACTATTGTTTATCAAAGCGGCGAGATGCTGCGGGTCAGTGAGCGGAGGGGTCATGGCGGACGGTGCCGAGCAGCGGACCCGGGCAACCTTCCGGGTGCGCCTGAACTACCTGTTCGACACGGTGCGTGCGCCGGGCCGCACGACTCCGTACACCGCCCAGGAGGTGGCCGACGCGATCAGGGATGCTGGCACCGACATCTCGAAGGGCTACATCTCACTGCTGCGTAACGGCGAACGCTCGAACCCGACCATGACGATCGTGCAAGCGATCGCCAACTTCTTCCAGGTCCCACCGGCCTACTTTTTCGACGATGCCGCGTACGAGGCCGCCCGACGTGATCTGGCCGAGCTGCGTGCCATGAAGGATGTCCGGGACCTGCTTGATGATCCCGGAGCCGCGCTGCTCGGTTACCGGGCGCGGAACCTGACCGCCGCCGGCGTCATCGAAGCCCTCCGCCATGTCGAAGCGATCATCGAGCGGGAACAGGCGCAGCGGCGGCGCCGACCCAGGCGTCCCGACAACCGCCCAGAAACATGATCCCCGACAGTGTGCCGGTAGGCGAAACGGCGCGAAGTGGAGCGAACCGATAGCGATGTCGGCCAGACGCAGACACCATAAAGCGCTGCTGCGCGCCGCAGGCGTCACGATGCCGGCCCCGTTCACCATCGAGGCATTCCTCGACCACGTCGCGACTGCGCGGCAGCGGACGATCAGCCTGGAGCCGATGACGACGACGACCTCGCTGGGAGGTCTCGCGGTATCCACCGCGGACCACGACTACATCGTCGTGACCGACTCGGCCGTGCCCCTGCACCGCAGGCACATCGCCCTTCATGAGATCTCACACCTGCTCCTTGGCCACCACGGAGAGCCCAGCCCGGAAGCTGGCGACCTGCCTTCTCGCCCGTTGGGCCAGTGGACTGCGGCGCCCGACACGCGGCCCGCCTTGAGCGTCGAGGAGGAACAGGACGCCGAGTCACTTGCCACGACAATCGCCGAGCTCGCCGCGTCCGCGGTCCCAGGTTTCAGCGCGATCGCGTGGCTGCGTCGAGGTGTCGACGCCGCCGTCGGTGCACTCGCCTACCGGACGGTCTACCGCCAGTTGTATCCACTGTGGCGTAGCCTCGTCGAGCTCCAGCCGGGCATTGCGTTCGAGGGTCCGGCCTCGTCCGTTGCCGACCGTGCCTTGCCGCCGTCCGAGCCCTACCGCGCACTCTACCGACGCGTGATCGAGATCCACGACGGAATCCGCATGAGCAGACCCTTCGTCGACCCGGCAGTGGTGGGCCATGCGCAACAGCTGGCCGCTGCGGCAGGAATGGGTCCCGATCGGGCTGAGGCCGTGGGGTTGGGTGCGGGTCTTGCGGCCTTCGTCCGAGCACGCGGTCGGGGCACGAGGACAGCATTCGAGGACCCCCTGGTGCCGGTTTTAGGCCGTCTGGGTGACGACCTGGTGTCCAACGCCGAGGCTCTCGCGTGGGTCGCCGCCGCGGCCGCCCGGTGGCCCCTGGTCAGCGACGGTGCTCTGGATCAGGTGTCCGGCCGCGCACGGCGACGCAGGGTCGCACGGCACGCGGCCGGAGCGCCCGGCGAGGGGTGGGCGCGGGATGTCGATACGGGTACGCCATCGGCGGCCAGGATGTATGACTTCTACCTGGGTGGGATCCACAATTTTCCAGCTGATCGGCGGGCCGCCGACGAGGCGATCACGCGCATGAGGCTGATTCCCGATATCGCCAAGGCGAATCGGGCGTGGCTTGGTCGGGTGGTGCGGTTCCTGGCCAGGCAGGGGGCGACGCAGTTTCTGGATATCGGCTCGGGTATCCCCACGATGGGTAACGTCCATGAGATCGCCCAGCAGGTGGCGCCGGGCGCTCGGGTGCTGTACGTGGACATCGACCCGGTCGCGGTGATGCACAGCCGGCAGATGCTGACCGACAACCCGCTGGCCGCCGCGGTCGAGGGCGACGTGCGCCGCCCGCAGGAGCTGATCGACCGTATCGAGTCCGATCCGGGTCTGAAGGCGATCATCGATCTGGATCGGCCGGTGGCGTTGATTCTCGCCGCCGTGCTGCATTTCGTGCCGGACGACGACGAGGCGTACGGCGCGGTCGAAGTGCTGCGGGACCGGCTGGCCCCGGGCAGTTGGCTGGCGATCTCCCACGGCGCGGTCGAGGGGTTCGGCGCCGTGCAGGCGGCCGGCGTGCAGCAGGTATACGAGAAGACGCGAACACCGGGCGGGTTACGTACCCGCGAGGGCATCACACGCTTCTTCGACGGCTTCGACCTCGTCCAACCCGGAATCGTCTGGATTCCAGATTGGCACGGCCGCGAGACTGGCGCCGGATTCGACCGCGACCCCCAGCGCTCAGGAATGCTGGCCGGGGTGGGAGGTCGGGCCTGATCGCAGTGAAGGTTCGGGGCGGACGATTCACATGAACAGGGGGTGATCCATCGCCGTGGGTAGCTCAGTTCGCGTGTCCGAGCGGCACCGCGGTCGGCCCGCTGGTGATTGGCTGCGCAAGGCGGACGAAGGTTCCGTCACGTCCGTCGCGGAGGGCGTCGACCATCGTGGCGACGTCTTCCGGCGGGCCGAACAGGTCACCTTGGCCGGTGATGCAGCCCATGTCCCATAGCAGCCTTCGCTGTTCGTCGGTGCTTACCCCCTCGGCGCCGACGCCGATGCCCAGATCCTGGCTGAGTTGGGTAGCTGCGCGTACGACTAGGGCGGCGTTCTGGGAGGAGAGCAACCCGTCGATGATCGCCGCATCGACCTTCAGCCCGTCCAGTGGAACCCGGGTCGCGACAGACAGCGAGGAGGGTCCGGTGCCGAAATTGTCGACGGTCAGGCGAACGCCAGCGTTGCGAAGTGCCGCAACGGCGCGATCCACCGCCTCGAGCTTGCTGATGCCTGCTGTCTCGGTCAGCTCCAAGACGAGGCTGCTGGGCTCAAGGCCATGGATCTGTAGCCGCCCAAGGACCATGTGAGGCAGATGGACGTCGAGCAGGCAACGCTGGCTGATGTTCACCGCGACGGGGAGTCGCACCCCCGCCGCTTGCCACTGGCGGGCGGCGGCCAATGCCAGATCAACAATCTTTCCGGTGATCATTGCGAGGTGGTCCGAGCGCTCGATTAGGTCGAGCCAGGCGGCCGGTTCGATCGTGCCGTGTTGCGGGTGATCCCACCGGGGGATGGCCTCGCACGCCACCACCTGTCCGGTTCCGAGATGGACGATTGGCTGCACGTGAACGCTGATCTGGCCGGCTTCTGCCGCGTTGCCGAGATCAGCGGCAAGCGTCCGCAGGTGAAACACGCCGTTGTCACGCTCGTGCCGATACAGCGCGACCGTCACCTTGCCGCGCTTGGCTCGATACATCGCGTGGTCGGCGCGATGCAGCAGCTCGGCGCCGGAGGTGCCAGGCTCAGCCAGGGCTACGCCCACGCTTGCCTTAATGATGATCGACAGGCCGCTCACGTCGAGCGGCGTGTCGAGGCACCGAATGACTCGTTCCGCGAGGGCGATCGCCGTTGCTTCGGCTGGCACTGTCTTAAACAGAATCGCGAACTCATCGCCGCCCAGGCGCGCCACGAGGGCGCCGCGGGCCTGGGCCGCGCTGGCCAGCCGCTGCGCAACGTCGACGATGAGTTGGTCGCCGATCGCGTGTCCGAAGCTGTCGTTGATCTCCTTGAACTTGTCGAGGTCGACCATTGCCAAGGCGGGGCTGCCCAGGTGGCCCCTGGCGAGCAGATGGTTTAGCTGGTCGAGCAGTTCCCGCCGGTTGGACAGTCCGGTTAGCGCGTCTCGCCGCGCTTGCGTCTCGGCGTGGTGAGCCTGTTCGAGAAGTCCGACGAAGGCGCCCGCGTTCGTGAGCGCGGTTGCCAGCGCGACGCCAAGGGCACGCAGCATGCTCCGCTCGCGGTTGCTAAGCCTGTCCTGTCCGTCCAGGTAGAGGCGTATCACCCCGATCGGCCCCACCGTGCGACTGTCAATGGCACAGTTGGCGACGTACCCCTGTGGAAGGTCGGCTGGCGCTGGCGGTGGTCCATCGTGGACGACCTGTGTGCCGGTGATCCGAACCAGTCGCGCCGGCCCCATGCCCCAGAGTTCCACCTCGACACACGATGCAACGAACAACGCGGACGCCCCGCGGGCCGCCGTGTGGATGATCGAGGTGAGGTCGGGTGCCGAGTTGAGCTCATCGGTCGTGGCTGCTACCTGTTCCCACGCGCGCCGCTCGGTCAGCACATGCAGGCGGTGCTTGTAGACGACGTACATCGCAAGGGTTACCAGCGGTAAGGCGAAGGGCCACTGGCGGTTGATCATCAGCAGTGCGACCATGCCCATCGCGATGCCCAACGCGACAGCGCGGCACATGATCCGAACGTCCAGGTCTGTCCGCAAGACCTGCCACCACGACCGGCCGGTGGCCGCGGCCACTGCCGCGGGCGTCACCGCCTCCTCGACGACGGCGAACGCGGCGGCGCCGCAGATCAAAGCGGCGGCGTACTGCGGCCAGGTCGCGACTGCTATGTGTGGACCGTCCACCGATGGCGCAACGCCCGCTTGCACCATCGCCAGGCCGACCGCCGCAGCGCCGACGATGTCCTTGGCCGTGTTGTGCACAGCCTTGTGCAGCTGACGCGCGACGGGGTAGCGGGTGACCGCCTTGGCGATGGCGACGCCGCAGGCGGTGCAGAGAATGAGCCAGCCGATGGGAACGGCGGTCGCAGTGACGAGGATCGCCGCTGAGGTGAACGAAAGCCTGGCCTGCGTGCGCACTCGAAGCTGCGCCGAGCAGGCATTTCCCAGAGCGATGGTCGTCGTGGCGGCGAGCAACAGGGGGATCTGTGCCCGGTGCACGGGCCCAGCATGGATTGCTGCCCAGCCCAGGCTGCCCGCCGCGGCAGTGCCGAGGAGACCCGTGAGCAGCAGCAGGTTGCGCTGCCGGGTCTCCACCATGCCCCCGCCTCCAGCCAGTCGTTGGAGCGCTTCCATCGATCTGGAACTGTCAGTTAGGCTACCGCAGCATACGGTCCAACCTGAGCCCGCGTTCGACGCCGATACCTGCGGATCCAGCCAAGGTATTCCACCGGTCGGCACGGACCGACAACGAATCAATCGATCCGCCCTTTGTCTCCGGCTACTCCCACTCGTAGTCTCGACGCCACATAAAGACACACCTCCGTCACACTCCGAAGCCAGAATATGGTGTGTATCGGAAGCGGACGACAAGTTATGACACTATCGGCATCTAGGGCGCATTCGGGCGGGTTAGGGGTGCGGCGGGGCGGCAACGGTCCGCAGAAGCGTTACGGGTAACCCTGCCGTCAACGGGTGCCCTTCACCGTTCGGGGCATGACAGACACGACAAGCACACCAAGCACGCCGAACCCTGCCTCGTCCGCGCGCCGGTACTGGACGCGCGGCGAGACCGCCCGCGATCATCGACTCACGCCGAGGTTCACCGAGGAGGAGCTGGCCGCGATCCGGTCCGCCGCCGAGACGTCCGGGTTGACGTTGACCGGCTTCTACGCGCTGGCCGCGCTCGCGGTGGCCCGCCGGCAGCCGGGCCAGCCGGCAGCCGGGCCAGCCAGGCTCGCCCACCGGGACGTCCGGCGACGCGGCGGGCGTGGGTGTGGAGGAGTTGGCCGAGATGCAGCGGGAGCTGTTCGCCGCCCGCACCGCGGTCAACCGCACCGGCACCAACCTCAACCAGGCCGTCGCCCAGGTCAACTCCACCGGGCAGCCGCCGGTTTGGCTGGAGCACGCGGTGGACCGGGTGGGCAACGCCGTCCGGGAGCTTGACGCGCTGGTTGGCCGCATCCACCGCCGGTTGGCGTGATCCCGGCCGTACACCCGCGCGGCACCAACGTGGGCGGACTTCTCAGGTACCTGTTCGGGCCGGGCAAGCGGGAGGAGCACGTCCGCCCTCGGCTGGTGGCCGCGTGGGACGGGGCGGGCCCGCTCGCCGAGCTGCAACCGCCGGTGCTGCCGGGCGGGTGGCACGACGTCCGCCGGTTGACGCAGTTTGTTGGAGCCGGTCCGCGCCGGGCGTAACCCGCCGCGTAAGACGGTGTGGCACTGCTCGATCCGCAACCACCCCACCGACCGCACCCTGACGGACGCGCAGTGGGCCCACATCGGCGCGGAGGTGATGGCCGCCGTCGGGCTCGCCGCGCACGGCGACCTGGACGCGGTACCGACCGCCCGCCGGGACACCGAGGCCGGGGACGGCGGGTCCTGCTGCCCCGCCGATCGTGCCGGACCTGCGCTCGGCGGACCGGCGCGGCCGGCACCGGTGAACCCTCGGCTCGCAGGCGCCGGGCGCCGCCATGAGGGTGCGCCCGGCGCCCCTGCGCAGGTCCGGCAAATGGTCAGATAGGCGCACGCGGTGGGCCTGCGAGCCGGTGCGCCGCACCGACGCGATTAATCCACGTGGCCCACGCAGGCGAGGAGCGACCATGAGCAGCGAGCGCGACGATGATCCGCGCCAGTGGATGGACGTCCGTGCCCTTCTGCAGCGGCGGGCCGGTCGGCTGGCGAAGCAGTACAGCGTGGGTGAGGACCAGGTACGCGAAGTGGTGGACCGGATCTGCACCCAATCGCTGTTTTCGCAGATGGGCTATGTTGCTGGGTCCTCGCACGCGCTGATGATCGCGATGTCAGAAGAACACGCCGGCTGGGTCGAGCCGGGTTGCCGGCTGTGCGTGCTGATCGCGGACGCCATCGCGTTGATCCTTGCGACGGACCGAGCCGACGTGGATGACCGTTTCAAACGACTCGTCGATGGGCTCGACTAGAGACCTTTCGGGGTCAGGGTGGGGATAGTCCGGTGGCGGTGAGGTAGCCGTCGATGATGCCTGCACGGTATTGCATGCGTTTGAGGCGGTTCTTCACCGCGGTGGTCAGTGCGGTGGCGGTGGTGGCGGGGAGGTTGGCCAGGCTGCGTTTCATCACCGACCAGACCTTCTCGACCGGGTTGAGCTCGGGGGCGTAGCCGGGCAGCAGGTAGACCCTGAGCCAGGGCCGGCCGGCGATCAACTCACGCATCCGCGCGGACTTGTGCCCTGCTAACCGGTCCCAAACCAACACGATCGGTGCGCCGAGTTGTCGGTGGGCGGCGTCCAGCAGGTCGGCGAAGTCGGGTTCCCGGAACCCTTTCGGGTCGGTCTTGCGGCCGCGGTAGGTGCGGGTGCGGTAGATCAGCCGGCTGGGGTGGCCGGGTCGGTAGCAGACCAGCCCGGCTATCGATACCCGGACGTTGCCTTTGGCGGTGACCTTGACGACCGGGGTGTGGCCGCGTGGGGCCCAGGTGGTCGCCTTGGCGGGGTGAAGAGTTTGGCCGGCTTCGTCGGCGAAACAGATCCAGGCGTTCAGCCTGCCCGCGAGTCTTTTACCGCCGGCCACTGATATCGGCGCCAGCGGGCGATGGCTTGCTCGTCCCGCTCGATCGCCCGCTGGGTCGGCAGTTGCGGGCTGAACCCGATCCGCCGCATCGCCTCCCAGGTCGTGGTCACACTGACCCGGACCTTGAACATCAGGCCGATCAACGCCGCGACCCGCGCCAACGTCCAGCGTTGGTCCTCGTCGTAGCCGGCCGCGGCCGGGCCTTGTTCCAGCCGGGCCTTCAGCTTGGCCAGTTGTGCGTCGGACAGTTTCGGATCCGGCCCCGATGCGCCCTTGGACGCCAACGCCTGCACACCACCGGCCTGCCAGGCACGCCGCCACACGTACGCCGACTTTTCCGACACCTCTAACCGTTTGGCGACCTCGACCGGCCCCACACCCTGGGCGAACAGGTCCGCGGCCCGCCTGCGGACCTGTTCACGCCGCACCCGTGCCGCCTGGTTGAGCCCGCCGCCGTCGCCGTACCTCATGACCATCAACCCAAGCGGACAAACCCACAGAAAGCGATCACCCGGAAGAAGCATTGTGGACAGACGACAAACCTCCACCCCGAAAGGTCTCTAGTTTGGCCCTGCGCTCGTGGGAGGGGTGAGCCCCGGCATGTCCCCGAACACCACACCGCCACCGACGCGCGAGGCAAGTCTGACCAGCATAAGATCATGTGCAGTCCATGTCCGGAGATGCAGCCTCGGCGCGTACAGGACAACCCGCTAACACCCGTGGCCCTCTGCCGCTGGTTGGGCCCGTTGGGCTGCCGGTTGACCCATTTGGGTGCTCGGTTGGCTCTGTTGGGTTGACGGTTAGGTTGTCGGTGTGCTCATCGGTGGCCTTCGTTTCCTCGCTCGTCGGGTCGGTTGGGATCGAATGACGGTGGCGAGGTTGACTGCGGCGGTGGCGAGGCTGAGCAGGGCGCCGATGGTTGTGGCGACGATGTTCAAGAGTTCCATCTGTGCGGATCCCATCACTGGCCGGTGGTTCGGGGCGGGCCGCTCCGTGTTGACGCCTCGAGCGTGTGGTCACCGACGCACCGGTATCTGTGCGCTGCTGTAACCCCTCCTGGCCAGGTGGGGATCACGGGCGGTGGCGCAATCGGATCGTCGATAATGGAGGGCACACTTGGCGCACAGTTACCGCACAGCACCAGTCTTTGTGATCGTGGAGGGTGCGAGGCCGAATGGGTTCGCGGCGCAATGGGCGAGGCCGGCAAATCGACCGGCAGGCGTGGCCTGCCAGCGGGACGAGGCGGGATTGGCTCGTCTACTGCGACGAGGTCCACCGTGCGAATGGCATGCCGAGCCTCAGCGCGCTCGCCGCGTCGATGAACATGACCTCGCGTACCCGAATTGGTGAGATGCTGCGGGGTCTGGCGTTGCCGGCCGATACGGAGCAGGCCAGGGCTCTGCTAGAGGCGATGGGGGCAGTCGGCGACGAGGTCGGCCGGGGTGTCCGGCTTTATGACGCCGCCCACGCCGAACGCGGGCAGCAGATCCTGGGTGCGGATCGGCCGGGCTGGTGGCTGCGGTCCGGGTATGTCGAGCAGGTTGGTGACATCGCCCCGCTGAGGCTCCTAGACCGTGACGACGAGTTGGCCGAGCTGGCAACCTGGTGTACTGGCGGGGACGAGGCATACGTGTGGTGGCGGGGCGGGCCCCGGGCGGGTAAGTCAGCGCTGATGGCGTGGTTCGCCTTGCACCCGCCGCCCGATGTGTGGGTGGTCTCCTTCTTCGTCACCGCCCGCCTGTCGAGTCAAGCGGACAGCGTCGCGTTCACCGACGGGCTGCTCGACCAGCTGTCCGCGATCACTAACACTCAGCTTCCGCCGCTCCCCTCGCCGCCGGCGCGGGATCGGCTCCGTCGCCAATTGCTCGGTGAGGCCGCAGCACGGGCGGTGAAGGCGGGCCGGCGGCTGGTGCTGCTCGTGGACGGGCTGGACGAGGACTGCGGTTCCCAACCCGGCTTGGGGCTGTCCAGCATTGCGGCCTGCTTGCCCAAACGTCCTCCTCCGGGGTTGCGGGTGATTGTGGCCGGCCGCCCCGACCCGCCGATCCCCGCCGACGTCGATGCCGACCACCCCCTTCAAAGCTGCCGGATTCGCTGGCTGACCGTCTCGTCACACGCCACCCGGGTCACCGAGCTGGCCCAGCGTGAGCTCGACGAGGTCCTGGCCACCGACCGAGTACGTCACGACGGCCTGAGCTACCAGGTGCTCGGTCTGGTAACCGCGAGCGGCGGCGGCTTGGACCGTCGCGACCTGCAACAGCTGACCGGCCGCCCCGCCTTCGAAATCGACCGGCTCCTGGGGGGCGTGTTTGGACGCACGGTCGCCGGCCGCGCGGACCCGCATACCACCGGGCGGGTTTTCATGTTCACCCACGAGACACTGCGTGTGCAGGCCGTCGACCGCCTCGGCGAGGGCAGTCTCGCTAGTTTCGCCGACCGTTTACAAACCTGGGCTGCTGGTTACCAGCAGCGCGGCTGGCCCGTCGAAACGCCGGGATATCTTGTGCGCGGCTACCCTCGCATGCTAAGCGATGCCAACGACATCGACCGGCTGGTGGCCCTGGCCGCAGATCCAGCCCGGCACGACTGGATGCTGAATACGACTGGCGGCGACGCTGCTGCCCTGGCCGAGATCAGCACAGCTCACACCATCATCTGCATGCAACGGTCCCCGAACCTGTTCGACGCCCTGCGCTTGGCCTGGTATCGCGACCAACTTCTGCACCGCAACGGCCACATTCCTACCCAACTGCCCGCTGTCTGGGCCATCAGCGGCCAACCCATCCGCGCAGAAGCTCTCGCCCGGTCCATCACCGACCCGGACTCGCAGGCAGAGGCCCTAATCGGCCTGATCAAGGCGTTGGCTGCCGCCGGCGAACCTGACCGCGCCGTCATGTTGGCCACGTCCGTCGAACACGCCGTCCGGTCCGTTCCAGATTCGCGCGGGTGGGAACGGTCTCTTAGCAGCGTGGCCAGGATGTTCGCCGCAGCGGGTGATGCTGATCGCGCCAGACAGATCGCCCGGTCCCTTAAGTACGCGCAAGACCAGGCACCGGTCCTGACCGCATTGGTCAGTACGTACGCAGCCGCCGGCAAGATCGACTGGGCTGTGGCGGTGGCCAATGAGGCACAACGGCTTACCCGCTCCATCATGGACTTGAGCTGGCAGGCATGGGCCTTGTCCAACCTGGCCGAGGCGTTTGCTGGCGGCGGCCTGACCGACCACGCCGTCACTGTGGCCACCACCGCCGAACAAATCGTCCGGTCCATCGCCGAACCGCATTTTCAGGCACGGGCACAATCCGACCTAGTCAAGGTGTTGGTCACCGTTGGCCAGACCGACCACGCCGTCGCACTGGCTACCGCCGCCGAACACACCGCCTGGTCCATAGTGGAGCCGGGTAAGCAGGCATTTGCCTTGGCCCACGTGGCCAGCGCCTATGCTGCCGCGGGCCTGACCGACCATGCCGAACAGCTCGCCCAGTCCATCACCGACCCGGCCTGGCAGGCGTACGCCTTGACCGGCATGGCCACGGCAAACGCTGCCGCCGGCGAGATCAATCGCGCGGAGCAGATCGCCCGGTCCATCGCCGAACCCCGGCAGCGGGCACAAGCCTTGGCCAGTCTGGCCCGGGCGTTCGCCGCCGCTGGCCAGACCGACCGCGCCGTCACATTGGCCACCGCCGCCGAACACACCGCCCGATCCATCACCGAACCGGACACACAGGCATTGTCTCTGATCTGCCTGGCCCGGGCGTTGTTTATTGCTGGCGAGACCGGCCGCGCCGTCACGGCGGCCACCGCCGCCGAACACACCGCCCGATCCATCACCACACCTCACGTACAGGCAGAGGCGCTGACCGGCCTGGCCTGGACGTTCGCCGCTGCCGGACAGACCGACCGCGCCGAGCAGACTGCCCGATCCATCACCCAACCGGACGCACAGGCATCGTCTCTGATCTGCCTGGCCCGGGCGTTGTTTACTGCTGGCGAGACCGGCCGCGCCGTCACGCTGGCCGCCGCCGCCGAACACGCTGCCCGATCCATCACCGAACCGGAGGCACAGGCACAGGCCCTAGCCGACGTGATCAAGGTGTTGGTCGCCATGGCGAGACCGACCGCGCCGTCGCCGTCGTCGCCGCCGCCGAACACGCTGCCCGATCCATCACCGAACTGCACAAGCAGCTATGGTCCCTGACCGCCCTGATCCAGGTGTTGGCCGATGCTGGCCAGACCGATCGCGCCCTCACGCTGGCCACCGCCGCCGAACACGCTGCCCGATCCATCCCCAACCCGTCCTTGCGGGCGCGGGCTCTGTCCAGCCTGGCCAGCGCGTACGCTGCGGCCAGCGCGACCGATCGCGCCGAGCAGATCGCCCAGTCCATCACCGAAACGCGCGAGCGAGCAGGGTCCTTATCCTGCCTGGCGGCTGCCGCCGGTCAGAGCGACCGCGCTGTCACGCTAGCCGCCGCCGCCAGACCGAGCGCACGGGCGCGGGTCCTGACCGACGTAATCAAGGCCCTGGCTGCCGCAGGCAAGACCGACCGGGCCGTCGCACTGGCCACCGAGGCCGAAAACGCCGCCCTGTCCTCCGGGATACACATACAGACAAAGCTCCTCGCCGATCTGACCGAGGCGCTGGTCGCCGCCGGACAGCTCGACCGCGCCGAGCAGACGGCTCGGTCCAGCCCTCACCCGTTCATACGGGATCAGGCCCTAGCCGACCTAGTGAAGGCGTTGGCCGCTGCGGGCGAGACCGACCGCGCCGAGGATGCCGCCCGGTCCATCACCGAACCGTACCAGCGGGCACACGCTCTGAACGACCTGATCGACGTGTTAGTCGCCGCGAACGAGACCGACCGGGTCGTTGCAATAGCCTCTGCTGCCGAAAAGGCAGCTCAGTCCATAAGCGAACCGTTCCTGCACGCCCCAGCCCTAACCCGACTAGCCGAACGCCAACCGCCCCGGGTCCGATCGCTAATCGCCAACGCGCTGGCGGTCGGGTCTTGGACGATGCCCTTGGACGTTTTGGTAAATGTCGACTTGATGGCCTTGTGCGCCTTCATGGACCATTGCGAACCACATGCACCGGCGCGCGCCGGCCACGGCCGATAGCTACCGTTCTTCAACTCGGTGGCCAGTTCGTCGTGCGGCCCGGGCAACCCCGTACTCCTCGACCTGGTCCAACGTGGTCTTGTCGATGCCCGGCGCACGATTGCTGCGGTGCACCGTGACCCACGCCCGCCACAAGGCGACGTGCGCCGGTTGACCCAGTTTGCTGGAGCAACCTGTCGCGGTGGGGGTGTGGCCAGGGCCGCTGCGTAGTCGTGGGCAAGGTGGCTGACGTGGGCCTATGTGGACGGCCAGGGGTGTGAGGCGGGTGTGGCCGCTTCGGTGATCATGGAGTTGCTAAGACCCTCACGACTCCGAGCAAGGACCACACCCGCTGATGTCATCTGCGCTGATCGGCGCTGTCCGCCCTTACCCGGCCACCGGCGTTGAGGCGCCCACCCATCTGGGCGAGGACGAGCAGCGCAACGGCGGCGTCGTCGGGCTCGCCGCGAAGGCCCGATCGCCACCCAGGACACGTCGACCTCGGCCACGGCGAGTCGGTGAACCTCGAGACCGGTCGCTACACACCTGGCTACGGCCCGAAGTATTGACCGCGATCCGCGACGACAGGCACAAGCAGGGTGGCGGGCATCGGCCGAGCACGAAGAGCACCGCCTTCCCGGCCGGCCCACCGGCGGCACCGTCGTACTGGCGACGAGGCGTTTTGCCCGTCGCGGTGGTGTCGGGGATCCGTCTATCGCGTGTGACCCGGGTATTCCTGCTGGGCCGTTAGCATGTGGCGCATTCGCTCCGGTGTGGAGGTGCCATGGATGGCTGAGGTCGTGCGGTACGAGCTGGATGACGGCTTGATTGTGGGGTTCGAGGTAGAGCCGTTGCCTGGTTTTGAGCAGGCATCGTCGGAGCGGGTGATCGGGAGAGTACGGGAGGCAGTCGGGCCGGCTGTCCGAGCGGCGCGGGAGGTTCTCGACCAGGTGCGGGCGCACGGCCCGCGCGAGGTGGAGGTGAAGTTCGGGATCAAGGTAAGCGGAAGGATGGATTGGCTGGTCGCCAAGGCCGCGAGCGAGGGAAGCTTCGAGGTCACGTTGAAGTGGCAGCCCCGTGCGGCGGGCGAGGTGGAGAGCGCGGCGTCGTGACCCGATTGCTGGCACCGGCCGCCGATCCGTGGACGCTCGCGGTCCACCGCGAAGAGGTGGGTTTCACACCGATCGGTGCTGCGGTGGCCATCTCGCAGCGGCAGGCGTTGACGTGTGCGCACGTGGTGCTGGACTGGTTCGACGATCCGGAGCGCCGGCAGCTGATCGAGCCGTTGTGGGTGTCGTTTCCGAAGGTAACCAGCGCGTGGAAGCTCCGCCGTCGAGTACGGCGAGTGGAGTTCGACGCTGACGACGCACAGATCGCGGACGTGGCCGTGCTGCACCTAGCCGACGACATGCCAGCCGGGGTGGAGCCGGCGCGTGTGAAGTTTCTGGATCCGGCGGTGTTGGCTGGTCGGCGGTGGTGGGCATTCGGGTTTCCGGCGAGCAGCCGCCGTAACGGCAGTGAGGCGACTGGCACGGTCGGCCCGCGGCTGGCGCACGGGTGGGTGCGGTTGGACACCGACTCGCCGTATCCGGTCGAGAAGGGGTTCAGTGGCGGCGGGTTGTGGCTGCCCGACTATGACGCTGTCGCCGCGATCGTCGGCCAAGCCGACTCGGCCGGTGCTCGGCCCGGTGACGGGCAGGCCTTGACGTTGGCGCAGGCGGATGTGTTCGTGCCCGGCGCGAAGTTGCGCGTGCTGGCCGGCTGGGCGGCCGCAGACGCCGGGGCAGCGGCGATGGCCGCCTGGGGTTGGCGGCTCGACGAAGACGCCGAGGCCGGCCGGCACTGGCGGCCCCGTGGGCGTGGCGTAATGAGCGACCTGGAACGCGGATACCGGTTCCAGGGCCGTACGGCGGCGCTCGACCGGATCGTGTCCTGGTTGGACCGATCGGTGCCGGACCAGCGAGCCCTGGTTGTGACCGGGTCCCCAGGCGTAGGCAAGTCAGCGGTCCTGGGACGCATCGTGACCACCGCCGACGCCCGGCTACGCCTTGAGCTGCCAGACAACGACACCGGGGTGGTGGCCACCGTCGGATCCGTCGGCTGTGCCGTACACGTAAAAGGCAAGACCGCCCTGGAAGTGGCGACAGAGATAGCCCGTGCCGCCGGCGTGGCCCTACCGGCCGAGGTCGAGCAGCTCGCCCCGGCTATCCACGAACTCCTGGTCGAGGATCCGCGAAGGTTCAACATCATCATCGACGCGGTAGACGAAGCGGCTACCGAACACGACGCCCGCGCGGTGCTGACCGGCATAGTCCTCCCGCTGGTCCAAGGCTGCGGACAGCTTGGCGCGCAGGTAGTGTGTGGCAGCCGCCGCCACGACAGCGCAGGCGAGTTGCTCCGCGTCCTGGATGGCGCGATGCAGAAGATCGACCTGGACGACTCGGCGTTCTTCTCGTTGGAGGACCTGCGGGCATACACGCTTGGCACGCTGCGGCTGGTCGGCGCGGAGCGGCCCGGAAACCCCTACACGGATCTAACCGTCGCGGAGCGGGTCGCGGCCCGGATCGCAGCCCTGGCCGAACCGAACTTCCTCGTCGCCGGGCTCGACGCCCGCCGCCACGGCATGTACGACGAGGTCGCCGCGGATCCGCTGACGCTGACGCTAACCGCGACCGTTGACGCGGCATTGGACGCCTACCTGGACCGGGTACCACCGATTGAGGGCACCCCGGCGCGGGCAGTCTTGACTGCGCTGGCCCACGCGGAGGCGCCCGGCTGGACCAGCGACCTTTGGCGTACCGCTGCCGTCGCGCTCGGCAGCACGGTGACAGCCGCGCAGCTCGACCTGTTCGCCCGATCCACCGCCGCCAGCTTCCTCGTCGAGGCCATCCACGCCGACCAGGAATCCACCTTCCGGTTGTTCCACCAGGCTCTCAACGACGCGCTGCTACGCGAACGCGGGCCTGGCGGCGAACGCGCCGACCAGCGACGCCTCACCAGAGCGATGCTGGCCATCGGTCGCGACAACGGCTGGGACGCCGCACCGCCATACCTGCTGCGCTCGCTGCCCAATCACGCCCACCGTGCCGGCCTCATCGACGCGCTGCTGACCGACGACGACTACCTGCTCCACGCCGATCTGCTTCGGCTCCTGCCGCCCGCCCACCGGGCCCATTCCGTAGCAGCTCGGGCTCGCACCAGACTGCTGAGTCTCACCCCTCACGCGAACGCCGCACCACCGCCCGAGCGCGCCGCCATGTTCAGCATCACCCAAAAGCTCGAGAACCTGTCGCCCATCACCCACGACCGGCCGATCCCCTACCGAGCACGCTGGGCCCGAACCCGACCGCGAACCGAGGTCCGCCGCCTGGAAGGACATACCGGCAGGGTGAACGCGGTATGCGCGGTAACTACCGACGGTCGCTCGCTGCTGGCATCAGCCGGAGACGACGGCACGGTACGGGTCTGGGATCCGGCCACGGGCACCGAACTACACCGCCTCGAAGGGCACACCAGCGCGGTGACCGCCGTCTGCGCGGTGACCGCCGACGACCGCGCGCTAATCGCCTCAGCCGGAACCGACCAAACCGTGCGCACCTGGGATCCGGCCACCGGGGCCAATCTCCGGCGCATCCGAAATCCGACCGGCCCAGTAAACGCCATGTGTGCAGTAAAGGTCGACGGACACCAGCGACTCGCCTCCGCAGGCAGCGCCATGGAAATCCGCTTCTGGGATCCGGCCACCGGCACCGGGTACCGCCGCATCGAAACCCCGAGCGGCACAGTGAACACGATGTGCCCCATTGCCGTCGAGGGGCGCGCAATGCTTTGCACCGCCGGTGACGACCGGACTGTCTACATCTGGGATCCGGCCATCTGCGGTGAGTTCCGCACATTCGAGGGCCACACAGGCACAGTTAACGCTGCCTGTGCCATAACCGAAGGAGGCCGCACACTGCTCGCTACGGCGTGCAACGACTGGACCGTCCGCTTGTGGGATCCCGTGGCGGGTAAGGAACGCCGGTTCCAAGGCCACACCGACTGGGTACGGGCAGTGTGCACGGTGACAGTTGACGGCAAAACACTGCTAGCCACGGCCGGCGACGACCGGACCATCCGGCTCTGGGATCCGGTCACCGGAATTGAGCTCCGCCGTATCGAGATCCCCGCCAGCACGGTGAACGCGATGTGTGTCGTGCCGATCGACGGCCACGAACTGCTCGCGACCGCCTGCGACGACGGCTCGGTACGCCTGTGGGAGCCGGCGGCCGGCGCGGAACCATACCGTTTCGACGGCCACACCGGCACCGTGAACGCGCTTTGCGTCATCACGGTCGACCGCCCACTGCTCGCCAGCACCAGCGACGACCGGCTGGTAAGCCTCTGGGATCCCACCAACGGCAGCGAACTTCGCCGCCTCGAAGGTCACGCCGGCGCGGTGACCGCCGCGTGTTCCGTGACCGCTGAGGGTCGCACGCGACTCGCGACCGCCGGCGACGACGGAACCGTGCGGGTCTGGGACCCGATCACCGGCACTCAACTGCGCCATCTCGAAGGCCACACCGGCACCGTGAACGCGGTATCTGCCGTGACAGTCGGCATCCCCTGGTGGCCAGCGCTGGCAACGACCGCTCCGTACGCCTCTGGGATCCGGCAACCGGCTGCGAGCTACGCCGCCTCGAAGGCCACACTGACTGGGTCCGTGCACTGTGCGCCGTGACAGTCGACAACCACACGCTCCTGGCCAGCGCTAGCGACGACCGCTCCGTACGCCTCTGGGATCCGGCAACCGGCTGCGAGCTACGCCGCCTCGAAGGCCACACTGACTGGGTCCGTGCACTGTGCGCCGTGACAGTCGACAACCACACGCTCCTGGCCAGCGCTAGCGACGACCGCACCGTACGCCTCTGGGATCCGGCAACCGGCAGCGAGCTACGCCGCCTCGAAGGCCACACTGACTGGGTCCGTGCACTGTGCGCCGTGACAGTCAACAACCACACGCTCCTCGCGACCGCAAGCAACGACCGCACCGTACGCCTCTGGGATCCCATCACTGCCCGGTGCTGCTTTGTCATCCCCGTGTATCACCCCGCGCCAGCGTGCACGGCGCTGCCAGGCCTCCTCGCCGTCGGCCTCGACGTCGGCATACTGACGATCGACCTCGCCTGAACCCGCCGCACGCTCCCAAGCGCCGAATGAATCCGGCCAGTCACACGCACCACAGTCCAAGTTTGACCCGGGATCACTCGGCCCGCTGACTATCCGGTAAGGGTTCGTGGTCCGGCCTGGCTCAGCAGCCAGGGGCTCGCGGGGACGGCAGACCAGACGGCTGCAGGTGATCGTGGGCGGTCGCCGTCGAAGTAGTTGGCGGATGAGGCGCTGACACGGCCTGATCATCGAGCGGCCGAGTCGCCCGCCGGTCCGGCCGCTGGGCTGTCCTGCACATCTTCCAGCCGGCGGCGGATCTCGGCCGCGACGCTCTCCTCGCGGGTCTTGGCCAGCGTGCTGGCGACGGTGCTCAGGGTGTGCCGCAGGTCCGCCACCATGACTGGGTGTGTCCTGGGGGTAAGGCGTTCGAGGATGTCGAGTGACTTGTATGCGGCCGGGGCGGCGAGTCGTCGGCCGGGCCGTTGCCTTGCCGCCGCGAACGCGTAGTCGGCCAGGAAAGGGTTGGCGGGGATTGGCCCCCGTGCGGGCGGGTGCGGTCTGATGTGGCCATGGTGCAGCAGTCCGGCAGTGACGAGCCCGAGCCGGCCGGTTTGGCGTTCGTCCGCATGATGGTGCGCGAGTTCGTCCGCGACGTGCGCTACCCGACCGCGCTCACGGTGCGGTACCTGCGGTGCGACGGGTGCGGCCAGGTCACCACGCACAGCACCGATCAGCGCTCGATCAGCATCATGCCGGAGCGTGAGCTGACCGCAGCCCCGCCGGAGGCGGTATGCGACGAGTGTGGGCACGCCCAACCCCGCATGGTCGGTGACGAGCTGCCGGCCGAGATGACCGTGACCTGTGTCGGCCGCCGGTACCGGCGCATCCGCGCCGGCCGTAGCCGCCGCCCATGCGGGCAGGAGTTCGCCGTGCCGGCCACCGCGCCGCGCGTGCTGTGCCTGTGGTGTTCGACGGTCCAGCCCGGACCCGGGGAACCCGCTAACCCGTAGCGCCTCGCGCGTTCCATGATCACCGAGCGGGCGGGAGGGTGTAGCGCTGGTCGACCAGCGCACGCTTTGCCGGTGGCAAGACGAGAATCCACGTCGGCGAAGACGATGTTCTCGTACTCGAACCTGCCGGCAAGCACTTCTACTGTCACAACGCCAATCGAGTACAGGTCAGACCTGTTAGTCACCTGCCCGGTGGCCTTGGCCTCCGGCGAGGTACAGGGGCGTTCCGCCGTAGTCGCGCGCCATATTGGTGTGCGGGTCGATCCTGCCGGCCGAGCCGAGATCGGCAAGAACGGCATTCTCGCGTGCCTGGTCTAGTAGGACGTTGCCGGGCTTTGCGTCCCTGTGGACGTAGGCGAGGTCTTGGTGCAGGTACTCCAGGGCGTCCAGCATCTGACCACATATCCGCATCGCCGCGGCGAGACCGAACTCGTGCCCGTCCATGAACGCGTTGTAGATCAAGCCGTTGCCCGGAATGGCTCCCTGACTCGTGCTGCTGGTCGGTCAATCAATTTATGCTTGACCTGAGCTGCGGAAACCTCGCACGAGAGCCTAGACGATGCGCGCCTGGTTCGCGCCGCTACAAGCCGTATCTGATGCGCAACCGACTCACCAGCCCACAGCGAGAACCGGCCCAGGCCACAGCCTGAACCGGTTCTCAGAATATGTGCTAGCAGATGAATCGGATCACAAGTAGACGGTACCGACGTGTACGCCGAACTCGTAACGCAGCAGTCGCCGGTTCGAGAACGTGTCACCCGTGAGGCAGGCCGCGAAGGAGCCCCCGCTGTCGCCGGCCCACTTCATCGGACCATTCTGGGTGTAGGTTCCGGATCCGCTGCAGGTAATCCTTGAGTGGTAGGTGTAGTTGGGGCCGGTGCCGTTACACCATCCGCCCCAATTGTATGGACTGCCACCGTTCGGCAAGCCGGAGCACCTCGGCGGGGTGCCCACCCAGGTGTCCGCGGCCGCCGGTGTGGCCATACCGGCGAGAACTATGCCCGCCGTGACAGCGATGGTGGCAATTCGTTTTAGTCGGCGCATGGTCGCTCCCGCACATAGATCAAAATTGAAGTTTATGAAGATCGCAAAAATCGAAGTATGGCAACAGATGCGCTCGCGCGTCGCATCGACTCTCCGTCATACATAGTTCCGCACGCCCACCCCGGCTGTCATGACTCGGCACTGAGCCTTTCCGGGTAACGGCGGGCGACGCTGGGTAGTCGCTCGCGCTACCGCGGTGGTGACACGCTTTCTGATCTTCGCCTTCGGCACAATATCCTTCCGCCGAAGGAAACGGCTCAACGATCGGTTCTCTGGTGCGGCGGTGATCGTGCCCGTCGACAGCTCGTCACGGTCGGTGGTGGTCGCGGCTGGGCTGCCTGCGTCGGCTACCTGGAATCACGCCATGTTCGCAGCTCAGCCGTCTGGTGGCTCTTCGGCCCTTCCGGGAGGGTGAACCCGACCCACCGTCGAGCGCTCGTGCGTCATGGGAAGTCCCGCTCTTTGTCATGCATCGATCATGGCTACGGCCCCCGCGGGCCGTCTTGTACGTTTCGGAACTTCCGCGAGCCAAAGAGTCGGCGAGCACGTCGATGCCCTCGCAAGGTCGGCCCGGGCGCCCCGCCGGTGTTTCCACCGGTGGGTTTCCCCGGACCGCCTTCCGAACCCGGTGTGCCCATTACTGAGCGCCGGGCTCTCCACAAGTCCCGTTCGGGCTTCGGTGTGGATCCTCATGTCGTGGCCTGCCAGGGGGTTGGGATGGCTGCTCCCCGGTAGCGATACCGCGTTGTGGTGATCGTCCCGGCGTGTAGCAGGCGTCCTTCGTCGCTGGTGGGCCACCATCCGCCGCCGCAGTAGCGGCGTCGCAGTTCCTTCCAGGTGTTCCGGCGGTGTTTACGGCGCAGCCATGCCCATACCTGTCGCCAGACAAAGCTGGCCAAGTGGTTGAAGGTCGCGCTGGACATCCCGGGCCGGAAGTAGGCGCACCAGCCCCGCAGTATCGGGTTAAGTCGATGCAGCAGAGTGTCAGCCGTCACCGAAGGTGACGACGAGTTTGGTCTTGTCCGTCGTTGATCTTGGGGATGTCTGTAGCGCGGCTTGGTAGGGGTTGCGCTTGTTCGTGCGCGTCATCACCGTGAGGACGTTCGTGGAAACCCTCGACGCCCGCCTGGTCCAAGCCCAAGCCGGGCGAACTCGGGCACCTGGACTTCCTGCAGGTCCTCTGCCAAGACGAGATCACCCGCCGGGAGACCATGTCCATGCACCGCCGGCTGCGCCGCGCCCACTTCGACGAACAGGCCACCCTGGAAGGCTTCGACTTCGCGGCCAGCCCCAAGCTGCCCGCCGCGCAGATCCGCGACCTCGCGGCCCTCCGCTGGCTCCACAGTGGAGAATCAGTCCTCCTGCACGGCCCCGTCGGTATCGGGAAAACCCATGTCGCACAAGCCCTCGGACACCTGGCCATCTGCCAAGGCGCCGAGGTCCGCTTCTACAAGACCAGCCGCGTCCTGGCCCACCTCGCCGACGGCCACGCCGACCGCACCTGGCCCAAACGCCTCGGCGAACTCGCCCGACCCCACGTGCTGATCCTCGACGACTTCGCGATGCGCGAGTACACCCCACAGCAAGCCGACGACCTCTACGAGCTCATCAGCGAACGAGCCCAAGCCGGCCGGTCGCTGATTACGACCTCCAACCGCAACCCGCCGGACTGGTATCCGCTGTTCCCGAACCCCGTCGTTGCCGAGTCGCTGCTCGACCGGCTCATCAACACCAGCCACCAGGTCTTCATGAACGGCCCCAGCTACCGGCCCAACAAGCGCCCCGGACGCGCCGTCCCCCAGTCCACCACGAACGCGAAGTAACATCAGCACACGGGCCAGCCCTGGAGGAATTGCGTGACCGCAACCCCGGGGGATTACTCGATCGCCCACATGGGCGTGGCTGCGACGTAAGGGAGTGTCTCAGTTGGTGACCTTCCCGAGTCGGTGGTAGCAGACGTGGATGACGGCGAGGTCGGCGAAGGCTTGGAGGTGCGCGGATTTGCGTTCGTAGCGGCGGGCTAGGCGGCGGTTGTTCATCAGCCAGGACAAGCAGACCCTCGACCACCCAGCGGTGCCGGCCCAGCCGCTGAGAGGACTCCACACCCTTGCGGGCGATCCGCACGAGGATGCCGCGGCGGCGGACCTCGGCCCGGATCGCTTTGTGGTCGTAGGCCTTGTCGGCGTGCAGCTTGTCCGGCCGCTGGCGGGGCCGGCCACGCCGGCCACGGATCGGGGCGATCGAGTCCAGCAGCGGGAACAACAACTCCGCGTCCGGGGTGTTCGCCGCCGAGATCAGCACCGTCAACGGCACACCCCGCCGGTCGCACAGAATATGGATCTTCGATCCTGGTTTGCCGCGGTCGACCGGGTTTGGCCCCGTCAGATCCCCTTTTGAGCGCCCGGACAGTGATCGAGTCCACCACCGCCCGCGACCAGTCGATGCCACCAGCGACGTTCAGCCGGATCAGCAACTGGTGATGCACCTGTTCCCACAACCCGTAGCTAGTCCACTGCGTGAACCGACGGTGCACCGTCGGCCGCGACACCCCGAAAAACGCGGCCGGCAGCTTCCGCCACGAACACCCCGCCTGGACCATGTACACAATCGCCGCCAGACAGGCCCGGTCGTCGGCCCGACGCTTCCCACCGCCCTGCGGCCGCTTCACCGGCACCGGCAGCAGCGGCTGCACGACCTCCCAGAAATCGTCAGGCGCCCAGGTCCGGATCATGTCATCAACGAGGTCCACCACGAATAGAAGATCATGCCCGAGGTCACCACCTCACCAACTGAGACACTCCCTAAGTGGGGGACACGCACAGAGCCCCCTTGGGGCTTCGGGGCCGGTGTCTGATGAGGCTCGGCGAGGCACGCGCAAACCAGTGCGGAATTGCAATGTCGCTGCGGCTCACCGGTCAGCTGAGCGCATCCCCGATTGTCGGCCAGGGCACTTCACCAACGCCCGCGAGCGGGCCGGAACGCAGTGGTTCCGCGACGAAACTCTGGTGGGTCGGCTGAAGCCGGCCGCCATTCGGGCAAGCCACACCAGGCCCGAGTCGACGAGGTCGAAGCCGCCGAAGAACCGGCCAGTGGCCTGCCGGGTGCGCGGCCTGCAGGCGGTGAGGTGTGTTCATGCACCTACGCGGCCGCGGCCACCTACCCCGCCTCGAACGGCTGCGCGGGTGAGCAGCAGCCAACTGCCTGGGAAGAGTCGCGCGCGAAACAATGCGACGGCACCGTACGCCTTGTCGTCGGGCAGCCACAGGAGTATGGCTGCCATCAGGACGGCGGTCGGTCGGCCGACGTCGACGACCGCGCGACGGACGCGCACCTGGTGCCAACCTCGGCAGACTTGTCGGCAGCGTCCACTACGGACTGCTTCGCTCCTTCGTCGGCGCGGTCCGACCTGCGGGGATGAGGAGGCACCGTCGCGCATCGGTCATCTGATCTGCGCTACACCGGCGAGCAATCCGCTGCGGTGCGGCGCGGCGCTGAAATCCTGCGGGTCGACGGGTGCAGGTCGCCAGTCGGGCAGCCAGACGAGGCCGGGATCGACCAGGTCAAGGCCGTCGAAGAACCGTGCGATCTCGTCGTGTCTGCGCAGGCCGGCGTGCGCAGCGGTGGTCCGTTCGAAGGCCCGCGTGGCTGCCGCCGCGTCCTCCGCTGCGTAGCCCTCGACGGCGGCGTGGCTGATCACCAGCCAGCTGCCTTGCCATAGATGCTCCCGCAGCATGGAAACCGCGCCGTAGGCCTCATCGTCATCGGGCACGAAATGCAGCACGGCGGCGAGAATCAATCCGACCGGCTGGTCGAGGTCGATGATTGCGGCTAGTTCGGGGGTGTGCAGCTGGTCCAGTAGTTCCCGTGCGTGGCGTAGGTCGCCTTCGATGGCGGAGGCTTGGTCGTTGCCGGCGAGCAGTTGCCGGCTGTGCAGGACCGCGACGGTGTCGATGCCGACGTACAGGACGCGCACGTCTGGTGCTGCCTGCTGGGCGATCTCATGGACGTTGCCCATGGTGGGGATGCCTGAGCCGATGTCGAGGAACTGGCGGACGCCCCGCTCAGCCAGGAACCGTACCGCCCGACCCACAAAGGCCCGGTTCGCCCGGGCATCGCGGGGATGAGCGGAATCCGCGTGATGACCTCGTCGGCGGCGATGCGGTCGGCTTCGAAGTTGGTTGTGCCGCCCAGGTAGTAGTCGTACATCCGGGCGGACGTCGCGCGTCCGGCCTCGATCTTGGCCGTCTGGTCTGCTGTGTCCATAGTGGCGCAGCACCTCCCGTGGTCCGTAAGGCCGCCGATATCATCGCACGGGAATCGGCAGGACACCCAGTGTCGATGACTGGCGCGTGGTGTGGTGGCGTCGACAGCGACAGCGGATGTCCGTCGTGGCCGTCGGTTTGCGGCGCCCAGCGGCTATGTGGTCTGTGCCTGAGGCGGTGGAATCCTCCCCACGCCAGCCAGGCCGCCGGACTTCTCGGGATGATCGAAAAAATGGGGGTCGGATGGTGTCGGCCGCCATTCGGGGCCCCAGACGATTCCGGGTTGGACGAGGTCGAAGCCGTCGAAGAAGCGTGTGATGCCCTCGCGGGTACGTAACCCGCCCGGTGTTCGCGTCTTCTCGTATACCTGCTGCACGCCGGCCGCCTGCACGGCGCCGAACCCCTCGACCGCGCCGTGGGAGATCGCCAGCCAACTGCCCGGGGCCAGCCGGTCCCGCAGCACTTCGACCGCGCCGTACGCCTCGTCGTCGTCCGGCACGAAATGCAGCACGGCGGCGAGAATCAACGCCACCGGCCGATCCAGATCGATGATCGCCTTCAGACCCGGATCGGACTCGATACGGTCGATCAGCTCCTGCGGGCGGCGCACGTCGCCCTCGACCGCGGCGGCCAGCGGGTTGTCGGTCAGCATCTGCCGGCTGTGCATCACCGCGACCGGGTCGATGTCCACGTACAGCACCCGAGCGCCCGGCGCCACCTGCTGGGCGATCTCATGGACGTTACCCATCGTGGGGATACCCGAGCCGATATCCAGAAACTGCGTCGCCCCCTGCCTGGCCAGGAACCGCACCACCCGACCAAGCCACGCCCGATTCGCCTTGCACAGCGTCGGGATCAGTGGCATCTGGGCGATCGCCAGCTCGGCGGCAGCCCGATCGACAGCGAAGTTGTGGGTTCCGCCCAGATAGAAGTCGTACATCCGAGCTGATGACGCCTTCTGGTGGTCCGCGTCCAGCAGACCATCTGACGTTTCCATCGCGATGGCACCTCCCCGTCAACAACACCAGCGTCAGTCGTCTGGCTGACGATCGTCAATGATCGAAATGATTCGACGTGTGGAAGAGTGACCGCGGCGATCACGCCTCAGCAGAGTGATCTCGGCGGTGCCCGGTCTCCAGGTTCCGCACGAGGTCGATCATGTCTCCGAGTCGCGCCAGGCTGTCGGCTGACAGGCCGCGTGCCCGTAGCGCCAACACCCGGATGCCGGGATCGTCCAGCGCCTCCTTGAGTTCACGCAGCCCCACCAGCGTCGCCAACTCCTGCTCGACCTTGGCCGCGTCGTCGTCGGTGGCGAAGTAGCCGACCGGGACCGCGAAGAACTTGGCGATGGCCTCCACGTGGCGCATCGTCGGGTTGGTCTTCGTCCCCGAGCGCAAAGTGTGCAGGTAGTTGAACGAGATGTCGTAGCCCAGCTCCTTGATGCCCGCCGCCACTTCTCGGTCGGTGTACGCCTTGCGCCGACCGGCAGGCAACACGTTGTCGTACAGGTACTGGAGCTTGGCGGCGAACGTCCGCCCTCCGGGACTGTCAGGGTCGCTCATGCGACCAACAACCTGTTCACCATCGTGTGCGGACAATCCTGCCTCGTTCTCACTGGTTGACAACCTCCGCGCACACCTGGGATGCTCCGATCGTCGGTGTTGACTGATGTGAACACCAACACCGTAGCCGATGCTCGTGGTGAACACACGGGGTGTGTCACGGTTGTCCGCCGAAGACCACTTCTACCGCCGTGCAAGAACCGCGTGCTCAGCGACGGACGATGCCGTCGACCTCCTCACGGGGTGCCGACGCGTCGGCGGCGGAGGGGACCGACCGGCGGGAGCGAGGCGTGTTGTTCGCCTCGCGATGGCGCCAGGTGAACGGAGGTGCACGGTGATCCAGTCAGGTCCGGCCGAGGTCGGCATCGCCGCGTCAGCCCCGCAGGGCCGTAGCCACGGCTGGTCGACGGTGGGCGGTGCCTCCAGGGCCCGCGGGCCCCCGTGTGATGCGGAGGCGTGCATTGACTTGGTGGGCGGACGCCGGGCCGTCCACGAGCCCTCGCCGGCGGGCAGCTGAACCCATGTCCCGCAAACGCTCGCCGGCGCAGGGCTCCGCCAACTCGTCCGACTCGCAAGCTGCGGACCTTGACCCACCTTCGCAACCCGTCGCCGCGTGGGTAGTCCACGCCCTGACGGCCAGGGGTGAGCCCGCCGAGCGGGGAACACCAGCGCGGAACGTTACAGATCGCCGAATTCGATGAGGGGTGAACCATGATGATGCACCACGGAGCCGTTGCGTTCAGCGGGAAGGAGAGCGGCCGCGGTCGCGCGAAGCGCCTGCTGCTGGCGACGGCCGTGTTGGCGGCCGGTTGCGGCGGGCACGGCTCGGACAGTTCGCCACCGGTGGACACGACTGCGGGCGTAGCGACACAGGACGCCCGCGCGGTCGCCGAGCGGAACGCGCTGCTTGCCTACCGCGGGATGTTGACGGCTTACGCGCGCGCCGGGCTGACGGCCGATCCGAACGGGCAGTTGCTGGCCCGCTACGCGGCCGGTTCGGCGTTGACGACACTGCAGACGGGACTGGCTCACTTCCGGCGGGCGGGCCAGATCATCCGCGGCGAGTACCGCTCCGAGCCGGTACCGACCGATGCACGCCCGCTGCCGAGTCCAACCGTCGTATCCATCATGGACTGCCTGGACGACCGCGACTTCCTCGTCTACACAGACTCAGGCGAGAAGGTCAACAACATCGTCGGGGGACGAAGGCTGACGACCGCCACGGTCGCCAACCGCCAGGGTGACGAGTGGAAGGTGATCACCATCGCCGTCCAGCCGGCGGACATATGCTGACCGTCCGTCCAGGACTGGCGGCCGCCGCCGTGCTGCTTGCCGCGTCCACCGTGCTGCCGGCGTAGCCGGCGTATGCCGACGGTGCCTTCACCGCGATCGACTGCGACCACGGCCCGCCCCGAGCGGAATGCGGCATGGCCAAAGACCTGGGCGAGCCCCGCCGCGGCGGCATCACCAGCCAGCACCCCAGACTCTTCGCCCACTGGGCATGGGTCCACACGCCCTGGCAGACAGGATGACAAGAGCTGGGTGACGGGAGACTGTCACGCCCAGATCTGTGAGAGCCGGGAGGTGAGACCCCTCCCGGCCACTCGACCTAAGCGCACTCGTCCGGGCCCGCGCGGTCACGCGCGAGGGCGGCAGGATGTGTCGCTCGCCGTATGCTCAGGGCGGGTAGCCGTCGTCGGGGCCATGGTCTCTGATGAGGAGGTTATGGGCGTGGTGGAGGTGTGGCTTGACGGTGGGCCGGCCGACGGCCGGGTCTTAGCGGTGCAGACAGACTCGTCGGGCCGGGTTCCGTCCACTGTGGTCTGACCGCAGACTGGGGTGTTTCTCGGTGCCGCGGACGTGCTGGCCCCGCAGACGGATCACATCTACGCGTATGCCGGTGACCTCGATGGCTGGCTGGTCTACCGGTACAGCGGGGCTTCGACGATCTGCCGCTCTAGGACGGGTGCGGATCGCCCTGGGGTCGCACGATGCTCAGGTTGAGCCCGGCCATCAGCACGATCATGCCGGCGTCGCGGGGGTGGCGACGTTCGCTGGTGCCCGTCTGGTGGACCGTCTGGAACGCGACGGGGTAGGTGCGGCGGGAGCAGGATCCGGCCGAAGGTCGATGACGCCGGTGGTGGCGCGGGCCGGTTGACCAGTGCGGAGATGAAGGAGTTGGCCGAGTTGTTCCGTGGTGGACGGCGCTGTGGCCGTCCACCACGGCCGTGTGCTATTTGGGTGTGCGTGTTTGACGCCGGTGATGGTGGGCCAGTGGCCCGAGGATTGCTGCTAGGCCACCGAGGCTTGTTGCGGTGCCGGCCAACACCGCGGTGGTGGGGAGGCGGAACAGGCCTGTTCCGACGGTGATGAACGCGACGGTGATGAGGGTGGCGAGGGTTGCGGTGCAGGTGTAGCGGGCTAGTTCGCGTCGGGTTTGGTCGGCTGCGCGACGTCGGGCGGTTTCCAGGAAGCAGTCCGCGCTGAGGTCGCCGGCTAGGAACTGGCGGTCCTCGTCGGACAGCAGTGGTGAGGTTCGGACGGCGGATCGGGAGGCCGTTTGGGTTCGGGTGGGCATCCTCATGCCTCCGGGGTGGATGGTGTGGGGTTCGTCGGGGTCATGTGGTTGGCCTGGTGGGCCAGGCCGGCGGCGAGGACGCCTGCGAGCAGGATCATGTGTCCTTTGTCGGCGTCGGTGAGGGAGCCGGGCAGGTCGGAGTCGACGGCGAGCATGCCGAAGCTGGTTTCGCCGGCGTGGATGGGCACGGCGATGAAGGACCGGTAGCCGCGGTTGTTGCTGTGCACGAAGTGTGGTGGGGCGTGGTAGTAGAGGTCGTCGACCACCTGGACCTCCTCGGTGGTGGCGAACCGGACGACCTCGGTCTCGTGGAGGGAGAAGCCTGCCCTGAACGCGCGTCGGGGCGGCGTGTCGTCCTGGCGGCCGGTCCAGGTGCGACGCTCGAGCCGGTCGTCGACGCGGGCGTAGTAGACGGCCCGTAGGGTGGCGCCGGGCCGGCGGTGTCGGCCGCATTGGGACTGCGCGATGTCCACGACGCGCTCGGCCAGGACGTCGACGGCGGCGTGCAGGTCTTCGGTCGTCTTGGCGGCGGTGACCTTGCCCAGGACGGTCAGCAGGGGTGCGCCGGCCCGGTTCAGCCCGGCGGCCAGTTGGGCGCGGGCCAGGCTGGCGGTCTTTGTCGCGGCTCGTGCTTGGCGTTCCTTGACCAACGCGAAGACGGCGCTGGCGGCGGTCGCGATGATGGCCGTGACTGCCCAGAACGCCCGGGTGGTGCCGTGGCTCACGGCGGCCACCGCGGTAGCCGAGGCGACCGCGACGGGCAGGAACACGGAGGCTGCGTACCGCAGGGTTCGGCGGACCCAGCGCGGTGTTCGGCCTTGGTCCGGTGGTGGGGTTGTCACTGTTCTCCTACGGTGCTGGTATTCGGATAGTTGGCTGTTGACAGGTCACGGACAGCCGCCCCGGTTGCGGGCGCTGATGCCAGTTGGTGCTGGCCGGCCGATTGGATGCCGTGTTGTGTCGGCGGCGAGGCCGGTGGCCGGTTCGGGCGCGTGCGGAAAGCCGCAGGGTCTGGCCACAACGGCGAGTTCGGCAGGGCCGGGTCGGATGCTGCGGCGTCATGTGACGCTGCGTGTCGGCCGCGCGGGGTCCGGGTAGGACGCGCGGCGGGTACCCGCCTCACCACGATCTGCTCCCCGTGATCTGTTGGTAGCGTGTAGTAGTTGATCGCGGTGTGTGCGATCAACTGTGAAGTCTCGCGAAGCTGATGTTGCGTCACACAGAGCCGAAACTTCCCGAATGACGGGAACCGTGAATCAACACGAGGCGGAAAAGCCTGGTAGATCTAGTCAGACCGCCAGGCGAACGACAGATTTCACGATGCAAGATTCGCTGTACTTGTCAGTAAACTGCGTACTGGCATGTTGGCGTCGTCGTCGGTGGAGCTATCGCGACTACGCCGGAATCCGGGATGAGATCTGTCGAGGAAAGCCGCGAAAGGCCCGGCGGCGTCGATGACGAACGGCTGTCGCGACGTAGACGGAACGTAATCGTCGCGCGATAGGTCGTTGATCGTTGGGGTCACCCGTATGGGCGTCGCCTGATCTGGTGTGACGTTTTCCGGCCCGCCCGAAACAATACGGGCGGAGGAGTTGCGAATGGATCCTGCCGCCGGGCGCGTGCGGTTCGAAAAGATCTATCAGGAGCACTACGACGCGATTTGGAGGTTTGTACAGTTCAAGGCCGCGGGTCTCGATCCTGAGAACATCCTCGCGGAGGTCTTCGCGACGGCATGGGAGAAGCGCGACAAAATCCCGGACGAGGCAGCGAGAGCCTGGCTCTATGCGGTCGCCAACAACAAGATCAGAAATGCGATCCGCGGCAAGGTCAACCAACAGAAGATGCCGCGGCAGCGGGCCGGCCTGCACGACCTGCCTGTCGTGGACGATCCCGCTGATGCCGTCCTGGAGAAGTTGAGCTTCGAGCGAGTGCTCCAGGCCCTGGCTTCGGACCTGGACCGGGAGATTCTTTTCCTGTCCTGTCACGAGGGCTACGGGGCAACCGAGATTGCCGAGATTCTCGGGCTCAAGCGCTCCACCGCGGCGATGCGCAGGCAGCGACTCCGTGACAAGCTGGCGGCCTTCCACCCGGCAACCGCAGGGCCGCCCGACGACGTCAACGACGACGAGCCAGAAGACCGGTCCGGGGAAGGGAGGAAGCGGTGACGGACGACGAGGCGATCACGCGGCAACTACACGAACGGTGGGGCCCGCTCGCTGCGGCCTCCCGAGCTCGGCAGGTCCCCGACCAGGAGACCAAGGAACGGATCCTGCAACGGATCCTGCAGGAACCGCCGGACCAGCAGCCGCAGCGACGCCGACACAGATGGACAGGCCGACAGCGTTTCCTGGTCGGTGGGGTAGCCGCCGTCGCCATGGCCGTCGTGGTCGCAGCCCTCACGGTCGTACTGTGGCCGTCCCACGCCACCTCCGCGTACGCGGCCACCCCACCGGGCCTGAACTACCAACCCGGGCCGCAGCTGCCCGCCGCCACCGTGCTCCAGCAGCTCGCCAGCGCCGCGCAGGCCACCGACCGGCCCGGCGGCGGAACGGTGGAGTACCTACGCATCGAAAGCTGGGACCTCAACGCCAGCATCGACGGCCAACAGGTCACGACCGCCGTCGTGCCCAGCGAAACGCAGATCTGGCGTCAACCCGACGACGCCGCCGTCACCATCGCACGATACGGAACTCCGTGGTTTCCCGACGACGATGCCGAACAGGCGTGGAAGGCGAACCGGTCACCCGGGTCGGACACCACACCGCGCCGCACCGACGACCCACCCGGCGGGCACGCCTGGCTCTGGGACGACCGGCCACCACCCAACGCGGACCAGCTGCGAGCGTGGCTGCGCCGCAACCACAACATCACCGACACCGGCGGCTACTTCACAGCGGTGGTGGACCTGCTCAAAGAAAGGGTGCTGACCGGCAAGGAGCTCGCCTCCGTCCTACGCCTGCTGGCGAGCTTGCCGACTGTCGACTACACGGGACCGGTGACGGACCGGACCGGAAGACCAGGCGAGGCGTTCTCCACCACCTCGACCTCGGGCGGCCTTCCAGTCCGGCACACTCTCATCGTCGATCGCACGTCCGGACGGTTCCTCGCGTACGAACGCACCCTCACCACCACGGCCGGCAGCCTGAATGTACGGATCCCCGCGGTGACCAGCTACGTCATATTCCACGACGCCCGGTTCACCACCGGAACCCCATGATCGTTGTAAGTTGGCGGCCCCAGGGGGTGGCGGATAGCGGCCGCCACCCCTGGCTCATCCCCGGCACCCTCAACCCCACACGGCGTACGCCTGGTCGTTGTAGATACCGAGACTGTTGGCGTAGCTGTTCGCGCCGCAGTTGTAGACGGTGCTCAGGTTGTACATCGACAAATGCCCCGCGTCGCTGGAGCCCTGGTTGTTACGCCACGACGACGTCTGCCGGTCGAAGTCCCAATTGGACAGGTACTGCCAGTACTCGTCCCGGAACTGCAACCGCCGACCATTGCCGTTCGTGTCGGCGTACAGACACAGCCAGCCACTCGAACACACGGGCACCGCCAGCACAACAACCGAGCCCGCCGATCCTTGCGCGGCCTGATAGAGAGGGTCGCGCTCCCGTGTATAACCCAGCACCGCATCGGCCTCCGCGTGCGTGGCGAAGCACCGCGTATCCGCGGCCGAGTAGACCAGGCAGGTCTGCGCTCCCTGCCAGCCCTTGGCAAGGTCAATCACACGCCCCTGGAAAGTCGCCATTCCAGGCCTGCCATCGACCTTCGGCGCAGCGGCGACCGGCTGCACCATCCCGCCGATCATCGAAAGCATCACCACGGCTATCGCAGCTGTTCTCGTCGCTATCTTGACGGACACCTCGATCCTCCTGCCAACCGATACAGGATCACTGTCGACAGCGGAGCACCCATAGCTCCTTACCCAGGGTGCCTTTGACGATACAGACCGTAATCAACGTCAACTCGGTCGAGTCGCGAACCTTACTGAAGCCGATGGCACACCTATGTCGGAGACAAATGTGATCACCAGTCGGATCCATGATTCGTAGACACGGAATTTCGACTGCGGCGACGTTCTTACGCCGTCGTTCCACGGCGTTTCACGGTGACCCAATTTTCTCAGTGGTTGTAAACGAGCCCGGCGTAGAAGTCGACGTTCGGGATTCTTTCTCAATCGCCGGAGACCCACCAGACCAGGTCATAGTCGGCACAGGCCAGAACGCGCGGCACGCCACGCGGTGTCGATGAGGTTCACGGTCCGAACTATGACCGCCTACGGGTACCGCCCGGTCGACAGCTTCACGCCAGAGCAGCGCGGTTCCGGCCGGACTGCTGGGCGACTGAACCAGGGCAGGACACCGGCGCCCCGACGGGCCTGCGTGTAACGCCGGTCGCCAAGTTGCCGCCCTTCCCGGCGACGTGGCCATGGCATGGGCGCGGGCGGTTAACCCCCCAAACGGCCGAACGCCCCAACGCGGTCACGCGAGCGGCCTGCCCCTGCCCCCATGCACGGGCAGGCCGCTCGACCCGTTTCACCAAGGCCACAATCCGCAACCTGCCGGTACTATCGGTCTTATAGGGTGGTTGCCCCCAAGCTCCCCCTACTGACCGGACCACCGCGAGGGTGGTCCGGTCCATGTGGTTACCCCCATCGTGCGGGCACGCGCGCTCCGGGCTGCCTGGGTCGGCTTCAACCGTTCGCGCTCTGGTGCCCTTGCCGGCATCCCAAGACCCTGGGGCTTGACCCCTGATCTTGGACACGGGTTATGCGGCTGGGGCCAGCCTAGTTGATGTTGCTCGGGTGGCGTTTTCGTAGGCGATCGGAGACCGTTGTCCAACGGGCGTGTGAGGCTCCCGGGCGCTAGTCGGCGTGGCCGAATGCGTTGATCTGTTCGGCCTCCTGCGGTGTCATCTCGCGGGGTAGCTGGCCGCGGGCGAGCTTCTCGCTTTGGACGTGGTGGCGACAACCTGCTCGCCTACGCCGTCGGCAGCCACGCCCGCCCGGAGATCATCACGGTCATCGAAGGGCTGCCCGACAAGCCCTACAGCACCATCCGCGACCTGTGGTACGACCTGGCCGACATCCCCGTCAACCTCTGACAAAGTCCCACCGAGATCCCTTCGCCCCGGGTGAATCCCGCACAGGAACGAAGCGGCGAACTCGTTTTTCGGCCACCCGGTGTCAGTGGACGCCGCCCAGGCCCGCTGTCAGTCACCCGCCGCGCGGTGTGCGGCGGCCCGGGCGCCCAGCGCGGCGAGTCGGGCGGCGGCCTGCCGCAGCCGTTCGGCCTCCACGCCCAGGTGCTCGCGCAGTTCGGGGTCGCTGATCCATTCGGACACGTTCTGGTCGTCGGTCGGGTCGTCGCTGGGCGGTGATTCGGTCAGGGTGGCGGCCATCCAGTTCAGCAGTTCGACCTGCGCGGCGAACACGTCACGCAGGTCACCGTCGCGCAGCGCCTCGACAGCCCGCTCGTACGGCGGGAACGGCACGGTCACCTCCGGTACCCCGGCAGCGTCCTCGGCGACGATGTAGGCACCCAACTCGACGCCGGGTACCAGCCGCACCGCCTGCTGGGGGCGGCCCTCGTCGAGGATGTGCACCAGGTCGTTCTCGTCGCCCAACGGGATCACCGTGGCGGCCGCGGCCGTCCGGTTCGGACTCTGGTCCAGCTGCAAATTCATGTCGATGTGGACGGTCTCGGCGACGAACACCGTGGTCTCGGCTGGTAGGCGGGCCATCAGCGCGGCCAGCTCGCCGGCGGTGCCGAATTCGACATGGGCGCCGCTGGGCCCGAGAACATCGTGGACCGCGGCGAACGCCGCACGCTGCTGCGTGTAGAAGGCCGTCGCGTCAATGCTCACTGCCTGTCCTCTCCGCCTTCTCCTGAGCTGGTCAAGGCATCGCCGGCGGCCGGCATAGGGCCGGTTTGGCTGGTGCCGTTTCCGGGGGCTGAACACACCCACGCCATCACCATACGTATCGTTCGATTTCGTAGGTTCGCCACGCCAGGCCGCCCAAGCCGTCAACGGGGTGAGCCGTCACCCCCGGGTCACCAGGTGCTGAGGTCCATGACCGTGATCCAGCCGGGGGTGATCCGGGCGGCGAGTGCCGCGATGTCAGGGTCGGCGGTCGCGGCGATGCGGCGGATTCCTTGGCCGAGCCCGGATGCGGTTGTTCTGCCTCCCACTTTGTTGCGGAGCAGCGGCACACGGATCCGGTTGTGTTCTGTTTTGAATTCGCGGGCGCGGGGGTAGGCGGTCAGGTGGGCGGCGATGTGGTTGGCGACGACGGGCGGTAGGACGAGGGTGTGGCCGCCGGGTGGGCGCAGGCTCAGGCGCAGCGGTGTGTCTTGTGTCGTGTCGATGTCGGCGACGTCGAGCCAGCAGATGTGGTGCAGCCGGATGTGGTCGGTGGTGGCCAGCAGGAACAAGGCGACTGTCGCGGGTTGCCCGTCGTGTTGTTCGGCGGCGCGCAGAAGGCGCCTGGTCTGGTCGGCGGACAGCATCGTGGCGGGGCGTCGCCGGCGTCCGCGCCGGCCTGGTCCGGGTGGGCCGATCTCGCCGTGGGGTCCCGGTGTGGGCTGGCGGCCCGGCGCTGGGGCGGTGGGCCGTCGACGCGGCCGGGACCAGTGCAGCCAGATGTACAAGGGTTCGGGACCGTGACTGGTCTCGCGCGTGTAGTAGGCCAGCACCGGTGCCGCGGGGCGTAGGGGGTCGACACCGCGGGGCAGGCACCAGGACAGCCAGTTGGCCACGTCATCGCGCAGCTCCGGGTATCTGAACCCGAAGGAGGCGGCGAGCTGGATCAGCTGCTCGGGCGTGGCCATCACGGGTGGTCCCGGGGTTCAGGGTTCGATGAGGCCGGCGCGGATGGCGTACCGGGTCAGTTCGAGGCGGTCTTTGAGGCCGAGTTTTTGCAGCATGTTGGCGCGGTGCCGCTCGACGGTCTTGACGCTGATGAACAGCAGGTCGGCGATCTCTTTGGAGGAGTGGCCCTCGGCGACGAGTTTGAGGACCTCTTCTTCGCGGTCGGTGATCACCTTGTCGGGGACGGTGGCGCCGTCGGCGGCGCGGTCGAGATAGTTGCGGATCAGGGCGTTGACGGCGCCGGGGTACAGGAATGGTTCGTCGCGCATCGCGGCGCGGCAGGCTTCGACGAGGTCGCGGTCGGCGACGGATTTGAGGACGTAGCCGCTGGCGCCGGCTTTGAGGGCTTCGAAGAAGTATTGCTCGTTGTCGTACATGGTCAGGATCAGGATCCGCAGGTCGGGCAGGAGGCGGGACAGTTCCCGGGCGGCTTGCAGGCCGGTCAGGCGGGGCATGGCGATGTCCAGGATGGCCAGGTCGGGCCGGTGGGTGCGAGCCTGTTCGACGGCGTCGGCGCCGTTGCCGGCCTCGGCGATGACGCTCAGGTCGGGTTCGTTGTCGAGGATGAGCCGTACGCCGCGGCGGACCAGGGCGTGGTCGTCGGCGAGCAGGATCCGGGTGGTGGCTGTGGGCATGGGTCAGAGGCTCCCGTCCGGGTCCGGCAGGTGCAGGCGTACTTCGGTGCCCCCGGTGGGGCTGGCGCCCAGGGACAGCTGGGCCCGCACGAGCAGGGCCCGTTCGCGCATGCCACGGATGCCCGCGCCTTCGGTGCTGCGGCGAAGGCCGCGGCCGTCGTCGCGGACACACAGCTGAACCCCGGCCGGGGTGCGGCGCAGGGTGAGCTCGACGTGGACGGCGTGGGCGTGCCGGGCGGTGTTGGTCAGGGCTTCCTGCGCGACCCGGTAGCACACGAGTTCCGCCTCGTGGCCGAGGTCGGGCAGGTTGGCGTCGAAGTGCTGGCGGACGGATAGGCCGGTGTGGCCGGAGATTTCGGTGGTGAGGGCTTTGAGGGCGCTGATCAGGCCGAGTTCGTCCAGCACGCCGGGGCGCAGGCGGCGGGCGATGCGGCGGATCTCGTCCAGGCTGTCGCGGGTGGATTCCTGTACTTGGTGGACTTGGCTGCGGACCGGTTCGGGGGCTTGGTCGGCGACCCGTTTGAGGTCCAGCAGCACCGCGGTCAACGTTTGCCCGACCTCGTCGTGCAGTTCCTGGGCGATGCGGCGGCGTTCGCCTTCCTGGGCGGACAGGGCGCGGGCGCTGCTGGTGGCGCGTTCGGCCTCGAGCCGGTCGAGCATGGTGTTGAAGGTGCGGATCAGGTCGGCGATCGCGGCGTGGCCGCTGACCGCGGGGCGGGGTCCGGGTTGCAGCAGGTCGATGGTGGTCATCGCCCGGGTGAGCCGCTGCAGCGGGGCCAGCCCGATCCGGAGCAGGACCGCGTTGGCGGCCAGCATCGCGGCCAGCCCGGCGGTGACGATCAGCGCCTCGGTGAACAGCACCGGGGTGGAGACGGTGACCGGGCCCAGCATGAGCAGCCCGGCAGCCACGGTGAGCACGGCGGCGTTGAGCAGATAGATCCGCCAGAACAGGGACACGCGCCAGCCCTCCTTCCTGAGTTCTGCCCCCACTATCACCCCTGGCGCCTGGTTTGCCCTTGTTTCCTCCCGTGGGCCGTGCACCGGTCAACGCCAGCGTGTCCGCGGGCACCGGCCGATGTCTATCCGTGGCAACACCCACTTGGCGGGCCAGTCCAGGGCCGGCGCCGGCCGAAATAGCCGGTGCGGCGACCCGGCTTTGGGTGCCGGTGCGGATAGGCGCGCGGCGCCGGTGCCGCTGACGATGAGGGCCAGGCACACGGACTCGTCGACCCGCGTGTGGCCGGCCGGTACGACTGCTCAGGCCGGCGGCTGGCGTGCGTGACCGGCGACGCGCCGGGCCACGCGCCGGCCCCCTTATAGGGGATCTTGATGGATCGTTTCGAGGACCACGTGCGCCGCGAGGCTCATGCCGCCGACTGCGGCCGGTCCGCCGAAAACGGGCGGTGCGCGCCCTCGCGCCCAGCCCGCCGACATCGGCCTCTGGTCCGGTGGCTGGTGCTTGCCATAGCTCTCGCAGGCCTGTGCACGGGGATCGCGACCGGCCACGGGCTGCTGCTGGCCGCTGGACTCGTCCTGGCCGCGACGGCCGTGAACCTGCTGGACCCCCAGCACACTCGCCGCCGGCGAGGCCACCGGCGGTGACCAACGCTGCTGCCGGCCGCGCACCAGAAGCGGCGTGCGTGGGCGCAACGCCGCGAAGGCGGCGCCTGCGGGCAAAAGATGGGTGTCGGCACGGATTGCGAGGTCGTTGCCGGGTCGGGGACGGTCGGGCTGTCGTAACCACCCAACCGTTTCAGGGAGTTGCGGATGACCGCACACGTTGATGATCTGGTCGGTCGCGCCCTGCACGCCTCCGACAGCCGGCCGGTCGGCAAGATCACCGCCGTCTACCACTATCCGACCGAACTGGCCGCCCCTGCGGGCGCGGTCGCGATCGCGGTCGGGCTGCTGCGCCGCACACATCTGGTCGATCTGGAAAACGCCGAGGTGGTCGACGGCCTTCTCACCGTCCCGCATGACCGGAACACGATCACCAGCGCGCCGAGCTTCACGCCGATGGTGGGTGACACGCTGTCGCAGGGCCACGCGATGAAGGTGCGGGAGCATTACTGGGGTGCCTCGCAGCCGGTATAAACGCTGTGGTGGGCCGCGCGGGCGGGAGGATCCGAAGCTGCCGCCCGAGGAGGCGAACGGTTGGATAAGGCATCTTCGGACCGGTACCGCGCGGCCTGGCGTCCAGCTCACCGCACACAGCCAGGCTGGGCAATCCGTGCCACCACCCAATTGCGCCGTGACGGCCGTGCCCGCGCATCTGCAGGTCCAGGCGGGTCGGCGTCGCTGGGGACGGTTTGCATGGTTCGGCCGCGCCGATATGGGTGTCGGCACCAATAGTTGACCACCGCCGTCGCGGGCCAGCATGACCCATGCGCACCTCACCGCACGGATACACACCCGGTGGCAGCGATCATCGGGTCTACGGCAACGCGACCGAGACCGGGCCGCCGGGGTGCTCCGGGTGAACGGGCTCGCCGCGGTCGCCGCCCTGGTCATCTTCTCGGTGGCGTTCTTCCTGATCGCCACCGAGCGGGTCCATCGGGTCGCGGTCGTCCTCGGCGCCGCCGGGCTGATGGTCGCGCTGCGGCTGGTGCCCGGCGACGACATGTTCTACAACGAACACGCCGGGATCGACTGGCACGTCATCTTCCTGCTGCTCGGCATGATGATCATCGTCGGGGTGATCAAACAGACCGGCGTCTTCGAGTTCCTGGCCATCTGGGCCGGCAAACGCTCCCGCGGCCGCCCCTACCGGCTGCTGGTCCTGCTGATGGGCATCACCGCGATCGCGTCCCCGTTCCTGGACAACGTCACCACCGTCATGCTCGTCGCCCCAGTAACGATCGCGGTGTGCCAGCAGCTGGGCCTACCCGCCGCGCCGTACCTGATCGCCGAAGTCCTCGCCTCGAACATCGGCGGCGCGGCCACCCTGATCGGTGACCCGCCGAACATCATCATCGGGGCGCGGGCCGGGTTGTCGTTCAACGACTTCATCGTCCACATGACACCGATCGTGGTCGTGCTGTTCGCGTTGTTCGTGGTGATGGCCCGGGTCATGTTCCGCAGCGCGTTCCGGCATTCGGTGCAGGTCGACGCGGTCATGCACCTCAACGGCCGGGACGCCATCAAAGACAAACCGCTACTGGTGCGCTGCCTGGCCGTTCTCGCGCTGGTGATGGTCGGGTTCGGCCTGCACCACATGCTGCATTGGGAGCCGGCGGTCGTCGCTTTGCTCGGTGCCGGGCTGATGGTCCTCGTCTCCGGGGTGAAGGCGGCCGACTACCTCGCCGAGGTCGAATGGGCCACCCTGGTGTTCTTCATGGGCCTGTTCGTCATGGTCGGCGGCCTGGTCGAGACCGGCGTCATCCACCGGCTCGGCGGCTGGACCGTCAACGCCGTCGGCGACAACTACTTCCTGGCCGCGACGGCGCTGATCTTCGGCTCCGCGATCCTCGGCGCGTTCTTCGACAACATCCCCTACGTGGCGACCATGGCCCCGGTCGTGGAGGACCTGGCCGCGCAGGCACCCGATGCGCAGACCGGGCAGGCGCTGTGGTGGTCGTTCGCGCTCGGCGCCGACCTGGGCGGCAACGGCACCGCCGTGGCCGCCAGCGCCAACGTCGTGGTGCTGGGCATCGCCGCCCAACACGGCGAACCCATCAGCTTCTGGCAGTTCACCAAGTACGGCATCATCACCACCCTCGTCACCGTCACCGTCGCCTGGGGCTACGTGTGGCTGCGCTACTTCACCTAGACCCCGCAATCCACAAAGGAGGACCAGCTATGTGGATCGACCGGCAGGACCTGCCGGGCATCGGCACCCTGCACGCGTTCACCACCCGGGCCGGGCAGCGCGTCGGTGTCATCCGCCGCCGCGACGGACGGCACACTCTGGCGATCTACCGCGACGACGACCCCCAAGCCGTGCACCGCGCCGCGACGTTCGAGCCCGACGAGGCGCACCACATCGGGGATCTGCTGCACGCGACGTTCACCGTCGAACACATCGACGCGAGCGCGGACGGCCCGTGCCTGGCCCGGCTGCAAGTCCCGGCCGCGTCACCCGCGGTCGGCCACGACCCGACAGCGCTGAAGACTCCTGGCGTGCGGGTCCTGGCGGTCATCCGGGACGGTGCCCTCACCGGCTGGCCACACCCGGGCGCCCTACTGTCCGGCGGTGACACCGTCGTCGCCGCCGGCACCATGGACGGCATCACCACCCTGGCGCGACTGCTCGACGCGACCGAGTTCGGCCCCGCCGACGCGAAGCGTTGACCGCCGCAGGGTTTAAGTACTGGGTGGACGGCAGGCGCCCGGCTCCTGCGGGCCGAGGTCCAACTCGTACAGGCCCACCACCGCCAGGACCAGCCCAGCGGCCACCACCAAAGCGTTACCGGTCGCCACACCCGCCGCCAAAGCCAGCACCGCGGCGAGGAACGACACGCCGGCCAACATACGGTGCAGGCCCGAACCGGGCCCCTGGTCAGGTTCGTTGGTCACAGCTCAACTCCGTCAAAACCAGGCGGGAGCGGGGACGGCCCGGCGGGCGGCGCTCATACAGGCTGCGCCGCACTCCGGTAGTGCTCGCGTACCTTCGCCGCGTCCGGCTCGGACAGCGTGCCACCACCTCCCAACCCGGCGTGGGGTGCGCGGCGGATGGTGTCGCGGTCATGCGGGACGGTCAGGACGCCATCAACAACGTCGGCGTCCTGCAGATCGACCAGGCGTGATCGGCGCAGCAGCCCGCTGCTGACAGCCACAGCGCCCGCGGGCGCGCACATGACGACCGGATAGTGGTAGACCGCCGTGATCCGCCCAGCGGGCCGATTGTCGCGGGCATGCAACGCCCGCCCGACCAGGTCACCGGAATAGGTGCTCATCAACGCCGCTCCCAAAAGAATGGTCGACGACCGAACCAGCTCTGACCTTTACCGAAAGGCAGCCGCCGACGCAATGGGTGCTGACACCCATTTGTCGGCCACAATTCGGACTCGATTCCGCTGCGGAGGCGGCCGTGGTGGGCTCATGTTGAATCGCGATCTGATCGTGGTGTATGCAATTCAAGGCCACGGCGAACAGGGCCTTGATGCCGAGGCGAATGTGGATTCTGGGAGGCGTTCGCGTTGGAAGTACACCGCACCGGGTTGCCGGGCATCGGACTGCGGCACGAGTTCGTCACCGAACGAGGCCGCCGCGTCGGGGTCGTGTCACACCGCACCGGCCGCCGCGAAGTGGTGATCTACGACCGGCAGGACCCCGACACCGCCGCGGTGACCCTGACGCTCAGCGCCGAGGAGGCGGACGGCATGGCCGAACTGCTGGCCTCCGCCCGGGTCGTGGAACGGATCGGCGAACTGCACCGCCAAGTGGAAGGTCTGGTCACCGAGCAGATCCCCATCGTGGCAGGCTCGCCCTACCCCGGCCGGGCCTTGGGCGACACCCGGGCCCGCACCCGCACCGGCGCCTCGATCGTCGCGGTCGTGCGCGGCAACGAGGTGGTCGCCAGCCCACGGCCGGACTTCGTGTTCCAGGCCGGCGACGTCGTCGTCGTGGTCGGCACCGCGGACGGCACCGCCGCGGTCGCCGAACTGCTGGCGCGGGGCTGAGCGCGGCGTGCACGGTTCGCTGCTACTGGTCGAATTCGGCGCGGTCCTACTCGGCCTCGGACTGCTCGGCGCGCTGGCGATCAAATTCCGGATCTCCCCGATCCCGCTCTATCTGCTGGCCGGGTTGGCGTTCGGGCAAGGCGGGCTGCTGCCGTTGGGGGCGACCGAGGAGTTCATCGCGACCGGCGCCGAAATCGGTGTCATCCTGCTGCTGTTCTCACTCGGCCTGGAATACACCGCACCCGAACTCGTCGGCACACTCCGCACCTCAGCTGTCGGCGGACTACTCGACCTGGTGCTCAACGCGGCACCCGGTGTCATCCTCGCCGTGCTGCTGGGCTGGGGACCGGTCGCGGCGCTGGTCCTCGGCGGCGTCACCTACGTCACCTCCTCCGGCATCGCCGCGAAAGTCCTGTCCGACCTGGACTGGATCGGCAACCGGGAAACCCCGGTCGTGCTCTCACTACTGGTCATGGAAGACCTCGCCATGGCCCTGTACCTACCGATCCTGACCGCGGTCCTGGCCGGCACCGGCCTGCTCGGCGGCTCCCTCGCACTGGCCATCGCCGCCGGCACCGTCACCATCGTGCTGTTCATCGCCGTCCGATACGGACGCTTCGTCGAAGCGTTCGTCGACAGCCCCAGCCAAGAAGTCCTCCTACTGAAGATCCTCGGCCTGACCGTCCTGGTCGCCGGCATCGCGCAAAGCCTGCAAGTCTCCGCAGCCGTCGGCGCGTTCCTGGTCGGTATCGCCCTGTCCGGGCCCCTGGCACACACCGCCCGGAACCTGCTCAGCCCCCTACGCGACCTGTTCGCCGCCGTGTTCTTCGTCTTCTTCGGCCTATCCACCAACCCCGCCGACCTGCCACCCGTCGCCGCACTCGCCGTCCTGCTCGCCGTAGCAGGCATCGCCACCAAGTACGCCACCGGCTGGTGGGCCGCCCGCCGCGCCGGCATCGGCCGCGCCGGCCGCGCCAGAGCCGGAGCCGCAATGATCCCCCGCGGCGAATTCAACATCGTCATCGCCGGCCTCGCCGTCGCCGCCGGCGCCCACGCCAGCCTCGGCCCCCTCGCCGCCGCCTACGTCCTCATCCTCGCCATCCTCGCACCACTGGCCGCCCGCACCGTCGAACCACTGATGCACCGCGCCCGTGACCGCGACCGCCGCCGGGACGGGCCAACGGCCGCTCCAGCCCCCTCCCAGCCGCACTCCCACCACATAACGGCGTAGACCACGAACGCGTCGACCCACCCCGGGTTGTGCCACCGGGTAGATGGGTGCTGGCACGGATAGCCGCCGGCCAACAGCCGGGTGATCCTGATGCTCGGGCCAGCAGTGACGTCCCACCTCGCGCCTGCAGCCGCAACCGGGGGTACTGGGCATTACCCCGGCGTCCGCGGACCGGATGGCAAGAGCGTCGCCTCGCGCCGCGCGTGGTTACCTCGATCCGAGCCAGGAGACCACCATGAGCGGCCAGCCGATCGCACCCGGAACGCTCATCGACGTGACCCAACTGCTCGACGATCTCGCTCAACTCGTTGATGTCGCCGCCGCCAACGCCGAAGCCGACCAGCGCCACCGGGCGGTCAGCGCTGCCTCAGAGATCCGGCTCCTGCGGGCCCAACTCTGCCCGCCGACGCAGAATCCACCCGGCCGCACGCCCGGACGCTGGTACGCCCGCCTCGCCGCCGCGTTCGGCGACGTCAGCAACCTGCCCCACGCCGCCCTCATCGACCGCATCGACCAGCTGGAGCAATCGATCGACCGCACCCTGAGCCTGCAACGACGACGCTGGTGGCGCGCCAACCGACGCTGACCGCCTAGCCAGACCCGTGATCGCCTCAATGCACATCGGTCGCGAATCCGCAAAGGGCGGGCTGCCGAAGGTCCCGTCCAGTTCGGGACCTTCGCCCCTATCCGTTCTGGACAGAACGCTGCCAGGCTTGACCGTGCTATTGCACGCGAGGAGATCATGCCGAGCACCATGGACACCACCGGTGTGACCAACGCCCGGATACCGCACGGCGATATCCGCATCATCGGGCGCGGGCAGGTGCGCTCCGACGACGCGGACTGTGCCCGACAGATGATCGGCGCGGCCGCCGCCGCCCACGCCATCAACCCAGCAGGGGTACGGGTACGGCTGAGCGGCGGTAACTGCGCCGGCGGTCCGACCCTCGTCCAGGTCAACCTTCGGGTGTGCGGAGCGCCCGCCCGCGTCCAGATCGCCGGCCGTTCGGCGCGGCTCGCGATCACAGCGGCCGCGGCCCGGCTGCAGCGGCAGATCAGCCGGTTGACCACAGGGTGGCAGCCGTGGCCCTGGCCGGACCCGGACAAGCGGTCCCTCGGCAGTCCCGGACCGGGCGCGGTCGCCCGGTTGAAGACCTACTGGCTACACGTCGGGATGCCCTGCCAGGCGGCGGCGTTCATGAACGCGATGGACTACGACGTCATGCTCTACACCGACGCCGAAACCGGCGAAGACGCGATCATCTACCGGGCCGGCCCGACCGGGCTGTGCCTGTCCCGTCAGCGCAGCATGCACCCGCCGTCGCTGCCGGTCACACTGCCGCTGACCGTGAACCCGCGCAGGGTTCCCAGACTGGCCTTGGTGCAGGCCGCGCGGCGGCTTGCGCAGGGATGGCTGCCGTTCGTGTTCTTCACCGACCGCCACAGCCGGCGCGGGAACCTGCTGTATCGCCGCTACGACGGCGACCTCGGCCTCATCGCCCCCACCGAACCCGACCGGACAGCACGCCGACCGGCCAGCCGCACCCGGCAGTCGTCGTTGCCCGACCGGGACACGCAAACCGATCCGCGCGGGCAGTGCGGTGAGCGACGAGTCGACCCGGCGGCACACGATGTCCGGCCACCCGACCCGGATCAGCGGCCAACGGCACCGGCAGGAACTGGACGAACAGCAGTGCCTGGACCTGCTGGCCAGCGTGCGATACGGACGGGTCATGTTCACGGTCCGTGGACTGCCCGCGATCCGACCAGTAAACCACCTCATCGACGAGGGGCGGATCATCGTCCGGACCCGGCTCGCCGCGAAAGTCGCCGCCACGCTCACCGTCGCCGACGACATTGTTGTGGCCTACCAGGCCGACCAGCTCGACCAGGACTATCGACTCGGCTGGAGTGTCGTCGCCACCGGCATCGCCTGCCCCATCACCGACGCCGACCAGGCCACCCGCCACACCGAACGCCTCGACGCGTGGCTCGACCCGGCCGTCGACACCATGATCAGCATCCACCCGCAGATCCTGACCGGATTCCGCCTCACCACAGCCTGAACCGGCCGGTGCCCGCCCGTAGCGACGTGGGACCCATCCGACCAGACTGGATGGCGGAATCCGTCCGCATCGCATCGATGCGAGCGTGTGCCCGGACGTCTACCAGCTGACGCTGAACCAGCAGACGGGCAGTTGCCGGTGTTCGTGGGCAAGCAGCTCGGCGACGGTGCGGCTTTCGACGTTGCTGATGAACAGGTCGGCGGCGGCTTCGTTGATCATCCGGGCGGGGGTGGGGTCGTTCTGGCAGTACGAGGGGATCGCCGTTCGCAGCACCTGTGTACCCGGCAGGATGCTGCTGGGCCGCGCGGCCTCGTCGACCACGATCAGGCCGGGCAGGTTCTGTCCGGCTGGCAGCCGGGCCGCGTCCAGCGCCGGGTTGTCCCGCCTATGGCCGGGAACGGTGCAGCCAGCTCGCTGGCTCGCATGGGAGGCCCCCGGTCACGTCGGGCAGCGGATACGACGCCGACCAGGCTTCCCGGCACACCTGACGATCACCCTACCCGGCGCGGCCGGAAGGAGGGCCAGGTCAGCCTCGACGCTGACCCGGTGCTGTCAGCTGCGGCGGCCGGTCCATTCGGGTTCGACGTGGGCCCATTCGCGGTCGATCGTCGTGTACCGGCGTCGGCGGTCGGCCGCGGTGGTGAGCTGGGCGACCAGCGCAATGACTGCGGCGAGCCCTGACCCGGCGACCGCGACCGCGAGCACGGCGCGGGTGGCTGCCCCGTCCGCGGTGGCGGGCGGCTCGGTGGGTTCGCCGGCGGTGTTGATCCAGATGGACACGGCCGTGCCCGCCTTCTGGTACGGCTCGGCGCGCACCAGCCCAGTGTGCCGTGCGCCGTCCGGCGCGGTCCACTGCGCGAACCCATGTGGCGGGACGGCGACCGGGGCGCCGGGCACGATCAGCGGTGGACCGCTGTCCTGAACCAGGTGGGCGGTGACCTGATGCCGGGAGGACTTCTCCGCCCGCGCCGCGGTGTAGGTGGCGGTGCCGATGATGGTCAAGACGATGCCTGCGGCGAGCACTGCCGCGCTGAGGACGGCGGCGGTCAGCCGGTACGGTCCACCATCGGGTTGCTCGATGGCCATCGGCACCATCTCCCTGGCTCATTCTAAGGCGGCGGGAGGTGATGCGAGTCCGTTCGTGCCGTGCCGGGGCCGCGCCTGGCCGCCATCCCGGCTGGCCGGTCCTAGATGCCTGATAGCCGTTGGCCGGCGCGGAGCACGGCGATGGCGTGGCGGTCGCCGGGTCGGTGGCCCATGCGGTCGATCGGGCCGGACACGCTGATGGAGGCGATGACCCGGCCGGTGCGGTCGCGGACCGGGGCGGATACGTGCGGGCCGGGGTTGGCGCCCAGCGGTCGCGGGTGGGACACCTCAGTTCCGCGCTGGCGACGGCCTCGGAAGGGGCTCCGTTCGGTCCGATAGGTCGCTCGCCGAGGGACACACACGGGGACGCTGTTTGCACATCCGGCAGGTCGGCGGTCCGACCAGTAGGAGTCGGTGTTTCGCCTCTACATCCTTCGGGCCAGGAACTGCACCGTTCCTCGGGAACCGTTCGTCCGCCAGGCCGGGTCATGATCCTCCAAGTCCTGGACGGTCTTGGCGTCTATGCCGACAACGACCTCCGACTTGAGCGTTCGTAACGCGACGACGGGTGCGGGGTAGTAGCCGGCGGCTTCCTGGAACGGCGCGGTCGGTGCCCATCCGCAGTCACCGACCAGGCGACGGTAGTTGAGATCCCCCTTCAGCAGCACGAGGGCGGCCGGCTCCCACATCTGGGTGAGGTCGGCTGGCGCTCGGTGGAAGGAGAAGGGTGCGCAATAGAACCAGTGCGTCCTTAGTGCCAGCCGCCCGTCCTGCATAGCCGCCCGCAGATGGCCAGCAATAGCGGCAGAGGCCCCGGGTGTGTCGGCGAGCCGGCGGAGGCAGGCGGTGACGTCCGCGGTCGTGGCGTCGGAGACGTAGTAGGGCGCCGGCTTGACGTGCAGCTCGATTGTCGTGCCGCCGTGCTGGTCCAGGAGGTGGTCGATGAGGATGAGGTCGGCGAGCAGTTCCCGCCCGGCGTTGTCCGCGATGACGGCGATCGGCTGGGGACCGGTGTGCAGCAGCGACAGCACGGGTGCGGTGTCGTCTGCGATCAGGCCGGCGGCGTCCTGGTGGTTGCCGACGGCGGCTTCGACGCCGATGCGGAATCCGAGGTCGGCGCGGTTGCCCCACAGCGATGCGAGCAGCAGAACCTCAGTGCGTTTCTGGGGCGGCAGGTCCAGGATGTGCTCCAGCGCTGCGAGTTCGGGTTCGAGGGTGGGATCGCGAAGTTCTGCGGTCTTGAGGTGTGCAAACAGGTCGATCCAGTACCAGGGGCCTTGGGTGAAGAAGTCGACGGCATCGAGAAGTCGGCGGTAGAAGTAGCTTTCCGCCCACAGAAAAGGGGCCTGTGACCACGGCTTGCCGAAGTAGTTGGCTCCCCAGGCGGCCCACGCGGCGCTGTCCGGGGCGGCGTCTAGCGGTTGCATCGGCGCCCCGACCGCCTCGTCCTGCAGCCTGTCGAGCGCCGCAAGTTGCGTCGGGCCGTACGGGTGGGCGGCACGGATATGGTCGATCAGGGCCGGGTGGCGGTCGCGCATGACGCCGGATGCGAACGAGCCAGGGGCGCCGAAGATCAGCGGTGGGAGGTCGGGTTCCGGTGCGACGCCCGGGAGAGGGCAGCATCCAGGTCAATGGGCAGCAGTGACGTCGGCATGACGGATTTTTAGCCTTTCTCGGTGGGGTCACCGCAGGTGGGCATCGCGACGGTGGTAGCGGAGCCGGCCAGGATGCGGTTGCTTTCGGCGGCGAGGGCGGCGCAGTGCCGCGATGCGGACTTCGGCGTCCTGCTGTTGGCGTCTGAGGGACCACGACCGGACGGTGCCGTCGGCGGCTGCGGAGACGAGCTGGTCGGTGTTGGTGGTGAAGCCGAGCCATGAGTGGCCTGCCGTTGTGTCCGATAAGTGTGGCTTCCAGTGCGGCGGTGGTGAGGTTGTGGACGTGGATGTCGCCGGAGCCGTATCCGATCGCGGCCGCTGCGGGTGAAGGCGAGCGATCGCACCCGTCGGGTGTGACCGACGAGGCTCCCGACGTTCATGTCGGTGCGGGTGTCCCACAGCCGGATCATGCCGTCGTCACCGGCGGAGGCGACGAGGAGTCCGTCGGCGGAGATCGCGACGGCGAATACCCAGCCGGTGTGCCCGGCACAGGTACGCGGCCGTTGCTGGCCAAGGTTCCAGAGCCTGACCGTGCCGTCCTCCCCGCCGGAAGCGATCAAGCTGCCGTGGCTGGCTACGGAGGTGACGGCCCCGACGTGCCCGTACGTTTCTGGCTGCGCGGACGGCCCGCTGCGGACCCAGTCGATGCCGAACGACATGGGATCGTCGCTGATGCGCCTGAGCTCCCGCGCCGCGCCGTGCTCGGTGTCGGCGCGCAGAAGGCTGACCAGCAGCGTCGCCGCGATGTCGCGGCGGTCGGTGAGCCCGCCGAGCAGGAACCCGGCGCCGGTCAGCGCGAGGGCGGTGGTTGCCGGCTCGGTGTCGGTTCCGTCGATGGAGTTCACGATGGCGTGGTCGGCGACCAGTGCTTCGGCGCCGCAGAGGACGGCCTTCGCGACGATGTAGGCGGGCCGCGCCATCAACTCGAGCATGAGGTCCTCGTCGGCCACCAGACGATCGGCAGATGGCGGCACCTCGGTGGTCACCGCGTCGATGACACGCTGAGCGTCGACCAGTGACCCTACGACGGCCACGAGACGTTTGGCGCCGGTGGCGTCGCGGTAGCTGACGCGGTAGGTCATCTCGGCTCCATTCTGCGGCAGTCGGTGGTCTGTACGGACGGTCGGCCCACCGCGCGGGCTGTGGACAAACCGCTTTGCCCTGATGGACGCTGCGGGCATTCGCGCCGGCTGCGTTGGGTGTGGCCGCGATAGACGTGCACGATTCGTATTCCACCCGGCGCCGCATGTCGTGCGGGCTCGCGAGGAGCGCCGCCAGCGCCGGGCCGCTGTGGACGAGGCGGCCAAGTATCCCCTGGCTCCGTCCTCCTGGCCGGGCACCGTGCTGCCCGCGGTCGTGCGCGGGAAATCCGCGTCCGTCCGGAGTTGGTGCGCACTAGCCTTGGCTCTCGTGAGTTCTCCCTCGACCGGCCTGGTATCGGTGCACGTCGGGCAGCCCGAGCCCAACTCCGAACAAGAGCGGATGCTGCTGGCCGAGCTGCAGCATCAGCGGGATGTCGGACGTCGGGAACGAGCCCCGCGGGTACCGGGTGACCTGGCCTGGGAGAAGCACGGCCTGCAACCGCGCTGGCTAGGTATGGAGACCAGCGACTGCGCGGTCGCCATCGAGCCGGGGCACTTCCATAACCGTGGCGATGCCGAACGGGATCGGTTCCTGGCCGGGGCCGCTCGGCGCGGCGAGCTCGCCCTAGTGGTGGCCGTGATCGGGGACGCCGACGGGGATGAACTTCAGCGTTCACTGTTTTCGCACTATGCCTCCGTCTCGCTCGCGGATATGTTCACCCGTGTCAGCGGCCGGCGGTTGCCGACGGGCACTCGGCCGGAGATCGCTCCCGATCTGAGTCCGGCGGATCGCGACCTCGCCATTCGGCTGCTCACCCGGCCGCCCACGGCAGCCTGGTGGGCGCTGCAACTGCATGGGGCGACCACTGTGCGCGGGGACGGGTTCGGTGGCGAGACGCACCATCCCGCCCAAGGAACCCTGGAACCCATCCTCATCGACAGCCTTGGGGCCCCCGTTGTTGCCGCGTGGGTTTCCCTCGCTGGCGATCAGCGATGGTATGTGCTGCCGGACCGCGTCGCCTGGGACAACGTGCTGGATTGGTTGATGCACAAGGCCCTGCCGCAGTATGCCCCCGCGGTGCTGCGCCGGACCCGCTCACCGCACTTCGTCGACCCCGACCTGCAAACGGGGGACGAGTTGTCCGCCCGCGCCGGTCTCGCCGAGCTGGAGGAGCGTTACACGCTGGACCGCACGCAATTCGAACAGGATCTACGTGTGGCCGAGGAGAAGGCGTCGCCGATCCGCTACGGCCTGCTTTACGGCACCGGCACCGAGCTGGTCGAGGCGGTGGCCGCGGTCCTGACCGCCGCCGGGCTGAGCGTCATCGACCTGGACGCCGAGCTCGGTGCGCCCCAGTCGGCCGATCTACTCGCAAGCGCCCCGGGCTCGAACCGTAAGCTCGTCGAGGTCAAGGGAGCCGGTGGGGCCGCGCAAGAGAACCTGGTCGGCTACCTCCAGCGGCACCTCGACACCTGGCCGCAGCTTCGGCCGGACCAGCCGGTCGACGGAGGAGTGTTGGTGGTCAACCACCAGCACAAGTTGCCCCCGGCAGAGCGCACCGCGCAGGTCTACACGCGGCCGGAGTTCGTCGCCGCGCTGACGGTGTCCGTCGTGAGCAGCCTGCAACTGTTCCGCTGGTGGCGGGTTCGGGATTGGCCGGCGATCCGTGTGGCGATCCTCGGCGCCGAGCCGAGCACGGTCGTCGCCGGGCCGCAGCCGGCTCCGGCACAGGCAACCTCCTCCGAGGTGTCCGCTGCACCGACCGGACGGACCAGGTGGTGGCGGAAGGATCGCCGGGGCAGCTGACCGGGGCGGGCAGGGAGAGAACGGGAACCGGGCCGTGATGGGGGCTAGGCCGCTCGAGCGTGCCGATGTTGCCACGCTAGGAGACCGCTGAATTATGCGCTTCCGGCCAACATCGGACGCACCGAATCGCGTCGGGTGAGTGACGTTCGGGCCGGTACGACCGACTCGGCCGTGTTTCTCAAGCGCGCATCGTGAAGCGATGGCGCCGCCGCCAAGGAGCGGACCGAAGGGCACCTGACCACGGCGCGGCGGGCTGTGCCGCACTCGGACCGCTGCACATTCGATTGGTCCGCGGCCCGGATCTCACCCGTGTCAGCATTGCGTTCCGGTCGTGCTACCGCTTGCGGCGCGACCTTCCGGGCGACCTCGTGAGTGTTATTGGCCGTGGGCAGCCCGGTCCCAATGTCGAGGATCTGCCGGATGCCCTGCTCGGCGACGAAGTACCTGACCACCCGGCGCAGAACTCCCGGTCCGCGCGCGCAGGTTGCTCCCACTGGTGCCGGGCCAAGGTGCTCTCCATCCACACGCTGGTGCGGCTGGATCAGCTGCTGGGGCTGTCAGTGTATTCGGCGTGGCACTGGTGCACTTGCTGCTGACGGACTCGAACTGATGGCACCACCGGGATCACGGGTACAGCCCGTTGACGCACGCGGAACACCCTCGTCAGACTGGCCATTGTGCGCAACATCGTGCACTCATCGGGACAGGAGGACATGGTGCAGATTAGGTTGATCGCAGCAGACCCGGAGTCTCAGCCGACGAACTCGCCGACCCTGTACAAGACGGACCGGGGCAGCTGGATCGTGCAGGGCTGGGTCGTGACTGACCCCGGGGTGCTCGCGCAGATGGGCATCCCCGAGGGCGAGGCATGCGTCGAGATCCCGGACAGGATGATTCCGTTCTTCGCGGAAGGAGACTGATGGCCCGGCTCACCGTTGCCGAGTTCGAGGAGGCGATCAGGCACTTCGAGAAGGAGTCGGTGCATCTGGAAATGCGCGACTCGTACGGAACTGAGGTCGAACTGCCTCACATGGCGGCCTGGGCGGCAGGCGAGCCTGATGACCTCGCTTTCATGCAGCCCTGGTGTGACGACGTCCGCCGCTTCGTCGCTGAGGGCAAGTCGCTGCGCCGGGCACACGTGGTCTCCGAGCCGCTGTCGGACTACCAGCGCTGGGCCTACACCGTCGTCGGGGCGAGCGAAGACGCCGGCGAGGAACACCGCTGGGTGCCTCGCCGGTTGGTGTCTTCCATTCCTTTCCCGGGAAACGACTTCTGGATGCTCGATCACCGACTGGTGATCTTCCACCACTATGCAGGCGACGGTCGGAACATCGACTTCACGACGAGCACTGAGCCCCACGACATCGAGCTGTGCTCTTCTGCCTTCGATGCGGTATGGAGCATCGGCATCCCGCACCGCGAGTACCAGCCGGACTGACCCAAGCCCGTGTCCAGCAAACAGCAGAAAGCACGAGAAGCGTTCGGCAACCGTCTCCGGGAGATCCGCCTCGACGCGGGCCTCTCGGGACGGAAGCTCGCAAGCATCACCGGCTTCCACTACACCAAAATCTCCCGCGTTGAGCATGGCGGCCAGAGCCTCTCCGACGCCGACATCCGAATGTGGTGTGCCGCGTGCGGCGCCGAACCGCACGCCACCGATCTCATCGCCCAGATGCGCGCCGTGGACACGCTCTACCGCGACTACCGCCACGCGGCGCGGCGTGGTCTGCGCCAACTACAGGAGCCATGGGTAGCGCTCTACGAACGCACCAAGTTCTTCCGGGTGCACGAGCACTGGGTCGTTCCTGGTCTTATCCAGACCGAGGCGTATTCGATGGCAGTCATGGCGCACTGGCGAGACATTATGTCGCTGCCGGAGGACGACACCGAGGTGGCCAACGCAATCCGAATGAACCGCCAACGGATACTTCGCCTGGGCGACCGGCGATTTATATTCCTACTCGCGGAACAAGTCCTCTACAGCAGGGTCCCCTCAGCGCCGGCCATGCTGGACCAACTGGACCGCCTCGCAGAGGTCATGCGCCTCCCGCGGGTTTCGCTTGGCCTCATCCCCGCAACCAGTGGTCTCGACGGACACAGCCAAACCTCATTCTGGATCTTCGATGATTCACTTGTCCAGGTCGAGACGCTGACCACCGGCCTGGACGTCACGCGCCCTGAGGAGATCGAGCTGTATACGGCCGCCTTCGAGAGGATGCGACGGACTGCGGTCTTCGGCCGGAACGCGAAGGCGCTAATCGGGAGAGCCCGAGACAAGCTGTTGCAAGAGCCTGCAGCCTCGTCGACCTGAGCAACCGCAGGCAAGCCGCGCACGGCCAGCCGGCGCGGTCCATTCGCCGCGCGGGTGCTCGACGACGAACTGGCCTGCCGCAACATCGCGCAACACTGTCGACCGCTTTGCCACCAGGCTCCTATCGTCGATACGACCTGGCCACGGTTGCTGTACAGGAGTGACGTGGGTCAACCTGAGGACCGCTCAGACGGTAAGCCCGGGGCTCCGAGTTGGACGGCCGTCCGTCACTGCCTGCACGGCGTGGCCTGCTACATCCGAGTTTGTGCTGGAGGTACGGGTGTCGACGGTCGCAGCCAGCCTGCCTGAACGAGTGCACTCCGTGGCGGACGCATGCGCAGCGGGCCGGGACCTGGCCGACCCGTGGCCTCACGGGACGACGGTTGCTCCCGCAGACCTCAGTGAGGCCCGACGCGATCTCGGTCGCCAACTCGCTGCCTGGCGTGACACGGCCGGCGTGAAGCAGATGGACCTGGCGCGGCGCACGTGCTACTCGCGAAGCACGATCGCCAACGTCGAGACGGGCCGACAAAACATCCCTCGCGCTTTCTGGGCTCACGCTGACCAGGTACTCGGTGCCGCTGGTTCCCTGGTGAAGGCGTTCGAGCACCTCGATGGTCTGGTCCGCGAGTACAACAGGCAGATCGGCCGAGCGCGCAAACAGGAACACCAGCAGGCCGTCCGTCGTGGGTCCCCGAAGGATCTTGGCGTCCTCGATGGGGCGCTGGCGGAAGAAAAGCGGCGCAGCGTCACAGTCGCCCAGTGGAGCGGTCGCGAGGCGCGCGCTCTGCGCGAGGCGATGCGGCTACCGGTCCGCGTCTTCGCGGTGCACCTCGGCGTTACCGCCTCCACAGTCTCTGCCTGGGAGAGCAAACAGGCGTCTAGGCCGCTACGGCTCACCGCACAGGGCATCCTCGACCAGGCGCTCAAGCGCGCTGACGTCGACGTACTCGCGAGGTTTTGTCAGCTCCTGAAGCGACGTGACAACGTGCCAGCGCCCTGCGCTGCGTGTGGGCATTGGCCTTCCTGCCGCCCGAGTTCGTCGCTACCTATCGCTCATAGCTCGCCAGATGGCGGCGCCCAGATCTACTCGATGCCGGAGCGGAGGGTGAGCTAACGAACGCCGCCGCATCCGCGAGGTAACGGACTGGGCCAAGACGGCGCTGCGGTCGGCGGACAATCCGCGTTCGCAGCCGTGGTCTGGCCGGGTCAACCCCCGAGTGAGCTCCGCGGCCTGGGTCTCACCCGTGTCAGCATTGCGTTCCGGCCGTGCTACCGCTTGCGGCCGACGCCGGCGTACTGGTTCACGTCGATGTCGATATCACCGGGCTCGGGGCGCCAGCGGGAGCACGACACCACGCCGGGCTCCAGCACCTCCAGGCCGTCGAAGAACCGTGCGATCTCCTCCGAGCTGCGGTAGACGATCTTCGGGGTGCCGCGCTCGTTCCAGTAACCGACGATGTCGTCGGCCTCGGCCCGGTTGATGTCGTGGCAGCCGTGCGCGATCGTCAGGAAGCTGCCTGAGGGCAGCGCGTCCACGAACTGGCGGATCACGGCTCGGGCCTTGTCGTCGTCGAGGATGAAGTGCACGATGCCGAGCATCGTGACCGCGACGGGCTTGGTGAAGTCAAGCGTGCGCGCCGCCTCGCGCAGGATTCCCTCGGGATCGTTCAGGTCGGCATCGAGGTAGTCGGTCGCACCCTCAGGGCCGCTGGTGAGCAGCGCGCGGGCGTGACTCAACACGAGAGGATCGTTGTCGACGTAGACGACCCGCGTCTGCGGCGCGATCTTCTGGGCGACCTCGTGAGTGTTGTCGGCCGTGGGCAGCCCGGTCCCGATGTCGAGGATCTGCCCGATGCCCTGCTCGGCGACGAAGTACCCGACCACCCGGCGCAGAAACTCCCGGTCCGCGCGGGCAAGTTGGATGATGGACGGGAACCGCCGGGCGATCTCGTTACCGGCTTCCCGGTCGCACGCGAAGTTGTCCTTGCCGCCGAGCCAGTAATTCCACAGCCGCGCCGAATGCGGCACGCCGGTGTCAAGCTTGGCAATCTGGCTTTCCGTCACAGCGATTGTCCCCTGTCCAGAACGCGGCGCGCGAGAGGCTGCGTGGGACAGCGACCGCGGCGTCCGTGGCTGATCCTCATTGGGCATGCTCCTTCGCGAACCGACCCGTTCGCCGGTGCCGGGAGCGGCGAACGGCACGCGAACGGACGATAGATCTTGGTGACCATCATCAAAGCGGGTGCAGGTCGATGTCGGGAAGGACCGCTGGTCGACTCCGACAATTTCCTGACACGCATGCGAGATGGCATGTGCCTGCGCCCGGCGCGTGGGCGACCGGAGAGTCGCTGCACCGTGTGCTTACTCGGCGCGCCTTCCCGGGAAGCCGCAGGGTGACACCGTTCACGAGCCGCGAAGATCCCGCACAGCCGCTGCGGTGATCTGCGATGTCAGTGCGCGGCTCCAAGCAGTGTTGCGCGCGGGTCACGGAACGCGGACCACACGGGCGCACCCGAAGTCGCCAGGCGGCTGTGGCCGTTGGAGGTTAACTCGGTAGACCGTCGCGCAGGACCGAAAGCGTACGGCTGAAAGAGTCTGTCAGGCTTTTCAGCACTGCCTTTCCTTTTGCTGCTGTCGCCTGCGAGGGTCTGCCGATGACGCCGCTGGTCGTGTATCCCTGCATGCCGAGAACGAGGAGGTCGGGCCGTTCCGTGACGTGGTCGGCGCTTGCGAATCCTTTTCCAACCAGTTCGGGGCAGACGTGCAGGAGCAGAGACGTTTCGATCTCGCCGGCGTGCATGTCGTCGTGGCTGCTGCTGGTGAGGCCGGCCTGTTTGCGTGCCACGTCCCAGTCATCCCGTCCGGGGAAGAGCGCCATGCGACGGGATTCGACGTTGGCCTCCTGGACGACGTTCGATTTACCGACCGTAGTCGTTGACGTGATAGCCATGACCTGCGCTTTCGCCTACCTTACATGTTCGCGAGGTGACGGCGAGGAGGGCTCGCTGGGTTCACGTGTCCGATATCGAATTAGAGGCTGCCGGGAATGGGTGGTCGCTCGGGCCAGCCAGCGGATGATCGAAGGGCCTTGTCCGGCGTCAACGTGCCGCGGCGGTCGTCAATGCGGAGCTGCCTTGGCGGACCAGCCGAGTAGGCGAGCGCCGAGGACGGCGGTTTGGAGGGTGAATCGTTGGGTGGGTTCGCCCGGGTGGTAGCCGGTGAGGGTGTGGATGCGGTCGAGGCGGTAGGTGACGGCGCGGACGGACAGGTGGAGTTGTCGGGCGGTGGCGGTGTGGTTGCCCTGGTTGTCGAACAGGGCGGTGAGGGTGTCGAGGAGGGGTTGGGGTCCGCCGCGGGCGGTGGCCAGGGGGCCCAGGACGGTGGTGACGAGGTCGGTGATGGCATCGCGGTCGCGCAGGAGTACGGGGAAGACGAGGAGGTCGGCGGCGTGCAGGACGGGGGTGGTGAAGCCGAGTTTGGCGGCGAGGTCGAGGGCGCCGGTGGCTTCGTCGAGGGAGGTTGTGATGCCGTGGGGCCGGGGTGGGGGCGGCCGACGCCGATTTGCCAGCCGGTGGGGCCGAGGTGGGTGAGTAGGTGGTGGGCGAGTTCGGCGGGTAGGCCGCGTAGGCCGCCGGTGGCGAGGCAGATGATCTGCCCGTCGCGCAGGGTGGTGAGGGTGTTGCCGGCGCCGTATCGGGTGGCGAGGGCGTCGTCGACGCGGCCGGCGACGGTGTTGTTGAGGGTGTTGCCGCGGGCGACGATGACGGTGTGGGTGCCGGCTAGTCGGATGCCGTAGCGGTGTGCCCGGTGCGCGAGCCGGCCGGGGTCGGCTCGCCCGGAGAGCAGGTCGCTGATGAACTGGTCGCGTTCGTCGTCCTGGCGGGATAGCTCAGTGCGGGTGTGTTGGTGGTAGCCGTGCATCGCCGAGGCCGTCAGCGCCTGCATGGTGTGCAGGAGGTCTGTCGCCGCCGCGTGCAGGTGTTCAGGGTCGGCGTTCTCGCGTTTGGTAGATCTCCAGTGGCGGGTGGCGGCGGCGAGGAACACATCGACGAGGGCAGACAGTCGGGTGTTGTCGGCGGCTGCCTGCTGCCCGATGGCTGCGGCTTGGTGGGCGGCGTCCGGGGATGTGGAGGCTGCGGCGTACAGGCGGTCGGCCTGCCGGTGCAACCAATCTGGTGTGGTGTCGGTCATTGGCTCGGTTTCCGGGTCCGGCAACGGTTTAGACGGCGATGTCGCGTCGGTCGAACACGCGGATCCCGGCAGTGGCGGTGGCGACGGCGACGGCGGCCAGCAGGGTGAGGTGGGCGGGGTGCCAGCCGGTGCGGAGCGGGTCGGTGCCGATGAAGTAGTGGAACGGGGACAGCCATTTGAGCCAGTCGCCGCCGTCGAGCAGCCCGGAGACGGCGTTGGCCAGGTAGGTGGCCACGGCGAGGGTGCCGGTGACGACGAGTACCGGTGCGCGGCGTCCGGTCCAGGCGCCGACCAGGAACGCGACGCCGGCGTAGCACCACACCAGCAGGATCAGCCCGGCGTTGGTGGCGGCGATGTTGCTTTGTGGGACGTTCATCCCGGTGGCGGGGGCGAGGACCGCGACGAGCAGCCAGGGCACGGCGGTGATCGCGGTGACCGCGGTTGCTGCGGCGGCGAGGCGTTGGGCGGCGAACGCTTTGCGGGTCAACGGGTTGGCCAGTAGCAGTTCCATGCCGCCGTCTTCTTCCGGGCGGGCGATGGTGCGCATGGTGAGGGTGATCGCGGCCATGATGACCAGCAGGGGGCCGATGAGGCTGTAGATGGTGGCTTGTAGGTAGCCGACGGCGGAGGTCATGTCTTGGATGCCGAGGAATTCGAGCATGTCCGGGGGCAGGGCGTCGTTCTTGAGTTCGGCGGCGCCTTGGAATTGGGGGTAGAAGGCGGTGTAGAGGGTGGTGAACGCGGCGATCCCGGCCGACCAGCCGATGATGGCGCGCCGGTCGTCGCGCCAGGTTTTGACCACGAGTGCGGGCAGCATCAGCGGGCTCCTTCGGCCTGAACATCGGTGGGCTGGTGGTAGTAGTAGGACAGGAACGTTTCTTCCAGGTCGGGTTCTGCCGATAGCAGGTCGATGACCTCGTGCCGGGCGGCGGCTTTGATCAGTGGGCTGAGCCGGCCGTCGACGGTGCAGCGCAGGATCGGCCCGGACACCACGACATCACTAACGCCGGGCAGGCTGGCGAATTCTTCGCCGGTGACGGGGTCGTCGAAGTGGATTTCGACGGTGCGGGTCGCGCGTCGGCCCAACGATTCGACGCGTTCGACAGCGGCCAGGCGGCCGTCGCGGACGATCGCGACCCGGTCGGCGACCTGTTGGACTTCGGCCAGGACGTGGGAGGACATGAACACGGTCTGCCCGTCGGTACGGGCATCTGCGACCATGGCCAGGAACTCTTGCTGCATCAGCGGGTCCAGACCACTGGTCGGCTCGTCCAGAATGAGTAGCGCGGGCTGGTGCATGAACGCTTGGACGAGGCCGACTTTCTGTTTGTTGCCTTTGGACATGGTGCGGATCGATCGGGACAGGTCGAGTTCGAGGCGGTCGGCGAGAGTGGTGACCTGGTTCCAGGCGACGCCGCCTCGGGCGGCGGCGAAGAACCGCAGCAGGTCTTCGGCTTTGTCCCGGCCGGGGAAGGCGAGTTCGCCGGGCAGGTAGCCGATCTGCCGGTGCAGCAGGGCTTTGTCCCGGCGCGGGTCCAGGCCGAGCACGGTGGCGTGGCCGCGGGTGGGGCGTAGGAAGTCCAGCAGCAGCCGGATGGTGGTGGTCTTGCCGGCCCCGTTCGGGCCCAGGAAACCCAACACTTGTCCGGCGTGGACGTCGAGGGTCAGTCCTTCGACGCCGCGCCGGTCGCCGTAGAACTTGGTCAAGTCCTCGGCGTGGATGGCGATGTCACTGCTCATGCCCCACATCGTCAAATCCCTTCATGGCTGGCTTCCAGAGCGGCGTCCGGCCGACATTGACGCCAGCGGCCTTCCGGATCCCGGCAAACCCGCAGCGTGCGGCGGCTGTCATGTGGACAGCAGCATGGGCAGGGTCAGTACGTAGGCGGCCAGCAGCGCCGCCCCTTCGAAGCGGTTGAGGGTCAGGCCGCGGCGTAGCAGCGCCCAGGCCAGCCCGCTGGTCAGGATCATCGCCACCAGCAGCGCGACCCCCGCCTGGGCCGGGGCGTCGCCGGAGGCGAGCCCGACGATCGCGCCGCCGATCAGGCTGTTGAACAGGTTGCTGCCGAACAGGTTGCCGACGACCAGATCCGACTCACCACGCCGCTGCCCGGCGATCGCGGTGACCAGCTCGGGCAACGAGGTGCCCACCGCGACGAGGGTGAACCCGATGATGACCTGGGAGACACCGATGTCGGCGGCGATTTCGGCCGCGTTGCCGACGAGTAGCTGGGCCCCGCCCAACACCCCGGCCAGGGCGAGCACGGCACGGACCGGCTCCACCCAGCCCGGAAGGGCCGATACCGCGACCGGCACGTCCACAGTGGCCGGGGCGTCGGTGAACTCCTCCACATCCTCGGCCAACTCGCGGTCACCACGACCGCGGGCGGCCCAGCGCAGCAACAGGATCACCGCACCGACCGCGCACACCGCGAGCACCGCGCCGGTCATTGGGGATAGTCCGGCCCAGGCTAGGAATGCGAGCACGACGACCGCGGCCACGGCCAGGGGTACTTCGCGGCGGATCACCGCCGATGTCACGGCCACCGAACCGATCAGGCCGGCCACGCCGAGGATCAACGTCAGGTTCAAAATGTTCGACCCGACAAGGTTGCCGACCGCGATCCCGGTGTCGCCGCGCGCTGCCGCGACCCCGGAGACCAGGAACTCCGGTGCCGAGGTGCCCAACCCGATGACCACCACACCGACGACGACCGGGGAATCGACAAGCGGGTCGCCAGCCGCGACGACCCCAGCACGAGATGGTCGGCGGCAACCGTCAACAGGGCGAGCCCGGCAGCAGCGAGCAGGATTTGGGTGAGCATCGGCGGGGCCCTTTCAGCGGTCAACGGTTATCGATACCGCCGACCAGGCTTCCCGGCACTCCAGAGCCAACACGGTACCGCACCACGCCCCGCCAGCCCTACGCAAAATCGGGCCGCGGCCTCGGGACTGCGTCGGTTACCCTGCACGTATTGGAGCGCCGGGAAGCCTGGTCGGCACCGAACCTGCTGTGTTCAGGATGGGAGCCAGGCATGGGTACGGCGGCGATCGAAATAGGCGACCTGGTCAAGTGCTACGGCCCGGTGCGGGCCGTCGACGGCATCACTGTGCGGGTGGCGGCGGGCGAGATCTATGCGCTGCTCGGGCTCAACGGCGCCGGCAAGACCACCACCATCCGCGTGCTGCTGGGCATGATCGCGCCCACCACAGGCACGGTCCACCTGCTCGGCCGGCCCTTGCGTGGCGCGGACGCGTCGATCTGGGCTGAGGTCGGGTTCCTCGTCGAGACGCCGGCCGCCTATCCAGAACTGACCGTGGTGCAGAACCTTCGTGTGGCGGCCCGGCTACGCCACCTGCCCGGCCACAACCACGCGGATGAGGTCATCGACCGGCTCGGGCTGGCCCCTTACGCGAACCGGCGTGCCCGAACCTTGTCGCTGGGCAACCAGCAACGCCTCGGCCTGGCCAAAGCCTTGATCCATCGGCCAAGGGTGCTGATCCTTGACGAACCCGCCAACGGCCTCGACCCCGCCGGCGTCGTCGAGATCCGGCATCTGCTGCAGCACCTCGCCGCCGAGGGCACCACCGTGCTGCTGTCCAGCCACATCCTGGCCGAGGTCGCCCGACTGGCCACCCGCATCGGCGTCATCCACCAGGGCCGGATGATCACCGAACTAGCCACCACCGAGCTGACCACCCGCATCCAGCAACGTCTGGCCGTCGCCTCCCGAGACCTGGCCGGCGCGGCGCACGCTCTGCGGGTGGCTGGCCATCATCCGATCATCGACTCCGACGGAGCTCACCTGCATGTGACCGATCGGCGGGCGCTGGAACAGCCCGACCAGATCGCCACCCTGTTGGTGCACGCCGGGCATCCACCCACCCGCCTCGACATCGAACAGGAGGACCTGGAGGCATACTTTCTACGCCTCGTGCACCAGCAAGACCCCGCCCAGCAAGAAGAGATCGGCCGGTGAACGCCGCGCTGGCCGTGGAGTGGCTCAAGCTGCGCCGGTCCCGGCTGCCCTGGGTCACCCTGCTGGCCGCGACCATCGGCGTCGCCGTCGGCGGGCTGTTCATGTTCATCTCCGTCAACCCTGGCCGGGCCCGCTCGCTCGGCCTGCTCGGCGACAAGGCGCAACTGGCCACCCTCACCCCGGACTGGGACGGCCACCTGCGGCTGCTGGCCCAAATCATCGCCGTGGGCGGGATCCTCATCTTCGGCATGACCATGGTGTGGATGTTCGGCCGGGAGTTCGCCGACCACACCGCCAAAGACCTGCTCGCGTTGCCGACCCCACGCGCCGCCATCGTCACCGCCAAATACGCGGTCGCGGTCGCCTGGGGCCTGCTGCTGTGCCTCTACATGACCGGCCTCGGCGTCGCCGTCGGCGCGCTGCTCGCACTACCCGGATGGAGCACGTCCGCCGCCCTGTACGGGGTCGCCCGGATCGGCGTCACCGGGCTGCTCACCACCACCCTGACCATCACGTTCGGGCTGGCCGCCAGCCTCGGCCGCGGCTACCTGCCCGGAATCGCCGCGCTGATCGCCGCCACGTTCACCGCACAGATCATCACCGCCCTCGGCTACGGCGGCTGGTACCCGTACGCGATACCCGCCCTGCACGCCGGCCTGGCCGGACCCGACCAACCCACACCCCATCTGATCGGCTACCTCACCGTCCCCACCGTCGCCATCCTCGCCATCACCGGCACCATCCGCTGGTGGCAGCGCACCGACCACACCACCTGAGCCCTGCCAGCGCGCTGCGATCGGCCCGGCGCCCTCCGAGCCGTTCGCGGTGGCCGCATGTCTGGACTTGCATCGCCGGTCAGCGCTGGCAGCCACCCGGCGGGCTGACACCGCTCGTGCTGCGTGGCCTGGGATCCTCACCGCTGGCCGGGTAGGGTGGGATTCGTTCAGGTGTGCCGGGAAGTCGGGTCGGCAGCGTCCGTTGTGCTGCGCCGATCCGGAAGGCCCACCTCTCATGCCTCGCCGCTCGTTTTCCCGTTCCCGCCTGGCCGCCGCGCGCCGGGTCGCGGGCCGTCTGGACGCGTTGACCGAGTATCTGCGGCAGGAAACCTCCGGCGGGAAACTGTTGCTGGCCGCTACCGCTGCCGCGCTGCTATGGGCGAACCTGGCCGGCGGCTCGTATAAGGCGCTGTGGCAGACCGAAGTGGCGGTCGGCCCGGGATGGCTGCACCTGGACCTGCCGCTGGCCGGGTGGGTCGCCGACGGGCTGCTGGCGATCTTCTTCTTCGTCGCCGGTCTGGAGGTCAAGCGGGAACTTACCGTCGGCGAGCTGGCCGGGTGGCGGGCCGCCGCCCTGCCCCTGGCGGCCGCCGCCGGAGGCATGATCCTGCCGGCGGGGATCGCGCTACTGGCCTCCCGCGGGGCGGCGGCCGAGGGTGGGGCGTGGGCGATCCCGGTCGCCACCGACATCGCCTTCGCCCTGGGGGTGCTCGCGTTGGCCGGCTCGGCGTTGCCGTCCGGGGTACGGGTGCTGCTGCTGTCCATGGCCGTGATCGACGACCTGGGTGCGATTACCCTGATCGCGGTGCTGTTCACCCACCATCTGAGCCTGGCCTGGCTGGCCGGCGCCGCCGTGCTGTGCGCCGCCTACTGGTGGGCGCAACGCCACCGCAGCCCGGCCTGGCTGCTGGTGCCGGTCGCCGTCGCGGTCTGGGTGTGCGTGCACGCCAGCGGGGTGCACGCCACCGTGGCCGGCATCGCCCTGGGCCTGCTCACCCCGTACGACCCAGGTCCGGTGAGGTCGAGGCTCCCGGTCGGCGGCTGGAGCGGCGGCTGCACCCACTGTCGGCAGGGATCGTGGTGCCCCTGTTCGCGCTCGCCGCCGCCGGGATCCCACTGGGCACGATCCCGCAGGCGGTCACCGACCCGGTCGCCCACGGCGTCGTCGCCGGCCTGCTGGTTGGCAAAACGGTCGGCATCATGGGCGGGGCGTGGCTGGCCGTACGGACCCGGATCGGAGCCCTTCCGGACGGGGTCGGCTGGGCCGACGTGCTGCCGGTAGCGGTACTCGGCGGGATCGGCTACACCGTCAGCCTCCTGGTCACCGAACTCGCCCTACCCGAGGCGGCCACCGGATCCCACGCCGCCACCGCCGTGCTGGCCGCCTCCCTGACCGCCGCCACCATCGCAGTGCTCATGCTGCGCCGCCGCAGCCGCCAGCACACCACCGCCCAAAGGCCATGAACGACACCCGCTCGTACCGTCGCATCGGCCGAGCGCAGCAGGCAGCGGTTGACCCGATACCAGAAAGGAGCGACCACCGTTGGCTACCACCGGCAAAGCCCTCACCCGCGACGGCGGGGTAGTCGTCATCGGCCTGGGAAGTTTCGGCGGGCAGGTCGCCGCGAGCCTGGCCCGCCTTGGCCATGAGGTGCTCGGCATCGACGAGAACCCCGAGGTCGTGCAGGCATGCTCGGACCGGCTCACTCGCGTCGCCCACGCCGACGGCACCGACCAGCAGGCGCTGCGGCGGGCCGGCGTACCCGGGTTCACCCGCGCGGTCGTCGGCATCGGCACCGCCCTTCAAGCCAGTGTGCTGACCGTGCTGTCCCTGGCCGAGAACGGTGTTGGTGAGATCTGGGCCAGGGCCACCACCGGCAGACACGGCAAGATGACAGGCGGTCGATCTCGCTGAGCACACCAGACGTGGCGGCTCGGACCCGACGATGCCGGACGACTCCAACCGCTCCCACACGGCCGGCCGGGTCCGGCGCGCTGGCGATCTCTTAGGCGAGGAGGGTGTGGGCGAGGCCGATGACGGCGCCGGCGGCGATGTACCAGGCGTTGTTGATTCTGGTGCGCCACAGCAGGATGAGGGTGATGACAGCGGTCGCGGCGGTCAGCGGGTCGATGATCGCGGTGCGGGCCAGTTGGTAGGAGACGCCGGCCATGAGGGCGAGAGCGGTGGCGTTGACGCCGTCGAGGATGGCCGCAGTCCAGGCGGTGGAGCGTAGCTTGTCGGTGAGCCGGGTCAGCAGCCCGACGAACACGAATGACGGCAGGAAGATCGCGACGGTGGCCAGGAACGCCCCGGGTGGGCCGGCGACCAGGTAGCCGACGAACGTGGCGGTGGTGAACACCGGTCCGGGGGTGACCTGTCCGATGGACACGGCGTCGATGAGCTGCTGTTCGGTGATCCAGCCGAGCCGGTCGACGAAGTCGCCGCGCAGGAACGCCAGCAGCACGTAGCCGCTGCCGTACAACACGGAGCCGATCTTGAGCATGGTGGCGAACAGTTGGATCAACTGCCCGGCGGTGGGATCGGGGAACAGCGGCTGCCCGCCAGCGGTGAACACCGGCACGGCGAGCAGCCCGTGAGCGGCGGGCGGGCGCGGCCGGTGGCGGGCCAGATGTACCCCGGCGGCCAACGCGGCACCACTGGCAAGGACGAGCAGTTCGTTGACGCCGGCCAGGTACGCGGCCAGCGCCGCGACCGCGAGCAGGCCGTACCGGATATTCCTGACCGCGGCGCGGGACATTCCGACCAGCGCGTGCGCGATGATCGCGATCACCACTGGGACGATCCCGTAGAGCACCCCTGCCACGGCGGGGTGTCGCCGTAGGTCACGTACGCCCAGGCCAGCGCGGTGACGATTAACGCGGCGGGCAGGATGAAACAGATGCCGGCGGCGAGCAGGCCACGCCAGCGGGCCCGGTCGTAGCCGAGGTGGATGGCCAACTCGGTGGAGTTCGGGCCGGGGATCAGGTTGGTGGCGCCGATCAGGTCCACGAACCGCTGGTCGGTGACCCATCGGCGGCGGCGCACCAGTTCATCACGCATCATCGCGGTGTGCGCGGCCGGGCCGCCGAACGCGATGGTGCCCAGCTTGAGAAACAGCCAGGCCACCTCCCGCACCGGCGGCCGGCCGGGCCGGGACGTCGGCTCGTCGTCCCCGGGCGAGCCGGGCGGTTGCGCGCCGGTCATGTGGCGTGTTCGCCGCAGCGGGCGTGACCGGTGCTCACGCGGCGGTCGTACGGTGTGTTCAGCTGCGGCCTACGGACAAACGGCAGGCTGGACCAAGATCTGATATCGGGAGACGGTAACAAGTGAAGTCGTTCCTGCGCGGGGCGGTAGAGCTGCACATCCTGCACCACGCCGCCGAAGGTGAGATCCACGGCGCGTGGATGTCCGCTGAGCTGGCTCGCCACGGCTACCAGATCAGCCCGGGAACGTTGTATCCGACGCTGCACCGCATGCAGCAGGCCGGGCTACTGGCGTCGCGGCAGCAGGTGCGCGACGGGCGGCGGATCCGCATCTACACGATCACTGAGGCCGGTATGGAGGCATTAGACGAGTGGCGGCGGGCGTTGCGGGAGTTGGTGGCCGAGGTGCTACCCACCCCGCAGGCACCGACGCGTCCCCGGCCCCGCAACACCCGTCGGCCGTGACCGGTTGACGTTGCTGTCCCCGGCGGGCTCATACCGTGCCGGCGGTGGTTAGCACGTCGGCGAGCAGACGCAGCACCCGCAGATCCAGCTCGTCGCGGGCGGCTTCCAGCACCTCGTAGGGCTGGCCTTCCAACGCGCCGACATCCCAACGCAGCAGCTGGCCGGTCACCTCCGAGCCCGCCACGACCGCGACATCGGCCAGCAGCACGATCACATCCGCGCCGCGCACGGCGTCGTCGGTCAGCGGCTTCGGGAACGCCTCCCCGGCATCGACGCCAAGGTCGGCCAGCACCCGTACCACGTCCGGGTCGATGGCACTGACCGGCTCGTCGCCGGCCGAGCTGACGTGGACCCGGCCACGGGCGTAGCTGGCCAGCAACGCCGCCGCCATTGGTGCCGCATGGGTGTCGTGCCGGTCGACGAACAGCACCTCCGGCGCTGTCCGGGTGAACCGGCGATCCAGGATCCCGACCCGCCGCAGCCGCTCGATCGTCCACATCTGTGCCAGCGGCACCAGATGGTGTTTGACCCGAGCGCTCTTGCCCAGCAACTCGTACGAGTCGTCAATGACCTGCTGGCACTCCTCACGGGAGATCGCACCCCGGTAGAACGCGAACGCGTGCTCGGCCGCACGCCGCAACTGGGAGCGGGTATTGAGCAGCTCAAACTGTTCCAGATCGCGCGGCATCGCCATCTCCCTAGCCGGGGCCGTTCGCCGTCTACCGGTGACGATATCGGCGCCCGTAATGTGCTAGATGGCCAACAGGTGAACACGAGACACTTCCGCACGCCCGACGCGGTGCCGCTCCGCGTCCGGACCGCCTTGCGAACGATCTTGTGTGGACCCCGACCGGGCACCCGCACGCGACCAGCAACCTCACCGATGACCCGACCAGCGGCGGCGGTGGACCGCGCTCGGGTGCAGTGCCTCGAACGCAACCCGTCCCCTGTCGTCCAGGGGTTCGCCCACCTGCCCCTCGGCGTAGCGGAAGGAGACGAACCTCAGTGGCGGGCGGTCAGCGGGGTTGGTCCCGGTGCCAGCGTCCTTGATTCGAGCGGAGCCGGTCCACCGCCCTGCCGCCGGTAGCGGGCCGTCTGGTGTCGGGCTGCCACGAGCGCGTCGTATCGCGGGGTTGGTCCTGTGCGGCCTGATCGCCGGAGTCGTCGTATTCGTCGCTCACGGGCATCCCCCTTCCCGCCCGGGGGTTACGGACAACGGGCACAGCACACTCAACGCTGTCGCGGCCCGAAGGGTGACTCGGCTCCCCGACGGCCGTACCGGCCCGGCGCGTCTCGATGACGATGGGACGGACACCGCCAGGCCCCACACCGGGCAGGACCCGAACATTGCGCCGGTGTAGCCGGCACACAGTAGCGGCCGGGAGCTGATCGTGGCGACCAAAGCGCGAATGTCGCCCAGACGTGGACGCCCGCCGTACGGCGGCGAGCCTATTCCGGACCCGGCGCCGGGACCTGCTGCGACGGGGGCCGGTCGTCGGCGGCCAGGGTGAGGATTTGGGTCACCCGAGAAGCTCAAGGCGCCGCCATACCGGTGGGCTGGTGAGGATGGTCAGCCTGGTTCCGGCGTCGGCGGCCCGGCGCGCGGCGTCGATCAGCGAGCTGGCGCCTTCCGAAGACACGAAACGTACGGCGGTCAGGTCCAACACCACACCGCCCGGATAGCCGGTGAGCACGGCCCGTACCGCGATATTGAACGCGTCGCGGCTGCTGTAGTCGAGCTCACCCGTGACGATCAGGTGCACCCCGTCCGCGCGTTCGCGCACCTGACACGACAACCGGTCCGATACGGCCATAGGCCACACACTATCGAGCCATCCACGTCATCCGCCGGATGAGCGGGCACCGGACGTTACGGGCTGCGGTCCCTGGCCGGATCGGGTGCTGCCGGCCGACCGGCCTGCCCGGCGTCGTAGGCGGTGACCAGCTCGGCGAGCCCGACGCTGTGCAACCGACGCGCCACCTGCGGGCTCGGACGGATAGCCAGCGTGCTACCGCCGTTTACCGCGCGGTAGCACGCATCGACAATGGCGGCGACACCTTCCAGAGAAAGGAACGTCACGGCGGTCAGGTCCAACACCAGCATCGTCGGGCGGCCGGACAGCACCGCCCGAACCGTTTGGTCGAACGCGTCGCCGGACTGGTGGTCCAGTTCTCCCACCACGTTCAGGTGTACCGTGTCGCCGCGGACCTCCACCCGGCACGATAACCCCGGCGACTGCGGCATGCTCACACGGTAGCCGGACAGCGGCCGGAGCCACCGGCCGGCCCGCGACGCGTGCCGGCATCGGTTTGCTGGCGGGATCACGTGTGGGCGGGCCCGGACGTGGCGGCTGCGACGCGCCGGCTGGGCCCTTGATCGCCGCACGTAGGCGGCCAACCTCGACCCGATCCTGGCGGCAACGCCGCCCACTCGCTCGGCTCGTAGACGGGGCGCGCCCGCCTAGAGCCGGGTGCTACGCATCCGGCGGGTGGTTGTCGGTTGGGTGTGTCAGGACGAGCGAGAGCGGCGGCGCTGGTACGTCACCGGTCACCCATTGCAGGGCCGCGGTCAGGCCGTGGTAGTAGTGACGGACTCTTTCCTTCGTGGACCGGCCGCCGGCGTGAGTGGCTTGGTCGTCGTGGCGCAGCACCGCCCGAAACGAGTCGTCGTCGAAAATCTGGCTGAGGCCGGTCAGGACGCCTTCGAGGAAGTCGGTCGGGTGCAGGTCGTATTGTGCCCGCGCCTCGGCGAGCATCCTGCGCAGCGCGTCGTCGTTGGGTGGCCGGGCCATCAGGGCATTATCCGCGCCCGCGCCGTCGCCGGCCGGGCAATTGCCCCGCAGGCCCGGCACGGCAGGCTCGAAGCGCGATGTGGGTTCAGCGGTGGTGGCGGTTCCATTGCGGTGCCACGTGCTCCCATTCACGGTCGATGGCCTGGTAGCGGCGGCGACGGTCGACCGCCCCGACAGCGGCAGCGACAACGGCGATCAGGACCGTGAACCCCAGGCCCACCACAGCGACCACCAGAGCCGTCCGGGTGACTGCCTGCCCGTACGAGGCGGGCGCCGGCACCGGCCGCCCGTCCCGGTCGAGCCACAGCTACCGGGTGGCTGGAACGCCACAACCCGAACCGCCCCGACATGAGCGCGGTGATCGGACATGACCCACTGGGCCGGCACCAGCGGCCCGCCCCGCCATAGGTGCACCAGGTACCAGCACCGGTCGGCCAGCGTCCGTCAGCAGCCGCGCGGTGACCGGCTGCCGGGTGAACTGTTCGGCGCGCGCGGCACCATAGGTGCCCTTCGCGATCAGCGCCAAAGCGATGGCTGCCGCGGCGACCAGGACCGTGACGACCGCGGCGGTCAGCTGGACCGGCTTGCCCACCGGCCTACGGGTGGAGGGCAGCAACTCGACCTCCTTCACCGCAGTGGCGAGATGCGCCGCCCCGGGTACGGCGGGCGCCGCTGTGCTGGCCAAGACGGCGGCGCGTGGGTCAGGCCGGCTGCGCCGCGCCCCAGTAGTGGGCGCGGACGTCGGCGGCGTGGTGATCGGCGAGCGTGTCGCCGATCAGCGCCGGATAGTTGGGGGCGGTGGTGATCGTGCGACGGGTGTGCGGCACCCGTACCGGGTCGGCGTCCAGGTCGGCGTTCTCCAGGTCGACCAGATGGGTCGATCGGCGCAGGACGCCGTGGGTGACCGCGGCGGCACCCCAGGGGGCGCGCAGCTCGTCCGGGTACTGGTAGATGGCGGTGATCGTGCCGACCGACCGGCCGTCGCTATCGCACAGGGCGCGGCCAACCAGTTCATGGGTGGGTGTGGACATGTCGTACCTCCAGCGGATCGCTGTGGTGCACGCAGCCCGCCCAGGTGCCAACGCCGCTTGTGGCAGTGGGGTGAAGGTTCATCGGTGGCCTCACAGGTCGGGTACTCGCGCGTAACTTTGCCGACCAGGCTTCCCGGCTCACCTACCGCTCAGAATACGGCCGGGAGCCGTTCCGCGCACGGCTGAGCCATCGATTGATTGCCAGGCGGTAGGGTGATCGGCAGGTGTGCCGGGAAGCCTGGTCGGCGTCGTAGTTGCCGTGACCAGGTGCAGGGAGGCGCCCGTTATGCGAGCCAGCGATCTGGCCGTCCCGTTCCCGACGGTGGGTGTGGACACCCCTGCCCTGGACGCGGCACGGCTGTTGGCGGGTCAGAACCTGCCCGGCCTGATCGTGGTCGACTCCGTGGGCCGGCCGAAGACGATCCTGCCGGGCACGCAGGTGCTGCGGATGGCGATCCCGTCGTACTGCCAGGACGACCCCACCCTGGCCCGGGTGATCGACGAGGCCGCCGCCGACCTGTTCATCCGCAACGTCGGCGACCGCACCGTCGCCGAGTTGCTGCCCCGCGAGCACCGCGAGTTGCCGGTCGTGGATCCGGACGCGACCGTGCTGGAAATCGCCGCGGTCATGGCCCGGGCCCGCAGCCCCCTGGTCGCGGTCGCCGGTAAGGATCAACGGATGCTGGGGGCGATCACGCTGGACGCGTTGCTCGACCGGATGCTCGGCACGTGAGCGTCACCGCCTGGGCCGCGGTCGCGGTCTTCGCCGCCGCCTACACCCTGATCGCCACCGAGAAGGTCCACCGGGTCGCCGCCGCCCTCGGCGGCGCCGCGATCATGCTGCTGATCGGCGCCACCGACGCCGAACACGCGTTCTTCTCGCAAGAGGCCGGCATCGACTGGAACGTCATCTTCCTGCTCGTCGGGATGATGCTCATCGTGTCGGTGCTCAAACGCACCGGCGCGTTCGAGTACCTGGCCATCTGGGCCACCAAACGCGCCAAAGGCCGACCCTTCCGGGTCATGGTGCTGCTCGTACTCGTCACCGCGGTCGCGTCCGCGTTCCTGGACAACGTCACCACAGTGCTGCTCATCGCGCCGGTCACATTCCTGGTCTGCGAACGCCTCGGCGTACCCGTAGCACCCTTTCTGATCGCCGAGGTCCTCGCCTCCAACATCGGCGGCACGTCCACATTGGTGGGTGATCCGCCGAACATCATCATCGCCAGCCGGGGCGGCCTGTCCTACAACGATTTCCTCATCCATCTCGCCCCGCTCATTGTGGTGCTGATGGTGGTGTTCGTCGGCCTGTGCCGGATCCTGTTCCGGTCCGCGTTCCGCTACGACCCGGACCGGGCCGTCCAGATCGCCGCTCTGCGGGAACGGGACGTGATCCGCGACCCCCGCCTACTGGTGATCAGCGGACTGGTCCTGACGGTCGTCACCGCCGCGTTCGTGCTGCACACCGTCCTGCACCTGGAACCATCCGTCGTCGCCCTCGTCGGCGGACTGGTCTTGCTGGCGCTGTCCCGTCTCGACGCGGGCGAGGTCGCCAAAGACGTGGAGTGGCCGACGCTGGTGTTCTTCGCCGGCCTGTTTGTCATGGTCGGCGCCCTGGTGGCCACCGGAGTCATCGAAGAAATCTCCCGCGCCGCGGTCGAGGCCACCGAAGGGCGGCTGTTCTTCGCCTCCATCGTCCTGCTGTGGGGTTCCGCCGCGCTGTCGGCGGTCGTGGACAACATCCCGTACGTGGCCACGATGAGCCCTGTCGTCGCCGAAATGGTGCACAGCAACGGCAACACCAGCCAGTCGCAGGTCCTGTGGTGGGCCCTGGCTTTGGGTGCCGACCTCGGCGGCAACGCGACAGCTGTCGGCGCCTCCGCCAACGTCGTCGTCCTCGGCCTAGCCGAACGCGCCGGCAAACCCATCAGCTTCTGGACATTCACCAAGTACGGCCTGATCGTCACCGCAGTTACCGTCGCCTTGGCAGTGCCGTATCTGTGGCTACGTTACTTCGCCTTCGCGTGAACGCATCCACGGCAGTCACGGTCGGCTGCTGTCCCGGCCTGGCGGCGGCATGATGCGGGCGACGTTGTCGGGCTGGGTGCACTGCGTGAGGCGTCGCAACGTGGATGCGCCAGCCGCGCCGAGGATATCGGGATCGTGGCGGCGGCGTTGTTCAGCTCGGCCTGCATCCGCGCCGCCTTGGCGTCGCGAGCAGCGTTGGGCGGCGCTCCCGTCGCTCTGTGACGCATGCCACAGGTAGTTCCTGTCAGCAATCGGTGGGCTGCCCCGCTCAACTCACCGAGAGCAAGCGACCTGACAGGAGCAGCACATGAAGCACCGCATCGTCGTTTTAGGCGCCGGCTATGCCGGGGCCTATGTGGCCGGAAACCTGGCCCGCCAGCTGTCGCCGGAGGACACGGAGATCACCGTGGTCAACGCTGAGCCGTACTTCGTCGAGCGGATGCGGCTGCACCAGGTCGCGGCCGGCCGGGAGATCGAGGCTCTGAAGCTCGCCGACGCCTTCGCGGGCACGGCGATCCGGCTGCGCGTGGCCCGGGTCACCGCCGTCGAACCCGAGCGCCATAGCGTCGCTGTGGCCGATGCCAACGGCGGCGGCGAACTCGGCTACGACACGCTGGTCTACGCGCTCGGCAGCCGCGTCGACGATCGCGGCGTGCCCGGCGTGGCCGAGCACGCCTTCAACGTCGCCGGCCGGCCAGCGGCGCTGCGCCTGCGTGAGCGCCTGGACAGCCTGGGCGCAGGAGGAAGGGTGCTGGTCGTCGGCGACGGGTTGACCGGCATCGAGTGCGCCGCCGAGATCGCCGAGTCCCGGCCCGGCCTGTCGGTGGCGTTGGTCGCCCGTGGTGAGCTGGGCGCCCGGCTCTCCACCGGGGCCCGCGGTCACCTGCGCCAGGCCTTCGACCGGCTGGGCGTCACCGTCCTGGAGCACACCAGCGTCGAAGCCGTCGAAGCGACGCGAGTGCTGTGCGCCGGCGGCACGGCCCTGGCGTCGGATGCCACCGTGTGGACGGCCGGGTTCGCGGTCAACCCCATCGCCGCTGCCAGCGGGCTGGAGGTCACCGAGAACGGTCAGATCGTCGTGGATCGCACCATGCGGTCGGTCTCGCACCCGAACGTGTACGCCATCGGCGACAGCGTCCACGCCATCGGCGACAACGGCCGGCCGCTGCCGATGTCCTGCGGTTCGGCCGGCTTCACCGGCAGGCAGGCCATGGAGGCGATCGTGGCGCGCCTGACCGGCCGCGAGGTCGCGACTACCAAGCTGGTCTACACGTACAACTACATCACCCTCGGACGGCGCGACGGGATGTTGCAGCTCGTCGACGATCAAGGGCGGGCAAAGCCGAAGCATCAGGGCGGCCGGACGGCTGCGCTGATCAAGGAGGGCATCAACCGGATCGCGTTGTGGACCATCTCGCACCCGACCTTCGGCCTACCCAAGCGCAGGCACCGCCTGGCCGCCGTGCCGGATGGGTTCCGCCGAGAAGGCCGTCGCGCAGCCGCCTAGGTTGGTACCCGTGGACAGCACCACCGATCGCTTCGACACCAGCCGGTTCGAGGCCAGCCGCAAGCGGCTGGCCTCGCTGGCCTACCGTCTGCTGGGCTCCGCCGCCGACGCCGAAGACGCCGTGCAGGACGCGTTCCTGCACTGGCAGGCCGCCGACCGGCAGCAGATCAAGGTGCCGGAGGCCTGGCTGACCAAGGTCGTCACCAACCTGTGCCTCGACCGGCTCCGCTCGGCACAGTCCCGCCGCGAACGCACCGTCGCTTGGTTGCCGGAACCGCTGCTCGACGGCGACCCGATGCTCGGTCCGGCCGACAGTTTCGAGCAGCGCGAATCGGTCTCCCTGGCCGTGCTGACGCTCATGGAGCGCCTGTCGCCCGTCGAGCGGGCCGTCTACGTCTTGCGCGAGGCGTTCTCCTACAGCCACGCCGAGATCGCCGACATCCTCGACATCACCGAGTCCGCAAGCCAGCAGCATCTGCACCGGGCCCGACGCCGCATCAGCGCCGCGCGCCGCGGCGGCGGCGGCGGCGAAGTCGACCCGGCATCCGCCCGCAGGATCGTCGAGGAGTTCCTCACCGCTGCCTCCTCGGGCCGCACCGAACGGCTGGTGGCGCTGCTCACCGACGACGCGATCGCGATCTCCGACGGCGCCGGGCTGACCGAGACGCTGCTGCGGTACGACACCGCGCAGCGCATCGCCGCCGTCGCACGGGCCGGCTTCACACCCACGCCCGCGAAGCGGCGACTTGCCGGCGGTACGCCCGCCGTGCACTACGCGTTGGTCAACGGCGCCCCGGCCGTCCTGTTCGTGCTCGGCGGCCAGATCGTCGGCGCCGTGACGTTCGACCTCGCCAACGGCAAGATCGCCACCGTGCGCGGCATCGCCGCACCCACCCGCCTCACCCGCCTCACGGAAGCCTGGCGGGAGCACGAACCGGACAAGCCGTTCATCACCCAGTGGTGACCCGACGCCGATTCCGCCTGTGCAACCCCTTCGGCCGGCTGCTTGCTGAACGTTGGACGTGAGCCGCGGCGAGTGACCCGGCTCACGCGCTGTTATGCCAGGTCCTCGGGCGGTGTCTTGTGGCCGAACGCCGAGGTACGAGGGAGACATCATGACGCAGAACATCAGGGTGGTCGTGGTCGGCGGCGGATACGCCGGCGTCATGGCGGCCAACCGCCTCACCCAGCGCGACGACGTGGCCGTGACCCTGATCAACCCGCGGCCGGACTTCGTGCACCGCATCCGCCTGCACCAGCTCGTCGGCGGAACCGGCGACGCGGTCGTCGGCTACCGCGACATCCTGGCCGACCGCGTCGCGCTGGTCGTCGACACCGCCAGCCGGATCGACACGACCGGGCGCACCGTTGCGTTGGCGAACGGCGCCGCGGTGGGCTACGACTACCTGATCTACGCGGTGGGCAGCGGCAGCGCCGACCCGAGTGTGCCCGGGGCCGCCGAGTACGCCCACACCATGGCCAGCCTGGAAGAGGCGCAGCGGCTGCGGTCGGTGCTCGACACCACACCCACGACGGCCATGGTGACAGTGGTCGGAGCCGGCGCGACAGGCATCGAGGTCGCCGCCGAGCTGGCCGCCGAAGGCCGCGCCGTGACGCTCGTGTGTGGCAAGGTCCTCCACCCGTATCTGCACCCCCGGACCCGGCGCAGGTTCGCCAAGCGGCTGGCCAAGCTCGGGGTGAGCATCATCGACGGTCCCGATGCGAGGGTTACCGGAGTGAGCCGTGACGCCGTCCGGCTGGCGGACGGCCGCGAGCTGCCCAGCACGGTGACCATCTGGACCGCCGGGTTCAGCGTCCCAGACCTGGCTGCCCGCAGCGGGCTCACGACCGACGCGGCCGGGCGCCTGCTGACCGACGAGACGCTCACCAGCATCGACGACGACCGCATCGTCGCCGCCGGCGACTCGGCCGCGCCGTCGAATCTGCCGCTGCGGATGAGCTGCCAGGCCGCCAATCCACTCGGTGCGCACGCGGCCGACACCGTGCTCGCCCGGATCACGGGCGGACAACCCACGACGATCGCCATCGGCTTCTTCGGGCAATGCGTCAGCCTGGGCCACGGCGCCGCCACCGTCCAACTCGCCTCGAAAAACGATATCGCCAAAGCTTTCGCGGTCGGCGGCTTCCTCGGCGCCAAGATCAAGCGCGACAGTTTCCCGGGCCTGATCGAGCACCTGGCGCACGAGGCGCACCAGCCCGGCTCCTACACCTGGAAGTTCCGCGACGACACCCGCCGTCAGCGGCTCCAGACGCTGGCCGAACGCTGACCCGACCATCGAAATGGAAGATCTCGCAGTGGACACACCGCCCGCCGACCCCGCCACCGAAACCTTCGTGGCCCACCGGAACCTGCTGTTCACCGTCGCCTACGAGATGCTCGGCTCGGCGGCCGACGCCGAAGACGTCCTCCAGGAAACCTGGCTGCGCTGGGTCAAAGTCGACCTGGCACGGGTCAGCGACCAGCGGGCCTACCTGGTGCGGATCACCACCCGGCAGGCGCTCAACCGGCTGCGTACCATGCGGCGCCGCAAGGAGGCGTACGTCGGCTCCTGGCTGCCGGAGCCGCTGCTCACCGCACCGGACGTGGCCGACGACGTCGAGCTCGCCGAGAGCATGTCGATGGCGCTGATGCTCGTTCTGGAAACGCTGGCGCCGACCGAACGCGCCGTGTTCGTCCTCCGCGAGGTCTTCGATGTCAGCTACGACGAGATCGCGGCCGCCCTCGACAAGACCCCGGCGGCGGTCCGCCAGATCGCCTACCGCGCCCGCCAGCACGTCGACGCCCGCCGCCCCCGCCAGATGGTCCCGGCGAGCCTGACCCGGGCGGCGCTGGACTCGCTGCGGCACGCGATCGAAACCGGGGACCTGCAACGCCTGCTGGACGTGCTGGCCCCGGACGTGGTCCTGGTGGCCGACGGCGGCGGCATCAAACAGGCCGCGCTGCGGCCGGTCACCGGCGCCGGCAAGGTGGCCCGCATGTTCCTCGGCGGCCTCGGCAAAGTGGACAGCATCCTCACCGCCGAGCCAACCGTGGTCAACGGCAACCCATCACTGGTACTACGCCTGGACGGCCAACTCGACGGCATCCTCGCCGTCCGCGTCGAAGACGCCCGCATCACCGGCCTCTACTACGTCCGCAACCCCGAAAAACTTACCCGCGTCCAGTCGGCAACCGCGCTCACCCTGCGATGAACACCGTCCTATCCGGAGGAGACGACATGGCCGCTCAGGCCCAGCCCGATGCACCACCGTCGCCCTGGACGGCGGTGGCCCGGGCCGTCGCCCTGCTCACGGCGGCCGTCAGCGTACTGCTGACCGCCTTCGCCTGGCCCTCGGTACACTCGTCGGTACACGACGTGCCGATCGCCGTCGCCGGGCCGGCACCCGCGGTCGGACAGATCAGCGCCGCCCTCCACGAACGCCTCCCCGACGCCTTCGAGATCACCGAGGTCGCCGACACCACCGCCGCCGAACAGCTCATCCGCGACCGCGACGTGTACGGGGCGATCGACGCAAGCTCCGGCACCCCACAGGTCATCCTCGCCTCCGCCGCCAGCACAGCCGTCGCCCAGACCCTCAACAGCATCGCCGCCGCGCTCAACCAGGCGCAATCCGAGGGCACCAGCACGGGGGCCGCCGTCCGCGACCTCGTCCCGCTGCCGGCCGACGACCCGCGTGGCGCCGGGCTGGCCGCCGCAGCCCTCCCCCTGGTCATGGGCGGTCTGCTCGCCGCACTCCTGCTGACCAGACTCGTCCTCGGCACTACCCGACGGGTCATCGGAGCGCTCGCCTTCGCCGTCACCAGCGGCCTCGCCCTGGGGGCCATTCTGCAGTTCTGGCTCGGCTCCCTGACCGGCTCCTACTGGGCGAACACCGGCGCGGTCGCCCTGACCATTGCGGCCACCTCCCTCACCATCCTGGGGCTGGAATCCGTGCTCGGATACACCGGGCTCGGCCTGGGCGCGGCCACCATGATGCTCATCGGCAACCCCTTATCAGGCACCGCGACCGCACCCGAAATGCTGCCCGGCTGGTCCGGCACGCTCGGCCAACTCCTACCGCCCGGCGCCGGTGGCCGGCTACTGCGCTCCACCGCCTTCTTCGACAGCCACGACACCACCCACTCGGTCATCGTCCTCGCCACCTGGCTAACCCTCGGCATACTGCTGTGCCTTGCCAGCGGCCTGCGCCCGCGACGCCCGGCCGCCACCCCAGTGACCACCACCACGCAACCGGCCGCACAGGCGACCGCATGAGGTCCAGCGGCGGCATCACTCGCCCGGCGCTGAGCCCGGCGACTACCGGCCGCTCAACGCGATCGCCCGCAACAAGGTCAACCTCGCGAAGATCATCACGCACTGGCCGGACATGCTGCGCATCGCCGGCTCCCTGGTCACCAACCGGGTCCGCGCTCTGCAGGGCGTTAGAATCAGCCGCCTCAGCGCGACGGTGCACCTCGCCGCTCGGCGATTGCCAATGCGGCCTGGGTGGCCGAAAGATCACGCTGCAGCAGGCGCCTGTTCCCACGATGTACCCCGGACAACCACTCGGACAGGGGCTAAGGACACGCACCAGCCGGGACCTGCGGCAGGAAACCCACGTCAACGCGCCGCACGCAGGCTCGGCGGCTGAGGCTGCCGGCCGACATACCGCGTGGCAGGCTTAGCGGGTGACCTTCCTGCTGCCAACGGCGACGTCAACCGACGCCCGCATTCGTGGTGCTCGTGTCGCGATCCTGCCCGTGGGCAGCTTCGAGCAGCACGGCGAATACCTGCCGCTCGTCACGGACACCGTGGTTGCCTGCCTGATCGCCGAGCGCCTCGCCGCCGACTACCGGCTGTTCCTGCTACCGCCGATCACGATCTCGTGCTCGCATGAACATGCCAGGTTCGCCGGGACGGTGAGCATCACCGCTCGCACGTTGATGGCGGTGATCGAGGACATCGACGAGTCACTGCAGGCATCGGGGTCGAGAACTTGGTGATCGTCAACGGGCATGGCGGAAACTACGCGCTACGCAACGTCGTTCAGCAGGCGACGACGGTCCGACCGCGGATGGCGCTGTTCCCCGCCAGCGAGGACTGGAATACGGCGCGGGCCGATGCGGGCTGCAAGACCGGGTCTCACGAGGACATGCACGGCGGTGAGATTGAGGTCTCCCTGTTGCTGCACGGGGCTCCGCAACTGCTGCGCGAGGGATACCAGACGGCTGACCACGAGGCGAACGACCGGCCAGACCTGCTGACCGTCGGGATGCGCGGCTACACAGCTTCGGGCATCATCGGGCGACCGTCGCTGGGCAGCGCGGAGAAGGGCGCAGCGGTGCTGGACAGCCTGTCTCGGTCGTTCGCCCGCGTGCACAAGCTGCTTGAGCCCTGATCGACAATGGGGCAGGACTGCTGGTCAGGTGCTGCCGGCCGGGTCAGCGACGCGGCTTTCGAGGTCGGCGATGCGCCGGTCCTGGAAACGCAGGGTGGACCGGGCCGCCGCGAGCCTTTCCTCCAAGGTGCGGTTCTCCGTGGTCAGCTGACGGACCCGCTGCTTGAGCGTGGTGTTCTCGGTGGTGATCCGCGCGATGGTCTCGTCGTCCCACTCGGCTCGCAGGTCGCGGATCTGCCCGAGGAGTTCACCAATGCGGGTGCGCTGACGGGTGATCTCCGTGTGGGCGCTCTTGAGCGCGTCTTCGGCGTTGAGCGCCCGTTCCCGCCACCCGGCATGCTGCGCGTCGTCCAGGGCCGGGCGTAGCTGCGTGTGCTGCTGCTCGGCGTCGGCCAGAGCTGCGGCGACGGCGGCGCGAGCCTGCGGGTTGTCATACACGAAGGTTCGGGAGACATTGGCGCGGCGAGCGACCGCGGCGACAGTGACCCGGGCCTTCTCCCGCCGCAGGACGGTGAGCGCGTCCTGGACCCGCTGCACCGCAGCTTGGCTACGGCGTCGCCGGGCCGCGACGGCGGCGGCCGTGCGGGACCTGGGCGAGGCCGAGGCGCTCACCCGGCCTCCACGGGTTCGTTGGTGTCGCCGGCTTCCGCGCCGGCTGCGGTGAGGTCACGGGCGCGGAAGGCGGTGGACCAGACGCGGTGGAAGTAGTCCTGCGGTTTTCGTAGATCGAGCGCGAGAGCGTCGTCGAGGAGCCCGAGCCCGGCCAGGGCCTTCTCCAGCCCGTCGATGGCCCGAGCGGTTGGCTCGAAGTGCTGGTGCAGATAGTCGGCGGTGGCGTCGTCTGGGGCGCCTTCGGCCAGCAGCCGCCACTGTTCGCGTTTGCGGCGCCAGTAGAGCAGGTCAGCGCCGGACAAGACGAACTTGTCGCAGTTGTGGCAGTCCAAGTCCCACGGGCAGGCTCCGCCGTCAACGACGGGTTGGAAGGTGCAGAACCCGCCTTCGGCGGGCGTGCTGCGCCGCGACAGGTCGATCGCGAGGGCCTGCGCCTCGGCGTGGGGCAGCGGGGCCGTGCCCGTGGTCAAGAGCTCGCCCGGGTTGGCGGTGCCGGGTCCGGCGACCCACACGTGCTGCAGCACCTGTTCCAGATCGGAGTGGGCCAGATGCACATAGTGCTCAGCCATTCGGTCGGAGACCTGGCCGAGGTATCGGCGGATGTGGGTCAGGGTGGCGCCCTGGCGAAGCAGATTCGTGGCCAGAGTGTGCCGCGCCTGATGCGGAACCCAATGCCCCAGGTCGATCTCTGCGACCCAGGCGCGGAACGGGCCGTAGAACCACTCCTTGGACAGTGACACCGTCCCGTGGGGGTTGCGGTACGGGCTGGGGAACAGGGCCAGCCGGGCGCGCTGCTCGCCGACCGGCTGGTAGCCGTACCGGGCGGTGAAGCGTTCCAGCGTCTTGGCCTGCCTCGTCTCCAACCGGCCGTAGACGCGTTCCGGGATGCGGATCGCGGCGTCGAAGTTACCCACCTTGGTCTGGTCGTGCCAGAACATCGCCAACCCGCCGTAGCGGCCCAGGCAGTCCCAGCGCACCTCCAGCACCTCACCGATGCGCCGCCCGGTGGTGATCAGCGTCTCCCAGATGTCACGCAGGCCGTGATCGGCCGGGTCGTGATGCTCGGCGAGCCGGCCCAGGTTCGTCTCGTCGGCCAGCGCACGCGCGACCTCGTCCGGAAACGGCCGGCGGGCCCGCACCGGAAGCCCTTCCCCTGCGGGCAGCCCTGTGAGGAACTGCCGGTCCAGGCCCAGGCGGTCGGCGACACCGCTGTCCAGGGCGTCGCGCATCACCGTGCGTACGCCGTTGAAGACCAGGCCCCGGGTGGTGGCCGTGACCGTCGACGGTTTCCCGCCGGCCTTGGTGATGCCCAGCGACGGCAGGCCGTCGCGTTCACGTCGGCGTTGGTCGGCGACGAACCGGCGCATGTGCTCGCCGCCCAGCGACGTCGGGTCATGCCCACCGCCCGGGGCATCAACCGAGAGGAAAGCGCCAAGCTCGACGCACGCGCGCCGCAGGTTGTCGAAACTGCCGGCGGTGCGCGGGCATCGCGGTGACTGCAACAGCCCGGCCAGGTAGTCCCAGGCCAGATCCCGAAGCCAGCGCTGCGGGATCGCAGTCAGGTCGAAACGGCTGGTGCGCCGCGGGAACCGCACCCCGAAGTGCTCGGTGTCCAGCATCCCGGTCTCGCGGGCGTCGTCCGGAGTGCGGTAGATGCGCCACAACTCCCGGGCGATCTCCCCACTGATACGACGCACGCAGCGGTCAGAGCTGTCGACCGCGAGGTCGGCCAAAGAGGTCATGCCGGCGGCGCGGCAGGTGTTGACCAGCTTCTGGATCGACCCGACGTCCCAGCGGGTCGGTCGTGGCTGCTGGGTGTGCGCGAACAGGCCCCATTGGAACTCCGCCCGCAGCAACGGACGCACACCGCGCAAGTTCACCTGTGCCGGCCACGGCATCGGCTCGGCACTCGTACACCAGCGCCGGAACGACGATTCGTCCTGATAGGACACAGGGGTCGGCCTGCCGTGTTGCTCGTAGCGCTGGGACCACGCCGACGGCAGCTCGGCCGAACCAGGGCCGCCGGCCTTGCAGTAGCGGGTCTCATGGCCGAAACACAACCCCAGCGGCGAGTCGGCCAGGCTCGGGCACACCGCGACCAGGCAGGCGCCGAAGCCGGCGTACGGCTGTTGCGCTGCAACCCAGCCCGCGAAGGCTGTCTCGTCTGGGACGCCTCGGTGTTTCCAGCGGCTCAGGTGCCGATGGCACAGCCGCCACTGGGTGTGCGCGGCCGGCCGGTCCGGGCAGATCCGGCACGTCGCCTGCTCCACCCACTCCGACGGTGATAGCGGCTTTGCCGCCGCGAGGAACGCGGCCTTGCCGACCCCTTGCCGGTTGGCCGCGCCCCACGCCCGCATGTGCACCGAGCACATGTCCGCCCCGCTGGAGCGGACCCTTTCACAGGCCGGGACCACACACCACCACCGGTAGGTGGAGTGGTCGCGGGGAATCCGGATCACGTCGGTGCGGAAGATCGGGTCGAAGGACGGCGCGTTGATCAGGGCGGTGAGGATCTCCAGCCGGTCCCGGCCCACCCGGTCGGGTCTCGAATGCTGTGGTAGCAGCGCGAGTGTCGCGGTCACCGCTGCTCGCCCCAGACCGTGCGCAGCGCGGCGTCGAACGCCGCATCGTGCACATCGACGTGTGCGTAGATCTCGTCTACGACGGACGTGGAGGACCAGCCTCCGGCGTCGCGGGCGATGACCAGGTTCCCGCCGGCCGCATCGAGCACGGCGCTGGCGAAGCTGTGCCGGAACGAGTGGGGTTTGACCGGGCCGAGGCCGGCACGACGTCCCGCGCGAGCCAGCATCCGTCGGGCTGCCACCGGCGCCCACGGCTGTCCGTGGCCGGGGCCGTGCAACTGGACCAGCAGCATCCCGTGCCCGGTGGCGCTCCGCGGGTACTCGCTGGTGACGTACTCGAAGTAGGTGTGCACCATGGCTGGGCTGACGCGCTTGATCAGCCCGCCGGTCACCGTGCCGTCCTCGATGCGCCACGGGTGCTTGTTCTTCGCCTCCGCCCGGTTCGGGTTTCCCGGCCGGTGGCAGACGTGAAGGTGCGGCGAGCGGCACTGCCCGCACGCCGCGTTCTCGCGAAGATGTAAGTCCAGCAGGTGAAGCCCACACAACTCGCCGATACGCAGGCCGCCGTCGGCCAACCAGGTCACGACGAGCCGGTCCCGGGCCGAGCGCACCTCGGCCAGCAGCCGTTCCTGCGCGCCCTCAGGCAGCATCTTCGGATGCCGGCGATGCGGCCCGCGTGGAGCCAGTGGATTCGCTGGCATCCCGGCTTTCACGTGGCCGAGAAACGTGCGGCGCCGATCGGCCCGTGACGGCAGTCGGTTCCGGCCCAACTGTCTGCCGAGTTCACCGTTGACCCCAAGGGACGCCTGATGCAGGTAGAAGCCCTTCAAGCACGCCGCCGCCGTCGATAGCGCGGCGCGTCCGTACGGACGCTTGCCCTCCCGCCAGGGCTGTCCGAGCGGCACGCGAACCTCGGCCCCGACCAGACCCATGTAGCGCTCAAGATCCCGCAGGCCGACATCCGCCAGCGGCAGGCACTCGCGATCCAACCACCGCAGGTGATCGACCAGCAGATAGGCGTACGTTCGCTGCGTGCCGGAGCCGTCATGCCGTCGGAGGAACCGATCCGCCTCCACCTGGACGCTGCCCGCTGGGCAGACGATCGTCCACGCTCGACTCCCATCACCCAGCCTGATCTCTTGAACCCGGAAGTCTCCAACAACAACGCGAACCACGTGCCCTCCACGCCGACGCCCAACAGGTCGGACGTGCCGAACCCGGTCGGTAAACGAGCACGGGACGCCCTTGGTCACACGCCAGGGGGAACGTCGCGGACGGTCCTACCCGCGGTCGGTAAAGTTCGACAGAACGTAGTTGCCGCCATGCCCGTTCACTACGACCAGCTGGTCGATACCAGCGCGCCGTAGCGACTCGGCGACGTCCGTGATGATCGCGGCGAGCGTCGATGAGCGGATACTCACGGTCCCCGACCAGCCGGCGTGCTCCTGAGAGCAACTAATGGTGACCGGCGGCAACAGCAGAAGGTCATAGGCCGCGGCGACCGACCGTGCGATGGTGCTGGCGACGATGGTGTCGGTGGCGAGCGGTAGGTGAGATCCATGCTGCTCGAAGCTGCCGACGGGAAGAACTGCCACGCGGGCGGCCCGGGATGCCTCGTCCGTGGTCGTTGCCGAGCTGATCAGGTCCACGGTCACATTCTGCGCGTCGAGCGGACGAGTGCGAAGGCGGACCGGAATGCGTCCACCTCGGCGGCACCGGAGTGCGGAGCGAGCCGGGCGTCGAGTTCTCCCAGCACACGCATCGCGCGGGCGGACGATGTCGCGGCGGCGATACCCAGCGCCTGACTTGCCTGGCCTCCAGCCTCAGCGACCCGGTTGGCCATCGCGTAGGCCATCGCGAGCCACGTCCTGATAAGCGCCTCGTCCTGCCGGAAGCCGGCGGGCCACTGGTCCAGGACCGCGTCGAGCAGGCGCGCCGCTTCCTCGCCATTGCCGAGCCTGAGCAGGCAATACCCTTCGTGGGCTTGAACGTAGGCGTGGGTGCAATGCCGCCCGATCGTGCCGGGATCGTCGTCGATGGGTACGCGCTCGGCGCGGAGGGCAAGCCGGTGAGCGGTCTTGAGGGCCGACGAGCACGCGTCGCGGTCTCCGCGAAGTGCGTGCCCCTGGGCCTGGCGTACGACACACAGAGCGCGGTCGCGGTCTGTCAATGGTGCAGTTGCGGCTGTCGTGGCGAGGGTGGCCGCCCGCGCCCCGTCGAGGCGGTCAGCAGCCTGCTGCGCCTGTCGCATGAACACGTAGGACGCCATCGGTGCATCGCCAGCCTTGCGCGCCAGGACGAGGGCCCGGTCAAGCCAGTAGGTCGAGGCGGCCGTGTCGCCGACGTTGTCGGCCGTCCAGGATGCGAACTCAGCCCATCGCGCCTCGACCGCGAGCAGCCCGGTCTTGATATCGCCGATCGCCTCGTGTCGATAGCGGCCGATCACGGCCAGCTCTCGGCAAGCGGCATCGTTCACCTGTCGCGGACCGAACATGTTGTGCGAGCCGGCCAGCAGGTGCAGCATTCCGGTCCAGTGCACCGCCATCGCAGGATCAACACTGGAAGCTCCGTCGGGCTCGCCCAGACGCAGTGCCACGTCTTTCGCGGCTTGACGCTCGGTAGCTTCGATCGCGTCGTAGTGCTCTGTCAGGATGCCGCCGGTCCCCAGGACATCGTCGCAATCGAGCCAGAACTGTCGTGGGACTCGCTGGCTTCCGATCTCGACATTGCCGATCGTGCTGCGGCCGTACCCGACCTTGGGCGCTAGTTCATGTTGCCGTAGCCCTGCGGCGTCGCGCAAAGCGGCCAGCTGCGCGCCGAGGTGCCGTCTCGCTTCACGTGCCTGCGTGGATTCGGTTGTACTCATGGTGGCGCTCCGGCAATGGCGGGGACGGTGAGGACGCTGCTGATGTGGGCCACGACGTCGGCGGCGTGCTACCCCGTGAGGTTCCACGGGTTTCTTTCGAGGAGTGTGGGGTTCGACTCTTGTCTCAAGGTGGATTCCGTCTCGGTCTGGATTGGCTCGATGCACAATGCGGCTCTGCTCGCGGAGCGTATGTCGAGGTAGCACTCTGCGGTGTGTGGCGGCGTGTCAATGTTTTGTCGGAGTTTCCTGCACGCTCGCCGACAAGGGTCCGTTGCCAGGGGCCCGGCAATGTCGTGAGCGGCGTCTCGTTTGATCGGGTACAGGTGGTCGAGGTCCTGCTGGATGGCGTGGCGGACCTGTTGTTTGTAGGAGGTGGTGCTGGCCGACGCGGTCGTGCGTACCAGGTACGAGCTGGAACCGCCTGAATCGTGTGCGGGTGCGCGCCTGGCACACGGAATCGAGGGAGTCGCCGATTGGCCCGTTGGGCATCCAGACCGAAACAGATCGTCGCCCGGTATCCGCGCTGGGCTTGCCGTGCCACACCGATCATGATCAACGGGAGTTGCCTTCCAACCCCGCCTGCGCCTGCTTCGTGTTACATCGATGACTGAAGGAGGCGGCAGTTGGCCCAGTTCGACGGGTTTGGCGAATTCCTCGCCGCCCATACCGAGGCGTGGTCGCGGCTGGCGTACGTGCTGGCCGGCAGCCACGCCGCGGCCGAGGACCTGCTCCAGAACGCGCTGCTCAAGACTGCCCGCCGGTGGCGGACGATCTCGGGGTACGACCAGCCGGAGGCATTCGTCCGCAAAGTGATGTACCACGAGGCGATTTCGCTGTGGCGGCGTCGGCAACGGCTCGATGAGCGGCCGGTCGCGTGGCTGCCGGAGTCGCCGGTAGGGCATGAGGCCGACAGCGCCGTACGCCGTATCGCGCTGGACCGGGCGTTGGCCCGGTTGACGCCGCGGCAGCGGGCGGTGCTGGTGCTTCGTTTCTACGAGGACCGTTCGGTGGCGGAGGCGGCCCGGATCCTGGGCTGCTCCGAGGGGACCGTGAAGAGTCAGACGGCGCATGCGCTGGGTCGGCTGCGCACGCTCGAACCCCACCTGGCCGAACTGATCACTGAGGAGGTGTAGTGATGACCGGACTGCGCGAGCACTTTGCCACGCAGGCCGACCAGGCCAAGTACTACGATGTCGCGAACTCCGTCATTCGGGTCGCGCGCCGCCGGCAGCGGCTGGTTCGACTGGCGCCGGTCGGCGTGGCGGTCGCGGCCGTACTGGCTGTGGTGGCGGCTTGGGCGCCGCTCGCCGGAGGATCCGGCGGCGGTGGCCTGCCGGGCATCGACGCCGCGGGGCCGGCCGACACGCTCGACGTCGACTGGATACCCGAACGTTGGGACGTGCCCGACTCGGCGCCACCGCTTCCCGCGGACCGGCCGGTCGGAGCGGGCGCGCTGGTACACGCGCCGTGCGCCACCTTGGACGAGAGCTGTAGGACGTTCTTCCTGCTGACCCGCGACGGCGCGCAGTACAAGGTCGACGGCGGCGGGCGGGCGAGTCTTTCGCCCGACGGCCGCTGGCTGGTATCCGGTCGGGACAGCGCCCGAACGCTGCGTGACCTGACCGGCACCATGAGCCGTCCGCTGCCCGACGGGACAGTGGTCGCCTGGTCCCCGACAGCCGGCTGGTCGTGGTGGAGCCAAACGTGCCCGGCGCCAACGCGGCGGGCGTGACTGTGGTGGCGCTGGCCTCTGGTCAGAGCCACGAGGTGGTCATCCACGATCCCGACGCCTGGGCGGTCCGGGACATCTTTCCGTCGGGCGACCTCCTGCTGGCCCCGCGCCGGGACCACGATCCCAACGAGGACTCGACCGGCACGCCGATGCCATCGCTCACCGGCCCGTACCGGCCCAACGGCGAGCCGTCCGGCTTTTTCCTCGCCGTCGCCGACGGCCGCACCGGCGCGCAGCGCGGCCTGTACGTGCCAATGGGCAACGGGGTACTCGGCAAAGGCGACGAGCTTGGCACCGGTCCGGCCATGCCACTGCTCATCGCTCCGAGCGGCCAGACGCTGGTCTACCAGCTCGTAAGCGCGCGTTCCGGCGGGAGCGGCGACCTGTTGACCATCTCGGCCGCCGGCCAGGTCCTGGACCGGTACCGGTTGCCGTCGGGGCGGGGAGCGGCCAGTCGCCAACTCGCCGCGGTACGCGCCGACGGCGCGGTGCTGATCACCCGGACCGGTGACGTGATCACCGTCGAGGTGCTGGACCTGGCCAGCGGCCGGCGCTGGGTAGTCGCCACCGCACCAGCCGGCTCCCACCTGCTGCTGGCCGGCACGACATCCTGGGACGGGTAGAGCCAACGAAGGGCGTAGGCGCGCGGCACGGTGAGCTCTGCCGTGCTGCCGCCGGCGAACGTCGTCAGCCGCATCGGTGAACAGGCGATTGACGGAGCGACGCTCGACCTAGCCCGGGCACCAGCCTCGCCACGGCGGCGCGCTGGTCGCCATGCCTGGGGCGAGCAGCTGCGCCAGGCGTCCGGCCAGAACTGGGGAGCCCACCACGGTCACCGGGCGGTGGGCCAGCCCTTCGCGCGCGTCGTGTGCGGGCGCGGCCGGGTCGGCCGCGCTGGGATGGCGGCGTGCCTCGTCGTGCCGGTGGGCGGACTGGGCCAGGCAGAGGGCGTGGTAGGCGGCGCGCAGTGTGCCGGCGGCGTTGAGGATGGTGTCGCAGCGTTCCCAGAATTCGGCCGGCGCGTTTTGCCGGCCCACCTCGATGTTGGCCACGGTGCTTCGGGCGTAGTTGACCGCCGTGGCTAGCTCGTGCTGGTTGAGGCCGGCTGCGTGGCGCAGCTCGGCGAGGCGCTGCCCGAGGTTTTTTCGGGTCTGTCGAATCTGTGGCGGGTCTGCCATCTCGGCTCCCATTGTCGCGCGTGGTTGTCGACAGTGACGCGCCGACTGCCGTTGCTTGGGGACGAAGCGTATGGCGGCCAGCGGCGCGTGTGCGGCGGTCGCGTGTCAATGTTTTGTCGGAACCCGCCGCGCTCGCTTACCGACCCCGTCCGGCGGCACTAGGGTCGGTCAGGTGCGAGGTGAAATGACCGAAAACGCTGCCATTGATACTTGTGATGTACTTCGATTCGGCTTGGCGGATCTGCTCCGGACTGAGGGCGTGGTGTCCAGCCATCTGATCGACAGCGCGGTGCGGACGGTGCCGCGTCACGTGTTCGTGCCCACCGTGCCGTTGCGGCAGGCGTACGCGGACGACGTCGTACACACCAAACGCGACAGCGCCGGGGTCGCGATCTCCGCTGCCTCGCAGCCGCGGATCGTCGCAATGATGCTGGAGCAACTCGGCGTCGAGCCCGGCCAGCGGGTGCTGGAGATCGGCGCCGGGACGGGCTACAACGCCGCCCTGCTGGCACACCTGGTCGGCGACCACGGCCAGGTCACGACGATCGACGTGGACGACGACATCGTCACCGGGGCCAGGGCGGCCCTCGACACCGCCGGCTGCGCCAACGTGCGCGTGGTCCTCGGCGACGGCGCGTTCGGAGGCCCGGACGATGCCCCGTACGACCGGGTGATCGCCACGGTGGGTGCCTGGGACGTGCCGCCCGCCTGGCTGGAGCAGCTCGCCCCGAACGGCCGTCTGGTCGTCCCGATGCGGGTCCGCGGAAGCATCACCCGGTCGATCACCTTCGAGCGCGCCGGGGACTGCTGGCGCAGCCGCGACAGCGAGATGTGCGGATTCATGCCGCTGCGCGGGATCGCGGCCGACCCGCGCCGCACCATAGCCCTCACCCCGGACGGCGAAGTCACCCTCGAGGTCCACCCGGAACAGACGATCGACCAGGATGCCCTCGCCGGTGTGCTGGACCGGCCCCGCGACGAGCAATGGACCGGGGTGTGCCTCGGCCCGCAGGAGTCGGCGGAGTGGGTCTGGCTGTGGCTGGCCTGCACCCTGCCCAACACGCTGAGCCGGATGCCCCTGCAGCCGTCGGCGATCGACCGGGGACTGGTCCGGTCGATGTTCGGCTGGGGCACGATGGCCACCACCGACCACGGCGCTCTCGCCTACCTCACGCTGCGCGACACCAACCCTGACCGCGACGCCGGCGTTGGCCGGGTGTGTGAGATCGGCGCGATCGGCCAAGGCCCGGGCGGCGCCGACCTCGCCCGCCGGCTCGTCGACGAGATCCGCCGCTGGGACCGCGAATACCGCACGCGCACGCCCCACTTCGCGATCCAACCCGCCGGTACCGGTGACCCGATCACCGGACAGTTCGTCTTCGACCTGCCACTCAACCGGCTCGCCGTCGACTGGGTGCACGGCACGAACCGTCGCTGATCTACACGCTCGAGCTGCCCCGCGTGCACGCGGGGTCCGCCTGCTCGGCGGCGGCAAGCGGCGAACGGCATGAGCCGGGTGTAGGCGTGGTCGAGATCCGGTGTCAACGAATTGTCGGCCGCCGCCGACACCACTTACCGACATCGATTGGTGATCGGTTGACTACCGATAGCTCAATCCTCGAGACGTCGACGCACCGATCCCGCGTCCCCCGCCGGGCCTGGAGCGGCGCCGCCAGCTGGCCGGACGTGTACCCGGCTTCATGCGGCGCCTGGCAGGCAGGTGTATCGACGTCCCGACTGCCGAAAGGAGTCGCACCATGTTCACCTCCACCAAGCCCTTGTCCGCGGTCGACCAGGCGCCGAGCGCGGCGGGCGCCGACGGCGACCGCTTCGAGCTCGACGTGCGCATCGTCGAGGCCGGCCCGGTCTCCGCAGCGCTGCTGGCCAACACGGACGACGGCTGCGACACCGTGAGGGGCAGCGACTGCTAGTCCGCCCCGGGTCCGTTCACCGGATCACTGTCGAGCTGGTGAACGGACCCATCAGTCCGATCGACGCGCGTGCGGGAAGGGGTGGGGTGCATGGCGACGATCCCGGGGTATCGGCCGGTCGATGCGGTCTTGCTGCGGGCCGGTCTCGCCACCGGCACGCTGGTGGCGCCTCGATGGCCGGACTCTGAGGGTGACGGCGGTGCCGAGTCGTGGCTGATGTGGATTGAGCGGGTCTGGAAAGACGACCGGCTGGCGGAGGCGGTCGCGGTTGCCAGCCCGGTGTTGGCGGAGCGTGTCGACGCGGTGCTCGGCGGATCGAAGGCGGACCCGGCGCAGCTGCGGCGGATGGCGATGTCGTTGGCCCGCTACGTGATCCGGATGAGGGGCCGCGCGACGCCATTCGGACTGTTCGCTGGGATCGCCCCGGTCGAGATCACCGGCGGCGCGCACAGTCGCTGGGCCGACGCTCATACGGCGGCCGTCGACGCCGACGGCGTGTGGCTCGCTTCGGTCATCGCTCGCTTGGAAGCCATCGCTGAACTGCGGCTGCGCCTGCGAGTCGTCCGCAACGATCTGATGGTTGTGCGCGGTGGTCGGCTCCACGTGCTGTGGCAGCCGCACGCCACCGAGGTCGCCACTGCCCGGCCTCACACGGTGTCGCTGCGGTATATCCCACCAGTCGAGGCAGCTCTATCGGTGGCGGAGTCGCCGGTCGGCGTCAAGGATCTCATTGACCGTCTTGCCCGCACATTCCCAGACCGAGCCGCCGCGGTCGATGCCATGATCGCGGAGTTGCTGGCTCGCGGCGTTTTGATCAGCAACCTGCGGCCTCCCCTGACTGCGCACGGTCTCGGGCATGTGCTGTCCGTGCTGCAGGAGGTGATGGCCTCCAGCCTCCCCCAGTGCACCGAGCTGGTAGCGGAGTTGATCGCGATCGACGCCCAGCTCAGGGCCACCGGACAGCCAGGAATGCTCGGCCGGTACCGGCCGCCGGTGGCGCAACGGATGCTCCACGTGTCCGATAGGCCCGCTCAGCCGCTGGTCGTGGACGTGCGGCTCGACGGCACAACGGCCCTGCCGCACCCAGTCGTGGCGGAGGCCGCGGGGGCGGCCGACGCTCTGATACGCCTGAACGCGGCCCCGCACGGGGTGCCCGGCTGGCGCGAGTACCACTCCCGGTTTCTCGACCGGTACGGCGCCAACACCGTGGTTGCGGTGACCGACCTCGTGGACGCCACGACGGGCCTGGGCTTCCCCGACCACTTCGAGGACCATGATCAGCGCACGTGGCCAGGATCCACGTCGCGCGACGAACGCCTGCTGGCGCTCGCGCAGCAGGCTGTCATCGACGGCACACAGGAGATTGTGCTGGACGACGACGCCATCGCCGCTCTTGCCGGCCACGACACGGCACCGACGCCACCGGCCCACCTTGACCTCTCAGTGGAGGTGCGAGCCGCATCGACGCAGGCGATCGCGGCCGGGGCCTTCGATCTCGTGGTGCGCGGCATCGGTCGGACCGCGGTCGCGACCAGTGGTCGGTTCCTGCGGCTGTTGCGCGACGAGGACCGCGACCGCATGGTCGACCACTATCGGACGCTTCCCGTCGGCGTCGAGGGTGCGATCGCCGTGCAGCTGTCGTTCCCGCCCAATCACCCCCGGGTGGAGAACGTCACCCGGGTGCCGCGCCTGTTGCCCACGGTCCTGGCCATCGGAGAGCACCGCGAATCGGCTGCCGACCAGATCACCCTGGCCGATCTCGCCGTGACGGCGGATCTGGACCGAATGTTCCTTCTGTCGATGTCGCAGCGGCAGGTCGTCGAACCGGTCCTGACCTGCGCGGCGTCCTGGCGCACGATGCCGCCGCTGGCCCGGCTGCTGATCGAGCTTCCGCAGGCCACGTCCGCCCCGGTCGGGCTGTTCGACTGGGGCACCGCCGGATGCCTGCCGTTTCGGCCTCGCCTGCGCTACCGGCGCACCATTCTCACGCCGGCCCGGTGGCGTATCCCCGCGGCGGCGCTGCCGGATCGGACCGCTTCGGCCGCCGCGTGGGCCGCCGCCTTCGCGACTTTGCGCCTGCGGATGCGACTGCCCGCCAGCGTGTTCGTCGGCACCGCAGACCGGCGGCTACGGCTGGGTGCCGACGAGCCGATGGACCTCGCGCTGCTACGCGAGCACTTGGACAAGACCCCCGACGCGACGGTCCTCACCGAGGCGCCCACCGCCGCCGATCACGGCTGGTGCGACGGCCGCGCCCACGAGGTGGTCATTCCGATGGCGCGCACGGCCCCACCGGCACCCGCACCAGCGGTACTGACCCGCCGCGGGCCCCTGCCGGTGGTCGGCCGCGACCATGGCCACCTACCTGGGGGACCGGTGCTGTCGGTCAGGTTGTATGGGCACCCGGACAGCTTCGACAGCATCCTCATCGAGCACCTGCCGGCGCTGCTCGCCGAGTGGGAGCAGCCGCCGACCTGGTGGTTCCTGCCCTATCGCGACCCGGAGCCGCATCTGCGACTGCGCGTGCACACCGCCGACTACGCCGCCGCCGCCAGGCGCAGCAGCACCTGGGCCGCCAGGCTACGTCGACAAGGCCTTATCCGGGACGTCACCCTGGACACCTACCGGCCGGAGATCGCCCGCTACGGCAGCGGCGCCGCGATGGCGGCGGCCGAAGCGTTGTTCGCCGCCGACTCGGTCGCCGCCGTCGCGCAACGCACCACCCTCGCCGACACCCGACAGGCACACCCGGACGTGGTCACCGCAGTGAGCCTCACTGACCTAGCCGCCGCCGTCACCGGCGGCAGGCAGGCGGGCATGTGCTGGCTGGTCGACCATCCGGACCTCCAAGCGGCGATCGCCGACCGGAGCCTCTTCCGGCAGGCGATCACCCTCGCCGACATCGCAGGCGACAGCCCCACCCTCAAGACCCTGCCCGGCGGCGCGGCGATCATCACCGCGTGGCGCGCCCGCGCCCGCGCCGCCACGACATACACGGCCAGCCTCACCGAGTACAACGCCGGCGTGACACCGGCCTCGGTAGCGGTGTCGCTGCTGCACCTGCACCACCTGCGCGCCTGCGGCATCGACGCCGAAGCCGAAGCCCGCACCCACCGGCTCGCCCGTGCAATCGCACAGGCCTACGCCGCCCGCCACCCGACCGGAGGCAGATCGTGACCGCCACGCTCGTCGAGCCCACCGCCGGCGTGCTGGCCGCCACCATCAGCGACGAGTTGTCCGTCCCGCCCCCACTCGCCGATTGCGACGACGACAGCCCGACCAGCCCTCGCTGGCGGCACCAATCGCTGTCCAAAGGTGCTGCCGGCGTCGCGCTGCTGCATGCCGCGCGAGCCTCCACCACCAGCGACGCCGACCAGCGGGTCCATGCCTGGCTGACCCGCGCGGTGTGTGAGGATCTCAGCGTCGGCCGCGGCGCGGGCCTGTGGTTCGGCACCCCCGCAGTCGCGTTCGCCCTCGCGGTCAGCGCCCCCGACCGCTACCAGCCGGCCCTGGCCCGCCTCGACGCCGCGGTCACCGACCTGACCGAGCGGCGGCTCCGCGCAGCAGACGCGCGCATCGCGGCCGGCACCCGCCCGGCGTTGTCCGAGTTCGACCTCGTCCGTGGCCTGGCCGGGCTCGGCGCCTACCAGCTGTACCACCGTCCCGGCGACGCCCTGACCCGCCGCGTCCTGGACTACCTGGTCCGGCTCACCGAACCGGTCCCGGCACACGACGCCGCAGCCCCCGCAGCGCCCGGCTGGTGGACGAGCGACGCCGGCCTCGGCCAGCCCACCATCCCGGGCGGGCACGCCAACCTCGGAATGGCCCACGGCATCGCCGGCCCTCTCGCCCTACTGGCCCTCGCCAGCCGGCAGGAGGTCACGGTCCCCGGCCAAGCCGACGCCATCGACCGGATCTGTCACTGGCTCGACGACTGGCGCCAGCCCACACCTACCGGGCCCTGGTGGCCCGAACGCGTCACCATCGCTGACCTGCGGGCCGGCCGCCCAGGCCAGCCTGGACCGGCCCGACCGTCATGGTGCTACGGCACCCCCGGCCTGGCCCGCGCCCAACAGTTGGCGGCCATCGCCCGCCACCAGCACGACCGGCAGATCGCCGCCGAACACGCCCTCACCCAGTGCCTGGCCGACCCCGCCCAACTCGCCCGGCTCACCGACCCCTACCTGTGCCACGGCTGGGCCGGCCTGACCGCCACCGTCTGGTACGCCGCCGCCGACGCCGCCACACCCTCGCTCGCCGCGCACCTGCCAGGCCTAGTCGGCGCGCTGCTCACCCATGCCACGACGCACACCGGCGTCGATCCGCTGCCGGGCTTGATCGACGGCCGCGCCGGCGTCGCGATCACCCTGCACACCTTCGCCACCGCCGCCACCGCCGCAGCATGGCCCGCCTGCCTGCTCATCAACTGAACACCCGTACCCACCGTCGAACCGACAGGACCCGCGACATGACCGATCCCACCACCACCGGCTGGCGTCAGCTCACCATCACCTTCACGACCTGGCAGGCCGCCGAACAGATCGCCGCAACCGCGCTAGCGCCCATGCTCGCCGCGGCCGAGGACGCCGGCGTCATCACCGCGTGGTGGTTCATCCGCAAGGGCCGCATCTGGCGGCTCCGGGTGCACACCGCAAACGCCGGCATGGTCGGCGAGATCTCCGCCGCCCTCACACAACACGAGACCGTCCGCGATTGCGCCGAAACGATCTACGAGCCCGAAGGCCGGGCGTTCGGCGGCCCGGCCGGCATCGACCTCGCCCATAGTCTGTTCCACGCCGACAGCCGATACCTGCTGGCCCACCTCGCTCACGCACAGCGCGATCGCCGGCGCGAGTTGTCCGTGGTTCTGGCCACGCGACTGCTGCGCGCCGCCGGTCTGGAGTGGTACGAGCAGGGCGACTGCTGGGCGCAGCTCGCCGACCACCGCACCCCGGCAGCAGCGACCCCCGAACCCTCGACGCCCATGGTCGACGACGTCCGACTGTTGCTCACCGCTACCACCGACACCGCCGACAGCCCTCTGCACCACACACCCCGCTGGGTCGACGCGTTCGAGCACACCGGCCAACGCCTCGCCGAGCTGGCCCGTCGGGGCACCCTCACCCGCGGCCTGCGGGCCGTGCTCACCCACCACATGCTGTTCCTGTTCAACCGGCACGGCGTCTCCGCCGACGACCAGCATCTGCTGGCCACCGCCGCCAGCCGAACCGTCTTCGACATACCCGCGCACCCCACGGACACCAGCCTCGCCGACACGACCCGGCACGCCAGAACCGACGGCACCGGCGCGAATACAGTCGGCGCGGTGACCTTCGAGCCCGACCCTCACGCCGACCGCGCCGCACAGCTCCGCGACGAGCTTGTCGACTACATCGCCAGCTGGGGCACCTTCCAGACCCCGCAGGTCGAAGCCGCCTTCCGCACCGTGCCCCGGCACCTGTTCCTGCCCGGGAACAATCTGGAGACGGCGTACGGCCGCAAGCCGGTCGTCACCCGCCGCGCCGCCGACGGCAGTTCGGTCTCCTCGGCATCCAGCCCCAAGCTCGTCGCCACCATGCTCGAACAGCTCAACGTCGCGCCGGGCGGCAAGGTCCTGGAGATCGGCGCGGCCACCGGCATCAACGCGGCACTGCTCGCCGAACTCGTCGGGCCGACCAGCACGGTCGTCACCATCGAACTCGACGATGACCTCGCCGCTGGCGCCGCCGCCAGCCTGCAAGCTGCCGGCTACCCGCAGGTAAAGGTCATCTGCGGTGACGGCGCGCTCGGGCATCCCGAAGGCGCCCCCTACGACCGGATCATCGTCACCGCCGAAGCGTGGGACATCGTCCCGGCCTGGTGGCAGCAGCTCACCGCCGGCGGTCGTCTCGTCGTGCCGCTGCGCCTGCACGGCAGCGGGCTCACCAGAGCCATCGCCTTTGACCTGCGCGAGCCGGACCTGATGGTCTCCGCCTCCGCGGTGGTGTGCGGGTTCGTCCCCATGCGCGGCACCGCCGAGCACCACGAACACCACGTACGCCTCGCCGACGACGTGGCCATCAATGTCGATGCCGGCGACCTTCCCAACGACACTGCACTCAGCGATACCCTCAACCACGCCCCACAGTCGCAATGGACCGGTATCCGGGTCCGCCACGACGAACCCGCCGAACACCTCGACCTGTGGCTGGCCACCACAGCTCCGCTCAGCTTCGGGCGGCTGTCGGTTAGCGCCGAGGCCCGCACCGCCGGCCGTGCCAACCCGGCCATGCGCTGGGGCGGCGCCTGCCTCTACACCTGCAACACCCTGGCCTACGTCACCGCCCGCGAGGTCAACGACGAGGTCAACGAACTCGGCGTCGTCGCGCACGGCCCGGACGCGGCCAAGGTCGCCGACGACACCATCGAACTGCTCACCCACTGGGCAGAGCAACGGCCCAGCCAGCCCACCATCACCGCCTACCGCGCCGGCACCCCCACCGGCCGCCCGGACGCGCCCATCTCCCGACCCCACACCCTGATCACGATCACCTGGTAAGCCCTCGCGCCGACGACCTAACAGCTTCCACCTTCAGCGGCAAGGAGGTCAGCACCTCATGACGTCACCCCTGCCTGCCCCAGCAACGATCCCGTCCGCCCGCGCCGCCGAACGGTTCCCACTGGTACCGCGCCGCAAGCCGGTGTGCCGGTCACTCGCCGACCGCGTCGACCGGGTCCGCCACCTCGCCGACCTCGCCAGCCACGCCCACGACGAGCCGCTGCGGCGCGGCGCCGAGGCACACAACCTCGCCGCACTCATCGCCAGCGACTGCGGCCTGCCCGACCTCGCCCGCGATCTGTGCTGGCGGCAGTTCGACATCTTCGCCGCCCACGGGCCGCACGACCAGCAGACGGCCAAGGCCACCCTGCAGCCGCTGGTCAACCTGGGCCGGCTGCACACCCGAGATGGCAACGGCACCGCCGGATACCAAATCCTCCGCGACCTGCTGCACGGGGCAAAGAGCCGCAGCGACGCCGTGGTCGACGGCAGAACAATCGCCTTCGACACCATCATCCGGCCCGGCGACGACCACCGCGACGTCGTCCAATGGCTCTGGACGGTCCTGCTCGCCGACGGCCTGCGCGCGCTGTGCCGCGCCGGCCGCTGGGCTGAGGCGCTGCACCAAGCCGAACACCACAACGGCGTCGGCCAACGGCTCTTCGACGGCCGCCAGATCGCGGTCATCGCCGCCTGTCTCGACGGGAACCCCGACACGGCGATCGCCCTGCTCAAGCAAACCGCGACGGCAGATCCCTGGGAGGACGCCATCGCCGCGTGCCTGACCGTAATGTGTTCGTCCCTGGCCGAGCGGCCCACCAGCGTCGCTATCGACGCGATGATCGGGGCCTACTGCGGGTTGGACCAGCCGGCCGAACACGCGCTGTTCTTGGTCCGGCTCGGCCTGCTCGTGGTCGACCTCGCCGGCGATGCCATCCCAATCGACGAAGTGATCGCGAAGATCGAATCGACGGCTGCCGCCTGCGGTGACGCCTACGCCGCCAAGGAGATCCTCAACAGCGGCGCCGCCGGGCGCCTCACCGAGCACACCAGCCGAACTCTTGCCGCCGCAGTGCAAGCAGCTTCCCTCGGCACCGGGATGCCACCCGATTCACGCACGGCCCTCCTGCGGTCGGTAGGCCACGGCGAAACAGCGCTCCAAGAGGCGCTCGCGCGTTGATTAGGGCTGAGGAGCAGAACCGGCAGGCCGCGCTTGAGGTGGCGGAAGGCCGAGCTGGAAATCGAACGCTACGACCGGCGGATCCCCGGCATGCCACCAGTTCCTCGGCTAACTAGCGGCGCCGAAATGGATGTGGGCGAGGAGGTGTAGCCGACTCAGCCGCTGCGATTGATGCCGTGCCCTGTGGCCTTGACCGCGCCGGAAGGCGGCTGTCGCTGTCGCCGACCGGCGGATGTGACAGACCTTCGCCATCGCTCATCGCAAGGGCGTCGCCGGGTTGCGTCGTGTCGCCACCCGACGGGCTGGGTTCCGTCTTGGGCCACCGTGACGGTCCCCGCAGTGCCGGGAGAGGCGCGGACCGACGAATTCCGACAAAACTTTGACATTCGCGGCCTTGCACGAACGGACCGGTGTCGTTGCAGGTCACACCCCACCGTCGTAAGGCGCGGGTGAGCGAACACGTCCCGAGCCGGGCCACCAAGGCTGCACGACGGCACCGGCGACTACCGATAATGACGGCACGCACGCTCGGTGTGCTGGACACCGGCAGGCGCATGTTCGGCTGCGTATGGCCATAGCCAGAGCGGCACGGCAGGATGCCTGCCTTGCCCTCGTGGGGTCTGGGAGGTTCGCCGGTGGGCCCTGATGACGTTCGGGAGCGACGCCGAGCCTTGGGCAGGCGGTTGAGGTTGTTCCGGGAGGCCGCCGGCTACACGCAGCACGAGTTCGCGCCGCTGACCCTCTACGGGCGTTCGACCATCGCGAACGTCGAGACAGGCGGCCAGCGCGCGCAGCGCGAGTTCTGGCAGCGCTGCGACCAACTGCTCAACACCGACGGTGTCCTTACCGCAGACTACGACGAGATCACTCTGCTCGAACAGCAGTTGCTTGCCGCCACCGCGCGGTCGTCCAGTCGCGCGGGTGGGTTTGCCGATACTTCGAGCGACGCGTACGTTGAGGTGGCGCGTTCGATCATGGACGCCGCGCGGGAGACCAGCGAACACGCGATGGACGCAGGGGCGTGGGCCGTGTCAGACGCCACCATTGAGCAACTGCGCGACGAGGCCACCCGGATCGCGCGGAGCTTTACCCGGCTGGCTCCGGCGGTCGCAGTGACCGAGACCCTGCGGCTACGCAACCTGGCCGCCAGCCTGCTGGAGCGCACGCGTCGTCCCGGCCAGCAACAGGAGCTCTACCTCATCGTCGCGCAGGCGGCGGGCCTGCTGGCCAGCGAAAGTATCGATCTCGGGTTGTGGCCCTTGGCTAAGGACTACGCCCGCGCCGCCTACACCTACGGCGAAGTGATCGGCCACGACGGCGTCCGGGCGTACGCACGCGGGATGCAGGCGACGATCGCGTACTGGACCGGGCAGCCCGCCGAGGCGGTCGAGTACGCCGAGGCTGCGGTAGCGCTCGCGCCGGCCGGCGTCGCGCGGGTTCGTGCGTTGTCCGTGCTGGCCCGCGCCTGGTCGCACCGCGGTGCCGCCGATCAGGTGCAGCAGGCGATCACCGCGGCCGAGGAGGCCCGTACGGTGGACGGTCAGGATCTGTTGCATGACGTCGTCGGTGGCGAGTTCGGCTACAGCGCGGCGCAGCAGGCGCGCAGCGTGAGTACCGCATGGTTGCAGGTGGGCCGGGCTGAGTCGGCGATCGCGGCTGCGGCCACCGCGCTGGAGCTGGCCGGTAGTCAGCCCGCGGATCCATGGTCGACCGTACCCGCGGAGGCGCGGGTGGACCTGGCCACTTGCCAACTGCTCGGCGGTCAACTCGACAGCGCTCGGGAAACCCTGGCGCCGCTGTGGCCGATGCCGGCGGACTGGCGACGCATCGGCCTCGTCGGCCGCCTGTCCCGGGTGCAGAGGGTGCTGTCAGAGCCCCAATGGCGGGGTGTGCCGAAGGCGCGGCGGATGGCCGAACTCGCATCCGGGTTCGTCACCACTCACGAGACGCCGCCCGCGCTGCCGCCGGCCTGACCGGCCTGCCGCCAGGCCGCCAGCAACTCGGCTTCCCGGTCGGGGGCAGCCCGTGGTCGGCGGCTCGGGCGGCCTCACCCTTCCCGGTGATCGCGGCGCCGCCGCTGGTCATCCAGGTCCACGTCTCGGCGATGGTGTCGCGCAGCAGCCGGCAGCGCAGCCCGGCGGCGAACGCGCGGCTGCTGTCGACGGCCCAGACCCCGGGGTGGGTGCGCCACAGCGGCAGTTCGGTCCACTGTTCGACGCCGTGGTCGATGAGCCAGTCCGGATCGACCCAGACGGGTTCGGTGTCCGCCTTCGTCTCGGCGATGCAGCCGCCGATGAGGTCGGCGAACGTGCCGTGCCCGAGCGGCGCGGTGACGTTGTAGGCCCCCGCGATCTGGGCGGTGGCGCAGTGCAGGGCGAACTGGGCGACGTCTCGCACATCGATCGGCTGGATCGCTCGGGTGGCCGGCCCCGGAACCAGCAGCTGTCCGCCCCGGACGGCGCGGCCGAGCCACCAGGTCAGACGGCCCACGTACTCGCGGGGGCCGAGAATGATACCGGGGCGCAGCACGGTCGACCGGTCAGCGCCGAGGGCCGTGACGACGGCGCGCTCGCACCCTGCCTTGAGGGCGCCGTACTGGCCGGCGTAGCCCAGATCCGCGCCGAACGTCGCGTCCGCGTCGGGCGGACACGCGAACAGCGCGGAATCGTCGTCCAACGGCTCGTTCGGCCAGCCGGTGTAGACGTTGACGGACGACAGGAACACGTAGTGACCGGCCACGGCCGACAGGGCGGTCGCAGCGTCGAGGACCTGCCTCGGAATGTATCCAATCGTGTCGACGACCGCGTCCCAGGGACCATGCTCGGCGAGTCGGCGCAGGTCTTCGGGGCGTTCGCGATCGCCGCGGACCACCTCGACCCCGGCGAGGTCCGGTGCCGAGACGCCTCGGTTGAACGTGGTGACCTGCCATCCGGCGTCAAGGGCGAGTTCGCCGATGGCGCGGCCGAGGTACCAGGTGCCGCCAAGAATGAGGAGCCGCATCGGTCCATCATCGCTGACGATCCGTGCGGCCTGCCCCGGCTGCACCACGCCGACGGAGCCCATCGCATTCCCGCGAATTCGCACGGCTGGATCGTGGCCTCGGTTGTAGGCGTCGCGGTTGCCGCCTAGCGTGGCCTGTGCGGGTCCGCCGGACTCGTAACGGGGGCGTCAGCCGCTGCCGCTGGTGGCGACCAGAGCACGCGGTCGTGGTCGTCGAGGACGACGGCCGAGGCGGTGAGGTGGCAAATGTCTGCCACGGGGTGGGCTCCGCTGGCTCGCAGGCGACCGGGTTGTCATCACCCTAGGCTGAGGGGTGGCTGCGGCCGAGCCGCCGGAACGGCGGACGCCGCGTGGCGTCACCGGTTCGGGTTGGGTCCACCGGGCTGTGCGGTCGCATTTAGGCGCCGAAGCGCAGGAGCGGCATGTCGTAGAGGTCGGGGTTCTGCTGGCGGGTAATGGCGGGTTCGGCGACCTCGATGAGCAGCATCTCGGTCAGGAACTGGACCTGCGCGGTGAGTAGGTGGCTGGTGTGTCCGGTGGCGCTGTGCGCCGTGAGACCGACGGCCACGCCGGCGCGTGCGGGTCGGTGAGCTTCTGGCAGGTGCTCACAGTCGTGACCTCGGAGAAGCCGGCGATGAAGACCGGGATGAATCCTTGCCGGATCTGGTTTGGCGCGGCAGAACTCGCTCTGGGCGGCGAAGAAGTCCTCGCCGTGGTCGAACACAACGGCGAAGTTGCGGCCGACGGCCCGCTGCTGGCTACGCATCGGCTACTGCGCGGGTCGGGTCAACAAGGGCAGCACCGCGGACCAGCGGAACGGCTCGTCGGGTTGGTGTGGGCGGATCGCTTCGGTGGGGGTCAGCGTGGCGCCGCTGTCGCGGAGGAATTCCAGGCTCCGTTGGAACGCGCCGTGAGCTGCGAGGGGTGGTTTGGCGTAGGGGGCCACGACGACGGGCATGCCGAGACCGAGAGCTTCGTTGAGGATGCCGAGGGCGAACGTGTCGCTGATGCCGGCGGCCCATTTGTTGATGGTGTTGAAGGTCGCGGGGACCACGGCGAGGGCGTCCGCCGGTGGCAGGACGTCGGGATCGTCCGGGCGCCGGTGTGTGGAACGGACGGGGTGGCTGGTCTGTTCGGCAAGCGCCTGCGGGTCGATCCACGACACCGCCTCGGGCGTGGCGATCACGCAGACCGTCCAGCCGTTCTGCTGGAGTAGGTCGACCAGTTCGCCGATGGCGCGTGCTGGAGGCGCGGCGCACACCACCAGGTACAGCACCCGATCCGGGCGGTGTGGGGTTGATCCCATGTCAGGTCGCCACCCCGGCCCGTTGCGCGAGCGGGCGAAGCCCTGGCGTTGCTGAGCGTCGTTCGCGGTGGAGTAGGACGGTCAGCAGGTCGCGCGCGCCGATGTTGACGTGCACTGCTTGCGCCGCGACGCGTTCGGCTTCGAGCAGGTGCAGGACGGCGACGGCGTCGCCGTCGCGCTGTTGGGCGTGGGCGGCGGCGAGTTCCACGTGCACCTGGGCCCGGCGTCCTCCGAGGCCGGCTGGAAGACGGCTCAGGTCGAGTTGTTGGCCGATCTTGACCGCCTCGTCGGGTTGCCGCATCGCGACCGCGATCGACAGTTGGTGAATCGCGACGTTGCTCGGCCCGAAGGCGGTCCACATCCGGTTGCCGTCTCGGCCGAGTTGCCTGGCGGTGGCGGTGGCGGCGTCGAGGTAGCCGCGTACGTCGGCGTGGTCACCGCGACGACCTGCGGTAACGGCAGCGAGCAGCAGCAGCGCGCCGCGCGCGGACAGCAGATCGGCGTCGGGCTCGCGGGCTGGCTGTCCGAGGTCGTCGGCGGCGGCGACGGCCAGCGTCTCGGCCTGCGTGGCGGTGCCGGGTAGGCGCAGCAGCGCACAGGCGGTCTGGTAGGTCGACACCGCGCCGAGCGAGAGCGCGCCGGCGAGGTTGGCGGCGGTACCAGCGCGGTCGGCGGCGAGCCAGGCGAGCGCGCCGTCACCGGTCTTGCTGGCCAGCTTCGACGCCGCGAGGTATCCGGCGGCGACCACCCGCAGCGCCCGCTCGCGGTGCCGGCCCGTGGTCGTGTCCGCCAGGCGGTGCGCGTCGTCGAGCACCACCGGCAGCCGGCTGGCGGCGGAGCCGTAGTCGCCGCGCTGGTATACGGCGTGGATGGACGCCGTCGCCGCCCACAGTTCGCGGACGGACCGGCCGGCTGTTGCCGCGTGGCGGACTGGCCGGTAGGAGATCAGCGCCGCGCGGAGCCCGTCGCGTACCGCGTCGAGGGCGCTGTTCGCGCCGCAGCGGTCGCCCGGCGCGACCTGTAGCGGCGATGGGCCGGCGACGCCCGTGCTCGCAGCGGCGCCGGCGGCTTCGCGCCGCTGGTGGGCCTCCAGCTTGCGGAGCTCGTCGTAGCCGCCCACCAGGGCGCCGTCGGCGTGCAGGAGGGTGTCGCAGCGTTCCCAGAAGTCGCGGGTGCCGGCTTGCCGGCCACGTTCGATGTTGGCGACGCTGCTGCGGGAGGTGAACAGTATCCCGGCGAGCGCATGCTGGTTGTGCCCCTCGGCCTGGCGCAGCGCCGCGAGCCGGCCGCCGAGGGCTTGCCTGGCGGCGGCGATGTCTTCCGGGCTGATCATGCTGGTCGCTCCCGTCCGCGAGTGCGATGTCAACGAATTGTCAGTCCTGTCCGTGGTGGCTGTCCGACATGCGGTGCGATGACCTTAACTCGGAGGTGTTCTCGTTCGAGCACTCCGGCGCACCGGGAGGCCCGGCCGGCGCGACCGCGCCATCCGGCCGGGGGTACCCGCCCAGGAAGACCACGGCGATCTCGTCATCGCCAACGCGTGACCCCGCTAGGGCCGGCAAGGAGCACCTGGTGAATCAACCAATCATTGTCGATACTTGTGTCCGTACCCGCTGGGCGCGGACTCCCTCCGAATCTCAGAGCCGTTGGCCGTGGATGGTCGTTCCGGCCGGGCGGCAGGCTCTGCCGCTGCCGCCCGTGTCCGCCGATCGGTCATGACCAGTCTGTTCATCGCGGTCGAGGGCCCACACCGCGTGGGAAAGACCACGATCGCAGGCCTGCTGGCGACTCGCTTGGAGAAGCGCACCAACAAGCGGGTCCACTTGACCAGCGAGCCCACCCAGAGTGCGCTTGGGCGGCTGCTGCGCACGCCGGAGTCCGTGCTGCATGGCCGGCCGCTTGCGCTCGCCGTGGCCGCGGACCGCGCCGCTCACGTCGAGTCGGAGATCATCCCGGCGCTGGATGAATGCCTGCACGTGGTCACCGATCGGTACGTCCAGTCGTCGATGGTCCTGCAGCGGGTTGACGGACTGGACCTTGACGAGATCTGGGCCTACAACCAGTACGTCCTGCCGGCGACGAGCATCTACCTGGAGGACGATCCCGAGGTGATGACCTGCCGGTTGAGGCAGGGCGCGGCGTTGAGCCGGCTGGAGATGGTGGGCAGCCCGCGCCGGGAGTTGGAGCTGTACCGCGAAGCCCGGCAGTTTCTGGCCGGCGAGGACTGGCCGCAGCATGTCATCGACTGCCACGGCAAAGACCCCGACCACATCGTCGGTGCGATTTTCGACAGTCTTCAGCTGTGATCCTCGATCGAGGGTGTGGGATCACTACGTCGGCGATCAGCGAGACAACGACATCGTGGCATCGCGGGCCGCCGGGCTGTGCCCGGTACTGATCCGCCGGGGTCCGTGGGGTCACCTGTGGGCAGACGACCCGGTCACCACCGCCGACGCGTTCGGTGTGATCAGCTTGTTGGGGGAACTGCCGGACCTGCTGCGGCCCGGCAACGGCGAGTTGACGCCGAGGCCCTCGCCGACCCACTGCCCCAACGCCTGCACCTGCGCGTCCTGGCGGAGTCGGCCACGCGTCAGCCCGTCGAGGGTTTCGAGCACCTGCGGGTGATCATGCACATGTTCGGGTGCGATCGCCCGAGCGGTCACCAGCGCGTCACGCGTCTGCTCTGGCGACTCGACCATCGCGAACGCCCTGGCCAGATCGATGTAGAAGTGCGAACGGCGTTCGGCGGGCAGGTCGGCCCGTGGCTGTCAGCGCGCCGCGACGGTGAGCGCGGCGTCGGGATCGCCGCCGGCGACGGCCAACGCGACCTCGTGGATACGCACGGACGCCGGGCCTAAGACGGTGCCCGCGTAGCCACCGTCGGGCAGACCATGCGCCCAGGTGCCGGCCTCCAGCAGATGATCATTGGCCTTCGCGAGCCTGCCGGCCCGCGCGGCCAGGACCGCCGCGCGCATGTGCAACGCGCCGTATGCCGCCGCGGCGCCGTTTCCCGCCTCGGGCTTGAGCCGTTGCGTAGTGCGCTCCAAACATGCCCCGGCCAACCTCGTACTGCCCATTGGCAGAACGTCTCCGCCCGCACGTAGGAGGCCGCGGCGATAGCCCGCTCGTCGCCGGACTCCCGCGCCGCCTCCATCATCAGGCCGATGACGCACGCCGACAGGTCGTAGAAGCCGAACTTGTCCGCCACCGCGTCCGCGGCCCGGTACGCCTGGACGAGCAGACCTGCCACGATGCTCCGGCGCTTTCCGACGGCCGCGTCCAGCGCCCGGTACAGCTCCGGCAGCAGGTGCTTGACCTCGCCCCGGCAGCATAGCGGGCACTTTGCCCGCCCCCTTCGGGTGACGAATGTCGGAGCTTTGTCAACGGTGTGGCCGGGCCCTCGCCGACACTGCGCGACGCGGGTTCCCATCAACGGAAAACGTCGGCGCGCATGCCACCGTGGCAGCCGATCGCTGCCGAACGACGCCTCGATCACCTGATGTACCAGGAACACGAAGCCCGGCATGCGCGAGCGTCGAAAGTCGACGATCCATCGCACAACCAGGCCCGCTAGGAAAGCGACCATCACATGACACCTGACCCAACGTCGCAGGCGCGCCATCGGGGCGGCGATACGGCCCATCTCACCGAGCCTGTAGTGACTGGCGCGACGGTGCCGCCATCCGGCGATCACAAGCTGACCTACCACCAGGCGGCACAGAACTGGAACGATCACCAACCCGATCGGGCCTGGATCGAGTGTGGATTTCACTGGCCCCCGTTGACCATCGGTCGGCCCCGCTGCCGCCTTCGTGAATGCGGGCTGCCGTGGCCGTGCCCTCCTGCCCGGGCGGCCGATGCCTGGCTCTCGCGGTACGAGGCGACGCAGTCGAGCGCGGCAGCGGCCTGATCGACGAGCCGCAGACCAGCGGCTGGCCATCGCGCCAATGCATACGGCCAGGACGGCTGACGGCACGCCCCGTATACGCGACCGCATCGTGTAACCGCGCGTCACGCATTTCTCCGCTCGACCGCAGAAGCCACGGACGGCGAGGCATGGCAGCCACCGATCACCGTCGACTACGCACAGTGGTGTCAATGAATTGTCGGAGCAATGGTCCATGGCTGGCCGACATCACCTTGCGCCGTTTTGAGTCTTAGAGGCATCCGGTCGGCGCGTCAACGGCCGCTCACTTCTTCGGTGGGCGCATGGCGTCCCTTGTCGGCCTCGACTCGCCCCGGCACAGCTGCGCAGGAGGAGGTGTTTGTGACCCTGACCGACCTGGCCGCCCTCGTGCGGGGAACGGCCCGCCGTATCGGCTTCGTGACCGTTCGAGCATCACACCGGCACCCGCCGCGCGGTCCACAGGTGGTTTCCCCGGCCTGCGCCGCAGTGACCTGGACTGGCGCGGACCTCTTGGCGCATGCGGCGCGGCTGCTGTCGCAGACGCCTGGCCGGTACACGCCCAGCGCCATCCACGAGACGCTGTTCGAGCTCGCCCGCGTGCACCGCGGTGACGCCGACAGCGGTGCCGCGCACCGCATGGCGGACGAGGCCGAGGCCCTGCTGGCGGCCTACCTGGTCGACGTCTTCCAGGCGCCCCCATGCACCTCGGTGGCGCAGACGCTGCGGGCCTGGCCGGATCGCCGCGACCACGTCCCGGCCGCAGCCGCCATGACGGCTGCGGCGCGGCACTGGAAGGGGTTCCTGATCGCTCCCCGGCGGTGGCGCTCGCCCCGGGCGCGGTGGTGGCCGGTGAAACCGCATTCGGGCGACGGCTGCCCGGACGACGTGCCGGGCGTTGCCGAAGATCCCTGCGATCCCCGGTCGTTGGACGCCTCCAGCGGCGCCCGGCCGACTGGTGCGCTGACGGCCCGCCAGCCGATGCCCCACTGTCCTGGCGCGCCCGCCACCAACACCCGCCCACGGGCCGAGGACTGGCCGGGCAACCCGCACGTCTCGCCGGCCGGGGACCGCGGGTGAGCGCGGGGAAAGCCAACGAGCCCGCGCCGGTCGCGGCTACGTAACCGCCCACCGCACCCCGGCCGAGATCCACGGGAATTGACCGGACTGGCACAGCTAAAGCCGAGGGTGACCGCAGCCTCGCCCCGTGTGCAGCCCCACCCGGGGACCGACCTCAATGTGTGAGAAAGGGAATCCGTCATGCCGTCAGCGGCGCCAACGTGGCTCACCGACAACCTGTGGCTAGCGGCGCATGACAGCGTCAACGGCAAGCCCCACATCGGTGAGTGGCCCCTGGCGGTCGGGTTGGCCACTGGCCTGCTCGCCGAACTGGTCCACGACCAATACTGCGAGCTGCGGCAGGGCGAACTGTTCCGCACAATCGCTGAACTGCCCGACGATCCGGCACTGGCCCCGCTGCTGATCAAGATGGCCGCCGAAGAGCAGACCTGGCCGACGCCGCCGCCAACGGCACGGATACAGGCACGCGCACCGGTAGCGGCCGAACAGAGCTGGGGCAGGCCGCCTACGGCACCGCGCGGCCGGGCCTGGCCGCCGCCGGCACAGGCGGAAAACCGGCACCGCCAACGCGGCCACGATCTCGGCGAGTGGCTGTCGTACCTGGCCTACGAGAAACGCGCCGAGGAGCGAGTCATCGACCGGCTTTCGCGGACCGGCCTGATCCGGCGCGACGAGCGCCGCAGGCTGCTGGGTGGCACGAAGGTGCGCTACGTGCCGTACGACTCCATCGCCACGGGAACGCCGGCCAACGCGATCAGCGACGCAGTGCAGCGCGACCGTGCCTTGTCCCCGTCTGAACTGCTCCTTGCAGGGCTGTTCCTGGTCACGGGTCTGCACCACTATGCACTGTCCACTCTGACCCCCGCCGAGCGAACCCAACTGACACGGCAGCTCGGAGCGGGCCTGGATCCCATGTCGCGCGAACTGCTCAAAGCCGCGGACGTAGCCGTCGGCGAGGCAGCCATGCGCTAGCACCACCCCCATCCCCTTCTCACCCTTCCGGAGGAACCCACGGTGCCCGCAACATCAACCCCCTCGTAGCGGCGACCAGCGTGTCCAACGCGCTGGCCCGCAACCGACTCGGCCCGTTCGCGATCGGCTCAGCCATCGCCTCATCGGTGGCGCCACTGACCGTCATCACGCTCGTCGTCCCCCTCGCGCTCGCCGCGACCGGCCTGATCGGCTTCCCTATCGCGATCGGTGCCGTCGCCGCGATCCTGATGATCTACGCGGTCGGGTACCTGGCGATGGCCCGGCACATCCCCAACGCCGGCGCCTTCTACGCCTACGTCGCCCACGGCATCGGCCGCCCCTGGGGCGTCGGCACCTCATGGGGCGCACTGCTCACCTATTGCAGCTTCCAACTGTGCTGCTACGGCGCGTTCGGCGCCGCGATCGGTGCCCCGCTGCTGTCTACCTGGGTCGGCTTCGACGTCCCCTGGTACGTCCCGGCCTTCCTCGCATGGATCTTGGTCGGCGTCCTGGGCGCGAACGAAATCAAGCTATCGGGATACGTCCTGGTCTTCCTGGTCATCGCCGAAACGGTCCTGGTCGTGCTCTACAGCGTCGCGATCATGCTGGCCCCCGGCTTCGTCTTCTCTGGCGCCGCGATGTCCGTCAGCGACCTGTCCGGGCCGATGCTCGGTGTCTTCATCGTCCTGGGCGCGACCTCGTTCGCCGGCGTCGAACAGTCCGTGGTCTACATCGAGGAGAGCAAAGACCCCAAGCGCACCATCCCCGTCGCCACATACGTCACCATCGCCACCATCGGCGCGGTCTACATGCTCGCGTCCTGGGTCCAGATCTCCGCCGCCGGCCCGCAGCCCATCGACCGCGCGAGCGCCGAAGGCGCCGACCTGTTCTTCAACGAGGCCGCCGCCGAACTCGGCCAAACCGCCGTGACCGTCGGAAAGATCCTGCTCGGCACCGGCCTGATCGCCGCCCTACTCGCGTTCCACAACGCCATCACCCGCTACACCTTCGCCCTCGGCCGCGAAGGCGTCCTGCCCCGAGTCTTCGGCCGCACCACCATCAAAGGCGCCCCCCGCAACGCCTCCCTCGCCCAGACGGCACTCGCCTTCGTCGTGCTCACGGCGTACGCCATCGCCGGCTGGGACCCCTCGTCCAACTGTTCTACTGGGGCAGCACCACCGGCGGCCTCGGCGTCCTGCTTCTCTACACCCTGACCAGCATCGCCGTCATCGGCTTCTTCGCCCGCAACGCGCGCGGCGAGAACCTGTGGCAACGGCTCATCGCGCCGCTCATCGCGACCGTGATCCTGCTCGGCGTCACCTACCTCGCCGTGGACAACCTCGCCGCCATGTACGGCGTCGAGGCCGGCACCGGCCCCGCACGCGTCGCACCCATCGCCTACCTGGTGATCTTCGCGGCCGGTACCGCCTGGGGCCTGATCCTCAAACGCACCAAGCCGACTGTCTACGAAGGCATCGGACGCGGCACCCGCAGCGCCACCGCCTCCGGCCTCTCCACCATCCTCTAACCGAAAGGCAACCGATGACCACCACCCCGGCCCTACGCACCGCCAGCGAGGACGACATCGACCACGTCGCCGACCTGATCGCCGACTCGTTCGACCACATCGACGTCATCCACTTCCTCGTACCCGACCCGGACCGACGCCGCCCGGTCACCCGGGACTGGTACCGCCTATACGTCGCGCACGCCATCGGCGGCGCCGGCCAGGTCGTCATGACCACCGACGCCGCCGGCGCCGCGGTCTGGTTCGACCGCACCAACGGCGCCAGCGAACCCGAGGACTACGACAAACGCCTGGCCGACCTCGCCGGCGAACACCTCGGCCGCTTCCAGCACCTCGACCGGCAGATGGAAGCCAACCACCCCACCGACCCGCACTGGCACCTGCTGTTCCTCGCCGTGCACCCCAACCGCTGGAGCCAGAGCCTCGGCAGCGCCCTCATGAACCACACCCACGCCCGCCTCGATGCCCAGGGCATCCCCGCCTACCTGGAAGCCACCAGCGAACAGAACCGCAACCTGTACCAGCGCCACGGCTACACCGACATGAACCCACCGGTCATCGAGGTGTCCGACGACGCCCACCTCTACCGCATGTGGCGCCCCACGCAGAACCACTGACACCCGCGGCAACCCGCGTGAGCGCCGCAGCCGACTACGTCATCACCTCGCTGACCGAGCTTGCCGACCTGATCAGACCAGCTTTTGCCCCCAGGACAGCCCCGAAGTAACGACGCTCACCAAACAGGCCCTCATTCATGGGGCTTCGGCCGAGTCCGCACCCCTTTCACCGTCCACAGGAGACCATCGATGAGCACGACGGCCCCGATTCGCAGCAGCGATCAGGAGGTGGCCAAGTGACCGCCGCCTCCGACCGACTATTACCCGAGCCGACCCCACCACGCCGACGGTCCAGGGCCGTGAGCGCCGCAGCGGCGACGGTGACTCTCGTGTTGGTCTTCGGCGTGGTCGGCGGCATAGCCGTGGCCCACACCCGCACCGACAGCCCGGCAGCGCCCATGGATGCCGCTGCGACCTCTACCTCGGCCATCACCGCCGGCCTGACCTCACCTAGCCAACACCGAGGCCGCCCGCCGAGCATCCCCGACCCGGCGGGCGGGCCGGGGCCGAAGGCGCGCAGCGCGAGCGACACCCGTTCACCCGCCTCCGAACGAGCAGTCGCACCCGCAAACCGTGCTGCGCCCTTCGGCCCCGGCCATCACCACCACCAGCCCACAACCCGTATCGAGGGACGAACTTCATGAGCAGCGCAGGACCTGGCACCACCTCCCGCGACGGCCACCCCGGCGTCGCGCCGCTGTTGGCGCCCAGCGTGGCGGGTCGGGCAGTGATGGCTACCCCACCCGCACCGCCGACCACCCCACCGCAGGCATCACCGACCATGCCGCCAATCACCACGCAGGCGCAGGCGCTGGGGCCAACGCCGAGATGGCCGCTACTGGCTAACCGCGCCGCAGGGCTGGCGCTCATCCTCGGCTGCGCCGCAGCCGGTGTCACCATCACGTTCACCTGGCCAGGGCCGGTGGACACGGCCTGGACCCTCCTGATCGCCTCCTGCCTGGCCGGCTGGGGCACCTACATCCTCTCGATCCCCACCGGCCTGCGCGGTCTTGGCAGCGCCGTACATCCGGCATAGGCCGACCTCCCTTTTGTCCGATCACCACAGAAGGCCATACACCGTGACCACCCCCGTGAATCCCGAGATCGACCAGCCTGTGACAACCCTCGCCGACCGCGGCACAGAAGTACCGACCGACGACGCGACGCGCGAGGTCGGCACCTCGCGCCGCCGAGCCCGGTGGACCGCGCTCGGTGCGGTGGCCGCGACCCTCGTCGTGCTGCTCACGGCGGCGGTCGTTTCGCTGCCGTGGCGCGACGGCGAGTCAGGAGCGCCCGTGCCGGTGACGGCCGACGAGCCCTCGGCCGCGGCCGGGCCGCCGTCCGCGAAGGCGGACCTGGACCGGTTCGCGAACAACATCGTGGCATCGCCGTTCGAGGCCCGCAAGGCGGTCTACGAGTACACCGACATCCGGGTCTGGGAAGCCGACCCGCAGGCGCTGTCCGCGACCGGCCCGGTCGACACGGTCACGGTCACCGTCTCCGTGCGGCGCATCAAGCACTGGACCAACACGGTCGACTCGGGCCGAATGTTTGCCGTCGATGAGGCCAAAGGCTGCCCAGCGGAAACCGATGACACGTGGACCGCGAGGGAGGCGGGGCCGTGGGACGGTCCGCTGTCCAGTGATCCCGACGCGGTCCGCCGTCAACTTCTCGGCCCGCCACCCAACAGCGGGATCGACCTGTTCGGCCAGATCGCGCAACTCTATGGCGCCCGCATCGTGCCCCTGGAAACCCGGCGAGGCATCCTGCGGATGCTGGCCCGGCAGCCGAACATCACCGTGCACCAAGACGTCTCCGATCAGAACGGACGGACCGGCATTGCGGTCGTCACCACCCTGTCCTCGCCGGTCCCGCCGAACACGACGCTCCGCAAGACCCTGATCTTCGACCCGGCAACAGGCAACCTGCTCGCCAGCTCAACAACCAACACCGCCGCAGCCGGCACCCCGAGCCCGGATGCCGCCCCGTGGCAGCGCACAGGGTTCCTGAGCTACACCCTGTTCCTCGACCGGGCCCACACCACCGACGTGCGGACTCCAGCACCAGCCTGCACGCCACCCACACCCGCCTACCGGCAGCGGCCGCTGGGGCCTAGGACGACGCCGTGATCACCTTTCTGACCTACAACGCCAAGGACTACCGCCGTCACGACACACCGGACGAGCGGGACCGGCACCGCCTGGTCGAGCAGGTGATCCGCGACGCCGCCCCCGATGTGATCGCGGTTCAGGAACTGCCCGGCCACAGCGACGAGCACGCCGAGAAGGCCGCGTTGTGGCTGGCCGAGGCGACCGGCATGCGGTGCACGCTCGGGCCGGACTACACCGGCCCCGTCGCCGCCACCCCGGGCGGCCACGACGACCTCGGGCTCGGGTTGCTATGGCGGCCCGGTATCTGGGCCACACCGGGCAGCATGCGCATCCACCGCGGCCACCAATGGTGGCATGCGCTGATCAGCGTGGAACTGAACGTCGATGACGGGCACCGGGTCCGGCATGCCTGCTACCACGCACCACCACGCGCCGGTGGGCCGCGCCGCCCGGACGAGGCCACCCTCCTCGCCGACGCCATGACCACCTCGATGGGGTTGGTCGGCGCCGACTGGAACAACCCCTACTACTACGCCGACCGGGACGGTCGGGAACTGGCCTGGCCACAGCCCTGGTGGGACAACCGCGACGACCCCGACATCGCCGTCGCCAACCGGCTCGCCGCCCAAACCCTGTCCCACGCCGGTCTGCACGACCCCGCCGTCGTCCTCGGGCAGCCGAGGTCGATCACGACCGGCCACTGGCCCAGCGAACGCAACGGCCCCCGACCCATCGACGCCATCCTGGCCACCCGCCGCATGCTCGACGCCATCCGCCACACCGTCGTCATCGACACATCCATCGCGCGGGCCGCCTCCGACCACCTACCCGTCGGCGTGCACTACGACCCCGCCGCACCGTGACCCGCCCACCCAGCCTGCCCGAGCCTCGGTCAGCCATGTTAGACCCGGAGGCGGACACCGTGATTGCCGGCGCAGATCCGACCGGTGCTTTGCGTGCGGCGCCCCGCGACGGCACGGACGAGCTGGCCGCCAGCGGCACGCGCAGCGCCGGCAACGGCCTGGTTGCCAGGGCGCGAGGGATCGCGGGCAGCGTGGTCGACGGTTTCGCCGTCGTCGCCTTCTTGGTGTTCGCCGGGCCTGGCCGGCGGGAGGCGCTGCACGCCGACGCGGACCGGATAGCCGAGCAGTGGCGAACCGAGTGGGGACCGTCGGCCGCGCAGTCGGTTGCCGTTTGCCAGCCGGATCGGACACAAGCCGTGACCGGCAACGATGTGGGCCGGCGTGCGCCAGCCCAGACGCGGCAACCGTCCGCCACCCGGCCAGGCGCCGGTAGGAGCAGGCGCGGAACCGGTCGCGGTCGGCTTGGCCGCACCGTCCTGATCGGTCTGGCGATCCTGATCCTGGTGAGTGTTGCCGTGGGTGACGCGGCGACGAGCCCGAGTCGCACGGATGGTGCGCTGTCGCCGCAAGACGGCGAGTTTCTCGGGCACGTCCACGGCTACGGCCTTCCCGACGGCTTTCCGCAGCGGATGGCGACATTTGATGCGCGTCGCTTTTGCAGTGAGCTGACGTTCGAGTACTGGGGGCCGGACGGCGCGTTCTGGCCGGAGGCGGGTCACGCCCACTACTTCGGCCGGTACCGGGACATGCGGGCGATCTGGCTGGCGGCCACCCGCACCTACTGTCGCCCCTTTCAACGTTCCGTGCACGGGGTCTACGAGGAGCGTGGCAAGCCCGTGTACGGCGGAAGCTTTGACGGCGCGAGCGGGCAGCCGCTGCCGTACGACTACCCGGAGGGCGGGCTGTGCCTGTCCCGGTACAACAACTGGGCTGATTTCGGCAAGGTGGATGAGCACCACTCCGGCAACGTCATCGAGCGCCACAGCTCCGATCGAGTAATTCGGATGGGGCAATGGACAACGGGATTGGGATCCACTCGCTCGCGGTTCCCGCATCTGCGGCGGGTCACCGCGGGTGACCTTCCGGCTGCCGTCCCGCTTCCGCTCCTCGGCGCTGGCGCGCCTGCGGTGCAGATCGGGTTGCCATCGATCGCGGTGGGTGACGGGGTACGCCGACGAGATGGCCCCCGATCTCGTTGCCAAACGATCATGCGCGTGGTGGCCCGTGCCCCAGTGAACTCGGCGGGAGTGGCGCTCGAAACCGGTGCCCGCGTGGTGCTCAAACACGTTGCCAAGCACGGATACGGCGACTTCGCCGCCGATCAGGGTCCGAGAACGGCGGTCTACCGTCGGGTGGCTGCCACATGATCGACGAGGCGATGGTCGCCGCGGTTGCTGCCGCGTTGGTGGGTAAGGTCGCCGACGGGCTCACCGAGGCCGGCAGGGCGGCCCTTAAGCGGCTGCGGCGCCGTACCAGTGACGATCCGGCCTCCGCGGTCGTGCTGAGCCGGGCGCAGGGTCACCCAGACCGCGAGGCGGTCGCCGCGTTGCGCGCCGTCCTGCGGCGTGCGGCTGTCGCCGATGAGGCGGTGGCCGGCGAGATTGTCGCGCTGTGGCAGCAGATGCCGGCGCCGCGGCAGCTACCGCCCGCACCGGTCTACTGGGTTGACCGCCTGCGTGAGCTGGCCGCGCTGGAGCAGGTTCTCCGCGACAATGCCCGCCGGCGGGTGGTGCTGCTGACCGGGTTGCCGGGCGTCGGCAAGACGGCACTCGCGGTGCGCTGCGCGATGTCCGTGGCCGGGCTGGTGCCGGATGGGCAGCTTCACGTGGAGTTGGGCGGCGCGAGCCCGAATGGTCCGCTGTCGGCGGGTGACGCGCTGGGCCGGATGTTGCGCTCGCTGGGCGTGCCACCTGAGCGCGTGCCGGCCGCCGTTGAGGAGCAGGCGGGGCTGTGGCGGTCGCTGACCGCGGACCGACGGTTGCTGCTCCTGCTGGACAACGCCGTGTCGGTCGCTCAGGTACGCCCGCTGCTGCCGGCCTCGCCCGGCTGCGTCGTGCTGGTCACCGCCCGCACCCTGCTTGCCGGTCTGGTCGCGGACGGCGCGCAGGTGCTCACCGTGCGGCCGCTGGACGAGGGGTCCGCGGTCGCCTTTCTCGAACGGGTTGTCGGCGATCGGCGGGTGGCCGACGACCCGGCCGCCGCCACCGACCTGGTGCGGGCGTGCGGCGGCGTGCCACTCGCGCTGACTGTGACCGCCGCGCGGCTGGCAATACGTCCACAGTGGCCGATACGTCGGCTGCTCGACGAGTTGGCCCACTGCCGCGGCCGACTGTCCACGTTGTCCATCCGAGCAGACGGAGATGTTTCTATGACTGCCGCCTTCGAGGCGTCATACACCGGGTTGCCGGCGCTGGCAGCCCGCTGCTACCGGCTCCTGGTGCTGCACCCCGGCCCAGACTTCGGGCCAGCCGTCGCGGCAGCGGCGCTACAACTGTCGGGCCAGGAAACGGTGCAGGCGTTGACCATCCTGGTGGACGCGCACCTGCTCGACGAGCTACCCGGCGACCGGTACACCTACCCGAACGCGGTCCGCGACCACGCCGTCCTGCACGCGTCGGACGACCCTGAGCAGGCCGCGACGATCCTGCGGATCATCCAGTGGTACCTGGCCGTCGCGCTGGCCGCGGACCGGATCCTGACCCCGTACCGGCGGCGCACACCGAAGTTCCAGGCCGACCTCCCGCCGGTCCAGGTACAGGGGTTGGCTGGCTGGGATGAGGCGCTGGACTGGCTGGAGTTGGAGCGTGTCAACCTGGTCGAGGCGACCTCGGCCGCGGCGACGTTCTGGCCGGAACTGGCGTTCCGGCTGGCCTACGCGATGTGGCCGCTGTTTCATCTGCGCCGCTACCACCGGGACCGTGAGGTCGTCGACCGCATCGCCGTGGACTGTGCGCAGCGGCTCGGCGACCGCGACTACCAGGCTGCCGCCCTGGCCCGGCACGCGTGGGGTTGCTACGACCGCGGCCGGTTCGACCAGGCGCATCAGCTGTTCGCGCGCAGCCTGGTCCTGGGCGAGGAACTGGCCGACCCACACCAGCTGGCCGCCGCGCTGAACGGGTTGGGTCAGGTGGCTCTGGCGCAACAGTCGCCGCTGAACGCGGTCGGCGTGTTCACCCGGGCGCTGCGGCTGTACCAGCAGGCGGGCGACCGCCGACGCACGGGGCTGGTGCTTGTGAACCTTGGCCGGGCCCAGGCCGGCAAAGGCGAGGTGCAGCGGGCAGTCGACACCCTCACCGAGGCAATCGAGGTGTTCGCCGACCTCGACAGCGCGGACCCGTACAACCACGCCCGTGCCCGCATCGAGTTGGGCCGCGTGTTGACCCACGCTGGCGAGCACCAGCGCGCCGCCGCCGAACTGGACACGGCGCTCTGTCAGATGACCGAACGCGGATCGCCGCGCGGCCAAGCCCTCGCCCGCTGGGCGCTCGGCGAACTGGCCCTGAGCCTGGGCCAGTGTGACAGCGCCGCCGCGAACCTCGTCGAGGCGGTGCGCTTGTTCGAGGAACTCGGCGACCGGGAGGCCGCCGATGCCCGACAGCTCTTCGAATCGATCGAGCGCCGATGAGCGCCGAGAGTGGCCATGCCGGTGTGGAGCCGGACAGCATCGAGCAGACGGCGGCGGCGCTCCTGACGCGGCGCCGTCGGCGGGTCCGCCGGGCGTTCGCCGTCGTGGTGCTTGCCGGGTTGGGGGCCACGCTCGCGGTCACTGCCATGGTCCAGGAGACGGGCCGCACGATCGGGCATCGGCCGTGTTGGCCCCACAACCGGTCGGCGGGTGGGCTGGCCGGTGGCAGGACCCGCTGATCACCGCCGGGCACGACCAACCGGCGCGCGAGCCGCTGCTTGCGTTGGCAGGGACAATCCGCGCCTCGACCATCGACCAGCAACAGGCCGGCTTCGAGTACGCCCATGCACTGCAGTGGGCTGCCGCGGACGGGGTTGCACAGGTGACTCGACGCTCGCTGTGGCGGGCCCCGGATGATTCCGGCCTGCTGGTCGAGCTCGTCGGTCCCGCAGCCGCTCAGCTGACGGCAGAGGCCGACCATTCGCTGCAGAAGGTCACCAGCCGGTTTGCTGCCGGCGGCATGTTCACCGTGGTCGCCGGTGACCTTTCAACGGACCCCGAGCGGTTGTGTGCGCAGCTCGACGCGACCGACGGCGGCCACGCGGCGCAGCGGCTCCACGCAGTCGGGTCGCTGGCCTTCTGGCATCCGCACCTGCTGGCCTCGATCGACGTGCGCCAGGCCCTGTTGACCTGCCTGGCCCGCAGCGGGCTGCTATTCCGCGGCGCTGCCACCGACCGGGCCGGACGAGCCGCGGTCGCTGTCACCGCACAGCACCAAAGCAGCCGGATGACCGCGCTGTTCGATCCCCGCACCGGCCACGTCCTGGCCTTCGAGGACGTCGCCCTGCCCGGAGCCGACCCGACGGACCGGGCCGCGAGTGTCGCCAGCTACTTGCTGATCATCGAACAGGGACGCCGTACCCGCACCCCCGACCTCTGACCCGCCCGCGGCAGATCCGGCCCGCGAAGTTCGCAGCGGCTGCCCGCAAACGCACAGCAGACCTGGAGAGTGTTCGTGAACCACGACGAGGCGTTGACACCACCACCTATCGACCGCGGACGCCGACGGACGGTGGCCATAGCGGTGTCGGTGGCCGCGATCTGTGCTGCCGCCGCGGTCGTGGCCGCGGCAGCCTACCTGCCCGGGCCGGCCCGGCCTGAGGTTCGGTACACCGTCCCGCCAACCGGGCACCCGCAGCAGTCCACCCCCGCCGCGCCGGCACCGGCGTCCGTGGACGCGTGGGCGTCGCGGTCGCCCGCCGGGATGCTGTCGGCTCCAACCCCTACTGTGGACCGGCGGGTGCGCCGGGAACTGCGCTCATTCGCCGACCGGGTCGCCGCCCGCGGGCAGGACGCACCCGGCAGATACGCCTACCTGCAGGTCCGGCAGGACTCCCACGACCCGGACATCCTGCCGGGACACACCGGACCGCTGGGCCGGCACGTGGTGCGCACCCACCGGTGGCGTGGCCCCGGCGGCGAAGGCAGGCAAGTCAGCTTCGAGCTGACCGCCGGCTGCCGGCAGATCAACGCCGACACCAGGTGGAACCGCGACATGCCCGGCTGGGTCGACGAACCACTCGCCGACGACCCGGCCATGCTGCGGCGGCAGCTACCCGGCAGGGCAGGCACGCCCACCGACGTGATCGCCGACCTGGCCGCCCTGCTCGAAAACCACTACGCGAGCACGCCGGTCCGGGCCACGGTCCTGCGGCTGCTGGCCGAAACCCCCGGCCTCCTTCTCGCCCCGACCACGTCAGGTGGCCGCACCACGGTGGCCGTCAGCGCAATGGACGTTGACCTGCCGCAGCCGGACCGCACCGTCCGCTACACCCTGACCTTCGACGCCCGGACCGGACAACCGGTCGCCTACCAAACAGCCTTCCTCGACCCGGGCAGCGTGCCCGCGTACGAGCGGGCCACCACCGAACTCACCCACACCTGGCAGCAGGTCACCCGCACCACATCCACCACCACACCAGCCGTCGGCTGCTAGCCACCTCACCACCAAGAGGGGAACCAACTCCCGTGAGCCACCGACACCGGCCCAGGCACCCCCGGCGCCAACCAGCCGCACACCGCGCCGTCGAACTATTAGAGATGGGAGCCGCCGCCGGGTTGGTCCCGTCTGGTGTGCTCACCGTCCCCAGGTGAGGCCGCTGTCGGTGGCCGTGGCGACGACCGGCCCCCAGGACATGACCGCCCGCCATCTGACCGGCGGCCTCCTGGCCGGCATCGAGCCGCGGTGAGCGTCAACACGGCGGGCCGCGCGCCTGCCAGACCCGCGCGGGCCGCTCGCACCCGTCCAGCAGGCAATTGGACCCTGCGCACGCCATCGTCCGACTTTCCGACGCCCTTCCGCACCCTGACAGACCACGGAGATGCGCCCCATGACAGGTAGCCAGCCACACCCAAACTTTGATGCGCTTGTGCCGCACTCGGCACGATTGTGGAACTACTGGCTCGGCGGCAAGGACAACTTCGCATCAGACCGCGTCGCCGGAGACGAGATCGCCAGGCGCTTTCCGTCCATCATCGACCTTGCCAAAGCCGACCGGGCCTTCCTGCAACGCGTCGTCCGCTACTTCGTCGCCGACCAGGGCATCCGGCAGATCCTCGACATCGGGACCGGCCTGCCCACCGCCGACAACACCCACGAGGTCGCCCAGTCGATCGCCCCCGAGTCCCGGATCGTGTACGTCGACAACGACCCGCTCGTACTCGTGCACGCCCGCGCCCTGCTCACCAGCAACCCCGCAGGCGCCACCGACTACATCGAAGCCGACCTACACAACCCGGACACGATCCTGCGCGACGCGCGCCGCACCCTCGACTTCGACAAACCCATCGCGATCACCCTGCTGGGCGTCGTGCATTTCATCCTCGACGAGGAGGAAGCACAACAAGTGGTGCGACAACTCGCCGCCGCCGTGCCGCCCGGCAGCTACCTGGCCATCGCGCACGGATGCCACGACATCAGGAAAGCCGAGGCGGACGACATCGTCACGTTCTGGAACGAACGCGGCAGGCCGAAGATCGTCTACCGCAGCTCCGCCGAGATCCGACGGTTCTTTGACGGATTGGAACTGCTGCAGCCAGGCGTCGTGCCCTGCACGCGCTGGTGCCCAGGGCCGAAGGATCCCGACATCGACGTCAACCAGTACTGCGGTGTCGTCCGAAAGCCGTAACCCCCCACCGTCAGGCCGGGTCTTGGCGCGTCTAACTGCCCCGACTTCCGCCGCCGTCCCGGAACACCACGAGCCAAGATAGGACACCATCGCGATGTTTGATTGGTTTTTCAACCTCATCGACCGCCGCGCCACGCGGGAACTGCTCGAGACCTGGCAGCCGCTGGCTGCCGCCAGCGCGCGCCGCTGGCAACCAGACCCAGCGGTCAAAGAGGCGATTCTGCGCCAGATCCTCGCCACACCCGGCGACGGCGACACCGCAGCGCACCCCGACCCTGCCGAGCGGGCCGAACCCGCGCCCGGCCGGCCGAAGCGACTTTTCGCGGGCCGGCCCAGCCTGAGCCGTCGCGCACATCAAGGAAGGCAAGGCAGTTGATGGTATTCGAGGTCGACGCCGGCGCGGTCGATTACGCCGCCGTGCTCATCGACGCCGGTCAGAGCGCCGCGGCCAAGGCCGTCTTGGCCGAGGCGCTGCCGCCGAAGCCGCCGGCCGTGCAGGACTCGAACCCGGTCGTGATGCGCGCGGCTGCGCTGTACGCGGTCGTGCTCGGCCGTGACCCAGCTGCGGAGCGGTGGGCCACCCACGCGTTCGAGGTCAGCCAGCGCCTGCCCGAACCGGATGCCCTGCCCGCCCTGGCCGCGCGTGGCGCACTCGCTGGTGTGTTGTATCGCGCCGGCCAACTCGACCGCTGCATCCAGCTTTTCCAAGGCCTGGTCGAAGGACTGCAGCGCCGGGTCGGTCCCGACGGCAGCGCGGCGCTCATCGCCCGCGCCGACCTGGCCCTCGCCCAGCACGTCAACGGCCGATGCGCGGCCGCGCGGACCGAGATGTCCACCGTCCTTGCCGCCTACCGCCGCCATCACCCACACGATCACCGCACCCACGTGCGGATGCTACTGACCCTCGCGCAGATGCAGCGCCGCTGCCAGGCAGACCCCGACGCGGTGCAGAGCTTTGTCGCCGCCGTCACCTTGGCCCACCAGCACCTGCCCACCGGCGACCCGCTGATCCGACAAGCGACGCGCCTGGCCCGCACACCAGGCGGCCCACCGTGCCGGCAATGCCGCGATGGCGCGACCGCCGGCTCATACCTGTACGGCGACGCGGACGGGGGCGTCACCCGATGACCCCCGGCAGCCGCGAGCCCCAGCGCAGCCTCAACTCTTCCGTTTCACGCACATCGTCAACCCCATGTTCCGTGCCAGGCACTCCCCGACCACCCGTGGACGACGAGCAACTACACCCCATCCTGGCCCGGCGCCGGTTGTCCGCAGCGATACGGCAGCTACGCGAGGCCGCGCAGCTGACCCAGGCCGCGGTAGCGGCGCTGCTCGGCTGGTCGGAAACAAAAGTGATCCGGATGGAGACCGGTCACGTCGGCGTGTCGAAGTCCGACCTGACGGTGCTTGCCCACACGTACGGCGTGACCAACCGCGGACAGATCGACGCGCTGGCGGCGTTGGCGGTACGCGGAACCCGGCAGCCGTGGGCCAGCTACCGCGACGTGTACGACGCCGACACGCTGCTGCGCCTCGCCCACGAGGACGCCGCCGGCACCATCCGCCAGTTCGACCACGCCCTGATCCCCGCCATCCTGCGCACCGAGGCGTACGCCCGCGCGGTGCAGTACCGCTTCGCCCCACCAGGTACCCCACCGCATCGGACCGAGCGTCGAATCCAGGCGTGCCTGCGCCAGCAAGCCCTGCACGAACGTCCACACCCGCCAACCATGTCGTACGTGCTGGACCAGGCCGTCATCGACCGGCCGGTCGGCGCCACGCCCGCCGACCTGGACATCACCCTGGCCCAGCTGGAGCACCTCAAACAGATGGCAGCCCACCCACACATCAACGTTCGGATCCTGCCGTACAGCCACGGCCTGCATCTCGGCCTGAGCAGCCCGTACGTCATCTTCGGGTTCGCCGACGACGGTGAGGTCCTGTTCGTCCGCGACGGCCGGCGCCGCCGAACCGACACCGACTCCTGCGAAACCGAGCAGTATCTAGCCGACTTCGTCGCGTTGGAGGCGGCCACCGACCCGTATGACCTCCGCCCCATCGACGCCGCCATAGCCCGGCTGACCACAGCGGCGCACTTGCAGCCCAGCTGACCAAGCCCGGATACCGCGCACGGGCCGCGCCTGCCGGGCCCATCCCATCAGCCACTGCCCGACGCCACACCAGCCGCAGCGTGCCGAGCGACCGCCAATACCCGCCCGCCCCATCGCCATCGCCGTTGTGCTTGAGGCCCCTCAGCGGCGTCCGGTTCGGTCGGTTACACCCGCCGGTCCGCAGACTCCGAGCCGCCCAGCGAGATGGTGGCCTGGTGCCGGATCATCGACCCGCGCGGGCTCAAACCGATCGGCGACACGACACGGCATGGCCGGCCGCGCTCATCGACGTCAATCAGTACTGCGGTGTTGGTTGAAAGCCGTAGCTCGCCACTAGCAGGCCGGGCATCGGGCTGGTGTCCGGCGGCGCTCGCGCGGCCCTCGTAGTCCCTTGCGCGTCGGCCCTCAGCCCATGTTTCATAGCTGGGTCGATGCCACTCGTTGATCGCGACGACGTGGACTGTGGCGAGGTAGCACGTGGTTACCTTGTCGAATCTGGTGGCGACGACGCGGTGGCGTTTGAGGCGGTTGCTGGCTCATCTAGCGGCGTGACGCTGCCTGTATTGCTCGGGGTCGAAGATCGGTGGCTGGACAACGGGCTCAGGACTGACGAAGGGGGAGGCCGTCATGCAGGGTTGGGCAAGAGGCGTCGACACCACGCGTGGATCCGTGGCACGCCTGTATGACTACTATCTGGGCGGAACGCACAATTTCGAAGTCGATCGCGAAATCGCCGCGCAGATCCTTACGCTGCAACCTCTCGCCCCACTGATCGCCAGGGCCAACCGGGCCTGGCTCGGACGAGCGGTGAGCTACCTCGCCCAGCAGGGGATCCGTCAGTTTCTGGACATCGGATCAGGCATCCCAACGAAGGGCAACGTCCATGAGATTGCCCAGGCCGTTGCCGCAGACTCCCGGGTGCTCTATGTGGACACCGATCCGGTGGCCGTCATGCACGGCCACCAGATACTGGACGGCAACGACCTCGCCGACGCCGTCCAAGGCGACCTCCGGGACCCCGGCGAGCTACTCCACCGGATAGACACGGACGACGCTCTGTCCTCGATCATCGACCTGAGCATGCCGACGGCTATCATCCTCGCCTCGGTGGTCCAGTTCGTACAGGACGATACAGCGGCCGCCGCGGCGGTGCGGGCGGTGCGCGAACGCATGGCGCCTGGTAGCTACCTGGCCATGTCTCACCCGACACCTGAAGTCGGTGGTAGCGCTGCCAGCGCTGCAGAGGGCGCGAAGGAATACCGCGAGCGGACCGACTCCGGCTTCCGGCTCCGGCAGCCCGACGAAATCCTTGGGTACTTCGATGGGTTCACGCTCGTGCCGCCTGGGCTGGTGTGGGTGCCCGAATGGCGTCCCGATCACACGGACACGGATCTAGGCCCCTTTGTCGATCACCCATCTCGCTCCGGCATCGTGGCTGGCGTCGGATACAAGGATCTATAGACCGCCAGGGCAACGGGTTTGGAACTGAAGAGGGCCACGCCACTGCGTAGAGCGGCTCGTCGATCGCGCCCACCGTGCCGTCCGGGCGCCAGTGCGGGACCGTCAACTGCTGTGGCCAGTTCCCCGTCAGCAATCACAAACGCGGGCAACAGCCTCGCCGACCCCCCAGAGTCGCTCCACGATGGTCCCCCACCACCTCGGCAGCCTCCACCGGGCTGTAACCGCGACGTAGCAAGGTCAAGATGCGGTTGCGGGTCTTGGCCGGCAGCGGCCCTTTGGGGTCGGCATACACCGCGGTGCGGCGGCGACGCGCGGGCCGGCTTCGGCGGCGTGTTCGGGTCCGGTCGCGGACCACTTGGGCGCATGACCACCCGGGCGGCACGCAGCCACCGCCGCACCGTCGACTCGACGTCGAGCGCCACGCCAACGTGGCGGGTAGTGGCGCCGCCGCGGTAGAGCTCGACGGCCTGGTCCTGCGACGCAATGGGGGCGGTCGGGTCCGACCGGCGCTGGCGCGGGGTGGAGGCGGGCCGGGCTGGACGGCGTTGGGTAGCGCGGGGCATTCGGATCCTCCTGCAAACCTTCTCGTCCAACGTAAACCGCGTTCGGCTGCGCTCTCATCGCACCGGACCCTATTGCGGTGCGACGGACCAGCCTGGTGGCCTCCGTGCGGGGTGGCGATGGGTCCGCCTCTGTGAGTAACATGTGCGGCATCCCGATGCTCCCCACCTTTGTGGGGGTGGCTCATCGGCGGCAGTCCTGTCGGGATGACTGGCCGCTTGGTCCCTGCCATCGCAGGGTTTGCGCGGGTCATTCGCGCCCTGTGTCCATGCTTGCCCTTGGTTTGCCCTGTGTCCGGACGTCGGCGAGATCGTTGGTCGGCCTCGCGTCACCGAGCGACTGCGGTTTCGTCGACACAGGCCGGGCGCCCGCGTCCCTGATGGCAGGTATTCGACCGAGAGGGCCACCACCTATGGAACGGGCGCCAAGGTTTGTAGCCGGGATCGACTGGTCTCACGGCCTGAACGACGTCGCGGTCATCGACCAGGGTGGTTCGACCATCGCGCACGCGCGTTTCGCCGCCACGCCTGCAGGCGTGCGGGAGCTATGCGCGCTGCTGGCCGGCCTGCGGGCCAGCCACACCCACAGCCGCCGGCATGTGCCGGTCGCGATCGAGACGTGTGAGGGCCTATTGGTACATGCACTACGCGAGAAGGGACAGCAGGTTTACCAGATTCCGCCGAATGTCGTGGCGGCGTACCGGCGGCGCGTGTCCCCGGCTCCGCGGAAATCGGACCGGTCCGACGCGGAGTTGCTTGCGCTGATCCTGCGTGAGGGTGGGGGTGGCTGCGTCCGCTGCCCGATGTCAGCTCTGCTGCTGCGTCGATCCGCATCCTGGCCCAGGCTCAACTGCGTGCCCAGGTTGCCCGCGAACGCGTGCAGGCCAGGCTGCGCGCGCTGCTGTGCCAGGCGCACCCGGCGGCGGTCGACGTATGGGCCGGGCTTGACTACGGTCTGCGGCGCCGGGAGGCGCGGGCAGTGCTGGCCGCCGGACCCACTGCCGCGACCGCGCAGCGGCTGACCCCGTATCGCCTCTCGAAGATCCTCGCGGCGGCCGGCCGGACCCGTCTGATCGACGCCGAGGCGTACCGGTTGGCTGAGGCGTTCGCAGTTCCCGTGCTGCGGCTTCCGGCGCCTGTCGAGCAGGCCATGGCCGTCGAGGTACGCACCGTGCTGGACCTGTTCGAGCAAGCCTGCCGGGCCAGCGACCACCTCACTACCCAGCTGACTGACGCGTTCCTCGACCATGGCACGGCTAAGATCTACACCTCTCTTCCCGGGTGCGGGCTCCTGACCGGCGCCAGACTCCTTGCCGAGATCGGCGATGACCCCGCACGATTCGCCACCTCGAAAGGGCTGCGGGCATACGCCGGCGTCGCACCACTGACCTGGGAAAGCGGCTCCAGCCGCCTGGTCACCCATCGGCGGATCTGCGACCGCAGACTCAAGCGAACGGCCATCTTGTGGGCCTTCACGTCGCTGACCCGCTCCCCAGGATGCCGGACGTTGTACGACCGACGGCGCACAGCCGGCGACACCTACGCCGGCGCCCTTCGCCGCGTCGCCGGACGCCTGCTCAGCTGCCTGCACCACTGTCTGGCCACAGGCCAGCAATACGACGAGGCAGCCGCGTTCTCAACGTCCACTGTGGTTCCTGGCGACTGAATGCGGGTTGAAGGCCGGCCGGTACGCCTGAGTCAATCCCGAGCCTCGAGCTCCAACGTGGGAGCGGTGCCCGGCCGGCCCTCCATCCGCATTCAGCACGCTGTGACCCGGATCCACGCGCACCTGGTGACCGTGGCCGGCGCCGCCTCGTGACCGGGCACGCCACCTGCACCGGCCACGGGTGGTGGACAGCGAGTCCGGCAGGGACCGCGAAGAGCCGGGCAACAGCCGGGCCGGTACATGGGATGCGCCCTGTCACGCGTCGCCCGCCAACTGCGGGCCCGGCAAACAGCCGGTCACCCGAACTGGTGAACCCGCCCGGCCGATGGATGCGCCGGTAACCGGCCAGGTACCGTCCGCGAATGGATCACCTGTTCACGACCGGCACCAGCGTGATCGGCCTGGCCAACGCGGCGATGATGTGGCCCATGCTCACGCTGCGCGTGGCGGCAAGTAGGTGGATCATCGGGCCGTTGCTCCTGCTCACCGCAGCGACGGCGGGTCTCTTCGCCGCCACGATCGTCTACCGCGACTTGTGGACCATGTTCCCAGCTGCGGCGCTCATGCTCATGATCGCGGTTCACTGGGACAACCGCCTCAGCGCCCGGCGCGGATGGACCGGCGGGCGGCTCGGCCTGCACCTCGCGGGCCGGCGGATCCGGCGCGGCAAGGTCCGCTTCATTACGTCGTCCGGCCGCAGGATGCACACGCTGGATGAGATCCGGGCGGAGTACGCGCAGACCATCCTCGACAACGCTGCGCACGATCAGGACCTGGACCAGCTACTCAACGAGACCGCAGACGACATCGAGGCGCTGCTGCGACAGCCGGACGACGACGGCACGCCCAGGTCGTTGGACGCCATCACGGTGGCCTCATTCGCCAACCGTGTCCTCGACCAGTTCAGCGACCCCGACCGGCGACCACCAGCTGCCCCGTATCGCGGCTACTCCCGAGACATGCTCACGATCGCCGCGCTGTGCCGGCTCGGTGGCCGGCTGCCCACGGTCGTTCCCCGGACCTAATCGGGAATCTCGGTCTACGGTGCCTGCCGCCACCCTGCTTGACGGAGGTACCCATGGCATCGCGTGCCCCCACCCCAACACGACCGTCGGCCTGGTGAAGATGCGCCTGTTCCCCCTAACGAGTCGAACGAGTGTTCGATACCGTGTGGAGGTGGCACCGCAACGACTTGGACTTACACCCCTCCCGGGCGGGGCGACGGCGTGGCCCGGTCGCGTCGGCGATCCAGCGGAGGTTGAACAGGTCCTCGCCGGCGTCACCACCCGGGCGGCCCAGCGTGCGGCCACCGCTGCTGTGCTGCGGCCGGTCGAGCAGGCCGACGACCTAAACACCGACAAACGCCGACATCATTTGCTGCCCGTCCACCCGTCCCTCAAGCCGCTGTTCCCTGCGGGCGGCCCTCGGCACGGCTCGGTCGTGGTCGCCGCCGGGACGACGTCGCTCATCCTCGCCTTGCTGGCCACCCCGACTGCGGCCGGCCGATACGCCGCTGTGGTGAACATGCCGCGGCTCGGCGCCCTTGCGGCCGACGAGTACGGGGTACGCCTTGAGCGGCTGGCGCTGGTGCCGGACCCGGGCCCGAACTGGGCAGCGATCACCGCGATCCTGCTCGATGGCCTCGCCATGGTGGTGACCGGCGTCGACGGCGAGGTGAACGCCGAGACCGCGCAGCGGCTGGCCGCGCGAGCTCGCCGTAGCGGCGCCGTCCTCGTCCCCGCTGGGCCGGCAGTTGTGTGGCCCGGCGCCGACGTGGTCCTGGTCGCTGATCCGCCCGCGTGGGAGGGCCTCGGCGCAGGCCGTGGCCGGTTACGCCGCGCCGTGATGACCGTGACTTCTACCGGCCGCGGCGCAGGGGCCCGCTCCCGCGAGCTGGTGGTGCCGATCCCGCTACCCGATCCCGCCGACATGGCGCCGCGCCGGGCCGCGCGGGACGAGACAGGTCCGGTGGCGCTAAGCGCGTAACTCCGCCCGGGCGGCCGGTATCCCTGCTAGTCGTTCTGCGTCTGCGCGCCGAGGGTCTTCACGGGCTTGTACGGCTGGCCGTCACCACGGTTGCGGGGGTCTACTGGTGGACTGCACCTATTCCGACCGTGCGGTATTCCTTCCTGGGACCGAACGTGCGCGGGCCCGACCACGGCTGGTCAGGCCCGCAGCAGTGGAGGGTGAGTATGGATCAGGGCATTAGATCTAGCGCCCAACTGAGCAGTGCCCTGACGGCGCCCGCGGCCGCGCCGGTGATGGCGGCCAGGGTGATCTTCTTGCGCCAGGTGCGCTTCTCGTCGTGTTCGCCGTTCATGTTGCGCTCCCGGTTCCGTTGGCGGAGCGGGAGGGTCCGGCCGGTCTCCCTAGATGACCGTTCGAGCAGACCCGGGGTGTACGGGGTCCGGCATCGGGTTGGGAGGAAGCCGAACGATCGGGTCAAGCACCCAGTTGGGTGACCTGCGCAAACCGCGAACTTGTCGTGGTGCCTAGGCTGGGCTTCTCAGGGTTCGATCGATCTCGCCGAACGGGCAGGAGTAGGCATGCGCGCTGATCAAGAACCAGCAGATGGCAGTCGCCCCCTCGACCCTGGCAGGTTGCACACGCTTCCTGAGTTGAAGGCAGGATTGAAGCGGCTGCGTGGGGCTCGCTCATACGCTGCGTTAGACCGGGCGACGAGCGGAGCATTGCCGAAGTCGACGATCAGCAACCTGCTCAGCGGCGGCACCGTGCCAACACGGAACAGGATGGTGACCTTCCTGACGGCCTGCGGCCTCGACGAGGAATCGCGGACGCCCTGGCTGGCGGCGTGGGAGCGGGTGGCCACCGCCCATCTACGGCGCCCGGCGGGGGCCGTGCGGATACGGGAGGCGCGCGCGCGATTGCTCGGGGTGCACGATTCTATCCAGGCCGATGCGGCAACCAGGGAACTACCGGTGTATGTGCCGCGCGACCTGGATCCGGATCTGCGGACCGCTATTACCGCTGCAGCCGAGATGGGCGGGTTCGTCCTGCTGGTTGGCGGCTCATCGGTCGGGAAGAGTCGGGCGCTGTACGAGGCCGTGCAGGCGGCGCTGCCGGAGTGGTGGTTGATTCACCCCGAGGATGTCGCAGCTATCCGGGCCTTCGCGGCGTGCCCTTCGCCAAGAACGGTGGTCTGGCTGGACGAATTACAGCGACTTCTCAGCTTGGAGAACCGACTGACAGCCGGATTAGCCCGCGAGCTGATCCGTGCAGGCGCCGTGTTGGTAGCCACGCTGTGGCCGCACGAGTACCACGAGCGGAGCGCCACGCGAATCCCGGGTATGCCGGACCTGAACGCCGGTGACCGAGAGCTGCTCGACATCGCTGACCTGATTGATGTCCCGGATCGGTTCAGCGCATCCGAGCGGCGCCGCGCCGAGGCCCTGTCCGGCATCGACTCGCGGATTAGAGTAGCCCTCGACAGCGAGGACGGCGGATTCACGCAGGTCCTGGCGGCCGGTCCGGACCTTGTCCGACGGTGGGAGCATGCCCACGATCCGTACGGCAAGGCGGTGTTGACTGCGGCTCTAGACGCCCGCCGTGTCGGTGTTCAAACGCCGCTGACACGAACCTTGCTTGTGGCAGCGGCAGCGGCTTACCTGATGCCGGCAGACCAGGCCGCCGCCCCACCTGACTGGGCCCATCAGGCGCTGTCCTACGCCACCGCCAAACTGCGGGGCGCTACCGCCGCCCTAACACCAGTCTCTAATGAAATTGGTCGTCCAACTGGTTACGTCGTGGCGGACTTTCTGTACCAACATGCTCGCCAAGTGCGCCGTGAGGTGCCTCTACCCGAGCTGGCCTGGCAGGCGTTGGTCGAGCACCACCAAGACCGAGATTTCGACGAGTTGGTCGCCGGGGCTGCCCGGCGTGGCCGATCTGGCCACCTTGAGGCCCTCTATCGACGCGGAGCGGAAACCGGCAACCGAGACGCGGCACGCCAACTGGTTGATCTCCTCGTGACGCAAGGGCGTGCCGACGAGGCTTCTGCGGTACTGATCCGACACGATGACCAGGTTGGAGACTGGATCACTGCGTTGAGCGTCGGCGATCCACTTCTCCAGCAGGGCCGCGTCGACGAAGCAATCAGAGTGCTCGGGCCATACCTTCTCGGCAACTACCGAGATTCTGGGATCACATGGGGGACCAGGGAGGTAATCGACCGATTCGTAAAATACGGCTACGCCGACGAGGCCGCCGCCCTATTACGCCCTCACGCTGATGCGGGCAACCGAGATGCGTCTATAAGCCTTGCGCGGGTGCTTGGCGCATCGGGAAGAGTAGAGGAGCTGCGTCTCCGCGCTGATGCTGGCGACCAAACGGCCGCGCTTAGTTTGGTCGACCTCCTTGTGAGGATGGGCGACACGGATGGGCTCCGGCAGCGTGCCGACATGGGCGACCTCCACGCTGCAGGCAAGCTGGCCAGTCTATTCGTAGAGCAGCACAAACTCGGAGACGCTATCGCCGTGCTGCGCCAGGCCGCCGACGCGGGCGAGGGCGACGCCTCGCGCCGGCTCGCAGTCCTGCTCTTAAAGGAGGGAAACCTCGAAGAGTTACGCGAGCGTGCGAGCGCTGGTGATCAGCCCGCCACACGTCGACTCGCCGATCGACTTCGTGCGGAGCGCCGCTTCGAGGAAGCCATTGACGTGCTACGGCCGGCGGCCAACTCCGGTGATCGCCTCGCGGCAGACCAACTTGTCGATCTGTACATGGCACGAGGTGAGGTGGAGGACGCGATCGGTGTGCTGCGCCAGCACGCAGACGCGGGCTACGGCGATGCAGCGGTTCGGCTAGTCGCGCTGCTTGCCCGCGACGGACGCCTCGACGATCTGCAGGCCGAGGTTAATGCAGGCACGTTCGGCGCTGCCGAGCAGCTTGCCGCAATTACACGTAGTTCAACGCGCGATAACGACGACGCAGCGGGTCGACTTAAGCTCTGAGTTCATATCAAAGGGGGCCCAAGCGAGAGGGGTGGTTGGCGCGTTTTACTGGTTTTACTGGTGGAGTGCACCTATTCCAACCATGCGGTATTCCTCGGAGCGGGCTTGGGCGGCCTCAGCGGTCTGTACCTTGGACTGGCTAGCCTGTCGGTCAACCACAACGTGTCGTGCCAGGTTGCGCACCAAGATGGTTCCTCTACCGCGTGGTCTTCAACGCAGCCCACAGCGCGTCGTCAAACGCTGCCTTCGCAGCCTCTCGCTCGGTTTGTTTCGACGTTCGGTGATCCTCCTGATCGCAGAGGTCAAGGTAGTCACGCGCCGCCTTGCTGGTTGCCGGCAAGAGAAGGTCGATCACCGCGAACACGGCTTCTGCTTTGCGGAACGCATCACCCCGCGCCTCGGCTGCCTCACTCCACCGCTCTCGGTGTGCCTGGATAGATTCCTCGTTCCGGTTGCCCTCCGCGTTCGACAGCATGTGGTTCGCCACATCGGCGCTGGACGCGGTACGCCAGAGGCGGTCGGCCGCCGTGCGAAACTCGATCGCAGCGTCGAGCTCCCGGTCGAGAACGCGCATGCTGCGCTCGTGGGCGTGGCGACGGCGGTCGCTTAGCCGGCTCGTAAGGCCAGCCCCGACGAGACCGACCACCACGCCAACCAGTGTCAACGCTCCGAAAATTTTGACCCTCTAGCGCTCCGGGAAAATTGACCCCCGTGCGGTTTGGTCAGTCGCGGCTGGCGCGGTTTTCCTTGGCCAGGAGTTCGCGGCGTTGGCGGGTGCGGTAGGAGTCGCCGGTGAGGGTGAGGACCTCGGCGTGGTGGACGAGTCGGTCGATCATGGCTGCGGCGACGACGTCGTCGGAGAAGGTCTCGCCCCAGCGGCCGAAGGGCAGGTTCGAGGTGACCATGATCGAGCCTTGTTCGTAGCGGGAGGCGACGAGTTGGAAGAACAGGTTGGCGGCGTCCTGGTCGAACGGGATGTAGCCGACCTCATCGATGATGATCAGCTTGTAGCGGCGGATCTTCTTCAGCTCGGCCTCGAGGCGGTTGCCGCGGTGCGCCTCGGCGAGGCGGGTGATCCAGTTGCTGGCGGTGTCGAACAGCACCGAGTAGCCGGCCTGGGTGGCCTTGACGCCGAGTCCGATGGCCAGGTGGGTCTTGCCCAACCCGGGCGGCCCCAACAGGATCACGTTCTCGGCTTTGGCGACGAAGGTGCTGGTGGCCAGGTGCGCGAGCAGGTCCCGGCGCAGTGAGGGCAGGTGGTCGAGGTTGAAGTCCTCCAGGGTCTTCACGGCCGGGAAGTGGGCGGTGCGGATGCGCATGACGGTGCCTTTGGACTCCCGGTCGGCGACCTGGCGTTGCAGCAGCGCGGCCAGGTATTCCTCGTGCGACCAGTTCTCGTCGCGGGCCTGGGCGGCGAGCTCTTCCCAGAACGCGCCGATGGTGGGCGTCTTGAGCACCCGGGTCAGGTAGGCGATCATCGACGGCATCCCGTCCTTCGGCGGGGTGGCCGGGGGTTTGGCCTTGATGGCTGTGCTCACGCGTCACTCGCTTCCGTTGCTGGTGTGGTGGATGGGTTGAAGTCGACGCCGAACAGGGCGTCGTAGTCCGGCAGCGCCCGCAGCACGACGGCGTGGCCGTCGGCGTGGCGGCGGGTGGCTGCCTGACGGCTTTGCCGTTGCAGCGCCAGGGCTTGGCGCATCTGGGCGGCCAGGGCCCGGTGGGCCGGGTCGGTGACCAGGTCCTGCTTGGCCCACGAGCGCTGGTGCCGGGCGATCGTCTGCCCGTCGCAGACCACGCTCACCTCACCAGCGGTGGCGGTGACGTCGACGAGCTTGCCGATCATGCGTGGGTCGACCGAGTAGTCCACTGTGTCCACTCGCAGGTGGTAGTCGCGGCCGAGCCGGGTGCGGTAGGTCAGCCCGACCTGCGGGGCCAGCGGCGGCAGCGCCAGCATGGACCGGTAGTCGACCTCCAGCAGGTCCACCGGGCGGCCCTGGATCGACCGGACAGTGCGGGTGTTGGCCTTGGTCAGCCACTGGGCCAACTGGGCGTTGAAATCGTGCGGGGAGGCGAAGCTGCGCCCGGGCAGGAACGAGGTCTCCAGATAGCCGTTGGCCCGCTCCACCATGCCCTTGAACTCCGGATCCCGCGGCGGAGCCAACCTGATCTGCGTGGCCAGGGTGCCGGCGAACGCCGCCGCCGGCGTGCTGACCCGGCCGGTGCCGCCGATCGCCGACTCCCGGTCCCACAACAGCGTCCGGGTCACCCGGCCGACCCCACAGATCAGCGTCCACATCCCGGCCAGGATGTCCCCGGCCTGCCGGGACGGGATCATCGTCGCGGTCATGAACCGGGAGAACGCCAACGTCATCACCAGCACCGGCAGCACCCGCTCCTGCCCGGCGGCCACCGGGATCCGCGGCTCCGGGAACCACAGATCGCACTGCGTCAGCTGCCCCGGCTGGTAGATCACCCGATCCACCGGATCGATCCCCACGTACTCCGGCCGGATCACCGCCAACCGCTTCCGCAACGGCGCCATCGAGTGCGGCCACCCGATCCGCTCCGCGATCACCGGCCCCGGCATCTTCGGCCACTCGGCCAACAGCACCCGGATCCGCGGCTCATACGCATCCACAATCGACCCCCGCGAGACCCGCTCGTATGACGGCGGCCGGTCGCAGGACAACGCCGCCCGGACCGTGTTCCGAGCCACCCCCAACCGCCGAGCGATCTCCTTGATAGGCACACCCTCCGCCCGATGCAGACGGCGGATCTCAGCCCAGTCCTCCACCTTGATCACCCTCCAAGGCTCAGAGGGGTCAATTTTCAGAGATCACTGGGGGGTCATTTTTCAGAAAGCGGCGACAACCAGTCCGACCAGCCAGGAAGCACCACCCACGACGCGATCGTAGGTGAAAGTCTGACCAGATGTCGGCGATCTTGTAATTCCTCCATCTGACTGGGTTTCGATCACGTAATTCCCCCACCGTTCACGTAATTCCCCCAGGGGAGCACGTGCGTGGCGTCGGGGTCTGGTCCTCGCAGGAGATCAGTCTGCCTCCGTTCCCGGGTGGGGTGGAGGCGCCGATGGCGAGGAGAAGCTTCTACGTGATCGACATAGTCGAGATCTTGGTCCACTGGCATGCGGGTCGGTCGCAGCACGAGCTGGCGGCCAGCCTCGCTGTGGATCGCAAGACGATCCGTAAGTACACGGCGCCGGCGATCGCGGCCGGGGTGGTGCCGGGTGGGCCGGCGCGATCGCAGGATGAGTGGGCGCAGCTGGTGCGGGGCTGGTTCCCGGAGTTGGTGGATACCCGGTTGCGGCAGGTGACCTGGCCGGCGATCGAGGTGCACCGGGACTATGTCGCCGGGCAACTTCAGGCGGGCGTGACCGCGGCGACGATCCATCAGCGGCTGCGTGACGAGCACGGGCTGGAGGCGTCGGTGGCCTCGTTTCGTCGGTGGGTGCGGGCGAACCTGCCGGAGGAGACCCGGCGGGCGCTGGTGCGGGTGCTGGGCGAGACCCCGCCTGCGGGGCATGAGGCGCAGGTCGACTACGGCCGGTTGGGGATGTGGACCGACCCGGGCACCGGTAAGCGGGTCACGGTGTGGGCGTTCGTGATGGTGCTGGCGCACTCGAGGCACATGTTCGTGCGTCCGGTGCTGCGGATGGACCAACGCGCGTGGACCGAGTCGCATGTGGAGGCGTTCCGGTTTTTCGGCGGTGTCCCGGAACGGATCGTGCCGGACAACCTGGCCACCGGGGTGGAGCGCGCGGATCTGTATGACCCGAAGCTGAACCGCTCGTATGCGGAGCTGGCCGAGCACTACGGCACCCTGATCGACCCGGCTCGGGCCCGAAAGCCCCGTGATAAGCCGAGGGTGGAACGGCCTATGCCGTATGTCCGCGACTCGCTGTGGCGTGGCCGGCAGTTCGACACGGTCGGGCAGATGCAGGCCGCGGCGGTGGACTGGTGCCTGAAGGTGGCCGGTCAGCGGGCCAGCCGACCCTTGGACGGGGCCGCGCCGGTGGCCGTGTTTCAAGCGGTCGAGGCGTCGGCGCTGGGGCCGTTGCCGGCGCGCCCGTTCGTGTTGGCGACGTGGTCGACCGGCAAGGTCGGCCCGGACATCCACGTCAAGGTCGGTAAGGCGTTGTACTCGGTGCCGTGGCGGCTGATCGGGCAGCGCCTGGATGCCCGCGAAACGTGGACCACCGTCCAGATGTTCCACAATGGACAATTGGTGGCCACGCACGGCCGTGCCAGCAAGGGCAAGCGCACCGACACCTCGCACTACCCGCCGGAGAAGATCGCGTTCGCGATGCGGACCCCGACCTGGTGCCGGCGCCGAGCCGCCGAGATCGGACCCGCCTGCACCACGGTCATCGCCTGCCTGCTGGAGGTCGGGGCGCTCTACCGGCTGCGCTCCGCCCAAGGTGTGCTCGGCCTAGCCGACAAGCACGGCCCCGGACGACTGGAAGCGGCGTGCGGCAAGGCGGTCGTGGCCGGTGACCCGTCCTACCGCACGATCAAAGGCATCCTGGCCGCCGGTGTGGAGACCGACCCGCCACCGCCACCAACCGGGGACGGCGGCGCCGCCGCGCACCTGCACGGCCCGGCCGCGCTGTTCGACAACGTCTACCCCCTGCCGGCCCGTGACGGCGACGAGGGAGCGGCCTGATGAGCTCTGATCTGGCCGCCTACCCGATCAGCCAACCCGGCACCGGCATCGACAGCCGGTTCACCATCGGCCTCGCCCTCGACGTCGCCGACGTCCTGGCCCAACACGGCTACCCACCGATCACCACCGGCACCGATCTGCTGCGCGTGCAGCAGGCCCTGTTCACCCTCATCTACCAGGAGAACCGTTGACCGTCATCGACACCGCCCTGCACGCCAGCCTCCGCGCGCTGAAACTGTCCGGCATGCTGGAAACCCTCGACGCCCGCCTGGTCCAAGCCCAAGCCGGCGAACTCGGGCACCTGGACTTCCTGCAGGTCCTCTGCCAAGACGAGATCACCCGCCGGGAGACCATGTCCATGCACCGCCGGCTGCGCCGCGCCCACTTCGACGAACAGGCCACCCTGGAAGGCTTCGACTTCGCAGCCAGCCCCAAGCTGCCCGCCGCGCAGATCCGCGACCTCGCGGCCCTCCGCTGGCTCCACAGCGGAGAATCAGTCCTCCTGCACGGCCCCGTCGGTATCGGGAAAACCCATGTCGCACAAGCCCTCGGACACCTGGCCATCCGCCAAGGCGCCGAGGTCCGCTTCTACAAGACCAGCCGCGTCCTGGCCCACCTCGCCGACGGCCACGCCGACCGCACCTGGCCCAAACGCCTCGGCGAACTCGCCCGACCCCACGTGCTGATCCTCGACGACTTCGCGATGCGCGAGTACACCCCACAGCAAGCCGACGACCTCTACGAGCTCATCAGCGAACGAGCCCAAGCCGGCCGGTCGCTGATCACGACCTCCAACCGCAACCCGCCGGACTGGTATCCACTGTTCCCGAACCCCGTCGTCGCCGAGTCCCTACTCGACCGGCTCATCAACACCAGCCACCAGGTCTTCATGAACGGCCCCAGCTACCGGCCCAACAAACGCCCCGGACGCGCCGTCCCCCAGTCCACCACGAACGCGAAGTAACATCAGCTACGGGCCAGCCCTGGAGGAATTGCGTGACCGCAACCCCGGGGGAATTACTCGATCGCCCACAACCAGAGACGGTCGCATGCTCCAAGCGCGGTATCCGGAGAGTCTTGGATCGATCTCGCAGCCCTGGACGTCGACCCGAACGTGCCGTCCGAGAGACGTCATCGGAGACCTGTTTGTCGCCTGGCTGACATATGCGCCTCTTCGTCCAGGGCATGACGCTACCGTGGCCGTGGCCGTGTTGCGTGCCGGCCAAGTGGTCATCGGGAGGGCCGCAGTTGAGAAAGCGGCAGCGCTTACTGTTTGAACTGACAGCATCAATATTGAGCGGTGCGATCTTGGCGGCTGCAGCGGCAGTGGCGGCAACCTTGTCCCGTGCACGATGGCTGGAGGCGCCTGTCCCGCTGTGGTCTGTCGTTCTCGGCTCGACCACTGCCGTAGTTCTCGCTATCTTCCTCATTCGGCTACGAGAACAGCGACCCAAGCGCATCCTCATCATGATACCGGCATTTGCTCAGAAACACTGGTTTGCCGAATTTCTCCAACGCGGTGTTCAGGCTCTCGAAAGCCAAGCTTACGACGCCGTCCTAAAACTTCCGCTTCACGATTTCAGCGGACAGGGGCAATTGCTGCAGTTGACCGCTGTTGCTCGCCGTCCCCGGGACTTCGTCGGTGCCTTTATCATAGCAGCCGAGCCCGACAGCATTAGTGGCGAGCTGCGTAGGCTTTGCTCCCGGGCCGGTTTTCCGGTAATCTTTGTCGACGTCATGCCTTTCGCTCGACCAGAAGATCTTCCTGCATGGTCCTGCTACGTCGGATCGGACCAGAATGAAATCGGCGTAGCAGCAGCCCGCTATGTCGCAGACCAGATGGCCCAGCGCCAAAAAAGGCGACCGCGCGTGTTAGTGATCGGCAGCGCGGCGCAGGCAGAGAGGCAGAGGACGTTTGTCGCAGCGCTCAAGGACAAGCTTCCAGGTGCGGTAGTTGAGGTCAACGACCATGGAGCGTTCGTTCGAGACAGGTCACGCGAGATAGCTGGCAGGTACTTGCGCAGCGCCCGACAGGAAGGGCGTCTGCTTGATGCGATCTTCTGTACGAACGACGAGATGGCTCTAGGTGCGCTCGATGCGCTACACGAGGATGCCGTTTCAGAGGGCGTGCACTCCGATCTTATTGTGGTCGGCGTGGATGGGACTGATGAGGCGATGTCCGTCATCCGATCTGGCGGGACGCAATTCCGGGCGACCGTAGTCCAGGATTCCAGGCGGATTGCCGAGACTGCTACTGCCGTCCTCCTGCGGGCTCTCGAAGGCGAACGGCCCCAACCACGAATCATCGTGCCCGTGAGTATCTATCCTCCCGGCCACAACGCATGACTGCGCATTCCGGCGAAATCCAGTGCTGCAAAGGCATTGACTCGATGAGGACCGCGCCGGTTTTTACTGGTGGAGTGCACCTATTTCGACCATGCGCTATTCCTCCCACTGGCTTCGGTCGACCGTTAGGTGCTGGTTCAAGTCCGCAGCCGGCTGCCTGATCCGCGTCACGAACACGCGGGCGCCCTGGCCACGCTGGAGATCATGAGCCAACGGGGCGACCGTCGGAACTCCTGTTGCCGTGCCCTGCGGCTCCACGCCCTGCAGGACCTGGGCCGGAGGCCCCAGCCCTGCCCGGGCCGGAGGCCGCTTTGGGCTACGGACCCGTGGCCTGTCGGCGGCTCTTGGTTGGGGGTGGCTTGCCCTCCAGCTGCTGGACTTGGTCGAGCATCGTGAGGACGAGCTTGAGGTGGGGCTCGGACAGCTCGCGGGCTCGTAAGGCGAGAGTGCGGATGTTGGGATCGCTGAGGGCCTCTTGAACATCTCGGGCGGTACGCAGGCGTTGGAGTTCCTCGGTGACCTTGGCGGTGTCGCCGTCGCCCAGCAAGTAGCCGGGGGGCACGCCGAAGAAGTCGGCGAGGGCGGTGACGGCCTTGATCGTGGGGTTGTCTCGGACGCCGGTCCTGAGGTGATTGATGTACTGGGCGGTGATGTGCCCGCCGGCGGCCTCGACCGCGTCCGCGACCTCTTGGAGCGTGTAGGGCCCGCGGTCCGCGGGGTGGATCGTGCGGAACAGGTAGTTCAGCCGGTCGGCGAGGGTGTTGAGGGCGGGTTCGCCGTCGTTGGTCGCGGGCCCGGTTGTGGCCATGCCGGCACTCCCTACGTCTACTGCTAGTAGATAACCATATCTGATCTTGGATAGCTAGTTGACAGCATGCAGTGGTTTGTGTTTATCTTCCCATACGTCTACTGGTAGTAGATAGGGGCGCGGCGCAGAGGCATCCGGTTGATTTCCGGTGGGCCTGCCGCGCGATCCGCACCTTGTGTGGCGGGAGGTTTGATCATGACGTATCAATCTGCGAGCGCTCGTCGACACGAGCCCTCGTACGGCGCGGCCGGCCGCGCTGCGGCGGCCCGTGGCAGGGCTGGTGGCTATGCCCGGCACCGCCACGGCCGAGGCGGCGCTCCAGAACTGCCGAACGGACGGCTGGGACTGCATGGTCGGCACCTGCAACCGGGGGCGAGGACCATGCGGGGACGGGTTTGGCGGGTGGTGGCAGTAGTGAGCGTGTTGGCGCTGGCCGCGGCCGGTTGCAGCGACACCACGTCGCCCGCGAGCGATGACCCGGCGAGCGCGCCTAGCCTATCCGCGCCGCCGCAGAGCATGCGCAGTGCCGCCGAGGCGCAAGCGTTGGCCGCCTGGCAAGGGATGTGGCAGGCATACGCCCGGGCCGGGTTGACTGCGAATTCGGCCGATCCGGACCTGGCCCGATACGCACGTGACCGCGCCCTGGCGACTCTGACCGCCGGCCTGAAGTCCTATAAGGACAAAGGACAGGTTCTGAAGGGTGAGATTGTCACCGATCCACGCGTATCGAACGCGACACCGGACGTGGACCCGACAACCGTGACGATCACTGACTGCGTCGACGACAGCCGGTTCCTGGTCTACAAGGCTTCTGGCGAGCTGTTGAACGACATTCCGGGTGGGCGCCGCTCGGCCTTGGCCACCGTGACGAAAAGCAACGGTGGCTGGAAGGTGTCGAGCTTTGGAGTACAGGACCCTGACACATGTTGATGCTGAAGACGACTTTTCTGCCCGCGCTGGCCGGCCTGGTCCTGGCTGGTGTCGTCGCTGCCGCCGCTCCCGCGCATGCCGACGGGGAATCGGCGGCGTCGATTGTTCGGAGAACAGCACCACCGCCGAGTGTGGCCTACATGCCGGCACGCCCGCCCAGGCGGGCAGCCCCAACGACAACGGCTCAGGCAACCAGTCGGGCGGCTCTGGCGAGCCGACACGATGCCGCTACGAGCGGGTGCAGCCGCAGTTGCCGCCGCCGGCGGGCGCGGGACCGGGCGCCTGGTACGTGCGCGCCTGCGAACGAGAGGCCGGCGGAGTGTCACAGACCCAGCCGATGTGGCTGACCGACCCACCGGCCCCGGATCCGTCGGTCCTTGCCCAGGATGCGGTGTCCCGGCTGCACCTGCCCGCCCCGGGCATCCACACCAATCCGGACGCGGCGCAGGCCGACGTGTTGGTGTGGGTACCGGTGTGGTTGTGGGTCGACGGTTTGTCGTGGGCGTCGCGGTCGGCGACGGCTGCGGTGCCGGGGATGAGCGTTACCGCGACGGCCACTGCGAAGAAGGCGGTGTGGCGGCTCGGGGACGGCGCGGTGCAGGCGTGCGGTCAGGGCAGCGTGTGGCGGCCCGGAACGGATCCGCGTGCCGCGTCGCCGACATGTGGGTACACCTACGACCGCGCTGGCGTGATGACGGTGACGGTGACCGTCACCTGGGCGGTGGCGTGGCGCGGCGGCGGCCAGGCCGGCACCGTGCCGGACCTGACTACCACGGCGAACCTGCCCTTGCGGGTTGTGGAGGCGCCGGCGTTGAACACGGCCGGCGGGCGGTGAGCGGTGGTGTCATCGACGCAGACTCTGACCACCCCATCCGGCGGATCCGCCGGCTACCCGGCGGGGTTGGCGGCCGGTTCGCCGGGCCTGCGGCGCCGGGTCAGTCCGGTGCGGGTGCTGTTGGCGGTGGCGCTGATTCTCGGGTTCGGGCTGGCCGGCGCCGTGGTGGCTGGTCAGCTCGACGCTCGCCAGCCCGTCCTGGTTGCGGCACGTCCGGTCAGCGCCGGGCAGGTCATCGCCGACGCCGACATCACAGTCGTCCGCGTCGGTGCCGACTCGGGCGTGGCGACGATTGCCGGTAGCGCGCGTGCGCGCGTGGTGGGCAGCCGGGCGGTGCTGCCGCTGGCGGCCGGCACGCTGCTGTCACCGGCCCATGTTGGCGCTCCGGCGTGGCCTCCGCCGGGTCAGGCGGTGACCGCGGCGCTGGTCAAGGCGGGCCGTATGCCGTCCGGTGTCATCGCCGGCAGCCGGGTGACGGTGCTGGCCCTGCCCGCCGCGAACCCGGCCAGCGGCGTCACGAGCGGCCAGGTGGTGCGGGCCGAGGCGACGGTGGTGTCGGTGCAACCGGTCGGTGACCTGGCCTCAGATGTGGCGGTGTCGCTGCTGCTGGCCGAGGGGGACGCGACCCGGGTGGCGTCCGCAGCCGGCGAGGTGACGTTGGTCCAACTCGGCGCAGGGCAGTGAGTCGAATGTTGGTCGCGGTCGCGTCGGTGAAAGGCGCGCCCGGGGTGACCACCCTGGCCGTGGGTCTGGCGGCGCTGTGGCCACGGCCGGGCGCGGTGCTGGTCGAGGGTGACCCGGCCGGCGGGGACCTGTGGGCCCGGTTCGGGCATCACCCCAGCCCTGGGTTGGCGGGGCTGGCCGCCGCCACCGTGCACCCGGCGGCGGGGCAGGATCTGCGCGCACACCTGCAACGGCTGCCGGTGGGCGTGGACGCGGTATTGGCCCCACCGGGTGACGGCGCCGCGGCCTCGGTGCGCATGCTGGCCGACCGCGGAACGGGCATACTGCGGCGGGCGGCCGGGTCGTCGACAGTGGTGCTGGACCTCGGCCGCCTCGAGCCGGGCGGTCCGAATCTTGCGTTGGCCGGTGCGGCCGACCAGGTGTTGCTGCTGGCCCGCCCGGAACTGGCGGAGCTGAACCAGGTCGGGGCGCGGCTGCCGTGGCTGCTGCCGCGCCTGGCGGGCCGGTTGTGGCTGGTCCCCGCCGGATCCGGCCGGGTGCCGACCGGGCAGATCACCCGGGCTCTGGGGGTTTCGGTCATCGGCGCTGTGCCGCACAGCCGGTGGGGTGCGCCCGCGTTGGCCGGGCAACTGCAGGTGCCGAACTGGCGGCGGCTGGCATGGGGTCGGGCTGTCGCCCGCATCGCCGAGGCGTTGGCAGCGACCGAACCGGCGCCTGCCCTGGGCACGCCGCTGCTGCCGCCGGCGGTCTCCCCGGTCCTGCACGCCCCGCAACCCCACGCCGAGCCGGTGCGGGCACCGCGATGACCAGGCCGCCGGGTGTGCTCGTCGATGGGTGGCGGCGGTCGCCGCATCAGGACGCAATCGATCAGCTACGCCGCCAGGTCTCGGACGGGTTGGCCGCGGCCGATCCGCTGCTGTCCGGTCCGGACCGGGACCGGCTGGTGCACGAGCTGGTCGGGAAGGCGCTGAACGCGCACGCGGCGGCGCGGCTCGCAGTCGGGCAGATGCCTCTTGACCCGCCGGTCGAGGCGCAGGTCGCCGCCGCGCTGCGGGACGCGTTCTCCGGCCTGGGTCCGCTGGAGCCGTGGCTGGCCGACCAGGCGGTGACGAACCTCTTCCTCAACGGTCCGGTGGTCTGGGTCACCTACGCCGACGGTCGAAAGGAGCGGGTGCCGCCGCTGTTCGCGTCCCGGGACGAGCTGGTCGACCTGGTGCGGTCCATCGCGGCCCGCGCCGGGGCGGACGAGCGCCGGTTCGACCGGGGGTGCCCCGGGTCTCCGTGAGATTGCCGGACGGGTCCCGGCTGTTCGCGACCTTGCTGTCGCGGGAGCCGTCGGTGTCGATCCGCCGCCACACCCTGCTCGACGTCGACCTGGACCAACTGGCCGCACGGTACGGGGTGATGGACCGGGTGCTGCGGGACCTGCTGGCGGCGATGGTCCGCGCCCGAAAGAACATCATCATCTGCGGTGGTCCGGCCACCGGGAAGACCACGTTCCTGCGCGCCTGCGCGAAAGCGATCCCCTCGTCGGAGCGGTTGGTGACCATCGAGGACACCGACGAGCTCGCCCTCGATTTGGATCCGGCTCACCCGGACTGTGTGGCGATGCAGGCGCGGGAGCCGAACGTGGAGGGCGAAGGTGGGGTCGACCTGGCCGAGCTGGTGCGGTGGGGGCTGCGGATGTCACCGGACCGGGTCATCCTCGGCGAGGCCCGCGGCGGCGAGGTGGTGCCGGTCCTGAACTGCATGTCCCAGGGCAACGACGGCAGCATGGCCACGATCCACACCTCCACGTCGAAGCAGGCGTTCACCAAGCTGATGACGTACGCCGCACAAAGTGAGCAGCGGCTGCCGTTCGAAGCGACCGCGCCGCTGATCGGCGCCGCCGTGCACTTCGTCGTGCACCTGGCCTGGTCCGCCGACGGGGTACGGGTGGTCTCCTCGATCCGAGAAGTGGTCGGCGCGCAGGGCACCGAGGTCATCTCCAACGAAGTCTTCACGCCCGGCGCCGACCGCCGCGCCCTGCCGGGGGCACCGCTGCGGGCCGCCACGCTGGACGAGCTGGCCGCCGCGGGGTTCAACCCCGACCTGCTGCAGGGCTGGTGACCATGGTCGCCTTGTTCGCCCTGTTCGGCGCCGGGATCGGCGGCGCCGTCGTACTGCTGGCCTTCGGCCTGCGACCACCGGCGCGGCCAACCCGACGCGCGAGCCGTGGCATGCCGGCCAAAGGCTCCATGGTTCGGGTAGCCGGCGTCCTCACGGTCGCGGCGGTCGTGGGGGCGGCCACCCGGTGGCCGGTCGCGGCGATCCTGGCCGGCCTGGCCGCGTGGTCGCTGCCCGCCGTGCTGGGACCGGACCGCGCGCACCGGCAGATGCTGGCCCGGGTCGAGGCGATCGCCGCCTGGGCTGAAGACCTGGCCGGCACGCTGCGTTCGGCCGCCGGGCTGGAACAAGCCATCGTGCAGACCGCGCAGGTCGCCCCAGCGCAGATCCGTGCCGAGCTGATGGCGCTGGCGGCCGCGCCGCGGGCCGGGATCAAGCTCCCGGACGCGTTACGTCAGTTCGCGACGTCGATGGCCGACCCGACCGCGGACCTGGTCACCAACGTGCTGCTGCAAGCCTCGCAACACCAGGCCAGGGACATCGCGGCCAGCCTGGCCGGGGTCGGACGCGCGGCCCGTCAGCACGCGGCGGCGCGGCTGCGGATCGCGACCGGCCGGGCCCGAACCCGCACCGCCACCCGCATCATCATCGCCGTCGTGCTGGGCTGCGCTGCCGGGCTGACGCTGTTCGCCCACGACTTCCTGGCCCCCTACGGCAGCCCCGCCGGCCAACTGATCCTGGCCGTGATCGGCGCCATGTTCGCCGGCTGCCTGCTCTGGCTGGTCCGCACCGGCCGGGTACCCGACCTGCCCAGAATCCTGACAAACCTCGACAACCCGGCAGCAACCCAAGGGGCGACCGGTGAACGCACTCATCGTGATCGGCGCTGGCCTCGGCGCCGCCGTCGCCGCGCTGGTCGCCGCGCTCGCACCGGCCCGCACCACCCTGGCCCAGACCCTTGCGGCGCTGCATGGACCACCCCTACAACCCTCGACGGGTCGACAACGCTTTCGGCGAAGCCTGACCGCCCCGTTGACCCGGGCCGGGCTGCCCCGCCCGCAGACCCTCCGCGACCTGGCGGTCCTCGACCGCGACCCACACGCGTTTCTGGCCGGCCAACTCGGCCTGGCCGGGCTCGGCCTGCTCGCACCCACGGCGACCGTCGCCGTGGTCAACCTGATGGGTGCGGGGATCGGTTGGAGCGTCCCGATATGGCTCGGTCTAGTCGTTGCCGCCGGCGGTTACCTGCTCAGCGAGGTATCCGTCCACGAGGAGGCCGAACAGCGGCGCCGGCTGATCCGCCACACCCTGGCCGCGCTGCTGGACATCGTCCCACCCGCCTTGGCCGCCGGCGCCGGCATCGAGCAAGCCCTCACCGATACCTCCGAGATCGCCTCCGGCTGGGCCGCCCGCCGGATCCGACGCACCCTCGCCACGGCGCGGCTGACCCGCCAGCCGATCTGGCAGGCCCTTGGCCAGCTCGGCCAGGACACCGGCGTCATCGAACTGGAGCAGCTGGCCGGCACCCTGCAACTGGCCTCCGACGAGGGCACCCGGATCCGCGAGGCGCTCACCGCCCGCGGCCAGGCCCTGTCGCAGCGGCTGGCCGCCGAACTGGAAGCCCAAGCCGAAGCCGCCACCGAACGCATGTCCATCCCGCTGATGGCGTTGACCAGCGTGTTCCTGCTGTTCCTCGTCTACCCAGCGATGGCAGCACTCCAACCATAAAAGATGATCATGAAATTCGGCGAGAGGAGATCGACAATGCGCACCGTGATCAGGGCCGTCGTGGCCCGACTGAACACCGCCATCCAGGGACGCATCGCGCAGGCGAGGCGGGAACCAGACCGGGGCAGCCACGCCGTGGAGTACGCGATCGGCATCGCCGCCGGCGCCGGCGTGATCATCGGCCTGTACGCCTCCTACAAGTCAGGCGTCGCCGGTGTCGTCCAGGGCTGGGTGCTCAAGTAACCCCGCACCAGGGACAGCAAAGCGGTCCGCCGGCATTCCAGCAGGACAGGAGGGACAAAATTGCCAGCACGGCATATCGACGGTCGGCGTGCGACGGCACGACCGCGTCGCCGGTCAGGACGGGGCGACCGTGGCTCCACCGCGGTCGAGCTCGCGGTCGGCTTTCCCATCCTGATCGGTCTGGTGCTGCTGTTCGGACAGGCATTCGTCTGGGGCGTGGGCTGGCTGGCCGCGCAGGCGGCGGCCGACCACGCCGCACAAACCGCCCGCGTCGTCGACGGCAGCGAGGCCGCGGGAAACGCTGACGCCCACGACCTGCTGGCCCAACTCGGCGGCCGGTTCCTGGACGACCCAACCGTCCACATCCAGCGGGGGCCGTGGACTACGACGGTCACCATCGCCGGGACCGCCCATGGGCTGCCGCTTCCGATCACCGTGACCGTTCACGCCCCGACCGAAAGCGTCGTGCCGCGATGAGTCGAGGCAGCAACGGCAGCCCGCGCACACCGGGTAGGCCACACCCGGCCGCTCGGACACGCGGCGACCGCGGCGCGGTCGCGGTCGAGTTCGCGATCGGCCTGCCGATGCTGGTGCTGGCCGGGCTTCTGATCGCCGGCTCCATCGTGATGGCCCGCACCAACCTGGACGTCAATACCGCCGCGGCGGCCGCCGCTCGGGCGGCGTCGCAGTCGCGGGACGCCGCCACGGCACGGGCCGCGGCCAACGACGCCGCCCAGAGCAATCTCGCCGGCCGCTGTACGACCCTGTCCGTGCAGGTCGACACGAGCGGGTTCCGCCGCGGTGGACTGGTTACGGTCACCGTGGAGTGCATCGCTGCCGTCCGGCGGCTCACTGGCTTGGGTTTGCCAGGCACGATGGCCTTCACCGCGACGGCCGCCAGTCCGGTAGACGTCTTTCGCGGTGTGCCGATCCACCTGGTGCGACCGCAGCCGGGAGGCCGGAATGTGTGACCGGCGCCGCCGTGCGGTCCCCGACCCCGCCGCGATGCGACTGCGTTGGCGGCCGGACGACCACGGCGCGGCTACCATCCAAATCCTCTACATCGTCCTCATTGGACTGATGTTTGCCGCGGCGATCATCGGAGGCGGGAGCGTGCTGGCCGCCCGGTCCCAGGGCTACAGCCTGGCCCAGTCCGCTGCCCGGGCCGGCGCGCAACAGATCGACCTCGCCGCCTACCGGGCCACCGGGCAATTACGCCTGGACCCGGCTCGGGCGGCGCAAGCCGCCTTGCAGTTCCTTGCCGCGGCCGGTGCGACCGGCAGCGTCGACGGGGTCACCGCCGCCACGATTACCGTGACCGTCACCAGCAGGCAAGCCACGCCCGCCCTGCGCACCTTCGGCCATCCCACGGTGACGGTGACGTCGACCGCGTCAGCCACCGCCACGCCGGTAGAGCCGGCCTGACCAGATGCCACCGAGGCGAGGGGAGGTGTCGATGGTGCTGATGCACTGGATCGGCCGGCTCGTGGTGCGGTCGGCCAGCGCCGTCGCGGTGCTCGTCGTGGTCGCCGGTGTGCCGGCCGGCCTGGCGTACTTCGTCGGCTGGCCCCTGCCCGACCGGCTTCCGGGCAGCGTGGCAGACGTCGCGGCGCTGCTGGCCCGGGACTTCGACGACGCCGCCGTGGTCAAGGTGCTGGCGGTCGCGCTGTGGCTGGTGTGGGCGGCGTTCTGCCGCGCCCTCGCGGTGGAGGTGCAGGCGGCGCGCCGAGGCCGGGCCAGCCGGCGCCTGCGGCTGATCTCCCCGATGCAGGCCCTCGCGGCCATGCTTGTCGCCGGCCTCGCCGCCGGTCCCGGCGCCACCTTCACGGCGGCGGCCGCCACGCCCGGTGCCGTGGTCTCGGCCACGGCCGTGACAACATCCCATGCGTCGTTTGCCGCCCCGCAGCCGATGGCGACCTGGTCTGAAGTACCGACCGGTACGGCGGCTCGCACCAGCCTGCCTGCCGGCCCGGCCGCGCCGAGCAAGGCACGCCCGGCCACAGCCGGCGTGCAGGACTTGCCCCGGTTCGCCGTGGTCGCCGCCGACGGGCCGATCACTGTCGCGACCGCGGGTCGCCAGTACACCGCCACCGTCCAACGTGGAGATACTCTGTGGGAGATCGCGCAGGTGTGGCTGGGAAACCCGCACCGATGGGTGGAGATCTACGACCTCAACAAGGCCCGCTACGACCGGCACGGCCGAATGCGCGGCGGCCACCACATCGAACCAACCTGGATACTGACCCTGCCCGACGACGCCCACCCACCCGCCGGCGCTCAACCGGCCGCGCCCACCCATCCGAAACCACCACCGGCACCGCGCACGACGCCTCCACCGCCGCCCACGTCAGCGGCGCCAAGCCAGCCCGGGGACCGGCAGGAGCCCGACGGCGTCGTCGAACCCCACCAACCGCCGGCCACTTCGCCGCCGTCCGACCAGACCACCGCCAGCCCGGCGGAGCCATCGACAGCGGCCGAACGCCCGCAGCACAGTTCCAGCGACGACACCGGCGTCGCGATCCGGAACGGCTGGGTCACCATCGGGCTCGCTGCCGCGCTTGCCGCCGCCGCGGCCGTGGTGTGGTTACGTCGCCGGCACCGCTACAACCCACGCACCGCGCCGGATCCAGCAACCGATCCCACCCTGCAACCGCTGCCGGCCACGGTCACTCGGCTGCGCCGCGAAGTCCGCCGTCAGGCCCCGCACCTGCTGGAGCCGCCGAACCCTGGCCCCACCGTGCGCGAGTACGCCCAGATGGATCCTAAACCACCGCTGCCCGAGCCCGGCCCGCACGGACCGGAACTGGCTGGCTGGGGGCCGCTTCCCGCGGGCGGATTGGGTCTGACCGGGCCCGGTGCCGCGGGGGCCGCCCGCGCGATGCTCGTGGCGACCCTGTCGGCTGGGCACGCGTTCGACCCGGACGCCGAGGCCACCGTGGTGGTGCCGGCCAGTGTGCTGGCCGACCTGGTCGGCGGGCACGCCGTCGTAGACCTGGTCGGATCGATCCCACGGCTGATCGTCACCCCCGGCCTGAGCGAGGCGGTCACCCATCTGCACCGGGAGAACCTGGACCGCGCCTGGATCCTGGACCAGCACGACGCGCAAGACCTGACCGAACTACACACCCGGTTCCCCGACCACGAACCGTTGCCACCCATGCTGCTGATCGCGGACACACCCGAGCCGGCCAAACGCCACCGCCTGTCGGGCGTTCTGGAACTGTCCCACGGCATGAGCATCGGCGCGGTCCTGCTCGGCGACTGGCCCGCCGGGACCACCGTGCACGTCGAGCCGGACGGCAGCACCACCGGCGGCGACGGACAGCGCCTGTCCACCCTGGACCAGAGAGCCACGATGGACGGCGTCGCCGTGCTGCGCGAGGCACATACCGGCGAGCCACCCGAGCCGGCCGCCGCCGTATACCCACCGACGTCTGCGGCCATCGGCGGCTCTGGAACGCCGGCCCCGCCGGCACCCGCAGCGGCACAAGCGCCGCAGGGCCAGGCCGGTACCACCGACCAGCCGCGCGGCGACCTCGATGACCCCGCCGCTGCCAACGACGCCCCAGACACCGGCGATCAGGACCAAACCACCGATCCGTCGAACGCCGGCTCACCCCCGCCGCCCGACAGTTCCGGCCGCCGCCCCGACGTGCCGGCCGGTGCCGTCGTCCCGGCCCGGGTGCGGGTCCTCGGACGCGTGGCCATCCTCAAACCGGATGGCACCGCTGTCGCCGGGCTGCGCCGCAAAGCGGCCGAACTGCTGCTCTACCTCGCCGCGCACCGCGGCGGGGCGGCCATCGACGACATCAAAGAAGCGTTGTGGCCGGACGCCCCGATGAGCCGGGCCAAGGAACGCCTCGCCACCGACGTGGCCAACCTGCGGGCCAGCCTGCGCTCCGGCGCGCGCATCACCGCGCAGCAGGCTGAGCCAGACGCCGCGGCGGCACGTAGGCCGCGCGGTGGGAAGAAGCCCGTCGGGCCGGAGTTCGTGCTCAACCCGGGCGGCCGGTACATCTTGGCCCCCGACCTGGTCGACGTCGACTGGTGGCGGGTAGGCGACGCGGTCGCCGAGGCGAGCACCGCCGCCGACACCCCGGCTCGACAGGCTGCGCTCGAGCGGGCCGTGGCCGCGTTCGGCGGTCTGCTGTACGACGAGGACGGCACCTACGAGTGGGCCAACGTCGAGGTGGAGGTCAGCCGCCGCCACGGCGTCACCGCACATACCCAACTCGCCGAACTGGTCGGCCCGGACCACCCAGAGCAGGCCGCCGGCTACCTGCAGACCGCGGCAGACCTTGACCCGATCAACGAGGACCTGGCGGTCGCCGCGATGCGCGCGCACGCCGCCGCCGCAGACATCGACGCCATCCGGGCCCGGTTCAGCCGGCTGTCGCGTGCCCTGCTGGACACCGGCCAGGAACCGGCCGAGGAAACAGCCGCGCTGGCCACACAACTATGCCGCGACGTGGCCGCCCGCGGACCACGGTCGCGCCCCGGTGACATGCCACGCTCCGACAAGCCGCATCCCTGAAACCTCCTGCCCGGCCGCGAAACCAACCATGGCCGGCGATCTCTCCCACCAACCTCAGCACTCCAAAAGCACTCATATGGGACGAGGGTAGACAAAAAAGGGGTGGGTGGCCGCTTCAGGGCTGGGCCGCCCTGCCACACCCGGCATCACAGACCCGCGCCCGTCAACGGTGGACCTACGCAGCCTTGCGAGGGCGAACACCGTTGACGGGCGCGGGACCTGGACCCGGCGGGAATGGCCGGAGCATCAAAATACTGACCGCAGCACGAGCATCCGAGGACGCAGATCGTTAGGCCGTGCCGGCGTCGAGGCGCAGTCGCTGGCGTTCCAGAGCGATCAGGACGCGGGCCGGTTCCTGCCAGCTGTCGTCGCCAAGGACAGCGCCGGTCTGCCCGTTGATCAGGGCGTGCAGGGCCGGGATCTGTGCGGCGTAGGCGCCGCCGAGCGTTTGCAGGTCGGCGCAGGCACGCATGGTCGCCTCGCGCATCTTCTTGGTCCAGGGGCCGGGCCGGTTCCAGTGTTGGCGTTGGCGGCCGTAGATGGGTCCTTCGCACAGGTTGTAGCCGAGCCAGACGACCGGTGCGGCGACCCCGGCGGCTTCGGCGAGCAGGGCGACCTTGTCGTAGTCCCAGGCCCGCCCGCCGGCGCCCCACCTGCGTCGGTAGCCGGCCGGCCGTGGTCTGGTCAGGGTGCGCCAGACGTCGGGGTGCACGGCGGTGGCGTCGATGAGATCCTTTTCGCTGGTGAATCCCTTGTCGGATAGGGCGTGCGGGAGCCGGTCGCGCAACAGGTGGGCTAGGTCCCGGCGACTGACCGGGGCGGCGGCGTCTGCGACGGCGCGACGATCCTCGCGGGAGGTCGCGGCTGGTGGCTCGGCCAGGTCTGGGAGTCTGCCGGCGTCGGCGAGGTAGCTGAGCAGGAGCCCGGCGAACTCGCTGAGCAGGTTCTCGAATCCGCGTGAGCGGTCCCCGTAGTCGAGGATGGGTGCCCAGCGGCCGCCGCCGCGGTGCCCGACCCGGTGGGCGGCTTCGTGGATCAGTGTGGTCAGCGTCTGGTGGCGGTCGGCGAGGGCGTCGACGTGGATGGCCACGTCGCCGTTGCGCGGGGAATAGAACCCGTGCGAGCACGGGGATTCCTCGCTGGCCGAGTACACCCGGACCCGGTCCAAAGCGAACGCGCCAATCGCTGCCCGGACCAGCTGCCGCGACTGCTGCAACAGGGTGCGTTGGTCGGGGGTGAGGTCACGGTCGGCGACCCAGGTGGTCTTGCCCCGGGTCTTCTCGTAGTGACGTTGTCGGCTCGTTCGGGCGATTTCGACACCGAGCAGGTCCATGAAGGCCCGCTGCCGGTGGGCGGGCAACCCGCGGGCGGTGACTTCGGTGAAGCCTTTGTCGCGCAGGTCGAGGGCGGCTTCTTCGTGGCCGGCACCGGCGTAGAAGGCCTTGTCCGGCAGGTGGGTGCGGGCCCAGGTCCGCCACGCGGCCCGTACCCGGGGACCGGTGACGTCGGCGAAGAACTCTTCCGGTTCGCGCAGGCCGTGCCCGTCCAGCACATGTCGGGCGAACCGGTCGATCACCGTGGCGTCCTGGCAGGCGGCGAGGATGCCGCGGACCGCGCCGCGTAGGCTGCCCGCGTCGATGACGGTCCGGTCCCGGTTCTGCATGTCCTTGTTCGTCAGTGGCAGGTCGTAGGAGGCGATCAGGCCGGGCACGGTGTTGACGAGCACGCCACCGATCCAGACCCGGCCGGGTTCCCCGGTCAGCACGCAGGCCCCCGGTTCTGCGGGTGGGGTGTAGTCCGGCTCGGTCAAGGCCCGGAACCGGCCGGTGGCCTCGGTAGCGAGGTCGCGTGGGCATTCGATGGTGACCGTGGTGCCCCGGGCGCGGGTGTTGCCGTACACCCGGTAGACGAGCTTTTCCGCGCCCTGCTGCGTGCGGGACGGGAGCCGGCCGTCGAGCAGCCGTCCACGCTGGACAGAGGGGACGAGTTGGTAGCCGACGGTGTCGATCCGTATCGCTCCGATGCCGGGGCTGCGGGCCAGGACCAGGCAGGCGACCTTCTTGCCTTCGCCGAACTGCCCGATCTGCCGCTCGGTCTTGTCCGATTCGCCGAGGATGAGTCCTTCCTCGGGGATTCCGGGACCGTGGTCGGCGATGGTCAGTACCCCATCGGCCCAGGCGACGTGTGGGTGCGGGTCTTCGTCGAGCGCGTTGGCGATGAGCTCCGCGATGGCGCGTACCGCCGTCCACGACTTCACATAGCTGGGCGAGATGAGGTAGGTGAGCTCGCCCAGGGCGGGCGTCGCTGATCCGGGCTCGAGCTCCCTCGTGATCGCGTGCGCGGGTTCCGGGTCGTCGACGATGCGGCTGGCGTGGCACAGTGCCGGGCAGCCGTCCTCGTCGCCAGCGTTGGGTGGCGCCGGCTGCCCGGAGTGGGGACACCAGTCGCCGATGTCGTTGGAGTGTTCGTTGTAGACAAGCATGGTCGGTCCCTTCTGCTGGGGCGCGGTAGAAGCGGGGCGCTGGCGGGATCGCTCCCGGTAAGCGCGCGCAGGACGTCGAATGTGTCCAGACGGTGGTGAGGCAGAGTGGCCCGGGCACGGCCGATTCGGCCGTGCCCGGGCGGCGCCGCAGCGGTGCCGGCGCGGCTGGTGGCCGGGCGACGGCCATCAGGTGGTGAAGTGGAGATAGATCGGGCATCGTCGGGCGTTTCGCCCGGCCGTTGTCTGTCGCGGGTCAGACGGGTGAGCCCGGTGGGCCGTGTAGCCGGCCGATGCTCGGGGCGCGCGGCGTGCCCGTCGGTACGGTTAGTGCAGCAACGTGGTGAGCAGAGGCAGCTTTTCCGCGACTCCGAGGATCCCGAGCGCTACGACGTGCAAGGTGATGAGGGTGATGACGTGGGTTGCTGGGTGCAGCGCGCGCTGTGCCGCGCGCCGGGACAACGACCGCTTGGTCTCGGGTACTTCGTGCTTGCCCATCGGGCTTCCTTTCCTCGTACGTCTGGGCCGCCGGCGTCGCCGACGGCACGCCTTATCGCCTGTCCTTCGTGGACAGTGGTGCCGCGAGCTAGCTGGGCTCGGCCCGGTCGGGAAGGTCGCTGGTGTCCGGCGTGTCGTCGGCCGGTGGCTGGTCCGGCGGCCAGATGAGCGTGGCCGGGGAGAGCCCGGCGGCGAGCACCTGGTCGATGAGCGTGGCCAACCGGTTGCCGGGATCGGCGTCGAGGGCGCGTCGGGCAGCGAGGTTGGCCAGGACGCCGTCGCCGCGCCGCCACGCTGTGAACGCAAGCAGGGCGGCGGCGTGGGCGACCAGGTCCAGCAGGGCGCGACGTGTCGTATCGCGCCACAGCTGCTCGTGCCAGGACCGGTCATCGGTGAGCAGCCAGGCGTGTTCGCGTACCTCGGGGTTGATGAGCTGGACGGTGAGCCAGCCCATCTCGTTGTCGTCGAGCCGGCCACCTGCGGCGTATCGGTCGAACGCCTCGGTGACGGCGTGCTTGCCGGCGCGTATCGCGGCGGCGGTGCCGTCGGTGGCGATCAGCATGTTGAGGCGTTCGGCCGCGGCGATGGTGGCGCGGGTCATCGCCTGCTGTTCCGGTCCATCGACGGCTTCGATGGTGCGGGCCAGGCTGTCGCGGTCGGGGAAGGCGACCTGTCCGGCTGCGATGGCGTAGGCGGCCAGGATGTTGCTGCCGACCTCGAACGGCACGCCTTCGTCCGGGCCGGGTGACCGGAGGGAGAAGTACCGGTCGCTGGTGACCCGCACCAGGTCGATGACCTCCAACCCAGCGTCGGCAAAGCCATCGGCGGCGGCCCGCAGCACCGGCTCGACCAGGTCCGGTGATCCGTAGCCGAACAGGTGCACGGTGGTGCATCTGCTGTTGGTGACCAGCCTGGTCATCTGCCCGATCAGAAGGTCGACCGCGTTGGCCGGGTCGTCTTGTGTGGGCAAGTCCCCGCGGGTGGCGACGACCAGTTCGTCGTCGGTGAAGCCGAGCGCCACCAGGGACTGGTGAGGGTGGAAACCCAGCAGGTAGGGGACGAGGGCGAGCAGGTCGGCTGGTGAGGTAGCTACGACGCGAATGCGACGCGGTGGGGGAGGCTGATGTGTGATGGGGTTTTCGTGGTTGCTCACGGATGAGCTCCTTTCGGACGATGGGGTGGGCATGCCGGTGTCCGGTTCGGGGACCGCCAACAAGGACGCATCGGCTTGCGGCACCGCCCAGCAACGGACGGCGTCGACAGCAGCCGTTCGTGGTCAGCTGGGCTGCTCTGGACCGGATTCGAAGAGGACCTCGATGAGCGGCTCGCCGAACAGCAGCGGGTCATCGAGGGCCCCGGTCGCGACGAACGCGACAGCGGCGGCCGGCATGGCGTAGCAGCCCGGCTCTGGCCGGGTGCGCAGCCAGCCGAAGCGGGCGAGCCGGCGCAGCGAGGCCGCGGCGGCGTCGTGCGGGATGGCGGCTAGTACGGCCACGTCGGCAGCGGTGACCGGTTTCCCGGGTGCGCAGTCGGCGTGGTGGGCGGCGGCGAGAAACACCAGCCGTTGCGTCGCGGTGAACACGGCCGGATCCACCGGGCGGCGGGCCCGGCCGCCGGCCAGGGTCCAGAACGCGAACGCGGTGTAGGTGCGCAGCCGCTGCGTAGGCTCGACCAGCCGCCCCAGCTGCCGGAGTATGGCCCGTCGCGTACGGGTGCTGTCACGGGCGACGCCCGAAGCGACGGGTTCCCGGCCGGATGTGCGGCCGCGGTCGCTGCTCATTGCCGGTCCGGGTTGAGGATGGGGGCGATGCGGGCGGCCAGGTCGGCGTACTGGGCCATGTGCTCCTGGGCTGTCTGCGCAGTCGGGGTGGGCGGCTGCGCGCCGGTGCCGGTGCTGGTGGCTTCCAGGACCAGGGCCCACCAGTCGTGGGCGGTCCGCACGGCGCGCAGGATGGTGGCCATGTCAGTCTCGGAGCAGACCAGCCCGGCCTGCACGGCGGCGGTGGCCGGCGTCGAGGCCAAGGGGTCGGTGCCGGACCGCTGGTCGCGGCGGCGCAGCGGGGGGCGGCTGCCGTCACGGTTCGGGATGCCGTCCCGTTCGGGTGCGTAGACCAGCACCGGGTGACCGGACCGCTTGGCGGTGTGCAGAGCGGCGTCGGCCTGAGCCAGGGTGTAGCGGGCGTCGCCGCTGCCGGCGGCGACACCGACGCTGGCCTGGGGTAGCAGTTCGCCGATCGGTATGCCCGGTTCGGCGAGGGTGGCGGTGATGGCGGCGGCCAGCTCGTTCGGGCCGGTGTCGGGGCGAGGATGACGAACTCGTCGCCGCCGAGCCGGGCGAGCAGGGCAGTCGATGGGGTGGCGGCTGCGAGGCGGGCGGCGATGCCGTGCAGGTAGGCATCCCGGCGGCATGGCCGGCCACCTCGTTGACGACTTTGAGGTCGTCGGCGTCCGCCAACGCGATCGTGACGGCAGCACCGGTGGCGGCGTTGAGGGCCTGTTCGACGACGGCGCGGGTGGGCAGGCCGGTCAACGGGTCGCGGTGCGCGGCAGCCCAGACCGCGCTGGCCCGCCGCCGCTCGCCGTGCTGACACACCAGCAACGTGGCCGTGGCGGCGGCGAACACGCCGAGGAACGTGGCGGCCGCGGTGGTGTGCACGAAATGTTCGAGGGCCATCGTGGTGGTCGCCGCCGCTGCGGCGGATCCGATGACGCTGCCCACGCGGAGCAGGCGGCGTGGCGGATCAGGGGTGAAGCCGGTAGACATGAACGTGCTCCTTCCATACAGGAGCACCGGGGCGGGCCATAGCTGTCAGGCATTGGTGGCCCGTCCCCGGGCTGTGAATGGTTCGGCTCGGCCTCATGGGCCGCCAAAATGCAGGTGCGGGATCGCCGACGTTCAGCGGCAGTCCGCCACGGTCGTTGGCGCCCACAATGCAGGTGTCGTGTCTTGGGGGACGTCGGCGTCGTTCTGCGCTCGGGCGGCCGAGATGACCGCACGCATGACGGCTACGGCCGTCAGCTACCGGCCGCACAGCGACGTCGTCCGGCAGCTATTGTGGACAGAGGAATGTAGATGCGCAGGCGCGACTGGGTGCGCCGTGGTGGTCGTCCTGTGAGCCACCGCTTCAGCGGCGCGGCCGGTTCGGGCAGCCGGCGTGGGCTCGGGTGCACCAGTGCTGGCCGGCGAAGGTGACGCCGCCGGGTAGGTCGGCCATCAGCGCCAGAGCGCGGGCCAGGGCGTTGAACGCGGCGGCGGTATGCCGGCCGCTGAACAGCAGGTCGTCGCCGTGGGCGGCGATCACGCCGACCGCGTGGCGGGCCGCCGCGTTGCGCTGCGTCGGGGTCCACCGGCGGATCCGTGCGATGTGCAGCGGCACCGCCGCGTGCAACGCGACCAGCAGCAACTCGCAACCGGCCCGGTCGCCTTCCGGCGTCATCACGCCACCCCTACGAGGTGGTTCGCCGCTGTGCCCAGACCCAACTTGGCGCCGATCGCCGGGCCGAGCCGGACAGCGGCCTGCGCCGTCGGCAGATGCCGGCGTTGCCACCCGTGCAGAGCGCCGCCGAGGTCCGCGCCGTACTTGCGGTGCTGGTGCAACACCGCACACAAGCCGGCGGCCTGCTCGATACCGTTGTTCGCGCCGCGGGCCGTGTGCGGGCGCACCGGCGCCAGGGCGTCGCCGAGCAGGACCGCGTGGCCGTCACCGACCGGCCACACCATCTGCCCCGGTACGTCGATATCGGCGACCGGCACCGCCATCCGGATCGTGGTGGCCTGCACGATGGCCGCGTACTGCACGGGCAGCAGCGCTTGTGCGTGGGCGTCGATGTCGACGCGGGCCAGATCGCTGACCTGGTCCGGGACAACGAACGGCCGCTGGTCTGGATCGGCGCCGAAGTACTGGGCGTACCGGCTGCTGGTGGCGTTCAGATAGAACGTCCAGTCCAGCCCGCCCGGGACCGGTGCGATGTTGAGCTGCGCGCCCGGGCATGGTTCCAGGCGCAGGAAGTCGTACTGCTGCGGTGCGTGCGGCGGCGCCATGCCGCGGTGGGCGACGTAGCCGGCGTACCGGAGCCGTCGGTCTGGGTCCAGGATGCGCCGGCCGAGGGAGGCACGGCCGTCGGCGAAGACCACCAGATCCGCGCAGGCGTTTTGGCCGGCGGCGAAGTGCAGCAGCGGGAATCCGCAGTCCTCGCTCAACCCGACTACACGATGTCCGGTGTGGACGGTCCCGTCCGGTAGCCGACTGGTCAGGGCGTGGTGCAGCTGGGTCCATGTGGTGTGCCGGCCCGGGTAGACGCGGGTGACGGCCCTATCGGGAACCCGGTTCCGCACGCTCATCTGCACCAGACGTTCGGATGGATACGTGACCAGTTCGCCCTGGTCGACTCCGAGCCGGTCCAGGATGTCCAGCGACGAATGTTCCAGGCTGATCAGGCCACCACCCGACTGTCGGGTTGGTGGCATCTGCTCGTACACGGTGACGTGGTCGAAGCCGCCGCGAAGCAGAAGCAACGCGGTGACCGGTCCGGTGATCGAACCGCCCACCACGGCGATCCGCAGATCAGATTTCATCGGTTCCCTTTCAGCAGACGGGGAACCCGGGCACGGCCGACCGGCCGCGCCCGGGGTGCGCGCGGACAGCGCGCAACTGGCCGGGCAACGGCCAGAAATGAGGTGTGCCTATGAAGGCGGTGTCAGAGGCAGCCCGACCGGTGTGCAGGGCGACCGCTTCACCGAGTCGTCGCGGTTGGGCTGGTCTCGGCCGTCGATGTCCTCGATGGTCCAGACCAGCCGCAGAACGTTCGCGGCCCCGCGCGCAGTCACGACGCCGGCGTCCACCGCGGCGGCCAACGGTGACAGTGCGGTGCGCCGCAGCCGGGTCATGCTGGCCTGCTTCGCAGCCCCGGAAGGGTAAAACGTGTGGGCACCGGGGGCTTGGCGGTCGCCAAGCCCTCCGTGGATTGAGGGACCGTGGCCCGGCCGGACGGACGCTCGCACCTCCGGCGGGCCGGGCATGGGCCGGTTGGAACCGGGTTCAGGTGAAAAGGGAACGCGCCGCAACGAGGTCGACGCGCCCTGACGGTGGCCTTAGGCGGCGATCGGCAGCCGCCGGATGCGCAGCGGCGGGATCCGCCACCATGAGGCGGCGACGGTGTTGGGCTGCGCGGGGTGGGCGATGACCTCGTAGTCCCGGATCCAGACCGCGTACCAGTCCTCGGCCGGTGCTCCCATCCGCAACTGTTGGTCGGCGCTGACCGGGATGCCGGCCAGGGCCGGGTGTTCGCTTGCCCGGTGCCGGTCGCGGCGCCCGGCCAGCATCGGGCAGGCCCGGGCGCTGTAAGCGGCGCAGGGTGGGCATACCGCCGGCTCGGCGGTGCACTGGTAGGCGAAGTCAGAGCTCCGGGCGAACAGCACGGCCCGCGGGCCGAGCGGTTGCCCGCAGACCTGGCAGGTGCGGCTGTGCAGGAAGCGGTACTGCGCCAGCTCGGAGATCTTGCCGAACAGCGGCACGCCGGTGCGCGTGATCGGGGTGATCCGGGGCACCACCAGTCCGCCCGAGCAAGGCAATCCGCCCAGATGGACCGGGATGTCAGGCGTCCGTGTCATCGGAGCCTCCCACCGGCGGGCTGCTGCTTGGCCAGGGGATGCGGCGCAGGTCGGCGACAACGTCGTCGACGCCCGTGACCAGGCGAGTCTGCGGCTGCGTACGTAGCAGTTCGTGGCAGCCGGCAGAAGTCGCCGACGTGATCGGGCCGGGCACGACCATGCCGACCCGGCCCGCCGTGAGGGCATGCCGGGCCACGCCTAACGCGTGGCTGCGCCAGGATGCTTCGACCACGACGGTGCCGGCGGACAGCGCCGCCAGCATGGCCAGGTTGGTTTTGACCCGTTCCCGGGTTGGTTGGGCTCCGGCGGGCCAGGCGCTCAGCAGCAAACCCTGGTCGGCGAGCTGGCTGAGCAGGTTTCGGTGTTGGGGCGGGTGGATCTGGTCCAGGCCGTGCGGCAGGACCGCGACGGCACCGCCATTACCGGTGCTTGTGCCGGCGGCGAGGGCGGCGCGCATTGCAGCGCCGTCGACGCCGAGCGCCGGCGTGGACACCACCGTCCACTGCCGGTCGACGAGTTGGAAGGCGAGATCGGAGGCCACGTTTAGGCCGTAGCTGGTGGCGGCCCGCGACCCGACGATGCTGACTGACGTCGCGGGCTGCGGGATGCGGCCGGGCCCGTGCGCCCACAGGCACACTGGCTGCCAACCGTTCAAGTCGGGGAGGCCGGCCGGCCAGTCCTCGTCCTGTGGGATGAGCACCTTCCAGCCGGCGCGCTGCGCGTCGGCGAGCACGGCCCTTGCGTTGGCCCACAGCCGGGATTGGGTCAGGTTCCGCAGCCCGGCCCGGACCGCGAGCGGCACCTGCCCGGAGGACAGCATGTCTACCGTCTCGGCCGCGCCGTGTGCGGGCAGGAACTGCTGCACGAACGGGTTGCCCGGTTCACATAGCCAGCCGAGCGTGGCCCGCGCGGTCCGTTCGTCGTGGAATTCGTCCATCAGGCCACCTCCGCAGTGAGATCTCCCGGGCTGGCGGTAGCGGCCGCGGTCAGGTCCGGGTCGGCCGGGTCGCCGGCCGTGTGGTCGGCGGTCGGATCCAGTTCGTCGGGTGGGGTCAGGTCGGTCAGGATGTGCCTGGCCACGCGCAGGACCGTTTCGGCGCTTTGCTTGATCAGGTCGAGGTTGCCGTCGGCCCAGCCGAACACGTAGGCGTCGCTGTAGGCCGCGCTGTCCAACCCCACGGCTCGCAGCACGATGTGCGCGACATTTTCCGCCTCGGTCTCGAACCGGCCACGGTGCAGGTCCTGGCCGGAGGCGTCGTCGAGGTGCCCGCAGCGGATGTGCGCAAGTTCTTTTCTGCACCGCGTGGGCGGGTCTGTTGGCCAGGCTGGTGGTCGTCGGGAGATCAAGGGCGGGGGCACGGCCGTATCGCCGTGCCTAATGCAGAGCGTTCGCATGGTTCTCCTTAGCGACGGACCAGGGTGAGCAGTCGCCGGTGGGCGCGGCTCTTGAGGTCGTCGTTGCTGCCTTCCAGTACGGCGGTGGCGCGAGCGGCCAGGTTGTTGCCGCGCAGCGACCCCGTCGGACGGACTACCTGCTTCCAGTCGGCGTACTCGGTGAGCGCGCGTTCGGCGGCGTAGGCCGTGTTCCCCAGCTGTGCGGCGTTGGTGGTGTAGAGGTCGACCAGTTCGTCGGTCCGTCGCCGGTGGCTGTTCTTGGCGCGGGTGGAGGTGTCGTCGGCCGGTGGTTGCCACAGGTCGTCAACGACGCGACGGAATTCAGCCAACGCCAGGTCGGTGCGGGCCAGGGCCTCTTCCTCGGCGGCGAACTGGTCGAAGTATGTGACGGAGAGGCCGAGCGTGCGGCGGGCTTCGTCGATCCGGTCGCGGGCGTTGCGGGTGTGCCGCACGCCCCAGCGGGTGACGGCGTCGCGTAGCGCGAACCGTTCGGTGTTGCGGCATACGGGCCGCCATGGGGTGACGACCACGTGGAACAGGCTGGAGCCGTCGTGGCTGTTGAGTGCCACGATGAACGGGACTATCTGATCGGCCACGCCTGCCGCGTCGATGGTGACGGTGTGGGGCAGGCGCATGCAGATGAACACTCGCCGCCCGTCGCGGACCGCGCCGGCGGACTCCCAGATGACGTCGTGACGGTCGACGAGGTCTTGCAGGAATGCGAATGCGTCGTGGTTTTGCAGCACTTCGTACTTGGTTCCGACGACGCCGAGTCCGGCGCCGGTGTCTTCGCGGACGGTGACGAAGTGCTCCGCCAGTACGCGGTGCGGGCCGTTGAGGCTGTTGCGGAACTCGACTGGTCGGCGGGCCACGTCGAAGTCGATGCCGCCGAGCTTGAGGACGTCCTCGACGTCGGTGGTGCCGCCGGGCACGACGTTGCCTAGCTGGTGCCAGGCGGGCACGCTGCTGTAGAGGGCGACGTGGCCGCGGCTGGTGTCCAGGCCGTGCTGCGGCAGGATCTGTCCATCCTGTTGCTGGATCAGGACTTCGCCGTTGTCCCAGCTGCCGGGGTCGTTGACCCGGAACCGGCCGTTGCCGAGTGGGATGAGCTTGCCGTTGGCGACGCGGGCGTCGAAGTCAGCCTGCCTGGCGGCAGCGGCTTGGATCTGGTCGGCGCGTTCGGCGGCGAACGCCGCGTTGACGTCGCTTGCCTGTGCGGTGCTGGACATGGGGTGGTGCTCCTTCCGGGTATGTGGACCCGGGCGCCTGACGGCGTCCCGGGTGTGGTGCCGAACCGGAACGCCGTCGGGCGTGACGTGCTATGGGCAGACCAGCTGTGGCGGCGCCGGATCAGGGCGACGCCTGTGGAGTTGGCCGGACAGTTGTTGGGGGTCAGGGTCAGCGAGCTAGGTCACGGCTGGCGCTGCCCACGTCGATGGCCTAGCGAACACGGAGAGTCACTGAAGGGACGCCGTCGGCGAACCAGCCCTTGTTTCTTTTTGGGCATGACGGGAAGGCCGAGGTTGACGGCTGTCCGTCGCATGTGGACGAGCTTCTGTTCGGCCGCGGCCAGACTGGTCTGTAGCCCCTCGACCTCACCGAGCCAGCTACGTTCGTGTGCTTCGGTGATGCGTTCGCGGAGGCTGGCGATGATGGCTTCGAGGCGCTGTTGTTGGGCAGGGTCCGGGCGCAGCATCGGGCAGCGGATGCAGGAGAATTCGTGCTGGCAGCTGGTGCCGTAGGCGCGCCTGCAGGTGCCGAGTTCAATTTTGCGTTTGGCGAAGTGCCCGAGAAACTCGTCCCATTCGCTGTCGGTGGGTTCGCGGTACTCCTCGCTCGGGCGCAGCTTGCGCCGGCGCGCGATGAACGCGCGGTGATGGCCGATGACGTCCTGGTCGTAGACGGCGACGTAGGTCTGGGTCGTAGCGATCGAGTCGTGGCCTAGGATCTTTGCGGCGATGTGCACGGGCAGGCCGGATGCGACCGCTTCGGTGGCGAAGAAAGCGCCGGAAGTCGTGTGGGCTGAAGGCGGCCGGGGTGCCGTCCGGGTTGGTGATTGCGGCTGCGGCGACGAGCTCGTCGAGGAGGTCCTTGACCCGGGTGTGCGTGATCGCGATGGTGTTCAATCCCCACCGACGCTGGAACAGGAACGGCAGTGGCGGGCTGTGAAGCCGTTCGGCGTGGTCGTACCGGGTGACCAGCGGCACGCGTTCGTTGCCGCCACGGACACGGTGGATGACCTGGGCGAACACGTTGGCCAGCTCCGGGCCTATAACCGGCAGTCGTTCCTTGTCAGTCTTGGACGGGGTGATCTGCAGCATCGGGATCACCTCGCCCGTGGTGGGCAGGGTGTAGGAGACGAAGGAGCGGTGGGTGATCTCCAACATCTCCCCGATCCGCACGCCTGTGTGCCGGAAGACCTCGACGCAGGCCCAGGCCCAGAACGCCCGCTCGTCCTCACGGAGCAGGTTCCGACGCAGCCGGGTTCCGTCCGGGGCGGTGCCGTAGATGACACCTGGCCGTCCTCCGCCGCCGAGCTGGGGGTCGGTGGGCCAGGGCGGTGCGGCGCAGCGTTTGCCCGGCGGCGGTGAACAGCTCGCCCGGCGCGACCTGGCGGGCCGCCGACAGTAGCGCGGCGGCGTTCGAGCGATGCTCCGAGGCGGTGTCCACGATGCGTGGCAGCAGCGGTGCGAGTTCGCGGATGCGTTGGTGGATCCGGGATTGGCGATGCTTGGCGGCCTTGGTCATGCCGGCCAGGTCACGGGAGTCAACAGGGGACGGTGCGGCCCACTGCGCCCACCGGGCAGGATCCTCAAGCGCCCAGTGGCTCAGGTCGGCGTAGAACGCGCGGACCGCCATCAGAATCGAGTAAGGGTCCTGGCGTTCTTGGCCGAGATTGTGGTTGCCGTAGCGGACGTGACGCAGCCGTTTCTTCCACGGCCGCGAGATCGCCTCGTCCAGGTGCAGTGAGTCGATGCCGGGATGGTGGAGTTCGAGGTCCTTCCAGAACAACAGGACCAGCTTGGTGGCCAGGCTGCGGATCGTCTTGTAGTCCAGACCGGGTTGCCGCTTGTGCAGGTAGTCGACGAACATGTCCCGCACTGGGCGGCAGACAACGTTGTAGCCGTCGACGATCTCCTCGATCGACAGCTGCCCGCGGCGGCTCGCGGCGAAGATAGTGGGCGGCGCATCGGCCGGCAGGATGCCCTCCTTGCGCAGCAGCGCGTACCACAGCGAGTGCTGCCGGGCGTTCGCGTAGCCGGTCTGCGCGCGGTATGCCTCGGCGCAGTCCACGACCGTGATATCGGCCAGGAGCCCGCCGTTGTGCATGAGCATCCGCGCCAGCTGGGTGAACGCGCTGCGGCGATCCAGGACGGTCAGCGCCCTGTTCGCATCGCATCGCGCAGTCAGGACGGCGAAGCCGGAAGGGTCGCGCAGCTGCTCGAACCGCTGGTAGAGGGTGTTCGACGGCGCCGAATACAGCCAGATGTAGCTCGGCCGGATCACGTCGAGCAGGATCAGCCTGCCAGCCGCCCCGGTCATCTGAGCCCGCCAGGCCCGACGGTCACTGGCCACACCATGCGCATCGGGCAAGTCGGTCCACGCCTTGCCGGCCGTATCAGCGCCAGAGGCGAGCCACCGCTGCTGCCAGGCCTCGCCCGGAAAGCCGGCCAACCAGCCCAGCAGCTGCCGAACCCCCAGGACGCGCCGCGACCGCTCCTTGCGCACGACGCCCGCCTCGAACGCCTCCGTTGCGGCCAGGATCTCCTCGACGCTGCGCTGCGAGGAGGTCCAGACGGTGGGCCGGGCGACCGCTGGGGTGGGCAAGGACGGCGTGACGAAGTCGTGCTCACCGGACTTGCGGCGGGACGGACGCGCGCCGCGCAGCAGCGTCGCGACGGTGAGCTCGAACGTGTAACCCTGATCCTTGATCAGAGCGATGAGGTCGTCGAACACACCGGTCGGATCGTCCCCGGTCAACAGCTGCGGCCCGTCGCCGCGCTGGAGGATGCGGCGGCGCACGATCGCGGTCGGTGGCTCGAACGGCTCCCCGTCGGTCTGCGACGGGTCAAAGGTGTTGGCCAGGCCGAAGCCCACCACCTGTACGGCCGGGCGGCCGGACGGTTCCCGCGCAACCTTGCGGCCGGCGGCTTCCCACTCGGAGGCCTGTTCCTCGGTTGGCCGCCGCCGGATCGGCGCCCAGATCTTGAACGCCTTCTCCCCGGCGCGCACATACCGGCTGTGGGCCTTCCACCCGGTCGAGCCGTCCCTCTTGCCGTACGGCAGGAAGTAGCGCGGTTCGATGCCGCGCTCCTCGGCCTGGACCAGCAGCAGGATCTGGTTGCCGAGGCTGTAGCGGGCACCGAACGTGGCGACGCGGTCGATGAACTCGACCCACCGCGCCGGCTCGGCGGCCATCGCTGCCAGCCGGGCGTCGAAATCGGCCTTGATCTTCGCCAGCAACTCGGCGCGATCCTCCGCGCCTATAGCTGTCTTGCTGGCCTTCCTGTTCCGCCCAGCCTTGATGGCTGTGCATTTCATAGGCCGGATCGTGAGCCCGCGCGGCGACGGTTCGCGATGGCCAGCGGCCCGCACGGCCGCTCGTCTCAGTGGCCGATGCCGGTTCGATGGGCTACTTGGCGCGGTCGTAGAACTCCCGCAGCGTGGCCAGTTGGAAGTCGTTGCTGTGGTGGCCGTACCGGCTGGGATCGGCGCGCCGGGCCACACGCCACAATTTGGCGTCGGTGGGGCGCAGCCAGCCACGCCGTTGCACCCGGGTGCGCAGGTCCCGAAGGGAACGCTCCACTGCGGACACATACACCGAGTCCGACGACGACGGTTCGGGTTGGCCCGCCAGCTCCTGCTCGACGTCCTGGTAACAGACCCGGCAGCACAGGATCCACTCGCAGTAGGTGGGGGTGGCCTGGCAACACAGGGTCAGATACGTGAGGCCGCCGGAGTTGGCCGTGTAGGGCCAACCCCGCTGGTCCACCAGCGGCGGCGACTGGATCCAGTAAGAGGCGAGGCCGATGACCAGCCGCTGCCGCTGCGGCTGTGGCAGCGCCACGATCTGGTGGAGCAGACCGTTGAGCGCCGCGCGCCGCATCCGGCCCGCACGCACCCAGCCCCAGCCGTTTGCGACAGCCGGATCAACGCCGGTGTCGGCGATGACACGGCGGTCGGTCTTGTCGTCGATATCTAACCGGGCGGCGATGTACGCCTGCAAACCGGGTGTCTGGTCGGGTAGACCCAGCATGTGACTCCTTAACAGGTGTAGTGGGTGATAGCGGCGGCGAGGTCGGCGATCTTGTCGCGAGTCCGGGTCGATCGCTTGGGTGGCCATTCATCCACGCTGCCGGAGAGGACCTCCGCGACCGTGGCTGCCGCGGATTTCGACGGCGGTTGTAGGCAAGACGCGGCAACTGCCGCGAGAAGCTGCAACGTGCGAGATCAGGTGCGGATCGTCGATTCAGGTACCGATGGCATGGCCCCTGCAGACATCGGGGCTTTGCCGCAGGCGACTCCCCAACTTGTCGGCGCTCCTGGCGCCGGTGCTCAGGACGGCTATGATGGGCAGCGAGCAGGGGAATGCCTGCGCCGATATGAAGGCGAGAACCTGAGATCCTTCATGAAGGTTTAGCCAGGTTGACCTAACGGTGCACCATGTTGGGCCATGAATGGCTCCGGCGGAACTGCACCGTCCGATGTGGAATCTGAGTTGACATGCACCTCGAAGTGGAGGTGTGGTCCGCTGGAATGGCCGGTGCTGCCGACCACTCCGATCGGGGCACCGACGGGTACCGCGTCTCCTACGTGGACGGTTGGCTGGCGGCCGAGGTGGCAGTATCTGGTTATTATTCCGCCTTCGTGGGCCAGGTCGATGTACCAGCCACAGCCGCGGGTCAGGTCCTTGTCGCCGTCGCGGTGGCAACCCCAGTCACTGTCGTCGCGGACGTCGATGGCGTTGCAGCGAACGCGGACGACCTGTCCGGCTGCCGCGGCCCGGACGATGGTGCCGCGGGGTGCGCCGAGGTCCACGCCGTCGTGGGTCGGACGTTCGGCTGTCCGGAAGCCGGAGGTGACCGGTGCCTGGACGGGCTGGGTCCAGCCGTTGGGGGCGCAGCTGGCCAGGCCCAAGGTCTCGCTGATCGTGGTGACTAGCTTGGCGGCGTGCTCCGCCCACTTCTGGTAGGCGTTCGGGCGCGCCGATTTCTGTACCGCTTGTGCGGCCTCGGCCAGAGGCATCGTCTGCCAGCCGTCGACGGTGGCGAGTTTGCGGTAGAACGCTTGGGATGCGTAGACGGGGTCGGTGAGCTCCTGCGGTGTGCCCCAGCCTTGGCTGGGGCGTTGTTGGAACAGGCCGAGGCTGTCGTGGTCGACCGGGGTGGTGAGGTTGTAGAGGCTGGATTCGGTGATAGCGGTGGCGACGGCGATTACCCAGGCCTGGCTGGGTAGGCCGGTGTCGGCGCCGACCTGGATGATGGTGACGGCGTTGCCGACCTGTTCGGAGTTGAATGGCTCGATCGGTGACCATTGCTTGGGCGGCCCGGACGTTGTTGCGGGGGCGGCGCCGGTGCTGTGTGTTGCGGTGGGGCTGGCGGTGGTGGTGCAGGCGGATGCGGTGCCGCCGGTGAGCACGGCGGTGCCGGCGCCGCAGACGAGGACGATGCCAAGGCCGGCGGCGACGATGGTGGCGATCGCGCGGCTGCTCATGGGTGATTCTGCCGTGGTGGTGGGCTGGGCATGGTTACCTCCGGGACGTGGGGTTGGGCGACGGGCACGCAAGCTGCTAGGCGACGGGCATGAGGGTGTGCTGGCCGGCCTTTGCGACAGGGCGACGGGTGGAGCGCGACGGCGTGGAGGAAGGCGCGGTCGACCGGCCGGCTCACGTCGGCGGTGTGCCGCCGTTGTCTGCCATCGGTGGCACCCCGCCACGGGAGGTGGATCCATTGGCGGCGTCGTCTGGCGTGGTCGGCGGTGGCTGCTGGGCGCCCGGGGTGAGGGGCGGACCGGTCAGGTGGCCGTCGGCGAGCATCGAGGCCATCAGCCGGGCGGGCGGGATGGGCCAGTTGAGCAGGCCGAACTCGCCAGCTCGGCGGATCCGTTCGACCTGCCGGCGGCTGATCCTGTGGCGGGCCCCGATCGTGTCCAGAGGCTCGTCGGGGTGCGTGCTCAGGTCGGCCCAGACGGTCTGCCACGTCTGGTACTGCTCCTGCTGGATGGGGATCTGGCGCATCAGATCCACCGGTGGCTGCCGGCTGTCAGAGGTCTCGTCCTCGGCGAGATCTGGCCGATCCGCATCGCCGCCGGTCGCCGAGCCGGCCGGGCTACCGCCATTCTTCGGCCAGCTGGCCCGCTGCTCGATCTGTGCTGCTGGTAGTGCGGTGATGGCGGGGGCCAGCCGAGCCGTCCACGTGGTGTAGTCGATCTGGTCGGCGAGGTCGGCGGCGAGCCGGTCCATGTCGATGGTGCGGACGGCGATCTCGGCCATGAGTGGGTCGGCCTGGTCGGCGCGGACGACCTGTTCGACGGCCTTGGCGATGGCTGGGCGTCGCTTGTCGGCCCGGATGGCACGTTGGGCGGCTTCCAGCGACTCGTGCAGGCCCAGCGGCCGCCACCTTCCGTGGGGTCGTGGGTTCCGGTGCGGGCGAGTTCGGCGGCGCGGGCGGTCGATAGCGGGTAGCGCAGGCGTCGCCAGAGCCCGTAGTCGGGGGCGGTGTCGGCGAGCTTGCCGGTGGCGCGTAGGGCGTCCCGGCGGCGGGCGGCGGCGTGCAGCAGCCATAGCAGGTACGCCGCTGCGGACAGCAGGCCGAACCCGGCGGACCAGTACAGGTGCGGCCAGTGACCGGCGATCAGGATCCCGACCGCGACCGCGGCGACCGTCGTGGAGAAGACGCGAAATCCGTAGGCGCGTTCGCCGAGCCGCATCCGTTGGTCGGCCATCGCGGCCAGGGCCATGGCGAGCATTTCCAGGCAGAGCGCGAACGGTAGCACCGCTGCCACCCGCGCGGCGGTGGGTAGGGACGAGTTCCAGGGGATGTGGGTGACCGCGACCCAGGTTTGGCCGATGACCGCGCCGGCGGCGGCGACGGTGTAGAACCAGTAGGCCAGCCGCGCTGGCGACCACCGTGGCGGCGGCAACACCGCTGGAGTCCCGCCTGCGGCCGGTGTGGGCGCGGTCGGCCAGGCCGGTTCGGGTAGGTCGGTCATCGGCATGGCGGCCACCACCGTGCCGCGCGGTCCGCGGCCAGCGGATGAGGCGGCGCCTTCGAGGGGCCGGACGGTCGATGCGGACGATCGCTACTGCTGCGGCGGTCGACGCCGATGACGGTCGGCGAGCGGTCCGGCGGCGCCAGCCGGCCGGCCGGGCCGCGCTCGGGGTGGTGTGCGTCGGGTGTCGTTGGTGGGTGTGCGCCGCTGGCCGGAGTCGGCCGGTGCGCTGGCGGTGGATCACGGCAACGCTCCCTTCCACGAATGAAGGGCGCGGTGTGCCGAGGCCCTCGCGTGGGGCGTCGGCACACACACGCGAGGGGTTGGGTTGGTGGGATCTCGACACTGGTCGCCGAGAGTGGGACGGGGTAGGTGGCTGGTCGTGCGACCTACCAGCCGCGGGGCCGGTGACAGGGGATCTGGACCTGGGTCAGAGCGCGGTCGCGGGTCCTGATGCGCTGGTGTACCGGACGGCGTGGCGGGTGGCTGTCCGGATGGCGCGGTGGTCGGCGACCAGGTGCCGGACGGCGTCGCGGACCGGGGCCTTGGCGATGCCCAGGACCCGGGCTAGTTCGCCGATGGTGAAGCCTTGCCCGGGGTGGCTGTCCAGGTGCGCGGCGACCAGGTCCCGTACGGCGCCGTCGGGAAGCCGCCCGGACGGGGTGTTGGCCCGGATCTGGTCTGCCGGTCGGGGTACGGCCGCTGCGGGTGCGGGGCGCGCGAGTGGGTGCCAGCCGGGGATCTGGGTGCGGATCTGGTCGCCTTCGGCGTCGGTCAACGCGACCGCCGGCAGGTACTCAACCTGCTTACGAAGAGCGTGGTAGATGCGGTGCCAGCCGTCGATGGGCAGGTTTCCGCCGGCGCCGGGCAGTGGGGCAAGGATCAGCGGCTGGGTCAGGTCGGTGCTCATCGCGTGGTCCGCATCGACGCGGATCAGGCCGATGGCCAGGTAGCTGTGCAGCGGCCCCACCGCGATCAGCTGGTGGGGGCGTCCGGCGACGATGGCGCGGGCGGCGGTGATGTCCCACACCCAGCGGGCGAACGTGAACGTTTCCCGCGCCTGCTCGTTGGGGTGGCCGGTCACCGCTGGTTCGCGGCCGGTGATGGCCGTCGCGACGGACCGGCGGTGTGTCGCGCGGCGAGGACAGGGACCATGATCAATCCTTTCTGGTCGAGGATGGATGTGGGCGCCCCGCGACAGACCGGCACCGTCTGGGTACCCGGTCGGTGCAGCCGGCCCCAGGGATGTCGACGGATCGGCCTGTCGCGACAGGCCGTGGTCCCGTCGCGACCGGCGTCGCTCCTGTCGCGACTGAGGGCTTGTGGAGCTCGGCCGCGGGCGGTGACTCATCGGCCGTGGCATGGGCGCCATGCCTGGTCCGTCGGTGTGGACCAGGCTGTGGTTGTTGGCGCAGTCGCGGGCATCGCGGGCGTCCCGGCAGCACCTGGTCGACGACACGCGGTGTCATCGACGGCGACGGCGATGGGGGCGCGGGCCTGGGCTGGGGTCGGGCAGGGTGAACTGGAACAGGTCCGCGTCTTCGTTCGCTGCCGGGTAGCAGTCGCCGCGGTACCAGTCCCAGGCCGCGGCGAGCATGTCGGTGACGAGCGTTTCGTCGGGCCACTCGTCGTCGAGGTCGACGTGCCATAGCCGTCGCCCCGCCCGGTCGTAGGCGGCGACCAGCGCGGCGGACGAGCCAGTGACGTCTTCGTCCATGCTGAACACCAGCCGCGCCACCTGAGGGCGGGTGCGGCGGGCCGCGACTGCGGCCTCGGCGGCCAACAGGTCGGCGTAGCCGGCATCAGCGTGTTCGGCCGCCTGCCGGGCCGTGCCCAGCACCGTTTCGCGTTCACGGTCCGGCAAGCTCATGTACCGGCCGGCGACAGGTAGGGGCGCGAGCCGGCAATGGTGCAGCCGGATCGGGAACCGGCGGCGGGTCATGGCCGGCTGTGCTGGATGTCGAGCATGCGCTTGCCCTCCAAAAGCAGGTGTGGTGCGGAAACCGCAAGGCAGTCGCCGGTCTGGTCGCCACAACGAAATGGTCCGGACGTCCCCAATGGACGAACGGTTTTCCTGGCCCGGACGCTGAGCAGCCAGTAGGTCGGGGGCATCGGCCAGGCGCTGGTGTGTCCGGCCGTCGGGCCAGCGGGTCGGGCTCGTGCCGGCTGCTTTGGTCCACCCTGGGTCCGGCGTGGGGTAACCAGGGCGCTGCGAGGCGGTCAGTGGTCAGGCCAGGACGTCGGCGGTGGTGATGACGTGCTGGACCCGCTGCGCGAGTGCGCCGTAGCGGTCGGCCTCGGTCTGGCTGATGCGGCTGATGCCGGCCCGCCACGTCGCACTGGCCGAGACGTCGGCCAAGCCGGGCGGCGCGGGTGGGGCTGTGCCGCTCGGGTCGAGGGCGGTGGCCTCGGGTGTCCGGGTGACCTGGGCCCATCGGTCGTGCAGGGTCCGTAACGCGTGGTGCACGCCGCGGGCTTCGGCGGCGGTGAGGTAGAGGCGCAGCAGCCGGTCTGGTCGCGCGGCCACCGTCTGCGGTGCGAACAGTGGTTCGGGCCGACGCAGTTGGGGGAGCAGGCCGTCGTGTCGGGGGATGCCGTCGCGGTCGGGGTCGTAGACCGCGCTGCGGTGGCCGCCGGCCGTCTTGACCGTCTGCATGGCAGCGTCCGCGCAGGCCAGCACCTGCTCGGGGTGGCCGGCGTGGGTGCTGGCGATCCCGACGCTGACCCGTGGCCGCATCCGGGTCGCCGCGACCACGGTCGGCTGGGCCAGACAGGCGTCGACCGCGGCGCGGAGCTGTTCGGGCGACAGGCTCGTGGACAGGATGCCGAACTCGTCCCCGCCGAGCCGTACCACCGTGCCGTGGGCGCCGGCCGCGGCACGCAGCCGCCGGGCGATCGTGGTCAGGTAGCGGTCGCCTTCGGCGTGCCCGACGGTGTTGATTTCGTTGAGGTTGTCCACGTCGGCAACCGCGACCGTCAACGCGACGCCGGACCGGTCGGCTTCGCGCAGCAGGTGGTCGGCGACCGCGCGGGTGGCCAGGCCGGTGACCGGGTCGGTGTAGGCGGCGCCGAGCAGGTCACGGGTGCCGGTCGTCCCAGTGTGGAGGCCGGCCAGAAACGCCAAGCTGCTAGCGATGAACACCGCGGCGACCATCCAGGCGTGGCCGGTGAGCAGGTAGAGACAGCTGCCGGCCAGCACGGTGGCTGCGGCGAAGGCCAGCAACCGGTCGCGGTAGCGGCGCCAGCTGGTCAATGAGTGCAGAAAGGAAGCCATCAGGGCACGCCCTTCATCGGTGGGTCAGCGCCGGGGCGACGGGTCTGTGACCCGTGCACAGGGTTTGGGCGCGCCGGTTAGAAGCTGACGATCCAGGGCCATAGCGGGCCGGCGATGCGGTAGAGGCCGTCCGCGTCCGGTGGCAGGGGTTCGACGGGGGTGTCGCGGTCGCCGAAGCGGGCCAGGATGTGCACGGCGCCGTCGTGCACGGTGATGACAGGCAGCAGCCGGCCGGGTTCGGGGTCGGTGTGCCAGCGGTCGATGGTGTCGCCGGCGAGCCGCTGGAGCACCGGCAGGCTGACCCGGGCGATCGGGTTGGTGTGTCGGCGGCGGCGGGTGGCCACCAGCGCCGGGTACGGGGCGGGCAGGTCGGGCAGCCCGATCCAGGCGGGTGTCCATCGTGGACGCTGGGAGGTGTCGACGGTGTATGCCGTGGGTGGCATGGCGCGCTCCTTCGCAGATGGGGGTGCGCGCGTCGCCGCCTGCGTCGCCGCAGGCGGGTGCAAGCGGCGACGCGGTTTCCAGGTGCAAACGGGTTGCGTTGTCCGGGGCCGCCCGTGCAGGGGCGCTGCGGCCAGCGGATTGCGGGGTTAGGAGTTTTCGCTGCCTTGCAGGGTGACGGACAGCAGCACGGTCCTGGGCTCGCATTCGGCCAGGTGTGCGGCGGTGAGCTGGTGGTAGGCCTGCCGGTGTGGCCAGGTGTGCGAGGTGCATGGCAGCAGCTGCCCGGTCGACGTGATCGGGCGGCCGTCGACGCCGATCAGCATGTCGCCGTAGAGCAGAACACCGGCACGGTGGTCGCCGTATGCGGCGGGCCCGTCGTCGTGGGCGGCAAGGCCCGGTCCGTAGTCGTCGAGCGCGAACCGGTCGTCCGGATCGGTGGTGAACTCGTCGTGGGCGATCATGGTCGCGATCCGGGGTTGCGCGGTGAACTCGCAGACCGCGGTGGCATACGGGTAGTGGTCGGGGTCGGCCTCGGTGCGGTCGGCGAACTGCGACCACGGCGCCGCCGGCGGTGTCCCGGCGACAATGGTTTGGTGCCGCTGCCACAGCTGCCTGGCCGCGTCGGCGGCGACGATGTCGCGGGTGGCCGGCAGGTCCAGCAGGCCGAGCGGTCCGCCCGCGCAGCCAGTTCGCCCGTCCACGGTACGGGCGAAGATCAGCTGCCGGTGTTCCGGCTCGGACAGACCGGCCCGGGCCAGGTAGGCCGTCTCGCTCAGGCGTAGGTCGATCTGCGGATGAAACAGCGCCGGCAGCCGGGTCTGGAGTGCGGTGGTCGCGGCGGCCTGGTTGTCGCAACTGCCAGGCGGCAGGCACACCACGACCCTCAGGCCCGACACAAGCGGGTGTTCGCCGTGGCCCTCGGGTGAGCTGAGAAGGTCGAAGATTGTCATGCGGATGAGAACCCCTCTTTCTGGGACGGCCGCCGCTGGCGGCGCGGCCGGGTCGTGGTGACGGCGGCAGGCCGCGCCGGATGGCGGCGGGCCTATTCGGCGATTTCGCAGCGCAGGGCCGTGATGGCCGCAGCGGCCGCGTCCAGCACGGTGGAGTAGGTAGCGGCGTGGGCGCCGCCAGCGGTGTAGAGCGGGAAGCCGACGCCTTGTGTGCGGTTGTGGATCCGCACGCTCCAACCGCCCTCACCGTCGCACGCGGGTGGGGATAGGTATGCGCTGACATCGACGGCGCCGACCGGTGGTGAGATCGCGATGGTGTGGGTCGCCCCGCTGATCGCCTGTGACGTGGCGGCCGACCAGCCGTCCGGCAGCAAGCTGCGGACCTCGGGCAGGTGCGCGGCAGCCAGTCGGGCGGAGACGGCGACGACCCGCCGATTGTGGGCCATGCGCTGGCGATGGTCGAGCTCGGCGTGGCTGACCCATCCGCTGGAGTCGACATCAAGGATCAGGTAGCTGCCGCACGACGGGCACCACCACCGACCACGTGGCGCCGTGGTTGGGGTGCCGCCGCAGCGTGCGCAACGTATCCGTGCCGTCGCCGGCTGCGGGGCACAGCCCGATTCGGCTGCCTCAGGCATCGTCGCCACCGGGGTCGGTCAGTCGCAGGACGGCGCGGGGCGGCAGGACGGCGGTTTCGCCGTTGTCGAGGGTGATGACCCACCAGCCGTCGCGGCCCTGCCAAGGTGGGGCGCAGATGACGTGGATGGCGCCGTCGTAGGCGACTACCTGATCGCTGACAGCGAGCAGGTGGACTGGTTGCAGGCGTATCCCGGCGGCGGGGCGGATCAGCCACGGCGCGACCAGCGGCGTGAGCGGTGTCGCGATGTGGTAGTGGACCCCGACGCGGACCGGGGCGATCGAGGTGATGGTGGCGGGTAGCCAGCTGGCGCGGGCGTTGACGTGCACCTGCTGGCCCAGACGCAGCGTCGGGCTCTGGACGGTTGGGGTGTGTGTTGGGTGGCTCACGATCCGGGTCTCCTTTGTGGACAGACGGAGTCCGGGCGCGGCCGGTGTGGCCGTGCCCGGACGTGCGCGTGCGCGCGGGCGGGTCAGTGGCCGGGCAACGGCCGCGGAGAAGCGGTGGATGGTCTACAGCAGGGCTGCGCTGTGTCGCGGCGCCGCGTTGGGCATGCGCTGGCGCGGGCGCCGCGCTATTGCTGTGTTTGGGTCAGCACCGGGCGGGCCGCCCCGACGAGGTGGGCCTATGGGCTGCAACGCTGGGTCGAGGCGGCGGATCGGACGGTCGCTGAGGCGGTGGATCACCCGGCAGCGCCGCCGTGACTGGGCTGTCTACCCCAACACGGCCACGGTCAGTCGACAGCGGCCGTGGTGATCGGCTCGCAGGCGGCGCAGGTCGCCGCCGTAGCGTCGACCTCGATGAGGGGGTGCGGGGCGAGACGGCCGAAAATGGTTGCCAGGGCGAGCACCGGAGCAGTCAGGTGGTCGTCCGCGGCGATGTCGATGTGCCCGGCCACGCTTACCGGTACCCGCCACAGCCGCCGCGGTTCGCCATCAACGTCGGGTTCGGTGCCCGCGGCGCCGATCGGGCGGGCGGCCTGCGGGTCGACGTTGAGGTCAACGAACAGGCCGGCGTGCGGAGCCAGTACGGCGGCGACGGTGGCCATGGCGAGCAAGCGTGCGTGGCTGGTGTGGTTGGCAAGGACGGTGACGGTCACCGGCAGCGTGCCGGTCACCCGGTACTGCGGACCGGCCGGATCGTCGGTACCGGCCAGGATGTTGGTGGACTCGGTCATCGTGGTCTCCTGTGCGTGGGTGGGCTCCGGGTGGCATAGGCCACCGAGCGGAGCGACGGAACAAGGAATCGCGGCGCGATTTGCAACGGCGTGGAGCGCCGATCGGCGCTGCGGCTCATCGGCGTGCGGGATCCGGCCAGCGCAAAGGCGATTGCAGGCTGGAAGCTGGATAGGACAGCAAGGTGGTCGGTCGACCGGCCCGCCGCGCTGCTGTGTCAAGTGGTGCCTGGCGGACGGGTCGGGGTCGATCGGCCGTCAGCGCCAGGTGCTTGCGCGCCTGCAGTAGGCCCAGGCGAACGTGTTCAGTCGAGATCGTCTGGGTTGAGGCTGCCGTTGGCTTCGGCGCCGTCGTGTCGCATACCGCTGGTGTAGATGTCGACGACGGATCCGACCAGGTCGTCGCGGACGGCTTCTTCGGCTTGCTCGTATGCGTCGTCCTCGTCGCGGGCGTAGACGGTGACCGCGACCGGGACCAGGAGGTTGACCCGGTATTGCTCGGTCAGCTCGTCGACGCCGAACTGGTCGAGGGTGCGGTTGGTGCCGGAGAGGCAGATCTGACCGTCCGCCACGGCATGCGCGGCGCGGCGGCGTACGTCGGCGTGGAAGTCATCCAGTTCCTGCTGCGCCCGGTCGGCTGTTGCGTGCGCGGCGTCGGCGGCGCTGTCGGTGTCGTCGGCGAACCCGACCAGCCAGCGGTGCAGGCCGGCGACGGTGTCCAGGCCCGGGATCGGGCCACAGTCGGCGACCAGCCGGGCGGCGACCTGGTGCAGCCATGCCGGTGGCGCGACGGGTTGGCCGTCGATGGCGAACCACGAGTGGGCCAGGATCAGCTCGACGGCGGTGAGCTGCTCGGCGACGCCGAGTTCGACGAGGTTCGCCGGTGTGGTGTCGGTGGTGGCGGTCTGGATCGTGGAGTCGGTCACGGCCGGGTGTCTCCTATCGCGAGTGGGTGGATACGAAGAACGCCACCTGCGGCGGATGCCGAGGTGGCGTGGGCAAACGGGTGCGGTACGGGGGTGCGGCAGGTGCTTTACTCGCCGGTGAGGTCGGTGCAGACCGCCTCGCTGATGTCGATGTCCATCCCGTACGGCGGGTGGAGCTCGTCGCGGAGCCGGTCGGTCGCCCGGTTCCTGGCTTCCTCGTCACCGGCCGCGTCGACGTGGACGACGATCGGGACCTGCAAGGTGACCGTGTGCGGGGTGGGGATCGGTGGCATACCCCAGTCCTGCAACGCCGACGCCAGAGACTGCGCCAGGCGCGGCTGGGTGGCCAGCGCGTCGAGAGCGGCCGTCCGGATGTCTGCCTGCAGTCGGTGCAGTGCCCGGCGGTGCCGGTCGGTGCCGGCCTGGGCAGCGGCCCGCCGTTGCAGGTTCGCGCGGGCGTCCTCAACGAGCCGGGCGACGCAGCCGCAGAGCTCGTCGTCGGAGTGGTTATGCCTGGCCGGGTCGGGCTCCGGTCCGATGGCCCGGTGTGCGGCGGCCGCGGCGGCTGACAGGAATGACTGGACGATCGGGTCAGCGGCCGGCCCGGAGCCATGCTCGGCCCAGGCGCGGGTCAGTACAGCGCGGACCCGTTCGTCGTCGAGCAGACCGCTCGGCTGGTTAGCGATGCTCATGTGGTTCTCCTGTGAGGTGAGAGCTCGGCGCGCACCAAGGCGCCGAGCGGTGTTGACAGGCACATATGCGACGTCGCGGTCCCGCCGCGGTGTCGGCGGGACCGCAGAAGCGTGCCCGGACGGGTCGTGCGGGCCGCTCAGCTTGCGGTCAGCGCCGCCAGCCGCACGTTCGGGGCAGGCTGTCCAGCAGCCGGTTGGCGAGCCTCAGGTACTCCACCAGGTCGTTCAGGCGTGCGGAGGTGGGCGTGAACCAGCCCGGCGGCCCGGAAGCGACCGCGACCGCGTCCGCCGGCACGGTGGCGACCGCGTCGGCGGGGACGGCCGCGAGGGCGGCGAGCCGGGTGTAGGCGTCGGCGCCGGCTTGGAATGCTTCGAGATGCTCAGTGGAAAGCTGGTGCGCCGGGTGCACGGCGGCGTTGTAGACGGCCATCGCCTGGTAGCGGGGCTGGCTGGTGTAAGCCTGCTCGGCGCGGGCCAACGGCCACCGATCGGGGTCCTCGTGGTGCCGGTCCTCGAAAGTCCAGTACGGACGCGCCGGCGGGGTCTTGGCGACCACATGCTGCCACAGCTGCCAGAGGTCGGCGGCGTGCGCGGCGGCGGCGTGGCGCATGCCGGCCAGGTCGAGCTGGCAGATCGGCCCGCCGAACGTCAGGGCCGGTGCCGGGCGGCGCTGCCGACGGATGAACCGGCGCGGAGCAGGCCCGGGCTGGGTGACGAAATGGTCCACGGGCCGACCGGGGTCAGGCCGAGCGCGGCCAGCCGGGCGCCGGCCACATCGGCCAGGTCGTCCACCGCGGTGGCGGCGGGCACGCAGACCACGACGGTGCGCGAATCGATGAACACGGGGAAACCTCCTCTTACTCGGCACGGGTGAAAGGGGCCGCGGCCAGTGCGGTAGACGTCAGGCCACGGGCGGCGGCGTCGCCCGGCGGTGCGGGGTGACGCCGGAAGGCACCGGCCAGTGGGCGCCGCCCGAAGGCCAGACCGGGCGGGGGCGGTGCTCAGATGGCGACGGTGATGAGCACGTCGTTGGGGTTGGCTTGGGCCAGCAGGCCGGTGGCGTGCTGGACGAAGGCGAGCAGGGCGTCGGGTGTGCTGGCGGTGGGCTGTTGTGGCAGCCAGCCGTTGCGCATGACGACCAACACGTCGCCGACCACACGGCGCAGGCGGTGGTAGGCCACATAGGTCTGCTCGCCGGCGCGTAGCAGGTCGGCTTCGGCCGGGCGGGGTCGACGCCCGCGTACCGTTCCGGTGCGCGTCCACCGCCGAAATCGGGAGCGTGCCTCCTGGCCTGCGATGGCGCCGGTGCCGGCGAGGTCCAGCAGGTTCAGCGGTCCGCCGGCACACCACGTGCGGTGCCCGCTGCGCGGGGCGGCGAGTAGCGGCGACGCGGACGGCGGTGCGGCGGCCAGCAGCCGGCGGTGCGGCTGGATCTCGTCGTCGAAGTAGGTGGCCAGCGGGATCGTCCAGTCGTCGATGCCCAGGTGGTCGGCCGGGTACCAGAAGGTGATGGTGCGGACCATGACACCGCGGGGCATGGCGATCGGCATGGGAGGACTCCTTCCACGGGGTAGACGGGTTGCCCGCGCATGGCGAGGGCAGGGGTCACCGTTCTGCGCGGCGGCAGGCACGGCGTGTTGGGGGTGAGGCAGGGGGGATTGGCCGGGCGTACCCGTGAGTGGGTGCCGGCTGAGCCGCCGTGAGCGTCCAGAAAGCTGGATCTGGGCTGGCGGTGGCCGTCAAGAGCGGCCAGAAAAGGTGGTGTGGGTGGGCGCGGGCTGCGCGGGCAGTGACGCGGCCGACCGGCCGATTGCGGCGGGTGGGTTGATGCGGCTGCGACCGCGAGCGGGCAACGCCCGGGGTGGTGCTCAAATCTCTGTTGAGCTGTGACCGTACCGCGCCAACCCAACAGATCACGCCGCCGCGTCAAGCCCCGTACGGCAGCCGTGACCTGCGCTGTTGGCCAGTTTCGCGGCCGCAGGCGGGCGAGCTGTTGACTGCTGTTGGGTTGCGGGGAGAGCCCTTTGCCGGGGTAGCGGCGCCGTGCCCGGCGGGCTAGACCGTGACCGCGATGACCACGTGGTCAGCCGGTAGCGCCTGGAGCAGTTCGTTGGCCACGTGCAGGAACTCCAATCGAGCCAGCGGGCTCGTGTTCGCTGGATACAGCGGCGGGCCGTCGACGATGATGACGGCGTCGCCGACCAGCCGGTGTAGGGCCTGGTGGGTCAGGAATGCCTCTTTGCCGGCATCCAGCAGCGCCTGCTGCACTGGCCCGGGCCGGTCTGCCGGGTGCGGGTTGGACCAGGCCTGGTAGCGGGCGAGGGCATCGCGGTAGCCGTGCGCGCGGATCGCGTCCAGGTTCAGCAGGCCGACCGGGCCGCCGGCGCACCGCACCGGCTGCGTCGGTATCGGCTCGATCAACGCGTCGGTGCTGGCCCCGGGGCGGGCCAGCAGGCGGGGCACGGCCCGCATGTCCTCGTCGAACAGCACAGCGAGTAGGGCGGGCCAGTCGTCGGTGAAGTCGCCGGGCACGCAGCAGGTGGCGCTGCGCACGGCCAGACCGTCAGCAGTGGTGATCGGCACGTTCGTCCTCCAGCAGAGTGGGGCCAGGCGGGATTGCCGGGGCCACTCGACACCCGCCGGCCTGACGCGGCCGGTCGAGCACCGCACAGCACCGGATCAGCCAACACGCCAGCCGGACCGGACCGGAAACGGAACGGCGTGGCACCTCTTCGCTGGACAACGCGGGCAGGCGGCGCATGCCCGAACTCGACAGCGACGTTCCGCAAGGGGCATGGTGTGGCCGGGCGTGGTCCACTCACGACGGTGCGGGCACTATGATCAGCCCCATGTCGCCGTCGATGCCGGACGCAGCCAGCTGGGGCACCCGATGACCGGTAGCACCGGGGGCCCGGACCTGTCGTCCCGGCTCGATACCGCCATCCCACATAGCGCCCGGATCTGGAACTACTGGCTGGGCGGCAAGGACAACTTCGCCGCCGACCGGGAAGTCGGCGACAAGGTCAAACAGGTCGACCCCGACGTGGTCGACGTCGCCGGTCGCCTCGAGGGCGTTTCTTGGCCGGGTCGTGCGGTTCCTGGCTGGGGAGGTCGGCATCCGCCAGTTCCTCGACCTCGGCACCGGCCTGCCCACCGCCGACAACACCCACCAGGTGGCCCAGCAGGTCGCACCAGAATCCAGGATCGTGTACGTCGACAACGATCCGCTGGTGCTGGTCCACGCCCGGGCGCTGCTCACCAGCAGCCCGGAGGGGGTGACCGACTACGTCGACGCGGACGTCCGCGACCCGGACTAGAGACCTTTCGGGGTGGAGGTTTGTCGTCTGTCCACAATGCTTCTTCCGGGTGATCGCTTTCTGTGGGTTTGTCCGCTTGGGTTGATGGTCATGAGGTACGGCGACGGCGGCGGGCTCAACCAGGCGGCACGGGTGCGGCGTGAACAGGTCCGCAGGCGGGCCGCGGACCTGTTCGCCCAGGGTGTGGGGCCGGTCGAGGTCGCCAAACGGTTAGAGGTGTCGGAAAAGTCGGCGTACGTGTGGCGGCGTGCCTGGCAGGCCGGTGGTGTGCAGGCGTTGGCGTCCAAGGGCGCATCGGGGCCGGATCCGAAACTGTCCGACGCACAACTGGCCAAGCTGAAGGCCCGGCTGGAACAAGGCCCGGCCGCGGCCGGCTACGACGAGGACCAACGCTGGACGTTGGCGCGGGTCGCGGCGTTGATCGGCCTGATGTTCAAGGTCCGGGTCAGTGTGACCACGACCTGGGAGGCGATGCGGCGGATCGGGTTCAGCCCGCAACTGCCGACCCAGCGGGCGATCGAGCGGGACGAGCAAGCCATCGCCCGCTGGCGCCGATATCAGTGGCCGGCGGTAAAAGACTCGCGGGCAGGCTGAACGCCTGGATCTGTTTCGCCGACGAAGCCGGCCAAACTCTTCACCCCGCCAAGGCGACCACCTGGGCCCCACGCGGCCACACCCCGGTCGTCAAGGTCACCGCCAAAGGCAACGTCCGGGTATCGATAGCCGGGCTGGTCTGCTACCGGCCCGGCCACCCCAGCCGGCTGATCTACCGCACCCGCACCTACCGCGGCCGCAAGACCGACCCGAAAGGGTTCCGGGAACCCGACTTCGCCGACCTGCTGGACGCCGCCCACCGACAACTCGGCGCACCGATCGTGTTGGTTTGGGACCGGTTAGCAGGGCACAAGTCCGCGCGGATGCGTGAGTTGATCGCCGGCCGGCCCTGGCTCAGGGTCTACCTGCTGCCCGGCTACGCCCCCGAGCTCAACCCGGTCGAGAAGGTCTGGTCGGTGATGAAACGCAGCCTGGCCAACCTCCCCGCCACCACCGCCACCGCACTGACCACCGCGGTGAAGAACCGCCTCAAACGCATGCAATACCGTGCAGGCATCATCGACGGCTACCTCACCGCCACCGGACTATCCCCACCCTGACCCCGAAAGGTCTCTAGATCCAAGGCCCTGTAGTTAAGGTCCTGGGCTGGGCTGTCAAGGGGTGTGTTGGTTCCGGGTATGGCAACGGGACTCATCGATGATCTGGTTTCGACCAAGAAATCGGATCTTGAGGAGTCCCGTTGGAGGGTCAGTCTGTCATCGTTCGGAGGATCGCGGTTGCGGCGGGGGTGTTCGCGCCGGGGCATCTGGGTGAGCTGACCCAGATCGTGCCGTTTGAGCTTCCCCCGTAGGCCGGACACCCGAGGTGTGGGGTCAACGGTCGTGATCAGACGGGGTGTGGAGTTTCTCGAACTCGATGGGACTGCGCATTCCGAGGCTGGAATGGCGTCTTACCGGGTTGTACCAGCATTCTATCCATTCGAAGATAGCGTTGGCAAGCTCGTCGCGGGTCTTCCATTTCTTGCGGTCGAGTACCTCTAGTTGTAGAGTTCCCCAGAAGGATTCCATCATGGCGTTGTCGTAGCAGTCGCCGACGGTACCCATCGAGCCGAGCAGACCGGTTTTCCGCAGACGCTGACCGAAGTCCCATGATGTGTATTGGGTGCCGTGATCGGAATGCAGAATCGTTTCCTGCCGGGCTGGTGGGCGGCGGACGATCGCCATCGACAACGCGTCCAGGACCAGCTCGGTACGAAGATGATCGGCCATGGAGTAGCCGATGATCCGCCGACTGTAGGCGTCCATGACCGCGGCGCAGTACAGCTTGCCCTCCTCGGTAGGGTGTTCGGTGATGTCGGTCAGCCACAACCGGTTCGGCGCGTCCACATCGAACTGTCGGTTGACCAGGTCCGCCGACGGCGTGGCCTGCGGGTCACGGACGGTGCACCAGGACCGGCGCCGGTAGTACAGGCCCTGGATGCCCGCCGACCGCATCAGCCGGGCCACCCGTTTCTCATTCACGTGCAGGCCCACGCCGAGGGTCAACTCAGCGTGTACCCGGGCGACCCGTACGTTTTCTTCCGCGGATCAGCGTGGATTTTCTCGATGTACCGCAGCAGCATCTCGTTCTCCTGCTCCCGCGCCGATACCGGCCGATCCTTCCATTCGTAAAATCCGGAGCGGGACACACCCAGCACTCGGCAGGCCACCGCGACGTCGATGCCGTCATCGGCGAGTTCTCGGACCAACCCGAACGCTACTTTGGGAGCACATTCTCCCGGGCGAAGTAAGCAGCCGCCCGCTTGAGAATCTCATTCTCCACCTCAAGCTGCCGGTTACGGCGGCGCAGCTCGGCCAACTCCTTCTTCTCCGCACTGCTCAACCGACCCGCACCGCCGCCGCCGGCGTCGTCGACGTCGGCCTGGGCCATCCAGTTACGCAGACACGACTCGCTGATACCCAAATCCTTCGCCAACATCGCGACCGGTTTGTCGCCGGTCCGGGCCAACTGCACGGCTCGCTGGCGGAACTCTGCAGGGTGTGGGGCAGGCATGAGACGACATCCTTCCTGGAAGCCGCCGTCCACCTCACCTCAGGTGTCCGGAGAACCGGGGGAAGCTCAGTTCGAGATGGTCGATGCGGCGTTGGCCGCGACCGATACGGTGCGGCGGCGTACTCGGCAGTTGCCTGCTCGGGTGGTGGTGTATCTGTTGCTGGCTGGGTGTCTGTTCGCCGAGGTGGGCTATCGGCAGGTGTGGCACAAGCTGACCGCGGGCCTGGCCGGGCTGGTGGTGGCTGGTCCGTCTGAGAACGCGATGTGGCAGGCCCGGACACGGCTGGGTGTGGCGCCGTTACGGTGGTTGTTCGACCTGCTGCGCGGCCCGGCTGGCCCGGCCGGCACGGCGGGGGTGTTCTGGTGCCGGCTGCTGGTCTGCGCGATCGACGGCACCACGCTGGATGTTCCGGATGCTGCTCGTAGCCGGTCGGTGTATGCCAAGCATCGCTGTAACCACGGCGGTTCGGGGTATCCGCTGGTGCGGTTGGTGGCGTTGGTGGCTTGCGGCTCCCGCACTGTCATCGATGCGGTGTTCGGCCCCACCAGTATCGGGGAGGGCGGTTACACACGTCGGTTGGCCCGGAGCCTGCACGCGGGGATGATCGTGCTGTTGGATCGCGGCTTCGACGACGCCAAGCTGCTGGAAGTCCTCGCCGGCACCAAGGCGCATCTGCTGGTCCGGCTCAAGAACAACCGCAAGCTGCCGGTCCTACGGCGCTACCGGGACGGCTCGGTGCTGTCCCAGATCGGCAAAGTCCAGGTCCGGGTCGTCGAAGCCGAGATCACCATCGCCACCACCGCGGGCCGCCGCACCGGCCGCTACCGGCTGGCCACCACCCTGCTGGACCACCAGCGGTATCCGGCCTGCGCGCTGGTCACCCTCTACCACCAGCGGTGGGAGATCGAAACGGTCTACCTCGAGCTGAAATCCAGCATTCTCGGCGGTCGCGTGCTGCGTGCCCGCACCCCGCCGGGATCGCTCAGGAGATCTACGCCCTGCTCGTCTGCTACCAGGTCCTGCGTACCGCGATCGTGGACGCGATCACCGCCCACGGCGGCGATGTCGATCCCGACCGCGGCAGCTTCACCACCGCCCTGGCCACAGCCCGCGACCAGGTCATCCTGGCCGCGGGCGTGATCGCGGACACCGTCATCGATCTGATCGGCGTCATCGGCCAGCGCGTACTGGCCAACCTGATGCCCGACCGGCGCCTACGCCTGAGCCCCCGAATCGTCAAACGCGCAATCTCCAAATACCAAGCAAGAGGCCCGAACATCGACCGGCGCAGCTACCAAGCCACCCTCAACATCAACGTCCTCACCCCACCCCGACCTTGACAAACAGAGCCTGGACCTTAACTACAGGGCCTTGGTACTAGATCCTGCGCGCCGCGGCCCGCACCCTGGACTTCACCCAGCCGGTCGCGGTGATGATGCTGGACATCCTGGGCAACGTCGCTGACAGCGACCAGCCCGGCCCCGCACAGATCGTGGACCGGTTCAGCAGCGCGATACCGTCGGGCAGTTATCTCGTGCTAAACGACAGCGTGGTCACGCCCGAGACCGTCGACGCTGTGCAGACCGCCCGACGCGGCGGCGCCGACTACCACCTACGCACACCGGAACAACTCGCCGGTTTCCTCGACGGCTTGGAGACTGTCGAGCCGGGCGTCGTGCCGACACCATTGTGGCGGCCCGAACCAGGCAGCAGGCCAGCCGCCCTGAACGTCTACTGCGGCGTGGCACGCCGACCATGACCGGCTTGCTTGACTGAGTCGAAGCCGCAGGGTTTGCACCGACCGGATCCTTGCCGTCATGGACGTTGGACGAGGTCCGGCATTGCGTTGGGCCATGCACGAGTCGTTGCCAAGCGGCCGTCAAAGCTAGGGCGGCGGCCACCGGCGGCCCGCGGCTGCGGAACGCCGGGGTCATGGGTGGGCCGGATCCCTGCGACAGTCTTTCTTATATGACCGGCGAGGATCCGAGGTCGGTGGCTTCGGCCAGCCCTATTGGCTGTAGCCAACTGCCCACGTTGACCGGTCGCGGATGGGTGATCGTGGTCATATTGGCCGCTGTGCCGGCCTGTCCAGGCAGCGGATGTCGGCCTCCGGTCGTGCCAAGTACCCGATCAGCGAAATGTAGGCGTCGAGCCGGTCGGCGAACTGCGCGATCGTGACGTCGAGATCGGCGTCGCGTGCGTTCTGCCCGGGGACGAAATCCCTCGGCCCGGCCGCTGTGGCCAGCGCTGTGGCGCGGAAATCGGCGAAGGCCCTCGGTGAGGCTGGGTCGGTCCAGGTAGACCGGGATCGGCAGGAGCCGACCATCGACGTCGACCAGCAGTCTTAACTCGGGTCGTCCGGTGTTGACGTCGTACTCCAGGTGGGCCCACAACCCGTACGATCGATCGGCGTTTTCCCCGGCGACGTAGACGCACCAGTGCGGCAGCGTCTCGAACTGGTCCAGCTCCAGGTGGTCGGGCATTTGCGACAGAAGCCGGTCCATCAGCGACGGTTCGACCAGATAAACCGCGCGCGAGAAACGCCACGCGTACAGCGCCGATATCACCGCGCTCGGCGCCGGGCCTTCCGGGCCCGTCGGCCCCATGATGCTGGCGGCGCCGGCCATTGGCAACAGACACCAGTCTGGCCACTGCGCTGGCGGATGACGACCCTGGTAGTCCATCGTGTTCCAGGCGTCCGGCCAACGCGTCAGGATTTCCTTCTCGAGTCTGTCTGCCCGGGCGTGGGCGGCCCTTGCTATGACCCGGTCTGGTGTCCCAGTCATCAAGGACAGCATCGCACACACTCGGCGGCCGACCGCAGGCAGCGCGGACGCTGGTGACCAGGGGGTGAAACGTTGGCGTCACCATTGTTCACGGCTATCCCTACGGCGTGCGGGCGCATGCGGCGAGCCGGAGCGCAGCCACCATGGTGTGCGCAGCCTCGCGACCCGTGGAAAGGGAGCGGGCAAGCCAAGGTCACGCTATGGCATAAGTCAGCTGCCCTCTTCTGTTCGGCGAGGCAAGTCGGTTGCGCCGGCAACGGATCGTCGCGGCCAACCGGCCAGGTGGCGGGTGGGCTCGATGCGACCGGGGCCGGTGTGACCGGGCGATGCGGGTTCGTTCACTGTGTGTATGAGCTTCGACCCTACCTGGCCCACCCAACAGCAGTTGATCATGTTGTTGGTGGCCGCCCGACCTGGGGTGACCTGGCTTGTTGGCTGATTAGAGGGGCTGTTGGCGCCGCGGCGGCGGGCGGCAGGTAAACCGCTCGTTGGCTGCTGTTGGCCGCCAGACGGTAGATGTTGGCTGCCGACCCGTTGGCCGTTGGCCGGGTCGCGGGCGCCGCCACGACCCGTGCCCGGACGGCGACAACCTGTGGCTTGCGGCGGGCCGGCTGGCAACGATCGCGCCGGGCATAGTAACGGCACGTTCTACGGAACGTACCGTTATCCGCTCGCAAAGCGAATGGTGTCCACGAGGGATGCGCAACGGGGCGAGTTGCCGATACCGTGTCCGCGTTCGGGGCAGGGTGTGAGTCGCCCGTGCTTTCGCAGGGCGCCCACCGGAAGTAAGGGCACCTTGATTAGATCTTGCTGACGCGGGAGATACGTGTCAACGCAGAAGCGCAAGATACGTTCGCGTCAATACTGGTTGCGCCGACGAACCGACACTTCGCGGCCCGGTCGTGATTCGACCGAAAAGCCGGGCGCGCACGGGATCCGGCTTAGCGCGTTTACCGCGTTCGTTGGCGCGTTGGCGGTTGCCGCTGCGGGCTTCCTATTCGCCGCTGGTCTGGATTTCGGGCGCCACGTGTGGGAGGCGATACGCGCCGACGATCCGGTACGAGTGTTCGCTGTTGTGGAGCGCGACCAGCAGGTGCAAGGCGAAACCTGGGTGTTTGCCGATGCCCTTGCCCCCAGTCCGCAGGAGGAGCAGCTGCTCGCGGCGGCTTCGGACCGCATCGACGAGTTCCGGACATGGGCCCGCAGAAACGGTGGCACAGACGCCGAACTCACGATCGTGAAGCTCGTGGTCGAAGGGCGAAGTGCCAATTCCGTTCGGGTCATCGGGATGCGGGCGCTGATCGACGGGCCCCGCGGTGAACCGCTGCGTGGCACACTGCTGCACGCCGGGCCGGAGCAGGGCTCGGACATCACGCAAGTCGGCCTCGGCCTCGACCTCGACCTCGACCTCGACCTCGACCTCGACCTCGACCTCGACGAGAATGATCCAGTAGCGCGGACGGTCAGTGAAGAGGGCGACCCACGCGCTGACAACTACTTCGGCGCGCCCTACTTCGGCGCCCGGCAGACCAAGACGCTCTCTCGTGGCGAGCAGGAGGTATTCCAGATTACGGCCCGTACGCTCAGGAGTTCTATCCAGTGGCACATCGTGGTTACGCTGCTGGTTGATGGGCGTGAGGAGACCGTCGAGGTCCGACCCGTTGGTAGAAACCTGATGACCACCGCACTTCGGACCCATGGGCCGATGCCTCAGGCTGCCGGCGCGGTGAACTATCCCGAGTACCGGAGCCTGTACGTCTGGGATTTCATGCGGTCCCCGAACGGATTTGTACGTCGCGATCCAGGAACATTTTCGCGCGATTGACATCGGCTTGCGCGCACTTACCTGCTGCGAACCGCGCGCGGGCACCTCCTCAGTTGATGACAGGCAGCATGGCGCCGAGCCTGTCCGACGCGTCCCGCACGACAGTGCTAGTCGAGGTACGCGTCAACATCAAGTTCGTCCGAGGCGTAGTCCCAGTCGTCGCGTATACGGGCGCGATCGATGATTTCGTGGACGTATTCGTGGTAGTCGTCTTGGTCGTGGTAGTCGTCGTGCCACCGTTGTGGATCGCCGGTCTTTGCGCCGAACTGGTGGAGCTGCGCGAGGTCCTGGTGGAGCAGGTCTTGGACGGTTTCGTCCATGGCGTGGGTGGGGTGGGCGTGGACGGTGACGGTCAGGCGTAGGTCGCTGTGTACGACGGCGAGGGGCCGGGTCGGCTGCGGTGGGGTGGGTCGATGCCGTATCCGTCGGGGCAGCCGTCGAGCGTGGTCCACCGCATGCGGTCGGCCGCCTGCGCGAGCAGGGCGTCCAGCTGTGCGATGGCGGCGGCTGGGCCGGTGTCGATGCGGACCGGTGCGGCGACCGGCACGCGGAAGGCGGCCCGCCGCGGGCCGGACATTACGGGCAGGTGCTGTTCGGCGAGCAGTGTGTTGCCGGCGCGTAGGGTGAGTTCGCCGTGGTTGACCAGCGCGGCCACGCGGTCGGGGGTTGATGGTTCCCCGGACCCGGACGTGTTGGCAGAGGTTCGGTGAGCAGACAGCGGCCTGGTGGTGGCGAGGCAGTGGTGGCGCGACATTCGGTGCCTGGCGAGCATGACTTCTCCTCCGGTCGGTCGATTTAAGGCGGGGTTTCACTGGTGTGGTGCCATGGCATTGCCGACCCGTCGCGGGACCCGACGGCCGCCCAACCGGATGGCCGGGCGAAGCCGTACGGGACCTGTGGTTCGCGGGCGTGCGTGGTGTGACCTATTGGCCGGTCGCCGCGCGGGTGCGAGGACGCGGCGCGAGCGCGGCGGCTATGCGTCGCTGAGTGCGGCAAGCGGGTCCTGGTCTGGCGTAGGCGCCGCCGGGTTGAGCGGGCCAGCGGCGCCGTGATGGGCGGGAATGTCGGCCAGGTGCAGCCGGTGGCGGCCGTTGCCGTACAGCCGCCAGATGGGCCCGGCGGGGCTGTGGCCATTGACGGCGTCGCGGGCGGCGGTGGCGATGGTGATGCCCGGTGTCGGGCCGTCGGCGAGGCGGCGGTGCAGGTTCTGTTCCCGGGCGCGGGTGGGCAGCCAGAACAGCACCGGGTAGTGGGGTCCGCCTTCGCGGCGTAGCCGCCGGTAGCCGTCGAGCTTGCCGGTCAGCACGGGCAGCTTCTCGGTGCCGGTGTCGTACTCGAGGAAGAAGCCGACGCCGCCGTCGGGGTGGTTCCAGACACCGTGCCCGTCGGGGTGGACGCGGCGTCCGAAGGCGTCGACCGTGCGGCTTTCGGGCCACCAGCGAGCCAGCCGGTACTCCGGATGGGCGCGCGCATCGGCGATGAGGTCGGTGAAGAACTGGTTGACACCGATGAGGTGGCCCAGGTCGGGGCGCATCATGGCACGGTCTTTGCGTTCGTACACGGCGGCCGGGGTGGGTGGCTTCTCGGTTCGAGCCAGCGCGACCGAGCGGGCGGCGAGCAGCCCAGGGACCCAGTGCAGGGGTTCGGGCAGGCCGGGGCGGTGACGCAGGAACCGGTCCACCACGCCGAGGTGCCGCAGCGTGTGCAGCCGGTGCAGGCAGGTGGTGGGTGAGGTGAACAGCATGTCGGTCAGTTGTCGGGTGGTGAGGACCTGGTGGTCGACGAGGAGTTCGGCGATGGCGTAGTCGCGGGGTTGGAGCCGGCCGGAGATGTCAACGAGGGCGCGGCGCGTGGAGCGGAGAGTGGACCGTGGATCGTTTGGTGTGGACATAGGTTCCCCGGTAGGAGTGAGTCCCCCTGTAGGGACTGTTGGGATCGGATGGGTGCGGGCATGACAGCCTCCTAGCTGGGCTGTTGGGTTGGTGCGGGCCGGCGTAGGGTCGGCAGTTCGGTCACCATGGCTGCGCCGGGTCTAAGCCGGGCCTGGCACCGGGGCCAGGACTGGTGGCATCTGGCCGTGCTGGCTATCTACGGCGGGCCAACCGTTCAATGCCGGTAGGTCCGTCCGGGTCGGAGGCGGCGACGCGGGCCGTGCAGGCCTGCCGGATCGCGATGGCTTCGCCGACCGGCTCGGTCGGCGGCAGCGTGCGCAGCGTGAACGCCGGAGTGGGGCGGCCGGCGGCGACCAGCCGGGCGGCGGCGCGGTAAACGTCCATGTGGGACAGGTCGTGGGCGTCGAGTTCCGGCAGCGTGTGTTTGGCCAGATCGACCGCGTCCTCGGGCGCGACGTCGAAGAAGACCTTGTTGCGGGCGTTGGCCGACAAAGCGCGTTGGGTCTCGTTCGGCAGTTGGGCCAGGTTCTGGTGAGCGAGGACGAGGGAAAGGCGGTAGCCGCGGGCTTCGGCGAGCATGTCGTCGACCGAGCCGGGCAAATTGAGAAAATTGTGTGCCTCGTCGACGAAGACGGTGGCGTCCCGGCGCTGGTCTTCGGGTTGGCGGGCGCGGGCGGTGGCGGCCTGCCAGGCGGTGGACAGCACGAACGAGCCCATCACCCGGGCGGTGTCCTCACCCAGCTGACCCTTGGGCAGGCGGGCCAACACGATGCCGCCGGTGTTCAGCGCCTTGGCCATGTCGAAGGTGGAGGTGGCGGCGCCGAGGGTGTACTTCGGGAACGGGCGGGTCAGGATCAGCCGCAGCCGAGAGAGCACCGGGGCGATCATCTGGGCGCGTTGGGCGTGTGGGGTGGTTTCGAATGAGTCCCAGAACCCGCGCAAGCCCTCGGGGTCGTCGAGGTCGACGGTGAGTTGGGAGCGGAACTGTTTTTGCAGCAGCAGCGGGGAAATGTTGGTCAGGACAGGGTTCGCGTGCCGCATCAACGTGAGGCCGGCCATGCGGAAGATGTCATCCATCCGCGGACCCCAGAACCTCTGGAAGATCTTGGAGAAGATGGAGACGATGTTGTCCACGGCCAAGTCGGGGTCGTCACCCAATAGCGGGTTGAGCCGGTCCCCGACGCGCTGGTCGGGGTCGATCAGGATGACCCGGTCCGCCATGGACGCGGGGATGCGGTCGAGGACGTCGGTAACGAGGTCGCCTTTGGGGTCGATGACCACCACGGCCCGGCCGGCCAGAATGTCGGCCACGATCATCCGCACCAGCAGGGTGGATTTGCCGGTGCCGGTGGAGCCGATCACGTGCAGGTGATGCCGGGCGTCCGCGACCGCCAGGCCGACCGCGTGGCCGCCGACCTCGGCCCGGCCGAGGATCTTGACGTTGCGGCCGCCGGCCGGGACCTCGATCGGTGCCGGCATCGGCTTGGCCCGCGCGCGAAGCAGCCCCGGCACCGCGAGGTCGAGCGGCAGCCCGGCCAGGACGGCGAGTTCGTCGGTGGACAGCAGGAACCCGCCGCGCAGCGGCCGGGCGGCAAGCACCTGGGCGGGGTGGGGCATGGGCAGGCGGCGCAGTCGTTGCCGGGCGCCGCTGTAAACGCCGTAGGAACCGGCGATGCCGTGCGCGACCGTCTTGACCCGAGCGTGGAGGTTGGCGGCGGGCACCCGTCGGGGGTTGGTGTGCACGACGGCGTAGCGGATGCACGTCTGCCAGATCGGGCCGTCGACGAGCCTGTCCACCGCGGCCCGGATGTCCCGGTCCCGTTCCGGGTGGTCAACGTTGACCACCCGGCCGCCAGCCGGGCCTGGTGTGCGGTTGGCTGGCGCGGGCAGCACCGGGTCGAGCAGCGCACCCAGCCACCGGCCCGGGTTGAGCAGACCGGTCGGCGGGCGGCCGGCGCGGAGGGCGCCGACTGTGCGGCGCAGCCGGCGGACCTGATGCGGTGTGGCGGGCCGGGTTAGGACCTGCACGCAGGCGTGTTCGTGGTCGCCGAGCCCGCCGGCGGCGGTCAGCAGCGGCCGCAGCGGGTCGGTGTCGTGGTCGGTGCGGAGCGGCTGCCAGCCGGGCAGGGCCGGGACCAGCGCGCCACCCGCGGCGACCGCGGTCAGGGCTTTCGCCTTGTCACGGCAGGTGAACAGCCGACCAGCGGCGGTGCGCATGCCCCGGACCGTCGGACGGCTGCGGCCGGCTGGCTCGGCGGGTGTGCCAGGCTTCGGCGCGACGGTGCGGGCCGGTGGGGTCGGCACGGGCGGTGATGCCGCGGTGTCAACCGTGCAGGACGCGCCGGGCCAGGCCCCGACCGCGGCGGCCACGATCGGGCTGGTCGGGACGGTGCCAGGCACCCACAGGACGATCGACAACTGTCGGCCGGCCCACCGGTACTCCATGGCCACGTACGGGGTGCCGAAGATGAGCCGGCGCCACCAGACCGGGCGCAGGATCTCGGCCAGGGTCGCCCACCACACCGCCGCGCCTTCCGGCTGAACCTCCGGCGGTGGGGTGATGGTGACCTGGTGCGCGTGCCGGGCGAGGCGTTGGTGCCGCCACATCTGCACCCGCCCGTGCACCACGACCGTGGCGAAGAGTGCGGCGGCGGCGAGCAGCAGCAGCCAGGGCCGGTCCCGCAGCCACCAGGCCACCTGCCCGATTGCGTCGAGCCCCGGGTGGGACAAATCGTGGCGGTCTTGCCGCTGGGTACGGCCCGTCGGCGACGGCATCGGTGTCGGCCTAAGCCAGGCCTGATCCGTCCACACCAACAGCGGCGTCATGGCTGGCCGCCGTCAACGTCGCGGTCGCCGGTACACGCGGCATGCTCGACGGGGGAGCTGACCGCCTGGAACCCGACCCGGTGGCCGCCGGACAACAGCAGGCCTTCGCCGCGGCGGGCGGACAGCAGCAGCCGAGCCTCGCCGGTGGTCAGCCCGAACGCGGTGGCGATGTCGGTGATCGCGGAGGCGTCCTGGCGCAGCAGGATCTGGGTGGCCGAGTTGGCGACCACCGCCTGGCCGAGTTTGCTGTTGAGCACGTCGGCGGCGTCCTGGGTGATGACGGACAGGCCGGCGCGGCGTTTGCGGGCGGACTTGGCCAGGGTGCGCAGGAACGCCGCGCCGGCGTCGTCTTGCAGCAGTTTCCAGGCTTCGTCGACGATGACCAATTGGCGCAGGTCGTCGGCGACCGCCTGCGGGGCGGGGGTGTCGATCTGCCGCCAGATCGCGTCCAAGGCGAGCAGCATCGCCGGCGCTCGCTGTTCCTCGGACAGCTGCCGGGTGGACCACACGACCAGCCGCCCGTCGGGCATGGTGGTGGACGGGCCGTCGAAGAGGTCTTTGAGACTGCCCAACGTCCACGGCCGCAGCTGCGCCGCTAGCGACAGTGCCGGCGTGGTGCCGGCCGCTTCGAGCGCGGCGAGCACGTCGTGCAGCAGCGGCGCGGGCCTGGACCAGGTGGCCGGGTCGAGGTCGATGCCGGCCTGCTCGTACGCGGCCAGGATGGCGGCGTGGAGGGCGGCGCGGTCCGGGCTGGGCAGGTTGCCGTCGAGCATGACCGCGACCAGGGTGACGACGAACTGGACCCGCCGGTCGAACGCGGCCGGATGCCGGTCGCCGGGCGGGATATCGAGGGGGTTGATCCGCACCCCGGGGGCGCCGAGCTGGATGACCGTGCCGCCGACGGTGGCGGCGAGGCGGATGTACTCGTCTTCCGGGTCGATCACCTGGATCAGCACCTCGTCGATCAGGGAGCGAAGGATTTCCAGCTTGATGAAGTAGCTTTTGCCGGCGCCGCTTCGGGCCAGCACGATGCTGTTGTGGTTGTCGGCGTTCCAGCGGTCCCACCACACGACCCCGCCGGTGGAGGTGTTCAGCCCATACAGCACGCCGCCGTGGCGGGGTGGGTCGCCGGGTAGCGGGGCCGGCAGGTCAGCTGAGGCGAGTGGGAAGGCGCAGGCCAGCGAGTCGGAGTCGAAGACGCGGCGCATGCCGAGGCTGTCCACCCCGAGCGGCAGCCCGGAGGTCCAGCCCTGCAGCTGCCGCCAGGTGGCCGGGACGGTGTCCAACATGACGGAGGCGGCGATGGCCCGAACCTCGGCCACCGACTCGCCGAGCTCGTCCAGGGTGGGGGCGTGCACGACCAGGTAGATCCCGACCCGGAACAGGCGGGCGTCGCCGCGGGCGACCCGGTCGGCCAGGTCGGCCGCGTCGTCGGCGGATGCTTCGGTGTTCGGGTCGTGCAGCCGGCCGTGGTCGGCGTCGGCGCGGCGGACGGTTTCCAGCCGGGCCCGCTGCGCCCGCAGCCGGCCGGCGGCCACCGCCGCCGGGAGCGGTTCGATGTGCAGGGTCAGGTCGAGGCGGCCTGGCCAGGCCAGCAGCGGCTCCAGCCAGGCGGCGGACACTTCGGCCGGGTACTGGGTGACGATCAGGACGGCGGCGTAGCCGTCCCCGACCCGCAGGTGCCGTGCGGCGACCTGCACCGCGGCCGGGCCGAGGACCGCGGTCGCCGCGGCGGTGTCAGCGCCCTGGGTGGTCGGCGGGGCAGGACGTGGCCGGGCCAACCATGGAATCCGCATCACGGCCTCCACCCGTTGGTGGTGACCGGCTGGTCCGGCCGCGCCCGGCCCGGCCGCGGGTCGACACCGGCGTAGGGGTCCACCGCGGCGGCCAGGACGCCGGTGACGGTGCCGCCGCCCAGGACCCGGGTGGCGGCGCCGAGCGCCGACAAGGCGCCCGCGGTGTGTTCGGCCTGCCGCATGGCGTCGCGATCGGCGTGGCGGCCGGTCGCGGTGTGGGCGATGGTGACGGTGCGCCACAGCGGGTCGCGTTGCTCGGCCAGGTCGAGTAGGAAGCCGGCGTAGTCGCAGGCCGTGTCCGCGAGGGCCGGGTTGGGCAGGGCCTGCGCGGCGTCCAGGATCCGGTCGGCGTGGGCGGCCAGGTCGACGCGGCGGGTGGAGACCACGATCTGGGTCGGCCCGGACAGGCCGTGCAGCCAGCGGGCGAACCCGCCGAGCATGGCTGCCTGCTCCCCACCGGTGCGCAGTCCGATGTTCACGGTGGACACGGCGACCAGCGCGGCGTGGGTGTTGCCGCCTAGGTCGATCGCGCCGGCCTCGGTGATGGCGTGTGCGGGCAGCCGCAGTACCGCTGGCGCCGGATCGGTCGCGGCAGTGTTTGTGCCGGCGGGTGCCCAGTGCGGTGGGGCGGTGATCCCGGTGGCGGCGGGCACCAGCCGGCGCGGGGCGCGGGTGGCGCGCAGGGCGGCCAGCAGCCACCGGTCGAAGCTGAGCCCGTCGCGGCGGCCCAGGGCGAGCACCGCCGCGGCGGCGGTCAGCGGGATGAGGGCGGCGGCCAGGATCGGCGTGGGCAGCCGGCCGGCGCCGGCCCGCCAGATCAGGTATGCGGTTAGGGCGGCGGCGGCCAGGATGGTGACCTGCCGGGCGGTCAGCCCGTAGAGGATCTTGTCGGGGGCTTCGATGTCGGCGTGGATCTTCGCGCGGATCTCGGACTCAGACATCGGGGTGCTCCTTCTCCTCGGGTGGGTTGGTGGGCCAGCCGGTGCCGGTTGCCCGGCCAGGTGGCGGTGCGGTGGGTGGGTCGGTGGGCCAGCCAGTGCCGGCAGGCACCCGCGTGGCCTCGTTGCCGGTGTCGGCGCTGTTCCTGTCGGGCGTGGGCTGGTGGGTTCTGGGCATCGCCGGGTGGTCCTTTCAGCGGCTTCGGGGTGGTGTGGCGGCTGGTGGTGGGGCGCGCCAGCCGGCGGGCCTGGGCCATTTCGGTTGGGTGTCCGGCCACAGCTGAGGTCGGTCCCGCGGCCGGGTGCGGACTGGTCGGTCGGGTAGGGCCGGCCAGCCGGTGCCGGTGGCTGCCCGGCGCTGCGGGGGCACGACGCCAGCCGGCGTCGGCGCGGTGGCCCGGATGGGTTCGCCCGAGACGATCAGCGGCGACCCGTGGGTGGAGGCGGTCAGGGTGGCCGGGACGGCGCGTTGGTAGGCCAGTGCGGTGGACGGCTGCGGGCCGTGGATCGGCTCGGCCGGCCAGCCGGTGGCCGAGCCGGTGTACGCCCAGGGGCGCGACCACCGGGACGGCTTGCGCGGCATCGCGGTGGCCGGAGTGACGTGCGCCGGCACGACCGGTATCGCTCGCGCGGCCGCGGTACCGCCCTCGGCCGAGCCGGCAGTTGCGGCGCCGGCCGAAACGTGACTGGTGTTGGCCGCCGACGTGCGCGCCGAGCGGGGCCGGAGCCGGGTGGGTCGGATCCGCGTATGAGTGGTGCGGGGCAGCCGGCCGGTTCCGCCGCGCGGAAATCGGATGGTCTTGCCGCCGGCGGCCGCTGCGGCGCCGGCTCGTCCGCCGCCCCACAGTCCGCCGGTCACGGCCCGGGTCACCTGCTGCACGACCGCAACCCGCAGGATCATCCCGAGCACGTTGCTGCCACCGCGGCTGTGGGTGACGTACTGGCGGATCAGGCTGGGGATCTTCGCGACCGCGTACAGGATGCAGGCGATGACGAAGAGGTTGAAAACCTCGGTCGGGTCATTGGGCAGCCCGAGCTGGTCGACCTGCGCGTCCGGGGAGAAGTAGATGACCGCGGCGGTGTGCAAGGCGATCGCCTGACCACCGACCGTGCCGAGGACGCCGAGGAAGGCCCGCCACCACAGTTGAGCAACCGGGTCGGTCCACGGGGTGGCGTGGCAGGCCAAGGCGAGCGGTGCGACGCCGACCAGGACGATGGCCAGCCCGAGCCGGAGGATCCAGCCGAGGATGATCCACATGGCCAGGCCAGCGATGGTCAGCGAGACGATGGTGGTGAACAGGCCGATCGCCGGGTTGGCCAGTGACCCTTCGACGATGCGCCGCATCTGGGAGAGGGATTCGTCGGAGGCGATGTCCTGCCCGGTGATCGCCCGGGTGACCGCGTTCCCGAAGGTGATCAACGCGTCGCAGATCGGCATGGCGAAGTTGGCGGCGACGAACCCGATCACCAGGCGTGGGGCCAGGTCGGTGAAGCCGTAGCGCATCTGGACGGTGCCGCGGGCCATCACGACCACGGCGACGGCGATGATCGCCAGGATGAAGCAGACGTTGACCACCGCCAGGGACCGGTCGTGGATGGCCTGGACCTGGGGCAGGGCGGTCACGTTCGGTACGACCAGCACGGTCGCGGCCAGCCAGCCCCAGACCGTGTTGATCACGTCAGCGGCGACACCGGCGAGCCACTTGACGACCTGGTCAAGCAGCACGTCGACGGCGATGCCCCACGGGATCCAGCCCATGTCAGATCTCGCCGAGGATCTGGCCGAGAATCCCGAGGAAGATCGGCGCCAAGATCACGCCGGCGTAACCGAGACCGGCGGCCTTGAAAGCGACCTTGGCGCGCTCGATCTGGGCGGTGTCGCCGCCGGCCATCATGTAGAGGGCCAGGCCAGCGGTGGCGAACAGGGTCGCGATCGCGAACGCGATCCCCGCGATCCATTTGGTCGCGTCGTCGATAACGACCTCGAGATCGGCGGTCGGGTCCTCGCCCGGTTCGGGCGCGGCCAGCACGACGGCGGTGGTGATAGCGGATGCGGCGCGGGCTGCGGTACGGATGATGCGGTTCATGACGGGGCACCTCCCGCCCCACCCACAGGTGGGGGCGTGCACGAAGCGGTAGGGGAGGCGCCACCAAGGGGTCACCAAGGCGTGCGGCAAGCGGGTGGGAGCGGTGCTCCTTGTCTGCCGAATGCGGGCCAGGTGTGAACACGAACCGGGTCGGCCAGCCCGCTCACCACACACGGTTGAGCCCTTGGTAGCGCGGGGAGACACCGGTGACCGCGTCCGGTCGTGGTGACTCCTTGCCCACCAAGGGCTCGTGTTGGGTGGCCGATCTAGCAGGCCACGCTCTGTTGGGTAGCCAACGGCACCCAACAAAGCCAGTTATGCGGCGACGGGCACGACGCCTAGCAGTTCGCGCAGGCGCCTGCGGCGGCGTACCAGGGTGGCGTCCAGGCGGACGTGGTCAAGATCGCCGGCGCGGATCGCATCGGCCAGCTTCAGCTGTGCCTTGCGCCGCCAGTCACCGGCGACGGCGGCACTGATGCCCAACTCCGTGGCGACCTTGGCCACGGTGTGACCTTCCAGCCTGGTTCGGCCAATCAGGTGGTGCTCTTCGCTGTCGATGACGCCCGCGGCGAGCGCTCGGGCCAGGATCCAGTCCGGGTGGTCCCACGGGTTCAGCGGCGCCCGCGACCACGGCCGGTTCACGTGGATCGCGGACGCGTCGGCATCGGCGTCGCGGGCTTTACGCGCCCTGCGCGTGCCGGCATCGACCAACTTCCCGGCGATCCGGTCGTCGTCCAGGTCGACCTTCTTCAACTGGGTCAGGAAGCCTTCCAAGACTTCGGCGTGCAGGTCGACCGTGGGCGAAGCCCAGTCAGTGCCCACGCGGCGTACCGCGCGGCGCAGGCCAGGCATGGCCAGGCCGACGCAGGCGATCACCCAGGCCGGTCCGTCCCGGCGGGCCCGGATGACCAGCTCGCGCCAGACCGCGTCCTGCTCCGGCCGGGACATGCTCCGGCCGAGCAGCAGCTTTTTGAGCTCGTCCAGAGCCACGATTTGGTTCGGTAGCCCGGCGAAGCCCCGACCATCGAAGGCCAGGGGGCCGGTGGGCAGGTCAACAACGCGAACGCCCGGTCAGCGGCGGCCAGCGATGACGAGGGCCAGGACGAAGCCACCCCGCTCACCGCCCCGCCAGACGAACCCGCGCCAGCCGGCGACCAGGACGGCGGTAGACACTGTTGGCGGCCATCATGGCCGACCGCTCCAGTACGTGATACGGGTCCCAGAGTCGGCCGCCCGGCCGGTCGTCGTGTTCGACCAACCGGACGGCGGTGAGGAAGCCGGTCAGCACCGCGTCGTGCCATGCTTCGGCGTCGCCGGCTCGTTGGTCGGCGAGTAGTTGAGCACGCCGGCGAAGGCCGGGCATGGCCAAGCCGACACATGCCACCGTCCAGTCCGGGCCGTCGTAGCGGGCCCGCAGCACCAGCACCCGCCACACCGCTACCCGCACCCGGTGCGGTGTCCGCGCAGCACGCACGATCGTCTGGAGCTCGTCCAGACACAGCGTGCGGTCCGGAAAGCCAGCTGCCGTGCCGTCCACCACGAACGGCGACGGTGGGCTGGCCAGAACGTCGAAGGCCGATTCGGCGTGTTCCAACGCCGACATCCACCAGGTGGAGATTCGCAATGAGGACATGGCTTCGCTCCCAACAAAAGAACAGGAAACAGGGATAGGCGCGACACCGCCCGGGTGCGCCGTAGTCCCAAGAAAGCCACATCAACCCAACGCGAACCGGCCAACAGTCGCCAACAAGCCCACCTGGGCGTAGAGCCGAGGACGCCGCGATGACAGGCTGTTGGCCCAGCTCAGCAGCGGTGCCGACGAGGCCGCGACGGCAACGGCAGTGCGGAGCGCCCAGAAACCTTGTCGGAGACAGGTTCTCCCGTGATGGCGCAGGTCATCGCCACCGCGCGGCAGGTGTTTGTTCGATGAAACTCGATACCGGCCAACATGATGCTCGGGAGCGCCGCGTCCCACCAGTGCCTGCGCCCAACCGGGCACAACAGGGCCGGCCACACCACAGCGTTGGGCGGCTTCCACCACGCGGTAGCGGCGTGAAGGCTTGCGGTATGAGCCTCGCAGACGACCTACGCTCGGCAGCTGCCGACCACGCCGCAGCCCTTATCAACCAGGAGTTCGCCGCCGGCGTAGGCCTCGACGTGAGCCGACTGGGGCGAGCGGTGGTCGAGGCGGCCGCACCGTTTCTGCTCGACGCTGACCACGTCGACCACGCGTTGAACGCTCGGTTCCCGGCGGATGACGCAACGCCGCGGCTGCCAAGGCCCACGCCGGAAGAACTGTGGCGGCAGGCCGGCGGGGACGAGGGCCGCTACCTGCAGCTGATGCAGCAGCACCAGTGGCTGACCCTGACCACCATCCGCGTTGTGGACGACCGTTCGGCGACCGAGTAGCACAGCCCGCAGATCTCGACAACGGTCCACGGTCGGCGTCCGGCAACGCGCCCGCAGTGAAGGCTGTCGGCCGACTTGGTGTTGGTGGCGTTCGGCAGGGGCGTTGGGTGCTGTTGGGTGGCGGATCCTGTCCCACAGCGCCAACGGACGCCTCTGTTGGGCCTTGTAAGGATGTGAACACGGCCGGCCGGCGCGGGAGCGACACCCGCGTATGACTGGACCTCCGAACGTCCCCGACGCACCTACCGACCCCGAACTCCTCGCCGAGCTGGCTGCCGCAGTCGGCCGGCCCACCGACGGCCTCGTCGCCGCCGACGCCTTCACCATCAGCGACAGCGATGGCCCGGTCACGATCATCGTCTGGCGATTCGCGACCGGCCACGAGGCTGGCAGCGACCCCGCCGCCCGGCTGGCGCGACTGCTGGTGCGCACCTACACCACGCCCGGCGCTGTGGTCGTCGACCTCAACGACGACCCGACACTGCGCTCGGCGACTCAGGCAATGGGTCGCAGCTACGTACCGGTCACCTCGCCGACCCGGCTGACCGGCCCGGCGCATGTCCGGCGGCCGGCCGGGCTGGTCGCCCTGCGCTGGCCCCACCAGCAGGACGAGCTGAGCCGAAATCTGGTGGACGTGCTCACCACCTGTCGCGGGCTCCTGGCCCCCGACGGGTGCCTGCTCGTAAGCCGCGCCACAACAACACCAGACCGGCGCTACACCGATGACGCCCGCACCCTGCTCGCCGCCGCCCGTCGTGCGCAGCTGCGCCGACTGCATCACATCGTCGCCGTCACGGTGCCGCTCGCCACCGACCAGTTCACCTACCACACCACCCCCGACGAGGTCGCCGCCCTCCACCACGACGCCGCCCAGACCGGCGGCCACTACCAAGACCTACTGGTCTTCGTCGTACCAGTAGGCACCGATGCATAACCTCCTGACCCCCACACTGAAACTGCATGCCAGCCAGGGCCTGTCCCCACAGACCCTTCGACCACCTCAGCCCGGGCACAGACCACGTCGCCGGCCAGACGACGAACATCCCGCCGCGAATACCGGCGCCGGCCGGCTGTCGTCACCCCGGGTGCGCCGCTGTGTCGATCCGGCGTGTCGCGGCGCACTCGCCAGGAGGCCAGACCGGTCGCGACCGGACGGCCAGAATGTCGCGACCCGGCCGGCCTGCCAAAGCGACACCGCCTCCGGTCCGTGGCGAGCAGTCCGCGAGCGGCGGGCGACCAAGACCGGTGTCGTGCGCTGCGGTATCCGGGTGGCCGCCGGCCACGTGGACGGGGCCCCGCGATGACCCGCCATGGCGCCCGTCGCGTCACTGACCGTGTCCGTCGCGGGTTGCGGCCCAGGATCCGCCCGATCAACTACCGGCAGGCATGCGCGTTCATCCGCACCCATCACCGGCACCTCGGACCACCACAAGGCCACAAATACTCCATCGGCCTGGCCGCCCCGACGGGAGAGCTGGTGGGCGTCGCGATGGTCGGCCGGCCGATCGCCCGCCACCACGACGACGGCCTCACCGCCGAAGTCACCCGACTGGCCACCGACGGCTCCCGCGACACCTGCTCCACGCTGCTGGCCGCGGCCTGGCGGGTCGCCCGGAGCATGGGCTACCAGCGGATGATCACCTACACCCGCCACGACGAGCCCGGCACCAGCCTGCGCGCCGCCGGATGGCGGGCCGTCGCCGACATCCCCGCCAGCAGCGGCTGGGACCGACCTGCCCGCCCCCGCACCAGCCATGGTGCCGACCAGGTCGCCCGCACCCGCTGGCAGGTCACCACCCCCGACTGGCAAGCCCGCCTCACCGACAGCCGCAATGGCGACCAGACGGCCGCTGATGCCAGGCGGAGGCGATCATGACCCGCACCGCGCTGGCCGCGCCCGAACCCGCCGACCGTTTCCTCTACCACCGCGACGGCCCCGTCACCCTCTACCTCGGCGACGCCCACCGCGTCCTGACCGCGCTGCCCACCGCGTCCGTCGACACCGTCGTCACCTCACCGCCCTACTACGGGCTACGCAACTACGACGTGCCCGGCCAGTACGGCCTCGAACCCACCCCACAGACCTATGTGGACACAATGGTCCGGGTCTTCACCGAAGTCCACCGCGTCCTACGCGACCACGGCACCGTGTGGCTGGTCCTCGGCGACTCCTACAGCCTCAACTCCGGCGGCGCGCCCCGCAGCGGCACCTACAACGGCTACCGCGGCGCCGCCACTACCCGCCCCGGCCTGATCCGGCCCCGCACCCAAGACCTGCTACCCGCCAAAAACTTGATCGGAATCCCATGGCGAGTCGCGTTCGCGCTGCAGGACACCCGGCTGTGGTACCTACGGCAGGCCATCGTATGGCACAAACCCAACGCCACCCCCGAATCCGTACGCGACCGGCCATCCTGTTCCCACGAGTACGTGTTCCTGCTGGCCAAAAGCCGCTTCTACTACTTCAACCTGGACGCCATCCGGGTCCCGCTGGCCCGTCCCGACGCCCTGGACGGCACCCGGATCATCGGCGGCCGCAACAAGGGCCACACCGGCGGGATCGGCGCCACCGCCCGCCGACGGGGCGCCACCGCCCACGGCGCCCACCCGAAGTACACCACCGACCCAGGCGTGCACCGCAGCCCCGGCTCGCGCCGGAATCTCCTGGCAACTGGCACGCAACACACCACCGCCCACCCGGGCGGGCGCAACCCCGGCTCGGTATGGAGCATCCCGACCCGACCCTACCGCGGCGCCCATTTCGCTGTTTACCCGCTGGACCTGCCGGACCGGGCCGTCGCCGCCGGCTGCCCACCCGAAGGCTTGGTGCTAGACCCGTTCAGCGGCGCCGCCACCACTGGCGTGGCCGCGCTCCGGCAGGGGCGGCAGTACTGGGGCATTGACATCAAGGCCGACTACCACGACATCGCCATCGAACGGCTATCACCGCACCAACAGTCTGCGCCGGAGCCCCGATGAGCAGGCCCACACAACCGGATCTCGGGTCGGTCTCGCACACGACGCGTGTTGACGCGGACCGACTCGCCACGGGGGAGACGTACGCCCAAACGAACCCGCCACACGCAAGTCCCGAGACCCACCTGGCCAGGCTCGCCGCCGACTCACCGGCAACTTCCGAGCCGATCCCGGCGCCGATCCGTGGACTGCCGATAGCCCGCTTGGACTCTTCCAAGAGCAGCAGCCAAGCGCACTACGTCGTCACGACGATCGACTCGCGGGGGCGGCTGGCCGACCGGTCGCCGCTTCGGGTCCTACGCTGGCCGGCAGGAATGCCGATACGCGTGTCCGCCACCTCGGGGACCGTGATCGTCTTTCCGCAGGCAGCCGGACCGGAGTCGGTCACGTCGCAAGGCCACCTAAGACTTTGTCCCGACATACGCCGTACATCACGAATCGACGCTGGTGATCGTCTGCTCATGGCAGCCTACCGGGGTCGCGGACTGCTCATCGTGCTCACGATGCCGGTCCTCGACGAAATGATGCAGGCCTATCACCTGGGCCTGCTGGGTGAGGCGTCGCCATGACCCTCGGCCCTGAGCCCTCGCCGTCCGCAGCCGACATCGCGGCCATCCGCGCGCTGCTCGCCCGGCTCGGCGTCACACCGCAGCACCTGCTCAGCGAGACCACTGCTGCGACGCGCATGCCGACGTTCGACGAATACATCAATCGGGTCTCGCAAGCCGTGACCGATGGAACGCGCCGCGTATACGACACCTACTGGCGGCGCATCCGGAACGTCTGGGGAGACCGGCACCTCGACGAGGTCACGCCGCTGGAGGTGAAGCAGTTGAGCGAGCAAATCCGCGGCCAGATCGTTCCCCGGCGCAATGCCCGTGGCGGCCGGACCGCCGCCGAGCACCTCGTCGGGGCGCTGCGGTGCCTCTACCGGTACGCCGTCATCGACGGCCTTATCGCCGAAAATGCCAACCCAGCGGCGAAGGTCGCCAAACCCCGCCGCCTGGCCAGCACCCGCCGCGCCCTACCAGATGGCCATCTCGCGAGGATTAACGAAGTGGCAGCCACCACCGGCAACGACCCGAACCTGGACGCTCTTCTGCTTCGACTACACACCGAGACGGCCTGCCGAAGAGGAGGGGCGCTCGCGCTGCGCCGGTGCGACCTGGATGCGGAACAATGCCTCATCCAGCTCCGAGAAAAGGGGGAGACCGTGCGCTGGCAGCCAGTCTCACCAACGCTGATGCGCGCCCTGCTGCTGCACTACGACGAGCGCGGGACCGGCGATCCAAACGGTCCGCTCCTCCGGTACCGCAACGGCAGACCACTCACCCGACGCCGGTACGACTACCTGTGGCGCAGGCTTGGGCAGGCCCTGCCATGGGTCGCCATCCAACAGATCAGTACACACTGGCTGCGGCACACGACCCTCACCTGGGTAGAACGGCACTTCGGCTACGCGATCGCGCGAGCGTTCGCCGGGCACGACGGAAGAACCGACGCTGGTACGACGTCGACCTACGTCCGCGCCGATCTATACGAGGTGGCCAACGCGGTCGCCGCCCTTACAAATGAGCCGCATCCGCTCGCGTCTGGCGTCCCGCCGTGCTGAGAGCCCGCACACCGCACAGCTCGCCAGACTCGCTGCTGCCGCCCGCAACGCCCTGCCGTGGGGATCGCATCGAGGAGCCCGCTCAGCGACGTATGCGGCTCTGATCAGCCTCAGCAACGACCTTGGCGAGGTGGAGCCAATAGACTGTGGAGACGCTCAGCAACCGCAAACCTGAGCATCGCGCAGGGCCAGGCCAACCGTCTGGCCCTGCGCCCGCTCGGGCTCTGGAAGCACACCCCGGGGCCGCTCGGGTCGCTCCGAATCCTCGAACCTCCTCCTCGGCCACGCGCCACGTCGCTTCCGCAGATTGGGCCATGCGGGGCCCGGGAGAGCCGAGCTCTACGCAGACTGCCGGCCCGACTCGTATTGGTAGACCGGTAGCCCATCAATGTCGTCCGTACGCCTGTAGACGTGGTCGACCCGGTGCGCCGGTCCGTCAACGGTGCCGAGGTAGGAGCCCGTTTGCGGCAGGACCACGGTGACGGGCAGGCTACCTGTCGTATCCAATTCGACCAGTTGGATGCGGCCGTCGACCGGGCCACCCAGCAGCCAGACCTCGACAGCACGCACCGACTCATCATCGCTCACGCCGCCACGCTTCCCGAAGCGGCTGGTCGCCCGGCGTGACGTGCACGCCGCCCGGAACCATCCAGGACAACACGACCCGCCACGATGCCATCCTCGGCGCAGCCGAGTTCGGCACCGTACTGCCGCCCGTCTCGTCTATACGGCCGGCTCCCAGTTGCTTGTCGCATGCTTCGGTGAGGCGCCGACGTATACGCAACTCCACGCACCGGCACGCCGCATGGTCAACAACGATGCCGCTGACCGGACCTCGGAATGGATGGTTCACACACGGGCAAGTTCCGTCGTGGCGCTCGGCGGGCGTCGGATTCTCGACCGTCAGTCCAGGTCCGGGTCGAACTGCGTGAGCCAAGCCGGATTGCCGCCGGCGGCCGCGGCGACCAGGCCTGCCGTCAGCCAGACCAGGGCGGGCAGTGTTGCATCGCCGAGCCGGTCAAACGCCTGCTCCACGGTCAGCGGCGGCGCCGATGGGTGACCAAGCACGCTGGCGAGCACCAGCGCCTGATCCGCCTCGTCCGAACCGAGGTGATCACCGACCCATGTCACCGCCGCTGCGGCGGCAGTCGCGGGGACTCGCTCACGTGCCGCAGCAAGCCACGCCAACATCACGCTCACCGCCGTAGTGGCCGCGAGCCCTGCCACCTCGGCGTTGTCGGCCTCATCGAGGACATCCGCGAGCCCCCACGCGGCTTCCGCCCCACCCGTGGCGATCGTCTCGGCTACCAGCGCCCGCAACATGTCGGGCGTCCGCGCCGCCGCGTCTCCCCACTGTGCAGACAACTCGACGTCCTCGCCGAGGTCCCCGTCCTGGTAGCGGGCAACCGCATCCAGGTACGTCTTGACCTCGGCCGCAGAGAACAGGTGCTGATTGACGTCGGTGACCATGTAGCCAACCTCGCGCCACGCATGGATGTAGGCGGCGTCGACACCAGCAGCCTCTGCGGCCTCCGCCACCCTTGCCAATCCCTCATCCCACTGCCGCTGGCCCATCGGCATGGGCTCATCGGCGTCCGGGTCAAAGAACAGCGGATCGGTAGGCCCGGGCTCGCGACCAAACTTCTCTTGGAACGCGGCCAATTGTGCGGCGAGAGCCTCCCGCATCCGCGGCGCGTCTGCCTCGCCCCAGGTCAGCACCGTCTGTCCGTCGGGCTGGCGGATCCGCTGGGCATACCGAGGGTCGCCGGAGCGCTGCACAACCAACTGGGCATGCGCCTCCCGGTCCGCGGCCTCGCGGGCCACCAGCCGGCGCTGGTGGCCTCGGGCCTGCCGTTCGGCCTCCTGGCGTTGTCGCTCGGTGCGCTTCTTCGGCATTGCTGCACCTCACTCAGCGTCGTACCTGATCCACGCGGCGTACGTCTTCAGCACATAGTTGCATGTTCACCAGCACCGTCAGCGGCGGCGGGTCAATGGATCATCCGCACGTGTTTCGGTCCCGAAGCACCCCCGCCATCGATCCCTACCGGACCTGCGACGTGGCCCTGGACAGCCCTCAGCGTGATGCGTTGGGGTTCTCCTCCACCAACCAGGACCGCGCACCACACGCGAGGACTTGCCGAGTGCGTGGACAGCCTGCGGCCGTCCCTTCACGGCAGGCACAGCGGCCGGCTGCGCCGGAGCCTGACGCCAACCCTGACACATTCGAGGACCACAGACCTGATCACCCGACCCGTATCCGTGTGCGTCGCGGGCCTGTTAGTGTCGTGGCATGTGCACCCGTTTGGTGCACAAATGCTACGCGTGGGGCCCCTCGGACACCGGTTTCGGTGGAATCCCGCGGTAAGCGGACGTTCGGCCGGTTGGCGGGGACTATCGGACACCGACCAAGCGCACCTGCTGCAGATGCTGATCGAGGGGCCCGGGTCCGTCGAACGGTCTGATCTTGCCCTTTTCCCGAGTTCGCGTCCCTGGCCCAGTCGACGATGAGTGGCATGGGCTCGTCCGCGCAGTCGGCCGGCGCTCGCCCTGAGCGGCTGATCGGGGCGTTGATTCCTCCGCCCACACGGCGTTCCACCGGTGCCGGTTGAGGTGCCAGCTCTGCCCAGACTCCGGTTGCCGGCCGACGCCTGGTCTGGGCCTTTTCTACTCGACGCGGTGCGCCTGGACGCCTCTGGGCGGTTCTGCTCGCGCTTCCTGTTGCGAGTGCTGGCGTGGGCGCCGGGGCATCGCGTCGATCTGCGCGTCGGCGTCGACGCGGTGGTGATCGCCTCCTGCGCGGCGGGCCGGCAGGCGGTGGGCAGCCGCGGCGAACTGACCCTGCCGGTCTCCGCGCGGATACTGGCCGGACTCGACATGCAGGCACGGGTCGTGCTGGTCGCGGTGCCTGCACAGGATCTGTTGATCGTGCACCCTCCGGTGCTGGTCGCTCGTCTGTTGGCCGGGCACTACGGTCGCCAGCCGGAGCGCCACGACGATGGCTGAACCGGAGCGGGTCGCGCAGGCGCGAAGGTTGCTCGCAGAGTTGGGCGTGACCGTCGCCGACCTGCAGGCCGCCGAGAGTGTCGGGGTCGAGATGCCCACGGTCGCGGAGTACCTGCCGCAGGTGATCGCCGCGGCCGGATCTGCCGGGCGCACCTACGGCAACTACTGGATGCGGATGGCGGCGCTGTGGGGTGATCGACGGCTGGACGCGATCTCCGCAACCGACATCGAGGCGCTGCAGCGCGAAGCGGTCGCCAGGGCAGTGGCGCGGCGCAACGGTCGCGGTGGCCGGCACGCCGGCGAGCACGTGATCGCGGCCGCGCGGGCGTTCTTCCTGCGGGCGATCGCCGACGGGCTGATCGTCGCCTCGGCGAGCCCGGCGCATCAGATCGGCAAACCGCGCCGGCTACCCAACACCCGCCGCGCGTTGACACCCCGGGAACTAGTCGAGATCAACGACGCGGCCCGGACCAGCGGTAACGACGCCATACTCGACGCGCTGCTGCTGCGCCTGCACACCGAGACCGCCTGCCGACGCGGCGGCGCGCTCGCCCTTCGCCGAATGGACCTCGACCCCGATCACGGACTCGTGCGGATACGCGAGAAGGGCGAGACGCTGCGCTGGCAGCCGATCAGCCTCGACCTGGCCGCCCACTTGGTCGACCACGCCCACCACCGCGGCGCCGTAGCGCCCGCGGATCAGTTGCTGCGCTACCGCGACGGCCGTCCGCTGACCTCGCGGCGCTACGACCACCTGTGGGAACGGATCGGCGATCGGCTGCCCTGGGTCGCCGCTCAAGGCATCTCCACCCACTGGCTGCGGCACACCACACTGACCTGGGTGGAGCGCAACTTCGGCTACGGCATCGCCCGCGCCTACGCCGGACACACCGACAAGACCGGCCCAGCCACCACCACATACATCAAAGCCGACCTACAAGCCGTCGCCACCGCCCTGGCCGCGCTGACCGGCCAACCACATCCACTCGCGACCAGCCTCGAAGACCTCGGGATCCGCACCTGACCGCAACCGCACAGCGGTGGACCGCACCGCCCCCAACGTCGTGGCGCACGCCGTGCCTGAGTGACGGTAGAGGACTGGGGACCAGGGCTGCCTACCCGGCTTCGGCGAGCCGACCGACCGCCTGCCGCGATCGGGGACGCACCCCTACATCCTGGCGCGCGCCGGCCCAGTAACACGCATGGCGTATGCCACCGTGTCGTTCCAATCCCCGAGGGCCCGTACAACCTGGGAACGCGGCTAACCAGCGGCGATCCAACATTCGTAGGTACCGCCCCGGCCTGCGTGAGCGTAGGCGCCGATGCGACATTGTGTGTCGCCTGAGCCGAGCACGAACGCTGTGGTGAGGTCTATCTATCTACGGACAGTGGAAGATCGTCGTGGCCCACACGCGTAGCCAGCCTGGCGGCCATCGGCGCCAGGCGATGGTAGGGCTTACCTCCGACCGTATTCGTCGTCGGTTACGAGGTCCCGGCCAGTACGCCCAGGTGTGCCGGTCCGTGGTCATGTCGGTCGCCCAGCGCATACTGAGGTCCTGCTGGTTCCGGGCACGGTTTGTGAGAGGAGGGCGCTTGGGGCGCGCGAAGGCGAGCGGTGAGCAGGATGCCGTCCGTGGCTACGGGTACCAGTACGACCATGTCGCCGCCACCGCCTATGACCTGTACCGAGAGCGTCGCCATTTCACCCTTAGGCTTGTCGATCCCGAAGTGGGAGCGGTCGATGACTGCGTCCTCGTCTTGGCGCCAGTCACCGCCAGCGCCGGGCCAGAGGTCCATGGCTACCAGTACAAGTCTGCGGCAGGAAACCTGACATTGGCGGGACTGCTGGCCGCCGGAAAGACAAGGAAGGGTGAGCCGAAACCATCGCTGCTGGCGGAGCTTCTCGACGGCTGGCGGAAACTGAGTGCCCGCCACGGCGGCAACGAGGTGGCTGTCCACCTTGTGACGCCCGGCGCGCTCTCCCGCCGTGATCGGCCGCTAACGGCAGCGGTGAAGGCGGTCAGGGGAGCCGTGTTCCCAGCTCCATCCCGCCAACATACGGCCGCTTTCGTTGAATCCGTCCTGCAGCCGCTAGCTTCGGGTGGGCGGCTCCAAGACGTTGATCCGGCGTGGAACCCGATCCTGGAGTGGATCCGCGAACAGATCGGAATGCAGGAAAGCGAGGTCGAGCCTTTCCTAGCTGCGCTTCGCATCGACACCGAAACCGCCTCCGCGATGCCAGCGCACCCGGACCGACTGCCGCCTGAGCAGCGTTCCGAGGACATTGGTCATCTCGCGGCGGTGCTGCACCGCCGGGTGCAGGACGGCGAGCCAGGTCAGGCCGTCGTGCTGACGCCTGAGGATGTGGCAGCACTGGCAGGGTTCGGCTCTCGCGGCCGCCCGCGGCACCTGCATCGCTTCCCGATCGACCTCGACCGATACACCCCTTTGGTTGAGGCTGAGCAGGCGCTGGCCACAGCGCTTGAGTTGGCGCCAAGCGGGTATCTGTGTGTTCTGGGGCCGCCAGGGAGCGGCAAGTCGACTCTGCTGGCCCATGCCACGCCAGGACTCGCCGACCGTGTGGTGACCTACCTGGCCTTCCTGCCTGGTGATGCGGCTGCCGCCGGCCGCGTCTCGGCGACCGATTTCCTTCACGACGTCGTCGTGCAGATGGAAGCGTCACAACTCAAGGTTCGGAAGAGCCTACCGGAGCGTGACCTGAACGAGTTACGGCTCCGATTCCGGGACCTGCTGAGTGCCGCCAGCGCGGAGTTCGCGGAGACCGGCCGCCGCACCCTGCTGATCGTGGACGGTCTCGATCATGTCGCCCGCGCGCGCGTGAGCCAGCCCTTGCTCGACGAACTCCCGACGCCGGAAGCTGTCCCGGACGGTGTCGTGATCGTGATGGGCTCTCAGACACTCTCACCGCTGAACGCCAAGATCCAAAATCATCTCGGCGGGGCCACCAAAGACAACACCCACCGTACTGTCGACCTGGCAGCTCACCGACTGACGTCGGCCGCAGTAGAGGGCGCATGCCATCGGCTCGCGGAGGCGGTCCCGGAGTTGGCGTTGACCAACAGGCAGATCGCCCGTGTGGTGCAACTTGTAGGCGGACACCCACTCGCCTTGGCCTACGTCACCAACTCACTTGTCGACCTCATTGAGGAGCATGCCCTCGGTGCCGAGGCGTCCGTGGCCGACTGTGTCCGGATTCCCGCCAGTGCCGTTGACTGTGCCTTGGACCGCTGCGTCCGCTACTCCGGCAGTGTCGCTGACGACTACGCCGCCTACCTGGCCGACCTGCCAGACAGCGACGCTCTCCAAACACTTCTGGGAGACCTTGCCCGACTCCGGTCGCCGATCAACATGCGGTGGGTGCAGATGTGGGCGGACTCCTCGGCGCTGCGTAGCCTCGTTCGGCTCAAGCACCTGTTCCGCGTCCTTGACCGCCACTCGTGGATGTTCTTCCACGACTCGTTCAGGCAATTCGTACTGGAGGCGACCAGCGTCGATCTGCTCGGTGAACCGGACCCCGACGCCGACGCGCAGCACCACGCGCTCCTGGCGGATGAGTGCGCAGCGGCTGAGGAAGGATCGCGGGAGAACGGCGAGGAGTTCTTCCACTGCGCACAAGCTGGCCAGCAACAGCGTGCGCTTGCTTTGGCGACACCCGACCGACTCCGCGCCAGATTCCTTGCCGGCACCTCACCTGCCGTCCTTACCGAGGACATTCGGACCGCCATGCGCCTCGCAGCCGAGGAGAGCGACGCTGCAGCGCTCGTTGGGCTCATGCTCATCCAGGCCGAACTTCAGTCACGCGAGCAGGTACTGGAGTCGGTCGACCTGACTGGTACGTGGATCGACGCCGGCGATCTGAACGCGGCCCTCGCGTACGCCCTTCCTAGCGCGACGCTGCGCATCCCGATCCGGCATGCCCTGACCGCCGCCGTCAAGCTCGATGATCTCGCGCATCCCGCCGGACGCCTGTTGTTCGACGCCGCGGACATCCATGAACTCGGGTCAGTCGGTGGCACCGAACGATGGGAGATGTTGTCGGCTTGGGCGCAGGGTACCGTTCGCTTCCGTCCTCTATCGGTGCTCCACACCATCCTGCGACGGATGTCTGAGCGCGCCCTGTCGCGCTTCACCGCGACAACAGAAAGCTACAGGCATCATGCTGCGTTCGCTCTGGGCGGGCACGCCGCCTACTTCGCGCGCTGCGCCGTCTCCGAGCTGCTCCGGACCGGAAGGTTGGTGGACGCCGAAGATCTGACGGCGAAGCTCCACGCCGGTGCATCCACATTGCTGGCAGCTATCCCCGCTCAGGACGCAGACGAGCGGACGTGGGGAGACGAGCTGATCGAATCAGCCTACGACGCCGTAGCGGATACGAGCATCCAAACGGCGAGGGTCCGGGCGAAGGCCGGTCAATGGGAGGAGGCACTCCAAACCCTTCAGAACCTAGCCACACCGTCCACCGGTGGAAACGATGCCGAACAGCGCGCGCTCGCCGCGATGGGCCAGAAGAACGCCGGCGAGGCCGCCTGGATCGCGTTGCAGATTGCCGCCAAGGCAACGCGCCCGTTGGCCAGAACCACACCCGACAGCAGACCAGCACCCACCCCAACGGACGCGACTGACATGCAGCGCAAGACCTCCGTGGCCGCTGCCGCGTTCACATTCGGCACCAATCAGCTGGAGCGGCTCGACACGCCTGCCTCGATCACCAGCGGAGACCTATCGAGCACAGAGCACCAATCAGCCGTCCTCGGCGCCGCACTGCGCGTCCGCACTAGCCACCTCATCGTCGCCGGACTCACAGCTCGATCCGTCGGGCAGACAACCACCGAGGACCTACTGATTGCAGCCGCGCCGACGCTACGGCAGCCGCCAGCCAATCAGCCAGCAGGTGCAAAGATCGATCCCGGAGCGGCCGCGCACCACGACAGGGCGGCCATCAGCCACGCCGCGCAGCTCAACAAGGCGGTGACGAACCTCGCTGTTCTACAGGCAGCCGTCATCCTCGGCGATCTACCCATCGCAACGCTACGTGGCCTCGCTAGCCGCGCGCTCGCCACTATGCCAAGCGTCCCCGACCGTCTCTCCCTGGCCAGTGCACGCGCCGCAAATATGACCTTGATGCAGATGGTCATCGACGTGGCGACCCGTGGCTCGGCAGAACTGCTCCGCTACGTCGGAGAGAAGATCGCAGAGCCCGATGGAGGCTCGTCGCCGCGCAGCAGACCGGCCGGCGCAGCAGCTGAGGGCGCCCTCAACTCTCGACGACCGCAGCGCCTCGGACTGCATATCCTGCGACGTGGCGTACGGATTGCATGGCTGGACGACGCGATCGCGGACGCCGACGCCGAGCTTCAGCAGACGTCGGGCGCCTACGAACGCGTGGACCTCCTCGTGACACAGGCAGCAGCGCACCTGCAGGCAGGGGAAACCGATACCGGCCGAGCGCTACTAGCACGTGTCATGCCCGAGTCGTTCAGCCCGCACTGGCGAAAGGATGTTCAGCTCGAAGTTTGGGTCCAGTGGCTCGTGCGCGCCACCCAGAACCGACCCGAGGCTCTGCTCGCCGAAGCCGTCGATGTCGCCCCGCTGATCGCCGCCCTGACCGATGCCACCGACGGCAGTGCCGAAGCCGCCGCTGAACTCTTGCTACAAGCAGTGGCTCGCGCTGCCCCACGCCACGCCGTGCGGCTAGCTGCATGGCAACTACGGGAAGGATCCCTATCGCTCACCGCAGCCCACGAGGCGTTGGCTGCCGGGATCGCCGCCAACATCCTCAACGCCGTCGTTCGTAACCCTGACGACATCGAGGCTCACCACGCCGCCACCCTGCTGTGCTCCGTTATCGCCGCGGTCCTGGCACCACTATGCCCGTCCGCTCCAACCAGTGTGCTCCAGCCGATACGCGACCTCATGACACGACTCCCGACCCCGGTCGCCACGACCCTCACAGAACAACTCACACGCGCGGTTGACGTCCATGTGCTCGCCAACACACGCCGGGACTGGCGCCGTGCCCTCCACCTTCCAGCCACTCCCACAAGCCAACGAGACGAAGCCGACGAGGATGCCTACCAACGACCCACGAGCCGAAACTCATCCCGGAACTGGGGAACCAGCGAGTACGGCCTCTTCAAACACGCTGACGGATCGACAAGCACCCCTGAGGCCGTCCACGAGGCGATCTCAGACCTAGAAACCGCACTGTCATGGCGGTCACGGCAGGCCGAAACCGACACCTTCTCCTGGCTACCCATACTTCAGCCTCTCATCGCTCGCGCCAACCGGCAGCAACTCGACGAACTTGTCCTCGCGTTCGACCGTGCCCACGATGAGGCACAAATCCTCGTCGCCATCGCAGAGCAGTTGGAGAGTATCGAGGATCGCGATGATGCGGCGGCCATCGCGCGAGTCGCTCTCGGCAAGACGGAACCCGAGTGGTGGGACGCCCACCACCGGCACGGAACCCGCCGGAGGGCATGGCAAGCCTTGGCGTCCTACGAGGGCTTGAGCGCTCGCAAGGAAGCCATGCGCGACCTGGCTCAACTACTGACATCTGCCGACTACTGGCCCGGCAACCTGATGTTGCAGCTCGACGACATCCTGCCCGTCATCGCCCCCGACCTGCCGGCCGACGCCGTCTGGAACCAGGTCCGCCAATACCTGAACGTGATGCGCACAGGCGTCGTTGAAAGCCAACGGCCGCTCCTCGACGGACCAATTCACGCCGCCTGGTGGGCAAACCAGGCTGACGCGGTAACCATGGCGAAGCAGGACACCGATCCTCCGCTCCCGCACTGCGACCAGGGCGACGTACCGCTTTCCATCCAAGCTGGACAGGCGCTCGTGGAGATGCTTGTCATCGATTTGGACCACCCAGCCTGGGTCGTTCGAGAGGCCGCATGCGCCGCCTTGGCCTGGGCACTGACGCAAAGAGATTCGTTCGCCAACCAGGCTGCGACTCTAGCGGCAGGGCTGCTGGCCAGCCAAGACCATGAGCCTGCACTCGTGCCCCGCTAACCGCAGGATGCAGCGACGGCGCACCACCATCGACCACGTCCGAAGCCGACGAGCCAACTGAAAGTGTGGGAATCGGAGGCGACGCCGTACGCGAGATGGCCGCCCGCGCTATAGCCTCGGCCGCAGTAACATCGGGCCGCCGGGAACCACTGGTCTCATGTATCCCGTGCCCGGGAAGCCGATCCTGGCTCGTCGCCGATAGCCTGCGGCGCGCATCTCCCATCGACCTCACCGAGACCCCAACACTGCCCCTGCCCGCCGCCTACCGGCTGACACTGCCGCGATCGCCCCATATGCGCGAGCCTGACCTCGACATGGGCCCATACGCCGAGAAGATCCAGGAAATAGCCCTTCACGCGGATCTCGACCCTGAAACGCTGCTGCACAGGCTCTCCTGGCTGACAGACCATGCCCAACGGCACATTCCAGACGACCGTGCCCTTCAACGGGCCGCCAAAGGCACATCGATCAACGGAATGCTCGTTCCCGCCTGGGCGCAAGCTGTCAGGGCGGCCTTCGGCCGGATCGTCAGCGAACTGGTCGCCGCACGACAGATCCAGCCGGACGCGCCGGGCCTTGCCGCCGCCCTCGAACTAGTCGATATCGACCTGGTTGCTCAGCCCTTCACCGCCACGCCGTCCTGGATCCCCGTCCCCATCCTGCGCGACTGGATCCCAGCGGAGCAATGGCTCAGCGAAACCAACGAAAGACTCGCGCAATACGAGGCGGGTTTAGCCGGCATCGATACAACGGCCACGGACAATGACCCGACAAACCGCCTCACACTGACATCGGGCCTGCTAGATCAACTCGCAACCATCGGCATCGGTCCGATCGCCGCCGTTATCGGGGCTGACCACGAGTTCGTCGTTGGTGACAGGGGTGCCTTCGCAGAGCGGTATCTCCTGTCCACCACCTTCGACCATGTACAAGAATCACCCCCGGCGCGGTCCTCGGGCATCGTTCTGCCCCTAACCCGGCACCGACAATTCGCATGATTCAGACCAGGGACTGGCTGCTCGCCGACGGCGTGCGCCCGTCCGCTAACAGGTCCGGACCCAAACATTGGACAAGTTGGGCGGGCAAGCCCTTGCTGGTCTGGACCACCTCGCTTGCCCTGCATACCAACGCGGCCACCTGGCTATGTCTTAGCCCTGACCTCGCCGATGCTCATCAATGGCAACCGCACCCTAGGCAACCCCTTTGCTGGCAGGACGCCCATGGGACGATTACGGCAGCGACCCTGCTCTGGCGTCGATCGTCGACCAGCATCAGGCACGGACTCCACGAAACAGCCGGCCAAGGAAGCGCCGTCGTCCTAACAAATGCCGGGCTGACCACCCTCTCGAAGCGTGCCCCCATCCGGCGGACTCACCAGGTGACACGATCCGCCGGCGGCAGCGAGTACGACCGCCCGTCGGAAGAGAGGCACCAATCGGCCATAGCTGTGCTCGCCACTACTCCAGGAGAGCGAGCGCGATCTAGGAGGCCGTAGGAGATCACCGCAGCACTACAAATGTCAGGGACAAGAATCGCTGGAGGCAATCCAGATCAGGTTCAGGCCGGGTACGACGGCGCCTTACTTCCAGGGTGTCCACTCGGTCCAGGTGAAGACGGCGACCGCGGCGGCGACGACGGTGCTGAAGGCGACGATGACGCCACGCTTGCGTAGCCTCGCCCACCAGCTACGCCCGTCCGCCGGCTGTGGACCGCTCGCATGCTGTCCGGTGACGGTGGCGTGATCGCCGTGCGTGGTCTGGGCGCCACCCATGCTGGAATGCGCGCCGCTAGCGCTTTGGCTACCTACGGCGGTGCCCAGCGCGCCGGACGCGGTTACCGGTCCGGCGGTGCCGTTCGAGATGTTGGTGCCGTTGGCTGTGTGCTGCGACGTTACGGTGATCGTGTTTTGGCCGCCGGTGACCACGAACTGGACCGCGTTTTCGCCGGTCGGTATCGGCGGCTGTAGCAGGTCCAGGTCGACATCGGTGGAGGGGCGGTCGGCGGTCCGCTCGGGCTCGGTCCGAGACTCCGGGCTCTGCTCCTCCTCGGGCGGATCGAGGAATCGGAGGTTCAGGTCCTCGCGCTGCCGTTGGCCGGCGAGGCGGACGGCCGCCATCTTGGGGACCATGTCCTCCATTAGGCCGTTCAGCTCCTTGTGATAGCGGTCGAGGTCCGCCTGCGTGTTCGCCAGGTGCGTGGTGGCGTCGGCGGCCCGCTCGCGGATCCAGCGCTCGAGTTCCGGCGCCGGCACGGTGGCGTCGACCGTGAACACAGCTCGAATTTGGCTGCCTTGCACCTGCCAGCGCGGTTCGTGGTGACAGGTAGCGAGCGACGCTCGAACGATGCCGGCGTCGCCGTCGAAGTTGACGGCGACCATGTAGTCCCGCATGGTCCTGGTAACCATCCGAGTGGGATGGGGAACATCGCGTGCCTGCTTTCGGTACTCGCGAGGCGGCTCCACCACCATGGGATCGCTGCAGTAGGCCGTGACGGGTACGCGGTACCTCGCGACCAGCCGCTCGATGACAGCCTGGGGATCGTCGTCGAAGGTGTCATCATCGAGTGCAGCGATCTCCTCAACCGCGTCGCGGAGGCGCCGTCGAAGCTTGGTCGACGGCAGCTCGCCGGCCGCGGCAAGGAGCAAGGGATTCACGTCATCGAGTATCGCGCACGCCGGCCGTCTACCGCCGACGGCGCACACGTCGGCAATTCGTGCGTGACCTGCGGCGACGCTGTGGGGCGCAAGACCCTCCGCCGGCCATGTGCGAGCAAGCGCGTACGGGTCGGCGACAGTGAACAACTCAAACCGGCCGGTGAGGACGCCGCCACGGTTGCGGGCAGTCACTGTCCAGGTGGCCTCGCATGTCGCGTCCACTGGCTCGAGGAGATCGAGCGCGACATCCGGCAGTTGCAGGACTTGCCCAGGACGGAGATCGAACTCCGGATAGACCAGCTCGATGCAGTGGCCGCCCTCCGTGGACGTAATGGCGGTGTCCGGCTCAACGACATTACGCAGTCCGTGGTGGAACGAGTGCGGCGACAGCCTGATCTGCTCTGAAAGTTCGATTCGCCGCCGCGCCCGCCGTTCTCGCGCGCGTAACGCCGCGCGTTGCTCATCGGCAGTCTCGACCCGCGCCTTTCCAGCAGGCGCCGGCGGGATCGGGATCTCGGTCAGCAGGGCCTCATCAAGATCCGCTCGAAGGAGCTGTCGCTGGCCGTAAGCGTAGAGCTGAATCGTCACCCGCGCGCCCTGGACCAGGAGCTCGCCGAGGTTGCGCACCGACACCTGTAACGGCGCGATCTTGCGCAGTCCAAGCAGCTTGTCGGTCCGGTCGTAGACCGCCGATTCCAACTGGCTCAGGTAGAGCCCCACCTGAGCCTCATACCGCCTACGAGCCGGGTCGTCCGGATCGTCGGCATCCATCAGGGACAGCAGGCGGTGTTCCTCGCGAGCGACAAGAAGCGAGGTGTACCCGACCACGTCGGGCCGGGTCTCCAGCTCGAACGACGCCGGCTGTACCTCCAACTGCATCGTTCCGTTCCTCCTCCAACTGCTGCCCTGCTTGCCACCCGAGCATCTCACCCGGCAGGTTCCCTTTGCCGTCCTCCCGCATCGGGGCGTTTGCCGGCGGCGCGGTACATGCTAGGTGGGTCGGGCCTCTGCTCCGCCTGGCCTTTCGCGTTGCCTCGGCAGCTCGACGGCCGCGCACCTCGGCCAACGCCTGCACCTTTCCACAACAACGGGTCAGAGGTCGGGTTCGTTGGTTGACTTGCCGGAGGTCGACCCGGCCGCACCGGACAGCGGGTCTACGCCGCTCGCGAAGCAAGGGAGAATGCCTGCGTTCCGGTACGGCGAGGGGAGGCACTGTCGCACGGGCGTGGGAGAATGCTCGCCATGGTCGCCAGGCGTCAGGGCCTTCGTGCGCAGATCGAGGCGGGGGTGCTCGACGACACCCTGCCGGTGTCGTCGCTGCTGCAGAAGTGTGTCCTGCTAGGTGGGCAGGCCGGATCGCAGAAAATGGTCGACTGGGCCCGGCAAGAGCTCAACGGCTACGACCCGAAGACCGTGCCGGTGTACCGTCGCCTGTCCATCGGCCTGATGGCGGTGATGACGAACCGCGCCGGATACAACCCGATGCATCGACGAATCAGCGACTCCGTCCTGCCGCCGAGGGTTCGCGAGTTTTTACGTGAAGAGGGCACCGACCTGGACATCGCCGTACTTCACGGGAACATCGGGCAACTGGAGGCGCTGGCAGGTACGGGCAAGGCCGAGCACACGCTCATCCCCTGGTGGGGTGACATCATCACGGACCTGCTGAATAAGTACAGCGTGGCGGACAACACCCGGGTTCAGTTGGTTTACTGGCCCGTCTCCGACTCGGCGCTCAAGGGCCTGCTCGTCCAGGTCCGCACCGCCTTAGCCGAACTCGTCGCCGAACTCGATGCGCTGACACCACAAGGCCAGGATGTCCCGGACAAAGCAGCCGCCGACCGCGCGGTCCAGTTCGTGGTCACCGGCGGCCAAAACACGATCACCGTAACGTCGCAGCACACAGCCAACGGCACCAACATCTCGAACGGCACCGCCGGACCGGTAACCGCGTCCGGCGCGCTGGGCACCGCCGTAGGTAGCCAAAGCGCTAGCGGCGCGCATTCCAGCATGGGTGGCGCCCAGACCACGCACGGCGATCACGCCACCGTCACCGGACAGCATGCGAGCGGTCCACAGCCGGCGGACGGGCGTAGCTGGTGGGCGAGGCTACGCAAGCGTGGCGTCATCGTCGCCTTCAGCACCGTCGTCGCCGCCGCGGTCGCCGTCTTCACCTGGACCGAGTGGACACCCTGGAAGTAAGGCGCCGTCGTACCCGGCCTGAACCTGATCATCAGGCGCCGCAGCCGGGGACGCCAGACTGGCTTCAAGGTCGTCGTGCTGGAATGCAAAGGCATCCAGCAGGACATGGACGAGTTGCTGCGCGGCTACCCGCATGACGAGAACTGGACGTCCCGGTGGCCCGGTCGACGCCGCCGACGCATCTGGCCCTCAGCCGGATCACCTCCTATCTGCTCGACCCGGACGGTGACGGCGACCTGTGGTCGGGCCCGCTCCAGCTCCCACGGCCACCGACACCGCCGACGTTCAGGAGGAGCCAGCGTCCGCCGGTCCCTACGTCTTCGACATCCCGCCTGATCGGCGCAGCTGGTTCGTTCAGATCCTCACCCGCGCGGCGGCCGCCACCACGCTGCTGTTCGCCGGCAACGGCGCCGCCGCCCGCGGCTACGCACACCCCGCCAGCGCGGCGACATGCCCACTATCGACCAACAGGCGCTGTTCGACCTCGATCCGCCGTGGGCCACCAGCACCGCAACCACCCTGCGCCTACCCGACGGCCTCCACCTGGAGGGCACCCGGTACCGAACCCCGCTACCAGACGGCAAGGTCCTCGAAGTCTTTCGCGGCGTCGAACGACGCCTGTACAGTCTGCTCGCCAACGGCCAGATCGGACCGTACCTGCGGGCTGCGCCGGGCACCTATCGCAAATGGTCCAGAACACCACGCCCAAGTGGCGCAGTGCTCTCCCTCGGCCGTGACGGCACCGCACTCGTCGTACGCGTCACCAACGGACGCTAACCGCACTCGGCAGTGCCCGGGGTTACGAAGCTGGTCACCACCGCCGGTCGCAGTGGCTCACGTCGCCCGAACGCGAGCTCGTCTCCCGGCGAAGTCGATTGGGCAAGACGACGGCGAGGGCGTCGCCGACCGGGTTGGCGGCGCGCAGGCCGGACGAACTCGACGGCCATTCCGGTGGCGGCACGGATCCTGTTCCGTGGTCTCGCCCTGTCCTTGACGTCGGCGACCTGTCATGCGGTGGGGTGGTGGGCGGTGACGGTCTGGGCGAGTTTGCGGTGGGCGCCGGTCAGGCTGCGGGTTTGGGCGATCCCGGCGGTGGGGTTGCTGCTGTTGGGTTTGGCGAGGGTGCCGCGGCGTGCCCAGACGTCGGTTGAGCTTCCCCCGTAGGCCGGACACCCGAGGTGTGGGGTCAACGGTCGTGATCAGACGGGGTGTGGAGTTTCTCGAACTCGATGGGACTGCGCATTCCGAGGCTGGAATGGCGTCTTACCGGGTTGTACCAGCATTCTATCCATTCGAAGATAGCGTTGGCAAGCTCGTCGCGGGTCTTCCATTTCTTGCGGTCGAGTACCTCTAGTTGTAGAGTTCCCCAGAAGGATTCCATCATGGCGTTGTCGTAGCAGTCGCCGACGGTACCCATCGAGCCGAGCAGACCGGTTTTCCGCAGACGCTGACCGAAGTCCCATGATGTGTATTGGGTGCCGTGATCGGAATGCAGAATCGTTTCCTGCCGGGCTGGTGGGCGGCGGACGATCGCCATCGACAACGCGTCCAGGACCAGCTCGGTACGAAGATGATCGGCCATGGAGTAGCCGATGATCCGCCGACTGTAGGCGTCCATGACCGCGGCGCAGTACAGCTTGCCCTCCTCGGTAGGGTGTTCGGTGATGTCGGTCAGCCACAACCGGTTCGGCGCGTCCACATCGAACTGTCGGTTGACCAGGTCCGCCGACGGCGTGGCCTGCGGGTCACGGACGGTGCACCAGGACCGGCGCCGGTAGTACAGGCCCTGGATGCCCGCCGACCGCATCAGCCGGGCCACCCGTTTCTCATTCACGTGCAGGCCCACGCCGAGGGTCAACTCAGCGTGTACCCGGGGCGACCCGTACGTTTTCTTCCGCGGATCAGCGTGGATTTTCTCGATGTACCGCAGCAGCATCTCGTTCTCCTGCTCCCGCGCCGATACCGGCCGATCCTTCCATTCGTAAAATCCGGAGCGGGACACACCCAGCACTCGGCAGGCCACCGCGACGTCGATGCCGTCATCGGCGAGTTCTCGGACCAACCCGAACGCTACTTTGGGAGCACATTCTCCCGGGCGAAGTAAGCAGCCGCCCGCTTGAGAATCTCATTCTCCACCTCAAGCTGCCGGTTACGGCGGCGCAGCTCGGCCAACTCCTTCTTCTCCGCACTGCTCAACCGACCCGCACCGCCGCCGCCGGCGTCGTCGACGTCGGCCTGGGCCATCCAGTTACGCAGACACGACTCGCTGATACCCAAATCCTTCGCCAACATCGCGACCGGTTTGTCGCCGGTCCGGGCCAACTGCACGGCTCGCTGGCGGAACTCTGCAGGGTGTGGGGCAGGCATGAGACGACATCCTTCCTGGAAGCCGCCGTCCACCTCACCTCAGGTGTCCGGAGAACCGGGGGAAGCTCAGGTGGGTCGGATCAGGTAGTTGGTGGTCAGGATGGTGGCGTGGTGGGCGAGGAGGAACTCCAGGATGTGGTGCAGTTTCTGACTGTTGCGGGAGTGTCGGCTCAGCGCTGACGTGCAGGCGACGAAGTTGCCGCCGGTCGCCTTGCCGAGTAGGTCCATCAGGTGCTGGTCGAAGCGCGGGTCGATCGCGCCGAACACCATCGTGGTGTCATCGCGGTTGGCTGGTGGTGCGGTGGCGATCTCGTCGCCGGTGGGAAGGCCGGGGATTGGGGCAGTGGGTAGGCGGAGCGGCCGCCGGCCGCCGTCGGTGAAGGCTTCGGTCAGCGCGTGCAGGCATGCCCAGGCGCGGGGGTAGCGGGCGGGCAGACCGGTGAACGGGTTGGGGCCTTGGTAGTCGACGGGGTTGCGGCGGCGCGCGGCGAGGAAGTGCGATAGTGGGCCGGCGGCGTACTCGGTGGCCGTGGTGATCCCTGAGGTGAGTTGGCCGTTGTGGTGGGCCTGTTCGAGCAGGCTGTTGCGGACTACCAGGGTGACCTTTGTCTTGAGGTCCAATGGGGTGTCGAGTGGTTTGTGGTCGAACACCTCCTTGACGAACGGGGTGATCAGCACGTCCTGGTCGTGCGGGGGCATGGGTGGCCAGCGCTTCGGCCCGGGCAGGATGTCCTGGCCGCTGCGGGAGGCGAGGTCGCGGTCGACTCCGCAGGCGGTGGTCAGCATGTGGGGCAGCACGTCATCGCAGTATTCGATCATGTGGTCGGGGTTGGGACTGGTCATCTGCTCCACCCGGGCCGTTCGGCATCAGTTGGTCAATGTCGTCCGAGGTGATCGTCGCTTGTGGAGCGGCCGTGGTGGTGGAGGCGCTGGACCTTGCCCAAAGGCCCTGCGTCGCCACGCTTTCGGGGAGTTGCTGCCGCGGTCTGCGGCGGCTATCGTGGTGGTATGTGCACCCGTTTGGTGCACAAATGCTACGCGTGGGGGTTCAATCCCCCCTCGGACACCAGTTGTGGTGGATTTCCACCACCGGTTCGCATCTGTGCGCATGCGCCCTGACGCGTTCGGGTGATCCCCCGAACGGGACTCACTTTGGGCAGATCCGGGTCTGGCGGCCACGATGACCGCCGTGAGACGCCCGAATCCGGCCAGATCCGAGCAGCTGATCGGCGTGCTGGTGCCGGCTGCTGGTCCGCTGCCGTGTCCAGATCCGGTGTCGATGCCGGAGCTGCCGGTGCGACGGCCATCGACCGGGCCAGAGCTGCCGGTGTTGGACATGGCCCGGCTGGACCGGTCCGGACGGCTGTCGGTCCGCCCGTTGCTGACGGCGTTGGGCTGGCGTCCGGGTCACCGGGTGCACATCGACGTCGTTGACGGCGTCCTGACGATCGCGTCGGCGGTGACCAGCGGGCATGTCGTGACCGGCCGGGGCGAGCTGGTGGTGCCGGCCGCGATGAGGCGGTTGTGCGGCATCGCCGACGGATCACAGGTCGTCCTGGCCGGCTACCCGTCGACGGACCTCGTCACGGTCCATCCCGCGAACGCGGTCGCACAAGTGTTAGGCGAGCTCCACGCCCGCCGCGCGGGAGGCCGGCATGCCGGCTGACCCGGACCGCATCGTTACCGCGCGGGCGCTGCTGGCCCGGCTCGGCGTCACCGTCGCCGACCTGCAGCAAGCCGAGCGACCACGGACGCCGACCATGGCCGAGTACCTGCCCCGCGTGATGGCGGCCGCCGGCCCGGGCGCGCGACGCACCTACGGCTCCTACTGGACGCGGATGGCGCAGGCGTGGGGCGACCGACCCCTCGATGCGGTCGCGGCCAGCGACATCGAGGCCCTACAACACGAGATCATCGCCGGCGCCTGCTCCCGGCGGACGAGCCGTGGTGGCCGGCACGCCGGCGAGCACGTGATAGCCGCCGCCCGGGCGGTCTACACCCGGGCCATCGCCGACGGCCTGATCGACCCAGGCGCGAGCCCGGCGCATCGGGTGGTCAAGCCACGCCGGCTACCGAGCACGCGGCGGGCACTGACCCCGAGCGAATTGGAGGAGATCAACCTCGCCGCCCGGTGCACCGGCAACGACGTCATCCTCGACGCACTGCTGCTACGGCTGCACACCGAGACCGCCTGCCGCCGCGGCGGGGCGCTCGGCCTGCGCCTGGTGGACCTGGACGTGGATCGCGGGCTGGTGCGGCTGCGGGAGAAGGGCGGCACCCAACGTTGGCAGCCCATCACCCTCGACCTGGCCACCAGCCTGGCCGACCACGCGGCCTGTCGCGGCGCCGTATTGCCCACCGACGGCTTGCTGCGGTTCCGCAACGGGAGTGCGTTGACCAGCCGCCGCTACGACCACCTCTGGCACCGCCTCGGCCAGCAAATACCGTGGGTCGCCGCCCAAGGCGTCTCCACCCACTGGCTACGTCACACCACCCTGACCTGGGTCGAGCGGCACTTCGGCTACGGCGTCGCCCGCGCCTACGCCGGCCACACCGACCGAAAAGGCCCAGCAACCACCACCTACATCAAGGCCGACCTACAAGCAGTCGCCACCGCCCTGGCGGCAATGACCGGGCAACCACATCCCCTCTGAGCTTCCCCCCGTAGGCCGGACACCCGAGGTGTGGGGTCAACGGTCGTGATCAGACGGGGTGTGGAGTTTCTCGAACTCGATGGGACTGCGCATTCCGAGGCTGGAATGGCGTCTTACCGGGTTGTACCAGCATTCTATCCATTCGAAGATAGCGTTGGCAAGCTCGTCGCGGGTCTTCCATTTCTTGCGGTCGAGTACCTCTAGTTGTAGAGTTCCCCAGAAGGATTCCATCATGGCGTTGTCGTAGCAGTCGCCGACGGTACCCATCGAGCCGAGCAGACCGGTTTTCCGCAGACGCTGACCGAAGTCCCATGATGTGTATTGGGTGCCGTGATCGGAATGCAGAATCGTTTCCTGCCGGGCTGGTGGGCGGCGGACGATCGCCATCGACAACGCGTCCAGGACCAGCTCGGTACGAAGATGATCGGCCATGGAGTAGCCGATGATCCGCCGACTGTAGGCGTCCATGACCGCGGCGCAGTACAGCTTGCCCTCCTCGGTAGGGTGTTCGGTGATGTCGGTCAGCCACAACCGGTTCGGCGCGTCCACATCGAACTGTCGGTTGACCAGGTCCGCCGACGGCGTGGCCTGCGGGTCACGGACGGTGCACCAGGACCGGCGCCGGTAGTACAGGCCCTGGATGCCCGCCGACCGCATCAGCCGGGCCACCCGTTTCTCATTCACGTGCAGGCCCACGCCGAGGGTCAACTCAGCGTGTACCCGGGGCGACCCGTACGTTTTCTTCCGCGGATCAGCGTGGATTTTCTCGATGTACCGCAGCAGCATCTCGTTCTCCTGCTCCCGCGCCGATACCGGCCGATCCTTCCATTCGTAAAATCCGGAGCGGGACACACCCAGCACTCGGCAGGCCACCGCGACGTCGATGCCGTCATCGGCGAGTTCTCGGACCAACCCGAACGCTACTTTGGGAGCACATTCTCCCGGGCGAAGTAAGCAGCCGCCCGCTTGAGAATCTCATTCTCCACCTCAAGCTGCCGGTTACGGCGGCGCAGCTCGGCCAACTCCTTCTTCTCCGCACTGCTCAACCGACCCGCACCGCCGCCGCCGGCGTCGTCGACGTCGGCCTGGGCCATCCAGTTACGCAGACACGACTCGCTGATACCCAAATCCTTCGCCAACATCGCGACCGGTTTGTCGCCGGTCCGGGCCAACTGCACGGCTCGCTGGCGGAACTCTGCAGGGTGTGGGGCAGGCATGAGACGACATCCTTCCTGGAAGCCGCCGTCCACCTCACCTCAGGTGTCCGGAGAACCGGGGAAGCTCACTCGCTGTCCCAGCCCACAGCCCACCTCTGAGCTGACTTGTCTACGCTTCTCCAGCTCTTTGCCGTAGCGAACGTTGCCCTGCAACAGAGGACGACGCTGACGGATTTGCGCGCGAACGACCAGTTCGGCGGCACCTGAAGTTTGTCGCACACGCGTCCCAGACGATTCCCACTAGCACCCGCACGGCTCGTGGCGCTGCGAGTACCCGGCCGCCACGAGGCAAAGCGCTAGCGGCCAAGGCGGGCCACCACCCGCCTCAGCTGCCTTCGAGGCGTACACGGACAACCTGCTCCCTACGCGCGCCTGACCGCACGGTCCTTGTCGCTCGCCGGGCCGGTCCTTCAACATGACCACGCGTAGGCTGCGCTGGGCATGTCGGTCCACGAGGTCCCCAGGTTCCGAGTCTTCGCGGTTCCGGCGCGGCCGTTTGCCGTTCGACCCTCCATCCTCCCGCAGCGCACTCGCTACGCGTGACACCATGCAGGTCGGTTTTCAAGGCAGGAGATCATCACCCGATGAGCCACCTATGTTTGCCTGACCCACGGGACCGGAGTCTTGCCTGGTGGAAAGACGAACCGGCATGCCTTGCGTGGTGGCGGGCGGTCACCGACACCGAAGCCCCGACCGGACTCCCGTACGCCGTCGATTTGGCTCGTCTCTACTCCTACTCGGTACCTACTCCCGAGGCCCTGATTGCTCTACGAGAGTTGGGTCCCTTGATTGAATTGGGCGCTGGTGCTGGCTACTGGGCGCGGCTGCTGCGCGACCTGGGAGTAGATCTCGTCGCGTACGACATCGAAGAGCCCTCAACCAACAGCTGGATCGCTGACGCACCTGCCTGGACAAAGGTCGAGGTTGGTGACGAGCATTCGCTCGCCGGCCATTCCGGCAGGACCTTGTTCGTATCCTGGCCGGAACGGCCTAGCGGTTTCATGTCCACCGTACTCGATGTATATCCACCTGCGACGCTCGTGTTGATCACAGACGGTCGGGTCTCGGTCGGTGCCGATCCGCTCTACGATCGTCTGGCGAGCGGCTGGGAACAAGACATGGCAATGGACATCCCAAGATGGCCTGGTCGCTATGACAGCCTGATGATCTGGCACCGCACGGACAGCCGCCATCCCGAACGACACCGCCGTCGGCGTCGCGCATCGCGATCAGCGGGAGCGGCTCCGAAACGAAGTGACGAGATGTGCGCCACCCTCAGGCGACGCAGGTGTCGCGATCAGCAGCCGCAGCGTAAGCCCCTGGGAGACATCAGGCGCAAGTTCGCCCCAAACGCCAGATGACCCCTCGGACATAAGCACAGAGGCCAAGATGCGTCCGCCCACGGCTGGCTGTGCAGGCGAGTTAAGCTGCCCCATGCCAGCGACCCAAGCCCATCCCGCGCTCGGCCGGCAACATGTCGTACCTGTGCCGTAGCGTCCACGGCGTGACGACAACGAACGACCAGGCATACGAGCGCTACCGTAGTGCGCTCAGCCGCACGGCTTCGCTTGGCAGCGACCGGCGCGGCAGCGGAGAGCGAGCCACGTGGTGGCGCCACATGCATGGTTTCCTCAGCGAGCATGACCGCAGCGAGGATGGCAAATGCCGCAAGCCCGAATGTGGGGAGGATTGGCCCTGCACGATGGTTCTCGGCATAATCACGGACTTGGATTCGGGCAACGCCGGTTGGTGAACGGCAGGCTGGTAGCAGCACCTCGCTGCAGTCGGGTCCGTCGAAGTGGAACTCCTCGACGAGGAACTGGAAGTGTTGCGTCACCTCGGCGTGGAAGGACACGGGTTGCTTGCGCTTGCCCATGCGGGCCTCCCTCGTCGGTGACAACGGTGATCGTAGGCGTTGCCGGCGACATCGAGGAGGCTCGTCAGCGTGCTGTCGTTGACGGGACACGCGGCAGGCTCTCAGTTGTGCGGCGCAGCCGGCCCACGACCAATGTGGCTGCCACGCGCGGGCCTGCGGCTCATCGGTGTTGGTCGGGGTGGGCCGGGGCGATGATGGTCGCGGCTTGTGCGTCGTTGGTGGGCGGGGTTGGCCCAGGACTTGGCAGCGGGTCAGGCCGTGGCGGTGCCACAGGTGCTGTAGGCGCTACAACGCCGCCGCTGCCAGCGATATGATCATGTTGGCGGCGCGGTCGTCCACCGCAAACACGGCCGCGCCGCCTCTGAAGCGGGCCGATGCCAAGTCGTCGGCCCCTCCAACCGAGAACCACGGCAGAGATCCGGGATGGGCATTTGGAGCGTTGGATCAGAATCGTCGCCCATTATCGCATTGCCTCCCAGGCGGAGGCATTCACTGTGAGCGCTCCGGTCGCGTCGACGTCGTCGACGATTATGAAGACCACGCGGTCACGATTCGTTATTACACAGAAACGGTCACCTTGCCGGGGATTGCGCAATGTTTCCCATCCCAGGCCAGCCTCCAGATCATCGAGGCACCTTCTCGGATCAGCCGTTGACTCTTTCGAGTTAACTCCAAGCTTCTCGCCCTCTGCGACCAACGTCGGCGCATCTCCGCCTGGACAGCTACCATATTGCAGATCGTCGCCGTCGCTCCCGTTTCCATGCCTCACGGTCGGCACGTCCAGGTCGATATGAATCCAGTTGAAGCAATCGTCTACAGGTAGCCGGAGCCGCTCGCCTGTGTAGATGGCTCTATAGTTGCGGGCAATAGCCTCGACTGGTTCGGATGCGTCGAAGGCGGCGGGTGAGTCCAGCCGTGGCCCCGGTGTTGCACGGTTAGACGTCCCTCGCTTTGATGCTTCGTCGGGTGGTCGGGTCGCGGCCGGCTTCGCACCAGATTGAGGCAATGAGTTTGTTGAATCAGTAAATATGGTCATCAGAATGATCGCCACAACCACAACCGCCCCCATACTTACCCGCGTTCCCATGCCGATGGGATGCCGCCGATGATCGCGGATAGCAAAATAAGCCATCGCCGCGACCGACACTGCAAATACGCATCCGATCGTCTTAGCTTCCCAGCCGTCGAACTGAACAAGAACAAACACAACCCCAATGGGGCCACAAAAGATCCCCATGACTTCCGACAACCAGGTCCGTGCACGCACCGAATTGGTCGCGCTTTGATCTTCCATCGGTAGTTGGTTCGTCACGGCCGGCAGTGTAGGTCTGATCCGGGCGACAGCCGCCGCACCGCGCGTCCGCTCCGATGGTCGATCAATGTAGTGCCGCCGAACACAGCATCCTTACCGAAACGAAAGGACATCGGCCGGCCAGGCCATTGTCTTCCCCCGTTGCCAACTGACCACGAGATGGTTCCGCGACGTACAGATCGCCGCCCGCCACGCCTACGCACGCACCCACCATGCGCCACGACCGGGCCCGCAAGAACCTCGACCGCCACCCCAACTACATCCTCGCCGCGTACATGGCCTCCGGCACGTAACCACTGGATCACGACTTTGCCGAGAAGAGGGCATACGATTGATGTCGAGGGCTTTAGTCCCTAGAGCGATCTTCAAAGACTCCTTCTGGAGGACTAACTCGACGGCAGTCCCAGTTTGTCAAAGAATGCCCGGTTGCGCTCCGTGGCGGCGTTTATAAGCCTGTCGAAAGACATGACTTCTATGTACGCCTTCGCTGGCTCATTAAATCCGAAGTATCCGAGGCCGTCATGAGTCCGCCGGAGATTTGCGTACTCACACTTACTCACTAGCGTCGGCGTGAGGTCAGCCAGGATGTAGCAGAATGCCGGCGAATCCTGGGAAGCTGGGATTGGACGTCCCGAAGCCGTCAACACACCACAGGGATCTGGGCGTCCCGATCGCTCCGCAATGGTCCGGAAATGCTTGTGCTCGTAGCGGTAACGCATCGCCGCGAGGACGGCGCGTAGCCTCGTGCCGTCCGGGTCTTCGCGGTCGTACCGCTCGACTCGGTGAGAAACAGCAACGGGAGCCTCTCCTGGTCGTCGTCGGGCAGGTAGCCCGCGTCGACCACGGCGGCGGCGGCCTCCGGCTCAAGCTCGGTCGCGCGGGCCAGGGATCGCCCTTCGCATGAACCGGCGGCTGAGGCTTCGACCAACCACGTCCCCTGGGGCGGTGCAGCTCCACCGTCGCCTCCACCGCCACCACCACCGGCCCTCTCGGTGTCCCTCGCCCGTGGCCCAGCCGCGCCGAGCGGATACCGGTACGCCATCACATTGAACAACTTCGGGCCCGAACACCAACGTGTCGATCACCTGCCATGACTCCGTAGACCCCGGAGGGTTTTACACGTTCTCCCTGCGAACCAACGGCGACGGCAGCGCCTCCACCGCCAGCTACTGCTACTCAGGTGACCATCCCGACCACTGGGTGCGGGCGAATGGCATGGAATCTAACCATGTGACTTGGTAGATCCTCTTTGGCGTGGCCGGATCGCGCTTTCATGCGGCCGGTCCGGCCACGCCGTTTGAGGTCGGTCGACTTCCAGTGACCGATAGGCGGATAGGGTCGCGTCCCCAACCTCCGGATGTGTCCACGTTTTCGGGCAACTTCCCCGCCCGGGTTTGACGGGTGGTGGCGTGCGGGCGCACCGACCACGAGCAGTCCACCGCCGTCGGCGACTACATATGCTGGCGAAACCACCACGCCACGTCCAACCACCTACGCCTGAACTCCAAGATCCGCCACCTCGATCACCTGACCAAAGCCGCGTGACGAGGCACTAGGTTGGAGATAACCAACAGCGTCGATGCCGGAGGCGCCATGGACCAGGTGGATCCGACTGAGCGGGTGCTGGCTCTGATCAGGTCGAAGAGGGCGCGAGAAGCGCTGCGACGTTGGTTGACCGACCATACCGCGACCCTCCTACCGACAGGCTGGTCCGGCAAGGGCTACACCACGGCGCAATTGCTCGGTGCCCTCCTCGGCAGGTATCGCGACCACCCGATCGTTGTGGTCATGAAGATCATCGAAAAGGGTGATGGCGGCAAGGAATATGCCGCTCACCATAGGGCCCTCCAGGACTCACCCGTGTTTGCGCAGAAGCATCTTGCTGCGCTGATCGGACAAAGGATTGTTGTGCCGGGTGGCGGATCGATCATCCTTCAAGGCGTAGCCGGCGGCGGCCTCGACACCATGTCCCAGCTCGACGACGCCCTGCCGAGCTGGCACGCTCCGCGGGAGGTTTGCCAGCACATCACGAACTCGCTGCTGACCGAATGGAACACCGAATCCGATCCGAACCTGGAGAAGGTTGGGACCGCGCTCGCCGCGCAGCTCGGCAACCGCCTCACGTCCGCCGGAACGGTCGCTGCGTGGGCCGGCCGCCACCAGGGCCTGCTCCACGACCCTGTGCCTTGGCTGAATGCAGGAGCGTACCCACAGGTCAACCCGTTCGTACTGATCGGCAAGGACTCCTGGGGCGAGCGCCTGGAGGCCCTCGTCTTGCGCGGCAAGACCCACGGCGACCTTCATCCCGGAAATCTGCTGGTCGGCGCCAAAGGCTCCCCCTTCTGCCTCGTCGATCTCTCCCGCTACACCGCGGAAGGGTGGCTGAGCTGGGATCCGACCTATCTCACGCTGACAGCTATGGCCAAGGTGCTGCCTGACCTGACGCCACGCGGGCAGGAGGCGCTGAAGGCGTGGTGCCTGGATCCGGACGAGGTCATGGAGGTCGAGGGACTGCCTGGACATTTACGAGCGATGTTCATCGGCGTGCACCAGGCCGGCGCCGAATGGGCCCGGCGACACAGCAACACTGCGGGCTGGGAGCGCCAGCGCCACCTGTGCCTGGTCGTGATCGCTTTGATCCTCACCGGCAGGAAGCAACTTCTCTCGGAGGACTCCCGGAGATGGTTCTTCTGGCTCGCCGCGGCCGTCGCCACTCGGCTGGCCGACGCCATCCCAGACTTCCCGCGTGCGGTCGACCCTCTCATGCTGTCGAACCACCTGTTCGCCGATGACCCGCAGCACATTGCCGACGACTCGCGAAACAAGATCATCAGCTTGGATGAGCGGCGTCCGGCCCGCCAACCGCCGCAGCCGCCAGCAAGAGACACTGGGCCAGCCACGGTGGAAGCCGAGTACTGGACCCGGCTGGTCGCCGAGTTGCGCAGCGTCCAGTTTGCCGCGCCGGACTGGGCGACGATGGCAGCCCGCACCAACAGCCTCCGCATGCTGCTCGTATCAGCACCGGAGGGAGGCGCCGACAACAGCGAGGTTACGGAGTACCTCGACTTACTCACGACGACGCTTGACGCGGTGGTGCGTCCCGGTGCGACACCCGCCGAGACACGAGCGGCGAGCGAGCGCGCCGAGATGCTCCGATCCTGGATCCTCGACCAGCTCTCCTGATCGCGATCCACCGAGATGGCCGGCCCGCTCGCTACCTTCGCCACGAAGGCTCAGCATGAACTCGAGAGGATTCAGGAGTGGACCGAGGTTCCCCCGGAACTCGAGCGGAAGGTCGGCGAAGTGCTCGGGATTGTCCGCCGACTCAGACAGGAGGCTAAGGCCCTGTCCGGCCACGCAAAACCAGCGTTGATCAGCGGCATGGACGCGAAACTCGCGGACGTACGTCGCGCAACGGAGACGTTCAAGGACTACGTCATGCGGGCAGATCGGGCTGTTGCCCACAAGTACTCGGAGGGTCGCAACGAACTTGCCCGGTTGGTGGGCGGGACGGCTGCGGTAGCCGCGGGCTACTTCGGCGACGAAGTCGCCCGCCACAATCCTTCAGCGCTGCGCGACAGCACGCGCAGCCACGTAATCAGCGTGCAGATCGAGCGTGGGAACGACAGCTCCTCCCGCTACGCGAGTTGACGCCCGCTTACGCGAGAGACGGTCCTGCGATGGCCCGTTCGACGGCCGCCAGCACGGCGTTCATCGGCTGCACGAACTCCGCGCGGAACCGGTCTGCCTCACTGTAGGGGCCGAGGAAAGCGGCCAGCTCCGGCAGCATTCGCAGTACGATCTCATCCTGTGTGGCCTGTGGCATGACTTCTTCGTACTCGGTGACTAAGGCCCGGAGGTAACCCTCGGCGGCGCTCACGGAGTCGACCAGCTCCGGCTCGGCCGCGAAGACGCCGTCCTCGGCACGCATGGTGCGCACCATGGTTTCCAGGCTCAGCTGCGCATCCAGAACGGATTGCATCAGCTCGTCATAACGCATGACGCGCACGCGGCGGTCAGCGAAGACGAGTTCATGGTTCAGGGCAGTGGCCCGCAGCAGCCGCCGAGCCCGCTTGGCGCGGTTGTACTGGTCGACCAGTTCACGGAGGTAACGCTGCCGGGTCTCCTGGATCCCGGCCGCGCGCAACTCCATCTGCTTCAGCCGCTCAACCCGCCGGTCCGACTCTCGATTAAACGCCTGATAGAGCAGGGATATCCCCCGCCGAGCACGACCACAAGGAAGAACTGCAGGAGCGTCTTGTAGGCCTCGGCGCCGACGAGCCTGGCCAGCGCGTCATGCCACACGATGAGCGCCACCGCGGCACACGAACAAACCGCCGCGCCTACGGCGATGACCGTCGCGAGCCGGCGCATGAGGGACTGACCAACACCATCGATAGCGAAGAACTCTAATGCGTCCCAGCAACTTAGGTGGTGGTAGTACTCCAGGAAGTCACGCAGAGCCACGACGCTGCTGACGCATCGAAGTTTGCTGTGCGGACCCGACGGTTCCATCCGCGGGCGACAGCTGGCCACGGAGGCTTGGCAGCGGCCAGATCTGGTGCACGCTCGTCGGCATGAGCGGGCGCCTCGCGAAGGCGGCCAACCATGACCGCAGTAACTCAGGGTAAGTACGCGTCGAAGTGCGGCTTCGATAGGCGGGTGGCGAAGATGGTGCTCGTTGACCGGGTGTCGCTCCAAGGGCTGAGTACAGCGCAGGTGCAAATCCCCTTCGACCAGCCGCCCAGGGGTCGGTTGAGTGCTTCGCGCTGGCGAAGAAGTCCCTAGTCAGCGCACAGACGCGGGGGCAGGCGCGCAGGTGCGGAGTGGAGGCGGGTCACCGTACAACATGGGAACGCGGCGCGACCAGCGGCGATCCGACGTTTGTGGTGCTGGATGGTAAGTGGCGTCTGCCGGCGCGGGGAGTATAACCAGTGTTGGCGGCGCGGGGCCCTTCCGCTTGTTGCTGATTGGCGGCAAGGGGAGGGCCGCGCTGTCCTGAGGTGTCTGCAGAGTCGAGTGCATGAGCCGGACGTTCGACGGCAGAAGGCAGCACGCGCCCTTCTGCCCGAATCAGCGGCGGCCCGCCGTGCCGGACGACGGTTGACGCTGTCAGGCGCCGTCGCCGCGACTCCCCGCAGACACCGAAATCCGTCAGCAGTCGCGCCGGCGCGAGTCCCTCCGAGCCGGTGCATCGCCCGGATCGCGGTACGAGAGCATGTCAAGGATCACGCCCCGGCGCGACTAAGGTGTCCCGATGACGTTTGAGCGAAGCGCGGAAGCATCCAAATACCTAGCAGGTGTTAAATTTGTTCGTGATCGAGACGCACTTAGGTTCGCTGGGTCAAATGATGTTCGCCTTAGCGGCGCTGGCGAATATTTCTACGGCCCCTACGAATTCGTCCATCGAGCAAGCTTGTCCTCGCTTAGACATGCCTTGATGGCCGCAAGTCACTTCTACGGTTGTCTTTCCGTCAATGAGCGAAGGCGTACCGAAAACGTAACTCTTAGATTGCATACCACGGAAGGTACGGGAAGCGGACCGGACTGGTTGGCCGATCAGGTTCGGATGAAGTTGACGTGGACCGCTCATGACCCTTCAGAATTCGACGAGGACATTGTAATTCCCGAACCTGGTTCTATAGTGCTGACCGACAGCGACGAACTGCTGGTTGAAGTCGAGATTCCCATCGATGGGCGAGATCCGTTTGAGCCGTTTCCCGAGCTACAGAGAATCCTCTCATCATGGAGTAGTGAACGCGGCGTTGAGCTAGTGGCTTTAGAGGGCCAACTGTCGAACCCATATCTTTGGTCTGGATACTTTCGACTCCCTACACGAGGTCGCACGATAGGCGACGTCCAAGAATTTGCCCTTCAGGCGCACGGCATTAGTGCGGCGTTCGTTGACAACTCCATGAGCGTCGACCTCCTAGTCACCGTACTGGAGTCGGGTCTAGCTGCGGTCTTGGTAGGCATCCAGGAATCCGAGTTTTTCGAGTGCAAGAGGCAGCTTCGCCTAACAGACGAACGCAGCATGTTCGATTTTGCAAGAGATGTCGCCGCTTTCGCCAACAGTGGTGCCCGTGGCCTACTTGTCGTAGGACTTGAGACTAAGTCGAGGCGCGAGGGAGACTTTGTCGTCGCTCTGCACCCTGTGCCCGACGCGACGCGTCTCGCACGTCTAGCACGTCGTACGATCGACAGGCTCATCTTTCCGCCGATTGATGATTTACAAGTCAAGACCGCCCAGGCAGGGTCGGCTGGAGCTTACCTAGTCTACTGCATAATTCCAGAGCAAGCAGCGGAACTAAAGCCATTCATGGTTGCTGGCGCCTTCATGGACGGAAAGATTGACGGATCAATTATTAGCATTCCTCGGCGCAGAAATGACGAAACACTACACCTGAGCCCGGCGTCAATTCATTCCTTTCTCGCGGCGGGATACGCCCTATTCCGCAGGAATGGGTAATCGGCGGACCACTTCATCGCCGCCACTGGCATGATCGAATGCGCTGTCATCGGCAGATTCGCGCACTCACGTTCAGGGCAGCGGCCGTGATCAGGTTTACGCAAAGTGATTCGATGCGGTGGCTGACATAGCTGGTGGCAACCTGCGGTGATCCACTAGTGGCGCCCGTTCCCACGAGCGCCTGCTGGGGTGGCGCCGAAAGCACTAGCAACTGGTGCCCGTTCTCGCGGACGTAGCCACGCACTGGGACAACCGACGCCCGTAATATATGGGTGAGTTGTCCCCCGTTACCCCGGCGGCGGCTGCGGGGCACGCCGGATGCCTCGCTGATCAGCTCGGTGCCGCTGTGCATACGACCGGAAGGAATGTCGCGGGCATGCCGATTCCCGTTCCGTGGTCGGATTACAGCGCTGACCAGGTAGAACAACTCATGGCCGCGTTGCTGACGCGGTTGATGCCTGAGGCACAGCGTGTCGACGGCAGTGGCGGCGACGGTGGCGTGGATGTACGGGTGCCGGCCGTTGGCGGACTGCACATCTATGAGATCAAGCGTTTCGCCGAACGGCTCAAGCCCGGTCAGCGACAACAGATCCAGAAGTCGCTGCTAAGGGCTGTTCGCACTCAGCCCAGGATGGTGGCGTGGACGCTGGTCGTGCCACTCGACCCGACGCCCACCGAACTGGAATGGTTCGAGTCGCACCTGCAAGGCCTGTCGCCCGTGCCCATCACATGGATGGGCCGCACTACTATCGAGACCCACCTGAGCGCACACGACGACCTGCTGCGTACGTTCGCTCCGGGCTCGGTCGAGACTCGGGCGCTGGATCGGGCGGTCGAAGCGTTAGGCCGACAGATGGGCGACCGCCCGCTCACAGCCCCGCAACGTGTGGGCGTCGTTCCTGCACCAGCGACGTCGTTCCAGGAGCGCCGGGAGATTTTTGAGGATTTTCCGCTTGGTGAGACGGTTGTCTTAAGCGGTCTCGGCGGCGTCGGCAAGACACAACTCGCAGCTGACTTCATCCGCGGCCACCAGACGGACGCCACAGTGGTCGTCTGGGCAACGGCATCGTCTCGGGACTTGGTTTTGGCGACCTATGCCGAAGCGGCTCGGGTAGTACTTGGTCCGCAGGACAGCGTCCAGCAGGCGGCCGACCGGCTTCTCGCTTGGCTCGCGACCACAGAGGACATCTGGCTGGTCGTTCTCGACGACGTACAAACACCTGCTGACCTACGCGGACTCTGGCCGCAGGGATCTTCCGGAAGAGTCGTCGTCACGACGAGACGCCGAGACGCGGCCCTTGCCGGACATCGGCGCCGTACCGTCGACGTCGATGTCTTCAGTGTCGAACAGGCCGCCCGCTACCTGCGGTCGGCACTTCGGGAACAGCACCCACTTGGCGACGACATCGACGGTGTCGCGACTGACCTTCAGGGCTTGCCTCTCGCGCTCGCCCAGGCGGCGGCGTTCATGCTGGACCGGCAGCTACGGTGTAGCGAGTACCGGCGCCGGTTTGCGGACCGACGCAGGCGCCTGAGCGAGCTACTGCCCGAACCAGAAGCCCTGCCGGACGAGCACCGCGACACCGTTGCAACGACGTGGTCACTCTCGATCGACGCCGCGAACCGGCTCGCGCCTGTCGGGATGGCTCGGCCGCTCATGGAGTTGCTCAGTGTTCTGGAACCTGAAAGCATCTCGGCCGGTCTCGTGGCCGACGGCGCCGCCCGGAACTGGCTATCGTACGCGATTTGGTCGGCAGCCGGCTCGACCGGTGACATCGGCGCAGTCGATATCGACACGATCCGTGACGGGCTGCGAACGCTATACAGACTCAGCTTGCTGCGTCAGGACGACGATATCGTCCGAGTGCATGCCCTCGTCCAGAGAGTCACACGCGAAGGACTCGACGGCGAACGGCGCTCATCGGTCATTTGGGCGGCCGCTGACGCGTTACTTGGGTACTGGCTCCGAGGAGGCCATTCGGGAGAACTCACCCTGACGATGCGGGCCAACGTCGACGCCCTGCGCCGTCATGACCAGGGCGAACTCATTGCAGGCGGGCATAAAGTATTGATCCTCGCCGGCACTCGCCAAGGCGAGGCCGGTGATCCGCGGGGCGCCGCCGAGTACTTCGACAACCTGCTCGCCATGTCGGCGCAGCAACTCGGACCCGACCACCCGGATGTTCTGGAACTCCGGGGCCATGCCGCTCGTTGGCGAGCGAACGCCGGCGACCCCACTAGAGCTATTTCCATCCATGAAGAACTAGTCAAGGACTTCGCACGCGACAAGGGACCCGATGACGTCGGCACTATCGTTGCTCGCGCCAATCTCGCTGTGTGCCGTGCCCAGGCGGGCGCCTTGGCCGACGGCATTCACGAGATGGAGCAGGTACTGGCGGACTGCGAACGGCTACTCGGAGCGCACAACAGGCACACCTTTGATGCGCGTTCCCTACTCGCCGGAATGTACGGCGAGGCCGGGGTGAGCGAGGCCGCCCTCGCGATGTTCGCCCAAGTGGCCGTCGACCGGCTCGACGCACTCGGCCCTGACCACCGGGAGACCCTCGCCGCCCAAGGAGCGCACGCTCGCTGGCTCATCGAGTTCGGCGACCCAAGGGCAGCCATCGTAATCCTGCGGCGCCTTCTCGATGCACGCACGCAGCGGCTCGGCCCCGACCATCCGGACACACTGGCGACCCGCGGAAACCTCGCAAACGCGCTGGGAAAGTCTGGCGACGTTCGGCACGCGGCCGACGACTTCGACGCGCTGCTCGCCGACTGCGTGCGAGTCATGGGCCCCAACCACCCTGAGACATTGACTGTTCGTAACAACCACCTGCTCTACAACTCCGCCGACATGGACCCAGACGAGGCGGCGAACGCCTGGGTGGACCTCATCGACGACAGCACGCGTATTCACGGCCGGCTGGCCCCGGAAACCCTGACCAGCATGCACAACTTTGGCGAGTGGCTCGCCCTCGCTGGACACCTCGACCAAGCCGCCGGATGGCTGCAAGTCGCGCTCACCAGACGGGCCGAGGTCCTCGGCGCGGAACATCCGCATACGTTGGCCACCGGCGCGTTCCTGGCTCAAACGCGAGACGCGATGACCCGCCGGACACCCAGCGTCACGGACGGGTAAGGTCCCTCGTCAATCATCGGCGCCGGCCAGGCTAGCGAGATCCCGTGGCGAAGCTTGTCGTTGATCCGGAGCATTAGTCCGCGGCGCTGGGGCGCGCGCAGGTGCGAATCCCGTCAACGGGCTCTCCAGGGTCATCGGAGTGCTTTGCGCCGGTGAGAAAACCCCTGGTCGGCGCAGAGACGCGGGGCAGGCGCGCAGGCGTGGAGTGGAGGCGGGTCCCGTACAACATGGGAACGCGGCGCGACCGGTCCCGGGGTGACGTTTGCGCTGGTAGAAGGGGTGTGGGCGTTGCCGCCGCGAGGGTGACCTGTTGTGGGCGGGCGAGTCGATCTTTCCGGTTGCTCCGGGCACGTCGGCCGCCCGCACGCTACACGCGTCTGGGTTCCTCAGAACCGTAGCGCTGGCCGCCTATCCGAGGCGACCAGCCTCCGAGCGGCACCGTTGTCGGCGCATTTAGCTGCGCGTGCCTGTTCAGCCATGAAGCCTTCCTCGACGCCGGGGCCGGGACTTCGTGGCCGACCAGCGTCACAGCCCGGCAGCGATGAGTTCCGTGAGTAGCTTGGCACCGCGCTCAACGCGGTCCTCGGTGTCGAACGGCCGGCCCTCGCGTTGTACTTGCGGGATCCGAAGTAAGTGGTCCTTCCCGATTCCTAAAGCCTCGCAAACGGCGTCGAAGGCTTCTCGATCTGCCACGCCGGGCGGCGGCATGAGCTGGAAGCCCTGTTTGACGCATCTGACCCTCGTGTTACTGGAACGTAGGTCCATCCATCGCGCGGCGGTTTCGTATCCCATGAACCACGGATCCTCGACAGCTTCCTTCTTATCGGTTGCTCTCTGAACAGCTAGCAGGAATGGGTCGCGATACCAGCTGTTCAACTGAGTCTTGTTCAGCATGCACAGCTGGAAGCCCATCGCCCCGCCAACGGTGAAGTAGATCCCGGACTTGCCCGAGCGCATGGCGTCGTACTTCACGAGGTAATACTGCCAGTCGAAGGCGTCCTGGTCGTCGATCCACTGTTGGCGGATCTCCCGCAGCACGTCGCGCAGGTCTCCGTCCGCCTCGGAGATGGCGTCGAGCAGTTCGGCAAGAACCTTCGACGTGCGGCTCAGGTTCGAGCGTCTCGTGCCAGTGAGCAGACCGCGCCACCAGAGATCATCCTCAGGGGATCCGAATCTGAAGGAACGGGGATTCGGGTGCCGGGAGTAGTCGCCATTCGCCAGTAGGGCACCTGTCAAGGCCGGCCAGAGACTCCGATCCGCCATGACCTTCGTGAAGGACGCTGCACGTGCGGCAAGTCGATCGGCGTTGAGATCGATGGCGACGAGGGATCCGCGTAGAAGCCGGTGATCTTCAAGGGCGAACACGACGCCGGTCAGCTCGGGATGCGCCGTCAGAAACGCGGCCTTCGCTTTTTCATCCTCGATCTGAGCTTCGTTGAACGTTGACAGACCTGCCAACGCCTCCTCCGGTGAGGCGCCCCGCACGAGGGTCGTGACCTCCCGGACGAGCGCGGGCATGTTCTCCAGGCGAAGCTCGTTGCCCGAAGCTTCGAGCAGGTTGCGCAGCACGCGGAGTCGGCGGGGAAAGTCGTCGGTCTGGTGGATGCGGTGGATGAGAACGGCGTAGAGCGTGAGCGTCTCCGCCCAGCCGAACATGCGGCTCCCGCCGAAGGCGTAGCTCTCGCAACAAGCTCGGAAGTGATCGATCGATTTGGAGCCGAACAGCAGGACCTTCTCCCCGCTCTGCGAGGCGCTGGTCGTGAGGAGATCGGCGAAGAAGGTGGCGACGTCCATGTCCCGCCACGCGTTGAACGCGTCGAAAAGGAAGTCGAGGTTCTGCGGTCCGTTCGGCCTGCCGGGGCCGAAGACTTCCTCCGCTCGTGTCTCCAGCCGTTCCCGGGAAATCGTTCCGTTCTGCCACTCGGCGATCTGTGTGACGAAGGTGAAGTAGCGGATGAGTTCGTCGTCGACGATGTCGTCCGTGCCGCGGTAGGCCCAGAAGACATCGGACCAGGTACCGTCGACACACTCGGCGAACTCCGCCGCACGTGGCGAGCCTTCCAGGGCTTTCTCGAACCTCGCCTTGAAGTTCTCGAACGGCGTGAGCGGTTTACCACGCGAGTTCATCTTGATGTAGAGCTCGTCGCCCGCCCCCATCTCCTCGATCGGGAGCAGGTGAAACGAGATCGCGGGGTCAGCCTCGTCGGTTAGCCGCAACCACGCCGCTTCCATGTCGAGGCCCCGGAAGCGGCTGTCGATGGCGTCGATCATGACGAGCATGGACTGAATCGTCGGATCGTGCCGCCACACGTGCAGGTACCAGAACTGATCCTTGATCCAGGCGGCCGGTGTCCCCACCGCGCACGGCGGCGGGTTCTCGGCGAGCCGTTCACAGAAGAGCCTCGCGCTGGCCCTGGTCGCGTACGAGAAGCGGGTCCAGTCCAGCCCGGCCTCGAGCCGACCCGTTCGAAATGCGAGGTACCAGTGGAGCAGGAACAGCGTCGTGAGCCGCTGCTGACCGTCCAACGGCCGCAGTGTTCCGCCCTGGACGTCGCCGTAGACGAAGTCCAATCCCACTCGGTTTTCCCCGACGGCCGCCCCGAGCAGGACATCCAGGAAATCTGATCGTATGTCGGCGACCGCCTCGTCCACCCGCCCTTGGGCGTAGTCCCGTTGGATCAATGGGATCTCGATACGTTCGATGGTGGCGACCTCGTCACTGCGAGGACGGAAGAGACCGACGTAGCTCGTGACGATGCCGCTCATGCGGCGCTCGAAGCGGTGAGATACGGGTCGAGCAGGCGGAGCATCTCGGTGAGGTAGCCTTCACGATCTTTGGTACCCCAGAAGTGGGTCTGCTGGGCGTGCGCGTCGGTGTAGTACTTCAGAAACGCGTCGCGAGTGCACGCGGGGATGTAGGCACCGACCTTGTCCCGTCGGATGATCTCCTGCCGTTTCACCTCGAAAACGGAGTTGTTCAGGGCGCTGTTGTCGCCGCTTGCCAGCAGGGCGAGGTTCGAGATCGAGTGCATCTCGTCCTCTGTCTCGCCACCGGCCGAGAGGATACGGACAACGCGTTCCTCCAGCTCACGGAACTTGTTCTCGGGTAGCGGGCTGGTCGCCAGTACGCCGTCAATGTCCGCGATCAGCATGTCGCGCTCAGCCTCGCTGTCCGTCGGGACGGCGGACAACGCCTCGCGATGCAGCCGAAGCCATTCGGTCCATTGCTCGGCCCGGCGGAGGGGGTCTGCGTTCCGAGCGTGAATGTGTTCCAGCGACCATGCTCCTGATGCGTGGGCCTGAAATGAGTACCGTTCGGAGGAGCCGGTGCGCCGGCGGATGGACTCCACGTTCATCAGGAGAAGAACCTCGGTGCATTTCTCGGAGGGGTAGGTCAGCTCTCTGATCTGGTCGGCTGTCCGAAGGAGTCGTGCGCGAATCCTTGCCGTGAGGATGGCCTCGAGTTCGGACCTTGCCCGGCCTCGGGCGAGGTTCACAACGTTCTCGAAAAGCTCACCCATCGCCACTAGAAAACCGATCCGATGGTAGAGATCTCGGTCCTCGTACCAGCCGAGGAGCAGGGAGTGCATGTCTTGGATGTCGTTCCACACCGAGCGCGCTGACTCCTCGATGCGCGGGCGCAAGGTCTCAAAGGTATGGAAGAGGGGTCGCGATCCCCGGACCGGCGGCTTCGAAACGGCGTCTGCGAGCGTGTCGAGGATCAGGCGGATGTGGGTCGCCTCTCCGTGGGCCTTCTTGGTGACGAACGCCCAGACCTCGGGTGCGCGCAGGTCCCGTTCGATTACATCCCACTGGGCCGCCACTTCGTGCGCTTGGTCGGTCTGTCCGGGGGTGTCCCGTACCCTCGCGAGGAGAAGTGCCTTAACCAGCTCGGCGTCGGTCAGCGGAATACGTCCGACATTGAGTCGCCGGAAAAGCTCCTTCGAGTCCGTCTGCGTGGGCGCCTCGTACCAGATAACCTGGACGGACTTGGACATGGCGGTGTAGAAGTCGATCGCTGCCTGAAGCTCGTTGCCTTGACGGTTGAACCACTCACGAATACACGCATAAGCTTTGTAGATGTGGAAGAAGTCAATGTTGCGAGTGTGGTCGTCGGGGTTCAGTTCCGACAAATAGGCTTGGCTGTCGGGCCTTGTCTCATATTCCAGTGAATAACGTGGATGCGCGGTCGGAAGGGCGTTGAGCCGGATGTACTGGAGGATGAGAAAGAGCGTCGTCAGGCGCTGTTGCCCGTCGACGAGCTCCCACCTGCCGTCGGCCAGCCGCTTCACCACGATGGGCTGAAGATAATACGGCTCGTTGCCGCTCTGCTGAATGTCGTCGAGCAGTCGACCGACCTCGTGCTCGCCCCACCGATAGCCGCGCTGGTATCCGGGGACGAAGAAGTGGCCATCGAGGTCGCCGACGAAGCGTCGCTGGAGTGTTGCCTCATCGAAGGTCGGCTCAGGCATGGCAATGAATCTAGTACCCCAGCAGAAGATCTGTTTCGGGGCTCGGCGATGGCTTGCCAGGCGTAGTGGATGGTTCTGCTTGGTCTTGGTGTCGACGCTGGTAGGTGGACCAGGTGATGACGCGGCGACTCGCCGGATGGAGTCGATGACCAGGGCATGGACCCGCCGACGGAGTTCGTTGCGATGTCGCGATCGGGTCGTCCGGGTTGGTGGTGCTGGCCGCGATCATCAGCGCGGACCCAGCTGCGCAGCGTCTCCCGGTTGACTCCGAGATCGTCGGCGATCTGCGCGATCGTCGCGCCCGAGCGCGGACACCCACGAGCGCCATCATCCGGGGCACCCTGCCCAAGCTCAGGTCCTCGCAGACCTGGTCCTGGACCAAGCCGGCCGAGTCGCCCGACCTCACCGTCATCTCCCCGCGCGGACGGGATTGGACCTGGTAGGGCCGGGCACGTCCACTTCGATGTCAACTACGGCGGAGTTGACATCGAATACCATCCGTGGGATCGTTCCAGGACACGAGAACCCATCATATGCTCTAGTTGATAGTCCAATCTGATCTCCGAGCCAGGGGGGCACTGTGCGCGCTAACCCCAGCCGTGATCATGGCGCGGTGCATCCAGCACGGCCGTGGCGAGCGAGACCGCCGAGCTCGTGGGTAGCTTGACCCCAGTTTGGATCGGACTTCTTGCGCTTGCCGCAACGAGTTCGCTGGTCTGGCTCGCCGGACTGGTTGTAGTTACGCGTGGCACCAAACCGAGCGAACGCCCGGAGATACTGCGGGCATATGGTGCATCGCAGGGCGGCCTTCGGGCGCGCCTGAGGCTGCCTGGAAGGTACGGACCGGACTCGCACGACGAAGGAGCGCGTCACGACATCGCCAACTAGCCAGCTGCGGACTGACCTGAACCATCTTCGAAAAGGGCGGGCTGTTCGGTCCGAAGCTCTTCCAGGGGCCATTGGCCCGAGCCTTTCGAGCATCGCTGGAATTCATCGGGATGACACGGCGTCTTCGATGCGAACGAAGCTGCACGGTGTTCTGCTTCCGGCGTGTAATTCGCTCGCTGCGATTGAAAGCGTGGCGGCAAAGGCGGCCTTCGGCCTCGACCCCGCTCCAGACGGACTTCTCCGCGACCGTGTCGGCTGGCTAGCGAAGCGGCTGCAACGTACTGATCGGACGGCTCGACGGTTGATGGACCGGGCAGTCGAAAGCGTCGTCGATATCTTGAACCATCAACTGCAGGCGTCGAGGATCGGCAATCCGCCTGTCGCGGAGGCGTCGCGCGAGCTGGACGTTGAGCTTGAACCGCCGGTAGCCCGCCCTGGGTCAAGCCCGGTTGTCGACCTAAGGCGGGAAGCAGACCTCGAAATCCCCCAGGCGAGCTTCATCGGCCGACTCGCGACGACAACCAGTCACGACCTACTTGCCCGGGGCGCGCGCCGTATTTTTACTCCTGGCGATCAGCTTGTCCGACCGGGCACGCGGTCGACACACATCGATGTAATCCTCAGTGGATTTGTGAAGGTAGTAGCCGTCGACGTCGCTGCGCGAATCGAAGTTCTTCTGGCGGTTCGTGCTCCAGGCGATGTTGTCGGCCATCTGGCGGAGGGCGGCCATCTAAGTGATGTCTCGGTAATGGCGTGCACGAAGGTTGTCGTCAATACGGTTTCCGGCACCGACTTTCAGCACTTCCTTGGGATCCATCCAGACGCGGCCGTCGCCCTTGTCGAGACCGTCGGCGACCGCCTGCGCTGGGCCGACCGCAGGCGGGCAGAATTTGTCACACATGCAGCAGACGTACGCCTCGCCCGGCTGTTAGCGGACATCGCGCAATCGTTTGGGCGTCCAACCAAAGATGGTATCGAAATTGTTATTCCGCTTAGCCAACCCGAGCTTGCCTCGATGGTTGGTCTGGGCGAAGCCTCGCTTCAAAGGGCCTTCCGTAAGCTCCGTGACGCGGGCGCGATCAGAACCGCGTACCGTCGGATTACGGTGAGCGATGATGCTGCGCTTAGGCGCATCGCCGACCTAACCTAAGAAGATCAGCAATACGCAACGAGAACTGAGTACTGACTGGCGTTGCCTGTAGGGTTTCCACATTCGACACGGCTGGAGAAGGGGTCAACGTGTGTGACATCGTCGCGATCTGCGACATCTGCAAAGCCTCGATCGACGATTTCAGAGGGCTTCTCTACGTCGATATGGACGACGTAAGGCGGGTTGAGGACGCCTGGACCGCGCATGAGAAGGCCAATCCGCACGGAAGCGAAATTCGCGAGTTGGCATCGTTGCCTGACCGCGCAAAGTGGTACGCACTGCACGACGCCTGTGGCGTCGCTCGGGAACATGACATCTATCCGATAGAACTTGGGGCATTGACAAACATGCGCCAGTTGGTCAGTTGGACTGCCCACCTTCTTGAAAAGACCTGGCTCAACTCCACCAACTGGGATGATGTGCTCCGCAGCGTGGCACAGGAGGGCGTCGAAGGACCGTTGCGCGTCTCCAACTGACGAGGCGTGGAACGCAAATCTCCACGGAGAGTACGTGCTCGCGCGAAAGCCCGGCCCGGGAGATTCACCGGTCGGTCAGGCGCGGCTGGGAGTGCTTCGGGGTGTCGAAGAACTCCCTGGTCAGCGGACAGACGCGGGGCAGGCGCGCAGGTGTGGAGTGGAGGCGGGATTCGAACCTGCGCTGCCAGCCCAGCATCGGCGAGCCAACCGCGCTCGTCCCGCGCGTAACCCGTACGAGGAGCGGCGCGGAGAGTGCTGTCCAGATAGGATGGCCTACAGAGAAACTGATCGGTCCCGTCGTCGGCTGACAGGCGTTACGGCAGCGCCAGTTCCTGGCGAAGGACGATCATGTACTCAGAGGCTAACTCGGGCCCCGCCGCTAAACTCCAGGGCCGGCTCATCGAGGATCGAGAGTTTCACCGGGCCACCTCGAACAACGTGAGTTCACCCTCGGTCTCATTCGGACCGTCGACGTCGTCAAGGTCGTCCGACGCGATCTCGTCGTGCTCGGTAGCCTTCCGCGGGTCGGCGAGCCAGGCTTTGTCATCAATGGACCGGTCGCCCTCGAACGTCATCAGATGGCCGTAGGTAAGGATCGTGTTCCTGAAGTCCAGGGTGTCATCGCCGCCCTGGAGGTAGTGCGCCCACATCCGGGTCTGGTGGTAGACAGCGGGGTTGCGATCCAGACGTTTGATACCGGCGAGGTACTCAGATGTCGTGTGGAGTCTCAGACAGGTACAGCGAGTCGCAGTAGCCGTCGTGGGTGTAGTGGTAGGTCGGAACGAGGGCGCAGAACCACTCGCCGTCGATGTCCAGGAACTGCCATTCCAGGGCGGCGTGGAGGCAATAGCTGATCTTGTCGGGCGCAGTCTTCTTGTACTTCGGCGTGAAGACCTGCCAGGTTCGCCCGCTGACGCTTCGAATGCTCTGGGCGGACAGGTCTGCCGTCGGGCGCCAGTAGATGATCTTCCGCCCGCCGTGCCACTCGCAATCGGCCGCGACATCGGATCGGAACGCATTGTTGAGGAGTTGCACCAGCCAACGCTGCCTCACCAGGTCGGCCCGGATCGTTCCACATACGCGCAGCCATCTGGTCCGTCTTGCCCCTAACGAGAGTGCCGAGGGCGGACTGCTCGGGGCGGATGCCAGGTGTAGACACGGTTGCTGCGAATGATGAAGTCCTCGCGCACCGGCAGGTTCGTGTCGAGTTCGCGTTGACGCCGCAGGAGTTCGCGGGGGTCCTGGATGTCGATGGCGGCGTGGTAGATCGTCGGCGGGATTGCCACGTGCAGAAGGTTGCTGGTCAGGGTCTCACTGCGGTGTTCTGCGGCGGGGGTATGCGCTTGACCGTGGGGGTCCGCGAGGTTGAGCAGGCGATGCCCGGCAGCGGCGTCGAACTTCTGCGTGCTCTTGTCGAAGTCGATGCGGCCGGACGCCCGATGGGCCGGGTCGGCGAACCAGCCCTGGACGTGCGTCCACCACGCCTCCCCGGTCTTGGGGTGTGAGCAGATCAGCAAGACCGGTAATGACGCGCTCATCCAGTAATCGACGTCCGCGTCTGTGCGCAGGAAGTGAAAGGTCCGCTCGTTCTCGCCGGGGACTGGGCGGTCTCTCGCCTTGCTCTGGGCGAACAAGACCCGATTGGCAACCTCACCGGTGGTGGGGTCTCGCAGCTCGATCTCCCCGTCGATGCCCGCGTCGATCTTCCGCTCGTGCCAAGACGAGGCCTATCGCGTTGACGAGCCGGTGGATCAGGGCGATCCCGCTGTCGCCGATGTGCGCGCTCGCGTCGACCTTCTTCACCCGGGCGTCTCCGTCCCTCTGCTCGTGCTGCCTCAGCCGAACTCGGGCGGGCCGGCGCCGACCGGTCCGCTCCGAGGGCACAGGTCACGCTACGCCGGGGGTACGACAGAAAGACGGCAGCTGGAGCCGCATCCGAAGGTGGTCATCGCCTCGCCGCGGCCGTAGCGGCGGTTCGCGACTCGCGACAGCAGGCGCCAAAGCAGTCTGTTGATGATGTGATGAACTCCAAGATCATCCACAGGATCTTGGGACCGGTCGCCGCTGTCGCAGCATTCATCATCGTTCCCTGTTGGTCGCAATATTTCGAAGCGCCTCGGCCGCATCCGGGCCAAGCAATTGATTCTCTGGCAAGGTCACCTCCCAGCCATCACTTCTTGAGGTGGTATTTGACGGTGAGATGTGCACCCAATATGCCTTATTGCTATCGGGGTTCACAAGGACTGTTACTACGGGCAAAGCGTAGCCCAGTAGGTATTTGAGCTGATCGGGCCGGGGAGAACGGAGCACCCAACCTTGACCCCGCCGGTTCCTGAAATAGGGTAGGCCGGTCTTAATTATGACGGCGATCAGTTGACCGGTAGGCTCATGATCGGAGTTGACGATTTCGATGTGCGCGTCGACTCCGTAGTCGAAGACCTGTTCCTGGAAGTGCCAGCCCATCTCACTGATCGCGCGATAGACAATCAATGTCCCAATGCGGCCAATTATCTCTGGACGTGGCGCCGTATGCGATTGCCGCGACGAAAATGTCGGCGCCGCATCCTTGGGTGTGGTGGAAGCCGGCGGATGTTCTCTACTCGCCGCCAGCCAGAGAACGTGGAAGCGTCTGACCTCGTCGTTCGTCTCGGGGCCACCTGGCACCCGGCTCGCCAACTCTTCCACTAGAAGCTCGATCAGGCCCCACACCGGGAGGCGCGGCTCAGTAAACGCCTCATGTATGCGGCTCCGACTGGCTACGCCCTTACCGAGGGCTCGTTTCAAGTCGCTCAGCGAAGGAAGCCCCGCACTCTCGTGAAGGTCATGCAGTGCGGTGCTGAACTGCGCGACGGCCGGAGTCATTGGGCCTGGACGCTTCATCCTGGCCAACGGCTCGCTCCTCCTTCTGCTGTCCGACTTTGTCTGCCATCATCCGGGCTCGTCTGCTGCTGTCCGCTCCCGTCCGCGAGCGGATTTGCGGGATCAACGTGGAAGGAGGTGATCGCGGACCGGCCGGGGAGGTCGAGATGGACGGCATCGAGTTGATGCTACGTACGATCTTGGAGGGAGTGCTCCGTCAAGTGCCGGCGACCATAGTAGCCAGCGCGTTGCTAGGAGCGTGGGGCGCGGTGGGGAGAAGGACGCGCCGCTCGCACCGAGCCGGAGCTTCGGACCCTCGGGAACGGTCGCGTTTCAGGCATCGCTGCGTCCCAAGGCGTCGACCGATGAGATGATCATGGCTTCGTTACCGTCCGCTAACGTTAGTCGCAGGATCGCACGACTGCCGATGCGAGCGGGACAGCACACCGATCTGGCGGAGCGCGGTGGCCCGCATCGTCATGGTTCTCCGTTGCCAAGCGTGGCGAGCCTCTACGGCAGCGGGTTCATTCGCATGATGAACCTTGCGTTCCGGAATCGGTGGCGTTGTCGGAGGCGCCGGGATCGCTGTGGTCGAGTGCCCATGGATATGTTGGGAGGCACGCCAGGCCACGTACCTGGTGCGGGAGGGCTCTCTCGTTGAGCTTGGCGAACATCACCGTAGAGGCTTGCAGTTCGTCGCGCTCTCCGAGGAACTCGGCAGCTGCGACTGCGACGACGGGGTTCCTGTGTCTGAGCGCCTGCCGAACGGCCTCGATCAGCCCGGAGGAGAGGCTACCGCACTTCGCAAGGTCGGCCGTTCGCCTCCAGCGACCGCCCGGCCGATGGTCACCGACGCGATGTACCACCGGGCGCACGGTACCTGGCCAGGAGCGGACCGCAACTCATGTATGCACGAATCGGGTGCACTCTCTGAGCGCGGTGGCGGCGTTTGGTAGGTCTGCTAGTCCTGCGGCCAGGGTGGCCTCGGCGAGCCGATTGGGCAGTGGGGCGTTGAACTTCAGCCCGGCCAGGGCTTCGTCGCTCACTTCGGGGAGGCAGAGGCGTTCGCCGGCGCCGTCATTGAGCCGTCCTTCCGTATCCCGAACTGCTGTTGCAGCAGCGTCAGATCCAGTCGCACGGTGCGGCCCTCGTCGATCACCGACGCCACCGGGTAGTTGTCGACGTTGAAGATGCTCTGCCGGACGAGCGGGGCGACGACGCGGGTGAGCAGAGTTTCCACGGTGCGCAGGTCGCCGGGCGGGGTGCCGGCCGACGTCCACGCCGCGAGCCGCTCTGCGAAGGCGCGGTCAAGCTCGCGGCGACGGTCTCGAACCCGGTTATGGACCGCGCGAAAGGTGTCCTTCAGCCCGGCGTGGACGTCCTCGCCGGCCCATACGTGGGCGAGCGGGCGGTCCACCCAGGCCCCATTGGTCGATCTGCCGTTCGATGCCGTCGGCCACGGTCACGGGCGGCTCGTCCGCCCGGGCGAGAAAGCGCACCGGGCGCAGGGCCATGCGGGTCTGCTCCACCCGATGCGGCTGGGTGCCGGCCAGCGTGTGCCCGGCGAGCGCGGCGATGGCCGCGTCGGCGGTAGCAAGCCGTTCGGGCGTCTGCCGGGCCAGGGCCGATGACAGCGCCTGCGCGGCCGCGCCCACCGCGTGCTCGAAGCCGGAGCGCAGGATGCCGCTGTGCCTGGCGGCGGCGCCAGCGCAGAACTGGACCAGCAGTTCTTCGGCACGGTCCAGCACGGTGTACGCGAGCTGCCGGGCAGGGACAGCGTCGCCATTACGCCCCAGGCGCAGCAGGTCGGCGACGACTTCGGCCGCCGTGCCGGCGTACGCCCGGATGGTCGCCGCGTTGTTTATCTCTTGATGCGTGGCGCGCTCTCGGTGAAATGTGGGTGCCAATCGAGATAGCTTGGTATGGTCTTGATCAAGATTGGCCGCTCTGACTAAGCGGAGGCGAGCATGAGTCACGACATTGGTAACATTCGCGAGACGGTCTCGCCTGGTGACCGCCGTCGCCGACGTCGACGCGACCGAGATCTAAAGACAAAAGCTGCTGAAGTGGCTCTTCGGGGAGTCGCCGTTGAGGTCGTCTTCGCGCGGGGGAGCAAAGGGTCGAAATCGGTCGCGGGGACGCTACGTCAGCTTGGGATCGACGGCAAGAAAGGCGCCGTCGCTCGACGCCCTTTGACTAACGCGTACATGGGAGCCGTCAGTAAAGTCGCCAACCTTGTCGACGCGCGGATCGTCTTGAAGAGTGGGACAGTTCGAGAATCCTCGCCACAAGAGGTTGTCAACCTCCTGAGGAATTGGGTGGAACCGGCTGTAACAGCATACGACGTCGACGGCCGGCCAGCGCGGTTCATCACCTGCGGGGCAGCCGACGAAGCAATTGTCGAGCGATATGCGGACTTTTGTCTTGTGTCATGGTCGTCTCGTGCGACGCCTATATCTGCATACCGGATCCTCCAACACATTGCGGAACCCGACGCTCAAATGCTGGTCGTGTCGGTTGATGGTTTGCTGTTTCCGAGGCCAGCGGACCCTCTCCCTAGGGAGTTGGAATCGGTGTCCCACCTCATCCGGTTACTGCGTGTCGAGAACGAGAAGGATACGCTAATCTGGGAGGTTCCGTTTAATGGCTTCGGCGCTTTCAAAACCTCGCATTTGCGGCCCGTTTCCGGGGCCGCCTGGCGGGCGAGCCTCATTCTGCAATGTTCTCATACTTAGGTCCATCGCCGCCCGTAGAGTGGCTTCGAACGTTTATTGAGAAGACCGCTACCCCCGCAGTGTGCGTCGCGGTCGACCACATCCTTTATGCGACGCGCCAGGTCTCGGAGGAGGCGCTATGAGTGGAGAATACTGCTGTGGCGCAGGTCCTTCAAAAGTTCCCTATCTGCCAATTTGGTTCTGGGTCGATATCGAGGGGCTAGTTGGAAATGATCATCCTGGCACTATTACTGCCGCGGGGGGCCCATATCGACACGTAGTCCATATAGCTGCGAATGCAGGCGGAGGTGGAGGGCGTTACAAGGTCCGGATCCAAGGGAGGTGCGAAATCCCCTTGGCTTTGAGGCCCCTGACGGGAGGTACAACTCTGACAGTTGGGAGGCAGTAGCGGAGACCAGGCCGCAACTCAAGAAGATAGGCGATTTGCGAAAGCTTAGGGTGATGCAAGGGTCTAGCCTGTCGCTCTCGTGGGGCCTGTCAGCGGGCCGTGATTTTCCTTCGTCCATGAGGAAGAACTATTACCTCGCCCGGATGGAGCTCGCTCCGGTGGGTCGGTGGAGTGGCAATTCTCTCAGGGAGGTCAAGTCGGCTACTCCTGCGGTACTCGATACATATTGCCGGCTATGACGGCGCTTCCGGCCGGTGGACAAAATGTTTGAGAAGGTATCAGAACTCGCGGTGTGGTGGGATATCATGCCGTTCCTTGCGGCGGCCCTACTTGTGCTTGCGAGTCCGCTCGTCGACACTCTCACTTGGCGACTATCTTATCGTTCGTACTACACCGACGTAGAAAACAAGAATCTGCTAGGAATTGTTTCGCCGGATCTTCTAGTGGCGGGGCAGGATGGGCGGTGGACAACGCACAGGTCGTCGGAGCCTTCTTCTTGACCGCCCTGGGCATTGCCCTCGTTTTGCAGGACGTCGACCCGCTCGTTATTGTCGTGGTTATCTTGGGGTTCAGCATGGCACCGCTTTTGCTGCTCGGCATTGTGCACAAGAGAAAGAATGTCGAGGGTCAAGAGAAGGAACTGCGAGTGGGTCCCTACTCGTGGGTGCAATTGTCGATTGTCGCAGTAAACCTTCTGTGTGTCATTTGTATTCTTACCGTTGTACCTCGGGGTGGCTCGGATTCGCCTTGCGACTCCCTGATACGTAAACAGGACGTAGCGGCAGTGGTTGTCGTAAAGAAGGGCGGCCCGCCAAAGCAATTCGAGTGCAACTCGTAGGTGCTAAGTCATTTGCGTGCCGAAGTTGTTCAGCGGCGCTCACGTCGATTGCTCAGGGAGCCTCGGGGCCTTGGTCGCGGCTGAAAATGAGCACCGGCCATGGAGTGGATGTGGGCGATCGGGCCGCAGCGTGACGACGAGTTGGCGAAGTAGGTCTGGGCAGAAATGGTTGACCAGTTCGTTTGCGGGCCGCTCCCGACCGGATCTTGTGTCGCCCCGCGTCAGTCGCAGCGGCATCGGCTGCACCATAAGCGGGCCCTCGGGCGGGGCCGCCAAGTCGCCGTCATCTGCGTGTGGTCCGGGTCGTGGCCCGGGGTGCCGGCGGCGCGGTGGACGCGGGCGGCGCGGGTTCTATTCGATCTCCCGCCAAGCCGACCGCGCCGCCCAATCACAGCGATGCTCGACCAATGTGCGTGCCCCGCGCTGTGCCGCCGAATGTGCGGAACGGGGACGAGCCGACCTGAGAACGTTGACAGTCGTGATCGCCCGGACGGTGCTAAACCTGCCGCCGTCCGGCGCGACCGCGACGCACGGCATCCCCGCAACCGCGGGTTGCCAAGCTGGGCAGCGGACTGGAACAACCTGCCCCGCATTTCTCCGGCCTACCGGCAGGCGGCCACCAGTTGGGCGACGGCTGCGATCAAGGCCGCAGACGCCCAGACCCAGCGCAAGCCCCACCTACTCCAGCCGCGGAACAACCGTGGCTTGCCGACCTCATGGCGGTTCGTTTGCACGGTGTAGCCCCACTCTCCGATCCAACTCAGCGGTTTGTTCCGGACAACAGGGGTTACACGACGGCGGCTCCATCGCAGTGGGGCCGCCGTCCCCTGTCTCTGCTCTTAACGAGCGAGGATGAAAGATGTCACGGTGAAAGATTTCGGCGTTCAGCGATGGGGCACGCACCACCTAGCCTCGACTTCGTAAGCCGGTCGGCGCCTGGTCATCGTGGGCCCAATACAGTGCGCTGAATAGCAGGGCTGTCCACAGCGGACTCTTAATCCGCGGGTTCGGGGTTCGAGTCCCTGGCGGCGCACAATCAATCAAGGCTCTGACCTGGGTATCTGGCTCAGATCAGAGCTTCCTTCATGTCCACAGTGGTTGGACGTGTGCTCGTCGTGTGCTCCGGAGCCAACGGACGAGCAACGTGAAGGCGAAGTGCACGGTGAAGTTCGACGACCTCGCGGTGCCGATGGACGTGACCGCGTCGATCGCCGACCAGTACATGACCTGGTCTGCAATTGCCTCGGTTGGCGTGGTGTCCCGAACGAATGTGGGCCGGCTGTGGAACAGCGAAGCTGTCAACAGCAATGCCCGGCTGGGCACCGCGATGTGCGACGCCGCGATGCCCGACCTGGCGGTGTTCCCCTTCGGCGCGACGCCGTTCTTCTGCTGGTACATCACCGCGGAAGGCGCCGTGGTGGAGAAGCAGGTGTCGGTCGGCCGGCGGGGCATCACCTTCGAGAAGGCCTGACCGAGCCATGAGGAGGCATCGGCACGCCGCCGAAACGCTCGGCCACTGGCTCAACGCCCTCCGACCGATCAGATACTCAAGGGCAGGCGAACCGGTGTCGTACTTCCAGTTGCCGCCAAGCCGTCGTCGAAGAGGACGTCGACGCTAGCGGTAAAGATCTGCCCTGAGCAGATCAACAAGCTCGACCAGTGATAATCGAACGCGTACGCGACGTGATAGACCTGTTCGGCGGCGTCGGACTGTCTCGTTACTCGAACGATGACTTCGACGTCATGGTTATACGTGGCGATATGGTCCAACCCAGAGTAGCCGGCGAAGCGGGCCCACACTGCTCGGTGCGGCGCCGAGTACCTCAACTCGACCTGCCCGATGATCAGCCGGCGAGCGGCCAACGCGATCTTTCGCGCGTGTGCGGTATGTGCCGTCGCTGAGCACCCGGCGGACTCTGGATCAGCCCCGTCGACAACAGGTTCTGGCGGCCACGGGGATGCGACACGTATCGCCTCGTCGTCCCGACCGAGCGCGGATCGGGTCTGCCTCCAGCGTCGCTCCCATTCGGTGGCGTCGCCGCCACAGGCGCGCACCAACGCCAAGGTGACGTCAAGCGTCGGGAAGGCGCGGCCGCTGACGGCCTGCGCCATCGTGGTCCGTGAATAGTGGGTCATCGACGCCAGCCTTCGGTAACTCGGATTTCCGGCGGTCGCGCGGAGTCTGCGAAGCGCGTGTGTGAACGCTTCGAGTTGTTCAGGTCCGGTCCGCTGATGGTTGTCCATAGTGGTTGGACGATTATCCCACTGTGACCGGGCATGGCAATGCCTTGTCAACTGACACTTGCCATCTGTATTTGATCGACGGGGCCGGTGATTCTGGATGCGGCGCAAGTGAAGTGGCTTGAACAACGTTTCAAGCCGAGCTAAGGAGGATGTCGATGGATCGAGTGCTTCGTCGTGGCGGCTTGGTGGTCGCAGTGATAATGGGAGCCGCGGCGGCACCCGTCGCAGCCGCTCCGCCGGCCTCGGCGGCAGTATGCAACGTGACTCCCTCCACCAACGTCCCGCAGTCCGGCGCTTTCCTGTACGAGGGGGTCAATATCCGATCAGGCCCCGGCACCAACTGCGTCTCGCATGGTCTGGGGTACAGCAGCCACTCTGTCACGTACCGCTGCTGGACCGTCGGCGACAACGTCGGCGGACACACGACCTGGACCTACCTGCGGAACAACACCACAGGTGTCACCGGATGGGTGTCCGACCAGTTCCTCAGCAGCTACGGAAGCGCGTATCACTGTTAGCCTCGATCATTCATCGGTCTGATGGTTCGGGTCTGCCCGTCTGATTCCATCACTGTTTGTCGATGGGGTTGGTTGGTGGGCAGGTCGAAGGGCCGGCTGTCGCGTCGGCGGGCGTGGTCTCCTGGGGTTCCTCCGGTTGGCGGGACAGCGGCCGAAATGAGGTCAGCCGGGTGCGGGGATGGCCGCGATCCGGTCGAACGCGGCGGTGATCTGGGTGGCCCAGGGCCAGGTCGCTGGGATGCGTAGCCGGCGGCGGCGTTGCCCGTGCACGAGGCGGGCGGCGGTGTGCAGCACGCGGTAGCGCAGCCGTTTCGGCTCAGCCAGGGCGAGGTCGCCGGTCAGGCCGAGGAGCTGGAGCCAGCGGATGAGGTCGACGGCGATCGCGACGGTGGTGCACCAGGCTTGGTTGATCGCGAACTCGCGGGACGGTAGCCGACCAAGGCCGGTGTCCTTACTGGTGCGTATCCGGTCCTCCACGCGGGCGTGGGCGCGGTGGCGGGCCTCCAGCCACTGCAGCGCACCGATCTTCGTGCCGGTGACGAATGCGGTGTAGCGCCAGCCATCTTGTTCCTCGAACAGCGACAGTTGGGCGCCGGGGTGCGGGCGTTCGCGGCGCACGATCACCCGCATCCCGTCCGGCCAGCTGTCGAGCTGGAGCAGGCCGGTCAGTTCGGCGACCTGCGCGCCTTCGCGGATGCCACCGTCGGCGTTGATCGCCGGCGACCATGCTGAGGTGGGGATGCCGGCGATGGCAGTGCGTTCCGGCTCGCCGATCGCCCAGCCGATCGAGTACTCCACCCGCCGCCCGCGGCGTTTACCTTGCTCGACCAGCCAGTCCAGCACCGCATGGGTCGCGGCGGCCGAGTCGCCGCGCACCAGCAGATGCCTGCGGTGGGCGGCCGGGATCTGCGCGACCGCCTGTTCGAGGACCGCCAGATGATCCGTCGCGGTGTTGGCGCCGGCGTTGCCGGGCCGCAGCTTGATGGCGAGCAGTTCGCCGGTGTTGTCGCAGGTGACCAGGATCGGATGAAACCCATAGGAATGCTTGTAGGTCGGTGCGGCGCCGTCCTTGTCGCTGTGCGCCAACACGATCGTGGAGTCGACGTCGAGCACGACCACCCCGTCGCCGATGTCCCGGCCCGCCGCCCGCGCGGCCGGTAGCTGCCCGAGCAGCGCCCAGACGCGGGCGCGGACCTGCGCGCGGGCCTTGCCGATCCGCCGCAACTGCATGTCGCCGATCTCGTCCAGGGCCCGCCAGCAGGTCGCCGCCGACGCGACCGGGCCGAACACCTCGCCCTGGTGGCGCAGCACGTCGATGTCGCAGATCGCCTCACCACCGTCGGCGATCATCACCGCCAGGTCGACCAGCACCCGACCCCGATCGTGGCCCGGCCAACAGTTCCGCCGCGCCAACCCTGCCGAGACCGCCTGCGTCAGGCCGGCCCGATCGGCCAACATCCGCAGCAGCACCGCACCCACGTGCGACACCACACCCGTACCGTCCGCGGTAACCCGCAGATCCCTCGACCACGCCGTAAACTGCACCTGCGAGGTGCCCCTTCCGCCAGAGAACCTGATCGATTCGACACCGTCAGTTTCCCTTGCAGGAGAGGCACTTTCGCTTATCTACACACCGACATACGGCCCATCTTCACGATCACCGTGAATCACCAGGGTTAGCGGATCACCGGCCTCGTAGATGGCCAACGACTGAATCGAGGTAGCTACCTTCTGACAGTCAACGCCCTTATCCGGTCTCCATCGCTGTTCTGATCGCCGCCGGGCGGCCCGGTGTGATGTGCGGCCGCCCGGCCTCGAGGCCCGCGTGGGTGATCTACCGCGCGGTTCGCTCGCGGTCTTCTCGTTGACCAGCTGCGGCTCGTGACAGCACTCCAGCCGAGAAGCGTCCGGAGCGCCGCCGTGTTTGCAGATCATCTCGAGGGACGGAGCTGTTGCTGACGCGGTTCTCGTGTTCATCCATCGCGGATGCTAGGCCCCGGCCATCCGCCGGGGCCTAGGTCGAAGGCCCGGTGGTGCCGGGTTAGCAGGTGCCGAGCATGGTGGTGAGCGCGGACTTTTCGGCGCTGTCGATGGTGAGGTTGTAGTACCACTTGACTTGGATCCAGGCGTCTGTCGTCGTGCGGTGGTCCAGGCCCATGCTCCGGAGGCCCAGGCTTCGGACAGGGGCACCATGTGGTCGATGTCGACGTCGGCGGGGTTGGTCCAGGTGGCGCCGTCGTAGGGGCTGCGCCAGGAGCCGGAGGTGGGGTAGCAGGCGCTGTCGACGTTGACGCTGGTGCCGTCGCGTTTGAGGACCTGTTCGCGGGTGTTGCAGGAGCCGGTGATGGTGCCCCAGTGGGGGAACAGGTCGCGGTCGTAGGTGGACTGGTGGGATTCTGCGGCCACGGTGAGTGTGTTGAGCCGGCCGAGGGCGGTGGCGTACGAGGGGATGTTCGGCGGTGTTGCCTGCACCGGCGTCGCGATCAGGGCGAGGGGTACGACGGCGGCGGCGACCACGGCGACGGTGATCCTGAAGGCGGGTGCCTTGGTAGTCGACGGGGTTGCGGCGGCGCGCGGCGAGGAAGTGCGATAGCGGGCCGGCGGCGTACTCGGTGGCCGTGGTGATCCCTGAGGTGAGTTGGCCGGTGTGGTGGGCCTGTTCGAGCAGGCTGTTGCGGACTACCAGGGTGACCTTTGTCTTGAGGTCCAATGGGGTGTCGAGTGGTTTGTGGTCGAACACCTCCTCGACGAACGGGGTGATCAGCACGTCCTGGTCGTGCGGGGGCATGGGTGGCCAGCGCTTCGGCCCGGGCAGGATGTCCTGGCCGATGCGGGAGGCGAGGTCGCGGTCGACTCCGCAGGCGGTGGTCAGCATGTGGGGCAGCACGTCATCGCAGTATTCGATCATGTGGTCGGGGTTGGGACTGGTCATCTGCTCCACCCGGGCCGTTCGGCATCAGTTGGTCAATGTCGTCCGAGGTGATCGTCGCTTGTGGAGCGGCCGTGGTGGTGGAGGCTCTGGACCTTGCCCAAAGGCCCTGCGTCGCCACGCTTTCGGGGAGTTGCTGCCGCGGTCTGCGGCGGCTATCGTGGTGGCATGTGCACCCGTTTGGTGCACAAATGCTACGCGTGGGGGTTCAACTCCCCCTCGGACACGTACCAAAACCCCACAGGAATCCGGGTCAGGGCTTGCCTCGACTCGGATTTCGTTGTTTCCGGGGTGGTAGGTGAGTGTGAGCCGGAGCTGCCGGTAGACCTCGCCCTTGGTTTCGGCTTCTGCCCGCCTGATCATGTCGCGGACCCGGTCGAACGTCCGTGTTAGCCGTTCGATGTCTGTTTCGCTGAGTCGGGTGATCTTGGTCGTTTCGACTTTGGGTGCCGGTCTGCGGGCGAGGGCCGCGGCGCGCTCGGCGTTGACCTCGGCGATCCATCCGGCGATGGTCGCGGGGTCGCCGCTGGCCTCTGCGATGGCGCGGTAGCGGGCGAGTTTCTCGTCGCAGGCCGCGATGACCGCCGCTGTGTCGTCCTCGACGGGCTTGACCTGTACGGCTTGCCGGGGTTGCGCTGTGTGGAGTTCGCGGACGGTGTCGGCGACGCGTTGTGGTGCGAAGGCTTGCGCGAGCCATTCGTCGAGTAGCGGTAGGAGGTCTTGTTCGCGCAGGTACACGTTGCGGGGATGTTGGACGTGGTTGGCCAACGCGTACTCGGCGGGGTAGCGGCAGCGGTAGTAGGCGGCGTCGTGGCTGTACTGGCCTTGCATCTTCCGGCCGCACAGACCGCACAGGAGGAGGCCGCGCAGCGTGTAGGCACGCCGTACGCGTACGCGTTGGCGGGTCTTGCGGTCGCGTCCGTGCTGCGTGGCGATCCTTCTTTGCCGAATGGCCCGGCCGTACCCGCCGGTCGCGGTGGTGGAGCACCTCGGGGGCCGGCTGATCCTGGAAGCAGATGCCGCCGACCGGTATGCGGCGGCGTTCGACAAGCTCACCGAAGTCGCTCTGGACCCGGCCCGATCCGCAGAGATGATCGGTCAGGCCGCCGCCAAGCTCGCCGGCTCCCGCTCCGCCCAGCCGACCGATGAGCTGGCCGGGCAGGGGGTGGCGGCATGATGCCGGTGAACTCCGACGCCGCGAAGGCGGCGGTGACGGTGGCGGCGCAGCGGATCGCTGCGTATGCGGACAGGAACAACATCCTGGTCGAGTCGTCCCAATGCGAGGAGTTGGCCGAGAGCCTGTTGCACGTCTATCAGGCGTACTTCACCGGGCTGGCCCAAGGTGCGGGGCAGCCGTACGCCGCTCCCACCGCGTCGACACCATAGCCGCCGACGGATCTACCGGGGTCTGCCACGCTCCAGGTTGGTGGGAGCCAGCCCTGTTGGACGCGGCAGGTCCCGCCGTCCTCAATGATCTCGAAGGGTTGGCAGCCTGGGCGACGGATGGAGCCCACGCGTTTGTGGTTGACCGGCTCGCTGCCGTTGTCGGGTAGCTCGGCAGTGATCCTTGGGGGGCGCCATAGGTGCCGGCCGAGACGTTGTGCATGGCCTCGATGAAGGGCAGCTCCGATTGGGGCTGCGACAGGGCCTGCTGGCGCAGGTGGCTCTGGCGGACGAGATGCCTCGATGAAGGCAACTCCGATGGGAGCTGCGACGTGACTTCGCCGGCTTCTACGACGACGCGACCGCGCAGACGCCTCGATGAAGGGCAGCTCCGCAGGCGACCGGCCTGGATGAGTGGTTGATCCGGGACGCGGACAACCGTGACTGGACACGCGGCTATCTGCGGCACCTTCTCGACACGCTCCCGCCACCTGTCATGTCACTGCTGGCGCACACCCGAGCCACGGTCGGCAACACCCTGGTCAGCCACCGCACCTAAACCCAAACCGGCCAACAACCCCCTCCTCCTTTCTGCATGTGGAGCCCTTTGATGACTGCTATAGGCCCGCCGTCACGGCAGGTCAGCAACGTGTCCACGACCTTGGCCCGGAACCGGCTCGGGGTGGGGGCGGTGGTGTTCTGTGTGATGGCCGCCGCCGCCCCGTTGATCGTGGTGGCCGGGTCGGCGACGACCGGTTTCGCGGTGACCGAGTTCATCGGCATCCCGATCGCCTACCTCGCCGTCGCCGCCGTCCTGGCATTGTTCGCGGTCGGCTACATCGCGATGTCCCGCCGGGTCGTGAACGCGGGGGCGTTTTACAGCTACGTCGCGCACGGTTTGGGTCGGGTGCCCGGCGTCGGGGCCGCGAAGGTCGCCGTGCTGGCCTACAACGCGATGCAGATCAGCATCTACGGCGCGTTCGGGAAGGTCGCCGCCATCATCGTGGAGGCGACGTTCGGGTGGACGGTGGCGTGGTGGGTGTGTGCCCTGGCCGGCTGGCTGCTGGTGGCCGGGTTGGGGGTATGCCGGTTCGACGTCAACGGCTATCTACTCGGTGGGCTGCTGCTGGCGGAGATCGCGGTCACGGTCGTGTTCGACATCGTCCTACTCGGGCATCCCGCCGACGGGCAGATCAGCTTGGACGCGCTCGCGCCGGGCCTGCTGCTCTCGGCCGGGGCGGTCGCGTTGCTGGTTGGTGGGATCGCCGGGTTCGCCGGGTTCGAGATGACCGCCGTGTTCTCCGAAGCAAGTAGCCGGTCATCCCCGGTGAGCCCGGCCGGTTCCGGACAGTGCCACTGGGCTGCTGGTTTATGTCAGCCGGGTCCCGGTGCGTCCCAGGGCCGGACGGGGTGATCCCGGATGGTTCCCTACCAAGATCCCTACCGTCCTGGGTCACCGCTGGCCCGTCGTTTGTGGCTGGGGTGTGGACGGTGGCGTAGGTTTGAATCATGCACGGGAGGATCTCGATGGAGTGCCCTGCCCGGCTACCGGGGCCAGTTTGCCGTTCGTCACTGCGGGGAGCACGGTTCGAAGAGACTGCCATGTTCGTAAGGAAGCGCCGATGCCGGTAGACGATGACCATTCTGCGCAGCTTGACGTAACTGCGTTGATGGAGATGACACACGAGACGATGATGGCGCGGTGGCAACAGGGCCTGGTAACGCCCATGTCCCCAACGATCAGCACGTTCGCCAAGACCGACGGCAGTTGGTGGACGGCCAGCCAGGTCACCTGGCTTCGCGTTTCGCTTGCAGAGCGCAACGAGCGGCTCGACTTCCATCACGATCGCTTCGAAAGCATCGACCAAGCCAAAGGTCCAGCTACGACCGCCAGGACCAGCCCTTGGGACAAACGACCACCGCAGTCCCTCTTCAATTCCCAGGCCCCACAGCTCCCCGGCATCTCCTAGTGTCTCGTGATTCTGTTGTCTTTACGTGATGTGGTTGTGGTTCGCTGTCCTGGTGGAGTTGACGTCGGACGAGCGGGCTGAGCTTGGGTCGCTGCTCAACAGTGGTGAGGTGTCGGCTGCGGTCGGGACGCGGGCGCGGATCGTGTTGTGGCACGCCGAAGGCCGTCGCAAGAAGGACATCGCGGCGCTGGCGGGGGTGTCGCGGCCGACGGTGGATCTGTGGCTGGGCCGGTACGCCGCGGACGGCGCTGCCGGCCTGCTCAGCCAGCAACCTGGCGGGCCGCGGGAGCAGGTGCCGGCCCGGATTAGGGCTCGGGTCCTGGCGTTGACCCGGATGAGCCCGCCTTCGCAGACTGGTCTGTCGCACTGGTCCAGTCGGGAGATGGCCGCCTACGTCACCCGTACCGAGCAGGTGCCGGTCTCGCATCACTGGGTGGCCAAGCTGTGGCGCGAGCACGGCCTCAAACCGCACCGGTCCGGCACGTTCAAGCTCAGTAAGGATCCGGCGTTCGCGGCCAAGGTCTACGACATCGTCGGCTTGTATCTGGATCCGCCGGGTGGCGCGGTGGTTCTCAGCCTGGACGAGAAGACGCAGATCCAGGCGTTGGACCGCACTCAGCCGCTGCTACCGATCGAGTTCGACGCCACCGAGAAACGCACCCACGACTACGTCCGACACGGGACCACGAACCTGTTCGCCGCCTTCAACGTCGCCACGGGCGAGGTCGTCGGCGAATGCCGGCCGTCCCGGAACGGGGCGGCGTTCCTGGCCTTCCTGCGCAAGGCCGTTGCCCCGCACCGCGGCCGCGAGGTGCATGTGGTGTTGGACAACCTGTCCACCCACACCACCCCCGACGTCCTGGCCTGGCTCGAAGCGAACCCGCACGTGCGCTTCCACTTCACCCCGAAAGGCTCCAGCTGGATGAACCAGATCGAGACCTGGTTCGGCATCGTCACCCGGCAGGCCATCCGGCGCGGCACCTTCTCCTCCGTGCAGGTCCTGATCCGGTCCATCCGGGACTACATCACCGCCTGGAACACCGATCCCCGCCCGTTCCAATGGACCGCGACCGCCGACGAGATCCTCGCCAAGGTCCAACTTGTACAGACCAGCATCAAACAACTCGTCGACAACAACGCCAAGTAAACCCATCAGAATCACGGGACACTAGTACCGGCGGAAATTGAAAAGCGGCGCAAACTACCACCGCATTCCCGGTTGGGCTGCCGGCGAGCATTCCCCGGGTTGGCTCTTCAGCGATGGGCGCAAAAGGTAACCTCCACGCGGCGGCTGACGCGATCAGCGAGGAACTTCATCTACTCGTACGCACAGCCTGGCTGACACCGTGACTGTAACCCGTTCCTCCAATCCGAATTGCTGACCTGCCGAGCCGATCACGCTGGGCCTCGACGTCACACCGAGGCGATACTGGCCCCGCACCGGCGGGCACGACGCCCACCTGGAAGGCCCTCGCCACCGACGGTCACTGGTTAGGTGACATCCCAGGCGGTCCAGGAGATCGCCCAGTCCTGGTCCAGCAGAGGCGGTGGCTCGCCTTTGAGGACCGCGCCGATAGCGTCGGCGGCCTCACGCATGCCTTGCTCGGCGCGCCGCTCGTAGATCGCTGGGCATTCGACGTAGACGGTTCCGTTGATCGAGTGTGTCTGGACTGGGTGGCCCGTGCGCTGATGGATTAGCGCGCGGATGGTCTTTCGAAGCTGGTCTTGTTGGTCACCGGGCACGTCGTGGATCTCGGCGAAGCCGCGCTGGTCGACGCGGCGGCCCCGGTCAGGCAGCGATGTGCAACGCGTGCTACCGAGGGCCGGTCATGACGTGCTCGCGGTGCGGGCGGACGCGGGCCTGTCCGAAACACCTCGACGGGGCACCGATCTGTCTGAGGTGCATGCCCCGACGCATTCAGACCTGCACCCGGTGCGCAGCGGAGCGGCCCGCCCACGCGATCTGGCCCATCGGACCGGTCTGCCGAAACTGCTACGACACCGCGCGGGCCAACCCCGGGCACTGCGCCGGATGCGAGCGGAACCGGGTCCTCGTCGCCGAGAACCACACCGGCCAACCGATCTGCGGTGCCTGCGCCGGCGTCGGCAACGACCACGCCTGCCAGCGGTGCGGCGCCTCCGGGAACCGCCACCGCCGGCTCGTTCGCCCGTTCGCCAAATGGGTGCTACTGCGCCGCGCTCGCCGCCGCGCCCAAACACGACCGATCACGCAGGGATCCGTGAACGGAATGCGATCCCGTGTCCTTATCGCGCTGCATTTCCTGGCCTGGCTGGAGACCATCGACCTCGCGCTGGCCGAGCTGACCCAGGCTCACGTCGACCAGTGGCTCGATGACGGCACCACCTACCACTACTCGTTGCGGCCGTTTTTGGCCTGGGCCCGCAGCCGGCGTCTGACCGGCGACGTCGAGGTGCCGTCGCTGCCGGTCGGCACGCGCCGGAGGCCCGCTACCCCGAACAGGTCCAATGGCAGCAGCTACGCCGCTGCCTCAACGACACCGCGCTGCCGCTCGAGGTGCTGGCCGGCAGCCTTCTGCTGCTGTTTCGGCATCAGCGCCAGCAGACAGGTCCAGCTCAGCGCTGAGGCGATCGAACACATCGACACCACCACGCACCTACGCGTCGCTCAGCACGCGCTTCTGCTGCCGCCGCGCCTGGCTGACCTCGCGATCCAACAGCGTGACCGCACCGACCTACGCTCGATCTTCGGCCGCACCGGCGTCACCTGCGTCCAATGGCTGTTCCCCGGCCTGCGCCCTCCCGGAGTCGTGCACCTACGAGCAGCTCGACGAGCCGGTCAACTTCGACCTGGCCGACGTGCTCGGCGCCTGACCGCGGGGGCGATCTTGGTATCGGGCTGCCCGCCCAGAGGCTGTTCTGACGCTCAAATACCAAGGTCGCCATCCGCTACCGCATCAGGGCCATGACTGGGTCATGTTGATGTCGTGGTTGAGCCACGCCTCGGTATAGACGTCCGTGAAGTAAAATAGCTGGCCACACTGGGTAGCATCGCCGGTACACGGGAGATTGGGGTCGATCTCTACGGCACTGATCATGCCGACAGCCGTGACGTTGTTGCCGTTCGGAATGAAGACCGGACCGCCGCTGTCCCCTCGGGCGGCTATCGACGTACCGTTATTGCTGGTGGCGACCCAGAGGTACGACCAGTAGCCGCCGATGTAGTACCACCCCTCGGCATAGATCGTCCCGTAGCATCGGGCCCCGCTGAAGGCGCCTGAGGTGCAGATCCTCGTCATGCTGGTATTTGGCTTCTGCATAGCCGTAACGTTTTTCAAGAATGGAGAACCGATCGGGCCGTCCCAGATTGCCGGAAGGACGGAGTCGGCGGTCCGTACATAGGCGATGTCATGGTTCATGTCGAGCACGGTCGCCCTGCCTACGTAGCTTCCGCCCGAAACTCCATTCTTGTTCGTGGTCCAGATGCGGGGGTCGGCCAACCGGACACAGTGCCATGCGACGATCATGTAGCCCGCGCCGGTGCCAGCGCTGCGACCCGTAAAGCCGCTGGTGCATTCGCCTACGCCGGCTGAACTGATCGTGTGTGCCCCCGCTACGAACGGCCTCGCGTCGAAGTCCCGGTCCGCCCGTGTTGCCTTGACGATGCCTTCCTCGACGGTGACGGTGCCAGGCCCGTACGTGCCGAACCGTGTGGCCAGGTTGCGCGCGTTGGAGTTCATGTGCTGGACCTGGATGGTGACGGGGCCGCTGCCGGAGCTCCAAATCGCATTGACTTCGATGCCCTGCTTGGCGAGGGTGGTCGTTTGCGCCTTGATGCTGTGGATGAGCTGGTTGGTCTCGGTGCCCGACAGCGGAGCCGTTCGGTATTCCACGGCGACGTCCGCCGGCTTCGGTACCGACTGGTACCGGGATAGGGCCGCGCCGCCTTTCCGGTAGACGACGACTTTCCGAGTCTCGGGGTCGATCTTGATCGTCGCGAAGTCGGCGTCTCCGGCCGAACTCCTCCACAGGCTCTCTGCGACGCCCTCCGCACTTGTGATCCACGCGTTGGGCGTGGGGGTGGGACCCTCGCGTAGGTCGGCTCGCGCAGGCGTCGCGGACACGGCGAGCACCACGCCCACCGCGACCACGCCGCCGGTTCGGATCCGACTCGTCCACCGATGCCTCATGGGCAGCCTCCTCATGGCCAAACTCGCTGGTGTTTCGTCTCAGCAGTACGACGACACGACCCTTTGGAATGTGAGGCGACGCGCCGACCTCACAATTCGGTGCGCTGTCTCGTCAAACTGGTGAGGGCAAATGCGACCGAGGGAGTCGTCGACACGTGAGCACCAAATCGGAGCCAAGAGGCGGCCGGCCCGATGCGGGCCGGAGCGCGATCATGAGCGAGCGGCGTCGGCTGATCAATCTCGCGTACCGGCTCCTCGGCTCCCTGGCCGATGCCGAGGACGTCGCACAAGAGACCTACGCCCGCTGGTACGCCATGCCCCAAGAGCAGCAGGAAGCCATCGACTCCCCGGCGGCTGGCTGACGACGGTCGCCAGCCGCATCTGCCTGGACCTGCTCGGCTCGGCACGGGCCCGGCGGGAGACCTACGTGGGCGAATGGATCCCCGAGCCGCTGCCCGATCGCACGGAGTGGACAAGCGGGCGCTCGGACGGCGCCATCGTCGACCCGGCCGACCGAGTCACCCTCGACGAGTCGATCAACATGGCCTTGCTCGTCGTGCTCGAATCGATGACCCCGGCCGAACGCGTCGCGTTCATCCTTCACGATGTCTTCCGCTACTCTTTCGCCGAGGTGGCCGAGATCGTCGGCCGTACACCGGCGGCGTCTCGCCAGCTGGCCTCCTCAGCCCGCCGTCGCATTCGCGCGTCGCAGGCTCCCGCGACTCCGACAGCCCAGCAAGCCGGCATCGTCAGGGAATTCAAGCAGGCGTGGGAGGCCAAGGACATCGACGCCCTCGTCGGCCTCCTCGACCCCGACGCCGCAGCGATCGGCGACGGCGGCGGTATCGTCAGCGCCCTGCTCCACCCAATCGAAGGCGCCGAGCAAGTCGCGCGCTTCTTCGTCGATATCGCCCACGCGGCACCCAACCTGACGCTCCTGGAGCGCACGGTCAACGGTCGGCCCGGTTTGGTGGAACAGCAAGCTGGCATCACCATGACGGTTATTGCGTTCGACATCGCAGGCGACCGGATCAAGCACATCTGGGGAATACGGAACCCCGAGAAGCTCCGGCCTTGGACGACGGGTTGACGCGCGTCGCCGTACCGACGGGTGTCATGCGTCAAGTTAGCCCTTTAGTAAGCGTGTCGGTTGGGTCGTGATGAGGAAGGGCCTTATCGTGCTGGGTTAGCGCTCGCAACGCAGTCCAGCAAGAGAAGGCCCTTTGTGGTGACGACCACCGCCCTGGAGCGCAATTTCGGTGGAATCCCGCGGTAAGCGGACGTTCGGCCGGTTGGCGGGGACTATCGGACACCGGCGCAGCATGCCTGCTGATCCGAGCCGAGGGGCTGTGGCCCGTCGGACGGTCTGATCTTGCTGTTTCCCCGAAGTCCCATCCCCGGCTCGGCCGACGATGAGCGGCATGGGCTGGTCAGGCAAGCCGGCCGCTCCTCGTCCGGAGCGGCTGATCGGGGCGTTGGTTCCTCCGGCGATGCGCCGTTCCGCGCCCCCGATTCCGTTGACGGTGCCAGCGCTGCCGAGGCTGAGCCTGCCGGCCGACGCCCGGTCTGAGCCGTTGCTGCTGGACGTGGCGCGCCTGGATGCGTCTGGGCGGTTCTGCTCGCGCTCGTTGCTGGCGGCACTGGCGTGGGCGCCGGGGGAACGCGTCGACTTGCGCGTCGGCGTCGACGCCGTGGTGATCGCCTCTAGCGCGGCGGGCCGGCAGGCGGTGGGCAGCCGCGGCGAACTGACCCTGCCGGTCTCGACGCGGATGCTGGCCGGGCTCACCATGGAGGCACAGGTCGTGCTGGTCGCGGTGCCCACCCGCGACCTGTTGATCGTGCACCCGCCGCCGTTGATCGCTCGCCTGCTGGCCGCGCACTATTGTCGCCAACCGGAGAACCAGGACGATGGCTGAACCGGAGCGGGTCGCGCAGGCGCGAAGGTTGCTGGCACAACTGGGTGTGACCGTCGCCGACCTGCAGGCCGCCGAGAGTGTCGGTGTCGAGATGCCCACCGTGGCGGAGTACCTGCCGCAGGTGGTCGCCGCGGCTGGGCCTGGCGCCGGGCGCACTTACCGCAACTACTGGGCGCGGATGGCGGCGCTGTGGGGGGATCGACGGCTGGACGCGGTCTCCGCGACTGACGTTGAGGCGCTGCAGCGCGAAGCGGTCGCCAGGGCGGTGGCACGGCGCAACGGTCGCGGCGGCCGGCACGCCGGCGAGCATGTGATCGCGGCCGCGCGGGCCTTCTTTCTTCGGGCGATCGCCGACGGGCTGATTGCCGCCTCGGCGAGCCCGGCGCATCAGATCGGCAAGCCGCGCCGGCTGCCCAACACTCGCCGTGCGTTGACATCCGGGAACTGGCCGAGATCAACGAGGCGGCCCGGACCAGTGGTAACGACGCGATTCTCGATGCGCTGTTGCTGCGCCTGCACACCGAGACGGCCTGCCGGTGTGCCGGCGCGCTCGCGCTGCGCCGCATGGACCTCGACCCCGATCAGGGACTGGTGCGGATACGGGAGAAGGGCGAGACGCTGCGCTGGCAGCCGATCAGCCTCGACCTGGCCGCCCATCTGGTCGACCACGCCGGCCACCGCGGCGCGGTCGCGCCCGCGGATCAGTTGCTGCGTTACCGCGACGGCCGGCCGCTGACCTCGCGGCGCTACGACCATCTGTGGAAGCGGATCGGGGATCGGCTGCCGTGGGTGGCCGCGCAGGGCATTTCCACCCACTGGCTGCGGCACACCACGCTGACCTGGGTGGAGCGCAACTTCGGCTACGGCATTGCCCGCGCCTACGCCGGGCACACCGACAAGACCGGCCCGGCCACCACCACGTACATCAAGGCCGACCTGCAAGCCGTCGCCACCGCCCTGGCCGCGCTGACCGGCCAACCGCATCCACTCGCGACCAGCCTGGAAGACCTCGGGATCCGCACCTGACAGCAACCGCATAGCGCTGGACGGCACGGGACGTCAGGCCGAGCGCAGCAACGCGGCTGCTGGGCCTTTCAGTGGGTCCAGGACGAGCCGCGAGAGGAGCTACGGCGGGCGCTGCTCGCCGTGCCTCGGCACCTGCGCGGCGTCCGGGGAGCGAGCCGGGTATCGCGGCGGTGCCCAGCGGGTATCGGGCGGGCGGGGTGGCGCGGGTTGCGGAATTGTTTCGGGCTCTTGACGGGCCGTGTCTGACTGCGCAAACATGACAGCGCAGTCAGATGGCGAGCAGGCAGCAGTGGCCAGGGCATCGGGAGATACCATGACGCGGATGGTGGGACGGGGCAGAAACGCTGCCATGCCGCGCAGCGCCGATGTCGCACGCGTGGCCGGCGTCTCGCAGAAGACCGTGTCCAGGGTCTTCAACGACGAGCCGTACGTCTCCGCCGACGTGCGCCGGCGGGTCCTCGCCGCGGCGGAGGAGCTCGGCTACCGGATGAATCACGCGGCACGGGCGCTCGCCTCCGGCCGGACGCGTTCCATCGGCGTGGTGACCCTCGGCACGGCCCTGTACGGCCCGGCCTCGCTGCTCATGGGTGTCGAACGGGCCGTCCGCGACGCCGGTTACGCACTGCGCGTGGTCAACACGGTGGAGGGCGACCCGGCCGGCGTGACCGGTGCGGTCGAATCACTGATCGAGCAGGGCGTGGACGGCATCGTCATCTCCGAACCGATAGACGAGGGAGCGGCCGCGGTCCGCGTCGACGTGCCGGTGCTCGTGCTCGGCGCGCCGCCAGCGTTCGCCGCGCCCCAGGTGCTGACCGTCGGGGTCGCCGCCGACGCGTTGGCTCGGGCGGCCACCGAACACCTGCTGGCGCTGGGCCACGCGACCGTCCATCACCTGGCTGGACCGCAGCGGTGGTACGCCGCCCGGGATCGCCTGGACGGCTGGCGATCCGCGTTGCGGGCGCACGGCCGGGCCGAACCGCCGGTCGTCGAAGGCGACTGGTCCGCCGTTTCCGGGTACGAGGCCGGCCGGAAACTGGCGGCGGACCGCGACGTGACCGCGGTATTCGCCGCCAACGACGACATGGCCGTCGGTCTGATCCGCGCCCTGCTGGAAGCCGGCCGCCGGGTGCCCGAAGACGTCAGCGTCGTCGGTTTCGACGACATCCCGCTCGCCGCGTACGTGACACCTCCGCTGACCACCGTGCGCCAGCCGTTCGATGCCGTGGCCCAAGAAGGACTCAAGCTTCTGGTGCAGGCCATCGAGAAACCGGACGCCGACCCGCCACCCGCGGTCGACCCACCGGTGGAGCTGATCGTCCGCACATCCACCGCACCACCCACCGGTCGCTAGTCAACGCCGTCCAGCCGCCTTCTGTCCACATAGCACTGTCTCCTGTGCGCGTTGTCCGCAGCGCGTTGATAACCCCTGCCCACATGACGGGAGTCTCACCATGCCCAGATCCTTTCCCTTGGTTAGCCGCAGGACGTTGCTCGCGACGGCGGGAGCCGTGCCGCTCAGCGCGGCGCTGGCCGCCTGCGGGGGCGGCGGCGACGACAACAACGACACGGCGCCCACGGGGCCGGTCAGTCAGGCCGACATCGACAAGGCGATGTCGACGCCGACCGAGCTGACGTTCTGGACCTGGGTGCCGGACATCCAGCAGGAAGTGGACCTGTTCCTGAAGAAGTACCCGTCCATCAAGGTGAAAATCGTCAACGCCGGCCGGGGCACCGAGCAGTACACGAAGCTGCGCACCGCGCTCAAAGCCGGGACCGGCGCGCCGGACGTGGTGCAGATGGAGTTCCAGTACATCCCGACCTTCACCATCACGGGTGACCTGCTCGACCTGCGGCCGTACGGCGCGGAGGCCCTCAAGGACCAGTTCGTCGACTGGACCTGGGGTCAGGTCACCGGCCGGAACGGCGAGGTCTGGGCGATCCCGCAGGACACCGGCCCGATGGGCATGCTGTACCGGCAGGACATCTTCGACAAGCATGGCATCGCGGTACCGAAGACCTGGGACGAGTTCGCCGCCGCGGCCCGCAAGCTGCACACGGCCGACCCGAACGTGTACCTGACCTGCCTGTCGGCGAACGAGGCCGCGGCCTGGCACGGCCTGCTCTGGCAGGCGGGCGCCGCGCCATACGCGGTGTCCGGCGCGAGCGACATCTCGCTGAAGGTGAACGACGAGGCCGCCAAGAACCTCGCGCGGTACTGGGGCGGGCTCGCGAAGGAGGGCGTCATCGGCACCGAGCCGAACTTCACCGACGCCTGGTTCAACGCGCTCAACCGGGGCAAGTACGCGACCTGGCTCACCGCCGCCTGGGGCCCGTCTTCCTCGCCGGCTCCGCCAAGTCGACGTCGGGCAAATGGCGGGCGGCGCCGCTGCCGCAGTGGGACGCGGCGAAGCCGACCTCCGGCAACTGGGGCGGCTCGACGAGCGCGGTCATCAAGACGACGAAGAACGCGATTGTGGCCGCCGAGTTCGCCAAGTTCATCAACAGCGACCCGGAAAGCGCGAAGCTGTTCGCCACCAAGCAGTTCTTCTTCCCGGCGACCAAGGCGTTGCAGGCCGACCCCAGCTACGTGGGCGACGCGCCCGCCTTCTACGGCGGTCAGAAGGTCAACCAGGTCTTCGCGGACATCAACTCGACGATCAACCTGTCTTTCCAGTGGCCGCCGTTCCTGGACCGGGCGGTGACGGACTGGACCGAGACGGTCGGCAAGTCGCTTGCCGACAAGTCCGACACCGTCGTCGCGCTGGACCAGTGGCAGACGCGGTTGACGACCTTCGCCAAGAGCCAAGGCTTCACGGTCCAAGCGTCGTGAGGATCGCGCAACGCCGTGCGGCCGGACCGTTGTTCGTCGCGCCGTTCCTGCTGGTGTTCGTCCTGCTCTTCATCGGACCGCTGGCGTATGCCGCCTACCTGAGCCTGTTCCAGGACCGGCTCGTCGGCGGGACGTCGTTCGTGGGGTTGGACAACTACGTCACCGCTATCCAGGACCCGCAACTGATCCGCGGGATCGCCCGGGTCGCGACGTTCTTCGTGATCCAGGTGCCGGTGATGCTGGCGCTGGCACTGCTGTTCGCGCTCGCACTCGACAGTGGACTGTTGCGGCTGTCCCGCGTGGTGCGGCTGGGCATCTTCGTCCCGTACGCCGTGCCGAGCGTGGTCGCCGCGCTCATGTGGGGCTATCTCTACGGCCCGGACTACGGCCCGTTCGCCCAACTGGCCCGCACGCTGGACCTGCCGGCTCCGCGCTTCCTGTCCGACGGCTGGATGCTCGGCAGCCTGGCGAACATCGTCACCTGGGAGTTCGTCGGCTACAACATGATCATCCTGTACGCCGCGCTGCGGGCGATCCCGCCGGGCCTGTACGAGGCGGCCGCGGTGGACGGGGCGGGCGCGTGGCGGATCGCCTGGTCCATCAAGCTGCCCGCGCTGCGGCCGGCGCTCCTGCTGACCCTGGTGTTCTCGGTCATCGGCAGCTTCCAACTGTTCAACGAGCCGAGACTGCTCAAGGACATCGCACCGAACGTCATCGACAGCGGGTACACGGCGAACCTGTACGCGTACTCGCTCGCCTTCACCAGCCAGCAAATCAACTACGCCGCCGCGGTGTCGTTCCTGCTCGGATTGGTCATCGTGATCGTCTCCTACGCCGTCCTGCTCACCGCCAACCGGGGGAGGAACGTATGACGGGCCGGCGCAGCACACCGTTGACGATCGCGATGCTGGCGGCACTCGCGTACTTCCTGCTGCCGCTGTTCTGGCTGCTCGTGGCCTCGACGAAAGGCACCCAGGACCTGTTCACCACGTTCGGCCTGTGGTTCTCGGACAGCCCGCAACTGTGGGCCAACATCCGGGCGACCCTGACCCACGACGACGGGGTCTTCGTGCGCTGGCTGGTGAACACCGGCATCTACGCCGTGAGTAGCGCGTTAGGGGCCGCATTGCTGGCCGCCGCTGGCGGGTACGGGTTCGCCAAGTTCCGCTTCCGGGGCGACCGGGTCGCGTTCAACCTGGTGCTGGGCGCCATCATGGTGCCGACCACCGCGCTGGCGATCCCGACCTACCTGCTGTTCGCAAAGGTGGGTCTGGTCAACACGCCGTGGGCGATCATCCTGCCATCGCTGGTCAGCCCGTTCGGCCTGTACCTGATGCGCGTCTACGCGCAGGACGCGGTGCCGGACAGCGTCCTCGAGGCCGCCCGCATCGACGGGGCCGGCGAGTTCCAGATCTTCGCCCGGATCGCCATGCGGCTGCTCGCCCCGGGGTTCGTGACCGTCGTGTTGTTCACCCTCGTCGCTACCTGGAACAACTACTTCCTGCCGCTGATCATGCTCAGCGACCCCAGCCTCTACCCCGTCACGGTGGGGCTCGCGTCCTGGGCAGCCCAGGCCGTCGGCGGCGGCTCCGGCGCGAACAGCGACATGCTCGCGTACGTCGTCACCGGATCCCTGCTGTCGGTCATCCCGCTCGTCGTGGCTTTCCTGCTGCTGCAGCGCTACTGGCAGAGCGGCCTCGCCACCGGCGGCGTCAAGCAGTGACAACGGAGGTTCACTCGTGAGAAGACATCTGCTTGGACTCATCGTCGTGGCATCCGCGACGCTGATACTTCCTGAAACCACCGCCCAGGCGTACAACCCGACGGGCGGCATCATGTACCAGCTCGGTGCCGAGCCGTGCCTGAAGGGCCGGGGCAACTGCGCGGTGTACCCGAAGTCGGCGCAGCTGCCCAGCGGGCGCCTGGTCGCCTCGTTCGAGAAAGCCACCGTCGTGCCCGCCACCGGCGGCGCCGACGGAGAGACCCTGCCCATCTATAAGAGCGACGACTACGGCACGACCTGGCAGCCGCTGTCGGAGGTCAAGGCGCCGGCGTACCTGTCCGGCGACCCGCGGTACGCCACGTACGTCAGCAACTGGACGAACCCGTACCTGTACGCCCTTCCGCAGGACGTCGGAAGCCTGAAGGCGGGCACGCTGCTGCTGGCGAGCGTCGTGTCGGGTGAGGACCACTTCTACCAGGAGCAGAAGGCCGCCGATCCAAACTGGGCGCCGTCCAACGACGGAGACCGCAAGGACCTGGCGATCGCCCTGTTCTCCAGCACCGACGACGGCGTGACCTGGAACGTCGTCAACGCCATCGCGGCCACCGGATGGCAGGGCGGCAGCGCGGGCGCGATCGGCCGCAACGTCGCCAACGCCAACACCTACCGGCAGGTCGATCCCCTGTGGGAGCCGTACCTGATGGTCCACGAGGGCAAACTTGTCTGCTACTACTCCGACGAGAGCGGCTACTTGGGCTTCGACCCGGTGACCGGCGTCGCCGCCCTGGATCCGGCCAACGACACCGCCACCGACTCGCACGGCCAGATCCTCGTACACAAGACGTGGGACGGCAGCGGTCCAGCGTGGAGCGACGCGGTCATCGACGTCGCCGGGCTGACCCAGGACATGGGCGGCGGCAAGACGGAGATCGGGGGTGGACGGCCGGGTATGACCAATGTCGTCCCGACGACGGACGGCAAGTGGCTCATCACCTACGAGTACTGGGGCGGCGGCGCCAACGTCCGGTACAAGCTCGCCGACGACCCGCTGGCGTTCCACGCCGACAGTGACCCCGCCGGCACCGCCATCACCGCTTTGCCGGTCGACGCCGGCTCCCGCACCCTCGCGACCGGCGGCAGCCCGGTCCTCATCCGGCTGCCCGACGGGCGGCTGGTCTACAACGCCGCCGGCAGTGGCAACGTGTGGGTCAACGAGAGCGGGCGCAGCGATGGCGTCTGGACGGAGTACCAGACGACGCTAGGCCCCGGCTACAGCCGCAACCTCCAGTACGTCGAGGGCACCGGGCGCGTGGTGATCCTGCGCAACCAGGGCATCTCCACCATCGCGTACGCCGAGGTCGACCTCGGCCGCTCGGACGGCGCCTACTACCAGCTCGTCAACCGCAAGACCGGCCAGGTGATCGGCACCGGAGGCAACAGCAACGACGCGAACATCGGCAATGGCGACGACCCCGACGTCCGGCTGGAGGACGCCGGCTCGGTGTCCAACAAGGACACCCAGTACTGGCACCTGGTGACCAAGCCCGATGGCGCCCGAACGTTGCTGAACAAGGCCGGCGGGCGCGCGGCCGCCATCTGGACCGGCAACGCCACGGTCGGGCAGCGGATCGGCCAGTGGGTCGACGACACCCCAGCCGGCCTGTGGAACCTCGTCGCGACCGGCGACGGCTACGTCAAGCTCCAGGCCGCGAGGAACACCAACGTGTACCTGACCGGTGCGTCAGCGGGCGCCGCACTCACCTTGCAGAACGCGACCGACGACGGCTCACAGGAGTGGCGGCTCGTGCAGCAGGCTCCGGTGCGGAAGGCGCTCACGCCGGCCACCGAGTCCGCGAGCCTGGTCGCGGCGAACCCGGTAGGGGAGAAGGCGACCCTGCCGCTGGACGCCACGGCGGCGGACCCCGCCGGCAACGCCACGCACGCGAACACGACCGGCCACGCCTACGCGTTCGCGAGCACCGGAGTGGTGACGGATCTGGGCGCGGTCTCCTTCGACGGCGCGCAGCAGGGCAGCGTCACGCTTCCGGACACGATCGCGGTCGGCACCAGATTCAAGCTCGCGGTGGTCTTCGACCACACGCCGCTGGTGTGGGACACGGTCACCGTCCGGCCGTCCACCGTGCCGTCCGCTCCCGAAGCGCCGGCCATCGCCGTCTTCGGCACCGACGTCACCGTCACCTGGCAGGCACCCGCCGACGGCGGATCGCCCATCACCGGCTACGAGGTCTTCCTCAAACACGCGTCCGGCGAGGTGCTGACCCAGACCGTCACCGCCACGCAAACCACGTTCGCCAATGTGGCGCCGGGCCGGTACACGGCGAAGGTCGTCGCCACCAACGCGGTCGGCAACTCCCGACTGTCGGCTCCATCCGCCCCGATCAAAGTCATCAAGCCCTAACACGGAGGTTCCTTCATGGCGGTACTGCCCGCCCGAGTCCTGTTCGGCGCCGCGTACTACCACGAGTACACGCCCGCCTACGACCCCGACCTGAGGGCTGACGAACGACTCAAGACCGACCTCGACCTGATGGTGGAGGCCAATTTCACCGTCATCCGGGTCGGCGAGTCGGTCTGGTCCACATGGGAGCCGGAGAACGGGCGGTTCGACCTCGACTGGCTACAGCCGGTCCTCGACGGCGCACACGAACGCGGGATCTCCGTCATCGTCGGCACACCCACCTACGCCGTACCGCCGTGGTTGGCCCGCCAGTACCCGGAGATCACCGGCGAGCACGCTACCGGGCAGCGCATCGGTTGGGGCGGCCGCCAGGAGGTCGACTTCACCCATCCCGCCTTCCGGCACCACGCCGAGCGGGTCATCCGCAAGATCGTCGCCCGGTACGCCGATCACCCTGCCGTCATCGGCTGGCAGGTCGACAACGAACCCGGCCTGCACCTGTTTCACAACCGCGGCGTCTTCCAACGGTTCGTGGACCACCTGCGCGACAAGTACGGCGACGTCGAGACCCTCAACCGCGAGTGGGGCCTGGTCTACTGGTCGCACCGACTGTCCACCTGGGCCGACCTGTGGACACCGGACGGCAACGCCCAACCGCAGTACGACGTGGCGTGGCGGGAGTTCCAGGCCCGCCAGGTCACCGAGTTCATCGGCTGGCAGACCGGCATCGTCCGGGAGTACGCCGGCCGCGACCAGTTCGTCACCACCTGCATCTCCTACACCCGCCGCGGCGTGGCGGACGACGAACTGGCAGCCCCGCTCGACATCGCCTCCGGCAACCCCTACTACGACATGCAGGACGGGCTGGCGCTGCCCGACCCCACGCCGGACCACCACGAGCAGGTCTGGAAGACCACCGGGGTCTGGTCGATGTACCAGACCGCCGACTGGATGTACTCCTCGCGCCAGGAGCCGTTTCTGGTCACCGAGACCAACGCACAGTCCATCGGCTTCCCGTGGGACAACCGGTCCGGCTACGACGGGCAATGGCGCCAGGCGGCGTGGGCGCACGTCGCCCGCGGCGCCCGCATGATCGAGTACTGGCAGTGGCAGACGCTGCGCTTCGGCGCGGAGACCTACTGGGGCGGCGTCCTGCCGCACAGCGGCCAGCCGGGTCGCACCTACGCGGAGCTGGCACGCCTGGGCGCCGAGTTCGACAAGGCCGGCGCGCTGGTCGCCGGCCTCGTCCCGGACGCCGACATCGCGATGGTGTACTCGACACCGAGCAAGTGGCTCATGCAGAAGTACCCGCCGCTGTCCACACCGGACGGAGAGCCGGATCCGGCCGCATACCACCGGATCTTCGACCCCTTCTACCGCGGCGCGTTCGACGCCGGCCGCCAGGTGCGGATCGTCCACGCGCGACAGTTGCCCGAGACAGCGCCGGATGAGGCCGCGCGGCGTCACCCGGTCCTCGTCGCCCCCGCGCTCTACATCGCCGACGACGCGACGATCAACTGGCTCGCGGCCTACGCCCACGCGGGCGGACACCTCGTCCTCGGCCCCCGCACCGCCTACGCGGACCACGAGGCCCGGGCACGGCACGAGCCGGCGCCCGCGCGCCTCGTCGAGGCCGCCGGCGTCTGGTACGAGGAGTTCAGCAACGTGAAGGAGATCCCGGTGGGCGGATCTCTCAACCTGCCAGAGGGCGCGGCGGCGACACAGTGGGTCGACGGCCTCACCGTCGTCGACGCCGAGGTGCTCGTCCAGTACGAGCATCCACACTTCGGGCGCTGGCCCGCCGTCACCACCCGCCGCCACGGCGAAGGCCGCGTCACCTACGTCGGCACCGTCCCCAACCGCGGCCTCGCCCAGGCGTTGGCCACGTGGCTTACGCCGGCGACGGTCAGCGGGTGGCGCGACCTTCCGCGCTCGGTCACCGCGACGAGCGGTACGGCACCGGACGGGCGGCGCGTCCACGTTGTACACAACTGGAGCTGGGAGCCCACCCACGTCCAGGCCCCGGCACACCTGACTGACGTCCTCGACGGCACCACCACGCCCCGTGGCACGGCGCTGAACCTCGGCGCCTGGGACGTGCGGGTGCTGGTCGAGTGATCCCACCCCGCGAAAGGAGAAAGCCGTGAGAAGGTCGTGGCGGCGTTGCTCGTCGTGATCGTCACGCTGGGAGGGCTTGCCTTGTCCGCTCCCGCCCGCGCGTTCGGGCCCTCGGTGCTGTTCGCGCCGTCGGGCACCTGCAACCGCCCCTACTGCACCACCTACGCCAAGTCGACGCAGACCAACACCGGGCGGATCCTCGCCAGCTTCGAAGACAACAACCAGCCCGCCGCCGGACAGACACTCCCCATCTTCAGCAGCATCAACAACGGGCAGTCGTGGACGAAGATCGCCGCGGTCGCGGACACCTCGGCCCGGCGCTGGGGCAGCAACTGGACCAACCCGTACCTGTACGTGCTGCCGCAGGCGATCGGCAGCATGCCGGCCGGCACCATCCTGCTGGCCGGCATCGCCTCGCCGCCGGACCGGTCCGGGACGTCGATCCAGCTCTACCGCAGCAACGACGACGGTTTCACCTGGACCTGGGTCAGCGAGGTCGCGGTCGGCGGCGGCGAGTGGGCAGCGCCAACCCGACCCCGATCTGGGAGCCGTACCTGCTGGTCGCGAACAACCGGCTCATCGTGTACTACTCCGACGAGCGCGACAAGGCCAACCACGACCAGAAAATCGTGCACCAGACCTCGACCAACGGGGTCAACTGGGGGCCCGTGGTCGAGGACGTCGCGATGGCCGACCGCGCCCTGCGCCCGGGTATGCCGGTCGTCACCAGGATGGCCAACGGCCAGTACCTCATGGTGTTCGAGATGGTCGGTCAGTCCAACACACCCAACAACTACAAGATCTCGGCGACCCCGGAGTCGTGGAACGCCGCCAGCGGTGGGACGACGATCGACTACGGCGGCAGCCCGTTCGTCTTCACGCTGCCCAACGGCCGGCTCGCCTACAACTCCTACGGCTCCGGCGACATCCGGATCAACACCGGTAACGGCGCCGGCGCCTGGACGCCGGTGCGCACGACCATGCCGCGCGGCTACAGCCGGATGCTCCAGTACGTCCGGGGCACCGGGCGGGTGCTGATCCTGTCGGTCGAAGGCTTCTGGGTCGACGCCCGCAACAGCGTCTACTACGGCGACGTCGAGCTCGGCAACTCCGCCGGCGCGTACTACAAACTCATCTACCGGCGCAGCGGCAAGGCAATGGATGTGTACCAGGCCAACCTTCAGGACGGTGCGCAGCCGGTGCAGTGGGCCGACAACGGACGGTGCCCGAGTCGTCCAGTGGAGCGACACCGGCGCCCTCGACCAGCAGTGGCAACTCGTCCAGGTGTCCTGACCCATCCATGAGTGCCCGGGAACGGCGGTCTGGCCCGTCGATGATCGACGTAGCCGCCCTCGCCGACGTATCGCACCAGACCGTCTCCCGGGTCCTCAATGGACACCACGGCGTACGGCCCGAGACCCGGACTCGGGTTCCTCGCCGCGATTGACGCCCTGGCCTACCGCCCCAACCTGGCGGCCCGGACACTGGTCACCGGACGGTCCCGGGTCATCGACGTCGTCACGCTCAGCCGCCGGCTGTTCGGACCGATGTCCATCCTCGCCGGCGTCGAGCGGGCCGCCCGCCCGCTGGACTACTCCGTACGGGTGGCAACCTGCCAAGGACCGTCCCCGAGCGAACTGCACGCCGCTGTCGAGCGGCTCGCCGGGCAGGGCGTCGAGGGCGTCATCGTCCTGGCTCCGGTGCACGATGCCGTCAACGACGTCGTTGACCTCGCCACGGAGGTACCGCTGGTCGTCGTCGGCGCGACGCCCGAGGCAGGCGTCACGGTCGTCGGAGCCGACCAGGCGCTCGGCGCGCGCGTTGCGACAGAGCACCTGCTCGGCCTCGGCCACCCGACCGTCTGGCACGTGGCCGGCCCAGCCAGCTGGTCGAGGTCAAGTACCGCGTGGCCGATGTGACTGCTCTGGCGACTATTTCGAAGCGCGTGGCATCGTGCTGGGTGATCTGCGGATCCAGGACGATCAGGCGTACGCACCGAACGGCTGGTCGTACGTGGATAGCAAGCTGGGTGGTGCCGTTCGTACGGCTGCGGACGGATGCCACACGTTCACGTTGAAGCGTCCGGCCGAAGAACCGCAACGTCACCGCGCGAGCGGACGTCAGGTGCTGTCCAGATATTGGGGTCGCGCGGGGGGCGGGGCGGTGGAGGCGCGGGCAACGACGTCGACGGGTGGGTCGGCCGCCGGTGGAATGTCCACGTCTGGCTCCTCGATGGCCCGGACGAGGAGCTTGAGTCCCTCCCGCGCGGCGGCCTCGAACGGTTGGCGCACCGTGGTCAGGGGTGGGGTCACGTACGCGGCCACGGGCATGTCGTCGAAGCCGATGACGCTGACGTCTTCGGGCACCCGCCGTCCGGCTTCTAGCAGCGCCCGGATCAGACCGATTGCCATCTCGTCGCCAGCGGCGAAGACTGCCGTCACGCCGCTGTCACGAGCAAGCTCGCGGCCTGCCGCGTATCCGGACGCGGCGGACCAGTCGCCGTAGCTGACGGGCGGTGTACCGCGGCCGCGTTCTTCCAGTGCCTGCCGCCACCCCGCGAGGCGCTCTCGGGCGGCATACCATCGCTGGGGACCGGCGATGTGATGGACGGTCGTGTGTCCCAGGTCGAGCAGGTGGTCGGTTGCGGCCCGCGCGAGAAGGACGGCGCCGGTGCCTGCGGTCAGCGTTTGGGCGGCAGTGAATGCCGGCGGCGCGCCGAGGAAGAGGACCGGCACGTCGACGCCGACGGAGGCTGCTCCCTCGTCGATCGGTTCGGAGATGACGATCCCGTCTACGCCCTGTTCGAGCAGGGATTGCACGCCGCCGGCTATGCCGGCTGGGTCGGCGTCCAGCGTGCTGACCAAGCGTAGGGCGTAGCCTGCGTCTCGAACGGCCCGTTCGATGCTCACCAGCAGCGAGGCGGGCCCGTATCCGGCGGTCCCGAGGGTCACCACACCGATGGTGTGGGTCCGCCCCGAGGCGAGCGCACGGGCGGCGTTGTTGCGCCGGTAGCCGAGTGTCTTCGCGGCGTCCAGAACTCGCTGGCGCACTGCGGGGGCCACGTACGGTTCATCGTTGAACACCCGGGACACGGTCTTCCGGGAGACCCCTGCCAGGCGGGCGACGTCGGCGCTTCGCGGCACGGTGGAAGGCGCGCTCGGTCCTGCTGGCCGCGTCATCGTGTCTCCCGCTCGCGTGGCGTTCGCCAGTCAGCTGTATGACCGCGCGATCATGTCTACCGGATCGCGCGGCGGGGGTCAAGAGCCCGAACGAAGCGCCCACGATGGCGAGGCCGAGGCAAACAATTCGGTTTTGTTTCCGGCTCTTGACGAATTCGTATGACCGCGCAAACATGACCGCGTGGTCATACGGGCCGGTTCGCAGCACAGGACTGGCAGAACCGTCTGCGCCGGACGGCTTGGGGGGCCGGCAGGGCAGGGCGGGCGCGACCTTCACACCACCACAACGCGCGCAGCGCACCACCCAGCCCATCGAAAGGACCCCCGTGACAGCGAAGAGACTGATCTCGATCGCGGTGACCGCCGTGCTCGTGACCGGACTGTCGGCATTGCCGGCGAATCCAGTGCAGGCGTACAGCCCAACCCAAGGAACCATTTACCAGTTGCCCGCGAGCCAGCCGTGCCTGAAGGGCCGGGGGAACTGCGCGATCTATCCGAAGATCGCCGAGTTGCCGAGCGGCCGTCTCATCGCGTCGTGGGAGCAGGCGACGGTGCCGCCGTCCGGGAGCGCGGACGGCGAGACGCTGCCGATCTACAAGAGCGACGACAGCGGGACCACGTGGCAGAAGCTGGCGGACCTGCGGGCACCCGCGTACCTGTCGTCGAACCCGGCTTTCGCCAGGTACACCAGCAACTGGGGCAACCCTTTCCCGTACGTGCTGCCCCAGGCGGTGGGCGACCTGCCGGCCGGCACGCTGCTGATGGCGAGCATCGTCACGGGCGACGACTACTACTACCTCGAGCACAAGGCCGCGGACCCGAACTGGGTACCGACCAACGACGGTGACCGCCGCGACATGGCCCTGGCGTTGTTCTCCAGCACCGACTCGGGTGCGACGTGGAACGTCCTGAACATCATCACGACCGGCGGCTGGCAGGGTGGCAGCGCCGGCGCGATCGGCGTCAACGTCGCGAACGCGAACACGTACCGTCAGATCGACCCTGTGTGGGAGCCGTACCTGATGGTCTACAACAACCAACTCGTCGTGTACTACTCGGACGAGAATGACTACATCGGCTACAACGCGACGACCGGTGTGCCGACGCTCGCGCCCGACAACGACACCCGCGCCGACTCGGGTGCGCAGATCCTCGCGCACCGCACGTGGAACGGCCTGGCCTCCTCCACCTGGGGCACGCCCGTCCTCGATGTCGCCGGCACCACCTTCACCTCATCATCGGGTCAGACGCAGATCGGCGGCGGCCGCCCCGGCATGACGACCGTCGTGCCGACCTCGGACGGCAGGTGGCTGCTGACCTACGAGTACTGGGGCGGCGGCGACAACGTCCGCTACAAGATCTCCGACAACCCGCTCAACTTCTACTCGGTCGGCGGCGCAGCCGGCACCGGGATCACCGCGCTACCGCTCGCGCCGGGCTCGCGCGCCCTGGCTCGCGGTGGCAGCCCGGTGCTCACGCGCACCCCGGACGGCCGGATCCTGTACAACGCCTCCGGTAGCGGCAATGTCTGGATCAACTCGGGCAGCAGCACGGGCGCCTGGACCGAATTCCAGACGACGCTGCCCGGAGGCTACAGCCGCAACCTGACATGGGTCTCCCGGACCGGGCGCGTCATCGTCGCCGGCAACGTCGGCACGTCGAACATCATCTGGGCGGACATCGACTTCGGTCGGGCGGCCGGACCGTACTACCGGATCGTCAACCGGTTGACCGGGCAGGTGATCGGCACCGGAAACCACATCAACGACGCGAACATCGGCAACGCCGACTCCCCGGACGTGCGGCTGGAGGCGTCCGGCTCGGCATCCAACGCCGAGACGCAGGCCTGGCGTACCCAGTACAAGTCCAACGGTGCGATGACGCTGCTGAACAGGTCCGGCGGCCGCATGGCGGGCATTTGGACCGGCACCGCGACGGCGGGGCAGCGCATCGGCCAGTGGGTCGACAACACCACGCAGGGGCACTGGAGCCTCGTGCCGACGACCGGCGGCTACTACCGCCTGCAATCGGCGGCGAGCAGCGGCCTGTACCTCACCGGTGCGTCGGCCGGCGCCTCCCTGACCCTGCAGAACTCGACGACGGACGGCTCCCAGGAGTGGCAGTTCACGCAGGTGTCCGGGGTCTCCGGCACGCACGCGATCGTCGGGTTGGGCTCCGGCCGGTGTATCGATGTCCCCAACCACTCGACCGCGCCATCGACGCGGGTCGCCCTGTGGGACTGCACCTCGGGCAACAACCAGCGGTGGACGCTGAACAGCGACGGCTCGGTTCAGGGCATCGAGTCCGGGCTCTGCCTGGACGTACGCAACAACGGCACGGCCAATGGCGCGATCGTGCAGACCTACACCTGCAACGGCGGCAACAACCAGAAATGGACCCCCACGGTCGATGGCACGCTGCGCGGCGTCCAATCAGGACTGTGCCTCGACGCCGTGAGCGCAGGTACGGCCAACGGCACCCTCCTCCAGTTGTGGGCCTGCAACGGCGGCAACCACCAACGGTGGAACATCAGCTGACAACAGGCGCTTACGTGGCCGACTGGGCCGGTGGGAAACCGCCGGCCCAGTCTCCGTCAGCCGCCGGAGCGGCCGACGTCGATGCACCGCCGTCTTTCGCCAAGTGCTGGCCGACGAGGCACTCGCCGGACGTGGTGGCAGCGCCGCTCCACCCGCGCCGATCGCGCCGCACTCGTCGCTGCCGCACCGGCCAGGGGCCGCGTGGCGGCAGACCCGCGCCGGGTGTGTGGCGCTGCGAAGGGGTACACCGCAGAACTCAGGTTGCTTCGTACTCCTGACCGGCTGACCCCGTTCGTGCCGCGACGGACTCTGCCCGGCGCGGCGGTGCGAACGCGTCGTGCATCATCGAGGCGTGGAGATCTCGACGGCGAGGGATGCTGGGGAGCACGAGCTGATCCTGGCTTTCGGCCGGTTGCAGGGGGCGGCCAACCGGCTGGAGTACGTCCTGGGGCGGGCGATCGAACAGGAGTGCGGCATCAGCCACCTGATGTACGAGGTGCTGTTGATTCTGGGGCGGGCCGGCGATCCCGGGCTGTCGATGCGGGCGATCAGCCAGGAGCAGGTGCTCACCACCGGCGGCGTGACGCGGCTGATCGACCGGATGGAGGCCGCCGGGCTGGTGGAACGCACCGAGGCACCCGGCGACCGGCGGGGCCGGCTCGTGCGGCTCACCGCTCTGGGCGAGCAGACGGTCGTGCACGTCTCCCGCGTGCACCTAGAGAACATCCAGCGGTACTTCCTCGAACCACTGCCCACTGGTGATAGAAAGCGATTCATGGAGGATCTGCGGATTCTCAGCCACGCGGCGCGAGACATGCTGCCGCGCCTCCGCTGAGGTCTGCGATCCAGGTCACTTGGTCCAGCGACGGCACGGAAATATCTGACCAGTCAGATACTGTTCCGTCAGATGGTTTCGACAAATCGCGAGGAGGACCCATGAGCACGCTCGACTTCACCATCGTCGACCTGGACTTCCCGGTCGGCAGCAAGAACAAGACTGCCACCCTGGTCACCGGCGCCAGCGACGCGCTGCTGGTCGACGCCGGCTTCACCCGCGCCGACGGCCACCGGCTCGTCGCCCAGATCCTCGACTCCGGCAAGCAGTTGACCACCCTGTTCGTCAGCCACGGCGACCCCGACTTCTACTTTGGCGCGGAGGTCGTGGCCGACGCCTTCCCCGACGCCACGGTCGTCGCCACCCCGCAGACCATCGAGCACATCAACCACTCATACGAGGGCAAGCTCAAGGCCTGGGCCGCGCTCGGCGCCAACCTGCCCACCCGCCTGGTCGACCTCACCCCGCTCACCGGCGATCTCACCCTCGAAGGCCACCGGTTCGAGCTGCGCGGCGGCCCAGCAGCGCTGCCCGACCGGCACTACCTGTGGCAGGCCGAGCACCGCGCCATCCTCGGCGGCGTCGCGCTGTTCCAGCGCGAGCACGTGTGGGTCGCCGACACCGCCAAGCCCGAGCAGCGCGCCGCCTGGATCGCCCTGCTCGACCAGATGGCCGCCCTCGACCCGCTGCTCGTCGTGCCCGGCCACCGGCTGCCCGACACACCCGCCGACGCCACCGCCATCACCGCCACCCGCGAGTACCTGACGGCCTTCGAGGAAGAACTCGGTAAGACCGCCGACGGCGCCGCGCTCACCGCAGCGCTCGTCGCGCGGTACCCCGAGCACGGCATGCGGATCGCCGCGCAGATCGGCGCCAAGGTCGCCAAGGGCGAGATGGCCTGGGGCTGAGCGATGACCGACTTCGCCATCTCCACCGCCTCCGCCGACGTGGTACGCCGCCAGTACCTCGCCTCCGCGACCAGCGACCTGGCAGCCCTGCGTGCCACCCTCGCCCCCGACGTGGAGTGGACCGAGATGGCCGGCTTCCCCCTCGCCGGCACCTACCGCACACCGGACGGCGTCACCACCAACGTCATGGCGAAGCTCGCCGCCGACTGGGACGACTGGACCGCCCACGACGACACCTACATCGTCGACGGCGAAAACGTCGCCGTCCTGGCCAGATACACCGCCACCAACAAGGCCACCGGCAAGGCCATCGACGTCCGCGTCGCTCACCACTTCGTCGTCCGCGGCGGCCAGATCGTGCGCTTCGAACAGTTCGTCGACACCGCCAAGGTCCGCGAAGCCATGGGAGAGCATCTCTCGTAGGCGCCTGCACGCCCGGCGGCTTCTCCTGCTTGCTCCTACGGAGTCACGGCGTCAGCCTGGCCGAGCGTGCCAGCGGCCCAGGTCCGCCACTGCATCGAGGGTGGCCACCGCCCGTTCGAGCCGGTCGGCGAAGAAGTCGCGAGCGGGGTGGAGCGGGTGCAGGGACTCCGCGAACAGCACAATGTAGAGGCGGATGAGTTCGCGACGTCGTGAGAGCGGCGCGTCCAACGTCCCAGGCTCCCTCGCCGCCGACCCCAGTGACCGGCATCTGCGCCTTCAACGACGACGTGGCCATGGCCGTCCTGGCGGGCCTACGGCACCTCGGCCGGCAGGCGCCCCACGACATGGCGGTCATCGGCGTCGACGGCTTCGACGTCTTCACGCCGCAGGCCGCGCTGTCCCAGGACTCCAAGGCCGCACGGCGCAATTGGCTACGCCGCATCCTCGGCGCGTGACATCGGCCATGGTTAGCGATCGGCGGGCGGGGCGGCACTCCGCCGGACGGCGAGCGTGGTCGCCAAACCGAGTCCCGCCTGTGGTGCGCTCCCGCTGCGGCCAAGGGAGAAGTGCCAGCTCGGCCGCGGCCATCACGGTCAGTTGTCGTCAGTGGAGGGTCAATAAGCGCGGCGATCGCCTGGATCAGCTGCTGCCGCTGGACCGGACGCTGCGATGCCTGGATCATTTCCGGGCACCACAGCGGTGTTCTACCTATTCAGCCGACTCGTCAGATGTTCGAGCACGGTACGCCGTTGAGGTAGAAGACTGTCGGGGTGGGATTCTGGCCGGTGTTGCCGCCTTGGAATCCGACGCTGGTCGTGCCGCCGTTGCCCGGGATCGAGCCGCTGGCGCCTCGGGTCACAGTGACCTGCTGGCCGGTCTGGGTCCAGGTGGCGTCCCAGCCGTTCGTCACGGACTGCCCCGCGGCCGGCCAGGTGAAGGTGAGTCTCCAGTTGTCGATCGGGGTCGCCGCACGGTTGGTCATTGTGATGGCGGCGATGAAGCCGCCCTGCCAACTGTTGCTGACTTCGTAGTGCGCGGCGCAGGAGGCGTCGACCGGTGGTGGGACCGTCACGGTGATCGGTGATGTCGGCAACGACTCGTAGCCGTGGCTGTCCACGGAACGCACCTCGTAGCGGTAGCTCTCGCCGATCGTCAGGCCGCTGAGGTCCAGTTGAGTACCGGTTGGGTTGGCGATCAACGTGCTGCCGGTGGTGGTGAGCCGGTAGACCTTGTAGTTCGCGACCGGGTAGGTGCCCGCCGTCCCTGCCGGCCAGCGGAGCGTCGCCTTCCCGGTGGTGTTGCCCGATGTGTTGGAGGACAGGTTCGACACGGTCGGCGGCCCGGGTGGTCCGGGAACTGTCGCGACGGCTCCGCCGCTGCCCGGTATCTGCAGCACGGTCAGGCTGTAGCGGCCGACCGTGATCGAGGAGGCCGAACCCTGGGTCGTGGAGGTGATGGCGCTGGCGTTGTTGGCGAAGGTGTGGACGGTCGGCGCGCCCGATGGGGAGAAGCCGCTATAGGTCAGGTTCACCGTGCGCGCGTTCGACGGGTCCTCGTTGACGATCAGTACGTTGAGCCCACCGTCGGTGCGTCGCACGGCGTGGACCTTGAGCAGGGGGTTGTCGGACTGGGCGGTGACCATCTTGTCGCCCGGCGAGCCGAGTTTGGAGAGCATCGCGATGCCGTAGTACGGCGCGAACGGGGTGTTCAGCGGGGGCTCGGTGACACCGCTGCCGTTGGTGCCGCTGGAGAAGATGCCGCCGTCGCCGTAGTCCTGTGCGCCGTTGATGATGCTCGGGGTGCCTGGACCGTTGTGCTGGTTCCACCAGTCGACGTTCGTGACGCCGTTCTCGAACCAGGTCATGTACATGTCGGCGGCGAACAGGGCGTTGGGCTGCACGTCCACGGCGACGTTGGAGTTGGTCTCGGTGACCATGATCGGCACGTTCGCCGGGTTCAATCCCGTGTACTGATGGATCTGGGCCTTGGCGGCGGAGACCATGCCCGCGATCTGGTTGGGGTAGTTGAGCATCGCGGCGATGTCCGGGTTGGGCGGGAAGCCGGCCGGGTACCAGTGGATGATGACGCAGTCCGTCTTCGCGCCGATCGCGCTGAGCACGGTCTCGTTCCACGGCCGTGGGTTCTGCGCGTTGGTGACGCCGTCCGGCCAGTGTCCGGGCGTGGTCATCTGGATGCACACGCGGATGCTGGGGTCGACGGCTTTCATCGCGGCGATGAACTGCAGGGCGTTGGCGGCGTAGACGCTCGGGCCGCAGTTGTACGTCTGGTTCGGGTAGGTGCCCTTCGGGATCGGAGCGCCGGAGGCGGCCGTGCAGCGGCTGTCGGCTTCCCAGTTCGCCCCGTAGGTGCCGTTGCCAACGGTCTCGTTGCCGATCTCCCAGTACTTGATGCCGTAGTTGTTGGTCACGTTCGCGTGCCTGACCCAGCCAGCGGCCAGCTCCGGCGTCCCGGTGCCGTAGTTGACCGTGATGATCGGGTCGGCTCCTGTCGCCCGTGCGGTGGCCATGAACTCGCTGAAGGTGGTGCCTCCGGCCACGTATCCGCCGTCCGCGACGTGGGTCTGCCAGTTGTAGATGTCGGAGTACGAGCCGCCTGGGTAGCGCAACGCCTTGAACCCCGCCGCTCGCAAGAGCCCGGGCATGTCCGGGTGGTTCATGTTGGGGTCGTAGACGGCGGTGTTCAACCCGACGCCGTTCGACGGGATCGGTCCGAGCCCCGCGGTGGCGTTCACGGTCACCCCGACCGAGCCGTTCCCCGGCGGGGGCGTCGTGGTGGCGGTGGGCGTCGGGGTGGCGGTCGTGGACGGCGTTGGGCTGGTCGTGGTCGTGGGCCGAGCCGTCGGCGAACCGGTCGGGGTGGTGACGGCGCCGGTGCAGGCGGTTCCGTTCAGGCTGAAGGAAGCCGGCACGGGGTTGGACTGCTCCCACGTGCCGTTGAACCCGAAGCCGGCGGAGGCGCCGGTGGCGATGACGGCGTTGTACGACTGGTTGCTGACGGTCACGGTCGCGCCGGACGTCGTGGCGGTCGCGTTCCAGACCTGGCCGATTGTTTGCCCCGCGCCGAAGGTCCAGACCAGCCGCCACCCGTTCACGGGGTCGCCCAGGTTGGTCACGGACACGTCAGCCCCGAAGCCGCCGGGCCACTGTGACGTCACCCTGTAGTCCACGCGGCACCCCTCCGCCGCATACGCGGCGGGAATCACCGCGACCGCGGTGGCCGCGCCGACCGCGGAGATCACGCTCATCGACAGCAACGCCCGCCAGGCTCGAGGCATCGATTTCATGGGTTGCTCCTTCGGGCGCCGAGGGGTAGCACCGGTCAGCGCGGATCCATCACCAAGAAAGTTTCGAGATCTGAGCGAAAGCTTTCCGACGATATCGCCTTGATTGGCGTCGGTCAATGGGCGTGGTGCGACACATCATCCTATTTGCCTGGAAAGTTTCCAAAAAGAACCCGTCGAATATCGGCGTTCTCCAGGGTTCCTAGGTGGAGCGCCTGCCCCGGGCTATCGGCGGCCACAGAGAGGCGGGCCCGGGGCGGCGGTGTCGCGGATGATCCTGGCGTTGGCTGGGCCAGCGGCGCGGCCGTGGTGTCGTTGGGTGGCGATGGTGGCTGGGTCAGCCGGCCGCGAGGGCGTCGCTCGTCGGCGCGCTCACGCGCAGAGTGTCGACCGACGAATACATCAACAGTGGCGCAAGCGACGAGGCGGTACGCGACAGCATCGAGTATCTCCTGACTCGTCACCTGCTCTACGTCAACACGTCCCCGCCGCCATCGCCAGCCGATTCGGCACCTCCGTCCGGAAACTCCACCTGCTCTACGAAAACGCTCCGGCGACTTTCAGCCAGACCGTGATGAGGCTGCGCGCGCTTTGCGCCGAGGACCTGCTCCCGAACCCAGGGCCCGTCTCAAGTAGATGCGCTGTGTAGACGCGCGAGCCCTGCGTCAGAGCATCGACGAGACCGTGGGCCTGCCGGTGCGCACGCTGGTCAACACCCACTTCCACGGCGACCACACGTACGGCAACGCCCTGTTCCGCGACACGACGATCGTCGGTCACGAGCGCTGCCGTGCCGGCATGCTCGCCGACACCGTGCTGGCCAATACGCCGCCGATCTGGCAGCCGACCCCCGACTGGGGCGCCCTGACGATCACGCCGCCAACGCTCACCTTTCACCCACCAGCTCACGTTGTGGCTGGAGGACCGCCCGGTGCGGCTGGAGCACATCGGCGTTTCCGCCCACACCGACAGCGACGTCGTGGTGTGGCTGCCCGACCGTGGTGTTTTGTTCACCGGAGACCTGGTGTTCAACGGCGGCACCCCGATGCTGGTCAGCGGCTCAGTCACCGGCTACCTGCAGGCGCTCGAACGCATCGAGGCGTTCGGCGCCCAGGTGTTGGTGCCCGGGCACGGCGAGCCGTGTGACGCGCGGGTACTCGACCCGCTGCGCCGCTATACCAGATTCGTCCTCGCCGCCGCGAAGCAAGGACACGCCGCCGAACTGAGCCCTCTGCAGCCGATCTCCAGGACCTGGGCGCTGGCTGGCGAGGTGCCGCCGAGGGGGCGCAGCCACCACTGCGTTGGCCACGACGCTCGTGGTCGCACGCAGGTCAATGCCGGCCAGATGCACGGTGGTGAGGGCGGTGGCTGGGATGGGCGTGGCTTAGGGCTGTCCGCCTCCGGCGTTGGACGGTGAGGGCGACCAGCAGGGGATCCTTGTCGCTACGCGCAGCCGGCGCGTCCGGGTTGTTCGTTGCTGACCGCCGTCACGTTCCCTCCCTTTGTTCGCTGCAATGGCCCTGGGCGTCGCAGAACGCGCCCTCCGGAATACTGATGAGCGTGAGGGCGGACGGCGGGTCCTCGGAGTTCCCCTCGCTGGTCGCGATGAGGATGTCGTCGTCGGCAGACTTGGTGTGATGTGTGGTGTGCGCAGTCATGCGGACACGCCGAGCGTCTGCGCGATGGCGGCGGCGTAACCTCGGACGCTGGTAGCGCCGGCAACGGCGTGGGTGCCGTTGAAGACGGCGAACGGCACGCCGGTGATGCCGAGCGCCGCGCCTGTGGCCCGTTCGGCGCGGACGGCCTGTGCGTAGGCGTCCCCGGACAGCACCGCGCGGGTCTCCTGGGCCGGAACTCCGGCGTCGGCGGCAACCTGGATCAGCACGTCCTGGTCAAAGGGGTTGACCAGGCCGGCGAAGTAGCCGCGCTGCAAAGTCGAGAACATCGGTGTGGCGACGCCATGAGTGCGAGCGAGATGCAGAACCCGGTGGACGTCGAAGGTGTTCGCGGCAGGGCGGTCCAGGCTGTACGGCAGGCCCTCAGCCTTGGCCAGTTCGGCCATCTGCGACTCCATCTGGCGGGCGTGCTCGGTCGTACCTCCGTGTTTGGCGACGAATACTTCTGGGACCGGCACCGGTGTTGCGGCCATGTCCGGGTCCAGTTGGAAGGAACGCAGGACAACCCGTACCTGTCCGACCGCAGCGGTAGTGATGGCCTGCTCGAGCCGGTGCTTGCCGAGGTAGCACCAAGGGCACCCCAAATCGGTCCACACCTCGATGACCAGAGCGCGGCCGGTGTCCCGTGTCGAGGATCCAGGCGAGGTGGAAGTGGTCATGAAAATCTCATTCCTGTTCCGGGGAGTCTCTCCTGATTTGGTGTGGTTCACGTACTCGGCCGGGGGGCGAGTGCCGCGAGCCGATCGGTAAAGGCCCTCCGCCGCACCGGATGGCGTGGCGGAGGGGACCTTTTGGCCGCTACCGGCCGGCCTGGAAGGCTTCCGCGAGCTTGCGGGCCTGCTCGTGGGAGTCCGCCAGGGAGGCCTCGTGCAGGGGCATGAATTGGGACATGTAGGGGACGACGGGGGCGAGGGTGAGTTCGGGAGTCAGGACGCTCACGTCGAGTCCTAACGTCTGCCGATGCCCCAGGACGGTTTCCAAGGTGGGGACCACATGGTCCATGCCGTGGTTGGGAGTGCCCGGGCCGTAGCCGCCGCCACGGGCGGAGATCACCAAGGCCGGACGTCCGGCAGCCGGCGGGCCGTCGGGAAGGCCCATCGTGGCCCCCACGACCATGACCTGGTCCAGCCATGCCTTGAACACCGAGGGCATCGAGTAGTTGTACATCGGCACCGTGAACAGGAAGGCGCTTGCGCCGAGGAACTCCCCGACCAGTTCTTGCTGCATCTCCGCGGCCGCGGCCTGCTCCGGGTTGCGTCCGGCCTCGTCCGAACGTCGCGCCGCGATGCCGGCGGCACTCAGGTGCGGCACCGGAACGACGGCGAGGTCCCGGTGGACGACCGGCCCCCGCCACGAATCCCGGAAAGTCTGGGCGACCTGCCGGGACACCGAGTCGGCGCCGAGGGAAGAGGAATCGATGTGCAGTAGGTAAGACATGAGGTGGCTCCAAAACTTATCTCTTGTGCGTAACGCCATCATGCGACAGCATGGAGACCTCTACAAAAAGGCACATTCGTGTCCGTACCGAAAGGGCATGTGCGCCATGGACGCCGCTGCTGTACCCGCGACCGCGATGCCGGTGGGGCCGTGCGCTCGAATCCCGGCAGAGCACTCCGGCTTCATCCGCGAGATCCTCGACCGCGTCGGCGACAAGTGGACCCTGCTCGTGATCGCCACGCTGCAACGCGGGGTGCGGCGCTACTCCGATCTGCAACAGACCGTGCCAGGCATCTCCCAACGCATGCTCACCCTCACACTGCGACAGCTGGTGCACGACGGCCTGGTCACCCGAACCGCGTACGCCGAGGTGCCGCCACGCGTCGAGTACGCCCTCACGCCTCTGGGCATCAGCCTGCTCGACATCGTCGGTTCCGTGATCGACTGGGCCTCGGCCCACCATGACCAGATCCGCGAAAACCGCACTCGCTTCGGTCACGGTCACGGTCCAACGAAACCGGCACCGACAGGCTGACCATCCCGAGTGCCCTCCTCTCGCCGGTGGACTCGTTCTGGCGCACGGTGTCGTTGACCCGCGTCTGCAGGTTCAGCGCCGCTGGGTCCGGGATCTCGTCCGCGGTGACCACCCATGGGCCGAGCGGGGTGAAGGTCTCGAACGACTTGCGGGTCGAGCGGTCCTCGGTCGAGCGCACCGTCATGTCGAGCCCGCAGGTGTAACCGAAGACGTGGTCCAGAGCGTTCTCGACGCTGACGTGCCGGGCGGTACGGCCAATGACGACCGACCGCCACATCGAGGACCACTCCCGAGCGGCCGCAACTCGACTTCGAAAGGTCGATCCCGAGCAGGGTCGACGGTCTGGTCCCCGGCGCTGAACCGCTCGACCCGCAGTGCCCCCGACGGCCAGGAGGCGCACCGCCACTCCACCGCGTCGAGCAGACCGGCAGGCCCGCAGCAGTACACCAGCGTGTCGGGCTCGGGATCGCCCAGGATCGCGGCGACGTCCAGCAGACCGCCATCGTCCTCCGGCGCGACCTGCACCTTCGCGCAGAAGTCGCGCAGCTCGTCCAGGAACGCCATCGAACCCCTACGGGTTGGACGTGCCCGACCCGAGCACGTCAGCGTTGACCAGGCCCGCCACTGGGTCGGTGCCGCGCGTTGCGGGAGCTGTTTCGAGCTGCGCGGTTCGGCCGGGCCGGCTCTGCCATGCACCGCACCCGACCCGCTTACGGGCAGCGACGCGGGGCCTGTCCATCGGCAAAGTGTTCGGCCGCAACGGCTTCTCCGTCGCACTCGTGTCGCGGACCCAGGACAGACTCGACCGCCTCGCCACCGAACTGAACGAGGCAGGCATCGACGCCGCCGGGTTCGCCGCCGACGTCATGGACCGGCAATCCCTGGCCGCCGCGTTCACCCGCATCAACGACCGCTTCGGTAGCGTGGACGTGCTGGAGTACTCGCCTGCCCCGCACGACCCGGTGCCTGGCATCACCATGGCCGGCCCGCTGGAAGCCACCGTCGACAACCTCCAACCCCAGCTGGACTACTACCTCTACGGCGGCATCACCGCGGCGCAACAGGTACTTCCCGACATGCTCAAACGCGACTCGGGCACGCTGCTGTACACCACCGGCGGGTCCTCGATGGACCCTCTCGCCGCGCCACCCGAGTTCGCCACCGTCGCCGTCGCCACCGCCGCCCTGCGCGCCTGGGTGCTGAAACTGCACCAGGCAACCGCCGGCACCGGCGTATACGCCGCACACGTGCCGCTGTTCGTCTGGATCGGAACAGGCGGCCCGGAAACCCAGGCCGACACCATCGCCCAGCGCTACTGGGACATCTACACCAAGCGCGACGGCGCCGAACACTCCTACGCCGCCCCGTGACGCATCCATACATCGGGGCGTGAGCCGCCTACGCAGCTCAGACGCCACCGACTCGATTCGTCGACGCCGTCGCCGCTCACGGCCCCGCCCGCGGCAGCGGCGCCAGGACCGCCGCTGAGGAGCAGCCAACCCCGTACCATCGGGCGGCTGCTCCTCAATATTCCGAACATCGAGCGAAGCGAGGAGTCATGCCCCAGGCATACCTGCCGCGGCTCGGCTCACCGACGACCGAGGCCCTCGCGATGCTGCTGAGCTGGGTTGCCAACCGGCCCGACGCGGCCGGCCAGGATGTCCCCGCCACAGCGTCGGAGTCCGGCGGGGAAACGAGATCGGCAACCGCCTGAGCGTCCTTGTAGTAGACGCCGGTATGGCGGCTGCGACTGCCATAGATGCTCTAATCGTCAGTTGCTGATGGCCGGCGCGGCGTTGTGGAACCGGTCGTCGGTGAGCTGGGCAGCGGTGAAGGCGGCGATGTCGGCGCGGGTCACAGCCATGCCGATCTTGTCGGTGCCGTAGAACCCGTAGCGGTTGACGCCGCGTGCCGGGCCGTCCTTTGGTGGCCTCAGACAGGATCAACGCGAGGCCACCGAGCAACTCGGCCACGCCGATGAGCCGCACCGTCCCGGCGGAGAAGTCCTCCACCCGGGGAGCTTGGGCGTGAGCTTCTCCCTCGGCTGCGAGCCGCCGTCGAACACGTGGGTCAGGCGGGTGGACATGAGACTCACCTCGTCGAAGACGTCCACGGCCCAGCGCACCGCGTGGTCCGAACTCCCGTCGCGGGTCACCACGGAGAAGACGGTAGGGCTGCTCTCCGTGCGAGCCAGTCGTCACCTGGCGGGAAAGGACCTTGGCGCGGCCGTGACTGAGCTTCCGCCCGGGACCGGACACCAGGGCTTCTCACGCTGCGGGGGAGTGGTCGTGACGATGATGCAGCGTCACCGATGTGTTACGAGCCGATGTAGTACGGCCTCTTGACAGGCGGCTTCTGGTCGCGCAACCATGACCGCGCGGTCATGACCGCGCGGTCACATAGGCTGACCTCGGGATTCGGCGGTCTCTAAGGAGATATCCATGGTGCAACTGGTGGGAGGGGACGAAAGTCACCCAGCGCCACGCAGTGCGGATGTGGCCCGCGTGGCGGGGGTCTCCCGAAAAACGGTGTCTAGGGTCTTCAACGGCGAGCCGTACGTGTCAGCCGAGGTGCGCCGGCGCGTGCTCGACGCGGCTGAGCAGCTTGGTTACCGGCTGAACAACGCGGCCCGTGCGCTCGCCTCCGGACGGACTCGTTCCATCGGTGTGGTGACGCTCGGGACGGCCGGGTATGGTCCTGCCTCGCTGCTCGTGGGCGTTGAGCGAGCCGTCCGGGATACGGGTTATGCGCTGCGTGTGGTCAGCACTGTGGAAGGCGACCCGGCGGGTGTCGCCGGCGCCGTGGAGTCGCTGCTAGGGCAGGGCGTGGACGGCATCGTGATCTCCGAGCCGGTCGATGACGGAGAAGTCTCTGTCCGCGTCGACGTGCCGGTCCTCTTCCTCGGTGCGCCGCCGGCTTTCGCCGGCCGCCGGACGTTGACCGCAGGGGTCGGCTCTGACCTGTTGGCGCGTGCGGCCACTGAGCATCTCCTGGATCTGGGACATGCCACGGTCCATCACCTCGCCGGTCCGCGGCGGTGGTATGCCGCCAGAGATCGTCTTCAGGGATGGCGGGCGGTGTTGGCAGCTCGCGGCCGGAGCGCGCCTGCTGCCATTGAGGGGGACTGGTCGGCCGCCTCCGGGTATGCGGCAGGCCGCGGGCTGGCTTACGACAGCGACGTGACCGCCGTGTTCGCCGCGGGCGACGACATGGCCATCGGGCTGATCCGCGCGCTCACCGAAGCCGGCCGGCACGTGCCGGACGATGTCAGCGTCGTCGGTTTCGACGACATGCCGGTCGCCGCCTATGTAACTCCTCCTTTGACCACGGTGCGTCAGCCGTTCGACGCCGCGGCGAAGGAGGGACTCAAGCTCCTTGTGCATGCCATCGAGAAACCGGAAGTAGATCTTCCACCGGCACCTGACCCACCGGTCGAGCTCGTAGTCCGTGCCTCGACAGCGCCCCCGCCGTCCCGGACGACCCCGGGGACGTGGGCGTCGTGCGACCCCTCTCCGCGTGGTGGCCTTCACGGTCCCTCGATCTCGGACGGAGGGCTGCCCGCCCAACGCTGATCAGCGCCGATCGCCACCTGAGATCGGCCGCGGTTAGGCGCGCGATCCCCAAGCGCGTTGCCGCACTGACCTCTGCTTCGCCTTGTGTCCCCACCCCCAACGCATTCGCTTCCTCCACACCTGGCGTACACGCGTCGCCCGGTGTGTCGATCACCCCCACCGATGTGACAGGAGTCCACCATGCCCGAATCCTTCGCCAACCCGTTCCCGGTGAGCCGCCGAACGCTTCTCACCACGGCGGGAGCGGTGTCGCTGACCGCAGCGCTGGCCGCGTGCGGCGACAGCGGCGACACCGGCGACACGTCGCCGGCCGCCGCGCCGGTCAGCCAGGCAGACATCGACAAGGCGATGTCCACCCCCACCGAGCTGACGTTCTGGACCTGGGTCCCGGACATCGACCAGGAGGTCGCGCTCTTCCAGAAGAAGTACCCCGCCATCAAGGTCAACGTCGTCAACGCCGGCCAGGGCGTGCAGCACTACACGAAGCTGCGTACGGCGCTGCAGGCCGGCACCGGCGCTCCGGACGTGGTGCAGATCGAGTTCCAGGCCATCCCGACATTCACGATCACCGACAGCCTGCTGGACCTGCGGCCCTACGGCGCGTCGGCGCTGAAGGACATGTTCGTCGAGTCGACGTGGGCGCAGGTCAGCGGCAGCAACGGCGAGGTGTGGGCGATCCCGCAGGACACCGGCCCGATGGGGATGCTGTACCGGCAGGACATCTTCGACCGGTACGGCATCGAGGTGCCGAAGACCTGGGACGAGTTCGCCGCCGCGGCGCGCAAGCTGCACACCGCGGCCCCGGACATCTACCTGACCAACCTCGCCTCGAACGAGGCCGCGGCATGGCACGGCCTGCTCTGGCAGGCCGGCGCCAAGCCGTACGCGACCGTCAACAAGAGCGACATCTCCATCAACGTCAACGACGCGACCTCCAAGAAGCTCGCCGCCTACTGGGGCGGACTCGCGAAGGAGGGCGTCATCGGCGTCGAACCCGACTTCACCGACCCGTGGTTCTCCGCGCTCAACAGGGGCAAGTACGCCACCTGGCTCACCGCGGCCTGGGGGCCGAGCTTCCTTGCCGGTGCGGCCAAGTCGACCGCGGGCAAGTGGCGGGCCGCTCCGCTGCCGCAGTGGGACGCGTCCACGACGAGCTCGGGCAACTGGGGCGGCTCCACGAGCGCGGTCACCAAGACGACGAAGAACCCGATCGCCGCGGCGCAGTTCGCGCAGTTCCTCAACACCGACCCCGAGAGCTCGAAGCTGTTCACCACCCTGCAGTTCTTCTTCCCGGCGACGAAGGCGCTGCTCGCGGACCCCGGCTTCGCCAGCCAGGCTCCTGCCTTCTACGGCGGCCAGCAGGTCAACACGGTGTTCGCCGGCATCGGCACCACGATCAGCCCCTCGTTCCAGTGGCCGCCGTTCCTCGACCGGGCGGTGACGGACTGGACCGAGACGGTCGGCAAGTCCCTCGCCGGCAAGGCGGACACCGTCGTCGCGCTCGACGAGTGGCAGACGCGGCTCACCACGTACGCCAAGAGCCAGGGCTTCACCGTCAAGGGCCAGTGACGACCGGCGGGTCCCGCGCTCCGCGAGGGCGCGGGGCCCGCGCCGGTACACCCCTACCGCAGAAGGGCCTGGCATGACCGCCACCACCGCAGCCCCGTACGAGGTCTCGCAGCGAGCACGGTCGACACGTCGCCGACCGGTGCGACACCGCGCGGCAGGGCCGCTGTTCGTCGCCCCGTTTCTCGTGCTCTTCGTCCTGCTCTTCCTCGCTCCGCTCGCCTACGCCGCCTACCTCAGCCTGTTCCAGCATCGGCTCATCGGCGGGACGACGTTCGTCGGCCTGGACAACTACGTCACCGCCGTGTCGGACCCACTGCTGATCCGAGGTGTACTGCGGGTCGCGACGTTCCTGGTGATCCAAGTGCCCGTGATGCTGCTGCTGGCACTGCTCTTCGCGCTCGCGCTCGACAGCGGCCTGCTGCGGCTCGCGCGCGTCGTGCGGCTGGGCATCTTCGTCCCGTACGCCGTCCCGAGCGTGGTCGCCGCGCTCATGTGGGGCTACCTCTACGGGCCGGACTACGGCCCGTTCGCTCAGCTGAGCAAGGCGTTCGGCCTGGCAATGCCGCGGTTCCTTACCGACGGGTGGATGCTCGGCAGCCTGGCGAACATCGTCACGTGGGAGTGGGTCGGCTACAACATGATCATCCTGTATGTCGCCCTGCGGGCCATTCCGCACGATCTCTACGAGGCGGCCGCGATGGACGGGGCCGGCGCCTGGCGGATCGCCTGGTCCGTCAAGCTTCCCGCGCTTCGGCCGGCGCTCCTGCTCACCATGGTGTTCTCGGTGATCGGCAGCTTCCAACTGTTCAACGAGCCGAACCTGCTGCAGCGCATCGCCCCGGACGTGATCGACAGCGCCTACACCGCGAACCTCTACGCCTACTCCCTCGCCTTCACCAGCCAGCAGGTCAACTACGCGGCCGCGGTCTCCTTCCTCCTAGGGATAGTCATCGTGATCGTGTCCTACGCCCTGCTGCTGACCGCGAACCGCAGGAGGTCCTCATGACCACCGCCACCATGACGAGCCGCGGCACCGCGACGGCCGACCGGGCACCGCGGCCCGCGGGCCGGCGCCGGTCGGCGGTGAACCGGCGCAGCATCCCGCTGACCATCGCCATGCTGGCCGCTCTGGCCTACTTCCTGCTGCCGCTGTTCTGGCTGCTGGTCGCCTCGACCAAGAGCACCCAGGACCTGTTCACGACGTTCGGACTGTGGCTATCGGACAGCCCGCAGCTGCTGACGAACATCTGGGCGACCCTGACCCACGACGACGGCGTCTTCGTACGCTGGCTGGTGAACACCCTCATCTACGCCGTCGCCAGTTCGCTGGGTGCCGCGCTGCTGGCCGCCGCCGCCGGTTACGGGTTCGCCAAGTTCCGGTTCCGCGGCGACCGTGCCGCCTTCAACCTGGTGCTCGGCGCCGTCATGGTGCCGACCACCGCCCTGGCGATCCCGACGTACCTGCTCTTCGCGAAGGTGGAACTGGTCAACACCCCCTGGGCCATCATCCTGCCCTCGCTCGTCAGCCCCTTCGGCCTGTACCTCATGCGCATCTACGCGCAGGACGCCGTCCCGGACAGCGTCATCGAGGCAGCCCGCATCGACGGGGCCGGGGAGCTCCAGATCTTCTTCCGGATCGCCATGCGGCTGCTGGCACCGGGGCTGGTCACCGTCGTGCTCTTCACGCTCGTCGCGACCTGGAACAACTACTTCCTGCCCCTCATCATGCTCAACGACCCGCGCCTGTACCCCATCACGGTCGGGCTTGCCTCCTGGGCGTCCCAGGCCGTCGGCGGCGGATCCGGTGCCAACAGCGACATGCTCGCGCTCGTCGTGACCGGGTCCATGCTCTCGATCGTCCCGCTCGTCGTGGCTTTCCTACTGCTGCAGCGCTACTGGCAGAGCGGCCTGGCCACCGGCGGCGTCAAACAGTGACAGGCCGACGGCACGCGCAACCCTCACCACAAACGCGCTCCGCGTCTACAGAAAGTGATACACAGTGGAACCTGCCGGAAGTGGCCCGATGACCACCGTGCTCCGCGTGCCGGGCATCGCCTACGGCGGCGACTACAACCCCGAGCAGTGGCCCGAGGATGTCTGGATCGAAGACATGCGCCTGATGCGCGAGGCCGGGGTGACCATGGTCAGTGTCGGCGTCTTCTCGTGGGCGCTGCTGGAGCCCGCCGAGGGCCGGTACGACTTTTCGCGCATGGACCGGATCCTCGATCTGTTGCACGACAACGGCATCGCGGCCGACCTGGCCACCCCCACGGCCGCGCCGCCCGCCTGGTTTTTCCGCGCCTACCCCGAGGCCCTGCCGGTCGACCGGGACGGACGTACCCTGTGGCCAGGCAGCCGCCAGACGTTCTGCCCCAGCAACCCCGCCTACCGGTCAGCAGCCCTACGCATCGCCGGAGCGCTCGGCGAACGGTACGCCGACCACCCTGCCCTCGCCATGTGGCACGTGCACAACGAATACGGCTGCCACAACGCCGCCTGCTACTGCGACACCAGCGCCGCCGCCTTCCGCACCTGGCTGCGCACCCGCTACGACGACGACCTGCGCACCCTCAACCAGGCATGGGGGCCACCGTTTGGAGCCAGTGGTACTACTCGTGGGAGGAGATCCTGCCGCCCCGCGCCACGGGCGCCGACCCCAATCCCATGCACCGCTTGGACTGGCGGCGCTTCTGCTCCGACGAACTGCTCTCGCTGTACACCGCCGAACGCGACGTGCTGCGCCGCATCGCCCCGGACATTCCCGCCACCACCAACTTCATGGTCGTGCGCAACTTCGACGCCCTCGACTATTGGCGCTGGGCTCCCGGAGTGGACGTCGTCTCCAACGACCACTACCTGATGTCCGACGACCCGGAGCCCGAAGTCGACATCGCCCTCAGCGGCGACCTGGTGCGCTCGCTAGGCGGCGGCCGGCCCTGGCTGGTCATGGAGCACTCCACCGGTGCGGTCAACTGGCAACACGTCAACCGTGCCAAGCGGCCGGGGGAGATGCACCGCAACGCGCTGGCCCACGTCGCCCACGGCGCCGACGGTATCGCCTTCTTTCAATGGCGAGCGGCAACAAACGGCGCCGAGCAATGGCACTCGGCAATGCTTCCCCACGCGGGCACCGACAGCCGCATCTGGGACGACGTCGTCCGCCTCGGCGCGGACCTGAAGGCACTCGCGGAGGTACGGGGCAGCGAGAGCGCCGCGCGGGTCGCCATCGTCTGGGACTGGGACGCCCGCTGGGCCCTCGAACTGCCCTCCCAGCCCAGCGGCGAACTGCGCTACCAGGACCTGGTGCGGGACTGGTACGCGCCGCTGTGGCGAGCGGGCGTCGCCGTTGACTTCGTCAGCCCCGGCAGCCCCAACCTCGACCGCTACCGACTGGTGCTCGTCCCCAGCCTTTACCTGGTCGACGACGCTGGCGCGGCGAACCTCACGAACTTCGCCGAGCGCGGCGGCACCCTGGTTGTCGGCTTCCACAGCGGCGCCGTCGACGAAAACTGCCACATCCGCCTGGGCGGTTACCCGGGCGCCTTCCGGGACGTCCTCGGTGTGCGCACCGACGAGTTGTTTCCCTTGCTGCCTGGCGAAAGAGTCGGCCTCACCGGCGACGTGCCGGCGGGGGCGACGGCTGGTCTGTGGTCGGAGCGGCTCCGGCTCGCCGGCGCTGAAGCCGTCGCCACGTACGCCGACGGTCCGGTGGCCGGCATCCCAGCCGTTACCCGCCGCACTCGCGGCAGCGGAGCTGCCTGGTACCTGGCGACCCACCCCGACTCCACCACACTGGCGGCCGTGCTCGACCGCATCCGACGGGAGGCGGGCGTACAGCCGGAGCGTGCGGCGCCGGCCGGGATCGAGGTGGTCCGGCGTTGCGGTGCGGACGCGGACTATCTGTTCCTGATCGACCACGCTGGAGTCGGCGCCGAGGTCACCGCTGATGGCGTCGAACTCCTCACTGGCAAGACGGTCTGCGGCTCCGTCACCGTCCCTGCTGGAGGCGTCGCGGTCGTCCGAGAGCCGCACCGACCGGCACCCAGAAACTGGCGAGGCTGATCAACATGGCGTACGTGGCAAGCCCGAAACGATACGACGACATGGTCTACCGGCGCAGCGGCCGCAGCGGGTTGAAGCTGCCCGCGATCTCCCTGGGACTGTGGCACAACTTCGGCCACGACCGCCCCGCCGAGCGCCAGCGCGAGATCGTGCGGCGCGCGTTCGACCTCGGCGTGACCCACTTCGACCTGGCCAACAACTACGGCCCGCCGTATGGCGCGGCTGAGGAGAACTTCGGCCGGATACTGGCCGCGGACCTGAAGCCGTACCGCGACGAGCTGGTCATCGCGACGAAGGCCGGCTACGACATGTGGCCCGGCCCGTACGGTGACTGGGGTTCGCGCAAATACCTGACCGCGTCGCTGGACCAGTCGCTGCGGCGGATGGGCCTGGACTACGTCGACGTCTTCTACTCGCACCGCTTCGACCCGGACACGCCGATCGAGGAGACGATGGGCGCGCTGGACGCGGCCGTGCGCGCGGGCAAGGCGCTGTACGCCGGCATCTCGTCGTACACGTCGGCGCAGACGCGCCGGGCCGCGGCGATCCTGAGGGACCTGGGCACGCCGCTGCTGATCCACCAGCCGTCGTACTCGATGTTCAATCGCTGGACCGAACGCGACCAGCTGCTGGACACGCTGGCCGACGTCGGCGCGGGCTGCATCGCGTTCTCGCCGCTGGCGCAGGGCCTGCTCACCGACCGCTACCTCAACGGGGTGCCGGACGACTCGCGCATGCGCAGCAGCCGGTTCCTCGACGAGGACGCGCTGACCCTGGGCAAGCGGGTGAAGGTCGAGGGGCTCAACGCGATCGCCAAGCGGCGCGGGCAGTCGCTGGCGCAGCTGGCGCTGGCCTGGGCGCTGCGCGACGAGCGGATGACCAGCGTCGTGATCGGGGCGTCGAGCGTGGCGCAGCTGGAGGGCAACGTGGTCGCGCTGGGCGACCTGCACTTCACGGCCGAGGAACTCGCCGAGATCGACCAGTTCGCGACCGAGGGCTAGTTGTCGAGGAGGTGTTTGATGATCGCGGCGGTGACCTCGGTGGTGGACGCGGTGCCACCGATGTCGCGGCTGTGGGTGCCGTTGGCGGTGGTGGTTTCGATGGCGCGGTGAATGGCTTTCGCCTCGTCGTTGAGTCCGAAGTGTTCGAACATGGAGGGGAAGCGTCGCTCGGGGTTGAGGTTGGCGCTGGCGGCGATGCCGAGGCTGCCGGCGAGAGCGCTGCCAGGGTCGGAGAGATGTCGGCGTTGAGTTGGATGCGACGACAACCGAGAGGTCCTCGGGGTGGAGCACGAACTTCGCCGGCCATGGCGTCGACGAGGACGCTCTCGCTTTCCACGTCGGGGTGGTCGGCGGCGACCCGGCCGCGACCAACACCAGGACAGCGGCGAGCGCGGCCGCGCGTCGGCGACCGGAATATGTGTGGATCATTCGGTGGCCTCCGCCAAGGTCTGCAGCGCCCGCACCACCGCGGCGCGCTCATCTTCAGGGACACGTTCAAGCAGGGCGGTCAGCCGCTGCTGGCGGGCCTCGGCCAGCCGGCCGGCAGCGGATGCGCCGGCCTCGGTCAACTCCAGCAGCACCCCGCGGCCGTCCTCGACCGCCGCCTGTCGGCTGATCCAGCCGCGCCCGACAAGGTTGGTGACCAGGCGGGAGACGGTGCTTTTCTCCAGGCGCAGCCGCCGGGCCAGCTCCACCTGGCGCAGCCGGCCATCCCGGGCGACCTCGGTCAGCGCGTGCGCCTCCGAGACCGGCAGTGGCTGCCCACATGGCGTCCGGTCCGGCTGGTGCAGACCGAAGCCGCGCACGAAACGCATCAGCGCGTCTTGCGCTACCGCGACATCGGCGGTCTCATCCGGGTCGGCCATGGTTCGACCGCACAACCAACTGGTTCGACTGTACAACCATCGTGATGTCGGTCACGACCTATTGCCATGAGTTTGCAACAGCGACAGTCTGTGATCATGACGACGCCCCAGACCGGCAGTCCCGTCCGCCAAGCCCTGTTCCTACACGCGCCGATCCGCCGGCAGCCGCACCTGGTGCTGCGTCAGATGCTCGACTACGTCGACCCGGACACGCCGCCGGACGGACCTGACGGGCCTGTGGCGCAGTTGGAGCGCAGCCTGGCCACCCTGCTCGGCAAACCAGCGGCGCTGTTCTTTCCCACCGGCACGATGGCCCAGCAGACCGCGCTGCGTATCCACGCCGACCGGCGCGGCCGCCCGGCGTTCGCCGCCCACCCCCAGTCCCATCTGCAGGCGTGGGAGAAACAGGGCTACGCCGCCGTACACGGGTTGCGGTTCCACCCCGCCGGCGACCGGCACCGGCTGATGACCGGCGACGACCTGGCCGCGATCGGCGAGCCGCTCGGCGCCGTGGTCTGGGAACTGCCGCAACGCGACATCGGTGGCCTACTACCCGCCTGGGACGACTTGACCGCCCAGGTGAGCGCCGTCCGCGCCACCGGCGCCGCCACCCACCTGGACGGCGCCCGCCTGTGGGAGGCACAACCGTTCTACCAACGGCCACTGGCCGAGATCGCCGCGCTGTTCGACACCGCCTACGTGTCGCTCTACAAAGGACTACAGGGCATCCGCGGCGCCGTCCTCGCCGCAGACGAGACCACCATCCGCGAGGCAGCCGTCTGGCGCACCCGGCTCGGCGGAAACATCCACGACGCCTGGCCGCTGGCGTTGGCGGCACTGGTAGGGCTCGACACCCTCGCGGCACGGACGGTCGCCTACCACGCCCACACCATCGCACTGGTTCAAGCGATCAACACCGATGGCGCCGCCCTGGCCTGGCCGGACCCACCCCAAACGCCGATCTTCCACGTCCACCTGCCGGCAGCACCAGCCGCCGTCGAAAACGCCGCCACCGCCATGCTCACCGACCGAGGCATCCAGATGTTCGGCCGGACTCGCTCGGCACCCGACCCCACCCGCTGCAGCTTCGAGATCAGCGTCGGCGACAACGCCATGGCGTTCACACCCACCCAGGTCGTCGACCTCATCCGCGAACTGCTCCACCGGGCCGCGGCAAGCTAACGGTAGCCAAGAAACACCCACTAGAGGGTTCTCGCCGCCAGGCTGATCCTTCAGAACCGCGAAGCTACGCCGGTGGCCGCCCTCCCAACCGGTCTTCTGGATGTGCGCGTAACCCGATCGGGTCCGGACTTGTATCCGGTACCCAGGTACAGGTTTACCGTCGAACCAGACGGCGCCGAACCGGCGCCAGGAGCCGCCCTCGGGGGTATGCGATGGATGTCCAGGTGCCCGACGCGTGCACGTTGCCGACCGCGGAGCAGCCGCTACGGCTGGCCGAGTTCGACGAGCTGTTCGCCACCGCGGTACGCCGGGTGGAACCGATCGCCGCCGATCACGTGCGGATGTCGCTGACCGGCCCCACGGGGCTCGCGGAGAAGGTGCGGGACCTGACCGCGCGAGAGAGCGAGTGCTGCTCCTTCTTCGCCTTCACCATCACCCCGCAACCGGCCACCGACGGCGAGGCGCTGGCCCTCGACATCAGCGTGCCGGCCGTCTACACCGACGTGTTGGACTCGTTGGCGCAGCGGGCCGCGGCCGTCTCGACGGGCACCGCGTCGTGACCGCCTTGCTGTATCTGGCCGAGCTCGCCGACCGCGCCGGTGTGCCGGCTGCGCGGATGCGGGACTTCGACGACGCGGGGCTGTTGCCGGCCGCGCGCCGGGACGGTGACCGGTACGGCTACCACCCGGATGAGGCCACCGTCGTGCGGCTGTTTGACGACGCGGATCGGCTCGGCATCCCCACCGCCGACCTGACCGACCTGGCCGCCGGCTGGCGGTCCGGTGACTGCCAGGCCGCTCAAGACACCCTCGCCCACGCCGTGACCCGCCGCACCACCGTCGTCCAGGACCAGATCACCGCCCAACTGCGCGACGCCATGCAGGCGGGTGCCGGCAGGGACCGGTGGGCGCAGGTCACCGGCGACAGCCTCCCGGCGTTTGAGCAGGCCGCCTGCCTCCAGGCAGCCTCGAAGGTGCTGGCCGGCGCCGACCACACCGGCCCGTGCGGCCCCGAGTGTGCGTGCACGACCGCGTTGACCGCACCGGCCGCCACCTACCAGTTCCCGGGCGGTGACGGCGACGCGTTGAGCTGCGACCTGGCCGCCGCCGGCGGCGACGCGCAGCAGCGGATCGGCGCCTGGCAGCAGGTCCTGGCCCAGGTTCAGGCCCGCGAGCCGCTGCCGGATACCACCACCGGGTTGGCGTTGCGGTTCCCGCTGGACGGGGACCTGGCCGCGATCCTTGCCCGGCTGGCCGCCGCCGAGTACCGGTGCTGCTCCTTCGGCTCCTACACCCTCGTCATTGACGGCGACGGGCTGACGCTGCAGGTCCGCATGCCCGACGGCGCCGCCGACCAACTCGCTGCCGTGCCCGGCACCCCCGACACACCCGCATGGGAGGCACCTGGTGCGAACGATCGACCGTGAGGAACTACTCATCCTGCTCGGCAAAGCCGACTGGACACTAGCCGGCCTGCCCCTGCACGGCACCCGCACGACCACACCGGAGGCCGCCTGATGACCACCGAACGCGCCGGGCTGCGCACTGGTGAGGTCGCCGAACAGGCCGGCGTCAACATCCAAACCCTGCGCTACTACGAACGCCGCGGCCTGCTCGCCCAACCACGGCGCAGCATCGGCGGGCACCGCATCTACCCCGAAGACACCGTCACCCTGCTCGGCGTCATCAAAACCGCGCAACGGCTCGGCTTCACCCTCGACGAGGTCGCTGAACTCCTCGAAGCCGGCCGGCGCCGCCACCCTCACCCGACCTTCGCCAACGCGCCACCGACAAGATCACCGAGATCGACGCCAAGATTGCCGACCTGACCGCGATGCGTGACGCGCTCACCGAGGTTGTTGCCGCCGAGTGCGACAGCCTCGCCAACTGCACCTGCCCCGACTGCCCGATCCCTTTCATCGACATCAATCGCCTGGACGGAACCCGCCCATGACCCTGCCCACGAAGTCGCCGGCCGCCGCCGGCCACCAACCCACCCCGATCCAGATCGACAACAAACCACCCACCCGGAGCAAGGTCACCGGCGCATTGGCCGCCCTCGCCTGCGCCGCCTGCTGCGCCCTGCCGCTGCTCATCGCCGCTGGCGTACTCACCGGTGCCGGCGCTGGCCTCCTGGAGAAGACCCTCATCGCTGTCGCCGCCATCCTGGGCGCCGCCGCCCTGGGCATGTGGTGGCTGCACCGGCGCCGCGGCGCCCGCGCTGGCTGCGGCACCGCAGGCTGTGACTGCTGATCTCGACGTGTTTCGGCGTCGCAGTGTGGTGGCATACCCCAGTGACGATCCTCCGGTCCATCGCCCTGTTCCTGGCCGCCGCTGTCGCTGAGATCGGCGGCGCGTGGCTCGTCTGGCAAGGTGTCCGCGAACACCGCCTCGCCTGGGCCATCGTCGTGGACAAGTTCCGCCCCGACCGCTACGACCTGACCGGCGCCGCACTCTGCCTGGCCGGCGTCGCCGTCATCATGTACGCACCACGCGGCTAAACGCCGAGCGGGGGCGCTGACTCGACCCACGGGGTTGGCGGTGCGGGGGTTGACCTCGTCGGCGTCGGCGTTGGGGTTGCTGCTGCCGGTGCCGCGCCGCGATCTGACGGTTCTCGATGTTCGCGAGTTTGGGCACCATCCCCAAGGGCTCACCGGCTTGTTTCCGCCCTGCTCCCGATGCTGACTCACGGTGGTGACGCGCGTCGCCGGTCCGCGCGATTCGCGGCATGATCGCGCGCCGCGTACGCAGATGGGCGTGCTGGCTGTCCACGACGCCGGATTCGGGGCTCCCGAGGGGTTCGGCTCGGGCGGGGGTGGACCGATTCGATGAAGGTGATCAGCTCCTCTGAGAGGAGTTCGGGTGCGAGCACGGGCGCGAAGTGGCCGACGCCCGGCAGTTCGCGGATGTGCGTGTCGGGGACATGCCGGGCGATGTGCTCTGCCGACTCGGCCCACAGGGCCTTGAGCAAGGTCTGCTCGCCGCGCAGGACCAGCACCGGGACACTTACCTGCTCGAGCGCCTCGGGGTCGATGGACCGTGGGCCTTCGTAGGCGCGGTCCTGCCTGAGGTCGTTGAGCAGGGCCGGGACGGCGCCCGCCCAGCGCTCGAAGAAGGTCGTCGGCTCCAAGGCGGCGACTTCGTCGTCGGTGCAGATCCCGGCGGCGAAGGCGCGGATGGCGTCGACGAGCCGGCCGTCGGCAGCAGCCATGCCCACCTTCTGCAACGCGGCGCCGAGCCGTGGCATGTCGGCTTCTCCCGAGCCGGGGACGACCGGCTCGTAGGTGGCGACGGCGATCACCGAGTCGCTCTGCGCCGCCGCGCCCAGACACCACGGCCCGCTGCCCGACCAGCCCACGACGCCCACCGGCTCGCCGATGCTGTCGACGAAGGCGGTGACGTCCTCGACCAGGCGCGGCGGCGTGTGGTCGGGGTGGTCGCCCGACAGGCCGCGGCCGCGGGTGCTCGGCAGGTAGCAGGTGAACCGGTCGGTGAGGTGTGGCAGCAGCGCCTCCCAGGCGAGGTCGCCGTGTCCGATCCCGCCGTGGACCAGCACCAGTGCCGGTCCTTCACCCGCGACTCGTCCGGCGAGCTCGGTGCCGTCGGCGCAGACGGCTCGGTGGATCCGCTTGTCGTTCATGGTGGTGCTCCCGATCGTTTCGGCGCCGGTGGTTGGCGCGTCTTCGAAAGGACGCTAGGAAGCGCGTCGGGTGCGGGGCATCGGCGGAACCAGCCGACCTGCGGCGGCTCGGCTACGCGGTCCTGCGTAGTCGCGTCCGGCTCAACGGGTGGTGGCCATCCCGCGCTCGATGGCGTAACGGGCGGCCTGGGTGCGGGAGGTGACACCGAGCTTGTGGTAGATGTTCGTCAGGTGCCGGCCGACCGTGCGGTCGCTGATGAACAACTGCTCGCCGATCTCCCGGTTGGAGCGTCCTTCGGCGACGAGCGTCAGCACCTCGCACTCGCGCCGGCTCAGTCCGTCGGGCGCCTCCGCACCCGGCCGGGGGACGCCCAGCAGCTCGTACGCCTCTTGCGCCCGTGTGTCCTCCGCGGCGGCGGACGCCTCATCGCCGAGTGCCCTGTATGTCTCGGCCAGGCGGGTGCAGGTGGTGGCGACGTCGTGGGTCGCGCCGATCCCGTGCCAGCGCCGGCAGGCGTCGCGCAGCACCGGAAGGGCCTGCTCGGCGTGGCCTTCGGCCAGCAGCATTGCGCCGCGCGCACCGGCCGCCATCGCCTGCAGCCCGGAGGTGGCATAGGTCGCTGCCGTCGCCGCGAGCTCGGAGGCTGCGGCCGACGCGTCGCCCGGTCGTCCCGCGGCAACCGCGATCTCGACCGCGGCAGCGCACAACGGCGCCCTGCGCAGCCAATCGCTGCCCACGGCCGTCAGGGCGGTGCGCACGGACGTCGCGGCTCCCGCGGCGTCGCCACCCAGGAGCTGCAGCAGGGCCCGACCCGGCTGCGGGTCGCGCCCACGGGCGTGCGCCTCGTCGTAGGCGCCTGCGGCGCTCGGGTCGCCGCGCAGCCGGCGCGCCTCGGCCACGACGTACCATGCCTCGGCGGCATAGTCGATCCGGTTGGCATCGAGGTCCGGCACGACCTGCAGCGCTGTGCGCTCGGCGTCGTTCCACCTGCCGTGGATGAGGTGGAGCTGAGCCCGGTGCACCGCGCACAGACCCCGAACGCCACCGCCGCGGGGAATGTGGCCAACCACCGCTCGGCCAGGTCGGTCCACCGAGCCATCCGGCGGACGTCGACGACCTCGTGGCACGCCGTGATGGTGTGGCAGTAGAGGGTGCCGGACACGAACGGGGCGAGCTCGCCATCCAGGACGGCGATCATCGCCTCGTCGAGCAGCCTCAGCCCGTCGATCACATGGCCCGACCTGATCAGCGCGCGACCCTCGCCGTTGAGGCCAATGGCCACCAGGTCGGGCTGACCGAGCCGACGGCCGAGGTCCCGCACCTGGCGTGCCGCATCCACCGCCGCCGCCGGCTGCCCGGCCTGCAGGCTCGGCTCCACCCCCGTCAGATGCAGCAGCAGCCCGTGCACCGGGCACACCGGGACACCCTCCAGCAGGTGTCCGGCGCGGCCGATCCACCCCATGCCCTGCGGCTCGTCGCCCCGCGCCAGGTGCAAGACGCCCAGCACCAGGGCGGCCCCTGCGGCCTCCACCGGTCGGGAGTCAGCCAGGAACGCGTCGCATGCCGCGGCGCTGAGCCGCAGGTTGTCCTCGATGCGGCCGAGCCACCACACGGCATCTGCATAGTCGGCGAGGTCGTCCGCGGCGAGTTGCCCGGTCGGGACGGCGTCGAAGCGCAACGCGGCGGTCGCCCAGTCGCGCGCCGCGTAGGCCTCCCGCGCCTGGGTCAGGCTGTGCATGTGCTCGTCCACCCGCTGTCCTCCACCGACGGTCAACACGCTACCCACCGCTATCCCCACCCTCAGCCCATTCAGGCACTCTCGTGCCCAATCCCGTGGGTCACGATCGGCCAGGCGGCCCCTGCAACGGCTGGGGCGGGTGTTCACGAACATTCGCGCAGGACGGGCCGACGAGGAGCGCCGAAAATTGGCGAACATCTGGCTCCCATTCTCGCGAACGAAACCACGGGTGCATCATCGGATGGTGCAGGTGTTGGTGCTGTACTTCGCGAGCTGTCCGAACTGGCCCGAAGCCGGGCGACGGGTCCGGCACGCCCTCGACCAGGTAGGTCACCCAGAGACGGCCGTGACGTTCGTCCCGGTGGAGACCGACGCCGAGGCAGCGGCCCTCGGCTTGCGAGGCTCGCCAACCATCACCGTCGACGGCGAGGACCTGTTCCCGGCCGTCCTACCACCGGCCGGGCTGAGCTGCCGGATTTACCCCACGACAAGCGGCCCGGCCGGGGTTCCCGACCTGCCAGACCTCATCGCGGCACTTCGAGAAAGGGCACGCCGATGACCGCCCAGACCCCGCCCGTCACCGAACTGCGCCGATGCGGCTGCTGCGACCGGGACCGACCCGCCGGCAAGGTCGCCGAACTGGGCAACACCCCCGGGGTGTACATCTGCGCAGGGTGCGCCCTGTGGGCAGCACGCCGTGCCGGACTGCTGTCCGCCCTGGCTGACGTCCGTTACCCAGGAAGGCGGCTACTGCGATCCTGGCGGCACCGGCGAGGCAACCCGCGACGGTGAGGAATCGGCCCCTTCACCGCGAAGGTGGCCGCCGCGCCGCGAGGTCACGTCCTTATCTTGGCGAGAACCTGGCGGTGACCGGAGTCGACCGGTCGCTGTCGACCAGATCGGCCGAGGTGTTCAGGCTGTGACGATGATGCTGAGGCTCCAGCGGAGTACGGGTGACGGGCAGGGCGTCGGTAGGTGGTTGCACGGGTCGTCTGTGGTGGTGGACATTGCGGTTTGTCCGGCTGCAGTCGCGAGGTAGCGGGCGACGAGCGGCTGGCCGGTGGGGTAGCCACCGACGACATCGCGCTCGACGATGACCCCATTTGCGGCGGTCCTCGGTGGGAGGTAGGCGCTGGGCAGGCTGACCACGAGCGTGTCGCCGACACGCAGCCGCTCTGTGCTCTGGTTGTCGGCTGTGGTCACGGTGATGGTCTGACCCGTGTCGGGTACGTCGACGACGTTGACGTGCAGTGTCCACAGTGTGGTGGGCAGGGCGCATGGGGGCGAGGTATGCAAGCAGGCGTAGTCCGTGCGCGTCGTTATGTCGACCGGGCCTGCCGCTACAGCGTGGTACGACGCGGCGAGGGGTTGTCCGGTGGGATAGCCGCCGCTGGTCGACAGTTGCGCGAGGCCGGGGCCGCTGACCGTTGGGGAAGGAAGTCGGGTCCAAGGGCTACGCCGAGCGTCTGCCCGACGAGCAGGGTGACGGTGCGCTGGTTGTCGGCCTGGGTGACCGTGACGTCAACCCCGCTGGGCGGCGTCGCACTCGTGGGTCCGGAACTGGGCGGCGTGGACGTGTCGTTCCCGCAGCTCAGGGCGGGAGCCGGAGCGAGGCCAGATAGCTGCGCGCCGAAGGTGGTCGATGCCGCGGGGGCGAGCACTCCGTTGTACGAGGCGTTGACCGCCGTCACGGTGGTGCCGGTCGTGCTGACAGCGGCGTTCCATGCCGCTACGACGCGCTGGCCGGTGCCGAGGGTCCAGGTCACGGTCCATTTCGTGGCGGTCGTCGCCGAGGTGTTGGTAACCGTGACGGAAACGACTTGACCGCCGGTTGCCCCGGTGCCCCATTGCGAGTCGATGCGCGCGGTGGCACGGCACCCGCCGTCCCCGGGGGTAGACGCTGCCGCGCCGGCCACCGCCGAGGTCATCACGGCGGCGGCAAGCAGACCCGTGCCCGCCACGATCCCACACACGGCCAGGGTCGACCGCCTGGATACAGCCATGACAACCAACCCTTCCCATCCCAGAACGAGGGCCCCGGCCATGCGTCGAGGCCGACAACTAACGATGGGCCAGAACGCCCGCCCGACGCCGCGAACCAGAGCACCAATACCGTAATGCGCCCGACATCGAGATCGCCAGACGTCAATGTATCGATGCCGGCGCCTACGCTCGCACTCCGCGGGTTACTGCACACAGCGCTGGTGAGCTTGCCAGGCTTGGATTTCTTGATCGGCGCGGTGAAGGTGCCTGCCTCGCCCTCGTAGCCCAGGTCAGCGAGGGCGGCAAGATCGTCCCCAGTCCATTCGGTCAACGCGGCCCCGAATCTCGGGACCGGCCTTGAGACAGGTGAGGTGATCCGCTACCGCCGCGCGTTGCGATCGGGCGCGGTGGTTTGTGCCGCGGCGGTGGTGGCTGGCTGGCAGCAGGCGCAACCCGGCTCGCACCCGCACCCGTCCGGCTCGTCCGGGGTGGAGGCGGCCGCCGCACTTAGGGTCAGCATCGTGCGCGCACCGGCCGACCCCGCGCCCGCCGCGGCGGGGGTGTAGCGGCGGCGAGGACGGCCTGTTTGGCCGGCTCCGATGCTGGCGTCTGAGTGGCGGCCGTGGCGGGCGGTAGCGCGACGGTGCGGGCGGCGCGGACGGCGTTGGCGATGACCACGACCTCGGCCAGTTCGTGGATGAACACGACGGTGGCCAGGCCGAGCACGCCGACGGCGGCGAGCGGGATCAGGGCGCCGATGATGAGCATCGACAGGCCCACGTTCTGCAGCATGATCCACCGCGCGCGGCGGGCATGGCCCAGCAGTTGAGGCAGATGCCGCAAGTCTTCGCCCATCAACGCCACGTCGGCGGTTTCGATGGCCACGTCGGTCCCCATCGCGCCCATGGCGATGCCGACGTCGGCGGTGGCCAGGGCGGGGGCGTCGTTGATGCCGTCGCCGACCATCGCAATGCCGCCCGAACCGCGCCGCAGCCGGCCGATCAGGTCGGCCTTGTCCTGCGGGCGTAGGTCGGCGTGCACGGCGGTGATGCCGGCCGCAGCGGCCAGGGCCTGAGCGGTGCGCGGGTTGTCGCCGGTGAGCATCGCCACCGACACACCCAGCTTCCGCAACGCCGCAACGGTGTCGGCGGCCTCGCCGCGCAATTCGTCCCGCACCGCGAGGACACCGATCGGGGTGCCGTCCTGTTCGACCACCACCACGGTCGCGCCGGCGGTTTGCAGCCGGGTCACGTCCGTGTTCAGCGCGGCGGGGTCGACGAAGCCGGGCCGGCCGAGCCGTACCGGTACGCCGTCCAGCGTGCCGACAAGGCCGGCGCCGGCGACGGCTTGCACGTCCTGGGCCGGGGCAGGCGTGTCGATCTCGGCCAGGACCGCCTTGGCGAGGGGTGTTCGCTGCGCGCCTCCAACGAGGCGGCGACGTGCAGCACCTGCTGTCGGCTGAACCCGTTGGCCGGCACGACCTCGACGACGCGAGGCTGGTTGCGGGTCAGGGTGCCGGTCTTGTCCAACGCGACCACGCGGATGCGGCCCAGGCGTTCCACGGCAAGGCCACCCTTGACCAGGGCCCCGGTCCGGCTGGACGCCCCGATCGCGGCGACCACCGTCAACGGCACCGCGATGGCCAGAGCGCATGGCGACGCGGCGACCAGCACGATCAATGCCCGCTCGATCCACACCCGGGGGTCGTCGAGCAGGCTGCCGGCCACCGCGATCACGGTGGCCAGCAGCATGATGCCGGGTACCAGCGGCCGGGCGATCCGGTCGGCCAGCCGCTGCCCGGCCCCCTTGCGTTCCTGGGCCTGCTCCACGATGTGCACGATGCGGGCCAGGGAGCTGTCCGCCGCCACCGCGGTGACCTCGACCTCGACCACGCCGCCGCCGTTGATCGCCCCCGCGTAGACGACGTCGCCGGCGCTTGCCTCCACCGGTACCGACTCGCCGGTGATCGCGGACAGGTCCAACACGGTGCGCCCGGAACGCAGCACGCCGTCGGTCGCGGCGCGCTCGCCGGGGCGCAGCACCAGCACGTCACCGACCCGCAGTTGCTGGGGGTCCACCAATATCTCGGCGCCGCTGCGCAGTACCGTCGCGGTGCGCGGCACCAGGTCCAGCAGCGCCCGCAACCCGCGGCGGGTGCGGGTGACCGCGTACTCTTCCAGGCCCTCGGCGATGGAGAACAGCACGCCGAGCATCGCCGCCTCGGCGATCTTGCCCAACGCCACCGCGCCGATCGCGGCGATCATCATCAGGGTGGCCACCCCGATCTTGCCGCGTAGCAGCCGGCGGATCGCGCCGGGCACGAACGACGCGGCGCCGACCACAGCCGAGCCGAGCTCCAGTACCGTCGTGGCGGTGTCGAACCCGGCTCGCCCGACGCCCCAACCGGCCGCCAGCAAGACCGCCGCAACGGCGGCCAGCTGCAGCTCGCGGACCTGCCACCACCGGCCCTGCCCGTCGTCGTGATGGTCGTCGGTGGTGGAGGTGTTCGTGGAGACCTCGTCACCGCAGCAGTCGGCACCCATCAGCGCGTGACCTCCTTCACGCCGGCAACGCCGTACCCCAGTCCCTCCACATGAATGGCAGCGTCCGCACCTTCGGGCGCGCACGCCGGATCCACCGTCAACACCAAACTCAGCAGATCACCCAATGCGTGTCCGAGCCGCCGGTCGGCCAGCTCGTAGCGCATTCGCCGGCCCTGCGGCACCGCCACCACCAGGCCACACCCACGCAGGCAGGCCAGGTGATTGGACACGATCTGCCGTGACACCCCCAGCAGGTCCGCCAGATCCGCCGGATAGGCCGGGGCCTCCCGCAAGGCCAGCAGCAGCCGTGCCCGCGTCGGATCCGACAGGGCATGCCCGAACCGGGCCAGCACCTGCCCGTACGACACCGTCTCCATAACTCATGAGAGTACAGCGAACTCTGGATACAGCAAATCCTGTATTAGGGTGCTTGCGGTCGTGAAGCGGCGTTGAGCCCCGCCATCGCCGCAGTCGTATGTCATCGTGTCGGGGGCACAGGCCGTCATCGATCACCGGTACGCCGCCCTTGGGCGTACGGCTGATCAGCCAGAGTCGCCAGGCCCGGCGCAGATATGGGCCGGAGTGTCCGGCAGCGGCTCACATGCGCGCTCCCACCCCCGATGCGGTCCCAGCCGCCACCGGGGCACTGACGCAGCGCCCGGGTCGTAAACCGCACCCGCTCTCCCTTCGCCCATCAGCGAAGCAGCTCAGCAGCGGCCCGGCTCGGCCATGTGACCATGGCCGAGCCGGGTGAACGGGCGACCGCCGTCACAACAAGGTGCGCCAGTACGTCCAGAACGCCTCGCCGATCAGCAGGGTCAGGATGAGCAGCCACGCCACCGGGATCGCGGTGTGCAGGCGGGTGACGGCGGTGACCGCCGGCCGCCAGGAGGCGGGGCCGGGAGGTGGCCGCGGTCGAGGTTGTGCAGTGTGGTGTAGCTGAACACGATGATCGTGACCACCCACACGACCATGCAGTACGGGCACAGCGCGCCGATCCGGTAGAGGCTTTGTACGAACAGCCAGTGCACCAACCCGATGCCGAGGATCGTGCCGGCCTGCATGCTGAGCCACCACCAGCGGGGCAGCCGGATCCCTCCGAGTACGGCGACGCCGGTGGCGACCACCACTGGAAACATGGCCACGCCGAGCAGCGGGTTGGGAAAGCCGAACACTTCAGCCTGCGGAGTGTTCATGACCGACCCGCAGGACAGGATCGGGTTGATCGAGCAACTGGGCGTGTAGCCGGGATCGCGCAGCAGCGCGATCTTCTCCACGATCAGGACGAATGCGGCGACGCCGCCGAGCAGCCCGCCGACGGTCAGGACCCAGCCGACCAGCCGGTCGCTGATCGGGCTCCCTCTGAGGACCGACAAGATCACAGGACGGCTCGCGCAACTCGCCACGATCGGCGCGTGGGACTCCTTCTCAGCCGCGCAGGTCCGAATCCTCACCGGCTGATTCCACGGCCGCACAGAGCCGTTCGCGTTCGGCGTCGGAGTGCCGTCTGCGCGCGGCCGTGGCGAGCAGGTTGGCTGCTTGGTCGACGTCGGCGGTGGTGGTCCATCGGCCTAGCGACAGGCGTATCGCCCCGAGCGCGCGGTCGCGGTCGAGGCTCATGGCGGTCAGGACGGGTGAGGGTTCGGTGATACCGCTGTGGCAGGCGGATCCGGTGGAGGCGGCCAGTTGGGGGACGGCGGCGAGCAGCTCGGTTCCTGGTACGCCGGTGATGCTGATGTTGAGGGTGTTGGGCAACCGCTGATCGGCATGCCCGTGGAGGTGTATCCGGTCGGGCAGGGCGGTGTTGAGGGCCTGGTGGAGCCGGTCCCGCAGCTCGGTCAGTCGGGACAGTTCGCTGTCGAGGTTGGCGCGGCTGAGGTTGGCGGCGGTGCCGAGCGCGACGGCGTAGGGGACGTTCTCGGTGCCCGCGCGGAGGCCGTGTTCTTGTCCGCCGCCGTAGATGATGGGTTCCAGGGTCAGGCCGGGGCGCCGGTATAGGGCGGCGATGCCCTTGGGCGCGTACATCTTGTGCCCGACCAAGGTGACCAGGTCGACACCGAGCGCGTCGACGTCGATGGGTATTTTGCCGGCGGCTTGGGCGGCGTCGGTGTGTATTACCGCGCCGTGGGTGTGGGCGATGGCGGCGAGTTCGGCGATCGGCTGGATGGTGCCGGTCTCGTTGTTGGCCAGCATGATCGACACGAGGGCGGTGCGTGGAGTGATCGCCGCGTGCAGGTCGGCCGGGTCGACTAGGCCGTGGGCGTCGACGGGCAGGACGGTGACCTTGATGCCGTGCAGGCGGTGCAGGGCTTGGCAGGTGGCCAGCACGGCGGGATGCTCGGTGGCCTGGGTGATCACATGCCGCCGGTGGTCGGGGGCGGCGAGGACGGTGCCGCGGATGGCGAGGTTGTCGGCCTCGGACCCGGAGCCGGTGAACACGATCCCGGTCGGGTCGGCGCCGATAAGCGCCGCAACTTGTGTACGGGCGGTGGCGAGCGCTGCGGCGGGGGCGGTGGCGTAGCGGTGGGCGCTGGACGGGTTGCCGAAGCCGGTGGCCAGGTAGGGCCGCATCGCGGTGACCACGGCCGGGTCGATGGGTGTGGTGGCGTTGTAGTCCAGGTAGATCGGCTCGCCGTCCAGGCCGGGATGCGTGCTCATCCTCTTCACCCCTTCGTTGAGGCTGGTGCCGGGTGGCGCTGGTGGGTCTCGTACATGCGGATCGCGACGATGATGCCGGAGGCGGCGGTGATCGCGGCGACGAGCCAGATCGCCGCTCGTAGGCCGAGCAGGTCGGCGGTGATCCCGGCGATCAGGGCGCCGGCGACGTAGCCGAGGTCGCGCCAGAGCCGGTAGACGCCGACGGCGCGGGCCCGCCAGGTGGGGTGGGCGACGTCGCCGATGACGGCGAGCAGGACCGGGTACACCATGGCGGTGCCAAGGCCCATCAGGACGGCGGCGATCGCCCACACCGCGAAGTCGGTGGTGGCGGCGACCAGCGCGATCCCGGCGGCCTGCACCAGCATGCCGGCGGCGATGAGCCATTTGCGACCCCACCGGTCCGACAGTCCGCCGGTGATCATTTGCCCGAAACCCCAGACTCCCGGATACAGGGCGACGAGGACGCCGATGCGGGCGACGCCGAGGCCGGACGTGGCGAACAGGATCGGAAACAGGCCCCAGGCGAGGCTGTCGTTGAGGTTGTTCACCAGCCCGGCCTGGCTGGCGGCGGACAGGGCCTTGTCGCGGAAGCTGGTGAGGGTGAAGATTTGCCGACCGGGCAGGGCGTCGTCGTGCTCGCCGTGGCGCGGGATGTGGGTGCGGGCCTCGTGCCGGGCGTGGTGGACGGTCTCCTTGACAAACAGCGTCGACAGGCCCAAACCCAGGGCGGCGAAGGCGAGCCCGAGCAGGAACGGCGCCGGACGCAGCCCGTGTTCGGCGGCCAGAGCGCCGGTCGCCGCCGAGGTGGCGGCGAGGGCGAGGTAGCCGGCGGCCTCGTTGAAGCCCATGGCCAGGCCACGGCGGGCCGGGCCGACGAGGTCGATCTTCATGACGATGGTGGTGGACCAGGTCAGGCCCTGGTTGACGCCGAGCAGGACGTTCGCGGCGATGACCCACCACCACGACGGCGCCCAGATCAGCAGCACGGGCACGGGCAGGCCGATCAGCCACCCCGCGACGAGGACCGGTTTGCGGCCGTAGCGGTCCGACAGCGCACCGGCGGCCAGGTTCGTCAGTGCCTTGGTGACGCCGAACGCGACGATGAAGGTCAGCGACGCGGTGAACGCGCCGATGCCGAACACCTGGTCGGCCAGCAGCGGCAGCACCGTGCGCTCCTGGCCGATCATCCCGCCGACCAGGGCGTTGACCGCGACCAGGAGGATGAACTGGGGCAGATTTTCGCGCAGGCCCAGCCGCGGCGGTGCCGGGCTTGCGGTGGTGGTCATCGGCCGGTGGCCAGGGTCCGGCCGGTGGCCGTGGCCCAGTCGTGGGCGCCTCCGGCGAGGATGGACACCTGGGTGTGGCCGGCGCGTTCGAGCAGGCTCGCGCCGGTGGCGGCGCGCTCGCCGTGCCCGCACATCACCGTCACCGCACCGGCAGGAACGCTGCTCGCGTGGCCGGTCAGGTCGCCGAGTTCGATCAGGTCCGCGCCGGGCAGGTGCCCGGCGGCGGTCTCGCTGGCCTGGCGCACATCGAGCACATTGGCGGTGTCCATCTCAGCCGCGTTCACCACCCGGGCCGTGGCCACCTGTTCGCCGGCGGTCGACCAGGCCGCGAGTCCACCGGTGAGTTCCCCGACGATCGTGGTGTAGCCGACGTTGAGGGCGGGCCACCGGATGTCGGCGGGGTCCTGGCCGGGGTTGCGCACGATGACGATGGGTACCTCGGGTGGGATCAGCCAGCCCAGCCAGGTGGCGTACTGGGCGCGCAATGGGATCGCGATCGAGCCGGGGATGTGCCCGGCGGCGTAGTCGCGCACCGGCCGCACGTCGACCACGATCGCGCCGTCACCGAGCAGGCGCCGCACCCGCGCGGCGTCGAGTGGGGCGAGCAGCGGCGGGGTGGTGATCACCTGCCCGTGGCGGTTGAGCTCGCCGAGCCGGGCGAAGTAGACCGGGTAGGAGCCGAGGCTGTCGATCAGCATCCGCGCGAACGTGTCCTCGTCGGGTGCGGCCAGCAGCGGGTTGGCCTGCTTCTGCTCGCCGATGGTGGAGGTGCGGGCGGCGCCGGGTGGGGCGGAGCAGAACGAGCCCGCGCCGTGGGTGGGCCACACGGCGGTCGCGTCGGCCAGGGACGCCAGCCGCCGCAGCGAGGAGTACTGCGCACGGGCCAGTTCCTCGGTGCGATCGGGGCTGATCAGGTCGGTGCGGGCGGCGGCCCCGACGATCAGCGACCCGCCGGTGAACACCCCGATCTCGCGGTCGCCGTCGAGCAGCAGGAACGACAGGTGTTCCGGAGTGTGGCCGGGTGTGGCCAGGGCGCGCAGGGTGAGCCCGCCAAGGTCGACCTCGGCGCCGTCGTCGAGGCGCAGGTGGTCGAACGTGCGCTGTCCGGCGGCCGAGGCCAGGATCTGCGTGCCGTGGTCGTAGGCGAGTTGACGGGCGCCGGACAGGAAGTCGGCGTGCAGGTGGGTCTCGGCCGCGTACGCGATCCGCAGACCATGTTTGGTCGCGGTGGCGTCGGTGGCGCGCAGGTCCAGAGATGGGTCGACGGCCAGGGCGCGGCCGTCGCCGAGGTCGAGCAGGTATGCCGAGTTGCCCAGGCCCTCGTCCACGAGTGGGATAAGGCTGCCGTCCACGTGTCACGTCCTCCTCGCGGCGCGGGTGGCGGTCACCCGAACCCATCTCCTACAATATTCCATAGAACTTTGGAGGATGATGGCTTTGGGTGACCGTCAGCACAAGACCGCGCTGTTCGACCAGTTCGCCCGGGTTGGCAAGGCCCTCGCCTCGGGCAAACGCCTGGAGCTGCTGGACCTGCTCGCCCAAGGCGAACGCGACGTCGCCTCGGTGGCAGCAGCGGCGGATGTCGGGGTGAGCACCGCGTCGGCGCACCTGCAGACGCTGCGCCAGGCGAACCTGGTCACCACCCGCCGCGACGGCACCCGCATCCTGTACTCCTTGGCCGGACGCGACGTCGCCGACCTGTTCGCCCGGCTGCGCGAGGTCGCCCAGTCACATCTACCCGACGTCGAAGCCGCCCGCGTCACCTACCTCGGCGAGGACGGCGGCCGGCCGGTCACCCGCGACGAGTTGCACCGGCTGGCCAAGACCACGACTGTCACTGTGCTGGACGTGCGCCCGCGCGAGGAGTACGCGGCCGGTCACATCCCCGGCGCGGTCAGCATCCCCCTGGACCAGTTGGCCGACCGGCTCGCCGAGCTACCTAACGACGGGCAGATCGTCGCCTACTGCCGAGGCGCGTACTGCGTGCTCGCTCACGACGCGGTACGGCTGCTGCGCGCCCACGGCCGCGACGCGATCCGCCTGGCCGACGGCATGCTCGAATGGCGTCTGGCGAGTCTGCCGGTCGCCGCCTGACCCGACGTTCAACCAGCGGAGGACAGCGACGGTCACCCGGCGCGTTCATCGCCCGGCCTGGCGCCGGGCACGGTCGAGCAAGCCGATGAGCGTGGGTTGCTCGATGTCGATGCCCTCCGAAAGACGCGCGGCGGTGTGCACGACCAGCCACGAGGCCACCTGCCGCAACGGTACGGGTGAGCCGCCGGCGTACGCCCGCGCGTAGCCGTGCGCGAACACCGACCGGCCAGTCGCCATCAGAGCGCGCAAGAACAAGGGGGTGCCGGGCAGGGGATCAGCCCACCGCAGCAGCAGGAGCGTGCGCGCGTGATCGGCTTCGGGAACGCCGCAAGTGGCGCCCACCCAGTCGATGATGTTGACCCGGTCGGCGGCGACCAGAGCGTTGCCCGGGTGGTAGTCGCCGTGGCACACGCGATCGCCGTCCGGTAGCCCGTTCAGAACCCGCAAGGCGAAGTCGCGCAACTGCGCGGGCATTGCCGCGTCCTCGATGCGGGCGGCCAGCACCTGGCGCAGATCGGGAAGGCTGCCCTGGGCGCGGACGGCGTGGATGGCAAGGTGGGCCTTGGCCAGCGCGCGGGCCAAGCCAAGCACACGCCACGGTTGGCGTTGCAGCAGCACCAGCATGTCCGACCCGCCGAGGCGTTCCAGCACCAAGCCGGTGCGGCCATCGCGGTCGACGACGTCAATCAGCCTCGGGGCGAGGCCCTGACCGTCCAGTTTGGCCAGTGCCACCCCTTCGGCGCGGTGCCCGCCGAATCCGGGGCGGTACAGCTTGACGACCGCGTCGTCACCCCACGCGTACACGTCGGCCTCGCGGCCAGCTCCAAGTTTGGCTCCGATCACGTCAGCTGCCCGGCATCGGCTTGCGGGCGTGGACGCGTTCGATGGTGCCGGCCTTGACGCGTTCGACCTCGATGATCTCGAACCCGGCTGCGCGTACGAGCGGGAGTTGGCGGCGGGTGAAGTGTTCACCGGCGGTGCGGATGGTTAGCCGTTCGAGGAGCCACTGGGCGGCGTGGATGGGTGGCCAGGTGCTGGCGGTGTGGTCAAGTAGCAGCAGTCGCCCGCCGGGCACAAGCACCCGTTTCATCTGGCCGATGGTGGTGGCCGGGTCGGGGATCGTGCACAGCGACAGCGCGCAGACGACCGTGTCGAACGCCTCGTCGGCGAACGGTAGCGCTTGGGCGTCGCCGGTGTGGAGGTCGACGGCGCGGCCGAGGTCGGCGGCGCGCCGCTTGGCTCTGGCCAGCATTGCCGGGCTCAGCTCGATGCCGGTGATCGACGCGTCGGTGGGGTAGTGCGGCAGGTTGAGGCCGGTGCCGATCGCGACTTCCAGGACGCGGCCCTGGGCGCGGGCGCCGAGCCATTCCCGGCCGCCGCCGAACCAGATCCTCTCGAAGATGGCGATCTGCTTGTCGTAGCCCGGTGCGGTCTTCTCCCAGGCACGCAGGACCTTGGCGGTCTCGTCCGGTGTCGCGTTCACGATGTGCTCCAACCGGGTGGTAGGCAGCCGAGCCCATTGTCTGTGGCTGCGGCGGTGATGACTCCGGCGATGACCTGCCGGACCCGGTCGGGGGCCAGGTCCGGGTCGGGTTGCCCGGCGTCGAGCCAGGCGATGATCGCCTCGATCGCCGCGGTCGGAGCCAGTTGCGCCGCCCATCGTGCCCACGCCTGATCGGTGACGAATTTCGAGATCTGCAAGTGGGCAATCTCGGTGACCTCAGCGCGGAACCGGTCAGCCGCGGCTCTGAACTCCGGCTCCCGGGCGGCGTGCACGAACAGCAGCCGGAACCCATCCGGTTCGGCGATCGCGGCCTTGAGTAAGCCGTCGACGCTGGCGTCGGTGAACCCGCCCACCGGCTCGGCCACGTGGTCGGACATGACGGCGCAGAACCGGTCCAGGGCCGCCTGGTACAGGTCGGTCTTGGAGTCGAAATGCCGATACAGGATCACGCGGGTGATCCCGGCCTCGCCGGCGATGTCATCCAGGTTCGTCGCGGCGAACCCGTTGCGCGCGAAAGCCGTCGTCGCCGCTGCGAGGATCTGCTCCCGCCGCTGGGCGCGCGGCAGCCGCCGCACCGGCTCGGACCTCGCATCCGTCACGATCACCGCCTCCGTCCGCTTGTTCACTCTGAAGTGTACTTGTACCTATGTTTACTTTCAAGGTTACATATTGAGCCTGGCCATCCCGCGCGGTGTCATTTACGGGCTGCTCGGCCCCAACGGCGCGGGCAAAACCACCCTGATTCGCGTCCTCGCCACCCTCCTGCGGCCCGATTCCGGCACCGCCCTGGTGGCCGGGTACGACGTCGCCCGCAACCCAGCACAGGTACGCGACCGCATCGGCCTGGCTGGGCAGTTCGCCGCCGTCGACGACCACCTCGCCGGCCGGGAGAACATCACCATGATCGGCCGCCTCTACGGACTGACCCGCCGCGAGGCCGGCACCCGCGCCAACCAGATCATCGAACGCATCCACCTCGCCGCCGCCGCATCGACCTCGCCGCGAGCCTCATCGGGCCCAGGTGCTGTTCCTCGACACCCTCCCGGCGACTTGGACGGCTACCACCTGTACCACGCCACCCGCGCCGAACTGCTGCGCGAACTCGGCCACCCGGACCAGGCCCGCGCCGCGGACCGCCGCGCCCTTGAGCTGACCGCCAACCCGGCCGAACAGGCCGTCCTTCAGCAGCGCCTCACCTGGACCTAAATCAGCCCTCTAGGGGGACGGCACCGGTGGGCCGAAAATGCATCGGATGAAAGGGACGAAGGGACAAATAGTCGCGGGGTTCTCGTGGACACCACCACACTGAAGGTTGTGAGGGCCATCGGCGTACTCGCGCAGGCGTGGGCGTCTTTCGACCAGCGCTTGTGGGGTGAGGCGTACGGCAAGTTCGCGACGGCCGACGCCGCCACGCCGCTCGATCTCGATGATCTTGAGAGGTTCGCGCTCGCCGCGTACTTGACCGGACATGAGGAATCCACGCTCGGGTGGACGCGTGCCCACCGCGAAGCTCTCCGTCGCGACGATCCGCGGCGGGCCGCCCGGAACGCCTTGATGATCGGGGCTGATCTTCCGGGGGAGACCGCACCGGCGATGGGATGGTTCGCGCGCGGTGGACGTGTCCTGGAAGGCTGCGGCGATTGTCCTGAACAGGCGTGGCTGCGGACGTGGAACGCCTTCGTGCGGATGTGGGGCGAAGACCCGCAGGGGCGCAGCCCGCGTTCGCCGAGAGTGTTGCGGCCGGCCAGCGTTTCAACGACTCCGACCTGCTCACGATGTCGCGGCTCGGCCAGGGCATGTGCCTGGTCTTCCAGGGCCAAGGCGCCGCCGGCATGGCCCTGCTGGACGAGGGCATGGTCGCGGTCACGTCCGGCGAAGTGTCCCCGATGTACGCCGGAATCGCGTACTGCACGATGATCGTCGGCTGTTCGGACCTGTTCGACGTGCCGCGGGCCAGGCAGTGGACGGCCGCGTTGACCCGATGGTGCGACGCCCAGCCCGATCTTGTCCCGTTTCGGGGAAACTGCCTGGTCCACCGATGCGAGCTGCTGCAGTTCACGACGGTCAACTTTGCCAACATCGGTGCGGTGCGGGCGCGTACCACCGGGGCGGGCACCATCCAGCTGCGCTGGAACGCCGCGGACGCCGCACCGTTCGCGACGGTCGCCGCGCCGGCCGGTGAGGGCTGGCAGGAGACCATTTTCCACCTGTCCGACCCGCCGCAGGGCACCGGCACCCTCGTCGTCACCTCCAGCGGTGGGGTCAACCTCGACGAGCTGTACCTCGCCGACGACAAGGCGCCCGAGGTCAAGCTCACGCTCAACCCGGCCACGCCGAACGGCAACTCCAACTGGTACCGGCAACCGGTGTCGGTCACCGCGACCGCCACCGACGCCGACGGTGCCCCCACCGTCGAGTACACCCTCAACGCCGGCGCGACCTGGACCCCAGTCAACGGGCCCATCACCGTCGGCGCCGAAGGCGCCAACGCCCTCTTGGTACGCGCCGCCGACAGGTGGGGCAACGCCGGCGAGGCCCGCCAGAGCATCAGCGTCGACACCAAGGCTCCGACCTTGTCCTGGTCCCAGATCCAGAACGGGAACGTCGGCCTGTCGGTCTCCCTCGTACCGACCTACACCGATCCCACACCCGGTTCGGGCGGCGCGGCCATCCAGCGCATGAAAGTCGACGGCAAGTGGGTCTACCCGAAGGCGGTCAACCTGTGGGAGATCGGTCCCGGCGTGCACACACACGCCGTGACGAGCAGCGATGTGGCCGGCAACAACGCGACCACCACAGCGACCTTCGTGGTGTCCACATCGTTCGCCGACATCAGCGCACTCATCACCCGGTTCACCACGTCCGGCGTGCTCACCGCCGGTGAGGCCACCACGCTCAACACCATCCTGGCCGAGGCGCAGAAGGCCGCGGACAACGGCAAAATAACCCAGGCCAGGGCGAAGCTCGCCCTGTTCGCACTGAAGGTTTGGCTGGTCACCTCGTCGAAGGAGACGGTCGAGCGCACCGCGTTGACCAAGGGCGCGGAGGACCTGGGCAAGAGGCTGACCGGGTGGACCCCCACTGCCAAGACCGGGGTCGTGGTCAAGCCGGAGGAACCCATCCTGCGGGTGGTCGTCAACCCGGTCGCCGACTTCGACGTCCCAGGCGCTGGCTACAAGGTGCTGGTGCTGGCCCGGACCCCGTCGTTCCGGCACGAGCACATCGTCGACACCCAGACCATGATCCAGAACCTGGGCAAGGCCAACAAGTTCGACGTGGACGTCTGGGACCCGAACCTGGGCTCCGGGCCCGGCCGCCAGACCCCGACCGGCGTGTCGCTGACCGCGAGCCCGTTCACCAGCCTGGAGACGCTCCAGCAGTACGACACCGTGGTCTTCGACTCAACCGTGGGGCGGACGAACAACGAGCCGCTGTCCACAGAGGAACAAGCGGTGTTCGAGAGGTACATCCAGGGTGGCGGCGGCTCCGTCGGCATCCACGCCGCCTCCGACGGGTTCTACAACTGGCCCTGGTACGGCGAGATGCTCGGTGGTGCCTGGTTCAACGGCCACGGCGGCAACCAGCGCGGCATCCAGCCGGACTGCATGTCCTGCGTGTGGACCGAGACGGTGAACGAGAACAAGTCCAACCCGATCGTCAAGGGCATGCCGGCGACGTTCTCCATGCTGGACGAGCTGTACAACTACAAGGCGAACCCCCGCGGTGAGGTGCACACCCTGCTCAGCATCACCGAGTCCAGCTACAGCGGGGGCCTCGGCAGCAGCACCGTCGCAAACCCGATGGGTGCCGACCACCCGCACGCCTGGTGCTCGAACTACGACGGCGGCCGCACGTTCTACATCGGCTTCGGCCACAACTGGGAACTGTCCACTGGGGACGACAACTACGAGCGCTGGTTCCAGGGGATGATCCTCGGCGCGATCTAGTGGACCGCCGGGCAGACCAAGGCCAACTGTTCGTCGTACGGCGAGGCGTTCCGGGTACTCGCCGGCAGCGCCTTAGCCACCACCGTCAACGATAAGTTGGCAGCTGACCTACAGGCGGCCAAGGATGCCTACCTCGCCGGGAAGTATACGGTGGCCGTCCAACAGCTGACCAAGTTCGAAACCAACGCCAGCAAGCTTGTGACCAACCAGAGCAAGCGCCGCGTCCTGCTCGCGGTCTCCACACCACTAAAGGAATGGATGAAGGATCTAGGCTGCTGAGCCGGGGAGGCTGGGGTGTCCGGCAGCCCGGGCACCCCCGCCATCGTTCTTGCCGGGTGGCCCTGGTCGAGACCACCCTAACTGGCTCACGATTATCCAACTCCCGGTAGCGCGACGCACGCCGCGATCGCGTTCGCCTCCTGCGTGTGCGTGGCGACGTCGACCAGGTCACTGGCCGGCCGGCAACCGTGCGTGACCATGCCGCTTGGCCCTCCTGACCCTGAAGGTGTAGGTGTTCGTCTGCGAGGCCGCGGTACCCAGGAGCGGGACTGCCCCGTGAATCACGGCCTGCCACGTCAAGGATTTGTGTGAGAGGGTGGTTCGTGAGGTCGTGTCCGTTTTAGTTTGCCGTCGAGTTAGCGTCCCGTTCGGGGTCCTGTGTGGACGGTGTCAGAGGAGCAAGTGCGAAGAGGCCGGGTTCGGTCTCGACGAGGACCTGGCGGGCGACGAGGCGTTTGAGTTTGGCGCGTAGCCCTTCGGTGTCCTTGGGTGTAGTGCCCAGGCCCAGTGCGAGGCACACGTCCTTGGCGCGCATCGCGTCGGTGGCGGCGGTGAACACGCCGCGGATCTGTTGGTAGGCAGGGCTGGCGACGGTCGCATCCGATGTTGCGGTGTCGGGCTGGCCGCCGGTCAAGGCGGTCAGGGTCTTACGGGTGGTCGCAAGGTCGGCCAGTTCCGTCTCGACGCGGGCCAGTTGCGTAGTGAGTGTGGCGATCTGCTCGCGCAACCCTTGCGCTGTCGCGTTCGCGGCGTCTTCGCACTGCGCGATCAACTGCCAGATCGACGGTGCGTTCACGAGGGTGCTACACCCGACGCCAGGACGGTGTGGCCGTACCGGTCAACCGTCGGACCAGGTTCGCCGTGGACGCCCACAGCGTGCGGGACACCGACGAGGTCGGCTTGGACTCGTACTCGCGGGTCAACCTGCGGTGCTGCATCAGGGGGCCGTTGGTCTGCTCGACCACCCACCGCCGTTTGATCGGCACGAACCCGGCCGCGGTAGTGGTGCGCTTGACGGGGTGGACCTCGCAGCAGCGTGCAGCACGCCGGTCCGGGCGCCGCGTCCGGAACGGTCCTCACCGTGCGGTGCAACGTGGACCCCGCCTCCCACGGCTGCGACATCGACGGCTCCCGCAAATCGGCGGCTGCGACCAGTTACGTCGACATCGCCCACGCCGGCGGCGTCATCACCCGCTACTGCCATATGGGCCAACGACCCTTCGTCGAGCAAGGCCGGCATATCGTCGTCGGCCATGTCATCGGACTCGTGGGCTCCAGCGGCCACTCCTCCGGTCCGCACCTGCACTACGAAGTACACCTCAACCGCGACTCGAGCGCTGCCGGGGCCGTCGACCCCGTCCGGTTCATGCGAGATGTCGGGGCACCGCTTGGTAAACCAGTGTCGTGTAGGTTCTCGTTGAACATGTCGCCGTCTCATGGAGATGTCGCCTGAGATGTCGCTTGCGACATTTCCGTGAGAAGTGGTTCGGCGTGGCGTCGATGGATCTCGATCTGAATCTAGCACTATCCGGGTATGTCCGGCGTTGTGGTCACCCGTTCGCGTGCGCCGATGGTCCGGTATCGGAGCGCCACTGGTGAGTTCGGCGAGAGCCGACTGGACCGGGTGTCTGCCGAGGTGCTGCTGAGCGGCGTGCCGGTTCGGGAGTTCCGCTGGTTCAAGGGACGTCGGTTCTATTCGGGCTGGTACTGGTCAGCTACGACTGGCGGCTTGGTGGCCTATGAGAGCCGCCTGGAGCTGGCCCGCGTCTTGTTAGCGGACTTCGACCCGGCGGTGGTGGCGATTGCGGCGCAGCCATTTCAGCTGTCGGGCATGGATGCTGGCCGGAGCCGTTCGCATGTGCCGGATCTGTTGCTGCAGGACACGTCCGGCCTGGTGACAGTGGTGGACGTAAAGCCGGAACACCGGCTTGCGCGTCCGGAGGTGCAGGCGGTGTTCCGGTGGACCGAGGAGTTGGTCACGGCCCATGGCTGGGCCTTCGAGGTCTGGTCGGGGACCGACGCGGTGGTGTTGGAGAACGTGCGCTTCCTGGCTGGCTACCGCCGTCCGGGAACGATCGAGCGGGGCTTGCTACCGCTGGTGATGGAAGCGTCTGAGCAGGGCGGAACTATCGAGGAGCTGGAGCTCACGCTGCGTTCTCAGGCGCCGGTGTCGGCGGCCCGCCCGGCCATTTTGCATCTGCTTTGGCGGGGTGATCTGCAAGCCGATCTGACGGTGCCGCTGGCGGCTGGGTCGGCGGTCTGGCCGTGTGGGAGGTCGGTTCGTTGATGGATTCGGTGATCAGCATCGGCCCGGGCGCTCATCTGTTGTTCGACGGCGACTTGGTCGAGGTCGTGGAGTTGGAGGGTACGCGGGTCACGCTGCGCAACCTGCGTACGCAGGGGCACCTGGTGGTCGGCTTGACGCGGCTGGCGGCCCGGGCACGCCGGCCTGCCGGCGATCACGACCGGGAGGCGGCGGGCGTGATGCTGGCCGGGCTGACGGTCGAGCAACGCCGCGAGCTGGGCGAACGCGCCGGGCATGTGCGGGAGGTGCTGACCGGGTTTCGCAGCGGCGATCCGAGCCGTCCGGCACCGGGTGAGCCCGACCCGGCATTCGTGGCCGACGTCGCGTTGAAGGCCCGTTACCGGGCCAAGGCGGCGCAGCTGGGTGTGACGGCCCGGACGGTCGAGCGTTGGGTGGCTGCCTACCGGGAGTGGGGCGAGGCGGGTCTGGTCGATCGCCGCGACGGTTCTCCACCTGCGGTTGACGTCCGGTGGGAGGACGCGGTCCGGCAGGTGGTGGCCGAGTCGGTGAGCGCGTCGACGCCGACGCGGAGCGCGGTGTTGGCCAGGGCGGCGGCCCGCTTGGAGAAGGAGTACGGCCCAGGGGTAGTGCCGGTTCCGTCGCGGGCGACGGCTTACCGCCGGTTGGCGGAGTTGGCCAAGGGCACCAATGCGGTGTCCGGTAGTGCGAAGGCGCGCCGGTCGATCGCTGACCGTCCGAAGGGTGTCTACGGCAGGTTGCGCGCGACGCGGCCGGGTGAGTACGTCGTGTTGGACACCCAGGATCTGGACGTGTTCGCGATGGAGCCGGTGACCTGCCGCTGGGTGCGTGCTCAGCTGACCGTGGCCCAGGACCTGTTCACCCGCTGCGTCGTGGGCTTGCGCGTCACCCCGGTCTCGACGAAGGCGGTCGACGTCGCCGGGGTCCTCTACGAGACGGTGGCTGGCAGGGAAGCGCCGAGATCGTGGCCGCGCGAGGCGGTCTGGCCCTACCACGGCGTCCCGACCAATGTGGTCTTCGACGAGCACGGCCCGCCCATGACCGGGCCGGTCTGCGCGCCGGAGACTTTGGTCGTCGATCACGGCAAGGTGTTCTTGTCGGCGCACGTGATCGCGGTCTGCACCCGGCTGGGGATCTCAATCCAGCCGGCGCAGCCGCACAAGCCGACCGACAAACCCACGGTGGAGCGGTTCTTCCGCACCTTGCGGGAGGGGCTGATCCAGCACCTGCCGGCCTACAAAGGACCGGACATCCACTCGCGCGGGGACCGGGTCGAGGACGAGGCGTTCCTGTTCCTCAACGAGTTGGAGGACGTGATCCGGGAGTGGACCGCGACCGTCTACCACTGCAGCAAGCACGACGGTCTGACGGTGCCGCAGTGGCCGCAGTTGAAGCTGTCCCCGGCGGAGATGTTCGCCATCGGGGTCGGCAAGGCCGGCATGTTGCGGATCCCGGCGACACCGGAGCTAGCACTGGATTTCCTGCCGGTGGTGGGACGCACAATCCAGCACTACGGGGTCGAGGCGCACGGCCTGCGCTACAACGGCCCGGTGCTGGACGGCTACCGCAACGCCACCAGCCCCTACGGCGGGGCGCTGGCCGGCAAGTGGCCGATCCGGATCAACCCGGACGACGTGCGACATGCCTGGTTCTGCGATCCGGCCGACAACCGTTGGCACCGCCTGGATTGGGAGCACCAGCCGCTGCTGGATCTCCCGTTCTCGGCCGAGGCCGCCGCGCACGCCCGCCGGCTGGCGACCTCCACCGGCGAACTGGATGCGGCCAAGACCCTGGCTGGTCTGCTGGAGCGTTGGGAGGCCGGCCTGGTCACGGACCGGCGGGAGCGGCGCATGGCGGTACGCCTCGCGGCCGAGTACACCGCCCTGCCCGCCGCCGCACCACCAGCCGCGGCGCCGCCGACGGCGCCACCGGCCGCGGCTGAGCTGGTGCTTGTCGACGGTGATGACGATGACGAGGGTGAGTTGGAGGATGGGTTCTACGACGACGCGTTCGAGGTCCTGGCGTGAGTGGCGGTGGGCTCTACACCTTGTCGCGCAAGGAGGGCTGGCGCCGTTGGGCCGACGCCACCGCCCGCGCTCGGCCGGAGTCGCTGACCGCGCGGCAGATCGGCCGGCTGGGTGCGGACGCCAAGGCTGACTACGACGATGCCCGGCACGACTGGCACGCCAACTTCGGCACCATCAAGACCCCGCAGCTGGCCGCGATCCACGACGAGCTCGACCAGATCGTGGCCACCAACCGGCAGGACCCGGACCGAGTCCGCGGCGCCGCGGTCATCGACGCCCTACCCGGTTTGGGCAAGACCACGATCGCGAACACGTTCGCCCGGGACTTCGACCGCACCCAGCGGCGCCGGCACGGAGACCTCACCGACGAAGGCCACGAACGGCTCCCGGTGTTTCGGGTCGGGCTGACCTCACGCACCACCCTGCGCACCCTGAACCGGATGATCTGCGAGTTCTACGGCCATCCCGGCACCGACCGCGCCAACTCCGCCCAGTTGGCCAGCTTCGCCGTCGACTGTGTGCTGTCCTGCCACACCCGTATCGGGGTCATCGACGACCTGCACTTCATCGACCCGAACCGCCGGGACGGGATCGAGGTGTCCAACCATCTGAAGTGGCTGTCCAACGAGCTGCCGGTCACGTTTATCTACGCCGGTGTCGGGCTGGCCGAACGCCGTCTGTTCGCCGAAGGGCTGACCGGCGACAACGCGGTCATGGCCCAGACCGCCCGCCGGTGGACCCGGCTGGAGCTACCTCCGTTCGCGGTCGGCGACAACGCCAGCCGCCGGCAGTGGCGCAGCCTGCTCAAGGCCACTGAACGCCAGCTCGTGCTCGCCAAGGTGCACCCGGGCATGCTCACCGACCTGGACGACTACCTGTTCGCCCGCTCCAGCGGCCACATCGGATCGTTCATCACCCTCGTCACCCGCGGCTGCTACAAAGCCATCCGCACCGGCACCGAGCAGCTGACCGAGCCGCTGCTGGACAGCGTCCGCATCGACGAAGCCTCCGAGGCCGCCCGGCACCGGCTGCACGCCGGGCTCACCGCCGCCCGGCGATCTCGCCGCCCGGGCACGGCGACCACCTCCTGAACCGATGCTCGTGCAGCCGCGCACGCTCCCGCTGCGGGTCCCGCTCGCCGACGGGGAAGCGCTGGACTCATGGCTGGCGCGTTTGTCCCACCGCAACGGCATCCCGGTGCTTCCCCTATCACGGGCGCTGGGCTTCGGTGACCGGCTACGGGTCTGGCACAACCACGCCCTGACCTGGCGGCTGCCGGCGCCGCTGCTGCGGCGCATGGAAGCCCAGACCGGGCTACCGACCGGCGCGCTGGACGCGGCGTTGCTGGACCAGTTCGACGTCCTGGGCTGGAAACCGACCGCCGGCTCCCGCTACTGCCCGGCCTGCCTCACCGAGACGGGCGGCATCTGGCCGCTGCGCTGGCAGCTGCCCCACACGTTCGCCTGCCTGGCCCACCGGTGCCTGCTGGCCGTGCTATGCCCAGGCTGCGGACGCACCCCGCGGTCTCGGATCTCTGAACGGTCCGGGCTCGCCCCACCCACCCGCTGCACGCTGGGCACCTCCCGCCACGGCAACCCTTGCGAGGCTGACCTGCTCACCCACCGGTGGCAGCGGCTACGGGAGGGTGATCCGCGGCTGGCCGCGCAGGCGTGGGTCGACGAACGTCTGGACCGCATGGACGCCACAGCGGTCACCGACCTGCGGGACCTCGACGCCCTCGCGATCTGGTTCCGGCAGCGCATCTATCCGAGCGAGCTCAAACATCTCGGCGCGGCGACGGTCGCGGCGATGACCGAGTTCCGCGACGAAAACCACGCCCTCAAGCGCCACCAGCGGACCGCCGGCCTGATCGCCGCTGCGATGACCTGCCACGCCATCGACGTCATCACCCTCGACGATCACCACCGCGACCGACGGCTGGCCCCGCTGTTACGGGATGTCCATACCCAATACCGGCGGTCTGGGCAGACGCCGTCGACGCGTGGGCCGATGATCCTGTCCCACAAGCGGCTGACGAGCCTGTCGGAACCGTTGCAGCGCAAGGTGTTGCGGTCGATCGACGCGAAGCTTCCGGTCACCGAGCGGTTGCGTTACCGCACCTGCACCCCTCGCCGCGCGCACCGCGGCCTGGCGCCACGACCGCCGCCGAACGGGCCAGGCACATCCCGCAATACCTTTGGCCGGAATGGATCATCCGGTTCCAGCCCTTGCGAGGCGCGCACACCGACGACCTCGCCATCGACCTGGCCAGGGCGCTGCTGATCCCCGGCAACCCGGTCCGCAACATCCATGCCACCAGCGAACTGAACCCGTGGCGCAACAACGTCAGCATCTTCCTCAGCGAGATCGCCGCACACTATCCGGACACGTTGACCGCGCTCTGCAACATCGCCGCATACCTGGACACCCACGGGGCGCCGATCGACTACCGGCGCCGCCGCACCGCCTTCACCGACGTCGATCTCACCGAGGCCCAATTCGCACAGATCTGCCTCCGGGCGGACGCCAACCCAGGACGGGGAGCCCGGCTGCTGCACGCCCGCCGGCACCTGTTCGCCCTTCTCACCGGGGCCGACCTATTCAACCGGCGACACCAGATGGCCTTCGCCAATCCGCATGAACGCGGCCACTACCACCTGTTCCAGCAGCAGATGACCAGCACTCTGCGCGCCGAACTGCACCGCCACGCAACGGACCTGCTCGCCGCGGCTGGCATCGACGAGCCGGTGACCTGGAGCCCACCCGGCCAGTGCGTCGCCGGCCTCAAGCTGCCCGGCCGCGAACCCGACGACATCGACCTGAACGCCCTGCATCAGATGGTCATCGTCGACGGCACCAGCTCGCGGTCGGTGGCGCGCCGGCTCGGTGTCACCGTCGAACACGTCCGCTATGCCAGCCAACAATTGCACCGGCTACCACCACAGCGCGCACCCAACAGCAAGCCTCGCATCAGCAAGCTCCGCGCCCGCGCCGAGCAACTGCTTACGCGGGAGTTCTTTCAACGTGAGCACGTCGCGGCCGGCAAGAACCTGGCCACCCTGGCAACCGAGACCGGGTTCTCCCGTTGGATGCTGCACGAGCACGCCCGCGCTGCTGGCGTCAAGATCGTGACACGGAAGATCAAGGAACGCGTCAAGGTCACCCGGGCCCTGCGCGGCGACCGCATCGACCCTCAGTGGCTGCGCGAGCAGGCAGGCACCCTGCACCGCGCCAACACCGACATCGCCGCCGAACTCGGCCTGTCCCACGAAACGATCCGCCGCTACCGCCGCGACTACGGCATTCCCAGCCGGCCCACCGGCGGGCACAGCCACGTCGTCAGCAACCTGCGCCACCCCAACCTGCCCCGCGACATCCGCCTCGCCGTCGAAGGCCAACGCGGCGGCTGGCAACGCCTACACCGATTCCAGCAGATGATCGCCTACCCCAGCATGAACACCGCAGCCGCAGCGCTCGGCCTGCACACCCAGAACCTCAACCTGCAAATCCAACGCCTCGAAACCGACATCGGCGGCCAACTCCTACAACGAGCCCCACACCGCTACGCACCCATGGTCCCCACCCGTCGCGGACAACGCCTGCTCGACCACCTCAAACAGCCGGCCATCCGTGAACTACTGGACCGCTACGCCGACGCCAACGCCCGCCCCAAATGCGGACCATACAAGCGCTCCACCAGCGATAACACGACCAGCAGCGTCAACGATGCGCCGCCATCGGTCGCGGTCAGCAGATGATCGAGGCGCTCCCGTCACCTCTACGGCTGTTTCAGCCGCAGGAAGAGGGCAACGGAACCCACGATTGCAGCGCCGAGGACGAGGCCCCAGAAGAAGGCGCGTCTTAAGCGAGAGCCGACCTTCTCCTGCTGACGTCTCAGTTTTTCCCGTGCCGACTGTCGCTCCTGCCGCAGTTGCTCAGCCAGATCCAACGCAAGCTCGTGCCATCTATCGATCAGTAACCGCGCGTCAGCGGGGACCTTACCTGGTGGCAGTTTCGCCAGCCTTGATCTGGCCTCATTGATCTTCTGCCACCTCGTTGGACGGGCAGCGTGTTCCAAGATCCGCTTAGCCTCTTCACCTGGCCCGCCTGCCCGATCCGCCACCTGCCCACCTCCCAGTCGAACGGTGCTGACGATTCGACACGCAGGCCGCACCACGCAACAGCCACCTGTCGGATAGCAGTCAGGTCGCCTAAGAGGCGAAGTGGACCAGCACACGCGCCGCGCTGCGGTAACAGCTGTGCACCCATCCGAACGGACCGCTACCGCGCTACGGGTAACGCTGCCGCTAACCGTCACAGCCCACGATCACGGCAGAGGCGCACCCAGCCCATGGTCATCAAGAAAGTGACAGATCGGTGAGAACAACCGGCCGACAAACCGCTGAGAAGACGCAGTCAGGCCCAGGTCAGCGGCACACCCAACGACAAGATCAACGAGAACCTACATGTCGCGCTGACGCAGCAACGCGTCGGCATCACACTCAAGCCGATGAGTGTGTCGGCGAATCGCGCTGCGGCACCGAGCAGCGTCACGACCCGCTGTTGTGCGCCGCACGTCCGCCGAGGCACGGTCCGGCTGCGTTGGACGCAGGCAAGGATCAATGCATGCTGTCGATGCGGGCGGAACTGGTCGCCTGTGCGGGTCCTGTTCGATGCTGGTGGCGTGGGTAGCCCTCGGTCAGCTGGGCAGCGGTGGGGCGGCTGGGCGGGACATCACAAGGATGACCGTGATGATGTTGAGTATCACCAGGGCCGCCGCGACCATGAACATCGCTGCCGGCTGCCCTTGGACCAGGAAGACCGACGCGGTCATGAGTGCCGAGATGACCCGGGCGGCGGCGACAGCGCGGGCGCCGATACGACTCTTTCGGCGCCACGTGAGAACGACACCGACGATCGTCGTCAGACCGAGTACGGCGGCGGCAACGAACCCCACCAGGACGAGGAGATCAACAGGTTCGATCTGGGACTCCCAGAGGAAGAGCATGGTGGCGAGGGCGGCCGGCGACGGAGGGAGATCCGTGAGGCCCAGCACACCGGCGACTACGAGGCCCACCTTGTTCCGGTGGGAGAGCTGCGAACCGGTGACTGGGCTCATGTCGGCGATCCTTTCTCGGCGGTGCCGGACATTACCGGCTGCGAGCAGCATGCGTCCGACGCCGATCGGGAGGCATGGGGTGGGATTCCTGGGTGGGCCGGGATTCTGCCCGGCTTTGCGGGATAGTGGGTCGATGCGCGAACGACGGTCAGGGGCCATGATCGAGACGTGAGAACCCCGCCGATCCGTGTGCTCGTCGCCGACGACCACTTCGTGGTCCGGCGTGGCATCGGCGCGCTGCTGGCCTCGCTGGACACCTTCGTCGTGGTGGCTGAGGCGACGACCGGAGTGGAGGCGGTGCGCGAGGCGCAACTGACCGAGCCCGACGTCGTCATCATGGACATCAACATGCCGGTGATGAACGGGATCGAGTCGACCCGGCAGTTGAGCCGAGTGCTTCCCGATACCGCGGTCCTGGTGCTGACGATGTTCGACGACGATGAGAGCGTGCTGTCGGCGATGCGGGCTGGCGCGCGGGGGTACCTGCTCAAGGGTGCCCTCCAGGACGAGGTGGTCGCGGCGATCCAGTCCGTGGCGGCCGGGCAGGTGGTCATCGGAGCTGGTGTCGCCGGGCGGCTGCTCAGTCACCTCAACGCGCCGCAGCCCGCGGACCCGCCGTTCCCGCAGCTGACCTCCCGCGAACGGGAGGTTCTGGAGCGCATCGCGCAGGGCCAGAGCAACGGCGCGATCGCCGCTGGCCTCGGCCTGGCACCCAAGACGGTAGGCAACCACGTCTCCGCGATCTTCGCCAAGCTGCGAGTGGCCAGCCGCGCCGAGGCCATCGTCCGGGCGCGCGAGCGCGGCCTGGGCGGGTCGGGCGACGGCTCGACGGAAGGATCGTGACCCGTGGCACGCCTGCGGCGATCATCACTCGTCGGCGTGCTGGCTACCGCGGTGGCGGGCGGCGCCGGTGCGGCCGCGGTGTGGACCGCGGCGGTGACCACGGTGCCGCTGTGGGCGCTGATTTGGCAGTTGACCGTCGGCCTGGGCTGCGCTGTGGCCGGCCACGTCAGCACGGTCGTTGACCGGCGGGCGACGGGTTACCTGCTGATCCTGGCGGCGCTGAGCTTGTTCGCCGGCCCGGTGATGGTCGTCGCGGGCCAGTCCGGGCTGGCCCGCGGGCTGTGGGTCAGTGCCGTCCTGGTCACCATCCCGTTGGCGCTGCTGCGGGTCGTCCAGCCGCGCCGGGCGGCGGCCACGAGGTGGGTTGACACGTCCATCGTCGTTGTCGGGCTGGCCACGGCGGTGGCCGGCGCGGCCGGCCTGCCGCTGGCCGGTGTGCTGCTGGGCATGGCCAGCGCCGCGATGGTGGCGGTGGCAACAGGTCTGCGGTTCGAGATGACCGCAGGCGAGGACCGGCGCCGGGTCCTGTGGGTGATCCTCGGGTTCCTGCTGGCGGTACCGTCCGGCCCCGTCGCGCTCGTCGCCGCCAACACGACCGGTGGCCTGGCCGTTGTGCTCGCGGGGGTGGCGGCGATCTCGTCGCTGTCGTTACCCATCGCCGCCGGGGTCGCGCTGCTCGCACCGCGGATCGTCGACGTGCGCGCCGTCATGCAACGATCGACCGTCGCCGCGCTCATGGTGGCGCTGGCCGCCGCGACGTACATCGAAGCCGAGGCGGCCTTCGTCACCGTCACCGGCGATCTTCCGCCCATCGGTATTCGGGTGCTCATCGTGGTCGGCGTCGCCGCGGGTTTCCACCCCGTGATGCGCTGGGTACGGGCCAGTGTGAACGAGATGCTCTTCGGCGGGCGCGCCGATCCGGTCCACACGCTGACGCTGCTGGGCAGCCGGCTGGCCGCCGGCTCCTCCCCACCCGACTGGCTCGACACGCTCCGGCTGGCGCTGGCCGCACCTGGTGTGGCGCTGCGCACCGGCGAACAGGTCATCGCAACCTCCGGGGACCTCGGTGACGCACCCACGGCGCACACCGACCTGCGGGCCGGCGCGGCGCACGTCGGCGAACTCACCGTGGCGCTGGCGACCGACGATCCACGCCTGGCCCGGGCCACCGAAGCCGTCCTCAGCCTGGTGAGCGTGCCCTTGGCGCAGGCGTTGCACGCCGCCCACCTGACCGAGGACCTGCGCGTGTCACGGGGCCAGGCAGTGACCGCACTGGAGGAGGAGCGCCGCCGCATGCGCCGTGACCTGCACGACGGACTCGGGCCGACACTGACCGGGATCGCGTACAGCGCCGATGCCGCCGCCAACCTGCTGCACTCCAACCCCAGCCAAGCATTGGAGATCCTCCATGCGCTGCGCGGCGAGGCGCGCGACGCCATCGCCGAAATCCGACGCATCGTCTACGGGCTGCGACCCCGCGCCCTGGACGAGCTGGGCCTGGTCGGGGCCGTACAACAGCAGGTCTCCCGCCTGCGGACCGCCGACGGTCACTTCCTCACCGTGGCCGTCGACGCGACCCAGGACATGTCGAAGCTGCCCGCCGCCGTCGAGGTCGCGGCATACCGGATGGCCGTCGAAGCCCTCACCAACGTGGCCCGGCACTCCGGGGTCGCCGAGGCATCGGCCAGCTTCACCCTCGCCGACGGTCCCGTCCTGCGCGTCACGGTCCAGGACCGGGGCCACTCGGTCTCGGCATGGACGCCAGGCATCGGCATCGCCTCCATGCGCGAGCGAGTGGAACAGGTCGGCGGCACGCTCCGGATACACGCCGGCACGCACGGAGCGACGGTTAGCGCCGAGATCCCAATCCACCTCCCGCGTAACACCCTTCGCGATCCTCGCCAGGAACACGCGGCCATCCAGCTGAGCCCGGTGCGACTCCACCGGACTCCGCCCCGGCCAATCGCACACTGATCAGCCGCGACGAGCGCGTGACCAGCAGTCCCGGACGCGAAGCGGACAAGATCAGTTGTCGGTCCGCGAAATGACAAACACAGATGTCGGGCAGTCCCATCGTCACGGGCTAAACAGACACTGCAATTAAGCAGCTACTAACGGGATCGACATCGCCGCGCCGCGCGGCTCCGTCATCTGGGCAGCCTCCGCCGGGCTCGTGGTCACCGTGTTGTGCAACGTGGCCGTGCAGTCCTACGCGCCCACCAGCGGCACGTTGACGTGCGACTCCGATGGCTATCCGGGCCTGGGCGGGTGTGGCTGGTATGTGCAGATCCGTCACACCGACGCTGTGACGCGGTACTGTCACATGCTCGAACAGCCTGCCGTCCGCGTAGGGCAGACCGTGACCGCCGGACAACCCATCGGACTGGCCGGCACATCCGGCAACTCCTCCGGCGTGCACGTCCACGTAGAGATCCACAGTGGACACCCGGCAACGAGTTCCAATGCGGTCTCCCCAGTGCCGTTCCTCGCCGCCCTAGGCGTGCAGTGGTAAGCCTTCTCGCCTGTAGGTTCTCAGAAGAGATGTCCCATCCTCAAATGAGAGGACCACTGGTTGTCCCATGGGTCAATAGATGAGAACACGACCGGACCTGATGCCCGACCAGGTGGCGTCGCCCGCGCCGCTCCGGCGGGCCGCAGCAGATCAGTCGGTCATGTGGAGCCACTGCTTGCGGGACTGATCGTAGCGGGCCACCGTTTCGGTCCGGATCGTTTCGAGTGGCATCCACTCGTCGTCCGGGTTCCAGCGTTCGCCGCCGTGGGCTTGGGCGTAGATCGGATTCGACGCCCACAGCACCAGGATCTGCTCGTCACTCACCTCGTACACCCAGCCGAGGAACTCCCGACCGTCGATGAGGCTGAAGCCGACCTTGTCACCGCGGTCTGCGCACGCCGCGAAGAACGCACTTATCGCCGGTCGTTGCGACACGTCTGCAGACTACGAGACCACCAGATCCATCGGCAACGTGCATCCGGCCCCATCGAAGCTCGGTGCTCGCGGGCGTATGGTCGGTGTGTGTCATGGCCCGCCGTCTATGTGGTGATGGACGACGACGTCCTTGACCAGTTGGCCGGTTGGCACCTTCCGGCCGACGACGGTCTGCTGTACGCCGCTGTAGAAAGCTCGGGCCTGGCGGTCGGGCCGACTCGTTCGTACCGAATCGTTCTCGATCGGTGGGGTGCCCTCGGGATCGACAGCATGCTGGCCGGTGGACCCGGGTTTGCCCTGAGCAGGATGCTGGCGGGTGCCGACAAGTGCCGTCTCGGCGCAGGTCACGCCGCGGTGCTGGTGGACGTGCGGCGCCGACGGCTGTTGTTCCACTACAGCACGGTCGCGCTGGCCGGCGGCGGCGGTCTCGGCGCGAGCCATGTCGATTTCCGGCTCGGGCTCTTAGCTCTGTTGAGCCGGATCTGGGAAGGTTGGCAGGTCGACTGGGCCTGGCGCGGCGATCTGGACCTGGCCGAGCACATCGGCCTCGTCGAGGACTTCCGCCAGCCGCTTGAGGATCCCCGTCGCCTGTGGCCCGGCGTTCACGAAGACCAGACGGTGGTGATGGTCCGGACCGGCGCTGAGGTGCGGGTCTGGTCGACGATGTCCACTGCCATCGGTGCCTTCCTACACGGTCCGTCCCTTGTGGATGGTGTGGACGGCGGTGTCGACGAGCGGGAACTCACGGCGATGCCCGCCGGCGGTCTCTATCTCGATCCGCACCGGCGGGAGATGGACTGGTGGACGACGGGAACCACCGAGGGCTGGGACGCGTCGGCCGCCGCAGCCGAACGCTGGCCGGGCTGGCGGGCGCAGTTCCTGCGCGACGACTTCTCGCGGTTCTTCGCACGGTGGGCGCCAGCAGTGGACCTGCCAGTGCAGCCGCTGCGCGGGTTGGCCGGCCTGCGGCACCGACTGAACAGCCCCGGCGCTGAGCACCGCTACGGCACCGACCGGTGGGAGCTGCTCCAGGTCGCCCTCACCGAACTCCAGGCACGGTCACATGTTTGGGGCTACGAGTAGCGGCGAAGGACCCAGGTTCGCGATCCTCATACCTCGTCGCGCACGGTGACCAGAGCATGGTCGGCGCATGAGACATAGAGGCGCCGATTTGGCCAGTCGGCGGCGATCTCGATCGGCCCGATGCCGTATTTGGCGTCGTCCAACTGCGTCTCAGACACCCGCGAGCCGCCGCGAGCGTCCAGGACCGCTAGCGTCCCAGCATCCCAGAACGCGACGAGCAGCCGCGCGCCGTCGCCGCTCACGCCCACAGCCAGGGGCTCCGGCAACACCGGGTCTGCGAAGGCCACGCCGAAGAGCCCAACCCCCGGCCGATTGGACAGCGTGGACAGCTGCACGGTCTGAATTGCCTCGAGCGCCGTCGTATCGACGACCGTAATGCTCTGCGACCGCCGGTTAGCGACGTAAAGCCGCGTGCCGGATGGATCCAGCGCCATGTCGACGGGATTACGACCCACTTCGATGGTCGCAACGGTGCCCAAGGTCCGGGCGTCGATCGCGGACACCGTCGCATCGGCGTTATTGCAGACATACACGCAATCACCGGACGGACTCGCCACCAGAGACGTCGGTCGCCTACCGGTCCGGACTGTGTCCAGCACCCGCTGCGCATCGGTGTCGACCACCGACATGGTGTCGGTATGCGCGTTCGCGACGTACAACCGATCGCCGCTGCATGCCAGCGCCCACGGTTGCTTGCCGACCTTGACGCGTGAGGTCTCGGCAGCCACGCGCACGTCAACGATCGACACGTCGTTGGAACTGAAGTTCGCCACGTATATCCGCTCGCCGTCGGGGTCGACGGCGATACCCGACGGCGTCCTGCCGACCAGGATGCGCGCGACTTCCGTGCGCGCGTACGGGTCGACGACCGTCACAGTGCCGCGCCGCCTACGCAGACTCCGCAACGATCCGAGGACACCCGGGTTGGCCAAGTAGACGCGATCCCCGGACGGGCTCACCGCGATAGCGCGAGGGAGCATCCTTCAGCATCATCAGCTGTGAGTTGATCCGCACCGGCGCCCCCTAGCGGCACGAGCCCGGCCCGAATCTTCCATCGCCGCTTCGGTAGTGCCGGGCCGGGCGTGGGCAGTCGGGTGGATGGTACGCGCCACAGGCGATCGCAGCGTTCTTGACAGCGCTACTGATAACGGTCCGATCGCGGCCTGACCACAGCGGCCGATTCGCACCCTCGCGCTCCACGGTCGTCCAGGACTCGCCCACGCACCACCAAGGTCATCAAGAAAGTGACAGGTCGATGAGAACCAACGACCGACAAGCCGGTGAGAACCCCGACAAGGACTACCGACCATTCGCCAATCGTTGCACGCAATTGTGCGCTGGCTACGCCGACGTCGGGCTAAACCGGCCGCCCCTTTGCCCTGCCCACGGCCGACAGGAAAGCAGGCCCTGGGCCGGCTGCACCACGGCCAACGGATCAGGCCGTCAGCTGTCGACCGCCATCCCGATGCCGTTCGAGGCTGCCGGTGCACGAAGCTCCTTACCTGCGGCCGTTGCCGGCGGCCGTGCCTGCCGCGGTGAGGCTGTCCGCGATGGCGTCGGCCACTTCTCGGGGGTGGGTCAGCGGTGCCAAATGGTTCATCGAGTACCGCGCCACTGGCCAGCCGGCGGCCAGGGCTTGGTCGGCGACCGCCGCGTATGCCGCGCTCAACTGCACGTACGTCTTGCCGACGCGCTCGTCCCAAGGGGACCGCGGCATCGGTTCGCTCAGCAACCCCGCCGGCATGCCGCGTAGCTCGTCGCGAAACCGTTGCGGGACCGCCTTGTCGGGGAGCACTTCATCCATCGCCTCCGGCGGAAACCATCGGTCCCATGGCGGCAGGAGGCCGTTCTCGACGGACGCGAGTAGGGCACAGCGCCGATCCGCCGTCAGCGTCTCCAGCCAAGTACGCCCGTCATGGGGCAGCCGCGCATCCAGGAAGACCGCTGTCGCGCGGTTCGGCCCCATCTTCGCCAACGCGCCGGGCAGCAAGGGCCCCGCCCTGCTGTGCCCGACCACGGCCACCGCCTCCTGCCCGTCGGCAGGTTCGGCGATCGCTTGGAATAGCCGCTCGTAGAACGGTGGTCCCGAATCCAGGACCGGGCGTAGATTCGGTACCGCGACGGCGTACCCGAGTTCAGCCAGGCGGGCCGGTACACCGCCCCAGCTCGACCTGGCGAGCAGCGGGCTGTGTACGAGCAAAACCTGCATGCCTTGTCACCATAGCCGCGTCGCACGGCCAGCGGATGACCAGGACCAAGTGGGTGAAGCAGCCCAGTGCCCGGTGACCTGTGGAAGAACCACTTCAATCTGGGCTTCACGCATATTCGTGGCAGCGCATGTTCGAGGCCGCGTGCGCCCTGCGGGCGCTGGCTGCCGCGTTCGGCAGCACCGGGGTGGCGCCGTCTAGCAACATAGTGAGCCATTCCGCGCAAGCGGTTGACTCCCGGACACCGTCATGTCATGTGGTTCGGGGCGTGGTCGTTGACGAGCGCGGTCGCGAGTATCTGTCCGATCCGCCGCGGGTCGAGGTGAGTCTTAAGGCTAGGCCGATGATGATCCAGACCGTGCGGGTCGAGACGTTGTCGTCGTCGCCGCGGTCGCCGGAGCAGCTATCACCCATGGCGGGCATCCTGTCAGGTTGGGGCCGTGCCGGGTGTCGCCGAGGTGTCGAGGGGGACTGGTGACGATGGACGGCCACCGTCCCTCAGGGGACCCGGCGTACCGGGTTGGCTAGTGCGACGCTTCGCTTTGACGATTGGTGCCGCTGGCCGATGTGGCTGGTTGACAGCAGGCGCAGCCTGGCTCGCACCCGCAGTCGTCGTCAACGGATCGTGGGGTGACGGCGTGCAGGGTCAGGGCAGGGCGTCCTGCCCGGAGAATTGCCGGTGTGGTGGTCGCCGGTTCCGGGGTGCCGGTGGCCGGTAGCCGGACTGTGCGCGCGGCACGGACGGCGTTGGCGATGACGATCACCTCGGCGAGTTCGTGGATGAAGACGACGGTGGCCAGGCCGAGTATGCCGGTGGCGACGAGTGGGACCAGCGCGCCGATGATGAGCAGGGAGAGGCCGACGTTCTGCAGTGCTCGCCTCGGCATGAAGGCTGTGGAAGCCGGCCGTCGTGTGCTTTTCGCGCCGCTTCCGTGCGATTGCTGCAACATTGTCTGGTTCCATCTAATTTTTGGGATCACCTGTGTCGCAGTTCTGCCAGTGCCGTTGAAAACGACCGCGTCATCGAGAAGCGTGACTTAGTGGTTCAGGCTCGGGTCAAATGGGGCCGGGATGCGGATCCACTTCACGAGCGCCGACCTGGCGCGCACGTTCCTGGCTGACGGTCCCGATCCGATGTGGGAGCTGGTCAATAGCCTGCAGGCGTTGCAGAGCCGGTACGGGCAGCGGGCGCTCGGTGCCTGGCGGCGTCGCGTGGCGGCGGACCTGCCCCAGTTCGGGCTCGCCGGTCCGGTCCGGCACCGGCTGTTCCCGCTGGCGCCCCACGCGCCGTACTTTCCCGATCTGCTCACCCCGCCGGAGGGCAGGCTCGGGCTCGGTCCCGGCGTGGAGGCGGTGCTGACCACGACGCGAGGGCGGCTGCGCGACGAGATAGGCCGGCTGGACGGTCGGAGGGGTGCCGGTGCCTGGCTCGCCGACCTCAGCGCTGGACGGCCCAAGGCGCTGTCCGAGCTGGGCGACACGATGCGGGGGTATTACCGATTCGCGCTCGCGCCCGGGTGGGCCTCGCTACGTGCCATTGTGGACACCGACCTTGCGGTGCGCCGCGGTGCCTTGAGTATGGGCGGCGTCGAGGCGATGCTGCACAGCTTTCAGCCTGCCATGCGATGGCACTTTCCGGTGCTGGAACTGCCAAGCCATCCGTCGGCGCGGGAGGTGCATCTACGCGGCAGGGGCCTGCTGCTGGTGCCGTCGTGGTTCTGCAGGCACCATCCGATCACCATTTTCGACCCGGAGCTGCCCCAGGTGGTGGTCTACCCGGTTGGCCATCAGCCGCCCGTCGTGTGGGCGGCAGCCAACGGCAAGGCGCTGATCAGGTTGCTCGGCGAAACCCGCGCCGCCGTCCTGCTCGCCGCCCGCGCCGGCGGCACCACCGGCGAACTTGCGGTGCGGCTCGGCGTCTCGGCGGCGACGATCAGCCACCACACCGCCATCCTGCGCGACGCTGGCCTCATCACCAGCGTCCGAGCGGCCTCCGCGGTCCGGCACTCGCTGACTCGTCTCGGCGAGGCGCTGGTACACCGGCACCTGCCCGATTGAGTGCGTGGGCACACCACTGTGGCGAGGCAATTTTCACGTACGTCGAAGACCGTGGACTGGTCGAGCCGGGGCTTGGCACCATTCAGCGACTGGCGTGTACCTGACGGGGGACTTATGCCGCAATGTCGTACAGATGTCGCCTACCTGGCTAAAGGGGAACAGGGCTTTCGCATGCGTCCATGGCGTGTTTGCGCGGCGTTTGCGTTGTCTTCGGCGCTGTCGGGATCTGTGATCGTCGGTCCGGTGGTGGACCCCGCCGCCGCGACAGCTGTTTCGTTGCGGCAGCTGGCGGCGGCCGCCGACGTGTCGGTCGGCTCGGCGGTGCGGGCCGTCCGGCTGGACGAGCCGGATTACGGCCACTGGGTCGGCGAGCAGTTGAGCACGTTGACCGCCGAGAATGAGCTCAAGTGGGATCAGGTCGAGCCAGCTCAGGGCCAGTTCACCTTCACCAACGCCGACAAGATAGTGCAGTTCGCGCTCGACCATGGGCAGATGGTGCGCGGGCACACCCTGGTGTGGCACTCCGCCCTGCCCTCGTGGGTCGGCGCCATCGGCGACAACACGCAGCTCGAGGCTGCCCTTGAGAACCACATCACCTCGGTGGTGAGCCACTTCGGGACCGGCGTGGACGTCTGGGATGTGGTCAACGAACCGCTGGACGACAACGGTTACCTGCGCACCAGCGGGACAGAGGGCTTCTGGAACAACAGGCTCGGCGCGGCATACATCGCTAATTCGTTCCACTGGGCCCACGCCGCGAACCCCTCGGCGCGGCTCTACTTGAACGAGTACGGCATCGAGTCGGACTCGGCCAAGGCGCGCGGGCTCTACGAGCTCGTCAAGGGGTTGCTAGCCCAAGGCGTGCCTATTCACGGGGTCGGATTCCAGACCCACAAGCTTGAAACCACAAGGCTTTCCGGCCTGGCGGACACGCTACGCCGCTTCGCCGACCTGGGGTTGGACGTGGCGATCACCGAGCTGGACGTCCGGATGCTGCTGCCGGCCGACGCCGACAAGCTTGCCCGGCAGGCAAGCGTCTATGGCTGGGCGACCGCGGCCTGCCTCGCGGTGCCGCGTTGCGTCTCGGTGACCACTTGGGGGTTCACCGACAGGTACTCGTGGATTCCGGCGGCGTATCCGGGCTGGGGTGCGGCTACGATGACTGACGCCTCCTATGTGGAGAAGCCCGCCTATGTCGCGGTGCAGCAGGCGCTGCTGGCCGGTCGGCCGGCGCCCGACCCGGTCGCGGCGTGGCGCCTGGACGAGCCCTCGGGCACCATGGCGACGGACGCGTCCAGCTCGCCGGTCCGCCATCCCGCCCAGGCTCAGCCGGGCAACCTCGGCAACCCGGGCCGGGAACCGTACCTGAAGGCGTTCAAAGGAAACGGCAGCGACTCGAGTGCGGCGACCGCCTCGAGCGCGATGCGCACCGATGTCTCCTTCACGGTGTCCGCCTGGGTCAATATGGCCAGCCTCGCCGGGGATCAGGTGATCGCCAGCCAGGAAGGCGTGAACGTCGGCGCCTTCACCTTCGGGCACACCGGCGGCCATTACTATTTCGCGATCCCGGCCGCCGACTCGACCTCCGCGACAGAGCAGAGGCTGGTCTCGGTCGCGCCGGTGGTCACCGGCGAGTGGGTCCATGTGGCGGCGGTGTGGAACAGGGGCTGGGGCCACGCCCAGCTCTTCATCAACGGGGTGGGGGAGAACGCCGGCCCGCTGTGGAGCAATTCGTGGGCCTCCACCGGCGCCTTCCACATTGGAGCGTCTCAGGCCGGCCGGCACTTCCACGGATCCATCAGCGACCTTCGGGTCTACCAACATGTCCTGGAGGCGTCCGAGATCGCTGTGCTGGCAAGTCCGCTCGTCGGCCGGTGGACCTTCGACGGGCATACCGGTGATGAGAGCTGGTTCCACCGGGACGCTGCCGCCCGCAACAACAGCCCGCTGCTGTGGACCGCCGATCGTCACGGGCAGGCCGGCAACGCGATCAACCTGGCAGGGGCTCAGCTGATCGACACGAGAGGCGGGCTACCGGTCCTCGTGGACCGCTCTTACACCCTGTCGGTGTGGGTCAAGCTCGCCGACACCGATGGCGACGGCCGCGCCGACGCCACCGGTGACCAGGTGGTGCTTGCCGCAGACGGCAACAACATCAGCCCGCTCTATCTGAGGTTCAAGCGGGGCGCCAACGCCGCCGCCGATCGCTGGGCCTTCTCCATCCCGGTCAGCGATACCGGCGGCGCCGCCCAGATCGCCGTGACCTCGATCCAGCCGGCCACGGCCGGGGTCTGGACCCACCTGCTGGCGGTCTGCGATAGGGGCTCGGCACAGCAGATGCGGCTGTTCGTCGACGGCGCGGTGGCCGCCACCGGCTCGGCGCCCGGGGTGTGGCCTTCGCCGCCGCCTGAGACCGGTGCCCTCCACATTGGAGCGTCTTCAACCGGAAACCTCATCGGCGCGGTCGACGACGTACAGGTCTACCAGCGCGCCCTGTCGGCGGCCGAGATCGCGGTGCTGTACACGCAGTAGACAACGCCCTCCACTTGAGATTTTGCCCAGGGGTGGTCATGTCAAGCGGATGTCAAGTTTGGACGGGTATCTGTTCGGTCAACTTTCCGGCCTATCGAGGGCGGGTGGCTTACGAGGTTTACGGGAGGAACCGTGCGCCGGTCGCGTCTGTTCTCGTGTTCTGCTTGGTGTTGTCGTTGGTTGCCGGTCTGACGGTGGCGACGACGCCGTTGCCGTATGACCCGCCTGTGGTGCCCCAGATGCCGCCATGGGTGGCGCCTGCGGCGCCGGCGTGGCCGTCGGCGGGTTCTGCGGTGCTCGATCTATGGAGTGCGGGGACACCGGCCTCGTTCATGGACGGTGAGGTGGGGTGACAGGTGATGCGTCGCCGGGTGGGCCGCCGGTGTTTGCTTCCCGGTGGCTGTTGTGCCGCTCCGTTCGATCAGCTCAAATTCTCAAGCTTCTATCTTCACTGCAGGTCCGAAAGGCCGGGTTCGCGGTCGCAGCGTCCCGGTGAATTTCTATCACCACGGGGGTGTGCAAATGCAACAGCGCATGTGGCGTCGGTCTATCCTTTTTGGACTCTGTCTCATCTTGGTGGCGACGGCGGCGGAACAGCCGGTGTTCGCCGCGCCCGCGCCGGCGAAGTATGGTCCGCTGGTGGAGGCGGGTAACAAACCGCCCTGCCCGACGTCCCGCCTGGACAAGGCATCCGCGATGTTCGCCGCGCGGCAGTGCGGCGGCAAGGTCGAGGTCCTCGACCTGCGCTCCGAAACTACAGTGGTATGGGCGGAGGCCGACGGGTCGTACACGTCCGAAAAATCCCTTGGGGTGGCGCGTTTCCAGCGCGACGGCCAGTGGGTCGACGTCAATCTCGAGCTGGAGCGCCGATCAGACGGCTCGGTGGCGCCCAAGGCCCATGCCAGTGGGGTCACGCTCGCCGGGGCGGGCGGTAAGGAACTTGCCGCGCTGGGTTCGGGTGAGGGCAAGCTGTCGCTTGAGTTCGAGGGCAAGCTGCCCGAGCCGGTGCTGCGTGAGTCCGTCGCCACCTATCCCGAGGTGTACCCGGGTATCGACATCGTGGTGGAGGTGCGCCGCTACGGGTACGAGCAGTCGTTCATCGTCAAGGACCGGGCTGCGGTGGCCCATGTGCCCGCTGCGCTGAGAGCCCTTCGGATGCTCGGCCCGCCGGCCGAGCCCGACGGCCGGGGTGGTCTGGTCTTCAGGGACAAGGCGGGCAAGCGAGTCGGCAGCGCACCCGCACCGCTGATGTGGGACGCTGCAAGGGAACGCGGCGACCGGGAATCGGCCAGCGTCAAGCGGGTGGGCCTGAGCCTCGACGCGAAGAAGCGCGTCGCCACGCTCACGGCCGAGATGGCCTGGCTCAACGACCCGGCGCGCTCCTTCCCCATCACCATCGATCCCTACGAGCAGCAGGACGCACACTTCGACACCTATGTGATGATGGGCCAGACTTCTCCCTACGATGACGATACGACGCTGGCCATCGGCACCCAGAACTCGGGCGTCACGCAGCGCATGGCGTATGTGAATGTCACCGCTGCCGACATGCGCCGGGCCACGGTCAACTTTGCCACGCTCAAGATGTGGAGCATTGCCGCATCTCGCTGCGCGAACGATGACTACCTGCTGTTCGTCCCCGTCACCAATGCGAACGAATCCACTACCTGGAACTCCCGCCCAGACCTATATGACGTCTACGGCAACATCATCGGCAAGGATGGGAGCGGTTTCGGCACCACGCCACCGTCCGCGGCCTTCGGTAAGTCGCTGCAAGCGTCGGGCGGCTGCACCGGAAGGTGGCTCGAGGCCGACGCCGCCGAGGCATACCGGTTCGCCATCGCCCACAACTGGGGCACCTTCACCCTTGCTCTGACACCGGTCGACCGCCACACCAACGTGTTCTACAAGGAGTTCAAGTCCCTTGACTCCGGGACGCTGCCGCACGTGATGATCAACTGGAACGATCCGCCGCAACTGTCCGACGTCGACACCTCACCCAGCGGCGCCTCCGGCTCCTGCGTCAGCGGCAGCAACCGGCCATATGTGACGTCCAAGACGCCGCAGCTTGCGGCGACCGTGACCGACTCGGACAGCGCACCAGCAAACGTGACGTTCGAGTGGTGGGTCACCGGCGGGGCGATCATCGGCTCGCAAACGGTGAACAACGTCCCGAACGGCTCCGTGGCGAAGGTGACCGTGCCTGCGGCGGCGCTGAGCGAAGGCGGCACTTACTCCTGGCGGGCGATGGGCGCGGATCCCTCGGGCAGTCCCACCTCGGAATGGACGAGCTGGTGCGAGTTCACCGTCGACACCATCAAGCCAGGCACGCCGATCGTCACCAGCAAAGACGGCATGTACCCGCAGACGAGCACCCACAACACCTGGGGTCACGGTGGTTACGGCCAGCAAGGGAAATTCACGATCACTCCGGGAGTCCCCACGGCCGGTCTGGCCTCGTTCACCTACCAGATGGACAACGAGTCCACGAGTACCACGGTAAGCGCCGCAGCGGCGGTGGACATCGATGTCAAGCCGACCGAGGACGGGGTCCGGACCCTCACGGTCACGGCGAAGGATGTGGCCGGCAACGTCTCAAACCAAGCGAAGTACATCTTCAACGTCGGCCTAGCCGGTCTGAGTCAGCCACGACCGGGTGCCAACGTATTCAAGCGCACCAACCTTGACGTGGATGGGGACGCCGCGTACACGCGCGCTCGCTTCCAGGTCCGGCGGGGTCCGGGTGCACCGGAGTACGACATCCCGTGGACCAACCTGACCACCGCCGCCGGGCAGCCGGTCAGCGGCGGGGCGGGGCAGCCGGTGACGATCTCCAGCCTCGGCAATTACGGGGTATGGAACGCGACCGACACCCTCGGCAGCGTCGGCGGCGTTGCCCAGGTGCGGGCTCGGCTTTACGGCAACGGCGGGTTCCGGCCCGACCTGAGCGTGCAGCATCCCAGCTCCGGGCGATGCCTCGACCTTCTGAACTTCGGTCAGACGAACACGACCCCGCTGAACATGCATGACTGCCACGGCGGCACGAACCAGAGGTTTGAGCTGAGACCCGGCGGTTCCATCGTCAACCCCATCTCCGGACGGTGCCTCGACGTCGCCAACGGCGGCACGGCGGATGGCACACCAATCTGGTTGTTTGACTGCCATGGGGGCGCGAACCAGAAGTTCGAGCGCCTGGCGGACGGCCAGATCCGCAACCCGAGCAGCGGCAAGTGCCTGAACATTTCGGGTGGCGCGCCGTACAGCAACGGCCAGCTGATCGTCCTCTACACCTGCATCGGCGCGGACAACATGGTTTTCACCGAGGTGGAGACCAGCTACAACACACAGTGGATCACCATCAATGTCGACCCGGCAGCGTCCGGCGCGGCGCGGGTTGACGTCGGCCCGGGTTCGGTCAACCTGATCACGGGCGAGGTCAACGTCGGTGGCGCCGATGCGAGCGCCTTCGGCCTCGGCACCGCACGGACACTGTCCACACGCGACAACCAGGCCGGCCGTGTCCCGCAGAAGGAACGGCTGACCACCGCCGGGCAGCAGGCCACCGACCTTTCTCAGTACTCGGCCGGTTTGAGCACTATCCGCGTCGTCACCGGTCGGGGCCAGGGCGGCTCCAACGAGTCACTGGAGATCACCCCGGCGACCAGTACCGTCGGCAACACCTACGCCGCCGTCGGAGGCGACACGGGTGGTATGCGGCTGGGAATGCAGGCGGGTAAGCGTTACCGGGCAACGGGCTGGATCTACGTGCCCGCCGCCACCAGCATAAACCCCCCTTACGGCAGCGGACAGCGGATCGTCGCGTACGCGAACGCCGGCTCCGGATACGTCGAATTCCCGTCGCCGAAGGCAACGTTTGTGGACGGTTGGCAGGAGTTGTCGGTCGACTTCACCATCCCGGCCGGTGCCACCGAGGCGTTCATTCGGGTCTACAATGGGCAGCCCGCCGGTACTGGCAAGGTCGTCTTCTGGGACAACCTGTCGGTCAGGGAAATAATCGCACCGTTCGGCCCGCAGTGGTCGTCGAGCGCCGGGGGCGGCCCGGCCGGGGTGAGTTACACCGGGCTGGAGTTCCCTTCCGCCGACGTGGTGAAGGTCAACTCCGCCAACGGCAGCTACCTCACCTTCGGCAGGTCGACCAGCGGGACGTTCTTCCCCAGCCGGGCGCCGAGGACATGACGCTGGCCGCGGTGGACGCCGACCATTACCGGCTCTCCGACGACGACGGCACCGTGGTGGAGTTCACCCAGGTGATCGCGGGGAAATGGGTAATGAGCCGGACATGGACGGCACAGTCGCCAAGCACCACGACGTATCTGTATGAAACCGCCGACGACCGGGCGATCCTCAAACGGGTGATAGCACCGACCGAGAGTGGTATAGGCGACTGCACCGCGGCCGTGCCGGCCAGGGGCTGCCGAGTGCTCGAATACGACTACGCGGTGATGACCACCGCCACCGCAACGATTTTGGGCGACTTCGCCGAGCGCGTGCGCGCGGTGAAGGTGTGGTCCTGGGATCCGGCGGCGGGCAATGTCAACGCGATCGAGGTCACCCATTACGCCTACGACACTCTTGGTCACCTGCGCGAGGTGTGGGATCCGCGTCTGGATTGGATGGACGAGGGCGTTCACCAGGTGAAGGTCAAGTACTCTTACAACACTGATGGGATACTGGCGAAAATCACCCCCGGGGCACAGGAACCGTGGAACCTCAGCTATACCACGGTTCCGGGCGACGCGAACAAGGGCCGTCTGGCCAACGTGACCCGCTCGGCCCTGACCGCGGGCACCTCCCAGACCACCGTGGTTTACGGTGCGCCACTGTCCGGGTCCGGTGCGCCGTTCGACATGTCTGCGGCCAACGTGAGCCGGTGGTCGACGCAACTTCAACTGCCGACAGATGCTACCGCCGTCTTCCCGCCGACACAGATCCCCGATGGCCACCAGGCCACCGGCGTGATGCCGTCGTCGTGGACGAAGGCATCGGTGACCTACATGGACGCCAACGGGCGCGTCGTCAACCGGCTTAGCCCCGGCGGGCACCTCGACGCCACGTGGTACGACGTCTACGGCAACGTGGTGCAGGAGCTGACCGAGGGCAACCGTGTGCGGGCGCTGGGATACTCCGCTACCGACGACCCGGGCACCGAGGCGGTGTACGCCTTCGGGTTGTCGACCCTGACGAGGTACAGCCCGGACGGGCGTCGTAGCACAGCCGCCTTGCAGCCCTGGCGACTAATCCGCCTTGACAGCGGCGCGCTGATGTCGGGGCGAGTGGAGACGAAGTACAGCTACGACGAGGGTGCGCCAGCGACCGGTGACGTCTTCGACCTGGTGACCAGCGAACTCACCCAAGGAGTTCGTCCCATGCCGGACGGGACGGTACTCACCTACGATCACCGGCTCGAGACGACCGAGTATGATTGGGCGACCGAGCGGCCCACAAAGTCCATCGTGGACCCGGGCGGGCTGGCCTTGGCCACGCGCACCGGTTACGACTCCCAGCAACGGGTGGTCACGCAGACCAATCCCGCCGGTGGCAGCGTCGACACCAGCCCTTCCACCCGGGTGACCGTCTACTACAGCGTCGGCGCCGACGCGACCTACCCCCAGTGCGGCGGCCGGCCGGAGTGGGCTGGCCTCGTCTGCCTGACCAAGCCGGGCGGGCAGCCGGGAACCGGGGCGCAACTGCCCACAACGACAACCACCTATGACCGGTACCAGCAGACCGCGGTGGCGACAGAGTCGACCACGGCGGGCACGCTGCGAACCACCACGGTCACCTACGACTCGGCCGGACGAGCCTCGCGCGCCACCGTGTCCGCGCCGGGTCTGGGCGAGCCGCTCCAAACCCGGCAGACCGTCTATGATCAGGCCACCGGCCAAGCGGTCAAGACCCAGACCCTCGACGGCAGCAACAACGTCACCGCCGAGATCGTGCGGAGCTACGACACCCTGGGACGCCTGACCTCGTACCAGGACGCCGACAACAACACCTCCACGACCACCTACGACATCGCCGGCCGGCCGCTGGTCGTCAACGACGGCAAGGCGACCCGCACCTACACCTACAACGAAACCCTTGAGCCGCGCGGGCTCGCGACCTCGGTCGTGGACTCCAACGTGGGCCAGCTCACCGGCGTCTACGACGCCGACGGCAACCTTGTCACCCAGACATGGCCCAACGGCGTCAACGTCACCACCACCTACGACGAGACCGGCGCGGCCGTCGGGTTGACCTACGTCCAACCCGGCTGCGGCCTGCCCGACTGCACCCTGTACAGCGAGACCAACACGATCGGGGTGCACGGCCAGGTCATGACCCGGGTGTCGAGCCTGTCCAGCCAAACCTACAGCTATGACAAGGCGGGCCGGCTCGCCAAGGTCGCCGACAGGGTCGGTGGGCAATGCGCCACAAGGGTTTACAGCTTCGACACCGCCACCAACCGGACCGGCCAGACCAACTACGGACCCGGCGGCGGCGGAGCCTGCCAAACCACCACGGCGTCAGGCGCCACCACGTGGAGCTACGACACCGCCGACCGCGCGATCAACAACGGCTACACCTACGACACGCTTGGCCGGACACTGACCATGCCAGGCACGGACACCGCCATCCCCGGCGGCGGCACCAACACCATGACCTACCACGCCAACGACATGGCTCGATCAATCAACCAAGATACCCGGACCACCGTCTATACCCTCGACGTGGTCGCCAACAGGTTCCGCTCCTGGACTGACAACAAGACCGGAGCCATTGTCACCAAAACCAACCACTATGGCGATGACGGCGACAACCCTGTTTGGACAGATGAGGGCGATGGTGTCAACTACACTCGCGCCATAGCGGGTCTCAACGGGATGGCCGCCATGCACACCGCCACCGCCGGCGAGTGCTGGGTGATCGTCAACCTGCATGGCGATGTCGTGGCAGGCATGCCAGAAACCGGCACCGGGCTGACCTATGTCAGCGAACAAACCGAAGGCGGCACGCCTCGCAACCCTGCCGACGCGGGGAGCCGCAGGTATGGCTGGCTCGGCGCTTCTCAGCGGGCCTCAGGAACTCCGGGCGGCCTGATCCTTATGGGCTCCCGTCTCTACGCGCCAGGCAGCGGGCGGTTCCTATCCGTGGACCGTATTTGGGGAGGCAACTGCAACGCGTACGAGTATGTCTGCGGCGATGGTGTCAACAACGATGATATTTCGGGTGACATGGGCTGCCGGATTGATAGCAAGCGTAGATGGACCGAGGTGAAGCGTCATTGGGGGCTGCCGTGGAGGAGCACCTATAAGAAATACCTTGCCAGGGTCAACTTCACCTGCTTCCTCACCCACAACGATGTCACCACGGGCTTGACTGTAATGGGAATCCTCGCGGCGTTCTTCAGATTGATAAGCGCGTTCATAGGACTTCTCGCCAACTTCCCCCACATCGTTGTTACGGCCCTCGGGAAGACGCTTGGAGCATTGTTCAACGTAATCGGCAATGCCCTTGGGATGGCGGTTCTCGTCCTGGGTGCCGCATATATACTTCGATGCAAGGCACAAAATGGCGTCCGCATAAGCTTCAAGGCGGAAGCACAATATCCACCACCGCTTCTCTATGTGGCTAAGACCGGCTGGGGGTGTGCATGAGACGGAACGACGTCCTCGTCAGAGGTGGTATTGCGACACGTCTACCTTCACGTTCCGTTGTTGATGGTGCACAAGGCGTCGAGATTGTCGCCACTCCTATTCGCAACGGCCGCGGGGTTCGATTTGATCTCCCTGTGGGGCCTAAGCATGCCTGGCGCTTCAGGAATGCGAGAGTGTTGGTCGGGAGCGGCCTTTGGGGCGGGGTAACCGCGGCAGCACTGCTGTTGGCCGGTGCCTTGACCCTGACTGTGGATGGTCGTCAAGAGTTGGCCATCGTATTGCTCGCCAGCGGTGTTGGGATGGGGCTGATGGGGTCAGCGCTGAGCTGGGCAGCCCCTCGGCAGCATCCATCAATTCTGCAAGGCGATGTCGTCACACCGCGCGTGGCTTCGGATGCCGCGGCCGAATGGCTGGAGGCAAATGGAGCGGACGTCGTGCGGGTACTCGACTGAGTGGCCGCGACTCCTGAACCTATCGGGCTGTCGGGTAGGATCCCGGCAGCCCGACTATCTATATGCGCGAGTAACTGCGGCCGCGCACGTCAGTCTCATCGTGCGGGGCCCGGAAACGTCTTATGAATTGGCCGCGCTTGACCTGCCTTCGAGACCGGAACAACGGCTTCGAGCTGGTCGATGACGAGGTCTATTTCGGACTCGGTGACGGCCAGTGGCGGGCGAGGCGCAGGTTTGAGCCGTGGGTCTCCTTGACCGGTACGCCTTGGTGCATAAGGGCTTTGGCGGCCTGGCGGCCGGTCATCAGGGCCGGGTCGATGTCGATTCCGGCCCCACAGGCCCCGGCCGCGAACGGCCGTCAGACCCTGGCCCACAAGGGCTTGCAGGCGGGCATTCAGGTGCACACCGAGTTCGCCGGCCGCAGCACCGTACCCAACTTCACCCACCTCGCGGCAGACCACGCGGTCGCCTGGTCCGGCGGCTCCGAACCCGAGGACGCCATAGCGGAAGTAGAGGGGGAAGCGGAAGCCGGGACTGCGGAAGCCGGTCGCCGTTACTCGAGGCGGGGTCTGCGTCGGACGAACGGCGTCGTGGTCGGCCGGAGTCCGACTGGCGAAGTGACGGAGGCAAGGTGGGCCGAGGTCTTGCCGCGTCTTGAGGTCCGCGACGTGTCATGGCGTGAGGTGGTAGACGGTGATGGTCTGTGCGAGTTTGCGGTGGGTGCCGGTCAGGCCGCGGGTTTGTGCGATTCCGGCGGTGGGGTTGCTGCTGTTGGGTTTGACGAGGGTGCCGCGGCGTACCCAGACGTCGTTGGGTCGGATCAGGTAGTTGGTGGTCAAGATGGTGGCGTGGTGAGCGAGCAGGAACTCCAGGGTGTAGTGCAGTTTCTGACTGTTACGGGAGTACCGGCTCAAGGCAGACGTGCACGCGACGAAGTCGCCGCCGGTCGCCTTGCCGAGCAGGTTCATCAGGTGCTGGTCGAAACGCGGGTCGATCGCGCTGAACACCATGGCGGTCTCGTCGTGGGTGGCCGGTGCTGCGGTGGCCAACTCGTCACCGGTGGGAAGGCCGGGAATCGAGGCAATAGGTAGGCGAAGCGGCTGCCTGCCGCCATCGGCGAAGGCCACGGTCAACGCGTCCAGGCATGCCCAGGCGCGGGGATAGCGGGCGGCCAGTGCGGTGAAAGGGTTGGGGCCGCGGTAGTCGACGGGGTTGCGGCGTCGCGCGGCGAGGAAATGCGAGAGCGGGCCGGCAGCGTACTCGGTGGCCGGGATGATCCCCGAGGTGAGCTGCCCGATGTGGTGGGCCTGTTCGAGCAGGCTGTTGCGGACCACCAGGGTGACCTTTGCCTTGAGATCCAATGAGGTGTCGAGCGGCTTGTGGTCGAACACTTCCTCGACGAACGGGGCGATCAGCACGTCTTGGTCGCGTGTTGGCATGCTGGCCAGCGCTTCGGCCCGTTGCAGGATGTCTTGGCCGATGCGCAAGGCGAGGTCGGGGTCGACTCCGCAGGCGGTGGTCAGCATGTGGGGCAGTACGTCACCGCAGTATTCGATCATGTGGTTGGGGTTGGGACTGGTCATCTCCTCCACCCGGCCGTTCGACATCGGTGGGTCAGACTCGTGGTTCGAGGTAATCGTCGCTTGTGGAGCGTGTACAGGCTGGCGGACACGCGTGCCCGACCGCGGCGATCCCTAGGGTCGTTCGAAGGCGTGAGCCGCCCGGCTTGCCTCCATCGATCTGATGAAACGGTTGGTACGAGCTCGCAGGCGGCGCCACCTCCGCCGCCTATCGCTTTACGCGAAGCGCATGGAAGAAGCCCTCGTCGTCACCTCTGTCGTGGATGTTCCAGGCGGACGATACATGTGGCATGAGTACCTGGCCGATGGTGACTGCCGCCGACACACCAACGGCAGGGAACAGGTCGATGGCGTCGATCCGACCATGATCGGCCTCGACGGACGCGAGGAACTTGCGCATGATGCCCTCGAAAGATGCCAGGTCTGCCGCCGACGAGATCAGCGTTGGCTCCGAGTCTGCGGGCGGGTTTACCGTGATCTGGTATATGTGATGGCCTGCCAAGATCCTTTCTGGGAGGTCCTCAAGAGGGATCGAGCCGGAGAGGTTGACGACCAGGGCCACGGATTGCTGGGAGTCGCCCGCGCGGACGCGCGTGACGTCGAACGTGATCGGCGGCCGCTACTCTGTCGGCCAGGTCCACGCGTTGGCGCGGTCGGTGCGGTGTCGCTGGAATACGAGGGTGGGCACCTTGTCGTCGAGGCGCGCGCCGAAGGCGATCAACGAGGGGATTCTGGTTCTGGGTTTGCCACTTTCCCATCTGCGAGACGCGGGAGCAAACGCGTACCGAAACGCTGGTGAAGACGCGGCCCTTCGAGACCGAGAACGGCTGGATCGCCGCCCACACTGATGCGGGCGATGATGGGCGAGTGTTCTCAAGCTTCGTCACGGTGTGGGTCGGGCGAGCGTGGTTCCGGTCAGGCCCGCTTGGTCGAGCAGGGCGCTGGCGGTGGGCGGCGGCGAGACCGTCGAGGGTGACCATGTCGATGATCACCAACACCGAGCCCGAGATCACCATCCCGGCACCCGGAGCCGCTTCCTGGACCCGAGCGGGTCGGTCGGTCAAGGGCAAGGCCGACTGCGCTACCTCACCGGTCCACCTCATCTACGAGGACAAGGATCACGCCTGCTGACACACGAAATGTGGGTCAGGCTTTCTCGGTCTCGTGCGCCTGATAGTCGCGTGGTGATAGTCCGTGGAAGCGAGTGAAGGCGGCGCTGAAGGTCGGCAGGTGGGCGTAGCCGACGCGGCGTGAGACGGCGCTGGGCTTGGCACCGCCGGCGAGCATGTCTCGGGCGATGCGCATGCGGGCGGCGTAGCACCACCGGGCGAAGCTCATACCGGTCTGTTCGCGGAAGGTCCGGTGGACGTCGGCGGACACGTCGAGGCCTGACCCGCCGGAAGTGCCGATGCGGCGCAGGTAGTCCATGGCCGCTCCCCGTGCCCGTGAGTCGGTCGGCATCGGTAGCGACAGCGCTTGCTGCGCAGCGACCCGATCGGCGAACAGATCGAGGATATGGCTGGGGTTGTAGTCGTCCGGACGCAAGGGGGTGCGGGCGCTGATGGAGCAGAACATCAGGTAGTCGTCCCAGGCGGGCGAGAACTGGGCCTGCAGCGGCTCGGTCAGTTGAAGGTCGCCGGTGCTGGCGTTCCCGAGCGGCAGGGAGATCGAGTTCTCGCGAACACCCGTGGTGTGCTCCGAGCCCGCGGGGATCCAGGTCGCGACGCCTCGTTCCTGTTCGTAGCGGTGATCGCCGATGTCCAGATATCCGCTGCCGCGATACGTCCAGATGAGCACGTGGACGTTGTTCGTATGCGACGGCGTGCGAGCCGCGGGCAGCATGTCAGGCGCAGTGGGCGTGTCCTTCGCGCGCATCATGCGCATCAGGTTGTCGGCCTGGCGTGCCGCCGCCGGGCGTTGCGTCAGCCCACTCGCGACAGGCCGGGCGGAGAGGGCCCGGCTGAACTCGTGAGGGGTCAGCCCGAATTGCTGCTTGAACGCGCGAGTGAAACCGCTATGAGTGGCGAAACCCACTCGTGCCGCCACCTGACCGACGCCGTAGCCGGCTGCCATGTACTCGACAGCCGCGCTCAACCGGCAGCGCAGCCGCCACTGCTCGAAGGTCAGCCCGGTGTCACCGCGGAAGTCGCGGAGCAGGGTACGCGGGCTGGACAGCACCCGTGCCGCCCATTCGGTGACGGTGAGGTCGAGCGCGGGATTCCGAAGCAGTTCGTCGGCCACTTCTCGGGCCCCGCCGGCTCTCGGCATGACCGGCGGATCGACCGCGCACGTCCGGGTGCCCTCGCTTCGCGCAGGCGGTCGCCGACCGGAGCCGCGGAGAAGATCGACGAGCGCATCCTGGGAGTATCCGTGGCCGGTCAGCGGCGTGACCATGAGGTTGAAGCCCTGGATCAGCCAGTCCTGCCAGCCATCGGGAATCACGAACCGCCTCGGCTCCGGCAAGGCCCCGGCCGCGATACTCGGATGTGTCAACAACGGGAAGGCGACCGTGCCTGGCTCAGTGACGACTGTCCATCGGTTGCCCCTGTCCGCCGGAATCCAGACACCCTCGCCTTCGGCGAGCCGAAACTCCGGATTGCCCTCCATCCGGACGCATGCCGAGCCGGTACGGACCCAAAGCAGGAGATGCTCGGGCTGATCCCATAGGCCGCCCGACCGCACTCGAGGAATCGGCGGCGGTCGACTCGTGCCCAGCGGAGCTGGATCCACCCCACCATGTCCTAACTATATGGCGATCTACGCACACCATGCGAAGTTAGGATTGCCTAACATTAGCACCGGTCCTTGTGTCGATCATGGCGCGCGGCCTGGTCACCTTCGTAGCGATCGGAAAGAGCTGTCTCAACATGCCGAAGACCTCACGCCGGATCACCGTGCACCCGTTGACCTTGCGAGAGGTCGAGGTCGTACGTGTGCGGGACCTGACGCCGGGGATGCGGCGTATCACGTTGGCCGGCGAGCAGCTGCGCGAGTTCACCTCGGCGAACGGCTTCGCTCAGCCGGCGTTCGACTCGACGGGCTTCGACGACGACATCCGGCTGGTTTTCCGCTACCCCAGCCAGGCCCAGCCGGTGCTGCCGGTGCAGAAGGAGAAGGGCCTGGACCTGCCGAGAGATCCGCGGCCGTTGTCGAGGATCTACACCGTGAGTCGCTGGGAGCCCAAGACTGGCGAGTTGGACGTCGACTTTGTCAAGCACGGCATCGGCGTCGGCACCACCTGGGCGTACCGCGCCCAGGTCGGCGATCGCATCCACTTCTTCGGCCCGAGCTCGTCGCGGGCGCTCCCGCGGGATGCGGACTGGCTGCTGGTCGCCGGAGACGACACGACGATCCCCGCGATCTCCCGCCTGCTCGAAGAGCTGCCGGAGGGCACGAGGGCGCAGGTGTTCATCGAGGTCGCCGAGAAAGAATACCGCCAGAAGTTGCGTGAGCTGCCCGGCGTCGAGGTGACCTGGCTCGTGCGCGACGGCGCCGCGGCCGGCACGACCACCCATCTGGTGGATGCGGTCAGGAACTGCGGCTGGTGGGACGGCAGGCCGTTCGCGTGGGTCGCCGGGGAACAGGCGACGGTGCGAAACATCCGGCGTCATCTGGTCGAGGACCGAGGAGTGTCCAAGGAGGACATCGAGTTCATCGGGTACTGGCGTCGCGGCGAGGTCGTCGCGCTGGAGGCCGACGGGGCGGTGCCCGATCCCGTGAAGACGAGAACCCCGTTGGAGAAGCTCCACGATCTGACCGAGCTGATTGCACCGGTGGCGATCCGCACCGCCGTCGAGCTGGGCGTTCCCGAGCTGATCTCCCGTGGCGTGAACGCCGTGAAGGACCTGGCCGTCAAGGCGGGTGCCGATGCGCGGGCGCTGGGCAAGTTGCTGCGCTACCTGCACGCCCTGGACGTCCTGACCGAGACCGAACCGGGCCACTACGGCCTGACGACAGTGGGTGAGGTCCTGACCGTCGAGTTCATGGCCGACTTCCTGCACCCCGCCGGGGTGGCGGGGCGCGAGATGCTCGGCATCTACGGGCTCACCGAGTCGATCCGCACCGGCCAGCCGTCATACGCCTCGGTCACCGGGCAGACCTATGCAGAGGTACGGGCCGAACAGGACTACGAGGATCGCTACCTGGAACGACTGGCGAAGTTCCAGGCGACGCTGGCCGAGCCGATCGCCACGTCCGACATCCTCAACGGTGTCCGGCACCTGGTGCTCCACTCCGGCGGCGCGGGCGCCCAGGCCCGCGAGTTCGTCGCCGCCCACGAGAACCTCCGGGTAACGATCTGCGCGTTGCCCGCACAGTCGGACTGGCTGCGCCGCGACCTGCTCGACAGCATCCCAGACGAGCAGCAGCGCGCGCGTGTCAGCGTGGTCGAGCAGTCCGTCTTCGAGCCCAGCCCGCCAGCCGACGTCGTGTTCATCATCCGCGCCTTCAAGACCCTGGCCGATGCCGATGCCGCCCATGCCCTGCGGCGGGCAGCCGAGAACCTCCTCCCCGGCGGCCGGGTGCTGCTGGTCGAAGACCTCTTCGACACCGACGACCTCGACGAACACGACGGCGAAGCCGACCTGCTCGCCCTCACCGTGCACGGCTCCGGCGTACGCACCGCCGCCGAGCTCGACGACGTCATCTCCCGAGCAGGGCTCGAACGGAGCACCACACACACCGTCGGCTGGGGCACCAACGTCCAGGAACTCGTACCCGCGGAGGCCCAATGACGTTCACCCGAACGACGAAGAGAAAGAAGAACACAGCCATGACCATGACACCCCTGAGACGGCGCGGCGCGGCCCTGGCCACCGTCCTTAGCGCTGCGCTCGCCATCACCGCCTGCGGCGGTGATGGCGACGACACCGGCGACGCGACCGCCAAAACCCGCAGCGTCGAGGCCGACAACGGCACGATCGAGGTCCCCGCCGACCCCCAGCGGGTAGCCACGATCGGCAACACGACTCTGCCGTTCATCGACATCGGCGGGAAACCGATCGGCGTCACGGCGGAGTCGGACTCCGATGTCAAGCTGTTGCCCGAGGACCAGCAGGCGACGTATGCGGCGGCCACGATTCTCGCGCCCAGCGCCGACGAGGTCGACATGGAGAAACTCGCCAGCCTGAAGCCGGACCTCATCCTGGCTCAAATTCCCGATGCCGAGTTCGAGCTGATCAAGAAGCGGCTGGAGGCGATCGCCCCGACCGTGTTCTTCGGACTCGACACCGAATGGAAGGCCCTCGCCGACGGACTCGCGGGGGCCGGCAACCTGACGGACAGGTTCGGCCAGCAGAAGGCGGAGTTCGAGGGCAAGGTCACGAAGATCCAGGAGACCTACCGCAAGATCATCGACGAGACCTCGTTCGTCGACGTCAACCGCTGGGCCTCGTCCGATCCCGGAACGTTCGCCATCGCGGACATCGGTTGCTCCGAGATCGCCAGGGACGACGTCGGCATGGACTTCCCTCAGGCGGCCGCCGGCGCCGATCCCCTGGCCTGGACGTCCCTGCCATTCGAGCAGATCGGCAGCCTGTCCAAGTACGACGTGATCACCTACCCCGTCGACGCCAAGGGTCAGCCGACAGAGCCCTTCGTGCCGGTGGTCGAGACCAACACCTGGAAGGCGCTGCCTGCCGTGAGCTCCGGTCGCGCGCTCGGAGTCTTCTGCCCCGGCAACAACGCCTACGGATCCGTCGTCCGATACCTGGACTCGCTAGCCAGCGTACTGGCGACCCTCCCCGCCACGAAGTGACAACCCTCGCCCTGCGGCAGGACGGTCCGGGCACCGTGACGGTGCCCGGACCGCGTCGTCGCCTGCTCGGCCTGGTCGTCGCGCTGGTGGTCCTGCTGGTCCTGCTGGTGCTGAGCGTCATGATCGGGTCGACGCCGATCCCGCCGTCAGTGGTGTGGGACGCGCTGTTCCACTCATCGGCCGACATCGACCAGTTCGCGATCCGCGACTACCGGCTGCCGCGCGCGATCGTGGGTCTGGTCGTCGGCGTCGCGCTCGGCCTGTCGGGCGCGTTGATCCAGGCGCTCACCCGCAACCCCTTGGCCGATCCGGGCATTCTCGGCGTCCATGCCGGTGCGTCCTTCGCGGTGACGGTCGCCGTGGGGCTGCTCGGCGTCCGCGACGTCCAGGGCTACATGTGGTTCGCGTTCGCGGGGGCGCTGGTTGTCACGCTGATGGTGCTCGCACTTGGGTCGACGCGGCAGGGCTCCTCGCCGGTGGTCATGGTGCTGGCCGGGGTCTGCGTCGGCGCGGTGCTCGGGGGCGCCAGGGACGCCCTCCAATTGACCAACCCGGACGCGTTCGACGCGCTGCGGTCGTGGAACGCCGGTTCGATCGGGGGCCGCCCGCTGGAGGCGATGTGGCCGATCCTGCCGTTCTTCGCGGTGGCACTCGTTCTGGCGTTCGTGGTGGCCGGCCCGCTCAACGCGATGGCCCTGGGTGACGAACTGGCGGTTGCCCAGGGTGTCCGCCTGGCGCGTACCCGCGTCCTTGCGATCATCGCGCTCACCCTCCTCTCCGGGGGTGCGACGGCCATCGCCGGGCCGATCGTGTTCGTCGGTCTCATGGTTCCGCACGTGGCCCGTTGGATCGTCGGCCCGCACCAGGGGTGGATCTTCGCTTACAGCATCCTGCTCGGCCCGAGCCTGCTGCTGCTCTCCGACATCCTCGGGCGGGTCGTGATGCGGCCCGGTGAGATCCCCGTGGGTGTCGTCACCGCCTTCGTCGGCGCCCCCGTTCTCATCGCGCTGGTGCGGCGGAGAAAGGCGAGCGGACTGTGACCATGGGTGTTTCGTTCCGGTCGCGGTTGGCTCGCGCTCGTTCGACGGGCGGGGCTCCCGCGGAGCGGGTGGACTTCGGGCGGCGTGTGCTGACGTTACGGCGCTGGAGGGTCGCGGTGCGGCTCGAGTGGCGCTCGGTCATCGTCTGCGCGGTGCTCGCGATCGCGATCGCCTGCGTGGCGGTGTTCGCGCTGATGACCGGCTCGTACACGCTCAGCCCGGGGCAGGTGGTCTCCGCGCTGACCGGCGGGGAGACCGGGCTGGTGCACGACATCGTGGTCGAGTGGCGGCTGCCGCGGGTGGCTGCGGCGCTGGTGTTCGGCGCCGCACTGGGGGTCAGCGGGGCGGTCTTCCAGTCGATGTTGCGCAACCCGCTCGCGGACCCCGGCATCATCGGGTTCTCCCAGGGCCCCTACACCGGCGCACTGATCGTGATCCTCCTCGTCAACGGCACCTACGTGCAGTTGGCCGGCGGGGCGTTGCTGGGCGGGATGGCCACTGCCGTCGCCGTGTATGTGCTCGCCTACCGGCGAGGGGTGCAGGGGTTTCGCCTGATCATCGTCGGCATCGGCGTCTCGGCGATGCTGGGGTCGCTGAACACGTGGCTGATACTCAAAGCCGATCTGGAACAGGCGATGGCCGCCGCTGCGTGGGGTGCCGGGTCACTCAATGGCGTGTCCTGGGATCAGGTGGTTATCGGCGGCACATGCGTTCTCATGCTCTTGCTGCTGGCGGGGATGTTGAGCCGGCCGATGCGGCAGATGGAGCTGGGTGACGACGCGGCCGCCTCCCAAGGGGTACGCGTCCCGGCGGCACGCCTCGGCCTGGTCGTGGTGGGCGTGGCGTTGACGGCTACGGTCACGGCAGCGTCGGGGCCGATCGCGTTCGTTTCCCTGGTCGCGCCGCAGATCGCCCGTCGGCTCGCCCGCACCGCGGGAATCACCCTCGCACCCGCCGCCTTCGTCGGCGCGCTGCTGTGCCTGGCGGCGGACTTCATCGCCCAGCACGTCGCCCCGACCCCGCTGCCGGTGGGGATCATCACCGTCATGCTCGGTGGCGGCTACCTCGGCTGGCTGCTGTTCACCGAAGCCAGGAGACGCCTGTGAACACTCACACCAGCACCATCACCGGTCTCGCGGCAGCGGAAGACGCACCCATGTTCACTCCGCCCCCCAGCGGCTCACGACTCCACGTGGAGTCGGCGACGATCGGCTACGACAAACGCGTCATCTCCCACGAACTGTCAGTGGCGATCCCCGATGAGTCGTTCACGGTCATCGTCGGTCCGAACGCGTGCGGCAAGTCCACCCTGCTGCGCGGCCTGTCGCGGCTGTTGAAACCGTCGACCGGGCAGGTCGTCCTCGACGGTGCCGACATCAACTCCTTCAAGACCAAGGAGGTGGCGCGGCGGGTCGGGCTGCTGCCGCAGACCTCGATCGCCCCCGACGGCATCACCGTGGCCGACCTCGTGGCTCGGGGCCGGTATCCGTATCAGGGCTTCATGCGGCAGTGGACCGAGGACGACGAGCAGGCCGTGTCGAGGGCGATGGACGCCGCCGCCGTCACCGACCTCTCGGGCCGGCTCGTCGACGAGCTCTCCGGCGGGCAGCGGCAGCGGGTGTGGGTGGCGATGGCGCTCGCGCAGCACACCGACATCCTGCTGCTGGACGAGCCCACGACCTTCCTCGACATCACCCACCAGATCGAGCTGTTGGAGCTGTTCACCGATCTGAACCACGTCGGCCACACGCTGGTCGCCGTCCTCCACGACCTCAACCACGCCGCGCGCTTCGGCACCCACCTGATCGCCATGAAAGACGGCCAGGTCGTCGCCGAAGGCACCCCCGATCAGATCGTCACGGCCGAGCTGGTCGAGGAGGTCTTCGGGCTGCGCTGCCTGGTCGTTGCCGACCCCGTGGCCGGCACCCCGCACGTGGTGCCGCTGGGCAGGGACCGCAATGACGAACACGCTCAGGAGAGCCATTGATGTACGCCGATCAGGGAGGCCTGGGACGAGGACCACTGACGCGGTGGCTGCCGGTGCTGTGGCAGGTTCCCGCCGAACCTCCCGATGTCCGGCCGTTCGAGGTCAGAGCAGGCGACCGTCCCGACAGGTTCGTGGCGCGCGTCATCTTCTCGCTACCGCGGGTCACCATCCCGGCGATGCTGCTGGCGATCGTGTGGCAGGTCGGCGAGTCGGCAGTCCCGGTGGTGATGGGCCTCGCGATCGACCGGGCACTCGCAACCGGGGATGCGGGACAGCTGGGGATGTGGCTCGGTGTGCTGGTCGCCCTGTATGTCGCTTTGACGGCGGCGGCCGGGCTCTCGCTGCGGCTGACCGCCTATGCGGTGCAGTTGCTGCAGCACCGGCTCCGCGGCGTCCTTTCGATCGGCGTGCTGCATCCGGTCGGCGGCACCGCCCGTGCGCCGGACGGCGGCGTGGTCTCGGTGATGACGAACGACGTCACGCGCCTGTCCAACGCGGTGATCCTGGTGATCATCCCGGTCTCGAGGATCACGGCCATCGGATTCATCGCGGTATCGCTGCTGGCGACGCACTGGCTGCTCGGACTCGTGGTGCTGTTCGGGGCGCCGGTCGCGGTCTGGTTGATGGGCAGACTCAGCAAGCGGCTCTCCCGAGACACCGGTGAGTACCAAGCGCTGCTGGCCTCCACGGTCGGGCAGGCAACTGATCTGGTTGCCGGCTACCGGGTGATCAAGGGCGTGGGCGCCGAGGCCGAAGCCACCCGGCGGTATCGGCGAGCCAGCGGGGAGGCCCTCGTCGGCGCGCGGCGCAACGCGGGCCTGCTCGGGCGGTTCCTCTTGGGCTCGGGCGTCGTCAACGGCGTGTTCATCGTCGCGGTGGCCGGGCTGGCGGGCTGGTTCGCCGTGGATGGGCGGCTAAGCGTCGGTGGGTTGATCGCCGCTGTCGGCCTCTCCCAGGCCCTGCTGCCGCAGATGCAGTGGATCGCGAGCCTCTCCATCCCCAACCTCGCCAATGCCCGCGCGGCCTCCGCACGCCTCCTCGACGTACTACCGTTCGTCCACACCTCCGCCCCCGCTGATGGGAGCCCGTCACGGGCACCCGCGTCGGCGGCGTGCACTCTGGAGGTGGCCGGTGAGGGCGTGCACGTCCAGGTCGAGCCCGGCGAGCTCGTCGGAGTGCGCGCCGACGACCCGACCGCCGCACGCATCGCCGAGGCACTGCTGAGCCCGGATCACGACAGTGGCATCGAGGTGCGCCTCGACGGACTCGCGGCACAAGAAATGAGCCCGGCCGAGTACCACTCCCGGGTCACCGTCGCACCGCACCGGGTGACCCTGTTCACCGGCACGATCCGCGACAACCTCACCGCGCCGACGAGCACCACGAGCGCCCCCGAGCGGCTGGGAGCCGCGGTGCGCGCGGCGGCCTGTGACGACTTCGCCGCCGATCTCGACGATCCGGTCGGCGAGAACGGCAACCGCCTCTCCGGCGGCCAGCGGCAGCGCATCGCCCTCGCGCGGGCTCTGGCGACCGATGCGCCGGTGCTGGTGCTGCACGAGCCGACCACCGCGGTCGACTCGGTGACCGAGCAGACGATCGCAGGGCGGCTGCGCACCCTCCGCGCAGGCCGCTCGACGCTGCTGATCGCCTCCTCCCCGGCACTGCTGGGCTGCTGCGACCGGATCGTCGACCTACTCGCGGACGCGCCGGTACTCGACCGGACGGAAGCGAGATGACAGAGACGACCACAGGCGATGCGCTTCCCGTCGCAAACGGGCGGGAGACGGCCCGAGAGGTGTGGCGGCTCAGCCGTGGGCATCGGCTCCGGCTCGCCGCCGTCGGCGTGGTGGGAATCGCCAGCACCGCCGTCGACCTGATCGTTCCCGTGGCGATCGGATTCCTCGTCGACCGAGTGCAGGCAGGCACCGCCGATCTCGGCACCGTGCTGACGCTCACCGTGACCATGATGGTCTCGGCGGTCCTCGGGGCCGCCGGCACCGCGGTGACGATCGTCCTGGCGACGCGCGTCTTTCACAATATTCTGGCCGCGCTGCGTGAACGGCTCGTGGAGCGTGGTCTGACGCTGCCGCAGCACGTCGTCGAGCGCGCCGGCACGGGGGACCTGATCTCCCGGTCCAGCGACGACGTGACCGCCGTGGCGGATGCCGCCCCCGCGGTGATCCCGGCCCTCACGGTCGCCGCGTTCACTATCGTCGTGTCGCTGGGCGGGCTCGCGGCACTGGAATGGCCCTACGCCGCCGCGTTCGCCGTCGTGCTGCCCGTCTACGTGGTCGCCCTGCGCTGGTATCTGCGCACCGGGCCAGCGGTGTATCGCGCCGAGCGCGCGGCGATGAGCGCCCGCGCGCAGCAGATCGTCGAGTCCCAGCGCGGCTACGCCACCGTGCTCGGCTTCGGACTCGCTGCGCAGCGACACCACGCCGTGATGACGGGCTCCTGGGGCGTCGCGGTGCAGGCGCTGCGGGCCCGCACGGTGCAGAGCATGTTCAACGCTCGCCTGAACCTCGGCGAATGCCTGACCCTGGCCGCCGTGCTGGTCGTCGGCTTCTTCCTCATCGACCGCGGGGCCTCCACCGTAGGTGGAGCTACCACCGCCATGCTGCTCGTCCTGCGCCTGCTCGGGCCGGTCAACCAGCTGATGTTCGTCATCGACGACCTCCAGTCCGTCCTCGCCTCACTGAGCCGCATGATCGGCGTCGCCACCACGCCGGCCGACACGGACGCGGCGGACGGAGCGGATGGGCAGGGACCGGCATTCGAGACGGGCGCCGCCGTATGGATCCGCGACGTCGCGTTCCGGTACGGCGACGGCCCCCTCGTGCTCGACGAGATCACCCTCGACATTGCCGCCGGTCAGCACGTCGCCGTGGTCGGCGCCTCCGGGGCCGGCAAGACCACGCTTGCCGCCGTGATCGCCGGCATCCACCCGCCCTCGACGGGAACGGTGGCCCGCCCCGACCGCACCGTGGTCATCACCCAGGAAGTCCATGTGTTCGCCGGGACGCTGCGCGACAACCTCACCCTCGCTGCACCCTTGGCCACCGACCGTGACCTCCACACAGCACTCGACGCCACCGGCGCGACCACGATCCTCGACCTGGCCACCGACGGGCTGGACACCCTCGTCGGCACCGGCGGGCATCCACTCACCGATGCCCAGGCACAACAGCTCGCCCTCGCCCGCCTGCTGCTCGCCACTCCGGAGCTGGCGATCCTCGACGAAGCGACCGCCGAAGCCGGCTCCACCCACGCCGGCCTCCTCGACCGCGCAGCCGATGCCGCGCTGGCAGGTCGTACCGGGCTCGTGATCGCCCACCGACTCTCCCAAGCCGCCGCCTGCGACCGGGTCGTGGTGATGGAGCACGGACGGATCATCGAGGCGGGTACCCACGAGGAACTCGTAGCGGCGCAGGGCACCTACGCACGCCTGTGGGAGGCATGGGACTCCAGCCGGGGCGCCCAATGAGCGGTGATACCGAGAAGGCTGACGGGTTTGACCGATCGCGAGCGGTACGACGTACCCCGACACCTCGCACCAGAACCGAGCGACGTGCGCAATCGAAGGTGACCTGGAACTGCCTGACCGACGACATCGCTCCACCTGACGGGCTCGGGGTCCTTGGCCGACTCTGGAGCCGGCCAAGCCAGAGATGATGGCAATCATTGTCGAAACCTGTCCGGCAGCGAACCGACCGCCTGCGGCGGCCGTCACACTGATTCGCACATCTAACGAGATCAGCTACTGTTTCAGCAGTTCAGGCGGCTTGCGAGCGGTTCTTGGTTCGTCATGTTTCCCCTCTCAGAGACGCGGGAGCAAACGCTGAAGTTCCCCCGGTTTCCGGACAACCCAGGTGTGAGGGCAGCAGTTGTCCTCACTGAGAGGAGTCCGGACATGCCCGCACCACATCCTGCGGAGTTCCGCCGTCGTGCGGTGGAACTGGCGCGCCGGCGTGAGAAGCCGGTGGCCGAGCTGGCCAAGAGTTTGGGGATCTCCGAGTCGTGCCTGCGGAACTGGATGTCCCAGGCCGACGTCGAGGAAGGGCACCGTGAGGGCCTGACCGGCGCTGAACGCGAGGAGCTTCGTGTGCTGCGCCGTCAGGTTCGGGTGCTGGAGATGGAAAAGGAGATCTTGGTAAAAGCCGCGGCCTTCTTCGCCCAACAGAACGTTCTGCCACCCCGATGATCTACCGGTTCATCGAGGTGGAGAAGGCCACCTACCCGATCACCCTGCTGTGCCGCACCCTGGGCGTGTCCCGTTCCGGGTTCCACGAGTGGCGCACCAACGGCCCCTCCGGCCGCGATCTGGACGACGCCTATCTGACCAATGCGATCATCGACATCCACGCCGACTCTCGCGGCAGCTACGGCTCGCCGCGGGTACACGCCGAACTACGGCTCGGCCACAAAATCCACTGTGGACGTAAACGGGTCGAGCGGCTAATGAGAGACGCTGGCCTGCAAGGCATCCACCGCCGCCGGCTCCACGGCTGCACCGTCCGCGACCCCGAGGCGGCACCCGCCGACGACCTGGTCGCACGCAAGTTCACCGCCGAGCAACCCAACCAGCTCTGGGTCGCCGACATCACCCAGCAGATGACCTGGCAGGGCTGGCTTTACCTCGCCGTCGTCCTGGACGTGTACTCCCGCCGCGTGGTGGGCTGGGCCATCGGCGACCACATGCGAGCCGAATTGGTCTGCGACGCCCTGGACATGGCCACCTGGACCCGCCGACCCACCGACGGCACCGTGATCCACCACAGCGACCACGGCGCCCAGTACACCTCCTACATCTTCGGCAAACGGCTCCGCGACGCCGGGATCCTCGCCTCCATGGGCAGCATCGGCGACTGCTACGACAACGCCATGGCCGAAGCGTTCTTCGCCAGCCTGCAAACCGAACTGTTGGACCGGCACACCTGGCGCACCCGCGACGACCTCGCCAACGCCATCTTCGAGTGGATCAACGCCTGGTACAACCCGACCCGGCGACACTCCGCCCTGGGCTACCTCAGCCCCGTACAGTACGAACAAACCCACCACACGCCCGCTCAACGAGCAGCGTGATCACCACACGTCCCCCGTCCGGAAAACCGGGGGAACTTCACAGGTGAACGAAGTTCACCCGCATAATGCCGAGATCAGTGCGTTCCCAGAGTGCGTGTGGCCTACCAGACCCGTCGGACGCGGTCACTTCGGGGAATGTTGTCGATCTAGCTTCCTGCATACCTCGCTGCCAGACTGTTGTGTCGTGGATACGGTGGCAGCGATCGTTATGACGTTCGGCGGTGCGCTCTCGGCGACCCTCGGTGTTCTTGCGGGCGGTGTGGTCACCCGTCGGGTACAGGAGCGGCATTGGTTGCGCGATAAGCAATTGCGGGCATAGGAGGAGCTGTTCTCGCAGTACGCCCGGTTCATGATGGCGCTGCGGAGAGCGCACCTGGATCGAACGCCGGTCGATGTCGACTGGGGTGCCTGGAGCGTCTCGCTTACCTCCGCGAGCCTGGTTGCTCCGCTCGGCGCGCGGGCGATCGACGCGTTTGGGAGCGGTGTCGGCGTCTGCCTCGACGCGGTGTCAACGCGGGATCCTGTCGCGAATCCGGTGGACGAAGAGGTTCTGACCGAGGCGTCGCGTCCGGCGGCGGCGGATCACGCGCTCAGCCCGCCGCACCCGGCTGCGTATCAGCGAACGCTGGCCCAGGGCCGATCAGATCGTCACCGCCTTCCAGCGGCTGGCCGCGCTACCCCAACCCATCACCTGAACACCACAAACCCGCCCCGACCAGCAGCCCACGGAGGAACCCGACCACCGCGTCGGACCCACCATCACGCCCGCCTCCAGATCGACCACAACAAAGATCAGCCAAACCGGAGCGACCGCCTTGATCAACAGTTAGCAATGGCTGAGGCTAACCGCCAGCGCAGCAGGGGCGGCGGAAACCGCGGCGCGGGCGATGATGAACGCCACTATCTTCTTTACTTCAACGTAATATGCTGAATGTTTCCCTGTCTCGCGAGATTCCCTAGTGTCCCTGACCAGGCACCGACTTGACCCGCTACTGTTCGCCACCGCGGCCGATGTCGGACCGGTGTGTCTGCATTGGGGAGCGCACGGATGAGATCGGTCGGCATCGGGCGTCCAGAGCCCTCGCCCGCGGAACACCCGACGTGTCGGTATGAGGCTGTCCCACCCACGACCCCCGGCGATCCCGCCGCCGGACCGGATGACATCGTCGCGGCGGCCGCCCTAGCCGCATTGGAGACGGTGGATCGGCTCCGTCGGGAGATGCCGGTCCGGATCGTGGCTGGTGAGCAGGTTCTACGCCTGTCCAACTGGCCAGCGAGCCTGCGCCGGCTGGACGGGGCACGCGCCCGCACCGAGGTCCGTTCGCTCGCCGCACCGACCGCCGGCTCCCACAGTTCCAGGGAGCTGGTGGTGGTACTCGACGTTGACCGGCCCGGGACCGACGGGGCGCATGCAGTCTTGTTGCACTGCCAGCCCGGCGCCGCGGTGGCGGTCACCGCCCGCTGCGACCCGGCGGACCCATGGTCGGTGAGCCTGCCCGCGGTGGCCGAGATCTTCGCCGAGGTACTCACCGCCCTGCTCGCCGATCCGCTGCTGCCACCGGCGGGGCCGGCGGGATCGGCTACACGTCCCGGACCGTCGCTCTGGGCCCTTGCGCCGGCCGCCGGGTCGATCACGGTCCGTTCCAGGCCATTCCGAGGATGGTCGAGGAGCGTACCGACCTACACCCTGACCGGCCGGCGATCTCGTTCCGAGGCCGGTCGCTGACTTACCGGCAGCTCGACGAGCTGGCGAACGGCCTAGCCACCACGCTGGCGGCACGTGGCGCCCGGTACGGAGACGTGGTGCCAGTCCTGCTCGCCGACGGCCTCGAACTGCCGGTGGCCTACCTGGCCCTGATGAAGCTCGGCGCCGCGTTCGTCCCGCTCGATCCCGCCTGGCCGGCACACCGCCTACGCGCCGTGGCGCAGGTGATCGAGCCCCGGTTAGTGCTGGGCGCGACCGCCGAGCCGCTGCCCGGGAATGGATCCGCCCACGTCGTTACCGTGGCGCTCGACGACATCGTGTCAACCGCCCGACGCCCGCAGGTGCCGCTCCAGCCGGACGACCTGATCTACGGAATCTTCACCTCCGGCACGACCGGGACGCCGAAGTGCGCGATGAACCACCATGCCGGGCTGACCAACCGGTTTCGCTTCATGACGCGGTACTTCGGGGCCACCGGCGACGAGGTCGTACTGCAGAACAGCAGGCACACCTTCGACTCTTCGGTGTGGCAGATGTTCTGGCCGTTGACTACCGGCGGCCGGGTCGTCGTACCGAGCTCGGGCGAGTTCCTCAACCTCGAGTACGTCCTGGACACTGTCGCCGCCGAAGGCGTCACCGTAACCGACTTCGTCCCGAGCATCTTCAACGTCCTGGTGGCCATGGTGGACCGGGATCCGGTCGCCCGCAGCAAACTCGCCTCCCTGCGCGCCCTGGTGGTCGGTGGCGAGGAGATCAACCCCGCCATGGTGCACCGGCTTCGGGAGCTGCTGCCGGACGTCAGGGTCACCAACGGGTACGGTCCGACCGAGGCCTCGATCGGCATGATCTTCCACCCAGTGTCGCCCGAGGACGGCGAAGTCGTACCGATCGGTCATCCGATCGACAACTGCTATGCCGCGGTGCTCGACCCGGCCATGCGGCCATTGCCGCCCGGCGCTACCGGTGAAATCGTTATCGGTGGCGTCTGCCTGGGAGCCGGCTATCTCGCCGCGCCCGCCCGCACCGCAGAAGCGTTCGTCCCGAACCCGCTGCCGGAGATCCCCGGCAGCCGGTTGTACCGGACCGGAGACCTGGGCTATCTCGGCACCGACGGGCGGCTGTATTTTGTGGGCCGCCGCGACTTCCAGGTGAAGATCAACGGCATACGGGTGGAGTTGGGCGAGATCGAGGCGGCGGCCGCCCGGTGTCCCGGCGTCCGGCAGGCCAAGGCCCTGGTGGCGAGGCAGGGCAGGCTCCGCTCCCTCGCCGTCGTCGCGGCCGCCGAGGAGGGGCTCACCGAGCAGGCACTGCGAGAGCAGCTGGCTCGGCTGCTGCCCCGGACGAGCCTGCCCCGGCATATCCTCCTCCTGCCCCAGCTGCCCCTGACCGACAACGGCAAGGTGGACCGGAGGCGGCTGCAGCAGCTCGTCGACCACAAGCTGGCCGAGGCCGCGGTACGCCTGGCCGAGGCCGCCGAGCCCCAGACCCTGCTGGACCGGGTGCTGGCCGTGTTCCAGGACGTCCTCGGCCAGCCCGAGCTGACCCGCGACAGCCACTTCCTGGCCGCCGGCGGCGACTCCCTGCAGGCGGTCTCCGCCACCATGGCACTGACCGAGGTGAGCGGGGTGAGTGTCGGTGTCCAGGACCTGTTCGACTGGCCGACACCGGCCGGTATGGCCCGGTTCCTCGCCGAGCGGAGCGGCGGATTGGAGCCCGCCGAGACGGAGGACGACCTGGTCGAACGGGACAGCCGCCTCCCGGCGACGCTGACCATCCACGCCGCCGATTCGCGGGTGACGCTAAGGACCATCCTGGTCACCGGCGCCACCGGGTTCGTGGGCAGCCGCCTGGTGCACGAGCTGCTCACCGCAACCGATCTGTGGGTGTGTTGCCTGGCCCGGGCCGCCGGTGACGCCGATGCCACCGACCGGGTGATCCGGGCGCTGACCGAGCGTGGGCTGTGGCAGCCGCGATTCGCGGACCGGCTCACGGCGTTCCGGGCCGATCTGGGCCGCCCGGATCTCGGGCTGGACCGCCCGACCTGGGACCACCTCTCGCGAACCTGCGACGCCATCCTGCACAACGGAGCACTGGTCAACTTCCTCTTCGACTACCGGGCACACCGGCCGGCCAACGTCCACGGCACCGCCGAACTGCTCCGGCTGGCCATGGCGCACCAACCGAAGCCCCTGCACTACATCTCCACCCTGGGCACCCTGGACACCGAAGCCGCACTACAGCCGCATCCGCTCGGCGAGGAGTATGCCTCGGACATGGCCGTGCCGCCGCACAGCGGTTACAGCCGGTCGAAGTGGGTGGCCGAGCGATACCTGGGCACCGCCCGGCGGCGGGGTGCGCTCGTCACCATCCTCCGCCTCGGCGAGGTGATGCCCGCCGCGGACAACGGCCACCCCAATGAGCGGGCCCTGACCCACCTCCTGCTCGTAGCTTGCCAGCGGCTCGGCATACGTCCGGCCGCAGCGATCGGAACGGACTACTCGCCGGTGGACTACGTCGCTCGCAGGGCCGTCGCCGCCGTCGTCGACAAGCACGTCTGGGGCCGGACGGTCCACATTTTCCATCCGCGGAGCACGATCTTCACCGACCTGCCCTCCAAGGTCGGCGGCCCCCTTCCGCGGGTCACCTGCACACAGTTCGTCACCAGCCTGCGTGCCGCCGCCAGCGACACCGCCGACCGCCGGCTCGCAGCATTGTTGTCGCTGCTGCCTCAGCAGCGCACGGCCGGCGAGGAGGACCTACGAATGGCCTTCGAGGGGCTGCTCGTCGACAATCCACGGCTGTTTCGCCGGGACGAGTGCCACCGGCTGGAACAGCGCTGGAACCTGACTGGCGACCAGCCGCTGCAGACCTCGATCGCGGCTTATCAGGCCTGGCTGCGCGAGCACGAGACAGCAGACGGCAGTCCTCGACTGCTGTTGCCGGCCGCACCGCTCTGACCGGTGCCCGACGGCGTGACGGATCGATACAGAAAGAGGAACGGATGCGCTATCGCAGGTTGGGCCGCCTCGGCTGGGAGGTCAGCGAGGTCGGGTACGGCATGTGGGGTATCGGGGGCGGCCCGGGTGGCTTCACCGGATGGGACTACGACGCCGCGCCCGGATGCCTCGACGAGGCCGTGGAACTGGGCTGCAACTTCTTCGACACCGCCTGGGTCTACGGTCGGGGCATCAGCGAGCAGCTGCTCGGCGCGCTGCTGCGCCGCCACCCGGACCGGCGGCTCTACGTCGGCACCAAGATCCCCCGAAGAACCGGGAGTGGCCGCCGAAGCCGGACGACCGCTTGGACGACGTGTACCCGACCGACCACATCCGCGAGTACACCCAGCGCAGCCTGGACAACCTCGGGGTGTCCCGGATCGACCTGCTCCAGTTCCATGTCTGGGAGGACCGCTGGGCCACCGAGGAGCGGTGGCAGGAAGCCATCACTCAGCTCAAGCGGGAGGGTCTAGTCGACGGGGTCGGCATCAGCGTCAACCGCTGGGAGCCGACCAACTGCATGGCGGCGCTCGACACCGGGTTGATCGACGTCATCCAGGCGATCTACAACATCTTCGACCAGGCCCCGGAGGACGACCTGTTCCTCCGGGCGCAGCGCGACGACATCGGCATCATCGCCCGGGTCCCGTTCGACGAGGGCAGCCTGACCGGCACGCTCACCGCCGACAGCACCTGGCCGCCGGAGGACTGGCGCAACACCTACTTCGGGCCGGAGAATCTCCTGCCGAGCGTGGAGCGCGCCGAGCGGTTGGCCGCAGACCTACCCGATGGCATGACCATGCCCGAACTCGCGCTCCGCTTCATCCTGCACCACTCGGCCGTAAGCACCGTCATTCCCGGCATGCGCCGGCTGGCGCACGTCCGCGCGAACATGGCGGTCAGCGACCGTACGCCCCTGGAGGAGAAGCAGCTGACACGCCTGCGAGACCACCGCTGGGACCGCACTCCGACATGGTGGTCACAATGATCCCCGCCCGGCCCGCCCCCTGCCTCCAGAGCCACCGCGGACGCGGGAGGCGCCGTGCCAGTGATCGCCATGTGGGCCCACCCGCGGGCGCTCAGCACCGCCTTCCTGCGCATGATGATCGCGCGCGGTGATGTCACCGTGGTCCACGAGCCACTGGTCACCCTCGTCGACGAGGGAAACGTCCCGCTGCCGACCCGCGACGGCGGCACCGTCACGGTCACCAGCCTGGGCGACGTCCTGGCGCACCTGGCGGACCTCGCGCGAGACCGTACGGTCTTCGTCAAGGACACCCTGGAATACCGCTACGCGTACCTCTTCGACCACCCCGACGAGATCGCCGACTCCGTGCACACCTTTATCGTCCGGCACCCGAGCCGGACGATCAGCTCGCACTACGCGATTAAACCCACGGTCACCTGCCCAGAGATCGGCTATGAGCACCAGTACGAACTGTTCGAACATGTCCGCCGGGTTGCGCGGAAGGCTCCGGTGGTGGTATCGGCCGAGGACCTGCTGCGCGACCCCGAAGGGACCATCGCGGCCTACTGCGCGTCGGTCGGCCTGCCGTTCCTGCCCGAGGCGCTGCACTGGACACCCGAGGACCGCGCGGAGTGGCAACGGACCCGCAAGTGGCACCTCGACGTGGAACGCAGCCACGGATTCGCGCCCGTGGCCAAGTCGTTCGAGGTCACGGTCGAGAACAGCCCGCAACTGAGGTCCTACTACGACCATCAGTACCCCTTCTACGAGCGACTGCTCCAACATGCCATCGCCCCGGGAGACAACACATGACCACTGCCGCCATCCCGACCCCCCGCGTCTCGACCGACGTGTCCCCCGGCCAGTTGTTCGCCCAGGCGTTCGCCGCCGACCCCACGAGCGCCGACGTGCGCTTCGACTACACCATCACCGACGCCTTCCGGCCGACGAAGGAACGCCCCGGGTGACCGTACGGAACCTGTTCCGCAAGCGGCCGGTCGACATGGACCCCGTCCGCTTCTGGTGCGAGACCCGGCCGGACGCGGACGAGGCGGAGACGGTGCACGAATCGGACCTGCGGCGGGAGGCGGCCTTCCGGTTCGGCATGGCCGAGGCGCAGGTGCACCCGATCCGGGCCTGGGTGCAGGTACCCGAGGAGTTGACCCGGGACCTCGATGCCCTGGCGGTCTTCGTCGACTACCGGCTCCTGGTCCGGCTTGCCACCGCGGAGAACCAGGCCCTGACCCTTGGCGAGCACGGTCTGCTCCGTCACCCCGAGATCGCCCGGCTGCCGTACGACGGCGACTACCTGACCGGGCTCCTCGACGCCTGCAACGAGATCGAGCAGACCGGGGCCACCCCGCACGCCATGATTGTCAACCCGCGTGACTACTACACCCACCTGCTCGGGCACGGCTCGCTCCTGACCGACTTCGAGCGCAACGGCATGCAGATCAGCCGTACTCGCATGGTGGCGCCGGGCACGGCAGTCGTCGGGGACTTCGCCATGGCCGCGCGCCTGCTCGACGCCGGCCAGTCAGCGATCCGGGTCACGGAGCCGCCCGCGGGCATCTTCGCCACCGACGGCCTGGCGGTGTGCGCGGAGATCCATGAAGGACTGGCCGTCCACCTACCGACGCACATCCACCACGTCGTTCCGGCCCAGGGAGGTCCAGCATGACCGCGATCGCCGGCAAATTGGCGTTCTACCGGCCGTTCGTGCCACTGTTCGGCACCATCTTCCTGTGCCTGCTCGGCGTGGGCGCGGCACTGGCAACGCTGCCCTTCTACGTCCTCGACGAACTGGACGGAAACCGGGTCGACGTCGGGGTGGTCATCGCCGCCATCGCGGTGTCCGCCGTGATCGCCCGACCGATCGCCGGCCGCTTCGGGGACCGGCACGGCTACAAGACCGTGATGCTCGCCGGAGCCGCAATCTGCGCCATCGCCAGCGCTGCGTACCTGATCGCCGGGAACGTGCCTGTGCTGGTGGCGGTGCGGGTACTGCACGGCATCGGCGAGGGGGCGGTCTACACCGCCGGGGCGGCGTGGCTCGTGGCGCTGTGCCCACCGGAGCGGCGCGGCCGAGTGGTCGGCCTGTACGGCATTCACATGTGGCTGGGCATCACACTCGGCGCGCTGCTCGGAACGGTCGCGCAGCGCACCGGCGGGTACCCGACGGTCTGGCTCTCCTCCGTCCTTCTCGCGCTGGTCGGGGCGGGGCTGGTGGCCTCCCGGCAGCGGCCGGAGCAGCCCGCGTCGAAGGGCCGGGCAGGCTTCATACCCGGCAGTGCCGTGCTACCCGGGATCGCGCTCTCCACGGCCGCGCTCGGCTACGCCGTGCTGGCCGCGTTCGTAGCGCTGCACCTAACTGACCGGGGGATCACCAATGGGATCGCGGCGTTCAACGCGTTCGGCGTCACCTACGTCGGCGTCCGGCTCTTCGTCGGCGGTCTGCCAGACAAGCTCGGCCCCGGCCGGGTGGCGATCTGGTCGGCCCTGGTGGAGGCGGTCGGATTGCTCCTAGTCGCGGTCGCGCCCAACCTGATCGTCGCAGTCGCCGGTGGCCTGGTGATCGGTGCGGGGCTCTCGCTGCTCTTTCCCGCCCTGGCGCTGCTGGTCATCAACCGGACCGATGCAGCCCATCAGGGGGCCGCGCTGGGGGCGTTCACCTCGTTCTGGGACATCGGCCTGGCCGCCGGTGGCCCACTGGCCGGGATCGTGGCGAGTGTAGCCGGGTATCCGGCCGCCTTCTACACGATGCTCGGTGCCGCCCTAGTCTCCGCAGGCATCTCTGCGATCAACTCACTCCCCCGGCGTCGACTGGTCGACCAGGGAGTGCCCGGCTGAGCCGAAACCAGTGAACGTGTACGGCCGGTGCGCTGCCTTGATCTAGGGCAACGCACCGGTCACGGCAGTCGTTCCGGGCTGGCTTGCCGGTCGGTGAACCGATCCGGGGCCAGGGGTGTGGGATCGAGCCCGATATCGGCGGGGGTGGCACCGACGGCCAGCGACGCGATCAACGCACCCACCGCCGGGGCCACCTGGACGCCGTAGCCGCTGAGCCCTGCCAGCCACAGGAAACCGGGCGCATCCGGCGCCACACCGACCACCGGAACATCGTCCGGCGCCGCCGTGCGCAGCCCGGCCCAGGCCCGCCGGATCCGGCGGACGGTCAGGGTGGTGGCCTCCTCGAGGCGTACGGCAGCGCTGGCGACGTCGAGGTCGTCGGGGCGCACGTCGCCCGCGGGCATCGGCGTGGCGTCCACAGGCGAGACCAGCAGCTGGCCCGACTCCGGCTTGAAGTAAAACGTCTCGGTGACGTCGGCGACCATCGGCCAGCGGGTGGCATCGAGGCCGTCGGGCACGTCCACCAGGAATGCGGTGCGCCGCAACGGGGTCAAACCCACTGGACGCAACCCGGCCAGGCCGGCCAACTCGTCCGCCCAGGCACCGGCAGCGTTGACCACCACCGGAGCCCTGAACTCGCCCAAACCGGTCGAGGCGTGCCACACCCCGCCCCGGCGGGCCAGGGCGACCACCCGGGCTGAACGCAGCACCTGTCCACCGGCGGCGCGGATCCCCCGCAGGTACGCCTGGTGCAACGCATTCACGTCGATGTCCTGCGCGGCCGGCTTCACCATCGCGCGACGGCACCACTCGAGCCGCACAATCGGGCAGTAGACAGGGATGTCGTGGATAACGATTTCCCGCGCCGGCCTGGAGGCCTCCGCGCCGTCGCGGAGGGCGGCTTCGAAACGCTGCTCAGCACCGGCTGGACAGAGCGTAAGCACGCCTCTCGGGGTGAGCAACGGGTACTCGGTGAACCCGGGCGGGGGCGTGCTGAGGACATCACGGCTCCAGCGAGTCAGCGCGCGTACCGCCGGACCGCCGTAGTACTCAGAGAAGAACGCGGCAGAGCGGCCGGTGGCGTGGTAGCCCAGCGCCTCCTCCATCTCCAACAGCAGCACACGCCCGTGGGCAGCGAGGTGAAACCCGGCGCTGGCACCACTGATACCGCCACCGATGACGAGAAAGTCGATCTCCACCAAGGGCGACCGTAGCCGCCGAACCCCTGCCAGGGCAATACCTGCCAGCCATCGACGGAGGGCAGGTTCACCGCGCAAGCGTGGGTCAACCACGACGGTGGGGCAACCTGGACCGCGGCGGGATCGAAGGAGGCGACGTGCCGGGCGTAGATGTGCAGGGTGGTGGGCCAGATTGACCGGCGGGTGGTCGACCAGTACCGCAGCCACTGCGCCACCGTCCGCGTCGGAAAGTCCCGATTGTCAGACATCGTTCGAGCGGGTGGTCAACCTGGTACGTCGGCACGCTCCCGGCGCCGCGATCGCGTTCAACTCCACTCCTACGGACACGTTCGACGCGGCTGCCCGCTGGGTAGACGTTCCAGGACGATCACCCGCCGCCGATCTCGCGTCCTGCCCGCGTGGCCGCGGTGTCAGCCCATTTGGATGAACCACAGAGCCGTAGCCGCCTTACCGGCGCGGTCGGCGAAGTCGATGCCGGGCCAATCCGGGTAGTCCTCGCCAACCCCGCTACATCGGCCGTCAGGTATGGAACAAACAGCGCAAGGACGAGGTACTCCTCGACGTCCACGATGTCGGCCTCGGCTACGAAACCCGGATGCGATTGTCGGCGCGATGGAACGACACAGCCACCTGGGTCTGGTCGGACAGCATCGTTCACGAACCGCTGGTAAGCGTCGAGGCTTTCGAAGCCGCCCAGCGAATCGCCGCGCAGAACGGACGCGGCCGCACTGCGCGAAGATCCATCGCACGTGCGGCGCGGTGACCGGGTCCGGGTCCGGGTCAAGGCGGTGCACGGCGCTGTCACGCTGCCACTGCCGCGACGACACCGGATCCTGAAACCTGCTCGTCGAGGTCCGCCCGTACAACGCGAACCCCGGGCCAACCCGACGCCGCCCCGGGGCCCAGCCACGAACCCGCGGCCTCGCCGGAGCCTGGGTCAGCCACACGGTGAACAAGTCATCGCCGGATTCGACCAATGGACTGGACTGGAAGCTCGGCATGCCAGGTCACCTCCGTCGCGACGGCCAGGCTGTGCAAGTCGGCGAGTTCCCACCAACAGACCCGCCCACAACCAGCACCCCGGAAAGCCACCCAAACGAGTGACCCACGCTGGAGCTCACACCCCGCAAGGGGGACACATCGCCGTCCCCGCCACGCTTTAAGATCACGGGTGGAGCCATCCGCGTACCGTCGCCGACCCCACCGAACATCACGCTCCGTCTACGACGGCCGCACCACAGCGAAACCCGGCGCAATCATCTGCCGATGTCCGCGCAGGTGATGTTGAGCGGTGGGGTCGAACGTCGGATGGTCTGTCGCGGTCAGCCGTTGTCGTCGGCTGGGGCGAGAATCCGTGTCTGGGGTGTGCCAGCCAGTGCGGGTGCGCGGCCGGGATCGGACCAGACCGAGGTGCGGAGAAAGGCGAGGAACTGCTCGGCGGCCGGGACGTTGGCGAAGTCGAGGTCGACCATGACGTACCGCTGATCATCGATGGGGCGCAGGATGCGGTGCTGCTGAACCCCGGCCCGGTCGCGGGCGGCGGCGAAGGAGTCGAATGCGCGCCGCCACGTGTCGTAGTCGGTGATGGGATGCTCGATGCGTAGCGTTGCCATGGCTGTGACGCTACGTTCGGTCGTACCGGGCGCGGTATCCCAGACATCTGGGTGGTTACCGTTGGTGAGTGACTCGTGCGTCGGCGCTGCAGCGTTTGCGTCGGATCGGCGGCGTGGCGACAGAATCGCGCGCGCTGCGCTCGGCCGCGCTGGCCGAGATCGGCCGCGTCGTGTCCTTCGATGCCTACGTCTGGGCGCTGACCGACCCGGAGACATCGGTCGGGACGGCGCCGGTGGCCTTCGTGCCGCCGGCGCTCATGCCCGACCTGCCCCGGCTCATCAGACTCAAGTACCTCACACCGGTGAACCGGTGGACCAGCTTGTCCAGGGCCGCCCGGCTCGACGTGCCGGCGGCCAGTCTGGTGTGGCGGGAACTGCTGCAGGGTCACGGTGTCACCGACGTCGCGTCGGTGGTGTTCCGGGACCGGTACGGCTGCTGGGCGTTTCTGGATCTGTGGCGCCTCGGTGGCACGTTCGCCCGGGACGAGTTGGCGTTCCTCGACGAAGTCGTGTCACTGCTCACCGGGCATCTGCGGCGGTGCGTGGCCTTATGCTTCGCGGCCACGGCCGGGGTGGGCCCCGCGACCCAGGCCCGGTGATGTTGCTGCTCGACGCCGGTCTGCGTGTGCTCGGCCAAACCCCGCAGACGCTCGAGTATCTGGCACGGCTGCTGCCGCCGAACTCGGACACAGCTCCCGTGCCGGCCGTCGCTTACAACGTTGCCGCCCAGCTGGTCGCGGTCGAAGAAGGCGTTGACAGGCGGCCGCCGCTGGCGCGCATGCACCTGGCCGACGCGCGGTGGCTCACGCTGCGCGCGGCGCGTCTGGGTCCGGACGTCGGCCCGGACGCGCAGATCGCTGTCACCGTCGAGGACAGCTCGCTTGCGGACCGTACCGCCATCTTCGCCCGCGCCTGCGGGCTTGCCGCGCGTGAGACCGAGCTCCTACACCAGCTGACCACCGGCGCGGACACCCGCACCATCGCCACCCGGATGTTCTTGAGCGACAACACGGTCCAGGACCACCTGAAATCAATCTTCGACAAGACCGGCACCCGCAGCCGCCGAGCTCTGCTCTCCCGCGCCGCCGGTACCGCCTGACAACCCCGGAAAGGCCAACGCCGCCCGCAGTCACCACGATCGGCAATCGCCCGTCGACCGCGCACATCTGCCGCGATCAGCTCGTCACCGAAGGTGAACTCCGGCGCGACTCGCTGGCGTCTGGCCGTGTCGAGAACCGTGCACCCTCGGGCCGGCTCCTCGCCCGGAATAGCGATCGCCGCCCGTGTCGGAGCAGACGGTGGCGCGCTGGACCCACTTATGTCGCCGACCCGGTCCGTGGTGCGGCAAACCGCACCGCGCTGACGTACGAAGGCATGGACGCGGCGGATGAAGCGGCCGCACACGGTCGCCGCAGGAAATCGTGACTCCAAGTTGACAAACCTCCCGTGACGCGCCCACTCTGAACGTATGTTCAGAACGAACGTTCAGAACACCTCGCTCCGGGGGAGGGTCGCCGTCCCGGCCCGGGCCGACGTCGCAGTCGTCGGCGGCGGCCTAGCCGGGATGGCGACGGCGTTGCGGCTGCAGGCCGCTGGCCTGTCCACGGTGGTCATCGAGGCTCACGGACACGCCGGAGGATGCGCCGGCTATTGGCGGCACAAGGGGTTCTCGTTTGATGTCGGCGCGACGACGCTGGTCGACTTCGCTCCGGGTGGCGTTGGCGCGGAATTCCTCGACTCCGTGGGCGCGCCGCCGCCGGAGGGTGAACACCTGCCCGGTTACGTCGCTTGGCTTCCGGACCGGGCCGTCACGTTGCACCGCGACCCAACCCGGTGGCAAGCAGAAAGGCTCGCCGCCTTCGGTGAAACGCCGGGCCATCGCGCGTTCTGGCGCGAGCTCGACACCCTCGCTGACGTCTTCTGGCGGGCCAGCCGCGCCGGGATCCGCATGCCGCTGCGCCGCCCGTCCGACGTCGTGCACAATCTGCGCGCGGTCGGGCTGCGCCACGCGCCGCTGGCCCGGCATCTGACCGGCACGCTCGGCGGCGCGCTGCACCGGCACGGCCTTGGCCGGGACACGGCGCTGCGCGCGGTCCTCGGGATGCTCATCGAGGACACGGTTCACAGCAGCGTCCAGCGCGCCCCGCTGATCAACGCCGCGCTCGGCATCACCATCCGCGGGGCCGGCTTGACCCGCCACGAGGGCGGCATGCACGGCTTCTGGCGTACCGTCGTGGGTCATTATCGGGCGCTGGGCGGGCAACTACGGACCGGAACGATCGCACGGACGGTGACCGGGCGGCCCGGCGCGTACACGGTGATGACGAACCGGGGAGTGACCACGGCGGCGCAGGTCGTCCTCGCGGTCCCGGCCCAGGTCACCGCAACTGTCTGCGGTGGGCTGCCGGTGGCGCGGCGGCTCGTCAGCTACCTCGATCGAGACCGCGACGGGCTCGGTGGTGCGATCGTGGTCTTCCTCGGCGTGCCCGACGAGGAGGTCGCCTGTCATGCCTTCACGCACCACCAGCTGCTCCAGGACTACGCGCAGCCGTTCGGTGACGGCAACAACATGTTCGTCTCCGTCTCGGCCGCGGGAGACACCCTCAGCGCCCCACCCGGTCACCGTGCTGTCATGATCTCCACCCACACCTCGCTGTCCGCCTGGTCCGCGCACGACAGCAACCGGTACGCCCAGCGCAAAAAGGAGATCGGCGAGCACCTCGTCGCGCTCGCCCGCAGGGTCTATCCGCGGCTCGGGGAGCGTGCCGCGGTCTTCGACGTCGGCACGCCGCAGGCCTACGAACGGTTCGCATTCCGCCCAGGCGGCGCCGTCGGCGGACCCCGCCAGACCTTGCGCAACAGCAACCAGTTCGCCGTCCCGCACGACCTCGGCGGGCCGGGTCTCTGGCTCGTCGGCGACTCCACGTGGCCGGGCCTGGGAACCGTCGCATGCGTTTTGGGGAGCCGCATCGTCGCCGACGGGATTCTGCGCGAACGCCGCCGGACACGCCCGGAAGGAGCGCCCCGATGACCTTGCCCACCCTGCGGGAGCTCGGCGACGATCTGCTCGTAACGACGCCGCGCCAACGCACGATCGCCCTCGCCCGCCCTACGTAGGCGTTCTCTGCTTCGCCGCCGCCGTCTGGGCCGGCTGGTGGTGGCTCACCCCGGTGATCGTCTTCGGCACCTTCGTCGCCGTGGTCACCGTTACCCACGACGTGGTTCACCGCACGTTCGGACTCACCGAGACCGCGACTGACCGGTGGCTGTTCGCCCTCGGACTGGTTCTGCTCGAAAGCGGCCACGCCTACCGGATCACGCACCGCCAGCACCATCGCCTCTTCCCGAGCATCGACGACCCCGAGGGATATCCGGCGAACCTGTCCTTCGTCGGCGCCGTCTGCTACGGCCCGGTCTTCCTCGTACGCCTCTGGACCTGGGCGTTCGCCCGTGCTCGCCCGCGCGATCGCGCGTGGCTGCTTCTGGAGGCCTTCCTCCCGGTCGCCGCGGTCACCGGCGGCATCATGCTCTGGCCACTGACCCCGGGCGTCCTGGTCTACGTGGTGATGGCGATCGTCGGCAGCTGGGTCTACCCGCTTCTCACCGTCTACCTGCCACACCACGACTACGGCGACGAACCGTTGCGCCAGACCCGGACCCTGCGCGGCCGCATCATCCCGGTGATCTTCCTGGAGTTGACCTACCATCTCGAGCACCACCTCTACCCGCGGGTCCCCAGCCACCACCTGCCCGAGCTCGCTCGCCGCCTCGACCCTTACCTCGCCCAGGCCGGTGTCCGACCGGTCGCGGTGCCATGACCGGATCGCCGCGCGCCGCGGCCCGCGAGCGCATCCTGCGGGCCGCGGTCCTCGCCCTCGCCACCCACGGGTACGCCGGAAGCACCGCCCGGTCGATCGCAGCCCTTGGCGGCTTCGCGCCCGGTGTCATCTACTACCACTTCACCGATCTCGACGACCTGTTCCTTGCCACCGCCGCCCACACCAGCGAGCAGCGCGAAGCCCGCTATCGAGCCGGGGTCGCCGGAGTGACCAGTGCGGTACAGCTTGTCGACCGGCTGTGCACGCTGTACGCCGAGGACGCGGACTCCGGTCACATCGAGGCCATCCAGGAGCTGATGGCCGCCGCCCGTCCGAGGTCGCCGCTGGCCGCTGCCGTGGCGCAAGAGACCCGCCGCTGGGAGGTCCTCGCCGAAGAAGTGTTGCGCACGTTGCTCCGCGGCAAACCGCTGGCCCGCCTCGTGAACGTGCCGACCGCCGCGCGCGCCGCTGTGGCGTACTACCTCGGCATGCAGACGCTGACGCACATCGACGGCGACAGCACCCGGCCGCAGGCCGCCTTCGCGCAGGCAGCCCGGCTGGCGGCGGCCTTCGACAAGCTGCCGCGCCTGCGGCGAACCCGGGCAACGCGGGCCAGCTAGCCTCCTAGGACGCCTTACGCGGTGTGTGCCTCACGACCACGCGGGCTTGGAAAACAACTTTGGGTACGCCGGACACGGCGGCGCAACCGGACGGCAGCGCCTCGTCGGCTCCACGGCGTGCCTGTCAACGCTCCACTTTGGTCAGGGTGAGTCATGCCCTTTCCACGTCCTCCCGAGCCGGGGCCGTAGAGCGCCGGACCTGGGCACGTAACCCCCTGATGATGGCCACGATGGTACGAGCGGAGTGACGGGAGACTGTCACGCTCCGTTCCGTGGGAGCCCGAAGTCGGGATCCCTCCGGGCGACCCGACCCTGTGGCCGGTACTGAGCCAGCCGACCCGGACGGCTCAGCGGAAAATCAGCGAGTTCTCAACGCCCGGCACCAGACTCCACACCGCAGACGGCCATGCCCACCCTACCGAGGGCCGGCCCGACGCACGGCTATCCACAATGGAGGTAACTCGGTGAAGATGATCCCAGTCCGCGTCCATCGTCTCCTCGCCCTCGTCCTCATCGCCGTCACGGCGTCGACTCTGCTGAACGCGGCACCCGCCGGAGCCGCGATCGCATACTTCCAGCTGGCCGCCTTCAACGGCATGATAGGAGGCGTTGACAAGTGTGCGTCCGTCGGTGGCGCGAGCCTCGCGAATGGTGCTCCCCTGGTCAGCTGGTCCTGTGTCGGCGGCGCCCATCAGACCTGGCGCTGGACCGGCAATGACGAAATCATCAACTCCAACAGTGGCAAGTGCCTCGCGATCGGTAGCGCCAGCAAGGACGCCGGAGCGCGTGCTATCCAGTGGACCTGCAACGGCGGTCGCGAACAGAAATGGGTCAAGACATCCGCGGGAGCCGGCGAGGGCTGGATCCTGAGAAACCTGAACAGCGGCTATGTCCTCTCCGTCTCCGGGGATTCCGATGCCAACGGCACCTGGATCGTCCAGTGGGGATACAGCGGCTCGGACGGTCAGAAGTGGGAAGAGCGCCACATCTGACCCCGCCCCACACGGGGCGGCGCCCCGTCGATCAAGGGAAACGGCGTCGATCAAGGGCGAATGGTTGTGGATTGGAGATCAAAGCACGACCTTCGGGCTCTCCTGCTGTATGTGTGGGTGGGTGAGCGTGTCGTAACGCGGTGCACGCCGTTGCTGTGCCTAGGTTCCGGACTGGCTGACGGTCTGGTTCCGAGGTGGTGGCAACGGTGTGCGTTCGTCCAGGGTATGGGGTCTGGGCCGCCGATGTGGCGGCCTTGCTCGCGGGCTTGTGCCTGCATGGCGGCGGTGGTGCGGAACCGGGGCGCGCTGCACCTCCTGTTTGGCTTGCGCACCGAGCATGAGCAGTAGTGCTTGGTGTGTCGGGTTGTCCAGGTCGACTGGCCCATCGACCTCGGGCAGCCACAGTTGCACGCCGTATTCGCGCAGCAGGGGAGCGAGGTGGATCGCTTGGCTGCCGTAGAACGCCCGCGCGTACTCGCCGACCACGATCGCGTCGAAGCCGCGGTCCGGGTCGGTGATCGCGGCCAGCAGCCGGGCTGCTTCCGGACGGTCGGTCCAGGCGATCTCGCGGGAGTGGCCGATGTCGAAGTAGTGGGCCACGATCTGGCCGTGTCCGGCCACGAGTTCGGCGGCGAAGTCGAACTGCCACCGCCGCGACGATACCGGGTCCTGGTGGTCGTGCGTGGACACACGACCGTAGAACGCGAACCGCAGCCCCGCCGCCTGAATCATCCGGCCGGCCAACCGCAGACCGCGATCTTCGGGGTGGACGGCAGACAGCTGGTCCCGGCGGGCGGTGCAGCAGCAGGAAAGGGCATCGAAACATCGTGCTAGGCCGCCGGTGGTGTGTTACGGCCTCGCCAGGAGAGCCCTTGATCGGCTCACTCGTCTGTCTATGAGCGAGCAGGTGCGAGGATTTACGTTGTGGAGGCGGAGTTCGTTTCGCGTGCGATGGCCGCGGCGACAGCACTGGCCGGAGAGCTGTATCTGCGGGTCGACGACGCAGTCGTGATTCATAATTCGAACAAGCTCGCTCTACGTCTGTTTCCGTGTGACGTCTTCGCGCGAGTAGCACTGACAGGGCAAGAGGTAGCCGCGCTTGAGGTCGAGCTCGCTCGGCGACTGGCAGCAGTCGCGAGCCCTGTCGCAGCGCTGGAGCCCCGGGTTGAACCGCGGGTCTACGAACGCGACGGCTTCGCCGTGACCTTATGGACCTACTACGAGGTCGTGGCGGCCGACCTGGACTTGCCAGGCGCATACGCCGACGTGCTGCATCGCCTGCACACCGGCATGCGAGGCGTCGAGATCGCGACTCCGCACTTCCTGGACCGGGTCGCGGAGGCTGAGCGGCTGGTCACGCAGCGAGACGAAACCCCCGCGCTCGCGGATGCCGACCGGCATCTCTTGCTCAGCACGCTGCAGAGCGCTCGTGAACGGATCCACAGCCGCGGCGCCGCCGAGCAGCTGCTGCACGGTGAACCGCATCCCGGCAACCTCCTCAACACCTGTGACGGCCTGCTGTTCATCGACTTCGAGACGTGCTGCCGCGGACCCATCGAATTTGATGTTGCCCACGTGCCAGAGGAGGTCAGCGCGCGCTATCCGGACGTCGATCAAGTTCTGCTCGCGGAATGTCGACGGCTCGTGCTTGCGATGGTCGCGGCCTGGCGCTGGGACATCCTCGATGAATTCCCGGATGGGCACCAGCACGGCCGAAACATCCTTACCTTGCTCCGCCAGGGTCCGCCGTGGCCCACACTTGGTACTCTCGCCGCCGAGTAGCGACGCACTATATGCCGCGATCAGGATGGTCGCGGCCGAGGTCCAGGCAGTGTCTGGAGCCCTTCGCCTCGACCGAATACCGTATCGACGGTGAAGTTCCTTGGCGATAGTCCCGAGCGGGCGCAAGCACGGACACGGCGTGATTTGAAGCGGCAAGTCCGGATCCTCGGCGGTATGATCAACGCCCCGGATCAAGATCTGGTCGCATTCGAAATGGTCGACGGGGCCCAACCGTATGGGTACTTGTCAAGGAGTAGCGCCCGCTGCGGCGCGAACTTGAACGAGACTCGCGATGTAGGCCAAATCCGGCCCCTGCTTGACCTCGATTACCCGCCGACCCATGTCTCCGACCATCAGACGCAAGGTGGGGCTGTGTCGTCAGCACTAATCTGGTTTACGGGGCCACTATGGGAGTCGATCGCATCGAAAGAGGGCGCGCGTTTTGCGATGGGTGACCTTGGGGTGGCTTACCCGTGTGCGGGAGGAGTGCGAGGGTGAGACAGGCGCTGCGGTGGGTCCTCGCCGTGATGATCGGGGGATCTGGGCTCGCGGTGGCGTGGTGGTTAGGTGAAGCCGTGTTCCGGCTGGACCGGGGCACGGCGGTCACCATCGCTGCGGTGGTTGGGCCGATGGTGGGGACTCCGTTCGCGTGGTGGGCCAGCCGGGACATCGTCCCCGTGTCGGACGTCGCGGCCCCGGTGACGACCTCGGGCGGCGGTCACGTCTTTCTCTGCTACAGCCATCGCAGGGATCAGGCGTATGCGCAGCGGTTGGCGTCGTTCCTGACGCGGGCCGGCGTGCCCGTCTGGCTCGACCAGGAAATCATCACCGGGCACCGGTGGGACCAAGTGATACGGGAGAAGATCGATACCTGCGCGGCGGTCGTCGTCGTGATGACTCCCGCGGCCGAGGAGTCGCGGTGGGTGATGCGGGAGATCACCTACGCCGAAAAGGCGGATAGGCCCATTCTGCCGCTCTTGCTGTCGGGTCGGGAGTTCTTCGGACTCAGCGACCTTCAGTACGAGGACGTGACCGGTGGCAGAATGCCCGGCCCTACATTCATGGCCCGCCTGCCCAACATGGTCACCTCCGGTGCGCCGAAGCCCACTCCAGCCGACGACCAGAAGTCTGTACCGTCACCATCGCAGCCGGTGGCAGCAGATGCGGTGCCCGGTACGGCACCAGCCGCCAGCGCCGCCAGACTCGGCGTCAACAGCCCGATCCAACTCCGGTCGACCGCGGTCCCGCCGGTCGAGCAGATCGGACCCGACACGGAGCGGTCACGGCGCTGGTCGCGACGCACGATCACGGGCGTCGTCGTTGCCGTGACCATGGTGAGCGGCGGTCTAACCGCGTTGGCCAGCGACGTGCCCACCCATGGTCGTAACGGTGCCACATCGCCGGCCGGTCAGGGGTCTGGTACCCCCGCGCCGTCTGCGAGTCAGGTCTCCGTTTCTGCGTCGGCCGCTACGCCATCGCTCACGCCCGTCCTTGCCAGCGTGGACCGCTTCCAACCCACCCGAGCGGCGCGCGTCGCCACCCTGATCAACTTCGATTACGGGGTGGCGTTCAGCTCTCGCGCGCAGATCCTGGCCAGCGCCGCCTACGGGTCCACCGAGGTCAAGCTATGGGACGTCAGCAACCCCGCCACCCCCACGCCGAGGGCCACTCTTTCCGATTCCGGCGGTCGGGTGGTGTTCAGTCCCGATGGTCGGGTCCTGGCGACCACGACCGGAGACCAAAAGAGGGTAAAGCTGTGGAATGTCAGCGAACCCGCCCACGCCGCCGTGGCCGCGACCCTGACCGGCTATACCGGCCGTATCGGCGAGATGGCGTTCAGCCCCGACGGGCACACCCTGGCTGCCGCTGGCGCCGCCAAGACGGTGAAGCTGTGGAACATTAGCGATCCCACTCACGCTGCCGTGGTCGCCACGCTCACCGGGCACACCGACTCCGTCGAAGGGGTGGCTTTCAGCCCCAACCGCAGCATGTTGGCAACGACAGGCAGCGACAGAACGATCAAGCTGTGGAATATCGGCGACCCAGCCCGCCCTGCCTTGCTCGCCACCCTGGCCGCCCGCAACGTGCCCGGCCGCCAAGGTTTCACCCAGGCGGTGGCCTTCGGTACCGACGGGCGGCTCCTGGCCACAACCGGCTACAAGGTCACAACACTGTGGAACGTCAGCGATCCCACTCGCGCCACCGTGGTCGCCACCCTAAAGGGCCACATCCATTCCGTCGATGGGGTGGCGTTCAGCCCCAACGGACGCACGGTGGCCACGGCCAGCTACGACAGGACCGTGAGGCTGTGGAACGTGAGCGTCCCAACCCGCCCAACGATGGTCGCCACCCTCACCGGGCACAGTGACTACGTCGACAAGGTGGCATTCAGCCCAAGTGGGCGTCTGGTCGCCGCCGCCGCTGGCGACGGCACCATTATCGTGTGGAGGCTGTCATAGAGTCACGCGCGGTGATGGCCATGGGTCAGAGCTGCGGCACGTGGTGTCCCCACCTACGTCGTGGCCGTTTCCGCCTCCGGCGCCCGTGGTCCGGTGCGCGGGCGCGCGTGTCGGCCGAAGTGGTCGGAGGTGGCCAGTAGCCTGCTCGCAGGAGGTTCGTCCATGTCACGGTCGACGGAGCAATCCGGGGAGCACCGCTACACCACGCGCGAGCGGCCGCTGAACGAGTCCGAGCGCGGCCAACTGTCCGCTCACGGATTTCGGTTCTGGCGATGATCTTGTGGTTGTCCGGTCGTGTCGCAGTATCGTCCTGTGTGGACTGTGGTAGCTGACCGCGGTGCGATCTTGAGGTCCTTCTCCCGCAGGATCTCCAGATCGCCGCATGTGGCCTCGCCGCGTGGCGTGAAGCGTCGATGTGTGTCGTGTGGAGTCTCAGGACTTTGTAGGCAATTTGTCATCGGGACATCCCTGACAGTGGCGGGTCGTTGGACCGTCCGTGACTTTGGACAAGGCAGGCGATACGGCGGGCCGTTCGTGGCAGGTGGAGCACCGGTATCGGGCGGTGTTGGAGGTCCGTAACGGGTCGCCGGTGGTCGAGGTGGCGTTGCGGTACGGGGCGTCGCGGCAGTCGGTGTACACGTGGAAGGCCCGCTACGAACGCGACGGCCTGGCCGGTCTGGAGGACCAGTCCCGGCGGCCGCATCACAGCCCGCACCGGCTGGCCGCGGAGATCGAGGCGTTGGTGTGCGAGCTGCGCCGTACGCACCGGCGGTGGGGCGCCCGGCGGTTGGTGTTCGAGCTCGCCCGCCGCGGCGTCACCGCGGTGCCGTCACAGGCCACTGTGCACCGGGCTCTGGTCCGCAACGGCCTGGTGCGGGAGCAGGAGCAGCACCATCCGCGTAAGTACAAGCGGTGGCAGCGGGAGACCCCGATGCACCTGTGGCAGCTGGACCTGGTCGGCGGCATCTACCTGGCCGACGGGCGGGAGTTCAAGCTGCTGACCGGGATCGACGACCACTCCCGCTACGTCGTGGTAGCGGCGGTGTTAGCCGTGCCGAACGGCCGCGCGGTGTGCGAGGCGTTCACCGCCGCGATGAACCGGTACGGCGTGCCGTCTGAAGTGTTGACCGACAACGGCAAGCAGTTCACTGGCCGGTTCACCAGGCCGATGCCGGCGGAGGTGCTGTTCGAGCGGGTCTGCCGCGAACACGGGATCACCACGCTGTTGACCAAGCCGAGGTCGCCGACCACGACCGGGAAGATCGAGCGTTTCCATCAGACGCTGCGCCGCGAACTGCTGGACGAGGCCGGCCCGTTCACCGACCTACCGGCCGCGCAGGCGGCGGTCGACGCGTGGGTGCACGCCTACAACCACGTCCGCCCGCACCAAGCGCTGAACATGGCCACCCCAGCCAGCCTGTTCCAGCCCCGCCACCACAAGCCCGACGCGCTGACCGTGACCGCACCCGCCGCACCTGACCCGACGCCCTCGGCACCCCCGCGATCGCCAGCCGCGGTGTTGCTGCCCGCCGGCGTCAACGCGGTCGAGTTCGATACCGTCATCGCCGCTTCCGGCGTGCTCAGTGTCCTGCCGAGGGCGCAGCGGATCAAGATGGGCCCCACCCATGCCGGGCAGCCGGCCCACGTGTGGGCGGACGAGCACAGCGTGCACATCCTCATCGGTGGACAACTCGTGCGGACCCTGCCATCGAGTCTGTCCACACAGGACCTTCACGAGTTGCGGCTACGCGGCGCCGTCCCCGCCGGGCCACCACCAGCCAACACCGCAACCCGCAACCGCGTCCTACCCGCCGGCGCTGTCGTGGAGGTCGACCGCACCGTCAACGCCGACGGCGTCATCGGCCTCGGCGGTCACGACCTACTCCTCGGCGCCAACCTCGCCGGCACGCGCGTCACCGCACGCCTCGACGGGCACCTCGTCCACGTCATCGCCGACGGCGTCCTAGCCAAGACGTTGCCCTCACCCGTCCCCGTCGAACAGCGCGGACGGCTACGCGGCGCCCGCCTCGCCACCACCGAGCTCGCCGCCCCACAGACCGGACCGATCCAGGTGGAACGACGCGTCCCGGTCGACGGCATCGTCATGGTCACCCGCCAACGCATCCGCGTCGGGCGCACCCACGCCGGCAAGCTCGTCACCATCCTCGTCGAGGACACCCACCTCCGCGTCCTACACAACGGTGAGGAACTCGCCCTACACCCACGGCTCGAGAACCGACCGGTAACCCGGTTCAGGGCCTACCAAACCGGCTCAGCCACCACCTGATCATGTCCAGCATGTCCCGCGAACAATGTGTCCAGCATGTCCCGAGACCGCACACCACACGATGTGGATCTTACGCAGCGGGTGGATGCTTCAGGCGGACACCGGCCGGGCTGACCTGGGCCTTTAGGCCCGCCAACCCGGCCGCGGCGTCCGGATCACATCTTCGGTTGACCGGCCGTCGGCGTGTCCGCCGCGGATTGTTACGGTCGTGTAACGGCCGTTTACCTCCGTTGACAAACCGTTTTACCAAGCCTGACAGTGTTGTTCATCCGAGGTGGTAAAAGGGTTTGGCAGGTGTGGGGATGAGGAAGCCGAAGGTGAAGATCCGCACGGTGGCGGAGGCCGCCGGCGTGTCGGTGACCACCGTGTCCCTGGTGCTCAACAACGTGGCTTCGGCACGGGTTGGCGCCGAGACGCGGCGGCGGGTCCACGAGGCCGCGGAGCGTCTTGGCTACGTGCCCAACGAGGTGGCGCGGCAGTTGCGGGCCCAGCGCACCAACACCTTGGGGCTGCTCGGTGACGAGGTCACCACGACGCCGTTCGCCGGGCGGATGGTGTTGGGCGCGCAGGAGGCCGCGAGCAAGCACGGCTGGTTGTTGATGCTGCTCAACACGGGCCTCGATCCGGAGCTGGAGCGTAAGGAGATCTCGGCCCTGCTGCAGAGCCGGGTGGACGGCGTGCTCTACACGACCATGTACCACCGCGTCGTACGGGTGCCCGACCAGCTGCGGACGGTGCCCACGGTGGTGCTGGATGCCGAGGACGACAGCGCGGATCTGCCGTCGGTCGTGCCGGATGAGGAGGGCGGGGCGTATCTGGCGACGAAGGAGCTGCTTGACCACGGGCATCGGCGCATCGGCTTCGTCAACAGCAACCTCGACATCCCCGCCACATCCGGCCGGCTGGCCGGATACCAGAAGGCTCTGCGTGAAGCCGAGGTCTCCTTCGACCCTCGGCTCGTGGTGTCCGCGCACCCCGTTTCCCGCGAGGGGTACGCCGCGGCGTCCGAGCTGTTGAGCCGGCGCGAGCGTCCCAGCGCTCTGTTCTGTTTCAACGACCGTGTCGCGATGGGCGCCTACCAGGCGGCCTCCGCGCTCGGGCTACGGATCCCCGCCGACCTGTCCGTTGTCGGGTTCGACGACCAGGAAGAGATCAGTGAGGGACTGTTGCCGGGGCTGACCACCGTCGCCCTGCCCCATTACGCGATGGGTGCGTGGGCTGTCGACGCCCTCATCGCGAGAATCCTCGATCCGAACACGCCCGTCGAGCGAGCGATCCTGCCGTGCCCGTTGGTCCGGCGCGAGTCGGTAGGACCGCCCACGCTCTGACCGCAAGCGCTCCCCGTCACCTTTACCACGCCATCGCTAGGCGTAGCCATGCCCCCATTGCAGCCGTTTTGTGAGGAGTAGCACGTAATGAGGACATCGACGAAAAGACCATTGAGCTGGTGCCTTGCCGCGGCGGTCGTGGCCGCCGCGGCGGCGTGCGGTTCCGAAAATGCCGGCGGCTCGTCCGACGACGGCCTGACCTTGTGGACCCACAATGCCGGCAACCCGCAGGAGCTCGCGGTTGTCGAGCAGATCGCCAATGACTGGAATGCGGCCCACCCGGACAGGAAGGTCACCGTCCGGGCCTTCCCGCAGGCCGCCTACAACGAGGCCGTCGTGTCGGCCGCTACGGCGAAGAAGCTGCCGTGCATCTTGGACACCGACGCCCCCACCGTCCCGAACTGGGCCTACGCCGGCTACCTCACGCCTCTGGAGATCCCCGATGACCTGCTGGCCAAGCAACTGCCCAGTACGGTCGGCAAGTACCAGGGCAAGACATACTCGGTGGGCTACTACGAGGCCGCGCTCGGGCTGTTCGCCCGCAAGTCGGCGCTGACCGCGGCCGGGGCACGCATCCCGACCCTCGCGCAGCCGTGGACGGCCGCCGAGTTCGACCAGGTGCTGCAGAAGGTCAAGGCGGGTGGGAAATACCCGATCACGTTCGATCTGGGCACCGGCGACACGGGAACCGAGTGGTGGACCTACGGCTATTCGCCGTTCCTGCAGAGCTTCGGCGGCGATCTCATCGACCGCACCTCCTACAAGTCGGCCAGTGGTGTGCTCAACGGTGACAAGGCGCTGGCGTGGGCGACCTGGATGCAGGGCTTGGTGAAGAAGGGCTACTCGCCGCAGAAGTCGAGTGCGGACGCGTTCGCCGACTTCGTCAACGGCAAGTCGGCGATGGTCTGGTCCGGGATCTGGAACTCCGGCTCGCTGAGCAAAGTGGACGATGGCGTCGTCCTGCCGCCGCCGAACTTCGGCAACGGGGCCAAGGTCGGCGGCGGCTCGTGGCAGTGGGCGGTCAGCAGCAGTTGCCCGGACAAGGCGACCGCCATGGAGTACCTGCGCACGTCGCTGACCGCGAAGAACATGGCGGCGTTCGCGGAGAAGCAGAACGTCATCCCGGCCAGCGAGGAGGCCGCAGCGCTGGTCCCGGGCTGGCAGCCCGGTGGGGAGAAGCGGTTCTTCCTGGACGAGTCGAAAGAGCTGGCGATGGTGCGCCCGCCGACTCCGGGATACCCGTACCTGACGACCACGTTCGCGAAGGCGACGCAGGACATCGTGGCCGGCGGCGATCCCAAGCAGATCCTGGACCGCGCGGTCGCGGACATCGACCGGGACCTGAAGTCCAACGACTACTACGGCTTCTGACCAGTCGCGGGGGTGCGAGCCGGCGCCCGCACCCCCGCACGCATCAACCGTTGGAGAGCGCATGACTGTCGCCGCGGCAAAACCTACGCCTCGCGGCTCCACCCGAAGAAGCCGGCACGGTCAGGGACGGACGGGGCTGCTCATGGTTGCCCCCGCCGGGGTCCTGCTCGTCGTGTTCTTCTTCGTCCCGGTCGCGCTGGGCTTCGCGCTCTCCTTCACCGATGCCCGGCTGATCAGCCCGAAGCCGCTGGAGTTCGTCGGGCTGGACAACTTCCAGCGGTTGCTCGACGATCCGGTGTTCTGGGCGTCGTTGCGGAACACGCTGCTATTCGCCGCAGTCATCGTGCCGGCGCAGTCCGGCTTCGCGCTGCTGCTCGCGCTGCTGGTGAACGTGAAGATGCGCGGCACGAACCTGTTCCGGACACTCTACTTCGTACCGGTGGTTACGTCCATTGTGGTCGTTTCGATCCTGTGGCGGTTCATGTACCAGCCGGACGGCCTCGTCAACAGCATGCTGCACTGGATGACCGGCAACGTCGTACACATCGACTGGCTCAACGACACGAGCACCGCACTTCCCGCGATCATGTTCATGTCGGCGTGGCAGGCGGTCGGCTTCCACATGGTGATCTGGCTCGCGGGTCTGCAGACCATTCCCGGTGAGCTGTACGAGGCCGCCGAGATCGACGGCGCCGGCAGGTGGCACACGTTCCGCTACATCACCTGGCCGGGTCTGCGAAACACGCGAACCTTCATCCTGGTGACGATCACCATCGCCGCGCTGAGCCTGTTCACCCAGATCCACGTCATGACCGGCGGTGGCCCACTGGATGCTACGTCCACAGTGGTCTTCCAGGCCGTGCGCGTCGGCTATCAGCAACAGCAGACCGCCTACGCGTCCACGATCTCCCTGGTCTTCTTCCTACTGGTGCTGACGGTCTCGCTGATCCAGCGGTGGCTCACCCGCGAGAGGAGCGCCTGACGATGCGCGCCAGGAACTCCACCAGGACCCGCGCGGCGGTGCTAGTCGCCCGGCTGCTGTGCGCCGCCCTGTTCGCCTTCCCGTTGCTGTTCATGTTCGTATCGTCGTTGAAGCCCGACACGGACATCTTCAAGGACGTCGGATCGGTACGCGCCTTCCTGCCGGTCGGCGACATCTCGTGGGACAACTACGCCGGCGTCTTCGACACGGTGCCCGCCGCGCGGTTTCTGCTCAACTCGCTGGGCATCTCGCTGGCGACGGTCGCCCTCGGCATCCTGGTGAACAGCATGGCCGCGTTTGCCCTGTCCCGGCTGTCGTGGCGGGGAAGCCGCCTGGCGCTTACCGTCGTCATCGCCACGCTGGTGGTGCCCTTCGAGACGTTCGCGCTCCCGCTCGTCTGGTGGGTCGACAAGCTGCCCTGGCTCACCATGCACGGCCTGCAACTGACCTGGAGCACCGGCTGGCTCGACACCTACCGCGTCCAGGTGCTGCCGTTCGTCGCCAACGCCTTCTCCATCTACCTGTTCTACTCCTACTTCCAGAGCATCCCGCGACAGCTCGACGAGGCCGCCCGGGTCGACGGCGCCGGCTGGTTCCGCATCTACCGCACCGTCGTCATGCCGCTGTCCGGACCGGCGATCGCGACCGTTGCGATCCTCACCTTCCTCCCCGCGTGGAACTCCTACCTGTGGCCACTCATGGTCGTGCAGACCGAGGAGCTGCGCCCGGTCATGGTCGGCGCCTCCTACTTCTTCCAACTCAAAGTCCATTGGGGCGAGATCATGGCTTACTCCACACTCATCACCCTGCCCGTGCTGGCGCTGTTCCTCGCCTTCCAACGCGCCTTCGTCAACAGCATCGCCGCCACGGGCGTGAAGGGATGACCGTCGAGCCCCGCACGCATGATCGCGCCTTCCCCGCCCTGCACGTACGCCCTGCCAACGGTTGGGTGAACGATCCGAACGGCCCCTTCCGATGGAACGGCCGATACCACCTGTTCTACCAACACAACCCGTCCGCTCCGGTGCACGCGCACATCGCCTGGGGTCACTCGAGCAGCGCCGACCTGCTGCACTGGCAGACCGAACCCGTGGCGTTCGCCCCGACACCGGGCCATCTGGACGCGGGAGGCTGCTGGTCCGGTTGTGTCACAGACGACGCCGGCGTGCCCACCGCCGTCTACACCGGAATTGGCGACAGCGTCCTCGACGCGAGCGTGTGCCTGGCCACGGCGGACGACGACGAGCTGCGATCGTGGTCCAAACACCCCACCGCGGCCGCCCGCCCACCCGCAGGACTCGACCTGATCGGCTACCGCGACCCTTTCGTGTTCACTGTGGACGGAGGCCGGTATGCACTGGTCGGCGCGGGACTGGCCGGCGGGGGAGGGGCCACCGTGCTGCTGTACGCCTGCGACGACCTGCGCGAGTGGACGTACCTCGGGCCGCTGCTGGACACCGGCGACGCGGTAGCCAAGACGCACGCACCGGCGGACATCTGGGAATGCCCGCAGCTGGTCCGCCTGGCCGACCGCTGGGTGCTCATCGTTTCACTGTGGACAGACGAGATCTTGGGACGGGTCGCCTACCTCGTCGGGGACCTCGACGTGTCCGGCGGCATCCCACATTTCAACCCCACCGGCGGCGGCCTGGTCGACTCCGGCCGCGACTTCTACGCACCCGCCGTCCTGACCGCCCCGGACCGCACCCTGATGTGGGCCTGGTCCTGGGAGGACCGCAGCGAACCAGACGTCCTGGCATCCGGCTGGGCCGGCGCCATGACCCTCCCACGAGAGCTGACACTCGACCCCACCGGCCGTCTCATCACCGCACCGGCACGAGAACTGCACGCGCTGCGCGGCACCGCCACCACACAGGTGCTCGCTACGCGGGAAAGCCTGCTCCTACCATCGGGCCCGCTCGACATCGAGATCCGACTGCACGTCCTGCCAGATCGCTTGGCAACGCTCGCCCTCGCGGTCGACGACGACGAGCTCACCGTGACGGTCGATCCCGCGACCGGCCAGGTGGATCTGCGACGACAGGTTCACCACGCGGATCGGACGGCACGTGCCGCCGCCGGCCGCATCGCACCGAACACGAACATGGTCGACGTGCGTCTGCTGCTCGACGGATCGATCGTCGAGCTGTTCCTGCCCGACGGAGTCGTTTTCACCGAACGGCTCTACCCCGCACCCACACCCCACCACACGGTCCTGCACTTCCAGGGCGCAACAGGAACCCAGGCTGTCGTCACCGCCTGGCAGCTTCAGGCACCCGGCGCTCGCTAGCGCCGACCCGCACAGCAAGTGAGGTCACCCCATGAGACCATCGCTCCTCCTCGCCGCCGCTCTACTGGTCGGGTCCGTGACACCGATCAGACACATCGACGCGACACCCGTCGCGGCGACGAGCTACCGGCCGGCGTACCACCACACCGTCCCGGACTACTGGATGAACGACCCGCAACGCCCGATCTACCTCGACGGGCAATTCCACTACTACTACCTCTACAACAACGACTACCCGCGCACGAACCACACCGCATGGCGGCGGACCACCACCACCGACCTGGTCCGGTTCACCGACCGCGGTGTCGCCGTCCCCAAGGACACCACCGTCAACGGCAGCATCTGGTCCGGGTCGGCGGTCGTGGACACCAACAACACCGCCGGCTTCGGACGCAACGCCGTGGTCGTGCTGGCCACCCAGGCACACGCGGCCAACAACAACGCGCAGGCCCAGTTCCTCTGGTACTCCACCGACCGCGGCGCCACCTTCCGCCCCTACAGCGCAGCTCCGGTCATCCCGAACCCCGGGCGCGTCGACTCCCGCGACCCGAAGACCATCTGGGACGGCGACCGCAACCGCTGGGTCACTGTCCTGGCGGAGAACGACCGGCTCAGCTTCTACACCTCCACCAACCTCAAGACGTGGCAACGAGCCGGCGAGTGGGCCATGCCCGGACTCGGCGTGCTGGAGTGCCCCGACCTGTTCAAGATGGTCGCCGACGACGGCACCACCAAGTGGGTCCTCGGCGCCTCGGCCAACGGCAAACACATCGGCCAACCCAACACCTACGCGTACTGGACCGGCACCTTCACCGGCACCGGATTCCAGCAGGACGGCACCCACCAGTGGCTCGACTACGGCTGGGACTGGTACGCCGCGGTCACCTGGGAGAACCCCGCCAACCCGCTCGGCAGCCGTTACGCCATCGGCTGGATGAACAACTGGGACTACGCGGGCAACACACCCACCTGGGCCAACGACGGCTTCAACGGCACCAACTCGATCGTGCGGGAAATCAAGCTCAAGCGGCAGAGCGACGGCGGCTACAGCCTCGTCTCCCAACCGGTCAACGGCCTGGGCAACATCGTCGCCAGCACGACGAGTCTCGGCACCGTGCAGGTGAACGGCATTGTCCCGCTCAGCTACGCGGGGAAGCGTACGAGCTGACCGCCGATATCAGCTGGTCCCAGCTCAACAACGTCGGTCTGCAGCTACGCAAGTCCGCCGACGGCTCTCGGCACGCGGACATCGGTGTCTTCGGCAACTACGCCTACCTCAACCGCGGCTTCACCAACCATCCCGACACCTCCGGCCGCTTCCTGGAAAGCAAGTCGCCGTTCGATCCCGCACGCAAGAACGTCCGGCTGCGCATCCTGGTCGACCGTACGACCATCGAAGTCTTCGTCGACGACGGCAAGTACGTGCACTCCAGCGAGGTATTCGCCGCGCCGGGCGACAACGGCATCGCCCTCTACACCGACGGCGGCGCCGCTACCTTCGCCAACCTGACCATCCGCACCCTCACCAACATCAACCAGCAGCCGGCACCCACCGGAACGGTCCTGGCCGACTTCGAGAACGGCACCTACGGCACGTGGACCCGGACCGGCACCGCGTTCGGCACGGCCCCGGCCACCGGAACCCTGCCGGACCAGCAGCCAGTCGGCGGGTACCTCGGCGACGGACTGGTCAACACCTACCTCGGCGGCGACGCCAGCACCGGCATCCTGACGTCCCCCACCTTCAGAATCAACCAGCGTTACCTCAAGTTCCTCGTCGGCGGCGGAAACCATCCCAACGGCGCCGGCTACGCCACCTCGGTAAACCTCGTCGTCGACGGCCAGATCGCACGCACCGCCACCGGCCGGGACGAGGAGTACCTGCGATGGACCACCTGGGACCTCGGCAACCTCATGGGCCGCACCGCCCACATCCAGATCGTCGACAACAACACCGGCGGCTGGGGGCACATCACCGCCGACCAGTTCCTGCTGACCTCGACCGCCTGACCGAACCGGCGACTGGCGCGACCCGTCCGGCTTCCGCGACGAACGCGAGGGTCGCTGGCGGATGCTGCTGGCGGCCCGGCCTCAGGCCGGGCCACCGCGGCGCCGCGGCGTGATCGACTGGCCATCGGCGGCTACCAGCCGGCGATGACGACCTTGCCGATGGTGGCCGAGCTCTCGACGAGAGCGTGTGCCTGGCGCATCGTGGCCGCGTCGATCGGTCCGAGCTCGGTGGTCGCGGGACGCGTGCGAGCCGCTCACCGCGCTGCGCGTCTGGGTCGAGCGCAACATCGACCGCTTCCCGGCGAGCGCGCCGATCCCAGCCTGAACACCCACAACCACCATCGTCAGGTTTGATTGGTCCATTCCAGCTCGACGGTGAACGTGCTGGACGTTGACGCCTTTCCGATGACGGCGACGAACGTGCCAGACTCGACCGCGACCTGGCACCCGAAGTTTACGGTCACTCTCGATGCTTCGGTGTCCTTCAGCCGGTTCGCCACCTGCTCGGCGAACGCGGCAAGCCCGTCAATCACCTGTTGGAGCTGGGGAAGGCGGCCGGCGATCGGCTGCTCGGTGGCGGTACCGGAGCGATCGGTGTCGATTCTGCGGGCTGCCATGATGACCCGCTGACCACCCACGTCGATGGGTACCAGCAGCGTGTCGTCGTTGCCGTGCGCGTCGGTCACAGCGGTCCTTTCTAAAGTCCGTCGATATCTGGCTGGTGCGGGGCCGGCTCGCTGGCAGCGCGGCGAAGTTCATCGCGGATCCGTGCCGCGCTCATCCGCTGTCCCCGATCGACGGCGGCGTCCGTCGCCACTGTATGGAGCGCGTCGACGGCTCGGTCCTCGCCCATCGCCACCAACTGTTGGGCGGCATTGATCCGGCCCATGGCGAAGACGGTGCCGTCGACCGCTATGTGGAGCAGCGCATCCGCCGCGCGGTCGTCACCCACGCTGGCGAGCACGGTCGCGGCCTCGCAACGCGTCGGGCCGATCACCGTCGGGTTGGTCGCGAGGGCGTGGATCAGGTCGGGGGCCTCTGGCGCGGCGAACCCGAGCAGTGCTCTGGCCGCGTCGAGGCGGGCCGCCCCGGATAGCGCCGTGTTTGCGGCGACGACAGCAAGGATCGCTCGTGCCCGCTGCTCGTCCTGGGCGGTGAGGGACTTCGTGGCCTCGGCGCGGGTGTGGTCGGCCGTGGCGTGGTCAGTGGCGAGCGCCGCGAGCAGATCGAGGGCCCGCGGGTCGGCCAGGTCGGTGAGGACCTGGGCTATCTGGTACCGCAGGCCGGCGGTGGAAGACGGGTGGCGCAGGTCGGTGGCGGCGGCCATGTCGTCGGCAACCGTGACCAGGAGGTCGGCGGCGCGGGCGTCGCCCAGGCGGGCGAGGGTCGCGCCCGCGCCGACCCGAGCTTCGTCCTGAGCATCCTCGCTGAATACGCGGCCGACCGCGGCCAGATCCGCGATGAGTGTTGCCAGCGCGTCCGCGCTTCGCGGGTCGCCCAGCGCAACCAGGAGCTGCGCTGCGGTTAGTCGCCCCTCGATGGCGGCGCGGTCGGCGTGTCGGTCCAGCGGAGCGTGGGCGAGCGCGGCGAGCAGGTCAGCGGCGGACTCGTCGCCGATCTCGGCGAGGACGATCGCGGCTTTCACCGGGGCCTGCAGGCTGTCCCAGCCGGGAGGAAGGTGGCTTCCGCTGTCCTGCGTGGCGACCCGGACTAGGAGGTCCCGGCTGGCGACGTCGCCCAGGCCGGCGAGTACCCCAGCCGCGTGGACACGTTCCTCCAGGCCCGCGTGCGGGTCGGAAAGTTCCGCGGGGAACAGCGCGGCCAGCCGGGCCGTGACGTCGGAGGCGTCGAGCAGGCGTCTGGCGTGGACGGCGAAGGGCCGTTCAGCGTCGGCTGCGGGCGGTGCCTCGATGCTCGCCATGTCGGGTGCGTTCGTGTATCCGTATTGCAGCCAGAACAGTCGCGCCGCCACTTCCCGGCGGTGGGTCAACTCGCCGGCAGGCAGCGTATCGACGAGCGCGAGCAGGACGTCGGCGGCGCGGGGGTCGGCCATGTCGGCGAGTGCGGTGGCCGCCTTAAACCGCCGCTCCGGCGAGGCGGCTACGGTTCCGGCGACGGCAACGAACACGTCGGCGGCCCGCCTGTCCTCGAATCGCCGAAGTAGGTGGGCCGTCTCGTAACGCTGGTCCGGTGTCTGGGTACCGGACCGGGTCAGGTCGAACAGCGCGTCCGCCGTCCGGGCACGGTCGATGCGGGCCATCGCCTCGATGGCGAGAACCCTGCTGGTGTCCGTACCCTCCGTGTCGAAGGCGATGGGGACCAGCAGGTCGAAAGCGCGTGGGTCGTTGAGCCGAGCCAGCTCAACCGCGGCACGGTACCGCTCGTCGGGCGGGAGCTGCGGCACGGAGGCCGCGATGGCCAGGCTCTGCGCCGCTCGCGCGCCGCCGTACCGAACCAGCGCCAGAGCTGCCGCGTGCAGTTCGTCGGCATCCCTCGGCGTATTGGCGATCTCGGTCAGAAGGTCGGCGGCCTTTTCTTCGTCAAATTCCCCGACGGCCTCGGCCGCGTCGACTCGAACGCTACCCGCTGAAGCGTCCGCTGCCACGGCAGCGGCTAGGTCCACCGCGCGTGGGTCGCCGAGTTCAGCAAAGGTCCGCATGATGAGAACGCGGTGGGTAGCCAGCGCGGCTGGATCCGCGCCGATGGCCGTAAGGAGGTCCGCCGCCCGCGGGTCGCCATGGAGCGACAGCAGCGACGCCGCGACGATCCGGCTAGCATGCGGCACTGCTTCGCTGCCGGCGGCAAGCGCCAGCGCGTCCGCACCCCGCTGGCAACGCAACACGAGGGTGTCGCCTGCCTGCCAACGAATGCTGGGTGGAGTCGACGGGTCGGCGACGAGGAAGGCGAGCAGGATGACGGCCTGCGGATCTCCCAGCTCGGCTACCGCCTGGGCGGCTTCCAGCCGTCCACGCCACGACAGGCCCGGCGAGCGGGCCAGCGTCGCCAGCCGGTCGGCACCGCCGTCATTCAGCGTCAGGACGCTGTTCCCGACCGTTTCGACGTCCTTGTCCACGGCCAGCTTGGTGAGCATGCTGGCCGCGCGCGGGTCACCGCGGCGAATCAGCGATCGGGCCGCTTCGAGGCGGACGTCGCCGCGGGCCGCCCGGTTCGCGGCGATCTGCGCGAGCAGGTCCGCGGCCAGGGGCCTGGCGCTTCGACCTAGTGCCACCACCGCGGCCGCGTTCATGTCGTAGCTCCGCCGGCGGCCGGCATGCCGGCGTACCCGGGTGGCGACGGCCAGCGCGGCGTAGAGGCCCACCGCCCGCTCGTCGTCCAGCAGCCTCAGCGTCTCGACCGCCTGCATCCGCTCATTGGCGTATTCGGTGCGCCGGGCGGCCAGCCGGGCCAGCGTCGAAACGGCGGCGGTGAGGGCCTTGCGGTCGACTACTACGCCGTCCGCGTGACAGGCGGCGATGAACTTGCCGCCGGCGAGCCCTCCGCCACTGGCGATCCGCGTGAGCGTGGCGGTCAGCGGGGTGCTCGGCGTCCATTCGGCCAGCAGGAACCGCAGGTACGGTTCGTCTCCCTCCGGTGCCATCCAGCTGCCTCGGAACCACGGCCGTCGCCGTTGCCACGACGACAGCCGCCGCAGCGCCGCTGCGCTGGCCACGGGGTCCGCGGCGTCGAACCGCGCCGCGAGATGCTCGAGGATCGTCTGGTGGATGAACACCACGTCGCCTGCTCGCTCCACCACCAGGCCGCTCCGGCGGATCAGCTCGACCAGGACACCGACCCAGGTGTGTTCCGGTACGTGGCGGGGGCGCCGTTCCTGGGTCCAGGCCGCCAGCAGGGTCGCCGCAGCGGTCGTGTCACCGGCACGGCGCACCGAGGCCAGCCGGGCGACCAGATCAAGGGAACCGTCGACCTCCCGCATCGCCGCAGCCTCGGCGTTCGGACCATACCGGTCGAGCGCGGCGCTGACCTGGGCGTGGATCCCGCGTAGCCCGGCCACGTACTGCTGCTCCTGCATCAGCTCGACGAATCGGCGGTACGTCTGCGCCCGGCTGTGCGGCAGGCGCTGGTCGGGAGCGGAGACGAACAGCTGGCACAACATGGTGACCAGCAGCGGAGTCCGAGCTAGAGCTGCGAGCCCGGCCCGATCCAGCTCGGCAACGAACACCTCAGCGGTCGCTTCCGGATCCGCCACCGCCAAGGCGCGCAGCCACTGCGTGGCGAACCGCTGTACCTGCTCCTTCGTGAAAGGCAGCACGTCGAAGCGGCGGGCGTGCCAATGCCTCGCGGTGGCGCGCTCCAGCTCGTCGGCGAGGAGCGGGCGCGAGGCGATGACGAACCGGTACGGCGGGCTGGACTCGTCCACCAACGCACCGGACAGCTTGGTCAGGATGGCCCGGCGGGCCGCCACGTCAGCGATCTCGTCGAAGCCGTCGACGAGCACCAGCCAGGGCAGGCCGGCAACCGGCTCCCGGGCAAAGAAGTCCGGCGGCGGTGTCTGCGCCGTCCCGACCGCGCTCAGCTCCACCCGCGCCGCGGCGGCGAGAGCCTCGGGCAGCGGCCGGGGGACAACCAGATCGGCCGCGGATACCCGTACGGGGACGACCCGGCCGGGAGTGTCACCCTGCCACTCCTGTGCCGCAGCAAGCACGATGCTGCGCAACAGGGTCGACTTGCCAACCCCGGGTCCGCCCAACACGAACGCGTGCCCATCGCCGGCCACGACGGCCTGCGCAGCCCGCACCTGCTGGGGCGTCCACGGATCGGCGGCTGCCTCGTCCTCCTGATCGGTGACCCCTTGCGCGACGTAGATGTCTGCGAACGGCGGTGGCGTATCGGACGGCAGTACCCCGGGATACGGCAACTCCTGTGCGGCGCGCGCCGCTACCGTCAGGTACCCACGCAGCGTCGGTCCGGGGTACTGCCAACCGCCGGCCCGCACCTGGTCATCGTCGAGGGCGGCCAGCCAGGCACGGTTGGCCATCTCGTCGACCACCAGATGAGCCCGGGCCGCGAGCGCATGACGAATGTCCGCAGCACCCACCAGGTGCGCGCTGCCGGCAAGGTTCGAGGTGCACAACATGCCGACCACCGCACCTGTACGCCAGTTCACGACCGGACTGCCGCTGAACCCCGCACCCACCGGCGTTCCCACGACGCGTCCCAGTACCCGCCCGTCCGTACCAGGGCCCGTGCCGTCCACGGCCTCCAGCCGGGAGGCACCCTGGTAGGTGAACAAGGCGGATTCGCCGGCCCGGAACTGCCCGACCGGATGGCCGAACGCCCAGACCCGGTCCCCGATCTCGACGACGTCCGACAGCAGCGCCGCTCCGACCTCCTGCGGCGCAACGACCCGCAGAAACGCCAGGTCGACGGCGCTCACACCGGTGGGCGGCGACCACTCGGGAACGACCTCGAGCTCGAATTCCCGGCTGGACGCGGGCTGCGTGCCGCGTACCCTTCGCGCCGCCTGGCCGGCGCTGGTACCCAGCGCGTGCGCGCAGGTCGCCACCACCCCGGCCGCGACGAAGAAGCCCGTGGCCTGAACCACCCCGCTCTGCTCCGGTACCTCCAGCGCAACGGTGGCCGCCCGCACCAGCGGCGCCACCGCCTCGACCCCCACCACAGCACCATCCTGGAGTAATCGGCTCGATCACATAAGCGTCCGAATATCCAGCCACGGCCGGCCGTTACCACAACCCACGAACACCGCCGGTCAGATACTGCGCGAGCAGGGGCGTCGCCCTGTTTCGCCGTCTCGCCGGCGGGCACTGCCGGCGGTGATAAAGTCCGGCGCCGCCGGAACATCGAAAGGAACGCCGCGATGCCTGGACCCTTGGACGCGTTGACGACAGCGTGGGACGCGATGCCCTTCGACGAGGCGTTGGCCCTGCTACCCCAGGGCTCCCGTGTGGACGGCACTGCCGATTTGTTCGAGTTCGATGCGCTGTTCGGCGATGACCCCGAGCGGGTCTTCGTGCATCGCGGCAACCTCGCCGTCAGCGGCACCATCGCCATCGGGAACGGCCACGACGAGGGTTACGGCGAGGACGGACTGGTGTATCTGATCGACGGCGACCTCTCCGTTGACGGGCCGCTGCACTTCTACAACGATGGCTACTATGTCGCGCTGCTCGTGACGGGTTCGGTCACGACCGAAAACCTCTTTTGCAGCAGCGAATGCTGGCTGCTCGTCGCGGGTTCGCTTACTGTCTCTGACCTGCTGGTGACCGACCTCTACGAATGCGGTTCGCTCCGCGTCCAGGGCTCCACCACGACACGCGCCTGGCTCAACACCCACGGCGACGTCGACATACGCCTTCGCGGCGACTGCGACCACGGTGGCCATGTCGCCGCCGATCCGGCCGCCGTCCTGCTGCCGGAGTTCCTGGACGAACGATCGGGAGTCGCCATGAACAACCTCGTCGCGGCGGCGTACGCCGATCGGTCGATGACACGCGAGCCGATGCGCTGATCGCCGGAGCAATATGGGCATCCAACCTGGTCGCTGGGTATCGGCAGTCGTCAGCCTGAAGCCGGAACGGCGTGGTTGGCCAGAAAGGTCTCGTTCGGGTCTACCCAGGCGCGGATAGCGCGCAGGCGGGTCCAGGTGTCGGTGTGGTAGCCGGTACGGACGTCCACCGGTTTGGTCGCGAAGTTGAGGTAGTGGCGCCGCAGCGTTGCCAGCCGACTGCTTCGCAGACGTCGATCGCGTCCGCGAGCGTGGGCAAGGGAGCGTACGGCAGGAACTCGACGGCCAGCCGAACGTCCGCGTCGGCGAGGATCGCGGCGCAGGACCGCAGGTCGCTGAGCACGGCCGCTGTCGGCACGGCGTCAAGCACCGTTACGCAGCAGGACGCCGGCGGTCCGGAAGTGACCGGCGAGTTCGTCTTCGCGGCCGTCCACGAAACCGGCTGCGGTGACAGTGTCGACCCCGACGCTAGGGAAGCCGACCGCGGCTGCGACGCGCAGGACGCCCTGCACGGACTGTGTCGCGTAGTGACGCTGATCGGGATCTGATCCGTCAGGCAAACGGACCCAGTTGATCGTCGGCAGCGAATGGCGCACGCGATCACCCCTCTGATCTGCCGGCATCGGTCACGTCCCGTGATCCAGGGCATCGTACAATCAAGCTCAGTTCTGGTGAGCTGCCGGCCGGCCTTGGGGGCTGACCGTGACCTTGCTGGCGTGGGTGGCGGTATCGTGTAGCGATCGATCAGCATGAGGTTTCCGATCCGGGGCGGCGAGGTTGGGGCCGGCCGAGCATCGTGGATGTGGCGCGGCTGGCGGGTGTGTCGCGGCAGACGGTTTCCAACGTCCTGAACGGGCGCGCGGCGTTCAGCCGGGATACCGAGTCTCGTGTGTTGGCGGCGATGGAGGCGTTGGCGTACAAGCCGAGCCGTGCGGCGCAGACCATGCGGTCCCGGCGTACTCGCCAGCTCGGTTACCACATGTCCGGTGAGCAGCTGGAGGTGATGCGTGGGTTCACGCTGGGCTTCGTGCAGGCGCTGGTCAAGGCGGCGGCCCAGCACGAGCACCAGATCGTGGTGTTCACGCATCTCGGCGACGACCCGGAGCCGGTGTTCCGTGATCTGATCGCCCGGCGGAGCGTCGACGCGTACATCCTCGACGAGTCCAGGGTGGATGACGCGCGGGTGCGGCTGTTGGCCGCGGAAGGGGTTCCGTTCGCCTGCTTCGGGCGCACCGCGCCGGGCCTGCCGCAGCAGTGGGTCGATGTGGACAATGTCGCCGGGATGCTGCAGCTGGTCGAGTACCTGGTGGCGGCGGGACACCGTGACTACGCGTACGTCGGAGCTGGCGGTGGCGAGTACTGGAAGCGGGAGCGCCTGGAGGGCCTGCGCCTGGGGTTGGCCCAGCACGGTATGGGCATCGCGGAGGACAAGGTTTTCGAGGGGACCGATGGTGAGATCCGCCGGTGGGTCGGTGAGCTGGTGCGTGGGCAGCGGCCGACGGTGATCGTGACCAGCAGCGACGCGGTCGCCGTCGCGGTGGTCAACTCGTGCCACGCCGCCGGTTTGCGGGTTGGTCGGGACGTGGCGGTCACCGGGTTCGACGGGGGAGCGGTGGGGCTGTTGACCGAGCCGATGTTGACCAGTGTGCGGATTCCGGTGGACCGGATCGCGCGGGAGTTGGTGGCCCGCTGTCTGGCGGAGATCTCCTCGGGTCCGACCGGCCGTCCAGGGTTGCTCGTGCCCACCGAGCTTGCGGTCGGCGGCAGCGCCTGACGTCGCTGCCGCCGACAGGGGTGCTACGCGCGGGTCCAGCGTTGGTTGGCGCCGGTGTGGCAGTTCCACACGATGACGGCGGTGCCGTTGGTCGTACCGCTGTTGTTGACGTCGAGGCAGAGTCCGGTCTGGGCGTTGCTGATGGTGCCGTTGCTGTTGAGGGTCCATCGCTGGTTGGCGCCGCCGTTGCAGTCCCAGATCTGTACGCGGGTGCCGGCGGTGGCGTTGTTGGGCGCGTCCAGGCATTTGCCGAGCACCTGCAAGGCCTGCCCGTTCTGGGTGTACTGCTGGTTGGCTCCGGTGTGGCAGTCCCAGATCAGCATCTGGGTGCCGTTGGCGGACGAGCCCAGGTTGACGTCCAGGCATCGGCCGGATGCCTCGCCGCGCAGCCGGAAGCTGGCCGGCGGGGTCGAGGTGCCGCCGCCGCTGACCCGGTAGACGGCGGTGCCGTGTGCCGGCACGCTGGCCGAGATGGCGCCGGTGCTGCTCGAGGTGGCGCCGGTCCACAGATCGCGCAGGGTGAACGACGAACCGGTCTTGCCGATCGCGGCGGCGGTGGTCGAGATCGTCGTGGTGGAGCCGCCCTGGTTGAACAGGGCCACCGCCACGTCACCGTTGGCGAGCCGCTTGGCGAGGACCCGGCGGGTGCCGTCGTTCGACACCTGGGTCGCCTGCACGGCGAGGGAGTCCTGGTTGATTGCGATCAGGTCGGCGTTGTTGAGGATGGCGAGGGTGGCCGCGCTGGCGGCGCGGATGTCGTTGCCGGCGATCAGCGGCGCGGCCATGATCGACCACAGGGCGAAGTGGGAGCGCTGCTCGGTGTCGGTCAGGCCGCTGCGGCCGACCTCCATCATGTCCGGGTCGTTGAAGCCGCCCGGCCCGGCGTAGGGGGCCAGGGGCACGTTGACGTTGACGATGTTCTGGATGCCCATCGGGTACCCGTTGGTCTGTCCGGTGTCCCAGGCGTTGGTGATGTCCTCTGTGGTGCGCCACATGTTCGCCACGTCGCTCCAGTTGCGCAGCGGCCCGGTCTTCTCGTGGATGCTGTTGGGATTGATGCTGTACACGATCGGCCGGCCGGTGGCCGCGAGGGCGTCGCGCATCTTGGCGAAGGTTGCTACTTGGTCGTTGATGGTGCCGTTGGGTGAGCACCAGTCGTATTTCAGGTAGTCGACGCCCCAGGCGGCGAACTGCCGGGCATCCTGCGCCTCGTGCCCCTGGCTGCCGGTGGCGCCCGGGTACGAGCCGAAGTACTGGGCGCAGGTCTTGTCCACCGGTACCTGGTAGATGCCGAACTTCAGCCCCTTGCCGTGGATGTAGTCGCCAAGGGCTTTCATCCCGGAAGGGAAGCGGGTGGGGTCTCCTTGCAGGTTGCCGGCCGAGTCGCGGTTGGGGTTGAACCAGCAGTCGTCGACCACCACGTACTGGTAGCCGCGGTCGCGCATACCGCTGCTTGCGATAGCGTCGGCCATCTGCCGGATCAACGTCTCGCTGATGTTGCAGCCGAACGTGTTCCACGAGTTCCAGCCCATCGGCGGGGTGCGCGCCACACCGTTGTTGAGCGCCTGCGCCGGCCCTGCCGTGCTCGTCACGACGGCGGCGCCGACCAGGACGAGGACCACCGCCGCAGCGGTGACGAATCGGGGAAATCGCCCGCCGGGCCACGAGCCGAAAGACTCCATATGCACCTCCATGTTGAACGTTCAATACGTTACGTCAGTTTGACGGTCTTCGATTTCTTCGTCAAGGCTATGGCCCGGGGTAGCGGACGGCAGGGCGACGCACCGCCCGCTACCCCGGGTTGTGGGGTGCGGTGGCGGCTAAGGGGTGACGCGGAACGTCGCGTCCTGGCGGTCGGTGGCGCTCGCGCTCGCGCTGAGCGGGTCGATGCGCAGCAGATAGTTGGCGTGGCGCAGATACCGGTCCGGCACGTTGTACGACCGGAACGACGACCATGCCGCGTCCGCCAGCCCGGCGACCCGGTAGAACGTCGCGTCCGCGCGGAACGTGGCGGTGTTGTCGTTGGCGTCCAGCCGGATCGCGTAGTTGCTGTGCCGCAGGTACCGGCCGGGGTAGTTGACGGACTCGAACGACACCCCGGCCGGGTCGGCCAGGCCGGGCACCATCCGCCACATCTGATCCTGGTACGGCTCCATGGGGTAGGCGTCGATGCGGCCGATGCTGTTTGCGTGCCGCACGTACCGGTCGGGGAAGTTCGACGACTTCAACCGCGTCCAACTCGGCAGACCCCACCGGGTCACCAGCGCGTTGTACTCGGTGGAGGTGATGCCGGCGATGGAGCCGTGTTTGGCGTTCAGCGGTGGCGTGTAGGTGCGCTGGTTCAATACGGTCCACGAGTTACTGCCCACATTGGAGCTCGACCAGGCGTAGAAGTCGTTGTTGACCGGGCTGAACGAGTCGCCCCACAGCCGCCAGCCGTTACCCTCGTTGTTCCTCACCAACAGCGGCGCTTCCATCGAATTGCCCTGCCGCAGCCCGCTGGTGTAGGTGGTGTAGCTGTTTGGCGCGCCGGTGGTCGAGCGGGCGCCGTAGAGCAGGCCGGTGGAGAGGTTCTTGTAGTACAGGTAGAAAGTGGCCCCATCGACCACGATGTCGCCGTCCAGCACCGGGAAACCGGGGCTGAAGTAGACCTGGTTCGTAGAGACGGTCCGGAAGTCCGATGTGTAGTTCACCATGAACACGTCGACGCCGTTGTTGGCGGAGTAGACGATGCCGTACTGGCCGCGGGCGGCGTCCCAGAAGGCGGTCGGTGCCCACGTATGCGTGTTCAGGCCGTGCATGCGGATCCGGCGGTAGCCGGTGAAGCTGGTCAGGTTCGTCGAGTCCCACACGTGCAGGTACTGGTTGTTCTGACCGAAGTCGGTGCCGTTGAGGTCCGTGGCCAGGACCACGAAAGTGCCGTCCTGCTTGCGCAGGATGAACGGATCCCGCAAACCCAGCGTGCCAGCCGTCGGCGTGACCACCGGGTTGTTCTGGTTCAGCGGCGACCAGTTGAGCCCGTCCTGGCTGACCGCCAGATGCAAGCCGTAGTTGGCCCCGGTCATGTTCGGCGTCTCGGTGAAGTACGCGAACACGTAGGCGGTGTTCGCCGCCAACGCCGCCGGCGGCGCGGCCACCACACCAACTGCGGCGGCTGCCGTCGAGACGGTGGCGAGCTACACGAACGCCCTTCGACTCAGATACACGATGACTACCTCTTTCTCGTAGGTGCGGCGCAATCCGCCCGCAGTCTTCGGAATGTTAGCGCTAACATTGATGATCGCCGTGGCGTGGGGATTCGCCGTACGGCCGTCAGCGTGGCAGCGAAAGACTCGCCCCGTGTTGATCTGCAGGTGAGCCGCTGTTGAGTAAGCGCGAGGGTATGGTCGACGGCTCGCCGACCGCGGCGCCGATCAGGAGGGCGTGCCTGGGCGAGTCGGGCATAGCGCACCCCATTTGATGAGGAATCGCAGCCGGGAGAGTGGAAACGCTTACTACTGCGAGCAAGGAAACCAGAGACACCCAAGACCGTCAATACCTTGACGCGACGCTAATTACCTGCTGACAGCAGAGGAGTGGGCGTCACTGCAGGCGTCCCCAACACTCTCGCTCGCGAGTAAGCGTTTTAACTGTGACGTAGTGCGCGGAGCGGGCCGTGCGACAGCCTGATGCGCTCGCGTATGTCCTGCTCGGCCGGCTTCCGGCGCCCTGTCGGTGATCGACTGCCCGCCTTGACAGCCTCCCCTTGACAAAATTACTGAGTGAGCTCATTATTGAGCGTGCTCGGGTTTAGTGAGCGGGACGAGAGCCAGGAGAAGGACATGTCGGAACGACGCACAGCGCAGCGCTATCGGGACGTGCCGACGCGGACGATCGCGGCGGCGGGCGCCGTGTTCGCCTATCGCGAGCTCGGTCCGCACGCAGGCGTCCCACTGGTCGTCCTGACGCACCTGGGGGCGAACCTGGACAACTGGGACCCGCGCGTCGTGGATGGCCTTGCCCAGGACCGTCGCGTGATCGCCGTGGACTACCGCGGCGTCGGCGACTCCACCGGGCGAGTTCGCGACTCGATCGAGGAGATGGCCGCGGACATGGTGGCCGTCATCCGTGCGCTCGGCCACAACCGGGTCGACCTGTTCGGTCTGTCGATGGGCGGCATGGTCGCCCAGGCTGTCATCACGCAGGCGCCGCACCAGATCGATCGGCTCATCCTCGTCGGCTCCGGCCCCGCCGGTGGGCCCGGCCTTATGGACATGACCCGCCTGACCATCGCAACGGTGCCGCGCGCCGTGGTTACGTTCAACGATCCAAAGACGCTGTTGTTCTTCACTCGCACTCCGGTCGGCAAGCACGCCGCGCGCGAGTACCTCACGCGGTTGAAGGAACGCACGGCAGGACGCGACAAGCCTGTCAGTGCGGGGGTCTACCGGGCGCAATTGGCCGCGGTGCACCGGTGGGGCGAGCAAGTGCCCGCGGATCTCTCGCGGTTCACCGGTCCGGTGCTCATCGTCCACGGTGACAGTGACCGCATGGTGCCGCCGGAAAACGCGAGCGCCCTCGCCCAGCGGCTGCCAGGCGCGTCGGTGACCGTGTTCCCGGATTCCGGGCACGGTGTCGCCTTCCAAAACCACCGCGCGTTCGTCGACGCCGCGCGGGATCACCTGCGCCGATAGCGGCGGCCCGCCACCGACCACAACGAACAACGTCACGAAGAAGGAAGCAAGAAGTCATGAGAGCGTTTGTCGTCAACAAGTACAAGGGTTCGCTGCAGCTAGCGGATGTGCCCGAGCCCGCCGTGGGAGACGGCGATGTGCTCGTGCAGGTGCAGGCCGCAGGTCTGAACCCACTCGATGAGAAGATTCGAGCGGGTGAGTTCAAGCAGATCCTGCCCTACAAGCTGCCCCTGATCCTCGGCCACGACCTCGCCGGCACCGTCCAGCGCGTCGGCGCGATGGTGCGCGACTTCAAGCCCGGCGACCAGGTTTACGCCCGACCCGACAAAGCACGCATCGGCACCTTTGCCGAGCGCATCGCCGTCGCCGAGTCCGACCTGGCCCTCAAGCCCGCATCGATCAGCATGGAGGAGGCGGGTTCGCTGCCGCTGGTCGCATTGACCGCATGGCAGGCGCTCGTCGAGCGCGGCAACGTGCAGGCCGGACAGAAGGTCCTCATCCACGCCGGCGCCGGAGGAGTCGGGTCGATCGCGATCCAGCTCGCCAAACACCTCGGCGCCACGGTCGCCACCACGGTCAGCGGCTCCAACGCGGATTTCGTGCGCGAACTCGGCGCTGACATCGTCATCGACTATCGCACCCAGGACTTCGAGCAACTGCTGACCGGGTACGACCTGGTGCTGGACAGCCTCGGTGGGGAGAACCTCGAAAAGTCCCTGCGCGTACTGAAGCCCGGCGGCAAGGCCATCGGGCTCGCCGGGCCGCCAGACCCGACCTTCGCCCGCAGCGCCGGGTTGAACCCAGTGGTGCGTCTAGCGATCAGTGCTCTGAGCGCCGGCATCCGCCGCCGAGCCAAGAAGCTCGGCGTGCGCTACGAATTCCTGTTCATGCGCGCCAGCGGCAACCAGCTGCGCCAGATCGCGGCCCTCATCGACAACGGTGCGCTACGCCCCGTCGTCGGAAAGGTCGCCCCCTTTAGCCAGACCGCCCAGGCTCTCCAAGGGCTGGACACGGGTGGCATCCGCGGCAAGGCCGTCATCAGCAATTCCTGACCCGCGCCCGCGACCAGCAATAACAATTAACCACGTAGGAGATCATCATGAGCACGTACGCCAACTCGAACGAACCCGTCAACACGTCCTACGCCCACGCGCCGGCCCGCACCGTCTCCGTCGGTGACGTCACGTTCGCCTACCGCGAGTTGGGGCCGAAGGGCGGGATCCCGGTCGTCTTCCTGGTCCATCTCGCCGCGACCCTCGACAATTGGGACCCCCGGATCATTGACCCCATCGCGAAGCACCACCACGTCATCGCCGTCGACAACCGCGGCGTCGGCGCTTCCACCGGTGAGGTGCCCGACAGCATCGAGGCGATGGCCGACGACGCCGTAACCTTCATCAAGGCGCTCGGCTTCGACAAGGTCGACATCTTCTCCTTCTCCCTCGGCGGCATGATCGCCCAGGCCCTGGTGGTCAAGCACCCTGAGCTCGTTCGCAAGCTGGTCCTCACCGGGACCGGTCCCAAGGGCGGCAAGGACATCGACAAGGTCGCCGGCACCACGTACTACGACATGCTGCGGGCGGCGCTGACCCGGTCGGATCCGAAGGAGTTCCTGTTCTTCAACCGCAACAGCACCGGCAAGCCCGCCGCGAAGGCATTCGTGCAGCGCCTGCAGGAGCGCACCGCGGACCGTGACGCGCCGATCAAGGTGAAGGCGTTCCAGACGCAGTTGAAGGCCATCAAGAAGTGGGGACGCGGCACGCCCGACGACCTGTCGACGATCACCCAGCCGACCCTGATCGCCAACGGCGACAACGACCGCATGGTGCCCTCGGTCCTCTCCGAGGATCTGCACCGTCGCATCACGGGCTCCGAGCTGATCATCTACCCCGACTCCGGCCACGGCGGGATCTTCCAGTTCCACGACAGGTTCGCCCCCGCCGCCGTGGAGTTCCTCGCGCGATGACACCGACCTACGTCAGGAAGCCTTTCGCGTCATCGATCCTGCTGTGGATGCGCACCGACCAGCCTCGCCAGCAAGGGATGGACCACTGGAAGGGCTGTGGCCGGCCGTCAGCGGCGTCGAGACGGCCATCCCCGTCGATCGCAGGATCGACGGGGTCGCCGAGGTCACCTTCGAGTCGGTCCTCGCTCCGCTGCGGGGCCGGCAGCAGACCAGGCTCGCCTACAAGGATGAGGTGAACGTGTTCCGGCGCACCCTGCTCTACGCGGGGCCGCCGAACTCCGCTCGCTGGTACGACGTCGCGGGTCCCGGCGGGAAGGCGCAAGCCCGAGCCCTGATCTACCTCAGCAGAAGGGACGACATCCACACCGGTGCCTTCCGGAGGTTCCTCACCGACGAGCTCGTCCCCGGCCTTGCGGCCACCGGCGTGCTGAGGGAGCTCCGGACACAGGTGTTCATGCCCTGGAACCAAAGGCTCTGGAACACGCCCAATGTGGCGCACGACAATCCCGCAGACCAGCGTTTCCATGCCTCATTGATCCTGGGCTTCACCGATGCCGGCGCACTTCGCGCCTGCTTCGCGAGCGATGCCGTCGCGCAGCTGTCGTCCAGGCTTGCCGGGTTCGCCTCGGCCGTTCACGCCTACGAGGTGTCCGAGGCGCTCACCTTCGTCAAGGAAGGCCGGGCCGCGGTGGAAGAATGAGCGAAGGCGCATCCGAGCCCACACGACAATGATCCTGCTCGTCACTGAGTGGGCCAGATTCCATCCCGAAGGTTGCGTTATGGCAGTCGCCCCACGGCCAGTTGGCCGGCGTGAGCGAAACAAGCAGGAAAAACTCGACCGCATCATGGCCGCCGCTCGCGAGCTGTTCGCCGAACACGGTGTCGACGACGTCACCACCCAGCAGGTCGCGGACAAGGCCGACATCGGCACCGGCACCCTGTTCCTCTACGCCAAGAACAAGGGCGAACTGCTCCTCCTTGTGCAGAACTCCACCTACGCCGACGCGCTCGTCAGAGGCAAGGCGGCCGCCGAGACCATCCCCGACGTGCGCGACGCGGTGATGGCGATCGTTCGCCCGGTCGTGGAATGCAACCGCATCCAGATCGACAACGGCCGGACCTACCTGCGGGAAATGGTGTTCGGCGACCCCGAGGAACCTCACCACCGCGAGGCTCTGGGCCTGACCGTCCAGACCGAGGAAGCGATCGCCGACGTGCTACGACGGGACCAGCGCATCGTCCCCGGCGTCGCCGCCACGCTCGCCCACATCGTCTCCGCCATCATGTTCCTCAGCATGGCGCCCACGATCAACATCGCCAGCACCGTCGACGACATCCTCCGCGAGATCGAAGACCAAGTTCGCGTTCTCTTGCCGCGCTGACCGGCAGCGTGGCGCCGTTCACGCTGGGTCTGATTGCCCAGCCCGGTGGGGGAGGAACTGCGCGATCTGGGTCTCAATCGGCTGGTGGAGGTTGGCGCGAACAGCGCGGGTGACGTCGTCGGCCAGGATCTCCACTTCGCCTTTCTCCACGCCGTCGAGGACCTGCCGGACCACGTCGGCCGGGTTGGACTTGGCGGCGTCCGCGCCGGCGCTCATGTCGGTGTCGACGTAGGCGACGTAGACCCCGACGACCTGTACGCCCCGCGGCCCGAGCTCCAGCCGCATGGAGTCGGTGGCGCTCCACAGAGCGGCCTTTGACACTCCGTAGGTGCCGCCAAGGGCGATCCACGAGACGATCGAGGCGACGTTGATCACGATGCCGGAGTGTTGCACCAGCGGGCTCGTAAAGGCCGAGGTGACGGCGAGCGGGCCGAACAGGTTGGTCTCCAGTTCGTGACGCAGGTTTGAGGTATCGGGGTCCAGGACCGAACCGACGCGTGCGATGCCGGCGTTGTTCACCACGACGCTCACGTCCGGTGCGATCCGCGCGGCGCGGGTCACGGAGTCGGCGTCCGTGACGTCGAGTTGGAGCGGGACAAGGCGCGGGTCGTCGGCGACGATCGTCCTGGGGTCGCGGGCGGCGGCGTAGACCTTCGCCACCCCGCGATCGAGGAGTTGGCGGACGAATTCACGGCCGATGCCGCGGTTCGCGCCGGTGACGAGCACGGTTTGGTCAGCGAGCTGAGTCATGACAGTCCCTCTCTATGCCGAGCACGCTTCTCGCGCCCAGTCGGTTCTTGTTGCGTAAAGGCTGGCCTCAGCTCGGCATCCGGTTGAGTTTGCGGACGCTCTTGTCGAAGGTCCGGGCGGGAACGATGCGGCGCAGCACGCTGATGCGTGCGGCGGTTGAGCCGGCGGGGTGGCGAAGCCTGGGTTTCGCCTCGGTAGCGGCGGTGACGATTACCTTGGCGACGACGGTGGGATCGTCGCCGCCGCGCATCTGCGTCTGCATCACGTCGTGGAAGGTGCGGCGGCGCTGCGCGTACAGCGGCAGTGGGCTGTCGGCCTGGACCATGTTCGTGTCGAACGGGGTGTTGATGGGGCCGGGCTGGACGAGCAGGACCCGGACGCCGTGTTCGCGGACCTCGTGATCGAGGGATTCGGAGTAGCCCTCGACCGCGTGCTTGGTCGACACGTAGACGGCCATGAAGGGGTTGGGGACGAACCCGCCGACCGAGGAGATGTTGACGATGCGTCCGTGGCCCTGGGCGCGCATGTGTGGCAGGACGGCCTTGGTCATGCGCATGAGGCCGAACACGTTGACGTCGAAGACGCGCTGCGCCTGGGCGACGGAGATCTCCTCGGCGGCGCCGTCGGCGCCGAGGCCGGCGTTGTTGACCAGGACGTCGATGCGCCCGAACCGGTCGATCACGTGCTGGACCGCGGCGCGGACCGATTCGTCGCTGGTCACGTCGAGGTCGAGGTATGTCACGCCGGTCCGTGCGGTGACCCGTGAGGTGTCGCGGCTGGTGCCGATCACCTGGAAACCCGCTGCGGCGAGCGCGATCGCTGCCGCGTCCCCGATGCCGGAGGACGCGCCCGTCACGAGCGCCACCGGCCGAGCTGCCGTCATCATCGAACTCCTTCGGCTTTTAGATTACGCTCATACGACCATAGGGTGGGAGATGCCCGAGGGGCAAGGGTTTGCTGGAAATTTAAATTATGGTCGTACTCTAAAACTTGTAAAGGAGTGTGCGGGGTGCGGTACGGCAGAGAGCGCAAGCAGGCGACGCGACGGCGGATCATCGAGACGGCCGGCCGTCGGTTCAAGGCCGGCGGCATCGACGGTTCGGGGATCGCCACGCTGATGGCGGCTGCAGGGCTGACCAACGGCGCGTTCTACGCCCATTTCGACTCCAAGGACGACCTGGTCGCTGCCGCGGTCGCCGACCAGCTCCGCGAGCAGTGCGAGATCCTGGGTGCGGCGGCGCCGGGCCGGGCCGGAGTCGAGCAGATTCTGCGCGTATACCTTTCGGTTCAGCACCGCGACAGCCCCGAGTACGGCTGCCCGTCGGCCGCGCTGCTCGACGAGATCGCCCGCTGCGCGGACGCGACCAAGCGCGCGTACACCGGCGGCGTGCTCGCCGTCATCGACGACATCGCCGCCCGGCTGGCGCCCCACGATCCGCAGTCGGCGCGCGTGCAGACGTTCAGCATCTACGCACTGATGGTCGGGACGCTGCAACTCTCCCGCGCCCTGGCTGACCAGCAGCTCGCCGATGGCGTCCTGGAGCAGGGCATCCAGAGCGCCCTCACGCTGCTCGGCGCCGAAGACCGGTAAACCTCGAATCGCCAAACTCAAAGGCGCCGCCCGGGTGATCGGCAGTGCCGGCTCGGACGACAAGGCCAAGCTGCTGGTCGAGGAGTACGGCTTCGACGCGGCGTTCAACTACAAGAACGGGCCGGTCGCCGAGCAGTTGGCGCAAGCGGCGCCGGACGGCATCGACGTCTTCTTCGACAACGTCGGCGGCGAGCACCTCGAAGCGGCTATCGGCGCGCTCAAGCTGCACGCCCGGATCGTGCTGTCCGGAATGGTCTCGCAGTACAACGACGAGAAGGTGGTCGGGCCACGCAACCTGTGGAACCTGTCCGTGACCCGGTCGCGGATGCAGGCGTTCATGGTGACCGAAGAGATGGACCTGCAGCCGGAGTTCGTCCGCGAGGCCGGCGGCTGGATCCTCGCGGGCAAGCTGCACCACCGGGAGACCGTCGTGAACGGCCTGGAGAACACCCTGGACGCGTTCCTCGCCCTGATGCGCGGCGAGAACGTCGGAAAGATGGTCGTCCGGCTCTGAACCACATGGCGCACTTGCTCGCAGGCAGCCGCCCTGACCCAGTTCCTCCGATAGCGTCTTGGTCAGCGAAGAAACGCGCGGGCGTTCTCGATGCCCTTTTCGAGGACCTCGTCGGCGAGCTTCGGGTCCGACAGGGCACGGGACAGCTGCAGCGTTCCCACCGCCATCGTGAAGAGTCCGAGTGCCTTCCCGCGTGCGGACTGGGGATCGTCGGGAGCCAGGCGGCCGGCGATCTCGTCCACGATGGACTGCGCGCCCTCGGTGTAGGCGTGCTTGGTCTCGCCCGCGCAGCGTCCGATCTCGTCGAGCAGGGCCGCGGAGGGACACCCGGCCCCGGGGTTGTCCCGGTGCTGAGGCGACAGGTAGTCGCGCAGGAACTCCTCCAGCCCTGCCCGGCCGGGCGGCAGCGTGCTGAACGTCTCGGCCTGGGTATGCAACTGGTCGGCGACGACGTTGGCGACGAGGTCGTCCTTGGACGTGAAGTGGGCGTAGAACGCGCCGTTGGTCAGGCCCGCGTCGGCCATCAGCGTGGCGACGCCGGAGCCATCGATGCCGTCCTGCTTGAACCGGTGACCGGCCGTTTCGATGATCCGCTGCCGCGTCGCCTGCTTGTGCTCCTTGGCGTAGCGCGCCACAGGGCTCCTCCATCCGCTCGATAGCGCCATTGCCCGGCGCCACCACCGCACAGCATAGCATGACGTACGTAATATTACGATCATTGGGCAATGTGATGGATGATCCGGGGCCGTGCCAGCCGAGCCGAAGGCCGGTCGGTCGCTTCATACTGACTAGCGTTATAGGGGCAGTCACCTTCGTGTTCCGTGCGATAGGGAGAGCGTGATGGGAATCTATGAGAGAGCCTGGCGCGCCAGTACCGAAGCCCCAGAGAGCTTCTGGTTGAAGGCGGCAGAGAGCATCGACTGGGATGTCCCGCCGTCACGCGCGCTGGACCCCTCGGACGCGCCCCTCTACCGCTGGTTTCCCGACGGACGGCTCAACGTCTGCTTCAACGCGGTGGACCGGCACGTCGAAGCCGGCCGGGGCGAACAGGTCGCTTTGATCTACGACTCCCCGGTGTCCGGTGTACGAAGCACCTATACCTACGCTCAGCTGAAGGACGAGGTGGCCGCCTTCGCCGGCGTGCTCGCGCGGCTCGGCGTGGGGCAAGGCGACCGGGTGCTCATCTACATGCCGATGGTCCCCGAGGCCGCCATTGCGATGCTGGCCTGCGCACGCATCGGCGCCGTCCACTCGGTCGTCTTCGGCGGGTTCGCCCCGCACGAACTCGCGGTCCGCATCGACGATGCCAACCCCAAGGTGATCGTCTCGGCCTCCTGCGGCATCGAAGGCAACCGTGTCATCCCGTACAAGCCGCTGCTGGATCGGGCAATCGAACTCGCCCTGCACAAACACGATAAAACTGTCATCCTGCAACGCCCGCAAGCGCGGGCCGAGCTGGGGCCCGACGATCTCGACTGGTCCGACGCCATTGCCGGCGCGTCACCGACCGACTGCGTTCCCATCCCCGCGACCGATCCCCTGTACATCCTCTACACATCCGGAACGACCGGAAAACCCAAAGGCGTCGTCCGCGACTGCGGCGGGTACGCAGTGGCCCTGCACTGGTCGATGGGCGCCGTGTACGACGTAGGCCCGGGCGAGACGATGTTCACCGCCTCCGACGTCGGCTGGGTCGTCGGGCACTCGTACATCGTCTACGCACCGTTGCTGGTCGGCGCCACAACGGTCCTCTACGAAGGCAAGCCGGTCGGCACGCCCGATGCCGGCCAGTTCTGGCGCGTCGCCGCCGACTACCGGGTCAAGACCATGTTCACAGCGCCCACAGCGTTCCGCGCCATCCGGAAGGTGGACCCGAAGGGTGCGCTCACCGCGGACCACGACCTGTCCCACCTGCGCTACCTGTTCCTCGCCGGCGAGCGCCTCGACCCGGACACCTACCACTGGGCGAACGCACTCCTGGGCATCCCCGTGATCGACCACTGGTGGCAGACGGAAACCGGCTGGCCCATCGTCGCCAACCCGGTCGGACTCGAAATCGCCCCCGTCAAACCCGGCTCGCCCACACGCCCACTGCCGGGCTGGGACGTCCGCGTCTTCAATGCTGCGGGCGAAGCCGTGCCAGCCGGCGTCGAGGGTGCGATCGTCGTGAAACTACCCCTGCCACCGGGTTCGCTGCCCACGCTCTGGAACGACGACGACCGCTTCGTCGCCTCCTACCTGTCCATCTTCGACGGCTACTACCTCACCGGTGACAGCGGATACATCGACCACGACGGCTACGTCTTCGTCATGGGACGCACCGACGACGTCATCAACGTCGCCGGACACCGACTGTCCACCGGCAGCATGGAAGAAGCCCTGGCCACTCACCCCGACGTCGCTGAATGCGCCGTCATCGGCGTCGCCGACGCCCTCAAGGGACAGGTACCCCGCGGCTTCGTCGTTTTGAAAGCCGGCACCCGCCGAGAGCAGGGCGAGGTCGAGGCCGAACTCGTCCACCTCGTACGGGAGCGGATCGGAGCTGTCGCCGCCCTCAAGGATGTCGCCGTCGTGGCCGCCCTGCCCAAGACACGCTCGGGCAAGATCCTGCGCAAGACGATGCGCGGCATCGCCGACGGCCTCGACGAACCAATTCCCTCCACAATCGAGGACCCGAGCGTCATCGAGGCACTGCGCCCGATTCTCGGCCGCAGACGTCAAACCCCATGAGCATGGTTGTTGCGGCTGGGCTTTAGGCGGGGCGGCGGATGGCGTGCACGGCCGCGTCGTAGAGGTCGAACAGCTCGGCCTGTCCGCCCAGGCGCGCCCACTCCTCGTTCGCTGCTTGCAGGCAGGTGATCGCCGCGGCCGCGATCGCACGCGCCTGGAGGGTGCGGCGGTCGGAGTCGGGCAATCGCGGCTCGATCAGCGGTGCGAACAGGTCTTGCCAGCGAGCCTGCTTCTCGGCGTGGCCGGCGCGCAGTGACTCGTTGCCGAATAACAGCTTGACCAGCTCGAGCCGGCGCTCGGGCGTGATGTCGATCTCCTCGAGTACCTGAAACGCCGCGCGCAGTGCCGCCCAGGCATCCTCGTCGGCCGGGCGCTGGGCGAGGCGTGCGGCGATCAGCTCACCCTGCTCTGCCAGGCCGCTGAGCGCGAGATCTTCCTTGTTGCGGAAGTAGTTGAACAGCGTCCGCCGGGAGACACCCGCGGCAGTGGCGACCTCCTCCAGTGTCGTGTCGTCGTACCCCTTGGCCGCGAACAGTTCGGTAGCGGTGCGGGCCAGCAGCGAGCGGACCACCGAGCGGGTCTGCTCGCGAAGAGGTGTCGGTTTCTGAGCCATGCACCGATGGTACGACAGTGCATGTGATGTAGCAACTTGCACTGCGTGCAGAAGTGTGCGTAGTGTGTATGGCATGAGAAAGATTGACTACCGCCACCAGACCGTCATCGTCACCGGAGCCAGCTCCGGGCTCGGCGCGGAATTCGCTCGCGAGCTGGCCCGCCGTGGCTCGAACCTCGTCCTCGTCGCCCGCCGAGCGGACCGGCTCAAGAGCCTGGCCGACGAGCTCACCCGCGCCCACGGCGTCACGGTCACCGTCGTCGCCCGCGACCTCGGCCTGCCGGACGCCGGCCGCACGTTGCGTGCCGAGCTCGAATCCCGCGGCATCTACGCCACCGGGCTGGTCAACAACGCCGGCTTCGGCACCCACAACGCCTTCACCGACGAGGACCCAGACCGCGTGCAGAGCATGATCGCGCTGAACGTCAGCGCCCTGGTCGACCTCAGCCGCGCCTACATCGACCCGCTAACCTCCGCCGGCACCGGCATCCTGATCAACGTCGCGAGCCTGTTGGGCTTCCAGCCGACCCCGTACCTGAGTGTCTACGGTGCCACCAAAGCCTTCGTCCTCAGCTTCACCGAATCGCTGTGGGAAGAGACCCGCGGCACCGGCCTACACGTCCTCGCCGTCTGCCCCGGCGCCATGCAGACCGAGTTCTTCGACGCCGCCGGCAGCCAATCGGCCGACTACGGCTCGAAGCGAGCCACCCCCGCCGACGTCGTCAAAAAGGCCCTCGACACCCTCGACCGCCGCTCCGCGCCCCCGTCGGTGATCACCAACGGCCGCCCCGTCGCCCTGGCCAGCAGGTTCCTGCCGCGCCGCCTGATCGTCCGGCTCATGGGCCGGCAGGCCCGTCGTTAGGCGTAGCCACCGTGGTACCGCAGTCGACACGGCTGCCTGCCGGTCAACTCACGCCGAGGCGCGGTTTTAGCTGCGCGTGATGAGTAGTTTCAGTCTGGACGGGTCATGCACGCTCCTCGGGTTGTATTCCGATGCAGCCCCGCCGAGGTGATCACAGCGGGCGCAAGGCCAGACAACACCGAGGCGTGTTACTGCGGCGTTTCCTTGCGCCGTCGCCCTCCACGGCGCCATAGTCTGGGTTCTCGGCTTCGAGCTGGTGTGGGCGCTGCCGTTCGGGATCCTCGGGGCCGGCCTCGGCGCCATCATCGAGATCAACCGCCCCGGCGCCGCCGCTTCTCCACCGTCTCCAATCGGCGCGCCACGGTAGGCTAAGAACCCTCGCTGCCTGGTGCGGAGCGGCGGCGGCTCCATAGCCACGCCGTCAGCAGAATCACGGAGGCCACGATAGTTACCGGGCCGACGCGGATCTCGCCTCGGCCGAAGGTTCCAGCGAGGCCGACGGCCCAGCCTCCGACCGCGAGCAACACGAGCGCGTTCGCGCCGAAGATGGCCAGCGTGCGCGTTGCCGAACGCGTGGTCGCGCGGACCGGCAGCCCGGACAGCGCCGTCCATGTGGCCGTCAACAGCACCACGGCGCTGGCGGCGGCCAGCAAGCTTTCCGCCAAGGCCCAGGCTGTTCCGTCGACCAGGTAAGCGTAGGTTCGCCGCGACCAGAACAGGGTCAGCGCGGCGGCATAGGCCATGAATACCACCGGCAAGACGACAACCCGAAGTGTGTGCGGAATGGCTCTGTTAAGCACCCGTACGGCACCCCTCAGGCTCTGCGCGGCCCCGACAAGCACCGAGGCGATCCACAGCGCCGCCCAAAGCATCACCGAGAGGATGGCGTTGACGCCGGTGGACAGGAGGTAGACCGCGGCGTAGAGCAGGAGGCGGGCGAACTGGACGGCCGATCGCGCGAGCAACACCAGTGCCTGCGCGACCTGGAAAAGCAGCATGGTGACATCGCGGCTGACACGATCGGCCAGGTCGCGGTCGGAGATCTGCTTCGGTCGCCAACGGGCCAGACTCCATGTCAGCGCGCTTGGTTTGCGGGGTGGGCCAACCGGTCTTCGAAACGAGAAGTCGACCGTGTTGCCGCTGAAGAGGATCCCGAAGACGATCGCGGTGAGCCCGGCCACGGCGATCGTTGCGATCGCCGTGGTCAACAGGAAATCGCGTATCCGCCCTGTGTCGATCGGCCACGCCATTTGGAGCAGCACAAGCGCGAGCCATCCCGTCAGTGCCACTGGCAGGATGGCGGCCGACGCCGCGACGTAGCCTCGCACCCGGGCGGTCACCGATCTGACGCCGCTGCCTTCGACTAGAGCTTGGCTGCTGCTCTTGGCGGCAAGCGGTCCAAGGTGGACCGCAGTGATCACCATTAGCACTATCAATAGTGTCAGGACGGCGATTCGCTGTGCCGTAAGTGAGGTCCAACTGAAAATCAGAGTGAGCACGGTGACCAGCGCCCAACAGGCCAGCGCCCAGCGCAGCGCGATCGGGTAGAGCCGAAGGGGTGGCAACAGCACAACGGCCGCCACCAAGGCTCCCACCAGAAACAGTGGCAACGACGTCTTGATCTGAGCGGCCAGCACGAACGCCGCGCATACGGCCACCCGGGCGATGTTGATCGCTGCTGCCACCAGCTTGCTTGGTATCACGCGGGCAGCGGGCAGAAAACGCCCATGCGTCTCGCAGTACAAATCCACTGTGGTCAGCGCTGACGTATCGCATCCCTGCTCAGGACAGCCGCTGACCGGGCCGCCCTTTTCAAGCCCGATTCGCAACCACCACTTCGGTGGATCAACCAGATCGAGGAGGACGGTCTCCATACAGAGAACTATATAAGTATACGTCAATCAGCAAGCCGGCTGCTCCAATTGGTCAGCCGTAGGCGACCTCGTCGGTCAGGTTGGAGTAGGCGGGGGCGCTTGTGCCATGGCCGTTTGTTGCCGTGATCATGACCCGGATGTGGTGCTCGCTGTCTGGTACGTCGCCGGTGTAGTGCGGGGAGTCGCTGTTGGGGATCGTGGTGCACGGGCCGGCGGGGGTGCAGCGTTGCCATGCGTAGGTGTAGTGGACGTCGCCGGCGGCGTACCAGCCACCGGGGTCCGCGGTGATGGTCAAGCCCCAGGCCAGGAAGGTCGGGATTACCGGGGCGGCGACGTTGCGCGGCAGCGTGGGGATCGACTGGTGGGCGCCGATATCGCAGTAGGCGGCGCCGGTGGAGTGTCGGGATAGGCCACGCTGGTCGGTGCCATCGCAGAGGGTGTGCGTGATGGGGATGGCCCCACGCAGGATGCTGTGTTCGCCGAGGGCATGGCTGCGGGTGAGGGTTTCGTTGTCGGACAGCGGCTGGAGGTCTGTCTGGCCGGCGGGGGTGGCGGTGCCGCAGGTGCCGTCGTCGCTGGTGTTGTACTCGTCGACGTGGTCGGGACTGTCTGGCCGCTCGCGCAGGTCGCAGTCCGCGCCGGCGTTGCCGGTGAACAGCGATCCACGTACGTCGGGTCGCCAGATGTGGGTGCCCGAGACGGCGGCGGAGCCGCCGTGGTTGCCCGCGACTGTGACGTGGCGAAGCTCGATGCGGCCATGGTCCTGGAGGAGAGCGCTGGCGTCGCCGCCCTGCGTGGAGTTGCCGGAGATCGTCGAGTCCTCGATGGTGGTGGGGCCGGCGTCGTTGTAGATGCCCCGCCAGGTCGGGACGACGAATTCTGCGCGACCGTGGACCGTCGCAGTATGAGGCTGGCGCGGAGTGCGGCGATGCCGCCGCCGTGCCAACCGGCGACGTTGTGGGCTACCACGCTATCGGTCATGGTGACGGTACGGAGGGCCAGCAGGCCGCCGCCGAGGTTTCCTGCCGCGTTGTACGAGACCCAGACCCTGGTGAGGGATAGGTCCCCCAGGGCCACGATGCCGCCGCCGACTCTGTCGACGTCGTCCACGCCGTTGGCGTGCCCGTTGGTGATGCTGAGGTCCGACAGCGACAGTGTGCCCCAGGACTCCTGGGTGATCACCGAGCCGGCGCGCTGACCATCCAGGACAGTGGCCAAGGCGCCCGCGCCGACGATGCTGACCTGCTGCCCCTCGCCGACCACGACGTTCTCCCGGTATCGCCCGGGACCGACCCGCACGATCCCGGACTGCGCGACCCGCCGCAGGGCGAATCCAACGGTGCGGCACGGCGCGCTCGGCGCGCAGTCTCCAGAGTCGACACCCGTCATGGCGACCGCGACCTCGCTGGGCTGCCCGTCCGCCCTGGCCTGTGTCGCGGTCGAGAGCAGCGTGCATGCGGCGACCAGCACGATCCCGAAAACCTTGCGTACCAACGGCTTCATGTCCCTTCTTGACGAGTTGAACATCATCATGCGGGCGGGCAGCGCACTCGGCTGCCGTTTCGTCGGCGACCGGACAGCGATGCCGAAAGTAGTGCGTCGGCCTGGGTTATTCCGGCGCTGCGGTTGGCAACGGCAGCGGTCGAGCGGGTACGGGCGTGGAGACCACGATGGAGGTGGTGGTCTGCCCGAGGAGGAGGAATCGGTCGAGGATTTCTTCGAGTTCGCCGATCGACGGTGCGTGAAGCTTGAGGAGGAAGCAGTCTTCTCCGGTGATTCGATAGCACTCGACCACCTGCGCCATTTCGTGTGCGGCCCGAGCGATCGTGGGTAGCTGGCCGGGGCCTGGCCGGATACGTACCAGCGCGGTGACCGGCATGCCGAGCGCGGCTGGATCGATGTCCATCCGGTAGCCGACGATCACGCCCGCGGTTTCCAGCCGCTGTACACGTTCGGTGACCGCTGGCGCGGACATGCCGACACGGCGGGCCAGCTCGGACATCGACAGGCGCGGGTTGGCCTGCAGTTCGGACAACACACGCAGGTTCACGGCATCCAGGAGTCTCGCCCGGTCGTCTAAGGAATTGGAACCTCTTGGCCTTGTTTCTCCAGGCAAGTTACGCCTCCTGGCTTCAATCTGCCCTTCACGATCTGCTTTGTGCTTTGGAAGATACTCGGGGTGAGGGAACCAGCGGCTCCGGCGTTCATCGCGGTCAGCGCCGTCTTCCACTACCTCGGCCCGGCGTTCGCGGTGCTGCTGTTCGCCCGGCTGGATGTGCTCGGGGTTACCTGGCTCAGGATTGTCAGCGCCGCCCTGGTGTTCGCGGTGTGGGGGTCAGAAGCCTGCGTAACACGCTCGCGCTCGGGCTCGCCGTGGCCGGCGTGTTCACCCTCACCGACATCCGGCTGGCCGGCGCGCCACTCGGGTTCGGGTTCGCCTTTGCGAACTGCGCGCTGTTCATGCTCTACGTGACTCTTGCCCACCGGGTCGCCAACACCGGACCGCGTGACGGCTCCCAGCGGGGCGGAGTCGACCAACTCGGCGCCGGCCTTCGACCAGCCCGGCTGGCTGCTGGCTGGTGTCGCGGTTGGCGTCTGCTCCTCGGTCATCCCGTACGTGACCGACCAACTCGCCATGGCCCGGCTGCGCCGGGCGACCTTCGCGTTGATGCTGAGCATCTTGCCGGCCTCCGCCACGGTCATCGGGCTGCTCGTCCTCGCCCAACTGCCGATGGTCCATGACCTGCTCGGCGTGGCGCTGGTGGCCGTCGCGGTCGCGATCCACCAGCAGCCGTCCCTTAACACCGATCGGGAGGAATCAGAATGCAGTACGTCCGGCTCGGCTCGTCCGGTCTGAAGGTGTCGCGGATCGGCCTGGGCATGATGAGCTTTGGCGATCCCACCGCAGAAGCGTGGTTTCTATCCGAGGACGCGGCCGAGCCGATCGTCCGGCACGCCGTTGGCGCTGGCGTGACCTTCTTCGACACCGCCGACATGTACTCCGGCGGCGTGAGCGAGGAAGTCACCGGGCGGTTGCTCGGCAAGCTGTTCGCCCGGCGCGGCGACTACGTGCTTGCGACCAAGCTCTTCTTTCCGATGGGGCCGGGTCCCAACGACCGCGGCCTGTCCCGAAAGCACATCATGGACTCCGTTGACGCCTCGCTGCGGCGGTTGGGCACCGACTACATCGACCTGTACCAGATTCACCGGTGGGATCCAGAGACACCGATCGAGGAAACCATGGCGGCGCTGCACGACGTTGTCCGGGCCGGCAAGGTGCGCTACCTCGGCGCGTCCCTGATGTACGCCTGGCAGTTCGCGAAGGCCCAATACACCGCACAGGCGGGCGGCTGGACCCGGTTCGTGTCGATGCAGACCCGCTACAACCTCCTCTACCGTGAGGAAGAGCGGGAGATGCTTCCGCTCTGCGCCGATCAAGGCGTCGGCGTCCTGCCGTACAGCCCGCTGGCCCGAGGGCTGCTCGCCGGCGGCCGGCACGACACACCGCGCGCGATCGCCGAGCAAGCCGACGGATCGCAGCGCGTCGACGACAACGACACCGACGTCATCGACGCGCTGCGCACAGTCGCCGCCGGACACACCCGGCCACCCGCCCAGATCGCGCTGGCCTGGCTGCTGGGCAAGGCGCCGGTGAGCGCGCCCATCGTCGGCGTGACCAAGCCCCACCACCTCGACGACGCCCTCGCCGCCGTGGACCTGGCCCTCAGTGACGAGGACGTAGCCAGGCTGGAAGCCCCCTACCGCCACCGCGCCCCGTTCGGCCACTCATAGCCCACCGCGCGCCCCCCACGGTGACCCCGCCGTTCACCGGCTAGCCGCGAGAGCTCGGACATCCGCACACGTCGCAATCGGACTGTTGTCTATGGAGATTTTAAGGTCAGGTTCAGGATCGAATTCTGAGCTGCCGCGATGTCCGTCGCGGCAGCTCAACATCTTTTGATTTTCCTCACCTCAACGCGACCGCCGCTGCGGGACGCTCGAACTGGTGCTCAGCTTCCGTCGTCTTGGCGCATATCAGTGTGACCTGGGCAACTGTCGTTCATGGGGCGTCGGGTCGTCTCGTCGCGGCCGTTCGGCTGCTGCCAGCCAGGCGGCGGTGGCCAGGCCGAGTATCGAGGCGGCGGTGAGCCACCAGAACGTGGTCTGGAACGCGGCGTCCACGCCGCCCGCCAGTCGCCCGGCCAGGATGACCGCGAAGGTGGCGCCGCCGAGCGCGCCGCCGATCCGCTGCGCGATGTTCACCTGGGTGGTTGCGTCCGGGAGCTGGTCCGCGGTGACCGCCTTGAACGCGGCGATCGCCGCTGGCCCGACGGCGAACGCGATGGCCACGCCGCGCAGGAACAGCAGGCCGAGGACGACCGGCGTGGGCAGGGCGGTGCCGGCGACCGCGAACGGCACCGTGGTGGCGACCGTGCCGAGCCCGCCGAACAGGCTGACCATGCCGCCGCCGAACCTGTCCAGCAGCCGGCCGCTGACCGGCAGGGCCACCGCGGTGCCGAGGCCGAGCGGGATCAGCGCCAGCCCGGTCTGCAGCACGCTGGTCCCCCGGCCGATCTGGAAGTACAGGGGGAACAGCAGCGTCGCGCCGAACATGGTGGCGCCGGTGAACGCGGCGGTCGCGGTCGCCGCCGCGTACGCCCGGCCGGCGAACAGCCGCAGGTCCAGCACCGGGCGGGCGGCCCGGCGGGCGTACCCGATGAACGCCACCAGCAGCAGCGCGCCGGCCAGGACCGGGCCGACGGCGCCCGGCGCCGCCAGGCTGCCCCGCTCGCCCCACGCGGTGAGCCCGTACACCAGCAGCGGCACGCCGGCGCTGACCATCAGCAGGCCGGGCCAGTCCAGCCGGCCCGGGTGCGCGGCCGGGCGGCCGCGCGGCACGAACCGCCGGCCGAGGTACAGCGCGAGCGCGCCGAGCGGCAGGTTGATCAGGAACAGCCACGGCCAGGAGCCACTGTGGATGATCAGGCCGCCGGCGACCGGGCCGAGCGCCGGGCCGAGGGAGACCGCGACGCCGAGGGTGGCCATCACCCGGCCGAGTCGCTGCGGGCCGACGGCCTGGCCGAGGATGGTCTGGCCGGCCGGCAGCAGCAGCCCGGCGGTCAACCCCTGCAGGACGCGCGCCGCGACCAGCCACCACACGCCGCCGGCGAGCGCGCACAGCGCGGACGTGATGGTGAAGCCGGCCAGCGCGGCGAACCACACCCGGCCGGCGCCGAAGCGCCGGCCGAGCCAGCCGCTGGCCGGCAGGGACAGGCCCAGGGCGATGAGGTACGCGTTCGCGACCCACTGCGCGTCGTCCAGGCTGGCGCCCAGGTCGGCGGCGATGGTGTCCAGCCCGACGTTGACGACCGAGGTGTCGAGCTGGCTCATGAACGCCGCGAACGCGATCACCATCGCCAGCCGCCACACTGGCCACCGGATCGCCTCGTCGGGCCCGACCGGCTCGACCGGCCGGGCGGTGGCCGTCACCGCCGGACCGACCGCAGCGCGCCACTCCACGCGGTGAGCTGGTCGAGCATCGTGTCCAGCTGGCCGTCGCGGTGCGGCCCGGGCGCGAAGGCGTCGCCGTCGAAATCGCCGCCCAGGCTCAGCGCCACCTGCGCCCGCACGTCGGCGACCTGTAGCTCGCCCATCACCACGCGCAGGTGCTCGACCGCCCGGGTGCCGGCCGCGTCGAGGCCGTAACTGACGAACCCGGCGGCCTTGTTGTGCCACTCGGCGTACAGGTAGTCGATCGCGTTCTTCAGCGGCCCGGGGATGGACCGGTTGTACTCGGGGGTCACGAAGACGTACCCATCGAAGGCGGCGATGGTGTCCGCCCACGCCTTGGTGTGTGGCCGCGCGTAGCGGCCGTAGGCCGCGGGCAGCGGCTCGTCGAGCACCGGCAGCCGGTACGCCGCGATGTCGACCAGCTCGACCTCGACGCCCGGGCGCCGGGCCGCGTGGCGCTGGACCCATCGCCCGACGGCCTCGGCCTTGCGGCCGGGCCGCACGCTGCCGAGGATGACCGCGAGCTTGAGCACGTGATCCATGGGATGCCTCCCGCTGATGTAAAGTAAAACGTATACGGCAGAAATTAGCGCTGCTCGTCCGTCGAGGGGAGACCATGTCGGAGATGTCACAGCCGCCCACGCGTGGGCGGCCAGCCAAACGGGACGCGGTCATCCAGGCGGCGCGCGCGGTCTTCGGCCGCGACGGGTACGCCCGCACCACCACCGACGCGATCGCACGGGAGGCCGGCGTCTCCACGCGCACCCTCTACAAGCACTTCCCCAGCAAGGAGGAGCTTTTCTCCACCGTGCTGGCGCTGAGCGCCACCCGGGTCGCGGACGCGTTCACGTCCTATGTGGAGGATGGCCTGCGCGGCGTCACCGACCCCGACGAACAGCTCCTCGCGATCGGACACGCCCTCGTCGCGCACGGCCTCGACTTCCCCGACCACTTCGCGCTGGTCCAGCAGATCAACGCCGAGCGCCGGCACTTCCCGCCCGCGATGCTGGACGCCTGGCGGCAGGCCGGCCCGCTACGGGTACGCGCCGAGGTGATCCGGCGCCTCGGCGCACTCGTCGAGCGGGGCGTGCTGCGGTCGGGAGACCCGGAACGGATGGCGCTGCAGTTCGCCGCGCTGACCACGTTCGAGAGCACCACAGCCATCCGCGAGGGCCGCACCCCCACCCCGGACGAGATCACCACGATGGTCGCCGAGGGCGTCCGCACCTTCCTGTACGGCTACCACCCCACCTCATAGAGGAGCTGATGCGAGGCCGAGGGTGCGCGGCGGATAGGCTGCGGCATGATCATCAACGAGGCGCCCGAACCGATCAAGGGGGTCATCTTTGACTTCCATGGCACGCTGGTTGAGGGCGGCGACGCCGGTCGTTGGATCGAGGCCGCTCTTCGCCGTCTGGCCGAGGAAGCAGACGCCGAGCCGGACCTGAGCGCCGATCAGATCGCGGGCCTGCGTGAGCATCTTGACCAGATCTGGCAGCACGCCCACACGATCGACCCCAGAAGCGAGCGCGATCTCAGCCGGGAGCGCCATTGGGACGTCTTCAACAGGACGGTCGCGCTGTATCCCGGCATCAAACCCGATCTGATCGCCGCACTGTACGCAGTGATGCCGGATCAGTGGGTGCCCTTCGTCGACACCCTCCCTGTCCTTCGAGAACTTAAGTCGCGTGGCGTCAGGCTCGTGGTGCTGTCCAATATCGGGCTGGACATTCGTCCGCTCCTCGATCGAGTTGGGGTGAGTGGCCTACTGGACGGTGTGGTGCTGTCCTTCGAGGTCGGTCTGGTGAAGCCCGACCCGGCGATCTATGCCCGCGCGCTGGAACTGCTTGACGTTCCGGGCAGCCAAACCTTGATGGTCGGCGACAGCCCCAGGGACGACGTCGGCGGAGTTGCTCTCAAGATTAGAACGTTGATCCTGCCTCGGACCGAAGGCCCGGTTCACGGCCTGGGAATGGTTCTGCAGATGGTCGGGAACGGCAGGCTATGACCCGGTCCAGTTGCCGCCGGGCAGTACGAGGTTGTTGCCGTCGATTTTGTCTGCCGGCAGATCGGCCGCGATCTGGCAGGTTCCGTCGGGAACAGTGCATCTGTACATGTTTGCCTGTTGCGGCGGCGCGTAGGCGAAGACCTGGAGCGTGGTGTTGTCGAGCCAGGCGCCGGGGAACGCTATTGCCGTATTTGGAAGTTTGAGGGGGATCAGGTCACCGGTGCTGGTGTCCCGGACCTGCCCGGTGAACGCGCGCACGTCGTCCTGCTGCGGGGGTCCGTTGAACTCGTAGAGCAGGTAGCTCGCCCAAGCACCGGTCGGCGACAGTTGGATCTGGTCGTCGGCCTCCGTGTTCGTGGCGAGGGCGAACTCGCGAGCATCGGTGATTGACCGGCCGACGCGGAAGGACGTCAGGTTGCCGCCAAGTCGGTGATCCTGGCTGAAGGCCAGCACGCCGTTGCGGACGCTCCAGATTTCGAGGGTGCGGGTCTGGTCGGCGTTGGCCAACGGCCGTTGGTCGCCGGTGTCGAGGTTAAGCGCGAAGACGCTTTCCGTGGTCACGTTGCGCCAGTAGGCCGTGTGGTCGTCGATGGCGAAGAACACGGCGCTGTCCGGCGGTGTGGCCCCCTCGGTTCCGTAGCTGCGGGTCTTGCCGGTCGCCTGGTCGTGGACCTGTAGGACCAGTCGGGAGGAGTCCTCCTGACCCAGCCAGCCGGCCAGGGTGCCGCGGGGGTCGGAGAACAGGCGCAGTTGGTCGGTGCCTTGGGAGTGGGGGGCGACGGTGTGGCCGATCCGGGTGACGCCTTGGCCGGTGACGGAGTAGACGTTGTCGGCGTCGTCGAGCGTGACGAACCCGAGCGTGGTGCGCACGTAGGCGCGGACGCGGTGGCCCACCTCGATGCTCTGTTCCCCGTCGTGGATCGTCGAGCCGAGCGCCCAGGACACGGGAGCGGTCGGCCCCGGGTCGGTGGCCACGTCCGGTCGTTGCCCGCCGCCTGCAGCGAACAGGGCGGTGGCGGTGCTCACGACCAGAGCCACAGCCGTCACGGTGGCCAGCATGGTCACCGCCCGGCGGCGGCGGATCCGCCGGCCGCCGGTACGGGCGATGGCCTGCAGGTCGGGTGCTTGGAAGGCGACCGACGCCGCCTGGTCTTCCAGCATGTCCTTCAGGGAGTTGGTCATGGGATCGTCACCTCGGATGGCAGCACGTCGTCGCCGACGAGCGTGCGGAGCTTGGCAAGGCCGGCGGAGACCTGGCTTTTCACGGTGCCGACGGCGCAACCCATCGCCTCGGCGGTCTGCGCCTCGGTCAGGTCCTCGTAGAAACGCAGCACGATCGCGACGCGTTGGCGGGCGGGCAGGCGCTGCAGGCACTGCCATAGCCAGGTCCGGTCGGCCACGCCGTCGGCGTGGCCCGGCGCCGGCGTGTCCGGCGGCCGGTCCGACGCCCGCTCAGCCGACCACCGCTTACGCCGGAACCAGCCGATCGCGGTGGTCGTGATGGCCTTGCGCGTGTACGTCTCCGCGGCCCCGAACTCACGCAGCCGCGGCCAGGCGATGTAGGTCTTGACCAGGGCCTCCTGCACCAGGTCCTGGGCCAAGCCCACATCACCAACCATCAGGTACGCGGCGCGGTGCAGCGCCGTCGTACGAGCCGAGACGAACTCGGCGAACGTGGCCCAGTCACGTGACCCCACCGGTCTCTCCTTGGCGCGGGCGGGTGCCCGCTCACCCTCCCGGACGCACCCAGGCCAACAAAAGGTTCGCCGGCCTGCACCGGAGAGCAAGAGGTCAACGAGCACATCAGGTTCAGAATCAGGATCGAGTTCTGGGCTACCGCGGCGCTCGTCGCAGTCCAGACCGTCGCTCCCGCGGCCTCACCCTGCGCGGTCGACGACCTCACAGCCCGTGACGCCTTCAAGGGCAGGCTGGTTTCTGGGCCGTATACCTCACAGTCATAAAAATGCCTCTCAGGTATGGGGCCTAAAACTAGTCTCCCGGGCGGCGCTCGGCCGTTGTCCTTGGGTCTTGTGCCGCGGGGCTGGCAGCGCTGGTCGGGGGTTTCGGCGAGCGCTTGCGAGCCGCCGACCTGCGCGGTGCCCGCGGGAGCGTGCGGTCCGCAGGTGAGGCGGGCCGGGGCATATCTGCCCGGACAAACCTATTCCGGTCGGGCGTAACCCCTGGCCTGGGTACCGCCGCTACTCTTCCCGGACAGCCTCGGCGTCGGTGAACATGGCCGCATGAGATTGATCTGGTTCCGAACCGTTGTGAATGTCCTGGCGGTGGTCGCTGCCGCAGTGACGGCGATGACTTTCCTGGTGGCGACTCCAGCGGCCGCCGGCGACGATTGCTCGATGGGCCAAGATGGCCGCCCGCGGGTGCTCTGCCATGGCAGATGACCGTGCCCGGTCACGTGGGCCGGGTTATGCAGCGGAATCCGAGATGGCAGGTAGAGGTGTCGATCGGCTGGGGTAGGCGGGCGGCGGGGCGGTAGCGACGGCAGTAGTTCGGGGCGCACAGGAACGATCCGCCCTTCATCACTCGTCGTGGTATCCGGGCGGTCAGCGGCTGCGTCGGGTCGACGGACAGTGCCTCGGTGCCGCCGGTCGGGTTGGTGCGCGGGGAGGGGCCGCAGCAGGTGGCCGCCGGGGCTGGCTTGTGGGCTGACCACCAGTCGGCGGTCCATTCCCACACGTTGCCGATCATGTCGTAGAGGCCGTAGCCGTTGGGGGCGAAGGTGCCCACCGGCGAGGTCCAGGCATACCCGTCGGTCGCCTCGTTGGTGGTGGGGAACTCGCCTTGCCAGACGTTGGCCATGTGCCGCCCGTCCGGGGTCAGCTCGTCGTCGCCCCAGGCGTACTCGGCGCCGTCGAGGCCGCCACGGGCGGCGTACTCCCACTGCGCCTCGGTGGGCAGCGCTTTGCCCGCCCAGGCCGCGTAGGCGGCGGCGTCCGCCCACGCCAGGTGCACGACGGGGTGGTCGCCGAGCCCGTCGATCGAGCTGTCCGGTCCGCGCGGATGGCGCCAGTCCGCGCCGGGCACGGAGGACCACCACCGGTACGCGTCGGTCAGCGGCACCCGCCGCCCGGGCGGGGTGAACACAGCCGACGCAGGTACCAGCAGCGTCGGATCCGCGTCGGGGTACTCGTCGGCCTCCGGCATGCGCTCGGCGAGCGTCACGTGGCCGGTGGCGGCGACGAACGCCGCGAAATCGTCGTTGGTGACCGGGTGCGGGTCGATGAAGAATCCCTCCACCGCGACCCGGTGCGGCGGCGCCTCCTCCGGGTAGTGCCGGTCCGAGCCCATCATGAACTCGCCGGCCGGGATCCAGACCACCTCCGCGTGGTCCTATTCCCGCACCAGCAATGCCTGGGCCTCGCGCTCCAGGTCGGCGTACGGCTCGCCACTCACGTCGACGGCGACGCGCCTGATCGTGCCCCCGGTGAACCGGTGGTCGTGGTCGCCCGCGTAGTCGCTGGTCACCGCCTCGCCGCTGTCGCGGCCAACGCATAGGCCCTCGCCCGCGATCGAGTACGTCCCGGGTTGGGTCTTGATGCGGGCCGCGCCGACCTTCCGGTCGCCGTGGTACAGCGTCAGGATCCCGGTGGACACCCCGGGCGGGTTCTCGCCGTCCTTGTCGAAGGAGGCCGCAAGGAGGAGGTTCTCACCGACCGGCAGGTCTTCGGTACCGTCGACCTTCTGCTCCATCATGCCGACGAAGTTGTTCACGTAGTGCAGCCGGTTGTCCTTCACGTAGAGGGCGTGTCCGCCGAACCGGGAGCCGTGGGCGAACAGCACACCCTGCGCGCCGGGAGCGGGGATGTCCACCACCGCCCCGATCGTGTACGAGCGGTTGCGTACGTTGACCGCCTGCGCCTCGGGTACCTCGGCGCTGTCCGGGAAGTAGACGTACCGGTCGCGGTGGGGCGCGAGCTGCGGCCTCGGCGTTAGGAAGATCTCAAGCGGTGAACGGTCGTCGAGCGGGAACGCCCCGTTGTCGCCGGCCTCGGCGAACCACAGGTTCACCAGCTCGCGGAGCTTGTCCGGATGCTCGGCGGCCAGGTCGTGCACCTCGGCCCGGTCGACGTCGGTGTGGTACAGCTCCCAGGTGTCGTCGTTGAAGTTGCTCCAGCCGCTGATCGTGGGGTGGGTGGTAACCGCCTTCCATCCGTCGTGCCAGATCCCGCGGGAGCCGAGCATGGAGTAGAACTGCGTCCTGCGGGCCGAAGGCGCCGACGGGTCGCCGACGCTGTAACGCATGCTCACGCCGTCGAAGCGGCTCTGGACGTGCCCCTTGATCCTTTCCGGCGGCTCGACGCCGAGCGTGTCCAGGATCGTCGGTACGATGTCGACCGCGTGGTGGTACTGGTGGCGGATCTCGCCCTTGCCGGTCGTGCCGGCCTTGGCCGAAGGCCAGGAGATGATGCACGGGTCGGCGGTGCCGCCGTTGAATTCGTACCGCTTCCACATCTTGAACGGCGTATTGAACGCCATCGCCCAGCCGTTGGGGTAGTGGTTGTACGTCTTCGGACTGCCCAGCTCATCCAGCATCGCCAGGTTGGTGGCCATGTCGTCGGGGATACCGTTCATGAACAGGCTCTCGTTGACCGAGCCGTTCGGTCCGCCCTCGCCGCTGGCCCCGTTGTCCGACACCAGGATGATCATGGTGTTGTCGCGCAGCCCGGACTCCTCCAGATAGTCCAGCAGCCGGCCGATGTGGTGGTCGGCGTGAGCGAGGAAGCCCGCGTACACCTCGGCCATCCGCGCGAACAACCGCTTCTCGTCGCCGGTCAACGAGTCCCACGGCTTGGTGAAGTCCAGCGGCGGGAACGGCTGGCCCGCGGGGCCCGTGCGGGTCTGCGGCGTGCCGATCGGGTTGGCTGGCGGGAGCTCGGTGTCGGCCGGGACAATCCCCATCTGCTTCTGTCTGGCCAGCGTCTGTTCCCGCATCGCCTCGTACCCCATGTCGAACCGCCCGGCGAACTTGGCGATCCACTCCTTCGGGGCGTGGTGCGGCGCGTGGGCGGCCCCGGGGCGTAGTACAGGAAGAACGGCTTGTCCGGCGCGACGGTCTTCGCGTCCTTGATGAACTCCAGCGCCTTGTCGGTGAGGTCGCTGGTGAGGTGGTAACCCTCCTCAGGCGACTTCGGCTGGTCCACCGGATGGTTGTCGTAGACCAGGTCCGGATACCACTGGTTGGTCTCGGCGCCCAGGAATCCGTACCACCGCTCGAAACCCCGCCCGGACGGCCAGTTCCGCCGAGTCGAGGCCACGTTCATCTCCACGGTCGGGCACAGGTGCCACTTGCCCACCATGTAGGTGTTCCAGCCCCGCTCGCCGAGGATCTCGGAGATCATGCCGTTCTCGGGCGGGATCGTCCCGCTCGCATTCGGGAACCCGACCGCGGCCTCGGTGATGCAGGCCATCGAGTTTCGCGTGTGGTTGCGCCCGGTCAGAAGGCACGACCGGGTCGGTGAGCACAGCGCCGTCGTATGCCACTGCGTGTAACGGATGCCATCGGCCGCGATCCGGTCGATGTTCGGCGTCTCGATCGGTCCGCCGTAGCCGGACATTGCCGAGAACCCCACGTCATCGAGCACGATGTAGACCACGCTCGGCGCCCCGTCCGGCGCCTTCGGCGGCTCGAACGGCGTCCAATCGGGCGCCGAGTCCCGAATGTCGACGTTGATCGTCCCCTTGAACGGCTGGTTCATCTCACCGCTCCCTCCCGGCATGGCCCGTCAGCTTCACGGTATGCCCGGTACAGGAGCTTCATACGTTTTCTGCGAAAAGAGCGGGTAGGTTCCCCGGTATCGGATCCGCAGGTAGGTGAGGCATGTCTGAGTCAGCCCAGCAGGAGGGGCGTTCGCGGCGCCGGGCCGCCTACCTCACCGCCGGCCTTGGCCTCCTCCACGCGGTCCTGGTCCTGTCTTCTTTGGGGATCCTGCGCCGAGCGCCGGGGATCAACGCCTCCGACGCAGAACTCATCGCATTCTATGGCGGAGGCGAGCGGCAGTCGGTGCTGGTGGCCGGACTGTACCTCATGCCATTCGCCGCTATCTCCTTCGTCTGGTTTATCGTCGCCCTGCGAACGTGGGTCGCCTCATACGGCCGGCCGGAGCATTCACTGTTCTCGAACGTCCAACTGATCGCGGGAATCATCTTCGTCGCGCTCTTCCTCATCGGCGGGGCTGCCTTCTCCATCGACGCCGCGGGAATTCAACTCGCGAACGCCACACCCGACCCATCATCAATGCGCCTGTTCCCGCAGCTCGGCCAGGTGACCGTCGTCGTGCTCGCCATGCGCATGGCCGCGATATTCGTGCTAACCACCTCGTCGATCGGCCGGCACACCCACGTCCTGCCGACCTGGTTCAACTGGCTCGGATATCCAGTCGGGCTATTCCTGTTGCTCGCCGCCAGCCTCAACACACTGCTCGTGACCGTCTTCCCAGTTTGGGTGACTGTTCTATCCATCGTGCTCATCGTCCGAGCCCGGCGCATTCCCCGGCAAGCGACACTCCCGCCGGGAACGGTCTGGCCACTGCCCAATGGCGGTTGATTACCGGCAAAACTGCTGCTACATGTATGCCTGTCGTTCTCCGGTTCACATCAGGTGGTGTTCGAAGGCGAACGCTGCGGCGGCCGTGCGGGTCGTGACGTCGATCTTGTTGAAGATATTGCTGAGGTGCCGGCCGACGGTTTTCTCGCTGAGCACCAGCTGCTTGGCGATCTCCGGGTTGGTCTTCCCGGCCGCTACCAGTCGCAGGACCTCGACCTCGCGTTCGGTGAGGCCGCGGGGCAGGGTGGGGCGGATGAGTGCGGCTACCTCTTGTTCGGCGGGCTTCGCGCCGAGGTCTGCCAGGGCGTGGCGGGCGGCGGTGAGTTCGGTGAGTGCGGACTGGTGGTCGCCGAGGGCATCGAGGGCTCGTCCGAGCAGGACGCGGCAGCGCGCCGTGTCGTACCGTGCGCCTAGTCGTTCCCAGACCGCTCGTTCGCGTCGAAGCAGGGGCAGTGCCGCCGCCGGGTCCTCGGCGGCGAGCGCCGCGGCCGCGCAGGCGTGGTCGGCGCGGGCCTGCACCGGCGGGCAGCCGAAAGCCGCGGCGATCGACCGGAGCTCGTCGGCCAACCGCGCCGCCTCGTCGCGGTGGCCGGCGAGGAGCAGGATCTCGACCGCGGCCGGCAGCAGCCGGGACCGGTGCACCGGGTCCCTGGCCTCGCTGAGCATCCGTCGTACCGCGGCGACAGCCGCCGCGATGTGGCCCTGGGCGAGCCATAGCAACGCCAGCCCTGGCTGCGGTTCGTGGCCGAAGGCGGATGCCTGCTCGTACGCCGCCCCGGCCGCGTCGAGGTCTCCGCGCAGGCGCAGCACGTCGCCGCGTTCGGTCATCGCCAGCCCGGCGGCGTCCATCGTGTCAGCCTGCCGGTAGCGCCGCACGGCGAGGTCGAACTCGGTGAGGGCCTCGTCGAAGGCGCCCTGGGCGCGCATGATCTGTCCGCGGTGTACCGCGCACTGGCCGGTGTACGCGACCAAGCCTGACTGATCGTCGCACCAGGCCGTCAACGCGGAGGTCCATCGAGCCGCGCGGTCGAAGTCGGCGATCTCCTGGCACCCTTCGATCATGGTGCAGTAGACGTTGCCGGCGAAGACGGTGGAGACCTCGCCGGCAGCGACGCCGACCATGGCCTCGTCCAGTAGCGCCAGACCTTCCGGTACGCGTCCGCGGTAGAGCAAGACCCGGCCCTGGCTGGCCAACCCCACGGCGACCAGATCGGGGTCCGTGAAGCGGCGGCCGTAGTCGGCCACCTGTTCGGCCAGCTCCAGCGCGGTGCCGAAGTCGCCGGTGAAGATGTGCCGGAACATGACGTGGATGAGCACGTAGCCACGCTCGACGACATCACCGGGGACGTCGGCCAACAGGCGCTCCGCGCGGCCGACCCACCCGCCGCCGATCGCCGCCTCGCCGCTTGTCAGCAGCACCAGGGCCAGCCAGAACGCCACCCGCACCGCCTCGGGCACGGCGCCGCTGTCGATGTGCAGCTGGTAGGCGCGCTGTAAAGCCTGGACGCAGTCGTTGCGGCGGCCCACGAGGTACGCGGCCATGGCCAGCCGGGTGAAGTCGTCGGCGCTGAGCGAATCGCCGCTGGCCTGGGACAGGCCGCCATAAGCGGCCAGCCACTCCCGGCGGTCGTAGGCCGCCCTGGCCTGCAGGAGATCATCGACCACACCCATCGCCGCCTCCATGGATCAGCCTAGGCTGTTCGCGGCCGCTGCGGCGGCGTTCGCCGCCGCGCTGTGCGAGCGGGCGACGATGCGGCGGGCAACGTAGTCCGCGTCGCGGCCGACCCCCGGGAACACCATCGAGGCGAACGCGTACTGGAACGACAGGCCGCAGAAGAACAGCCCCGGCGCCACGTCGACGACGCCGCGGTACTCCACCGGCCAGCCGCGCTCGTCCAGGACCGGTAGCCGGATCCAGTCGAAGACCTGCCGGAACCCGGTGCACCAGACGATGTTGCTGACGGTGAGCACGGTGCCGTCGTCCAGTACCGGCTGGCCGTCAACCACCCCGGTCAGGCGGGCCTGCGTCCGTATCACGCCGCGACGTTCGAGGTCCGATGGCTTGACTCGCAGGTGCGGCCCGCCGTGGAACCGCACCTCCGGCATCGCCTTGCGCCCCATCGGGGTCCGGCGTGTCAACACGTGCCGGAATGCGAAGACCACGACCGGCAGCAACAGGTGCGCACGCCGCGACTCGGGACGGAACGGGATGTTCCCGCGCCCGGGTCCACACAGTGTCGTCTGACGCGTCGGTGCGAGCTCGTAGGCGATGTCCTGCCCAGAATGCGAGGCCCCCACCACCAGCACCGGCCCCGGCTGCAGCTGCGAAGGCCGCCGGTACTGGCTGGAGTGCAGCTGCCTGATCGCTGGCGCGAGCTCGCCGGCGAACTCGGGCACGTTTGGCGTACGCCCGAAGCTGCCGGTCGCCACGACGACGTTGTCGCAGCTGATCGTCGCATCGCCGACCGTCGCGTCGTACCCGCCGTCGGGCCGCCGCTGGAGCAGGTCGACGCGGGTGTTGGTGCGCACCGGCAGGTCGAATTGCAGCGCGTAGCGCTCCAGGTAGTCGCCGACCTCGTCCTTTCCTGGAAAGTGCCAGCGCGCCGCCGGGAACGGCAGGCCCGGCAGCCCGTCGTACTTGGCCGGCGTGTACAGCCGCAGCGTGTCCCACTGCTGCCGCCAGTTGTCCCCGATCCTCTGGTTGCCGTCCACAACCAGGAACGACCGGCCGCGCCGCTTGAGGTGGTAGCCGGTGGACAAGCCGGCCTGCCCGGCACCGATGATCAGAGTTTCGACATGTTGGGAGCTCATGGTCCGCCTCCTAGCCTGGATGTAGCTGACGCTAGGAGCCCGGCCGTCGGGGCCGCGTCGGGCGATCTACCCATCCGTTCGGACGCCGATGGGGCGATCGCCACAGGCCGCAGGTGTTAATCGCTGGACTGCGGGTTCGGGGCGGCGGTACCTTGCTGCTCGACCGTGGCACTGCCCGAGGAGGTGAGCACCGTGAACGTTGTATCGATGTGGGTGCTCCCCATCTCCGTCACGGTCGGGCTACGGCGCTAGGTGCCGCCCGGGAGCGTCGATTCGACCTCCCGAAGGAGCGACGCCATGAACACACTCGTCATCACCCAAGTCGCGCCGCGCCAGTGGCATGCCCTCGACGATGATCTCGTCGTGGGTCGCGGCGACGCCTCGCCCCGTCCCGACGGGCGCCTCTTCCTCAGCATCGACACGTGGCACGGCTCGGTCTTCGACCGCCTCGCCGGCGCCATGCTGGCGGCCCTGCCGCGCCCGCTGTACACCGTCGTGGACGAGGCCGACCTCGACCTGACCGCGCAGTGGCGGGGGATCGGCTTCACGACCCGGCGGCGCGAGTGGGAGTACGTCATGCCGGTCGACGGGGGTCAGGTAGTACCGCCGCCGAATCTGACGATCCTGCCGTTCGGTGCGGCCGAGGTCCGCCCGCTGCGGCGATTGGACCGCGCGATCCGGGCGCAGGTGGAGGCCACGGTCGGGTGGCAGGAGATGCCGGCAGAGGTACTGTCGCGCCCGATCTACCCCGCGCGGTACGCGGTGGCGACGGAGGGTGGCTCATACGTGGGGCTGATCCGGGTAGTACCGCTGCCAAAACAAACGCGCATCGGGCTCGTCGCCGTGTTGTCCACCCACCGCCGGCGGGGCATCGCACGGGCGCTCGTGGCGGAGGGCCGGCGCGCCACGCATGACCGCGGCGTCGGGCTCGTCACCGGCGAGGTGCACGAGGCCAATACAGCGGCGATCGCGCTCTTCGAAGGCTTGGGTGCTCGCCGCGCCGGCAGCAACCTCGAGCTGGTGATCCGCTGATGGCCAAGTCCACCGACGGCATCCAGCTCGAGGGCACCGTGATCGAGTGCCTGCGCAACGCGAACTTCCGCGTGGAGCTGCCCAACGGCCACATCGTCCTGGCCCACATCAGCGGCAAGATCCGCAAGAACTACATCAAGATCCTGCCGTTCGACCGGGTGCTGGTGGAGCTCAGCCAGTACGACCTGACCCGGGGCCGGATCCTCTACCGGTACCGCACCTAGCCGCACCTTTTCGCCTGGGCCGTGCGCTTCCATCGCGCCACGGTCTGTTGGACTCCGGCGGGCTTGTCTCGCGGACCTGGCAGCGTAGGTCGGGGATTTCGGCTCGCTCTGCGAGCCGCCGACCTGCGCGGTGCCCGCGGGAGCATGCGGTCCGCAAGTGACGCGGACCGGGGCCCGGCTAGCTAACTCGGCGCTGGATGCGCCACAGGCCGACCGCGGCGAGCAGCGCACTGAACGCGAGATACAGCCCCAGACCAGCACGGACGGCGCCACCTGGACCACGGTCGCCTCCCCGCGGGCTTAACCGATACGGGTGATGACAATGCCGTCCTTCGGACAGGCCCAGACCGCTGTCCCATTGGCGAGTCGTGGCGTCGGCGGATGACTGTGGCCCGGAAGGCATCCGGGCCACAGGACGTCTCCCGACTCGATCGCCTCCTCCTGAAGGAGGTCGGCCAGCTCGACGGCGGCCTCCTCGACCGAGGCCACGTTCGGCAGGCTGCCCAGGTAGGCGTCACTCTGACCCACCCCGCTGTAGTCGACGACTATCGAGTCGAGGTCGTCCAGCCGTACCTGTCTAGGCTCGATCGGCGCGCCGCGTGCCCGGAAGTCGTCCGCGACACGCCTTACGGCGTTGTCGTAGTGGTCGAGGGAGGTGAGCACGTCCTCGTCAGTAGCCATCGGTTCCTGCCTTGCGGTGGTCGCGGGGCGGCACGCCGAAATGGGCGCTGAAGCGGCGGGACAGGTGGAACTCGTCGGCGTACCCGAGCGCGCGGGCGATCTCCCGGATCGTCATGTCGGTCACGCGCAGCAGGTTCGCGGCGGCCCGCAGCCGCCGCGCGTTGCGGAACGCGAGCGGCGACTCACCGAACTCGCGGGTGAAGCGGCGCCGGAACAAGTCGTACGAGAACCCGGTCTGGGCAGCGACGGCCCGCATATCGAGGCTGGCCCCGAGATCGCTGGCCAGCAGGTCGGCGGCGGCCGCGATGGCGTCGCCCGGCGCCGGACCGCCCGCCACGTCCTCGGTGTCCAGCAGCCAGTCGGCCAGCGTGAGCAACTGCCGCTCCGCCCCGCGTACCGAGCGGGGCCGGGCGCGCAGCACGGTCCGTAGCTCGTCGATCGACAGCCCCGGCCGGTGCGAGCGCGGGCCGGCCGTGGCGAGCACGCCGCCGCCGGCGAGCATGTCGAACAGCGGTCCGGCGAAGACCACGAACGTCTCCGTCCAGCGCTCGCCGGGCGGCGTGCCGTACCAGTGCGGCACGCCCGGAGGCACGACGGTGAACGTTCCCGGTCCGATCGGCTGCGCCCGGCCGTCGTGGTGCCGGTAGGTGCCACCGCCTCCGGTCACGGCCGACAGCACGTACGCGTCCATGACCCGAAACGGCGCCGGAACGACTGGCTCGTCGTCGACCACTTCGCCGACCAGGAGAAGCTGGCCGAGGCGCGTCGCCGGTCCATGCGCGAGCACGATGTGGACGCCCCGATCCATGTGCCAGAACGTACATGTGCCCGGCCCATTGTGGCCATTCCGGGCGGGCAGCCGGCTTCCCTACCGTGACCGCATGACCACATTGGTGACGGAGCAGATGCGCGAGCAGTACGAGACGGACGGCTACTTCATCCTCGAGCGCGCCCTCAGCGACGAGCAACTGCGACTGCTGCGCGGCGGCGCGGCGTACGCGATCGAGAAGGCCGACCGGGAGATGGACGCCGCCGGCGTCGACCGCCTCAACCTGAACGCGCGCGGCAAACGCTACTTCAGCGAGATGATCTACAAGGACCGGCCGGAGCTGCGTGAATTCCTGTTCAGCGACACGATGGCGCAGATCTGCTTCGCCACGCTGGGCGAGCAGGCGTACCTGTTCTGGGAGCAGTACGTCATCAAGGCCGCCGACCCGGAGGGCAGCGCCTTCGCTTGGCACCAGGACTCGGGGTACGTCCACGAGGAGCACAAGCCGTACCTGACGGTGTGGATCGCGCTCGACGATGTCACCGAGGAGAACGGCTCGGTCTACCTGTTGCCGTACACCCGCTCCGGCATCCGCTCATACGTCAAGCACATCCAGGACCCGGAGACCAACGACCGAGTGTGCTACTTCGGCTCCGACCCGGGCCTGCCGGTGGTCGCACCGGCCGGCTCGATCGTCTGCTTCTCCAGCGTGGTCATGCACCGCAGCGGCTCGAACCTGACCGACCGGCTACGCCGCGTCTACCTCGCGCAGTACTCCAGCGAAATCATCATGACCAAAGACGGCAGCCGCCCGTGGGGGTCATTTGAGCAGTTCCCGGTATGGTCGGCACTACGATGAGTGACCAGCAGTGGGGCGTTGGCGTCGACGGGGAGCGGCCGAGCGCGGCTCGGGTGTACGACTTCTTCCTCGGCGGCCACAACAACTTCGCGGTCGACCGGCAGATGGCCGGCCGGCTCGAGGCCGTCGTGCCCGAGATCGGCCAGCTCATCTGGGCGAACCGCGGGTTCACCCATCGGGCGGTCAGGCTGATGGCCGGCGCCGGGGTGCACCAGTTCGTCGAGCTCGGCTCGGGCCTACCCACCGCGGGCAGCGTGCACGACGTGGCCCGCCGGCACATACCCGGTGCCCGGGTGGTGTACGTGGACCAAGACCCGGTCGCGGTGGCGCGCGGCACGGAGCTCCTCGCCGACGACCCAGCGGCCGTGGTGGTGGAGGCGGACCTACGGGATCACGCAGCGGTGCTGTCCGATCCTCGGGTGCGTCGGCTGATCGACCCGCGGAAGCCGATCGGGGTGTTGCTGGTCGGTGTGCTGCACGAGCTGCCGGGCGACGAGCCGAAGGCGGTGATCGCCGGATACCGGGAGGCGATGGCCGCGGGCAGCTTCCTCGCGTTGAGCCAGGCAACCCGGCAGGGCCGCCCAGAACACGCCGACCCGTTCAAGAACGTCTTCGACACCGGGTACGGACCGGGAACGAACATGACCTTCCGGACCTACGCCGAAGTGCGGGGCCTGTTCGAGGGGTTCGAGATCGTTGAGCCCGGGGTCGTGTACGTGGCCCAGTGGCGGCCGGATCCTGGACCCGCCGGGCCGCCCGCGCAGCGGCTGCCCGCCTACGCGGGTGTCGGCTGGCTGCGGGCGACCCGGGACCGAACCAATCGCTTGATGTAGCGAAACGGATGGCCCGTCCGAACTGCGAGAAGGTGCCGTCGGTGCCCCCGACGTAGGTGAAGAACGGGTTGCCCAGCCCGCCACCGATCCCTCAAGCCGCCATCAATCGCCTTGCTGAGGCGGAAGATTCCGGCTCAGCCAGCATCCTGGCGCAGCCACGCGTCCGCCTCTACGTTCGTTCGAAAGAAAGAAATCCATGGGCTTGTTCATGGAATGTTTCCGTGCCAAACTCGGCTAGCGCATCAGGGGAGCCGACCTGAGCGCGCTTCGCCAGGGCACGCGGGTTGGCGTCAGCCGCCCGCACGGCGGTGTGACGACATCATTCGAGCTCGCCTTCCGGGCCGGTGAGCTACCCGTCAGGCGTGTCCGCGCCGCGACGAAGTAGGAGAGACAGGAATGAGACTCGTCTCGAGTCGTACCCGTAAACAGCGCCTGGCGATAGCCGGCGTCGCTGTGCTCGGCCTGGGTGGCCTCTCGGTGATCCAGGCTTTGCCGGCCGCCGCCGCTACGGGGTGCAGCGTGACATACACCGTCACCAGTCAATGGAACACCGGGTTCCAGGGCAACATCGTCATCCGCAACGTCGGTGACGCCTGGACCTCGTGGTCGCTGCGGTTCTCGTTCGCGAACGGGCAGACCGTGACCCAGGGTTGGAACGGCCGGTTCTCGCAGAGCGGCAGCGCCGTCACCGTCGCGAACGAGTCGTGGAACGGCAGCGTCGCCAACGGCGGCACGGTCAATCCCGGCTTCCTCGGCAACTGGAGCGGCACCAACGCGGCGCCCACCGCGTTCTCGGTCAACGGCGTGGCCTGCACCGGCTCCCCGGTCACCACCAGCCCGACCACCGGAACCCCCACCACCAACCCCACGACCGGCACGCCCACCACGGCCCCGCCCACCACGACGCCGCCGACCACCAACCCGACCACCGGGCCGCCCGGCCAGAAGGTCGACAACCCGTACGTCGGGGGCCGCGGCTACGTCAACCCGGAGTGGAAGGCCAAGGCGGAGACCGTCACCGGCGGCAGCCGCATCTCCAGCAACCCGACCGCGGTGTGGATCGACCGGATCGCGGCCATCGAAGGCACCGCCGGCAGCCAGTCCAACGGACCCATGGGCGTGGAAGACCACCTGCTGGCCGCGGTGGCGCAGGGCGCGTCGTACATCCAGTTCGTGATCTACAACCTGCCCGGCCGGGACTGCGCGGCGCTGGCGTCCAACGGGGAACTCGGCCCGACCGAGATCGACCGGTACAAGACCGCGTACATCGACCCGATCGCGGTCTACCAGAACGACGCCCGTTTCCGCAGCCTGCGGATCATCAACATCATCGAGATCGACTCGCTGCCCAACCTGATCACCAACGTGTCCGGGCGCCCGTCGGCCACGCCGACGTGCGACACGATGAAGGCCAACGGCAACTACCAGGCCGGCATCGCCTACGCACTGCAAAAGCTCGGCGGAATCGCGAACGTCTACAACTACATCGACGCCGGACACCACGGCTGGATCGGCTGGGACACCAACCTCCGCCCCACCGCGCAACTGGTGGCCGACACCGTGCGACTCTCCGGCAGCGTCAACAACGTGCACGGGTTCATCAGCAACACGGCAAACTACGCGGCGCTGACCGAGCCCTACATCACGGTGAACGACACGACCCGCCCGTCGAGGTGGATCGACTGGAACCTGTACAACGACGAAACCACGTTCGTCCAAGCGTTTCGCACCGAGATGATCGCGCAGGGGATGCCGGCGGGCATCGGCATGCTGATCGACACCTCGCGTAACGGCTGGGGCGGCACCGCCCGGCCGACCGGCCCGGTCACCACCGGGACTGTCGACGAGCAGGTCAACGGTTCCCGGATCGACCGCCGTATCCACAAGGGCAACTGGTGCAACCAGAGCGGTGCCGGCCTCGGCGAGCGTCCGCGCTCGGCCCCGGGCGCGGGCATCGACGCCTACGTGTGGGTCAAGCCGCCGGGGGAGTCCGACGGCTCCAGCCAGCTGATCGACAACCCGGACGGCAAGGGCTTCGACCGGATGTGCGACCCCACGTACACCGGCAACGTCCTCAACGGCAACAACCTGTCCGGCGCGCTGCCCAACGCCCCGATCTCCGGAGCGTTCTTCCCGGCGCAGCTGGCCCAACTGATGCAAAACGCCTACCCAGCCCTGTAGGCGGAGAGCCGGCGGTGGGGCCTGAAGCTGCGCGGCATAGGGCCCCACCGCCCACCACACCGTCGCCTAGGCTGCGAACGTGAACACATCCGGTCCGGACGCGCCGGACGCCGGGCGCCGGCGTGCTGGACTGACCGTGGCGCGCATCGCCCACCTTGCTGGCGTGTCCGCCCCGACCGTGTCGAAGGTGCTCAACGGGCGTGCCGGCGTGGCCTCCGACACCCGGCAGCGGATCGAGCAGGTCATCCAGGACCACGGCTACCGGCGGCAGGAGCAGACCGAGCCCGCGACACCGGTCGTCGAGGTCGTCTTCCAGTCACTGGACAGCCTGTGGGCGCTGGAGATCATCCGCGGTGTCGAGCAGGTGGTCCGGCCGCACGGCTTGGCCGTGGCCGTCAGCGAGATGCACGGCCAGCTCACCCCTGACCAGGCGTGGACACAGGATGTCCTCGCCCGCCGGCCCACCGGTGTCATCGCCGTCTCGGCGAATCTCACCGAGATGCAATCGGCGCAGCTGGCGAGCCGGGCGATCCCGCTGGTCATCCTGGACCCCTCCGGTGAGCCCACGCACGAGACACCGTCGGTCGGGGCGACCAATTGGAACGGCGGCCTGGTGGCCGCCCGGCACCTGCTCGAACTCGGGCACCGGCGGATCGCGATGATCAACGGTTCGGCCGAGTTTCTGTGCTGCCGGGCCCGGCTGGACGGCTTCCGGGCGGCGGTGGAGACCGCCGGCGTCCCCGTGGATCCCGACCTGATCCGCGTCGCCCCGCTGTACGTCGAAGGCGGCCACGCCGAAGCGACAGCGCTGCTGGCACTGCCGGAACCGCCGACCGCGATCTTCGCCGCCAACGACCTGCAGGCGCTCGGCGTGTACGAGGCGGCCCGCGCCCGCGGCATGCGGATCCCGCAGGAGCTCAGCGTCGTCGGGTTCGACGACCTGCCGTTCGCAAGGTGGGCCGGCCCGGCCCTGACGACCGTGCGGCAGCCACTGTTCAAGATGGGCGCCACCGCGGCCGAACTGGCGCTTGCCTTGGCCGACGGCCGCAAGCCCGAGCACGACCGGATCGAGTTGGCGACCACGCTCGTCGTGCGGGACAGCACCGCGCCGCCGCCGGACCCGCGCCCAGCAGCGGCACGCCGCCGCCGCTGATCAGGCACCTGCCTCGTCGGCGCCGCGACCCCCGCCGCCGCCGCACAACTCGTTATGTTTCTATATTTCGAACGATCGTTGACCGTCGCTGCGGTGTGGTGCACGATACTTCGTGGAGCCGAAGAACGGCCGGGACGTGGGCGAAGTGGCTCGCTCTCCGGGCTGGAGCATTCCCTGTGGGCGGGTTGGGCGCCGCCCATGCCACCCATTAACCGCGCACGGCCGCCGTCTTCGTCGCCTCATCCGGGCTGAAACGTTCTGAGTCTTTTTAGAAACGGTCGGGCCGTCTCGTCCCTCGCGTCAGAGCATGGAGGACACATGAAACGCCGGATCACGTTCGGGCGCCTCCGAACTGCGAGCATCTTCGCCGCCGCTGGGCTACTCCTGGGCGCGGCGCTGACCATTCCCGCTGTGGGCGCCTCCGCCGCGGACGCATCAACGAAGTACCTCGGGGTGTTCCGCCAGACGAGCCCCGCCGACATCGCGCCGGGAACCGTCAGCCGGTACGGGGTCACCCCGGCAAGCGTCCAATGGTTCGACAGTTGGGCCACCGGCAACGCATTCAACGCGGCCGAGGCCAGAGCCCTGTGGAACCAGGGCATCATGATGCACTTCACCTGGGAACCCTGGAACACGGGTCTGAGCGTCAGTGACCCCAACCAGATCCACCTGCAAGACATCATCAACGGCAGATGGGACAGCTACATCAGGGCCCGCGGCGCGGAGTTCGCGGCGGTCGGCGCACCGATCATGGTGCGATGGGGGCACGAGTTCAACGGCAACTGGTACCCCTGGGGCATCGTCAACAACGGCAGCAACCCCGCGCTCTACGTCAGCGCGTACCGGCGCGTGCACGACCTCGTCGTCGCCGCCGGAGCCACCAACGTGCAATGGGTATGGTGCTTCAACAACAGCTCCACCCCCGACGCCTCCTACAACGACCCGGCGCAGTCCTACCCCGGTGACGCGTACGTCGACTGGGTCGCGATCGATGGCTACAACTGGGGCCTGGGTCCGTCCTGGGACCCGGCCGGCAACTATTGGACGAGCTTTGAGTCCATGTTCGCCAGCGCCTACACCAAGGCGCGCGCCATCGCCCCGAAGCGTCCGGTGATGATCGCCGAAGTCGGCTCCAGCGAGGACGGCGGCAACAAGGCCCAGTGGATCAACGACATGTCCACCGCGTTGAACTCGGGCCGCTACCCCGACCTGAAGAACATCGTCTACTTCGATCAGAACAAGGAAGAGCTCTGGTCGGGCACATCGTCGTCAGCCGTCCAAACAGCCTTCACCTCCTGGGTCAACCAGACGTACATGAAGGGAAAGGGAGCGGACCTGGCCCAGGTGGTCGCGCAGTACAAGGGAACAACCCCGTCGCCCACGACCGCGCCGCCGACGACGGCACCGCCCACAACCACGCCGCCGCCGGCCGGTGCCTGCTCGGCGACCTACCGGACGGTCAATTCCTGGGGCGGTGGGTTCCAGGGCGAGGTGACAGTGCGAGCCGGGACATCGGCGATCAATGGTTGGACGGCGCGCTGGACGTTGGCCAGCGGGCAGACGATCAGCCAGCTCTGGAACGGCACGCTGAGCGTCAGCGGCGCATCGGTGACGGTGAGGAACGTGAGCTGGAACGGCTCGCTCGGCGCGAACGGGTCGACAACATTCGGGTTCGTCGCCAGCGGATCTGCATCGACGCCGACACTCACCTGCACCAGCCCATGACCCCATAGGAACGGCGTCCTCGGCGGGCAGCCGCCGCCGAGGACGCCGGCTCAGAGTGGTGCCGGCCTATCGGGGCACCAGGTGGATGATCGGCAGTTCCCGGTCGGTCTTGTGCTGGTACTGAGCGAACCGGGGCGCGGCGGCGATGATCTGCTCCCATGCCTGTGCGCGTTCGGCACCGTGGAGCTGTTCGGCGATGACGGCTACCGTGCGGCCGTCGACCTCGATCTGGACCTTGTCGGGATGGGCGGCGATGTTGTGGTACCACGCCGGGTTTCCGGGCGCTCCGGCTGCCGAAGCGACGATGAGCCAGCTGCCGTCCTTGCCGGGAAACCAGCCGACCGGAGTCGTACGCTCGACCCCGCTCTTGCGTCCGACGGTGGTCAGGATCAGGGCGTTGAAGCCCATCATCCTGCCGCCCTTGCGGCGGATCCGTCGGGCGGCCAGCTTGTTGAACCACAGTATCCATTTGCCGCCGGGCTGGCGGGCGCCGCGGGTTCCTGGGCGGGTATCGAAGCTCATCTGACCTCTCCTTGGCCCATTTAGTTAACAGCACATACTGTACGCGGCATTAACTATCTGTGCCATGTACCGTAATGGCGTGGAGAAGGCGGCACAAGGGATCCCGGCCACCGGGCTGGGGCGGGGCCGGGGTGCCCGGACATCGACGTCGCCGCCGGGCTGGTCCAGCTCACCGGTTTGGTGCAGGGCATCTACGCGCGGGTCTCGGAACGTCACGACCTGACGCCGGTGCAGGCCAAGCTCCTGTGCCTGCTGCTAGCCGGCCCTCGGGGGATGGCCGAGTTGGCCCACTGCTTCGGTGTGGAGCGGGCCGCGCTCACCGGTCTGATGGACCGGGCCGAGCGGCGCGGTCTCGCTCAGCGTTCAGCGGTGCCGGGCGACCGGCGGGCGCTGCAGGTCACGCTGACCGATGCCGGCCGCCAGGCGGCGATCGCCTTTCATGCCGAGGTGAGCGCGGAGCTCGACCGTCTCACCTCGTCGCTGGCGCCCCAGGACCGCGAACACTTCCGCACGGTGATGGCTGAGATCATCGCAAGGCGCCGCGCGTCCTCCGCCGCGAGTTGGTAGGGGTTCATGTCCGGTCGCCGGCTGGCGCGCGGCGTTGGAGTTGGTCGAGGTCGGTGCGGGTGTCGAGGGTGATGTGCTCGTCGTGGATGGTGGGGTTGGTGGCGAGGAGGACGGCGGCGTGGCCGACGTGGTCGGCGGTGAGCCATCCGGCTGAGCCCTGTGGGCGGCTGCGGGTGATGATCGGGCCGAGGATGAGGTCGTTGACGCGGCGCTGCCCGTCCAGTTCGGCGCTGAGTACTTCGCGCATCATGAGCAGCGCGGCGCCGTGCATGCTGATGATGCCGGCCGTGGGGTACGGCTTCTGCGCGGAGAAGCCGCTGATGAGGGTGTAGCTGCCGGCCGGTTCCAGCCGCGGTACGAACGCGCGGGCGACGGCCATGTGCGCGGTGGTGGTGTCGAGGAAGAACTGCTGCCACTGCGCTTCGGAGGTCTGCCACAACGCTTTGCCCATCCACCAGCCGCCGATGGACGGCACGACGTGGTCGACGCGGCCGTGGGTGGCCTTGACCTGTTCGGCGAGTTCGTCGGCTTCGGTGAAGGTGCCGTGTCCTGCGGTGACGCCGTGCAGGTGGGTGGCCAGGTCCGGCCCGACGTGTCCGGCGAGTTCGGACAGGCGGTCTTTGCTGCGGCTGGGTACCACGACGGTCGCGCCGGCCTTGAGGAAGGCGCGTACGATGCCTTCTCCGACGTTGCCGGTGCCGCCGGGTACGACTACTACGCCGTCTACTGTGGATGGTGATGTCATGGGAGTGCCTTTCAGCTTTGGGCGGCCAGTTGCGCGTTGCGCGCCGCGTAGGAGATCAGCGAGTTGTAGAAGGGGATGGCGTAGCCGGCGTACAGCTCGGCGAGTTGCTGGCCGCCGTCGTGACGCCAGTCCGACTGCAGCTCGGCGCCGACGGCGACCGTGCCGTTGAGGACCACGCCGGCGTTGCCCATCCGGTGCGCGGCGGCCTGTGATGCCAGGGCGCTCCAGGTGCCGGAGGCGTCCAGCACCGCGTGTACCTGGTAGCCGGCGGCCACTGCGGACAGCGCGGCGAACGCGACGCAGACATCGGTGCTGATGCCCGCGATGATCAGCTGGTCGCGGCCGGTCGCCTGGACCGCGGCGGCGAATTCGGCGTTGTCGAAGGCGTCGATCTCTCCGGGTCGGCGGACCACTGTCACGTTGGGCAGTTCGGCGGCCAGTTCGGGCAGCAGCGCCCCGTTGGGGCCGTCGTCCGCGCTGGTGGTGAGGACCACCGGCAGCTGGTACGCGGCGGCCATCTTGGCCAGCGCGATCACGTTGCGGCGCAGATTCTCCTGGTCCTGGTCGTGCACGCCGAGCAGCAGGCCCACCTGGTGGTCGACCAGCACCAGGGCGGCGCGGTCGCGGCTGAGCCGGACGGTGGGGTACGCGGTCGAAGTCATCAAGTCCTCCTAGGTTGTGTTCCCCCACCAGGTTACAAATACAAACCGCCAACCGCATCGTGCGTTGGGTCACCTGGTGGGGGAAAGTAACCTGCCGCCGTATAGTTGTCTGGTGGTTCAGTCCCGCCTGCCGCTGCACGCCTGCTCCTATACGGAGGAGGTGTTCCGGGTGCTCGGCAAACGCTGGACCGGGCTGCTGATCGACCTGCTGCTGCAGCGGCCGGCCCGGTTCAGCGAGCTGGCCGCCGCCCTGCCGCAACTGTCGAAGCGGGTACTCAGCGAGCGGCTGGCCGAACTGCAGGATGTGGGACTGGTGATTCGCGAGGTGGACGACGGCCGTCCGGTGTCGGTCGGCTACCGCCTGACCGAGCGGGGGCAAGGGCTGAGCCCGGCCATGGACGCCCTGCGCGTGTGGGCCGGCGCACCCGTGGACGAGCACGGCCAGCCACTGCCGTACTCCGCCGCGACACACAGCGACGAGGCGGGCTGACCAGGTCGCGGCTCCTGGGTTGAGGTTAAAGATTCTTGACATCATGTCGGGGTTTCTTTACCTTCGACATGTCAAGTTTTTTTTACATGGGAGCGGGGCATGTCCTCCGAAGAGAAGCGCACCTGGATCTCTGCCGTGGTCGGCGTCGCCGTCGCGGTCGTCTACCTGGCGACCGTCCTGTCCAAGGTGCCGGACACGGACGTAGCGAGGATCGCCTACGTGGGGCCGATGCTCACCTCGATCGGCGTCGGGATCGGCGCGGGCATCGTCCTGGCCATCGTGGCCGCCATGGCCTCGCCCAGGGATGCGGGTCGCACCGACGAGCGCGACCGGGAGATCAACCGGCGGGGCGAGTACGTGGGGTTCTACGTTATGAGCATCGCCGCGATCGTGCCGCTGGTCCTGGCGATGGCGAAGGTCGAGCACTTCTGGATCGCTCATGCGCTCTATCTGGCGTTCGTCCTGGCCGCACTGGCGTCGGCGGTGGTGAAGATCGTCGCGTACCGGCGGGGCTGGTAGCCATGGGCAAGCCGACCAGGGTCACCAACTCGATCCGGGCGCTGCGCTTCGCCCACGGGGAGATGACACAGGCGGAGCTGGCCGACCGCATCGGGGTGACCCGCCAGACCATCATCGCCATCGAGCAGTGCCGCTACTCGCCGTCGCTGGAGGTGGCCTTCCAGATCGCGCGGGTTTTCCGGGTGCCGCTCGACGACGTCTTCGGCTACCCCGACACCGAACAGTAGGCCCCATAACCCGACACGGCGCGCGAGGCATCCGCCTCGCGGCCTGGTTCCACGTACCCAAATCAGGCAGAGAAGGAGCCACGATGCACGCGCTAACACGTACCGCCCGCGTGACCGGGCTGTTCTACCTCGGCAATGCCATCACCGCCGTACTCGGGCTCCTCATTGTCCGCCCGCAACTATTCGCGGCTGACGACTCCAATGCGACGCTGGCCAACCTGGTCACGCACGAGTCGCTCGCCCGCGCTGACGTTGCCTTGGAGCTGGGCATGGTCGTCACCCAGACCCTCGCCGCCGTCTGGTTCTATCGCCTGTTCCGCACCGTAGACTCCTTTGTTGCGAGCGGTATCGCCGCCTTCGGCCTGGTCAGCGCGGTCGTGGGCCTCGTGAGTGCGGCACTGCGGGCCACGGCGGTCGGGGTATCCGTCGACCCGGTCGGCGACGCGGCGGCCAACGTCCAGCTTCTGTACCTGGTCAGCGACAACGTGTGGGGCGTGGGAGCACTGTTCTTCGGCCTCTGGCTCATCCCCATGGGCTGGTGCGTGCTGCGCTCGGGCTGGATGCCCCGCGTCCTGGGCTGGATCCTCGTCGGCGGCGGTGCCGGGTACGTGCTCAGCGCGTTCATCAGATACCTCGCCCCCGACGTACCAGTCCTCGCCGAAGCACTTGCCTATCCCGCATCCGTCGGCGAGGTCTGGATGGTCGGCTACCTGCTCATCCGCGGCGTGCGCCGGCAGACACAGAACGAAGTGCCGCCAACCGTCCACGCGTCGACGCCGGTGGCGAGCTGAAGCGTTGCGAGGAGGTTAGCTGTCAAGGTCGGCGGGAAGGAACATACGGCGTGCGACCATGACCAGGACTGGATCGCAAGCGTGCTTGTGGGGCGCCGGTTCGACGTTGTCGACGAGTACCGAAAGGGGCCGGGCCACGATGAAGACTCCGCCGATCGTGTCACCGCAGGAGTGGGATGCCGCCCGCGAGGAGCTGCTGGTCGAGGAGAAGAAGCTGACCCGCGCCCGCGATGCGCTGGCTGCCAGGCGTCGCCGGATGCCGTGGATGGCGGTGGAGAAGAAGTACCGCTTCGACGGCCCGCAGGGCCCGGTGAGCCTTCTCGACCTGTTCGAGGGTCGCCGTCAGCTGATCGTCTACCGCGCTTTCTACGCGCCGGACGTCACCACGTACCCGGAGGGGGGCGGAGCGTACCCGGAGCGTGCCTGCGTGGGCTGCTCATTCCTCGCCGACCAGGTCGCGCACCCCGCCCACCTGAACGCGCGGGACACGACGCTCGCGTTCGTTTCGCGGGCTCCCCAGGCCGAGATCCAGGGCCTGAAGGCGCGCATGGGCTGGGAGCTGATCCCGTGGTACACGATCACTGACGACTTTGACAAAGACTTCGGCGTAGACGAGTGGCACGGCACCAACGCCTTCATCCGCGAGGGTGAGCGGATCTACCGCACCTACTTCATCGACAGCCGGGGCGATGAGGCGATGGGAAGCGCCTGGAGTTACCTGGATATCACGGCGCTCGGCCGCCAGGAGGAGTGGGAGGACTCGCCGGAGGGCTATCCGCAGACCCCACCGTACGGGTGGTGGAACTACCACGACGCCTACGGCGAGACCACGCGATCCGCTTCAGCACACTGACCTGACACGGTGGCCGGGTGACGACGTTCGCCCTTGCCGGTTTCGGCTTCCGAGCTGCGGCGTTCCACCGCGTGGCGCAGGCATTGCCGCAGGTGCGCTGCGTCGGCGCGGTGGTGCGGGCGCCGCATCGGCGTTCGCTGCCGGTGGCGGCCTTCGGCGACGTAGCGGAATGTGTGCGCGAAGCCCGGCCGGATTTCCTGGTCACTGCCGTGCCCCGGACGGCGAATCCGGGGATCATCGCCGACGCTGTCGCGTACGGCCTGCCCGTTTTGGCCGAGACGCCGCCGGCCGCCGATCTGCCCGGCCTGCGGGCGCTGTGGGCGGCGGTCGGAGGGTCGGGGCTGGTGCAGGTCGCCGAGCAGTATCTGCTGATGCCCACGCACGCCGCCCGGCTCGCCGCGACGGGCGCCGGGATCATCGGTACCCCACCCAGGTACAGGTTTCCTCGACCCAGCAGTACCACGCGGTCTCGCTGATCCGCGGTTTGCTCGGCGTCGGCCACGCCGCTGCCCGCGTACGGGCGGTCCGCACCGTCGCGCCGCTGCTCGACCCGCTCGGCCGGGCCGGGTGGACCGACGACCCGCGGCCGAAGCAGGCCACCACGACGATCGCCACGTTGGACTTCGATGGCGGCCGTTCCGGCGTCTATGACTTCACCACTGGCCAGACCCGTAACCTGCTGCGGTTTCGCCGATTGCTGGTCCGTGGCACGCATGGTGAGCTGCGCGATGACGAGATCGTGCACATGCCCGCGCCACGGACCATCACCCGTACCCCGCTGGTACGTCGACAAAGTGGCCACGACCTGGACCTCAACGGCTTCGACACCGAGACGATCACACTCGGCGCTCAGGTGTTGTACCGCAACCCGTACCCCGGCCACCGGTTCAACGACGACGAGATCGCCACCGCGACCCTGCTGGACGCGATGGCCGCCTGGGTACGCCGGGTAGGCCCGCCGCCGTACCCGCTGGCCGAGGGCGCGCAGGATCACCTCTTGGCCCTAGCTATCGAGGAAGCCGCCGACACCGGCCAGGAGATCACCACGACCACCCAGGCATGGTCAGCGGAATAGGCCGGTATGGGCCCGCAGTGCGGCCCGCGTCTCGTTCCATATGGCGTCGGTCAGTCCGATCTGCCGCGTGGCTAGGTCAAGGGGACACGGCGGCAAGGTTGCAGCCGTAGTACCACTGGTAGTACCATCAACATGTGCCGTCCGTAGACAAGCTCGTTGAAGCGATGCGAAGGAACCAGCAGAACGTCGCCTACAACGATCTCTACAGGGTGTGCGAACACTACTTCGGGAAGCCACGGCAAGACGGCAGCTCTCATGCCGTGTTCAAGATGCCTTGGCCAGGCGACCCGCGCGTCAATATCCAGAACGATAAAGGCAAGGCCAAGGCGTACCAGGTGCGGCAGGTACTCAAGGCGATCGACAAGAAGGAGGCCATGTGATGCAGACCGTTGACCGGCCCGAGGTGTCTCACTTCACCTACCGCGTTACGTGGTCGGCCGAGGACGGCGAGTTTCTCGCTACCTGCGCCGAGTTCCCATCCCTCTCGTGGCTAGCCTCCTCTCAGATCGAGGCTCTACAGGGACTTGAGAATCTGCTGCGTGAAGTGATCGCCGACATGGAAGAGCAGGGCGAGCAGTCGCCGCAGCCGTTCGCTGACCGTAGCTACTCGGGTAGGTTCAACCTCCGCGTCGGAGAGAGCCTGCACCGCGAACTGGCTTTGCGCGCCGCCGAGGATGGCATGAGCCTCAACCAGTACGTCCTACGAAAGCTCACGGCCGCCTGACGTACGCGAAGGGCCGCCCCAGGGCCGGTCGTCCGCACCGTCGCACCTCAGTGTCGCGGCGTTCAGCCGACTGACAGCACGGCCTCGGTCGCGTTGAGGACGGCTGGGACACCGATGGGGACCGGCGGTCTTCCGGGGCCGATCGGCAGGTTGCCCAGTACCGGCACGTCGAGGGTGTTCAGGTGGTCGGTGAGTACGTCGTCCAGGCGCCATTCGCGGTCGACGAGGCCGTCGAAGCCCGCGAAGTGGCCCACCGCTACGCCGCGGACGCCCTTGAGCGCGCCCGCGCGGATCAGGTGGGTGAGTTGCCGGTCGACTTGGCCTAGACCTTGGGTGCGTTCGCCGGTGAGCAGCAGGATCGCGCCGTCGAGGGAGGGCAGGCCCGCGCCGACCATCGCACGCAGCGGGCCGAGGCTGCCACCGAGTAGGACGCCTTCGACCCGGCCGGGCACCCGGGTCTCGCCGGTGAGCCGTAGCCGGCCGGGCCGGATCGCTCCGTCACCGTGGTAGCCGACCAGGCCGCACACGCGCCACAGTTCCATGTGGACGAAAGTGGTGCCGCCGGTGCCGACGATCGGCTTGGGGTCGGCTCGCACGGCATCGAGGTCGAGGCCGTCGAGCATGCGGTGATCGCCGTCGAGCGCGATCGCTCGGACCGTCGGGTCGCGCAGGGCCTCGTTGAGTTGCGCGGCGTTCATCAGCACACCGCCGAATCGGCGGTCAGCGAGCCCGCGAGCGCGTCAAGGTTCGCCTCAACGCCCAGCGGAAGGCAAAGCTGGTCCTCGCGATGCCCGAAGGGCAGCCCGCCGAGAATCGGCACGCCCAGGCCGCCCAGCCTCTCGCGGATGACGGTCATCGCCTCGTCGGGGCCTGGTTCGGCGACGCTCGGATCAAGCCCGGTGAGATCGCCGATCGCGAAGCCGCGGACCCCGTCGAGCAGGCCGGCCCGGAGCATGCCCCAGAGCATGCGGTCGAAGTGCGGGTTCTGCGGACCTTCGAGGCAGAGGATCGCGCCATCGAGATGGGGTAGGCCGGCGCCGAGGAAGTTGTTCACCGCGCCGGCGCATCCACCCACGAGTACCCCGGTTGCCCGGCCCGGGACGGTCACCGAGGAGGGCTCGGCATGCAGGGTGATCGGCTCAGTCTCGAACAGCAGCCGCCGGCACGACTCGTCGGTGCGGCCGCCAGTACCCACGCAGCCGTGCACGCCGGCCAGGCCGGTCGCCGCCCAGAGGGCGATGTGCAGGTTTGTGATGTCGCTGAACCCCACGATGGGCTTCGGGTCGGCGCGCACAGCGGCCAGATCCAGGCCGTCCACGATCCGGTACGCACCCGCGCCGCCCGTGGCCGCGACAATCGCCCGCACTCCTGGATCACGGAGGGCGTCGTTGAGGTCGGCGAGCCGGTCCTCGTCGGAGCCGGCCATGAAGCCGCGCCGGTCGAGGGCGTGCTTGCCGAGCTCGGGCCGCAGCCCCCAGCCGGCGAGCGTTTCCATGACCTGCTCGGCCCACTCCGCGCTGGGGAAACTGGCCGGCGACACGACGCGGACGCGGTCGCGGGGTCGTAGTCTCGGGCCTCGCACCCGCCGGACTCTATCGTGGCGGTCCCTGTACCTCCCGGATCGCCGCCGCCAGCAGCGTGACTCCCTCGGTGATGGTGGTTTCGCTGAGGATGGCGTAGCCGAAGATCAGGCCACCTGGCCCGGTGCCGGCGATTCGGTAGGGGGCGACGCCGTGAATGCCGAGCCCGTGCTGGGCGGCGGCCGCCACCACCGCCGCCTCGTCGAGGTGGGGCGGGAGCCAGGCGACCACGTGTTGCCCGGCGGCGATCCCGGCCGGTTCCAGGTCGGGCAGGTGTGTGCGCAGGGCGTCCAGCAGCGCGTCGCGGCGGCGGCGGTAGACCGGACGCATCCGGCGCAGGTGGCGGTCGAACTCGCCGCGGGCGAGGAAGTCGGCGAACGTCAACTGGTCGATGACCGGCGAGCCGCGGTCGGCGAGCAGCTTCGCGGCGGCGACGTCGGCGACCAGATGGGGAGGCACTATCAGCCAGCCGAGCCGCAACCCCGGCGCGAGCGTCTTGCTGGCCGTGCCGCAGTAGACGACGTGATCGGGCGCCAGGCCCTGCATGGCGCCCACCGGCGAGCGGTCGTACCGGTACTCGGCGTCGTAGTCGTCCTCGATCACGATCGCGCCGCGGCGTTTGGCCCAGCGGATCACCTCGGCCCTCGCAGCGGCCGATAGCACTGCGCCGGTGGGCCACTGGTGCGACGGCGTGAGCACGACCGCGTCGGCGCCGGCCCGGTCGAGGGCGTCGACCTGGACGCCGTCCGGACCCACCGGGATGCCGACCACCTCCAGGCCGGCGGCGGCGGCCAGCACCCGGGCGTCGTCGTTGGACGACGGGTCTTCCAGGGCGATCCGCTTGGCGCCGTGCCGGACGAGCACCTGGATCAGCAGCGAGATGCCCTGTCCGTAGCCGTTGCAGATCACCATGTTGTCGGGGACGGAGGAGGTGCCACGCACCCGGTTGAGGTAGTCGCACAGAGCCCGGTGCAGTTCCGGCACGCCGCGCCCGTCGAGGTAGGCGAACCGGTCGTTGGGCGTGGTGGTGAGCACGGTACGGACCGAGCGGAGCCAGGCGGACCGTGGGAACTGCGACACGTCGGTACGCCCGTACCCGAAATCGACTCTGCGCGCGGCCGGCTGCCGCGACGTCGTGGGGCCGGCGGAGGCCGGCGCCATCGAGGCAGCGACCTGGGTGTAACCGCCGGATCGGCTGGCCAGGTAGCCCTCGGCCACGAGCTGCTGGTAGGCATCCACGACCACCCCGCGGGAAACCCCGAGGCCGGCCGCGAGGGTGCGGGTGGGTGGCAGCGACATGCCCGCGCGCAGCCGGCCGGCCTGGATGCTGCCGCGGATGGACGCTTCGATCTGCCGGTGCAGCGGCACCCCGGCGTCGCGGTCCAGCGCGATGAGCAGGTCCTCGGCCGGCCCCGAATTGGTCCTTATTTGGCCCACAGAATCGGACCTTATCGCATGTACCGATTCCTGCCAGGCTGAGTGGCATGACAACGACAGCGACCCGCTTCGACGGCCAGGTCCTCACGCCCGGCGACGCCGGCTATGACACCGCCCGTACGGTCTGGAACGCCATGGTCGACCGGCGTCCACGCATGATCGTCCGCGCGGCGGGCGTCGCCGACGTGGTCGCCGCCGTGCGGATGGCCCGCGAACTGGACCTCGAGATCGGCGTGCGCTGCGGCGGCCACAACGTCGCCGGCTTCGCCGTGCCGGACGGTGGTCTCATGATCGACCTGACGCCTATGGGCGGCGTGCGGATCGACCCGGCCCGCCGCCGGGCCCGGGTGCAGGGCGGCGCGCTGCTCGGCGCGCTGGACCAGGCGTCCCAGGTGTACGGCCTGGCCACCACCGCCGGCAACGTCTCGCACACCGGAGTCGGCGGGCTCACGCTCGGTGGCGGCATGGGCTGGCTGGCCCGCCAGCACGGCCTGGCCTGCGACAACGTCGTCTCCTACACGATGGTCACCGCCGAGGGGGACGTGGTGACCGCGAGCCGCACCGAGAACCCCGACCTGTTCTGGGGCCTGCGTGGCGGTGGTGGCAACTTCGGCATCGTCACCGAGTTCGAGTTCCAGCTGCATCACACCGGCACGCGGACGCTGGTCGCCGAGTTCGACTTCCGCGCCGAGGACGCCGTGCCGGTCATCGAGGGCTGGCGCGACCTGAACGCCGTCGCGCCCCGGCGGGCGACGTTCACCGCCGACGTCGCCAGCGGGCCCGCCGGCCCGATCGCCACGGTGGGGTTCGTGTGGGTCGGCGACACCGCCGAGGGCCGCCGGCTGCTCCCCGCGATGCGGGGGCTCGGGCGTCCGGTCGCGTCGCGGGTCACCACGCCGTCGTACCTCGAACTTCAGCAACGCAACGACTCCACCGGCGGCCACGCCTACCGCCGCTACTCCAAGGGCCACTACCTGCGGCGGTTTCCCGCCGCGGCGATCGAGGCGTTCCTGCTGCGCGGCGGCACCGACCTGAGTGCGAGCCGGCACCTGCCGGCCGTCGGCCTGCAGGCGTACGGCGGCGCGATCGCCGATGTGCCGGAAGCCGACGCCGCGTTCAGCCACCGCGGCACGATCTTCGAGTACGGTGCCGGCTCCCGCTGGACCGACCCGGCGGAGGACGACGCCCGGATGGCTGCCGCCCGCGCCGCCGGTGCGGCACTCGAGCCCTACGCGACCGGGGTGTACGTCAACTCGTTGACCGCCGACGAACTAGCCGAAGGGCAACGCGGCGTGCGCCGGGCGTACCCGGCCGCGAAGCTGGCCCGGCTGACCGCGCTGAAGACCGCGTACGACCCGGCCAACGTGTTCCACCTGAACCAGAACATCCGCCCGGCACACTGACCGCTCGATCGCCTATTCCGGTGGGTTCGGGTCGAACGTTCGCAATGCGGCCTCGTAAGTGCGTGTCGGGGCGGGCGTCCGGGACGACGCCGGCAGGTGACCGACGGCGCGTACGGCCAGGTCCGCCATCCTCGCCCGGGCGGCTTTCCAGTCCTTGTACGGTACGGGCTTGAGGCCGCCGCTGATCAGGAAGTGCGCCTCGCCGTGCAGCACCGAGATCGACGCGCCGGTCAGCGGGTCGCCAACGGTGACGTGGGCGTCGTCACCGCCGCCCCGAACCCCATCCGGTGGAGACTGGACCCGAAGCGGTACACGTCGCCATCTGCGCCCGGGCCACCGCCGAGCTCACCGATGAGGAATGGCGACGGTACGTTGGCGCCAGCCCGGCCGGCCCTACCTGCAGCTAGAGCTTTCAGATTTACCCCGGTCCGCTTCACCTGCGGACCGCACGCTCCCGCGGGCACCGCGCAGGTCGGCGGCTCGCAGAGCGAGCCGAAATCCCCGACCTCCGCTGCCAGGTCCGCGAGACAAGCCCGCCGGGGGTCTAGAGACCTTCCGGAGTTGGGGTCGTCGGGCCTTGTCTGCAGGCTAGAGACCGCCTCTCCAACGCCCCAGTAGGGGACCCCTCCTGGTGCGAGCGACGTGAGTAGGGCGCCCCCAGGCCGGGTAGTGAGGGGAACCCGGTACAGCGCAAGGTGCGTCGCCGATGGCCGCGCCGTTCCCTGACCACTCGGGCGGTAGCCCGATTGTCGCGGTGATCATGAGGTTAGCGTCAGGGAGAGCGCTCTCCCTGACGCTAACCTCATGATCACCGCAGCCTGGCGTCGGTCGCTCGACTTGGTGGGGCGTACCGGGATCTTGGGTCCGGTTATGTCGGACACGTCCGGACGCAAGATCCCGCCCTGCCCCACCAAGTTCACTACCCGGCCTTGAGGGCGCCCCTCTTGGGGCGTAGTGCCACCAACAAGGCAATCGCCGGCGCAACGCCAAGCCAAAGCCACCCAATAGGTGGCATCGGGCCCGCGCCGTCCATACTCGCCCGGTGGATGTTCGACGGCACGGTATCTGGCTCGCTGGCGCGGTGTTCGCTCTGACCATGTTGCAGTTGGCGGTCGCGACGGCCGTGCCGGACCTGCCGCAGTTCGCGGGCAAGGGCTTCGCGGCGCGGCTGTTCGCGTATCCGGTGATGATGTTGGTGGTGCCCGGTCTGTGGTGGCTGCTGGCCGGGCGGCGCGGGGCGGGCCGGGTGGGGGAGCGGCTGCGTCGGGCGCCGTGGATCGCGTTCGCCTGGATCATGCTGCCGTTCCTGGTCGACGTCACCGGCAACACGCTGGACCTGTACGACTCGATCGGGTGGTGGGACGACGCCAACCACCTCGTGAACTGGTTCTTCCTCAGCCTCGGCGCGGGTTTGCTGCTGCGCGGCGGGGCGTCTGGGCGTCCCTGGGAGCTGCTCGTCATGATCGGCGGGCTGGGGGCGGTCATGGCGATCGGCTGGGAGATCGGCGAATACTTCGCCTTCATCCGCGGCGGCACCGAGCTGGACACCGCCTACCAGGACACCCTCGGCGACCTGACCCTGGGCACGCTGGGCGCCGTGGCGGCCGGAGCGGTCGTGGCCCGGGGCGCCGTGCGCAGGCCCCGCCAGGCCCAGTGAGTGTGGAGTCCATATTGAACCCCTTGAACGGAGACATCATGCGACGACCATCCTCGATAAGAATCGCCGCGGCCGTGGTGCTGGGCGGGCTGGTGGCCGCGGTGGCTGGCGCCGCACCGGCGTACGCGGTGACCAACTGCTCCAGCTGGCAGAGCAAGAGATTCGCCCTGCCGCAGAAGCCCGACCACGAGGTGCGGATGAAGACGTGCGTCCAGCGGGACGGCAACTACCTCCGGGCCTACGTCAAGTGGGAAGAGACTGACGTCACCGACCACTCGCTCGGCCAGAAGCGGTTCGACATGTTCATCGTCGGCACCCGGCTGGAGCGGTACGACGCCGACATCGCCTGGAAGAACTGCGACATCGTGGGCGACATGAACGACTGGTTCTACGGCACCGGGACGTGCTACACGGCATGGGTCCACTCCACACTGGACGGTGGCTGGACCGGGGACAGCACCGTCTCGTACGACATCGACAACGACGGCAAGGACGGGTACGCGTGGGGGTTGACGGGCTCGCCCGTCCTCTACTGACGCTGCCTTGATCATGTGGGTGTGAACTCGGTGGGTCTCGGGTGGAGAGACACGGGCAGAGGAATGTGTGGCATTCCGCCGAGCCGAGGATGGAAAACCATTGATGCGATGGAAACCGTTGCTCACCCTGCTGATCGTGCCGGTGCTGCTTTTCGTGGGGGTGGCCTGGGCGACCACCACGCCCCAGTCGGCGCTCCCGCGCCTCGCCGGGGCTGACCGCGCGCTGACGGTGGTGACGTTGCTGACCGGCGACCGGGTGACATTGCTCGATTCGTCATTCGAGAACGTCAGCGTGGAGCCGGGCGCCGGCCGTGCCGGCGTCACGTTCCTGACCCGCCGGACAGCCGGGCACCTGCGGGTCATCCCGAGCGACGCGGTGGCACTGCTGCGCGACGGGCGATTGGACGCCCGTCTGTTCGATGTGGCCCAACTACTGCGATCCGGCCATGCCGGTCCGGCGGCGCCACTGCCACTGATCATGACGTATCCGGATACGGGCGGACGGATCGTCGGGCGGAGCGCCGTCGCCGCGACGGGGGCGACGCCCGGCCAGGACCTCCCGGCGCTGGGCGGGTTCGCGGTGAAGGTGGCCAAAGGTGATCTCGGTGCCTTCTGGAGCGGCCTCAAAGGCGTCGGGACGTCCCGTAGCCTCGCGGCCGGAGGTCCGAAGGTCTGGTTGGACGGGATGCGCCAACCCACCCTGGACGTCAGCGTGCCGATGATCGGGGGTCCCGAGGCCCGGCGTGCCGGCCTTGACGGCAGGGGTGTCCAGGTGGCCGTGCTGGACACCGGCATCGACGCCACCCATCCCGACCTCGCGGGCCGGGTGGCAGCCGCGCAGAACTTCACCGACGGGGTGGAGGACGACCGCGATCTGGTCGGGCACGGTACCCACGTGGCGTCCACCATCGCCGGCGACGGCGCCGCGTCGGATGGTCGGTACACCGGGGTCGCGCCGGGGGCCGAACTGCTCGACGGCAAGGTCTGTGTGGTCGATGGCTGTGCGGAGTCCTGGATCCTGGCTGGGATGCAGTGGGCGGCGGACCAGGGCGCCGAGGTGGTCAACATGAGCCTGGGCGGGGACGACACCCCCGAGGTCGATCCGCTTGAGCAGGCGGTGCAGACCCTGACCGCCCAGCACGGCATGCTGTTCGTGATCGCCGCGGGCAACCGCGGCCGCGACGGCTCGGTCGACTCGCCGGCCAGCGCCGATGCCGCCCTGGCGGTCGGCGCGGTGACCAAGAGCGACCAGTTGGCCGACTTTTCCAGCCGGGGTCCGCGGATCGGTGACCGGGCGATCAAACCCGACCTGACCGCACCCGGCGCCGACATCACCGCCGCACGCGGCAAGGACGCCGAGTTCGGTGAGGCCGGGCAGTCCTACGTGACACTGTCGGGGACCTCGATGGCCACCCCGCACGTGTCGGGGGCCGCCGCGGCACTGAAACAACAACACCCGAAGTGGTCGCCGGAGCAGCTCAAGGCGGCGTTGATGGGCTCGACTTCGGCGAACCCGTCGCTGGGCGTGTTCGCCCAGGGCGCCGGGCGGCTGGACCTGGCCCGTGCCATCACCCAATCGGTGTTCGCGACGCCCGCCAGCCTCAGCTTCGGCGAGCAGCGCTGGCCGCACGGCGACGACCAGCCCATTACCAGCACGGTCGGCTACGCCAACCACGGCGCACACGACGTCACGTTGAGTTTGGCCGTCACCACGGCCGCCCCGGCTGGGATGTTCACCCTCTCCGAGGACTCGCTCACCGTGCCGGCCGGCGGCCAGGCCGCGGTCACCGTCACCGCGGACACCCGGGTGGGTACCGCGGACGGTGCGTTCACCGGATATCTGGTGGCCACCGGTGACGGCGTCGCGGTGCGGTCCCCGCTCGCCGTGCACCGGGAGGTGGAAAGCTACGACCTCACCCTCACCCACACCGGACGCGACGGCGCGCCCAGCACCACTCATTTCACCGAGGTGATGCGGGTGAGCCCGGAGATCCGCTTCGAGGACTTCCGCTCTACCTACGGCCCGGACAGCACCGTCACCGTGCGCCTGCCCAAGGGCAGTTACGTGGTCGACAGCGTGGTTGCCGACCCCGACAGCGCCACCCTGCTGGTACAGCCGAGGCTCGAACTCAACGCACCGCGGCGGGTGACATTGGATGCCCGGCTCGGCAGGCCGATCTCGGTCACCGTCCCGGACCGATCGGCGATCTCGGTGTTGGCCGAGGTCACGGTGATCGAGCCGATCGCCGACGGTCTCACCCGTGCGAACTCGCTCCTCTCCTCATCCTTCGCCGGCATGTACACCGCGCGGATCGGCCCGGACACCCGCACCGTATCCACCGCCGTGAACGGCAGATGGGCGCTCCCGGGCCCCGACGGCACGCTCACCGACAGCCCCGAGACGTATCTGTTGACCTGGGTCAAAGGCCGGATGGTCACCGGTTTCGAGCGCCGGGTCACCGGCGGCGACCTCGCCACCGTGCACGCCGACTACGCCAGCCAAGCCCCCGGCGTGACCAGTTCGAACGAGGCGAGAGCCGCTACACCCAACGGGCACGGCCCCATCTGGGGGTACGGCATTCCGTTCCACGCGCCGTTCACCCGCACCCTGCACTACACGACCGAGGACGGCCTGGGATGGCGTGAAACATTCATGGAAGGCGCCGGCCTCACCGTCACCGTCACCGCACCCACCGTCTACCGGCCCGGCCGTGAGTACACCCAGCGATGGAACCGGGGCGTGTTCGGCCCGGCCTTCGGACAGGCGTCACGCGAGGCGGACTCGGTCCGGGTGGACATGCGTCTGCACAGTGACGGCGCCGGACGCCCCGGCGACTCCCTGACGGCGCGGGAGCGGGTCACCCTGACCCGTGACGGTGCCGACCTCCCCGGTACCGAGGAGGGCCTGGGGATGCGGTTCGCCGTCCCGCCGCAGGAGGGCACCTATCGACTCCAGATCGAGTCCGACCGCGATGCGCCCGCGACCCTGTCCACGCACATCACCGCCGCGTGGACCTTCCGCTCGGCGCACACCGCCACGAGGACGGCCCTGCCCCTGTCGGCGATCCGGTTCAGCCCGCGACTCGACCCGCTCAACACCGCTCCAGCGGGCGGTTCGTATGCGGTCCCCGTCACCGTGACGCCACAGCCGGGGTCGACGGCCGCGGCACCCAGCACGCTCACCGTCGAGGTCTCCCACGACGACGGCGTCACCTGGGAACCGGCCGCCGTGGACCGGGCCGGCGGCCGGCCGATCGCGACGGTGCGGCATCCCGACCGGGACGGATTCGTCTCCCTGCGGGCCACCGCGACCGACGCCAACGGCACCAAGGTCGAGCAGACCATCATCCGCGCGTACCGGATTGCCGTCCGCCCCGCCGGAGCGTGAACCCGGTGGACCTCCAGTGGAGAGGTACAGGTGACAGGTTTCGGTGGGCAGCGGAAGGAGATCGCGGTGCAGACACAGCGGAGTGTCACGTGGTGAGCGTGACGCGGGAGGTCACCGACGCGCAACTGATCGCCGCGGCCCAGCACGATGGGACGGCGTTCGCCGAGCTCTACGACCGGCACGTCGGGCGGCTGTACCGGTACGCCTGCCGGCGAGTGGGCAAAGAGACCGCCGAGGACGTGGTCGCGGAGACGTTCCTGGCGGCGTTTCGCGCGCTGGAGCGGTATGACACCGACCGTCCGGACGCGGGCGCGTGGCTGTTCGCCATCGTGACCAAGGAACTGGCCAAGCACCACCGCACGGAGCGGGCCCGGTACCGGGCACTGGCCAAGGCCCCGGCGGAGCCGACCGACGCCGGGTTCGACGAGCGGGTCGACGGCTACGTCAGCGCGGCCGCGGCCGGCCGGCAGCTAGCCGCGGCCATGGCCCGGTTGGCGGCGCGGGACCGGGACACGCTGCTGCTGGTGGCGTGGGGTGAGTTGAGCTACGAGGACGTCGCACGGGTGCTGTCCGTCCCCGTCGGGACGGTGCGGTCGAGGTTGAACCGGGCGCGCCGCAAGATGCGCGGCATGTTGAAGGACATTGATATGGAGGTAGCACTGTGAACGACCTGGACCTGCTGCGGCGCTGGGGTGCGCAGCTGGATGAGCCCGCCACCGCGCCGCCGCCGGCGATGCGCACGCGGGTCCTCACCAACCGGCCGGCACGGACCCGGCGGCCGCTGGCCCTGACCCGTACCGGCGCCTGGCGCCTGGCGCTGTCCGCCGGGCTGGCGGTGGCCATCAGCGGCGGTGTCTACTGGGGACAGACCTCGCCCGGCGGCGGCCCGGACCGCGGCGCCGACCCGGCCGCGCTGAGCGGTGCGCAGGTGCTGCGCAACGCCGCTCTCGTCGCCGCGCGGCAGCAGGGCACGACGCCGCGCGCGGACCAGTTCGTGTTCACCGAGGCGAGGGGCCCCGCCTGGTCCAACTCCCCGCCGACCGAGGTGGGCAAACCGGCGGTGACCACTCCCGGCGCGCCGCGGCTGGGCCAGGCATGGAACTCGGTGAGCGGCACCCGCGACGGGCTCGTGCGGACGCGCCCGGAGACCGACCCGAACTGGCAGACGCTGGCCGCACCCGCCTGCCGCGACGGCAAGAAGCCGCTGGTCGGCGCCGACGGAAGGGTCGTCCCGGGCAAGTTCGAGTCGATGCGGTGCCGGACGATCCCCGCGTACCAGCCGGATCTGCCCACCGAGGCCGACGCCATGCTGGCCTGGCTGTACGACTCGGCCAAGGCCACCGGGAAGGATCGGACGGTGGCGGCGTTCAACGCGGCGTGCGACCTGATAGAGGGCTACTACCTGCTGCCGGCCATGGAAGCGGCCCTGTTCGAGTCGCTGTCCCAACTGCCGGGTATCACGGTCCAGGCCGACGTGGCGGACTTCGCCGGGCGGCGCGGCGTGGCCATCCGTGCCACCCCGTCATCGTCCGGTCAGCCGAAGGAGAGTGAACTCATCTTCGACCCGACCACGTACGCGTTCCTGGGCACCGACAGCACCGCGATTCTCCGCCGAACCATCGTGGACAACGCCGGCCAACTGCCGTCCTAGAAGAAGACGGTATACGGCTGAGGCCCTTCCCCTAACTGCTGTGCGGTAAGGAGAGGGGCCGCGCTGTCCTGAGGCGTGCTAATGAGGGTGAGGAAAATCGAAAGATGTTGAGCTGCCGCGACGCCCGTCGCGGTAGCTCAGAATTTGATCCTGAACCTAACCTCAAAATCTCCATAGAGCCTCCGCTCTATGCTGGGGCGATGGCCGATGCGCCCGCGATGAGGACGTTCCTGGTCGGCTGTATGGACAGTGCGGCCAAGGTCGGTTTCAGCCTTGTGGACGGCCGCGAGTTTCTCGGCTGGGTCGATGAGGTCGCGGACGACCGGGTATTCGTCGCGTGGGCGCCCAACCCGATCTACATGCAGGCAACGGGCGGCGAGACGTGGAGTCCGGACGACGAGTGGATACCGTTCAGCGCGATCCGAGCCGAGACACTTGCCTGGTACGACACGTCTGCCAAGCGGTGGTTGACGTACCCGGACTGACCTTGTGCGCGCCGAGCTCTGGTCGTGGGTGACAATGGCGGGGTGCCTGTCGTCGAGGCGGTGACCGTCGTCCCCGTACCGCCGGATCTGGCCTTCGCTGTCTCCCAGACCACGGCGCCGGTCCGCTATCGGTGGGACCCGTTCGTGCGTAGGCAGCACTTCGTCGACGGCGCCACGCGGCCGGGCAAAGGCGTGCGCACCTACACCCGCTCGAAGCACGGCCTCACGATGGTCAGCGAGTATGTCTCGTTCGCCCCGCCCACGAACGTCGGTATGAAGATGGTGCGCGGCCCGTGGTTTTTTGAGATGTTCGCCGGCGGCTGGCGCTTCGGCCCGGCCGAGGAACCCGGCCACACCGTAGCCACCTGGCGGTACAGCTTCCGCTGCCGCCCGGCCGTTCTGCGTCCCGTACTCGAACGGCTGGGCGTGTGGATCCTGCACCGTGACATCCGCCGGCGGATCGCCGGCTACGCCGCCGGGTGTGTTGACCCGGTCGTGGTTGCCGCGGCGCGGCAGGCACTGACCACACCGGAGGGCTGAGCGGCGCCCTCAGGTTGGTCACAGTATCCCGTCGTCGACCTGCTCCAGGATGGTTGACCACCACGTGGCCGTGACCGCGGGTCTGTCGGTTTCGTGCAAAGTCTTCTTGAGCTGCTTGATGCGCGCCTTGCGGTTGTCCGGCCCGCCGGCCGCCGGCTTGATCTCGCCACGCCGGAACGCGGCCAGCTTCTCGGCCATGTGCGCGGCTGTGTACGTTGCCGGCGGCGGTGCATCGGTGACGGTGAAGAACTGTTCGAACAGGTCGAGGAAACGGCGTAGTGCGTCGACGGACGAGTTCAGCAGCATCCGGGTGCCGCGGCTGGGCGAGCACGACCACACCGCGCCGTCACTGTCCACTGCGACCAGTTCGGTGGTGGGCTCCCATACGTAGCCGATGACCGAAAGCCGGGCGCCCTGGACGGCAACCTCAGCCGCTAGCCCCGTGGTGTCTAGCACAACACCGAGGGTTGCCTCTTTCGACGGGTTCATTCCGCCGAGGCTACGGTCACCGCGCCAGATAAGTCAGCCCAGCGCGGCCGCCTTACGCAGCAGCACTGAGCGTTCGCGCTGGTTGGCGCACAGCCGGGCCGCCAGCTCCAGTTCGGCGCGCGCTTCCGGTCGCCGTCCGAGCCGGGCCAGCAGCTCGCCGCGTACGGTCGGAAGCAGATGCGAACCGGGGAGTTGGTCCGAGGCGACCAGCTCGTCCACGATGGCCAGGGCTTGCGCCGGACCCGAGGCCATGGCCACGGCGACGGCCCGGTTGAGCTCGACCACCGGCGAGGGCGCGACCCGGCCGAGCGCCTCGTAGAGCACCACGATCCGGTCCCAGTCGGTCGCCTCGACGGAGGGCGCCGACGCGTGGGTGGCGGCGATCGCGGCCTGCAGGCCGTAGGGGCCGAGGCCGCGAGTCGATGCCTTGGTCAGCGCGGCCAGCCCACGGCGGATCGCCGAGAAGTCCCACCGCCGCCGGTCCTGGTCCGCCAGCAGGATCGGCGAACCGTCCGGGCCGGTCCGGGCCGGGAAGCGCGCGGCCGTCAGCTCGCACAACGCGAGCAGGCCGTGCACCTCCGGCTCGGCCGGCTGCAGCGCGGCCAGCGTGCGGGCCAGCCGGATCGCCTCGTACGCGACGTCTGGGCGCAGCAGCCGGTCACCCGACGTGGCCGTCGACCCCTCGGTGAAGATCACGTAGAGGACGCTGAGCACGCCGCCAAGCCGTTCCCGGCGCTCGCCGGCCGGCGGCAGCTCGAACGGCACCCCGGCCGCCGCGATGGTCTTCTTGGCCCGGGTGATGCGGGCCTGCACGGTCGGCACGGGTACGAGGAACGCGCGGGCGATCTGTTCGCTGGACAGGCCGCCGACCACGCGCAGGGTCAGCGCCACCCGGGCCTCGGGGGAGAGCACCGGGTGGCAGCTGATGAACATCAGCGCCAGGACGTCGTCGTCGATCTTGTCGGGGTCGATTTCTTCGTCGACCGCCGGGTCGGCCGCCAGCAGGGCGTATCGGTCCTGCAGGGCGGTCCGGCGGCGGATCGCGTCGATCGCCCGCCGCCGGGCCGTGGCCATCAGCCAGCCGGCCGGATTGGCCGGAGCGGCGAGCGGCCACGACACCAGCGCCTCGGCCACCGCCTCCTGGGCGGCGTCCTCGGCCAGCCCGAAATCGCCGGTGAACCGGGTCAGCGCGGCGACGATCCGCGCCGACTCGATCCGCCAGACGGCCTCGACGTCGGCCGTACCCATCAGCGCTGGACGGTGCTGTCCTGCGGGACCTCGTCCTCCTCGGGCACCCGCCGGACCTCGATCTTGGACCCGGGGGCCGCCGGGACCCGCTTGGCCCACTCGACCGCCTCCTGTTTCGAGGCGACCTCGAGCAGGAAGAAGCCCCCGAACAGTTCCTTGGTCTCGCCGTACGGCCCGTCCGTGACCACCGGGGTCTCGCCGCTGAAGTCGACCACGACGCCCTGTCCCGGATCGTCCAGCCCTTCGGCCCCGAGGAGTACGCCGGCCTTCATCATCTCCTCGATGAACAGGCGGGTCCTGGCAATCCCCTCCTCGATCGAGGCCATCATGGCGGCGTTCGACTCATCGGTGCCCCGCATGATCAGCATGTACTTCGGCATCGCGTTCTCCTCATCCGGCGGAGCCGACTCTCGGCCCTCGCACCCACACGTCGAACGAGCGGCCCGCGGATCGACACGGCCCCGGAGAAATCTCTCGCCGCGACGCAGCCAGCCGAGGCGCACGATAGCGGCTCCGCGTCGCACCTGCTGGCTCAGCGGGACGGCTGGCGGGTGACTCATTCCGTGACGATGTTTAGGCCATAGCCTGGTGTTGAACCGGGCCGCCCGGCAGCGAGAAGGAGTTCCGCGATGTGGAGGCGCCTGAGCCGGCAGTACACGCTGTTGCCGGCGGCCTTGACCGTTCTCGTGGCGCTCGTGGTGCTGACGCTGGTGAGTCTGGTCGTGCTTCGCGATCAGCGTAGCGCTATCTGGGTGTCCCTCATCGGCTCGTTTTGGGGATTTGGGTTGGCGCAAGGCGGTGCGATCGCTTACGAACGGGCTCGACAACGTGACGAGTTGGCGTCGATGTTCGTAAGCGCCAGGAATGAGCTCCAGATGAACAAGGGCATCGTCATCTGGATTGTCCATCTGCTAGAGCAGAAGTTGGCGGAAGAGGACGTTCACGGGCTCGGGTTCTCGGGGCTGGACCATTTCAGCGTGCGTGCAGTTGAAACGTTGGTCGCAAGCCCTCTGACATACCGCTTTACCTCGGACGAGTTTTCCTCGCAACAGCTATTGACCATCCTCCAAACTGTCCTGGTCTACAGTCGCGAGATTCCGACGGACAAGGTCGACGGTCGCGACCAGCAACGCTACGGCAGGATACGGATGGACAAGGTGATCGTTACCTTCGACTTGATGAGTGGCTGGCTCGATGCGGAGGGCAAACGGGTCTTTGGCGTCGCCGCCTGGCAATCCAGGGTCGATCGGGCCGCGGCGATGTTCGAGCGCAAGCACACGATACCCGTTCAGAACATTTCCTCGCCCGACACCGCGCGCTGATCGGGCTCCGGCGGTGCCGGACAGGCCGGCGTCAAGCCGCTGCATGCTGCTGTCATCGCGTTGATACGGGTTGAGTGTGCGTGTCAGCGCGCTGTTGGGGCGGTGTCAGCGGCGGCGGCCATGGTCGGTGTGTTCGGCGGACATTCGAGCCGCTGAGCGCTGGATCACGACCGCCCGATGGAGAGCATGATGCAGAGGTTCGACACCGCCGCCCCGGTCTGCGGCGAGGCTCGACCGGTGGGCCGCAGCGCATTCGGTTCCTTTGCCAGGTTCGTTTTGTTCGGCGGTGGTGTCGGGCTCGCCTGTAGTGCCGCGGTGCCGTTGGTGGCCACGTCCATGCCATGGGTGGCCGCGAACGCGTTGATCACCGTCGCGTCCACCCTGCTTGGCACGGAGCTCCACGCACGGTTCACGTTCGGTGCCGGTCGGCGCGCGCAATGGCAGCAGCACCTGCAGTCCGCCGGCTCAGCTATGGCCGCCTACCTGGTCACCTCGGCTGCCATCCTGGTCCTGCACGCGGTGCAGCCATCGCCGAGCATGCGCTGGGAGCAGGCCGTCTACCTCGGGGCCTCCGGACTGGCCGGAGCCGGGCGGTTTCTGGTGCTACGCCTGTACGTCTTCGCCCGCGGCCGCACCCCCGTCCCTCTGCGGGTCGAACGGTTGATGCGCCGGTCCGGCCGGGCGTTGGCCTGGCCGGACCGGCTGATCCGGTTAGCGGCTGGTTATCGCTTGATGGTGAAGCAGACGGTGCCCTGCCGGACGCCGCGCTCGTAGAAGGTGTCGCAGAGCCTCGACTTGTGCGGGAAGGACCTGTTGATGTGGAACGTGAAGTGGGCGCGTAGCGGGGTGCAACCGCGGTGGCGGCTGCTCCACTTGCTGTAGATCACCCGGCCGTTGTGGGTGACGGTGACCCGTCCCCGGTAGTCGCAGATGAAATCGGTGCCGCGCTTGCCGCGCACCACGTACGCCTCGCGCACCTTGAGGCCGCTGCCCCGCACGCCGCCGCAGACGTAGCCGTTGGGTGCCCAGGTGCATCCGCTGGCGGACGCGATCCCGAAAGCCGGCGCGGTGGTGGTGGTCGGCGGGGATACGGCGCCGGCCCCGCGCTGCGTGTCGGGGACGGTTGATACGGCCTGCCCCGCGGTCGGGCGGGAGTTGCTGGGGCCGCTCGCGCTGGCCAGTGTGGTGACACCAGCCAGCACGGCGCCGATCAAGCCCAGCGCGGCGAGCATGGCCAGCGAGTTTCTTGCGTCTGTGAGCTTCTGCCTGATCATGGCCTTCGTGATCCCTTCCAGTCGGGTGGTCGTCGGTCATGTGTGGGGCGTTGCGTGGCCACGCAATCCGCCGGTGCGGCGGATAGGACCAGTCCAGGGCAGTGGTTGGGTGGCGCGGAAGGCGGACCGGCGGGCGGGACTGACCGGGTCCGGACCGGGACGGCTCGTCCGGTGCGGCCAGCCCTGGGCGGCATCGGACACAATGGGCACTGCCTGTCTGTGGGAGGTGGTTGGGTGTGAGCGAATCGGCGCGGTCGTCCGGTAGGCCAGATCCGGCCGAGGCGCAGACGGCAGCCGAGTTCGTGCGGGCCCTCCGGCGGCTCAAGCAGTGGACCGGCCAGGGCTACCGGCAGTTGGAGAAGAGCGCGGGAGTTGCTGGCCAGGCGCTGCCGCGCAGCACCCTGACCGCCGCGCTGGCGCGGGACACCCTGCCCCGTGACGACCTGGTCGCTGCGTTCGTCCGGACCTGCGGCGGCGACGATTCGGAGGTGGAACGGTGGGTCGCCGCCCGCCGGCGGATCGCGGCGGCGACCGGGCCGGACGGACCCGAGCCGGCCCTCGCCGCACGGGTCGAGGCGCTCGACCCGCCGAGCCAGGCGCCCATCCCGGAGTCCGTCACCGGTCGAGGCGGGATCGGTGCGGCGCTGGCAGATCTTGTGCCGCCCGCCGTACGGCGCGGTAGCTGGCCGATACGCGTCCTGGTCTCTGCCCTGTGCGCGGTCGTCGCGATCACGGTGGTCGCCGCGGTGGTCAGCACCGTCCGGGACCTGACCGGTCCAACCGGGACAGATCCGGCCGGCCGCGGGCCGTCCAACCCAGACCTTTCCGCATCGTCGACGTCGACGCGGACGTCGCCGCCGCTCGGGGGCCAGGGCAGCGAGTGGGTCAAGGTCAACAGTGGCGAGAACGTCACGCTCGCCGACGAGCAGGCGATCGACTTTGAGACCGGGACCGTGGGCTCCTGGAACGACAAGAACCCCGGATTCGACGTCGGCCTGACACAGCGCGCCGACCGGCTCGTCGCGCCGGCCCAGCCGGCCAGCCTCGCTCTGCTGGACGCACCGGGGGAGGAGTCAGCAGACCGCTGCACCACCACACCGCCGGACCGATGGGACAGCAACATCCACGGCTTTCACAAGGTCAAGGCCGGCGCGAACATCTGTGTGACCACCGGCGAACGTCGATGCGTCATGATCACCGTGGATCGCCCGCCCGACAGCGTGGTGGCTGTCCTCACGTTCCACTACACGACCTGGGAACGCCACTGACCCCCGCGGTTGACGACTGGATTACTGGTCCGGAAAAGATTCTCGGCGATCGCGTGCAACGTGCGACCTCGCTCCCACCGTCTTGCCCTCAACGGAAGGAGCCAGCCGAGTGAATTCCAACGAGGAGGACTTCCGGCGGTTCGTGGCAGCACGCCTGGATTCGTTACGTGGCCTTGCCTATCTCACCTGCGGGGACTGGCAGGCGGCGGAGGACGCGGTTTCGACCAGCCTGGCGAAGCTCTATGTGCGGTGGCACAAGGTGGCTTCGCCGGAGCCTTACGCCATTCGGATGGTGGTGCGGGCCGCGATCGACGAGGTCCGACGTCCTTGGCGGCGGGAGCGGTCAGCTAGTCATGCGCTGCCGGAGACGATCCAACCCGACGGATCCGATTCGATCAACGAGCGCCTGCGCGTCCGTCACGCGCTGCGGCAGCTGCCGATCGGGCAGCGGGCCGTGTTGGTGCTGCGCTTCTACCAGGAACTCAGCGTCGAGGAGGCGGCCGAGGCGCTAGGCCGGAGCACGGGAACGATCAAGAGCCAGACGGCACGAGGGCTCGCGACCCTGCGTCATCTGCTCGCGGTGCAAGACCTTGCGCTCGACGAGGAACTGAAGGAGGAATGCAGCGATGCCCGATATGCGTGAGCTTCTACGGATCGCCAGGCAGGACGCGCCCCCGGCGCTGTACAACGTGGACGACATCGTGGCCGCCGGCCGGCGGCGCAAGCGGTGGAGGCTCGCCCAGCGGGCCGGCGGGATCGGTACGGCCGCCGCGGCCGTGGTGACCGCGGGTGTGTTGGTGATCAGCAACCTCGCCCTGTCCGGCGGCGGCGGGGCGGCCGAGCCGGTCGGGATCGCGAGCCAGCCCGGACCGTTCGTGATGGAGGCGTCGGAGCCGTTCACGTTCACGTTCGACGGCTACCGGATGGGTGACTACCACGTGCTGCCGCCGACCGACGTCAACCTGGCCTACCAGTCCACGAACATCGTCCGCTACGGCAAGAACTACGCCAAGGACAAGACGGACATCGCATTCGTCGGCGCCATGACGGTCTACCAGCCCGGCGTCTTCAGGCCCGAGAAGTTCCTGTCCGGTACGAAGCTGATCGTGCAGGGCCGGGAGGCGTACCGGGCCCAGCTCACCCGCATGGTGTCGAACCAGATCGACGGCAACGGCAACTTCATCAACGGCGAGGAGGTCCCGTACGACGCGCTCGCCTGGCAGTACGGGCCGGACGCCTGGGCCGTGATCGCGCAGGAGGTGACCCGCTATGGTCCCCAGGACCTGCCGGCCACGACCCAGATCGCAATGGCCGAGCGATTCACACTGCGAACCGGCGAACCGGTCAAGGCCAGGTTGCCTTTCCGCACCGGCTACCTGCCCGCCGGCTACGAGCTGCTCTCCGTACAGGGCCAGTCGATGACCAGCCCACACTCGGGCATGGTGACCTTCGTGTACGGGCGGGCCGACAGGTCGCTGGAATCGCTGACCGGCCCGGTGGACCTTCAGCGCATCCGCAAAGTCCCGTCCATTGTGGTCAGCCTGCTCTGGGTGGACACGCCGCCGCCGGACGCCAAGAAGCGGACCAGCCGCTGCAACGAGGGCCAGCACTGGTGCAAGCTGGACCTGCCGGGCGGGGAGTTCTGGGCATTGGCCGAGGACCCGTCGCAGACGCTGGCAGACGCGGAGCTGCTCAAGGTTCTCGACAACCTTGACTTCGCCACCATCAAGAAGGCCAACACCTGGCACCCCATCGCCTGACGCGTGGCCTTTCGCAGACCCGGACACCGCCACACCGGCGGTGTCCGGGCTGCGTGATGGCTGGTGATCCGCCAAGACCGGATTGAGAACGGTTCGAGAACGACGGCGCCTAGCTTGCATGACGACCGGGCAGTGTGACGCGTTGGAATGGGAGTGCGCCCGATGAGTGGGCTGGCCCGTCGCGAAGGGTATCGGCAGGTTCTGGCTCGGCCGGATTTCGCGTTGCTGTGGGCGGGTCAGTCCTTGAGCAACGTCGGCAACGCCATGATGCCCGTTGCTCTGGCGATGCTGGTGCTGGGTCGTGGTGGCGGTGCGGGCGGCCTGGGCGTGGTACTCGGCGCGCAGAGCGTCGCGCGTCTGGTGGGTGCCGTGTTGGCCGGTGGGTTGGGCGACCGCTGGCGGCGTACCCGGATCATGATCTGGGCAGATGTGGTTCGCGTCGTCGCGGTCGCCGCGTTGGCCGCGGGGGCCGGGAGCCTGCCGACGCCGCCGCTGATCGGCTTCGTGTTCGCCATCGGCGTCGCGGAAGGTGTCTTCCTGCCTGCGTTCGACGCCGTCATGCCGCGGGTGCTGCCTGAGCGGTCGCTGCAGGCGGGAAATGCGCTCAACCGGATCACCACCCAGGTGGCCAGCCTGCTCGGGCCCGCGCTGGCCGGCGTGTTGGTGGCTTGGACGTCACCCGAGGCCACACTGTGGATCAATGAGGTGACGTTCGTGTTCTCGCTGGTGAGCCTCGCGCTCATCGCCGAGCCGCGCACGGTGACGGGCGGCGCCCGCGTGCTCGGCGTACGGGACGCGGTGCACCAGGCGGCACGGGACTTCCGCGACGGCATTCGGGCAGTGGCCAGCCGTCCATGGGTGGCGGCGTCGATCGGCATGGCGACGATCATCATGACGCTGGTCGTCCCGCCCGCATACGTCGTGCTGGCGCTGGTCGCCAACGAACGGTTGGGTGGCCCCGGCGCATACGGTGCGGTGCTCGCAGCCGTCGGATTCGGTTCGGTGGTCGGCTTGGTGTGCGTGGGGCGGCTGGAACCCCGCCGGCCGGGCGTGGTCGCCACCGCCGCGCTGTTCACCATCGTGGGGATGCTGGTCTCGCTCGCGTTCCTCCCGCTGGCCGGCGTCATGGCGTGTTGGGCGGTGGCCGGTGCGGGCATGGGCATCTACAACCTGCTCTGGACGACGGCGTTGCAGAAGGACGTGCCGGACGAGTTGCTCGGCCGGGTGTTCGCGCTGGACGAACTGGGGTCAGGAGCGTTCCGGCCGCTCGGGTACCTCCTGACCGGCCCGGTGGTCGCGCTCGTCGGCACGCACAGCGTGCTGCTGGCCGGTGCCCTGACGGTCGCCGTCGTCGCACCGCTACCCCTGCTGGCCCGCGGCGGTCCCACATTCGCCTCCCCGGTCGTCGCCGAGCCTGCGCTGGCCGGCTCGTCGACGGATCTGACAACGATCGAGGAAGGGAGGAGGTGAACACGATGACGCTGAACAAGACGGCACTGCGCGGCATCTCCCGCGGAGCGGCCGAGGAGCCCCGCGACTACAAGGTCGACGCGGTCCGCAGCTACAAGATCGACGCGGCCCACAGCTACAAGATCGGCGTGGCCCGCGGCTACAAGGTCGGCACTGCCCGCAGTTACAAGGTCGGCGCGATGGTCTGAGGCAACAGGGACCGGGGCTACCGGGTCGCCGGTAGCTCCGGGCCCGGACCGGAAAAGGGAGGATCAGGGAACGACGATGAGGACGTGCCTGGTGTCGATGCCATGGCAGCTGCTGGAGCTGCCATCGCTCGCGATTGGCCTGCTGCACCAGCGCGTACGCGAGGCGCGGCCGGCGGACACCGTGGTCGAATACCACGGCTGCCTTGATTGGGCGGAACATTTGCTCGCGGTCACCGACGGAGCATTGAGCCCGGACGACTACACCGACATCGCCGACAACGGTCTGCATCACGGCCTCGGCGACTGGATCTTCGCCGGCTCGCTCTACGGCGATCCGACGTGGCGAACGGCCGAACTGCACCGGTACGCGGAATCGGCGCGCGTCGACATTGACCGCGCGGTACGCATGCGCCCGCACGTGGACGGCTTCATCGCCCTGGCGGCCAAGAAGATCCTTGCCACCGATCCTCAGGTGGTCGGGTTCACCACCACGTTCATGCAGAACGTACCCAGCCTGGCCCTGGCCAAAAGGCTCAAGCACCTGCGCCCGGACCTCCTTGTCGTGATGGGCGGCGCCAACTGTGACGGGCCGATGGGTCATGCCTTGCACCGCAACCACCCTTTCGTCGACTACGCCGTGCGCGGCGAGGGAGAAATCGTCCTGCCCCGCCTGCTCGACCGCATCGAGGCCGGCACCGGCGTCCACGACCTGCCCGGCGTGTGCTGGTGGCACGACGGGGAGTCGGTGGCCAACGAGCAGGCGCATACGACGGTGCCACCCGCGATGATCCCCGTCCCCGACTTCGACAGCTGGCAGGCCCAGCTGTCGGCTTCGCCGGTGCGCGAGTACGTGGAGCCGAAGCTCGTCCTCGAAGGCGCCCGCGGCTGCTGGTGGGGCGAGAAGCATCAATGCACGTTCTGCGGCCTCAACGGCTCATTCATAACCTTCCGCAGCAAGAGTCCAGAACAGCTCTGGCACGAGATACAAACGCTCATGCGCCGACACCGGCTGCTCGACCTCATCATGGTCGACAACATCCTCGACATGCGCTACTTCCACGGCCTGCTGCCACGCTTGGCCGCCAGCGAATGGGACCTGCGCATCCACTACGAGGTGAAGTCAAACCTGCGAGAGGATCAGGTCCGGCAACTCGCGGAGGCTCGGGTCGCGCATGTCCAACCGGGAATCGAAAGCCTCAGCTCACACGCCCTCAACCTCATGGACAAGGGCGTGTCCGGGACGGCAAACGTGCGGCTGCTCCGCGACTGCGAAGATCACCAACTCACCGTCAGCTGGAACTACCTCTATGGATTCCCCGGCGAGTGCGACGACAACTACCTGGCGATCATCGCGCAGATACCGGCGCTGGTGCATCTGCAGCCGCCCGGATCGGCGACCAGGATCGCACTCGAACGGTTCAGCCCCTACTTCGAGCAGCCAGCCCTCGGCTTCCCCGAACGGACGCCCGCGAAACTGTACGACCATGTGTACGACCTCCCACTGCCGAGCTCATGGACCTGGCGTACGTGTTCGACACGCCACCACGCGGCATCGGTGAAGAAGTTGAACGGTGGCTGCGCGAGGCGATTGAGACCTGGGGCCTGGCATACCCAGGTTCGACGCTGGTCGCTCGTGAAGGGGACGACGAAACCCTCGTCGTTGAGGACCGTCGCCGGGGATGGCCGGGTACGACACACGTGCTACGAGACTGGCAACGGGCGGCGTACGAATTGCTACGCCGCGGATGTAGCGCCGACGCGCTGGGCCGAAAACTGGCCGAAGACGGCTGGCCGGTCGGCGCGGCGCAACGCGACGCCTGGCTCGCCCACTGCCGCGCCGAGGGACTCGTCTTTTTCGACGCCGGCACGTTCGTCGCGTTGGCAACGCGGCACGCCGCGGCAAGGGCGTTTCCACCGGCAATGGAGGCGACGCGATGAGCCAGGTCAAGGTCGACGCCCCAATCGCACTCGGCGCCGAACCGCGATCAACGGCGTCGTTCGTGGCGTTCCTGCGCGACAGCGCCACCAACCTGATCAGTGTTGAATGGCACGGAACCATCACCGGCGCGCTGGATCCGACGCTCCTGCACCACCTGCAGCCACCCACTCAACTGGAAGCCGCGTCGGAGCAGACCCTGACACAGTGGCGCACGCGCTACCGCTACGGCACCTGTCACTACCGGCGCGGCCCAGGATTCGTCATGCTGAAAGACATCCGCAGCGCGTCCTCGGCCGCACGATACCTCCTCGACGATCCCCTCTTGATCGCCACATTCCTGCGATGCCAAACACCAACCACGCGGTCATCGCTGAACCACCGGCAGCGCCACGCAGTCGACCTGCTGCACACGGCGCGGCTCCTGCTACGAATGGACGACCTCCTGATCGGCCTCCCGACCCGCATGCTGCGCTGGCCGATCCCATATACAGCGGTGTGACGCCGGCGTGTCAGCGCATCCGACCTTCCGGAAGGGCGGGTTGACGTTGCCGTCGACAGTGGAGACATGTGGGAGTCGATGCTCTCGACGATGGTGGGCGGAGCTGTGGCCGCCGGCGCTGGCGTACTGACCACGCTCGTGCAGGCTCGCCAGGCATCGAGGATGCGCTACGAGCAGCAGCAGCGGGAGGATCGGTATCGCCTATACCAGGATCGAGTCGAGGCATACGTCACGTTCCACACACTGGCGAGCAAGGCGCGTCGAGTCCTGCAGGACTTCACCGACGACACTGCCGACGACGACCTGGAGCGCAGGGAGGCACGCAACGAAGCTCACTTGACCTATGTGAAGATCGCCCTGATTGGTGGCATCGAGGTGGTCGCTGCGGCGCGTCGAGTGATGATAAAGATCGACGCTGTCACCTACCGACGGGAAGCGTTCGATAGTGACTTATTTCGCCACGTGATCAGCAAGTTCCAGGAAGCTGCTCGACGCGACCTGACCGGCCAAGACGATCTGGCGTCGATTCTCGTTGAGACCCACTGGCCGGACGCGCCACCCCGATCCCGCGCCAAGCCATCAACTACAGGGTCGGGCTGACAGGCGGAATGGTTGCGCGCCGGGGACGGTCTGTGTATTCGAGCGCCATGATGGCTCGCCGTGGCTAAGGTGCTCTTCCGTGACCGAGGTGTTCGGACGGTTCGTCAACGTCGTTGACGTCGAGTCGACGTGCTGGGCCGACCGCCCACCGCCCGGCGAGGCGAGCGAGATCATCGAGATCGGCGTCTGCGTGGTCGATACCGGGCAGTGGCGGCGGGTCGAGCGGCGGCGCATCCTTGTGCGGCCGCGCCGGTCGCGGGTCAGCTCCTTCTGCACCGGGTTGACCGGGCTCACCCAGGTCGATGTGGATGGTGGGCAGGAGTTCGCCGCGGCCTGTGCGCTGGTGGCCGGGGAGCTTCGCGGCCGTTTTCGGACCTGGGCCAGTTGGGGCGAGTACGACCGTAGGCAGTTCGAGCGCCAGTGCGCTCCGGGCGGTGCCGGGTACCCGTTCGGCAGCCGCCACATCAACGTCAAAGAGCGGTTCGCCACCGCCTTCGGCCTGCGCCGAGCCGTGGGCATGAGCCAGGCACTGGCGCACGCCGGACTGCCGCTGGAGGGTCGCCATCACCGCGGCGACGACGACGCCTGGAACATCGCCGCGATCGTCATCGAACTCGCCCGACTGGGCCACCCGATCACCGGGTGACGTCGACGGGCAGAGGGCCGGTCGTGACGGGTGGGCCGCTCCGGTGGGTTGACGTGGCCGCCGAGGTAGGTTTGCATGCATGGCGGACGAGGTTGTCGATAGCCCGGTAGGTTGGGTCGCCCGGCACATCAGCTCCTATGTGGACACCAATGGCAAGTCCGGGCATTACTTCCACGGCGTCGACGCGCTGCTGCTGACCACGAGGGGCCGCCGGTCCGGCAAGCTGCGGCGCACCGCGCTCTACTACGGAACCCGGGACGGCGACTTCGTGCTCGTCGCCTCCAACGGCGGCTCGGTCGGGCATCCGCTGTGGTACCGCAATCTGGTCGTCGACTCGCGCGTGACGGTCCAGGTCAAAGACGACGTCTTCGACGCGGTCGCGCGTACGGCGGTGGGCGAGGAGCGCGTCGAACTGTGGGACCGGATGGCCCAAATGTTCCCGAACTACGCCCGATACCAGGCGATGGTGGAGCGGGAGATCCCGGTCGTCGTGCTCACCCGGTCTGCTTAACGGTCTGGGTCACTGGCGGGCGGCGGTCAGGCGGTACAGCAGCCGGTACGGCAGGAGGCGGGCTATGACGGCAGCGGCCGTCGCGTCGCGCCCGATGACCCGGCGGGGTTTGGGGTTGGCGGCGGTCAGCGCGTCGGCCACGACCTGGGCGGCGCGCTCGGGCGCAATGCCGCGGGCGGCGCTCTTGGCGGCGTTGGTGCGGGCCGCTCGGATCTGGTCGGCGTAGCGGTCGGCCTCGGGCGGGAGCGTCTTGACGAGGTCGTCGGCCGCCGCGGTGCCGCGGCCCCAGATGGGTGTCGCGACCGCGCCCGGCTCGATCAGCACGACGCCTATGCCGGACGGCGCCAACTCCGCGCGCAGGCTGTCGGCCAGGCCGACCAGGCCGAATTTCGCGGCGTGGTACGGGCCCAGCATCGGGCCGGCCACCCGCCCGCCGATCGACCCGATCATCACGATGCGGGCGCTGTCGCCTTGGTGCCGGGCCTGGCGTAGGGCGGGCAGCATGACCTGGGTGACGAGTAGTTGACCGACCAGGTTGATCTCGATCTGGCGGCGGAACACGTCGATGGGCAGGAACTCCAGCGGGCCGGGCAGTGCCGCGCCGGCGTTGTTGACCAGCCCGTGCAATGGGCCCGCGGCGGACACTTGCTCGCCGGCGGCGCGTACGGATGCCTCGTCGGTGAGGTCGAGCCGGAGCACGCTCACCGCGTCCGGGTGGTCGCGTCGCAGTGCCTGCTCGTCTTCGTCGGTGCGTACCGCGGCCCAGACGTGGAACCCGCGGCCCGCCAACTCGGCGACGGATGCGCGCCCGATGCCGGTGGAGGCGCCGGTGACCACGACTGACCTTGGTGTCATGGCACTCAGTCCCATCCAGTACTCGATCCCATTAGGTTCTCCGTACCCTATACTCGGCGAACGATGGACGACAAGAGCCCGCTTCCGCTCCGCGAGCGCAAGCACCGCCGTACCCGCGAGGCGATCATCGAGGCGGCTATGACCCTGTTCGCCGAGCGCGGCTTCGACGGTGTCACCGTCACCGACATCGCCCAACGCGCCGAGGTGGGCCGTAGCACCTTCTTCCGCTACTTCACCGACAAGCAAGAGGTGCTCTTCGCCGACGACGCGGAGCTTCGCCAGCTGTTGATCGCGGCCTGCGAGCGGGTCGCCGCCGACCTCGCCCCGCTGGGCACCTGCCTGGCCGACGCGCTGGCCGTGACCCGGGCGGGGCTGCTAGCGCTGACCGGCCGGATCGCCGAGCGGTCGCACTGGCTGCCCGTCCGCGAACGGCTCATCGGCGAGCGCGCCGAACTGCGCGCCCGCACCCTCCTCAAGGAGCGCGGCTACGTCGAAGCCGGCATCGACGTACTCCAGCGTCATGGCGCCGCACCCGCGACCGCGCTGCTGGCCACGAACCTGGCCGCCGCCTGCTACGCGGCGGCCCACGCCCAAACCCTGGCCACCGGCAAGGACCTGCCAGCCGCCCTCGACGAGGCGTTCAGCCATCTGGCCGGGCTCGACACCCGGCGCCTACGCGACCGGCTCGACTGAGGCAATGGGGCCGGGGATCGAGGCGACCACGTCAACCGTGGCGGCGCCGGACGAGTTCTCGGGTGGACAGTCCGGCGGCCAGGAAGAGGGCGGCGAGCACGCCCTCAAGGCCGGGAAGTTAAGGGAACCGGTGCGTGTCAAGCGCTGACGACGCGAGCGGATCTTGGTGCTATCGGTCGGCGTCCTTGAACGACTGTGGCGAGAAACTGCCCGCCGCGGGGCAACTATTCGCCGCGGTCATGGATGGTCTGGGATCCTCGCGGTCGGTGCCGACACTGCTTGACAGCACCCTCGAACCCCTAACTACCCGGCCGTAGGGGCGCCCCCACGGCCGGGTAGTTAGGAGAACTCGGTACAGCGCAAGATGCGTCGACGGCGGCCGGTCATTCGACTTGGTGGGGTACACCGGGATCTTGGGTCCGGTTATGTCGGACACGTCCGGGCGCAAGATCCCGCCCTGCCCCACCAAGTCCACTGCCCAGCAAGCGACCAGCCGGCGCGGCTTGATAGCACCCAAGGACCCTTAACTACCCGGCCTTGAGCACGCCCCACCCGCCGCGGCCGTGGTCGATCGCGGTGGCGGTGACGACCAGCGGCGCGAGCATCGAGCCCAGCGCGGCGCCGGTCTGGCTGACGCCCTGGTAGGCGCCAGCGTTGTCCGGGTCGGCGAGCTCGAAGGCGAGCGTCCAGCTACCGGCCTCGGAGAGGACTTCGGCGAGGCTGTGCGCCACATGACGACCGCGACGCCGCCGGAGGTGGCGGCCGAGTAGAGCCCGCAGGCGAGGGTCGGGGTGAGGCCGGCGACGCGGGTGAAGAACAGCACGCTGACGCTGAAGAACACGCCCTCGGCGACCAACTGGCCGGCCGGACGGCAAATAGCAAAGGCAAGGAGATCCTCTCCTTGCCACTTCTAACCTATAGCGCACTGGGGGGCTTGCGGCAAGACCCGGGGCGTGGCGCAGAATCCTCGGCCGAGGCCACAACCGGGGGAAAAGGTGTGTCGCAATGATCGAGCCGTACGTGTTGGATCTTCAAGAGGTTGACGGGACGCGGGTCGCGGTCGTTGGCGGCAAGGGCGCGCACCTGGGGGAGTTGTCGCGGATCGAAGGCATCCGGGTGCCGGCCGGGTTTTGCGTGACGACGGACGCCTTCCGGCGGATCATGGCGGACGCGCCGTCGATCGACGATCGGCTCGATCGGCTGTCGCGCCGGAACCCGGATGACCGGGAGGTGATCCGCACGCTCAGCGCGGAGATCCGCCAAACCATCGAAGGGATCGCGATCCCTGACGATCTGGCGACGGCGATCACCCGCGCGCTCGCGCGGCTCGGCGAGCACGCCGCCTGCGCCGTGCGATCCAGCGCGACGGCCGAGGACCTGCCGACGGCTTCCTTCGCCGGTCAGCAGGACACCTACCTGAACGTCGTGGGTCCGGCGGCGATCCTCCAGCACGTCGGCCGGTGCTGGGCGTCGCTGTTCACCGAGCGGGCCGTGACCTACCGCCTGCGCAACGGCTTCGACCACCGGCAGGTCCGCATGGCCGTGGTCGTGCAGCAGATGGTCTTCCCGCAGGCGGCCGGCATCCTGTTCACGGCCGACCCCGTCACGGGCAACCGGAAGGTCGCCACCGTGGACGCCAGCTTCGGGCTCGGCGAGGCCCTGGTCTCCGGCCTGGTGAACCCGGACGTCTACAAGGTGCGAGACGGCGAGGTCGTCACCAAGGCGGTTGCCGCCAAACAGCGTGCCATCCACGCGTCGCCGGCCGGCGGGACGCAGGAGGTGGCGATCGACCCGCAGCGGCAGCGGCAGCCGGCGCTGACGGATGCGCAGGTCGTCCGGCTCGTGCGGCTCGGCCGGCGGATCGAAGCGCACTTCGGCCGCCCGCAGGACATCGAATGGTGCCTGGTCGATGACGGCTTCCAGATCGTTCAGAGCCGGCCGATCACCACGCTGTTCCCCATCCCCGAGACCGGCGACCAGGACAATCACGTCTACCTCTCCGTCGGCCACCAACAGATGATGACCGACCCCATGAAGCCGCTGGGCATCTCCGTGTGGCAGCTGACGGCCATGGCGCGGATGCACGAGGCCGGCGGGAGGCTGTTCGTCGACGCCACCCAGCGCCTGGCCTCGCCCGCGAGCCGCGCCGGCTTTCTGGAGATGGTGGGGAAATCCGATCCGCTGACCGGGGACGCGCTGGAGACCATCCTCGACCGCGACGACTTCGTCCCGACGCTCCCGGACGGTGGTACCGGCGGGCCGCCACCGGGCGGCGCATCCACCCCGATCGAGACCGATCCGGCCATCGTCACCGGGCTGATCGAGCGCAGCCAGGCGTCCATCGCCGCCCTGCGGCGCGACATCCGGACGAAGACCGGGCCGGCGCTGTTCGACTTCCTGCTGGAGGCGTTCCAGGAGCACAAGCGGGTCCTCAGCGATCCGCTGAGCGCACAGGCGATCATGGCGGGGATGGCGGCCACCTGGTGGCTCAACGACCGGCTGCGGGAGTGGCTGGGCGAGAAGGACGCGGCCGACACGCTCACGCTGTCCGCCCCCGACAACGTCACGTCGGAGATGGGGCTGGGGCTGCTCGACGTCGCGGACGTGATCCGCCCGCATCCGCAGGTGGTGGCGTTTCTGCAGGACGTCGAGGACGAGGGCTTCCTGGACGAGCTGCCGAAGCTTGCGGGCGGGAGCGAAGCGCGCGACGCCATCGAGGCATACCTCGACCGGTACGGCATGCGCTGCGGCGGCGAGATCGACATCACGAGGCCGCGTTGGCGCGAACGCCCCACCACGCTCGTGCCCGTGATCCTCGACAACATCAGGCTCTTCGAGCCGGGCGCTGCCAAACGGCGCTTCGAGCAAGGGCGGCAGGAGGCGCAGCGGAAGGAACAGGACGTGCTGTCACGCTTGCGGGCCCTGCCGGACGGTGCGCAGAAAGCCGACGAGACCAAGCGGATGATCGACCGGGTCCGGACCTTCATCGGGTACCGGGAGTACCCGAAGTACGACATCGTCAGCCGCTACTTCGTCTACAAGCAGGCATTGCTGGCGGAGGCCGAGCGCCTCGTGCGGGCCGACGTGCTCCCCGAGAAGGAGGACATCTTCTTCCTCACGTTCTCCGAGCTCCACGACGTCGTGCGCACCAACCAGGTGGATGACCACCTCCTCCAGCAGCGCAAGGACGCGTTCCGGTCGTACCAGGCGCTCACGCCACCCCGGGTGCTCACGTCGGATGGCGAGGCCGTCGCCGGGGCGTACCGGCGTGACGACGCCCCGGCTGGTGCCCTGATCGGCTTGCCGGTCTCCGCCGGGACCATCGAGGGGAGGGCCCGCGTCATCCTTGACATGGCGGAGGCAGATCTCGAAGCGGGCGACATCCTGGTCACCGCCTACACAGACCCCAGCTGGTCGCCCCTGTTCGTCGCGATCGCGGGCCTGGTGACGGAGGTGGGTGGCCTGATGACCCACGGCGCGGTGATCGCCCGGGAATACGGCTTGCCGGCCGTCGTGGGTGTGGAGCAGGCCACCCGGCTGATCCGGGACGGGCAGCGGATCCGCGTGCACGGATCCGACGGGTACGTCGAGATCCTGCCTTGATGGTCACGCCGTCGACTTGTTGCGACGTCCGCCGGTCGTGGCGAGCATCCGCGACGAGATGGCCAGCCGCTTCGCCAGCTTGTAGGTCTTGATCGGGCTGCTGCTGACCGTCTCCTTGTAGAAGATGGCCGCCCGACCGGTGAGGTACCAGCGCCGAGGGGTGTCGTCGCCGTAGGTGAACTGGATGACCGCGTCCTTGCGCCCGAGGCTGACCGGCTGGTGGAGGTAGCCGAAGCGGAACGGCTTGAGCTGCTTGCCCTGCAACTGGCGGGCGATGTTCTCGGCGGCGTGCGCCGCGGTCGGAATGCCGCTCTGGCAGGTGCCGTGGATGACGCCGTACGCCTGGCGGATCGCGGCCGCGTCGCCGACGGCGTAGATCTCCGGGTGCGACACCGACCGCAGCATGGCATCGGTGATGATGCGCCCGTGCTCGTCGGTGGCGATCCGGGACTCGGTGGCCAGTGGGGCCACGCGCACGCCGGTGGTCCACAGGCAGCCGTCGGCGGCGACGAACTCGCCACCTTCCAGTTCGACCCCGCCCGGCATTACCTTGGTCACGCTGACGCCCGCCCGGACGGTCACGCCCAGCCGATCCAATGCCGCCATCAGGTACGCGCGGGCCTTGGTGCCCATCATCGCGGCCGGCTCGCCCTGGCTGAGCAGGGTGACCCGGACGTTCGGGTGGGACTCGGCGATCTCGGTCGCGGCCTCGATCCCGGTCAGGCCGGCGCCGCAGACGAGGAATTCGCTGTTGCCCTGGTGCGCGAGGTGTGCGGCCATGTCCTGTGCGCTCTGCGGGCTGTTGAGGGTGAAGGCGTGCTCGGCGACGCCGGGGACGCGGCTGGTGTCGGTGGTGCTGCCGATCGCGTACACCAGTGTGTCGTAGCCGATTGAGACCTTGCCGCCGTCCACGGTGGACACCGCGACGGTGCGCGCGGCGGTGTCGATCCCGGTCGCCCAGCCTTGTACGAAGTCGATGCCGGTGCCGGCCACGATGTCCGGGATGAGGTGCTCGGCGAGCTGCTGGCCGGTGGCGACCTGGTGCATCCGCAGCCGCTCGGTGAACCTTTCCCACGGGTTGACGAGGGTGACGTGCACCTGTCCCTTGGCACGTTTCGCCGCGCCGAGGGCCGCGAGCATGCCGGTGTATCCGGCGCCGATCACAACTACCTGCTTGATGTCAGTCATGCCCCACGGACGAGACGGCCGCACCCAACCGTGAGCCGCTGTGACCGCCGTCACAAACCAGTGACGGCGGTGAGCTTCTCCGGATTGCTGATCAGGTGAATCTCCCGGGCGCGCCCGTCGACGAGGTGCAGCACGATGACCGCCGCCGGGGTGTCGCCGGAGTAGATGACGATGCCGGGGCCGCCGTTGACCTCGGTCACCACCACCCGCGGCTCCTGCGGCATGCGACCGGCGAAGGTGACGAGCGCCCGCGCCACCAGGTCGATTCCCTCGATCGCCTTGCGCGGCGCCGGCGCCAGCCCGCCGCCGTCGCACACCAGCCGGACGTCCGGCGCCAGCACCTGCATCAGCGCGGCAAGATCACCACCGGTGCTCGCCGACATGAACGACTCCGTCACCTTGCGCCGGGTCGCCTGATCGGTGTCATAGCGCCGCCGCTTGCGGCTCACATGCTCACGGGCGCGCGACGCCGTCTGGCGCACCGATTCGGGGCTGCGCTCGACAATCGTGGCGATCTCGCCGTACGAGTAGCCGAACGCCTCGTGCAACACGAAGACCGCCCGCTCCAGGGACGACAACGACTCCAGGACCAGCAGCATGGCCAGCGACACCGACTCCGAGCGGGCCACGTCCTCGGCGACGTCGGGCGTGGTCAGAATGGGCTCGGGCAGCCACGGCCCGACGTAGGTCTCGCGCCGGGACGCGGCGCTGCGCAGGCGATCGATCGCCAGCCGGGTGGTCACCCGGACCAGATAGCCCTCCGGGTTCTCGACCTGCCCGGCGTCGACAGCGCTCCACCGCAGCCACGCGTCCTGCACGACATCCTCGGCGTCGCTCCAGCGGCCGAGCACCCGGTACGCGACGGCGTGGAGACGGGAACGATGCTGGCCAAAGATCGCGTCATGCTGCACCCGCCAAGCCTAAGGCGTGTTTTTCGGCGACCCGCGCGGTACGAAGGTAGGGGACCTGAGCCTCTGCGGGCATCTCTCTCAACCACGCCGAGCCGTCGCTGGACGCGCGGGGGAGATGACCGCTGCGCCCGGCTGGCGCGGAGCGTGGAATCTGGTCAGGGCCCGGCAAGGTCACCAGCGCGCGTTGCGGCTGTGGCGTGCCGGGCGCCTGCGCCGCGCCCAACAGCAGGTCGTCAGAGCCATCGCCCTCTTCGACGGCGCCGCTGTCGTGGAGTTGGTCGGCGCGCTGCTCACCCTCGCCGACTTCGAGTTTCAGCTGGCCCGCTACGCCGATGCCGAAGCCACCCTAGGGCGAGCCATCCGCCTGCTCGACGCGGCGCCGCGTGCTGAGCCGTGCCAGGCCACGCTGGTCGACGCGTTGATCCGCCTCGCCAACAGTCAACGCCGGCAGGGCAAGCTCGACGTCGCCGAAGCCACGTTGCGTGGCGCCATCGCCGGTCCTGCCGAGCACGCCACACCGGTGGAACCGCTCAGCGCGGTCAACAACGCGCTCGGCGTGGTGTACAAGGACGCCGGCCGCTATGCCGAGGCAGCAGAGCGCTACGCCGCCGCCCTCGCCACGTCCACGCACACCGACCTGACGGCCTGCATTTACCACAACCTGGCCGGGTTGGCGCACGCCGAGGGCCGGTTCGCCGACGCCCTGACACCGGCCCGCACCGCCCTCATGCTGCACCGGCGCGAGCACGGCCCGACCGCGACCGAGGTCGCCGCGGACGCGGCGGTACTCGGTGCGGTCCTGCTCGGCTTGGGCCACCTCGACGAGGCCGAAACCCAACTCGGCCAGGCGTACCGGATCTGGGTCCGTCGCTTCGGCCCGGACCACTACGAGGTCGCCGTGTGCCTGCACAGTCTCGGTGTGGCGCGGTACCGCCGCGGCGATCCGGCGGCGGCCCTTCGCTCGTTGGACGAGGCGCTACGGATCAAGACCAGCGTGCTCGGCCCCGACCACCCGGAAATCGCCGCCCTGCAACACAACCTGGCCGTCGTGCACGCCCACCCACGCCCGGCACGGTAATGAGGGTTCTACGGCACCGCGGGGCGCGGTGGCATCAGGCCGTGTTCGTACGCGAATACGACAATTTGGACGCGGTCGCGCAGTCCGAGCTTGCGGAGGATCGCGCCGATGTGCGTCTTCACTGTGGACTCGCTCGCGTACACCGTGGCGGCTATCTCGGCATTGGACATGCCGCGTGCGGCGGCGGTGAAGACGTCCCGTTCCTTGTCGGTGAGGGCGAGGTAGGACTCGGGCGTCGGGACGGGTGCCCGGAAGTGGTTGTCCATCAGGGCTGTCAGGTCGGGCGGTGCGAGGACGGCGTTGCCGGAATGGACGGTGCGGATGGCGTCGCGCAGCATCACCGGGGTGGTGTCTTTGAGGAGGAAGCCGCTCGCGCCGTAGCGGATCGCGGTGGCCGCCCGGTCGTCCAGGTTGAAGGTGGTCAGGACCAGCACGCGCACGGGTTTGGCCCGCCTGCGGACCCGCTCGGGCAGAAAGATCTGCCGGGTCGCCTCGACGCCGTCCATGTGCGGCATCCGGATGTCCATCAGCACGACGTCGGGTGCCAGGTCGTCGACGAGGCGGACCGCCTCGAGCCCGTCGCCGGCGGCGCCGACCACCGACATGCCGTCTTGCGCGTCCACGATGACCGCTACGCCCGAGCGGAACAGTTCCTGGTCGTCGGCGAGCAGCACGCTGATCGGGTCGGTCACGGCAGTGACCGCCGCACGGGGATCCACGCGGTCGCGGTGAACCTTGGCTCGCCGGCGACGTCACGCCGGTCGACGTCGAGCCGGCCGCCGGCGGACTCGACCCGTTCCCGCATGCCGGTCAGGCCCTGGCCGGCGGTCCAGTCCGGCAGCCAGGTGGCGGGCTCGGCCGCCGCGACGTTGCTCACCGAGATCCTCAGCGTGGCCTCCCAATCTCCGTCCGGCCATCGGCGTTCCACGGTGATGGGGCGATCACGCCGGCCGTGTTTCATCGCGTTTGTCGCCATTTCCTGCAGCGTCCGGAACGCGGTCAGTTCGAGCTCGGGCGGCATCGGCTGGGGCGCGCCGGACTCCGTCGAGGCGACCTCGTGGCCGCTCGTGCGCAGCCCTTCGACGAGGCTGTCCAGCCCTGGCGTGGGAGCCGCGATGCCCTCCTGTGTGGCCGACAGCACGTGCCGGACGCTCTGCAGCGAGGTGCGGGCCGAGTCGGCGATGTTGGCCAGGGTCGTCTTGAGGGCCGCTGGATCGCCGTCGGGCAGGTACTGGCCCGACTCGGCCTGGGCGAGGATCACCGCGAGCGAGTGGCCGACCACGTCGTGTACGTCGCGGGCGAGACGGGCTTGGTCTTCGCGTAGCCGGGCGATCTGCCGCGCCTGCGCCCGGTCCGCCTCGGCCCGGGCGACGTCGACCGAGGCCAGGTCGGCCGTCGTCCGAGCTCCCGCGGCCACGCGCAGCACCATGCCGGCCATCCACGGCAGACCCAGCAGCGCCGCGCCGATGACGATGGCACCCGGCTGCCACTGCTCCGCGAGGTTCGCCAGGGCGCTCAGGTCGATGAAGCCGGACAGGACCCGCCGGATGTCGCTGGCGAGGAAGCGGACGGCGACGATCGCGCCGGCCGGGATGGACAGCGCGCTGAGCCAGACGATCGCCGTGCTGCCCCAGCGGGCCGTGCCGAACGCCACCACCACGACCGCCAGCTCGGTGGCGAGGATCGGTACGCCGACCAGCACATGTGTCCCGGCCAGCACCCACACCGTCGCCAGCGCGGCGCCGGGGGCGAGGCGGCTGAGACCGATCGCCGCCCCCATGACGATCGCGACCACCGCGAGCAGCGCCACCTGACGGTAGGGGCTCAGCCCGAGCGGCACGGCCCCGGCGTATTCGTCGAACGCGCCGTAGTTCAGGATCGCGATGACCAACCCGAGAGCCGCCACGATCAGCCCGGCCGCGGCGTCCGGCAGCCACTCCTGCCACGCAGCGTCAGGATGGGGCGGCGAGTGCATCGCTGATCAGCGTATCGAGCAGTTCCGGGTACGCGATGCCCGCCGCGGCGAACATCCGCGGTACCTGCGACTGGCTGGTGAAGCCGGGCGTGGTGTTGACCTCGTTGAGGACCGGACCGTCCGCGGTGAGGAAGAAGTCGACCCGCGCGACGCCACGGCACCCCAGCGCGTCGTACGTCGCCAGCGCGGCGTGCTCGAGCGCCTTGCGGTCCGCCTCGTCCAGCGGAGCCGGTACCCGGAACACAGCCGATCCGTCGTACTTCGTGGCGTAGTCGAAAACGCCGCCGGCGACCACGACTTCCAGCGCGGGGGCGACGATCCGGGTCCCGTCCGGGCGGGCCAGCACGGCGAGATCCACCTCCCGGCCGTCGACGACGTCCTCGACCAGCACCCGGTGGTCCACCGCGAGCGCGGCGGCGAGCGCGGTGGCCAGCTGCCCGGGCCGGTCCACCCGGGCGACGCCTTGGCTCGAGCCGGCCGAGACCGGTTTGACGACGACCGGGTGGGTCCAGGCGTACGTGGCGGCGGTCGCGGCGGTGAGCAGGACACCCGGCGCGGTCGCGATGCCGATGGCCTCCGCCACCAGCTTGGTCACCCACTTGTCCATCGCGACGGCGCCGGCGGTCAGCCCGGAGCCGACGTACGGCACGCCGGCGAGGTCGAGCAGGGCCGACAGCGTGCCGTCCTCACCGCGTGGCCCGTGCACCAGCGGCATCGCCACGTCGCAGCCGCGCAGCACCTCGACAGCGGCGGCCAGACCGATCGGCCGGTCGCTCCCGTCCCGCCAGCCGCCGTCGACGCCGATGGTCAGGACCACCACGTCGTACCGGTGGGGACCGAGCGCGGCAGCGGCAGCGGCCGCGGAAGCGAGGGAAACCTCGTGTTCGCAGTTCTGGCCGCCGCCGATGACGGCGACGCGGGAACGGGGTGTGTTCATGGCAGGTTCCCATCCGGGGCGGGGTGGTCGGCGGCGATGACGTGGCGGCGGAGCCGGGGGCCGAGCCGGGTCACCAGCTCGTGCGGGATCGTGTCGGCCCAGCCGGCCCAGTCCGCGAGCGTCGGCTCCCCGGCGTCGCCCGGGCCGAACACGGTGGCGGTCTCGCCGGGCCGCACCGGATCGGTGCCGAGATCGACGACGAACTGATCCATGGAGATCCGGCCGGCGAGGCGGCGTCGCCGGCCGCGGACGTGCACCTCGGCACGGGGCCAGGCATTGCGTGGCAGGCCGTCGGCGTACCCGACGGGTACCAAGCCGAGGGTGGTCGCCGCCCCCGTCCGCCAGGCGTGCCCGTAGCCGACCGGGGTCCCCGCCGGGACGCGTCGCACGGCCACGATGGGAGCGGTCAGGCTCAGCGCGGTGCGCAGAGCGGTGGTACCGGTCGGGTCGATGCCGACCAGCGCCGCGCCGACGCGTACCAAATCGAAGTGGGATCGTGGATCGGTGAGGGCCGCCGCCGAGGCGGCCAGATGGCGCACGGCGGGCCGCAGCCCCGCGCCGCGGGCTATGGCCGCGCCCCACTCGAACAGGCGCCGGCCGGCCGCGTTGGCCGGGTGCCCCGGTGTCTCGGCGCACGCGAGGTGTCCCATCACCCCGACCACCCGGATCCGCCCGTCCTGCTCGGCCGCGCGGGCCCGCCGGCACAGGTCGAGCCACGCCTCCGGCTCGGCGCCGTCGCGGGCCATGCCGGTGTCCAGATGCAGATGAACGCGGGCGGGACCGGCCGCGCCGGCGATCGCGTCGAGGTGGGCGCCGCTGGGGACCGCCAGGTCGACCCCTCGGCGCACCGCCGCGCCGAAGTCGGCGTCGAGCGGGTTGAGCCAGCTCAGCACGGGTACCCGCAGCCCAGCATCGCGCAGCGCGACGGCTTCGTCGACGCTCGTCACGCCCAGCCAACCCGCCCCGGCGGCCACGGCCGTGCGGGCGACGTCGACGGCGCTGTGGCCGAAGCCGTCCGCCTTGACCACGGCCATCAACCCCGCCGCGGTACGCCGCCTGAGCAGCCGGACGTTCTCCGCGACCGCGCCCAGGTCGACCGTCAGCCGCGCGGCTCCGCCAAGCGCCTCCCGCCGGGCGAGCGCGAGTGCCGTCATCCGGCCGGCTCCGCCAGGACCGGGCCGTACAGCGCGGCGGGCGCGCCGGTCATCAAGGCCCAGTACCGGTCGCCGTAGCTCCAGTGCCACCACTCCGTCGGGTAGTTCACCAGGCCAGCACCGCTCAGCACCTTCGCCATCAGCTCCCGGCGCGCCCGGGTGTCCGTGTCGATCCCCGCCGCGGCGAAGTAGCAAGCGCCGCCGGACTGCTCGGGCGTCGCGTCGATCGGCGTACCCATGTCCAACTCCGCGCCCTCGGGGTCCACCAGCGTCAGATCCACCGCCGCGGCCGCGACGTGCGGAGCCACCTCGACCGGCGACACGAACCTGCTCGTCAGACGGTGCAGCTCGGCGTCGGGCAGCCCCGGGTGAAGGCGACGTAGCTCCGTCGAATAGGCCGCGATGATGGACCGCTGCTGCCGAACCGGACGGTGACCCTCCACCACCCGCAGCCGAAGGTCGGCCGGTAAGGCGTCCCGAGCGGCGGCGAGCCGTTCCGCCAGGCCCCGACGAACCCACGCCCGCGCCGGCCCGAAGTCCGCGTCGAGGCGTACCAACGGCTCGGCGGCGTCGTGCACCGGCACGGCCGCGACCCGAGGATCGGAAAGCAAGACTGTCATGATCCGACGGTGGCGGCGTGCGGAGCGGGGCGCCTCCGTCTCAGGTGCCGCAGCGTCGTCCTCAGGTAGCGAAGGACCGGCACCCCGGGTGGTCGGGAGCGGGGTAGCCTGTGCCGGGCTCGATCATGGAGGTCTGTGATGCTCGACGGCATGCCCGTGCTGCGTGACGCGGTGCAGGCGTATCGGGCCGCGGCGACGGCCGCGGGTGTGCCGTGGACCGATGATGGCGACCGCGGCGACGAGCTGCCGCTCGACGTACTTCGCCGGGTCTTCGACGTGGACCACATCGCCGAGCAACTGATCTGGCTCCGATCCCAGCGATGGCTGTACGGGCCGGTCTTGCCGAGCGGCGCGTACATGCTGCCGTGTACCGACGCGGACGAGTTGCTCAACTACTTGTCCTTCGCGGTCGCGACCCCTTCCATTGGCGGCACCAGCTTCCCCTGTTCTTCACCGACCACCTGGTTTTTACCTGCGTGCTCACCGGCGACCGGGAGGGAGAGGTCTGGCGCTACCAGATCGACGCTGACGACTGGAACCCGCTTCGCGCCGCCCCCAGCCTGGCCACGCTGTTCACCGAATGGACGAACGGGTTCGCGGCCAACGTGTACGACCGCTCCCCGTACGACAGCTGGCTCCACATCGGCTATGGCGGCGGCCGCCCGTTCGAGGTGCTCCGGGAACGAGCCCTCGACCCCTTCGCCTTCCCCGTGCACATCTCCTCGTACCCGTACGCGGACGTGATCCGGGCACGGCAACAAGAATGCGGTGTCGATGTAGACCGCGCCGATCAGTACGAGTCCCACGAGGAATTGCTCGACGCCATCAACGCCGCTCGCGCGTCCCTCCGCCCAGATCCGCACTGAGCCTCTGGGTCAGTTCAGCCAGGACTCCACGCGGGTCACCGCCTTGGTCGTGAACGCGTTGACGACGTCGGGCTCGGCTGACCAGCCGGCCTCCCAGCCTTTCTCGTAGAGCATGGTGACGACGTCGCCGATGCGTACCACCGAGACCAGTCGTACGTCCCGGCCGCCGGTCGGTTTTCCGTCGGGGTCGACGGTCGGGTAGGTCTCTTCGACCACGAGAGAGTCGTCGCCGTGTCGGGGCGCGGAGAGGAGCCGGTAGCGCCGTTCTGCCTGGGTCGGGCAGCCGGCCACCGCCGCGCGCAGCTCGTCCAGGAAGCGGGCCGCCTGGTCCGGCTCGTACACGGTGATGGACTGCCGGAACGTGCCGTCCGGCACTTGGCCGTCCTGGCGCTGTTCGGCCCAGTAGGTGATCAGGCGGGTGCGGCGGACCGCGATGGCGTCGTCGCTGTCGAAGGTGGCGTCGCACAGCTTCGGCAGGACCGGTTCGCCGTCCAGGTTCTCCACGGGAACGTCGCCGTTGGTGTCGGTGATCTGCAGAAACGCGCTGTTGGGGACGCTCTTGGGCGGTGTGCGGCGGGGCGGGGTCGTCGTTGTGGTGGACGGTGCGGCCGTGGGGGCCGTAGCGGACGGTGTCGGCGGTGGTGGCGAGGTGGCCGGGGAGCGGGGCTCGGGGTGGTGCCGGGAATCGGCGCGGGCGCGTCGGCGCGGAAGACCCACTGCGTTCCGGCGACCGCGACGCCGACCGCCGCCGCGGCGGCGGCGAGGGTCGTCGCGACCCGGATCCGGCCGCGCCGGTCGGCGCGGGACCGCAGGGCGCCTGGTGTCGTGAGTGCCACGGTGTCCGCCTCCTGTGCCAGGGCCGTGTACGCCCGCTCGAGGTCATTCATCGTCGTCTCCCTCCCGGGCGCCGCCCGCCGGTGTACCGGCGAGTGCTTCGGCCAGCCCGGCCCGGCCGCGCGACAGCCAGGACTTCACGGTGCCGACGGCCACCCCGGTCTCCAGGGCGATCTCGGCGATCGGTAGGTCGAACAGGTAGTGCAGGGCCAGCGCCTGTCGCTGGGCAGCGGGCAGGCGGCGCAGCGCGGCGACGACGAGGACGGTGTCCTCGTTGGGTGGCCGGACCGGTTCGGGCGGGCCGGACCGCAGCAGCGCCGCCTGCCAGCGGCCCAGCCGCCGCCATCGGTCCACGGCCAGCCGGGTGACGACCAGCCGTACCCAGGACTCCGGGCTGGGATGGTCGGCGACGGTGCGCCACCGCTGCCACGCCCGCGTGTACGCCTCCTGAACCAGGTCCTGCGCCTCGGCGAGGTCGCCGACGATCGCATACCCGTACCGCATCAAGCGCGTCGACGTGCTGCGGTAGAACTCGTCGAAGCTGTACGCGTCCCGCATCTCGGCCCCGCCCCTCCCGTGCCCCTGAGATGGTTACGCCTGGCGTCACCACAAGGTTGCGGCGGCGGCGGACCGCTGCGAGCGGTCAGCGCACGAGCGCCTCCGCGGTGCCGGTGTCGGTCAGCAGGACGTTGACCCATGCGCCGGTGAGGGCCGCGTGGATGGCGGCGTGTTTGCTCTCGCCGCCCGCGATGCCGATCCGGCGCGGGATCCGGCGCAGCGTCTCGGCGTCGATGCCCACGACGCGGTCGTCGAGGTCGCTGTGTACGAGGGTGCCGGTGGCGTCGAAGTACCGCTGGCACACGTCGCCGACCGCGCCGGCGGCGAGGAGCTTGTCCTGCTCGGCCGGGTCGACGGCGTTGCCGCTGGCCCGGAGCAGCGGCGATGGTGGCAGGCTGCCGATGCCGACGAGGGCCATGGTGAGGCGGCTCCACGCGGCGGCCACCGATTCCATGGCGGGGTCGCTGAGCAGGCTGTCCCGGATGCTCTTCTTGCCCACCAGGCCGGGCGCCGGTACGAACATGGGTGTGGCGCCGACGAGCCGGGCCATTTCGGTGAGCAGGCGGTTGCCCTGGGTCTGTGCCGAGGGGTCGCCGAGTCCGCCGACGAGCTGGATCACGCTCTCGGCGCCGGGCAGGCGGAACGGGTGCATGCGGTCGACGGCGGCGAGCAGTGTCTGGCTCCAGCTGGAGATGCCGACGCGTTCGCCGCCGGTCAGCGTGGTTTCGAGGTACGAGGCGCCGGCCGAGCCGAGGCCGGTGGCGATGTCCAGGTGGCTGCCCTGCACGTCGACGACGACCGCCTCGGCCAGCCCGTACGTGGTTTCCAGGGCTTCCTCGAGGTCGGTGTGCAGACCGGGGCGACGGCTACCACGGTGCGAACGATGCCCAACTCGGCGGCGCGCTTAAGGAGGCGGGAGACCCTGGTCTGAGAGAGATGCAGGGTCTCGGCGATCTCGACCTGGCGGATGCCGCGCTCGTGGTACATCCGCGCGACTTTGGTGATGAGCCGGATCTGCCCGTCTGTCGCAGTCGGGGTCACGCCCCGAGCCGCTGATGCCATGTGGAGCTCTCCTGACAACAGGTGACAACCGCTTTCCGCGGATCCATCCTGCCATCCAGCGAATAAAATTGCGCACACCCGTTCGTCATGCCGGGCGGTACCTGGTGCGGCTCACCTCGCCGGCCCAGCGGCTCCGCCGGCTGCGCCGGTCGGTTTCGTCCAGCTTGGGGTGGTAGCTGGCGCCGCCGTCGTGGGACGGCCACGAGTCGCTCCGGCCGAGGCTGGCCCAGGCGAGGCGGGCGGCACCGAGCGCGGACACCTCCGCGACCTCGCCGACTCGTACCTCCCGGCCCAGCATGTCGGCCTGCGTCTGGACGACCAGGGCGGAGGCGGTCGCGCCGCCATCGGCCCGGAACACCCGCAGCCGCCCGGCCCGGTCCTCGATCACGTCGACGATGTCGCAGATCTGGTGCGCGACGCAGTCGACCGCGGCGCGGGCTATGTGGGCGCGCTGCGTTCCTTCCCCCATGCCGGACAGCAGTGCTTGGGTCTGCCGGTCCCAGTGCGGGGCGCCGAGGCCGGCGAAGGCGGGCACCAGCGTGACTCCGGCGCTGTCCGGCACCGTCTCGGCCAGGTCGACGAGGTCGGCGACGCTGCCGCCGGTGAGGATGTCCGCCGCCCAGGCGAGGGCGGCGCCGGAGGACAGGATGTTGCCTTCCAAGGCGTACGTGGGCGAGCCGCCGGCCACCCAGGCCAGGGTGGTCGGCACGGACGACTCGGTGGTCGACAGCGCGTCGAGCGGGGCCATCACCGAGGAACCGGTGCCGTAGGTCGCCTTGGCCGTGCCGGCGGTGGTGCACCCGTGCCCGTACAGGGCGGCGTGCGAGTCGGCCAGGACGGCCAGGATCGGGGTGCCGTCCGGCACGGCGGGGACGCCCGCGACCGCGCCGAAGCGGGCGTCGGAGGCGACCGCCCGGGGGAGCGCGCCGCGGGGCACGCCGAAGATGTCGAGGAGATCGCCGTCCCAGTCCAGGCTGGCGATGTCGTACAGCAGGGTGCGCGAGGCGTTGCCCGCCTCGCACAGGTGTGCCGCGCCACCGGTCAGGCGCCAGAGCAGCCACGAGTCGATCGTGCCCAACCGGACGTCCTCGATCGGGACGCCGGCGGGTCGATGATCGAGCAGCCACCGCATCTTCGGGGCGGAGAACATCGGGTCGACCCGCAGCCCGGTGCGGGCGCGGACCAGGTGCCGGGCCTGCGCGTCGACGCCGTCCGCGCACCATCCCGCGGTGCGCCGGTCCTGCCAGCCGATCACCGGCCCGAGCGCGCCGCCCGTGCTGGCCCGCCAGCCCACGACGGACTCGCGCTGGGTGGACAGCGCGATGCCGGCGAGGTCGGCGTCGGGCGCTCCGCGCCGGCAGGCGGTCACCGCCTCCACCACGCTCACCCAGATCCGCTCCGGGTCCTGCTCGACCCAGCCGGGCCGCGGCGAGGAGACGCCGACGGGCGCCGCGCCGGTGCCGACCACCCGACCGTCCGCGCGTACAAGTAGCGCCTTCGTGTTGGTCGTCCCTTGGTCGATCGCGAGGATGACCTGGTCTTTCGCGGCTGCGCCCACAGCGCCTCCTTCTCGGCGATCTTAAGTGACCGGGTCGGAACGAGGGGTTGACTAGAATTGCGTTACCGATAGATTATGCGCTGGGAAGCCGACGAGTCCACCCCCACTGGGAGCGTCAATGCAGCCGACACGGCGACGCCGCGTGATCATCGACACCGACGCCAAGAACGAGGCGGACGACCAGTTCGCCATCGTGCACGCGTTGCTGTCTTCGTCGCTGGACGTGCGCGGCCTGATCGCCGCGCACTTCGGGACCCGCCGCACCACCCGCAGCATGGAGGAGTCCCGGGAGGAGATCGACCGCCTGCTCGACCTCATGGACCTGCGGGGAAAGGTCACCGTGGCCAACGGCGCGGCGACCGCGATCCCCGACGAGCGGACCCCCCAGGACAGCCCCGGGGCACGGCTGATCCTGGCGGAAAGCAAGCTCGCCTCGCCGCAGGACCCGCTCTACGTCGCCTTCCTCGGGCCGCTGACCGACATGGCGGCGGCGATCCTGCTCGACCCGGACATCGTCCAGCGGCCCGTCGTGGTCATCTGGATCGGTGGCGTCGGCTACGGCGTCCAGACGTACCCCGGCGTCGAGTTCAACCTCAGCAACGACATCGACGCCGCCAACGTCGTGTTCAGCTCGGGCATCACGCTGTGGCAGGTGCCCAGCAACGTGTACGCGCAGGTCTCCGTCGGCTACGCCGAGCTGGCGGAGAGGATCGGCGGCACCAGCGCGCTCGCCGACTACCTGATCCGCCAGTTGGTCGAATGGAACGCGACCTATCACCCCGAACCCATCGAGTCCCGCTCCCTCGGCGACTCACCGGCCGTCTCGCTGATGCTGTACCCCAACGGCGGCACCTTCCGGGTCAGGCCCGCACCGCGCTTCGGGCGCGAAGGGCACCACGTGCCCGGCACCGGGCACCCGATCCGCGTCACCGAATCCGTCGACGTCCGGTTCCTCATCGAGGACATGTTCGCCAAGATCCGCCGCTTCGGGCGCGGCCGGCCCTGACCACGCCCGCATTCCGCAACCCCTCCGAACGTCCCCCACGAAGCAGACGAAGGAGACGGCAATGACCGGAACGACGTACACCCGCCGAGGCATCCTCGGCATGACCGGCCTGGTCCTCAGCGCGGCCGGTCTGAGCGCCTGCACCGGTGTCTCCGACGACGACTCCGGCAGTGGCTCCAGCGGCGGATCGAACAAGCTGCGCGTGTTCACCTACGAAGACAACGCCACGATCGGTCTGCTCAAGGAGCAGGTGGCCAAGTTCGACCAGCAGAACGGCACCACCACGACCGTCGACAGCCTGCCCGGCTCCGGCGCGGCCGTGTACCCGGACAAGCTGCGCACCGAGCTGCTCGGCGGCGCCGGCCCGGACATCTGGCGCATCTGGGGCGGCCAGATCGGCGCCCCGTACGCCAAGGCGAAGCAGGCCGCCGACCTCGCGCCGTACTACGCCAAGTACAGCTGGGACAGCAAGATAAACCAGAACGCCATCGCCGGTATGACGTTCGACGGCGTCAAGAGCGGCCTGCCGTTCTTCGTCGCGGGCGTCGGCGTCTGGTACAACAAGGCCGCCTTCGCCAAGGCCGGCGTGAGCGTGCCGACGTCGTACGCCGAGCTCGAAGAGGCGAACGACAAGCTGGTCGCGGCCGGCGTCACACCCTGCGGCGTGGCCGGCAAGTACGGCTGGGACATCATGCGGCTCTTCGAGTACCTGCTGGAGCAGTCCGCCGGGCCCGAGCTGCACGACAAGCTGCTCTCCGGCGCGGAGAGCTGGGACCGTCCGGAGGTGGTGACGGCCTTCGCCAACTTCAAGAAGTGGCAGGACAAGAAGTGGCTGCCGGACGGTGCGCTCGGCCTCGACCCGGCCGACGTCGAGCCGATGTACGTGCAGGGCAAGACCGCGTACACCATCACCGGTCAGTGGACCGAGGCCGTCGCGATCCAGACCGCCAACAAGCCGTCGGCGGAGTTCGGCACGTTCCAGCTGCCCACCGGCCACACCCCGCTGCGCCACTCCGGGTTCGTCGAGGGCTACATGATCAACGCGAAGAGCGGCAACAAGGACAAGGCCGCCGCCCTGCTCGACCACCTGGTGCAGCCGGACACCCAGAAGGCGTTGGGAAACACCGGTTCCACGGTCGCCGGCGCCGAGCCGGACAAGGCCAAGCTGCCCCTGTCGTACCAGTGGACGGAGATCGCCAAGCAGAGCCCGTTCTACACGATCCAGGACCAGGCGTTCCCGAAGCAGCAATCGGACCAGTACTTCAGCGTGCAGAGCGACCTGCTGCAGGGCAAGCTGGCGCCGGCCGACGCGGCGAAGCGGATGCAGGACATCGTCTCCGCGTGGGCGAAGACCAAGTAGTCCCGCGATGGCGACCGCAACGGCCTCCCTTGCCGTCCGGAAAAAGAAGAAGTACGGCGGGCTCACGCCGTGGGTCTTCGCGCTCCCAGGGCTGGCCGTCTACATCGCCTTCCTGGTGTACCCCTCGCTCTCGTCGCTGTTCTTCAGCCTGACCGACTGGGACGGCCTGAGCGCCGGCTACCACGTGGTCGGGCTGGAGAACTACCGCGCCATGGCCGAGGATCCCGTGGTCACCCGGGCGGCGCTCAACAATCTCATTTGGACAGTGGTGACCATCACCGTCCCGATGGTCCTCGGCCTGACCCTCGCGGTCCTGTTGAACGGCAAGGCCCGCGGCAAGCCGCTGCTGCGGATGCTGTTCTACACGCCGGGCGTGCTGCCGCTGGTGTCGATCGCCTCGATCTGGGGCTGGCTCTACAACCCGGACTACGGGGCCGTCAACGCCGCGCTGCGCGCCATCGGCCTCGACGGCCTGACGCAGCCGTGGCTCGGGCAGAACTCGACCGCGCTGGCCGCGGTGATGGTGCCGGCGATCTGGCTGCGCACCGGGTTTCCCATGCTGCTCTACCTGGCCGCCCTGCAGGCGATCCCGCGGGAGCAGTACGAGGCCGCCACCGCGGACGGGGCCACCCGGTCGCAGCGGTTCTGGCACATCACCATGCCCAACCTGCGGCCGGCCCACTACATCGTGCTGGCGCTGTCGCTGATCGACTCGTTCAAGGTCTTCGACCTCATCTACGCCACCACCTACGGCGGGCCGGGCACAGCGACGCAGGTCATGGGGACGTGGATGTACTTCAACGTCTTCCAGTACTACCACGCCGGCTACGGCACCGCGATCGCCGTCGTCATCACCCTCGTGGCCGTCGCCGCCGGCATCCCGTACGTGCTGTCCCAAACCAAGGAGCGCGACTCGTGAGCGGGCTCCGCAAAGGGGGAATCGGCACCACCGTCGTGCTGGCCGCCGGCGCGCTCGTCTGGATCTCGCCGCTGGCCCTGCTGGTCGTCACCAGCCTCCGGCCGCTGTCCGACTTCATCGGCACCGGGCCGCTGGCCTGGCCCGAGCACTTCACCTGGGCCAACTTCAGCGAGGCGTGGCGGGTCGGCAACTTCGCCACGACGTACCGCAACAGCGCGATCCTGCTGGCGCTGAAGGTGCCGGTCGGCGTCCTGCTCTCCGCCATGCTGGCGTACGCGCTGGCGAAGCTGCGGATCCGCTTCCGCCGCACCATCATGTTCGGCGTCTTTCTCGGCCTGACGATCCCGATCTACATCACGATCGTGCCGGTGTTCATCATGCTGCGCGGCATGGGCGCCACCGACAGCCTGCTCGGGCTCGTCGGGCCGTACCTGGCCTTCGGCATCCCGTTCGAGGTGCTGGTGTTGCAGTCGTTCTTCCGGCAGTTGCCCGACGAGCTGATCGAAGCCGCGAAGATCGATGGAGCCGGTGCGTGGCGGATCTTCTGGACCCTCATCCTGCCGCTGTCGCTACCGGCTCTCGTCACCGTCGCGATCCTCGACGCCGTCGCCACGTGGAACGAGTTCCTCTTCGCCCTCATCGTCCTCAACTCCGACGCCAACAAGACCATCCCGGTCGGACTGCTCAACTTCCAGGGCCAGTTCGCCAACAACAACACGGGTCTGGCCGCCGGCATCCTCATCGCCGTCGTGCCGATCCTGCTCGCCTACGTCGTACTGCAACGGTGGATCGTCGGCGGCCTCACCGCCGGCGCCACCAAAGGCTGACCCGCCCGACCCGTACCAGAATGGAGTCCGAATCATGAGTAACCCGCCGGTCTTCGGCGCTGGCATCTGGCACTTCGCCACCTACAAGGACCGCTATGCCACCGAAGGCTACGGGCCGCCCGTCGGCCTCCTCGAACAGATCGACCGCGCCGGCGCCGTCGGCGACCTGGCCGTCGTCGACCTCAACTGGCCGTTCGCCGGCTTCGACGGCACGCTCGACGACGTCCGGGCGGCGCTGGAACGCAACGGGCTGCGCGCCGTGGCGATCACCCCGGAGATCTACAACCGCGACTTCGTCAAGGGCTCCATCACCAACCCCGACCCGGCCGTACGGGCGCACGCGCTGCGGCTGCTCAACGACGCCACCGAACTGGCCAAGCAGCTCGGCTGCGACTACGTCAAACTCTGGTTCGGCCAGGACGGCTGGGACTACCCGTTCCAGGTCAACTACCGGGACATCTGGCAGAGCGCCATCGCCGGGCTCCGCGAGCTCACCTCGGCCCACCCCGACATCCGGTTCGTCATCGAGTACAAGCCACGCGAACCCCGCAACCGGATCATCTTCCCCAACGCCGCCCGCACCCTGCTGGCGATCCAGCAGGTCGGGGTGGACAACCTCGGCGTCCTGCTCGACTTCGGCCATTCGCTGTACGGGCAGGAAACCCCTGCCGACGCCGCCCAACTGTGTATCGACGCCGGCCGGCTGTTCGCCATCGACGTCAACGACAACTTCCGCGGCTGGGACGACGACATGGTGGTCGGCTCGGTGCACCTGGTGGAGACGTTCGAGTTCTTCCACACCCTGCGCCGCAACAACTGGGACGGCGTGTGGCAGCTCGACCAGTTCCCGTTCCGGGAAGACAGCGTGACCGCCGCGAAGGACGCGATCCGCTTCCTCAAGGCGCTCCACCGGGCGCTGGACACATTGGACGAAAAGGCGCTCGCGGCCGCCCAGGCCGACCACGATGCCCTCGCCGCGCGGCGCCTGGTACAGCGAGCCCTGCTGACGTCCATGGTGGACGACGCGGAGGTGGACGCGTGACCGCGCTGGCCGCCGAACACGTCACGCTGCCCGTCTTCGGCCGGCTGAGCCCGCTTGCCAGCCGGGCCGACCAGGTCGTGCACATCGCCGAGGCGGCGCGGCAGATCCGCATCCAGGACCTGAAGCTCGTGCACTACGCGGGCGCCGGCCACATCGGCGGTGACCTGTCCGCCATCGACATCCTCGCCACCTTGTACGGTGCGGTTCTCAACGTCACACCAGACACTGTGGACGACCCGGAACGGGACCGCTTCATCCTCTCCAAGGGGCACGTGGCCGGCATCCTCTACACGACCCTCGCCGCCTTCGGGTTCCTTCCCGTCGCGGAGCTCGCCACGTTCCTCAAACCGCTGTCGGCGCTCAACGGACACCCCAACCGGCGCAAGGTCCCCGGCGTCGAGGCCAGCACCGGCCCACTGGGGCACGGCCTGCCGATCGCGGTCGGGCATGCCCTGTCCGCCAAGCTGGACGTCTCGCGGCGCCGGACGTACGTGCTGGTCGGCGACGGCGAACTGCAGGAAGGCAGCAACTGGGAGGCGATGATGGCGGCCTCCCACCACGAACTCGACCGGCTCACCGTCATCGTCGACCGCAACCGGCTTCAGCAGGGCGCGACCGTCCGCGAGACCAACGACCTGGAGGCACTGGACCAGAAGGCCGCGGCGTTCGGCTTCGCGGTCGTCGAAGTCAACGGGCACGACCACGGCGAGCTACTCGACGTGCTCTCGTCGATCCCGTTCCGTCCGGGCAAACCGACCTTCGTCATCGCCCACACCCACAAAGGCCACCCGATCTCCTTCATGAGCAACAACGCGGTGTGGCACCACCGCGTGCCCAACCCGGACGAACTGCAACGGGCGCTGAACGAACTGGGAGCAACTGCATGACTCGGACCCTCTCGGCGGCGGAGCACTCGCTGTCCGACCGGCCGCGCTTCGACTGCCGCAACGCCTACGTCGACACCCTGGTCGAACTCGCCGGCGCCGACCACCGGATCGTCGGAGTGGTCAACGACTCCGTCGGGTCCAGCAAGCTCGAGGCGTTCAAGAAAGCCTTTCCCGACCGGTTGATCAACGTAGGCATCGCCGAACAGGACATGGTCGGCGTCGCCGCCGGCCTGGCCAACGGCGGCCGCATCCCGTTCGTCTCCGCGGCCTCCTGCTTTCTCACCGCGCGGGCCATGGAGCAGATCAAGGCGGACGTCGCCTACTCCGACCGCAACGTGAAGCTGTGCGGCATGAGCCCCGGCATGGCGTACGGGGAGCTCGGCCCCACCCACCACTCCATTGAGGACATCGCCTGGCTGCGCGCCATCGACAACATCGTGGTTGTCGTGCCCGCCGATCCGATCGAGACCGCCGCGGCCATGCGGTGGGCGGCGGCCACCGAGGGTCCGGTGTTCATCCGGGTCAGCCGGATGAGCGTGCCGCAGATCTACGCCGACGACTACACCTTCCAGCCCGGCAAGGCGATCACCGTACGCGCCGGCGACGACGTGACAATCATCAGCAACGGCACCGTCCTCTGGCGGGCGCTGGTCGCCGCCGAGCAACTGGCCGCGGACGGGATCAGCGCCCGGGTGATCTCCATGCCCACCGTCAAACCCCTCGACGTCGACGCGGTCGTCGCCGCTGCCGGGGAGACCCGGGCATCGTCACCGCCGAGGAGGCCACCGCGGCCGGCGCGCTCGGCGGCGCGGTGGCCGAGGCCGTCGTGCAGCACCACCCGGTACGGATGAAGATCCTGGGCGTACCCGAGTTCGCACCCACCGGTTCCGCCGGCTACCTGCTCGATCGTTACGGCATGTCCCCGGTGGAATCGCTGAGGCCGCCCGCACGCTCCTGACCTAAGGCCGGGGTCCGAGCAGAGCGGCGAGCTCGGTGTCGACGACTTCGGCGGTGTAGGGGCGGTGTCCGGGGTGATCGGGCGCAGCAGGCCGAACACCTCCATGGACACCAGACCGTGCAGGCGCACGAACAGGTCGAGCCAGACGGCGAGGACCTCCGTCGGCACCTGCTGTCCATGTCGGTTGGACCAGGTCTCGAGCTGTTCGGCGGTGCCCGGTGACAGGCGGGCGGCGCGCCGGTGCAGCGTGTCGGGGTCGAGGCGGCCTTCGGCGTAGGCGCGGGCGAGCAGTCCGAGGGCGAACCGGCCGATGCGGCTGCCGGCGCGCACGGTGTCTTCCGGCGGCGCGACGTAGCCGGGGACGGGTGTGCCGTAGGCGAGCCCGAACTCGGCTGGGTGGGCCACCGCCCAGGCCCGGTACGCGTGCCAGACCCCACGCAGCGCCTCCCCGACGTCATCGTGCGCGCCGCCGGCTTCGACGGCGTCGGCGTGCTCGTCGAACGCGGCGACGATGAGGTCGGTCAGCAGCTCGTCGCGGCTCGGGAAGTAGCGGTAGAGGGCGGAAACGGCGATCCCGACGTCGCGGGCGACGGCGCGCAGGGACAGGCCGGCGGCGCCGGAGCGGCGCAGTTCGCCGAGGGCAGCGGTGCGGATGGCGGCGAGCAGCTCCTGTCGGCGGCGGGCCCGCAGGCCGGTGGAGGCGGTCGTCATCCCGCCATGATCCCACAAAACGAGAACACTGTTCTTGACAGGTCGAGAACAGAGAACGATGCTCTTAACGAGAGCACCGTTCTCTATTCTGTCCGACCTTCTCGGGAGTCCCGCCATGACGACCACCGCCGCACCGACGACGGCACCGACCGCCGTCCGCGACCTGTTCACCAACCGCTGGCTGCTGCTGTTCCTCGCCGCCTGGGCGGCCGGCACCGTCTACATCTTCACGACCGACCGGTCCGTGCTGCCGCTCAGCGACCAAGAGCCGAGCGGGTACTTCTCCGGCATCGCCGGCGGCATAGTCGGCATGGCGTTCCTGTTCCTCCTCGCGCGGCGCCGCGCACCGCTCGACCACCGCAACGCCCCCGACTTCCGCAACCCCGGCAAGGAGACCGCCGGCCTGCTGGCCTGGATGGCGGCGGTCCTGGCGGTCGGCAGCGTGTTCGACATCCGCACGCACATCGCGTTCGTCGGGCTCGCCCCCGGCGCGCAGGCCGTCTGGGACCAGCAGACCCCGGCGACCACCCTCACCTGGGCGATCTTCAACTTCGTAACCCTCGCGGTGCTGCCGTACTGGTTCTTCCGTTACCGGCTGGGCTACCGCCCGGACAGCATGCTGCTGCGGTTCGACCGGCCGAAAGTATGGGTGCCGTTCTTCATCCTCGTCGGGCTCCCGCCGATCCTCTTCGTCGCCACCCCGGAGTACTACTCGACCTCCGTCACCGGGCACGCGCTGACCCTCGTGCTGTTCACCCTCGGGTCGTTCCTGCCCATCATGATCACAACCCAGTCACTGCTGACCCCGCGGCTGTCGGTCCTGGCCCGGTCGTGGGTGACCGGATCGGTCCTGTCCGCCCTCGCGTACGGCGCCCTCAACATCACCGAGGCGTTCCTCGCGTGGGATTCGCCCGCGCGGGCCGCGTTGTCCCTCGCATGGTTCATGCAGGTCGCGTTCTGGGGTCTTGCGAAGGCCGTCACGACGCTGCGGACCGGCAACGCCTGGCTGCACATCGCGACCACCCATACCATCCACCTCGCCGAGGCCCCAGCCGTCGCAACCACCTTCGACCTGCGATGACGGCGACCCTGCTGGCCCACGCCGGGCACGTCGCACCCCACGGCGGCACCGAGGCGTTCATCGGGGTCGCGCTGCTGCTCGTGGGCGCGGCGGCGGCACTGTGGCGGGCCCGCCGACCAGACAGCTAACCGGCCGCGCCCGCGCTGGCAGCGTCCCGGATCGATTTGCGCAGGGCGGGGCCGATCGGTCCGCTGAGCTCGGTGAGTTCCCGGATGCGACGTTTGTTGGCGCGTTTGGTCCTACGGTCGAGGACGAGATTGAGGTTTCCGGCGGCAACGATGGCCACGAGTGCGGCGTCGGCGGGGTCGGTTCTGCCAATGGGTTTCTTCAGGGCGCCGTTGACCCGGCCGAGGAGTTCCTTGCGGACGCGGGGGTCGCGGATGGTCACCTTGGTCGTGGGGAACAGCCCGAGGATTCGGTGGGGTTGGAGGCGGGCCCAGCCGCCGTCACCGAGCTGCTGGCGTACCGCGCGGACGGCGGCGCGCTGACGGCGGTCGACCCAGGACTGCCATTTGCGTGGCTTGGAGCCGGCGATCTCTTCGAGGAGCGCTTCGAGGACGGGATCGTGGCAGGGGTGCCGGACCTTGATGGCGGCGCGCCCACGTTCGTCGGTGAGTTTGCCGTTGAGGTAGAGGTCGGCGAGGGCAGCGGCGCGGAGCATGGCGCCGAGGTTGGTGCCCATGCCGACCTTGCCTTTGTCGGGGTTGTAGGCCAGCAGGAAGATGCGCTGGGGGAGGCTGTCGGGTACTTCCATGTCACTCTTCTTCCGGACCGGGTGTGGTGGGGGTCTGCCGGGTCCGCGCATCCGGCCGACTCCGCCGGGCAGGCGGCCGGCGTCGGCGAGGGCCTTGCGCAGCAGGTACTCGATCTGGGCGTTTGTGCTGCGAAGTTCGTCTGCGGCCCAGCGCGCGAGTGCGTCGTGCACGGCGGGATCGAGCCGGAAGAGGAGCTTCTTTCGCTCGGTAGCCATGTGCCTAGGAGTAGAGGGTGCCCGCGTTGACCACGGGCTGGGCGTCCCGGTCGCCGCACAGGACCACCAGCAGGTTGCTGACCATCGCGGCCTTACGTTCCTCGTCGAGGTCGACGACGTGGTTCTCGGCGAGGCGGACCAGTGCCATTTCCACCATGCCCACCGCGCCGTCGACGATGCGGGTACGGGCCGCGACAATGGCGTTCGCCTGCTGCCTGCGGAGCATGGCGTGGGCGATCTCGGGTGAGTAGGCGAGGCGGGTCAACCGGGATTCGATGATCTTCACTCCGGCGGCGGCGACACGCACACCGATCTCTTCCGACAGCCGGGCGGTGATCTCGTCGGCGTTGTCGCGCAGGGACATCTGGGCGGTGTCGTGCGAGTCGTAGGAGTAGCTGTTGGCGATGTGCCGTACGGCGGTCTCGGTCTGGATGGCGACGAACTCGATGAAGTCGTCGACCTCGAAGACGGCGCGGGCGGTGTCCTCGACCTGCCAGACGACGACCGCGGCGATCTCGATGGGGTTGCCGTCGGCATCGTTGACCTTGAGTACGTCGGTCTCGTGGTTGCGGATGCGGGTGGAGACCTTGCGCCTGGCGGTGAGCGGGTTGACCCAGCGGAGTCCGTCGGTGCGGACGGTTCCGGTGTAGCGGCCGAGGAGCTGAAGGACGCGGGCTTCGCCGGGTGCGACGGGGGTCAGACCAGCCGAGGCGATCAGGGCGGCCAGTCCAAACAGGAGGCTGAGGACGATGAGGCTCACCACGGCTGTGGAGTCGTCCTGCTGCACGCCGATGATGAAGGTGATGACGCTAAGGAGGATCACCAGGATGGACAGGGCGAGGACCGGCCAGCCCGAGACGCCCCGGGCGATGCGCTCGCGTACCCGTGGGGTGGGCAGGTCGAGGTGTTCCGTCATGTGAGGCTCCTTCACCGCGATGATGTCTCGACACTATCAAAGTGATATCACTTTTCCAAGCGACCAAGCGCGCGCTTGGTCCATGCCGGGCGGGGAAATTGCGTGGCGTGCTGTGTTCAGGGCGGTTAGGTTGCCGGGCGTGGGCAGGATTGTTTCGGTCAACCTGGCGGTGCCGGAGCCCAACCCGGCCAAGGGCGTCGGTGTCACAGGCATCAACAAGCAGCCGGTTGATCATCTGGTGACCGTGCGCGCGCCGGGGCCCAAGACGACCGGGCTGGGCAGCGGCCTGGTCGGTGACCAGATCTTCGACATCGACCACCACGGCGGCGACGATCAGGCCGTCTACGCGTACGCGCGGGAGGACTACGACTGGTGGCAGGCGCGGCTGAGTCGCCGGCTGGCCAACGGACTCTTCGGCGAGAACCTCACGACCGAGGGGATCGACGTCAACGGCGCCGTCATTGGCGAGCGGTGGCGCATCGGTCCACGGTTGGTCCTCCAGCCGACGTTCGGCCGCATCCCGTGCGTCACGTTCCAGCGCAAGATGGGCGAGCCGCGGTGGGTGAAGACCTTCGCCAGGGCGAACCGTCCGGGCGCGTACCTGCGGGTGCTGGAGCAGGGCGAGGTGTGGGCCGGCGATCCGGTGACCGTGGAGGACCGTCCTGCGCACGGGGTGACGATCGCCCAGGCGTTTCGGGCGTACCTGACCGAGCCGGCGCTACTGCCCGAGCTGGTCCAGATCCCCGGACTGCCCGACGATCTGCGCCAGACCCTCGCGGAGCGCCTTTCCCAGCCGCGGTAGCTCGTGATTGCGATGCCTGCGCGGCGATGGGGTGGGACCACGGAAAGATCTAATAGATGGACCTCACAGCCCGTGACGCCGTCACAGGGCAGGCTGGTTTCTGGGCCCCATACCTCACAGTCATAAATATGCCTCTCAGGTATGGGGCGTAAAGCTAGTCTCTGGAACGGAAGCGGAGCGAAGACGGCGGCGCATACCACCGTCCCCGGGCGGGGCTCGGCTGTTGTCCTTGGGTCTTGTGCGGCGGGGCTGGCAGCGCTGGTCGGGGGTTTCGGCGAGCGCTTGCGAGCCGCCGACCTGCGCGGTGCCCGCGGGAGCGTGCGGTCCGCAGGTGACGCGGGCCGGGGCACATCTGCCCGGACAAACGACAACGCCGCCTTCCCAGCGGGGCCGCCGGACCCGACCCGGCGGCCCGACCCTGTCAAGCGGGGAACGCGAAGCGCTGGTACCGGCCGACGGTCTCGAACCCGATGCGGCGGTACACCAGCGCGCCCTCGCTGCTCGACTGGAGGGTGGCGATGCGCCGTCCGGTCAAGCGGGCGATGCGCAGAGCGTCGAGGGTGAGGGCGGTGGCTATGCCGCGCCGGCGGAAACCGGGGTCGGTGGCGATGCAGTAGAGCGCGGCCACGTCGGTGCCGAGCGACAGTGTGCAGGTGCCGACCATCCGGCCGTCGACGATGCCGGCGAGACGGGTCACGTCCGGGTAGGCGAAGCCCATCTCCCGGTCCACGACCCGGCTGAGGTCGCCTTCGATGCCGAGCGGTCCGGCGTACGCGTCGACGTACTCGGTCATCTCGGCGCGGCCGGCGATCGGCTGGATCTTCAGCTCGGCCGGGTTGTCGAAGGGGCCAGCTTGGTGACGTCCACCGCCATGATCGGCAGATCGGCGAACTGGGTGGCGCCGAGGGCGAGCAGCCCGTCGGCGGTGCCGGCGTCACTGTCGGCGCCGACCCACCATCGCCAGACCGAGCCGGCGAGCCGCTGCTTCGCCGTCTCGACGGCCTGGTCCAGCGACTGGTTGCGGATCCGGAGAACGCCGTTGAGGAGAGAGTGCGGGATATCGGTGCGGTAGATCGGCACGTCGGCGTCCGGCTCGTCGGCGCCGCCCACACCGGCCCAACCGGTCCAATATCGACGGTTCGCCGCTAGTTGCGGCTCCAGATCGTGGATGGAACGCATGGTCATACTATTCCTGGCCTGGTTCTTGGGCGGGCCGGTGGGGAGGATGGCGGGATGAGCTTCGAGGACGAGGTACGCGCCACGTTCCGGCGCGGCGACAACGCCGGCGTGCTGCGCATAGCGGAGGCGGAGGTGGAGCGGGCCCGCAAGGCCGGTGAGCCGGCCGGCGAGGTCGAAGGGCTGTACGCGATGGCGCGTGTCGCCCTCCGCGGCGACGACCTGCCTCGGGCGGAGGTTCTGGCCCGGATGGCGCTTGACGTGGCCGTGCTTTCCGGCGACCGGCGGCTGGAGGAGCGTCCGCGGCACGTTCTCGCCGCGGCGGCGCGGATCTCCGGTGACTATGCCAGGGCCCGCGACCTCTATCTGGCCAGCATCGAGCTGAACGAGTCCCTCGGGCAGGCGGAGACGGTGAACTCCGAGTACCACAACCTGGCGTTCACCGAGTTGCACCTCGGCAACCTCGATCGCGCCCGCGAGCTGTTCGCGGCCGGCCGCGAACGGGTGTTCCGGCAGGGCTACCGCTCCTTCGTCCCGTATCTGGGAATCGCCGCCGCCGCGCTGGCTTCGGCCGAGGGCGATCCCCGCCGTGCCGCGCGGATGGTCGGGTTCACCGACAGCGCCTACGCCACCATCGGCCAGGTACCCGATCCGGACGACGCGGTGGAGCTGTCGAAGGCCCGGTCCCTCGCCGCCCTCTCCTTGGGCGAGGCGGAGTTTGACCGGGAGTACTCGCGCGGGGAGGCGTTGGCGCCCACGGAAGCGTTCGGCCTGACGTGGGGACCCTCAGCCCAGATGCCTGTACCGTCCGACATGTGATGTGGGTCGAGGGTGTCCGGCAGGCCGTGCATTGGCGCCTGCTCCGGCTGTACGCCCTGTCGGTGGTCCGGACGGCGAGCGTCACCTGGCCGGCGCCGCTCCCGGCCGAGCGTCGAATGTGGACCGTCTGGCATGGACAGGCCCTGGTCTCGATCCTCGCCTTCGTGGCGGCCCGCCCCGACCATCTGCCGCACCTGGTGGGTCTGAACAACCGTCGCGGCCACGCGATCCGGCTGGCGTACGAGTCGCTGGGCGGCGGCGGCCTGCAGGCCACCGACCGGGTCAAGGCCGGTCCCGCCGGCGCCGGCCGCTTCGAGATGCCGCTGCCCTTCGCGGTCATCCAGGTCGCGGAGCATCCTGGGCCAGCAGCGGGTGAGGTCGTCCAGCGACACCCGTTCGCCTGGCATCTCGAGGTCGAGCGCGTCGGGCGGTGCCGCCCGGGCGACGACCCGGCGGGCACCCCGGGCCGTGCGCACCACGGGCAGGCCGAGGATCCGCGAAACGGCGCGGGCGTTGCCGCGCTCGATGCCGGGGATGCCGCGCAGCAGCACGAACGGCACCCCACCATCCACCAACTCCTGGATGGTCACCGAGCCCGGTTTGGTGACCACGACGTCGTACTCCGCCAGCCGGGCGGGCAGGTCGTCGACGTACCCGATGACCTCGACGCCCGCCAGCGGCTTGCGCAGGCGCTCGTTCGTCCGGGTCGGCAACCGCCGCACGATCACCTCCCCGGCGCCGCGCCCGCGCCGCAGCGCCGCGGCTCGCATGTGGACAGACGGCACCACGTACCGGTCGGCGCCCGGCTCGAACCACTGGGCCGGCCCACCGAACAGGTCGGTAACCAGCACGACGACCGGCCGGCCATAACTGCGTAGCGCCTTCAGACAGTGGCAGTACATGTGGTGCGTGACTATCACGATGTCGAAGTTCGCGATTCCCAGCGAGGCGAGCGCGGGCAGCAGGTGCCGGCGCAGGAGCCGGCCATTCAGCTTGCGTACCGGCGCCAACCGGCGCACGTAGTAATACACCGCCCACAGCACCGGAAACCGCGACCGCGCCAGCCGGGCATACAAGCCAGGCAACCCGGCCAGGCCGGTGGTAGACAGCGGATCGGCCACCACCACCTCAACCCCTGCACCACGAAGCAGCCCGGCAAGAGCCGTGGCGGTGGATGTGTGGCCACCACCGATCGACGCATTCAGAATCAGACACGTCCTCATCGTCGCAAGCTAGGCACCGCCGTTCTCGATCCGTTCTCAACCTGTTCTTGGCGGATCACATCGATCTACACTCTCGGGCAACGGAGCAGGGCGGTGGGCGGTGACATCGATCTGGTTCGGCATCCTCGGCCCCCTCGAAGTACGTGCAGGCGGTCGCCGGGTGCCCCTGGGCGGGCCACGGATGGAGCGAACCCTGGTGGCGCTGCTGCTCAACGCCGGCCATGCCGTCACCATCGAACACCTCGTGGACGCCGTGTGGCCGAACCCGCCGGCGACCGCCCGACATCAGATCCAGGACCTGGTCAGCCGGCTCCGGCAGATCCTCCTCGACGAGGGCGCCTGCGCGAGCCTCATCTCGACCCAACGCGCCGGCTACCTGCTCCAAGCAGACTACGACAGCATCGACGCGCACACCTTCGATCGGCTGGTCGCCTCGGCCCGCCAAGACGCGGCGACACGACCGGACACCGCCGCTGCCGGACTCCGGCAGGCACTGTCGCTGTGGCGGGGCGAACCCCTGGCCGGAATTCGCGGCCGCCGCGCAGAAGCCGCGGCTCGGGCGATGCAGGACCGCCGGCTGGCCGTCCTACAGGAGTGCCTGACCCTGGAGATGTCGCTGGGCCGCCAATACGACGCTGCGGCCGAACTGTACACATTGGTCGCCCGACACCCACTCCGGGAATCGCTGGTCGCGATGCTGATGCAATCGCTCACCGCCACGGGCCGGCGCGGCGACGCCCTGGAAGCGTTTCGGGACTTACGGAAAAGACTCGCCGACGAGCTCGGCGTCGAGCCCGGACCCGACATAGAGCGGCTACACCACGAAACACTGCGCTACGAAGCACCACTCCCCTTGACGAGCCCCATGTCCCTGCCGCTGGATACGTCCGGGTTCACCGGCCGTCACGTGCAGCTCGCCCGGCTCGACGCGCTTCTCGACATGACCGAACCAGGCGCCACCGTGCCGACCATCCTCGTCCTGTCCGGCACCGCCGGGGTAGGTAAGACAACGCTGGCGGTGCATTGGGCGCGGCGGGTCCGTGGTCGCTTCCCTGACGGGCAGGTGTACCTGAACCTTCGTGGTTTCGACCCGGTCGGGCCGCCGACCGAGCCGGCGGAGGCGTTGCCGGTTCTGTTGCAGATGTTGCGGGTGCCTGCGGCGCAGATCCCGGCGACTCTGCAGGATCAGGTTGATTTGTACCGCGGCATCCTCGCCGGTCGACGGTTGTTGATCGTGTTGGACAACGTCCGCGATCCGGATCAGGTACGACCGCTGCTACCGGGCGAGCCGGGCTGCACCGTCGTGATAGCCAGCCGCAACCAGCTCACCAGCCTGGTCGCCATCGAAGGCGCCAACCCGTTGCCGTTGGACCTGCTGTCCACGGATGAGGCACGCGAACTGCTGATCCGCCGTCTCGGTGCGGCACGGGTCGCCGCCGAACCCGACGCGGTGGAGGACATCATCGACCGATGTGCGCGGCTCCCGCTCGCGCTCGCCATCGTGGCGGCACGCGCGGCGTCCCATCCCGGCTTCGCCCTGGCGGCGCTGACCAGCGAACCACACAGCCCCGGAGCCGACCTGGACGCGTTCGACGGTGGCGACCACGCCACCCAGGTACGCACCGTCTTCTCCTGGTCCTACCAGACGCTCACGCCCGGCGCGGCGCGGCTGTTCCGGCTCCTCGGCCTGCACCCCGGCCCGGACATCGCGCCACCCGCCGCCGCGAGCCTCGCCGGCACACCACCCGAACAGGTACGCCCGCTGGTAGCCGAACTGGCCCGAGCGCACCTGGTTACCGAACACATCCCGGGCCGGTTCACCTTCCATGACCTGCTCCGGTTGTACGCCGCGGAGTTGGCTCATCTGCACGACGGTGACACCGAACGGCGTACCGCGACGCATCGGTTGTTGGACCACTATCTGCACACCGCGCACGCGGCCCACCATTTGATGCGTCCGCACCGTGAGCCTGTCCCGGTGAGCCCGCCCCAGCCGGGTGTCATCGCGGAGAGCCTCGCCAACCATGGACAAGCGTTGGCCTGGTTCACTGCCGAGCATGCTGTCCTGGTCGCGGCGATCGCTCATGCTGGAAAGGTCGGGTTCGAGGCCCATACGTGGCAGCTGGCGCTGACGCTTGACGAGTTCTTCTATCGGCAGGGGCACTGGCGTGCCTGGGTCACTACCCACCGCCATGCCCTGGACGCTGCCCGCCGCCAGGCAGAGCGTTCTGGACAAGCGCACATCCACCGCAGCCTGGCCAACGCTCACGCCCGGCTCGGCCAGTACCACGATGCGCATATCCACTTCGATCAGGCCCTGGACCTGTTCACCGAGCTTCACGACCACACCAGCCAGGCACACACCCTTTTGGGCATCGCCTGGCTACACGCCCGTCAACACCGCCGCCGGCAGGCACTGGACCACGCCCGTCAAGCCCTCGACCTCTACCGGGCCACCGGCAACCAGACCGGACAGGCCAACGCCCTCAACTCGGTCGGCTGGTACCACGCCCAACTCGGCGACCACCACCAAACCCTCATCCACTGTGAACACGCCTTGACGCTCCTGCAGAACTGCGGCGACCACCTGGTCGAGGAGGCCGGCACCTGGGACAGCCTCGGATACGCCCACCACCACCTCGGCAACTACGAGCGGGCCATCACCTGCGGCCAACACGCCGTCGACCTGTACCGGAAGATCGGCGACCGGTACAACGAAGCCGACGCCCTTACCCACCTCGGCGACACCCACCACGCCACCGGAAACCACCACACCGCCCAAACCATCTGGCACCAAGCCCTCACCATCCTCACCGAACTCCAACACCCCGACGCCCACCAACTCCACACAAAACTTGACCGCACTGACTGAACTGACTGAGCCTCCTGGCCGAAGTGCCGGCGATGTCGTCGCTTCAGTCGATGCGGCCGATGGGCTCACGCTTTTCGGCTTGGAACGCGTCTTCGGTCCGGCCACGGGCCCAGTAGCCGGAGATCGAGATGGCCTCGCGTGGGATGCCCCTGGCGTGCAGCACCTTGCGGACGGCCTTGACGGACTCGCGCTCGCCGTGGGCGAAGACCTGCACCGCGCCCGGTGTGGCGGGGGCCGAGGGCCAGTGCCCGTTTGCCACCGCGCGGGCCAGGAAGGCGGTGTCGCCGTGGTCGGTGTTGACCAACCAGTTCAGCGCCACCTGCTCGGGACACTTCAGGTCGAGGATGTCGGCCGGATCCGAGATCTCGATGTGTGCGACACCGTTCGCGTGCCCGGGCAAAGCGTCCAGGGAGGCGGCGATCGCGGGCAGCGCGGACAGGTCTCCGGCGAACACATGCCAGCCGACCGCCGGGTCTGGCGCGTACGCCCCGCCGGGTCCCGACACCACGAGCCGGTCTCCGGGCGCGGCCTTCATGGCCCAGACAGCGGCGACGCCGGTGTCGCCGTGCGTGACGAAGTCGATCGCCAGGCGTCGCGCGGCGCTATCCACCCAGCGGAGCGTGTAGGTGCGCAGGACGGGCTGCAGGTGTGACGGCTGGGCGGCACGCAGGGCGGCGAGATCGTACGGTGGCTCTACGCCGAGCTCGGGGTCCACGAACAGCAACTTGACGTACGCGTCCGTGTATCCGTTGTCGGAGAAGTCGGCGAGCGACTCACCCGAGGCGACTACCCGTACCAGATGCGGTGTCAGCCATTCGGTTGTCTCCACCGCGAGCACGTGCTGACTCGGACCTTGCCGTTGAGTCCTCGCCATGTCACTGTCCTTCCGACCAATTCTGGTTAGGTTAGCCTAACCTACCAGAGCCGGTCGGAAGGACGGTCGAGGTCGATGGTGTGCGGGCCGTCGGCTCGGCGCGGCTGACCGTGGGCCCGGATGTCTGTGGCTTGGGCAAGCCGGGCGGAGGTCTCGGCGATCAGTTGCTGCAACGGCAGAGCCCGCGAGCGGTCGGCGATCACGAGGTCTTCCAGCTTCGCCCGCCAGCGTCCACGCTCGACATCGACGACGTCCAACCGGTGCCTGGCCCACAACCGGTGCCGTGACTCATATAGCGCCTCGGCCAGCCGCCGATCGAAGTGGCGCTCCACCTGCTCGCGCAGCCAGCCGAAGACCTGGTCGGATTCGGTGGCACATATGAAGGCTCGCGCTGCGTCCCAGGCAAGTCGCTCGTGATGGACCACCTGCGCTGTCATGGTTCCTTACGATCCCAGCCATACCAGGGCCGCACAAGTGGCCGCGTGCTCAAGATGCGATCTTGACGACTGGCGTTACTACTCCGCCCCGCTGACTGGCTGGTGGCAGACCGCCTCGATGTTGTTGCCGTCCGGGTCGTAGACGAACGCACCGTAGTAGTGCGAGTGATAGATCGGGCGTGGCCCGGGCGCGCCGTTGTCCTGCCCGCCGGCGGCCAGGGCCGCCGCATGAAACTCGTCCACCACAGCCCGGCTCTGGGTGGAGAACGCAACGTGGACGCGCTCGGTTGGCGTACGGGTCGCCACGAAGAACCACGGCCTGCCGCCGTCGCCGAACCCGATGTAGCCCGGTAGGTCGAGAACGACCTCGACGCCGAGCGGGGCGAGGGCTTGCTCGTAGAAAGCGCGACTGGTGGCGATGTCACCAACGCCGAGTACCACGTGATCGATCACCAGGTAAGCATGCCGCGTCGCGGCTCGCCTGTCCGGTCCTCGACGTATCGGCGACATCGGCGAGTGCCTCGTGTGACCGTTGCCAGGGTTATCGATTGGGGGGCGTGATGACCTTTCTGCCGCCGCGTGCTGGGTTGGTCGGCCGGGTGTCCGAGCTGAACCTCGCCTTATCTGCCCTGGCCAGGGGCGTTGGGGTGGCTCTGGTCGGGCATGAGGGAGTTGGCAAGACGTCGGTGGCTCGCGAGCTGGCCGCTCGCCTCGATCCGCGCCGGACGTGTGTGGTGTGGCTGACCGCCACGGATGCCGGTCGGCAGGTGCCGTTCGCTGCGCTCGCCGCGCTCATGCCCGCGTCGTCGTGCGCCGACGTCACCGTCGTCCTTCCGGCTGTCCGGGAGGCGCTGCGGGCGCGTGCGGGGAGCCGGCGCCTGGTCCTCGTCGTCGACGACGCTCATCTGCTCGACGGGCCGTCGGCAGCGGTCCTGCTGGGACTGGCCGGCGAGGCTCAGCTGGTGCTGACGATATGTGCCGGGGCAGCACAGCCCGATGCGGTCCGGACGCTGTGGAAGGACGGTTACCTCGACCGCGTCGACTTGGACCCGTTCGACGATGCGGACACCGGGCGGCTCGTCGCGGCGCTGGTCGGTGGCGACGTGGCGGCCCCCACCGCGCAGATGCTGCATCAGTGGACGAGGGGCAACGCGTTCTACCTGACCGAGCTGGTTCGGGCCGGGCTGCTCGACCGGGCGCTGCGGGAGCGGTCCGGGCTCTGGTGGTGGCAGGCGCCGCTGGTGGTGCCGCCCACGCTGGCGGAGCTGCTGGACCGCCAGTTGAATCACCTCGACGCGGCGGCCCGCGACGCGCTCAGCGCCGTCGCGCTGGGCGCACCGCTGGCCGTGGAGGTGCTGGAACGCATCGTCGCGCCCGATGTGGTGGTGCGGCTCGAAGACCGCGGGCTGCTGCGGGCCGAGGCCGCCGACGGTGGCCAGGCCGGCCGGCTGTCGCTGCGTTTCGCCCATCCCATGCTCGGTGCGGCGGTGCGCCGGCGGCTATCCCCGGCTCGGCGGCGGCGGGTCGCCGCGGCCCTGCTGGCGGCCCGGCCGTCCGAGCCGGTCCATCCCGGGGAGGTCGTCCTCACCGCGCTGTGGCAGCTCGACGCCGGCACGGCGATCGACGGTGGTCACCTGCTCGACGCCGCGGACCTGGTCCTGCACTCCGATCCGGCCCTGTCCTTGCGACTGTCTGAGGAAGCGGCCCGCCGCCAGCCGTCGGCGCTGGCGTGCGTGGCCAGCGCGTCGGCCCTGGTCGAGCTGGGACGGCCGGACGAGGCGCGGGCGGTCCTGGAGAAGGCCGCGGCGGATGCCTCCAGCGTCGACGACGAGACGCAGATCGCCATCGCGCTCGCCGGTCACCGGGTATGGGCCGAACGCGATCCGGCCGGTGGCCAGGACGAGTTGACGAGGCTTCTGGCGAGTACCCACGATCCCGCCGCTCGGGCGGACATCGGTTCGTTGAAAGCCCTCGTCCATCTGTTCGGCGGCCAGACGTCGGCGGCGCTGGAGGCCGCCGACTCCGTACTCGCCGACGGCACCGCCGGGCGGCGGGCGCTGCTGCGAGCCGGCCTGGCCCGCGCGGCGGCGCTGTCGCTCGTCGGCCGGACGGCGGACGCGCTGCGCGCCGCCGGCGAGGTCGCCGCCGCCTGCGTGGAGGATCCGGCCGGCCTGCCATACGTGCGGGGGATGGCGCTCGCGGCGGTGGGACTGGCACAGATCTGGCGCACCCCCGCGCCGGACGTGCCTGCCACCCACCCCCAGTCCGGCCGCTGGCCAACCCCTTCGGACCGTGACCTGGCCGGGCTGGAGCCGACCGCCTGGCCGCTGTTCGACGGCTACGCCCGCCGGGTGGCCGGCGACCTCCCGGGAGCGATCAAATGCCTGCGAGTGGCCCTGGTGCAGCAGGCGGGCGGCGAAGGGCTGTTCCGGTCCGAGGCGGCGACGTGGCTGGTCCTGTGCCTGGCGGAGGCGGGCCGCGTCGACGAGGCCGAGGACGTGTTGCGTTCGACCCCGCCAGACGCCATGGCCATCGTGCCCGGGCTGTCGCCGTGGGCGGCGGCGGGCATCGCGGCGGCGCGCGGCGAACGGCGACGGGCGATCGACCTCATGGCCGAGGCCGGCGCCGCCGCCCGACGCGCGGGGTGCTGGCTGGTGGAGGTCGGGTATCTGGTCCACGAGGCCGGCATCCGGGGCCCCGCGGGGGCGGCCGAGGTCGCCGCCCGCCTGCGGGCCGCGGTCGAGCACGTCGACGCGCCACGGCTGGTCGCCGCCGCCCAGGCGACGCTCGCCGTGGCGTCGGATCCGGACGACGGTACGTCGCTGATCGAGCACGTGGACCGCCTGGAGCGGCTGAACATGCCCCGGCATGCGCTGGGCGTGGTGCGGGCGGCGGAGGCGATGGGGAACCCCGTCCGCGCGGTACGGGCTGCGACCGGCACGGGGTCCCTCACGGCGCGAGAGAGCGAGATCGCGGGCCTCGCCGCCAGCGGCCTGACCGACCGCGAGATCGCCGAACGGCTCGTCCTGTCGGTTCGCACCGTGGAGAGTCACCTGGCCCGCGTGTACCGCAAGTTGCCGGTCCGGTCGCGGCGGCAGTTGCGGGAGGCCCTGCGCCGGTGACGGCGCAGGGCCTCCCGGCCGGATCAGTAGCGGTCGATGCGGTAGAAGGTGTAGAACTCGGAGTCGTTGTCGGTGTGGAAGAGGAAGAAGTCGTACCAGATCCCCTTGTAGTAGTTCAGCGGGAAGCTGAGGTACCACTCGAAGCCTTCCGGCCACAGGATCCCGGTGTCCCACCCGATGATGTCGTCGCCCATGTTGAAGAGCGCGTCCAGCAGGTTCGCGGCGCTGTCGACCACCGCCTGGTCGACGTCGACACCGTAGAACTTGGCCACGCACTGGCCGATGGTGGCCGCGTCGTGCCACATCTGCTTGATCTTCTCCGGGTTGCCGAAGTCGTGCTCGGTGACCAGGGCCGAGATGTACGTGCGTTCGGTCGGGAGGTACGCCGGACCGAAGACAACCAACGGGTTCGGGTTGGGCCCCCGGATCTCCTTGCGGTCGACGTCACTGTAGACCGCGGTGCGCTTGGCCCACGAGTGGTTGCTGTCGTCGTACATGTTGAAGTTGACGTACGGCTCGTCACTGTTGCTGCCGCCGTCCCAGGTGCTCTCCTCGGCGCAGTACAGGCCGACGTAGCTGACGGTGTAGATCGGCGCCGCGCCGGCGGGCGCCGCCGCGGCGGGCTTCTCCGCGGTACGCGTGGCCGGCGTGCGGTCCGGGCCCAGCGTCATCGTGGCCGGCGAACGACCCAGCAGCGTCCCCGCGCCGCCGGGGTCCGGTGACACCTCGGTCTTGCCGGTGATGGAGTCCGTCGACGCCTTGGTGTCGCCCGGACGAGGAGCCTCACTTTCGGGCATCGTGAACGGCCGCGCACCCACCGGGGTGCGGCCGATCGTCGCGGCCCGAGCCGTGAACCCGTTCGGGTCGTGCACGCCGCGCGGGCGGAACGCCTGGGCCGCGCGGGCGGCCAGCGCCTCCTCGGTCATCCGGAGCGAGTTGTCAGCGGCGGCCGCGGCCGCGCCGATGGCCGCGACCTTCGTCTCCATCGGCAACGCGCGCCAGTTCCGGACCGCTTCCTCGGCCGTCCGCCGTCCGTCTGGACGGGCGTCGATCTCACGGGCGAGTTGAAGCTCCGGTCGGGTGCGCTCGGGCACGTTGTCCACGTACCGTTCGAGCAGCGTCAGGAGGAAAGCGGATCCCTCCGGATTGGCGTGTGGATTCCGCCGGAAGATCCTCGTCGTCGTGGTGTCCGTCATCGTGTTGCCCCTCTATTAGTGCGGACCTGACAACGAAAACGGTAGGAAAGACCGGACGGGGCACACATCCGTGAGCGGTACGCAAAGCGCCGGCGGGGGAGTACGGAGGGCGGACACCCGGTACGGAGCTGGGCGGACGGATGCTGAGGTGAAACGTTTGGGGTAAAGGCGGGGTCTTGGGTTTGTCCAGGCAGATATGCCCCGGTCCGCGTCACCTGCGGGCCGCATGCTCCCGCGGGCACCGCGCAGGTCGGCGGCTCGCAAGCGCTCGCCGAAACCCCCGACCAGCGCTGCCAGCTCCGCGGCACAAGACGCAAGGACAACGGCCGGGCGACGCCCGGGGAGACGGTGGGCCGCCTGGAGCCGCCTCCAACCCACGGCCGTTTGCCCTTGATCCGCGCGAAGGTCCTTGATCGACGGGGTGGGGATGGTCGCGGTCCGCTCCGAGCCCGCTCTGAGCCCGCGCTGCGCGGGATCCGCGTCGCCGCGGTGATCGCTACACCCGCCCTCGTTGCGCCGCCCGGCGACGCGTGGCCGCTCGGGGCCGTCCGTGGCGAATCTTTGCCCCTGGAGGGGCAATTGCTCGCCACGATCACATCGCGACCAGAGACGTCTCGCGGTGAGGGTGAGGCCGGTCGGGTGGGTGCCGGCCGATATGCCGCATTTGCACGGCAGCACGCGTAGATCTTGGTGACTTATCGTCGTCCCAGCAACAACAAGTCACCAAGATCTATGCGGCCCCGCGACGCGAACCCGTGGGCACCGTCCGCCGGGGTCGATTGTGGACCACGCAGGGTGAGGCCGCGGGAGCGACGGCACGGACCGCGACGGACATCGCGGTAGCTCAGAACTTGATCCTGAACCTGACCTCAAGCCGGTGAACCAGTGGCAGGTGTCCAGAGTGGACGCCTGCCACTGTCTGGGTCGAACGGTTAGCTGACGATGGACAGTTCGAACGACACCGTGTCCCTGTCCGTGGTGACGCCGCCGCCCGCGCAGGCGGTCACTTCGGTGATCTCCGGATCCAGGACGAAGGTTTGATCGATGCCACCGTCGGTGGCGGTGTACAGGACCGCCCAGTTTCCCTCGTAGTTGTTGGTGGAACCGGTCACGGAGATGATCCAGCCGGTCCGGCCGCTTCCGGTGCCCACCAGCCGAATCGTGTCGCCGGATGACACGGGGTACGGTCGCCGCAGGCCGAGGCGTTCAGCGACAGCGCCGCCGTCTCCGGGCCGATATCGGTCACCGCGTTGGAACTGGTCGAGGTGAGCAAGATCTGGTAGTGGGTGACGCTGAAGACGCTGACCTTCATGATCTTGTTGGCGAGCACGCACGCCCGGTAGAAAAAGGTGCCGGACGTGGTGGGTGCGATGGTCTTGTCGATGGGCGTCTGTGCCCCGCTCCGCGCACCCGCGGGGCCCTGAAGACGACGGTCTCCGGACCACCCACGGCGCTGGACCGCAGCACCGTCCATTCACCGGTGCCGTTGGCGAAGAATCCGGTCAGCCTCGCCCCGTTGTCCGACTGGACATGGTCGGTGCACCGGCTGTCGCCGACGCCCAAGGTCTGCCCGGTAGCGATTCCCGCCGCGCTGGCCGGTGCCGTGGTCGCGGCCAGGAGCAGCGCGGTGGATGCCGCACACACTCCCGCCCGTGTCCAGGTCTTTGTCCTCATCAATCCTCCTTGCCGGGTGAGTGCCCTCTACGACCAAACATGACGGCCGGGCGTCAAGGACTCGTCAAGGCTGAGTCGGCGGTTTTCGGCCCGCCCGTCGCCGGGTCGGTGCGAGACTGGGTGGTGCCCCTGCCGGCGCCCCCGGGCGCCGGTCGACCCGACCCGGCAGGTGGTGCACATGTCCAACGACCACGAAATCCGTCCCTTCCGGCTCGACATGCCGGAAGAAGCGATCGCCGAGATGCGTAGCCGGATCGCGGCCACGCGCTGGCCCACCCGAGAGCTGGTCACCGATCGCTCCCAGGGCGTGCAGCTGGCGACGGTCCAGCAGCTGGCCCGCTACTGGACGACCAAACACGACTGGCGCGCGTTCGAGGCGAAGCTGAACGCCCTTCCGCAGTACACGACCGGCATCGACGGAGTCGAGATCCACTTCATCCACGTGCGGTCGCAGCACGAGAACGCCCTGCCGCTGGTCATGACGCACGGCTGGCCAGGCTCGGTCGCCGAGCTGCTCGGGGTCGTCGGCCCGCTCACCGACCCGACCGCGCACGGCGGCACTCCCGAGGACGCATTCCACCTGGTGCTGCCGTCCTTGCCCGGCTACGGTTTCTCGGGCGAGCCGACCGAGCTCGGCTGGGACTCCGGCCGCATCGCACGCGCGTGGGCGCAGCTGATGGACCGCCTCGACTACACCCGCTACGTCGCCCAAGGCGGCGACGTGGGCGCCTCCGTCACGGACGCGATGGGCCGCCAAGCACCCGAAGGGCTGGTCGGCATCCACATCAACCTGCTCGCCGGAGCGATCGGTCTCAAGGACCAACTGCCGGCGAACTCCCAGCAGGAACGCGCGGCGCTTGACGCGCTCAACGCGTTCACGACGGACGGCTTCGGCTACTTCCTGGAACAGTCCACCCGGCCGCAGACAATCGGCTACTCGCTACTGGATTCACCAGTCGGGCTGGCGGCCTGGATGCTCGACCACGACACGGACAGCTACTACAAGATCTCCCGCGCGTTCGTCGACGGCGAGCCCGCCGGCAACCTCACCCGGGACAACCTCCTCGACAACATCACGCTGTACTGGCTGACCGGCACCGGCGCCTCGGCCGCCCGGTGGTACTGGGAATTCGGACGGGCCATAGCCCGAGCGGCCGGCCAGGCTCCGCCGGCGGTCTCGGTTCCGGTCGGCTTCACGACGTTCCCCGGCGAGATCTGGGCTGCCCCGCGCAGCTGGGTGGAGACGGTCTACCCCAACCTCATGTACTTCAACGAGGTCGGCAGCGGCGGCCACTTCCCCGCCTGGGAGGAGCCGGAACTCTTCTCCACCGAGGTGCGGGCCGCGTTCCGGCCGCTGCAGAAATCCTGAGCCGGCTGTCAGGACGTCAGGTGCCGGGGCCGGCATCCGCACCGATGTGGATGCCGGCCCCGCCCATGGCGGTCAGCTCAGCGGTTGGACCCAGATGTTGCGGTACTGGACAGGGTTCTGGTGGTCCTGGAGGCGGATGGATCCGGTCGCTGGTCCTTCGGGGATGTTTCCGCCGGTCGGCCCGGTGATGGCGACGTTGTCGTGGACGCGTACGCCGTTCCAGACCACGCTCACCCGGGCGTTCTCGATCTTGTTGCCGGCGGTGTCGTAGCGGGCGGCGCGGTATTCGATGTCGTACGTTTGCCAGGTCTCCGGCGGTGTCGCGGCGTTGACGTCGGGTGCCTTCTGCTGGTAAATCGCGCCGGCCTCGTTGTTGTCCCGTGTCGGGTCGCCGTACGAGTCGAGAACCTGGATCTCGTACCGCTCCTGGAGGTAGACGCCGCTGTTGCCGCGGTTCTGGCCGGTGACGTCGGGCGGGAGCAGCGGCACCTTGAACTCGACGTGTAGCCGGAAGTCGCCGAACGCCTGCTTGGTGCGCAGGTCGCCGTTGCGGACCTCCATCGCGCCGCCGGCGATCCTGGCCCAGCTGGCGGTGCGGCCGTCGGTGTGCTGCCACTCTGTGAGGTCGGCGCCGTCGAAGAGGACGATCCGCTGACCCGGCCGGCGTACGGTGACGAGGTCGAGGTTGACGTGGCCGGTGTCGGTGGCGTCCACCCGGTACTGGATCGCGTTGACGCCGCGGCGCAGCGTGAGCCGTTCGGTCTTGGTCGCCCACTCGTCCCAGGTGACCGTGGTCGGCAGGACGGTCTGCCGTACCTTGCGGCCGTTGACGTGGATGCTGACCGTCTTGTTGCCCTGGAACGGGTTGGGTCCGTTGCTGTAGCGGAGCCCGACCTCGTACTCGCCGGCTTGTGAAACGTCGACGTGGACGGTGGTGGAGGCATTCAGCGCGCCGTAACCGGCGACGAAGCCGACCCCGGAGTAGCCGCGGTGGTCGGTCGCGAGCCGGGCGCTGCCCTCGCGGTTGCCCTCCTCGGCCTCGTAGAAAATCTGGTCCGGCTGCGGCCCGGGGATGTTGTTGAGGGTGTACCAAGCCTCGGTGCTCCACAGCTCCTCGCCGTTCGCGGCGGCGAACGGGCGCGGTGAGCGCAGGTACACGACGCGGTCGCGCTGGAGACCGTCGACCGTCAGCGTGACGGTCTTGCGGTCCGCGGAGACCTTGGCCGCGGTGACCTTCAGGGTCTCCTCGTCGACCTTCGGCCCGCCGTACGCGGGGGTCGCCGCGTACCGCCACTGCGCGATCCGGTAGCTCTGCGCGATGTTCTGGATGGTGGCGGTGGACAGCGGCTGGGTGTACTCGATCGTGAAGCCGTTCCGGGTGGCGCTCATCGACTTCATGTCGAACGCGTTGGCACCGCTCGGCGTCAGCTTCTGCAGCCCGTGGCGCAGCTTTCCGGCCTGGCCCCAGTTGCCTTCGGCGCCCAGACCACCGACGTAGACGGCGCCGTCAGGGCCGATGGTGACCCGGTTGACACCGGCCTCCAGCCCTTGCGTGTGCCGGAAGACGGCGCCTTGGTACTCGCCAGCCACCTTTTCCAAGTACGCCCGCTGCAACCCGCCGTACGTCACGTCACCGATGAGCAGCTGCCCGCGGAACGGCCCGTTCTTCAGCAGCACCGGCGTGCTCGGCGAGTTGGCGATGTCGTTCTGCGGCAGCCACAGCACTGGCTTGGTGACCGGGTTGGCGTCGAACGGGCCGTCCTGGTTGGTGTAGTGGTTGAAGAAGCGGTCCTGCTTGATGTGGACGAGCTTCGACGAGGGCAGCCAGCCGCCCTGGTTGTCGGTGGCGAAGAGTTCGCCGTCCGGGCCCCAACCGATGCCGTTCGGCGTACGCAGGCCACCGGCCACATAGGACACTTTGCCGGTACGCCGGTTGACCACGATGCTGGTGCCCCGGTTGCCCACCGGCTGCGGATCGGTCGTCGCGCCGCCGAGGTTGATCGCGACCGACAGGTTGAGGTAGAAGTTGCCGCCCTTGTAGAGCAGGCCGAACGCGAACTCGTGGAAGTTGCCGCCGAACGGCCAGACCGCCACCGTCCGCTGCTCGTCGACGACCTCGTCGCCGTCGACGTCCCGCAGCTCGGTGAGCTCGTGCTTCTGCGACACGTAGATGGTGCCGTCGACCACCGCCAGGCCCATCGGCTCCTTCAGCCCGCTGGCGACCTTCTTGTACCTGACCCGCTCAGGGCTCGTCCGCCCCGTCACCTTGTCCACTATGTACACCTCGCCGAGCATCTGGTCGCTGCCGCCCCAGGTGGCGATGACCAGCCGGCCGTCGGCGGTCCAGTCCATAGCGGACACTTGCGGCTCGAAGCCGGCAGGGCGCAGGTCGGTGAGCGCGTAGTTGGGGTGCACCGCGTCCAGCGGGAGGCCGTCGCCGGGCGCGTCGTCGACGCCCTGGCACGCCTTGTATCCGGGCGCGGTCACCCGGACGACGCCGGCGTCCGTGCTCAGCACCGATGTGGGTACGACGGCGAAGTCCGCGGCGCCCGGCGGCTTCCAGGCCAGCGTGAGCTGTTGGCCGCCGCCCGCCTCGAAGTGCTCGATCCGCAGCGCGTGGTAGCCCTCGGTCAGGGAGACCGTGCCGTCCTTCGACGTCGCTCCGTGCAGCCCGTCGTGGTCGACCACCAGCGCGTCGTCGACGGTGAGCTGAGACCCGTCGTCGCTGGTCAGCCGGAACGTGTACGCGCCGCTGGCCGGGACGTTGATGTTGCCGATGACGTGGGTGACGAAGTTGTCCTCGAAGCCGAAGTCGGCCGCACTGGTCCAGTCGACGACCGGCATCAGCTTGTCGACGTTCGGTGTCTGGCCGGGCTTGAGTGTGCAGATCTCGGTGAGCGGCACCCGTACGTCGTACGTACGCAGCGTGATGCCCGGTTCCTGTGCTGGTAGGGCCGCGGCCCGGACGGCACCAGGCGTGGCGACCGCGGCCAACGGACCGAGGAGCGCGACGCCGAGGAGCGCGGCTAGGCGGCTCACTCGTGGGGGCGAGGGGGCATTCATTCCTCCTTGGACGGTGCTGGTGAGGAGCCGCCGTGGAGCCAACGCCGGGGGTGCCTGCCCGGCGACGGAGAGAACCACGGTCACGGCGGTGGGATCATCATCAGCCACATTCGATGAAACTGCTAGAGCTTTTGAGAGATGAATGTGAACTTTTGAATGTGGATACAAAAGTCATGACCCATGGCGGGCGATGAGGTCGCGGGATTAATGTACGGACTAGTACGTTAGTTGCGGCGAGCGGAGTTGATCATGTCTACGCTGGCGAAGATGGTGGCGGTCCTGGTGTTCGCCAGCGGGCTGACCGGCCCGGTTGGGTCGACCGCGCACGCCGCACCAGCCCACGACGCGGTGCCTGTCCCTGTGGTCAGCGGTCCGATTCCCTCCACAGTGGGCAGTGCGGGCCACGACTACACGTTCTTCGCCAGCGACCTCGATCTCGCCGCCCGCGGCTACGTCGAGCAGGAGTTCTTCTACAGCGGTCTGGCGAACGTCTACGACGCGACCGTCGCACCCGGGATCGGTGCCCGGCCCACGCCGTCCCCGACGGCCAACATCGTCTCCACCGGTCACCCGTACCGGACCCGCATGGTGGTGCGGCGTCCGGCCCGTCCGGCGGCGTTCAACGGCACCGTGGTCGTGGAGTGGCTCAACGCCACCAGCCAGTACGACGTCGAGGCACTGTGGTTCCGTACGCACGAGTTCCTGATCCGGGAGGGCTACGCGTGGGTCGGCATCACCGCGCAAAGCGGCCCGATCACCAATCCGACTCTCGGCCTCAAGGCGTTCAGTCCACAGCGGTACGGCGGCCTCGACCTCACCGACAGCGGGACACTCACGTCCGGTGACCCGTTGTCGTACGACGTCTACGCCCAAGGACTGCGTGCGGTTCGCGCGACCGGTGTGCTCGGGGGTCTGCGCAACCGCGTGCGGACCGTCGTCGCGGCGGGAGTGTCCCAGTCCGCCGGACGGGTGTCGGTATTCGTCAACGCGATCCAGCCCCGCGGCCGGGCCGTCGCCGATGCCGCCCTGCTCTACATCGGCGGCGAGCGCATGCGCACCGACCTGGGTCTGCCCGTGTTCAAGGTGCTGTCCGAAACCGAGTTCACCGCACCGCCCTCGGCCAACGAGATCAGCTCGCTGCAGCCGGACACCAACCGGATGCGGACGTGGTCGATCGCTGGGGCATCCCACTCGGACTGGGCCTCGTTCGCGGTTCGCTACGCGCTGCTGCAGCGCGACCAGCCGGCAGCCCCGTTGCGGGACAACTGTGCCCGGCCGAGCCGCAGCCGCATCCCGGACCGCTTCCCGCTGTCCGCCGCGATCCACCATCTGGCCGCCTGGGCCCGGCGAGGCGTACCTCCACCGAAGGCGCCGCTCATCACACTCGCCGCAGACGGCGCCACCGTGCTGCGCGACGACCGCGGCAATGCGTTGGGCGGTCTGCGTTTGGCCCCGTTCGAGGTGCCCGTCGCCCTCGACACCGGCGTGAACGAGAACCCGCCGGGCGGGACCGGATTGTGCTTCCTCAACGGCACGCACCTCCCGTTCGACCGGCAAACGCTGCGCACGCTCTACCCCGATCGCCAGGCGTACCTGCGACAGTTCACCGACGTGGCGTGGAGGAACGTGTACGCCGGCTACGTCCTGCCCGCCGACGCGCGGGAAATGCTGCGGTACGCGCAAAGCTCACTCGCCGGGCGCGACCTCGAATGTGGACCCCTGTGCGCCAACGTGGCCCAGTTCCCCATCCAGCCGTCCACCCAGTTGCTGCGCGACCACACCGCCTTCCTTTACCTGCGAGGAGGGGACCAGCTCCTGCGTACCCTCGATCAGGCCACTCTCGCGGTGGCCCGCGGCCAGTCCGAGCCCGCGGACCGGAAACGTTTCTTCGAGCACGCGATCCGGTCGCTCCAGCACTATCAGACGCAGCTCGACCGGGAGTACCAACAGGGTCACACGACAGCGGACCAGGTCCGCCTGCTCGGCGGATACGCGCAGATCCTGATCGAAAGCCTGTCGTGAACCCAGCCAAGCCGCACCCGGTCAGGCTACCGCGGCGCTCGTCGCGGTCCAGACCGTCGCTCTAGGCTTGGTGGATGAGGCGCTTCCCCGACAGTTTCCTATTCGGTGTCGCCACCTCCGGTCACCAGACCGAGGGGGACAACACCAGCAGCGACACCTGGTTCTTGGAGAATGTTCAGCCGACCGTCTTCACCGAACGCTCCGGCCGTGCTTGTAACAGCTGGGAGCTGTGGCGGGAAGACCTCGATCTGGTCCAGGCCATGGGGCTGGGCGCCTTCCGGTTCTCCCTGGAGTGGGCCAGGATCGAGCCGCAGGAGGGTGCCTTCGCCAGCGAGGCGTTGGAGCACTATGCGGCTATTGTCGACGGCTGCTCGCAGCGCGGTCTGGCGCCGGTGGTGACTCTCAACCACCTGACCAGTCCACATTGGTTCGCCAAGCGCGGCGGCTGGCTGGATCCCGCCGCGCCGGGGCTGTTCGCCCGGTACTGCGACAAGGTGATGGACCACTTCGGCGACCGGATCACCGCCGCCGTCACCCTCAACGAGCCGAACCTGCCGCAGCTGCTGTCCTGGGTGGACCCGCCGGCATCCGTCCGGGAGTTGGAGCGGGCCACGCTGGAGGCGGCCAGCGTCGCCGCGGGCGTGCCCCGCTACCGGGTCGGCAACATCATGCTGCCGGAAGAGTTCGACGCGATGCGGGATGGCATGACGGCGGGCCACCTCGCCGCCCGGGAGGCGCTCAAGGCAAGGCGACCCGAGCTGCCCGTGGGCCTGTCCATCGCGATCGTTGACGACCGGGTGGCCGGCGACGACCCGACACTGCGCGACCGCAAGCGCGCTGAGTTGTACGACCACTGGCTGCGGCTGGCCCGCGAAGACGACTTTATCGGCATCCAGAACTACGAGAGCGCGGTCTACGACGCCGACGGGCTGTTGCCGCCGCCGCCGGGCGCCACGCTCAACCAGTTGGGTTCGGCGATCGATACCGGGTCGCTCGGCGGCGCCGTGCGGTACGCCCACGAGGTCAGCGGCGCGCCGGTCTTCGTGACCGAACACGGCATCGGCATCGACGACGACACCCTGCGGGCCGGCTTCGTCGAACCGTCGCTAGCCGGCCTGCTCGACGCGATCGAGGAGGGCGTGCCGGTGCTCGGCTACTGCCACTGGACCCTGCTGGACAACTTCGAGTGGACCGCCGGCTACACCTTCCACTTCGGACTCCACACAGTGGACAGGGAGACATTCTCCCGCACCCCGAAGCCGAGCGCGGGCGAGTACGCCGCCATCGCGACCAGCCGGACCGTGAAGGGCTAGCGGCGAGGTCCCCGGCCCGTTAGGCGCGCATTTTTGCGTACAGGTGCGGGTCGTGGGCGTTGATGATCGTGACGTTCGACTCTGCGCGGCGGTGGAGTTCCGCGAGCCGGGCGTGGTTTTCCCGGACCTTCCTCAGGTCGTATGCGATCAGTGTCTCCTGTACTCGGAGGACGCCGGGTACGCGGCTACGGCCGTCGAGGGTGCCGTGATGGTAGAAGGCGTCGCCGCAGTGCAGCAGCCATCCGCGGCCGGTGTCGACGGCGACGCACGCGTGTCCGCGGGTGTGGCCCGGAAGCGGGATGAGCACGATCCCGGGGTCGATCGCGTCGAGTTGCTTGGCGGCGGCGAACCCGTGCCACGTTTCGCCGCCGGGCTCGTGCTCGACGACCTTGGGGCCGTGCGCCCACTGGGCGGGGCGGTAGCGCAGCTTCTCCCGCCAGGACGGGGAGTGGATCGCCCCGAACGCCTCGGCGGATGTCACGTGGATCTGGGCGTCGGGGAAGTCGGCGATTCCGCCGATGTGGTCGAGGTCGAAGTGTGTGATGACGATGTGCCGGACGTCCTCCCGGCGGAAACCGAGCCGCTCGATCTGTCGGGCGGCGGTCTCCTCGGGGTCCAGCACCGGCTTCGTGAGGCGGCGTACGGGCCCTACCCGGTGGACGGGATCGGCGATGTCCTTCAGCCCGTAGCCGCTGTCGACCAGGGCCAGACCGTTGTCGGTCTCGAGGAGCAAGACATGGCAGACCATGTGTGCGCCTGGCAGCAGCATCGTTCCGCAGTTGAGGTGATGAACGTTCATGATGTGATCGAGATGGCCTGGCGGATGTGACCCGCGCCGGTGACCTGCGCCAGCATGGCGTCGGCGAGATCGGCGTACGGCATCCGGGAGAGGAAGCCGAGCTTCAGGTCGTGACCGGTGCGGTAGTGCCCGGTGTGCGGGGCGTCTTTGAGCACGGCGGGCCGGAAGATCGTCCAGTCGGTGTCGCTGGCGGCGATCAGCGCCTCCATGCCCTCCTTGTCACGGACCAGGGCGCCGCTGGCGAGCCGGGAGATGACGACGAAAGGACTGGTGCGGCGGCTGTCGCCGGTGCCGTAGAGGCTGATGGCGACCAGGCGGCGTACTCCGCTGGCGTCCATTGCGGGAATGATGGTGCGCATCGCGTCGGTGCACACGGACGTCTTGGCGGTCAGGCTCTGCCCCGCCGCGAACAGCACGGCGTCCGTGCCGACGATGGCCTGCTTGACCGCCTCCGCGTCGTGGATTCCACCGGCCACCGTATGCAGGTTCGCGTGCGTGGGTAGTTTGCCGGGGTCGCGGGCGAGCGCGGTGATCGTGTGCCCTTGGGCGAGGGCCTGGTTGAGCAGTGGGCGCCCGGTGCGTCCGGTGGCGCCGAAGATGGCGAGTTTCATGGTGTTCGTTCCCTTCAGGATGGTCGATGAGCTGGTTCTGTCATCGCCAGGATGGTTATCGCGATGAACCGCACCTGCCGGTCGTGTCCGGCGTCGTTGCCGTCGAGGTGTGCCTGTGCCAGCGTCCCCTCGTACATGGCCAGGACCGCTTCGGTGAGGTCGGCCACCGATGTCGTCGGCGTGCGGCCCATCCGCTGGATCGCGGAGGACAGGCAGGCCGCGAGGAAGCCGCGCATTCTGCTGCGGTGCTGCGCCAGGACCGTCGCCGCCTCGGACCGCCGCAGCGCCTGCGCCATCATCTCGGTGGACACCTGGAACCACTGGCGGCTCAGCGGCAACGTGCGCAGCACCCGTTCGACGACCTGATCGGCGGTGACCGGCCCGCCGTCGGCCTCAACCGCGCCGAATCCCTCGGTCAGCCGCGCGGCGACCAGCTCGGCGTGCCGCTCGAACAGGGCGATCAGCAGGTCGTCCATCGACTCGAAGTTCGAGTAGAACGCGCCCCGGGTATACCCGGCCCGCGCGCACACCCTCTCCACGGTCGCCGCGGTCAGACCCAGCTCTTCCACGATCTGTGCCGCGGCGTCCAGCATGCGGCGCCGAGTCTCCTCGCGTCGGCGGGTCTGCCGGCGCGGCGCCTGAGCGGGTTCTTCTCGCGATGCCATGCTGTGAGGATACAAAATGCATCGGATACATTTCGTATCTTTGTGACGACCGTCACTCCCGCCTGCCGCACCTGGGCCCGGCCTTGGAACCGTCCGGCACGCTGCCGGCGAACCCAGCCAGAAGGCCGTCACGGCCGGGGGTCGGGAGGAGCGGCGACGATGTCCTATGTGGGGATCGACCCGCAGGGGTCGCGGGAACTCGGGCAGGTGTTGCAGAACGCGGCAGAGCGTATCGACGGCCTGCGGCGTAATTTGTCCGTCGCGCTCGACCTGGTCGATCTCACCAGCCAGGTGCCGGCCCAGCTCTCGCTGGTACAGGACGGTTTCACGACGCTCGCGACCGGCCTTACCGACAAGGTCGCCCTGGCCGAGCGGTACGCGACGGACCGGAAGGGCGTGGCGGCGAGTCCGGGCACCCCGGCGGGCACGTTCGGCGCCAGCGTCCTTGTCAGCTCTGCCGAGGCAGCGGAGCCGCCGAAACCACTGACCTTCGGTCCGCCGATCCCGCCCGGCAGGCCGGTCCCGCCCGGCACGCCCTTCCTACCCGGCCTGCCGCTGCCCGAACCGATCCTGCCCTTTATGCCGACCACACCGTTCAGGCCGCAGTTGGTCGACCCGCCGCCCGACGCGCCGACGTTTCCCGAGTTTCCCGTACGCCCTCGCGGCGTGACGTTCCTGCCTCCCGAGAACTCTCCGAGCCTGTGGCCCGGCGCGCCGTTGGTCCACCCGTTTGCGGTCAGCTCCGATCCCAGCCAGGAACTGCCCGTCCTGCCACCCATCGACTACGGCAGACCCGCGTTTCCCTATTGGCCGCAGATCCTCCTGCCCGAGCTGCCATCGTCCGGTGACACCCGCAACATCAGTGCCGGGGATTCCTCGGCACCAGGGATAGGCCAGGGTGGGGCGGTGGCATCAGCTACTCCTGGAACGACCACGACTCGTCACTGATGCTCCTTTTCGGCCTCGGCGCGGGCCTAAGCATCGGGTCATCGACGGATCCCGTATCGCCCACCTGGGATGTGGGGTGCAAGCGCGATGGACGTTCCACAGTGGAAACTTCGACTGGCCAATGAAGGAGCACTTCAGGCCACAAGCGGGAGGCACCTGGACGGGGAAACTGTCCTACCAGGACGGTTTCTACACCTCAGTGACCCCGTGGTTCGCCGGGCGGGACTTCACGTTGTCCGATGGCTGGAAATTCACCTACACGTCCGAAGGCCCGGATTCCGGCCTGGTGGGGCGCAGCTATACCTGGGCGCCGGTTGGAGACAGGTGGGCAGGGATCTTTGTCGAGATACCGTTGCCGGGCATCTCGCCCAGCAGACCTGTCGAGTGGCCGTCGCTGTCGCCTGATCCGCGGGCGATATCGCTGACCGGCGTGCAAGGTTGGGAGCCGCCGCAGTCACAGCTTTCCGACGAGAGGTGGCTGTTGCCACCCCTGGGTTCTCCACCGATCGACTGGCGGCTTCCCGGAGAGTCCATATACGACCCAAGAATCAGGTTGCCAGATCTCCCCGAGATACTGTCGCCGGCTCAGGTTCCCGCCGGTCCACGACCGGAAGATACCTTGACCGGCGGTCGGCTGCCCGAGCGGCAATCCGCCCTGCCGGAGCCATTGGGTACGCCGGTCGTGGCGCCGGTGGCCTACGCGCCGCCGGCATTCGACACCGGCGAGGACTGGGGCGCGGACTGGAACGGTCTGTTGGACAACGCCGTCTGGTTCGGGGACACGCCCGCTGAGTCCTTTGACATCTAGAGACGACGCCCGTCGCGGTCCAGGCCGTCGCTCCCGCGGCCTCACCCTCCGCGGTTGACGCCCCCGTACCCGCCCGATTGCTGCGGTGATCATGAGGTTAGCGTCAGGGCAAGCGCTCTCCCCGACGCTAACCTCATGATCACCGCAGGGCTGGCGGCTGAGGCCTGTTGAAGCCGGGATGAAGCCGATATGAAGCAGGGCGGCTGCACACTGCCGGCATGTGGTCGATCACGGGGGTGCGGCGCTGGATCCGCACGGTTGCCACCATCACGGTGGTTGGACTGGTGTGTGGCACGGCGGCCGGACCGGCGGCGGCCGACCTGCCCGACGATCCGGGCGTCCGGGTGCCGAGGCCCGGCGACTCCGGTTCGGAACGGGCGACGGCGCAGGCGGAGGCGGCCAAGACCCGGCAACGGGTCGAGGTGGTCGGTGATCGGTCCGAGAGCGGCCAGGTGTTCGCCAACCCGGACGGCTCGTTCACCTCGGAAATGAGCATGGCGCCGGTACGGGTGCGCCGCGCGGGCGGCTGGGTGCCGGTGGACACCACGCTGGAGGCACGCCCCGACGGCACCGTGGCGCCGAAGGCGGTGCCGCCGACGCTGGCGTTCTCCGGCGGTGGGACGGTGCCGCTGGTACGGCTCGGCAAGGACGCCCACGAGCTGGTGCTGACCTGGCCGGACGCGTTGCCCACCGCCAAGCTGGACGGGGACACCGCCGTCTACCCGGACGTGCTGCCAGGCGTCGACCTGCGGATGCGGGCCACCGCGTACGGGTTCTCCCAGCTGCTCGTGGTGAAGACCAAGCAGGCGGCGGCCAACCAGGCGCTGGCGACCATATCGCTGGGGCTGTCCACCACCGGCTTGTCGGTGAGCGCCGACGAAATCGGCAACCTCCGAGCGGAGGACGGCGCGGGCAAGCTCATCTTCGGCGCGTCCGCGCCGCTGATGTGGGACTCCACGCCACCCCCGGACGCCGCGACCGCGGGCCTGGCCGGGCCGGACCGGCCGGGTGCCCGGCAGGCGGTCAGCGAGGTGGCGGTCGGCCAGGACCGGCTGGTGCTGCGGCCGGACCAGAAGCTGCTCAGCGATCCGGCGACCACCTATCCCGTCTACATCGACCCCGACTTCACCGAGGGGGCGCTGGGCTGGACGTTGGTGCTGGAGGGCGTCACCCAGCCGAAGTGGAACGGGGCCAACGACACCACGCCGATCCTGGGCAAGTCCGGATACTCCACTTGGGACGGTCCGGCCGTGAAGTACCGCACCTACTTCCAGTTCAACACCGCCCAGGCACTGGGTACGGCGCTGAAGTCGGCGCAGTTCCGGGTCATGGAGGTGTGGGCGCCGTCGTGCACCGCGACGTGGGTGCAGGCGTACGGGACGGCGCCGATCCATCAGGGCACGAACTGGGACAACCAGCCGTCCCGGGAGTGGGCGGTCGGGATCGGGGAGAAGCTCGCGGCCTACGGCCACCCCAATTGCGCGGCGGCCCAGTTCCTGGAGTGGGACGCCTTCGGCGCGGTGCAGGAGTCCTTGCGGCGGGGCCTCGGCACCACCACCATCATGCTGCAGGCCCGGGACGAGCGGGACATCAACGCCTGGAAGAAGTGGCTGGTCAATGCGGACAGTCCAAAACTGACAGTCACCTACAACCGGTACCCGGACCGCCCGTACGGCCTCACCGTGGAGCACAAGCCCTGCGCCCAGGTGCCGAACCAGCCGTACGTGAACCCGCTGAACCCGAACGACCAGCCGGCCGGCCCGACCCTGCGCGCGTACGTCAGCGACCAGGACGGTGGGCTCGTGCGGGCGGGCTTCCAGTGGTCCCTCGCGGACGGCAGCCGGCCGGGTGGCGTCGAGACCACCTCGGCGTACTCGACCAGCCACTTCGGGGCGCAGATCCCGAGCTGGACGTTCAACGACGGCGAGACCTTCCGGTACCGGGTGGTCGGCCTGGACCCGATGGACTCGGGACCGTGGACCGACTACTGCTACGCGACGATCGACCGGACCCGGCCACCGGCTCCGGCCGCGGTGAGCTCGGCGACCTATCCGGAGAACGACATCGGCGGGAGCGCCGGGTTCACGGCGGGCTTCACCTTCCGGGCGCCGGTGCCCTCGGACGTGGCCGGGTTCCTGTACGGCCTGCACGACCAGCCGACCCAGTTCGCGCCGGCGAACAGGGTCCAGGGCGTGGCGAGCGCGCTGGTGACGCCGCCGGACAACGGCCCGCACACCCTCTACGTGTACAGCGTGGACCGCGCCAACAACGTGAGCAGCACCCGGTACGAGTACCACTTCACCGTCGGGCGCGGCACCCCGCCGGTGGCGCACTGGCGGCTGGACGGGTTGACGGACACCCAGGTGCTGGACTCGCGGCCGCAACGGCACGACGGCGCCGTCACCTTCGGCCCGGCGAAGTGGCACCCCGGCCGGCGCGGTGACGCCCTGTTCCTCGACGGGTCGACCGGCGCCTACGTCAACACCGGGAACGGCCCGGCGGTCCGCACCGACGCGAGCTTCTCGGTGGCGGCGTGGGTGAAGCTGGGGCAGGCCGGCACCACCGACCAGGTGATCGTGAGCCAGGACGGCAACCAGCCCAGCGAATTCACCCTGCAGTACGCCGGCGACGTGAAGAAGTGGGCGTTGACCATGGCCCAGTCCGACACGGCCAACACGGCCTGGGACCGGGTGCTCTCCGACGCGGTGGCCCAGGCCGACGTGTGGACGCATCTGGTCGGCACGTACGACCCGTCGTCCGGCGACATGCGGCTGTACCAGAACGGTGTCCTGCAGGCCCAGGTCGGCAAGCACAGTAACCGGCGTCCGGTCTCGAACGGCACGGTGCAGCTGGGACGCGGAAAGGCCAACGGCGGGTACACCGGCTACTGGCGCGGCGGCATCGACGACGTGCAGCTCTACTCCCGGGTGATCACCGCGCGGGAGGCGTACGAGCAGGCGTCCGCGCCGACCGAAGAGCTGTTCCTGCCGCTGGACGAGGGCGCCGGCACCACCGCCACGGACATCTCCGGGGCCTACCGCAGCGTCCAACTCGGCGCGGGCGCCAGCTGGACGCCCGGCGCGGACATCATCGGCGAGGGCACCGCGGTCCGGCTCGGTGGCACCAGCACCGGCGTGGCGACCGCCGGCCTGCCCGCGGTGCGTACCGACCAGAGCTTCATGGTCAGCGCGCAGGTGTGGCTCGATCCGGCGGTGGCCAGCGGCACCGGAACGCTGACCGCGGTGAGCCAGGACGGCCCGCTGTCGTCCGGGTTCACGCTGGGATACAACCGGGCCACCAGGGGATGGACGTTCGCGCTGTCCCCGGCCGACGCGGCCAGCCCGGTCCCGATCGCGGCGGACTCCTCCGCGGTGGGCCGGACGGCGTCGCCGGCGACGTGGACCCACCTGCTCGGCAGCTACGACGCGGCGACCGGCGAGGTGAAGCTGTACGTCGACGGCGAGCCGACCGACAGCAGCGCCGGCCGCAGCACCGCGAACGTCACCGGCCGGCTGGTGCTGGGCCGGGACTGGCGCAACGGACAGGCCGCCGGATTCTGGCACGGCGCGATCGACGACGTGCACGCCTGGACCGGGGTCAACGAGGCCGTGGGGCTGGCGGCGTTCTACGCCCCGGTGTCGCAGCGGCGCTCGGCCTACGACGGCCAGCTGAACCGGTTCCTGACCCTGAACCCGGCCAGCATGGACCACATGACGGTGCCCGGTGGGGCCGCTCGCTACTACCACTTCGAGGGTTCGCTGGGCGCCTTCGCACCGGCGGACGCGGAGAACACCCGGATGCTCTACCTGTGCCGGGTGGGCGGTGACGACGAGTTCACCTCGCCCGACGCCGCCTGTGAGAACCAGGAGGTGCTCGGTCCACTGGGGAGGGTGTATCGGGACCCGCCGCCGGACCAGCCGTCGCTGGCCATCTACCGGTGCCTGGTCGTAGAACCGGGGGTCTACTCGGACCACTTCGACTCGACCGACCCGCTGTGCGAGGGCAAGCAGACCGAGTTCAAGCTCGGCTACACGCGGCCGTACATCCACCTGGTGCGCTACACCAGCCCGACCTACCCGTACGACCACACCAGCAGCACCCTGCTCGTGGCCGCCGACTACCTGCCGGAGGGTTCACTCGGGCGCCTGGCCATGCACAGCGGGGACGGCCGCGTCGCGCTGTGGAGCTGCCTGGACGGCGCGGACTCGTTCCTGTCCAACGACACCGCGTGCGAGGGCAAGACCGTGGTACGGCGGATGGGCTGGATCTGGCCCACGCCGCCGGCCAACTTCGCCAGCCGCGAACTCTTCCGCTGCCGGGCCAGCTGGGGGGACCTGTTCGAGTCCACCAACCCAGCCTGTGAGGGCCAGACCGTCCTCGCCTCCGTCGGCTTCGTCGCCGTCGGGCTCTGATCCCGCTCCTCGCCACGTCGGAAAGGGTTAGCCGCCATGCGTACCAAGTCGAGGCTTGCCGCCGCGCTCACGGTCGTCCTGACGGTCACGCTGGCCGGGTTCGCGGGCCAGCCCTCCGCCGCGGTGGCGGCGGACGTCAGTCCGACCGAGCCGTCGGTCATGCCGTCGGTGCCGGGCGAACCGGTGCCGGTGAAGGCCCCGGCGCCGGATCCGGCGTCGAAGGCGGCGCAGGTGCCGGTGCCCGATCTGGCGTGGCCGCAGGCCGACGCGGCGACCGCCAGCACCAGCGCCGGGGGCGCCGTGCAGGTGCGGGTCCTGGACCAGGCCGCGGCGAGCGCCGCGGGTGTCCAGGGACTACTGGTCAGCGTGGCTGGGATGAGCCGCGTGGCGGCCGGCGAGAAGGTGAAGCTGTCGATCGACTACTCGCGGCTGCGCAACCTGTACGGCGGTGACTGGGCGACCCGGCTCCGGTTGGTCGACGTCGACCGGGACGTGGTGCTGCCGGCCACCAACGATGTGGCAGGTGGCAAGTTGGCCTCCACTGTGGAGGCTGGCGCGGTGGGCTCGACGCTCGCCGTGACGGCGGCCACCGGCGGCTCCGCCGGGGACTTCGCGGCCACCACGCTGTCACCGGCCGGCCAGTGGGCGGTGAGCACGCAGAGCGGCGCGTTCTCGTGGTCGTACAACCTGCGGACCCCGCCGGCGCCGGGCGGCCTGGCGCCGTCGCTGAGCCTGTCGTACTCCTCCGCCGCCGTGGACGGGCGGACCGCGTCGACGAACAACCAGCCATCCTGGCTGGGGGAGGGCTGGAGCCTGTGGCCCGGCTACGTCGAGCGTTCCTATCGCGGCTGTGCGGACACCGAGGGCAAGCCGAAGACCGGCGACCTCTGCTGGATCAACGAGAACGCCGTGATGGCACTGGGCGGCGCGACCAACGAGCTGGTACGCGAGGGGACGAGCCAGCGGTGGCGGCCGAAGGCCGACGACGGCACGCGGGTGGAGCAGCGCTTCGACAAGGCCGCGAACGGAGACGTGCGCGGCGAGTACTGGGTCGTGACCACCACCGACGGGTTCCAGTACCACTACGGGAGCCGGGTGGCGGCGGAGTCGACGTGGACGGTGCCGGTGTTCGGCGACAGCCCGGGGGAGGGCTGCGGTGGGGCGTTCGCCACCTCGGACTGCGTGCGCGCCTGGCGGTGGAACCTCGACTACGTTGTGGACCCGCACGGAAGCACCATCACCTACCAGTACCGGGCCGAGACCAACCGGTACGCGCGGAACCAGACCGACGCCTCGGTGGCGACCTACACGCGCGGTGGCTGGCTGGAGCGGATCGACTACGGTGACCGGGCCGGTGAGCCGGCGGCCGGGCAGGTGGTGTTCGCGGTGGCGGACCGGTGCCGGCCGGACATGCCGTGCGCTCAGCACACCGGGGCGGTGTGGCCGGACGTGCCGTGGGACTGGGAGTGCACCGGCGCCAGCTGCCCGGACAAGTACTCGCCGACGTTCTGGTCGACCAAGCGGCTGGCATCGATCACCACCAAGGTCCGGTCCGGGACGGCGTATCTCGACGTCGACCAGTGGTCGTTCGACCACATCTACCCCGACCCCGGAGACGGCACCAGTGCGGGCCTGTGGCTGCGCGGGATCACCCACACCGGGCTGGTGGGTGGCAGCCAGCCGCTGCCGCCGGTCACGTTCGCCGGCAGCGCGCTGGCGAACCGGGTCGACTCGCCGACCGACGGGCCACCACAGCTGAACAAGTTCCGGATCGAAACGGTCCACAATGGATCTGGTGGCGACCTCAATGTGGTGTACGCGCCGCCGAACTGCAAGGCGGGGGCACTGCCCTCGCCCGCCACCAACACGCTGCGCTGCTTCCCTGCGCGGTGGGTGATGTCGCCGGAGCCGGAGCCGCGGGACGACTGGTTCCACGTGTACGCGGTCGGCCAGATCACCCAGGTCGACCGGGTGGCCGGCGGTATGACGGAGGTCCTGAACTACGAGTACCTCGGCGGTGGCGCCTGGCGGTACGACGACAACCCGTTGATCGCCGAGAAGTACCGCACCTGGTCGCTGTGGCGCGGGTACGAGAAGGTGCAGGTGCGGCACGGCGACCCGGTGCAGGAGCCGGGACGGCCGGTTTCGCTCACCCAGTACCAGTACTTCCGCGGCATGCACGGGGACCGGGCCGCGGCCACCGGCGGGACCAAGCCGCCGGTCGACGTCACCGACTCCGCGGGCACCGCCCTGGCCGACCTGGACCCACTGGCAGGGAGCCTGCGGGAGCAGATCACCTACGACGGAGTCGGCGGTGCGGTGGTCTCCGGCGCCATCCACGACCCGTGGGTGCGTGGCCCGACGGCGACCCAGGGGAGCCGGCAGGCGTTCCAGGTGCAGACGGTCCGTATGGCCAACCGCACCGCGCTGGCCGGCGGTGGGTTCCGCCGGACCCAGGTGGACACGGCGTACGACAACGAGGGCAACGCGACCCAGGTCAACGACCTCGGTGACACGGCCACCGCCGCCGACGACCGCTGCACCCGCACCGACTACGCCCGCAACGAGACCGCCTGGCTGCTGAACCTGCCCAGCCGGGTGGCCACGGTCGGGGTGGCCTGCGACGCGACCCCGAGCTACCCGGATGACGCGATCTCCGATGTGCGCACCTACTACGACGGGCTGGCGTGGGACGCCGCCCCGAGCGCCGGCAACGCGACCATGGTGGAGGAGGCGGACTCGTACGCCGGCAGCACGGCCCACTATCTCACCGTCTCCACCGCGACCCACGACGGCTACGGCCGGGTGCTGGACTCGTTCGACGCGCTGCAGCGAAAGAACGCCACCCGGTACGAGCCGGAGAAGGGCCCGGTCACGGCCACCAGCCTGACGAACTCGCTGGGGCAGACCGTCACGACCACACTGAATCCGGCCTGGGGCGTGCCGGTGACGGTGGTGATCGCGAGCCAGGCCCGCACCGACATCGCGTACGACCCGCTGGGGCGGCTGGCCGGCGTGTGGCGCCCCGGCCGGTCCAAAGTGGACCTCCCGGACCAGCCGAACGTGCGGTACGTGTACGCGGTACAGAACGACGCGCCGAGCTGGGTGCGGACGGACACGCTCGTGGCCAACGGCAACTACGTCAGCAGCTTCACCATGCACGACGGGTTCCTACGGGAACGGCAGACCCAGGCGCCGAACCCGAAGGGCGGCCGGACCGTCACCGACGCGCTCACCGACTCACGCGGGCTGACGTACCTGGCCAAGGGCCCCTACCACCAGGACGCCGCGCCGGGCACGTCGCTGGTCGAGCCCGACATCAACAAGGTGCCGAGCATGACCCTGACCCGATTCAACGGCGTCGAACGGGCCGTCGAACAGATCTACCTCACGTTCAACGCGGAGCCCAACGACGGTCGGCGATGGCGCACCTCGACCGCGTACGGCGGCGACCGCGTCACCGTGACCCCACGGACCGGCGCGCCCCCCACGACGACGATCAGCGACGCGCGGGGGCAGACCACCGAGGTCTGGCAGTACCGCGGCGCCACCCCGTCCGGCGACCACGACGTCACCCAGTACCGCTACACCAAGTCCGGCGAGATCACCCAGGTGACCGACCCGGCCGGCAACGCCTGGCGCTACGAGTACGACATTCGCGGCCGGCGGACGGTGGCGGTGGACCCGGACTCCGGCCGGTCCGAGATGACCTACGACAACGCCAGCCAGCTGCTGACCATCACGGACGCGCGCGGCAAGACGATCACCAACGAGCACGACGACCTGGGCCGCTTGACCACCACGCGGTCGGGGTCGACCGTGCTGGCGAAGTGGATCTACGACACGCTGAAGCCGGGACTGCTGACCTCCTCGACCCGGTACCAGGCGGGCGGCGAGTACACCCGGGCGGTGACCGGGTACAACGAGGCCGGCCAGCCCACCGGAGAGCAGGTGAGCTTCCCGGGCACCGAGATCGGCATCGTCGGCACGGCCTCGTTCACCACCACCACGACGTACAAAGTGGACGGCAGCCCGAACCTCGTGCGGCTCCCCGCGCTCAGCACCGACGTGCCGGCCGAGACGCTGACCCACGGCTACGACACGCTGGGCGGCCTGCTCAGCCTGAAGGGCAACACGGCGACCGGCAGCACGACCTACCTCAACCGGGCCACCTACACCGCCCTGGGTGAGCCGGAGCTGATGGAGTTCGGTGCCCCGGCCGCCGGACCACACGTCTGGCAACAGTGGACGTACGAGGACGGCACCCGCCGGCTGTCCACCGCGCTCACCGAGCGGGAACAGACCGGCAACCTCCGGGTGGACCTGCTGTCCTACGCCTACGACCCGACCGGAAACCTGCTCTCCCTCAAGGACGAGATGCCGGGCGTGGCAGTGGACAACCAGTGCTTCCGGTACGACCACCGGCGCCGGGTGACCGACGCCTGGACACAGACCGGGGCGTGCGCGGCCGCCCCGAGCACGGCGGTGATCGGCGGGCCGGCACCGTACTGGCAGAGCTACGGCCACGACGTGACCGGCAATCGCACCGGCCTGACCCGGCACGGGCTGAACGGAGCCGCGGACGTCCTCAGCACCTACAGCTACCCGGCGGCGGGGCAGCCCCGCCCGCACGCGGTGACCGGCGTACAGACCGCCGGCTCCGCGGCCGCCAGCTACGACTACGACGCCGCCGGCAACACGGTCAGCCGGCCCGGCCCGGGCGGGCAGCAGACCCTCGCCTGGGACACCGAGGGCAGGCTGGCGTCCATCACCGCCGGCGCCAACACCACCAGCTACCGGTACGACGCCGCCGGCGGCACCCTGATCCGGCGCGACCCCGGCACCGTCACCGTGTTCCTCGGCGGCGGCGAGCTGGTCTACAACACCGCGACCAAGGCCACCACGGGCACCCGCTACTACAGCGTCGGAGACCGGGTCATCGCGGTACGCACCGGCGGCGCGCTCCAGTGGCTGGTCGCCGACCACCACGGGACTAGCCAGCTCACCGTCGACCCCACGACCCTCACGGCCACCACCCGGCGGTTCGACCCGTACGGCAACCCGCGCGGCCCGGCATCGACCTGGCCGGGTGGAGACCGCGGGTTCGTCGGCGGTATCCGCAACGACACCACCGGGCTGACCCGGCTCGGTGCCCGCGAGTACGACGCGTCCATCGGCAGGTTCGTCTCGGTCGACCCGGTCATCGACCTCAACGACCCGCAGCAGATGAACGGCTACTCGTACGCGAACAACAACCCGGTCACGATGAGCGACCCGACCGGCCTCATCCCCGCCGAGTGCGGCGTCGACTACGAGTGCTACGGCTACAACCCGTTCACCGGCTGCCCGTACGGGTGCGGGACCGCGGCCAACCAGGCGTATGGGATGCGGCAGAGCGGCTCGGCTCCGGTCTGTTCGGTGCCCGACCGTGACTGCCGCTCACCGCAGGCGAAGGCGAAGGCAAAGAGCAGCGGGGGCAAGCGCAAGCCGACCTTCGACTTCGAATACCTGAAGAAGCACGGCCGTCCACGTCCGGACACCGATCCGCGGGTGTACGACGACCAGGACACCGTCAACAAGATCATGAATATGTGCGCGTGGATCGGCGGCGACGCCGACTGCGATCCCGACTTCCACATGCAGGTGCTCGACCAGGTCTTCGTCCTCGCCGGATATTCAGGTGGCACCCCCGAGTTCATCGCCACCGAGGGCATCGGACGCGGTGGTGGAAAGGGCTCGCGCGGCTCGCGCGGCTCCGGTACCGGCAAGCCGTTCTGCAGGAGCTTCTCCTCGGACACCCCGGTGCTGATGGCCGATGGCACCAGCAAGCCGATCGGCGAGATCCAACCGGGCGATCGGGTGCTCGCCACCGATCCGGAGACCGGCGAGCAGTCCGCGCAAACCGTCGCGGCGGTGTGGGCGCACCCGGACGACCTGGTCGACCTGCGCCTGCGCAAGCAGGACGGATCGGTCACCGTCACCACCACCGACGACCACTTCTTCTGGAACGACACCGACAAGCAGTGGCAGCCGGTCGGTGAGATCGACCCCGGCGACCGCCTGCGCACCGCCGACGGCAGCGTGGCCACCGTGGTCGGCCTGCTGGAGTCGACGTGGCACCGGGCCGACGCCTACAACCTGACCGTCACCAACCTGCACACCTACTACGTGCTGGCCGGCACCACCCCGGTGCTCGTCCACAACGACGACGACATTCCGAACGTCGTCTCCACCGCGATCGAAAACATCAAGAACGGCAACGGCGAAGCTCGGCTGAATCCCGACAAGAGTCTCGACATATTCGAAGGTCGTGGCGTAGCGCCGAAGGTGGCACGGAAATGGACGGGCTCGCAGATCTACAACGTCCCTGGATCACAGGACCGCTACCGGATCCTGGTGAACCAGTACGGCGACGTAGGGTGGGTGGACGTGGACGACAAGAAGTACCAGAAAATCGTGTTGACGGGCACCAAGATAGTTCCGGGCGGGCCGGCCCGCGCCACCGGCGGCTGCTAGGCGTACCCGGAATATGTCGGACGAGATGCCGGACCTGGGTGATCGGACGAGGCGTTTGTCGGCGGTCGGGGTTGAGCTGCTCCGGCCCTGGCCGCTCGACGACGCCGTCGTCACACCGCCCGACGTCGCCTGGAGCGCGAGCGCGTGCGGCCGCGAGAGCGGCCGGATCGACCACGCGTTCGACGACACCGACGCGGACCGGATAGCGAAAGGCAACGCCGCCTGGCTGGCGGCGGCAGAGCGGTTCGCCCTGTTCGACGCCGCCGGCACCTTTCTGCTGTCGGTGGCCACGGACACCGACGACGATCCCCGGTCGTGGTGGTTCCAGGCCCGGGTCACCGGCGGCTGGGACCTGATCGGCCGCGGTGCCGAGGCCAGAGTCCTCGGCCACGGCTGGGGCGTGCCGGCGTTTGTGACGCATTCCGCCGACGGCAATGTCCTGATCGCGGCCAGCGCGTACGAGACGTGCTTCAGCGTCTTCGTGGTGCCGGCGCCGAGCCGCGCCAGCGTACTGAGGCGCTCGGCGGCCCAGTTGCTCGACGCGACACCCCGGCCGTCGGATCGCCGGTCGGGCATTTCTCGATGGCTGGGGCTCTGAGCCTGGCCGGCTACCGGTCAGCCGGTCGGTTGATCCAGTGCGCGGTGGCCGGTGGGCGCCGGCCACCGCGGGCTTTGGTCAGAACGGCCCGGTGAACGTGTACTGGTGTGAGGTCACCACCTGCACCGGACCGTCGAAGCCGGCGATCTCCACCGTCACCCAGCCGGTGATCGATTCCACCGGCGAGGTCGGCTCCGAGTAGGTCCCCATGGTCGTCACGGTACCTGCGCCCAACCGGACCAGGTTCATGCAGCCGAAAGCCTGTTCCTGGAGCTGCCCGAAACCGTAACTACCGCCGTGGGGCTGGAAGTAAACCGTCACCCGGCACAGGGACAACGGCTGGTTCGGGTCGGTGCTGAATGTCAGGTCCGCGCCAGGCGCCAGCCAGGGCACTTCGCCAATGGGCGGCGGATCGGTCAGCGTCAGGCACGGCCGAATCGTCACGGTGGCCCCGATCGCCGTCGCGGTGCGCTCCTCGGCGCAGCCCAGCGGTTCGTCCTGCACGGCGAGCGCCGCGCCGCGCTGTGTCGCCGGGCTCGACGCGCTCGCCCCGGCTGCTGTGAGGCTGAGCGCCGCGACCAACGCGACGAGCACCCCGGCGAACATCCGCCCGAACCACTGCGATCTTCCCACCTGGACTCCTTATTGTCCCCGTTCAATCGCGGGTGAATCCCGCGGTGATCAGGCTCGACCACTGGGTATGCCATTTGTTTGCCATCCGCAGGACGTCATCCACTCGGCCGGGGCTAGCCTTTCGGGCGTGGAGTTCCGGCTGCTGGGCCCGGTCGAGATTCACCGCACCACGGGCGAGACGATTCGTCTGCGCCGCCGGCAGGAACGGCTGGCGTTGGCCGTGATGCTGCTGAGCCCCGGACGGGTGGTCAGCACCGAGCGGCTCGTCGACCTGCTGTGGGAACGGCCGCCGGCGTCCGCTACCCGGTCCGCGCTGCCGTCACTGATGTCCCGGATCCGGAGTGTGCTGGGGTCGACGGGCAACGGCGACGAACCAGTACGGCTTGTGGCCCGGGGCGGGGGCTACCTGCTGCGGGTCCAGCCGGATTCGGTGGACCTGCACCGGTTCAGCCGGCTGCTCGACCAGGCGCGAGCGATCAAGGAACCGACAGTGCGGTCGGCGCGCCTGGCCGCGGCGCTGGAGCTGTGGCGGGGCCGGCACTGGCTGACGCAGTGAGCGGCGCGGTGCGGGATCGGTTGTGCGGCGGCCTGGAGGAGCTGCGGTTCGCAGCGATCTCGGACCGGATCGACGCGGAGCTCGACGCCGGCCGCCACGCGAACCAGGTCGCCGAGCTGGCTAGGTTGACCGAGGAGCTTCCGCTGCGGGAGCGGCTGCACGGCCAGCTGATGATCGCCCTGTACCGGTGCGGCCGTCGCGCCGACGCGCTCGAGACCTACCGGCGGGCCCGTCGGGTGCTCGTCGCCGAGCTGGGCCTGGAACCCGGACGCCAGCTACGTGAGATCCATGCGTCCATCATCGCCGACACGGCAGGCCCGGCAGGGGACACCGACCGGGACATGCCGGCCGCAACGGCGCCGGAGCAGCTCCCGCTGGATCTCGCGGGTTTCGTGGGGCGGGCCGCGTACCTGCACCAGCTCGACGCGCAGCTGACCGCACGGTCTCCCGCCACCGCCACGACAACCTGTGTGATCACCGGCACCGCTGGCGTTGGCAAGACCGCACTCGCCGTGCATTGGGCGCACCGCGTGGCCGACCAGTTTCCGGACGGGCAGCTCTACCTGAACCTGCATGGCTTCGACCACAAAAGCCCGCCCGCGCCCGCGGGCGAGGCTGTGCGTGGATTGCTGGAGGCGCTGGGGGTTCCGGCGGCTCGGATTCCGACCACTGTGGAGACTCAGGCCGGCCTGTACCGCAGCCTGCTGTCCGGGCGTCGGGTACTGATCGTGCTGGACAACGCCCGTGACGCCGAGCAGGTCCGCCCGTTGTTGCCGGGTACGCCCGGGTGTCTGGTCGTGGTGACCAGTCGAAACCAGCTGACCGGCCTGGTCGCCCTGGATGGCGCACACCCGATGACGCTGGGCCTACTCGCGTGGGACGAGGCCCAGGAGCTGCTCGCCTGCCGCCTCGGCGCCGACCGGACTACGGCTGAACCGGACGCGGTACACCAGATCATCACGCGGACCGCGCAGCTGCCTCTCGCGCTGGCCATCGTGGCCGCGCGTGCCGCGACCAACGGCGGCCAGCCGCTTGCCGCCCTCGCCCGGGAGCTCGGCGAGACCGGCCTGGACTCGTTCGACGGCGGGGACAGGATGGCGGATCTGCGGGCGGTGTTCTCGTGGTCGTACCAGGCACTTGGCGCGGCGGAGGCCCGGCTGTTCCGGCTGCTCGGGCTGCACCCTGGGCCGGACGTGGCGATAGCGGCTGCGGCCAGCCTGGCTGGTACGCCGGTACCGCAGGTGCGGGCGATGCTCGCCACGCTGGCTCGCGCCCACTTGATCGTTGAGCACACCACGGGCCGGTACACGTTCCATGACCTCCTGCGCGCCTACGCCGCCGAATTGGCGCACCGGCACGACCCCGGCAGCGAACGGCGCGCCGCCCTGCACCGGACACTCGAGCACTACCTGCACACCGCGTACGGCGCCCACCAGCTGCTGAGCCCGCACCACGGCCCGATCCCGCTCGCGGCGGCCGGGTCGCAGACCTTCCCGGAGCACCTGGTCGACGCCCGGCAGGCGATGGCCTGGTATGCCGCGAACCACCGCGTGCTGCTCAACGCCGTACGGCTGGCCGCCGACGCCGGCATGGACGCGATCGCCTGGCAGCTGCCGTGGACGCTGCTGGAGTTCTTCGACCGGCAGGGGCACTGGCATGACCAGGTCGATATCTTCCGCGTCGCTCTTGACGCCGCGTGCCGGCTCGCTGATCCGGCGGGCCAGGCGCACGCCCACCGCGGGCTCGGCCGGGCCTACGGCAGGCTGCGCCGGCACGCCGACGCGTACGACCATCTCCTGCGGGCCATGGACCTGTACCGGGACCTCGGTGACCAAGCCAGCCAGGCGCGCACCCACGCCAACCTCGCCGGGATACTCGAAAAACAGGGCCGAAGCGCCGAAGCCATCGACCACGACCAACAAGCCCTCAGCCTCTACCGCGCCCTGGGCGACCTGTCCGGCCAAGCCCGCACCCTCAACAACATCGGCTGGTACCACGCCCTGCAAGGCGACCACCTGGCAGCGATCGCCCACTGCCAACAAGCGCTCGAGCTACTCCTGCAGACCGGCGACCGCCGCGGCCAAGCCAACACCTGGCACAGCCTCGGCTACGCCCACCATCACCTGCGCCACTACCGCGACGCCGCCTCCTCCTACCAACACGCCCTCGACCGGTACCGGGAGGTCGGCGACCGCTACCACGAGGCCGACACCCTGACCCACCTCGGCGACACCCAGTACGCGGCCAACAACCTCGACGCCGCCCACCACACCTGGAGCCAGGCACGCGACATCCTCGACGCCCTCGGGCACCCCGACGCCGCCAAAGTCAACGCCAAGCTCTCACTCGCCCACCCGACGTTCGCGCCCTCCTCGCCGGGGTTGGACCTGACCGCGCTGCCGCTCGGTGGTAGCGGTGGGCCAGGTGCGCGAAGGCGTCTTTGAGCTCGGTCGGCCCGACGACTTCGATGTCGGTGTCGAACCTGCCGATGGTGGTGGCCAGGGCGGGCCATGACCACGAGCCCAAGACGAGTCGGCAGCGCTCTGGGCCGAGCGCCTCGACCACCCCGTCACGGATGAACGGTGACACCTCGGCGGCGGGCAGGTCGAGGATGACTTCGCCGTGACAGGGCCAGCCGCCCGAGCCGTCGGAGCCGTCGAACCTACTGGCGACGAAGGTGGCCACGTTCCCTCCGGGCAGTTCACGCGGGGTGAAGCGGGGCCCGGTGGGGGTGCGCGGGGTGATGCGGTCGGCGCGGAACGTGCGCCAGTCGTCGCGGTCGAGGTCCCAGGCGACGAGGTACCAGCGACCGCCCCAGGTGACGAGGTGGTGGGGCTCGGCGCGGCGCGGCGCAGTTGTGGTGGCGTAGTCGAAGCGCAGCACCTCGCGGGCGCGGACGGCGCCACTGATCGCCATCAACACGCCACTGTCGACCTGCGGCGCCGCGGACCGTTCGACGGCGGTGACCTGGAGGGTGTCGATGCGGTGGCGCAGCCGGGCGGGCATGACCTGGCGGACGGTGTTCAGCGCCCGTGCCGCGGCCTCCTCGATGCCGGCGCCGGCGGTGGTGGCGATCTGGAGTGCCACGGCCAGGGCGACGGCCTGCTCGTCGTCGAACAGCAGCGGCGGCAGTTGCGTGCCGGAGCCGAGCCGGTATCCCCCGTCCGGGCCTTTGGTGGTCACGATGGGGTAGCCGAGCTCGCGTAGACGGTCGACGTCGCGGCGTACCGTGCGCTGGCTGACATCCAGTCGCTCGGCCAACAGCGCCCCGGGCCAGTCCCGGCGCGCCTGCATCAGCGATAGCAGCGCCAGCAGTCGTGCTGAGGTCTTCGGCATGTTTCTCATTCTGCGCGAAGAAGAGGACACATCCTGGCCGCTTCCCCTGCGACCGTTTCTCGCGTCAGGCACCACGTCCAGGTAAGGAGCAACCTTGTCCGTCACGACCACAACCCACCTGAACTTCCGCGGCGACGCGCGCGCGGCGTTGGAGTTCTATCAGGCAGTGTTCGGCGGCCACCTCGCCGTCGTCACGTACAAGGACGCCGGGAACGTCCAGGAACAGTCCGATGCCGACCAGGTGATGTGGGGCCAGGTGCTCGCCGAGAGCGGCTTCCACGTCATGGCCTACGACGTGCCCTCGCGGATGGGCTACGACCAGGGCGAGAACTCGTTCTTCGTCTCCTTGCGCGGCGAGACCGTCGAAGAGGTCACCGGCTACTGGGAGAAGCTCACCGACGGGGCGACCATTGTGATCCCGATGGGCCCGGCGGGCTGGGCCCCCGCCTACGGGATGCTGCGGGACCGTTTCGGCGTCGTCTGGGCCGTCGACGTCGTCAGCTCGCGGGAGACATCGCGGTAGCCAGACCCGGTACCCCGCGAGCGGTGTCCCTGTTGGACCCGGGCGGGCTTGTCTCGCGGACCTGGCAGCGCGGGTCGGGGATTTCGGCTCGCTCTGCGAGCCGCCGACCTGCGCGGTGCCCGCGGGAGCATGCGGCCCGCACGTGACACGGACCGGGGTAAATCTGGAAGGTCTCTAGGCGTCGCGTGTGCGTAGTAGTAGGCCGCCGGCCACGAGCGCGCCGGCGGCCCACCCGGCGGTGACGCCAAGACTGCTCGTCGGTGCGATCTGTTGGAGCAGACGGCGCCAGTGCGCGTCGCCGATCACCTGGGAGAGGACGGGGAGCAGGTAGAGCAGGCCGAGGATGACCCCGATGCTGGTCGCGGAGTCCCGCACGATGGCGGCGATGCCGAGACTGAGCAGGGCGATCAGGGTCAGGTAGAGGATCGACCCGACGGCGGCGCGCAGGGTTGGCCCGCCGGCTGAGGTGAAGCTCCCGCCGGGCAGGATGAGCCGCCCCGCCAGCAGCGACCCCAGCACCGCGATGGTGCCGGCCGCGGCCACGACGCCGATGAGAGTGATTGCCTTGGCGGCGAAGACGGTGACCCGACGCGGCATCGCCGTCAGTGTCGTGCGGATCATGCCGGTGCTGTACTCGCCGCTGATGACCTGCACGGCCAGGATGGCGGCCGGCGCTTGGCCAAGCACCACGCCGATGAGGCTGAGCTTGGTCATGTCGCCGCCGCAGCTAGCGGACGTGCATGTCACCACCGAGGTCGCCCCGGCGCTGAGGGCCACCGTCGCCGCGATCATGCCGAGCAGCAGCCATCGTGGGCTGGCGACGGTCCGCAGCTTCGTCCATTCCGCGTGCAGGGCCGTTCTCATGCGTCCCTCCGGTGGAGAAGGACTGCCGCTATGGCCAGGCTGACCGCCGCGTAGCCGGCCAGAACGGCGAGCCCGGCCCACGGCGCCAGCGGGTAGTAGTCGTTGTATGGCGTGTAAGGGTTTGCGACCTGCGGGTATTGCACCAGCGTCTGCTGGACGGCGAAAGCCGCGGCCGGCGTGACGCGGGTCAGCCAGTTCGCCACGCTCGCGGGCATGAACGGGTTGGCGATCAGGATGTAGGGCAGCACGATGGCCACGATGACGGTGGTGACCGCGCTGGCGCTGTGCCGGAAGATGGCGCCGGCGGAGAGTGCCAGGATCGAGGCGGTCGCGAGCAGCGCCGCGGTCCCGACCGCCACTCGTAGTTCGGTCGAGGACGTCACCGGGAACACGTACACGCCGTTGGCCCGGGAGAGCCGCACGCCGAGCGGAACCGCGACGACCGTTCCCGCCAGCCCGGCGACGAAGGTGACGGCTCCCAGCACGATCGCCTTGGCCAGCAGCACCCGGCTCCGTCCCGGGCTGGCGGCCAGGGTGACGTGGATCAGCTTCCTTCGGTACTCCGTGGTGATGAACAGCGCCCCCACGACGATCACCGCGATCAGCGCGGCGAACGTGCCGGTGAGGATGTTGCTGAGGGTGCCGGCGGTCGGCAAGGAATAGCGGACGGCGGGCGCTATGTCGCCGGCGCCGGTCACCGTGAAGCCGCCGCCGGATTCTGCGAACGAGCCCGACGCGGGCGGCGGGTAGCCGGCGAAGGTGGGGGACTCGGCTCCCACCTGATCGCCGGTCCAGTCGCCACCGGTCCAGCCCTCTTGGAAACGAAGGTCCCCGAAGGCGGCCGTCGACACGCTGCCGGTCGTGCCCAGGCCCGCCACCGCCTGCGGGGATGCGACGAACAGCCCGCCTTGCGCGGTCGGTCCGAGCCCCGTCACGTGCACGGTGCCCACCTTGGTCCAGTGCGTGCCGTCGGTGGAGGCGTACCCGGTGATCGTGTCGCCCGAGCGGTCCAGTCGCAGCCAGCGAATCGACGCGGCGGAGACGGGGCCGGGGAGGCCGGCCGTGTCGTGGACGTAGTTGTCCTGCATCCGTACGCCGTGGCTGCCGGTGACCATGATCGCCGCGTAGGGCGATCCCTGGCGGGTGCTCTGCTTGATGATGAGCCCGGCCTTCGCCCACGGCACGACGCCGGGCCGCAGGTCTCCGAGGCCCTGGGGGACGCTGGTCGTGAGCGCGGAAACGGAGACAGTGATGCTGCCGTTTCCGGCCAGCGGCTGGCGTACGAAGTAGAAGCTGTCGGTAACCGGCTCACCGCCCGGTCCGATCGGGACGGGCGGTGCGCCCTTCTGATCGCTGCTGACCCCGGCGAGCAGGGCGACCAGCACCACCATCAGTGCCGCCACCGTCATGCCGGTCACCCAGCCCAGGACCGTCCGGAACTTGGTCCATTCCGCGTGCAGCAACCGGAGGAAGCCGGGGGTCACCGTGGTACCGCCGTGGGCGTCGCGGCGCGGAACTCGACCGCCTCGCGGGTGAGCGCCAGGTAGGCGTCCTCAAGGGTGGCGCGGTGCGCCGATACCTCGGAGAACGGCACCGCGTTCTCGCTGAGCAGCGCCACGATCCGATCCGCGGGCAGGCCGGAGACGGTGATGGTGTCGCGGCCGGTGGTCGCCACGGTCGCGCCGGCATGCGCGAGCACCCTCATCGCGTGGGTGCCGGCCGTGGTCCGCAGGGCCACCCGGCCGCCGGAGGCGGCCGCGATCAGGTCGGCCACGCCGGCGTCGGCGATGGCCTTGCCCCGTCCGACCACGACGAGGTGATCGGCGGTGTCCTGCACCTCGCTCATCAGGTGGCTGGACACCAGGACGGCGCGGCCTTGAGCGGCCAGCGACCGCAGGAAGCCACGCATCCAGATGATGCCGTCGGGGTCCATGCCGTTGAACGGCTCATCGAGCATGATGATCGGCGGGTCGCCCAACAGGGCAGCGGCGATTCCGAGCCGCTGCTGCATGCCGAGCGAGTACCCGCCGGCCTTACGCCGGGCCGCCGAGGTCAGGCCGACCTGCTCGAGCACCTGGTCCACCCGCCGCGCGGCCAGGCCCTGTGAATGGGCCAGCCAGAGCAGGTGGTTACGAGCACTCCGGCCGGGGTGCAGCGCCGCCGCGTCCAGCAGTGAACCGACGTGGTTCAGCGGGTGCCGAAGGCTGCGGTACGGCTTGCCCTCGATAAGCGCGGTGCCCTCGTCGACCGCGTCCAGGCCCAGGATCACCCGCATCGTGGTGGACTTCCCGGCCCCGTTCGGCCCTACGAAGCCGGTCACCACACCCGGACGGACGGTAAAGGACATGCCGTCGAGGGCCAGGGTGGCCCCGTACCGCTTGCGCAGTCCGGCGACGACGATTCCTGATGGATTCATGCCGACGGTTGTACGCGGCACCCGGTTCCAGCCCGGTCGCAGCGGCTGCGACCCGGCTGCGACCTGGGGTCTGGCATCGTGAAGGGCATGGCACCTCGACCCGGCCGGTTCGGCCTCCCCACACGGTGAGGGTCCTCGTCGTCGAGGACTTCGAAGTCCTCGCCCGCTCCATCGGCACGGGGCTGCGCCGCGAGGGCATGGCCGTCGACGTCGTCCTGGATGGGACCGCCGCCCTCGACCGCCTGGCCGTCACCCGCTACGAGGTGGTGATCCTCGACCGCGACCTGCCCGGCGTCCACGGGGACGAGATCTGCCGGCAACTCGTCAACGACCGCTCCGACACCCGGGTGTTGATGCTGACCGCGGCCGACACGATCGAAGATCGCGTCGACGGACTCAGTCTCGGCGCGGATGACTACCTGCCCAAGCCGTTCGCCTTCGCCGAACTGGTCGCCCGGGTACGAGCCCTGGCCCGCCGGGCCACCCCGCCGCTTCCGCCCACCCTCACCTGCGGGGACATCACCCTGGACCCGGCTCGCCGGGTGGCGTTCCGCGCCGGCCGGCGTCTTGAGCTCAGCACGAAGGAGTTCGCGCTCCTCGAATGCCTGCTGGGCTCGCCTGGCCTGGTCCTGTCCGCCGAGGAACTCCTCGAACGGGTCTGGGACGAAGCGGCCGACCCGTTCACGTCCGCGGTCAAGCACACCATGCACCGGCTGCGGGCCAAACTCGGCGACCCGCCAGTGATCCAGACCATCCGTGCAGGCGGCTACCGGATCGGGGAATCGTGACCAGGCGGTCTCTCCAGGCCCGGCTCGCGCTCTTCTACGCCGCGGGCATCTACGTCGCCGGGATCGTGGTCCTCGCCATCGTCACCGTCCCCCTGGCCGGCATCCAGTCGACCATTCCCGCCCACAGCTCAGCGCCGGCCACCGTCACCGGCACCGGGGACGGGAACGGGATCGGCCCGCACCAGCTCCTCGTCGGCTCCGCCGTCGCGCTCGCCATCCTCATCCCCATCGCCCTCGCCGCCGGCTGGTTCGTCGCCGGCCGCTTCCTCAGGCCCCTGCGGGCCATCACCGCCACCGCCACCGCCATCTCCGCCGGAAACCTCCACCAGCGCCTCAACCTCGGCGGACCCGCCGACGAGTTGACCGAACTGGGCTACATCCTCGACGACCTCTTCGCCCGCCTCCAAGCCTCCTTCGACGCTCAGCGACACTTCGTCGCCAACGCCTCCCACGAGCTACGCACCCCCCTCGCCGGCCTGCGAACCCTCCTCGAAGTCGCCCTCGCCGACCCGGACGCAGACGCCGACGCTCTGCGCACGGCCTGCCAGGAGGCCCTCGCGCTGGGCGGACACCAGGAACGGCTCGTCCAGGCACTCCTGGCCCTGGCCACCAGCGAGCGCGGCCTCACCCGCAGGGACACCCTCGACCTCGCCCACGTCGCCACGGGAGTGCTCGCGTCCCGCCGCGACCAAGCCACACAGGCAGGCATCGCCCTCGCCGAACACCTGGCGCCCGCGGTGACGGCCGGGGACCCGAGGCTGGTCGAAAGCCTCATCGCCAACCTCATCGACAACGCCATCCGCCACAACCACCCTGACGGGCACGTACGGATCACCACCGAGACCTCCGGCACGCAGGTGAGCCTCACGGTCACCAACAGCGGGCCGGTCATCCCCGACAACGAGATCCAGCGCCTTTTCCAACCCTTCCAAAGACTGGCGCCCGACCGGCGCAGCCGCCGCGACGGCTACGGTCTCGGCCTCGCCATCGTCAACGCCGTCGCCCAGGCCCACCACGCCACCCTCACCACCAGCGCCCGGCCCGAAGGCGGCCTGGCCATCACCGTTCGGTTCGCACACCCGTAGGGCGGCAGCCCGCGAGGGTGTAGCGACCCTTGCCGTCCGGCCGTGGCAGGAGTCCGTAGTAGATCCGTGGCGCGCCGTCGAGGGTCAGCGTCACCGCGCCCCTGGTGACCGGCAGCTGCCGGACCTGCCCGATCGGGTCCACCCCTCGTACGGCGGTGGCGGGACGGGCGGTGACCGTGAGCGGTGTCTTGGTCGGCCAGGGGTCGACCCAGACCTCAGGGGCCGGGAAGTGCCAGTCGGTGCGCTGGCCGGTGGTGTTCAGCAGGTAGCCGTCGGCCCGGTTCCACAGCACGACCGCCGGGCCGGTGGGTGTGTCGAACCACAAGCCGAAGGTCAACGGGTCGGCGAAGGTCAGCCGGCCCCGGAAGGTGGCCTGGTCGAGGGTGCGAGCCGCGGTCGCGTAGGCCAGCAGCGACGGCTTCGGGCTGAGGTCGCGGTTCATGAGGCCGAAGTGGTACTCGACGTTGTCCGGGTCGGCGACCTGCGGCATGCCGAGCACGCTGTCGTGAAACTGGTACCAGCAGACGCATCGGATGCCCTCGGCCTTGGCCAGTGCGAAGGTGAGCAGCACGTTCTCCGCGGCGTGCCGGTAGGTGTCGTGCCACCAGCTGTTGGGCTTGGTCGGGGCGTACGCCTCGGTCAGCCAGATCTCCTTCTCGCCGTGCTCGGCCATCAGCGCCTTCAGCTGTCGCAGGCCGCCATAGAAGTTCCAGTAGCTGCCGTCGGAGCCGGTGCCCCAGTCGTCACCCGGCGGTACGTAGTCGGGGGTGAAGTTGCCGCGTCCCGGGTGGTAGGCGAAGGCGTCGATCAGGTCCCAGCCGCCCGCCGCGATGAAGTTCTCCACCCACGGTCTGTCCATCCCGGCCAGCCCGTTGTTCATCAGCTTGACCGTGTCGCCGGTGGCGGCCCGCCGGTCGAAGACGGGCCGCAGCGCCTTGTCCAGATAGGACTGCGCGGCGGCACCGGTGTTGAACGGCCGGTTCAGCTCGTTGCCGACCTCGAAGTAGCCGGCGCCGGCGCCCACCGCCACCGCCAGTTTGTCCGCGGCCCAGGTGGCCGCCTCGGCGTCGGTCGCCTCCAGCGACGGCTGTAGTTCGATGTTGTGCCGGATGCCGCGCGCGTCGAAGGCGGCGGGCGGTAGCCCGGGGCCACCGTCGTACGCGATCCGGACCAGACCGATGCCCACCCGCTCCCACAGGTCCAGCACGGCGTCGGCGCTCGGTCGTTGCAGCCATGGATAGTTGGCGATCCCGAACATGCTGTCCGCGCCGGCCTGGTAGTCGTACGGCGGCAGCGTCGCCAGGTTGGTCCGGGCGAACGCTTCGTCAGCACCGGACCGGACCACCACTTCGGCCAGCGCGATCCCGCCGGGCGGTGCGGTCAGGGTGAAGGTGTGCTGCCAGGTGCCGGCCGCGGTGACGCTGCCGGTCACGGTCGTGGCGGCCAGCAGCACGCCGTCGAAGCTGCGTACCCGCAGCTCCAGTTCGACTGTTCGGGCGGCGCCGCCGTTGGCCACCAAGGCGGTGAGCTCCATCTGCTCGCCGGCCGACTCGTACAGGTTGAAGTCGCGGTTGGTGGTGAGTTCGAGGCCGAGTTCGCGGCCGCGGCCGATGGTGGCGGTGGCCGACGGGCGGGTCGCGGAGAAGAAGAAGTCGGCCCGGCTGGTCCACCCGCCGTCCGGGTCCGGTGCTCCCGGTGCGTGCACCCACGTCGCGTTCGTCCATGCCTGCCGCGACCGGTCCAGCAGGAACAGGCCGTGCAGGCTGCCCCAGGTCGAGGTGTGCGCCACCCCGACGGTGTCCTCGTACGGGATACCGCCGCGGGAGTCGCGGACCCATTCCGTGATCGCGATGTAGTCGTCGGGCACCGTCGGTGCCTGGATCGCCCGGCTGAACAGGAAGCCGTCCGGGACGAGCGTGTCCGCGCCGGTGACCCGCCATTCGAGTACGGCGTGGTTGGTGGCGACGCTGAACCAGCCGGTGACGGTGGTCGGGCCGGCCGCGGCGGCGAAGGTGTAGTCCATCCGGATCGCTGGCGTCCCGTCCGCGAGCGCGCTCAGCGTCGGGGTGCCGCCGGTGGACAGGTGTATGCCGGTGACGCGGTCCTTGACCTGGAACTTCGACCCGGCCGACCGGGTGACGCCGCCAGCGTCGCGGATCGCGAGCCGGCCGCCGGGACTGGCCAGCAGGCTGATGCCGCCGGCGGTCAGGGTGACGTCGCCAGCCGCGGCGTGCGCGGTGGTCGGTGACGGCTCGGCGACGAGTACGACGCCGGCCGCGAGGGTCGCGCCGAGAAAGCCGCGGCGGTTGAGAAGTGTCATGGTCCACTCCTGCCTGATAATGCCTATCTTCACGTTCGTGAACGGCACGCTCCCAGAGCGGAACCCGAGTGTCAAGAGGTCATTGCGCTGTGGTTTCTGCTGGGTTAAGGTCACTGCCAGTCCTTGAAGATAGGCATTATCACGACGGAGGACCGATGCCATCGAGACCTCGCCGGGTCACCCAGCGCGAGATCGCCGAGCTCGCGGGGGTCAGCCAGACCACCGTGTCGGTGGTGCTGAACGACCGCGACGGTAATAACGTGCGCATCCCCGAAGCGACCCGGGCGCGGGTCAAACAGGCGATCGAGCAGCTCACCTACGTCGCCGACCCCGCGGCGCGCCGGCTGGCCGGTCTGGACAACCAGATCATCGGCGTCTTCACCTACGAGGTCGCGCTGTCCCCCGAGAGCATGGACTTCTACGGTCCGCTGCTGAACGGAATCGAGCGAGCGGCCGAGCGGATCGGCTGGGATCTGCTGTTCTTCACCTCGTCGCCGATCGAGAACGGCACCCGGAGTCTCTTCCACCGAAAGACCCGGCTGCGCTTGACGGACGGCTGTGTCCTGCTCGGGCAGCAGATGGTCACGTCCGAGCTGGAGCGGCTGGTCGCCGAGCAGTTCCCGTTCGTCGCGATCGGCCGCCGGGACGAGACCGCCGTCGCGGTGCCGCACGTCGCCATCGACTACATCACCCCGACCACCACACTGATCGATCAGGCCGCGGCCGCCGGGCATCGGCAGGCGCTGTACGTTCACCGCGGCCGGGACACACCGACCGCGCGGGACCGGCGCGGCGCCGTCGAGGCCGCCTCGGCCGCGGGCCGGCTGGCTTTCCTGCTGGTGGGCGAGGAGCGGATCACCGAGCTGCCCCGGTTGGCCAGGGCGACCGGCGCCACCTTGATCATCGCGGAGGACGCGTTCCTGACCGAGGACGTCGTGTACGCGCTGGCCGGCGCCGGAGTCGCGGTGCCAGACGAGATCTCCGTAGCCGCCCTCGGCGAGGTGCGTGGCCATCGCGTCGAGGGCCGGACCCTGGCCGGCTTCCACGTCCCCAGGGAACAGCTGGCGGCCGAGGCGCTCGATCTGTTGCGGCTCCTCATCACCACCGACCCGCACGAGTGGGCGGGCATGGACACGCGGCGCCTGCTGGTCGCGGCGGTCGAGCCGGGGGACACGATCGTCGAGCGGACGGACGAGCGATGACCGACAGGATCACTACCGAGGTGGCGATCATCGGCGGCGGCCTCGGCTCCGTCGCCGCCGCGCTCGCGTTGCTGCAGCGGGGCCGCCGCGTGGTGATGACCGAGGAGTACGCCTGGCTCGGTGGGCAGCTCACCTCGCAGGCCGTGCCGCCCGATGAGCACATCTGGGTGGAGCAGTTCGGCGTCACCGCCCGCTATCGCGCGCTGCGGGACGGGATCCGTCGCTACTACCGCGATCACTACCCGCTGTCGCCGGCGGCCAGCGCCGACCGGGAGCTGAATCCGGGCCGTGGCCGGGTCAGCCGGCTGTGCCACGAACCCCGGGTGGCCCATGCGGTGATCACCGCGCTGCTCGCGCCGTACCGGTCGAGCGGGCGACTGACCGTCCTGCAGCCCGCGGTGCCGGTCGCCGCCGAGGTGAGCGACTCGACGGTACGCACCGTCACGGTCGCCAACCCGCGCACCGGCGCCGAGACGGTGCTCGCCGCCGAGTTCGTCCTGGACGGCACCGAGACCGGTGACCTGCTGCCGCTGACCGGCACCGAGTACGTCGTCGGCGCCGAGGCGCGAGCCGACACCGGTGAGCCGAGCGCCGCCGAGGTCGCCGATGCCGGCAACGTGCAGTCGATCGCCTGGTGCTTCGTCTTCGATCACGTCGCCGGCGAGCACACCATCGCGCGACCGGACGACTACGACTTCTGGCGCTCGTTCGAGCTGCCGTTCTGGGGCGCGCCGATGCTGTCCTTCACCGCTCCGAACCCGCGGACCCTGGTGCCGGAAGAGCGGACCATGAACGTCAACCCCGCCAGTGACGCAACGGGGGATCCCCGGTTCGACTCGGGCGACCGGGACCTGTGGCAGTTCCGGCGGATCGCCGCCCGGCAGAACTTCGTCGACGGCCTCTACGACAGCGACATCGTGCTGGCCAACTGGCCGCAGCTGGACTACGTCCGCGGTTCGATCATCGACACCGACGACCGGTTGTCGCATCTGATCGCCGCGAAGGCCCAGTCCCGCGCGTACGTGTACTGGTTGCAGACCGAGGCACCTCGCCCGGACGGCGGCCGCGGCTGGCCGGGACTGCGGCTCCGCGGCGACCTGGTCGGCACCGACGACGGGTTCGCGCAGGCGCCGTACATCCGCGAGTCCCGGCGGATCAGGGCGCTCACCACGGTGCGCGAGCAGGACATCTCGATCAAGGCCCGGGGTACGACGGCCCGGCCCGGTTCGACGGCTCGGTCGGTGTGGGGATGTACCGGATCGACCTGCACCCCTCCACCGGCGGGGACAACTACATCGACGTCGAGTGCGCGCCGTTCGAGATCCCGCTCGGCGCGCTGGTACCGGTGGGCACCAAGAACCTGGTGCCGGCCGCCAAGAACATCGGCACCACACACATCACCAACGGCGCCTACCGGCTGCATCCGGTCGAGTGGAACATCGGCGAATCGGCCGGCGAACTCGTGGCCTTCTGCCTCGACCGCGGCCTGAGCCCGCAGCAGATCGCGACCGACGCGACCCTCGTCGACCGGCTCCAGGGCCGGTTGACCGAGGCCGGCGTCGAACTCCACTGGCCGGAGATCGCCGGCTACTAGCAAATCCGAAACGCACGAAAGGACCCACCATGAACATAAAACCGTTCGGCGCGCTCGCGCTGGCGACCACGCTGGCGCTGACGGCCGCCTGCGGCTCGTCCTCCACCGGATCGGAGACGGGCAACGCCACCGACGTCGCGCTGCGGATGACGGTCTGGACCTCGAACGACGCCCAGCTCAAGCTGCTCAACTCGATCGGCGACGCCTACCGGGCCGACCACCCCGAGGTCACCTCGATCACGTTCGAGAGCCTGCCGTTCGCCGACTACAACACGACCCTGACCACGCAGATCGCCGGCGGCAACGCCCCCGACCTGGCCTGGATGGGCGACCTGTCGAAGGACCTGATCGCCGCCGACGCGCTGGTCGGGTTGACCGACAAGCTGAAGGCCACCGAGGGCTGGGGGTACGACGACCTGGTGGACAGCGCGACCGCGGAGTTCAGCCGGGACGGCACGCTGTACGCCTACCCGTTCTCGAACTCGCCGTTCGCCCTGTATGTGAACACCGACCTGCTGGCCGCGGCCGGGCAGAAGATCGACCCGGCCACGCTGACCTGGGATCAGGTCGCCGCGGCCGGCGCGGCCGTGCACGCCAAGACCGGCAAGGCGGGCTTCGTCATCCGCGACTTCGACTACAAGTCGTGGAACACGCTGGCCACGGTCTGGACCGGCTGGGGCGCGGCGGCGTGGAGTCCGGACGGCAAGACCTGCACCTTCGGGAGCCCGCAGATGCGGCAGGCGTTCACCTTCCTGCACGACGCGGCGTTCACGACCAAGGCGATGCCCGGCCCCGGCACCACGGCGGACTTCTTCGCCGGCGATGCCGCCTTCACCATCGCCCAGGTCTCCCGCGCCTCACTCCTGACCGGCTCGTTCAAGTTCGGCCTGTACCCGCTGCCGGCGGGCCCGGCCGGCCGGTACGCCGTACTCGGCCAGGCCGGCGTGGGCGTCCTCGCTTCCGGCAAGCACAAGGACCAGGCGACTGACTTCCTCGCCTACCTGACGAATCCGGCCAACGCCGAGAAGCTGGCCCAGTTCTTCCCGCCGCCGCGCAAGTCGCTGCTGACCGGTGCCAAGCTCGCCGCGAACAACAAGGTGCTGAACGCCGCTCAGCTGCAGGCCGCGGTGGTCGACCAGCTGCCGGGCGCGGTCACCCTGCCCAACCACACCAGTCCGGCCGAGATCGCCCAGAAGGGCAAGACCGCCCTGGACGCGATGTGGAAGGCGGACGCGGACATCCCCGCGGTCCTGGACTCGGTGTGCGCGGCGATCCAACCAATCCTGTCCAAGTGATGTCGTTTTGGACCACCCGCCGGCGCGATGTGCTGACCGGATACCTGTTCATCGCGCCGCAGCTCGCCGGGGTCGCGCTGTTCGTCCTGCTGCCGGTCGGGATGGCCATCTGGTACAGCCTCAACGACTGGAACATCTTCACCGGCCGGCAGACCTTCGTCGGTGGCGACAACTACGCGGCGCTGACCAGCGATCCGCAACTGCCGAGGGTGCTGCTGGCGACCGCCGTCTTCTCCGGCGGCGTCGTGATCGTCAACATCACCCTCGGCCTGCTGATCGCTGTCCTGCTGAACCGCCGGTTCCGCGGCGTCACGCTGTTCCGGACCCTGTTCTTCTCCCCGGTCGTGGTCTCCGTGGTCGCCTGGACCCTGGTCTGGGGCTTCCTGTTGCAGGACAACGGCGGCATCAACGGCCTTCTCGGTACGGTCGGCATCACCGGCCCGAACTGGCTGCAGCACGGCGGCACCGCGATGGCCTCGGTGATCATCACCCAGGTCATCCGCAGCGTCGGGATCAACATGGTGCTCTTCCTGGCCGCGCTGCAGGGCGTGCCCGGGGAGTTGTACGAAGCCGCCCGGATCGACGGGGCCAGCAGCCGCGCGATCTTCGCCAGGATCACCCTGCCGTTGATCTCACCGACGCTGCTGCTGGCCGTGATCGTCACGGTGGTCGGTGCGTTGCAGTCGTTCGCGCAGATCGCCGTGCTGACCGAGGGCGGGCCGGAGCTGAGCACCACGGTGCTCGTCTACTACGTCTACCAGCAGGCATTCGAGTTCAACGACATCGGCTACGGCTCGACGCTGGCCCTGCTGCTGCTGAGCTTCGTCATGATCCTCACGCTCGTGCAGTGGCAGCTACGCCGGAAGTGGGTCTTCTATGAGCAGTAAGTCCGCACGATGGGGACGCCGTGCGCTCCTGGTGGGGGCGCTGGGCGTACTGGCGATCCCGTTCGTGATACCGACGATCTGGATGGTGGCCTCCTCGGTGAAGCCACTTTCCGAAATCTTCGCGTCCCCGCCGTCACTGTGGACAGACCACCCCACCCTGGCCGCCTACACCGAAGCCTTCACCTTCCAGCCGTTCGCCCGGCAGTACCTGAACAGTGTCTACATCGCCGTACTGGTCACCCTGATCACCCTGCTCGTCTCCAGCCTCGCCGGGTACGCCTTCGCCCGCATCCGGTTCCCCGGCGCGAATGCCCTGTTCCTGGTGGTGCTGGCCGGCCTGCTGGTGCCCAGCGAGGTGACCATCGTGCCGCTGTTCCAGCTGTTCAAACGGGCCGGCCTGATCAACACCCACTGGCCGCTGATCCTGGTCACCGCGCTGGCCGCGCCGTGTGTCCTGGCCACCTTCATCATGCGGCAGTTCTTCATCGCGCTTCCGGTCGAACTGGAGGAGGCGGCCCGGCTCGACGGTCTCGGCCGGCCGGCGATCTGGTTGCGGATCTGCGTACCACTGGCCAAGCCGGCGCTGTCCGCGGTCGCGATCCTGACCTTCCTCGCCTCCTGGAACCTCTACCTGGAACCAACCGTCTACATCACGTCACCTGAGCTGTTCACCTTGCCGCAGGCACTCACCCGGTTCACCGACGCCTACGGCGGACAGATGTGGAACACCCAACTCGCGGCCGCCACCATGACCGTACTGCCGATGCTCGTCGTCTTCGTCCTGGCCCAACGCCAGTTCGTCGAAGGCATCGCCCACTCGGGCCTCAAATGATTGCCGCCCTAGCGGCTGAGGTTCCGGTAGCGCCGCACCGCGAGGGGCAGGAAGATGGCGGTAATGGCGGCCGGCCACAGGATCGCGGCCGTCGTCGCGTGTGCCTCGATCCAGTAGCCGCTGGAGACGGCGGGGGAGACGAACAGCTCCCGGATGGCGCCCGCGGTGGAGGAGACCGGGTTCCACGCGGCGATCGCGCCTAGCCAGCCCGGCATCAGGCCCGGCGGGGCGAACACCGAGGAGACCATCCCGAACGGGAACGCGAGGGCGAAGAGGTTGCCGGCCATCTCGCTGTTCTTCACCAGCAGCCCCAGGTAGATGCCGACGAAGATGAGCGCGAACCGTAGCCAGAGCAGGAGCGCGAACGCGGTGAGGGTGTCGCCGAGGCCACCGCCGGAGCGCCAGCCGAGAACGAGGGCGATCACGACGAGGATCAACAGATCGACGGTGGCGTGGATGAGGTCCGCGACGCCGCGGCCGGTGACCACCGCCGAAGAGGCCATCGGCATGGACCGGAAGCGGTCGATGAAGCCCTTCTCCTTGGTCAGGGCCACCGCGAAGGCGGTGTTCATGAACCCGAACGCCATGGTGAGTGCGAAGAGGCCGGGCATGGCGTACTCGAGGTAGCCGGCGCCGGCGCCCTGCCCGGAGACGTCCATCGCGCTGCCGAAGACGTACACGAACATCAGCACCATGACGATCGGGAAGCCGAGCTGCCAGGCGAACATCGAGGGCTGGCGGACCAGGTGCGTCAGCTCCTGGAGCACGACGGTCCAGCTGTCGGCGACCGCCCACCGGGCGCGGCTGGCGAGCGAGTCGTCCAGGTCCGGCACGAGGTCCACTGTGGTCATTTGACGGCCTCCGCAGTGCTGCTGTGTCCGGTCAGGTGAAGGAATGCCTCGTCCAGCGTCGGTCGGCGCAGCCCGAGGTCCGCCACCGTGATGGCCCGCTCGCGTAGCTCGACGGCGATCTCGGTGAGAACCCTGACTCCATCGGTCACCGCCACGCTCACGGCCAGGCCGGTGCTGTCCACTGTGGCCTCGGTGCCGGCGGCGGCGGCCTTGTTGAGCAGCGCGGTGATCTGGGGCAGGTCGTCGGGCTCGGCGGCGACGACCTCGAGCCGTTCGTTGCCGATCCGGCGTTTGAGCCCGTCCGGCGTGTCCTCGACCAGGTTTCGGCCGTGCTCGACGACGCCGATCCGGTCGCAGAGCTTGTCCGCCTCGTCCAGGTAGTGCGTGGTCAGCAGCACGGTGGTGCCGGCGCTTGCCAGGCTGCTGACCTGCTGCCACACCTCCCGCCGCCCGGCCGGGTCGAGCCCGGTGGTCGGCTCGTCGAGGAAGAGCACCTCCGGCGCCAGGATCATGCTGGAGGCCAGGTCCAGCCGGCGCCGCATGCCCCCGGAGAACGTCTTTGGAGCCTTGTCGGCGGCGTCGGCCAGGCCGAACTGGTGCAGCAGTTCGTCGGCGCGCCGCCGGGCCGCCGCCTTTCCAATGTGGAACAGCCGGCCGAACATGACCAGGTTTTGCCGGGCGGTGATCGTGTCGTCGACGGCGGTCTGCTGCCCGGTCAGGCCGATCCGGCGGCGCACCAGGCGGGGCTGGGTCCGCAGGTCGTGACCGGCAACCTCGGCGCGACCGCCGTCCGCCCGGATCAGCGTGGTGAGGATGCGCACGGCGGTCGTCTTGCCGGCGCCGTTCGGCCCGAGCAGGCCGTAGACCGTGCCGCGTTGCACGGCGAGATGCAGGTCGTCCAGGGCCATGGTGTCGCGGTATCGCTTGCGCAGGCCGTGCGCGACCACCGCGTAGTCGGATCCAGGCAAGAGTCCTCCAAAACTGGGTACGCTGTACGCAGCTTAGCGTACGCCGTACCCAGAATCCATCCGGTTATTAGGATGACCACGATGACCAGCCAGCACGACCCCACCGAGCAACTGCGCCGCACCATCGATCTGCTCTGGGGCGAATGGGCCCGGCCCGCCCGCGGCCCCAAGCCGAGCCTCACGCTCGACCGGATCGTGGACGCCGCGATCGCCCTGGCCGACCGCGAGGGCATCGACGCGCTCTCCATGCGCCGGGTCGCCGCCGAGTTGGGTGCCGGCACCATGTCGCTGTACCGGCACGTCCCCGGGAAGGCGGAACTGCTCGCCCTGATGCTGGACAAGGTCAGCGACCCGGGGAGGAGGCCGCCGGCCTGGCAGGTGCCGGCTGGCGAGCCGTGGTGGAGATGGTGGCACGCGGCTCGTACCAGATGTACCTGCGGCACCCCTGGCTCCTGCAGATCAACTGGACCCGCCCCGTGATGGGACCGAACACGCTCGCCAGCGTCGAGGTGTTCGTCCGCGGCCTCGCCGGCCTCCCCGTCACCGACCAGGAGAAGATCTCCATCATGATCATGGTTGACGGGTTCGTCACCGGACTGGCCCGGCAGCGCGTCCAGCAGGCCGCGCTACCCGACGAGACCGGCGTGACCGACGACGAGTTCTGGCGCAACCACATCCCCGTGCTGAGCAAGGCGATGACGTCCGGCAGCTACCCGGCGATGGCCGCGCTCAGCGAGGACGCCTTCAGCCTTGGCTGGGACGAAACCTTCGAGTTCGGCCTGCAGCGCCTCCTGGACGGCATAGCCAGCCTCCTATCCTCCCGGCCCGCCCTGTAGCGTCCGAGGCTATGCGGGTAGGGATTCTGATCCTCCCGGATCAGCGATGGTCGGTCGCTGCGGATCGGTGGCGGCGTGCGGAGTCGTACGGCTTCGCGCACGTCTGGACGTACGACCACATCGGCTGGCGTGACCTGATCGACGGGCCTTGGTTCGACGCGGTACCCACGCTGACCGCGGCGGCCCTGGCCACCTCCCGGATCAGGCTGGGCACGATGGTCGCCTCGCCGCACTTTCGCCATCCTGCCCACTTCGCCCGCGAGATCACCGCATTGGACGACATCTGCGGCGGCCGGCTCGTGATCGGCGTCGGCGCCGGCGGCATCGCTGGCTACGACAACCACGTACTTGGCCAACGACCGCTTACGCCGCGCGGCAGGGTCGACCGGTTCACCGAGTTCGTGGAGTTGCTCGACGCCATCCTGCGCGGCGAGCCGGTTACCCGGCACGGCGAGTACTACGCGGTGGTCGACGCGCGCAGCACGCCAGGCTGTGTGCAATCGCCTCGCGTCCCGTTCGTCGTGGCCGCCACCGGACCGCGTTCCATGCGCCTGGCCGCCCGCTACGGCGCCGGCTGGGTAACCACCGGCACCCGCTCCGATGACGTGGACGGCTGGTGGCGCACCGTATCCGAAATGGCGCACCGCTTCGACGACGCCCTCGATGCTACCGGGCGGGATCCATCCACTGTGGACCGCTATCTGATGCTCGACCCGGCGTCGCCGGTCTACTCGCTGTCCAGCATCGAGTATTTCGCCGACGCGGTCGGCCGGGCCGCCGAGCACGGCTTCACCGATACCGTCACCTACTGGCCTCGCGCCGCAGGCTGGTACGCCGGGGACGAGGCTGTGCTGGACGCCGTCGCCACCGACATCCTGCCCCACCTCTAGCCCAGTCTGGGGTTCACCCGGCAGTTGGTGTGCAGGTACTGCGCGCAGCCATGCGTGAAGTCGTAGATGGCGACGGTCTGGGTGTCCTCAAGCGGATCGTTCGAGGGCATCAGGAAATGCGTGTGGCTGACCGGAAGCAGCTCGTACCTGATGCGGTCCGGTTTGCCGAGGAATTGCGCCTGTACCGGATCGAGGGCCAAGGTGAGATAAAGGTTGCCGCCTTCGGCCGCCACCTCGTAGCGCGTGCCGGGCCGCCCGTAGACGCCCTCGTATTTGGGCAGGTCGAGGTCAACAGGCCGGTCTGGTCGCGGTAGGTCCGGGATCGTGGCCGCGTCGAGGTCGGTCAGGATCTCGTTGAATACGGTCTTGTAGAAGGTTTCTCGTGGTCCACCGTTGGTCAGCATCGCGATAGCGGTGTTCGAGTCGGGCAGGATGCGCAGTCGCGCGTTCTGGCCGATGGTGCTGCCATCGGTCGCGTAGACCGTCTCGCCGTGCCAGTCACACACGATGAGCCCGAGGGCCCACGCCGGCCCGAACATGTACGGGTCAGGCAGCGGTACCCGCGAATGCATTATCTCCTGGATGCCGGCGGCCGAGACGATTCTGGTCCCGTTCGGCGCCTTGCCCGCGTCGAGGAAGATGTGCGCCATCGTGAGCACGTCCCGGATTGTCGAGTTGACGTTGCCGCCAGGGCCGAAGCAGCGCGGCAGGTAGTCCACCGGTGTGACGATGGGGCCTTCGTCGAGGGACCGGATCAGGTGCCCGGTCGCGGCCCGCCGGTGGTCCACCTGGGTACGGCAACTGGTTGTGCCGGTCAAGCCGAGGGGGTCGAAGAGCCGGTCCTTCATGATGGTGTCCCACCGCTTGCCGTCGAGCACTTCCATGATGCGGGCGAGGATCGCGTAGCCCAGCGCCGCGCTATAGCCGTGGGTGTGGCCCAACGGGTGGACCTGGGGAGCGTCGGCGATGTCGGCCACCATGCGCTCGTACACGTCGTCGTCCTCGCCCGGGTCGCCGAAGTCCTCCTCGATGCCGCTGGTGTGGTACAGCAGATGGCGCGGTGTGACCTTCGCACCGACCTCGGGGTCGGCGACCCGGAATTCGGGCAGGTGGGTTCGCACCGGCTCGTCCAGGCCGACCTTCCCTTCGTCTACGAGCTGCATGAGGGCCAGGGCGGTCCAGGTCTTGGTCATGGAGCCGCACTGGTAGATGGTGTCGGTCGTTGCGGGCTCGCCCGTCGACACGTCCGCGACGCCGACGGCGAAGTCGGTGACCTCGCCTTCATGAAGCACACCGACCACTGCGCTCGGAATCCCGTACTCGGCAAGGAGTTCGTGGATCCGGGCGCGCACCCGTCGCGTGTCGATCGGCATCAGCGGGGCTACTTCGGCAGGCCGACAGCGTTGGCGGCGTCCGCCTCGAAGTACTCCGTCGTGGCGAAGGGGCCCGCGTGCTCCTCGAAGAAGCCGCGGACCGCGTCGACCGAGTCGTGCGTGATGACGTTCACCGCCTTCGTGCCGTCGGTGCTCGCCACCGCCAGCGTCCATCTGGCCTCCCTGGGGAGCCGGCCATGCGCCTTCTTCAACCCGGCCCAGAAGCGTTTCTCGTCCGACACGGTGGAAACGACCATGACGTGCATCTCCCGTCCTCCTTCTCCTGCCTAGGAAAGCTACGTTGCATTTTGCATTCCGTCAACTTCTGTAATCGTCAAACCCGTTACAGGACAACGATTATTCGGCCGTTGCAACAGGTCTGCCAGCTAATGCAATCGAGGCCGCCGTTGCAATGGAATGTCGACGAATGCAAAACTGGCGCGAAGATCCATCGACGACGCGGAGGCCATCCGATGCCCGGAGCCAGGCTGACTCACGAGGACCGCCGGCAGATCGCGGCGTCGCTGGACGACGGGCTGGGGTACGCCGAGATCGCCAGGCGGCTGGGTAGGCCGACGTCCACGATCAGCCGCGAGGTCGCGCGCAACGGGGAGCCTGGCGACTACCGGGCCGACCGCGCGCAGTACGCCGCGGCACGACGCGCCCCCGGCGTCGCAAGCTGACCCAGACGCAGCAACCAGCCAGCGATCGGCGCCCGACCCAGTCGGTGCGCGCCTTCGCGGAACCGTTCGCGGCCCTGCTGGCCGGCACCGGTCTGCCCCGGATGAGCGCCCGCGTGTTCGTCAGCCTGCTCACCTGCGACTCCGGGAGCCTGACGGCCGCCGAGTTGGTCCGCCAACTCCAGGTCAGCCCGGCTTCGGTGTCCAAGGCCATCGGCTACCTCGAAGCGATGGAACTGGTCGTCCGTGGGCCCGACGCCGGCAGCCGCCGTGAGCGTTACGTCATCGTCGACGACGTGTGGCTACGGGCCTGGCGGGCCGACACCGGTGCGCATGTTCAGGTCGCGGCCGCGGCACAGCGAGGAGCCGAAATCCTCGGTGCCGACACGCCTGCCGGAGCCCGGCTGCACAAGATGGGCCAGTTCTTCGCGTGGCTGAGCGAGCAGATGAGCCACAGCGTTCTCGCCGACATGGTCGTGCAGGATGCGCACACCGTGCTCGCCGCCCTTATTTACGCCGCCGAGCCACTCGCCGCCGACGAACTGGCCGCGGCGCTGGACTGGCCCCGAAAGCGGGTCACCGACGCCCTAAGCGCCATCGAATGTCGACCAGCCCTCGCCGACCCACTCGCACTGACCTCAACCGGGGCCGACACGTACGCCGTCACCACCCGGCCAGACCGCCTGAACCCGCGACAACGCAACGCACTCCGAGCCCGAAGCGCTGGTGCTGTGGCGCTCGAATGATTGCCTTTCAGGCGCTGAACGACTACGACTCCGATCCGGTCAGCACGACGAGTTTCCCGCTGGCGGTGTTGGTGTCCAGGGCGTGGTGCGCCTCGCGGATCTGGTCCAGCCGGTAGGTGTGGGACGGTCCCAGGCTCAAGGTGCCGCCGGCGATCCGGTCGAGGTAGCGCTGCAGCACCGGGGCGGGCAGGTCGATGGCCTCGCCACCGTAGGCGGTGAGCCGGACGCCGGTGGGCAGGTAGCCGATCGGGTAGAAGTCGGGGACGGTCCACTGGTCGGACAGCATCCCGGCGAAGCACACGGTGCCGTGGACGCGGGTCGCGGCCAGGGTGTCGGGCAGGGTCGGTGTGCCCACCAGTTCCAGTGCGGCGTCGACGCCGTCCGGTGCGATGCGGCGGGCCTGGGCGGCGACGGCGCCGCCGTCGAGGATGGGGTGGTCGACGCCGTGTGCCGCGAGCGTGTCCAGCCGATCTTTCTGGCGGGTGGTGGCCAGGACGGTGGCGCCCAGATCCTTGGCGAGGGCGGCGGTGGCGTAGCCGAGCGCGGAGGTGCCGCCGCGGATCAACAACGTCTGCCCGGGCCGCAGGTCCAGCCCGGTGGTCAGCGAGCCGTACGCGGTTTGCAACGTCTCCGGTACGCCGCCGAGCACCGCCCACGGCAGGTCGGAGTGGAACGGGATCACCGAACTGCGAGGTACGACGGTGTACTCGGCGTACCCGCCGTCGTAGGCGCGGCCCATTCCGCCCATGAGCGCGGCCACCTGCTCGCCGGGGCGCAGGTCGCTGCCCGGTGCGGCGTCCACCGTGCCGACAGCCTCGATACCGGGCACGATCGGGAACCGCACACCCTCGGCCAGTCCCCGCCGCAGGTGCAACTCGGACCGGTTGAGCCCGAACGCCCGCACCGCGATCCGCACCCACCCCGGCGCCGGTTCCGGGACCGCCAGCTCGCGGATCTGCAGGTTGTCCACCGGTCCGGGCGCGGTGAGGACGACGGCACGCATCGTTGTCGGCATGGACCTTCCCACATCTCAGGTGCGGGCGTGCTGCCGCAGGATGTCCGCCAGCTCCTTCGGCCGGCTGAGCGCGACACAGTGACCTGCGGCGATCTCGTCGGGGACGCTGCCCAGGCGCTCGGCCACATGCCGGCGCATGAAGTCGGGCGGGAAGAAGCGGTCCTGCGTGCACAGCACGAACCCGGTCGGCACGTCCGGCAACGCCATCAGCGGCCAGGGCACCCGCATGGCGGTGGACGAGGGGTGGTTCCGCTCCTTGCTCATCGCCTCTTCGGCCAGCGCCCGCGGCACGTCGTGATAGAAGGACACGTACGGGTCGTCGTTGCCGGTCAGGCCACCGTCGCGAGCCGCCTGTTCCTGTACCGCGGCGCGGTAGCCGGTGTTGGTCCACCAGTCGTCGGGTCGCTCGCCCGGTGCCGGGATCATCCCGGCGACGAATACCAGCGCCCGCACCGCCAGCCGGTCGGCGACCAGCGATGCGGTGAACCCGCCGAACGACTGTCCCGCGACAACAAGGTCCGTCCGGTCACCCACGGCCGTCACCACCGCGTCGGCGTAGTCGGTCAGCTGCGCCGAATCGTCGTCGGCCGGTAGGTCGGGAGCCACCACGTCGTGCCCGTGCGCGTCCAGCTCGGCCGCGACCAAATGCCAGTACCAGCCGACGTCACCCGCGCCGTGGATCAACACGAAGGTACTCATCAGCCCGAGTCTAGGCACGGTCAGCGCCGGCGGCGAAGATCAGCAAGGATCAGCTCCGCATCCGGGCGCTCCCGGGTCGGCCTGCGCGGGTGCCGCCTGGCACGATCAACGTCATGTCGACCGTGCAGGGGTACGAGGTGAGGTACGGGTTCCCGGGCGGCTATGCGCGGCTGCTGTTCGTCTGCGCCGCGTTCGTTTTCGGCGGCCTGTTCGTGCCACTGCCGGCGGCCGTGCGTTTGGTCGAGCTGATCGTCTTTGGTGGCGGCGGCTTGGTGCTGCTCGTCCTCGGCATCCGGGCCACGGTGCTGGCGGCGCTGCGCGTGGACGAGTCCGGCCTCACGCTCGGTGGAGCGCCGACCAGCTACGAGCCGACCACCCGGCACGTGCCGTGGTCCGAACTGCGGGCGGTACGCCTGTCCCGTCAACGAGAGGCCCCGTACCTGCCGGTGATCACCGCCGTGCGCCGCGGCAACCGGGAGGCGTTCAGCAAACCGCTGAAAGGCTGGCGGCTGGACACCGACAAGCTCGCCCAGGCGCTGAACGCGTTCGCGCCAGGCGTACGCCTCACCGACGAGCGATAGGGCAACGCGTCAATGGGTGACTCGCTGGGCCACATCGTCATCAACGGTCTTCCATCACTCGTTACCGCGCTCGCGACCCTCACCCTCGGCTGGTTTGTCGGCAACCGCGTGACCGCGAAGTGGGACCTCACACGCAAGCATCGCGAGCAGGATCTCGCTACGGTCCAGTCCTTCTACGCCGCATACGGCGACTTCTTCGGCATCTGGAAAGAGTGGGATGGCATCCTCCGTGACAAATTTCCTCTGGAGGATCGCCAGGCCCTCCGCCACGAGCTGTACCGCCGTAGCTGCACGGCCGACGCCCGAGTCGAGACAATGATCATGAAGATCGCGACCGAGCGGACCCTGAATAACGACGATATCCACCTCCTCGGATGTTTCCGACAGGCATATCAGACGCTGCGGAAATCCATCCAAAACGACCGGCCGATCGGTGTGGCGACGCCGTCGTGGTACCAGCCGTCGGGCCAACTCCTGGACAGTTGGGACAGTTCGGGAAGCCCATCGTACGAAGCCTTCAAACTCCTGACGGCACGCGTCGCCGGCCTCCTCGCACTGCCCGCTGTCCCGCCCGGGCCCGACGAGATCGCCCTGTCGATCACCCTGATCACTGACAACAGATTCGAACCGCCCGTTTGGGTCGGTGAGGCGCGGCACCTGCTCGGACTGCAGCCAGCTGCGGACAAGTTGCTGCGTAAGAGGGTCGCGTTCTGACTCCTTTATGGGCAGCCCTGAGGAAAGAGCTTCCTGATGACTGGGATGGACGAGATGTCGCGGCATTCCTGAAACGCATAGCGGCCGGTGATGCTGCTGCCGCCAGCGTGCTCAAGGAGTACCTCGGTCACCTTGAGACCCTTTCGGTCGGCGTGGCCAGCGGAGTCTACGACATCGAAGTGATGGACTCCCTCTGTGGACCGCGACTCATCAATACGGTCAAGCACTACGCGCCGTTTATCAAGACCAGGCGCAAAGAAATCGGATATGACAGGTACTGCGCCGAGCTTCTGTGGTTGGGTGATGAACTAAAGCGGCGAGACTACAGCCGGGTACCCTATGTTCCCCTGGCGCAGAGGAGTCGCGCGGATCCATCCCACCACAACGACGAGCCTGTCCTGAGCCCCCCGCTCGCCGTTTAGGCGCAGGGTGGGTCGTAGGGAAGCTGGGGGATGTGTTGGTGCCATTGCTCGGGCGTCAACACGCCTCGGGTGGTCGCGCAGATCCGCTTGATGGCGCGTTCGCCGTCCAGGTCCCACAGGCGGATGGTGCTGTCGGTGCTCGCCGTGGCGAGTGTGCTGTTCTCGGGGCCGAACACCAGCGAGCGGATGCCCGCCGTATGTCCGGTCAGGATCTCCCCAAGGGGCTTGGGGGTCGCCGGGTCGTGCAGGCTCCACAGTCGCACGGTCTTGTCGCTGCTCGCGGTGGCCAGCAGTTGTCCGTCGGGGCTGAACGCGACGGAGCTCACCGACTCGTTGTGGCCGTTGATGCGTGGCCCGAGCGCGGTCGGATTGTTCGGGTCGTGTACGTCCCACAGCTGGATGGTCTTGTCGTCGCTCGCGGTGGCGAGGACTCGCATGTCGGGTGCGAAGACGGCGTGCGTCACGGGCCCGGTGTGGCCGGAAAGCACATGCGCGAAAGGCACCGGGTGGGTCGGGTCCCGTACGTCCCACAGCCGGACGGTCTTGTCGCTGCTCGCGGTGGCCAGCAGTTGCCCGTCGGGGCTGAACGCGACGGAGTTGACGTAGCCGGTGTGGCCGGTGAGCGGTGGGCCAAGGGCGGTCGGGCGGTCGGGGTCGACGGTGTTCCACAGTTGGACGGTCTGGTCGTCGCTGGTCGTCGCGAGGATGTGTCCGCCGGGGTGGAAGTCGACCGGCGCCGTGTACCTGTTGTGTGTCGCGATCGGTTTCCGGAACGGAACGGGGCCGGCCCGGTCGGTGACGTTCCAAAGGCGGATGGTTTGGTCATTGCTTGTCGTGGCGAGGGTGTTTCCGTCGGGGCTGAACGCCGCCCAGTAGGTGAGTCCCTTGTGCTTGGTGATTTGGCCCAGGGGAGTGGGACGGCTCGGGTCGGCCACGCTCCACAGATGGACGGTCTGGTCGTCGCTCGCGGTGGCGAGCGTGTCTCCGTCCGGGCTGGCGGCCACCCGCACGACGCTGGCGGTGTGACCGGCGAGGATGCCCGGGGGATCGACCAGACGCGGACGACGCTGTCCGCGCTGCCGGCGGCGAGGGTACGCCCGTCCGGGCTGAACTCGACAGCGAAAACGATGCCGGTGTTCGCGGTCAGGGGTGGGCCGAGCTGGTTGGCGGTGGACGGGTCGGCAAGGTTCCACAGCCGGGTTGTGCTGTCCACACTGCCCGAGGCCAGCGCGCGCCCGTCGGGGCTGAACTTGACCGACCACACTGGACCGTTGTGTCCTGTGAGGGGTGCGCCCAGGGGTGCCGGACGGGCCGGGTCGCTGACGTTCCACAGGCGGATGGTCTTGTCCTTGCTGCCGCTGGCGAGCGTGCGCCCGTCCGGGCTGATGGCCACGGAGTGGACGAGCGCGCTGTGCCCGGTGAGCGGCCGGCCCATGAGCACGGCGTGGGCTGGGCTCGCCACGTTCCACAGGCGGATGGTCTGGTCGTCGCCCGCGCTGGCCAGCAGGCGCCCGTCGGGGCTGAACGCGACCGACCGTACGGCCGCGGTGTGTCCGGTCAGGGGCCGGCCCAAGGGCGCCGGATGGGCCGGGTCGCGAACGTCCCACAGCCTGACGGTGTGGTCCTCGTTGGCGGTGGCGAGAGTATGCCCGTCGGGGCTGAACGCGACCAGGTAGACCGTGCCGTTGGTGCCGGTGATCGGCCGGCCAACGGGTGACGCGTTGGCGGGGTCGGTGACGTCCCACAGGCGGATGGTCTTGTCATCTCCCGCGGTGGCCAGCAAGCGCCCGTCCGGCCGAAAGACGGCCGTAGTCACCCAACTGGTGTGTCCCGCCAGCGGTTTGCCAAGCGGTGCCGGGTGGGTCGGGTCGCGGAGGTCCCACAGCCGGGCGGTGTTGTCGTAGCTCGCCGTGGCAAGGACGCGCCCGTCGGGACGGAACGAGGTCAGGTATACCGCTCCGGTGTGCCCGGTCAGCGGCGTGGCGAGGGGAGTGTTCGTGGTGGAGATCAGCCGGGTGTACACGTCCTTGTCGTCCCGGCGCATCCGGTGAGCCACCAGATTCAGTTGCGCCGAAAGGGATTGGTCTGTTGCCTGCAGGCGGTCTGCTTCGGCCAGCACCTGCCGGAACACCGCCTCGTCGCGTTGCCGGACGGCCACCGCCGCGGCCGCGACGGCGACGACCGCGGCCAGAGCCACAGCGGCCACGGCGCCGCGGCGGGCCCAGATCGCCCGCCGTCGGTGTCGGGTCGAGGCGGTCAGGAAGGCCCGGGCCGCGGTGGTCAACTCGACCCGTTCCGCTGGTTTCATCTGATAGCGGACCGTCTCCAGCCGGGCTCCGCGGTAGATCAGCGAGGGGTCCCGCCCCTGTCGCTCCCAGGCCGCGGCGTCCTCCTCCAGGCGCTGCCGCGCCAGGTTTCCGGCCCGGTCTTGGTCGATCCATCGCCGCAGCCGCGGCCAGGCCCGCAGCAGCGCCTCATGACTGATCTCCACACACCCGGCGTCGAGCGTGACCAGCCGCTCTCTGGCGAGTACCTCCAGCGCCTCCGCCGCCGCCGCGCTGTCGGGGGAATGCCGCGTCAGCTCCGCGGACGAGGTGCGCCGGCGGGTATCCCGCGTGTCCTCGCCGATCCGCACGAGCCGCAGCAACAGTCGGCGCGCGGCGGCCTGACCATCCGGGCGCAGCTGCGCCCAGGCCCGCTCCGCCGTCGCCGCCACGGCGCCGTGGATTCCCCCAGCCGCCCGGTATCCGGAGACCGTGAGCCTGCCGGCCTGCCTGCGCTGCCAGATGGCGAGCAGCGCATGCGACAGCAGCGGCAGAGCCCCCGGATCGTACGCACCTGCGCCGCCCGCGCCGGGAGTGCCGCCGAGATCCCGTCGCAGCACCTCCACGAGGCCGGCCTCCGGACGCAGACCCACGGCCTGCGCCGGGCGCGTGATCGCGTCTCGCAGCTCGGTCGATGTCATCGGCCCGAGTACCATCTGCCGGTCCTGAAGCGCTCCGGCCAGTTCCGCGTACTCCAGGCACCGACCGTAGAAGTCGGCGCGCAATCCCAAAATCACGACGGCCGGCACCGGACCGCCCGGAGTAGCCGGCGTACATGCCGCCTGGAGAGCCCGGATGAACGCCGACCGCCGGGCGTCGTCGCGGCAGAGGGTGAAAGCCTCCTCGAACTGGTCCGCGACGAGCACAAGTCGCGCTTCCGGTCTGGCTAGTCGTTCTGCGTGCGATACACACGCCGCACGCACCTTGGCGGCGAACTCTTCCCCTGCCGTGTCCGCGGATGCGTCCAGGGCTTCCGACAGGCAAGGAATCTGGTCGACCAGCGCACGCACGGGATCCGCCCCGGGGACCGTCAGCACGACCGGCCAGTTCGCCGAGCCTTTCGCCGGCAACGCCCCGCGGGCCAGCGCGGGGATGAGCCCGGCTCGCAGAAGCGATGACTTCCCCGAGCCCGAGGCCCCGACGAGCGTCACGATCCCCCGGTGATCAGCGCCTGACCGAGCCGAGCCACCAGGGCCCGCGTGGCCCGCTCGCGGCCGAAGAACCGCGCGGCGTCCGCCTCGCCGTACGCTGCCAGCCCTTGGTACGGGCACAGCGCTGAATCGTCCTCGGCGCTGGGCTGCTCGTCGACGTTTTCCGGCTCGGGCGCAGCGGCGGGACTCGCCAGGGCCTCTTTCCATAGGGCGCGCCATGCCTCCAGGTCGTACAGGCCCGCTACGACGGGTTGGGGTTGCCGCTTGCGGGCGTGCCCGATCAGCATTTCCAGGACCGTCGCCAAGACGGCGAACCGAGCGGGGACGTTGCGGCCACGCCGCCAGTCGCTCACCCGCTGCGCGGACACGCGTACGGCCCGCCCTCGCTCATCGACCCGCCCGGCGCTCGCCACCGCCACCGTCACCCGTTTCAACGGCGGGTTACCCGCTTCGGCGTAGAGCAGAGCGAACCGATCGGCGAACGTGCCCCGCTGTCCCAACGCCATGCCCACCTCAGGCACCTACCGTTCCGTCGCCCCCGCCGAATCCGGACCGGAAAACCCACGGCGAACCGGACCCCTGGATCTCGCGTCGCCTTCGATCTTGTGGCATCAAGCTTCATGACGTCTGTCTATTCCCGAAGCCTACCTCCCAGGTCAATGAAGCCAGCCGTACGCGACGCGTCCTACTCGTCTTCTGGGAATTTGGAATCCGAGCGGAGGTCTATGTGAAAATCGTCTCTCGCGCGCTGACGAGGACTCTCTTCGTCGTTGCCCTGATAGCGACCGGACTCGGGGTCGCCGCGGCGCCCGCGTCGGCAGACTCACACCTGCATTACAACCTGAACTCCCTCACCTTCACCCCGGTGCTGAGGGGACAAGGCGCCTCGGCCGGCGATGCCGCATGCCAGTTCCGGCTGCGGTACGGCAATTTTGGGAACGTCGCATTCGCGCAGCTTCGCGTATACGCCGGAGGATGTGGCGGTTACGGCGTCCAGGTCAGGGCCGCATCAGGCTCGGTCTTCCGGAACTGGAGCAATAGCGGTAGTCCCACCGCTGGAACCGATGGCTGTGGGCCATACTTCGAGATCCAGGCCACCAGCTCCGCTGAGGTCGGTGATCATGAAGTTAGCGTCCGGGCAAGCGCTCTCCCCAACGCTAACTTCATGATCACCGCAGTCAAGACAGTCGCGATGTGGGCGCGGGGTTGACCGCCGGTCCGCTGTGGACATACGTACTCGGCGAACTTGATCGCGACGAGAATGTACGCGGCCTATACCCATGTCCGGCCGCGGGTGGTCTGCCACGATCGGGGCGTGACAGGATCGTCCACCACCCCAGCCGCCACTCCGCCCGCCGCGGTGGAGGGCTGGTGGGCGGCTGCTCTCGCGCTCGGCGAGCGGCTGGCCGCCGGCGTACCAGAGCTGGCCAGCGCCGATCCTGACGTCGACGCACGGATCGAAGCCTGGCGGGGCACCTGCGACGGGGCCGGCGCCGGCCAGTTCACGCTGCGGCTGGCCGATGCCGGGATCGACGAGTCCGGGCTGCGGGCGCTGCTCGCCGAGCCGGCGTCCCACCTGGGCGCGCGAGCTTCGCGACCGTCGTGGGTACGGGTGGTGGAAGGTGCCCTGGGGATCTCGCCGCTGCCGGTGGTCGACGCCGAGGCGCGCGGGTCGGACGTCTTCGCCGGCGTGGTGCACCCGTTCGTCGAGGAGATCCGCCGGCAGTTGGCGGCCGAGCCGCTGTCTGACCTGGTCGACGCCGCGACCTTGAATGACGCGTACGCCGCACGGCTCGGCCGGCGGCTGGCCGCCGTCGCCGCGCCTGTCCTGGTCGCCGAGTTGCACGCGGCGAAGGGGCGCGGTGAGCTGTCCGGTACGGAGGGCGGGGAGCGGTTCGCCGACTTTGTCCGGCAGCTTGCCGCACCGGGCCGGTTGGCGGCCTTGCTGGCCCGGTACCCGGTCCTCGGCCGCCTGCTCGGGCAGCACGCGCAGCAGGCCGTCGACAGCCGGCGCGAGTTGCTCGCCCGCTTCGTCGCGGACCGGCCGGTGGTCGTGGACGGCCTGCTCGCCGGGCGTGACCCGGGCCGGCTGGTCGCGGTCCACGACATGGGCGCCGACGCCCACCGCGGCGGCCGGTCGGTGGCGGCCCTGGTCTTCTCCGACGGGCGCCGGGTGATCTACAAGCCGCGCGCCGTGGCGGTACACGTCCGGTTTGCCGCGCTCGTCGCCTGGCTCAACGGCGCATTGGCCGGCACCGCCCTGCGTACGCCCGCGGTGATCGCCCGGGACGGCTACGGCTGGTTGGAGTTCGTCGCGGGCGAGCCGGTCCCCGACCTGGCCGCCGCCGATCGCTTCTACCGCCGGCAGGGCGCGTTGCTCGCGTTGCTGCACCTGGTGGGGGCCGTCGACATCCACCGGGAGAACCTCGTCGCCGCCGGTGACCAGCCGGTCGTGGTCGACGTGGAGACGGTCCTGCATCCGATGACGCCCGTGCCGTGGCTGACCAGCGATCCCGCCGCCGACCGGCTCGCGTCGTCCGTTCACCGCACGGGTGTGCTGCCGATGATGCTGGTCGGCGACCACGGGCGGGCCGACATGTCCGCGCTCGGCGGCGACGGCGCCGCACCCGCGGGCGTCGCCTTCTGGGACGAGCCCGGCACCGACCGCATGCGCCTGGGCCGCCGGAGCACCCCGCTGGCCAGCCGTGGCAACCGCGTACGTCTCGACGGCGTGGAGCGTGACCCGGTCGACCACGAGCCGGACCTGCTTGCCGGGTTCCGCGCCGCCTACAACGCGATCATGCGGGATCGCGTGCGGGTGGGCGCGCTGCTGCGCCATTTCGCGGACGTCGAGACGCGCGTCGTGGTCCGCCCCACCCAGTTGTACCGGACGCTTCTGGACCGGTCGAACCACCCGGCCGTGCTGCGCGACGCGCTCGATCGGGATCGCGTGCTGGACGCCCTGTGGGCGGTGGCCGCCACGTCGCAACCCGGATCGACCCAGCTGTTCCGGCACGAACTGGCCGAGCTGTGGTCGGGCGACGTGCCGCTGTTCACCACGACTCCCGCCGAGATAGGCGTACGGACCGCGGACGGCACCCTGGTGGACGGGCTCTTCGAGCGCTCGGGGCTGGCCGGCGCGCTGGGCCAGCTCGACGCGATGAGCGACGCGGACCGCCGGGACCAGGAGTGGATCATCTCGGCGACGCTGGCCACCCGCCGTCCGCCCGCTGGCCACCGGGGTGGACCCGGCGCCGAGGGCCGCGCCACGGCGGTGGATCCGGCGCGGTTGCTCGCCGCCGCGCGTGGCATCGCCGACCAACTGGTGGCGTTGGCGGCGCGCCGGCACGGCGAGGTCAACTGGCTGGGGCTCGAGCTTGTCGAGGAGCGCCAGTGGCTCGCGCTGCCGATGGGCGCCGGGCTGGCCACCGGCTACACCGGCGTCGCGCTCTTCCTGGCCGAGTTGTGGGCCCTGACCGGCGTGGAGCGGTACGCGTCGGTCGCCCGAGCGGCGGTCCGCCGGGTGCCGCCGCTGCTGGCCGCCCTTTCCGGCAGCGACGAGACGGTACGCGCGGTGGGCTGCGGTGGCATGACCGGCTTCGGCGGCATCGCGTACGCGCTGGCCCGGCTCGCCGGCCGGCTCGACGACGCCTCGCTGTGCGACGGGACGCGGTCCGCGATCGGCCTCGCCGAGCGGTGCGTCGTCCCGGACGCGCCGTTGGGCGTGTTCACCGGGGTGGCCGGGTGCCTGGCGGCGATGACGGCGGTGTACGAGGAGCTCGACCTGCCCGAGGCGGCGCACACGGCCCGCCGCTGCGCGACGCTCCTCGCGGAGCGGGTCGACGCGCCCTCCACCTCAACCGGGTTCGCCGCGGGAGACGCGGGCATCGGCTGGGCGCTGGTGCGCCACGCGAGGTCCGGCGCGGCGGTGCCGGACGCCGCTCACCTCGACGTGCTCGGCTCCCGCCTGCTGCGCGGCGCCGCGACGACCGGCGACGAGTACGGGTGGTGCGCCGGACAGGCGGGCGTACACGCGGCCCGGCACGCTGCCGGCATCGCCGACGATCCCGCGGTGCTGGACGGCTACGCCACCCGGCCGGTGCTCCGCGACCTGAGCCTTTGTCACGGGGAGCTCGGCATCCTCGAAGCACTCGCGGTCCGGCGGGAGAGCCGGGCGGCGTGGATCATCCGCCGCCGGGCGGGCCAGGTCTGCGACGTGATCTCCCGCGCCGGCGCGGGATGCGGGACGCCCGGCGGCGTCCCGACGCCTGGCCTGCTCAACGGTTTGGCCGGCATCGGGTACGGGCTGCTCCGCGCCGGTTTTGCGGAGCAGGTGCCGTCCGTGCTCCTTTTCGGGACCGTCCAGGTAGGAATCGGCAAAAGAAGCAGTCAATGAGGAAATGCTCGGAAGGGGAAATCTGATGTCCAGCGCTAATTTCTCGGAAGATCCTCACGTGACGGACGAGTCGGGCGATCCGGCAGGGCCTGCACCGTCCGGCCGGACACTGGCGATCCGCGCGTTCGCCTTCGGAGCCGGCGTCGCCGCCCTGCTCGGGGTGGCTGCGGCGACCGGACCCGCCTACTCCGCCTCGCCCGCCGGGGAGGTCGTACAGGTCATCCCGTCCCCTTCCTGGAATTCGACCTGCTGCTCGAACGAGTCTCCGCCGCCCCCCACCGAATGAAGCGGCAGCATCGCCGGCGGAACCCCTGCGCGTCTATCCCGAGGTGGGCCGTCTCATTAGGATCCGAAACGTGTACGCCCGCGCGGCGGCTGTAGTAGGCCGCGATGTCCAGTTAGGCGTCATCGATCGCGCGGTGGAGGACGCCCACTCCGGCCGGGGCGGCACGCTCTTCATCACCGGAGATGCGGGGATCGGCAAGTCGCGCCTGGCCGACGTGGCCGTCGAGCGGGGGCTCTCGGCGGACATGTGCGTGTTGCGGGGGCGGGGCAGCGCGATCGGGCCGATCCTTCCCTTTCGGTGCCTTACCGAGCTGCTGCTGTCGTTGCGCCACTCGGGGCACCGCGTCAACGTCGCCGAGCTGGGGCCGTACCGGCCGATCCTGTCCCGCCTCGTGCCGGACTGGGACGAGGCCGGCGGCGGCGGCGCGGCGGCGGGCGGGGCCGGTGACTCTCTTGTGATCATCGCGGAGGCGGTGCTGCGGCTCACCGGCCTCGTCGCCCGAGACGGCGGCTGCGTGCTCGTCCTCGACGATCTGCACGAGGCGGACGCGGAGAGCCTGGCGGTATTCGAGTACCTCATCCACAACCTCGGGCGGCAGGCCACCCTGCTCGTCGCGGCCTTCCGCCCGGACTCCGGCGCCGCGCCGGCGCTGGCCCGCTCGTCGGTGCAGCGCCGGCTCGCGGCGCAGGTCCGGCTGGGCCCACTGGACCGTGCCGCGGTGCGCGATCTCGCCGCGAGCTGCCTGGAGACGCCACCGGCCGACGTGCCGGAGGCCGTCGTGGATCTGCTCTGGGCGGGCAGCGGGGGTAACCCGCTGCACGCCGAAGAGCTGCTCAACGATCTCTGCGACGGCGAGGTGCTGCGGCATACGGAGCGGGGCTGGGTGGTGGGCGGCCCGGTGCCGGTCGCGCTGCCGATGACCGTCGCACCGAGCCTCACCCACCGGCTCGAGCAGCTCTCCGAGCAGGCTCGTGAGGTGCTCTTGACGGCGGCGGTCCTGGGGCACCGCTTCCCGCTGGCCGTGGTGCAGGCCGTGACCGGGCTGGACGACCGGGACCTGTTCGGACACTTCTCCGGCGGCAGCCCGGCGGCGCACCTGGTGACCCCGGACGAGCAAAACCCTGACTGGTACGCGTTCCACCACCCGCTGCTGGCGGAGTCGCTGTTGGCCCTGCTCCCGGCCGGGCGGCGGGCCCGGCTGGCGGAACGTGCCGCCGACGCGATCGAGCAGCTGCATCCGGGGCTGCCCGGCGAGTGGTGCCAGCAGGCGGCCACGTTGCGGCTCACCGCCGGCGACCGGGTCGCCGCCGGCCTGCTCTTCACCGAGGCGGGGCGGCGGGCACTGACCCAGGGGGCCGCCCGCTCGGCGGTCACACTGCTCGAACGTGCCCAGGAGACGCTGGCCGCCGAGGGCGACGTCGAGGCGCGGGCGGACGCCCAGGAGGCGTTGCTCTTCGCGTACGTGGAGGTCGGTCAGATCAAGCAGGCGCTGGCGTCGGTGGAGGTGCTCGACCGGCTCGGCGGCGGCCTCGACCCGGGGCGGCGGTCGGCCTGGCACACCCGGCTGGCCTGGGCGGCGATGCTCTACGGCAGCATCGACGACGCCCTCGCCCACGTGCGGGCCGCGCGGGCGCTGCTCGGCTCGGACCCCGACCCCGCGGCCGGCGCACGGATCGACGCGGTCGAGGCGCACCTGATGCTTGACCAGCCGGGCGAGGGGCACGTCGCCGCCGAGGCGCTGGCCCGCCGGGCGGTGAGGGTGGCCGAGGCGATCCCCCTCCCCGACGTCGCCTGCCAGGTCTGGCAACTGCTGGGTGCGGTCACGCGCATCCGCGACCCGGCCGAAGGCACCGCCTGCCTGGAGCGGGCCCGCACCATCGCCGTGCAACACGGGCTGCCGATCGCCGAGGCGCACGTGCTCATCCGGCTCGGCAACGACAACGCGCTGCATGGCGGCACGATCGATCGGCTGATACAGGCCCGGGACGCCGCGCGCCGACTCGGTGCGGTGACCGTCGGATACCAGGCCGAGTCGAGCATCGCGACACACCTGGTGCTCATGGGACGGTACGCCGAGGCGGAGGAGGTCATCGACCGCTGCCTGCCCGACACGGGGCGCCTGACGCTCCTGGAGACCACGCAGTACCTGTTGCTCGCGAAGGCGATGCTCGCCGCCCACCAGGGCCAGCGGCGTGCGATGGATGGGGCGCTCGCCGAGTTCCGGGTGGCGGGCGGCGACCTGCCGCTGCACGTGCCGCGGGTGCACGGGCTGGTCCGCGCGTTCTGCGCCCTGGCCGAGGAAGACCGGCCCCAGGCGAGGGCGGAGCTCGATCGCGCGCTGGCGGCCGAGGCGCAGAGCCCGACTATCTTTCCGCTCAGCGGCCGGTATGGTCTCGACCCCCTGTTGCGGGCCCTCGCCGGTGACCTGGACGAGCGGGAGCTCCAGGAGCTCACCAGCACGCCGGCCAGCCGGCTGCGCTGGGACCGCCAGTTCTCGCTGCTGGCCGGGGCCGTGCTCGCCGGGCGAGCCGGCCGCGCGACGGCCGCGGCAGCACTGGTGTCCGACGTGGACAAGCTGGGCGAACCCTACGAGATGGGCCGTCACCTGGGGCTGCGACTCGTCGCCGAGGCGGCGCTCGACGATGGCTGGGGCACGCCGGTGCCCTGGCTGCGGGCCGCGGAGGAGTACTTCCACGGCGCCGGCTTCACCCCGGCGGCGAGCGCCTGCCGCGCGCTGCTGCGCCGGGCCGGCGCCCCGGTCGGCCAGCGACGCCGTGGCGTCGAAGAGATCCCGGCGCAGCTGCGCTCGGCCGGTGTGACCGTGCGCGAGTTCGAGATCCTGCGGCTGCTGCGCGAGCGACTCGGCAACCGGGAGATCGCCGAGCGCCTGCACCTGTCGCCGCGGACCGTCGAGAAGCACGTGGCGAGCCTCCTGGTGAAGACGGGCAGGACGAGCCGGCTGGGTCTCAGCCAGCTCGAAACCTGACTGCCTGATCACTCGTCGTTCCGCGTGTCCGGGACGGTCTTCGTCAGCAGGGCATCCAGCTCCGCGTCGGAGAGCGCGGCGACGTCGGCCTCGACCGCGTCCGTGACCGCTTCGGCCAGCTGGGCGACCGTCCTGGACTCGAACAGTTGGCGCAGCGGGAACTCGACCGCGAAGGCCCGGCGCAGGCGGGCGAGGACCCGGGTGGCGAGCAGGGAGTGCCCGCCGACGGCGAAGAAGTCGTCGTCCACGCTGACCTCGCTCAGTCCGAGCACCTCCCGCCAGATGTCCGCGACTATCTCTTCGGCCGCCGTCTCCGGCGCCCGCAGCGCCCTTCCCGTGCCGGGTCGGGGCGCCGGCAGCGCCTTGCGGTCGACCTTCTGGCTCGACGTCTTCGGCAGATCCGCCAGGAAGGTCCACCACGACGGGATCATGTTCTCCGGCAGCAGGCCCCGCAGGTGTTCGCGGAGTTCGACCGGGTTCGGCCCCGGTCCCTCGCGGAGCACCAGGTAGGCGGCGAGTCCCTTGTCGCCCGGCGTCACCTCGGCCGCGACGACGGCCACGGCCTGGACCGAGGGGTGCCGGGCCAGCGCGGCCTCGATCTCGCCGATCTCCATGCGCAGACCGCGGATCTTGACCTGCTGGTCGATCCGGCCGAGGAACTCGACCGCACCGTCCGGGCGGTACCGCACCAGGTCGCCGGTGCGGTAGAGGCGCGCGCCCGGTTCCTCGGACAGCGGATCGGGCACGAACTGCCGCGCGGTCAGCTCCGGCCGGCCGTGGTATCCGCGGGCGAGCCGCACGCCACCCAGGCACAGCTCGCCCGGTACGCCGATCGGGACCGGCCGTAGGTCGGGATCGAGCACGTACGCCCTGGTGCCGGCCACGGGTCGGCCGATCGGCAGCACCGCGGTGGCGGGCTCGGACCGTTCCGGCGACGAGGCGTCCACCGGGTGCAGGAAGCAGGTGACGGTCGCCTCGGTCGGACCGTAGTTGCACAGGAACCGGCCGGGCAGCCCGGTCGCCGCCCACCGCTGCGCGTCCGAGGCGGTGACCACGTCGCTGCCGACGTTCATGAGCGCGAGCCGGTCCAGCCCGCTCACGTCGTACTCGAGCATCTCCCGGTAGTACGCCGGCGTGATCTCCATGATCGTGACCTGGTGCTCGGCGAGCCGTGCGGGCAGGTCGGCCGGCGCCCAGAAGACCGGGTCGCCGACCACGATCGTCGCGCCGGCCAGCAGCGTGGCCGCGATCTGGTCCATCGCCACGTCGAAGGTGAGCGCCGACAGCAGCACCACCCGGTCGCGCGGCGTGATGCGGTAGGCGTCGGCGATGACCCGGCAGTGGTGGGCGTACGACCGATGCTCGATCATCACCGCCTTCGGCCGTCCGGTGGAGCCGGACGTGTAGATGAGATAGGCGAGGTTGCGCGGATCCGTGACGGTCGGTAGGTCGACGCCCGCTTCGTCGCCGGCGCCGGCCTCGTCGTCGACGGCGACGACCGTGTACGGGCCGTCGAAGGTCGCGGCGAACTCGCCGGTGGTGACCACCACCCGGGCGCCGGAGTCGGCGATCATGTAGTCGCGGCGCTCCGCCGGCTGGGTAGGGTCCACGGGCGTGTACACGCCGCCGGCCTTGAGCACCCCGAGCAGGACGACGACCGCGTCGAGGCTGCGTTCCAGGCACACCGCGACCGTCGTCTCCGCGGCCACGCCGAGCCGGCGAAGGCGGCGGGCGAACCGGTTGACGCGCTCGTCGAGCTGCGCGTATGTCACCTGCTCGGTGCCGAACACCGCGGCGAGCGCCTCCGGTGTGCGCCGCACCTGGGCCTCGAAGAGCTGTGGCACGCACAGGTGGTGCTCGGCGGCGGGGTCGAGCCGGTCGATGACGTCGGCGCCGGACCGCGGCCACTCCCGCAGCAGCCGGTGCCGCTCGTCGCCGGCCAGTAGTTCCAGCTCGCCCAGGCGGCTGCGCGGCTCGGCGACGATGCTGTCCAGGAGCCGCAGGTACTGCCCGGCCAGCCGTTCGACGGTGCTCCGGTCGAACAGTTCGGTGGCGTACTCGAAGACGCAGCGCAACCGGCCGCCGGCCCGCTGCTGGACGGTCAAGGTCAGGTCGAACTTCGACACCAGCGGGCCCGATCGGATCGGCTCGATGGCGGCTCCGCCGAGCGTGGCCGGGAACCGGTCCAGATGCTGTACGTCGAACATGACCTGGAACAGCGGGTTGCGGGACAGGTCCCGCTCCGGCTGGACCGCGTCGACAACATGCTCGAACGGGACGTCCTGGTGCGCGAAGGCGTCCAGGGTCACCGCCCGCACCTGCTCCAGCAGGTCGACGAAGCGGGGGTCGCCCGCCAGGTCACACTGGATGACCAGGGTGTTGGTGAACAGGCCCAGCAGATCCTCGGTCTCCGGCCGGGTCCGGCCGGCCACCGGCGTCCCGATGGCGACGTCGCTCCGGCGCGCGTAGCGGGCCAGCAGCACCTGGAAGGCGGCCAGCAGCACCATGAACGGTGTGGCGGCGCGGTCGCCGGCGAGGGAGAGGACGGAGCGGGCGAGCGACTCGGGCACGTCCAACGCCAGCAGGGCGCCGCTCGGGTCGCGCTGTGCTCCCCGCGACCGGTCGGTCAGCAGCTCCAGCGGCGCGAGCCCGGCCAGCCGATCCCGCCAGTACGCCAACTGTCCACTGTGGTCGGCCTGCTCCCGTTGCCAGGCCGCGAAGTCCGCGTACTGCAGGGCCGGGCCGGCCCACGGGGCGGCGTCGGCGACGTAGGCCGCGTCGAGGTCGGCCAGGAAGATGCCCATGGACCAGGCGTCGAACGCGACGTGGTGCAGCGCCATGAGGAGCAGGTGGTGGTCGGGTCCGAGCCGGACGAGCGTGACCCGCAGGGGATGCTCCGCGGCGAGGTCGAAGGGCCGGCCGGAGGCGCGGTCGAGCAGCTCCAGGCCGGCCGTCTCGGCGTCCGGCCGCCCGGTCAGGTCGACCTGCTCGAACGCGAGGCTCCCGGGCGGGTCGACGACCTGCACGGGCTCGCCGTCCCGGTCCAGGTATCGGGTGCGCAGCACCTCGTGCCGGCGTACCACCGCCGCCGTCGCCCGGCGCAACCGGTCCGGATCGAGCGCGCCGTGTACCCGTACCGCCAAGGGGATGAGGTATTCGGCCGTGCCCGGGGTGAGCTGGTCGAGGAACCACATCCGTTGCTGGGCGAAGGACAGCGGCAACGGACGGTCCCGGGGGACCGGTGTGACCCCGATCGCGGCGGCCGGGGCGAGCTGGTCGCCGATCCACTCGGCCACCCCCTGCACCGTCGGCCTGGCGAAGAGGTCGCCCACCGTCATCTCGATGCCGAACGTCCGGCGCAGTCGCATGACCAGGCGGATGGCCGCCAGCGAGTGCCCGCCACGGGCGAAGAAGTTGTCGGTGACCGCGATCTCGTCGGCGCCCAGGACCTCGGCCATCGCGGTGGCGATGTCGCGTTCCACCGGTGTACGAGGTGCGGGCCCCGCCGCCGCCTCGGCGGTGCTGGTCCCGATGGCGAGCAGTGCCGCCCGGTCCACCTTGCCGTTCGGCGTGAGCGGCAGGCGCTCGACCGGAAGGATCTGCGCGGGCACCATGGCGGCGGGCAGCCGGTCGGCCAGGTGGTCGTGGAGATCGTCGGGCACCCCGGGCACCACGTACGCGACGAGGTGCGTCTCGCCCGCCTCGGTGTGCCGCCCGATCACCACGGCGGCGGTGATCTCCGGGTGCTCACCCAGCACGCACTCGATCTCCGCCGGCTCGACGCGTACCCCGTTGACCTTGATCTGCTGGTCGACGCGGCCGAGGAACTCCAGCTCGCCGTCCTCGCGCCACCGGACCAGGTCCCCGGTGTGGTACCAGCGCTGGCCGGGCCGGTCGGCGTACGGGTTCGGCGTGAACCGGGCGGCGGTGAGGTCGGTCCGGCCGAGGTATCCGCGCGCCAGCCCGACGCCGCCGAGCCGCAGCTCGCCGGGCACCCCGACCGGGACCAGTTGGTCGGCCCGGTCGACCACGTACAGCTCGATGTTGGGCAGGGGACCGCCGATCGGCACGCTCTCCGCCGCCTCGTCGGGCTGGAACGTCGCGGCCGTCGCGTCGATCGAGCACTCGGTCGGTCCGTACGTGTTGACCACCTCGATGTCGAGCAGGTCGACGAGCCGCCGGGCCAGTGCCGCCGGGAGGGCCTCGCCGGCCGAGCAGAGCAGGCGCAGCGAGGTGCACCGGGCGAGTCCGGGCTCGTTGACAAGCAGGCGCAGGACGGACGGGACGACCTGCAGGAGGGTGACCCGGTGCCGGACTATCGCGGCCGTCATCACCGCCGGGTCGCGGTGCCCGTCGGGCGGGGCCATGACGACCGACCCACCGGACACGAGCGGGGCCAGCAGTTCCCACACCGCCGCGTCGAACCCGATGGTGGTTTTGTGCAGCAGGCGGTCGGCCGCGGTCATCCCGTACCGTTGCACCGACCAGAGCACCCTGTTGCGGATGCCCTCGTGGGTGACGACCACGCCCTTGGGCCGGCCGGTCGAACCGGACGTGTAGACGATGTAGGCGGACTGCCTGTCATCGATGTCCGGAAGATCGCCTGGGTCGGCATCAGGCTGATCGAGCAGGTCGTCCACTGTGGAGTCGGTGAGGACCAGCGCCGCGCCGGAGTCGGCGACCATGTACGCGAGGCGGTCGGCCGGATACTCCGGTGGCAGCGGCACGTACGTCCCGCCGGCGGCGAGGACCGCGAGCACGGCCACCGGCAGATGCAGCCCTCGGTGCATGGCCACGCCCACCGGCGTCTCGGCCGTCACGCCGTGCCGGCGCAGGTGCCCGGCGAGGACCCGGACCCGGTCGGCGAGCTCGGCGTAGGTGAGCTCCTGCTCTTCGGCGCGTACGGCCACCGCGTCCGGATCGGCCTGCGCCCGGGCCAGGAACAGCGCCGGCAGGCTCTGGCGCGGCCGGGCCACGTCGGTGCTGTTCCACCGGGTGAAGCACCGCCGATCCGCCGCCGGCACCAGGTCCAGCTCCGCGACCGGACGGGCGGGGGCCTCGGCGATCGACCGCAGCAGCCGCAGGTAGCTCGCGGCCATCCGCTCGACGCGGGCCTGGGTGAACAGGCTCGTCGGGTAGACGAACTGGCCGACGACGGTGCCGTCCGGGTGCTCGGCAAGATGCAGCGACAGGTCGAAGCTGGAGCCGGCGAAAACGGGCGGGCAGACCTCGACCTCCAGCCCGGCCAGGCGGAACGGCTCCCGCCGCACGGTGTTCCAGTCGAACCCGGCTTGGAAAACGGGATTGCGGGTGGCGTCGCGCGTCACGCTCAGGCGCGACATGACCTCGCTGAACGGTGCGCCGTGCCGTAGCGCCTCCAGGACCCGCTGGCGGACCTCGGCCACCAGGTCCGGAAACCCGCCAGTCTCGTCCACTGTGGAGCGTATGACCACCGTGTCGAGGAAGAGGCCGATCAGCCTGGCGGTCTCCGCCCCGGTGCGGGTGTTCATCGACACGCCGACCCCGATGTCGGTCTGGCCGCTGTAGCGGCTCAGCAGGAGCTGGAACACGGCCAGGTGCACCATGAACGGGGTCGCCCGGCCGGCCCGTCCGAGATCGCGCAACCGCATGGCCAGCTCGGCGGGGACGGTGACCGGGACGCTCGCGCCGTCGGGCACCCACTGCGCCGGCCGCAGCCGGTCCGCCGGCAGCTCCAGCGGCCCCAACCCGGCCAGCCGTTCCTGCCAGTACGCGAGCGCCGCGGCCGCTGATCCGCCGCCGGCCCGCTCCCGCTCGCGGCGTGCGACCTGGTGATACTGCGTCAGCAACGGGGCCAGTGCCGGCGCCGGGCGACCCAGCGCGGCGGCGTAGAGCGCCTCCAGTTCGCGGGCGAGCACGCCCCACGACAGCCCGTCGAAGGCGATGTGGTGCACGATGACGAGCAGCACGGCGTCGTCCGGGGCGAGCCGGACCAGGGTGGCCCGCCAGGGTGCCTGCTTGTGCAGGTCGATGGGGGTCCGCAGGTCGGTGGTGCGGACCTCGTGCAGCTCCCGCTCCCGCTCGGCGGGCGGCAGCGCGGTCAGGTCGACCACGGGGAGCGGGACCGGCGCGATCGGGTCGACCAGCATGCCGGCGGTGTCGCCGACCGTGTCGTAGCGCGAGCGCAGGATCGAGTGCCGGGCGGCCACCTGGGTCAGGGCGGCGCCGAGCGCGCCGGCGTCCAGCGGCCCGCGGATCCGCAGCGCGGCGGACAGTAGCTGGTCGACCGCCGCGCCCGGCCGGAGCTGGTCGAGGAACCACAGCTGCTCCTGGGCGACCGACAGCGGACGCCATTCACGATCGGTGGTCACGGTCGCCTCCCGTCATCGCCACTGTCCACAGTGGCGGGGTCCCATGCTTCGGCCATCGCGACCGCAATCTTCCGGTGACCGGTGAACGGCTCCCGGCCATGCGCGGCCAGCATGTTGTCGACGACGAGGATGTCCTCGGGCTGCCAGTCGAACCGGCGCTGGGCGCCACGGTAGGCCGCCCGCAGATGCGCCACGACGTCGTCGGGGATCGGTGCGCCGTCACCGTAGTACGTGTTCGTCGGCAGGTCCGCCTCGTCGAGCATCTCCCGCAGGCCGGCGCACACGTCCGGGGCGAGCGTCGTGACATGGAAGAACGTCACGTGGTTGAACCACACCGTATCGCCGGTGACCGGATGCTGGTGCACCGCCCGCCGGCAGGCCCGCGTGCGCAGGTCCCGCGCGCCGACCCACTCGGCCTCCATGCCGTTGCGCGTGCAGTACGCGACCACCTCGGACCGGTCGTCCGTGCCGAACACCTGCTGCCACGCCACCCCGTAGCCGCTGCTGAAGTTGCGGACCACCATCCAGCCGCGGACGGCGAACTCCTCGCGGACGGCCGGGTCGATGGCCCGGTACACCTCCCGGGTGTCCGCCAGCGGCGTCGCGCCCAGCGTGTCCGGCGGGCGCAGACAGTAGAAGAACAGCGTCAGCGGCCAGCGTGCCTGGTAGGAGTTCTCGTTGTGGAGAAAGATCTCCTCGTTCGGCGGGTAGTCGGTGGAGGTGTAGACGTTGCCCGCGATGGTGCTGCGCGGCGACGAACGCTCGGTGTAGGGCAGCGGCGAGCCGGCGATCGCCCGTACGGCGCTGTCGAAGCCGTCCACCCCGCCGACGCCGTACCCGCGCAACAGCACCGCGCCATGCTCGCGAAGGTGGCGGCGCAGGGACGGCACGTCGAGTGTGGAGCCACTGGAGATCGCCGTCCCGGGGGTATCCGGCGTCATCACGACAGGTAAGCCGAGCGTGGCTGGGATCCGCATGCCTAGCAGCGTGCCCGAGTCGCGGCGCGCCCGGCAGAGAACGAACAGTGCCCGTTATTCTCTGCTGTCCCTGGCGGCTTTGGGTGCAGGCTCGCGACAGCGGATCCAGACCGACCCGCAGGAGGGATGTGGACGTGTTGGAGGACCAGACGGACGAGCGTACGTATCAGGTGGTCGTCAACGACGAGGAACAGTATTCGATCTGGTTGGGCGACCGTGAGTTGCCCGCCGGCTGGCGTGCCGAGGGCACTCGCGGCGACCGTGCGGCATGCCTGGCCCACATCGGCCAGGTGTGGACGGATATGCGCCCGCTGAGCCTGCGCCGCCACATGGCGGAGACTCAGGTTTGAGCTGTACCCCTCGGCACCCAGCAACCGCCGCCCGTCCCTCGGTAGAGTGGCGGGCGGCGGTTGCTTGTGCCGTCTGTCCTCTGTAGAGAACGGCGGCGGTGGGGGCGGCCGGCTGTGCTCGGTGGAGCGACCGGCGGTGGGGCGTCAGGTGAAGTCGTGGATGGCTGTCCCCACACCGAGTGCCACTGCCCGGCGGCGGACCAGCTCGGCTACGGCCAGGTCGAGGATGCCGAGCCCGAATGGGGAGAACAGGGTCAGGCCGCGCTCGTCCCGGCGGTGCGGCTCGGCGGCGAGCAGCAGACCGCCAAGGGTGGCGGCGACGAAGTCGGTGTGTCCCGCCTGCTGCGCGGCCAGGTGCACGGAGGTCGACGCCTGGCACACATGTTCGACGTCGTCGACGACGTTGGTGCTGGACAGCACCGTCGTCGCGGCGATGTCCCGCAGGGACACGTGCAGCACCAGGGTGCCGGGCCGAAACTGCTCGCCGTCAAGGTGGGGCGTGGTCGCCGTGGTCGCCAGCGAGACCAGGCGGTGCGCGCCGAGCGCCGTCCCGATGTCGTCGGCGACATCGAATTTCAGGCCGTCGTAGCGCTGGGTGCAGTCGGCGGCGAACGCCTTGGCCCGGGTGGGATCGGTGTCGAACAGGGTAACGGTGTCCACAGTGGGTAGTGCGTGGCGGACGAAGCGCAGCACCTCGCCGTTGATGACCCCGCAGCCCACGAGGGTGATGCCGGTGTCCGGAGTCGGCGAGCGGATCGTGGCGGCGGCCAGCGCGGCGCTCGCCCCGGTGCGGCGGGCCGAGATCGCGGCCGCGTCCAGCAGTGTCTCCGGCACGCCGGTGCGCACCGAGTTCAGCACGATCAACCCGCTCGCCCGGGGCTGGCCGGCGGCGATGTTGCCCGGAAACGACGAGATCCACTTGACGCCGGCGACGGGGTTGTCGCCACCCAGGTACGCGGGTTTCGCGATGATGCGGTTGCGCAGGTCGGGCGGGAACCGGAGAAAGACGGAGTCGGGGAGCGCCGTCTGCCCGCGCTCATGCTTGACGTACGCGTCGCGTACCGCCGCCAGCACCTCCTCGTCCGCCCCGGCGAGCAGTTGGCGCACGTGCTCGGCACCCAGGATCAGCATGATGCAACCTCCACGTCGGCTTGTTTCCACAGGTGCGAGATGTCACCGAAGTGCGCGTTGACCCAGGCATCGCTGTAGATCGTGTCCAGGTAGCGCTCGCCCCGGTCGGGCAGGATGAGTACGCAGGTGGCGCCCGGCGGGATCCGATCACGCAACTGGTCCAGGGCGGCGACCACCGCGCCGGACGAACCGCCGGCCAGGATCGCCTCCCGCCGGGCGAGCTGGCGGCAGCCCACGACGCACTCGGTGTCGTCGACGTGCACCACCTCGTCGGCCAGGTCGTCGCGGTAGAGCTTCGGGCGCAGGGCGGCGCCGTGGCCGGGGATGAGTCGGGGCCCGGCCGGCTGGCCGAAGATGACGCTGCCCACCGCGTCCACCGCGACGATCCGGGTGGGCAGGTCGTGGGCGCGAATGTAATCGGCGCACCCGCGCAGCGTGCCGCAGGAGCTGGCGGCGCAGAACAGGAGATCGACCGGCCCGGGGCGGCCTCCGCGATCTCCCGCATGGTGGTGTGGTGCGCGCGGGCGTTGAGCGGGTTCGAGTACTGGTCGGTCCAGAACCCGTTCGGGATCGTCGCGGCCAGCTCCCGCACGCGGGCGATGCGCGCCGGCAGGTACTCGCCGGTGGCCGGATCGGTCTGGGTCACCACCTCGACCTCGGCACCGAGCGCGCGCATGATGGCGATGTTCTGGGCGTTGCTGCGCGGGTCGACCACGCAGATGAACTTGATGCCGTAGTACGCGCACATGTGTGCCAGCCCGATGCCCAAGTTGCCCGAACTTGACTCGATCAGCACCGAGCGCCCCGGCACGATGCGTCCACTGCGGATCCCGTCGCGGACCATCTGCAGGGCCACCCGGTCTTTGATGCTGCCGCCGGGGTTGTCCCCCTCCAGCTTGGCGAACGTCCGAAATGGACTTTCCGCGCTGATGCGGGTCAGCTCAATGAGCGGCGTACCGCCGATAGCACCGGTGAGTCCTGTGACGAATGTCTGTCCGGAGTCGGCCACTGGCGTCATGGACCGAGTGTTGGCGTCCGCCACGCGGTGCCGCAGAGAAGAAAACGCAGACACACCGGCATCGGGACCGAGCGAGTTGTTCTCTCTTCGACGGGCCGGCGGATGGTGAGGCTGGCACCGAGGAGGTTGAGCTATGACCGAGACCCTAGACCGGGTGGCACTTCGGGCCGAGCTGGTGCGCCGCCGGCTGCGGGGCGAGGCCACGCCGGCGCCCGACGACGGGATCGCGCCCACCGTCCGGCCCGACACCGTCCCGCTTTCCTACGCCCAGCACCGGCTCTGGCTGCTCGACCAGATGCGACCGGGTGGCACGGAATACCTGATGACGACGGCGCTGCGGCTGCGCGGCAGCTTGGACACGGCCGCGTTGACGACCGCGATCGAAGGGATCGTCGCCCGCCACGAGGTGCTGCGCACCCGCTACGAGCTGGTGGCCGGCGAGCCGGTGCAGGTTGTCGACGAGCCGGGGCCGGTGCCCGTCGCCGTCGTCGACCTGCGCGATCTGACCCCGCCGGAGCGCGAGCGGCGCATCGCCGCCCTCGCCACGTCCGAGCGGAGCCCGGTGGACCTGGCGACCGGCCCCGTCCTGCGGGCCACCCTGGTCCGGCTGACCGGTGAGGAGCACGCGTTGCTGCTGACCGTGCACCACGTCGCCACCGACGGCTGGTCGGAGGGCGTCATCATCGCCGAGCTGGCCAGCCGGTACCGCGCCGCGGTCACCGGCCGGCCGGCGCAGGAGCCTCCGTTGCCGATCCAGTACGCCGACCTGGCGGTGTGGCAGCGGTCGGCGCGGTCCCGGGCCGGGCTGGAGCGCCAGCTTGCCTACTGGCGCGAGCGGCTGGCCGGGCTGAGCCCGCTGGAGCTGCCGACCGACCACCCCCGGCCACCGGTACGCGACTCCGCCGGTGCGCTGCACTCCTTCGAGCTCGCCACGCCGACCGCCGAAGCGCTGCGCCGGCTCACCTTGTCGCGCGGCGTGACGCCGTATCAGGCGCTGCTGGCCGGCTTCGTGGTCCTGCTGTACCGCTACACCGGTCAGACCGACGTCGCGGTCGGCACCCCGATCGCCGGCCGCGACCGGCCCGAGGTGCAGGACATGGTGGGCCTGCTGCTCAACACCGTGGTGCTGCGCACCGACGTGTCCGGCAGTCCATCCTTTGTGGACCTTCTGGACCGGGTCCGGAACACCACGCTGGACGCGCACGACCACCGCGAGCTGCCCTTCGAGTGGCTGGTCGAAAAACTTGTCCCGGGGCGGGACCCGTCCCGCAATCCGCTGTTCTCCACGATGTTCGTGTGGGACGACGCGGTGACGACCACCACCGAGACCGCCGGACTGCACATCGAGCGCATACCGGTCGGCGAGAGCAGCGCCAAGTTCGACCTGACCGTGGCCGTGGCCGAGCGCCCCGATGGGTCGGTGCGGGTCGGCTTCAACTACGCGACCTCGCTGTTCGACCAGGAAACCATCGAGCGCATGGCACTGCACTACGGCCAGCTGCTGGCCGAGGCGGCCGCCGCGCCGCACGCACCCGTCGATCGGCTGGCGCTGCTCGGCCCGGCCGAGCGGCGCCAGCTGACGGTCGACTGGAACGACACCGAGACGAGCTATCCGGCCGCGACCCTGACCGAACTGCTGGACGCGCAGGCGACCCGCACGCCGGACGCGGTCGCCCTGCGCTTCGGCGCCGAGGAGCTGTCGTACCGCCGGTTGCACTCCGAGGCCGACGTGCTCGCGCGGCGCCTGCGCCAGGCCGGAGTGGGGCCGGAGTCCATCGTGGCGGTCTGCCTGCCGCGCGGTCTCGACCTGATGCGGGCCCTGGTGGCGATCCTGAAGGCCGGCGCCGCCTACCTGCCGCTGGAGCCGGACCTGCCGGCGCAGCGCCGCGCCTTCATGGTGCGCGACTCCGGCGCCCACCTGGTGATCACCGAAGACTTCATGTCCACCGTGGACTATGCGTCTGGCGGCGGCGATCCGGTACCGTCCGGCGGGATCACGCCCGAGCACGCCGCCTACCTCATCTACACGTCCGGGTCGACCGGCCAGCCCAAGGGCGCCCTGATCGAGCACGCCGCGATCGTCAACCGCCTGCTGTGGATGCAGGACGCCTACCGGCTCGACGCCTCGGACCGCGTGCTGCAGAAGACACCGATCGGGTTCGACGTGTCGGTGTGGGAGCTGTTCTGGCCGCTGGTCACCGGCGCGACGCTGGTCCTGGCCCGACCAGGTGGACACCGCGACCCGGCCTACCTGGCCGGCGTGATCCGGAACGAGAGGATCACCACCGTCCACTTCGTACCCTCGATGCTGCGCGCCTTCCTGGCCGAGCCCGTCGGGCCGCTGCCGTCCCTGCGGCGGATGATCTGTAGCGGCGAGGCGCTGCCGGCCGAGCTGGCGGACCGGGCGCACGAGCAGGTCGGATGCGAGCTGCACAACCTGTACGGTCCGACCGAGACCGCCGTCGACGTCACCGCGGTGCGGTGCGAGCCCGGCGAGCCGGTCACCATCGGCCGTCCGATCGCCAACACCACCGCCTACATCGTCGACCCCAGCCTGGAGCCCACGCCGCTCGGTGTGCCCGGCGAACTGCTGATCGGTGGCGTGCAACTCGCCCGGGGCTACCTCGGCCGGGCCGCGCTGACCGCCGAACGGTTCGTCCCCGACCCGTTCGCCACCGCCCCGGGCCGGCGCCTCTACCGCACCGGTGACCTGGCGCGCTACCGCCCCGACGGCGGCATCGAGTACCTCGGCCGGATCGACCACCAGGTGAAGATCCGTGGTCAGCGCATCGAGTTCGGCGAGGTCGAGGCCGTGCTGCACGAGGCGCCCGGCGTCACCGCGGCGGCGGTTGCCGTCCACGACGAGCAGCTGGTCGGCTACCTGGTCGGCCCGGACACCGTCGACCTCGTACGCGCGTACCTGCTGGAGCGCCTGCCGGACGCGATGGTCCCGGCGCGCTGGACGATCCTGCCCACCCTGCCGCTGACCGCCAGCGGCAAGGTGGACCGCCGGGCCCTGCCGGCACCCGACCGGGTACGCGACGGAGCCGATGACAGCTACGTCGCCCCGCGCGACGAGATCGAGAAGCGGATCGCCGACGCGTTCGGCGTGGCGCTCGGCATCGACACCGTCGGCGTCACGGACAGCTTCTTCCTGCTCGGCGGCGACTCGATGCGGGCGATCCGCATGGTGGGGCTGCTGCGCGCGGCCGGCCTCGGCGTGTCGGTCCAGGACCTCTTCACCCACCAGAGCGTGGCCGACCTCAAGGGCGTCGTCGTCCCGGCCGAGCCGGCCGAGGAAGCGGAGGCGACCGTCGACCGGTTCGCGCTGGTCAGCGAGGCGGACCGGCGCCTCCTGCCGGACGGGCTCGCCGACGCCTATCCGATCAGCCAGAACCAGGCGGGCATGCTCTTCGAGATGCTGTCCGGCGGCGACCGGCCGGTCTACCGCAACGTGTCGTGCTACCGGATCAGCGACCCGCTGCCCTTCTCGCTGGACACGCTGCGCGAAGCCGGCCGGCTGCTCACCGACCGGCACGAGATCCTGCGCACGTCGTTCGACCTGTCCAGCTACTCCGAGCTGATGCAACTGGTCCACGCGTCGGTCGACCTGCCGATCGGCTACGACGACCTGCGCGGGCTGCCGGCCGACGAGCAGGAGGAGACGGTCCGCGCGTACCTGCGGGCCGAGCGCACCAAGCCCTTCGACATCACCACCGCCCCGCTGCTGCGCTATCACGTACACCAGCTCAGCGACTCCGACTGGCGACTGACCCACTCGGAGAGCCACGCGATCCTCGACGGCTGGAGCCACACCTCCACGCTGGCCATGTTCGTGTCGCTGTACCGGACGCTGCGCCGGGGCGAGCGGCCGGCGCTGCCACCACCGCCGACGGTACGGTTCGCCGACTTCATCGCCCGCGAACGCGAGTCCCTCGCCTCGGCCGCGGACCGCGCCTTCTGGGCGGAAACCGTCACCGGGTCGGACCGGATCGAGCTCCCACCGGAGTGGGGCACCGAGTCGGACGCCCCGGCGAACATCGTCGAAGTGCCGTGGACCGACCTGCGCCCCGGACTGCGCCGGCTCTCCGCCGCCGCCGGCACCTCACTGAAGAGCGTGCTGCACGCCGCGCACCTGAAGGTGCTGAGCATCGTCACCGGCCGGCAGGCGTTCCACAGCGGCCTGCTGTGCAACGGCCGGCCCGAGCGGCTGCGCGGCGACGAGGTGTTCGGCATGTTCCTCAACACCGTGCCGTTCGCCGCCGACACCTCCCCGCGTACGTGGCGCGCCCTTGTCGAGGCCGTCTTCGCCGGCGAGGCCCGCCTCTGGCCGCACCGCCGCTACCCGCTGCCGTCCATGCAACGGGAGTGGGGCAACGGCACGCCGCTGCTGCGGGTGGGCTTCTCGTACCTGGACTTCCACGTCCTCGACGGCCGCGCCGAGTCGGTCGAGATGATCGACGACTTCAGCCCCGGCAGCATCGGGCTCGACGTGTGGACGTTCCCCGGGATCCTGCGGCTGGGTGCCCGGCCCGCGCAGATCGACCGGCCGTACCTCGAACTGCTGGCCCGCACCTACCGGCACGTGCTGGAGGCGATGGCCGCCGACCCGGACGGCGACACGGACATCGGCCTGAGCGAGGCCGACCGGGCCTGGGCGGTCGAGGCACACCAGCCGGTCGAGCGGTTCGCGGCGGCGCCGTTCATCCACGAGCTCGTCGCCCGGCGCGCGACCGCCGCACCCACCGCCGTGGCGGTGCGGCACGGCGACGCCACGCTCACCTACGCGGAGCTGGACAACCGGTCCGACCGCCTCGCCGCGCGCCTGGGCGAGCTCGGCGTCCGCCCGGACACGGTCGTCGGCATCCACCTGCACCGCGGGATCGACATCATCGTCGCGATGCAGGCCATCCTCAAGGCCGGCGGGGCGTACCTGCCCCTCGATCCCGCGTACCCCGCCGAGCGGATCGGCGACATGATCCGCGACGCGGCGCCCGTGGTCGTGCTGACCGACGCCGAACTGGCCCCGAGACTGCCGTGCACGACCGCGACGGTGCTGGTCGCCGACCTCGCGAACGCGCGGCCCCGGGTGGCGTACCCGCCGGCGGTGCCGCTCACCGGGGACAACCTCGCCTACGTCATCTACACGTCCGGCTCCACCGGGCGGCCCAAGGGCGTCGCGGTCACCCACCGCAGCGTGCTCAACTTCTGCCACGCCCAGCGGCGGGTCCTGGACACGCGGGCCGGGGACCAGGTGCTCCAGTTCGCCTCGCCCAGCTTCGACGCCTCCGTCTGGGAGATCCTCCTGGCCCTCGCCAGCGGCGCCACGCTGGTGCTGCCGCCGCCGGACACCGACCCCGGCGACCTGCGCCGCCACGCGGCCGAGCTGACCCACATGACCCTGCCACCGCCGCTGCTGGACCGCCTCGACCCGGCCGACTTCCCGCGCCTGAAGGTGCTGACCACCGGAGGCGAGGCGTGCACGGCCGACCAGGCGGCGCGGTGGGCCGGCCACGTGCGCGTCCTGCACGGCTACGGACCCACGGAGACCACCGTGATCGCCACCATCGCCGACCTGCGGGCCACGGACACGGCACCGCCGCCGATCGGGCTCCCGCTGCACAACGTGCGCCCCTACGTCGTCGACGACGAGCTGCGCCTGCTGCCCGCCGGCGTACGCGGGGAACTCGTGATCGGCGGCGCGGGCGTGGTGCGCGGATACCTGAACCGGCCGGAGCTCACCGCCGAGCGGTTCGTGCCGGACCCGTACGCGTCCCGGCCGGGCCAGCGCATGTACCGCACCGGCGACGTGGTCTCCCGGGACCCCGACGGCACCCTGCACTTCCACGGTCGCCGCGACCACCAGGTCAAGGTCCGCGGATTCCGCATCGAGCTCGGCGAGATCGAGCACGCGCTCGCCGCCCACCCGGCCGTGGCCGCCGCGGTGGTCGCCGTGCACCGGGCCGGCACGCCGGACGCCGCGCTCGTCGCCTACACCCGCCCCGCGAACGGGACCGCGGTGTCCGCGGCCGCATTGCGCGACTACGTGCGTGAGCGGTTGCCGCAGCACCTCGTCCCGCACCACTACCTGTCCGTGGACGACTTCCAGTACACGCGCAACGGCAAGGTCGACCGGGCCGCCCTTCCGGCGCCGGACGGCTCGCGGCCGGTGACCGACGTCGAGTACGTCGCGCCGCGCTCGGACATCGAACGGCACATCGCCACCGCCTGGAGCGAGGCGCTGGGCATCGAGCGGATCGGGGTGCACGACGACTTCTTCGAGCTCGGCGGCTACTCGCTGGCGATGATGCGGCTGACCGCGACGCTGCGCAGCCGGCACGGCTACGAGCTGACGTTCGGCTCGTTCGTCGAACACCGCACCGTCGCCGGGCTGGCCGCGACACTCCAGGACCCGGCGGCGGCGAACCGCGCGATGATGTGGCTGCGGAGCGAGGGTGACGGCCGGCCTCCGCTGTTCTGTGTGCACCCCGGTGGCGGCAGCGCGCACTGGTACCTGCGCCTGGCTCCGCACCTGCACCCGGACCAGCCGGTGGCGGCGTTCGAGTGGCCGGGCCCGCATCCAAACGGGACCCCGACCACGGCCGAGATGGCCGAGCGGTACGACAACGAACTGCGCCAGGCCCAGCCGCACGGACCGTACCGGCTGTTCAGCTGGTGCGGCGGCAGCGGCATCGCCAGCGAGATCGCCCACCGGCTGGTCGCGGACGGGCACGACGTCACGCTGATCCTGCTCGACCCGGGCCTGGACATCCACAGCCGCACCGACGCCTGGCGCGAGCTGGGCCTGATCCGCCGCCTCGAGTACCTGCTCGAAGAGGTGAGCGCCGGCGGCGACGAGGCGGACACGCCGGAACGCCGCCGCGAGATCCTCGACCTGCTCGAGCACATCGTCGACGACGTCAACGAGGAGACCGGCATCACGCTGCCCGAGCGCGGCGTCGGGGACTCGTGGCCACGGGCGGTCCGGATCTGGCGCGAGGTCATGGAGGTGGACGTCGAGTACCGGCACCGTCCCTGGCCGGGGCGGCTGGAGCTCATCGTGAGCGACGAGCTCGCCAGCGGCCAGCACGAGGTGACGTCCGGCCAGAGCTACCCGGACTACCTGGCCCGCTGGAACGAGCTCTGCACCGGTGGGGTGCGGGTGCACCGCGTACCGGGCGACCACTTCAGCGTCATCAAGCCGCCGCTGGTCGGCGAGCTTGCCCGCGTCATCACCGACGTACTAGACGCCGCGCCCGCCGGGCCCGGCCAGTGAGAGGAAGGACTGGATGAGTACACACGCGAGCCCGACCCCGCTCCAGGTAGCGATCGTGGGCACGGGCAACATCGGAACCGACCTGCTGTTGAAGGTCGAGGCGTCCCCCTGCTGGAGTGCGTCCTGTTCGCCGGACGCCGCGCCGGATCACCCGGGATCGAGCTGGCCGACAGGCACGGTGTGCCCACGAGCGTGGACGGCATCGACGCGGTCCTCGCCCGCGCGGAACACATCGACCTGGTCTTCGACGCGACCTCGGCGGAGGACGCCACCCGCCACTGGTCGATCGTCGAACCCACCGGGCTGCCGTTCGTCGACCTCACGCCGGCGCACCTCGGCAAGTTCTGCGTGCCGGCCATCAACCTGGACAGCTGCCTCGACGAGCAGTACCTCAGCATGGTCACCTGCGCGGGACAGGCGGCCGTGCCGATGGCCTACTGCATGGCGGAGGCCGCCGAGGGGATCGACTACCTGGAGCTCGCCACGGCCACCGCCTCGGCCACCGTCGGCCCCGGGACGCGGGCCAACCTCGACGAGTTCGTGCACACCACCGAGCAGGCGATCCTCGAGTTCTCCGGGGTACGCCGCGCCAAGACCGTGGTGATCATCAATCCCGCTGATCCCGGCATCGTCATGCGCAACACCATCGCGGTGCCGCCCACCGAACGCATCGACCTGGACGTCCTGCGCGCGTCCGTCGACACGATGGAGAAGCTGATCAAGTCGTACGTCCCCGGCTATCGCGTCGCCGTCCCGCCGGTGGCCACCGGCGACCGCATCATGCTCATGGCCGAGGTCGAGGGCCGCGGAGACTGGTTCCCGCGCTACGCCGGGAACCTCGACATCATCACGTGCGCCGCCATCGCGGTTGCTGAGGCGCGTGCGGAACGGAGGCGGTCATGAACGGCGCAACCCGACGCGGACTGAGCATCTGCGACACGACCCTGCGCGACGGCAACCACGCCGTCGCCCACCAACTCGGCCGCGCGGACATCAGCGCCTACGCCCGGGCGGCCGAGGCCGCCGGCGTGGACGTCGTCGAGGTCGGCCACGGCAACGGACTCGGCGCCTCGTCCATCCAGGTCGGCATGGCCGCGCTCAGCGACGCCGACATGCTGCGGACGGCCAAGGCCGAGCTGCGTACGGCCCGGCTCGGCGTGCTGTCCATCCCCGGGTTCGCCAGCGTCGAGCGCGACCTCAAGCCCGCATTGGACTACGGCGTGGACGAGGTGCGGGTCGGCGCGCACTGCACCGAGGCGGACGTCACCCGGCAGCAGGTCACGATGCTGCGGGCCATGGGCGTCACCGTCAAGGGCATGCTGTTGATGAGCCACATGGTCTCCGCGGCAAAACTTGTGGAACAGGCACGGATCATGCAGAGCTACGGCGCCGAGGCGGTCGTGCTGATGGACTCCGCCGGCGCGTACACGCCGGAGAAGGTCCGCGAAAAGGTCGGCGAACTCGTCGAGAAACTCGACATCGAGGTCGGTTTCCACGCGCACAACAACCTTGGCATGTCGGTCGTCAACAGCATGGCGGCGGTCCAGGCCGGAGCCACCATTGTGGACGTCACCGCGCGCGGCTTCGGCGCCGGCGCGGGCAACGCGCCGATCGAGCTCGTCGCGGCGAACCTGCACGTGGAGCAGATCGAGACCCGCATCCAGCTCTTCGGGGCGCTCGACGCGGCCGACGTGGCACAGGAGCACTTCGTCAAACACGTACCCACCAACGACAGCGTCACCATCGCCAGCGGGATCGCCGGCGTGTTCTCCGGTTTCGCCGCGCCGGTGCGGCGGGCGAGCGCCCGCTTCGGCGTCGACCCCCGCAAGATCCTGCTGGAGCTCGGCAACCGCCGGGTGGTGGCGGGTCAGGAAGACACCATCATCGAGGTCGCCATGTCGCTCGCCGCCGAGCAGGAGGCGTTGAGCCTCGTCTGAGCAGCCGTCAGTTTCGCATCAAGTCGTGCTTCAAGTCGTGTAGGAGGAGCAATGCAACGCCATTCCTCGCTCGAGAACGCGGCCGACCTGGCCGCGGTCGCCGCGCTGCTGCAGATCGGCGCGGAGATCGGAGTCGACCAACTGCTGGACTCGGGCGGCACGTTCAGCGCCGCGGATCTGGCCAAGGTGGCCGACCTCCCGCAGGCCGGCACCGACGACTACCTGGCCGCGCTGGTCGCCGCGGGACTCGTCGTGGACACGGAGATCCCGAACAGGTTCCAGGTGGCCGAGGACTACCCGGACTGGCGGTACGCGTCCGGATACGTGTCCTGGAGCCTGAGCGCGAACGGCCCGTTCCTCGACCACGCGCGGGAGTTCCTGGTCGACCGCGACGCGGCCGCCCGGGCCCATCAGCGGAACGGACGCCGGGTGGCGGTCAGCTCACGGTGGATCGGCGCGCGGGCGTTCTATCCACCGATCGTCGACCGGGTCGCCGCGGCCGGTGCCCGCCACGTGGCAGACCTCGGCGCCGGCGCCGGCGGGTTGCTCATCAAGCTCCTGGGGCAGGACCCGGCGCGTACCGGCGTGGCGCTCGACTGCAGCGGCGCCGCGTGTGCCGCGGCGCGGGAGGCCGCCGTCGCCGCGGGCGTGGACGGCCGGCTCCAGGTCGTCGAGCGCACGGTCGAGTCCCTTGTGGACGATCAGGGACCGGTCGAGGGCGCGAACGTCGTGCTCGCGTGCTTCGTCATGCACGACATCGTGGCGGACGCCGCGGTGGCCAAGGGCGTCCTGGGCGCCTGCCGCGACGCGCTCGCGCCCGGCGGGTTCATGGCGGTCGCGGACGCGGTCTCGTACGCGTCCCAGCCCGCCGAGCGGAAGTTCAGCGCGCTGTTCACCTACCTGCACGCCAGCTTCATGAGCGTGACCCTCCCGACCGAGGGACAGTGGCTGGACACGTTCCAGGCCGCGGGCTTCTCGAAGACCGAGTACGTGCCGCTCGGCACCCCCGGCGCCCGGCTCTTCGTGGCGGTCAAATAATGACCACCGCGCTGTCCCTGCACCGCGAGCTCGCGTGGGAACTCTGGACGGCGGCACGGACACTTCAGGCCGTGCCGCCGGTCTCTACCCGGCATCCGGACCTCGACCTGGCCGACGCGTACGCCATCCAGAGCGAGGTCCGCGAGATGGACCTGGCGTCCGGTGCGGTCCTGGCCGGACTCAAGATCGGGGCGACGAGCGAGGCGATCCAGTCGATGTTCGGCATCGACCATCCCGACTTCGGCTACCTGACCGACAGAATGGTGCTCGCCGACGGTGCGGACCTCGACCTGAGCCGGTTCATCGCGCCGAAGGTCGAGGGCGAGATAGCGTTCCGGTTCGCCGAGGACGTCGCCGGCCCGGACGTGACCGCGCACGACGTGCTGGCCGCCACCGCGGAGGTCCTGCCGGCGCTGGAAGTGCTCGACAGCCGGATCCAGGACTGGCGGATCGGCCTCGTCGACACCGTCGCCGACAACGCCTCGTCGGCGCTGGCCGTGGTCGGCGCCGGCGTCCCGCCCGGCACCACCGACCTGGCCGCCGCGCGGATGCAGCTGCGCAGCCGCCACGTCGTGCAGGAGGGGCGAGGCTCGGCCGTGCTGGGACATCCGGCCGAGTCCGTGGCATGCCTTGTCCGCATCCTGTCCGGGTTCGGCACCGGGATCAAGGCCGGGCAGCTCGTGCTCTCCGGCTCCTGGGCCGCGGCCGTGGACCTCGTGCCGGGTGACACCGTGCGGGCCTCCTTCGGCCCGCTGGGTTCGGTGTCGCTGACCACCTAGGCCCGCGGATCAAGCCCCTAGCCCGTCGATCTTGGAGTTGTCAGGTGCCATATCGGGCATCTGGACATGACAACCTCAAGATCGACGGGCTAGGGGGTGGCAGCGGAGGCCGCGGGAGCATGCGGTCCGCAGCTGAGGCGGACCGGGGACATCTGCCTAGGTTTGGGTGTCGAAGGCGACCAGGCGCAGTTCCGAGGTGTAGCGGTTGCCGCGGTCGTCGACGAGCCAGGTCTGCGCCGGCGTGGGGAGCATTTCCGAGATGGTTAGCCGGGCGGACTCGTCGTGGTTCGCCAGGCGGCGGGCCGCCTTGGTGAACAGGTTGACGTAGACCGGGCTGTCGAAGTCCACGAACAGCGGTCGTGGCTCGGCTGGCGAGGTGACGAAGACGAACCGTGGCAGGCCGTGCTCGGTGCGGAAGCGGCGGGTGCGCAGGAACCGCCGGGCCTCGTTCTTCTCGGCCGCGAAGGCCAGGTCGCCGGATGCGAACCGCCAGGTTTCCCGGGCCAGGACGAGGCGGCCAACGGTGACCCGGGGGTGTGGTCGCGTTCGGGCAGGATGCGCCAGCGGTCCATCACCAGCGTGGTCAGCACGTGGGCGAACGCGTCGAGCAGGTCGAACTCGCCCCCGTCGGGCAGCACCGCGACGAGCCGGGAGTCCCGTGCCTGGACCAGGACGTCGGCGCTGTTGACGGTGCCTGGCCGGCCGGGGTCCGTGGTGACGTCGGTGAGGGCGACCTGGTAGTCCTCCGGCCGGACCAGGCTGTACCGGATCCGTGTGGACAGGCGGGCCCTGTTCTCCTTGGCCGTCGACGGGATCAGGCGAGGGCGCGGATGGTCGCGGTCGGTCAGCTCGAACAGTTCGGCGGGCGACGGATGCTGGTTGACGTACAGCGCGGCGCCCAGGGTGTTGATGGCGACGTGCAGTTCGCCGAGGACGAGCTCGAAATCGCCCCGGCCGATGGCCTCGGTACTCGTCGCGGCGATCATCACGTCCGGGCTGAGGTAACGCGCCGTTGGCCAGCCGCCGCCCGGGGCGGGGAACGCCTCGCGGATCGGACCGGCCAGGTCCGACAGGGACCGGTGCACCTGACCGGCGTCCTTGGGCAGGCTCAGCACGCGCTCCCAGCGGGCCCAGAACTCGCGCTGGAGTTCGGTGGCGTCGGCGACGGCGTCGGAGTGCAGGATCGGCATGCAGGCGAACCAGAACGAGGCGAGGTCGGTCGGACCGGTCTTGTCGTAGACGGCCTGGAAACGCTCGCGGATCCGGTCCGCCAGCGCCGAGGTGAGCCAGGTCGCACTGGTGAGCAGGAGATCGAGCGGGGCCAGCGCGGCGATGACGTTGCTGCCCAGGCGGACCGATGCCGAGCGGCGGGAGTCCGAGTAGGCCAGGCCGCGCCCGGGGGTGGTCGTGTCGCTCTTGTCCCGGGCGGTCGCGTCGGCGAGCGCCGCGAAGTCGCCTTCCAGCGCGGCCATCGCGGCAGACAGCTCGTCGGGACCGGTCGCCGCCCGGACCCGGGCCCGGCCCCGCTCCAGGCAGTCGAGCTGGTCCAGTCCGCGCTGCCGGGCCGCGACGTCCTCGACCCGCTCCAACCATGCGCGCAGGTGGCGTTCCGGGTACGCGTCGGCCGGCAGGTCGAGCCGCCACACGACAAGCCGGCGGCGGACGAGCTCGTCGATCGCGTCGCTGGCGTCGCCGCCCACCTGCCGGCTGATCTCCACGGCCGGGCGGGTGCCGTCGCAGAGCGCGAGCACGCGGGCCAGCCCCGGGTCCAGGGCGATGGCCGGCCGGCCCGGGAGCGCGGCGCTCGCCCCGTCCACCCGTACGAACGGCACCCGGCGCGGCGCCACCCAGGGGCGCAGGGCCGGGTCGTCGCCCAGGCGGCGGGCCAGGGCGTCCAGCGCCCAGCTGGCGAAGTACACAGTGGACTCATCGATCAGGCCCGTGCCGGGGGCGACGGCCGCGCTCGCGATGACCAGGTCGTACCGGCCCCAGCCGACCGGCCCGAAGAACCCGATGGTGTCGTTCTTGACGCAGAACCGTTGCCAGTAGTGCGCCACCAGGTCCGCGCGCTGCCGCACCTGGCTCGTCCGGTTCTCGGTCGGGCGCCAGTTGAGGAAGGGGCGTACGGCTCGGCCCAGCAGCGCCGCGTTCTGCCAGGCGACCGCCGTCTGGTACTCCGGCAACGCGGCGACTTCCTGCAGGGTCAGCGCCGCCTTCACCGCGGCCTCCTGATAGGACTCCTCGAAGGTCCGCCACTCGGCCGCGGACGGCGGCGGGTCGGCGTTGAACCGGTCGGCGGCGAGGGCCAGATCCTCGGCTGCCAGCCGCAGCACGCCGTCGACCGGAAAGCCCGGCCCGCGCAGGGCGAACTGGTCCCACAGCCGCCACCGCCCGCCCAGCCGGATCTCGTTGTCCGGGGCGGCCATCTCAGTACGCCCGTTCGGTCGCCACGACGCTGGCCAGGTCGGCCGGCGACGGGTAGGAGAAGACCAGCGCCACCGGCACCTCGACCCCGATGGCGTCCCGCAGCCGGGCGGTCACCTGGAAGGCGGCCAGCGAGTCACCGCCGGCCTCGAAGAAGTCGCTGTCGGCGTCGAGGCTGGCGTTGGACAGCGTCTCGCGGTATGCCTCGGTGATCAGATCCGTGAGGTCGACTGGGGCGACGAGCGTGTCGTCGGTCATGATCGCGTCCCTTCGGTGGATGGAGGTGTCTGGGCTCACCGGTGCACGCCGGCGAGGGCGAGCCGATCGATCTTTCCGGTTCGGGTCGTGGGAAATCGGTCCAGCCGGTCGAACCGGCGGGGCATCATGTGCGGCGGCAGGATCCGGGCCAGGTGAAAGCGCAGCGAGGCGTCGGTGACCGCGCCCAGGTCGCCGGTCAGGTGCGCGACCAGGTACGGGCGGGCCTGCCGGTCCGCCGCCGTCGTAACGGCCGCCCCGGTCACCTCGGGGAGGGACAGCAGGGCGCCCTCGATCTCGCCCGGGTCGACCCGGTACCCCCTGATCTTGATCTGGCGATCACGGCGACCGCGGAACTCCAGGGTGCCGTCGGGGCGGCGGCGGGCCAGGTCGCCCGTGCGATAGAGGCGTGCGCCGGGCGGGCCGTCCGGGTCGGGGACGAACCGCGCGGCGGTCAGCGCCGGTGCGTCCCCGTAGCCGCGGGCGACTCCGGGTCCGCCGATGCAGATCTCGCCGTCGGCTCCCGGCGGTACCTCGTTGAGGTCGGCGTCGAGCAGCCGGACCGGTACGCCGTCGATGGGCCGGCCGATGATGTCGGCCGCCTCAGGCTCGGCGGGCACCTTGAACCGCGTGGCCGTCATCGTGGCCTCGGTCGGCCCGTACTGGTTGACCACGCGGCCGGGGATGAGCGGCCGGCCACCGGCGGCGAGGAAGGGCCGCACCGCCTCACCGGTGGTAGCGACCAGGCGTAGGCCCCGCAAATGCTCCGCGGCGCGCGGCTGCCCGGCCAGGAAGCTCAGGTACGACGGGGTCGCGCTCAGCATCGTGTTGATCCGGTACCTGCCGAGGGCGGCGAAGAGCTCCTCCGGTCGCAGCAGCGTGGCCCGCGGCAGCACGACCAGCGTCCCGCCGGCCACCAGCGGCGCGAAGGTGTCCCGGATCGCCGCGTCGAAGCCGAGCGGCGCCAACTGCAGCGCGACGGTGTCCGGCCCGAGCCCGTAGTCGCGGGCGATGAAGCGCAGGTACGGGTGCAGCCACCGGTGCTCGATATGGACGGCGTTCGGCGTGCCGGTGGACCCGGAGGTGTGGCTGACGTAGGCGAGCGACCGGGGCGCCACCGTGTCCGGGAGCGCCGCCTGCGAGCATTCGACGCCGCCGTCGATGATGTCGCCGTCGAGCAGGACGGGTGCGGGCAGGCCGAGTCCGGCGAACCGGCCGGCCAGCCCGGGGCTGGTCACCATCGCGTGGGCGCCGCGGGCGAACGCCGCGATCCGCCGGTCGGGCAGATCGACGTCCACCGCGAGGAACGCCGCCCCGGTCCGTACGACGGCGGCGATCGCCACGATCGGGTCGAGGCCGCGTTCCAGCGCGACCACGCACACCCGTTCGGGGCCGACGCCGCGGGCGGCCAGGACCTGGGCCAGTCGTCGTACCCGCTGGCCCAGCTGACGGTACGTCAGGCAGGCACCGGGCGTGACGACGGCGGGCACGTCGTACTCCGGGAGTTCGTGGACGAATGTGGTGATCATGTCAGCTCCCGTTCTGGTCCACGGCGACCAACCGCAGCTCGGCGCAGTAGCGGGCGCCCCGCTCGTCGGTCAGCCACGTCTGCTGCGGCGTCGGCAGCATCTCGGTGACCGTCAGCGCGGCCGCCGGGTCGGCGCGGTACAGCCGGCGGGCCGCCTTGGCCAGGATGTTCACGTAAACTGGGCTGTCGAAGTCCACATAGAACGGTCGGGGTTCGGTGGGGGACACGACGAACACGAACCGGGGCACGTCGTGTGCGTCCCGCCAGCGGCGGGCCAGCACGAAGCGCCGCGGCTCGGACTTCTCGGCCGCGAAGTCCAGGTCGGCCGCCGCGAAGCGCCAGGTCTCGCGGCTGACCACCAGCCGGTCGAGGGTGATGCGCGGGGTGTGGTCGCCGACCGGCCGCAGGGCGAAGCGGTTCATCACCTGGTTGGTCAGCGCGTGGCCGAACACGTCCAGCAGGTCGAAGACGGTGCCGTCGGGCAGCACCGCGACAAGCTCGCCGTCCCGCTCCGCCACGCGGACGTCGGCACCCATCAGCGTGCGCGGCCGGTCCGGGGCGGCCGTGTAGTCGACCGGCCCGACGAGGTAGTCCTGCTCGCGGATCAGCGCGTGGCGGTTCCGCGTCGACCACCGCAGCAGCATGGACTCCTTGGGCAGCATCGGCATCAGCCGCGGACCGGGGTAGTCGACGTCGGTCTCGGCGAACAGCTCGGCGGCGTCGGGATGCTGCATGACGAACAGCGACTGGGTCAGCGTGTTCGTGCCCACGTGCATCTCGCCGAGCACCACGTCGACCTCGCCGCGTGCCGCGGCGGCCGCGTCGGAGGCGACGAGGAAGACGTCGGGGCTCATGTACCGGGCAAGGCTCCAGCCGCGGCCGGGCTCGTCGAACGCCTCCCGGACCTTGTCGGCGATGTCGGCGCTGGCGCGGTGCACCCGGCGGGCGCCGGCCGGTGCGGCGATGATGTCCGTCCAGCGTTGCCGCATTCGCTGGCTGATCCGCTCGGCGTCGTCGGCGGCGCCCAGGTACGGGTTGGGCATGCACCGCATCCACAGCTCGGATAGGTCTACAGTGGATCGCCCGGCGCGCACCTTCTCGTACTCCGCACGGATGCGGTCCTGTGCCACCTCGGCGAACCGGTGGACCAGCCAACGGGCGGCGGTCAGGCACAGCGACAGCGGGGCCAGGGAGTCCTGGACGGCGTGCCCCACCCGCACGGTCGCGGCGCGCCGGGAGTCGGAGTAGGCCAGCGCGCGGCACGGTGCGGTCTTCGCGCTCTTGTCCCGCTGCGCCGCCGACCGGGTCAGCTCGATGAACGAGGACTCCATCGCGGTGAGCGCCGGCACCAGCGCCGCCGGGTCGCGCACGATCGGCCGCAGTCCTTCGCGTGCGCGCTCGAGGACTTCGAGCTTGCCGAGGGCCGCCGCGCGGAGGTCCGCCTCGCCGATGGCCTCCAGGCGCCGGCGCAGCTCGCGGTCCGGGTGGGCGCTGGTCGGCACCTCGATCCGCCAGACGATGAGGCGTCGCCGCAGCAGCTCACCCAGGGTCTCCAGCACGGACGACAGCGGCCGGCCGGTCGTCACCGCTATGCGGGCGGGCAGGCGGGTGCCGTCGCAGAGGTCCAGGACCTGATGGGCGTCAAGGGTGATCGGCACCGGCGGGCAGCCCGGCATGGTGACCTCGCCGCCGGTGACCCGTACGAAGGGCACCCGCCGCGGCGGCAGCCAGCGCCGCACACCCGGGACCGCCTCGATCGTCCGGGCCAGGGCGTCGATCGCCCAGCTGGAGAAGTACACCTCGGATCCGGCGATGAGGCGGTCGCCGGGTTCGACCTCGATGCCTGGGCGGCTCGCGTCGAACCGGCCCCAGCCGACCGGCCCGAAGAAGCCGATGGTGTCGTTCTTCACGCAGAAGCGCTGCCAGTACTGCGCGACGAGTTCCTCGCGCTGGCGGGGCATGCTGGTCCGCCCCTTCTCCGACGGCTGCCAGGCCAGGAACGGCGCGATGCCGGAACCCAGGACGGTCCGGTTCTGCCAGGCCACCGCGGCCTGGAAGGCGGATTGGGCCGCGATCTGTTGCAGCGACCGCGCGGTGCGCACGGCCGCCGCCCCGAAGGACGCCGCGAACGCGTCCCAGTCGGGGCCGGACATGGCCGCACCGCAGCTACCGTCGCCGAACTTGTCGGCGGCCTCGCCCAGCCCCGCCGGGGCGAGGCGGAGCACGCCCTCGGCCGGGAAGCCGGGGCCCCGCAGGGCGAACTGGCGCCAGAGGCGCCAGCCGCCCGCCAGCATCACCGCGTCAGGCATGGGTCGAGGTCCTTTCCACCAGTACGCCCGGAGCACCACTCCAGCACCGATCGTCCACTGTGGAACTTGTTTTCGGCCTGGTCGAACGCGATGCTCGCCGGCCCGTCGAGCACCTCGGCGGTGACCTCCTCGCCGCGGTGGGCCGGCAGGTCGTGCATGAACACCGCGGCCGGACACCGGTCCATCACCGCCTGGTTGACCTGGAACGGGGCGAACCTGACCCGCCAGTCGGCGGTGGGTTTCGTCGTACCGGTGGTCTGCCAGCGCGTGGTGTAGACGACGTCGACCTCCGGCAGGTCGTCCATGTCATGGCGCTGCTCGATCCGGGCGTCGCTGGCCTTGGCGAGCAGCTCGGCGCGTTCGACGAAGGACGGCGCCACGCCGTAGCCCGGCGGTGTGCGCAGGTGCAGCTCGGTGCCGGGAAAGCGGGTGAGTCCCAGACACAGCGCGCTCGCGGTGTTGTTTCCCTCGCCGACGTAGAGCACGCGCAGGCCGTCCACCGCGCCGAAGTGCCGGCTCATCGTGGTGAGGTCGGCGAGCGCCTGGGTCGGGTGCTCGGCCGCGCTCATCGCGTTGACGACACCCATCCGGCTGGAGGTGGCGTACTCGCGCACTTCCTCGCCGTTCGCGCTGCGTACCACGAGGACGTCCACCATGCGCGACAGCACGGCCGCGGTGTCCCCGGTGGTCTCGCCGGTGTTCAGCTGGAGGTCGTCCGGTCCGTACGTGATCAGTCGCGCCCCGAGGCGGAGCGCGCCGGCGGAGAACGCGGTCCGGGTGCGCGTGGAGGTGTTGCGGAACAGCAGTGCCACGATGTCGTCGCGCAGCGGCTCGGCGTGTCCGCCGGAGGCGTACCAGGCACCACGCCGCACGATCCAGGACAGGTCGTCGTCATCCAGGTCGTCGAGGGAGATGAGGTGGCGGCGGTTCGGCATGTGGGGCCTCCTCGGCTACCGGGTGCCAGCCAGGTCGGCCCGCAGCAGCGCGTCCCGCAGGACGCTCAGGCCGCGGTCGAGCCGGGCGAGGTCGATGGTCAGCGGGGGCAGGATCTTGATGACCTCGTCGTGGCGTCCGCACAGTTCCACCACCACGCCGTTGTTGAAGGCGTAGCGCTGCACCTGCTCGGCGCGTTCGCCGCCGCCGGCCGCGGCGAGGTCGATGCCGAGGGCCATCCCCTTGCCCCGGACGGCGATGGCGGGGTGCTCGGCGGCGAGGTCCCGGCCGAACTGGGCCAGGCGGTTCGCGGCGGTGGCCAGGCCGGTCTGGAACCCCTCCTGCCGCCACAGGTCGCAGGCGGCCGTGGCGGCGACGAACGCCAGCTGGTTGCCGCGGAACGTGCCAGTGTGCTCGCCGGGCTGCCACACGTCGAGGCCGTGGCGGAAGAGCACCAGCGACATCGGCAGGCCGTAGCCGCCGATCGCCTTGGAGACGGTGACCAGGTCGGGCACGATCCCGGCGTGCTCGAAACAGAAGAACCGCCCGGTCCGCCCGCAGCCGGCCTGGATCTCGTCCAGGATGAGCAGGATGCCGTACCGCTCGGTGATGGCCCGCAGCCGGCGTAGCCAGTCGGGCGAGGCGGGGTAGACCCCGCCTTCCATCTGCAGCGGCTCGACGATGACCGCGGCCGGCACGTCGACACCGGACGACGGGTCGGCCAGCAACCGCTCCATCAGCGAGATCGAGTCGAACGTCCCCTGTGGACCGTCCTCATAGGGCAGGAACGTGACGTCCTGCCCGCTGATCCCGCCGGCGCGACGGGCGCTGCGGCTGCCGGTGACGGCGAGCGAGCCGCGGGACATTCCGTGGTACGCGCCGGTGAACGCGAAGAGCCCGGTCCGGCCGGTCGCCTTGCGGGCCAGCTTGAGCGCCGCCTCCACGGCGTCGGTGCCGGTCGGGCCGCAGAACTGGACCTTGTAGCTCAGTCCGCGCGGGCGCAGGACGGTGTCCGCGAACGCGGTCAGGAACTCGCGCTTGGCCTGTGTGTACATGTCCAAGCCGTGCATCAGGCCGTCGTCGTCGAGGTAGTCGGTCAGCCGGCGCTTGATGAAGTCGTTGTTGTGGCCGAAGTTCAGTGTGCCGGCGCCGCAGAAGAAGTCGATGAATACCCGCGCGTCCTCCGTGTACAGCTCGGCGCCCTTGGCCCGGTGGAAGACCGCGGGAAACTTCCGGCAGTACGTGCGGACGTTGGACTCCAGCTCCTCGAAGACCGAGAAGTCGTCGATCAGCGGTTCGGCCGCGGCCAGTGTGCTCGTCATCGGTCTCCTCGTATCCCAACGGGGTCCACTATGGACTCGGGGCTTGTTCCCCCAGCATCGTCCGGCGGCCGGGCCGGTGGCAGAGAAGCGCCGGTAGGTGCCGGTGCCGGTTCTTCCCGGTGCCGACCTCAGAGCAGTCCGGCGCGCAGCGCGTACGCGACCGCGTGGGCCCGGTTGCGGAGCCGGAACCGGTGCGTGATGTCGTGCACGACACTGGTCACCGTCCGGGTCGAGTAGCACAGTGCCCGCGCGATCTCGTCGGTTTCCCGACCCTCGGCCACCATGGCCAGCACCGCCCGTTCCCGCTCGCTCAGGCCACCCTCCGGTGGGTCCGATCGGCCCGGACCGTCCACATCGAGCAGCCGGTCGAGCATCTCCGGTGACACGGTGCAGTCACCGGTCGCGGCCGCCAGGACGGCCCGGGTGAGCCGGTCGCCGTTGGCCTCGCGGCGCCAGAGCAGCCCGCGCGCGCCGGACGCGATCGTCTGCAGCGCCTGCGCCGGCGCCATGTTCGTGGCCAGGACGACGATCGCCGGGCGGTGGTTGCTGGCGCGCGTGGTCCGGACGATGTCGAGGATCACGTCGTCGACATCGTCTCCGATGACCACCGTGACCGACGCCGGTTCGTCGCGGGTCACCACGGCGACGTCGGGGGAGCCGCTCAGTGCCGCGATGGTCCCGGACTCCAATACCGGATCCGGTGCTATCACGTTGACCGTGACCGGGCCGCCCATGGCCAAGGTCCTTCCGCCGGCCGGAGGCTCATATGAGCCCGGTCCGGATCCCTTCGGCGACCGCTTGCGCCCGGTTGTTGACCTGTAGCCGGGCCATGAGGTCGTAGATGACGTTCTTCACGGTGTGCTCCGAACAGGACAGGGCGCGGGCGATGGCCGCGTTGCCGTGTCCGTCGGCGATCAGGCTGAGCACCTCGGACTGCCGGGCGGTGAGCGGCTCGATCGGCCGCACCGGCGGCGCGGAGCGGTTGAGCAACCCGATCAGCGCCTGGTACGGCAGCCGCCCGTCACCGTGCCGCGCCGAACGCAGGGCGGTGCGCAAGCGATTCGGCGTCACCTCGGTGGACAGGAGCATGACGCGGACACCGTCCTGCAGCGCGCGTCGCACTCCGGTCGGCGAGAACTCGTCCGCCACGACCATGAGGGGATAGTCGCCCTGCCGGTACGACTCCGGGCAGGTGTCGACGGCCTCGTCGACGTTGCGACCAGCGGCCACCACGACCGTCGGTGGCGGCGCCTTTTCCGGCCGCGGATCGATCTGCGCACCGGCCCGGTCGAGCAGGGCGGTCAGGCCGGCGCGGGCGCGCGGGTTTCGGGCGGTCAGGCACGCTCGCGGTCGTTCGTCGACGGACCGCTGCGGGAGAGTTGTTGTCACACAACAACTTTCGGCGTTGCCGGTGGTCGGTACATCGGGGCGGACTACCCGCATTTCTGTTGGCGGCCTACCCATTCGCAAGAATCTGGGTACGGCACCTACGAACAAAGGCTCCCCGCACGTGCGGGGAGCCTTGGCTACGCGGAGGACTGTCAGCTGATCGCGGCCGGCCGCGGGTACTGGTGGAAACCGCTGCCGGTCTTGCTACCGCACCGGCCGGCGCGCACCAGCTCCAGCAGCGTGCGGCCGGGCCGGAACCGCGGGTCGCCGGTGCACTCGAGCAGCACCAGGAGGGTGTCGACGACGGTGTCCAGGCCGATCAGGTCGGCGGTACGCAGCGGGCCCATCGCGTGGCCGAGGCAGTCCTGGAAGACCCGGTCGACGGTCGCGGCGTCGGCGGTGCCCTGACCGACGACCTCGGCGGCCTCGTTCACGGTGAGCATCAGCACGCGGTTGATCACGAAGCCCGGCCCGTCGGCGACCACGATGCCGGTCTTGCCGATCGCGGCGAGCAGGTCGAGGGTGCGCTGGAGGGTCTCCGCGCTGGTCCGCGGCGCCCGCACCACCTCGACGGTGTCCTTGAGCGGCGCGGGGTTCATGAAGTGCGTCCCGATCACCCGGTCCGGCCGGCGGGTGTTGGCGGCGAGCAGGTCGATCGGGATGGCGGACGTGATCGAGGCGAGCACCGCCCGCGGTGGGCAGACGGCGTCCAGCTCGCCGAAGATCCGTTCCTTCAGCGGGATGCGTTCCGGCGCGCACTCGATCACGTACCCGGCCCGATCCAGTCCGGCGACCCGGTCGGTCCAGCTGATCCGCCCGATCACCCGGTCCACCGGCTCACGGACGCGGTGCGGGGCCAGCAGCCGGGCCTGGCGCAGCCCGGTACGCAGCCGGGCCAGCGCCCCCGCCACGCCGGCCGCCGATCCGGCCGCCGGGTCGACCACGACCACGTCGTACCCGCCGTCGGCCAGGCACTGGGCGATGCCGAGCCCCATCGTGCCGGCGCCGACCACTCCGACGATCTCGCTCATGCCGTCCTCGCTTCGCCGCGCTCGCTCATGCCGCCGTCACCCGTACCGGATGCGCCCGTGCGGCCGGCGGGCGGGCCGGGTCGACCGCGAGCGTCCACCGCCCGCCGGTGTCGTCCTGGACGGCGAAGCCGGCGAACCGCAGGGTGACCAGCATCTGCCGGTTCACCGCGGTGGGCACGAACTCCGCCACCGGCTGCCGTCCGGTGGCCAGCGCGCTGTGCACGAGATGGTCCAACAGCGCCGCGCCGGCGCCGCGGGACAGCACCCGGCAGGACATCAGCAGCAGCCGCAGTACCGTCGTTGCCGGCCGCAGCTCGGTGACCGCCAGGCCGACCGTGCCGTAGGAGCCGAACCGGTCCCGCAGCCGCGCCACCAGCACCTCGTGCCGCGGCGACGCGCACAGCGCGCGCAGCTCCGCCAGGCTGAACGTGGCGCCGGTGGTGTTCAGCTGGTGGGTGCGTACGGTCAGCTCGTGCGCGCGGACGAGGTCGGCCGGCCCGGCGCGGCGGACCTCCATCACCAGGTCGAGCGAGGCGAGGAAGTCCACGGGCGGCCCGGTGTGCCCGGCCTCGGCCGCCCGGCGCTGCTCGTCCACCCGGTAGAGGTGGCGGCGCTGACGGGACTCCTCGCTGACGTACCCGGGGCTGAACTCGGGCAGCGCCGGCAGTTCGGCGACGGCGCCGGCCGGGTGGCAGCGCACGGCCGGCAGCGCGGCGGCCACCTCGGCGCGTTCCAGCGGGTCGTTGTCGACGAACGCGACCGTGTCCAGGCCGATGCCGACGTCGGCGGCCACCTGGGCGACGGCGGCGGACTTGGCGCCCCACCCGACCTCGATCCGGGTGAACATGTCGAGCCAGGCCGTGCGCGGCCAGGTGGGCGGTGGCCGCGTCGCGCTCACCCCGACTGGCCACGGCGTGCAGGACGCCGCGCCGGTCCAGGGCGTGCAGCGTGCGTACGGCGGCGGGGAACGGCACCGGGTCGTCGCCTTCCAGCACGACGCCGTCCCACAGCGTGTCGTCCAGGTCCCAGACCAGGCACTTCACCGTGGTGGTCACCGCAGCCCTCCCGGTACTGTCGCGCGGGCCCGCCGGAGCAGGTGGTCGGCGACATGCAGTTCGGCCACCTGGGCGGAGCCCTCGATGATCTCCATGACCTTCGCGTCCCGGTAGAACCGGCCGGCCCGGCTGTCCGGGGCGCAGCCGGCCGCACCGAGGACCTGTACGGCGTCGCCGGCGACCGAGGCGGCGGTGCGCGCCGCCGCGTACTTCGCCGCGACCGTGGCGGCGACCGCGTCGGGGGCGCCGGCGGCCCGCCACCGGGCGGCCCGGGCGGCGAGCTCCCGCGCGGCGGCGGTGTCCACCGCGGCCCGACCCAGCAGCGCCCGTACGCTCTGGTGCTCGGCGAGCAGGGTGCCGCCCTGCCGGCGGGTGAGCACGTGTTCGGCCATGTCCCGCAGGCACGCCTCGGCCATACCCACGCAGCCCCAGCCGACCGTGAACCGGCCGTGGTCCAGCGCGGTGGCCGCCACGTGCGACAGGCCGAACCCGGGCGGGGCGATCCGGTTCGCCGCCGGGACCCGTACACCGTCGAGCCGGACGTGGGCCAGCTGGGCGGCCCGCAGGCCGAGCTGGCCGGCGACCGGCTGCCGGGTCACACCGGCCCGGTCGGTCTCGACAAGCACGGCGGTGTGCCGGCCGTCCAGCACCCCGAGCACCAGTAGCACGTCGGCGACCTGGCCGAAGGTCACCCAGCGCTTGACCCCGGTCAGCTCCAGGGCCGGCTGCTGGCCACCGGCGACGGCGCGGATGCGGGTGTCGACGGCGGCCAGATCGCTGCCCGCGCCGTCCTCGGTGGCGGCGAAGCCGGCCAGCAGCTCACCGCGGGCGAACGCGGGCAGCCAGCGGACCCGCTGCTCGGCCGTGCCCCACCGCAGCACGGCCGCGGCGACCATCGCCTGCACGGTGACCAGCGCGCGCAGCGCGCTGCACACGCCGCCGAGCCGGGCGCACACCTCGCCGAGCTGCGCCGGCGTGGCGCCGAGTCCGCCGTAGCCGACCGGCAGGTCCGGGGCGAGCAGCCCGGCGGCTGCCGCGGTGTGGCGTACCCCGGTGGGCAGCGCGCCGTCCCGGTCCCAGCCGGCCGCCTCGCCGCGCGCCGCGTTGGCGAGGTCGGCCCCGAGGGCGTCGAGCTCCGCCGGCTCGGCCGGCGGCGGAGCGAGTACGGCGGTCACGCCGGGATCCCGGCCCGGCCGGCGGTCTTGGCCAGCACGAAAGCGGTCAGCCGGGAGATCGTGCGGAAGTGGTCGAGATCGAGGTCGGCCACCTCGACCTCGAGGTCGAAGCGCTGCTCCACGAACACCACCAGCTCGATCGCGAACAGCGAGTTGAGGCCGAGCGCGAAGTAGTCCTCGTCCGGGCCGACCGGTCCGGCCAGCGCCGGGGCGATGAAGTCGTGCAGGTCCCGCGCCACCGCGGACCGGTCCAGCGCATCCATCCCCACTCCCATCTCAGTCACCCGCCCCGGCGGCGACACCGGGATCACCGTCGAACTCGACCAGCAGCATGCTCCAGGCGGCCACCGGGCTGGAGCTGATCAACACGGCCCGCTCGCCGCCCCGCAGCCGCCCGGTCCCGATCTCGGTCGCCAGGTTGAGCAGGACGTCGTTCGGGCCGAGGTGGCCCAGGTCGCGCAGGTTCTCGTGGCAGGTCTTGGCGACCGCCACGCCGAGCGTCTCCTCGACGAACCGGAACGCGCCCGCGGACAGGTTGTGGCTCACGTGCCGGGCGATGTCCGCCGGCGCCAGCGCGTTGCGGTCCAGCAGGCGCCGGTACATCGCGCGCAGCCGGTTGCGGCTCTCCAGGGCCAGCTGGAAGGAGTACTCCCGCGCGTCGCGGCACTGCTCGCTCCAGCGGGCCGACGGGCGGTCCCGGTAGTCCACCCGGAACAGATCCCAGTAGCGGCCGTCGGTCTCCTGCAGCACGTCGAGCACCCGCAGCGGCCCGTCCCGCGAGACGACCGCCGCCATGCCGCCGTCCCCGCTGACCGTGACCGGGTGCCGGTAGCGGCGCGGCGTGGCCGGCGTACTGCCGTGCACGACGAGGACGTCGGTCAGGTCCGGGTCGGCGGCCAGCAGGCCGCGCGCCACCAGCAGCGCCGGCGTGATCGACACGCAGCCCAGCCCGCCGACGGAGAAGGTCAGCGCCCGGTCGGCGCGCAGGTGCGCCTGCAGCCGGGTCTCACCGGAGCTCATCAGCGTGGCCGGCGCGCGGGATTCCACCACGACAAGCGCCCCGATCCGTTCCGGGCTCAGCCCGGCGGCGTCCAGCGCCCGGGTGGCGGCGCCCGCGGCCAGGCCGAACGCGTCAAGCTCCGGGTCGGTGCGGATCCGGTCGATCCCGAGCCCGGCGCAGAGTTCCCGCTCGGCCGGGCCCAGGTACGCCAGCTCCGGCAGCTCCGCGACCGCGACCGACCGCTTGGGCAAGAACGACGCCATCGTGCGTACCGCGATCGTGCCGGGCATGTCGCCGCACCTTTCCGGTGGTGGCGTTCGCTGACCTGGCCGACTCTGCCGCCAGCGGCCGGGCTCGGGATAGAGAAGCGCCGGCAGAGGTGCGCTGCCGGTCCGACCCTGGTGCGGGCCCGCCCGCCTCCATCAGCCTCGACCCATGCTTACCCAGACGAACGCCCATCCGCTCTCGCCGGGGCAGGAGCGGCTGTGGTTCCTCGATGGGCTGCGCGGCGGCACCGAGTACCTCGTCTGGCAGCGGATGCGCCTGCGCGGACCGTGGGATCCGGCGGTGTTCGCCCGCGCCGTGGCCGAGGTCGTCCGCCGGCACGAGGTGCTGCGCACCCGGTACGAGGACAGCGCCGGGGAGCCTATGCAGGTCATCGACCCGCCCGGCCCGGTCGACGTCACGGTCGTGGACCTGACCGGTGAGCCCGACGGCGAGACGCGGGCGGCGGCGCTGCTCGACGCGGCCGCCGGCCGGCCGTTCGACCTGCGCCGCGAGCACCCGCTGCGGGTCGTCGTGGTCCGGCTCGCACCCACCGAACACCTCGTCGCGCTCACCCTGCACCACATCGCCGCCGACGGCTGGTCGTGCGACGTGCTGCTGCGTGACCTGGACCAGGCGTACCGCGCGCTCGTGGGCGGCCAGCCCATGCCGGCTCCGCCGCCGGTGCAGTACGCCGACGTCGCGGCCTGGCAGCGGGAGCGGCGCGCGGCTGCCGGTGCGGCCGGCACCGCGTACTGGCGGGACCAGCTCGCCGGGCTTGAGCCGGTCCTGCTGCCCACCGATCGCCCGCGCGACGCCCATCGCGACCGCCGCGGCGACATCCTGGCCGTGGACGTGCCCCGGCGCGTCGCTCGGCTGGTCGACGCCGCCGGCGAGCGGTACGGGACGACCGCGTTCATGACGCTGCTGGCCGCCTTCAAGGTGCTGCTGGCGCATCGTACCGGCCGTACCGACATCGCGGTCGGGATGCCCGGCGCCGGGCGGGACGCGCCGGAGACCGAGGAGCTGATCGGCTTCTTCATCAACACGCAGGTGCTGCGGACCGACCTGGCGGGCGGCCCGTCGTTCACCGAGGTGCTGGACCGGGTGCGGGAGACGGTGCTGGCCGCGCTCATGCACAACGACGTCCCGTTCGAGGACGTCGTGGCCGCGGTCCGGCCCGACCGCGATCCCGCCCGCAACCCGCTGTTCGAGATCATGTTCCAGGTCATGTACACGGCCGGCACGCCCGGCACGCTCGGCGGCGCCGCCGTGGAGCCGCTGCCCGTGGGCGCCACCGCCGCCAAGTTCGACCTCGTGTTCACCGTCCGCCGCACCGCGGCCGGCGACCTGCGGTGCGTCCTGGAGTACGCCAGCGGCCTGTTCGACCGGACGACGATGCAGCGGCTCGCCGACGACTACGTGGCGCTGCTGGAGCGGCTGGCCGGCGCGCCGGAGGCCCGCGCGGTCCAGCCGGCCGCGGTGCCCGCCACCCCGACCACCCCGACCGCCGCGGGCGCGGCCGACCCGAGGCCGCCGGCCGGCCCGGTCGAGCAGGCCGTCGCCGGGATCTGGTCGCGGCTGCTCGGCGTCGAAGACATCACCGCCGACGACGACTTCTTCGACCTCGGCGGCCACTCGCTGCTGGTCGCCCGGGTACGTACCGCGCTGCGGCGCACGTTCGCCGTCGATCTGCCCTTGCAGGTCCTGTTCGAGGCCACCTCGGTGGCCGAACTCGCGGCCGCGGTCACCGCAGCGGTCCGTGCCGATGTGAGCCGACTTTCCGACAGCCAGGTGCGGGACGTGCTGTCCCGAGCCGCCCGAGAGGGAACCCGATGACCGACACACTGCACGCGCCAAGCCCGCACGAGCAGCTGCTGGAGCGCCGGCTGCACGGCCTCGAACCGCTCACCGAGCCGGGCATCGCCCGGGTGTCCCGGGCCGACCCGCTGCCGCTGTCGTACGCGCAGCGCCGGCTGTGGATCCTCGACCAGATGCGCCCCGGCGGCGTCGAGTACCTGGTGCAGATCGCGCTGCACATGACCGACAAGCCCGGCAGCCGGCTGGACGTCGACGCGCTGCGGACCGCGCTTTCCGGGCTGGTGGCGCGGCACGAGGTGCTGCGCACCCGCTACCCGGCCGGCCCCGACGGCGAGCCGGTGCAGATCATCGACCCGCCCGCCCCGGTACCGCTGCCGATCCGCGACCTGACCCACCTGGACGGCAAGGTCCAGGGCCAGTTGCTCAACCGGCTCGTCTCGACCGACCGCGAGCCGATCGACCTGGCCGCCGGGCCGGTCTTCCGCGCGCTGCTCGTCCGGCGGGAACCCGACCAGAACCTGCTGCTGCTCACCACCCACCACCTCGCGATGGACCTCTGGTCGGAGAGCCTGCTGCTGGACGAGCTGCGCGAGCGGTACACCGCCGCGGTCGAGGGCCGCCCGGCCGACCTCGCCCCGCTGCCGGTGCAGTACGCCGACGTCGCGGCCTGGCAGCGGCAGCGGACCGCCGAGCTGCGCGAAACGCAGCTGCCGTACTGGCGCCAGCAGCTCGCCGGTGCCACGCCGGTGGACCTGCCGGCAGACCGGCCGCGGCCAGCCGTACGGGATGCCGCCGGCGACATCGTGCCGTTCACCGTGCCCGCCGAGGTCGCCGCGTCGCTGGGCCAGCTCGCCCGCCGCCACCACGCCACGCCGTTCATGGTGCTGCTGGCGGCCTACGCGGTCGTGCTCGGGCGGTGGAGCGGCCGGACCGACGTCACGGTCGGTACGCCGGTCGCCGGCCGCGGGCACGACGACGTACAGGACCTGATCGGGCTGTTCCTCGACACCGTCGTGGTACGGGCGGACCTGGCCGGCGACCCGACGTTCGGCGAGCTTGTCGACCGGGTCCGCCGTACCTCGCTGGCCGCCTTCGCCCACCAGGAACTGCCGTTCGAGCAGCTCGTCGAGGAGCTCGCGCCGGTCCGCGACCCCGCGCGGACCGCGCTGTTCTCGACGATGTTCGTCTGGCAGGAGGCCGGGGCGGGCGGCTTCGAGGCACCGGGGCTGGACGTGCTGTGGGTGCCGATCCCGTTCGCCGACGCGAAGTTCGACCTGACCCTGTCGGTGACCCCGCGCCCGGACGGCTCGCTGGCCGGCGCCGTGGTCTACGCCACCAGCCTGTTCGACCGGGGCACGATCGAGCGGTTCGCCGCGCAGGTCGGGCAGCTTTTGGCCGGCGTGGCGGCGGCACCGGACACGCCGCTGGCCGACATCGACATCCTCCCGCCCGCCGAACGCGCGCAGCTGCTCGGCGGCTGGAACGACACCGCGACCGACGTACCGGCCACCACGTTGCCCGCGCTGTTCCGGTCCCAGGCGGCCGCCACCCCGGACGCGGTGGCCGTACGGGCGGGGAGCAGCACCTGTCGTACGCCGAACTGGACGCCCGCGTCACGGCCCTGGCGCACCGGTTGCGCGCGCTCGGGGTCGGTCCCGAGTCGGTGGTCGGCGTGTGCCTGGAGCGCGGCCCGGACCTGGTGACCGCGCTGCTGGCCGTGCTCACCGCCGGCGGCGCCTACCTGCCGCTGGACACCGAAAGCCCGCAGCAGCGCCTGGAGCAGCTGCTCACCGACGCTGGCGTACGGGTCGTGGTGACCGACCGGGCCACCGTCGGCCTGGCCGCGCGCACGCTGGTCCGGCCCGACGCGGGCGCCGGCGCCCCGAGCGGGCCGCTCGGCGATGATCCCCACCCGGACCACCCGGCGTACGTGCTGCACACATCCGGCTCGACCGGCCGGCCCAAGGGCGTGGTGATCACCCACCGCGCGCTGGTGAACCGGCTGACCTGGATGCAGCGCGAGCACCGGCTCGACGGCACCGACCGGGTGCTGCACAAGACGCCGTACGGCTTCGACGTCTCGGTGTGGGAGCTGTTCTGGCCGCTGATCACCGGCGCGACGCTGGTCGTCGCCCGCCCCGGCGGGCACCGCGACCCGGCGTACCTGGCCGCGACGATCGCCGAGCACGGCGTCACCACGCTGCACTTCGTGCCGTCGATGCTGCGCCCCTTCCTCGACTCGCTGGCCGGCGAGCTGCCCTCGGTGCGCCGGATCTTCGCCAGCGGTGAGCCGCTCCCGGCCGAGCTGGCCGCGGCCGTACACGAGCGGATCGGCTGCCAGCTGCACAACCTCTACGGCCCCACCGAGGCCACGATCGACGTGACCGCGACCGAATGCCTGCCGGGGAGCCGGTCACGATCGGCCGGCCGGTCGCCAACACCCGCGCCTACGTCGTCGACCCGGACCTGCGACTGCTGCCGGCCGGCGTACCCGGGGAGCTTCTGCTGGCCGGCGTCCAGCTCGCCCGCGGATACCTGGGCCGCCCCGCGCACACGGCCGACCGGTTCGTACCGGATCCGTCCGGCAGCGAGCCGGGGGCCGGCTCTACCGCACCGGCGACCTGGCCCGGCACCGCGCCGACGGGACGATCGAATACCTGGGCCGGCTGGACCGGCAGGTGAAGCTGCACGGCCACCGCATCGAGCCGGGCGAGGTCGAGGCGGCGCTCACCGCGCATCCCGCCGTCGCCGCCGCGGTGGTCACCGTGCACGACGACCGGCTCGTCGCGTACCTCGTCGGCTCGGGCGCCGAGGCGGACGGACCGGCAGTCGACCGGGACGCGGTCGCGGCACACGCCCGGGCCCGGCTGCCGCGGCAACTGGTCCCCGCGCAGTGGGTGGTGCTCGACGCGCTGCCGCTGACCGTCGCCGGCAAGGTCGACCACCGCGCGCTGCCCGCGCCGCCCACCCGCGTCGAGCCCGCTGGCGCCGCGCCGCAGACCGCGGTGGAGCGGACGATCGCGCGCGCCCTGGCCGGCGCGCTGGGCGTCGACACGGTGGGCCGGCACGACGCGTTCTTCGAGCACGGCGGCGACTCGATCCGGGCGATCCGCGCCGTCGGGACACTGCGGGCGGCCGGCCTGCCGGTGTCGGTGCACGACCTGTTCAGCCACGCCACGGTCGCCGAGCTGGCCGAGCTGGTCAGCGCGCCCGCGCCGGACGGGCTAGCCGACGTGCCGGAGCCCGCCGCCGAGCAGCCGGTCGTGGCGCCGTTCGCGCTGCTGTCCGACGCCGACCGCGGGCTGCTGCCGCCCGGCCTGCTCGACGCGTACCCGATGGGCGAGATCCAGGCCGGGATGGTGTACGAGATGCTGGCCGCGCAGCGGCCCGTCTACGTGAACGTCAGCTGCTACCGGATCGAGGACGAGCTGCCGTTCGACCTGGCCGACCTGCGCGCGGCCGCGGCGCTGCTGGTGCGGCGGCACGAGATCCTGCGTACGTCGTTCGCGCTCGCCGGCTACACGCAGCCGCTGCAGCTTGTGCACCGCACCGCCGAGCTGCCGGTGGACCTGGACGACCTGCGGGACCTGCCGCCGGCCGCGCAGCGCCAGATCCTCGACGACTTCCTGCTCGCCCAGCGCGACGCGCCGTTCGACCTGGCCGTGCCGCCGCTGCTGCGCTACACGGTGCACCAGACCGGCGAGCGCGAGTGGTGGCTCACCCACGTCGAGTGCCACGCGATCCTCGACGGCTGGAGCCACACCTCGGTGATCGCCGAGCTGCTCGCGCACTACCGCACGCTGCGCCGGGGCGGCACGCCCGAGCCGGTGCCGATGCCCGCCGTCCGGTTCGCCGACTTCGTCGCCGCCGAGCAGGAGTCCCTGCGGTCGGCGGCCGACCGGGACTTCTGGACCGCCACCATCACCGCCGCCGACAAGCTGGAGATCCCGGCCGAGTGGGGCGACCAGGCGGCCGAAGCGGAGGGGACCGGCGACGCGCCGGACTCGGTCGTGGTCGGGTACGCCGACCTGGAGCCGGCGCTGCGCCGGCTCGCGACCGGTGCCGGCGCGTCGCTGAAGAGCGTGCTGCTCGCCGCCCACGTCGCGGCCTGGGGCCTGGTCACCGGGCGGCACCGCTTCTTCACCGGGCTGGTCAGCAACGGCCGGCCGGAGCGGCTGCGCGGCGACGAGGTGATCGGCATGTACCTGAACACGGTGCCGTTTTCCGCCGACCTGACCGCCGCGAGCTGGCCGGAGCTGGTGCGGGCGGTCTTCGCGCAGGAGGCGCGGCTGTGGCCGCACCGGCGCTACCCGATGGCCGCGATGCGGCGGGACGGCCGGCACGCCTCGTCGCTGGTCGACGTCAGCTTCACGTACCTGGACTTCCACATGATCGACTGGAGCTCCGGCATCGGCCTGGAGTCCGACTTCAGCCCGAGCGAGCAGCCGTTCTCGGCGGTGTCGTTCCCCGGCCGCCTGCAACTGCTCGGCCGGCCGAGCCGGATCGGGCGGCCGTATCTGGAGCTGGTCGCCCGGACCTACCGGCAGGTGCTGGCCGCGATGGCCGCCAGCACGGACGCCACGGCACCGTCGCCGCGGACCTTGACGCTGGCGCCGGTCGACCACGACCGGGTGCTCGTCGCGCCGAACCGCACCGATCGGGCGTTTCCCACCGATCAGCCGGTGCACCGGCTGATCGAGCGGCAGGCCCGGTCCGCGCCCACCGCGGTCGCGCTGCGGCAGGGCGCCGTCAAGGTCTACTACGCCGAGCTGGAGCTGCGCGCGAACCGGCTGGCGCACCGGCTGCGTACGCTCGGCGTCGGCCCGGACACCGTGGTCGGCATCTGCCTGCCGCGGACGCCCGACTACGCCGTCTCGGTGCTGGCCGTGCTGAAGGCGGGCGGCGCGTTCCTGCCGCTGGACCCGGAGTACCCGGTCGAGCGGCTGCGGTTCATGCTCGACGACGCGGCGGCCGCGGTGGTGCTCGCCGCCGGGCGGCTGCCGGCCGGCCTCACCGAAGCCGGCCCGGCGGGCCTGCCGGCGATCGACGTGACCGACGAGTCCGCCCAACTCGGCATGCCGGTCACCGCGCCGGACGTGGCCGTGGCGCCGGACGACCTGGCGTACGTCACCTACACCTCCGGCTCGACCGGGCGGCCCAAGGGCGTCGCCGTACCGCACCGGGCCGCGCTCAACCTGCGGCACGCCCAGCAGGAGATCTTCGACGTCCAGCCGGGCGACCGGATGCTTCAGTTCTTCTCGGTGAGCTTCGACGCGTCGGTGTCCGAGCTGATCGCCGCGCTCACCGCGGGCGCCGAGCTGGTGCTGCCCGCGGTCGGCCGCGACCCGGGCGACCTGCGCGGCGAGGCGGCCACGCTCACCCACATCTTCCTGCCGCCGTCGATGCTGAGCCGGTTGACTCCGGCGGACTTCCCGCAACTGCGCGTCACCCTGGTCGGCGGCGAGGCGTGCCCCGCCGCGCAGGCCGACCGCTGGGCGCGGCACGCCGCGTTCGTCAACCTCTACGGCCCCACCGAGGCGGCCGTCGCCGCCACGTACGCGCCCGTCGCCGCCGGCTCCCCGGACCGGATGCCGCCGATCGGCACCCCGCTGGCGAACGTGCGCTGCTACGTGCTGGACGCCGACGGGCGACCGGTGCCCGCCGGGGTACGCGGCGAGTTGCACGTCGCCGGCGCCGGCCTGGCCCGCGGCTACCTCGGCCAGCCGGGGCTGACCGCCGACCGGTTCGTCCCGGACCCGTTCGGACCGCCCGGCAGCCGGATGTACCGCACCGGCGACGTGGCCTCCCGCGCGGCCGACGGCACGCTGCGCTTCCACGGCCGCGGCGACCACCAGGTCAGCGTCCGCGGCTTCCGGATCGAGCTCGGCGAGGTCGAGCACGCGCTGGAGGCGTACCCGGCGGTCGCCGCCGCGGCCGTCGCGGTCGCCGCGGCGGGCACCGAGGACGCCACGCTGGTGGCGTTCGTCCGGCTCACCGGCGGCACCTGCGGCGCCGGCCCGTCCGCGGCCGAGCTGCGCGAGCACGTACGCCACCGCTTGCCGGCACACATGGTGCCGACCCGCTGCCACGTCGTCGGGCAGTTCCCGGTCACCGCCTCGGGCAAGGTCGACCGCGCCGCGCTGATCGCGGCCGAGCCGGAGCCGGTCGCCACGCAGATCGCGCCCGTGGCACCGCGTACGCCGCTGGAGCGGGCCATCGCCGGCGCCTGGGCGCAGGTACTGAAGCTGGACAGTGTCGGCATCGACGACGACTTCTTCGACCTCGGCGGTCACTCGATGGCGATGATGCGGATCATCTCGCTGCTGCGGGAGTCGCACGGCGTGGAGCTGACGTTCCGGTCCTTCCTGGAGCATCAGACCGTCGCACGGCTGGCCGCCGCGATCACCGACGGCGCGGTCGGCGAGCCGGAGGCCCCGGCCGAGCCCGGCCGGCGCAACCGGGCGATGCTGTGGCTGCGCCGCGGCAGCGGCACGCCGCTGTTCTGCATCCACCCCGGCGGCGGCAGCGCCCACTGGTTCCAGCGCTTCCTGCCGTACCTGGATCCGCAGCTCCCGCTGGCCGCGTTCGAGTGGCCGAAGCCGCACGGCGACAACGCCACGATCCCCACCGCCGCCGAGATGGCCCGCCGGCACTTCGACGAGCTGCGAGCCGCCCAGCCGCACGGGCCGTACCGGCTGTTCAGCTGGTGCGGCGGCAGCACGATCGCGGCGGACCTCGCCACCCTGCTGCGGGACGCCGGCGAGGAGGTGACCTTCATGCTCCTCGATCCGGTGCTGGACGCGCAGACCCGGCCGAAGTTCTACGAGCAGATGGGCTTCGTACGCCGGCTGGAGAAGCTGGTCCTGGAGATCGACCGCGGCGGACCGGAGGCGGATACGCCCGAGCGCCGCGCCGAGATCATGGAACTGTACGAGCGGGTGGCCAACGACATCGACGAGAAGGAAGGCATGGCGCTGCCCGAGCGCGGCGTCGGCACCGCCTGGCCGCGGATGGTCCGGGTCTGGCGGGAGTCGCTGCAGGCCCTCATCGAGTACCCGAACCCCGTCTACGCCGGCAAGCTGCACCTCATCGTCAGCGACGCGCTCGCCAACGGCCAGCACGTGGTGTCCTCCGGCCAGACCTTCGCCGACTACCTCGTCCGGTGGGAGGAGCTGATCGGCGGCGGGATCGAGCTGCACCGGGTGCCCGGAGACCACATCGGAATCATGAAACCGCCGCTCCTGGTGCACCTGACCGACGTGATCAGCACCGTGCTGGAAGGTGCCCGATGAGGACCGCGACCATCCGCCCGCCGGCGCTCGACCCGGCGGCGCAGCAGCGGGCGTGGAACGCCACCGCCCGCGAGTACGCCGCGGACGGTCCGGTGCACCGGCTGTTCGAGGCGCAGGTCCGGCTCCGCCCGGACGCCGTGGCGGTGCGCTGGGCCGGTGGCACGCTGACCTTCGCCGAGCTGGACCGGCGCGCCAACCGGCTGGCGTGGGCGCTGCGCGACCGCGGGGTCGGGCCGGAGACACCGGTCGGCATCCGGGTGCCGCGCGGCCCGCTGCTGGCGGTCGCCGTGTACGGGGTGCTGAAGGCGGGCGGTTTCTACGTGCCGGTCGAGCCGGGGCTCCCGGCCGAGCGCGCGCACACCGTCCTGGCCGAGGCCGGTGCGCGGGTGCTGGTCGACGCGGACAGCGGCGACACCTGGCCGGTACCGCCGAAGGTGCGCCCGGTGCCCGCCGACAGCCCGATCCCGGACTGCCGCGAGCTGCGCGGCCCGGAGCCCGGCACCGGCGCGGACTCCACCGCCTACGTGGTCTTCACCTCCGGCAGCACCGGCCGGCCCAACGGCGTCGCCGTGGCGCACCGGTCGCTGCACAACCTGTTCGCCTGGTGCCGGCGTACCCACGGCTTCGGCCCGCACGACCTGGGCCTGTCGGCCACCTCGCTCGGCTTCGACCTGTCCGTCTTCGACCTGCTCGGCCTGCCCGCGTACGGGGCCGGCGTCTACATCGCCGACGACGCGCAGCGGCGCGACCCGGAGCTGCTGCTGGACGTGCTGCTGCGCGAGCCGGTGACGTACTGGAACTCGGCGCCAACCACGCTGGCCCACCTCGCGCCGTTGCTCGGCGGGCACCGGGCTGGCACCGGCGATCTGCGGCTGGTCTACCTCAGCGGCGACTACACGCCGCTGACGTTGCCGGACGAGGTGCGATCGGTCTTCACCGGGGCGACGATCGTTAGCCTCGGCGGCGCCACCGAGGCGACCGTCTGGTCGAACTGGTTCGAGGTCGGCGCGATCGACCCGGCCTGGCGGAGCATCCCGTACGGGCGGCCCATCGACAACGCGCAGTACTGGGTGGTCGACGAGGACCTGCGGCCCTGCCCGGTCGGGGTGCCGGGCGACCTGCTCATCGGCGGCGACGTCCTCGCCGCCGGCTACTACGGCCAGCCGGAGCTGACCCGGCAGCGGTTCATCCCGGACACGCTCGGACCCGACCCGCGCGGGCGGCTCTACCGCACCGGCGATCGGGCGAGCTTCGGCCCCGACGGCGTGTTGACCTTCCTCGGCCGGGCCGACGGGCAGGTCAAGATCCGCGGCGCCCGGGTGGAGTTGGCCGAGGTCGAGCACCGGCTGCGTGCGCACGCGAGCGTGAAGGACGTGGTGGCGCTGGCCCGGCCGGACCGGGACGGCGACCGGGCGCTGGTGGTCTACGTCGTGCCGGCACCCGGCTGCCACCCGACCGTACGGGAGCTGCGCCGGCACGTGGCAACGGCGCTGCCGGACTACATGGTGCCGGCCGCGGTCGTGTTCGTGGACGGCTTCCCGGCGACCGCCAACGGCAAGCTCGACCGCGCGGCGCTGCCGTGGCCGGCGCGTACCGGCAGCACGCACGTGCTCGGGGTCCCGGCATGAGCCGCGCACCGGCCGCCGGGCCCACCGGGTACCGCCGCGGGCTGCGCGCGGTGGTCGCCGGCGGCGCCGTGTCCGCCTTCGGCACCCAGATGACCGTGCTCGCGCTGCCCTGGTTGGTCCTGGAGACGACCGGCTCGGCCGCCCGCACCAGCCTGGTGCTGCTGGCGCAGGTGCTGCCGATCGCGCTGTTCGGCCTGCTCGGCGGCGAGGTGCTGCAGCGGCTCGGCGCGCGGCGCACGATGCTGGTGTCCGACGGGACGCGCGGCGTGTTGATCGCCGCGGTGCCGCTGCTGTACGGCACCGGCGCGCTCAGCTTCCCCGTACTGCTCGCGCTGGTGGCGGCGGCGGGCCTGGCCGCGGTGCCGTACGCGGCGTCGCAGCGGTTGTTGGCCGGCGAGCTGGCCGGCGACGACCAGCGCGCTCTCACCCGCGCCCACGGGCTGATCGACACCGTCTACAACTCGGCCGGGTTCGGCGGACCGATGCTGGCCGGCCTGCTGATCGCGGTCATCGGCGCCGAGCGGGTGCTGTGGCTGGACGCGGCCACGTTCGCGGTGTCGTTCGTGGTGCTGCTCGGCTGCGTGCCGGCCCGGGCCGGACGGGCGGCCGCCGGCGGCACGCGCCCGCGCGGCGTGCTGGCCGGCATCCGGCACATGCGCGCCGACCCATTCCTGGGCCGGACCATGGCCTCGACCATCGCCGGCGGCTTCGTGCTGCGCTTCCTGGCGATCTGCCTGCCGCTGCTGGCATTCCACCGGTACGGCGGGGACGCCGCGGTGGGCGGGCTGCTGCTGGCCGGCACCGGTGCCGGCATGCTGGCCGGGTCGTTCCTGGCCGTGCTGGTGTCCCGCCGGCTCGGGCCTGCCCCGATGATCGCCGTGGCGATGGTCTTCCAGGCGCTGCCGCTGTGGCTGCTCGCCCTGCCCGCCCCACCGGTCGTGCCGCTCACCGCGGTGGTGCTGTCCGGCGCGGCGATGGGCTTCTCGAACGCGCCCTACTTCGCCATCCTCACCGCCCGCGTACCCGCGGCCCTGCAACCGAAGGTGCTGCAGGCGGTGATGACGCTGAGCACCGTCGCCGGGCCGCTGGGGCTGCTCGCCGCCGGCGTGGTCATCGACCGCGCGGGCTGGTCCCGACGCTGCTCGGCGTGGCCGCGGTCATCACCGCCGCGTCGGTGAACATCCTGGTGGCCCTGCCCCTGCTCCGGTCCGCTCCGGCCGAAGCTGTCGAGCAGCCGGCGCTGCGCGTCGGCGCCGCCCACAGCTGAGGTTTCACGCCATTCGTGCTGATCTATTTGCGTACGGCTACGATGCTTCGGGTGAAGTTCCACGTCCTGGGGTCGCTGGAGGTATCCGCGAACGACCGGCCGGTGCGCCTGACCGGCCAGCGCCAACGCAGGCTACTCGCGCTGCTGCTGGTCAACGCCGATCGGGCGGTGTCGCTGGATACCCTGATCGAGGTGGTCTGGGACGAGGATCCGCCGACCACCGCCAAGCGCCAGGTCCAGAACAGCATCTCCGCGCTTCGCCGCCTGCTGGCCGTGGGGCCCGCGCCGGAGCAGCCCACGATCGCTACCGAAGGCAACGCGTACCGTCTGCGGCTGGCCGCCAGCGAGTTGGACGCCGGGCTCTTCCAGAACCAGGTTGACGAGGCGCAGGAGCTGAGCGCCGCCGGCCAGGCCAGCCAGGCCGCGGCCGAGCTGAGGGCGGCGCTGCGGTTGTGGCGCGGCCCGGCGCTCGCCGGCCTGACCGGCCGGGTACTGGAGGCGGCCGCGGCCCGGCTGGACGAGCAGCGACGCGCCGCCATCGAGGAGTGCCTGGAGCTGGAGCTGCGGCTCGGCCGCCACCTCGACGTGATCGGAGAGCTGACCGAGCTGGTCGCCACGTACCCGCTGCGCGAGCGACTGGTGGGGCAGCTGATGGTGGCCCTGCATCGTTCGGGGCGACAGGCCGACGCGCTTGCGGCATACCGCCGCCTGCGGGAGAGTCTCGTCGGCGAGCTCGGCCTCGAGCCCGGCGCGCAGCTGCGCGAGCTGCATACCGCCATCCTGAAAGACGAGAACAGCGTGGACGCGTTGGTGTCGAGCGCGTCGCCGGCCACGACCGCCAGCGCGCGGGCGGTCCCCGCCCAGCTCCCCACCGACATCGCCGGCTTCACCGGGCGCGTGGACCACCTCAAGGAGTTGGACGAGCTACTCCCCGACGACCCACCCGGCGGCGCCACCGCCGCGGTGATCTCCGCGATCGCGGGGACCGCCGGTGTCGGGAAGACCGCGCTGGCCGTCCACTGGGGACAACGGGTCCGGCACCGCTTCCCGGACGGCCAGCTGTACGTGAACCTGCGCGGCTTCCACCCTGCCGGTCGGGCCGTGCACCCGTCCGAGGCGTTGCGCGGGTTCCTGGACGCTCTGGACGTACCACCGGGACGGATTCCGGTTGGCCTGGCGGCCCGGTCGGCCCTGTACCGCAGCCTGCTGGCTGACCGGCGGATGCTGGTAGTACTGGACAACGCCCGAGACGCCGACCAGGTCCGGCCGCTGTTGCCCGGCAGCCGGGGCTGCCGGGTCGTGATAACAAGCCGCAACGTGCTGGCCGGCCTGGTCGCCGCCGAGGGCGCCCGCCCGGTCATGCTGGATCTGTTCGACCCGGCCGAGGCGCATCAGATGCTCGTCCATCGGCTCGGTCGAGAGCGGGTGGGTGCCGAGCCGCAGGCCGCGGAGGAGGTCATCACCCGCTGCGCGCGGCTTCCGCTGGCCCTGGCGGTGGCGGCTGCCCGCGCCGCCACCCAACCCGGCTTCTCGCTGGCCACGCTCGCCGCCGAGCTGCGCGCCGCCGGCGGCGGCCTGGCCGCCTTCAGCAGCCGCGATCCGGCTACCGACGTACGAGCGGTGTTCTCCTGGTCGTACGAGCAGCTCACCGAGCCCGCGCGGCGGTTGTTCCGGCTGCTCGGGCTGCACCCTGGCGCGGACATCTCCGTCCCGGCGGCCAGCAGCCTGGCCGGTGTCCCGGATGGACAGGCGCGTCCGCTGCTGGCCGAGCTAGCCGAGGCGCGCCTGATCACCGAGCACGCGCCGGGCCGGTACGCGTGCCATGACCTCCTCCGCGCGTACGCCACCGAGCTGACACACACGTCCGACGCCAACGCGGATCGCCGCGCGGCCCAACATCGTCTGCTCGACCACTACCTGCACGGCGCGTGCGCCGCCGACCGGCTGCTCGACCCGCACCGCGACCCGATCACCATCCCACCGGCCGAGCCCGGCGTCGCCGTCGAGCGGCTCGCCGACCACGAGCAGGCGATGAGCTGGTTCACGATCGAGGTTCCTGGCCTGCTCGCCGCCATCGACCGGGCGGCGCAGACCGGTTTCGACGCGCACGCCTGGCGGCTGGCCTGGGCCGCCGCCTACTTCCTGGAAGGGAGCGGAAACTGGGAGCCCTGGGCCGCCGCCCAGCAGACCGCGCTGGCGGCCGCGCGGCGGCTGGCCGACCGGAGCGGGCAGGCGCACGCCCACCGCAGTCTCGGCCGCGTCAGCGTCCACCTGGACCGGGTCGACGAGGCGGATGCCCACCTGCGCCAGGCCCAGCACTATTTCCGGGCGGTCGGTGACCTCGCCGGCCAGGCCCGGGTCAACCTCGACCTCTGCTGGATCAGCGCCCGGCAGGAGCAGTACCGGCGGGCGCTCGAACACGCCCGCAAGTCACTGGAGCTGTTCCGGACCGCGGGCAACCGGTCCGGGCAGGCCAGGGCCCTCAACACCGTGGCCTGGGTGCGCAACTATCTCGGCGACCACGAGCAGTCCCTGGTGGCCGGCGAGCAGGCCCTCGGCCTGCACCAGGAGATCGGCGACCGGCACGGCGAGGCGGACACCTGGGACACGCTGGGCCACGCCCACCACCATCTCGGCCACCGCCGGGAAAGCGTCACCTGCTACCTGCGGGCGGTGAGCCTGTACCGGGACCTCGGCCACCGGTGGCGTGAGGCCGACACCCTCACCCGTCTTGGCGACGCCCACCACGCCGTCGGCGCCCCGAAGGCGGCACACGATGCCTGGCGGCGCGCCGTCGCCATCCTCGACGAGCTCGGCCACCCGGACGCGGACCCCGTGCGCGCCAAACTGAGATCCCGCTGACCAGGCTTCCCCTTGCTCGCCTTCCCGTGCTTCCCCGTGCTCGTCGATCAAGGGCGTCCCCGTGCTCGTCGATCAAGGGCTTCCCCCTTGCTCGTCGATCAAGGGCGAATGGTCGTGCTTTGATCTCCAATCCACGACCGTTTGCCCTTGATCGGCGCGGAAGTCCTTGATCAGCGCGAGGCGGGGCGGGCGGGTGGTTGCTCGGCATGGGGGGCCGCCAGCTCGTCGGCCGCTTGTGATGATGAACGTGGATCTCGTAGCGTCGAACCACCGGTTGGCGTGGCGCGGGTGGCGAAGGAGTGCGGACATGATGCGGAAAGCCGTCGCGGTGCTCGCCGCGATCGTCATCGGGTGCCTGCTCCTCCCGGCCGCCGCCGCGGCGGCACCGGCGCAAGCGGCCGCCGCGATCAACTTCGACTGCACCCTCGCGCGATGGGACCGGTCGGAGGACTTTCTGTGGCGGTTCTTGCCCAACAACTCCGCGGCCTATCCGAACGATCTCGACTGCTGGCTCCGCGAGGGTGACTACAACAACTTCGGCGTGGTCGCCCTGCAAGACATGCTCGTCAAGTGCTACGGGCAGGCCATCGCCGTCGACGGCGACTTCGGTCCGCGCACCAGGGAGGCGCTCGCGATCGCGCAGTGGTGGGAGCACACCGTCAACGACCAGTGGCAGGTCCGGGTCAGCGGCGTCTATTCCTGGAACGAGAGCGGCGCCTACCTCAGGTGGCCGCACTACCGGGATCGTGACGACCTCGACCGGTACTACTGCTGGTATCTCAAGACCAAGTAGACACGCCCTAAGCTCTGCGCATGGCGCTGGAGCGCGGCGAGTACCGGGTGGGGCGGGGCCTGGCCGCGACATCGCGGCGGCTGGGGTTCGCGGTCGTGACTGTCACATATCTCGCGGCTGGCGTCGCCGCGTGGGGTGTCTGTGTCGCCGTACGGGGTCAGCACCCGTTGGTGGGCACGCTCTGGGCCGACCTCGTCGCCACCGCCGTGGTGTTCGCGGTGTCGATGGCCGTCGGAAACTCAAGCCTCTACGACCCGTACTGGAGCGTCGCGCCCGCCGTGATCGTCGTCGCGTGGGCGATCTGGAGCGGCGGCGCCGATGTCGCCGCGATCTCCGGCCGGCAGGCGTTGGTGATCGTCCTGGTGCTGATCTGGGCTGTCCGGTTGACCGCGAACTGGGCGTTGTCGTGGCGGGGCTTGAGTCACGAGGACTGGCGCTACGTACAGATCCGCGCCCAGGCCCTCGTTGGGTGCCCTGGTGGCTGGTGAGCCTTACCGGCATCCAGATGATGCCCACGCTCGTCGTTTTCGGCGGCCTGCTCGCGGTCTGGCCGGCGGTGACGGTGGCGGCGCCGCTCGGTCCGCTCGACGCCGTTGCCGTGGCGGTGACGGCCACCGCGATCGCGATCGAAGCGGTCGCGGATCGGCAGTTGCGCCGGTTCGCCAGCGATCCGGCGCATCGTGGTCGGATCGTCGATCGTGGACTGTGGCGATACTCGCGCCATCCGAACTATCTAGGTGAGATCGGGTTCTGGTGGGGGATGTGGCTTTTCGGGTTGGCCGCCGCGCCGGCCTGGTGGTGGACAGTCATCGGTCCGATCGGGATGGTCCTGCTTTTTGCCGCGGTCAGCGTTCCGATGATGGATCGTAGGTCGTTGGAACGCCGCCCGGCGTATGCCGATCACATGCGCCGGGTTCCGGCGTTGCTGCCGTCGCTGCGCGCTTGCGGCCGCCGCCTACCCTGATGCCGCCCACAGCTTCACCGTTGAGACGCTGGAGTCGCCATGTCCTTTACCGCCGCTGTTCGTTCGGTGCTTTCCAAGTATGTCGAATTCGGAGGGCGGGCCCGCCGAGCCGAGTACTGGTGGTTCGTCCTCTTCTCGGTCCTCCTCGGCATCGTGACCTCGATCCTCGACGTCGCGCTGGGCACGGACTTCGAAGGGTCGTTCATGTCCAGTGGCCTCTTCAGCCTGATCGCCAACCTGGCGCTTCTGCTGCCGTCGCTGGCGGTCGCCGTGCGGCGCCTGCACGACATCGACCGTTCCGGATGGTGGATTCTGATCGGGCTGATCCCGCTCGTCGGTGTGATCGTCCTGCTGGTGTTCTCCTTGCAGGACGGCACGCCCGGTCCAAACCGCTTTGGTCCGAGCCCGAAGCACCAGGCCGTTCCCGGCTGGGCCTGACGATGACGCGCTATGTCAGTCGTCGGGCTCCACGGTGAACCACCAGTTGCCGGTGACGTGGATCTGCAGCCTGACGCCGAGTTGTGTCTCCGTCCGCTCCTCTTTTGGGGCGTCGGCGGGGGTGCCAGGAACGTAGGAGTAGTACCAGTTCCACCTCCAGGAGTTGTCGCGGAGGTGGAACGACGTGCCGGGGCCCCAGCCACCGTTCTCGATCCGGTACACGTTCACTCCAGAGTGCTCGATCGCGTCGGACACCCGGGTGAACGCGGTCTCGCTCTCGGTGTCGAACGGTGGCTCGGGGTCGTCGGGATTCGCGCAATCCGAGTCGCGGTCCCGGAACGCTCCGTGCGACCAGGTGAACACGCGGCACGCCGGCCGGCCCCATCCTGATCCATCGTTGATGTACTGGGTGAGCGCCAAGTCCTCGGCCACGGGCAGCACCCGAAGCTCCAGGTCCGCGACGTCGTCGAGCAGCCGCTGGCGCGGGAACACGGGCGGCTCACTCTGGTTCGGGAGCGAACTGTCGTCAGGCCCGCCAGGCGTGACGGACGTGCCGAGGCCGGGCAGCTCGATCGGGTGGACCGCCGTGAGTCCGATGACCGCGGCCGCGACCGCGGCCACGCTGCCAAACGCCCGCCGGCCCCGGCGGCGGCGCAGCGCTCGTCGGGCGGCGACGAGGGTACGCTCGGCGTCGGGACCGGCATCCGGGTAGCTCGGCGCGCCGGCCCGCAGACGGGCGACGACGTCGTCATCGTGTAGCTGGACGCTCATCGCAGGTCCCCTTCCGCGAAGATTTCGCGCAGCCGGGCGATGCCCCGCGCGTGGTGGGACTTGACCGTGCCGACCGAGATCCCCAGTTCGCGGGCAACCTCGGTCTCGGTGAGGTCCAGCAGGTGTCGCAGCACCACGACCCGCCGCTGCGCGAGCGGCAACCGGGCCAGAGCCTGGACCACGACGTTGCGGGCGACGACGGCGCCCATATGGTCTGGCCCGGCCTGATCGGGGAGGGCGACCGGGTCGACGACGACCTCGCGACGCGTGCGCCGCCACCCATCGACCCGCAGGTTGACCAGCACACGACGCGCGTACGCCTGCGGGTCGCCCTCGCGCGCCACGCGCCAGGAGCGATACGTGCGTTCATAGGTGGCCTGGACCAGTTCCTCCGCCCGGACCGGGTCACCACACAGCAGCACAGCAGTGCGTAGCAGGTAGCGACCGGACGCCCGCACGAACTCGACGAACTCCTGGTCACGCGCGTCCACTGCCCCGACGCGGAGGCGGGCGGCCGCCGGCTCGTCAACCACTGTGGGCGCCACGGCGGGCGGGCCCACGGCAGGCGGTTCGCTGTACGTGCTCACACTTGTCACCACGCAGCAGCATTGCTGAACGTTGTCAACGGGTCGTGTCGGTGTGTGCTGCGAGTTTCGCCAATGCCTCGGCGGTGCCGGTGGTCAGGGGAGCGCCGTGTCCGGGCAGGATGACGCGTACGTCCAAGGCCGCCATCCTGCGTACGGACGCCGCGGCCTGCGTCATGTCGTTGGTGTACCGCGGGTCCGGGCCGGTCAGCCCGTCGGTGGTGCGCAGCGCGTCGCCGGCCACCAGGACGCCGGTCGAGGGGTCGAACACCGCGATGTGGCCGGCGGTGTGTCCCGGTGTGCCGATGATCTGGAGGCCGAAAATGTCGTCGCCGTCGTTGACCGGCGACTATCGACGTCGGCGGCGTTCATCAGTTGGCCGTCCCGCGGCGCCATGTCTCGGCGAGCAGGGCGTACGTGTAGCCGTCCACCCAGCCCAGCTCGGCGTGCCAGGAGTCCCCGACGCCGTGCTGCTCACGACGCATGCCGACCTTTTCGAGGATCCGTACCGAGGCGAGGTTGTCCGCGAAGCAGCCAGCGGTGATCCTCCGAACACCCAGATGGTCGAACGCGTGCGCCACCATCGCGGTGACAGCCTCGGTCGCGTAGCCGTGGCCGCCGTACACCGGGTCGAAAATGTAGCCGAGTTGCGCCTCCGTCCGTGGCGGCATGCCGGGCTGACCCATGCCATCGACCACCACGAGCGAAACGGTTCCGATCACCGCGCTGTCCAGGGTCACGGCCACGCTGTGGTCGTCGGGATCCTCAGCCGCGCGCCGCCGCCACGCCGCCCGGAAGGACACCGGGTCGACCTCGGTACGCAGCAGCCAGCGAGTGACTTCCGGCAGGTTGCGGTACTCCAGGATCCGGTCGACATCCTCATCACGCACCGGGCGAAGCTCGAGACGTTCGGTGCGCAAGTTGATGATCTCCACGAGGTGGGACGTTAACGGACGGATCATGGCGGCGCGTCTGATTATCCCGCGGCGGATCCATGGCAACCTTTTGCGTCGTACGCGTTGTTGGCCATGCAGGAGGGGGCGGTGTGGAGGACTTCGACGCGTACGTGGCGGCGGCCTGGCCGCGGCTGCTGCGATCGGCCTGGGTGCTGACCGGGGACTGGCATCAGGCCGAGGATCTGGTGCAGACGGTGCTGGCCAGGGCGTACGGCCGGTGGCCACGGCTACGGGACGGCGCGCCGGACGCATACCTGCGCACCATGCTGGCGACGACGTACCTCACCTGGTGGCGGCGGAAGTCGCGCAACGAGATCCCGACTGACCCACTGCCGGACGGCCCGGAAAGGCCTGGCCGGGACGCTCAGGGGCGGGTCGAGATACAGGAGGGGATGCGGCGCGCGCTGGCGGCGCTTCCCCGGCAGCAGCGGGCCGTGCTGATGCTGCGATTCCATGCCGACCTCACGGAGGCCGACACGGCGCGGGCCCTGAACATCAGCGTGGGAACCGTCAAGTCTTACACCGCACGGGCATTGGCCACACTGCGCGATGACACGTCGCTGCGCGGGCTGCTTGTCGAGGAGGCACAGCGATGAGCACGGACCGTAAGCTCGCTGAGCTGCTTGATGTCGCGACCGCCGACGTACCCGGGGCCCGCTTGGCGCCCCCGCTTGCGGCTATCCACGCACGGGTACGCCGCCGCCGGCGGATGTTCGGTGCTGTCACTGCGGCGGCCGTCGCGGTGGTGCTTGCCGGCGGGTACTCGGTCAGCCGGCAGATGTTAGCCGAGCCCGCACCGAAGGCACCGATCGTGCCCGCTGCGTCACCCACTGCGGCGGCCGCACCGGTGGTGCCCTGGGTTTCGGCGATGGTTGCTCGCGACGATGCCACGATCACCGTGTACGCCGGTGCTGAACGGTGTTCGGCGCTTGATCGGCCGCAGGCTCGGATTGCCGCGCAGGACGCCGCACGGGTAACGGTCGAGGTGACCGGTCGTGTCGTTCCGGCCGGTGACTGCTCCACCAGCGGCATCGCCGTCCCGGTCGTTGTGACGCTGCCCGGGCCGCTGGGCGAGCGCAAGCTGGTGGACGCGGTGGGTCAGCGCCCGCATCCCCTCTATTTCGAGCGGTATCTGCCCGACCTTCGGTCGGACGGCAGGTGGTCACCCTTCGGCGGAAGTTGGCAGTTCGACGATGTGAACTGGTACGGGGGTACAACGGTCCGGACGGCTCCGCGCTGCACCTGCGGGCGCAGCCCTCCGACTCGGTCCAGCAGCGCGTTCCCGTGAGCACGGTGGACCTCGGCCCATACGAGGGCACCATCACCGGCAACAGCGCCGGGATGTGGACGGTGTGGTGGCAGGCGGGGGGTGCGACCTACTCCCTGCGAGTCGTGCCGGCCGAGGGCGGGTCGCTCACGCTCACCGAGTTCAAACAGGAACTCGCCCAGTTGTGGACCTAACCGCGACTACCCCGGAGGCGGCCATGCATCCCGTCGGGCTTTTTCTCTTTCTAGCATTCGCGTCGCTGGCCGGTGCCGTCGGCGCGGTGGTCCTCGCGGTGCGTGGGCTCCTGGCGGTGCGTAAGAACAGGGGGAATCCTCGCCTGGGATGGCTACGCATGGCAGCTCTGCTCGCCTGCTCGGGTGCCGTGGCCCTGTACGTGTGGGGGATGCTCCACGTCTTGTGGGCGGTGCTGGAGGCGGAGGACGGGGGCACCGGCTCTTCCCCGCTCAGGCCATGTCGGGAGGCGGGCGAGCAGATCGTGAGCCAGGTCATCGGGTACGACGTCGACTTCGTACCGCTCCGCTTCGAATGCCAGCTCACCGACGGCACCACCTACACCACCTCGACCGTGCCCGGGTACGTCACCCCGGCCACGGCACTGCTCGGTCTGACCGCAGTCGTGTGCCGCATCCAACACGCCAACCGCCGGACGCCCACGCCCACCTAGCCCACCGATCGGGTGAAGATCGATCCCGTCTTATTGTGGCCGGCTGTCATGATGCGGTTATGGCCGGCGGTTTCGACGATCGGCGCGATGACGCCGCTCACGCGAAAGCGATCGAGCGCGTCGAGGGTTCTTTCCGCGACGTCTACCTGACGTTGGTGAGCATCATTCAAGGCGTCGCTCTGGGTTTCCTGATACAGGCTATCGGTGCGGACTACCGCGACATCGGTCTGGACAAAGCCGGGCGAGCCGTCGCGGCATTCCTCGCCATCGTGGTGATCTGGCAGGAGTACGCCGTCGGTTCCACGATGTACGCGTGGATACCAGGTCCGGTCGACGCGCTCGTACCGTTCCTGCTCGGCGCCGGTCAGGGCGTGATGATCGCTGCCCTGGACGCGCCGATCGCGGAGTTCCTGTTCCTCACCATCTTGATGTGGGGCACCGGATTCATTGCGGCGATCAACTATGCCGTGCATGCGAAAAGGGCCCGCCTGGCGACGACGCGCGAATCCCAAAAGGTCATCGCGCTTCATCCACGAACCCTGCCGATCCTCGACGCCATCGGCTTGACCGGCGTCATCTGCATGCTCGGGTACTGCCTGTCAGGTCTGCCGCAACCGCATCCAGCCGTCTTCTCGTGGTTGTTGGTGGCTCTCATCATCGGGCTTGTCGCGAGTGCCCATTGGCGATGGGCGCGCCCGATGCGCCCGCATTAGGCGTTGGTGGTCAGGAACGCGGTCACGGCGTTGCTCACCTTGTCGTCGTTGAGCATGTGCCAGCCGTGGGCGCTGCCTTCCAGCACCACCGTGGAGCTGGTGGATCGCGATTTGGCGGCGTGGATCAGCGATTCGGCCGCGCCCTCTTTGATGCTGCTGGAGTCCATCGTGGACAGGGTGATGAGGATCGGTGCCGTGATGTGCGGTGCCGCATCGGTGGCGGTGCGCACGCTGGACAGCGAGGCGGAGAAGGACGTGCTGAAGATGGAGAGCGCGATGACGCCGCTGACCTGGTCGGGGTAGCGTCCGGCGGCCACGAACGCGGTCGCGGCGCCGAGCGACGCGCCCATGACCACGACCTTGGCCGCGCCGAGCCGGTGCAGTTCGGCGATGGCGGCGCCGGCGTCCGCGGCGTAGTCACGCCCGCTGCTGTCGTCGCCGGGGTCGTCAGCCGGGCAGTCGCTGTACCCGGTGCAGCGCGGGTCGATGGCCAGCACGTGCATGCCGGCGTTGACGAATGTGGGCAGGTGGTCGGCCCAGCCGCATAGGTCGCTGCCGCGCTGCGGGAGCAGCACCAGCCCGCGCGGGCCGGAGCCGAATGTGGCGGCGGCCACTCGCACGCCGTCTTCGGCGGTCAGCACGACCCTTTCGGCCGGGATGTCGATGGCGCACCGGTCGTTCGGGTCCGGTGCCGTGGCTGGGACCGACACCTCGGTGGGCTCGGCGGCGTCGGGTTCCTCGCCGCCGCACCCGGCGGCGCAGGCCGCGAATGCAAGCACCGCTATCGCGGTGCATACCACCGATCTGGACATGGGGCCACGATAGGACGGCCGATGCCAGCCGATCCGGGTACGCGGGGTGAACGGGTGAACTGGCGGGTCGAGCCGGTCCAGACCAGGGTTGTACGCGAGAGGGGCTCTTGCCGCCGCTCAGCCCAAGGTCAGCACGAGCTTTCCGCGCAGGCCGCCGGCCAGCACCCGCCGGTGCGCGTCGGCCGCTTCGGTCAACGGCATGGTGGCCGCCACGCGCGTGCGCAAGCTGCCCGCCGCCACCTGGCTCACCAGGTCGGCCAGCAGCTTCCGGTCGTGCCGGATGAGCTGCAGGTCCTGGCGCACCCGGCGGGCCGGATCGATGGGCGGCGTGGGCCGGGTGGTGACCACGATTCCCCTGTTCTCCACGGCGACGGTCGCCGCCTCGCCGAGGGGGATCGCGTCAAACACCGCGGCCACCGGCCCCACCTGGGCCAGGTCGGCGGAGCGAGGGATCACTTCTTGGGCGCCGAGACCGCGTACCCATTCCTCATCTCCGTGGCTGGCCTGTGCCAGGACACGGTAACCGCCCTGAGCGGCGAACTGGGCGCCGAAGCCGCCGACACCGCCGCTGGCGCCGGTGACCAGAATGCTGCTGCCGGCGGGCAGCGCGTCCGACAACAGCAGCGCCAGCCCTTGGTGTGCGGTCTGGGCGTTGAGCGGCACCGTGGCGGCGGGCGCGAAGTCGAGCTCGTCCGGCAACGGCACCAACCAGTCCGCATCGGCGGCCACGAACTCGGCGTAGCCACCGGGTGCACCCCGGGTCAGGTACCACGGGATCATCCCGACGACGCGATCACCGACCCGGAAGTCCGCCGTGTCGGGGCCGACCGAGGCCACCTCGCCAGCGATGTCCCACCCGGGCAGAAACGGTGTCGGCACCGGTCCGCGGGGGATTTCTCCGGTGGTGGCGGCGACGTCGGCCGGTTGCACGCAGACCGCGCGGACCCGGACGACCACCTGCCCTGGCTGCGCCTCGGGCTCAGGCAGTTCAGCCACCCGCAGTACCTCAGGCCCGCCGAGCGCGGCCGCGATGACCCCCAACACGCGTCCACTATAGACCGTGTCCAGAGGTCAGGCGGCGGGTGCTGGCGGGATGCTGGATGACGGAGTGGCGGTCGGATTGACCGGCTCGATCTCCGGTGGCAACAGGATCCACAGGATCGGGTAGATCAGGATCTGGCTGCCCGGGATGACGAGCAGGATCAGCACGAACAGCAGGCGGGCGGTCCACGGGTCGATGCCGAAGCGTCGTCCCAGCCCTGCACAGACTCCGCCGAGGATCCGGCCTTCCCGCGGCCGGACCAGCCCTTGGTGGCGGAACGTGTCATGAACGGTGTCCACGAGATCTTCCTTTGGGTAGCAGTAGCGTTCGACACCTACAGCGTCCGGCCGGCGGCGCCCGAGCGGCATCGGTGACCGACCCTGGTCAGCCCCGGATCCGCAGGCAGCGGTCCACCTAGGGTCTCGTAGCGTGGGTGTACAGGGGTTGAAGGGAGAATTCCAGCGTGCCGCACAGTGACGAGCAGGCGGTCTTGGACCGGATCCGGCAGGGTCTGGTCTATACGGAGTCGGAGGCATCGTTCCAGGCTTCTCAGCGACGTACCGATCTCATCTTCGAGTACAACCACACGCCGCCCAGCGAAGTTGACAAGCGCGGGTCTTTGCTCGTCGCGATCCTCGGGTCGGTCGGCGAGCGCGCCGTACTGCTTCCGCCCTTCCACGCCGGATTTGGAAGCAATGTCTATATCGGTGACGACTTCTTCGGGAACGTCAATCTCACGTTCGTCGATGACGTGGACATACGCATCGGCGACGGTGTCATGATCGCGCCCAGCGTGACGCTCACGACGACGGGGCACCCGGTGCACCCTGCGCGCCGGGTCGACTACGCGCGGTTCTCGGAACCGATCGTGATCGAAGACAAGGTCTGGATCGGTAGCAACGCCGTTGTCCTGCCGGGCGTCCGTATCGGATACGGCTCCGTCATCGGCGCGGGCAGTGTCGTCAGTCGCGATGTCCCTCCGATGGTGGTCGCCGTCGGGACGCCCTGCCGGGTGCTGCGCCCCATCACAGATGACGATCTGACGGCACGCTTGACCTGAAGACGGCTTCAGCTCGCATGGTGGGCGCATGGAGACGACATCGAGAGTTCTGCCGACCGGTTCCTCGCCGGAAGTCGGTATCGCGCCGCCGCGCGTTTTCGTAGGCGCGGCGCTTGGGGCGTTCATGGTGCTGCTCGACGTGACCATCGTGATGGTGGCGCTGCCGTCGATCGGTGCCGACCTGGACGCGAGGACGACCGGCCTGCAGTGGATGCTCGACGGGTACACGCTGGTGCTGTCGGCGTTGTTGCTGGGGGCGGGGAGCCTGGGGGACAAGTTCGGCCGCCGCCGGCTCTACCTGATCGGGTTGGCCGGCTTCACCCTCGCCTCGATTGTCTGCGCCGCTGCCCCGAGCATCGGCGTGTTGGTCGCCGCCCGCGCGGTGCAGGGCGCGGCCGGGGCGCTCGTGTTGACCGGGGCTCTGTCGCTGCTGGTTCAGGCGTACCCGGATCCGGCGAAGAGGGCACAGATGATCGGGCTGAACGGCGCCATCGGTGGATCGTCGATCGCGCTCGGACCGGTGCTGGGCGGGCTGCTGGTCGACGAGGTCGGCTGGCGTGCCATCTTCCTGATCAACGTGCCGATCGGGGTCTTCGCCGTCTGGCTGATCCTGCGCGCGATCCCGGAGAGCTCCGACCCGGAGCACGCCAACATCGACGTGCCGGGGCAGTTGCTCGCCCTGCTGCTGCTCGGTTCCCTGACGTACGGGTTGATCACCAGCGGCGAGCACGGATGGGGCTCGCCGCGCACCGTCGTCTCCCTCGGCGTCGCCGTGGCCGCGTTGGCGACGTTCCTCGCGGTCGAAGCGCGGGCCGCGCGGCCGATGCTTCCGCTGGGACTGTTCACCGACCCCCGGTTCAGTGTCGCGAACCTGGCCGCCCTCGTACTCGGCTTCGGTACCAGCGGCATGTTCGTGCTGCTGTCCCTGTACCTGCAACAGACGCAGGGCCGTTCGGCGATCGCCACCGGGCTGCTGTTCCTGCCGCTGACCATCGCCATCTGCCTGATCTCCCCGTTTGCCGGCAAGAGGTCCGGGCGGCGCGGGCCCTTCCCGGTCATGGCCATCGGCTACCTCGTCGCCGCCGCCGGCCTGTTCGGCATCGCCTTACTCGACGCGCACACCGGACCGGCCGTGTTCATCCCGCTCACCGTCCTGCTCGGCCTTGGCATGGGCGCCTCGATCACGCCCACCCAAGCCGCCGCGGTCACCGCGCTACCCCGCAGCGTTCCGGACTCGCCTCCGCGACCGCGAACACCAGCCGGCAAGTCGGCACCACCCTCGGCATCGCGATCCTCGGCATGTTCATCGTCCACGCCACTTCTGGCCACCGGGTCGGCACCGACGCATACGCCACCAGCTTCGTGAACGGCATGCACACCGGCGCTTATGTCGCCGGCGCGGTGACCCTGGCCACCGCCGTGCTACTCGCGGCGACGAGCCGCCGTCAACGAACTGCGCGGCGTGCCTGACGGGACGGCGCCTGCGTCAGATGCTCGTCGATCTCCTTGGCCAGATACGGACACTGCTGCACCGGATCCTCACTCGGACACTCCAGCACATGTGCCAGGTAGGCCCGGGCGGACGACAACCGCGCCAACTGCTCGTCACACGCCTGAAGCCGACCCTGTACCGCCTCCCGCCAGCCCTGAGTCTGATCGCCGCCGGCCAGGACCACACGTATCTCATCCAGGCTCATCAAGGCGGTGTTCTGACACAACTGGATCACTGCGATCCGCCGCAGGTCCGCCTCGTCATACCTCCGCCGGCCCGACTCCCGGCCGCTCGGCGTCAACAGGCCGCACTTCTCCCACCACCGCAACGTCGATATCGGGATCCCGAACCGCTCGGCCACCTCGCCGATCGCAAACGTCCGGGTCTTCGCGGCGGGCCTCGACATGAAGCCGACTGTAGGTCGCGGCCGAGTCGCTCAGCAACGATGCGAGGCGGTTGATGTCGTGGTTGTCGTCGGGTCCTTCGTTGAGGGGAACCCTTTTGGCGCCTCGGTATGCGGTGCGTCCGCCAGGGGGATCGGCGATCAGGGCGATGAGCGGTTGGATTGCCTCGTCGGGCTCTTGTCCGACGAGTGGTGCGAGCAGGGTCGAGGCGTACCTCATCAGCGGCCCGACCTCGCCGGCGAAGCTGGTCTTGACCAGCCTCCTGGGTCCCCAGGTGATGTAGCTGACCGTCGAGTTGCGCGTGGCCAGGATCCCGAGGAGTTCGTTGGCGCGGCGTTGCTGCGCGTTGGACCTGGCGAAGCTGAAGGTTGCGGCGAGTTCGAGGTCGTCGAAGTCGATCGCGCTGGTCTTGGTGCCGGGGACCGAGGTGTTGAGGATGACCGGCCGGGCGGCGGCCGCGAGCCGGTCCGCGAGGCCGGTGACGAGGAGGTATTTGGAGACGAAGAACAGCACCCACGACGCCTCACGACCCTCGGCGGTGACATGCCGCTTCTGGCGAATGAACGACGCCGCCAGGACGAGCGCGTCTATCCGCTCGTACCGGTCCTTGAGTTGTGCCACCACGCGTTCGCTGTCGGCGACGAGTGACAGGTCGGCGCCGACGAAGTGTGCCCGCGCGGCGATCGAAGGGACGCCTTCGGTCGTGAGCGCGGCGACGAGCGCGTCGAACTTGGCCCGGTTGCGGCCCACGATGGTCACCTCGTCGCCCTGCCGGAGGTGGTGGCGTGCGAGCGCCGCTCCCATGCCGTCGGTCCCGCCGGTGATCACCACGGTTTTCATGCCGCCTCCCAATATCGGAACTCGTGTTCCGTTTTGCCGAGGCTAGCACATCGGAACACAGGTTCCGTATTGGTAGGATCGGGGAATGGCCGAGGTGCAACGACAGCGGCGCGATGTGGTCGCCAACCGTGCCCGGATCATCGATGCCGCGGCGACCATGCTGCGCGAGCACGGTATGAGCACAGACATGCGCGCGATCGCCAAGGCGGCGGGCGTGGGGATCGGCACGCTCTACCGGCACTTTCCGACCCGCGAGCACCTCGTGCACGAGATCACCGGCGTCGACCTGACCCGACTCGCCGACTCCAGACTCCCCCCGGACCTGCCGGCCATCGACGCACTGCGGCAGTTCTTCACCGTCGCTCTCGATCACCTCGCACGCAACCGGGCGATGATCGACCTCCTTGCCAGCGCCGAGGTGTCCGACAGCGACTTGGAGCAGTGCGTGAACCACCTGACCGGCATCGGCCACGAAGCCGTCGCACGCTCCGAAAGCGACCGAACGCTGGCCACCGACATCACCGCAACCGACATCGCCTACCAGTTCCTCGCCTTGGTACGCATCATCCAGCTGCTCCCGGACGGCCGACCCGGTGAGATCGAGCATCACGTGGATCTGGCCCTGCGCGGCATCGAGCACCGCCGGTAGGCCGTAGCCGCCGTCCGTGTTACCGGCGGTCGGCGATGGCGAGGCCAGTCATGCAGTTGCAGCCGCATGATGGCTAGTGATCCAGAAAATGCCAGCCAGATGAGGCGATTTGCATCGCAGATGCGTGCCGATAGGCTATCGCTGTGACGGTGTTTCGGATCAGTGAGGCCGCCGAGCTGCTCGGGGTCAGCGCGGACACGGTGCGCCGGTGGGTGGACGCGGGCCGGCTGACCGCCGTCCGGGACGAGCACGGCCACCGGGCGATCGATGGCGTGGACCTGGCCGGGTTCGCCCGGGCGCAGGCAGCCGACCCGGAGGACCGGTCGGAGGCGTCCTCGGCGCGTAACCGGCTGCGGGGCATCGTGACCGCCGTCGTGAAGGACACGGTCATGGCGCAGGTGGACATCCAGGCCGGGCCGTTCCGGGTGGTGTCCCTGATGAGTCGGGAAGCGGTCGACGACCTCGATCTGGAGGTTGGGTCGGTGGCCATCGCGGTGATCAAGTCGACCACGGTGGTGGTGGAGCGGTCCGCCCCGACCGTGGCGAATAGAGGGAGGACCAGCTCGTGAGACTCGATGGGATCCGGACCCGGTTGGCCGCGCTAGCCGCGGTGGCGTTGCTCGGGTTGGCTGGCTGCGGCGGCGACGGTGACGACACCGCCACGCCAGCGGCCAGCGCCAGCGGATCGGGTGTGACCGGCAGCGTGACGGTGTTCGCCGCGTCGTCGCTGACCGAGTCCTTCAACCAGATCGGCAAGGACTTCGAGGCGGCCAACCCGGGGACGAAGGTGACGTTCAACTACGCCGCCAGCTCCGCGCTGGCCACCCAGATCAACCAGGGCGCCCCGGCGGACGTGTTCGCCTCCGCCTCCCCGGCGACCATGAAGACGGTCACCGACGCCGGCAATGGCGACGGCACCCCGGTCATCTTCGTGAAGAACCAGCTCGTCATCGCCGTACCCAAAGGAAATCCCAAGGGGGTGACCGGCCTCGCGGACCTGACCAAGGCGGGGGTGAAGGTCGCGCTGTGCGCGGAGCAGGTGCCCTGCGGCGCCGCGGCGAAGAAGGCCATCGACGCGGCCGGTGTGAGGCTGACCCCGGTCACGCTGGAGGAGAACGTCAAATCCGCACTGTCCAAAGTGACGCTTGGTGAGGTGGACGCGGCGCTGGTGTACCGCACCGACGCCAAGGCCGCTGCCTCCGATGTGGACGGTATCGAGTTCCCCGAGTCCGCCGGTGCGATCAACGACTACCCCTTGGTGGTGCTGAAGGCCGCCCCGAACAAGACGGCCGCGCAAGCGTTCGTCACCTACGTCCAATCCGACAAGGCCAAAGCCGTCCTGACCGCGGCCGGGTTCCAGGCGCCCTGATGACCGCCCGTGCCCGGCGCCGGGTGCCGGCGCCACTGCTCATCCCCGCCGGGCTCGGGCTGCTCTTCCTCGTCCTGCCGCTGGCCGGGCTGCTCATCCGCGCCCCCTGGACCACTCTCCCGCAGCGGTTAACCGAGCCGGGCGTGCTCACCGCGCTTCGGCTGTCGCTGCAAACCGCGACCACGGCCACCATCCTGTGCCTGGTGCTCGGTGTACCCCTGGCGTGGCTGCTGGCCCGCGTCGAGTTCCCCGGCCGTCGCGTCGTGCGGGCACTGGTCACCGTGCCGCTCGTGCTGCCCCCAGTGGTCGGGGGTGTGGCCCTGTTGCTGGTCTTCGGCCGCCGCGGCATCGTCGGCCAATGGCTTGACGCGGCGTTCGGCATCACGATTCCGTTCACCACCACGGGTGTGGTGCTCGCCGAGGCGTTCGTTGCCATGCCGTTCCTGGTCATCGCGGTCGAGGGCGCGCTGCGCGGCGCCGACACCCGCTTCGAGGAGGCCGCCGCCACCCTCGGCGCCGGCCGGTGGACCACCTTCACCCACATCACCCTGCCGCTGGTCGCCCCCGGCATCGCCGCCGGCGCCGTGCTGTGCTGGGCCCGCGCCCTCGGCGAGTTCGGCGCCACCATCACGTTCGCCGGCAACTTTCCCGGCCGTACCCAGACCATGCCCTTGGCCGTCTACCTCGCACTGGAAACCGACCTGCAGGCCGCGATCGTGCTCAGCCTCATCCTGCTCGTCGTCTCGGTCGCCATCCTGGCCAGTCTGCGCGACAGATGGATCGCCAGCCCATGACCGACTTCGGTCCCGTCCGCCAGACCGGGCCGCTGCTCGACGCGCACCTGGTCGTCGACCGCGGCGGCTTCCGCCTCGACCTGCGCATCGGCATCGACAAGGGCGAGGTCGTCGCCCTGCTCGGCCCGAACGGCGCCGGCAAGACCACCGCCCTACGCGCCCTCGCCGGCCTGCAACCGTTGACCGCCGGTCACATCACGCTCGACGGGCGCATCCTCGACCACCCCGACCGCCGGGTGTGGACCCCCACCGAGCGGCGGCCGATCGGTGTCGTCTTCCAGGACTACCTGCTGTTTCCACACATGTCCGCACTGGACAATGTCGCGTTCGGCCCACGCCGGCACGGCATGCGCCGGGAGCCGGCCCGCGCCCGAGCCGCCAGCTGGCTGGACCGGGTCGGCTTGGGCGAGTACGTCTCCCGCAAGCCGCGTCACCTGTCGGGCGGCCAGGCCCAACGCGTCGCCCTCGCCCGCGCCCTCGCGGTCGAGCCCGCTCTGCTGCTACTCGACGAACCCCTCGCCGCGCTGGACGCCCGTACCCGCCTGGACACCCGCACCGAACTGCACAAACATCTCGCCGAGCACCCCGGCGCCACGCTGCTGGTCACCCACGACCCGCTCGACGCGCTCGTCCTGGCCGACCGGCTCGTCATCGTCGAAGACGGCCGCGTGGTCCAGGAAGGCGACGCCGCCACCATCACCGCCCGACCCCGTACCGACTACGTCGCTCGCCTCGTCGGCCTCAACCTCTACCGCGGCACCGCCGACGGGCACACCGTCCTGATCGGCGACGGCTTCACGCTCACGACCGCGGAGCGGCTCGACGGCGAAGCGTTCGTCGCGTTCCCGCCCTCGGCGGTAGCCCTGCACCCGGAACGGCCTGACGGCAGTCCTCGCAATGTCTGGGCGGCCACCATCGCCGGCATCCAGCGCCACGGCGACAACCTGCGTGTCCAGCTCGACGGCCCCATCCCCGTGGCCGCCGACATCACTCCGGCCGCAGCCGCCCACCTGCACCTGATCCCCGGCCAGACGGTGTGGGCCGCCGTGAAAGCCACCGAAACCCGCGCCTATCCCGCGGCGACGTGACAGGCACGGCCGACGTCGCCGTCTTCGGCGGTTGATAGTTGTTGATATTTTGATCGGCGTGGGTCCGTACCGGGTCAGCCGCTCGATCTTCCTACGTGGTCTCGTGGCGATTTCCGCAGGTGCCGTGGCGTTCGCCGCCTTCGCCGCCGTTGACGGCGTGCCGATGCTCGCGAGGGTGGCCATCGTGATGGCGGTGGCGGCCGGCGGCGTGCTGGGTGTGTGGTCGACGCTGTCCAGCACCTGGACAGACGATCAAGGCGTCCACGTCCGGATGCTGTGGACACACCGGGTATTCGCCTGGCCCGACATCCAGCACATCACCGTCGAGGCCAGCGTGGCCGCCGCGGCGATGAGCAACGCGGCCCCCTCGGAACGCGCGATCCTCTTCGACCGGCTCGGCCGCAAGGTGACTCTGCCCTACCTCGACAACCTCAACGTCGCGCGCCACGGGTCGTCGTTCTCCCTTGAGATGCAGAGGCTCGTCGACACCTGGCATGACCGCCGCGGCCTGGACTGGCTGCCCGACCCGCTCGCCGCCGACCGGCTCGCCTACCGTGCTCAGCACGGCAGCCCCTGGACGAAGGCGTTCTACTGGTCACTCACGTCCTGCCTGGTGGCGATGGCGGTCATCATTTTCTCCGACGACAATCCCTTCCCCTTCGGGCCGGAACTCGTCCTCTGGCTGCCGATCGCGACGTACGGCGCGACGCTCGGTCTGCTACTCACCCGGCGACGCCGAGCGCTGCGGCACCTCGACCTGAGCGGTGGCGAGCTGCGCGGGCGGTAGGCGGACCGCCCGCGCAGGTCCTGCTCACACCGTCAGCGTGATCGCTCCCGTGTAGGTGGTCCCGGGCGTGATGGCGGTGGGCGTCCCGTTGACCGTCAGCGCCGGCTCACCGGCGCCGGCCGCGACGACGTTGGCGTCCGCGCCGATGATGAGCTTGCTCAGGTACGAGGTACCGGTGACCTGCCAGGTCGACGTGCCGCCTAGCGTCACGATCACGCCGTTGTTGACGACTGGCTGGGGCGTGTTCGTCACGACGCCGAGCTGGTCATGGTTGTCGAAGTTGATCGGGCTTTCCAGGTGCACCGCTTTGGTGGCCGAGATGATCCCTCGGATGACCGAGTCGGTGAAGGTCAGGACGAGGTTCTTGCCTTGCATGTTGCCGACACCGCCGCCGAGGACTCCATTGTAGAAGTCGCCCTTCAGGGTGATGCCGGAAAAGCTGCCTCTCGCGTCGGACGCCTGCTCGACGGTCGGGTCGAAGGTCAGCGACCGCACCGCGTCGGCGGTGGGTTGCACGTATGACTTGGTGTAGTTGGCCGTCCAGGGGTACCCGGTGACGTTGACCCGGCCCGGGTTGTCGTTGTCCATCAACTGATAGATGACGCCGTTCTTGGCGTGCAACTGGGCTCCGCCGGAGCCGTCGACGAAGACCGACGAGGCGGAAGCCTTGGACAGGAACATGGTCTGGTCGGTGACCAGCTCCGTACCGCCGCCGATGTACACCGGCCCCGTCGAATGCCACATGAAACCGAATTTGCGGGACCTGATGGTCGAGGTCCGGGGCTTGACCGAGGCGATGTCCTGCGCGGAGAGTCCGAGCGCGAGGCTGTCGTTGAGCGCCTGGACCGCAGCGGGGCTGCTGTCGCCGTAGTACAGACCGGCGCCACCCCAGACGATCGCCACATAGGTCGCCACGTTGAACTCGTTGCCGAGGAAGTGCTCGGTCGGGCTGCCGATCGCGTACGAGCCGTATCCCGAGGTACCGGTATGCCGCAGCTCGCAGTTGACCACGACCAGTTTGCAGCCGTTGCCCCCGTTGCGGCCCGCGTCGACCGAGAACAACGCCCAGTTCTCGTTCGTGACGGAGGTGTTGAGGTAGGTGGCCCGGGTGTTGACGCCGAGCAGGTTCGTCGCGCGCACCGTGCCGTACATGCCCAGCAGCCAGGGGCACGTCATCATGAACGAGGTGTCGCCGGTGTTCTCGTACTCGGCCGGAAGCTGGCCGTCCTTGACGTTGATCGTGCTGTTCTTGACGATCACGACGGCGCCGCCGTCCGCGATGATCCCGTCCCGGACGACACCCCGGGTGCGGATGGTGGCCGCATCCACGACCAGCGTGGTGCTCGCGCCGGTCCCCAGGATCGCCGAACCGTATCCGATGAAGTCGTTGCGACCGTTGCCGACAAAGTCGATCTTCGGTGCGATGAGGGTGTAGGAGCCGCTGTCGACGTAGACGCCGTTGAACGCCTCGCCGCGGGACGCGATCGAGATGCGCTTGGCCGAACTCGCGCCGATGGTGCCGCCCACGATCGCGGTCAGCGCGGACTTGGCCGCGTTGACCCCGGCGGCGCCGACGTAGAGTGCTTGCCGGATCGGCCATTGGCGTGTGTTGTAGGTGATGATGTTTGCCTCGGCCACGGTGATGACCACCTTGCCCTGGTACGTGCCGGCGGCGATGTACGCGTAGGCGCCGGCGTTGACGTAGAGACTCTCCAAAGTGGAGCCCACCTCCACGCCGTTGACCGTGAGGGTGAGGCTGTAGCCGGTGGGGGCGGCCAGCGTGCCTCCCGCGCCGATCACCAGCGTGGTCAGCCCGATCGTCTCGGGGACCAGATACGTCTCGCCGGGCCCGACGGTCAGCGTGGTCTCGCAGGGCGAGGTGGCGGTCGCGAAAACCGCCGAGGGCGTAGCGATGGCCGCTGCCGCGACAAGCAGTGCGCGAGGACGGGCGCGGTAGGTGAAATCGCGTGCCAGCAACGATTTGTCGAGGCGGCGTGCCTCAGGGTTCAGCATTGAGCACTCCTTTGGCGTTGGGCGTCTCTGGACTGTCGCCGCCTCGGCCCCAGAGTGCGCCGACGCTATCAGTCGACACTTTGACGAGTCAAGGTCGTAATCTGCCCGAAACGGCCATGTTCTGTCGACACTTCATTGACTGGTCGGGTGTCGACTGCTAGCGTCCTGGCGCACCGGCGGCCGAGGCGGCGGCCTTTCGTGACCCGACGATGAGGCCAAGGGAGAGTTCGGTGACCAATCGCGAGGAAAGTGGAATCCAGGCGCTGCTAACCCGGGAGTTCAGCTTTCGTGCCCGGCCGCGCGCGCTGCTCATGCTGGCGGCCGGGCTCACCGCGCCAGCGGTGTTCGGCAGCGCCGGCCCGGCATCGGCGGCGCCCGCACGGTCGTCGCTGACCGTCGAGCCGGGCGAAACCTACCTGGTCTCACAGACGACGGCGGTCGACAAGCTGGTCATCGGTGCGGGCGGCCGCCTCGCCGCGCCGAGCGGGTACAGCCTCACCCTGACCGTCAACGGCATCGAGGTGGGCTCCACACTGGAGAGTCTCTACGTCAACTCCGGCGCGTACGCGTACATCGGTGCGGGCACATACTGCGGCGAGGTCGTCATCACGGTCGCGGCGTCGAACATCATCACCTACCAGGACCGCCAATGGCCCTTCCGGCAGGCACTGTACGTCGACGCCAACGGAATCGACGCACAACGATCGGTCCTGGCCGCGGTCAAGGGCGGTGCGCTCAGCGCGGCCGCGGCCTCGGGCATCTCAATCACGTCGAGGAGCGAGGCGTTCAACGGCGTCTACGTCGCCGGGGGAAGGTACACGCTCACCGCGCCGAAGGTACGCATGGTGGGCAACGGCCGCAACGACTTCATCGGGTACGGCTCGGCCATCGTCGCCACGGGCGGGTCCACCCTCGTGGTCGACGGCGCCGACATCGACAACGAGGGGGTCGTGCGCGACGGGCTCATCGCCGATGCCGGCGCCACCATGGTCCTCAAGAACAGCACCATCCGGGTCAAGGACGGCGTCCTGCCCACCGAGTACATGGACACCAGCGACCAGGCGTTCATGATGAGCTGCCCCTGGGGACTCGGCATGTACGGCACGGTGCGCGCGGTGAACCTGCTCGGCGCCAACACCCGGGCAACCTTCCTCAACTCCACCATCACCAACGAGAACTGGGCGCTGCTCTCGGTCGACTCGGGCGAGAGCATCAAGCTGGTGGCGGTCAATTGCACCTTGAAGCACACCGGCACCTCGGGCTACGGCACGTACGCCATCGGGTATCCCACCGAGCACCTGCTCGGCAACACCATGAAGGTGGCGACGTACGCGACGATCCTGCGGGGCGCCACCATCGTCCACTATGGCGACAGCAGCCCGGAAGCGGTGCGGGCGCTCAACGACAGTCTCGGCTTGGGACTCAGCGCGGCGGACATCGCCTCGGTGCGGCCAAGGACCTCGGTCGTCAAGTCCGACAAGTTCGGCTTCCTGTGGCACGCCGCGGGCCCGCTGCTCATCGACGGCGGTACGCGCATCACGACCGAGCAGACGATGTTCCTGTCGAAGGCCGCCCCCTCCTCGCTCATCGTCGACGGCTCGGGCGGAGTCGACCTCAAGGCCCGCAACGGCGTCCTGTTCCAACTGATGGACAACGACAACCCGGGTAGGGTCAACGTCACCGGGTACCCCTGGTCGAACGCGTACATCCTGTCGTACGTGCAGCCGACCGCGCCGGCGGTCAAGTCGGTGACGTTCGACCCGACGGCGGTCTACGCCGCCGACGCCAAGGCCGCGTTCTCCCACATCACGCTGGAGGGCGACTTCTACAACGCGATCCTCGGCGGGGGCGTCGGCGGCCTGCAGGGAAAGAATCTGGTCCTGAACTTCACCGGTGCGACGGTGCGCGGCGTCATCTCGGCCACGCTGGCGATGCACAACGAAAGCCCCATCACCTTCGACAACCACGACCAGATCGGCGTCGTCACCAACACTGCCCAGCCGGTTGTCAACAACGGCGTCATCGTCACGTTGGCCGCGGGCTCCACCTGGCGGGTCACGGGCACGTCCTATCTGAGCAGGCTCACCATCGACGCGGACTCGCGGGTGATCGGCGACGATGGGCGCGTGCCGTCGATGACGGTCGACGGTGTGGCGACACCCATCACGCCCGGCACCGAGTACCGCGGAGCGATAACCCTCATGCTCTGAAGCTGGTGGACGTTACTCGTGCCGGCGTGCGACCTCGTGCTGGCCGGTCAGCGTGATGTCGCCGTCGTTCCACTCGCCGCACGCGCCGCCGCCTTCGCTGACGGCAAGGTGCAGCGGCGTACCGTCCATCCGGAGCGCGGGGTGGTAGTAGTCGGCCACCTGGTCCGCATCGCCCTCGATGTAGTGGCCGATCAGGGCGCGCCGGAACCGGTCCGTCGTGCTGTTCGGCGCGCTCCCGTGCACCGCCGAGCCGTTGAAGAACAGCACGTCACCCGGGTCCATCGGCACGGGCTCGACCCGCTGCCCGGGCGGCAGCGGCACGGTCACGTCGGTGAAGCTGACGGTGGTGTCGGCCTTTTCGGTGCACAGGATCGGCCACCGATGACTGCCCGGCGCGACGAGCATGCAGCCGTTCGTCTCGTCGGTGCGATCGAGCGCCATCCAGGCGGCGACGCAGGTGCCGGGCTGCGCGCGCAGGTAGAAGTTGTCCTGATGCAGCGCCTGGCCACGGGAGCCGGGCGGTTTGAAGTACAGCATGGTCTGCACCGCGTACGGCTCGGTCCCCACCAGCGCCACCAGCAGGTCGCGCAACCGGGGGTCGAGCAGCCAGCGCAGCGAGATGTCGTCCCAGCGGTGCATCTGGGCCATCCGGGGGTACCGGCGTAGCGGATCCCGGCTGTGCTGCTGGACTCCGACCACATCGTGGTCGTAGGCACCGCGCCGGCGCAGGGTCATGTAGTGCTCGCGCAGCCGGTCCACCTCGGCGGTGTGGAACAGGCCGCGCGCCACCGCGTACCCGTCCCGGTCAAAGGACGCCTTGAAAGAAACGCTCATGTACGGAAGCATCTGCGCTGCCCCATGCTCGTCGTAGGTCCATGGACGCGCGAGGAGTTGCACTTTTGACGCACCTGCGCTTCAACTCGCCGCCCACGTACTGGCGCTGCGAGCCGGGCTGGTTTTGGCACTCCCGCCCGCTGGGCGACCACCTGCTGTGGTGCGTGCTGGACGGCGTCGGCGAGCTGACCCTGGACGGCCGGCGGCACCTGCTCGGACCGGGCAGCTGCGCGGTGTTCCGCCCCGGAGACGCCCCGATCGCCAGGCACGATCCGCGCCGGCGCCTGCTGGTCTTCGGCCTGCACTTCGACACCGACCTGGACGAGGACCTGCCCCGTGGCCCGGTGCGCGTGCAGGACCGGACACTGCTGGACGCGCTGGCACGCCGGTGTGACCGCAGCTTCCGCCGCGGCGGGCCGGTCGCGGCCCGGCACAGTCTGCTCTGTCTGGAGCAGATCCTGTGCTTCCTGCACGAGGAGGCCACGTACCCGGCGCTCGGCCCGCTCGACGCCGAGCTGGAAAAGATCACCGCCGTCATGCGGCAGGACCCCACCCGGCGGTGGCGCGTCAGCGAGCTCGCCCGGGGAGCGGCACTGTCCCGTGCCCAGTTCAATCGGCGATTCGTCGCCTACACCGGGCTGAGCCCGGCCCGATACCTGATCAACGTCCGGCTCGCCCGCGCCCACGAACTGCTCACCGAGACCAACATGTCGGTCACCCAGATCGCCGCCGCGCTCGGCTACGCCGACGTCGCCTACTTCAGCCGCCAGTACAAGCGGCACACCGGACGGTCACCCAGCTCCGCCCGAGACGCCGGAGAGGACCGCGTCACGTCCGCGCCGCAGCGGTAACGACAGCGCCCCCACCGCGCCCCGCCCACCCCCGCCGACCGCGCCCCGCCGACCGCGCCCCGCCCACCGGGCCTCCGCCCACCGGGCCCCCGCCATGTGCGTCGATCAAGGACTTCCGCGTCGATCAAGGGCGAACGGCCGTGGTTGGATCTCCGATCCACGACCCTTTGCCCTTGATCGACGCAGACGTCCTTGATCGACGTCAGGTGGTGCTGCCGGTCACCGCGGTGCCGGACTTCGTGATGTAGTACGTGACCTGCGCCCCGCTCCAGAAGTGGAACGTGAGGGTGACGCGGCCGTCGTTGACCTCGTTGAAGAACTCGGTCTTCAGCAGGATGGTGTTGGCGTTGTAGTCGGGTTGGAAGTGCTGCCAGAACTCCTTGTACGGGGTCCAGTTGGCCGGGCCGGCGGGGGTGCCGTCGGCGTACTTGGCCTCCATCGTGGCGAGCTGGTCACCGCGGAACTGGGTCGGGATGGCGAACGAGCTCGTCGTGCCGGTGGCGCCGGCCTGGGTCGGCGGGTCGCTGGTGATGACGTTGATCTGCCAGGGCACACCCGTGGAGAAGCGGGCCTCGATGGTGGCGTTGACGCCGTACGCGCGGTTGCCGACCAGCCGGGTCAAGGCCGACGCCGTGAGCGTGAGCGTGTTGCCGGACACGGTGTAGTCGGTGCCGTTGGCCAGGTTGGTGCTGCCCTGCCGCAGCCCCTGGAACGAGGTGCCGTTGAGGTTGAGGGTGAGCGTCTTGCTGGTGATGGTGCCGGTGCGGGGTACGTAGACCTGGTCCGAGGAGGCGGTGCCGGAGCGGGCCGTCCAGCTCGCCTTGAACATGTCGTACACGCCCTGGTCGCGCCAGCGCAGTTCGTTGCGGTTCAGGAACTGGCCCGCGTCCCACACCTGGGTGGTGAGGTTCCGGATCCGGGCGTGGTAGCCGACCGCTTCGAGGAACTTGAGGAACTCGCCTCGTTCGATGACACCGGGCCGGTTGTGGTCCCAGTTGAGCAGGGCCCATTCGCCGATGATGACCGGGATCCCGCGGTTCACGAACGCGTTCTGGACGCGGTCGAAGGTGCCGATCAGGTCCTGCTCCACATTGGAGTCGTAGCGGGTGCCGCCGGCGATGTTGACACTGAAGGGCCACCAGCCGTAGAAGTGGACGGTCGCGGCGAGGTTGCGGTCGTTCAGCTGGTTGAACGTGGCGTTCAAGGCGTCCAGCCGGCCCTGGTCGGCGTTGGTGAACAGGGTCGGCAGGACCAGCAGCCGGGTGGCGTTGTTGCCGCCGGACTGGCGCACGATGCGGACGAACTCGACGTTGAGCTCGTGCAGCAGGGTGTAGCTCTGGTCGTCGGTGCTGTTGGCGAACTGCGGTTCGTTGATGCTTTCGAGCACCAGCTTCGAGGAGTGGTTGCGGAACGCGGCGGTGAGCTGTGTCCACAGTGCCCGGTACCGCGCCATGACGTTGGTGCGGTCGTTGGGGTACGTGTTGATCCACTGCCAGGAGTCGTGGTGCAGGTTGAGCATCACGTAGAAGCCCTCGGCCAGGGACCAGTCGACGATCTGGCGCACTCGGTTGAGCCATACCGTGTCGATCGTGTAGTCCGGTGCCGGACCGTGGTGGTTGCTCCAGGTCACCGGGAGCCGGATGCTGTTGTAGCCCTGGGATCGCACGTGGCGCAGCAGGGTCTGGGTCGTCAGGGGGTTGCCCCAGGCGGTCTCGTCCGGGATGGCGTCGAGCGTGTTGCCCAGGTTCCAGCCGGGCTGCATCGCCGCCACCGTCGCCATCGCGTTGCCGGGTTGCGGTGACGTCGACGGCGACACCGTGGGCGACACCGACGGCGACGTGCTCGCGGTCGGCGACGTCGTGCCGCCGACGTTCCCGGTGCAAGCGACGCCGTTGAGCGCGAACGAGGTCGGGGCCGCGTTGCTGCCGGTCCACGAGCCGTTGAAGCCGAAGGAGACGGTCGCGTTCGTCGCGATGGCCGGGTTGTAGCTGGCGTTCGTCGCGGTGACCTGGCCACCCGATGCGGTGACGGTCGCGTTCCAGGCTTGGGTGACCTGCTGGCCGGACGGGAACGTCCACACCAGACTCCAGCCGTTGATGGCGTCGCCGAGGTTGGTGACGTTCACGTTGGCGGTGAAGCCACCCGGCCATTGAGCCGACACCGCGTACGCCACGCGGCAGCCGGCCGCGGCTTGGGCGTTCACAGCCATCACGGTTCCGGCCATCAGCAGCGCGGCCGCGCCGCCGGCGACCATGCCGACCCGCCAACGGGTTCTTCGTATGGTTTGCAGAGTCACTGGGACAACTCCTTATCTCGTCGCGGCGCAACTGAGGGTGGGGGCTCGGTTCGTGCCGAGCCATGAGCCGAGGAAGCCGAAGGTGGTGCTGGCGCTGGCGGACAGGCTGCCGTTGTAGCTGACGTTCCGCGCGGTCACGGTCGTGTCGTCCGAGGTGACCGAGGCGTTCCACGCCTGGCCGACCACCTGCCCGTCGGGGAACCGCATGGTCACGGTCCAGCCGTTGATCGCGGTGGCCCCGGCGGTCACGGTCACGGCTGCCTGGAAGCCGCCGTTCCACTGGCTGGCGAGGGCGTAGCTGGCCGAGCAGCCGTCGTTCGGGGCCGGTGGGGACGGCGGCGGGGTGGTCGGGTCCGGCGTGCCGCCGGGGAAGCGGACGTCGGAGCACATGTAGTAGTTCTGGTCGGCGTGGCCGGCGCGCCAGACGGCGTACACGATGTGCCGGCCGGTCCGACCGGGGGCGCTGATCTGGAACGGGCCGTAGTCCACACCGTTGAGGAGCGGGTCGTTTGGTCTGGTGGGCCACCCCGTGTCCGGGAACGCGCCGGTGTCCTTGACTAGTTCCAGGTCGTTCCAGCGCAGCCGCTGGGTGAGCGGGTCAAAGCCCTGCCTGGTGACGTAGATGCGGATGTACGCCGCGCCGTGCCGGGCCTGGTCGTGGAAGGTCCAGTTGAAGGTGTTGTTGACGTCCTGGGCGCGCCACAGGCCCGGGTTGTCCAGCGCGGCGTACGTGTCATCGCCGCCGCCGCACAACTGGCCGTCCGGGACGCGGGCCTGGTGGTCGTTGTTCACGTTGTCCTGGATGAGACCGTTCCAGGTCCACATCGCGGCCGGGTTCGCCTGGTACGCCTGCCAGCACATCGGATCCTGGGTCTTCATCGCCGGATTCAGCCAGTCCACCCACCGTGTGGCGCAGCCGTAGTGGCGGGACGGCGGGTCGATGGCCGAGCCGTGCGCCGCCGCGGGCTGGGGATTGATCAAAAGGAGGGTGAGGACGGGCAGGGTCAGCGCGGCGACCACCAGGGGTCGGCGCAGTCTTTTGAACGAGGACATGGGGCCTCCCAGCACTCTTGGAATGAGATGGGTGCCCGCGGACGCTGCCCGTCGCCTCCGCGAACGCTGCATGGCTCCCGCAGCGAAAGTTTCTGTGCCGGCACGCTACGCTCTTTCCAAGATGTTCGTCAATGGACTTGCCCGTTGACGTGATCCTCTGGCCTTAACTACCCTCAGGGAGAGATTACTGGTGCAATGTCCGGAAAGTTTCGGGGTAGAGGAAGGAAACCACCTGCATGAGCGTGGTCCAGCTGAGCGCTGCCGGTGGGCCGGCCGCCACGGACGGGTGGGTTGACGGCACGTTCACCAACCCCGTGGTCGCCGGGCTGCACCCGGATCCGAGCATCTGCCGGGTCGGCGACGACTACTACCTGGCCTGCTCCGGCTTCGAGTACTTCCCCGGCGTACCGATCTTCCACAGCAGGGACCTGGTGCACTGGGAGCAGATCGGCAACGCGCTGGATCGCCCCAGCCAGCTCTCCCTGCCGGCGGCGACCCCCTCGTCCGGTGGCGTCTACGCACCGACGCTGCGCCATCATGACGGCCGCTTCGCTCTGATCACCACGAACGTTTCGGAGGGCGGGGGCACGCTGGTCGTCACCGCTGTGGACGCCGCGGGGCCTTGGTCCGAACCCGTCTGGCTGCCCGGTGTCCCGGGCATCGACCCGGATCTGGCCTGGGACGAGGAGGGCCGGTGCTTCTGCACTTACGCCGGCGTCGGGCAGGTGCGCATCGACCCGGCGACCGGACGGACGCTCGGCGAGCCGCGCCGGCTCTGGTCGGGTACGCCCGGTGCGCAGGCGCCGGAGGCCCCGCACCTGTTCCGGATCGGCGGCTACTGGTATCTGCTGATCGCCGAGGGCGGGACCGAGCGGGGGCACGCCGTTTCGATCGCGCGCGGGCCGGCGCCGGACGGGCCGTTCGAGCCGTGCCCGGCCAACCCGATCCTGACCCACCGCGGCCGCAACTGGCCGATCCAGAACACCGGCCACGCCGACCTGGTGGAGGCGCCGGACGGTTCGTGGTGGATGGTCCTGCTCGGGGTACGGCCGGGCGGCGGCACGCCGGGGTGGCACGTGCTGGGCCGGGAGACCTTCCTGGCTCCGGTGTCCTGGGTGGACGGTTGGCCGGTGGTCGGCGAGGTCGCACCGGTCATGGCGGCGCCACCGTGGCCGGCACACCCGGTGGCCGCGCCGCCGGCGCGGGACGACTTCGATGGGGACGTACTGCACCCGCGGTGGGTCTCGGTCCGTTCCCGTCCCACGGATCGCTGGTCGTTGACGGATCGCCCCGGCTGGCTCACCCTGCACGCGCGCGACGAGTCCCTCGACCAACCCGAGGTCACGTTCGCCGGCCGCCGCCAGCAGCATTCGTCCTGCCGCGTACGGGCACTGGTCGACACCGCAGGCGGGCGCGGCGGGCTGGCGGTACGCGTCGACGAGCGGCACCACTACGACATCGAGGTGGGCGACGGCGAGGTGCGGGTGGTGGCGCGGGTCGGCTCGGTGCGGCCGACGGTGGCCACCCGGCGCGCGCCGGCCGGTCCGGTCCGGCTACGGATCGACGTCGCCCCGCCGCCCGGCGATTGGCATCCGTGCAAGGAGCCCGACGTACTGCGGCTCGGTGTGGAAGGCGCGGACGGCGCGTTCGAGGTGCTGGCCGAGCTCGACGGCCGATACCTGTCGACCGAGGTCGCCGGAGGCTTCACCGGGCGGGTGATCGGAATGTACGCCGCGGCCGGCACGGTCCGGTTCGACTGGTTCGACTATGAGCCTGGCGTTGCGCCGTGAGCGACGCGCGTGACCGTCCGGCTACCCCGGTGACCATTGCCTACATCGCCGAGTCGGCCGGAGTGTCGGTCCCGACGGTGTCCAAGGTCATCAACGGCCGTTCCGGCGTGGCCGCGGACACCCGCGCCCGGGTTGAGGCACTGGTCAATCGCTATGGGTACCGCAAGTCGACGCCGGCCCAGCGCAGCACCACGATGGAGCTCGTCTTCGACGAGTTGGAGCACATGTGGGGGTCGAGATCATCCGCGGGGTGCAGCGGGTGGCCCGGGAGAACCGGCTGGGTGTCGTGCTGACCGAGTTCGGCCCGGAGCGCAGCACGATCCGCTACTGGATCGACGACACGCTGGCGCGGCGTCCGGCTTGTGTGGTGACGGTGGCGCAGTTGTCGGAGGAGCAGCGTAACCAGCTGCGCGCCCGGGGGATTCCGTGCGTGGTGTTCGATCCCACGATGGAGTTGCCGGATGACGTTCCGTTTGTCGGGGCGACGAATTGGAGCGGTGGCCGGTCGGCCACCCGTCACCTGATCGGGCTGGGACACCGCCGCATCGCGACGATCGGCGGTCCGGAGCACGTCCTGTGCTGCCGGGCCCGGCTGGACGGCTACCGCGCCGCCATGGACGCCGCCGGCCTGGCGATGGACGGTGGCCTCGTCGTCAGCACGGCGCTGACCCTGGAGGACGGCTACGCGGCCGCGCTCGACCTGCTGTCCCGTCCGCAGCGCCCGACGGCGATCTTCGCGGGTAACGACCTCCAGGCGCTCGGTGTCTATCGGGCGGCCAAGGCACTCGGGCTGACGATCCCCGCGGACCTGAGTGTGGTCGGCTTCGACGACCTGCCGATCGCCGCCCTGGTCGATCCTCCACTCACGACCGTCCATCAGCCGCTCGCCGAGATGGCCGCGGCCGCCACCGAGTTGGCGCTCGCGCTGGGGCGCGGGGAGACGTCCCAGGGCGGACTCGAACTCGCCACAAGCCTCACCGTCCGCGAGAGCACCGCGCCACCGGCGGACTAATCGTCCGGAAGCTCGGGGAGGTGGCCGGCGTCGATGTGGTCGAGTATGCGAGCGGCCGCGCCGAGCGCCGACGATTCGGTGCCGAGCGTGGCCGGCGCGATGCGGCAGCCGCCGGCTTGCGGGGCGACGGTCCGCACCGCCAGCTCCGCCTCGACGGTTGCCAACAGCCAGGGCGTCAGGGGTGCGAAGTAGCCGCCCAGGATGACCACCTCCGGGTTGACAATGTTGGCCAGCAGCGACGCGCCGTACCCAAGCCAGCGTCCCGTTTCGGCGAGCGCGTCCAATGTGGCCGGCTCGTGCGCCTTGGCGCGGCGCACGATTTCCTGAATGTCCAGCGCGAGGCTGACGTCTACGTCCAGGTCGGGCAGCGCGCGCCGGATCAGCGCCGGAACTCCGGCCAGCGCCTCCAGGCAGCCGCGCCGGCCGCACACACAGGCGGGGCCGTCCGGCAGCACCTGGATGTGTCCGATGCCGCCGCTGAAACCTCGATTCCCGCGCAGCAGCCGGCCGTCGACGACCACGCCCGCGCCGATCGAGGCGCCGCCGGTCAGGTACGCCAGGTTCGTGGCCTCGGGGTACGGGCCGTACCGCTGCTCGGCGAGCACCGCGAGGTTTGCTTCGTTGTCCACGGCGATGGCGTAACCCGGTTGGCGCAGCGCGGTCACCAGTTCGCCGCGCAGATCCATGTCACGCCAACCGAGGGTGGGGGAGCGGCGTACCACCCCATCCCCGTCGACCAGACCGGGTACGCCCACGGTGAGGCCGAGCACGTACCGGCCCTGGCTGGTGACGCGGGCCGCGGCGCGCCGGGCCAGCGTGGAGATCGCCGCCACCGCCAGGCCGGGGGAGGCGGCGTGCTCGGCGAAGGACCGGTGCCAGGACAGCAGGCAGGTGCCCGGCAGGTCCACCGCCATCGCGGTGAGGTGGTCGGAACCGACCGCGATCCCGATCGCCGCGTACGGCTCCCCGTCGAGGGCGAGCATGATGGCGGGGCGGCCGATGCGGTGGCCGCTGGGGCCGGTCTCGCGCAGCAGCCGGCGCCGGATCAGGTCGCCGACGATGCTGGAGACGGTGGCCTTGTTCAGACCGGTGGCGGCGGCGATGTCGGCGCGGGAGCACGGGCCGTTGGCGCGTACGTGCCGCAGCACCACCGCGAGGTTGGTGGCCCGTACGTCTCCGAAGTCGACCGCGTGCGGGCTGGTGCGCATAGTGATCATGTGGTGTCAGCCTTTGACCGCGCCGATGAGTACGCCCTTGATGAAGTGGCGCTGGATGAACGGGTAGACCGCGACGATGGGTGCGACCGTGAGGACGACGACGGCCATCTTGATCGCCTCGGTGGGTGGCATGGTGACGCCGACGTTGGCGCCGGACGTGTGCGGTGCCTGGCCGGCCAGCAGGTAGCTCTGCAGGACCCGCTGGATCGGGTACATGTCGTTGCGGTCGATGAACAGCAGCGCGTCGAACCAGACGTTCCAGTAGCCGACCGCGTAGAACAGGCCGACGACGGCGATGACCGCCTTGGACAGCGGTAGCACGATGCGGCTCAGGATCCGGAAGTCGCTGGCGCCGTCGATGCGGGCGCTGTCGAGCAGTTCCGCGGGGATGCCCTGGAAGAAGCCGCGGACGACGACGAGGTTGAACACGCTGATGGCCGGCGGCAGGATCAGCGCCCAGATGGTGTCTTTGAGGCCGAGGCCGGTGACCACCAGGTACTTGGGCACGAGCGGCGGGTAGACCAGGAACGGCAGCAGGAAGTAGCCGAGAAGCCAGCGGTAGCCGAGCGAGCGGGGGCGGGACAGGCCGTACGCGGCGAGCACGGTGACGGCCAGCGCGACGGCGGTGCCGATGACGGTGACCAACGTGCTGATCCACATCGCCCGGGTCACCGCGCCGCCGGCGAAGATGGTCTCGTACGCCGAGGCGTCGATTCCTCGGGGAATGACCACGAACCCACCGGCCCGCGCGATGGTCTCGCGAGAGGACAGGCTGGTCACGAGGATCACCCACAGTGGAAACAGCACGCCCAGCACCAGCAGGGTGAGCACGATGGCCTTGAGGACCTGGCCGATCCGTGTCGGTTGCTCTTCCCAGACCGGACGGCGGGTGGTGGCTGTCACTTCGAGTAGATCCCTTGTTCGCCGAGCTTGTGCGCCACCTTGTTGGCGGCCAGGATCAGGCACAGGCCGATCGCGGCCTTGAACAGGCCGGCCGCGGCGCCGTAGCCGTAGTTGCCGGTGGCGATGGAGAAGTAGTAGACGAAGGTGTCGAGCACCTCCGACGCCTCCCGACCCACCGCGTCGCGCTGCAGGATGAACTGTTCGAAGCCGACCGACAGCGCGTCGCCGAGGCGGAGGATCAGCAGCAGCACGATCACCGGGCGCAGGCCGGGCAGCGTGATGTGCCACAGCCGTCGCCACCGCCCGGCGCCGTCCGCGGCGGCCGCCTCGTACAGGTTCTGGTCGATAGTGGACAGTGCGGCGAGGAACACGATGGTGCCCCAGCCGATGTCCTTCCACAACGCCTCCGCGGTGACCAGGAGGATGAACGTGTCCGGATTGGTCATGACGTTCCACGGCTCGAGCCCGGCGTCGCGCATCGTCTGGGCCAGCAGCCCGGCGCCGCCGAGCATCTGCACGAAGAACGTCACCACCAGCACCCAGCTGAAGAAGTGCGGCAGGTACACGACGGTCTGGATGAAGCCGCGCAGCCGGCTGGACAGCAGGTTGTGCAACATGATCGCCAGGGCGATCGGCAGCGGGAAGAAAAAGACGATCTGGAACGCGGTGATCGTGAGCGTGTTGCGGAACGCGTGCCAGAACGCCGGGTCCTCGAACAGCAGCTGGAACTGGCCGAAGCCGATCCAGTTGCTGTGCAGGAACGCCTCCAGCGGATTGCTGCCGACGTACGGGTTGTAGTCCTGGAACGCGATGACGTTGCCGAGGATCGGCACGTAGCTGAAGACCAGCAGGATGAGGAAGCCGGGCACCAGCATCACCAGCAGTTGCCAGTCGCGCCGCAGGCGTACCCGCAGCGGCTGGCGCCGGCTCCCACTCATCGTCCGGCCTCGGACAGCGCCTTCGCCAGCAGTTGCCGCGCCTCCTCGCCGCCGTTGGCCTTCCACTCCTGCACAATGGAGTCCACATCGGACACCGGTCGGCGGCCGCGCACGACGTCGGTGAACTTCTCCTCGGCCGGTACGGCAAATCCCTTGAACGCGGCCGGCATCTCCAGCTTCAGCCCGTCCCACGGGTCCGGCTCGAGGTACTTGACCGTCTCGTTCGACCAGGTGAGCAGGTCCGGCACGAAGTGCGGGGTGTCGGGGAACGGCCCGATGACCGGGTTGCGGCCACTGATGAAGAAGTACTGGTTGGCGATCTCCTTGAAGGCCAGGTCGGTCTTGACCGGTCCGCCCGGGGTCTTGGTGTGGTGCTTGCCTTCCACGCCGTAGTCGCGCAGCTGCGCCTCCTGAGATCCCAGCGGGGCGGAACACCAGTTGATGATCCGCAGCAGCTCCTCGATCCGCTCCTTGCCGACGCCCTTCTTGACGAAGGTGTAGGAAATCGGCTCGTCGGCGCGCCACATCAGGGGATCGCCACCGGCGGCGGAGAAGACCGGCACCGGCTGGATGTTCAGCTTCGGGTTCACCTTCTGGTGCTCGGCCTGGGCGCCCTGCCAGAAGCCCACGCCGGCCTGCTTGAAGATGATGCTGCCGGCCTGCGCGAACAACAGGTTGGCGTCGGCGCCCTTGCTGGCGACGACGTCCGGGTGGACCAGGCCGTCCTTGTAGATCTTGGCCATGGCCTCGAGCGCCTGGCGGTACTCCGGTGTCTCGTACTTGAACTCGGGCGTCTTATCGGCCTTGAGCCGCCAGCCCTGCTTCGAGCCGGGCACCTTGTGGTAAATCTGGATCATTGCGAAGACGTCGTCGAACGCCCACACCTTCTTGGCCGGGTCGGTGACCTCCTTGGCCACGGTCAGCAGCTCGTCCAGGCTCTTCGGCATCGTCAGGCCGCGGGCGTCCAGTAGGTCCTTGCGGGTGAACAGCGCCCACGGGAACGGGCCTTCGCTGGGGTTGGGCACCGCGTACAGCCGCTGGTTCCAGATCGCGTTGCGCCAAGCGCCGGTCGGGAACGTCGCGAGCATCGGGTACGCGTTGACCGCGTCGCCCTTGACGTAGTCGGTGAGGTCCTCGAAGAGCACCTTGGCGGCCTCGTCGAAGCGGGGGATCTTCCCCACCTCCCAGCCCGGTACGCACAGCAGCTCGGGTACGTCGCGGGCGCCGAACATCGCGTTGAGCTTGTCCGCGTACGTGTTGCCGTCCTGGATGGTGAAGTTGACCGGTGTGCCCAGCTCGGCGTTGACCGCTTGCAGGTAGGCGCTCTGCTGGTAGCCGGGCGGGGCGGGACCCCACACCGGCGTCATCGCGGTCACGGCCTTTCCGCTGGTACCGGGCTTGTCGGTGATCGCGTCGACGAGCGTGCCGGGGTATTTGACGTAGCCGTCGGGCACCGGACGGGTGCCCTTGACGTCCGGGGAGATGCCCAGCGCCGGGTCCTTCTGCGCCGGCAGGAGGCCGGCGAACTTGTCCAGGTTCGCTGCCGCACCGGTGCCGGCCGGCTTCTCGCTGCATCCCGCCAGCAGCGGTCCGCCGGCGGTCGCCGCGGCGCCCAGGCCGAGGAGGCCCAGGAAGTTCCGCCGTGAAGTGGTCATCGCTGTCCTTTCGAAGAGGTCACACGGGTGTGCTATCGAACCGATTCGAACCGCGGGACGTCGTTCCCTCGCAGGATCGTGAACTGAGCTGAGCTTTAGAAACTTTCGCTAATGAGGCGGAAATTTAGCACGCGTCAGCATCGAAAGCCATACGTGAATCGATGAGATGGCCGCGCCGTCGCCGCGGCGACGCTCCGCTACTACGCCGGAGGCGGAGCGGTCGTGCGGCGGGTGACCAGCGTGGGGGAGAGCTTGATCTGGGTGGCTGGCCGCTGGCGGTCGGCGATGCGGTCTAGCAGGAGACGGGCGGCGTTCCTCCCGATCTGATGGCCGGCCTGGTCGACGCTGGTCAGCGAGATGGGGCGGAAGGCGGCGAAGGTGGTGTTGTCGTAGGCGGCGACGGAGATGTCCTCGGGGACGCGCAGGCCGGCCTCGGCGATCGCGTCGAGGGCGCCCATGGCGACGATGTCGGCGCCGGCGAAGATGGCGGTGGGCCGTACGGGCCGGGCGAGCAGTTGCTGGGCGCCGAGGTAGCCGCCTTCTTGGGTGTAGCTGGTGGAGGCGATGTCGATCTCGCCGGCCAGGCCGCGGGCACGCATGGCGTGCTGGTAGCCGTCGGCGCGGATCGCGTTGGGCATTTCGGCGAGACGGTCGGGGTCGGTCTCGTGGTGCTCGATGTGCGCGATCCGCCGGTGGCCGAGGTCGGCGAGGTGGTCGACGACGAGGCCGGCGCCGGCGAAGTCGTCGTCCGCCACGGTGTCGTAGGTCGCGGAGCGTCCGTGCCGGCCGACGACGACGGTGGGCACGGTACGGGCGACGTGTTCGAGATGCGCGCGCGAGGAGACCGGCGCGATGAGGATCATCCCGTCCATGCTGCGGTCGATCATGGCGTGGGTGACCTTGGCCTCGGCCTCCTCGCCGTTGCAGCCGGGTCCGAGGAGCACCTGGTAGTCGGTGTCCGCGAGGTGGTCGTTGAGGCCGTCGAGGATCTCGGCGAAGAACGGGTTGCGGATGTCGGGCAGCATCACGCCGATGGTGTACGTCTGACCCCGCATGCCCCGCGCGGCGGCGCTGGGCCGGTAGCCGAGTTCGGCGATCGCCTGGCGCACCTTGGCCTGCATCGTCGGGCTGACCCCGTAGGCGTTGCGCAGCACCTTGGAGACGGCGGTCGTGGAGACCCGGGCGTGCTGCGCGACGTCGACGATGGTGATGCGTCGCGACGGTGCTGGCGGCTTGTCCATCCGGCCTTTCCTTCGATGCCTCGTGGGGAACGTTGCCCGAGTGTAGACCTTGCCGCTCTTGACGTCGGAACGGTGACCTCCTAGGGTCAGGCGAAATATTTGGGAAACGTTACCCATTCGGCGGGACACATAGATGAAACGTTCCAAGAGAGACGGACGGAGCACGGCGCCGCCGTGGTGGTTCGCGGCGCCGGCGATGTTGCTGTTCGCTTTCGTGGTTTTGGTGCCCAGCGCGCGGGGCGTGTACTACGCCTTTACCGACTGGGACGGTCTGAGCCCGGACTTCTCGTTCGTCGGGCTCGGCAACTTCGCCGACATGGCGCGTGACCCGGACGCGCGGCAGGCGGTCTGGCACACGCTGGTGATCGCCGTGGCCATCACCGTCATCCAGAACGGATTCGGGCTGCTGCTCGCGCTCGGCGTCAACAGCATGATCAAGTCTCGAAACCTGCTGCGGGTGCTGCTGTTCGCGCCAGCGGTGGTGACCCCGATCGTGACAGCGTACCTGTGGCGGAACCTGCTGGGTCCCGATGGCGCGGTCAACAGCCTGTTCGGCGCGGTCGGGCTGGACTCGTGGCAGCAGGACTGGCTGGGGGACCCGCAACTGGCGCTGTGGTCGATCGTCGGCGTGATCGTGTGGCAGTTCGGCGGCTATTCGATGGTCATCTTCCTGGCCGGGCTGCAATCGGTGCCCAAGGAGATCTACGAGGCCGCGGCGATCGACGGCACCGGGCCGGTGCGGCGGTTCTGGTCGGTGACCCGTCCGCTGCTGGCGCCGGCGTTCACCATCAACCTGATGCTGTCGATCATCGGCGGGATCAAGCTGTTCGACCAGGTGTACGCGCTGACCGGGGGCGGGCCGGGGCACGCCACCGACACCATCTCCACGCTCATCTACAAGGACGCGTTCACGCTGGGCGAGTTCGGCTACAGCATCGCCCTCGCCGTGGTGTTGACGATCATCGTGGCGGTCGCCTCGACCAGCCAGTACTTCGTGCTGGCCCGCAACGAGAGGGCGGCGTCGTGAACCGGTACCGCTGGCGCACCTTCGCCCTGGAGATGGTGATGATCGCCGCCGCCGTGGTGGTCGCCTTCCCGGTGTACGTGCTGGTCAACCTGGCGATCCGGCCGCCGTCGGACAACTCCTCGCCGATCCGGCCGACGGTCAGGCCCACATTGGACAACTTCACCCAGGCATGGCAGGAAGGCGGGCTCGGCGGCGCACTGGTCAACAGCGTGCTGGTGACCGCCGGCAGCGTTCTCATCGTCCTGGCGGTCTCGTCGCTGGCCGCGTACCCGATCGCCCGCGCCACCGCGCGCTGGTCACGCGGGATGTTCCTGCTGATCATGTTGGGGCTGATCCTGCCGTTCCAGCTCGCGGCCCTGCCGCTGTACCAGACGATGCGCGACCTCGGCCTGCTCGGCACGGTATGGGCGCTGATCCTGTTCTACTCCGGCCTGCAGGTGCCCTTCACCACGTTCCTCTACATCGGATTCATACGCGCCCTACCGCGCGACTTCGAGGACGCCGCACTGATCGACGGATGCCGGCCACTGGAGGCGTTCCGGTACATCGTCTTTCCCATGCTCAAGCCGATCACGGTGACCGCGTTGGTGCTCAACGCGATCGCGGTGTGGAACGACTTCTTCACCCCGCTGCTGTACCTGTCCGGCAGCGACCAGCAGACCGTGCCGGTCGCCCTCGCGGGGTTCGTGGGCCAGTTCGTGTCGGACTGGAACCTCATCTTCGCCGCGCTGGTGATCAGCATCGTGCCGATCCTGGCCGTCTACTTCGCGCTGCAACGCAGCATCATCAACGGCTTCGCCGGAGGGCTCAAGGGATGACGCAGCATCATCAACGGCTTCGCCGGAGGGCACAAAGGATGACACTGTACGGTCTGACGACGGAGCAGCGGTGCCAGCCGCTCGGGATGGGGGAGCCGCGCCCGCGGCTGTCCTGGAAGCTCGATTCCGAGCGACGCGGGGCGGCGCAGAGCGCGTACCGGATCACCGCCGCCGAACGCGCGGCGGACCTGGACGACGCCGACCGGCTGCTGTGGGACACCGGCCGCCGCGACGCCACCGACTCGATCGGCGTGCCATGGCAGGGCCCTGCGCTGCGCTCGGCCACCCGCTACCACTGGCGCGTCGAGATCTGGGACGAGACCGGCACCCCGGCAGGGGCGGCGCAGACCTGGTTCGAGACCGGGCTGCTGCACCGCGAGGACTGGACCGCGGTGTGGGTCGGCCGGGATCCGTTCGCCGCGCCGCACGTCGATCCGCCGAGCGATAACGACGGCCCCACGGGGGCGGCGCCGTTGTACCTGCGCCGCGAGTTCCGCGTGGCGCAACGGCCGGTACGGGCCCGGCTGTACGCGACCGCGCGCGGCGTGTACGAGCCCCGGCTCAACGGCGACTGGGTCGGCGACCTCGAGCTGGCTCCAGGGTGGACGGAGTACCACCACCGGTTGCAGTACCAGACGTACGACGTCACTGACCAGCTGCGTGAGGGCGCGAACACGCTCGCGGCGATCGTCGCGGACGGGTGGTGGTGCGGCTTCGTCGGCTTCGACCCGCGCCGCCCCGCGCATCACTACGGCGACCAGCCGGCGTTCCTCGCCCAGCTGGTGCTCGACTTCACCGACGGCTCCCAGCAGGTGGTGGCCACCGACGCCGGCTGGACCGAACAGCCTGGCGCGATCCGCGCCGCCGACCTGCTCATGGGCGAGCATGTCGATGCCCGGCACCACGTGCCCGGCTGGGATCAGCCCGGTCCGGTCGGCGGCTTCCGGCCGGTCGCCGTGCTCGACGCCGAGCCAGGACCGCTGGTTGCCGAGCCCGACGACCCGATCCGCGTCACCCACGAGATGCCGGCTGCCAAGGTCGAGCGCCGGGCTCCGGGCCGGTTCATCGTCGACTTCGGACAGAACCTGGTCGGCCGGGTCCGCCTCAACGTGCGGGCGGCCGAGGCCGGGCATCGGATCGTGCTGCGGCACGCGGAGATGCTCGACGCCGGCGAGCTGTACGTGGACAGCCTGCGCCGCGCGAAGGCCACCGACGTCTACGTCACCGGCGGCGGCGAGATCGAGGTGTTCGAGCCGCGGTTCACCTTCCACGGCTTCCGGTACGTCGAGATAGCCAACCACCCCGGCGACCTGTCCACATCGGACGTCGTGGCACAGGTACTGCACAACGATACGCCGTACACGGGGACCTTCCAGTGCTCTGACCCGATGGTCAACCAGTTGCAGTCCAACATCGTGTGGGGGCAGCGGGGAAACTTCCTCGCCGTACCCACGGACTGCCCGCAGCGGGACGAGCGCCTGGGCTGGCTGGCCGACGCGCAGATCTTTGCCCCGACCGCCAGCCGCAACGCCGACGTGTCCGCGTTCTTCGCCCGCTGGATGCGCGACGTGGTGGACGGGCAGGACGTCGAGGGTGCGTTCCGGGACGTCGCCCCGGTCGTCTCGATGTACCGGGAGGCGGCGCCGGCGTGGGGCGACGCCGGGGCGATCATCCCGTGGCACCTGTGGCGGACGTACGGCGATCGGCGCGTGCTGGAGCGTTCGTTCGACGCGATGGTCGCCTGGGTCCGGTACGTCCACAAGCACAATCCCGATCTGCGATGGCGGCACCGCACGGGCAACTCGTACGGGGACTGGCTCCAGGTCGACGCCGCCACCCCGCGGGACGTGCTGGCGACGGCGTACTTCGCCCGCAGCGCGCAGATCGTCGGGTTGTCCGCCGAGGTGCTGGGCCGGCACGCCGAGGCGGAAGAGATGCGGGCCCTGCACGCCGCGATACGGGCGGCGTTCATCGAGTCCTATGTGGATGACGACGGCACCGTGGAGGGCGGTACCCAGACCGGCTACCTGTTGGCGCTGGCGTTCGGGCTGCTCCCGGACGCGCTGGTGCCGGCGGCGGTCGGGCACCTGGCCGCCGACATCGAGAAGCGGGACAACCGGCTCACCACCGGGTTCGTGGGAGTGGCGCTGCTATGCCCGGTGCTGACCGACCACGGCCGCGCGGACCTGGCGTACGCGCTGCTGCACCAGGACGAGTACCCGTCGTGGGGCTACTCGATCCGGCACGGCGCCACCACGATCTGGGAGCGCTGGGACGGCTGGACCGAGCACGCCGGGTTCCAGTCGCCGGCGATGAACTCGTTCAACCACTACAGCCTCGGCAGCGTCGGCGACTGGCTCTACGGCCGCGTCGCCGGCATCGACCAGACACCGCGGTCGGTCGCGTACCGGGAACTGCTCCTGCGCCCGCTCCCCGGTGGCCGGCTCACCTGGGCCCGCGCGGAGCAGGAGACCGTACGGGGGCGAATCGCCTGCGGCTGGCAGGTCGAGGACGGCCGGATCACCGTGACCGCAACGGTGCCACCCGGCAGCACCGCAGTACTGGAGATCCCCACCGCCGACCCGGACAGCGTCCGCGAAGACGGCGCGCCCATGTCGGGGCGGCCGGGGTTCTCGGGGTCGAGCCGTCCGCCGCGGGGGTCACCCTGCGGCTGGCGTCCGGCAGCTACACCGTCACCGCTCAGGCTCAATCGGCTCCTTCCCCATGGGAGACACCATGAAGATACGCACACTTCCGGCCCTGGCCGCCGCGTTCACCGCGGCGACCCTCTTGACCGCGTGCAGCGGCGGCACCAACGCCGGCTCCGGCGACGGCGACAACAAGACCCTGACCCTGGCCTCGGTCGACCAGGGGTCCGTTGAGGACGTCGTCAAGGCGTTCGAGGCGGCCAACCCCGGCGTGAAGGTCAACTTCACCACCAGCGGCGCCGACCAGTACCAGCAGCAGATCCGTACCCAGCTGGCCTCCGGCACCGCGCCGGACGTGATGACGGTGTGGCCGGGCAACGGCAACCCCGGCGCCACCTACGTGCTGGCCAAGCCGGGCTACCTGCTCGACCTGTCGGACCGGCCATGGGCCGCGAGGTATCCAGAGTCCGTCAAGAGCGTCGCGCAGTACGACGGCAAGACGTACAACGCGGTGTTCGGGCTCAACGGGATCGGCGCCATCTACAACCAGCAGGCCATGGACAAGGCCGGGCTGACAGCGCCGGGCACCTGGACCGAACTGCTGGCCTTCTGCAGGGCCGCGGCCGCCAAGAAGACGCCGGCGTTCGCGCTCGGCATCCAGGACAACTGGGTGACCCAGATCGCCCTCTACGCGTTGGTCGCCACCACCGTCTACGCCGGCGACAAGGACTTCGACAAGAAGATGCAGGCCGGCCAGGCCACCTTCGCCGGGTCGCCGTGGACCACCGCCATGGCCAAGTACCAGGAGATGAACAAGACCGGCTGCTTCCAGAAGAACCCACTCGGCACCAGCTACGAGGCCAGCCAGGAACTCGCCGCCACCGGCAAGACCCTCGGCATCATCCAGGGCAACTGGGTCGTCGCCCTGCTCAAGGGCAAGAACCCGGCCGGCACCTTCACCCTCAAGGCGCTACCGGCCACCGATGACCCGGCCACGTTCATCATGCCCGCCGCCGCGGGCGCCGGCTACGGCGTGAACGCCAAGGCGAAGAACAAGGAGCTGGCGCTGAAGTTCGTCGACTTCGTCATGTCACCGGCGGGCATGAAGGTGTTCAACGGCAAGCAGGGCAGCCTGCCCTCCCTGCCGGACAGCGGCTCGGCGGTCGACCCGGCGCTCACCGAGCTGACCACGTTCATCCAGGGCAACCGCACGGTGCCGTTCATGGACCAGCTGTGGCCCAACGCCAAGGTGCAGCAGACGATGCTCTCGGGGATCCAGGAAGTCTTTAGTGGACAGTCCACGCCCGACAAGATGCTCGCCGCCATGGACGCCGACTACAAGGCCGGCAGCTAGTCACGAGCAGGGGAGGGCACCAGTGTCACCAACCAAGCATCGCCGGCGCGTGTTCGCGGGCGTGGGAGTATGCATGACCCTGCTCGCATCGCAAGCGCTGATCGCCACGCCCGCCGCCGGGCATGGCACCGATCGACCGAACGTCGAGGTCGTCAACCTGACGGTCGACGGCCGGCACGATGAGCTCCTCGGCATCGACAATCCCAACCCCACACTCGGCTGGCAGTTCATCGAAACCCGGCGGGCCGCCGGCCACCCGGGTGACCGGCAGACCGCGTACCAGATCCAGGCCGCCACCAGCGAGTCCAACCTCAAGCGCGGCAGACTGATCTGGGACACCGGCAAGGTTGCCGCAGACCGGCAGACCGGCATCGCGTACGCGGGCAAGCCGCTGGCCTCCCGCGACCGGGTCGTCTGGCGGGTGCGGGTCTGGGACGCCGACCGGCGCCCGTCCGACTGGAGCGAGCCGGGCTCGTGGGAGATGGGGCTGCTCGACCAGAGTGACTGGGGATCGGCCCGCTGGATCGAGTACCCGGGCCGGACCGAGAGCCAGCCGATGCCGGTCTTCGCCCGCCAGTTCACCGTCGACCACCGCCGGCACGTCGCCGGCGCCCGCCTCTACCTGTCCGGCGTCGGCCTGCATCTGCCGACCATCAACGGCCGGACGCTGACCGACGAGGTTCTCGCCCCCGGCAACTCCAACTACCAGCTCTCCAGCGAGTACCGGACCTACGACGTCACCGGCGAGCTGCGCAAGGGCGGCAACACGCTCGGCGTGCGGCTCGGCAACGGCCCGGCGTACGTGCGCCGCAGCGTCACCAACCCCGCCGTCGGTCGCACCGCGCCGTACTCGTGGTGGCAGAGCCAACTCAAGGGTGCCGGAGCCTTGGCGGCCGACGCCGAATCCGGCGCCACCACCGTGAAGCTCGACAACGTCGCCAACTACCACGTGGGCGGCACCATCAACGTCGACACCGGCGATGGCGGCGACAGCCTGGAATCCCGCGTCATCACCGCGATCGGCACGGCGGACATCTCCTTTGCCCCCGGCCTGACCAAGCCGCACACCACCGGCGCGCTCGTGACCGGGTCGGGCAACAACGTCGCCGCCAGCGATCCCAGCGCCGGCGCCGCCGTCACCCCGCGGCTGATCGCCCGGCTGGAGATCTCGTACACCAACGGCACCCGTGACGTCGTCGTCTCCGACCGGGGCTGGCGTACGGCGCTCGGCGCGCTCGTCACCGACGCCTGGTACTCCGGCGCGGACTACGACGCCCGCCGCGAACAGCCCGGCTGGGACCGGCCCGGGTCCGACCTGTCCGCCACCGCCAAGCGCCGCGACGGAACCGCCACCGGCTGGATCGACGCCGGCATCGCGCCGCAGCCGAACCTGGCCACCACACTGGTCGCCCGCGCCGCCGAGCCGGTCACGCTCGTCGAGACGTTCACGCCGGTGTCGGTGACCAATCCTGTCCCGGGCACCTGGGTGTTCGACTTCGGGCAGAACATCGTCGGCTGGCCGCAACTGCGCCTCGCCGAAGACGTGCCGGCGGGCACCACCGTCCGGATGTCGCCGGCCGAGTCGCTGGCCGCGGACGGCACGGTCGACCAGGCATCGCTGATGGGCGGCGGAGGCGGTCGCGGCCGGGACCTTTTCAACACGTACACCACTGCCGGGCTGCCCGGCGGGGAGACGTGGCATCCGGACTTCAACTACTTCGGCATGCAGTGGGTCCAGGTGACCGGACTGCCGGAGGGGTACGTCCCGACCAAGGACACGGTCAAGGGTCTGCGGCTGCAGGCCGCCACGCCCCAGGCCGGCGACGTGACCACCTCCAACGCGCGGATCAACCGGATCCATACGATGGCGCGGTACTCGTTCGCGGCCAACGTCATGTCGGTGTTCACCGACTGCCCAGGCCGGGAGAAGCTGTCGTACCCGGCGGACTACACCATGCCGATGGGCGCCATCCACCGAAACCACGAGCTGGGCGCGTATCTGCGTACCACCATGCACCACCTCGTCGAAGGTCAGTCCATTGCGGACACTCCGATGTTCGGCAACGTGGCGCTGAAGACCCCGGTCTACGACTGGGGCTACACCGGGCGCTTCGGCGACGAAATCAACTGGGGCAACGCCATCGTCCTGGTGCCCGCCCTGCTGTACGAGCTGTACGGCGACACCCAGACGATGGCGCGCTACTACGACCGGATGGTCGACTTCGCCGACTACATCCAGCGGCAGAAGGTGCTGACCGGTGCCGACGCGCATATCGTCGACGCCGCCCTCGCCGATTGGGTCTCGGCCGACCAGACCTCCGGCCGGATCACCGGCACCTGGGGCTACTACACGATGATCAGCAAGCTCGCCATGATGGCGGAGCTGACCGGCCACTCAGCCGACGCCGCGCGCTACCGCACGCTCGCCGGTGACATCAAGAACGCCTTCAACGCCCACTTCTACAACATCTCGCTGCGCCGGTACACCACCGCGGGCAACGCCGGCACCGCCGGAGCCACGCAGGCGGCCCAAGCGCTCGCGCTCGACGCCGGGCTGGTCCCGGACGGCGAACGTGCGGCCGTCCTGGACGCGCTCGTCGAGCTCGTGTACGCGTTCCACCCCAGCGGCGACGGCCCGCACTTCAGCGGCGGCACCATCGGCATGGCCGCGACCGTCCGCGCGCTCGCCGCCGCCGGCCGCGACGAGGTGCTGTGGGATCTGCTCCAGGAGGACGAGGAGCCCAGCTACGGGTTCTTCATGGAGCCCACCGTCGCCAACCCCAACGGCATGACCACGATGGGGGAGCGGTGGAACCGCCGGGACTCCAAGAACCACATGATTCTCGCCCAGATCGAGGAGTGGCTCCACAGTGGACTCGCGGGCATCCGGCCGGCGGACGGCTCCGTCGCCTACCGGTCGCTGGTCGTCCAACCCAAGCTCGTCGGCGACGTCACGTTCGTGCAGGGCAGCTACCAGACACCGCAGGGCGCCGTCCGCTCGACCTGGAGCAGGGCGGACCGCTGGTTCCGGCTCACGGTGGACGTCCCCACGAACACCGCCGCCGAGGTCTGGGTGCCGCTGCGAGGCGGGCACGTCGCCGCCAAGCCACACCGGGCCGAGTACGTCCGCGTCGACGGCGACTACGCCGTCTACCGCGTGCCGTCCGGCTCGTTCACCTTCGTGTCCGTACCCGCATGAGTGAGTTTCCGGCCGACTTCCTCTGGGGCGCGGCCACGGCCGCGCACCAGGTGGAAGGCGGTAACGTCAACAACGACTGGTGGGACTTCGAGCACGCCCCCGGCACGGCGGCCCGCGAGTCGTCCGGCGACGGGATCGACCACTTCCACCGGTACGCCGAAGATTTCGCGCTGCTGGCCTCGCTGGGCCACAACGCGCACCGGCTGTCGCTGGAGTGGTCGCGGATCGAACCCGCGCCGGGGAGTTCAGCCGTGCCGCGATCGCGCACTACCGGCGCGTCCTGACCGCGCTCGCCGATGCCGGCCTGACCGCGTTCGTGACCCTGCACCACTTCACGCTGCCGCGCTGGTTCGCCGCCCGTGGCGGCTGGCTCGCCCCCGACGCCGTCGCCGTGTTCGGCCGGTACTGCGCCCGCGCGGCCGCCGAACTCGGCGACCTGATGCCGTACGTGTGCACGGTCAACGAGCCGCAGATGGTCGCCCTGCACGGATATCTGGAGGGCTACCACGCGCCCGGCATCACCAACCCGATCCTGTGGAAGCGGGTCGGCCGGGTGCTGCTCGACGCCCACCGGGCGGCCGTCCGTGCGGTGCGGGACCGGTCGCCCGCGTCGCAGGTGGGCCTGGCGGTGCAACTGCCGCTGCTGGCGCCGCTGCGCAACGACGAGGCGTGCTGGGCGTTCCACGGCCACCTGCGGCACGAGATCGTCGACCGGTACCTGGACGGACTGGTCGGCCCGGACCGCGGCGACTGGCTCGGCGTGCAGTACTACCGCAAGCAGTGGGTCGACCCAGCCTCGCCGACGGTCTTCGCCGCCCCGCCGGACGGCTACCGGCTGACCCAGATGGGCTGGGCCGTCCACCCGGACGGCCTGCGCCAGGTCCTGCACCGGGCCGCCGCCACCGGCCTGCCGCTCGTCGTCACCGAGAACGGCATCGCCACCGGCGACGACAGCGAACGCCTCGACTACCTCAAGTCACACCTCGCGGCCCTGGCCCTGGCCATCAACGAGGGCGTCGACGTACGCGGGTACCTGCACTGGTCCGCGTTCGACAACTTCGAGTGGAGCGAAGGGTACGCCCCCACGTTCGGCCTGATCGCCGTCGACCACGACAAGGACTTCGCCCGGATCCCCAAGCCCAGCGCATATGCCTTCGCCGCGGTCGCCGCTACGGGACGGCTCGACTGCGCCGGGCGCGCCATCACGCCGGCCGGAACGTGACCCCGCGATGGCGTCCGGTGGCACGGATGAGCTCCACCGTGTCGGATGTGAAATAGAGGGGCCCAAAGGGCATCTGCGGGATCTTGAACACGGCCGGTCCCGTCAGGAGCTCACCGCGGAACGTGGCCTTCTTGATGTCCATGATTCGCCCCGAGCTGAACCGGACAATGTCGGAGCGCTCCTCGTCGAGCGCGTCGACGACCCGGGTGACGTTGAGGACGACCAGGCCCGCGTCGGCGCACTCGAGCGGCAGCAGTTCGCCGTGGTCGGCGAGGATCGGGCCGACCTCGGCGATCGCCTCGTCCCGGAGGATGAGGACGTGGCTGCCCAACCACGGCAGGTCCGCGCGCCGCCGTGGCCCGCCCTCATCCGACCGCAGCAGGTACATCGGCACGGGAGACCAGGCGCCGGCGCGTGGTGTGCCGTCGAACCCGCCGAAGAGCAAGGCGTGCTTGCCATCGAGCGGCAGCGCCCACTCGAAGCCCTCCTCGACCTCCGGTTCGTAGACCTGGGGAGGGCTAGTACGGTTGGTGCTCAACAAAGTCTCCCTGCAACAGCCCTGTCCTGATGGACTCTAGCGTTTCCAGCACCTCTTCCTTGCGACCGGTGGCGCCGGCGCGGAGGACCAGCTCGTTGACCTTGGTGTAGTACTTGTCGGGCAACGTGCGGTGGACCGTCGCGCCCGTCGGATTCGGCGACTTCGTGTGCGCCGGCAGGAATACGCCGTTCTCCGCCGCGTTGATGCTGATTCCGTATGCCTCCAGCACTTGCCGCGCCGGGTCCGCAATCGCCTTCTCGCCCGCCACGATGTGGTGCGCGTCGGTGCCCTCCGGGCGCTGCACGCCGGCATCCACGAGGTTCCTGCCGAGGACCTTGGAACTCGCCTTTTCGGGCTTCGGCGCGGTCGGCGGCCCGTTCCCCGACTTGGGTGCGCCGGCGGGCGCTGGCCCGGCGGGCGGGGCCGCGATGACCGAACCGGCGGTGCCCTCGCCGCCGCCCGTCGGCCGGTCGGGGGGCATCGACGTGGCGTGCAACATCGTCGCCACGCCGGAAGCCACGTCGATGGCGGCCTCGCCCATCGCGGCCCCCGAGACGGCCACTACCGGCACGCCGGCGGGGGCACCGGCCCCGGTCGCGGTGAGGGCCCCACCGCCGGCCGTCCCGACACCGCCGGCGATGAACTGGCCGACGCCGTACGCGGCCTCACCGGCGCCGCGGAAGAACTCGAACGTCCGGCTGGGCGGGTCCAGCGACAGTGCGGCTCCGGCGATCGAGCCACCGGGTACGGCGGCGATCGCCACACCGGCGGTGAATCCGGCGACGGCCTCGCCCAGTGTCGAATCGCGGACCGCGTCGGCAACCTGCTCCACGGCCGCCTGCATGGTGTAGAACGCCCTCGGGTCCTGACCGGTCGGGTCCAGGTAGGCGACCGGGTTGTTCGCGGCGTACGCGTACGGCTGGAGCAGATCGGCGGCGGCCATCGTCGGGGCGGCGCCGCCACCGGGCGCGCCGGCCTCGGCCGCCCGCGCGATGAACGTGTCCGCGGGTGCCGCGCCCGCGTCCACCGCGAACAGTTTCGGGTCGACGGTGAGGAACCTGCCCAGGACCGGGTCGTAGAGCCGTCCGTCCATGTCGATCAGGCCGAGGTCGGCGTCGTGGTCGTGCCCGGCGAAGCCGCGCTCACCGGTCGTGCGCCAGTTCGGGTCGAGGTTCGTGCCGAACGCCTCGAACCGTTGGCTGTTGTTGGGAATCGGGGTCGAGTTGGTAAATTCCAATGGCGAGCCGAGCCGGTCGGCGTGCGGGTAGTTGGTGAACCTGCTCTGGACCGCGCCGGCGACCTCGGTCTTCACGACCTGCGCGACGTTCTTGTCGCCGGCCTGTACGTAGTAGCGGTGCTCGATGCTGCCGCCGCCGGCCGCCTCGCGGCGCTCGTACAGTCCGGAGATGTACGTGGTCGTGGCGTTCGGGGCGCGGCGCTGCACCCGCTCTTCGGCGGCGTTGTACCGGAACGTGGTGGTGACCAGGTTCGCCCCGGTGCCCACGGCGACGGAGGTCGGCAGGTTCGCCGGCGACCACGTGATCGCCTGCCGGCCGCCGGCGACGCCGGGACCGACGCGGCCGACCTGGTTGCCGGCCAAGTCGTAGCTGTAGGCGTTCTGCCCGGCCGCGAAGGCGGCGTTGGGCAGGATGTCGGTCGCCGGACGGTAGTTGTACGCCCCGACGCCGCTCTTGGACGTGAAGCCGCCGGAGGCGTTGTAGGCGAACGACTCGACCACGTCACCGGGCAACGCGGGGTCGTTGCCTTGCAACAGCTGCGTCTGCGTCAGGCGGTTGAGAGTGTCGTAGGTGTAGTAACGGGAGCGGTTCGCGCGTACGACGTCGCGCATGTGTTTGACGTTGCCGACCGCGTCGTAGCCGTAAAAGAGCTGCAGCACCCTGCCGGGACTGGATATCGCGGACGAGGACGCCAACCTTCCGCTCAACGGCTGGAAGCTCGACGTCGTCGTGGTGCCGTTGCGGAGCCGTTCCTCGCCGATGCGGTAGCCCTGGTTGTCGTCCACAAAGGTCCAGTACGGCGGGCTCGTGGTGCCGTCGCTGACGGTGGTGAGCAGGCCGCCGGCGTCGTACGAGTACGTCACAGCGAACGCCTCGCCGGCGGCGCTCGGGTACTCCACGCGTATGGTGCGGCCGAACTGGTCGTAGCCGTAGCCGAGGCGGTATGTGCGTCCGTCCACGACCTGCTCCGTCGCGGCGAGCAGGCCGCGGTTCGGAGCGCTCGCCGGCACCGCCTCGTAGCTGAGCCGGGTGATGTCGCCTTCCGCACTGCGCGCCTGCACGAGCTTGCCGATCGTGTTGGCCCCCGGCCCGTCGTAGGCCCAGGTCGCCGCGCCGCGCGGATCGGCACGCCTGGTCATCCGGCCGAGCTCGTCGTACGTGTACTGCGTCGCGATCCCGCGCGGGTCGTTGTGCGTGGCCACCTGACCGAACGCCGTCCAGGTGTACGCCTGCCGGCCCCCGTCGCGGGTCGTGACGGCGGTGGTGCGGCCCCACCGGTCGGTGTCGAACGTGGTGACGACGCCGCGCGGGTCCACGGCCCGGCGCGCCGCGCCGAACGGTCCATACTCGACCTGGGTGACCGAGCCGACCGGGTCCACGGTGGCCGCCAGCGCGTCGTTGACGTCCTTGACCTGCACAGTGCGCCGGTTCAGCGGGTCGGTGACCGCGACTGCTTCGACCGCCGAGGCGCGGACGACGGAGGTGAACGACGCCACCGACGGCGCCTCGTCGGGCCAGCCGTACCGCACGTTCGTGACGGCCACGTCGCCGGTGGCGTCTTCGTCCGGCCGGCTCACGGTGATGAGGCGGCCGAGCTGGTCGTACGTGTTTCGGATGACGCCCTGCGTGGTGTCGCCCGGCAAATGCGGGCGGGACACCGAGAGCGGGCGGCCGTCGTGGTCGAATGTGGACTCGGTGACCACCGTCGTGCCGGCGTACCCGTTCGCCCACGTCTCCACGGTCCGGCCGAGCGCGTCCTGGAACTCGGTCGAGGAGGCACCGCCCGCGATCTGTTGCGTGGTGCGGGTGCGGGCCCGCAGGTTCGCGCTCGTGTCCGTGTCGGCGCGGGCGTACGCGGTGACGGTGTCCCCGTTCGGCCCGCGCAGGCGGACCTGCCTGCCGAAGCCGTCGTACGCGGACCGGGTGACGACGCCGTTCGGGTCGACGCGCACGAGCACCTTGCCGAGCTTGGTGTCGGTGACCATCGTCGTGACGTGACCCCTGGGGTTGACCTCCCGCACCGGGAAGAGGGTCGCCATGTCGTACCCGGTCTGCGTCGTCCGCGTCGCCAGGCCCGGCGCGCTGACCTGCTGGCTGATCACGTGGCCGTACTCGTCGTGGACGCCGGTCTCGGTCATGGTGTACGCGGCGTCGTCCGGTTCCCGGATGGCCGTGAAGGGCAGACCGCGGTCGTTGTAGGTGAACGCGGTCGTGCGCACCTCGGTGTTGCCCTGGCGGATACTGGTGGCCTTGTGCCGCAGTCGCAGGCCGATCAGCCATTGATTGCGCCGGGCCGCGCTGGTGTCGTACCCGCTCTCTTCGACGGTTCGTTCGATCACCGTCCCGGAGCCGTTGCGCAGCACGGTGTCCGTGGACGTCGCGTTGCCGTTCGCGTCGTACAGCATCACCGTGTCCGACGACATCACGCTCCGCCGGGTCCCCGTGGGCGCGGGCAGCATGTCCACACTCCTGGCCGCGCGCTCCTCCACGACGAACGGCACGGAATCCCCGGACAGCTTCACCGAGTACCCGATCGGGCCTTGGCGCACCTGTTGCCCCACGGTCACCGCGGTGCCCAAGCCGTGCTGCACCGTCCCGGACGTGGCCAGCGCGTTGGTCACCCGGCCGGCGTACGGGTACCAGTGCCGGATCGGCGAACCGGCCGTCGCGTCCACGTGCGTGGCGTTGTCGAAGTCGCGGAGGGCCGTCTCGACCAGGACGCTGTTGGTCTCCCCGAACGTCCTGTCGAGACGCCGGGCGAAGCCCAGGTTCCCACGCCCGTACCAGGCGCTCCGGCCGTTCTGGTACCGGAACGTCTGCCATTTGACCCGGCGCAGCGTCTCCAATGGACTACCGGGTTGCCGCTCCGCCGCGCGGACCATGACGCTGGACACCAGCGGGCCGGCCCGGTTCAGGCACCAGGTCTGCGCCGATACGCAGCTGGTCGTGCGTTCGTAGACGCGTTCCCCCTGCGCGTCGCGGTGCGAATAGTCGAACAGGATGCTTTCGCCCAGGCCGTCGCGCGCGACCACGAGCAGGTTGCCTTTGGCGTGGGCACCCCACCGGATCGTCAGCTGGGCAGCCGTGTTGCCGGCCGCGTCGACCAGGCCCGGCGCGTCGGCCACCAGGATGAGGTCGCTGCTGCCGTCGCCGTCGACGTCGCCGCGCATCGGCAGCGCCCGCTCGGCCAGGCTCATCGTGCCGACCTCTTCGGGCCGGTACGTGGAATTCTCCTGCGTCTTGTGGACGACCCAGCGCAGGCTCGCCGGCTGCCGCGGGTCACCGATCGGCACCAGCACGTCGTCGCGGCCGTCGTTGTTGTAGTCGAGGAACTGCGCGCGGGCGAAGCCGTACGCGCTGACCCGGTACCAGGTCCACGCCGCGTCGCCGATCAACGTGGGCGACCCGGACCCGGTGGCGAAGCCCTTGCCGGTGTTGACGTGCAGCCGTACCGGGTTGGCCAGGCTCCCGTCGTAGCGCAGGATGTCGTCCAGGCCGTCGCCGTTGACGTCCAACACGCGCAGCTGCCACTTCCGCGCGTACGTCGTGACCGTGACCTGGCCGCTGTCGTCGCCGGGGTCCGTGTTGGTCACGTCGCCCGCCCAGTACGGCGTAAGGTCGTAGATCTCCTCCGGGGCGGGCACCGAGGCGTCGATCGTCTCGTTGAACGTCAGCCCGGTGTCGACCCAGCGGGCGCCGCTCGCGTCGATCGACAGCGCCTTCCACGTCTGGGCCCACACGTACGTGTTCGCGGCGGGCGAGTTGACGAACGTCCACTGTCGCTTGAGTGCGTTGACCGCGCCGTCGCCGTCGACGTCGACGAGCGTCGGTGCCTCGCACGGCTCCGGCGTGCCGCCGGCGAAGCCGGTCAGCGGCGACTGGCCCTGGTGGCCGTAGTTCGGCAACGCGCGGCCGGCGTCGAACCCAGCACCGGGACCGCGGTTGAGGTGCAGCAACAGGTCGGTCCGCCGGCACACCAGCACATCGGCGAGCGCGTCGCCGTTGAGGTCGGCCAGCCAGAACGGATCCGCGGGTCCGGTCGTCGGTATCACCGGGATGTGATCGCGGGTGAAGGTCGTGCCGGTGGACACGAGCACCTCGCCGTTCGTGTGGATGTCACACGTGCTGACCAGGTCGTCGCGGCCGTCGCCGTTGTAGTCCACGACGCTGTCCTGCGAGATGCACCAGAAGCTGAAGCCGAGGGAGGGCTGCGACCCGAGCCCGGTGTCCCGCACGGTGTACGGGCTGGCCCGGTTGCCGGTGGCAAGCGCGAGCTGGTACGTCCACGATCCGCTACAGCTGCTCAGCGCCGGGTCACACGTGTACCGTGTCGTCGGTGCGGGATACAGGAGGTCGTCGAAGCCGTCGCCGTTCGCGTCGAGCACGATCGTACGACCGACCGCCTGGCTGCCCAGCCCGTTGCCGAACAGCAGCGGAACGACCGGCCCGTTCGTCGGCGTGGCCGAGAACCCCTGCGAGTTGTCGTACGTGAACGTGGTCGGCGGCTTGCACACCTCACCGCTCGCGTCGTCGACACACTCGCGCAGCCGCAGGAGCCGGCTGACGTCCGTGCGCGCGTCGTACTCGAACTTGTACCGGCGTACCACCGCACCGCCAACCACCGTCTCGATCCGGTTGATCCGCCGCCACTCCAGGTCGCGCAGCCCGCGGTTGAACGACGACCACCCGTCGGCCCGGTCGTCGTACACGAATCGGATCAACCGGTCGTGTGCCCGCGCGCCGGTCCCGGACGAGCGGTGACCGCCGAAGCGCACCTCCGACGGCGCGTACCGGGTACAGGTCAGCACCGGGGTTTGCGTACACCGCTGCGTGTACACCATCTCCAGGTAGTTGCCGTTGCGGTCCTGCTCCTCCTTGACCGTCCACCGCCGCTTGATCCCGTCCACTGTGGTCACCGCGTCGGTGGCGAAGCCGTAGCGCAGGATCCGGCCGTCCTTGCGGCGTACCTCGAAGCCCTCCGGCCCGGCCGCGGCCCCACCCGGCCGGCTCAGCACGACGCGGGAGAAGGTGTCCACCTCGGTGCGGTACTCCGAACCGTCCGCGCCGTAGGTGCCCCGCACCATCACGAGCAGCTGCCCGTCGAGGCAGAACGCGTCCGCCCGCCCACCAGGGTCCTCGACCGGCCGCGCGTAGCCGTCCGACTGTGCCGAGGCCAACGCGCAGCGCTCGATCACGGAGAAGCCGGAGACCGCCCAACCCTCGCCGGCGATCCCGTCGCTGCTCCCGGACGTGTACGACAGCGCGATGCTCGGGGTCAGACCGGCGATCCCCGGCGGCGCCTCGATCGGCACCGTGTACGTGGAGTGGCCGTCGTCGGTGACGCCGTGCGTGCCGTCCAGCGCGCCCACCGCCGCGGTCGGCTCACGCGGCAGCGGGTCCGTCTCCGCGGCCGACGCCAGGCGAGGCAACCAGGCCAACGCGACGACCGTGAGCGACGCGGTGACCGCGAGCACGAGCCAGAGCGCGAACCACCGCCGGGTCCCGTCGGCGCGGACCCGCGCATGCCTCGGCCTCGACCGCCACGATCTATCCATCGACGCAGCATGCGCCGGCACATTCATCGAAACTGCATCGCCACGTTCATCGGCTGGGGCGCGTCAGCGATGATCGGCGTATGACGCTCGATGTGCCCATCCGTCGCCTCGGCGACCTGCGCTCCCGTACCGCGGAGATGGTTCGTTACCTCGACCGCCTGGTCTCGGTCGAAACTCCGTCGGAAGATCTGGCGGCCTGCCGCGCCGGCGCCGACGTGGTCGGCGCCGTCGGCGAGGAGATCATGGGCGACCAGGCGGAGCCCGTCGAGGTCGACGGACGTGTCCACCTGCGCTGGAGCTGGCCCGCCGGCCCGGACCGGCCGACGATCGGGCTGATCGGGCACTACGACACCGTGTGGCCGATGGGGACCCTGGACCGCTGGCCGTTCACCCTGGACCAGACCGCCGGCACCGCGACGGGCCCGGGCTGCTTCGACATGAAGGCCGGGATCGTCCAGCTCTTCCACGCGATCGCGGCGCTGCCGGACCGCGCCGGCCTGGAGGTCCTGCTGACGTGCGACGAGGAGCTCGGGTCGCCGACGAGCCAGGAGCTCGTGCGGGAGCTGGCCCGCCGCGCCGCCGCCGCGCTCATCCTCGAGCCGTCGGCGGGCGGCGCGCTCAAGACCAGCCGCAAGGGAATCGGCCGGTACCGGTTCGACGTGCACGGGCGCGCCGCGCACGCGGGGCTGGAGCCGGAGAACGGCCGCAACGCGCTCACCGTCCTGGGCAAGCTCCTGCTGGACGTCGGTGCCATGGCCCGGCCCGACGTGGGTACGACAGTGACGCCGACCCTGGCCGCGGGCGGGACGGCGAGCAACGTGGTGCCCGCGCACGCGTGGCTTCAGGTCGACGTCCGGGTGGCCGTCGAGGGCGAAGCCGAGCGCGTCGACGATCAGATGCGCGGTCTTGCACCCGGGATGCCGGATGTCACGCTCGCCCTCACCGGCGGCCCGAACCGGCCTCCGATGCCGGCCACCTCCAGCGCGGCCCTGTTCGCGCGGGCGACGGCCGCCGCGGCGGTGCTGGGCGTCGGCCCACTGGCGGGCGTCGCGGTGGGCGGCGGATCGGACGGCAACTTCACCGCGGCGGCGGGCTGCCCGACGCTGGACGGTCTCGGCGCGGTCGGGGCCGGCGCGCACGCCGAGGGCGAGTACGTCGTGATCGCGGGCATGCCGGAGCGGGCGGCGCTGGTGACGGAGCTCATCCAGGACATCCGTGGCGGTCGCTGAGTAGCATCCCGGTATGCCCGGTGGATCCATTGTGTACGCCTGCGGAGCCGTCGTCGTCGCGCTGGTGGTCGTCCTTCTGCTCCTCCGGTATCTGGCCAGGGGATCCGCCCGCCGGACGATCAAGTCGGTCGAGAGGGCGCTGCAGATCTTCCTCGCCGGCGTCAACCGGTCCGACGACGAGCTCGCCCGCGGGCAGATGGTTCCCGAGCAGCGCGAGGCGCTGTCGCCCGGCCGCCCGGCAAGTGACTTTCCCGAGTACATCGCGCACTGCGAGATCGTGCGCGGGCAGTTCACCCGCGCACGCTCGTCCGACGGCCGCTGGAGCAGCCTCGCCAAGCTCCTGGTCCGCCTCGACTACCAGAGCGGCACCAGCGTCGAGTTCCTCTTCCTGATGCTGAAGCGGGCGGATGCCTGGCAGGTCGACGCCTGGCAGGAGGGCGGCTCCTACGACCTGGTCGACTACACAGTGGAGTGACGCCGGGCCGGGTTCACGGCACCGTCGCCGGGACGTTGCGGTCGACCTCGTCGCCGACACCGAGCTGGCCGTAGTGGTTTTGACCCCAGCACTGCAGCGTGCCGGTCAACCTGATGCCGCAGGTGTGGTCGTCGCCGACGGAGATGACCGACCAGCCGGCCTCATCGAGCAGCCGGCGCGGTGCGTTGCGGTTCGTGTTGTCACCGATGCCGAGCTGGCCGTCCCCGTTGTAGCCCCAGCAGAATCGGGTGCCGTTGGTGTATAGCCCGCACGTGGAGGCGTCGTACCAGGTGTTGTCGCGGTGACCACCGGCATCCACGCTGGACCAGTTGCTGGTCGAGCCGACCCGGGTCGGTACGTTGGTCGAGGTGGTGCTGAGGGTACCGATGCCCAGCTCACCGCTGCGGTTGGCGCCCCAGCAGTAGAGCCGGTGAGCGGTCGAGACGCCGCAGGTGTGCCCGGCGGAGGTGTCGATGTCGAGCCAGTCGCCGGTGCTGGAGATCGGGGCGGGCGACCACTGGTCGTCGACGTCCCCCATGCCGAGCTCGCTGTGGTAGTTCGAGCCCCAGCAGTGCGCGGTGCCGGACGTGTTGATGGCGCAGGTGGCGAAGTCGCCTGCCGACACGACCGACCAGCCCGAACTCACCAGGCGCGGTGAGGTCCACTCGGTCTCCGTGCCGAGGCCCAGGGAGCCGGAGCGGCCGTCGCCCCAGCAGTAGAGCTGAGTGGTGGTGGCGATGGCGCACGTGTGGGAGCCACCGGCGGAGATCGCCACCATGGTGCGGGCGATGGCGACGCTGCGCGGTGTCAGGTAGGTGACCTTGTCGTTTGTGCCAAGCTGGCCGTAGAAGTTGCTGCCCCAGCAGTACGCGGTGCCGCCGGTGGTCAGCGCGCAAGCGTGGACGCCTCCGACGCTCACCGACGCCCACAGGACGTTCGGCGTCGTGACCTGCACCGGAACGTCCTCGTCGTAGATGAGGACGGCGTAGCCGCCCCAGCACCACAGGGTGTTGTCCGTCTTGATGCCGCAGGTGAGGCTTTGGCCCGCGCTGACGGATATCCACGAAGACGCGGCGCTCGCGGGTGTGGTGATGGCGACGGCGCCCACGGCGGCGGCGAGCACCGCGACGACCGCGCCGACGCGCAATCGAGCCTTGGAAGTCATGCGAGAGTTCCTCCTGGACGGAATCGACCTCGATATTTACATCTATTGATACAACATGGGTGCACGGCGACTGCGGTACGGTCGGGGACGATGTCGTACCTGTCATTGGGGTTGATGGCGACGCTGTGGTGCACGTTCGCCGCGTCCGCGTGGAGCAAGCTGCGCAGCCGTGCCGCCCAGAAGGCGTTCGCGGAGTCGCTGCGCCCGCTGCCGTTCGTACCGGCTGGCCTGGTGCACCGGGCGGCGGCGGCGACCACCATGGCGGAGGCCGGCGTCGTACTCGGCCTGGGCCTGGCCGTCGTGGCCGTGGCCGGCGGGTGGTCACCGGCGCGGCCGCTCGCGACGGTGATGCTCGCCCTGACCGGCGGCCTGCTGGCGGTGTTCACCGCGGGTGTGGCGCTCGCCGTGCGCCGCGACACCGGCGCGCGGTGCGCGTGCTTCGGCGCGGCGGAGCAGCCGTTGGGCGCCCGCCACCTGGTCCGAAACGGCCTGCTGCTGGCGGCGGTCGCGGTCGCGGTGCTGGGCATCGCCGCGGCCCGGGTGCAGCCGCTCGGGCTGGCCGGCGTGGCGGTGGCGTTGCCGGCCGGGGCGGTCGGCGCGCTGGTGCTGATCCGCCTGGACGACCTGATCTATCTGTTCACGCCGCGCCCGGTCCGCGGATCACCGTAGCGTGCCCGATGTGGAGTTGCGGCTGCTCGGGCCGGTAGAAGTCCGATCCGAGACCGGCGTGCTGATCCCACTGCGGCGGCGCCAGGAACGGCTCGCGCTGGCGGTGTTGCTGTTGGAGCCCGGCCGGGCGGTCCCCGTCGACCGCCTGGTCGACCTGCTCTGGAACCAGAAGCCGCCGCCGATGGCTCGGGCGGCGCTGCAGACCGTGATGTCGCACATCCGGACCGCGCTACGGTCGGCGACCGACGGTGCCGCCGACGAGTCGGTGCGGCTGCTGGCCCGGGGCGGGGCTACCTGCTGCAGGTCCGGCCGGAGTGCGTGGACCTGCACCGGTTCAACCGCCTCGTGGACGAGGCGCGCGCCGTTCAGGATCCCTCCGCGCGCTCCGCGCGGCTGGCCTCGGCGCTTGACCTGTGGCGAGGGCCGGCGCTCGGGGACGCGGCGACGGGCGACGCGCGCGAACGGTTGTGCAGTGAGCTGGAGGAGTCGCGATTCGCGGCGATCTCCGACCGGATCGACGCGGAGCTCGACGCCGGGCGGCACGCGGACGTGGTCGCCGAACTGTCCAGCCTCACCATCGAGCACCCGTTGCGGGAACGGCTGCACGGCCAGCTGATGATGGCCCTGTACCGGTGCGGCCGGCGCGCCGACGCCCTCGATGCCTTCCGCCGAGCTCGCCAGCTGCTCGTCACCGAGCTCGGCCTGGAACCGGGTCCGCAGCTGCGCGCGCTGGAGGCGTCCATCATCGCCGACACCGCCCGGACCGAGGACCTGCTCCCCGTGGGTACGCGGGCGCGCGTCGTGCCGGCCCAACTCCCGCCCGATCTGGCCAGTTTCGCCGGTCGTTCCGAGGAACTGCGCCGACTCGACGCGCTGCTGGCCGAGAATGGCAGCGCGACCGCACCCTCGATCTGCCTGGTCACCGGGACGGCCGGGGTGGGTAAGACGACGCTGGCGGTGCGTTGGGCGCAGCGGGCCCGCGATCGTTTTCCGGACGGCCAGATGTACCTGAACCTGCGCGGCTTCGATCCGGTCGACCCGCCGGCCGGCCCGAGCGAAACGCTGCCGGTACTGCTGCAGACACTGCAGGTGCCCGCGGAGCGGATCCCGGCCACGCTGGAGGCCCAGGTCGCCTCCTACCGCGGCCTCTTGGCCGGCCGGCGCATGTTGATCATCTTGGACAACGTCCGCGACGCGGACCAGGTGCGGCCGTTGCTGCCCGGGGCGCCCGGTTGTGCCGTCGTGATAACCAGCCGCAACCAACTCGCCAGCTTGCTGGTCGTCGACGGTGCCCGGTTGCTGCCGCTGGACCTGCTGTCCGCGGACGAGGCCCGCGAGCTGCTGGCCCACCGTCTCGGTGCCGAACGCGTCGCCGCCGAGGCCGGCGCGGTCGACGACATCATCGCCAAGTGCGCGCGACTGCCGTTGGCGTTGGCGATCGTGGCGGCCCGCGCGGCGACGCACCCGGCGTTCGCCCTCGCCGCGCTCGTCGGTGCGTCACACGATCCGCGCGTCAGCCTGGACACCCTCGACGGTGGCGACCAGGCCACCCGGGTACGCGCCGTCTTCTCCTGGTCCTACCAATCACTGAGCCACGGCGCGGCGCGGCTCTTCCGGCTGCTCGGCCTGCACCCCGGGCCCGACATCGCGGCGCCCGCCGCGGCGAGCCTCGCCGGCACGCCGATCGGGCCGGCGCGCCTGCTGCTGGACGAACTGGCCCGAGCGCATCTGGTCAGCGAGAACAGCCCCGGCCGGTACGGTTTCCACGACCTTCTGCGGGCGTATGCCGCGGAGCTCGCCCATACCCATGACCACGGCACCGAACGCCACGCGGCGCTGCACCGGCTGTTCGACCACTACCTGCACACCGCCCACGCGGCGCATCGACTGCTGACCCCGCATCGAGACCCGGTCGCGGTCGGCGTACCTGTGCCGGAGGTCGCCACGGAGCCTCTCACCGACGACGTACAGGCGCTTGCCTGGTTCGTCGCTGAGCGCGCCGTCCTGGTCGCCGTCGTGGCGCAGGCCGCCAAGGCAGGCTTCGACACCCACTCCTGGCAACTGGCCTGGGCGCTCACGGAGTTCTTCGCCCGGCAGGGCCACTGGCACGAGTGGGCTGCCACGCACCGCACCGCTCTGCAAGCCATCCATGGCCAGACCGACCACCTTGGACAGGCCCACACCCATCGGGGCCTCGCCATCGCGTACGCGCGGCTGAGCCGGCACGACGACGCGTTCACACACTTCAACCGGGCCCTTGAGCTGTTCACCGAGCTCGACGACCGGACCAGCCAGGGCCATACCCACCTTGGGGTGGCATGGCTGTTCGACCGCCAGGGCCGCCGTCCGCAGGCACTCGATCACGCGATCCAGGCCCTCGCCCTGTACCGCGAGGCAGGCAACGCGGCAGGACAGGCGAACGCCTTGAACGCCGTCGGCTGGTACCACGCCCAACTGGGCAACTACGAACAGACTCTGGTCCACTGTGAACCGGCCATCGCGCTGCACCGGGACTCCCGCGACCGCAGAGGCGAGGCCAGCACCTGGGACAGCCTCGGGTACGCCCACCGCCATCTCGGCCACCACGAACAGGCCACCGCCTGCGGTCGAAACGCCGTGGAGCTGTACCGCGAGATCGGCGACCGGTACAACGAAGCCGACACGCTCATCCGCCTCGGCGACACCCGGCACGCGGTGGGGGACCACCACACCGCTCGGGAGCACTGGCGCCGTGCCCTGACCATCCTGCACGAACTCGGCCACCCGGACGCCGGCGAAGCCCGAGCGAGGCTGGGCTAGCCGTACTCACAGGGGGCGCCCGCCGAGCCGGCGTACCGCCACGCCGAGGAGCCGAGCGGACTCGAAGAGCCCACGCTGCCGCGAGTCGACACCGTCCGGGTTGTCCCCGAAGACCACCAGCGAGCCGGCCGGCACCCGATCGACCCCCTCGACCGGGACATCATCGGGCACCGGGTCACCCGCGACCGCGACGACCCGTTTGATATTCCACCGCGGGCCAACCGGGCCACCGGGCCCGGTACCGGCGGATGCGTCCGCGGGCGGTTCCAGGACCACGACGTCGCCCGGACGGACCTCGGTCGCCGATCGACGGCGTACCACCACCCGGTCGCCGTCGACGAGGGTCGGCGCCATGCTCACGCCCTCCACCGTGACCACGACATACCGGCCGCGGACCGAACGCACGCCCAATGCGACCGCCAACCCGACAACGACCAGCACTCCCACCAACCACCCTGACATCGCAGCGATCCTAGGGCGACGTGTTGATCAGGGTGTGGCTCGGGCGTGTTGCGGTGTGTCGGGGGAGCCAGTCCCTGATCAACGCGATCTTGGAGGTTTGGCTCGCGGACCTGGGGCTCTCCTCGGTCAACCGTTTGACAAGGATTTGCCAAGTCGAGGGTGCCAAGCTCCGGTCCGATCTACACGGAGGAGGACCTCAATGACAGATAGCTTGCTTCGGTTCGCTGACCGGATGTTGGAGCGGCTGGTGCCGAAGGCCACCGCGAAGGCCGACTCCACCTACTGGGTCACCTGCTACTGCTCGGGTGGCACCAAGTGGATCAAGCGGTGTCACAACATCAACGGCACGACGAGTTGTGAGCCGTGCATCCTGGGCGGCGGCTGCTGAGCTGACGCTCTGCCCCGGGTCGGGTGGCTGACCGGCGCGCCCCCCGCGCAGGCCACCCGACCCGGGCGTGCCTCCGCCGCTCGCCCCGACACAGTTGAGGTACCCATGATGGCTTTTCTGGCCGCGGCCGTGGTGCTGCTCGCCGCGATCTGTCTGCTCAACCTGCTGCTCATCTTCGCGGTGCTGCGCCGGCTGCGGGAGCACACCGACGAACTGGACCGGCTGCGGTCGCGACCGGCCGATCCGGCGGCCGAGGAGGCGGGCGCGCTGATCGGGCGTAGCCTGTCCGACCTGGTGACCGCGACCGGCGACCGGCCCGAGCTGGTGGGCTTCTTCGACGCGGGTTGTTCGTCCTGCCACGAGCTGGCGCCGGACTTCGCGGTCGCCTCCCGGCGGGCTCCGAGCGTCGCGGTCGTCACCGGCACGGGGCAAGGGGTCGACGAGTTGGTCGCCCTGCTGGCGGGCGGTCCGACCGTGCTGCTGGGCAAGCGGGCCACCGACGTGTCGGCCAGCGTGGGCATCCGGGCGTACCCCACCTTCGTGCGGGTCGACGCCGAAGGCACCGTACTGCACGCGCAACTGACCACAGTGGATGGCCTGATGGCGACGGCGCCGGCGTGACACCGCCGGTCGGCCCGCCGTCACCCGACGCGCGGCGGCTGATCCGGCACGCCGGGACGGCATGGTGGCTCTGCTGGTGCGCCGGGCGCGGCCAGACCGTTGGACACCTGGTGGTCGCCGGCCTGGCCGGTCTCCTGCCAGCCGGCACGACCTGGTTGACGAAGCTGCTCGTGGACGGGCTCACCGCCGGACGGTCCGGGGCCGTGCTGGGCTGGGCGGCCGGGCTGGCCGCGATCGGGCTGGCCGTCGCCGCGCTGCCGCACCTGACCGGCTATCTGCACGCCGAACTGAGCCGCCGGCTCGACCGGCTGATGCAGGACGAGCTGTACACGGCGGTCAACCGGTTCCAGGGTCTGTCGCGGTTCGAGAACCCGCACTTCCTCGACCAGCTCCGGATGGCCACGCAGGCGACGGGCGGCTCGCTGGGACCGGTGACGACCGGGTTGTTCGACAGCGTACGCAACGTCATCACGCTGGTGAGCCTGCTGGCGACGCTGTCCGTCCTGAGCCCGGTGATGGCGGCCGTGGTCACCGCGGCGGCGGTGCCGGTGTTGATCGCCCGGGTGAGACTGTCCAAGCGGCGGGTGACGGTGCTCGCCGGGCTCTCCGCGGCCGGGCGGCGGCAGCTCTTCTACTCCTCGCTCATCACCGATGTCCAGGCCGCCAAGGAGATCCGCCTCTTCGGGCTGGGCGACTTCCTCCGGCAGCGGCTGCTCGGGCAGCTGGACATCATCCAAGCCGGCGAGCGCCGGCTCGATCGCCGGGAGGCCCTGACCCAGGCGCTCCTCGCACTCTTCTCGGCGGGGGTCGCCGGCCTCGGGCTCGTCTGGGCGGCCCGATCCGCCACGGCGGGCCACCTGAGCGTGGGTGACGTGATGGCCTTCGTCGCCGCCGTGGCCGGCGCACAGGCTGCCCTGGTTGGGCTGGTCGACAACCTGGCCACCGCACACCAGGCCCTGCTGCTGTTCGGCTATCACGCGGCGGTGACGGCGCTGCCGGACGACCTCCCGCCGCCTCGGGCGGCGGCCCTGGCACCCCTGCGCCGCGGGATCGAGCTACGCGACGTGTGGTTCCGCTACGACGAGAGCCTTCCGTGGGTGCTGCGCGGGGTCGATCTGACCATCCCGTACGGCCGATCGGTCGCGCTGGTCGGGCTCAACGGCGCCGGCAAGAGCACCCTTGTCAAGCTGTTGTGCCGGTTCTACGACCCGACCCGTGGAGTGATCTTGTGGGACGGCGTGGACATCCGGCACGTCCCCGTCGGCGAGCTCCGCCGCCGGATGGGCGTCCTCTTCCAGGACTTCATGAGCTACGACCTGACGGCGGCCGAGAACGTCGGGATCGGTGAACTGGACGCGCTGCAGGACCGCTCCCGGATCACCACCGCCGCTCGGATGGCCCACGCCGACACCATCGTCGAGGCCCTGCCGCGCGGGTACGACACGCTGCTGAGCCGGATCTTCTTCGGCCAACCGGACGAGGACGATCCGGCGGCGGGAGTAACCCTGTCCGGCGGGCAGTGGCAGCGGCTGGCCCTGGCCCGCACGCTCCTGCGCGACGGCCGTGACCTGCTCATCCTCGACGAACCCAGCTCCGGCCTGGACGCGCAGGCCGAACATCGGGTACACCGCCGGCTGCAGGAGCACCGGGCGGGGCGTACCAGCCTGCTGATCTCGCACCGGCTCGGGGCGGTCCGGGACGCCGACCTGATCGTGGTCCTGGGCGGCGGGCTGATCCTCGAACAGGGCACGCACGACGAGCTGATCGCCGCCGGTGGCGAGTACGCCCAACTGTTCACCGTCCAGGCCAGCGGCTACCGGGTCCACCCCGTACCCCTGTGATATCCCTGATGCCGTGGAGTTCTCCGCGTTGGCCGCCGCGAGGGATCTGGAGCGTCGCTGGGGGCTGACCCTGGTCTCGTTCGCGCGGAGCGGGTCGGCTGCCCCGCTGCTGCGGCTTCAGCGGCTCGTGCAGAAGGTGCTGGACCGTCACCTGGTCGTCGGGTCGGACGAGCCGTTGGTCGAGTTCTACGACATCGAACAGCTGCACTGCACGCACCTGACGCTGACCCGTAGCAGCGCCTGGGGACCCGTCCGCCTCGCCGACTTCGTGAAGCCAGGAATTGAAACGCAGCGATTGTGCGACATCCTGGCGCGCGAGACGGAGGGACTCGGCACCATCACGGTCAGGCTTGACCGGTTGGATCTGTCCGACAATGGGTTCCAGCTGCTCGGTAGCTGCGCCGACGACGATTCGACGGGACGAAGGTCCGGGTTGCTGGACCGCCTGAACACGCGGCTTCCCCGTTATTTCAATCTGGGTCGGCGGGCGTGGGATACCGATCCGGCTCGGCACGGGTTCGTGCACATGCGCTTGGGCTTCATGAAGCGTCCTTGCCGCGACTACGACTCGCTCGTTGACGATGTGGCGAGGCTATTCGTCGATCCGATCACGCTGACTTTCGCCGACGTCACGCTGGTTCATCACCGCTACCGGTCGCTCCGTGCACCACATGCCGGATCGTTGCGGTTCCCGCTGAACGGCCGGGTGAGGAGCGACCGTGTGGCTCCGTCGTTCGGGCACCTCAACCTGATGTAGCCTTTTGCGCCGTACCCCGAAAGGCAGGGAGGCGTGATGGGCGACCGGCTGATCTTTCAGCTCGGCACCAACAACTGGCAACGCGGTGGCGAGTTCGCTCCGGGATCGGGAATCCTGCACGAGGCGCACCACCACGCGTACAACGCGCTGCCCGGCTTGCGGTGTTACTCGATGTATCCCTCGCGGCGGCAGCGGTTCCAGGAAGAGTACGTGCGGGTCTTCGCGCTCGACCATGACATCCCGATCTGCGAATCCATCTCTCCGGTCAGCAACTATCGCTGGCACGGCATGAGCGAGGCGGAGGTCGCCGCGTACCGCAAGCGGCTGACCGACGAGGTCGCGAGCTGGATGGACGAGATCGAGGAGACGACCGGCGACCGGTTTGAGCTCGCGATCGCCCACCACGCCTTCATGAATACGGTGGTGATGCGCGACGTGATCCGGCGCCGCGCCGAGGCGGGCCGGGGCACGATGCCTCTGCTCTGCTTCACGCACGGCACCGAGCTGAAGATGTACGCCAACGAGCAGCGCGGTGATCGACCCGACGAGTTCCCGTCGCGTTTCCTGCCGTTCATGCGGGACGAGAAGATCTTCGACTACGCCGACCCGGCCCACGGCGTCGACGTGGTGGCGACGATCTCGGCCGAGCAGGTCGAGGCGTTTCTCGCGGTGTTCCCGGAGTTCCCGCGCGACCGCGTGGTGCTCTCGCCGAACGGCTACAACCAGGACATCTTCCGCAGGCTGACCGAGCCGACCGACGTGTACGCCGATCGCGCGAACGTGCTGTCCGGCTTCCTGACCCAGCCGCCCGAGGGCAGTGACCGGAAGCCCGAACCGGTGGCGCCGCCGGACGGGTTCGACGCGGTGGTGGCGTTCTGCGGCAAGTTCGCCGACTGGAAGCGGCTCGACGCCCTGCTCCGCGCCGCGGCCATCTACGAGCAGCACGAGCTGCGGATCCTCACCCTGGTGATCGGCTCCGGACCGGTCGAGGCGCAAGTCCAGATGCACGACCTCGCCGCCGACCTCGGCCTGCGGCGGACCTACTTCGTCGGCCCGCGGCCGCAGGACGAGCTCGCGCTGCTGTTCAACTGCGCCGATATCGGCTGCTTCCCGTCCTATCGCGAGCCCTTCGGCCTGGTGTTCATCGAATGCATGGCCTGCGGCACGCCCGTGATCGGCGCCGACTCCGGCGGGCCGCGCGACTTCGTGACCCCCGAGGTCGGCGTGCTGGTGCCGGAGACCGACGATCGGCAGGAGCTCGCGGCGTCGCTCGCCGCCGCGGTGATCCGTTCTCTCGACGAGGGCTGGAAGGGCGCCAAGGGCCCAGCCGCCGAGGCGTACGCCACGGAGAACTTCAGCCTGGTGAGCCAGGTGTCGAAGCTGCTCGAGGATGTCGACCGCCTGACATAGACGTACCGATCACTATTCTCAAGGGGTATACACGACAGGTAGAGCTGTCTAGCCCCGGAGGTTGGCATGTGCCATCGGATCGGTCGGCGAGCCTTGTTCGCTGTCGTGTTGGTTGGTGTGCTTCTGTCGTCCGCGGCCGTGCCGTCCGCCGCCCTGGGCCAGCCGGCTCAGGCCGGCGCGGGGGAGCGCGGCAAGATCATGAGGCTGCTTCGGCACATGACGCTGGAGGAGAAGGTCGGGCAGCTGTTCGTCGTCGAGGTCTACGGCCAGGACGCCCAGACCGTGACCGAGACCGCGGCCGCGGGCAACCAGAGGCTGTACGGCGTCAGCACCCCGGCGCAGGTCATCGACAAGTACAAGCCGGGCGGCGTCATCTACTACACCGAGGGCCGCGGCCCGGACAACCTGCGGAATCCGCGGCAGATCGCCACGCTGTCCAACGGGTTGCAGGCGGCGGCGACCGGCCAGCGGCGACCGATCCCGCTGCTGATCGCCACCGACCAGGAGGGCGGCTCCCTCGTCTTCCGGCTCTCCGCGCCGGCGACGGCGATGCCGGGCAACATGGCTCTCGGCGCCGGGCGGTCGGCGGCTGACGCGTACCGCTCCGCCGAGGTCATCGGCGCCGAGCTGGCGGCGGTCGGGATCAACCAGAACTACGCGCCCGTCGCCGATGTCAACGTCAACCCGGCCAACCCGGTCATCGGGATCCGGTCCGTCGGCGAGGACCCGGATCTGGTTTCCGACCTGGTTGCCGCTCAGGTCGACGGCTACCACGACGGCGGCGTGGCGGCCGTGGCCAAGCACTTCCCGGGGCACGGCGACACCGCCGTCGACAGCCACTTCGGACTGCCCGAGGTCACCCACACGCGCGCACAGCTGGAGGCCATCGACCTGCCTCCGTTCCGGGCGGCGATCGACGAACGCGTCGACGCGATCATGACCGCGCACGTCGTGCTCCGCTCGGTCGATCCCAGCGGCGCCCCGGCGACCATGTCCAAATCCATCCTCACCGGACTGCTGCGCAAGCGGCTGGACTACGACGGGCTCATCGTCACCGACGCGCTCGACATGCGCGGCGCCACGAGCACATACCCACCGCATGTCGCGCCGGTCGAAGCGGTCAAGGCCGGCGCCGACCAGCTCGTGCTCGCGCCGCAGATGGACGTCGCCTACAACGCGGTGCTCGACGCCGTCCGCAGCGGGCAGATCTCGATGCGACGCCTCGACGAGTCCGTGTACCGGATCCTGCGCGTGAAGCTGAAGCGTGGGCTGTTCGCCGATCCGTTGGTCGACGTCGAGCTGGCGGAGAAGGTCGTGGGCGCGCCCGGCCACCTCGCCGACGCGCAGGTCATCACGGATCGCACCACGACCCTCGTCAAGAACGACGCCGGCGTGCTGCCGCTGACCGGCGACCCGCGCAGCGTTCTCGTGACGGGCTGGGGCGTGACGACGACGAGAACGCTCGGCGAAGCGGTCCGCCGGCGGGGCCAGACCGTCACGGTCCTGGAAACCGGTCTGACGCCGAGCCCGGCCAGGATCGCCGAGGCGGTCGCGGCCGCGGCGGCGAACCACCTCGTGGTGGTGTCGACGAACAACGCGGCGGGCATCGACGCCACCACCGGGCTGCCCACCGCGTCGGCGGCCGCCCAGCAGGCCCTGATCACGGCGCTGCTCGCGACCGGCGTGCCGATCGTGGTCTCGGCGATGCGCAACCCCTACGACATCTCACGCCTCACCGGCGTGTCGACCTTCCTCGCGACGTACGGCTACACGGCCGGCGCGGTCGAGTCCCTGACCCGCGTGCTGTTCGGGGAGGTCAACCCCGCCGGCAGGCTACCCGTCACGATCCCCCGGGCGGATGGGTCCGGTGCCCTCTATCCCTTCGGGCACGGGCTCCGCTACGGCAGCTGAACCGGGCCGGGCGCCGCGGCCGGGGGGCCGCGACGCCCGGGTAGGGGAACGTGGTCAGAGGCTGGCGAGCCACGCCCGGATCGCGCGGTCGCGGCGGGACTGCTCGCTTTCCGCCGGTGCGCCGGGCGGCACCGGATCGCGGTACTGCTCCAGCAGCGGCACCAGGAAGAACCCGTCCGGCTGGGTCATCTCCTCGATGATCAGCGGGACGATGCCGTCCCCGAGGCCGACCACCGCCTCGAACTCCGGGCCGGTCGCGAAGTCGTACGTGTTCTCGCTGGTCAGCAGCTCCGGTCCGTCCCAGGTCGCCTTCCAGGCCGTCAGCCGCTCGTCGAAGGCGGCCTTGAGACCCGGATCCACCCGGCCCGACTGCTCGGCGATCTGCCGCAACTCGTCGTCGCCGTACTCCGGCATGGACACCCCCTCGGTCTCCTCGCCCCGTGCGAAGCTCGGCAGGAAGTGGGTGAGCACCGTGCCGTAGCGCGTGCCCACCAACTGGTCGCGCCCGTGCGTGATGCGGAACCACCGGCCCAGCTTGGACTCCCACAGTCCAGTCTGCGGCCTCGTGGTCGACTGGCGGCTGCCGTGGGTCATCTCGGCACCGTCGTCCTTGCCCCAACCGTCGACGGAGGCGGTGTCGGCGGGCGCCACCACGAAGCCTTCCGTGCCGTACTGCTGCTCGAACGCGGTCAGCGGCGAGTCCGGGTTGATCCACTGCCGCAGGCCCATCGAGTACCCGATGCAGTTGTACTGGCGGGTCGGCTCGTCGGTGATCTCGACGTCGTGCCAGACGAGGCCGGGGAAACGGCGGGCGAGCTCGCGCCATTCGTACTCATTCGGTGGACGTGCCATGACAACCCTCCTCCTCAGGACGTCGAGACGGACCAGGTGTGGTCCGGGTTGAAGGTGGCGACGAGCGAGGTGACGCCGGCGAACTGCAGCTCGACGGCGTTGCTGATCTCCTCCTCCAGCACCTGGCCCTGCTGCATGCTCACGCTGGCGGCGACGTAGTACGTCGGGTCGGGCGTGAACTCCGCGGTGATGTTGGTCAGCGCGGGCAGCGCGAACGTGCCGGCGTTGGACATGCCGATGCCGACCGACGCGATGCCGTTCGGCACCGAGGAGTCGCTGCTCACGTAGAGCGTCCCGGGCGATGGGAGCACCAGCAGGCCGTCGTTGGTGAACTCGAAGTAGTCCTGCTCTTGGTGGTAGGACAGGATGGCCTGGTCGCCGGCCTTGGACGCGGTCGCCAGCCCCGCGACGAACGGGTCCGCCGGGAACGACTGGCTGGCCTCGAAGACCACGCCGGGCGTCAGGTCGCCGGTGTTCGACCACATGAAGTTGTAGTCCAGCTCCCAGGTGAACTTGGCCTGGCTGTGCGCCGCCGTGTACTTGGTGAACCACGCCAGCGAGACCAGCGCCGGGCTGTTGAGGTTGAGCAGCGGGTTCTTCTGGAACGTGAAGATGTCCCAGGGCTCGTTCGAGTCGTTCCTGACGGTCAGGTTGTAGGTGGTCATGTCCCATCTCCGTTCTCGATCGCCGATCTGGCGTGCCCGAAGACAACCAGCCGGCCCGCCTCGGACCCGCCGGAGCGCCATGGCCGTACCGGCCCCAGGGCGTGACCGGTACGTGACCGGAGCGTCACCGTGGCGTCACGGCCGCCGCTCGCGTGGATCTTCAGGATCGGCGGAGCGTCACCGGGGCGTCACTCAATCAACAAGATTTGGTGCATACCGGGACAGGAGGGAGCGCAGCCCGACGCCCGGCTCGATGCCCAGATCGCGGCGGACCAGGCGCTCGTACCGGCGGTACTGCCGCAGCGCCTCGTGCACGTTGCGCTGGCGCAGGTGCAGCTCGACCATGAGCTGCTGTGCGCTCTCCCGGAGCGGGTCGATCTCGGTGACCTGGAGCAGGTACGGCAGCGCCTCCGCCGGTCGCCCGGCGGTGAGCAGTCGCTCCGCCACCGACTCGAACGCCTGTACGGTCAGTAGCCGGATCCGCTCCCGGGCGTCCTCCAGCCACTCCTCGTCCCAGCCGGGCAGCAGCTCGCGGCCACTGCCTCGCGGCGGCGGTGGACGGTCGCCGGCGCTGGCGACCGTCTGGGTCGCCCAGTCGGTCACCTGCTGCACGTCCACCGCGACCAGCTCCGAGATGGCCAGCGTCTCCCCGCCGACGAGGACGAACTCGTCGGCGGCGCGATGCAACCGCCACAGCGCCGTACGCAGGTCGGAGCTGGCGCGCGACTGCGGGACATCCGGCCAGAGCGCGCCGGAGACCTGCTGCCGGCTGGCCGCGGAGTGGATGGCCAGGAAGGCGAGCACGCGGGCGGCACTGCGGGGGAGCGTTACGGGGTGCTCGCCGCGCCGCGCGCGGAACGGACCGAGCAGGTGCAACGACAACTGCGCGGCCAGCCCGGTCACCCCCCGATGTCGGTGCACAAAGGGTATTTATCGGGCAACCATGCGTAACGGAAACGCTTTGTCAATCCTTCGATAGCGGTGTCTGGGCCTTGGACAACGCCGCTCAGGCCCGCCCAAAGGCTGGCCGCCCGGCGCGAGCCGGGCGGCCAGCGGGGCCTAGGTTCAGGCCACGGTGCAGCTGGCGTTGTTGAGCGTGAACGCGGTCGGCTTGGCGTTCGTGCCCGTCCAGCTCGCGGTGAAGCCGAAGGCGGCGGTGCCGTTGGGGGCGATGGTTCCGTTCCACCCGGCGTTGGTGGCCGTCACCTGGGCGCCGGACTGGGTGTAGGTGGTGTTCCACGCCTGGTTGATCAGTTGCCCGTTGGCGAAGCTCCAGCGCAGCGTCCAGCCGTTGACGGCCGTCGTGCCGGTGTTGGCGATCGTGACGTCGCCCTGGAACCCGCCGGTCCACTGGCTGGTGATGGTGTAGGTGACCCGGCAGGCGGCGGTACCGGGGTGGTGCCGGGCGTGGTCGGGGTGACGGTGGTCGGCGCCGGGCCGGGGGTCGTCGGGCTCGCGGAGGTCGGGCCGGTCGTCACGCTCGTGCCGGTGGCCGTCGCGGTGCCGGCCAGGGTGGCGCCGGTGACGCTTCCGCCGGGGTACAGCCCGCCCACGGGGGTACCGGAGACGCTGCCTCCGGTGTACACGTTGTAGCTGCGCCCGCCGATGACCTGGCTGGACGAGAGGGTGATCTGCTGGAACGCCTTCGTCGCCCGGTAGGCGGCGATCACGGTGGTGCCCGACGCGACCTGAACGATGCTGTTGGCGGCCTGGGTGGCCGCGAACCGGTAGGTGATCCAGCGCTGCGGCGAGGTGTTGGCGATGGTACCGGTGACGGCGGTCAGGCCGGTGGCGAAGGTGGTGCCGCCGGTGAAGGTGACGGGGCCGTTGGAGTCGAGGCCGCCCTCACCGCCGGCGCGGGTGGCCGAGCCGTGCGCGGCGACGGTGCCGCCGGAGATGGTGAGCGTCCCGTTGGTGTCGATGGCGTCGGTGCCGCCGTTGGTCGCCACCGAGCCGCCGGTGATCCGGATGAACGCGTTGGGCGCCACGGCGAACTCGTTGACGCCCTCTTCGGCGGAGTTGAGCCCGTCGTCGGTGGAGTTGACGTTGACGACGCCACCGCTGATGGTGAGCTTGAGCGCCTCCAACCCCTCGTACGAGTTGGTCACGTTGATCGTGCCGGCGGTGACGTCCAGCGTGGTCTCGCCGTGCACCGCGTCGTCGGCGGTGGCGAGGGTGAGCGTGCCGCCGTCGATGGCGATCGCGATGTCGGAGTTGAGGGCGTCGTCGGCGGCGTCCACTGTGATCTGTCCACCGCCGGTGACGATGAGGACGCCGGCCTTGAGGCCCTTGGCGGACGCGTCAGCGGGCAGGGTCGCGGTGCGCCCGCCGCCGGCCCGGACGGTGAGCGTGCCGCCGGTGGTGATCACGTCGGTCTCGCCGTGCACGCCGTCGCCGGCCGCGGTGACGTTGACCGTGCCGTTGGTCAGGAGCACGTACCCGAGGGTGGCGTCACCGTCCTCATCGGACTTCAGCCCGTCGCCGGCGCGGGTGGTGACGGTGATGGTGCCGCCGTTGACCACCAGGTAGTCCTTGCCCCGGATGCCCTCGTCGACCGCGGTCACGGTGATCGTGCCAGCGGCGATGACCAGGCCGTCCTTGCTGGTGATGCCGTCGTACGCGTTGCCGGTCACGGTCAGCGAGCCGGTGCCGGCGATGGTGAGGTCCGCCGTGCTGAACAGCGCGGCGTTGGGCTCGTCGGTGCTCGCGTCGGGGTACACGTAGCTGGTGGCGTCGGACAGCCGGTTGGTGGTGCCGGCGTTCAGGAACACCATCACCTCGCCGGCGTCCACGACGTTGATGGCGGAGCTGGTCGAGTTGGCGATGGTGACGCCGTTCAGGATCAGCCGGACGATCCCGGACTCGGTGGTGTTGACCACGATCTGGCCGTTGGTGAGCGAGCCGCTCAGCTGGTACGTGCCCGCCCCGGTGATCGTCACGACGCCGCCGCTGACCGAGACGTCGGAGCTGGCGCTCGTCGCGCTCGAACCGGTCAGGGTGATGGCCGCGACGTCCGCGGAGTTCCACGAGTGGTCGGCGGGATCGTCGTGGTCCGCCGCGTTGGCCGCGATGGCGGCCGCCGCCGCGTCACCCGCGGCGAGCACCCCCACGTCGTCGGTCTCCGCCGCGGCGCCGGTGACCGCGCCCATCCACGCGGTGACCGATATCGCCGCGGCGGCGATGGGGATGGCGAACTTCCGGGTACGTCGCATCTTCCGTCCTGTCCTGTGGTAGCTGGCCGCGCGGCCAGCGGGTGGGGGTGAGGGGGTACGCCGTCAGCGAGGTGAGTGGCCGAGCGGCGGGTCGAAGTGCCGGCGAAGGGTGCGCCGCCATGGCGCGTGGGGCAGGTCCCGGCGCAGCGCGGCGAGTCCGGTGCCGTACTTCGAGATCCGGATCGGGCGGTGCCCGCGGGCCCAGAGGGCCCGGTCGACCGGCGAGGGAGTGGACCCGGTCTTGGTCTCGACGACCACCAGGTGCGGCAGCGACAGGTGGAGAAGGCCGGCGTCCCAGGTGAGGTCCGTGTCGATGGTGACCCGGGCGGCGTGCTCGGGCAGCAGGATGGTGCTGCGCCGGAAGCGGGTCACCAGGGTGGGGGTGAGCGTTTCGCCGCGGCAGCCGCTCAGCAGCTCGTCGATGAAGCCGCGCCCGTGATCCACAGTGGATCGCGAGTCCAGCGGGTGCGGGATCCGTTGCTTGACGGTGCTTCCGCGCCCACCTTCGGTCTTGACCTCCAGCCAGCATTCCGCCGAGTCCACATAGGTCCTGGTCCGTACCTTGAAGCGGTGCCGGCGTCGCAGGGCGGTGAGCCGGTAGCTGGTCAGCGCGGCGGTGTCGAAGTACACCGAGTCATACCCGAACGCGCGTGTGCGGCCGATCTCCAGGGCCCGGGCGTCCGCGGGCATGGCGGCCAGCAGCGCCACCACCTCACGCGCCGGCAGGACGTACTTGCGGTCCATCCGGGTCTGCAGCGCGGCCCGCTCGATGAGCTCCACGAGGCCGACCGGCGCGAACCTCCACAGTAGCGGGTCGAGCTCGACGGCGGTCAACGGCCAGCCCCGATCCTGGCCGTGACCTCGGCGTGCGTGCCGGCCGGAGCCTTGGCCGGGTGCGAGTAGCGGACCTCCACCACGGTGGTGTCGTTGACCAGGTCGATCCGTTCCACGTTGGCTGAATGCACACGGGCGCCGAGCAGCCGCTCCAACTCGGCCACCAGAGCGACATGGTCGACGACCGCCGAGTCCAGGACCACGAACTGGCGGCGGTAGCCGCGGAACAGGCGCGGGTGGTCGCCGAGGTACATCACGACGAGCACCAGAGCGGTGAGGCCGGTGGTGTACCAGATTGACGACGCGGCGCCGAGCGGGCCCATGATGCCCAACGCGAGCGCGGAGAAGTAGTAGGCCACCTCGTGCTGGTCCAGCTCGGTGGAGCGCAGCCGGATGATGGACAGCACCCCGAACAGTCCCAGGCCCAGCCCGGCGCCCACGGTGGCGGAGCCGAGCAGGCTGGCGACCGCCAGCACGCCGACGTTGACGCCCAGGTAGGCCACGATGAGGTCGCGTCGCCGATGCCGCCGGAAGTACAGCCCGAACACGAGCAGGGTCACGGCAAAGAGGTCGATCGCCAGCGTCACGAGCCGCGCCATGGTGGTGGTCCCTCCCGTCCATTCGTGTCCGCCGGGTGAACATCTGCCTGCCACAGGGTTAGATATTCACGAACACGAATGGAGGGTACCGTCGGGAGGGTGCGGGTGATCTATCGATGAACCTCAAAATATGCTGGGAGTTTCTTGAGGCGCGACCCTTCTACTGCACCAGGAGGCAGGCCGAGAACTCAGATGTTGACCCCAGCACGGTTCCGCCGGGGACGAGGGTTGCCGTCGCGACGACCGACGCGCCGGCGAATGTGTTCGCTGTTTGGGTGATGCCGGCCGCCTTTCCGTTGGCGTCGGTGGTGGCGAGCGTGGCGCCGAGGAACTTGCGGCCCTCGCCGTGGCCGGAGCCGTCGCAGGCGCCGTTGGCGAAGAACTCGACGCGGTACTGCGTCAGCGGCATGGTGTCGACGCTCCAGGTGATCGTGGTCGCGACCGGGGTGGTGACCGCGGTGAAGATCACCGGGTGGTTCTGCAGATCGTTCGGGCCGGCGTCGCTGTCGGGCGCGCCGTCGTTCGCGGTGACGTTGACCGGGATGAGGTCGATGCCCAGGCCGGCGTTGTCGAAGATCGAGTTACCGGTGACCGCGTTGTTGGTGCCGGCGTCGATGGTTACCCCGTCGCCGCCGTTGTGGGCGATCGTGTTCATCCGTCCGGACGCGCCGTCGGTGCCGATGCGGTTGCCGTCGCCGCTGTAGACGCGTATGCCGCTGCCCGCGTTGGCGAGGTTCATGGTGCCGTTGGCGTTGGTGCCGATGGCATTGCCCAGGATCTGGTTGCCGGCGGCGCCGAAGTCGATCGCGACGCCGTCGCCGGCGTTGGCGGAGATGACGTTGCCGGCGCCCGGCTCGGCCCCGCCCACCAGGCTGGTGTCGGCACCGCCGAGGAGGATCCCCGCACCGCCGTTGCCGAGCCCCGCGACGCCGGCGGCGTTGGTACCGATCTTGTTGCCGAGCACCTGGACGCCGGTTGTCCCGGACAGGTAGATGCCGGCGGCGGTGTTGGCCGAGATGAGGTTCCCCGCCCCGGGTTGCGATCCACCGACCCAACCGGTGTTGCGCAGGTGTACCCCGTCATCGAGGTTGCCCAGCGCCGCCGTGCCGGCCGCGTTGGTGCCAATCCGGTTGCCCTCGATGCGGGTGTTGCCTCCCCACACGGAAATGCCGTCGTTCGCGTTGGCCGAGATGACGTTGCCGGCGCCGGGTTGGCTGCCGCCCACCCAGTTCTCACCCTCGGCGTTGACCTGCACGCCGTTGTCGCCGTTGCTCAACGCCATCGCGCCGTTGAGCCGGGTGCCGATCAGGTTGCCCAGCAGCCGGTTGCCCGTGGCGGTGCCGTCGTTCGGGTCCTCGATCTCGATGCCGTCGTCGTTGTTGCCCGAGATGAGGTTTCCCTCGCCGACGCCGGGCCCGCCGATCGTGTTTTCGCTGCCCTCGATGTAGACGCCGGTGTCGTTCGGCAGCTGGGCGTTGCCCGCGGCGTTCGTGCCGATCTTGTTTCCCCGGACCGTGTTCGCGCTGCCCAGCTCATTGATGGATACGCCGACGTCGTTGCCGGCGATGACGTTGCCGTCGACCTGGTTGCGGTCACCGAAGAGGGCCACGCCGTCGCCGCCGTTGCCGATTCCGGCGTTGCCGGCCGCGTTGGTGCCGATCAGGTTGTCCAGGACGGTGTTGTCGTCGCCGTCGACGCTGACCGCGTCGCCGAGGTTGCCGGAGATGACGTTACCGGCGATGACGTTGCCGTCGGCCACCTTGGCGCCGCCGCTGACGGACACTCCGTCTTGGCCGTTTCCCAGGGTGCCGCCGATGGCGTCGATGCCGATCCAGTTGCCTTCCACGCGGTTGCCCACGCCCGCGAGGTCCACCCCGTCGTTGTCGTTGGCTGAGATCAGGTTGCGGTCACCGACCGAAGCGCCGCCGATGATGTTGCCGTCGCCGGTGAGCTCAATGCCCTCGCCGCGGTTGGGGATCGGAAACAGGCCGGCGTGGTCGACGCCGATGTAGTTGCCCGCGATGACGTTGTTGTCCCCGACGACGCAGATGCCATCGTTCACGCAGACCTCGCCGTCGGCGACGGGGCCGCTGGCCTGGTAGATGACGAGTCCGTAGATCTCGGCGCCGTCCGTACGGACGGACAGGCCCCACGATGTGTTGGCCCCGTCGATGGCGACCTTCAGGATCGCGGGTGCTTGGGCGGTCGCCCGCTGGGCGCCCGGCTCGGAGTAACCGTCGATCGTCACCGGGTCGGTGATCTCCGGCAGGTCGGTCACCGGTGTGATCGCATATCCGCCGACGTTGAAGACGCCGAACGTGATGCGGTCCTTGCCCTGGTGCCCGTTCGCGTCGCGGATGGCCTGCCGCAGCGAACCCGCCCCGCTGTCACTGGTATTCGTCACGGTAAACGTAGACACCCATACCGTGGCGGCGAGCGCCCCGCTGGCCGCGACCAGCAGGACGGCGGCCACCGCCCCGACCAGGGTTGAGCCACGTGCGAGTCTTCGTGTGCTCCTCATGATGACTGAGGCTCCACACGCACGTCATCGTGGTATCAGCACGCCCCGTCGTCGTAGTACAGATGTTCTGAGACGCGCATAGGTTCGTAGCTGTCAGACGTCAGCCGGTGCGGCGGTTGCCCCATTGACGCTGGGCCTGGACCGAGCCGCGACCGCCCGGGTACGTGCCCTTACCCGGCAGCTGCGCCTGCGCCGACGACTTGCCCTTGCCCTTGGCGCGCCGCTCGGCTCGGTTGGCGAAGACGGGAACGTCCGGCGCGGCATCGTCAGCGGGCGCGGACTGGTCGTCCGTAGCCTCGTCGGGCTCGCCGTTCGGCGGCGTCGCGGTGTCAGGCATCGAAGCCTCCCGGAATGGTCGGAACAGCGGCGTGGACGACGCCCACTACAGCTTACCTGCGACCTGCGCACCCATGATCAGGGCGTCCCTAAGTAGCCCAAACCGGCGTCCAGGTAGACGGCAACCTCGCGGCCCTCGTACCTGAGACTCGCCCGCTCCCCGTCCGCCGTGCGCAGCGGGCGACCGTCCGGGCTGACGAACCGCACGATCGTCCCGTCAACCAGCCACTGGCGTCGGCGTCCCGGTTGCCGGACGCCGTCTCCTTCGGCAGCCGCGAGATGGACGCACCGGTCGGCATCGGTGTACGTGACCTTGACCCGGCGGTAGGCGCCGCCCTCGTAGTCGTAGGACTCCCCATCATCGTCGTACAACCAGCACGCACGGTCGGCGCCCGGGTAGACCCACAGCTCAAGCGAACGATCCTCGCCCAGGCGCGGGATGACCGACCCTGCCCGCACATACACCGGTACGGTGTCGAGCGGTACGTCGACCACCAGGTGCTGGCCCCCGCCAGCCGGCGGCCCGAGCCTAGTTCGTACCAGTCGGTGCCTCGAACCCGACGTGCCGCAAAAGCGGCAGCCCTTCGAAATGCGCGGACGCCGCCAGCGCGTAGATGTACGGCAGCAGGCTCGCCCGCAGCTCGATTGCCGCCACGATCGCGTCATAGAACGGCTCGCCGGCCTCGCCGAACCGCCAGGGCTCGCGTGGAGTGTCGGTGCCGTGCGAGCGGAACATGGGAAGAAACGCACCCACCTGAAGCCATCTCACATACAGCTCGCGGTATCCGAGATCGGCCACCCCGTCGTCGAAGTCGCCGTCCCAGAACCACGCCGTCGGGTCGCGGCGTACGAAGAAACCTCCAATGTCGAAGGTCCAGTACGGTTGCGCGGTGATCGACAGGTTGAGCGCTGCCGGGATTTGATCGCGCAGCACCTGCCAGGTCGCGGCCACGTCGCCCGACCACGCGAACGTGCCGTAGCGCGGCTGGCCGAACGACGACGACCGGGTGAGCGTTACCACTCGACGGCGATCGGTCGCTGTCCGTTGGCCTTCGTAGATTCCCCGCGTGTGGGCCAGCGAGTAGTGGTTGACCAGGGTCGGATCAACGTACTTCTGTGCCTCGGCGACGTTGAGCCGAGCGCGATCTTCGGCCGTGAGCCTGACCGCGCCGGTCCAGTCGGCCTCGAACGGCTCGCTGCAGTCGCACCACCAGTAGTCGATACCGTGCCGGAACAGCCCCCGCAGCGGCCTGCCGCCAGTACAGGGAACGCGCGCCGGGCTGGAAGGGGTCGTAGGTGGCACGGTTGCCAAGCAGGTAGCCGTGTGCCTCGAGTTCGGCATGATCGGGTGCGTCCTTGTTCAGCGTCGGCCAGATCGACACCATGAGGTGCGTGCCATCGGCGTGCAATGTGTTCATCAGTGCGTCCGGGTCCGGGAATCGGTCCGGATCAAGGGTTTTCTGGCCCCATAGCTCGCCGGTCCAGGACTGCCAGTCCAGCACGAGTACGTCGAGCGGGATACCGCGGCGGGCGAACTCCTCAGCCACGTCGACCAGCTCCGCTTGCGAGCCGTAGCGCTCCTTCGACTGGACGTATCCGAAGATCGCCTTGGGCGGGATGGGCGCCGGACCCGCCAGTGCCGTGAGGCCGGCGAGGACACCCGGGTAGTCCCCTGGTTCCGCGCCGACCACCACGTACAGGTCGAGTTGGTCGACCGTGTCCACGTCGAGCCGGCCGCCGTCGGCGTCGTCGGCGAACGCCATGGCCGAGCCCGAGTCGACGACCACCGCGTAGCCGTAGCTCGACACGAGCACAGGAACCGAGATCTTGGTGTTCTGCTGGTAGAGGTATTGGCTCGTGCCGCGCAGGTCCAGCAGACCGTCGTCGTGCTGGCCGAGGCCGTGCAGCGACTCGTCGGGCGCCCAGCCGAATCGCAGGTGGGCGGCGAACGCGTGCCGGTCGACGACCGCCTTGCCGTCCGCGGAGGACCGGATACCGTCGGCGCTCATCCGCACGGTCGCGTCGGCGTGCGGTGCGAAGCGGGTCCGCAGGACGTCCTTCGGGACGAGACGCCGGCCACCGGGACCGTTGCGCAGGTCGAAGAGGCGACCACCGTCCGGCCGTCGCCACTCGATGTCGCCGCTCGCCCGGTCCACCTCGACGCGTACGGCCGAGGTGGTGAGCACCACGGCCTCGTCGTCGTACGACATGTGCCAGGCCCGCGCGCCGAGATCGCGGGTGAGTATCGACCATGAGCGGTCGTCGACCGGCTCGCCGTGGTTTACGACGAGGCGGACCACGGTCGGCGAGCACACTTCGAGGGTGAGCACCTCATCGCCCGCCCTGAGACCAGGCGGTCGTGCACGGACTCGACGTCGGTAATCCGTAGATTTCTCAACGGCCCAGCCGTTCCTTGCTGGGTGCGGACGTGGCGAGGTGGTACCGGGTGTGCGGGGTGCCGCTCCAGCGCAGGCGCCGCCGTCCGGCGATCGCGCCGGGGACCGCTTCGGCGTCGATGTGGTGGCCGTTCTCGTCGGTCACCACCAGCGGTGGGGTGGTGCCCGGGACCTCGACGACGATGTCGCCGCCGCTTCCGGCAGTGACGGTGGCGTGGGCGAGCGTGCCGTCGGCCCATTCGGTGTCGATCCCGTGGCCGCCACGGCAGCGGATACCGCGCAGGGCGCCGCTGTGCCAGCCGGCCGGGAGTGTCTTGAGCAGGCTGATCGCGTGCTCGTGGCTCTGGACGATCAGCTCGGTCAGGCCGGCGACCGCGCCGAAGTTGCCATCGATCTGGAAGATCCAGCCGCTGGGCTGGCCGTCGTCGGGATGCAGGTCCAGCATCGAGGCGGAGCTGAGACTGTCCAGCAGGATAGAGATCGAACCCTCGGCGAGCTCTGCGTCGCGCAGCCGTGCGGCCAGGCAGAGGGATCCATGCCTGGCTCCAGCCCGTGTACCCGCTTCCGTGGTCCAGCCTGGTCCGCAGGGCGCGGCGGGCGGCCGCGAAGTCGCGAGGCGTGCCGGCTTCGGTGATGCGGACGCCGGGGTACAGGCCGTAGAGGTGGGAGACGTGGCGGTGCCCCGGTTCGCGGGAGGGGCGCTCGTCGTACCACTCCAGCAGCGCGCCGTCGGTGCCGACCGCCGGTGGACGCAGCAGGGCGAGCGCCGCGCGGGCCCGGGCGGCGAGGTCGTTGTCGCCGGGCTCGCCGGGGGCGAGCCGGTCGACCAGCAAGGTGTACCGGGTCAGCACCTCGCGGACGAGTTCCTGGTCCATAGTGGACCCCTCGGACGTCGCGGCGTGGCCGGTGCCGGTCAGGAAGTGGTGTTCCGGTGAGGTGGAAGGGCTCATCACGAGCTCGCCGTTGGCGTCGGCGACGAGCATGTCGAGCGCGAACGCGGCCGCGGCGCGCAACACCGGAAGGGCGGTGTCGCGGACGAACTCCTCGCCGGCGCCGTACTCGATGTGGTCCCAGAGGTGACCGGCCAGCCACAGCAGGCCGCTGGGCCAGTTGGCGAACTGGGGATCGCCGACCACCGGCGTGGAGAACCGCCAGATGTCGGTGTTGTGGTGCACGGCCGACCCGGCGGCCGCGTAGTACCGGGCCGCCGTGGCGGCGCCGGCGCGGGCCAGGTCGCGGGCCAGGTCGAACAGCGGCTGGTGCAGGTCCTGCAGGGCGGTGGACTCGGCCAGCCAGTAGTTCATCTGGGCGTTGATGTTGGTGGTGTAGTTGCAGCTCCATCCGGGCCGCACGTCGGCGTTCCAGATGCCCTGCAGGTTCGCCGCCTCGGTCCCCGGTCGCGAACTGGAGATCAGCAGGTAGCGGCCGTAGTGGAAGAAGAACTCCGCGCGGGCCGGGTCGTCGGCGGCGGAGCCGTACGACGGCGACAGATCCAGGTCCACCCGGTCGAAAAGGCCGCGGTAGTCCGTGGTGTGCGCCATGCGCAGCTCGGCCGTGCCGGTCGCCAACGCCGCCGACACCCGACCTCGCGCCCGCTCGGTGATCGCCGCGAGATCGGCGCTCGGTCGTTGGTCGTACCCGCGGAAGCCGCTGGCGGCGCCGACAATCAGCCGGACCTCGTCCGCCCCCGCGCGTTGCACGGCCACGACGAGAGCGAAGCCCATGCCGGCGGCGACCGTACCGTCCGGGCTTGGAACGTCGTCCGCGTAGACGACGGCCGGCTCGCGGTCGACATAGTTGGGCAGCACGTGTGCGGGAGCCCGGCCGGTGGCCACCAGCCACGCCTCCTGCTCGGCCACCTCGACCGACGGGTGCGGCGAGGTGAACCGGGGCAGCTCAACCGGGTCGATCCGCGCCCCCGCGCCGGTGACGGAGACAACCAGCACCCCGGCGGGTGCCGAAACGAAGCTGACGACCTCGACCGGCCCGCCGGCGTTTCGGTAGCTGGTCGTCGCGACCGCGTCCGCGACGTCGAGCTCCCGGCGGTAGCCCTCGACATCACCGTCCGCGGCGTAACGCCAGTCCAGCCAGCCGATCGGCTGGTACGACTGGGTCCAGCCGGGGCCCTGCATCTGGCGCGCGAGCACATCCGCGTCGAGAAACTGTCCACTGCGGAGGGTCTGGCGCAACGAGGGCAGCAACCGGCTCGGCGGCGGCCCTTGCTCGGCCGGGAGCGGGCCACCGGACCACAGGGTGTCGAGGTTCAGGTCGAACCGCTCCACCCCGGGCCGGCCATGGACCATCGCGCCGAGCGCGCCGTTGCCGAGCGGGAAGCCGTCGTGGAACGCGGCGGCGGGCGTGGCGAGCTGGAGACGGTGACGTGCCATGGGATGTTTTTATAGACTGCGCCTCCTATCGTGTCGAGTCATCGCCCAGAAACGACCCATTTGAGTTTCCAAGACATGGGATCTCTCTGCCCGCAGCAGCTCCGCGTGCGTCGCGTAGGGTTCGTGAGCTGGCGAGATGCAGAGGCGGGTGGTGGGCATGGCACCAAGGGAAGTGACTCGGGACCATTTGGCGGGGGCGGCGCGGGCCGCGCTGGGCGGCGGGCGGCGGCTGGCGGCGGTCCGGCGGCTCGCGGGCGGTAGCCGGAAGGGCGTGTACCGGCTGACGATGGACGACGCGACGACCGCGATCGCCTACCTGTGGGAGGACTCCGAGAACTACTGGCCGGCGGCTGACGGCGACGACGACCTAGCGGACCCGTTCTCGCCCGGTGTCGGGCTCGACCTGTTCGAGGCGGCGCACGCGCGGCTGCGCTCGCTGGGCCTGCGGGTCCCCGCGGTCCACCTGGTCGACCGTGACCGCACCCACTACCCGGCCGACCTGGCGATGGTGGAGGACTTCCCAGGCGAGAACCTGATGGACTGGCTCGAGCGGGATCCGGGCTCCGCGGAGCCGACGATGGCGCGCCTCGCCGAGGCTCTGGAAGCGATGCGGCGCTACCGGGGCCGTCATACGGCAAGGTGGCGCTGATCGACGGGGGAGGGACGTCGCGGGGGACGTCCTGCGAGGCAGCCGCGCTCGACTTCGCGCTGGATTGCCTCGCCGAGGCGGCGTCGAGGGACCAGCGGATCGCCGGCGCCCGCGACCGGCTGGAGGAGCGGCTGCGGGAGCTTGCCGCGGCGGTGCGGCCGCGCGCCGAGTACGCGGTCGTCCACGGCGAGCTTGGCCTGGACCATGTGCTGGTGGACCGGGACGGCAATCCCGTCCTGATAGACGTCGAAGACCTGATGTACTTCGACGTCGAGTGGGAGCACGTGTTCCTGCGAATCCGACTCGGCAGCGACTACCCGCGGCTCGCGGTGAACGATCTGGACGAAGACCGGCTCGCGCTGTACATGCTCGCCCAACGGCTGTCACTGACCGCGGGTCCGCTACGGCTGCTCGACGGTGACTTCCCCAACCGGGCGTTCATGCAGGACGTCGCCGAGCACAACCTGAACGAGGCGCTCGCGCTGGTTTCGGTCGGCCGTTAGGGGCACGGGTCCGACAGCCATTCGGTCGTGGGCACGGCTCGCCGGGTCGCGTCGAGCCGCCGCAGGATCGGCGGCAGCCGGTCCGATGCCGGATCCGACAGAAACTCCAGTACGCCGGCGGCGAAGACGTTCGCGACGGTCTGCGGCATGAAGTCGGACGCGTCGAGACACCGGTTGCCGGCCGTGGCGGCGAGTTGTTCGGCGATCCGGCCGCCGACCGCGTCCGACCGGTACGCGGCCGCCCGGTCAATGTCGGTGCGCGCCGAGAAGAATGAACCACCCGCGTGTGCGATCCAATCCTCCTGGCCGGCCTGGGAGGCGAGATAGGTCAGCAGTTGACGGGCCGCCGGCTTCGCGCTGAAAAGACCGGCGGCGTCGACCGACACCTCGACGCCGGAGCCGTCGGGCCCTGGGCCGGGCTCGAATCGAGGGAGGGGAGAGAACGTTTCGTAGCCGTCGCGGAGGGCACGGACGAAGGAGCCCTGATGCTCCATGGCGCATCCCGTACCGCCGCCGGTCAGGTCGGCTCCGGCCTCGTGCCAACCGGTGAGGAGCATTCGCTGGACGTTGGCGCCGTCGGTCATCCCGGCGGCGGCCAGCAGTTGCCGCCACGCCTCCCACGCCGATCGGACCTCCGGTGACGTCCACGCGAGGGATCCGTTGGCCCATCGGCGGTACGCCTCGACGCCGGACTGGTGCAGCAGGATGTCTTCCACCCAGTCGGTGCCGGGCCAGCCCGACTCGGCGCCGGACTTCATGCCCAGGCACCATGGCGGGTTCCGTCCAGCGGCCCGCAGGTCGGCGCCGCGACGTACCAGGTCGGTCCAGGTCTGCGGCGCGCCCTCGCCCGCCTCCGTGCCGTACCAGATGAGGCTTTTCAGATCGGTCTTGAGCACCACACCGTAGGGTTGCCGGTCGCCGCCGCGGAGCAGTTGGTGGTTTTGGATCCGGTCGTCGGGGGACAGCGGCACCAGCCGGCCGGCGCGGGCGTACCGGGCGAGCTCGGCCGGGCTGGACAGCACCGCGATGTCCGGCAGCGCGTCGCCGAGGTCCGCCAGCCGCAGGACGGAGGTGATTGTGCGGACACCCTGGTATCGAACGTCGATGCCCGTTTCGCGGCTGAAACGGGCGAGCGTCGCCTGGAACGCGGCTCCTTCCCGCTGCTGCGGGTCCCAGGACGCCATCACGGTGACCGACTCCGACTCACCGGCGACGGCGGCACACGCCGTGGCGCTGGTCGGGGCCAGCGCCGCGATGGCCAGCACCGCCAGTCGGTACCAGCGGCTACCACTCATGACGCCTCGAATTCGTATTCGCGTAACCGATCCCGAAAGCCAGCGACGATCAGCGCCAGAAGCGCTAGCGCGAGCACCGGCATGAGGTACTGCAAGGAGTGCGAGTCGGCGGCGGCGTGCGTGAGGTCGACGAGGCGGCTCTCTGGCGCCGCGGGCAGCGAAACCTCGGTGGCGGGCGCGTTGACCAGCCGCTCCAGGTCCGTCGCGGCCCGCGCGAACCGCCCGCCGGTCAGCACCGGTTGGCCGGCCACGAGACCGAGGCCGACAAGGCCGATGGTGCCGATCGCCAGCGGCACGTTGAGCCGGCGGCGGAACCGGGCGGCGAGGTACAGCTGGGTCAACACCAGCAGGGAGAGGCCGAACACCAGCGGGAGCAGCCAGAGGAACGCGGTGGCCGGCGCACGCCAGGCTGATTCTCGCTGCTCGGCCAGCTCTTCGTCGATGACCCTGCGGTACATGTCGAGTTCGGTCAGGACGGTGTCGTGCAGCAGGTCCTTGGCGTACCGCAGGAAAGCCTCCGCCAGCACGCCCTGGCCGCGGCTGAGACTCAGGTTCGCCTGCTCGATCAGGCCGAGATAGCGGATGAGCAGCCCTTGGGCCACGCGCAACACCCGGCGGTCCGCGGCGTCGCCGACATCGCGTTCGGCGAGCACCGCCAGTCGCTGCACCGCGTCGGCGACGATGTCGCGGTACTCGCCGCTGGCGAGCACGCCGGCACAGTCCACTGTGTCCCCGCCGCCGGCCGGGTCGATCCGGCAGCCGCTGATCCGCGCGTCGGCGTCGCGCAGCTGTCGCCAGACCGCCGAAACCGCCGCGACGCTCGGCACCACGTCGTCCGCCACGGCACCGGCCGTCCGGTACGCGCCAAGGAATGTGGACAGTCCACCGAGGAGCGTCGCGACCACCGTGACCACCAACGCGACCCGCAACAGCCGCAGCATGCGCGGCGTAGGGATCGATCCGCCGGTCAGCCGGTCAGTCCACGACACGGAGCCTCCGCAATCCGATCGTCCTCGGATCGACCGTACTCGGACGGCGCCACCCGCGGCCGAGCCGCCGCAGGCAAACGACTACGTAGAGTAGTCGGCTGTCGTATGCTGGCGGTATGGCAAGGCGCTTGGAGCGTCTCGCACCGCTGACCGGGGTAGCTTTCCTGATCCTGGTGCTGGTCGCTTTCATCGTGGGCGGCGAGACGCCGGACAACGACGATTCCACCGCGGAGATCGTGTCGTATTGGCGGGACGAGGACGCCCGGCAGGTCGTGGCCGCCTGGATCCTCGGCGTCGCGGCCCTGCTCCTGGTGTGGTTCGGCGGCAGCCTGCGGCGGACCATCTCCCGCGCCGAGGGCGGCGACGGCCGGCTCGCGGCGATCGGCTTCGCCGGCACCGCAATCGCCTCCGTCGGGATGCTGCTGTTCGGCAGCCTGACGTTCGCGGCGGCGTCCGAGGCGGACGAGGTACCGCCGGAGGTCATCCACACGATCTCGGTGCTCAACAACGTGCTCTTCTTCCCCCTCAGCGGGGGAGCCGCGCTCATGCTGCTGGCCGCGGGCCTCGCGCTCGTCTACACCGCGGCGTTGCCCCGCTGGCTCGGCTGGGTGGCGATCGTGATCGGGGTCCTCATCCTGACGCCGCTGGGCTTTTTCGCGTTGCTCGCCTGGCTGCTGTGGGTCGGGGTGGTAAGCATCCTGCTCTACGTGCGAAAGCCGGACGCCGCCGGACGCTGAGCCGATACCGGCGCCTGCGGGTGCCGAGGCGGGTAGCGTGGATCCGATGACGGGGCGTGGAGTCACGCGCCGCGAGTTGCTCACGGCCATCGGTTCGGCCGCGGCCGCCACCGGCTTGAGCGCGTGTGGCGCCGGGAACGCGCCAACCCCAGACGCGGCGACCGCGTCCACGGGTACGGCGCCCGCAACGTCGCCGCCGGCCGCGTCGCCCGCACCCGACGAGGCGGCGCTGCGCAAGAAGATCGCCAGGATGCTGATCGTGGGGTTCCGCGGCGATCAAGTCGGCCCCAACGACTGGATCATGCGCGCGATCAGCGAGCAGGGCCTGGGTGGTGTCATCCTGTTCGACCGCGACCAGGAGTCCGGCGGCAGCCGAAACATCAACTCTCCGCAGCAGGTCACCGCCTTGATCGAAACCCTGAGGGAGGCGGCACCCGAAACGCTGATCGTCTCCGTCGACCAGGAGGGCGGCAGGATCGCGAGGCTCGGGCCGTCCAACGGGTTCCCGGCCACCCGGTCGCAGGCCGAGATCGGCGCGCTCGACTCGCCCGCGGTTACCCGCGGCTGGGCGCGGGACATGGCGCAGACGCTGGCGCAGATCGGGGTGAACCTCAACTTCGCCCCCGTGGTCGACCTGGCGGTCAACCCGGCCAACCCGGCGATCGCGCGGCTCGACAGGGCATTCTCCGCCGACCCGGACGTCGTGGTCTCATGCGCGACCCAGACCATCGACGCGTACCGCGCGGCGGGCGTACGGACGTCGATCAAACACTTTCCCGGTCTGGGCAGCGCCAGTGGCAACACCGACTTCGAGGCCGTCGACGTCACCGGCACGTGGACGCGTACCGAGATCGAGCCGTTCCAGAAGCTGATCCGCGCCGGCACCGCAGACACGGTCATGGTCACCCACTTCCTCAACAAGCGGCTCGACCCGGACCGTCCGGTGTCACTGTCGCACGCGGTGGTCACCGACCTGCTGCGTGGCGAGTTGGGCTGGGACGGCATCGTCGTGACCGACGACATGCAGGCGGTGGCGATCACCAGCCGCTACGGCCGGGACGAGGCCACCCAGTACGCGCTGCAGGCCGGTGTGGACCAACTGGTCATCTGCAACCAGGCGGTTTACGACGAGGCGGTCGTCGAGCAGACCGTCGACAAGGTCCTGTCGATGGTGAAGACCGGCCTGATCACCGCCGCACAGATCGACCGGTCGGTCGCTCGCATCAACGCGCTGTGGCCGCCCAGGTAGGCTCTGACACCGTGATCCCGCCCGCGCGGATTGGGACCTATCGCATCGAGCGGCTGCTGGGCGCCGGTTCGTTCGCCACCGTGTGGCTGGGCTTTGATCCTTCGCTCGGCGCCCGCGTCGCCATCAAGGTGCTGGCCGACAATTGGAGCCATGACCTGAGGGTCAGGGAGCGGTTCCTTGACGAGGGGCGGCTGCTGTGGCGGCTGGATCACCAACGCGTCGTGCGGGTGTACGCGCTCGACGAGTTGCCCGACGGCCGGCCGTACCTGGTGATGCTGTGGGCCGACGGGGTAGCCTGCGCGATCGGTTGGCCGCCGGGCCGGTGCCGGTGGACCAGGGTCTGGCCCTGTTAGGGGAGATCGCCGCCGGGGTCGCCGTCCTTCATGCCAGCGGCATCGTGCACCGCGACCTCACCCCGGGCAACGTACTGTTCCGGTCCCGGCCGGCCGGCGGTGAACAGGTCATGATCGCCGATCTCGGTCTGGCGAAAGCGGTCGCGGCGGCCTCCGGTTTGACCGCCCGCGCGGGTACGCCGGGTTACATGGCGCCGGAGCAGGACGATCCGCTGGCCGTGGTCGACACCCGGGCCGATGTCTACGGCCTGGGCCGGTTGGGCGCCGTGCTGCTCGGCACGCCAGGCGCCGGCGGGTTCGACACGGCGATTCGGCTGCGCGACGGCGTACCGGAACCGGTGGCCGGCGTGCTGCGGAGGGCGACGGCGCGGCTGCCCGCGAGCCGATACCCGGACGCGGCGGCGTTCGCGGCGGCGCTTGGCCGGGCCGCGGCGGCGCGAGCGCCGGTGGGGACGATCGCCGCTCGGCGGCGCCGCCGAGCGGTGGCCTTCGCCGGTGTACTGGTGGCGGCGGTCGTCTCGGCGACGGCGTCCGACTCGGTGGGCGGTCAGGCGCCGCGGGATCCCGGCGTCGCGGTGGACTCGACCGGGCGGATCAGGGTCGCGCTCCCGGCCGGCTGGCGCGCCACGGGATCGGGCTGGGAGGGCCGATGGGTGGGCGGGGCACGGGAACCGGCCCTGGTGGTGACGCCGGCTCCGGACCGGTGGAGGTCCGACCCGGCGGTGCCGGCGGCGTTCATCGGGCTGTCGCGGGAGCTGGCCACGCGGACCACACCGGCCGCGTTCGTCGCCGAACAGCCGCACGCGGAATGCCTCGCGGCGCCGGTGCGCACCAGCCGCCAGGCCGGGATCGACTGGGTGGTGGCGCTCTACACCTCATGCGCCAGCGGCAAGGCGGTGATCGTCGAGACGGCCGGCCTCGCGCCGGGGGACGCCGGCCTGGTGTACGTGCAGATCGCGCCCCCGGCGGGCAGCGGTCCGGCTTTCGTGGACACGCTGCTCGCCGGGGTACGGGTGCGGTAGCGGCTACCGGATCACCACGGTGACGGTGTAGGTCTGCTCGTCCTGCGGGATGTTCACCGTGACGGTGCCCCGACGGACGAACCGGATGTCGACCACACCGGCCTCGTAGCTCTGCGAGACGAGCGAGGCGGGCTCCACGGTCACGAGCCCGGGCCCGATTCCCTGCAACCGCAGGACGGCGCCGGTCGCGAAGCACATCGACTTGAGCAGCGCGAGCTCCGTGTTCTGAAGGTCGACGTCGTACCGGATGGCGCCCATGCAACTGGGCGTCGGGCCCGTCGGCCGCGGGGTGCTTGTCTTCGAGCGCTGGACGGCGGGCGGATTCTGCGCGCTGGGAGGGGCGTTGGCCGGCGGCGTGGATTCCACAGCGGACGGTGAAGCCGTCTGGCTGGGCGTGGCGGTGCCGGGCTGGATAGGCAGCGGCGACACCGGCTCCGACCCGCAGGCGGCGGCGGGAGCGATCGCGATCAGTGCGAGCGCACCGACGGCGGCGAGGTGACGAATTGAGGGGCGTTTCATGACGGGTTCTCCTTTGTCGATCGGACCTTTCACCCTGTTAGTCAGCCCGTCATCGACTAATGTTCGCCCCGCGCTGTGTCTCACATCCGACCGTTGACGAGCCGCTGCCGCAGTTGGCGCCGCGCCTCGTGGATCCGCGACTTCACGGTCCCCTCCGGTATTTCCAGGAGCATGGCGATCTCGCGGTAGCTCAACCCGAGGACGTCACGCAACGCCACCGATTCGGCGAGGTCGGGCGCCAAGCGTCCGAGGGCATCGAGCAGATCCAACCGGGTCCCCGCCACGACGCTTGTGCGCTGCGGGTCGGGACGGTCCGGCAGCGGCACGCCCGCCGCCTCTGCGAGAAAACGACGCCGCAATCCCTGGTACGTGGACCGGGCCCGGTTGGCGGCCAACCGGTGCAACCAGGTCCGGAACGAGGAACGCCCCTCGAACCGCCCGATCCCGCGGGCCAACGCGAGCAACGTGTCCTGGCATGCCTCCTCGGCGTCCTCCCGGTTCGGCAGGAACCGCGCGCACAGCCGCAACACCTCCGGACGTACCGCCACCAGCAACGTGTCCAGCGCCGCCAAGTCCCCGGTGGACGCCCTCCGGGCGAGGGCCTCGATGTCGGCCGAGTCAACGTGAACGTTGCGGGTCTTCTCCATAGGTACGGCCTGGTCTCATCGGTGGGTCGGTTAGCTCGCGGGCTGGCCGAAGTCGGGGTCGAACGGTCGGCGGTCGGAGGGGCAGACGGTACCTGGGCGCGGCGTGACGAGTCTGACGAGGTAGTCGCCGGTGGCTCGGGTGACGCAAGTGCTCGGGTCGGCAACGCTCAGGTGCCCGTACCCGTCATGGACGAGCAGGACCGCGTTGCCGAGCAGTCGCTCGACCTTGCGGGCCACGGCAAGCGGCGCGTTGGGCTCGTACCGGTTGCCGAGGAGCAGGATCGGAGTGCGGGTGGTCGCGTTCCATGGACCGGTGTACCGGTTGGTGTTGCGGGTCGGCCAGGATGTGCACGCGGCCCCCATGCCCCATCCCACCGGCGCGCCGCCGATGCGGCTGATCTTGGTGAGCTTCCGGACGACCCGGGGCCAGTCGGCGGCGTCCTGCCGGGCGGGGCTGTCCGCGCAGCTGATTGCCTGCCCGGGCTCGACCAGGCGGTGGAACACCTCGCTCGAATCGAAGTTGGCGGCGTCCTTGATCGCTGAGCCGTCGCCCTGGATTGCCATCTCAAGCGCGGCGGCCGCCTCCGGCCAGAGGCTCGGGTGACCGAGGATCGCGAACTTCAGCGGCGCCAGTGCCTCGTTGTACGCCAGCGTCCCGGGCGGTGTCGCGTTCGGCGCCGGCAGCGGAGTGGTCCGGAGCCGGTCGAGCATCGCGTTGACGCGCGGTGCGACCGGTCCGTGGCCGGCCAGCGGGCACAGTTCGGGGCCGGCGGCCGCACAGGTCGCCAGGAACTGGTCGAAGGTCTCGTCGGTGCCGGTGAGCCCGGCCGCAATGGCCGCCGCGGTCCCGTGGGTCGCGGCGGTGGGGTCGGCCAGTCCGTCCAGGGCCATCGCGCGCACCCGGCTCGGGAACATGTTCGCGTACACCTGTCCGATGAGGGTGCCGTACGACTCACCCAGGTAGGTCAGCTGCCGGTCGCCGACGAGCCGGCGCAGGTGGTCGAGGTCGCGGGCGGTGTCCGCGGTGGAGATGTGGGCGAGCAGGTCGCCGTTTCTTTCTCCGCACCGGCGGGCGAACTCCGTCGTGGCCGCGAGGTATCGCCGCTGGTCGGGGCCGGTGGTGGGGATGGGAAGGTTGGCCCAGAAGCTTTCCCGGGCGGCAACGTCGCCGAAGCAGTCGACACGGGCGTCGCCCCCGGCACCCCGGATGTCCCAGCCGACGACGTCGAAGCGTCCCTCCGTGGCGGCGTCGAGGGCCGCTCCCCGGGTGGCGGCCATCTCGACGCCGGAGTCACCCGGCCCGCCCGGGTTCACGAACAGCGAACCGATGCGCCGCTCCGGATGGCTGGCCAGATGGCGAATCACCGGGAGGGTGATCGTTGGTCCGCGGGGGTGGGCCCAGTCCAGCGGCACCGTGACGTCCGCGCATTCCAGCCGCGGCCCGCACGCGGTCCAACTGAGGCGCGTGGTGGCGGTGGCGGTGCCGGGCGTGCCGACGATCGCGATCGCCGCCACGGTCGCCAGCGCCAGTGCCGCCGTACCGGCTCGCCGCAGCGTCCTCATGGCATTTCCTCTCAGAGCAGCGGGTAGTGCTCGTTGACGAGGTATCTCGACAGCAGGTCGGTTTGCCCGTGGCGTGGCGTGCCGTCGTCGATGTCGCCGGCCAGGGAGTCAACGCCCCGCGGTCCGGTCGAAGTGACCTCGACGATGTAGCGGCGGGCCGGGCCGTCGGAGAACATGTAGTCGGCCGCGGTGGTGGCGCGAACGTTGTGGTAGGCCGCGTCCACGGTTCCGTACGCCCCGTCGACCGACAGGCCGGGCAGGCCCGGGATGGATGGCGGGAACGGACCGGGTACGCGGGGCACGGAGAACGCCGGCCCGAGGGGCGAATCGAGGACGATGCGGTGCAGCTGGCCCCAGCGGTAGTCCCGTTGGTCGTGCGAGCCGGCGAACGCCGGGGCGTAGTCGGGGCCGGCGAGCGCGTCGAGCGCTCGGGCGAGGGAGCGCAGCAGTACGACGTCGCGTGCGACAGCGTGGTCGCCGATGCCGGGTACGGCGAAGAAGTCGATGCCGGTGGCGCCAACGCCCGGTTGTGGCCGGCCCTCCAGGAGGATGCGCAGGTCGGCGAGGGCGATGTCACCGCCGGGTGGCGGGAGGCCGAGTGACGCGAGCGGGGCGTCGATGGCATCGCGCAGGATCTGGGAGCGCCACGCACTGTAGACGGTCGCGTTGACACTTCGAGCCTTCTCCACAGCAGACGGTCCACTGGGGACATTCGCGCGGTACGTATCCCCGGCGTCGTAGCCACGCCGTACCCCGGTGGGAGTGGTGAAGTCCCATCCCCGCAGCCGGCCGGCGGCCTCGACCACGGCGGGGTTGCCGCCGAGGGCTCGAAGGGTGGGATCCGCCGAGCGTCGCGCGCGGTCGAACGCGGCGAGCAGGTGGGTGGACGGTGCGCCCAGGCCGAGGTGCGGGTCATTGACCAGCAACGGCCGGCCGGTGGTCGTCCGTGCACCGCTGACCACCCATTCGTTGGAGCCCCGCCGGCGTTCACCCGCCAGCAGCGGCACCAAGGCGTCGAGACCTCCCGCGGCCGCGAGCCACCGGGCCGACAGCCGCGCCGCGTCGGCCAGCCGCGCGGGATCCACCCGCGCCGCGGTCGCATTTCCGGCACCGGCCGCCTTGGCTGTCGTGGGCGCGGGTGCGCGGGTCGCGTCCGGCACGCTGGCGGCGCTGGTGAACGGCTGCGAGCGGTAGGCGTCCTCGGCGAACAGCAGACCACCGTCGAAGCCGCCGGCCGCGCCCGCGGCCATCGCGGCCTGCAAGGCGACCGTCGAGCTCAGATCCCGCAGGCCGTCGAACAGCGACACCTGGAAGGAGATCCACTTGAGGGCCGTGACGCTGTCCAACGGCTGCCAAGGAACGAATGACCGCGCGCCCGCTGCGGCGTACTGCGCGGGTAGCGGGTGCTGGGCGACCCAGCGGTTGACGCCCTCGGTGTAGGAGGTGAGATCGCGGCGCGTCGACGCCGACAACGCCGCCAGCGACCGCTGCGCGGCCCGGCGGACCCCGAACGTGCGGAACTGGACATCCTGCGGGATCGCTGCGTCGCCGAGCAGCTCGGCGAGCGTCCCGCTGGTTTCGCGCCGGTTGAGGTCCATCTGGAACAGCCGGTCCTGCGCGTGCACCCAGCCCTGGAGGAAGAACAGCTCATGGCGGTTGCCCGCCCGTACGTGCGCCAGTCCAAACTGGTCACGCACCACACCGGCGACCGGTGTCGCCGGCTTCGCGGCCACGGCGCCCGCCGGTGCGGTCGTGACCACAAGCGCGGCGACGATCAGCACCGCGGCACCAGCGGGCTTCACGGTGCCCTGCCCTCAGTGGCGGGTGCGATGTAGCTCTGATCCCCGAGCCCCAGAGTGACATGGTCGCCCACCTTCGGCTGAAAAACGGACCTTGGCGTTGCGGGTACGCCACCGGGGTCCAGGGCAGCAGGAAGAAGGCGTTGAGAACGCTGAATGTCAGGCTCAACGTACCCCTGTTCGGGTCGCCTGGGAACCGCTCACATCGATCGGGCGTAGGCTCGTGGTGTCGCTCTGGACCCCGGTGATCTGAAAAGAGTCCGCTTGGCGACGAGAGCTCCCTCGGTCGCAACGTGCCTACGCAGGGAGATGAAGACGTGAAGATCTGCATCGTTGGGGCTTCTGGAAAGCTCGGGCAGTACATGGTGCGGCACGCGCTGGACCGGGGCTACGAGGTGGTCGGCGTGTGCCGGGAACGCAGCGTGGACAAGCTGGGCGCGTTCAAGGGGCGTATCTCCGTCGTCGCGGGAGCGACGAACGACCGGGAGGTCATCGCACGCGCGGTCGCCGGTTGCGATGGCGTACTGACCGTGTTGGTGCCGCTCGGGGTCGACAACTACTCATCGGGAACGGCCCAGGCCGTGCTCGACCACGCACGTCCCGGGGCACGTCTCGTGTTCTCCTGCGGGTGGCACATCACGCGCGACGGCCTGGACGTGTACTCCTGGAAGGTCAAGGCACTTGTCAAGGTCGTCGGCCGGCTCGCGAAGCTCGCACGCCTCGTCGACCTCGACGACCAGGTAGAAGCCTGCCGGCGGATCTTCGCCAGCGACACCCGGTGGACCGTCGTACGCGGCAGCGACCTGGAGGAGGGCGACAGCCAGGGCCTACCGGTGTGGAGCCGCCACACGGGCGATCCGATCCTCGATAGCAACATCACCCGCCGTGTGGACTTCGCCCTGTTCATGGTGGAGGCCCTCAGGAACGACGAGTTGGTCCATGAGGCCCCGGCGATCGTCGGCCGCCAAACACCGTCGGCGATCGCGCACGCCGCCACGACTCCCGCGCCGTGACGGCGTACGACCTGGACGCCCGCGCGATCTACTGTGCCGCCTTGTCGGCGACGAGCACCTCCGTGGTCAGGAACAGCGCCGCGATCGACGCGGCGTTCTGCAGCGCGCAGCGGGTGACCTTGGCGGGTTCGACGATGCCCGCCTTGAACATGTCGACATATTCGCCGGTGGCGGCGTTGAGGCCGTGGTCCGGCGGGAGGGAGTGGACCTTCTCGGCCACCACGCCGCCCTCGAGGCCGGTGTTGACGGCGATTTGCTTGAGCGGCGCGGTCAGCGCGACCCGCACGATGTTCGCCCCCGTGGCCTCGTCGCCGGCGAGGTCGAGCTTGTCGAATGCGCTGGCCGCGGCGTTGGCCAGCGCCACCCCGCCACCGGCCACCAGCCCTTCCTCGACGGCGGCCTTGGCGTTGCGTACGGCGTCCTCGATGCGGTGCTTGCGCTCCTTCAGTTCGACCTCGGTGGCCGCGCCGACCTTGACCACCGCGACTCCGCCGGCCAGCTTGGCCAGCCGCTCCTGCAGTTTCTCGCGGTCGTAGTCGGAGTCGCTGTTCTCGATCTCGGTGCGCAACTGGGCGACCCGGCCGGCGATCTGGTCGGCGTCCCCGGCGCCGTCGACAATGGTCGTCTCGTCCTTGGTGACGACGACCCTGCGAGCCACCCCCAGGGTGTCGAGTCCGGCGTTGTCCAGGGTGAGGCCCACCGTCTCGCTGATGACCTGGGCACCGGTGAGGATCGCGAGGTCGGTCAGCATCGCCGTACGCCGGTCTCCGAAGCCGGGTGCCTTGACGGCCACCGACGTGAAGGTGCCACGGACCTTGTTGACGACCAGGGTCGCGAGGGCCTCGCCCTCGACGTCCTCCGCGATGATCATCAGCGGCTTGCCCGCCTGCATGACCTTCTCCAGGATCGGCAGCAGGTCGTTCAGGTTCGAGATCCTCTTCTCGACGATGAGCAGGTACGGATCGTCGAGAACGGTCTCCATCCGTTCGACATCGGTGACGAAGTACGGCGAGATGTAGCCCTTGTCGAAGCGCATGCCCTCGGTGAGCTCGAGCTCGAGGCCGAAGGTGTTGCTCTCCTCGACGGTGATGACGCCTTCCTTGCCGACCTTGTCCATCGCCTCGGCGATGATCTCGCCAACGGCGGCGTCACCGGCGGAGATCGACGCGGTGGCGGCGATCTGCTCCCTCGTCTCCACGTCCCGAGCCTGGTTTCTCAGCGCCTCGACCACCGCCGCGACCGCGGCCTCGATGCCGCGCTTGAGCGCGATCGGGTTCGCGCCGGCACCGACGTTGCGCAGCCCTTGCCGCACCAGCGCCTGGGCCAGGACGGTGGCGGTGGTGGTGCCGTCGCCGGCCACGTCGTCGGTCTTCTTCGCGACTTCCTTGACCAACTCGGCGCCCAGCTTCTCGTACGGGTCGTCAAGGTCGATCTGTTCAGCGATGCTGACACCGTCGTTGGTGATCGTGGGCACGCCCCACTTGGTGTCCAGTACGACGTTGCGGCCCTTCGGGCCCAGCGTCACCTTCACGGTGTCCGCCACGATGCTCATGCCGCGCTCCAGGCCGCGACGGGCCTCGTCCCCAAACGCGATCAACTTGGCCATCTGCGTCGTCCTCTGCTCGTCGTGCCGAACGCGGCACTGGTCGGGCCGACCTGCGATGACCGCTGCACACGGTCCCCCTCCGGGGTCCCATCCCATTCGGTTGGCACTCGCACAGGGCGAGTGCTAAACACAGTGCATCATCTGCACACCCAAAGCACAAGTGACCGTGGGCGTACCGAGGCGCGGCGCGCGTGCATCCGGGGTGTTGGGCGTAGGCTGGATGGTGACACCGCCGCTCAGGGAGTCCGTCGCGTTCGATCCGGACCTCGTCCTACGTCACCTGCCCGCCGCGGCCTCACGAACCGCTTGGTATCGGAGGCGCCCTCATGGAGCCACCCGCGGTGGCACGGTGTCCGGACGGCGCGGTCCCGTGAACGCCGATCGCAGGACGCGGCTGTGGAGCCAGGTCGTCGAAAACGCCCACGGCGGGCCGGTCACGGTCGAGCATGTCTGTGCCGCGGCACTGCCGGCGGCGGGCGTGGACGGCGCCGCCATCACCGTGGTGCTCGGCGCGCCCTCCCGTGAGACCGTGTACATCACCGGCGAGGTCGCCGCCGAGCTCGCGGAGCTGGCCCTGACCCTCGGCGAGGGCCCGACCGTGGACGCCGTCGAGGGCGGCCCCGTGTTGGCCGCCGACCTGACGACCTCGGCCTGCCTGGCCCGCTGGCCGGTTTTCGCCCCCGCCGCGGTGTCCGCCGGAGTGCGCGCGGTGTTCGCGCTGCCGCTGCAGGTCGGCGCGATCCATGTCGGTGTCATGGATCTCTACCGCGCCGAGCCCGGCGGTCTGGACGGCGACCAACTCGCTGACGCGCTGCTGTTGGCCGATACCGCCTGCGCGCTGCTGCTCGACGCGGCACAGCACGACCGGCCGCGGCCTGACGGACGCCGGTCGGAGCCGATCGCTCCTGCGCACCCTGAGGTGCACCAGGCCACCGGGATGATCACCGTGCAGCTGGGGGTGACCGCGGCGGTGGCCCTCATCCGCCTGCGTGCGTACGCGTACGCCCACGACCGGCGGCTGCGCGACGTGGCCGCTGACGTGGTCGCCCGACGCCTCCGATTCGACCGCGAATCTGGGGGCGATAGTCGTTGATGGGTCTAATGTGTTGCGAGGGTGAGTGAGATGGCCGGCATTCAGCTATCGGACGTGTTCGTCGAAATGGCCGACACTCTCGTCGACGACTTCGACGTGATCGACTTTCTGCACGTGCTGACCGAGCGGTGCGTGCAGTTGTTGGGCGTGTCGGCAGCCGGCCTGCTGTTGACCGACGAGCGAGACGCGTTGCAGGTGGTGGCCGCCTCCTCCGAGCGGACCAGGCTGCTCGAGCTTTTCCAACTCCAGACCGACCAGGGCCCGTGCGTGGACTGCTTCCGTACCGGCCAACCCGTGTCGGTCGCGGACCTGTCCTCGGCCGGCCGCTGGCCGGCCTTCACCGCCGCCGCTGCCGAGGTCGGATTCGTCGCCGTACACGCGATGCCCATGCGCCTACGCGCCGAGGTGATCGGTGCGCTGAACCTGTTCGACACCGCGCCGGGACCTCTCGACGACGACAAGCTGCGCGTCGGCCAGGCACTCGCGGACGTGGCCACCATCGGGCTTCTGCAGCAACGCGCCATCCACCGCCGCGACACTCTCACCGAACAGCTGCAGACCGCGCTGCGCAGCCGGATCCTGATCGAGCAGGCCAAAGGGGTTTTGGCCGAACGACTCCAGCTGGACATGGCCGAAGCGTTCACGGTGCTGCGCGGCGGCGCCCGAAGCCGCAACCTGCGCTTGACCGACCTCGCTCAGGCCATTGTCGACGGCACCGAACAGCTCGCACCGCCGCCGGCCACCAATCCGCCCCGCTGACACCGCTTGCGGTTACTGCCTGGGTACGTGTGGGACGAGGGCGAGCAACTGGATCGCGGCGAGGCCGTACTGCGCGGCGTCGTTGGTGGACACGAACGCCGCCTCGTCGACGGGCATGAGAACGCCCGTGCCGTCGATGCGGGTGAGCCGCCAGTGCGGTTCGCGCTGGAGGGGTTCTGGTTGAGCTGGTCGCCCTCGTCGTGCAGGAACTTGCGCCAGGCGAGCTCCGCCAGCCGCGCGTCGCCCGTGCGGGCCGCGGCGTACGCGGTCAGGCGGCTGTGGGCCTGCACGAGTGAGATGCCCCGCAGCGGTTGGCCGACCTCGGCCGCCTGCTGCTCCGGCGATGCCAGGTAGAGCCGGCAGTAGTCCAGCCAGGCCCGCTCGAACCGCGGAAGGCCGAGGTCGAGATCGATCAGTTCGGCGACGATCTCCGGCAGGCCGAAGACGGCGGACAGGTGGGAGACGTCGATGCTGTCGCGTGTGGTGTCGAAGCGGCCGGTGCTCAGATCGAGCCGCGCCTGGCCGGTGAGGAAACCGTGTCGCAGCGCTCCGATGTCCGCCATCGTGCCAAGGAGGCGGTCCCGCGCGCGTTCGTCGCCGTGCCGTTCCCAGCGGGTCAGCCAGGCGGCGGCCAGCGAGCCCCAATCCGTGCCGAGGCTGACCGACAGGGCGTGCGGGTCGGGCACGTACCGGTCCGTGCGGACCTTGCGCAGCGGGTCGATGGCGACGAACGTCTCCTCGGGCACGGCGAGCTCGTCGAGCAGGTCGCCGGTCCGCTCGTCCGCGGTGAGGTAGTAGTAGATCCGCCGGTAGACCGCGCTGGAGATGCGCAGCTGCTTGCAGCTGCAACCCCAGTGCTGCACGTTGTGGCGGGAGCCGAGACCGCTCCAGCGGCCGAGGTGGTAGACGTCGACCTCGCCGGTGTGCCGGGTCATCGCCTCCGCGAACCGGAAGACCTCGCCGCGGCCGGTGCGCAGGTACTGGTACCACAGCCACAGATCGGGGGAGAGCTCCGAGTTGTCCCAGGCGTACCCGCCGATGTCGTAGCGCCAGGTGTGCCGATCCGGGTCGTACGAGTGCATGACGTCGCCGTAGTCCCAGAAGCCGTACCAGCGGCGTTGCTCCCGTTGGCGCAGGTAGTAGTCGAAGAGGAGGTCGAGGCGGTCCTCGATGTCCTGGTGCCGCGGGTCGGGCAGGCTCCAGCTGCCGAAGACGTTCGCCTCCCGCAGCCGCTCCGGCGAGGCGGTCAGCAGCCCGGGGGAGCTGAGCTGTGCGGCGTGCTCGGCAAGCGCGTCGTTCGACGGGGTTGCGTCGTGCACGCGCAGGCTGAGCTCGTGCGTCCGCGCGATCCCGTACGGCGTGCCGAAGCCGGGTTCGTAGTCCTCATAGGTGATTTCGAGCCCTTCGAGCTGCTCGGCGAAGGTGTCCTGGCCCATGCCGCCGTGCCAGTACCGCAGGTCCATCGCCGGCGCGCTGGGCGACCACATCCACACCGTCGCCGTGGCGATGTCGGTTGCCGCGCCGCGGATGTCGAGCCGGGTCGGATGCAGCTTCCAGAAGTCACGCAGACCGAACCCCAGGCCGCCGCCCGTCGCGCCGCCGACGTACCCGTATCCCGCCGATCGCGTACCGGACGGGATGGTGACCCAGGCGTGGCCGGGCGCGGTGCGCTTGCGTAGCAGGAACCCGTCGGCGCTGTTCTGGTCCAGCGTGTAGTCGTTCCACTGTGGAATCAGGTGGAGCCGGCCGGACACCTCGGGATTGGGGATGTCACCGACGGCGCGGCCGGCGACCTGGTCGGCGCGGGCCTGCGCGCCGGGGTCGCGGCGCAGGCCGGTCAGGCCGCGCACCGCTTCGGTGAGAAAGCCTTCCGGGCCGGCGAGCCGTATGTGCCGGTCGTGCGGGGCGTCGCGCATCACGACGCCGGCACGGAGGCCGAGGCCGGCCAGGAAGTCCCGCTCGGGATCGCCGTCCCAGACGAACGTGTGGACGACGCGCACGTCCGTGGCGCCGGCGTAGAAGTACAGCCGGACGCTGAACGGCAACCAGTCGCCGTGCCGCCCGTCGAGTCGTACGACCGCGCGTACCGGACCGTCCTGTTCGACGGTGATGCGTTCGACCTCGGCGGTGGTGTGCCGCCGATCGCGGGAGGGGCCGTCCTGACGGATGCTCACCAGACGCACCGCACGGACGATCTGCCGGCCGGCGTACTCGATGGATGAGATCAGGTGCGGACGCCGCAGCGTCCATGCCACCGGCCCGGTGCTCACCCGGAGGTCGTCGCCCGACCACGCCACCGTGACCGGCGCGGCGGGTGCCCGCGGCGAACGCCCGGCGACCACCTCGTACGAGGCGGGTGGGTCGCCCCGCGGGCCGATCGCGTGCGCCGACCACTTGACCGTGCCGTCCGGCCAGGTGGCGGTTGTCCAGCTTTGCAGGGGCGTACCGTCGGCCAGCGCGAATGGTGTATCCGCGGTGACCGTGCCGCGCGGCCACGGCAGGCCCCAGGTGGTGCCTTGCCGTCGCGGCCCTTCCAGCCAGCGAACCGTCACTCCTTGACCGACCCGATCATGACGCCCTTCGCGAAGTGCTTCTGCAGGAACGGATAGACCAGCAGGATGGGCACCGTCGCGAGCACGATGACCGCGAACTTCAGGCCCTGCTCGGGGAAGAAGGCCGACGACTGCGTGCCCAGCATGTTCGCCGAGTCCGCGTTCGGCGCGGTGATCTGGCGGACCAGCACCTGCAATGTCCACTTGTCTTCGTCGTTGATGTAGAGCAGCGGCGACATGTAGTCGTTCCAGATGGCGACCGCGTAAAACAGCGAGAACGTCGCGATGACGGGTTTGGACAGCGGCAGCACGATCCGCCAGAACACGCCGAGCTCGTTGCAGCCGTCGATCCGGGCCGCCTCTTCGAGGGCCTCCGGCAGCTCTTGGAAGAAGCTTTTCACGATGAGCAGGTAGAACGGGTTGATGGCCAGCGGCAGGATCAGCGCCCAGTAGCTGTCGAGCAGCCCGAGCTCGCGCACCACCAGGTACGTCGGGATCATGCCGCCGCTGAAGACCAGCGTGAAGACGACCAGGTTGATGACGAACACCCGGCCCGGCAGGTGCCGCTTCGACAGCGGGTACGCCATCGTGAGCGTCAGCGCCACCTGGATCGCCGTGCCGACGGCGGTCACGCCGATGGTGGTCAGCAGCGCGCGGATGAACGTGTCGCCGGCGAACATGTAGTCGTACGCGTCGGTGACGATCCTTTCCGGCCACAGAAAGAACGGCCGCGAGTCGATCTCGCCCTCGGAGGCGAACGAGCCCGCGAGGACGTAGAGCAGTGGCAGCAGGGTGATGGCCGCGAGCGACAACAGGATGAGCACGTTCGCGACGTCGAAGACGCGGCTGCTGGCCGAGTCGTAGTGCCGGATCGAATGGGTTCTCTTCATCATCGCCGCCTCAGTAGAGTCCACGCTGGCCGAGGCGCTTGGCCAGCCAGTTCGAGCCGACGATCAGGAACACACCGACCACGCCCTTGAACAGGCCCACCGCGGTGGCGTAGCTGAAGCCACCCTGGGTGATACCGATGTAGTACACGTAGGTATCGAAGACCTCCGACACCGGGCGGTTCAGCGACGTCGTCATCAGCCAGATCTGCTCGAACCCGGTGTCCATGATGTTGCCGGAGGTCAGGATGGCCATCACCACGATCGCCGGCCGGATCGCCGGCAGCGTGATGTGCCACAGCTGGCGCCACCGCCCGGCGCCGTCGACCCGGGCCGCCTCGTAGAGCTGCTGGTCCACGCTCGCCAGGGCGGCGAGGTAGATGATCGTCCCCCAGCCGGTCTGCTTCCACAGCAACTGCAGGATGATGAGCGGCCGGAACCACTCTTCCTGCGCCACGTAGTCCGCGCGCTGGCCGCCGACGATGTCGTTGATGAAGCCGGCGAGGACGCCGAAGTCCGCGGAGAACAGCAGATACGTCAGCGACGCCACGATCGTCCACGACAGGAAGTGCGGGATGTAGATCAGCGACTGGACCGAGCGCTTCAGCACGCTGACGCGTACCTCGTTCAGCAGCAGGGCCACCACGATCGGCGCCGGGAAGACGAACACGATGGTGAGCAGCGCCAGGATCAGCGTGTTGGCCATCAGCCGGCCGAAGTCACCGCCGGTGAACAGCTCCTCGAAGTGCTTCAGGCCGACCCACGGACTCCCCGAGTAGCCGAGGAACGGGATGTAGTCCTTGAAGGCGATGTGCAGGCCGTACATCGGCCAGTACTTGAAGACCAGGAAGTACGCCACGCCGGGCAGGAGCATCAGGTAGAGCCAGCGGTGCCGCAGCAGCAGCGCGAGGCGGCGGGCGGGATTCTTGCGGGCGACGCGTGGGGCCCGTGGCCGGGCGGTTTTCGGCGTGTCCGGCGCCACGCCGGGAACCAGATCGGTGGCCACAGCGGCCTCCCATCGAGGAGCGGGAAGGGCCCGGCCCTGCGGCCGGGCCCTTCGAGAGGGTTACTTGGGGAGCTTCGACACCAGGTCGTTGGTTTCCTGCGTCACCTCGGTGCCGCCGCTCTCGTACCAGCGCTTGACCTCGGCCCGCAGCTGCTCCTCGGTGATCTGGCCGGACAGGTACTTGAGCCGCGCGTCGGGGATGATCAGGTTGAGCGTCTGGCCCTTGGAGACGAGGGTCGGCGCGATGACCGGAAGCGCCGGGTTGTAGACCGCCGTCTTCAGGTCCTCGTTCATCAGCGTGTCCCGCAGGTCGAACAGCTTCTGCGTCGACTCGTCGGGGAACTTGAACGGGTACTGGCCCAGGCCGACGCTGGCGCGGGTGCCGATCTGGATGAACGCCTTGTCCACGTCGTTCTGGACCACCTTGACCGCGGGGTCGTCCTGGTTGATCAGGACGGCCTTCCCGTCTTCGAGCTTGTAGTTACGGCCGTCGATGCCGTTGGTCAGCAGGGCCGAGCCCTCCTTGGACTGGAGCTTGTCCAGCGTCGTCAGGACGTCGTCCAGCTGCTCCTCGGTGCGGACCCGCTGCTTGGAGATGGCGAGGACGTTGTTGTATCCGGTGAACGGAAGCGAGAACTTCTGGCCGTCGGACCGCTTCAGGTTGCCGACCATGGTCACCTTGTCGAAGCTCTTCGGGTCCTTCTCCTTCATCCGGACCGACAGGTCGGTGCCGCGGACGTTGACGTCGATGATGATGCCGCCCTTGCCCTGGACGAACGCGTCGTTCCAGTTGGCGCTGTCCAGCGTCGCGAAGTCCTTGTTGACCAGACCCTCGTCGACCCACTTCTTCAGCCACCGGTTGGCCGTGTAGAACTCCTCGGTGTCGAAGCCCTGCACGAGCTTGCCGTTGCGCTCGCCCCAGCCATTGGGCGCCCCGAACCACGTCTCGATCGTGTCGTACGGGCTGGAGCTGGCGTAGTTGCCGGGCCACTTCGGGATGATCAACCCGTAGGTGTCCTTCTTGCCGTTGCCGTCCGGATCCTGCTCGGTGAACGCCTTGGCGACGTTGTACAGGTCGTCGACCGACTGCGGCTCCTGCAGGCCGAGCTTCGCCAGCCAGTCCTTGCGGAGCATGACGGCCGACCGCAGCACCGGCCGTACCCGGTAAATCCCGTAGATCTTGCCGTTGATGGAGGAGTTGAGCGCGGTCCGCTCGTCGGCCGCCTTGAGGTTCGGGTACTTGTCCAGCTTGCCGGTCAGGTCCCAGAAGGCGCCGGCCGTGGCGGCCTGGACGAACGCCGGAGCCTTCTCGTCCGCGACCAGCACGTCCGGGATGTTGTTCGACGCGAGCGTGACGTTGAGCTTGTCGCCGTAGTCCGCGTTGGGCACCCAGGTGATGTCGAGCTTCTTGCCGATCAGCTTCTGGATGGCCTGTTGCATCTCCCCGTTCGGGTCGGGCGCGGTGCCGAACAGGCGTGTCATCACGGTGATCGTGTCGAACGACGCCGCCTTCTCCTCCTCGCCACAGGCGGCGAGGCCCAGGGCGGTAGACAGGGCGAGTGCTCCGGCCAAGAGCCGGCGCCGTCGGTTCACTATCGTCATGAGATTCCTTTCGCGTGGAGTTTCGCCTCGTTCTCGGCGAAAAAGCGCAGACAGAGCCAGGTGTCGAGCTGGATCCACCCGCCGACGGCGAGCACCAGCACCAGGAACGGGAACGTCGTGGCCACGTACACGACCGCTGTGAAGATGAACAGCAGCAGCACGGACGCGGCCGGACGGGTGAGGGCGAACAGCGATGCCTTGGGCAGGCAGCTCAGCGTTCGCAGGTCGAAGTGGACGGACATGGGCAGCGCGTACGCCCAGATCACGACCAGCACCCCCAGCGCCGCGAGGGTGGCCAGCCGGAAGGCCGTACCCGCCGAGCCGAGCGATGCGAAGTAGAAGTAGTTCGTGACCAGGAGGGCCGCCACGCCGACCAGCGGGAGGACCAGGAGGGTGCCGCGACCGAACTCCCGCCGGTAGGCGGCCGCGAACGCGGGCCAAGAATGAAATGATTCACCAAGCGCCCGCCGGCGGGCCAGGGTGTATGCCGCGACGGTGGCCGGGCCGACGCCGAGGATCACGCCGCCGGCCAGCGTGAACAGGCCCCAGAGCAGGTTGAGCTTGGCGGCCCAGACCACCTCGTCGGCTGCTTCGTACAACCTGATCGCCCAGGTAGATGATGTTCTTGCGGGCCACCGACCGGGTGGAGCAAGCACGGGGGGTGGAACTCGTCGCTGCACGGGGGGCCTGCCTTGTGAACGGCGGAGCAAGTGGACGGACGTGTGACGAGCAAGTTACGGATCAAAATGTGTGAGCGACCGTAGCTCTGAATCGTCTCAATGTCAACGCCTGGAAAGCCCTTGCCCCAGGGGTTCCGGGCCCCGATCAGGGCGCGTCAGTGCTCGGTGACGCGGAGGTTGGCATACTCGCCGATCATCGGCGCCATCTGCCGGAAGCCGAGCTTGCCGCCGGACAGCGGCGCGTCATCCCGCCAGCGGAAGGACACCAGGTCAGCGACCTCGAAGGTGACCTCGCCGCGGTGGACGGTCAGGCGCAGCGGGTACGGCCCCTGCGCGTCCAGCACCGCCGGCAACGGGTCCGGTCCCTGCGCGACCAGGTGGAAGCCGTAGCTCTTGCGGAGGTTGCACGTGTGGAGCTTCCGCTCAGACGGCCACATCCGGCGGAAGTACGACACGTGGTACGCGTCCAGGTCGCCGTGGTGATACTGCTCGTACGGGCCGGTGCGCGGCGCCAGGTCGAAGATGTCCTCGCCCTGCCGCCCGCGCGCGTGGAAGAAGAGGATGCACAGGCCGGGCTCCCGGATCGGCCAGAAATCCCACTCCACCGTGAGGTCCGGGCCGAAGTCCTGCGGGCACCACAGCACGATGTTGGCGTCCTGGCCGTCCTCGGGCGGACGCAGGCTCTCCAGCCTCAGTCGTCCCCGGGGGAACGAGACCGCGCCGTCACCCTCCAGCCGGAACGCGGCGATGTCCTCCGGCGAGCTCAACGGATTGTGGTACGTCATCGACTCACCCCTGCCGGGTCGTGGCCCGCGCGACCAACTCGGGCGTGAACAGCACCTGCTGGTGCCGGTGAAATGGGTTGCCGGCCTCGTCGATCAGCAGCTCAGCCGCCATGCGGCCGAGCTGCCGTCGCGGTTGCCGCACCGACGTGAGGGGAACGGTGGCGGCGGCGGCGAAGTCGATGTCGTCGTAGCCCACGATGGCCAGGTCGTCGGGCACGCGGATGCCCAGGGTGACGCACTCCTGCAGCAAGCCGAGCGCCAGCAGGTCGTTCGCGCAGAACGCCGCGGTCGGGCGCACCTTGCGCGCCATGCCGGCGAGCCGCGCGCCCGCGCCCCGGCCCTCGGCGACGGTGAGCGCGTCGGTACCGACCATCACGAGGTCCTCGCGGGCCCGGCCCGCGGCCGTGAGCGCGCGCCAAGCGCCCTCGCGCCGGTCCCGGACCTGCCCGATCCGCTCCGGACCACCGACGAACGCGATCCGCTCGTGGCCGAGGTCGAGCAGGTGTTCGGCGGCCAGACGCCCGCCGAGGACATCGTCGACCGCCACGGAGCAGCTCATACCGCCACCCCGGGAACCGTCGACGATGACGACCGGGGTGCCGCGCCGCGCAAGATCGTCTATGGTGAAGCCGTCGGGGTCCACCGGCGTTATCAGCACGCCCTGCACCCGCTGCTCCTTGAGCCGGGTCAGGTAGGAGCGCTCGCGCTCTTCCCGCTGATCGCTGTTGCAGATGAACACCGAGAGGTCAGCCGCCTCGGCGACGTCCTCGATGCCCTGCGCGACGTCGGTGAAGAACGGATTGCTGGCATCGAGCATCACGTACGCGAGCACGCGGCTCTTGCCGGCGCGCAGCTGGCGCGCGGACTCGTTGCGCACGAAGCCGAGCTCGCGCATGGCTTGCTGAACCCGTGCCCTGGTGAGCCCGCTAACCCGTTCCGGACGGTTGAGGACGTTGGACACGGTGCCCACCGACACGCCCGCCGCGGCGGCGACGTCTTTCACGCTCGCAGACCGCGTGGCACCTCCAGCGGCCGTCAATGCCATGCCCTCGCTCCTCGGCGCTGCCTGTCTAGTAGCTTCCCCGCTTTAAAACGTGACAGCACTCGAAGGAACGGCACCGGATCCGCAACGGAGCTGTCTGGCTTGGGCTGACCAGAACCCTTACGCCGCACGTGCTTTGACGCGAGGGCGGGGGCGCAGCGAATCCTACTGGCTCATTGAAACATTTCACAAGAGCGGTGGCGGCGCCCGCGGATGCGCTCAGCGCGCCTGCTTCGTGGCGGTGACCGCCGAGCGGAGGGCCGCCAGGAACGCCCGCGCCGCCTGATCGTCACCCAGCGCGACGATGTACGAGGAGGCTTCCGCGGAACCCCAGCGCGCCTGCACGTGGACGCTGGAGTCAACGACGGGCGCCGGGTTCATCTGTTCGATGCCGTCCACGTCGGCCAGCCGCGTCGACAGCACGGTGATGCCACGTTGCTCGCCCACGGTGGCCACGATCAGCGTGGTCGGGGTCAGGACGGCGACGGTCTGGTGCTCCGGCTCGGTGGTCGCGCCACCGAGCCGGGCGAGGAGGCCCGGTCTCTTCAGGCTCACCGAGCGCGTCTGGACGCACTCCGTCGCGGTCGATGCCACCGAGCCCAGCATCCTCGCGGTGGCATGGGCTTCGATGACGTCCAGTACGTCCGGCCGGATGTCACGCACGGAAATGGTTTGGCTACTGCGCTCGTACAGTCGCTTGCTCATGCGAATACTGTGCCGGCCGATCGGCCAACGAGTCGATATGCGCGGCGGGTATATGTAGGATCGCCGCGTCGTACCACTGTGGATAGATATGGGGAGAGCAGATGGCGGGGACAACTCGGGACGTCGAGAGTTTCTACTCCACCGAGGAGGTCGTGGCGAAGCTGCGGCGCCTCGCCGACGCCTTGGAGTCCGAGACGACGTTCCGGATCCAGATCGCCGGTGAACGCATCCGCGTCCCCGCCCGCGCCCAGTTCTCCATCGAGCACGAGCGCGGCGACGGCGAGGAGGAGATCGAGTTCCAGCTCAGCTGGACGATCGAGGAGGACGACGACGCCGACGACGAGGCCGCGGTCGTCTAGGGTCCGCACCCACCGATGAGAATCCGCTCGCCCGCCGGTCTAAGCCTTCGACGGTAGGCGACAGCGAAGGGGATTCGTCATGAAGATTCGCGCGGAGTTGCAGGCCACCGGCCGGACGACGACCGGATTCGAGGTGCCGGAGGCGCTGGTCGACGCGCTCGGCGGTGGAAGGCATCCGAAGGTTGCCGCCACCATCAACGGGTACACCTTCCGCACTTCCATCGCCCGGATGGGCGACGGCTTCTGGCTCGGTGTCAGCGCCGAACGCCGCCAAGCCGCGGGCGTGCAGGCCGGCGACGTACTCGACCTCGAGGTGGAACTCGACACGGCGCCGCGCGAGGTGGAGCTGCCAGACGACCTCGCCGCGGCGCTGGCCGGCGATCCGGCGGCCAAGGCGTTCTGGGACACGCTTTCCCGCAGCAAGCAGCAGTGGCATGTCGTCCAGGTCACCGCCGCCAAGAAGGCCGACACCCGGGCCAGCCGGGTGGCGAAATCGGTGGCCATGCTCCGCGACCACCGCGCCCGCTGACCGTAGCCGGCCTCCGTCGTAGCCGGCCTCCGTCGTAGCCGGCCGCCGCCGTGGCCGGCATCCCGCCGATCAAGGGCATATGGTCGTGGTTTGATCTCCGATCCACGACCATATGCCCTTGATCCGCGATGTTTCCCTTGATCGACGTTGGCCTCCGCCAAGGGCCCTGCGCTGTCCACAATGGAGCTCGGGCTCTGTCGTGGTGGTGGTGCCCGGAGCGGGATCCCAGGCGCACCCCACACCGCCGCCGATCAAGGACTTCCACGCGGATCAAGGGCAAACGGTCGTGGATTGGAGATCAAAGCACGACCATATGCCCTTGATCGACGGGGAGAGGCGCGGCGGGCGGGGAGAGGCGCGGCGGGCGGGGCGGGGTGGGCGGGGGAGGCGGGCGGGGGAAGGCGGGGGCTACAGGGTTACGGGTTTGCCGGCGAAGGTCACCAGGAGGCGGCCGTCGGCGGCGAAGGACCAGGCCAGGGCGCCGGTGCGGGTGGCGCACCGGGAGCCGTTGGAGCCGGACCAGAACTGGTTGGAGCTGTCGGCGTCGCCGATGATGCGGTCGTTGGTCCCGCTGCCGCCGCGGCACGAGGTGTTGCCGCGGAACACCGAGGTGCCGGCGTCGAACGAGTAGTTGCGTTCGGCGTTGTCGATGCTGAGGTTGTTCGATACCGAGATGGTGCCGGGGTTGCTGTTGTAGGTGAAGCCGTGCTTGCCGTTGTGGTACGCGATGCTGCGCCGGACGACGTGGTTGACCGCGATGTCCGAGCCGCCGAGCTTGTAACCGTTGCGGTCACCGGCCGCGTTCACGGTGCCGTTGCTGAGGGTGCCGTTGTCGTACGCGATGGAGTCCTCGATGGTCACCGGGTCGATGGGACCGGTGTCGGGCTTGGCGAACAGGTCCCAGCCGTCGTCGATGTTGTGGTGGGACACGGCGTAGCGGAAGACGTTGCCCGGGCCGACGGTGAGCTTCGCGGCGAAGCCGTCGGCGTCCTCTCCGTCGGAGTCGGCGTTGTCGTGCGATTCCGCGCTCAGTACGAGGTTGTTGGCCGGCCACTGGGCGCGGGGCGTGTCCGAGGCGATCCGCGAGATCTGCAGCCCGGAGTCGCGGTTGAAGCGGGTCACCGTGCGCTCGAAGATGTTGTTGCTGCCGCCGACGAAGATGCCGTTGTCGCCGGCGCGTTCGACGACGATGCCGTAGAGGTGCCAGAAGTTTCCGTTCACGGCGAGCCCGCGGTTGGCCGGGTCTTCGCTCTGCGCGGAGAAGTTCAGGACCGGGGTCTCGCCGGGGTAGGCGGACAGCTTCTTGCGGGCGCTGGCGGTGCCGTTGTTGCCCGGCGCGATGGTGACCGTCTGCGACAGGTTGTAGGTGCCGCCGCGCAGGTAGATCGTCCCGCCGGCGGTGACCCGGGTGATCGCCGAGGTGAGCGTGGTCGGGTTCGCCTGCGTTCCGGCCGCGCCGGCGGCACCGGCCGGCGACACGTACAGGGCGTTGCCGGCCGTGGGAGGACTGCTCGTCGGCGACGGCGACGGCGTACCAGATGGGGATGTCGTCCCGGTCGGGGATGTCGACGGCGCCGGCGCCGTCGTGGTTGTGGCCGGTGTCGGGGCCGGGGTCGCGCCGCCGGTCGTGACGGTGATGTCGTCGAAGCTCGCGGTGGCGTAGCTGGTCTGCACGCCGATGCGGCCGGCGGCGCGCAAGGTGTTGGTGGCCGTGGCGACCGCGCTGCCGTCCACCGAGCCGCTGATCGTGGCGCCGTTCACGGTCAGCGAGAGCGTGTACCACGTCCCGGGCGACATTGTTCGGGAGGCGCTGCCCAGCACGGTGACGGTCCCGCTGTTCACCGCCTGCAACTGCACCAGGTTGCCCGGAAGCAGAGCCAGGCGGTAGAAGGTGGTGGAGCCGGTCGCGCGGGCGAGCAGGCCGACGAACCCGCCGGAGCCGAGCGTCAACGGCTTGACCCTGGCCTGTACGGCGTAGCCGGTCCAGCCGCTGTCCCCGGCGAAGACCCGGGCGTTGTTGCTCGTGGTGCTCGACTGCCGCAGCACCTTGCTGCCGTCGGCGACCACGCTCCACGTCCCGCCGGACTTGCTCCAGCCGGCGATGTCGCCGTCCTCGAAGGTGTCGGTGAACCCGGCGGACGAGGCCGAGTTCGCGTCCGCGAAGGACACCGCCGCGAGGCTGCCGAATCCGGCCACCAGCGCGGCCACACCCACCGCGAGGACGACCTTTCGTTTCCGGCTCTTCATCTGTTTCCTTCCGTATTTCGCGAGCGAGACGCTTGTAGTGGTCGTGGCTCGGCGGAAGGTTGCCGACCGGCGGTGTGGCGCCGGTCACACCGGGGTTGGCTCAGTCCGTGACGTCGAAGTTGCCGTAGACGTGCGGCCGTCTGCGGTCCGCGTCGGTGGCGAACGCCTCGTACGTGTCGTCGGTGGCGTCGCGGCCCGCGCCGTCGTGGCCGTAGCGGGCGGTGAACCGGTAGGTGCCGGCCGGGAGCGTGGTGCCCTCGCGCAGCACGAAGTGGTAGAGCAGCGCGCCGGACCGGCGCTCCACTGTGGCGGTGATCGCGCCGCCGGTGACGTCGTGGGTGGCGCCCTGGTCGCCGAGGCCGGGGGTCATCACCACCCGGATCGTCAGGTCGAGCGCGGTGAGGTCCGCCTCGGCCTTGAGGGTCACCGTGCTCTCCGAGACGTCGGTGCCGGCCACTTCGATGGAGCCGTCCGACCAGAGACTGCCCTTCTCCACCTGGGTGTCGCCGGGATGGCCACGGACCCTCGACGGCGACGGTGACGCCGAGGACGGGGACGGGGCCTGCGTCGGACTGTGTGGCCGGCTGGCCGGTGGCCGGCTGGTGGGCGGGGCTGCCGAGCCCGGGGCGGCCGAGCCGGTGGTGCCCGGCAGGGTCGCCGGCGGCGGTGCGGCGGGCGTCGTGTCCGGCCCGGTGTGGGCGGCCAGCGCCCAGCTGGCGATCCCGCCGAGGCCAAGCACGGTGGCGACGGCGAGGGCCGCCCCGGCCAGGCGCGCCGTCTGCCCCGGGGGGCACGAAGCGACCCGCGGTTGGCCGCGATCCGGTTGAGCATCGCCGTCCGGTCGGGTTCGTGCTCTGCCGCCGCCCGGCGCAGCTCGGCGCGCAGGACACCCTCCGCGGGCTGCCGGTGATCGGTCACCGCGCCACCTCCCAACCGTCGATATGGTTCGGCAACCGCACGTCCTGGAGCAGGTCGGCCAGTTGGCGGGCGCCGCGTGAGGTCTGGCTCTTCACCGCACCGACCGAGATGCCGAGGATCTCCGCGACCTCCCGCTCGGACAGGTCGAACGCGTACCGCAGCACCACGCACGCCCGGCGCCGGTGCGGCAGCCGGCGCAGCGCGCTGCGTACGTCCAGCACGGCCGGCACGTCCGGCTGCGAGCGCCCTTGATCGCCGGCGGAGAGGCCAAGCAGTCGCAGGCCGCGGCGGGCGCGGCCTTGCCGGCGGACCCAGCCGCGGGTCAGATTCGCCACGATCCCCCGGGCGTACGCGGCGGGGTCCTGGGTCGCCGCCACCCGGTCCCAGTGCCGCCAGACCTCGGTGAGGGCGTCGGCGGCCAGGTCGTCGGCGATGGCCGTCTCGCCGGTCATCAGGTACGCGAGCCGGGACAGCCCGGCGTAGTGCTGTTCGAAGAACGCGTGGAAGGCGGCGTCACGCAACGGCACGGCCTTCCACCTCGGCAACTCTAGACGTACGCCAGGCGCCCGGCGCACTTGTGTTCAGACGTACACAAGTGCGCCGGGCGGCCGAAAAGGTTGCTCGCGGGCGGAAGGTTTTCTTGGTCAGGCGCCGACCTTCGCCGCCGCGGCGGCGAGCGCCGCGACGTACTTGTCGAGGCCCCAGGTCACCGAGAGCGCCGTCGGCGGGGACACCGAGGCGATGAACTCCGCGCCCACCAGGGACGCCACCGTGCCGTTCTGCACCTGCGGCATGGTTTTCGCGGACTTCGAGGCGAGGAAGGTGTCCTGTTCGGCCTGGGTGGTCGCGAACGAGACGAGGACGTCCGAGGTGAGCTTGTCGAGCTTCTCGTAGCTGAGCGTGAAGTAGAACGGGGACTCGGCGGTGCCGAGCTCGTTGACGCTCGCGGCGCCCTTCATGCCGAGGTCGAGCGCGAACTCCACGCGGGCGTCGGCCTCCTTGTAGACGTAGAAGGTGCCGGCCGAGTCCCAGACCATGGCCACCGTCTTGCCGGCCAGTTCGGGGTGCTCGCCCGCCTTCTGCGCGAGGAGCTTGTCGAAGTCCGCGAGCAGGGCGTCGGCCTCGGCCTTCTTACCCAGCGCGGTGCCGACCGTGGTGACCACGTCCCGCCATGGCGTCGCCCACGCCTCCTTCGGGTACGCCACCGTGGGGGCGATCGCGCTGAGCAGGTCGTACTGCTCCTTGTCGATGCCGGAGTACGGGGCGAGGATGAGGTCGGGGTTGGCGGCGGCGATCTCCTCCACCGGCGGCTCCTGCGTCTCCGGCAGCACGGTCGGTGTCGCCGCGCCGAGCGCGGTGAGCTTCTGCGCGATCCACGGCAGTACGCCGTTCTTGTCGCCGCCGTAGCTCTGGAAGGGGATGGCCACCGGTACGACGCCGAGCGCGATCGCGGCGTCGGCGCTGCCCCAGCCCCACGTGACGACGCGGGTCGGCGCGGTCTGGATGGTGGTGCCGCCGAAGGCGTGGTTGATGGTGACCGGGAAGCTGGCTGATGAGGATCCGGTGCCGGCCGCGTCGCCGTCCGAGTCGCCGGTCCTGTCGTCCGAGCCGGACCCGCCGCATGCGGTCAGGGCGAGGGTGAACGCGAGGGGGGCTGCGAGCAGCGCCCGGGTGAGTCTTTTGCTGATCACGATGTCTCCAGAGGTCGCGGCCGATCCGCGGAAGCGACCACATGCAACCATGGTCAAGTTAGGTTTGGCTAGCCTATGTGACCCGCCGCGCAGCCGGTCACGCCCCGCGTGCGGTACGCCCCGCCGTGGCGAGCAACCACAGCAGGTAGGGGCCGCCGACGATGCCGGTGACGATGCCGACCGGCGCCTTGACGCCCGGCAGCGCGTGCTGTGCCACCAGGTCGGCGCCGGTCACCACCACGGCACCGACCAGCGCCGCCGGCAGCAGCGCGGGGCCACCCGTGCGTACCAGGCGGCGGGCGATCGGGGTGGCGACGAACGCGACGAAGGCGATCGGCCCGGTGACCGCGGTCGCGACCGCCGCGAGCGCCACCGCCAGGGTGAGCAGCGCAACCCGGGACCGTTCCACCGGCAGGCCCAGCCCGCGCGCGGTCTCGTCGCCGAGCTGCAACAGGCGCAGCGCCCCCTGGAGCGCCGCCACCACCAGCAGCAGCGCGGCGAGCAGCACCGCGAGGACGGTGATCTCCGGCCACCGGGCGCCGCCCAGGCTCCCGACCATCCAGGCGATCGCGGTCTGGGCCTGCCGGATCTCACCCCGGGTGAGCAGGAAGCCGAGCACGGCGTTGGCCATGAACGCCGCCGCGATGCCGACCAGGACGAACCGGTAGCCGGTCACCCCTCCGAGCCGCGAGAACCCTCCGCGCCAAGAGAGTAGGTATACGCCGCCCGCGACGATTGCCGCCCCGGCGAACGCCCAGCCGGATACGGCGACGCCGCCCGCCGCCAGCACAGTGATGGCGAAGACCGCGGCGACGCTCGCGCCGGCGGTGATCCCGATGATGTCCGGGCTCGCCAGCGGGTTGCGCAGCAGCGTCTGGAAGATCCCACCGGATACCGCCAGCGCCGCCCCAGCCAGTACCCCGGCGGCCAGGCGCGGCGCGCGGACCTGGACCACGATGAACTCGTCCCGGGTCGTGCCCTGGCCGGCCAGCGCCTGCATCGCCTCGGCGACCGAGAGCCGGTACGCCCCGAGGCAGAGGCCGGCCGCGGCGAGCACCAGCACGCTCCCGCCCAGGATGGCGAGGATCGTCAGCTCACGGCGGCGGAGCCGGCGCCGCACCCCCGTCGTGGCGGTCACAGCCCGGCCAGCCGGGTGCGGCGGACGAGCGCGACGAGCAGCGGCGCGCCGAGGAATGCGACGACCAACCCGGCCTCGACCTCGCCGGGCGGGGCGACGATCCGGCCGAGCACGTCGGCGGCGAGCAGTAGCGCGGCGCCGAGCAGGGCGCTGTAGGGCAGGATCCAGCGGTAGTCCGGGCCGGTGATCCAGCGGGCCGCGTGCGGTGCGACGAGTCCGACGAAGACGAGCGGCCCGGCGAGCGCGGTGGCCGCCCCGCAGAGCAGCACGATCGCGGCCATGCTGATCGCCCGGGTCCGGGTCACGCTCTGCCCGAGCCCTCGTGCCACGTCGTCACCGAGGCTCGCCACGTTCAGCATGCGGCCAGAGGCGAGCGCGATCACGGCACCGATGGCGAGGAACGGCGCGACCGTGCGCACCACCGCGAGGTCCCGGCCGACCAGCGAACCGACCTGCCAGAACCGGTACCGCTCCAGCGTCTGCAGGTCGGTGAGCAGGACCAGGGTGATGAGCGACGTGAGCACCGCGGTCAGGGCCGCCCCGGCGATGGCGAGCTTCACCGGCGTCGCGCCCTCCCAGCCCAGCGATCCGATGCCGTAGACCGCGACGGCCGCCAGCGCCGCCCCGGCGAAGGCGAACCAGATGTACCCGGCGGTGGTGCCGATCCCCAGCCAGGTGATCGCCACCACCACGGCCAGCGACGCGCCGGCGTTGACGCCGAGCAGGCCGGGATCGGCGATCGGATTGCGGGTGAGGCCCTGCATGAGCGCGCCGGCCAGGCCGAGCGCGGCGCCGGCGAGCGCGCCGATCACGGTCCGGGGCAGGCGCAGGTCCCAGACCACGACGTGGTCGTTGACCTGCGGGTTTCGGTGCAGCAGTGCCTCGATGACGCTCGGCAGCGGCATGTCCCGGGCGCCGAGCGCGAGGCTGAGCAGGACGGCCAGCGCCAGCAGCGAGAGTACGACGAGCACACCCCGACCGCGACGGAGTGAGGTAAGCATTGCCTAAGTATGCATACGACGGTGCCCTGTGATCCCGGTCACATCGAGCTGCTGGTGGCAACGTGTTTAGTTAGCCTCACCTAACTAGTTGCTGATCATCCTGTTTGCTCATAGAGAACGGAAAGCCACCATGCGTGCATGGCGTCCGGTCCTCGCCGCGCTGGCCCTGAGCGTCGCGCTCGCCGGCTGCGGCTCCGAGGACTCCCCGGCCGACGCTACCGAGGCGTCCGGTCCGTGGTCGTTCACCGACGGGTCCGGCGAGGTCGTCAAGGCGGACAAGACCCCCACCCGGATCATCGCGCACTCCGGTGAGGCGGCCGCGCTGATGTCCTTCGGCATCAAGCCGGTCGGGATCTTCGCCGACGAGTCGGTCAAGACCGACCCGAACCTCAAGAACCTCGACCTGACCGGGATCGAGATCCTGGGGGAGGAGTGGGGCAAGATCGACGTGGAGAAGGCCGCGGCGTTGCGACCGGACCTGATCGTCGGTGACTGGTGGCCGGTGGAGAAGGCGCACAGCGGCCTGGAAGAGGGCGTCGACGAGAAGAGCAAGAAACTCGCCGAGCTGGCCCCCGTGGTAGGCGCCACGCAGGGCAAGTCGATCGTGCAGCTCGCCGAGGGCTACGAGGACCTCGCCGAGAGCCTGGGCGCCAAGGTGGACGACCCGCAGATCGCGGCGAACAAGAAGCGCTTCGAGGAGGCCGTCGCCCGGTTCAAGGAGGCGACCGCGGCCAAGCCCGGCCTCACCGTCGGGGCGATGTCGCCCAGCGACGACAAGGTGTACTTCGCCAACCCCGTGTACGCGCCGGAACTGCTGGACCTGCAGAGCTTCGGCCTGAAGGTGATCAACCCGGCCAGCCCGGACCCCAGCTTCCCGTACTGGGAGAACCTGAGCTGGGAGAACGCGGACAAGTACCAGCCCGACCTGATCCTGTGGGACGGCCGGTCCTTCACCGCCACGGCGAACGCCGACTGGGGCAAGAAGCAGCCGACCTGGTTCAAGATCAAGGCGGCGAAGGCCGGGGCGGTCGTGGCGTGGCCGGCGTTCTGGCTGCACACCTATGGCGACTTCGCCACCGAGCTGGACAAGCTCACCGAAGCGGTCAAGGCCGCGGACCCCAACATCGGCGACTAGCGCGCCGTACCCGAATGACCAGCTCGACCAAGACGGCACGGCGAGCCTCCGCCCTCGGGCCGGGGCTCGCCGCCCTGTGCGCGCTCCTCGCCCTCGTCGCGTTCCTCAGCGTGACCCAGGGTTCGCGCTCGATCGGCCTGTCCGAGGTGCTGCACGCCCTCGGCAGCCTGGACAACGACGGATCGATCAACAGCACGGTGACACTGGAGCTGCGCGTCCCACGCACCCTGCTCGGCATCCTCGTGGGCGCCGCGCTCGGGGTCGCCGGCGCCATCCTGCAGGGCGTCACCCGCAACCCGCTCGCCGACGCGGGGATCATGGGCATCAACTCGGGCGCGGCCGCGTTCGTCGTCTTCGCCATCACCGTGCTCGGCGTACGCGGCGTCGGGGTCTACGTCTGGTTCGCGTTCGTCGGCGCGATCGGGGCGACCGTGCTGGTGTACGCGATCGCGTCGCTGGGCCGGGAGGGTGCCACCCCGGTCAAGCTGGCCCTGGCGGGAGTGGCGGTCACGGCCGGGCTCGGGTCGGTGACGAGCGGGATCGTGATGACCAATGTGGACGCCCTCAACGAGCTGCGGTTCTGGCAGGTCGGTTCGCTGGCCGGCCGGTACACGCCGATCCTGGTCGGGGTCGCGCCGTTCCTGCTCGTCGCCCTGGCCGCGTCGCTGGTGTTCGGGCGGGCCCTCAACGGGTTGGCGCTCGGCGAGGACGTGGCGCGCGGCCTCGGCCAACGGGTACGCCTGACCCGCGTGGCCGCGTTCGGCGTGGTCGCGGTGCTCGCCGGTGCGGCCACCGCCGCCTGTGGACCGATCGTCTTCGTCGGCCTCGTCGTGCCGCACATGGCCCGGTTCATCTGCGGGCCGGACTACCGGTGGATCCTGCCGTACTCGATGCTGCTGGCCCCGATCGTGCTGCTGCTGGCCGACGTGCTCGGCCGGCTCGTCTCCGGCCCGGACGAGCTGCAGGTCGGCGTCGTCCTCGGCGTGCTCGGCGCGCCCACGTTCATCGGCCTCGTCCGGTACGCCCGGCTGTCGGAGGTGTGAGCATGACGCTGACCGCCTCCGCGACCGGACGGGCGCTGCACGCCACCCGGCGTCGCCGGGCGACCCGTGCCCTGGTCGTGCCGTGCGCGCTGGGGGCGTGGTCGCGGCCCTGTTCGTGATCACCATGATGGTGGGCAGCTTCCGGCTCAGCGCGGGCGAGGTCATCGGCTCGGTGCTGCACCTGCGCGACGACCCCAGCGTCGACTTCGTGGTCCGCGACCTGCGGCTGCCGACCGCGCTGTCCGCCCTGACCGTCGGTCTGGCCCTCGGCGCCTCCGGGACGATCTTCCAGCAACTGCTGCGCAACCCGCTCGCCTCGCCGGACTTCGTCGGCATCACCTCCGGCGCCGGGCTCGCCGCGGTCACCGGCATCGTGCTGTTCCAGGTCAGCGGCATGGTCGTCAGCGGCCTCGCCCTCGGCGGGGCGATCACGGCGGCCCTGCTGATGTACGTGCTGGCGTGGCGCGACGGCGTCAGCGGCTACCGTTTCATCCTCATCGGCATCGGCATCGCCGTCTTCTTCGACGGCCTCCTCGGCTACATGCTCACCCGGGCCCAACTCTTCGAGGCGCGGCAGGCGATGCACTGGCTGACCGGCTCGGTCGGGCAGGCCAGCACCGGCGAGCGGCAGCTGCTGATGTACGCCCTCCTGCTCCTGCTGCCCACCGCCGTGTTGCTGCAGCGGCAGCTTCGGACGCTCGAACTCGGCGACGACACCGCCCGTGCGCTGGGCTCACGCACCGAGCTCAGCCGCGCCGGGCTGCTCGCGGTGGCGGTGACGCTCGTCGCCCTGGCCGTCTCGGCGGCCGGCCCCATCCTCTTCGTCGCGCTGGTGGCCGGCCCGATCGCCAACCGGCTGCTCGGCCCGGCCACCGGCGGCATCGTCGCCGCGGCGCTGGCCGGCGCCGCGCTGCTGCTCACCGCCGACCTCGTCGCCGTACACCTGATGCCGACGGCGCTGCCCACCGGCGTCGTCACCGGCGCGGTCGGCGCGCCCTACCTGCTGTGGCTGCTGGCCACCACCAACCGGCAAGGAGCGGGTGGATGACCCGACTGCGCGCCGAGGGCCTCACCCTCGGATACGACGACCAGGCGATCGTGACGAACCTCAACGTCGACGTGCTCGACGGCAAGGTGACCGCGATCGTGGGGGCCAACGCCTGCGGCAAGTCCACCCTGCTGCGCGGCCTGGCCCGGCTGCTGCGGCCCCGCGACGGTGCCGTCTACCTCGACGGCAAGACCCTGGCCGACCTGAGCACCCTCGACGTCGCCAAGGTGCTCGGCCTGCTCCCGCAGGCCCCGATCGCGCCCGACGGCATCACCGTCGCCGACCTCGTCTCCCGCGGGCGCTACCCACACCAGGGCTGGTTTCGCCGCTGGACCGACCGCGACCACGACGCCGTCGCCCAGGCGCTCGACGCCACCGGCACCGCCGACCTGATCAACCGCCCGCTCCGGCAACTGTCCGGCGGCCAACGGCAGCGCGTGTGGGTGGCGATGGCGCTCGCCCAGGACACCGACCTGCTGCTGCTGGACGAGCCCACCACGTACCTGGACATCAACCACCAGGTCGAGCTGCTGCGCCTGCTGAAGAAGCTCAACACCGAGTCCGGCAAGACCATCGTGATCGTCCTGCACGACCTCAACCTGGCCTGCCGGTTCTGCGACCACCTCATCGCCATGTCCGACGGCGCCATCGTCGCCGAGGGAACCCCCACCGGCACGGTGTCCGCCGAGCTTGTCGAGAAGGTCTTCGGCCTGTCCTGCGTCGTCATACCCGACCCCGTCGCCGGCACACCGATGGTGGTTCCGTCCTAACTCGTTGGTAGTCGGGATGGGTTCGGCCACCATGGGCAGGTGACGGATTCTGGTGCGGACCTCGAAGCAGCCGCGGCGGTATTCACGAGCCTGCGGCCACGCCTGTTCGGGATCGCGTATCGGATGCTCAGCAGCGCCGCCGAGGCCGAGGACCTGGTCCAGGAGGTGTGGCTGCGCTGGCAGACGACCGACCGCCGGGCGGTGGTCAACCCGGCCGCGTTCCTGGCCACGACGACGACCCGGCTGGCCATCAACGCGCTCCAGTCGGCGCGGGTGCGCCGCGAGACGTACATCGGGCCGTGGCTGCCCGAACCCGTCGACACGAGCGCGGATCCGTACCTGGGCGCCGAGCGCGGTGAGGCCCTGGAGTTCGCGGCACTGCTGCTGATGGAGAAGCTCACACCCAGTGAACGCGCCGCGTATGTCCTGCGGGAGGCGTTCGACTACCCGTATGGGCAGATCGCCGAGATCCTGCAGTCGACCGAGCCCGCGGTGCGCCAGCTGGTCAGCCGGGCCCGCAAGCACGTGGCGGGCGAACGGCGTACGCCGGCGACCGCGGCCGCGCAGCGGGAGCTGCTGACCACGTTCCTGGCGGCGGCCCGTTCCGGCGACATGGCCGCGTTGGAGCAGCTCTTCGCGGCGGACGTGACCAGCATGTCCGATGGCAACGGCATGGTCCGGGTCTCCCGCCGGCCGGTCGTGGGCGTGGTACGGGTGGCGAGGTTCCTGACCGCGATCTCCACCTGGTTCTGGGACGACATCGACCTGCGGTGGGCGAGCACGAACGGGCAGACCTCCGTCGTGATACGGCACGGCGGCACCGTGCGCTGCGTGCTCACCATCAGCGCCTCGACCGAGGGCATCGATCGGGTGCTGTGGATGTTCAACCCCGAGAAGATCGCCGATGTCACAAACCAGCGTGCTACCCGGTCGTAGCTGGCGACTGCGAGAGAACAGAGGATCGCATGCGTACGATTCTGGTCGTCGGCGGTGGCTACGCCGGTTTTTACACCGCGTGGAAGCTGGAGCAGAAGCTTCGGCGGGACGAGGCGCGCGTCGTGGTGGTCGATCCGCGGCCGTACATGACCTACCAGCCGTTCCTCCCCGAGGTGCTGGCCGGCTCGGTCGAGGCGCGGCACGCCGCGGTGTCGCTGCGCCGCCATCTGCGCCGGGCCAGGCTCATCTCGGGTACGGTCGTCGCCGTCGACCACGCGCACCGGACGGTCGTCGTGCAGCCGGCGGACGGCCCGCCGTTCGCGCTCGGCTACGACATCATCGTCGTCACGGCCGGCGCGGTGACCCGCAAGCTGGGCATTCCCGGCGTGGCGGAGCAGGCCATCGGCATGAAGCACGTCGAAGAGGCGGTGGCGATCCGCGATCGGCTGCTGACCTCCTTCGACCGGGCCTCGACGCTCGAGCCCGGCCCGCTGCGCCGGCGGCTGCTCACGGTGACGTTCGTGGGCGGCGGGTTCTCCGGCGTCGAGGGCTTCGGCGAGCTGCTGTCCCTGGCCACCTCGCTGATCCGGGCGTACCCCGAGCTGAGCCAGACAGAGCTTGAGTTTCACCTGGTGGAGGCCCGGGACCGGATCCTTCCCGAGGTCACCGACGGGCCCGGCCGCTGGGTGGTGCGGTCGCTGGAGAAGCGCGGGGCACGCGTACACCTCAATGCCCAACTGGTCTCCGCGCGCGATGGTCACGTGGTCCTGTCGACCGGGGAGGAATTCGACTCCGAGCTGATCGTGTGGACCGTCGGCAACGCCGCGAACCCGATGGTGCGCAGCCACACCGACCTGCCCGTCGACGAGCGCGGGATGCTGGTCGTCCGGGCCGACCTGCGGGTCGGCACCGAGAGCGAGCCGGTCCCGGACGCCTGGGCCGGCGGCGACGACGCGGCGGTTCCGGACCTCGCCGCGGGCCGGCCCGGAGCCGCGACCGTGCCGAACGCCCAGCACGCCGTACGGCAGGGAAAGCTCCTGGCGAAGAACATCGTGGCCACCCTCCGCGGCCGGAAGCCGAAGCAGTATGTACACCACAGCCTCGGCACGGTCGCCACACTGGGCCTCGGCCGGGGCATCTTCCAGTACCGCGGCATCGTCATCACAGGGCTGGCGGCCTGGCTGATGCACCGGGGATACCACGTCCTGGCCGTACCGAGCTGGGAGCGGAAGATCCGGGTGCTGGCGATCTGGCTGGTCGCCGCCGTGTTCGGCCGCGACATCGTCTCGCTCGCCTCGGTGCAGGACCCCCGTCGCGCGTTCCGCACCGCTGGCGAACCGGTGGAACCGCCCCCGCAGCCGCCCGTCCATGTCCATGACGCTCAACCGGCATGACGACGTCGTGCGCGGGTTCGCGCGGGCCTGCCAGCTAGGAGACATCGCCGCACTCCGAGCCGCCCTGGACGCCGCCGCCATCGCCGTCTGCGACAGCGGCGGCCGGGTGCCCGCCACGATGAGCCCCACGCACGGCGCGGAAGACGTTGCCCGGTTGGCCGCGGCCCTGCTGTGCGGGCCACCGGATACCGAGCTGACCGTCGAAGCCGTCAACGGCCGTGCCGGGCTGGCGCTGCGCCGCGCCGGCCAGGCCATCGCGGTCGTCGCCGTCGAAACCGTCGATGCCAAGGTCACCGTCCTCTGGGTCGTACTCAACCCGGCCAAGCTGCGCGGCTGGCACCGCCGTTGATCAGTCGTGCGGGGAGTCGTCCTCCAAGGACTCGACCGCGCCGAGGAGACTGCGGAGGCCGACCTCTTCGCGCTCGGCATCCGCCGGATCGAAGAGCCACTCGGCTTCGTCCTCCGGCTGGCTGCTCTCGGCCATGGCCAGCTCCGCCTTGACGTTGAGCTCGAGCTCGTGCAGGAAGGCGCTGTCGCCGGTCTGGGCGCTCATCGTTCCTCCTGGCGGGACGTGGGTGATTTCCTCATGCCAGCAAGGACAGGACAGCCCCGGAGTTCGTGACAGGACGGCGTCCGCGTCGGCCTGCACCCTGTGGTGACGTTGCCGGTGGACGAGTTCGGCGCGGCGCTCCGATCCGGCCTGGTATGCGGCGCGCGGACGATCGCGGCCCTCCAGTTGCCGCTCGTCATCGGCGCCGACGCCGCTCCATCCCGAGTGCTCACCGTTGTCGCGGCGGCGAGGAGGGGCAACTCTTGCGTCAGCCCTTGAGCACGACTGCCGCGCTCGGAAGCCTTTGCTGTCCGCCCGTGGTGGCTCTCTGGCTTCCCTTGACTGTCCGATTTGGACAGACACAATACTCTTCGCTCGATGCCTGAATGGACATTCGGAACAGTGGCCTCATACCGTCGGACGGGACAGTGATCTTCGCACGCCTGTACGACAATAGATGGGTGATGCCGGATGTGTTGACGCAGCTCAAGGCCACGGCCGACGCTGGCGTCCACACACCCACGTGGTCGTTGCGCGACGAGGATCTGGTCGAGTGTTTGGACGCCGTGCACGCCATCACCCAGGCCGTCGCGGCGTTGCAGTCGCGGCTGGTTCGGGAGATCGACAGCCGCGGCCTCGCGGTTGCGCAGCACGCGTCCAGCACCAAAGCGTGGCTCCGAGAGCATCTGCGGATCAGCCCACACGCCGCGAAGCGGATACTCGAATTGGCCCAAGCCCTGGACACGCGCCCCGTCCTGGCCAAGGCGGTCGCCGACGGTCTGGTGAATACCGAGCAGGCCCAGATCATCGCCGCCGCGTTGCGGCGTCTTCCCGCTGAGGTGGTGGGTAAGGCGGAGAAGGCGATGATCGGTCGGGCCGCCGAGTTCGAGCCGAACACGCTGCGCCGTTACGGCGAAGGCATCCTCGCGTATGTGGCCCCGAGCTCGCCGAGGCTGCCGACGCGGAGGCGTTGGAGCGGATGGAGGCCAGGGCGCGGCAGACGCGGGCGTTCCATCTGACGCGGCACGGGGATGGTCGGGTGCGGTTGACGGGCTGGCTGGACGAGGACGGCGCCGCCACCGTCAACGCCGCGTTGGATCCGTTGTGCGCGCCGCGGCATGACGTGGACGTGCGCACCCCGGCCCAACGCCGGGCCGACGCGTTGGTCGAGATCTGCGACCTGGCGATGCGGACCGAGGACTTGCCGGAGAGCGGTGGGGAGCGGCCGCATGTGGTGGTGACGGTGTCGTTCGATGTGTTGCGCTTGGCGCTTGGTGTGGGCACGTTGGACACCGGTGAGCGGCTCAGTCCGGAGCAGGTGCGCCGGCTGGCCTGTGACGCAAAGATCATTCCCGCGGTGTTGGGTGGTGACGGGCAGATCCTGGACCTGGGCCGCACCCGCCGGCTGATCAACGGACCACTACGCCGGGCGCTGGAGTTGCGGGACAAGGGCTGCGCGTTCCCTGGCTGTGACCGGCCGCCGCGCTGGTGTCACGGGCACCACATCCTTTCGTGGGCCGACGGCGGGCCTACCACGTTGGACAACAGCGTCATGCTCTGCGGCTACCACCACCGACTGATCCACCGTGGACATTGGACCGTCCGCATCGCCGCCGACGGGATGCCCGAGTTCATTCCGCCCGCGTACGTGGACCTGGAGCGTCGGCCGCGCCGCAACACCTACCACCAACGCGAATGACCGCACCGCTGTACGCCTCTAGCTACAGAGGTTGGCGGCGGCGGTGGCTGGCCGACGGTGCGGCCGGGTTGGCGTCGAAGGGCCCGTCCGGTACCGGCTGTCCGACGCCGAGCTTCAGACGCTTGGCATTAGGTTGCAGCCGTTTCGAGGCCCTCGCCCCGCAGGCCCACGCAGTCCAGGGCCCAGAAAGCGTCGGAGTACACGAAGGTGCCAGTCATCCATTCCTCGTACGAGGAAAGTTTGGCGACCTGAAACGCGCCGGGCGGGTAGCGCAGTGTGGGCGGACGAAAGCCCAACTTCGTGGCGTCGGCGAAGCCACGCTTGCCGTAGTAGTGCGGCGAGCCCTCCAGGAACACCAAAGGAATGCCCCGACTGTCGGCTCCCGCGAGGGCGTGTGCCACAAGTCGAGTCCCGATTCCTTGGCCTTGGAACTCCGGCAGCACCCCCAGGGGAGACAGTGACAACACGTCCACGAGCCGGGGCAGGGCGTCCAACCGGCAGGCACTGAGCATCACATGGCCGACGACACGGTCGCCGATGGTAGCGACCAGTGACGCCGGCGCCAGCGGTGTCTGAGCGGCGCGCAGCGCGTCGACAAGCGCGGGAACCCGTTCGCTGTCGCCGAAAGCCTGGGCGTGAACCTCGCGCACAGCCTCGTGATCTTCGGCCCGTTCTTGCCGGACCAGCAGCTCAACACGTCCGCCCTGAAGATCGTCCCTTGGAGTCACGGCGCCAGGCTAGCCCTGGAACGATCAGCACGCGACGCGATTAACGATGCAACCCCTGTCGCTAGCTGTCGAAGGCGCCGCCGCAGGCCGACGTCGTTCGGCGAGAGTTGGGTGGCGATGATGCCGGAGCCGACGACGGCGGTGACGAGCAGCGCGGTGCCGACGAACTCGACGAGGAACCGCCGCCACAACGCGGGGTGGATCATCAGGCCGTCACGCCGATCTCGTCGAGCAGGTGACGGACGCGGCGTTCCAGGTCGTCGCGGATCGGCCGGATCTGCTCGACGGCGAGGCCGGCGGGGTCGTCGAGGTCCCAGTTCTCGTACCGGATGCCGGGGAAGATGGGGCAGGCGTCGCCGCAGCCCATGGTGATGACCACGTCGGCGGCGCGCACTACCTCGTCGGTCCAGGGTTTCGGGTACTCGCCGGTGATGTCGATGCCGCGTTCGGCCATGGCGGCGACGGCGGACGGGTTGATTGCGGCCTCGGGTTCGGAGCCGCCGGACCAGGCGACGGCGGCGTCGCCGGCGAGGTGGGTGAAGAAGCCGAGGGCCATCTGGGAGCGGCCGGCGTTGCGGGTGCACAGGAACAGCACGACGGGTTCGCCGTCGCGGTGGTGGCCTTCGACGCGGGCGAGGGCTTGTAGGCGTTGGCGGGCGAAGCGTTCGGCCAGCAAGGGCAGGAAGTCGGGCACGGTGCTGCGGCCGGCGAACTGGTCGTAGCTGGTGTGTAGGAACCGTTCGATGGTTCCGGGCCGTAGACGCCGGCGAACTCGTCAGCCAGGTGAATCGCGGCGGTGTTCAGGGCGAGTCGTTGGTCGATGGACAAGGCTTGGTGCCAGGTGGTGGTGTCAGCCATGGTCGGCTCCGGTGGTGAGTGTGGGTGCGAGGCGGTCGACGCGGGCGGCGATGTCGGTGTAGGCGGTCTCGAAGGCGGCGTCGGTGTCGACGCGCACCGGGTCGGGTATTGACCGGTGCAGCCGGGGCCGGATCGGGCCGGCCCCGGCGCGGTTGGCGAGTCCTCGTAGGCGTTGTCGCATACCGCGTCACTAGGTCGTCGTCGTGGATGACGTCGGCGACGTGGGCGGTGCCGGTGGGGTCGAGGGTGAGCCCGCGCCGATGGGCGACCTTGACCGCGCGGGGGCGCACCTTCGTGGCCGGGTGGGTGCCGGCCGAAGCGACCGGGCCGCCGGTGCGCTGGCGCCACAGTGCGGCGGCCAGCTGCGAGCGGGCCGAGTTGTGGGTGCACACGAACACGATCCGATCCGCCATCGCGGTGGACGGTGCGGTCAGCGCGGCGAGCGCGTCGGCCTCCAGCCGTAGGTAAGTGCGGCGCCGGTCGCCCGCCGCAGCCCACTCATCGCGTGAGGTTGATCTTCGTCGCCTACACTCTCCACGCCCTTCTCTGCGATGTGGAGCGTATGTGGACATTGGTGCTACGCCGGACAATGGTGCGTCCGAAAGCGGTACGGCGTTCGCGGGCGAGCGGGCCGCATCCCTGCGGAGGATGTTCCCGACCAGCCGCGGGCCGACGGCACCGGCACCAGTGGCGGCCGTCGAGCTCGCAGAACCGGCCGGACCCGCAGAACCAGCCGATGCCCCGACCCGGCGACCCCGGCGCCGGTGGCTCGCCGCGGCCGGCGGCGTCGTCATCCTCGCCGGCGCGGCCGGTGCCCTAGCCCTTCGGCCGGCGGGCGAGCGCCCCGCCGACCCGGCCGTACCGCCGGTCGGTCAGCCGCCCGCCGCCGCGTTCACCCCTCCGCCGGGGCTCCCCGAGCCCGGAGCCGGGCCCGACGTCCACTGTGGGCCCGGCGGTCACGAGTGCGCCCGCGCCGGTGCGTTCTCCCGAGTCCTCCACGACGCCGGCCCGCACGACCTCCCCGGCGGCCGCGCCGACGGCAACCGCCCAGAGCCCGACCGTGGCCAAGGCCGGGCCGATCACCGCGTACTCGGCGTGCCGGTCGACGACCGCAGCGGTCTTCACCGCGACCTTCACCGTCTCGTTCTCCTGGCGGCACGTCTTCATCAACACCGACGGCGACACCGGCACCGGCTACCGCGTCCCCACGGTGTCCGGCGGGCTGGGCGGCGACTATATGGTCGAGAACGGCACCCTGTACCGCTCGACCGGCACCGGCTGGTCGTGGAGCGAGGTGAGCGGAGTGAGCCCGCTTGTGGGGTACACCGGCGGGACGTACCGCTGGCGGGTGCCGCTGTCCGCGATCGGCTCCCCGGACCGCGGCCTCAAGGTCGTCTTCAACGGCTCCGGCGGCAGCCCGGAGGCGTACACCGGCGTCCTCGAGACCGGCACCTGCTAGGCCCCTGGAGGGACTTCATGCCCGGGTACATCCTTACCGGCGCCCCAGGGTCCGGGAAGACGGCCGTCCTGCGCCAGCTGGAACTCAACGGCCACGGTGTCGTGGAGGAGGCCGCGACGGACGTCATCGCTCTCCAGCAGGCGCTTGGCCAGCCAGAGCCTTGGCGAACGCCGGACTTCATCGATCAGGTCGTGGCGCTCCAGCGGAGGAGACAGCTCGCCGCGTCCGGTACCACGACGTTCTTTGACCGTTCGCCGGTCTGCACGTTGGCGTTGTGCCGTCACCTGGCGCTGACGGCGTCGCGTGGCCTTCTCGGGGAGATCGAACGCACGGTGGCCGGGCGCGCGTACGAGAGGACCGTTTTCTTCGTGCGAAACCAGGGTTTCGTCCAACCCACCGCCGCGCGTCGGATCAGCTTCGAGGATTCGCTCGCCTTCGAACGAATTCACGAGCAGACCTACATCGAGTACGGCTTCGAGCTCGTCGAGGTGCCCGCGGCGCCGCTGCCCGCCCGGGTAGCGACGGTGGAGCAAACCATTGCCCGGCTCAGCGGCCGGCGCCTGCCGTAGAAGGCTGGGCGAAGGCGGCCAGCGCGTCGAGCACGCTGGTGAGGTGGACCCGCATGGCGCGTTCGGCGCTGTCGGGGTCGCGGGCGCAGACCGCCTCGATGATGGCCAGGTGCTCGGGCAGGGAGACCGTCGGCCGGCCGGGCACCAGCGAGAGCCGGAATTGGTGGCGGACCATCTGGGCGTTCAGCTGATCGATGATCCTGGTGGCCGGCGCGTGCTGCGCGATGGCGCGTACCTTGCTGTGCAGTTGGGCATTGAGCTCGGAGTAGCGCAGCATGTCCGCGCGTTCGATGGCGGCGGTCATCTCCCCGCCCAACGCGCGGAGCTCGGCGATCTGGTCGTCGGTGATCCGCTGCGCCGCGCGGGCCGCGACGAGCCCTTCCACGGCGCGGCGGATCTCGGTGATCTCGATGGCCTCCTCGACCGAGATCTCACGGACGCTGGCGCCGCGGTTGGGCTGGAGCTCGACCAGGCCCTCGCTCGCCAGCCGGGTGAGGGCGTTGCGCAGCACGAACCGGCTGGTGTCGTACTGCTTGACCAGGTCGGTCTCGATGAGGCGCTGGCGCGGGGCGTACTCGCCACGCAGGATGGCGGCCCGCAGCTGTTCCAGTACGTCGTTCATGGCTCCGTCATCGTATGCAGTAGTTCCGGGCGGTGGCCCGTTTGGCGAGCTGGATCATCTCGTACACCTGGCGGCGCAGCTTGGCGAACTGCGGGGACGAGCGGGTCTCCAGTTGGTGGCGGTCGTCCGGCAGGTCGATCCGGACGTCTTCGAGGATCACCGTCGGCCGGTTGGACAGGACGAGCACCCGCTGTCCGAGGTAGACGGACTCGTCGATGTCGTGGGTGACGAACAGGACGGTGACGCCGAGCTGGCGCCACAGGTGCCGGACCAGGTCCTCCAGGTCGGCCCGGGTCTGGGCGTCCACCGCGGCGAACGGCTCGTCCATCAGCAGCACGCTCGGCTCGTACGCCACCGCGCGGGCGATGGCGACCCGCTGCTGCATGCCACCGGACAGCTGCCACGGGTGGGCGTCGGCGCTGTCGGCCAGGCCGACGGTGGCCAGGGCGGCGTCGACCTTCGCGGCGCGGGCGGCCCGGCCCACGCCCTTCTCCTTCAGCGGGAGCTCGACGTTCTTGCGGACGGTGAGCCACGGAAACAGGCTGCGCCCGTACTCCTGGAACACCACCGCCATCCCGGCCGGGGGACCGGTGACCGGTGCGCCGTCGAGGCGGATCTGGCCGCCGGACGCGCCGAGCAGGCCGGCGACGCAGCGCAGCAGGGTGGTCTTGCCGGCGCCGGACGGGCCGACGACGCAGACCAGTTCGCCCCGCCCGACCCGGAAGGTGAGATCGCGTACGGCCTCGACGTCGCGGCCGTGCCCCGGTAGGTCTTGGCGAGCCGGTCGACGTCGAGGGCCACGGAGGTGGTCACGCTGTCACGCTCCTCGTTCTGCCTGGCGTACCCCGCGGTACCAGGCCATGGTTCGGTGTTCGACAAGGCGGAAGAGCACGGACAGCGTCACCCCGAGCAGGCCGAGCAGGATGATGCCGGTCCACATCTGCGGGATGGCGAAGCCGCGCTGGAACTGCACGATCGCCGCGCCCAAGCCGCGGTTGGCGCCGAACAGCTCGCTGATCACCATCAGGATCACGCCGATGGACAGCGCCTGGCGGGCGCCGGTGACGATGCGCGGGCTGGCACCGCGCAGCACCATCGTGAGCGTCGCGGCGCGGCCCAACCGGTACGAGCGAGCGGTGTCGCGTAGCACCTCGTCCATGGAGCGCACGCCTTCGACGGTGTTGAGCAGGATCGGCCACAGGCAGCCGAGCGCGATGGTGACCACCTTGGCGGTCCACGCGGTGTACCCGGTGAAGAGGGCGATGACGGGGATGAGCACCGGCGGCGGGATGGCCCGGAAGAACTCCAGGGCCGGCTCGCACAGCGCCCGGACGGTGCGCGACGAGCCGATCGCCAGGCCCGCCGTCACGCCCGCGGCCAGCGCGGCCAGGTAGCCGGCGGTGAGGCGGGCGAGGCTGGGCAGCACGTCGTGCAGGAGCGGGTCCGCGGTCCAGGTCTGCGGGAAGGCCCGCACGATCGTGGACAGCGGCGGCCAGAAGAAGCTGGTGCTGTGCGCGGACGAGACCCACCACACCGCGACCAGCACGGCCGGCAGGCCGAGCGCGGTGAGCACGCGCCGCGGCAGGTCACGGATCATGACAGGTCCCTCCGCACCGAGGTGTGCCAGCGCAGCGCCCGACGTTCGACGGCGCGCGCGGAGGCGTTGACGGTGACGCCGATGAGCCCGACCACGATCACCAGCGCGTACGTCGCGGCGACCGCGCCCGAACTCTGGGCCACGCCGATCGCCCGGCCGAGCCCCGGCACCCCGATGATCAGCTCGGCGGTGATCTCCAGGATGAGCGCCACGGCGGCGGCCAGCCGGAAGCCGGTGACCACGTACGGCATGGCCGTCGGCCAGAGCACGGTACGGACGACGGCGCGGCGGGAGAAGCGGTAGGAGCGGGCCGTGTCCCGGACGACCGGGTCCACGTCGGCCACGCCGTGCAGCACCTGGACGAGCACCTGCCAGAACGCGGCGTAGATGACCAGGACCAGCGCCGACTGCGGGCGGCTGCCGTAGAGCAGGACCACCAGTGGGATGAGCGCGACCGACGGGACCGGGCGCAGGAATTCGATCGTCGAGGCGGTGGCGGCGCGCAGGAACGGGACGCTCCCGATCACCACGCCGGCGGCGACCCCGGCGGCCATGGCCACCGCCAGGCCCAGCGCCCACCCGCGCAGCGTCTGGCCCAGGGCCGTCCAGAAGTCGCCGGTCGCGACCTGCTCGGCCAGCGCCGCGGCCATCTCGCTGAACGGGGCAGGAAGCGGCGGTCCACGAGACCCAGCCGCGGTACCGCCTCCACGACGGCGACCACCAGCGCGAGGCCGAGCAGCCCGAGTGCCGGCTGCCGCCACCGCCCGACTCGTGTCACGGCAGCAGGCCGTCCAGGTCCGGCTGCTTGCTGAACAGGCCGTCCTTGGTGCCCAGGTCGGTCAGCAGCTGCACCGAGTCACGGTCGACCGTGGTGGGCCACTTCGGCAGCACGAGGTTCTGCTGGACCGTCGCATCGATCTTCGTGTACGTGCTCAGGATCGCCCGAGCCTCGTCGGGGTGGGCGGTCGCGTACTCCATCGACTTGTTCATCGCGGCGGTGAAGCCGGCGACGACCTTGGGGTTCTTCGCGGCGTACTCCTTGGAGGTGAAGTACATGCCGATGGTGAGGTTGGGGTCGGTGCCCGCGTAGTTGGAGACCACCTGGCGGTCGCCCTGCCCGGTGGCGATGGTCAGGAACGGCTCGACGACCTGCCCGGCGTCCACGTCGCCCTTCGCGACCGCCGACACGATGTCGGGGAACGGCAGCTCGACGTAGCTGATGGTGGCGGGGTCACCACCGGCCTGCCGGACGACCTCGTTGACGGTCGTGGTGTTGATGTTCTTCAGCGTGTTGACGGCCACCCGCTTGCCGGCGAGGTCGGCGGCGCTCTTGATGGGGCTGTCCGCCTTCACGATGACGGCGCCGAAGTCCTTGCCGGGTTCGCCGGTGGAGGCGACGCCGGAGGAGACGACCTTGAGCGGCAAGCCCTTGGAGTCGGCCAGCAGCAGTGACGTGGCGTTGCTGAACCCGAACTGGTACTGCCCGCTCATCACGGCCGGAACGATGGCCGCGCCGCCCTGGGCGGTCTGGAGGCTGACGTTCAGCCCTTCGGCGGAGAAGAAGCCCTGCTTGATGCCGAGGTAGATGGGTGCGACGTCGACGATCGGGATCACGCCGACCGTCACCGCGGTGGGGCCTGTCGAGGCGGTGGATCCGGCGTCGTCCGATTCCGAGCCGCAGGCGCTGACGAGTACCGCGACGACGGCGACCAGGGCGGATAGGCGGACAGTGGGGTGTCGGGGCATGGGTCCTCCTGTGGACGGCAGCGCTCGTGGGGCCGACGCGGCGAACGTTACAGATATTGTCAACAATTGTGAAGACAATCTTGACCACGATCTTCATGTGCCGTACACAGGACGGGTGAGCTACGACGTCGACGGGGTGCGCTGCATGCAGATGCGCGGCGGCAGCTCCAAGGGGCGTACTTCCTGCGGGACGACCTGCCCGCCGACCCGGCCGAGCGGGACGACCTCCTGCTGCGGATCATGGGCTCCCCGGACGAGCGGCAGGTCGACGGCCTCGGCGGCGGGCACCCGCTGACCAGCAAGGTCGCCGTGATCGCGCCGTCCGCGGTCGGACCGGCCGACGTGGACTACCTCTTCCTGCAGGTCGTGCCCGATCGCGCGCTCGTCACCGACGCCCAGACCTGCGGAAACCTGCTCGCCGGCGTCGGGCCGTTCGCCATCGAGCGCGGCCTGGTGCCGGCGTCCGGCGAGACGACCGACGTGCGCATCCGGGTCCTCAACCCCACCGTGAGCCTCGCGAACGCCAGGGTGCGCACCCCCGGCGGGCGGGTGCGCTACGACGGCCGGACCGTCATGGCCGGCACCCCGTTCCCCGCCGCGCCGATCGACCTGACGTTCCCCGGCGACGACCGGCCGGTGTTCCCGACCGGGCGGCTGGTCGACCAGTTCGCCGGCGTCCAGGTCACCTGCGTCGACGCCGGCATGCCGGTGCTGCTCGTCCGCGCCACCGACCTCGGCGTCGACGGCGCCGAGCCGCCGGAGGCGCTGGAGGGCGACACCGCGCTGCGCTCCACAGTGGAGGCGATCCGCCGGGAGGCCGGCCCGGCGATGAGGCTGGGCGACGTGCGGGACATGACCGTACCGAAGATCACCATCGTGTCACCGCCGCGGTTGGGCGGCACCGTCACCACCCGCACGTTCATCCCGCACCGCGTGCACGCGGCCATCGGCGTGTTCGGCGCGGTCTCGGTCGCCGCCGCGGTGCGGGCGCCCGGCACCGTCGCCAACCCCGCCACGCCCGCCGGCCCCGAGGTCCGCATCGAACACCCGAGCGGTTCGTTCGACGTCACCGTCGAGCTCGACGGCGATGGCGCGGCGACCCGGATCCGCAGCAGCACCGTCGTGCGTACCGCCCGCAAGTTGTCCGACGGCCTCGTGTGGCCGCGCAGTGTCTGAGCCAACCCAGGAAGGCAACGGAATGACGCACGACCCGGACGCCCGCCGCGACATCGCCCATGTCGGCCCGATCGAGCTGTACACGCCGGTACTGGAGGCGTCCCGCGACTTCTTCGTCCAGCAGATGGGGCTGCGCGAGGTGCACAGCGACGGCGACTCGGTGTACCTGCACACCTGGGACGACTACCAGTCGTGGACGGTGCGCCTGGTGCGGCGCGACACGGCCGGCATCGGTCGTACCTATCTGCGCGCCGCCAGCCCGCAGGCCGTCGCCCGGCTCACCGCCGCGATCGACGCCGCGCGTCTCGGCACCGGCGTGGTCACCGACGTGCACAACCTCGGCCCGGTACACATGTTCCGCGACCCGGACGGCCACGAGTTGGGCCTGTACTGGGACGTCGAGTGGTACCGGGCCGACGACACCGACCGGCCGGCGCTGAAGAACCAGGCGGCGGCATACCCCGGCCGCGGCGCCAACCTGCGGCGCCTGGACCACGTCAACTACCTGACCGCCGACGTCCCGGCCACCTCGGCGTTCCTGCGCGACGTGCTGCACGCGCGGTGCACCGAGCAGATCGTCAAGGACGACGGCAGCCCGCAGGCCATCTGGTACTCCGTCGGCAACAAGACCTACGACCTGGTGTACACAGAGGACTGGACCGGCAGCCGCGGCCGGCTGCACCACGTCGCGTTCGCGACGGACACCCGCGAGGAGATCCTCCGGGCCGCCGACGTCTGCCTCGACGCCGGCGTCCACATCGAGACCGGCCCGCACAAGCACGCCATCCAGCAGACCTTTTTCCTGTACGTGTGGGAGCCCGGCGGCAACCGCATCGAGCTCTGCAACGCGGGAGCCCGGCTCATCCTCGCCCCGGACTGGAAGACGATCAGCTGGACCCGCGAGGAACGCGCCAAGGGACAGGCGTGGGGCCTGAAGACCATCGACACCTTCCACACCCACGGCACCCCCGTCGTGCCGGCGCCGGCCGACTGAGGCGGGACAAGGCTGTCAGAATCCGATGGCCTCGCGGAGCAGCAGGACGGTGCCGCGCCCGGGGTGCGGCTCCGCGTTGAGGACGAGCAGGCGGTTGACGGCGCTGGGCTGCCCGTAGGCGACCTGTGCGCGGGCGCTCTCCAGCGGGAGGGCGTGGTCTTCGACGCGGCGCAGCGCGGTGCCCAGGTCGGGTACGACCTTCTGCGCCCCGACGATCCAGATCGCCCGGGCGGCGCCGCCGGCGTTGGCGGGTAGTTGGCTCCCGCTGGCCGAGGCGAGCACGAGGGAGCCGGTTTCGGTGAGGGCGGCGACGCTGCCGATGACGACGTCGGGGCTGGCGAGCAGCCGCCGGATCTCGTCGGCCTGGGCGGCGCGGTCCATGGCCAGCAGGCGCGGCTTGAGCGCCTGGTACCGCCCGCCGGTGTTGATGTCCGCCTCGATGCCGGACAGGCGCAGGGTCTCACTGGCCGCGGTGAAGACGCTGGCGCCTTCGGGATCAGGTCCTTGACCCGGGTACGCGCGTCGGCGGCGCCGTCGAGGATTTCGACGGTGAAACCGTGTGCGGTCAGCGCGGTGGCCGCCCGCTCCAGGCGCTGCGCGGGCGCCGGGTCGGCGAAGAGTGTTGCCGGGACCGAGGTGGTCATGGTGCCTCCAAGGCTGGTCGGGTTCGTCCACGCAGTACGACGACGCGACCCCTGGGAATGTCAGGCGACGGTGCCCACGTCACAGTTCGGCGTGGTATTTCGTCGGACTGGTGAGGGCAGATGTGACCGAGAGGCTGGCGGCATCCATGACCGATCCCGGGCTGAGCGCGATCATGAGCGAGCGGCGTCACCTGATCAATCTCGCGTACCGCCTGCTCGGCTCCCTGGCCGAGGCCGAGGACGCCGTGCAAGAGACCTACGCCCGCTGGTACGCCATGTCCCGGCAGCAGCAGGACGCGGTAGAGCACCCCGGCGCCTGGCTGACCACGGTCGCGAGCCGCGTCTGCCTCGACCTGCTCGGCTCGGCACGGGCGAGGCGGGAGCGCTACGTGGGCGAATGGATCCCCGAGCCGCTGCCCGAACCCACGGAGTGGGTCGGCGCCGCGATCGACCCGGCCGACCGGGTCACCCTCGACGAGTCGGTCAACATGGCCTTCCTCGTCGTACTCGAATCGATGACCCCAGCCGAACGTGTCGCGTTCATCCTGCACGACGTCTTCCGGTACCCGTTCGCCGAGATCTCCGAGATCACCGGCCGTACGCCGGCGGCCTGCCGCCAGCTGGCCTCCTCGGCCCGGCACCGCGTCCGCGCGTCGCAGGCTCCGGTGGCCCCGACGGCCCGGCAGGCGGGCATCGTCCGGGACTTCAAACGGGCCTGGGAAGCCAAGGACATCGATGCCCTCATCGGCCTGCTCGACCCCGACGCCACGGCGATCGGCGACGGTGGCGGCGTGGCCACCGCCGAGCCGCGCCCGATCGAAGGCGGCGAGCGGATCGCGCGCTACCTGGTCGACCTCGCCGGCCGGGCGCCCAGCAACCTGGCCTTCCTGGCGCGGACGGTCAACGGCCAGCCCGGTCTGGTGGCCCAGTACGACGGCGTCACCGTGGCGGTGTACGCGTTCGAGGTCGCGGACGACCGGATCACGCACATCTGGGCGACCCCCAACCCCGAGAAGCTCCGTCCTTGGACGGAGCCTCTCGGGAACGGGTAGGTCATTCGGGTAGTAGACCATCAGTGTGATGATCTTGGTGTCGTAGTAGTCGGTGGTGCAGTAGTAGTCGACATACATGATGTTCAGCCCGGCATTGCCTTTGGCGTAGCAGTCGGCCCAGGTGAGGTGATGGCCGTGCGGTTGCGGCGCGTCGGCCTGAGCGGGCTGTGCGGAGCTGGCCACGGTGGCGGAGGCCAGCAGCAGGCCGGTGGCGACGGCGGCCACCACCCGGCGGATCCGCGAGATCGGCTTGTGCATCTATGACGTCCCGTCTCTTGAGGCGCTAGATAGTCAGCGTCCAGCTGTTGATGTATCCGACGTCGGCCTGACCCAGGTCCCGTACCCGCAGGGTCCACGTGCCGTTGCGGGCCTCGGACGCCAGGTTGACGGTGAAGGTCCGGATGAGGTTGTCGCTGTTCGAGCCGGTCCGCTCGCGCAGCAGGTACGCGCTGCCGTCCGGCGCGACCAGCGCGACGTTCAGGTCGCCGATGTACGGATGTTGGATGTTCACCGCCACCGTGGCGGCTCCCGACGCGTTGCCCGCGCACCCGGTCACCGCGATCGTGCCGTTGCCGGTGGACATGTCAGGCACGGGCACGTCGGTGTCGTTGGTCCGGCCGCACGACGGCGCGGAGACGCCGCTCAGGTTCAACGACCAGCTGTTGATGTACCCGATGTCGGGCGGGTTCCAGTCCCGTACCTCGAGCCGCCAGGTGCCGTTGGCGGCCTCGCCGGCGAGGTTGACGGTGTACGTCTGCTTGATGTCGTCCGCGCTCCCGCCGGTCCCGGCGTGCAGCGTGTACCAGCCGCCGGTCGGTGACCGCAGCACGATGTCGAGGTCCCCGATGTAGGTGTGCACGACGTCCAGCGACACGGAGCTCGTCGCCGCGGCGTTACCCGTGCATCCCCAGATGGTGATCTCGGCTACCACCTGGCTCAATTCGCGTGTGGGAACGTCGTTGTTGCTCGTCTGCTGGCAGCCCGGTGGACCGTTCACCGTCAGGACGAACGCCGCCGAGTGGGTGTTGGACGGCGAGGTGCCCACCAGATTGACGGTGTACTTGCCTGGCTCGGTCGACGCCGCGGCGCTGAACGTGGCGGTCGTCGAGCCCCCGGCCGGGACCGAGGCGGGACTGTACGAGACGGTCAACCCGGCGGGCGCGCCGGTGGTGGTGAACGTGACGGTCTCGGACGACCCGTTGATGACCGCGGTGCTCAACGTCGCGGTGGTCGAGCTGCCCAGGTTCACCGCGCCGGAGGTCGGCGACACCGAGACGGAGAAGTCGTTGGGCGTCGGGCAGTAGTCGCCGCCGGCGACGTTCACCGCCGTCCAGGCCGCCTGCACCGCCTTGTACTCGGTCGAGCAGTATCCGAACAGGTCGGTCGCCGCGGACAGGGTGTGGGCGCGCGCGGTGTTGCCGGGGTTCGGGGTGTTCACGTACCTGGTGTCGGAGGTGAAGTACACGTCCAGCGCCCGCCACCAGATCCGCTCCGCCTTGCTCCGGCCGATGCCGACCACGGCGGGCGCCGAGCCGCAGACCGGCGAGGTGCCGTACGGCGTCGCGCCCGTGCCCTCGGCCAGGTTGAAGAAGAAGTGGTTGCCCACGCCCGAGGAGTAGTGCACGTCGATGAGGTCGGTGTTCAGGGACCAGCAACTGTGCGAGGCGCCGTCCAGCCTCGGGTCGTACATGTACCGCACCGGGTCGGCCTCGCCGGTGATCTCCTCGCCCACCTTGTAATCGCCCGGATCACTGGGGTTGGCGGCGTAGAACTCGACCATGTTGCCGAAGATGTCGCTGGTCGCCTCGTTGAGGCCGCCGGACTCGCCCATGTAGATCAGCCCACCGGGTACGACGTTCTCGGTGACGCCATGGCCCATCTCGTGCCCGGCCACGTCCAGCGCGACCAGCGGGTCGACGTTGCCCGCGCCGCCGCCGTACGTCATCTGGGCGCCGTCCCAGAAGGCGTTGGCGTAGTTGTTGCCGAAGTGGACCCGCGACGGAACTCCCAGGCCGTCGCCGAAGATTCCGTTGCGGCCGTGCACGTTCTTGAAGTAGTCGAACGTCTTCGCCGCGCCGTAGTGCGCCTCGACCGCCGCCGACTGGCGGTTGGCTGGCGTGCCGTCGCCCCACACGTTGTCCGCGTCCGGGAACGTCGTGCAGGTCGTCGTGCCGTTGTTCATGTCGCAGGTGCGGCCGCCGCCGTGCGTCGGGTCGATCATCTGGTACGTCGAGCCGGACAGCGTCGTGTCGACCGTGACCGTGCCGGAGTGCAGGCCGTGGCCCGTGCCGCCGACGGTGTGGATCTCGTCGAAGGAGCCGATGTACACGCCGCTGAGCGCGTCGCTGATGACGTGCAGCCGGGACGGGGTCTGCCCGTCCGGCGCCCATCCGGACACCACGGTCTCCCAGGCCAGCCTGCCGCGACCGCTGCTGGCGTCGATGAACAGCTCCGGCTGGCCGGTGCCGGTGGCCTTGCCCTTGAAGCGGGGCGTGGCGGCCCGGCGTGCCTGCTCCGCCGGGATGCGCGGGGTGGTCCGCAGGCGCAACGGCACCTGCAACCCGGAGGAGGAGCCCGCGTGAGTGCCGTCCGCCTTGGTGTGGATCACGAAGTCGGCTCCGCGCACCCGCAGGCCACGGTAGGTGCGGGTGTACCGAACGTGCGAGGCGCCGTTGGCGTCCACCTTTCTGCTGTAGACCGCGTAGTCGTCGTCCGCGGCGGCCCTGATCGCCGGCGGGTAATCGTCCTTGGCCGGTGCCGCCGCGGAGCCCGTGACCGTGCCGAAGAGCGCGGCGCTCATCAGCACGGTGACTCCCGCCAGCGCGACAGATGCTTTCATGGAGCCATGTATAGCTAGGAAAGCGCTTGCCTTGAAGAGTCAAGGTCTCAAATATGCAAATTTAGCGATATCCGTCATCGGTCCGCGCGAAGGCGGATCATGTTCCAGGACAGCGGCGGGAGCACCACGCTCGCGTACCCGTCGGTGACCTTGACGTCCGCCAACCGGCGGGGACCGCCCGGTCCGGCCGCGCCGCGCTGTTGGTGGCGTCGGGGTCCTCGTCGTACATCGCGACGTGCTCGCCGACCGCGAGGCCGCGGCAGGCCCGCAGGTCGACATCGACGGACAGCGGCTGGTGTTGGTGGCGGTTCACCGCGAACAGCACGACGGCGCCGGCCTCCTCGTCGATGACCGCCGTGGCGTCGAGCGTCGGCACCTCGCCCAGCCATGAGGTCTCGTGCGTCGGACCGGTGGGTTCGACGCGCAGCACCGTGCCGCGGGCGTACCGGGAGGTCAGCGCGAACGGATGGTAGATCGACTGCCGCCACGCCGGCCCGCCCGGCTCGGTGCGGATCGGCGCGATGACGTTGACGAGCTGCGCCAGGCACGCGATCTTGACCCGGTCGGCGTGGCGGAGCAGCGAAATGAGCAGGCTGCCCACGACGACCGCGTCCACAATGGAGTACGTGTCCTCGATGAGGCGCGGCGCCTGCTCCCAGTCCAGGCTGCCCTCGCCGGCGAACTTGCTCTGATACCACACGTTCCACTCGTCGACCGAGACGTGGATGCGCTTGCGGTGCCGGCCGACGGCCCGGGCGTGGTCGCAGGTGGCCACCGCCGCCTCGATGAACCGGTCCAGGTTGACCCCGCTGGCCAGGAAGCTGTCCCGGTCGGCGCCGCGCTGCTCGTAGTAGGTGTGGATGGAGATGTAGTCGACGAGGTCGTACGTCTCCTCCAGGACGGTGGCCTCCCACGTGCCGAGGGTGGGCATCCGGCTGTGCGAGCTGCCACCCGCGGCGAGTTCGATGCTGGGGTCCACGCGGCGCATCGCCTTGGCCGTTTCGGCGGCCAACTGGGCGTACTCCCGGGCGGTCTTGTGGCCGATCTGCCAGGGCCCGTCCAGCTCGTTGCCGAGGCACCACAGCTTGATGCCGTGCGGGTCGGCGCTGCCGTTGCTCCGGCGCAGATCCGACCAGTACGTGCCGCCGGGATGGTTGCAGTACTCCAGCAGGGCGCGTGCCGCGTCGACGCCTCGGGTGCCCAGGTTGAGCGCCATCATCGGCGCGCTGCCCACGCCGCGGGACCAGGCTGCGAACTCGTCGATCCCCACCTGGTTGGTTTCGATCGAGCGCCAGGCCAGGTCGAGCCTGGTCGGCCGCTGGTCCCGCGGGCCGATGCCGTCTTCCCAGTCGTAGCCGGACACGAAGTTGCCGCCGGGATAGCGCAGCACCGGCACGCCGAGCCCGCGCACCAGATCCGCGACGTCGCGCCGGAACCCGGCGGCGTCGGCGGTCGGGTGGTCGGGCTCGTAGATGCCGGTGTACACGCATCGGCCCATGTGCTCCACAAAGGACCCGTAGAGCCGCGGATCGACGGCGGCGATCCGGAACGCGGGATCGACGGTCAGCGAGGCCACAAGCATGAACCATCTACCCCTTCAGTCCGGTGCCGGCGACACCCTCGACGATGCGGCGTTGGAAGAGCAGGAAGACGAACACCAACGGGATCGCGCCGAGCAGCGCCGAGGCCATCGTGTCGGCGTACCGGATGCCGTAGGTGCCCTGCACGGTGGCCAGGCCCACCGGGATCGTCATCAGCTTCGGGTTGGTGAGCACCAGCAGCGGCCACAGCAGGTTGTTCCACGTCCACACGAAGCTGAAGATGGCGACGGCCGACACGACCGGCCGGGCCAGTGGCATGACGATCTGACGGTACGTCCGGAAGAACCCGGCGCCGTCGATGCGCGCGGCCTCGTCGAGGTCGCGCGGGAGGGCATCGAAGAACTGCTTGAAGATGAACACCGCGATGGCGGTGGGGATCTGCGGCAGGATCACCGCCCAGTAGGTGTTGAGCAGGTTGACGCTGCCGAACTCCCGGAACTGCGGCACGACCAGCACCTGGTTGGGGATCATGATGCCGATGAGGATGAACCAGAAGAACGCCTGGCGGAAACGGAAGCGCAGGCGGGACAGGGCGAACCCGGCCAGGCTCGCGGTGAGCACGGTGAAGACCGCGGCGAGCGCCGAGGTGATGAAGCTCGCGGCGTACCAGTTGAGGATGTCGCCCTGCGCCAGCAGGGTGCGGAACGATTCGAGGGTCGGGTTGTCGATGGCCCAGGTGGTCCGGGTGGTTTCCGCGTTGGGCTTCAGCGCGGTGTCCAGTGCCCAGGCCAGCGGCACCAGCCACAGCAGCGCGAACGCGATGAGGACGCCGATGCAGATCCGGTTGAACAGGCGGACCCGGCGGTCGATCGAGATGGCCAGCGGCGACTGCTCGGCGCGGCGGGGGAGATCGCGGTCGACCTCACGCGTGGGGGCCAGGGTAGCCACGGGTCACACCTCCTGTTCCTGGCGGCGCGTCATGACGAGCCAAATGGCGGATACGGCGAGGATCACCACGAACAAGAGGGTGGACGCGGCCGCGGCGTAGCCGCTGCGGTAGTCGGTGAACCCGACGTCGTAGACGTACTGCAGCGCCGAGCGGGTGCTGAAGTTCGGCCCGCCGGAGGTCATGATGTACATCTGGTCGAAGACCTTCAGCGACGCGATGATCTGCAGCACGATCACGAGCGTGGTGGTGCGGGACAGCAGGGGGATGGTGATCCGGCGGATCTGCTGCCAGGGCCCCGCCCCGTCGATGGCCGACGCCTCGTAGAGGTCGCGGGGGATCTCCTGGAGCCCCGCGAGGTACAGCACGAAGTTGAAGCCGAGCGTCCACCAGACGGTCGTGATGGCCAAGGAGACCATCGCCCAGTTCGGATCGCCCAGCCAGTTGACCTCGGAAAAGCCCAGCGTCGTCAGCGATCGGTTCAGCAGGCCGAGCGCGGGCGTGTAGAGCCACATCCAGATCAGCGCGACAACGGCGGACGGCAGGACGTACGGCAGGAAGAACGCCAGCCGGAAGAACCACCGCCCGCGCCGGACCCGCTCGGCGAGCAGCGCGAAGACCAGCGCCAGGACGACCAGCGGTGGAGTGGTGAGGATCGTGAACCAGATGGTGTGCCACAGGGCGGACCAGAAGTCGGAACTGCCCAGCGCCTCCCGGTAGTTGCTCAACCCGGCGAAGTCACCGAGTCCGGACTTGACCATGCTGGTGTCGAAGAAGCTCATCACCAGGCCGTAGATGGCCGGGCCGATGATGAACAGCACATAGAGCACGACGAACGGGGCGAGGAACGTCAGCGCGGGTCGGGTGTGATCGGGCTGTCTGCGCAGCACGCCGGTGGTGGTGGTCACTGCCTACCTCCTCAGGGCGCCTTACACCGGGGACGCGGTGTTGGCGAGGACGGACAGTTTCGAGCGGATCTGTGCGATGGCGGCCTCGGGCGTGAGCTGCCCGGCCTCGACCGCCCCGATGGAGGAGCCCATGATGATCTCGAAGTTGGAGCCCGAGCCGGAGTACCAGCCCGGCGGGTCGTACACCGCGGCGTCCGCGGCGGCGGCGTAGTTGGACTGCGGCGTGAGGTTCTTGTATTCGGCGCTGTTCGCGAACGGCAGCCAGGCCGGCACGTGCCCGCCCTCGGCCCAGGTGAGGCTCTGGTCGAGCATCGACCTGACGAAGCCGAGCGAGAGGTCCAGCTTGGCGCGATCCTGGTCCCGCTGCACCGGCAGGACCAGCGTGTGCGAGTCGGCCTGGACCGCGTACGACCCGCCGAAGATGTTCGGCACGAGCGTCATGCCGAACGGCATCTTGGCGGTCTGGAACGTGCTGATTTCCCACTCGCCGTTGAGGTGGAAACCCGCCTGCCCGTTGGCGAAAAGCGCGACGGCGCCCTGGTAGTCGATGCTGCTGGGGAGCAGCTTCCGCTCGACTGTTAACGTTCTCATGTATGCCAGCACGCGACCGGCCTTGGCATCGTCGAGCACGATCCGGGTGCCGTCGTCGGCGAGCACTTCGCCGCCGAGTTGGGCGTACATCGTCTGGAAGAACCGCCAGGGGCTCGCGGTGTCGGGAGCGTTGATGCTGTGCGTCGCGCCGTACTGGCCGGTCACCTGCTTGACCTTGTCCAGCGCGTCGGCGAAGGCGGTCTCCCCGTCGATGTTCTTCAGCTGCCCGTCGCCCTCGATCAGCCCGGCCTGCTGGCAGATGTCCTTGTTGTAGAACAACACGTAGGGATGCGTGTCGATCGGGATCGCGTACGCCTTGCCGTCCACCAACCCGGCCTGCCACGCCCGCTGGTTGAACATGTCGGGCGCCATGCCGTGCCGGGCAAGGTCTTCCGGCCGCAGCTCCTGCAACAGGCCGGCCCGGACCAGTGTGGTCATCCGGGTCAGATGCGCGACCGCGACATTCGGCGGCTTGTCGCCGAGGGTGGCCAGCGACAGCTTGGTGTAGTAGGGGTTGCCCCAGGTGAACGTGATGGCCTGCAGGCCGGTGCCCGGATTGGCCTTGCGGAAGCCGTCCTGCATCTGTTGCATGCGGACGCCGTCGCCGCCGCCGAACAGGTTCCAGTACTCGACCGTGCCGGGATCCAGTTCGGTGTTGGCGAGGCCGGCGCCGACCGGTGTGGAGCAGCCGGCGAGGCCGAGCGCGCCGGCGCCCGCGAGCGTGGCCCGCAGTAAGCCACGCCGGGACAGCGCGGGACGGGGTAGGGGAGGGTTGGGAGGACCGTTCATTGCTCACCGTCCTGAAGGGGGGACGAGTCGGCGAGGGTCTGTCGGTGAGGTTTGCCGGTGCGGTTTACCGGTGGGGGAGCGGACTGGTGGAGGCGCGCACGATCAGTTCGACCGGCAGCAGGTTGCGGCCCGGGATCTGCCCGCCGCGGAGGCGGTCGAGCAGCAGCTTCGCCGCCCACTCGCCGGTCTCCTGAAACGGCACCCGGACGGTCGTCAGCTCGGGTACGAGGAATGCGGCGAAGGACAGGTCGTCGCATCCGATGAGGGAACAGTCGTCGGGAACCCGCCGGCCGCGCTCGGCCAGCGCGCGGCGGGCGCCGACGGCCATGGTGTCGTTGTGGACGAAGACGGCGGTGATCTCGGGCGCGGCGTCGAGGAGGCGGTGCATCGCCTCGTAGCCCCCGGCGTGGGTCCAATCGGCCTCGACCACCCGCCGGGCCGGCAACGACTCGCCGGCCTCGCGCAGCGCCGATCTGAAGCCGCGCATGCGGCTCTGCACCACCTGCCGATCGCGTGGCCCGGTCACCGTGCCGATCAGCCGGTGGCCCAGCCCGAGAAGGTGCTCCGCCGCCAGCGTGCCGGTCACGGCGTGGTCGGACCCGACGAGCGGGACGCCGCCGCCGTGGATGCGGTTGATGCTCACCGCCGGAAGCGGCGAGCGGCGCAGCGCCTCGCCGATCTTCGGGTCGTCCTCCACCGATGGAGCGGCGACGAGGATCCCGTCGACCCGGTGCTCGAGGAGCTTGCGCAGGGCCAGCACCGCGTCGGCACGGGCGTGCACGCTGCTGATCAGCGCCGTGTGCCCATGACCGGCGGCGGCCCGCTGAGCGGCCAGGACGAACTGCGAGACGGCGAGGTCGGACAGGTCGTCGGCGAGGACCCCGACGGTCACCGACGTGCGGCTGACCAGCCCGCGGGCCATCGCGTTGGGGATGTATCCCAGCTCGCCCGCCGCCGTCAGGATGCGCTCGCGGGTGCTGGCCGCGACCACCACGTGCCGGCCGTTGAGGACCTTGCTCGCGGTTTGGAAGCTCACCCCGGAGCGCGCCGCGACGTCTCTGAGCGATACGTACACGACGGCCCTCCCAACTTAGGCGAGCGTTCGCCTAACTGTGATCGCTACCGGTGTCGATAGTCAAGGCCGTCCTGGGTTGACGCAACCAGTTGATTGCTATAAGTTGAGTAGCAACTAGCCGGTTGCTATAAGGAGACGGACATGGGATTCCCCAACAAGATCGAGCGCACGCTCCAGCTGGCCCACCCGCCGGAGCGGGTCTGGGCGGCGCTGACCACCGCCGAGGGCCTGGGCACCTGGTTCGGCAACCGCGCCGAGATCGACCTGCGCGTCGGTGGCCAGGCCAAGCTCACCTGGGACAGCGGCGACACCGCCACCCTGACCATCGAGCGCCTCGAGCCGCCGCGTGTCTTCGGCTACACCTGGCCGGTCTACGGCCTTCCCGAGGGCGATCCGCGCCGCACCTACGTCGAGTTCACGCTGGAGCCCACCGGCACCGGCACCACGCTGACCATGGTCGAAAGCGGGTTCGCGCAGCTGCCGGACGCCGAGCACAAGGCCGCCCACGCGGGCAACACCGACGGCTGGACGCACGAGCTGGGCGAGCTGGTCGCGTACCTCGATGGACAAGCCTGACCTGGAGGCGGTGGCCCAGGAGGTCTTCGCCGCCCTGGCCGATCCGAGCCGGCGGGGGATCCTCGCCGCGCTCGCGGCCAGGGGGCCGGCCACCGCGACGGATCTGGCCGCCCAACTGCCGATCACCCGGCAGGCCATCGCCAAGCACCTCGTCCTGCTGGCCGAGGCGAGGCTGGTGGTGGCCGAGCCGGGCGAGCGGCGCCGGGTCCGCTACCGCCTGGACTCCGCGCCCATGAAGGTGGCACAGCAGTTCCTCGCCGCGCTCGCCCGCGACTGGGACGGTCCGCTGGCCGCCCTGCAAGACCGGTTGAGGTAGCGCGGGATTCAGAGGTGGTCGGCCACGACCGTGAGTAGGTTCTGATAGGTCTGTCCACCGGCCGTGCTCCCGATGGCCGTCATCGTCCATCCCTGTTCGGCGCGGGAAAGCTTGGCCATGATCAGGGCGGTGTGCTGGCCGGAGGCGTTGAGGTTGAAGGATCCGAGCTCCTCCTCGCCGTACGTCTCGTCGACCAGGCGGCAGGAGGCGTCGTCGATCCGGGAGAACTTCTGGCCGGTGTACGAGTTGACGGTGAACACGAGCGTCGTGACCTCTGCGGGGAGCGCGGACAGGTCGACGCGGATCGACTCGAGGTCGCCCTGGCCTCTACCGGTGGTGTTGTCGCCGGTGTGCCGCACCGAGCCGTCCTTGCTGGCCAGCTGGCCGAACCACACCTGGTCGACCAGGCTGCCGCCGGCCGAGTACAGCAACGCCGACGCGTCCAGATCGACGCGGCCCGGTCCCAGGCCGAACCGTCGCCTTGAACTCCACCCCAGGCCCATCCGAACCCGGGTCGGCCGGCCACCCCTGCCCGTCAACGACATCGTCTGCCCGGGGCTCAGCGCAATCACCATCGCCCCACGATGACGAACCTATGCAAATCAGGGTGAGCTTGCGACGGTGTCGTGGTGGCATTGGTTGGCGAGGCGGGTGAGCCGGTCGGCGACCTGGTCCGGGTCGAGGTCGAGGCGTTCGCACAGGTCGCGGTGGGCGTCGACGAGCGGTTCGCTGATCTGTTCCGGGTCGACGCGGCGGACGTGGTAGGCGTCGATGAGGTGGCCGGCCAGGTCGTCCCAGACGACGATGGCCTCCTCGATCAGGTCGAGTGCGGCTGGCGTGGCCGGGTGCGCGCATAGGATTTCGACCTCGGCGACCAGATGGTGGCCGGCGGCCTCCACGTCGTGGATCTCCCATTCGCCGGTCGTGGCGTTCGACGCGTCCACGATGGCGGCGCGGAAGTCGGACAGGTGCGAGGTGTCGGCGGTGTCGAGCATGCCGGCCTCGCCCAGCAGGTGGGCGGCGAAGAGCCGATCCCGCAGCGCGTGCTCCACGACCAGCGCGGCCAGCTGCCGGGGCGCGAGCCGGCGTACCGCTTGCAGATAGCTGGCCTGCTCCGGGTCGGTCGGGTCGGCGCCGGGCGGCGCGGCGGCGCCGGAGAAGGTGACGCCCTCGGCGAACGCGGTCAACGCGACCGCGACGGCGTGTACGCACAGGTCGTCGCCGGTATGTGGGCAGTCGCAGACGCCGGTGAAGGCCCGGTCGACGATGCCCACCCACGGCTGGTAGACGCCGCCCTGGTCATGGATCACCGCCTGGACACCGCCGCCCGCCGGTTCCAGCTCGCCGACGCCGCCGTCGTTTCGAAGCCGGGTGGCGGCCTCGTCGACGGCAGCGGGGGTCGAATCACGAAACGCCTCAACGTCAATGTGGACCGCCACGGGAGGCCACCCTACAGTCCGGCGTAAGGTCATGGCCGGCGGCGTGGTCGTTCATCCGCAAACACGGCCACGTCGCCTTCACACACGGCTCGCCGGCTCCCGGTCGGCTGGCGTAGCCTTCGACGATGAGCGCCTTGGACCGCCTGGCTGGCGAGAGCTACGTGCTGCTGACCACGTTTCGCCGCGACGGCCGGGCGGTGGCCACACCGGTCTGGGCCGTCCGCGACGAGGACGCCCTGATGGTGTGGACGGTCGCCGAATCGGGCAAGATCAAACGCATCCGGCGCGACGGCACGGTCACCGTCGCGGCGTGCGACTTTCGTGGCAACCCCCACGGCGACGCGGTGGCCGGCCACGCCACCCTGACCGGCTCGGTCGCCGACGCCGACCGCGTCCGCAAGCTCATCGCCCGCAAATATGGCCTCGTGGGCCGGATCAGCATGCTCGGCAGCCGGATACGACGCGGTCGCGACGGCACCGTGGGCGTACGCATCACGCTCACCGACTGACAGGCCCCGCCGGAGCGGCGCCGAAAGGTTTTCGGCAAATGTGTCGTTGACACGGCTGTAACACGCTGACATCATCCCCGAAAAGGATTTCGGACGGGGTGAGGCTCAGTGGCCGAATTCGACGAGGTTAAGTTCAACCGGCGCCAACTCCTTCAGGCATCCGCGCTCGGCGCGGGCGCGGTCGCCGGCACCACCGTCTTCAGCGCGATCGCCGCCGAGGCTGCGCCCGCCACCGGTCCAGCCGTGGTCGGCCCGCCCGCGGTCGGGCTCGCCGCCGATCCCGGTCCCGGCGGCACCGCGCCGGTCCGGCCGTTCTCGCTACATGAGGTGCGGCTGGGCACCGGCCTGCTGCAGGAAAAGCGCGACCGCATGAAGAACTTCCTGCGCCTGTACGACGAGCGCCGCTTCCTGGTCCTGTTCAACAACCAGGCCGGCCGGCCGAACCCGGCGGGCGTCTCGGTGCCGGGCGGCTGGGAAGACGGCGGGCTGCTCAGCGGCCACTGGGCGGGCCACTACCTGACGGCGCTCGCGCAGGCGTACGCCGACCAGGGCGAGGCCGTCTTCAAGGACAAGCTCGACCGGATGGTCACCGAGCTGGCCGCGTGCCAGGCCGCGATCACCGCCCGGATCGGCACCGGCGGGCCGGGCGGCGAGGACCCGCCGGAGCCGGAGATCGACCGGGTCCCGGGCCGGTACGGCAACGCCCTGCGCCTGAACGGGCCGAGCCTGGCGCAGTACGTGACGCTGCCCCAGGAGGCGATCAACCAGCTCACCGACTTCACCATCGCGGCCTGGGTGAACCTCGGTTCCACGCAGAGCTGGACCCGGCTGTTCGACTTCGGCCAGAACACCACGGTCAACATGTTCCTGACCCCACGCGCCGGCGTGACCGGCAACGTGCCCCGGTTCGCCATCACGGTCGGCGGATCCGGGCAGGAGCAGCGGATCAACGGCACAACCGCGCTGCCGACGAACGAGTGGGTACATCTGGCCGTCACGCTGTCGCAGACCACCGGCACGCTGTACGTCAACGGCCAGCCGGTCGGCACGAACACGAGCATGACGCTCAACCCGTCCAGCCTGGGCAACCCCGGCAACCGGTGGATCGGGCGGTCGCAGTACGGCGACCCGTTCCTGGACGCGACCGTCGACGAGTTCCACATCTTCGACCGGGCGCTGAGCCAGCCGGAGCTGCTGTCCATGTTGGACTCGCCGGCCGGCGGCACGGCCGGCGGGAGCATCGCCTGGTACCGGTTCGACGAGGACGGTGGCACCACGCTGCGGGACGCCTCGTCCAACGGCCGGGACGGCGGCATCGTGGCGGCCCAGCAGGGCGGGGCCAGCGACTGGGTGCCGACCCATCCCGGCTACCTCGGCGCGATCCCGGAGGACGCGGTGCTTCGGCTCGGCCCGCCGCGCTGGGCCGTCTACGGCGGCAACGCGGACACCAACACCTGGGCGCCGTGGTACACCCAGCACAAGATCATGCGCGGCCTGCTCGACGCCTACTACCACACCGGCAATGCGCAGGCCCGCGACATCGTCGTCAAGATGGCGGACTGGGCCCACCTCGCGCTGACCGTGGGGGACAAGAACCACCCCGACTACACCGGCCCCATCACCCGCGACAACCTGAACTACATGTGGGACCTCTACATCGGCGGCGAGTTCGGCGGCGCGAACGAGGTGTTCCCGGAAATCTACGCGCTCACCGGCGACGCCAAGCACCTGGAGACCGCGAAGGCGTTCGACAACCGGGAGTCGCTGTTCGGCGCCTGCGTCGAGAACCGGGACATCCTCGTGGTCACGCCGCAGAACAGGCCCGGCCGGCGCCGCCCGGAACGCCTGCACGCCAACACGCACGTGCCGCAGTTCATCGGCTACCTGCGCGTCTTCGAGCACACCGGCGACGAGGAGTACTTCACGGCCGCCAAGAACTTCTACGGCATGGTCGTTCCACATCGGATGTTCGCCAGCGGCGGGGCGGGCGGCAACTACCCAGGCTCGAACAACAACGTCGAGCTTTTTCAGAACCGGGGCAACATCGCGAACGCGATCGCGCAGGCCGGCGCGGAGACCTGCACGACCTACAACCTCATCAAGCTGGCTCGCAACCTGTTCCTGCACGAGCACGACGCGGCGTACATGGACTACTACGAGCGGGGCCTGCTCAACATGATCACCGGGTCGCGGGCCGACACCGCGACCACGAGCGACCCGCAACTCACCTACTTCCAGCCGCTGACGCCAGGGGCCGCCCGCACGTACGGCAACACCGGCACCTGCTGCGGCGGCACGGGCCTGGAAAACCACACCAAGTACCAGGAGACCATCTACCTCAGGTCCGCCGACGGTACGGCGCTGTGGGTCAACCTGTACGCGCCCTCGACGCTGACCTGGGCCGAGAAGGGCTTCACCGTCACCCAGCAGACGACCTATCCGCGGGAGGACCGGACCAGGCTGACCATCGACGGCACCGGCCCGCTCGACATCAAGCTGCGGGTGCCGGGCTGGGTGGAGAGGGGCTTCTTCGTCACGGTCAACGGCGTGGCGCAGAGCGTCGACGCCCAGCCGGGCAGCTACCTGACGGTGAGCCGCACCTGGCAACCGGGCGACACGATCGAGATCCGGATGCCGTTCAGCATCCGGATCGAACGGGCGCTGGACCGCCCCGACACCCAGGCGATCCTCTGGGGCCCGGTGCTCCTGCAAACCCTGGGAAACCCGGGCGGCGGCGCCTTCCGCGAGCTGACCCTCTACCGCCACCTCAAGCGAGACGGTGACTACGCCCGCGCGGCGATCACGCACGAGAGCACCACGGCGGCCGGCGACCCGTACTTCACGACGAACGGGTTCACCCTGCGGCCGTACTACATCAGCGACACGCAACCCGTCTCGTCGTACGTCCGCCGGGTCGAGCCGACGATCGTGTTCGGCTCCATCGACACCGGCGTGCCGAATCGCAAGCGCAACGACGGCCTGCCGCACTACGACGTACCCGTGTCGGGCATCCCGTCGCCCGGCACCGACGGCCCGACGTTCCTCGACCTGGTCTGGGATCAGGCGCCCTTCGCCAACCACGGCGCGTTCGTCTCGGCTGTCACCCGGACCGCCGAGGCGTTCGTCGCGGCGGGCGTCTTCGCGGCGGCGGAGAAGGACCGCGTCGTCGCGGACGCCGCCCGCGCGGACCGGGAGCTCGCGCCGGAGCCCGCGTGGAACGTCGAGGTCCAGGCTCGCACGCAGTGCATCGGCGCCAACGCGTACCTGTCGGTCAACGCGCGCAACGCCGACGAGGTGCCGCTGACCATCGAGCTGATCACGCCGTACGGCTCGCGGACGGTGCCCGCCGTCGCCCCGGGCAAGGCCGCCTACCAGTCGTTCAACACCCGCAAGGCCACCGTCCCGGCCGGCACCGTCACCATCAAGGCCACCGCCACGGTCGACGGCGTCCCCGTAACCACCCAGCAAGAAACCCCCTACACCGACTGCACCTGCCCCGCGCCCTAACCCCCGCCCTTGATCGCGGAGAAATCCCTTGATCGATGGAATCGGACAACGGGGTGGTAATAGGTACGAGCTTGGTGAGGGTGCGCTGTCCGGGGTGCCAAGATGGCCCTTGGTGACGATCGGCGGCGGTAGGATCCTCCGGCGTGTCGGCGAGCGGTAGAGCCGGCGCGCGGCCGCGCGATCGAACGCGCGGCCGGACGAGGAGGAGCGCCTCGTGGGGTGGAGGACCTTGGCGCCGCCCGCGGCGACCAGTGGGCCGGGACGGACACCGGGCGGCTGGAGGCCGAACTTTTCGCCGAGGCGCTGGCCCTGATCACCATCCCGTACGACCGGCTGGTCGGGCTGCCGGAGCGGGTCGAGCGGCTGGCCCGGCTGGCGGCGGACCACGGGTTCGCCCGCATTCACGCCCTGGCCCGGTTGTCCGAGGTTAACGTGCTCAACCGGTCCCGGGACATCGTGACCGGCGTCAAGATCACGCATGAGGTGCTGCGCTGGGCGGCCGAGGTCGGCGACGATCTGGTTACCGCGCGGGCGCATGCCCTGCTGGCCACCGGGCTGCACCGGCTGGGCGCCTGGGCCGAGTCGGTGCGGCACGCCGAGGCGGCGGTGCGGCTGCTCGACCCGAGCGCCCCGCTGCAGATCCAGGCCGACCACGCCCTGATCCTGGCCATGCTGACCAGCTGCATGCCGACCAGCCACGTGACCACGGCCCTGTTCGACCGGGCCGACGAGCTGGCCCGCCGGCTCGGCGAACCCATCATGATCGTGGCCAACCTGAACAACCTGGCCTACGCCCGGTACGAGGCCGGAGACATCGCGGGGGCGGCGCAGGCGGTGGCCGAGCTGCGTGCGGTGGCCGCCAGTGCCGACCTGGAGCTCAATGCGTCCGTGCTGGACACGGTCGCCAGCGTGCTGCTGGAACTGGGCGACGCCGACGAGGCCGAGCGCCTGGTGGAGCGGGTGCTGTCGGGCCAGGCGCAGCTGACCGACGCCAACGCGATGGCCACCAATCTGCTGACCTACGCCGAGATCAAGCGGCGCGCCGGTGAGCTGCCGGCGGCGCTGGAGGCGGCCGAGGAGGCCCGGCGGATGGGCAGCAGCCAACCGCTGCCCGAGATCGCCGCCGAGGCCATGCGGGAGCTTGCCGCCGTCCGCGCCGCGATGGGCGACTATCGCACCGCGTACCGCAACATGGTGCGCTTCCAAGCCGAGTGGGAGAAGGTGCGTACCGAGCAGGGCGAGGCCGCCGCGTCGGTGATGAAGACGCTGTTCGAGATCGAGGCCCTGCGCCGCGACAGCCTGCGCTACCAGGAGCTGTCCGAGCGGGATCCGCTGACCGGGCTGTGGAACCGCCGGCACCTGGAGCGGCGGCTGCCCGAGCTGCTGCGCGCGGCCGGCGGCCGGGCCGAGCCGGTGAGCATCGGCCTGATCGACCTGGATCACTTCAAGCAGATCAACGACAAGTACTCGCACAGCGCCGGGGATGCCGTGCTGCGCACCGTGGCCCGCATCCTGGACCAGGACACCGGGCCGGCGGTGTTCGCCGCCCGGCTGGGCGGGGAGGAGTTCCTGGCCGTGTTCCTGGACTCCGACGAGCGGGCCACGCTGGCGGCCTGCGAGCGGCTCCGCCGGATGATCGCCAACCACCCGTGGGCCGACCAGGACGTGGCACTGCCGGTCACGGCGAGCGTCGGGGTGGCCGTGGCGGTCCCCGGCGACACCATGTCGACCCTGCTGCGCCGCGCCGACGAGCATCTGTACGAGGCCAAGCGGGCCGGTCGCAACCGCGTCGCCGGCGACACGCCCGCTCCGCGATCGCCGCATCTGGGCGACCCGTACGCCCGCCGAGGCGGTTAGGCCGCCCGGGCGCGCACCGCTTCCCGCCGCTCGACGAACCGGTTGGCGTTTCGGTCCAGTCCGGCGAGGAAGGCGGACAACTCCTCGCGGGCCTGCTCGCCTTCGGCGGAGAACCCGTCGCGCTCGAACACGCGCAGCTGCCGCAGGACCGGCATGACCACCTCGTCGTGGTGGATCCGCAGGTCGTAGATGCCGGCCATGGCGATCTGCACGGACTTGCGGCCGAAGTTCTCGATGGTGTGTCCGGGCATCTGGAACGTCGAGACCACGTCGCACACCGCCCGCATGGCCAGGTCCGGCGCCAGGTCGAACGCGGCGCTGAGCAGGTTGCGGTAGAAGAGCATGTGCAGGTTCTCGTCCTGGGCGATTCGGCCGAGCAACTGGTCGCAGATCGGGTCGCCGCTGATCCGGCCGGTGTTGCGGTGCGCCACGCGGGTCGCGAGTTCCTGGAACGAGACGTACGCGATCGAGCCGAGCACGCTGCTGTACTCGCTGTCGAATCCGGCGCCCATGTGCGCCATCCGGGCCCGCTCCAGCTCCACCGGGTCGACCGCCCGGGTGGTGAGCAGGTAGTCGCGGATCGCGATGCCGTGCCGGCCCTCCTCGGCCGTCCATCGGTGCACCCAGGTGCCCCAGGCGCCGTCGCGGCCGAACCGGGTCGCGATCTCGTAGTGGTAGCTGGGCAGGTTGTCCTCGGTCAGGAGGTTCACGATCAGCGAGGTCCGCGCGACCGCGGACAACCGCGACTGGTCGGGCTCCCATGCCTTGCCACCGAGTACGCCGTCGAAGTTGGTGCCCTCGTTCCACGGCACGTACTCATGCGGGAACCACTCCCTGGCTATGGCCAGGTGGCGGTTGAGGTTGTCCTCGACCACCGGCTCCAGATCACGCAACAGATCGACGGCGGGGGTGGGCGACACGTGACCTCCTGAAGCTACGGTTACGTCACCGTAGCTTCCGGGGCGGGGCACCGCCACCGAGGTGGGCCGGCAACCACCAGTTGTCCGCCGAGTCGGCGGGTTTGTCCGGATAATCGCGCTGAGCCTGGTCCAGTAGCTCCTGCATCCGCGCCCGCAGCGCGGTCCCGGCCTGGTCGTCGCGGCGGCCCGGTCGCATCGGCTCGCCCACCACGATCGAGATCGGCGTGTGCCGCCGGGTCAGCGCGCGCGGGTGCCCCTTGGTCCACATCCGTTGCGTGCCCCAGACGGCCATCGGCACCAGGGGCACGTTGGCCGCGGCGGCCATCCGGGTCGCCCCGGTCTTGATCTCCTTGACGGTGAACGACTGGCTGATCGTCGCCTCCGGGAAGACGCCGACCACCTCGCCGTCCTTGAGCGCCGCCAGGGCCGCCTTGTACGAGGCGAGACCCGCGTCGCGGTCGACCGGGATGTGATGCATGCCACGCATCAGCGGCCCGCCGATCCGGTGCTTGAAGACCGACTGCTTCGCCATGAACCGGACCAGCCGCCGAGACGGCTGGGCGGCCAGCCCGCAGAAGATGAAGTCGAGGTAGCTGACGTGGTTGCTGGCCAGCACCGCGCCACCGGTACGCGGGAGGTGCTCGGCGCCGATCACCGTGATGCGCAAGTCGAGCGCGCGGAACAGGGCCTTGGCCAGGCCGATGACCGGCGGGTACACGAGGTCGGACATGGCGCAACGGTACGCGAACGGCGCTGGGGCGCTGCCGGGTGGCGGCGGCCCAGCGCCGTGCTGCCGGGGTTGGCGGTCGGTCAGCGGCCCAGAGGCGCCAGGTCTGGTTGAGTGGGCTGCCTTGGCTGGCCGGGATGCACGTCCATTGGTGGATCGGCGCGCCGGCCGTGGTCGAGATCGTGCTCACGTCGACGCACTTGCCGCTGTGCCGGGCGACGAGCTGGTAGTCGTGGGCGTCATTGGCGCCGTAGGTCACCTTCCGGAGCGTGAACTGCTGGTTGGTGCCACCGCCGCAGGTCCACTGCTGCACCGCGGCACCGTCCGCAGTGGACACCCCATTGACGTCCAGGCACTTGCCGCTCTGCTGGTTCACGACCGTGTACGTGTCCGCGACGCCGGCGACCGGGCGGAAGTTCCACAGCTGCTGGTCGCCGCCTTCGCAGTAGTACTGCTGCTGCTGGTTGCCGTTGGCCGTACCCAGATTGGTGTTGTCCAGGCATTGCTGGGAATGCTGCGCGACAGCCACCGACTGGAAGCCGCCGTCGGACGGAGGCAGGAGCGTGATGGTGAATGTGTCGTCGGCGTTGCTGTGTGGCAGGTTGACGGTGGTGGCGTTGCCGGACAGCGTCACGACCGAGTTGGCGATGGTGATGGGGCCTTGTACGGCGGCGCCGCCGTTGTACGGGATGCGTTGGGCGACGACGCGGACCTGGTTGTTCTGGACGATGCCGCTGGTGGTGTCCAGGCGTTGCAGGTTGACGGCGATGTTTCCGGTCGTGCCGCCGCCCCCGACGAGGATTTTGGCGACGCCGGTCGCCTTGGTGGCGAAGGCGTCGTACGCGGGACTCGGGGTGACGGACGAGATGAGGCCGGTCTGCGAGCCGTAGAAGCGGTACACCCACCACTCGCCCTTGGGCAGGTGCTGGCCGGCGGAGTTGCGTACGAGAAGGTTGCCGAGGTCGTTGTGCAGGTTCGCGGTGCTGGCCCAGTTGGCACGCAGCCCGTCGGCGCCGGCCCGTTCCAGCCGCGCGATGTACCAGGAGCCGTCGCCGGGGTTCTGTTCGCTCGACGAGCCGTACTCGTTGATCTGGTACGGGCGCGGGTGCGGGATGCCGCGCGCGTTGAGGGTGGTGTTGGCGGTGCTGACGTTGGCGACCGGGTCGCCGGGCAGGCTGTGCCAGCTGATGATGTCCGGTACCACGTTGTTGGCGCGGATGAAGTCGAGGTACTGGACCCACCATCCGCCCGTCGACGGCACGCAGGCGCAGCTCGGCCCGACGATCAGCTGGCTGGGAAACTCGGCGCGCAGGCGTTGGTACGTGCGGCGCCACAGCTCGAAGTACTGCGCCTGCGAGCGGTTCCAGAACAGACCCAGGTTCGGCTCGTTCCAGATGTCCCACTGCACGGTGATCCCCGCGGCGCGTACGTCGTTGATCAGCCGGGTGAGGAAGTTGTCGTAGTCGGTCCAGTTGCCGTTGTCGCCGGGGAAGCGGGAGATCGGGTACCCGTCGGCGCCCCACAGGTCGTGCGGGAGGATGACGAACTGCCCGCCGAGCGCGATGGTGCGGCGGGCCTGGGCGAGGGTCGAGTTCCACCGGCGGTCGTAGCGCCCGGAGACCCAGCCGCCGGGCTGGTCGAGCTGGGCGCCGCCGGCGCGCATGTAGCGGAACTTGACGTCGCGGTAGAAGTGGTCGGCCGGCCCGGACGCGTTCTCGGTCATGCCGTAGATCCAGCCGGACGCGCGGTACGACGGTGAGTTGCCGGCCACGGAGAAGTTGACGGTGATGGACTCGTCCGCGGCCTGCGCGGGCGCGGCACCGGTGAGGAGGGATGCACCGGCGAGTACGCCGATGGCGAGTGCGCTGAGCCGTCTCTTCATGAGGACTCCTTGGGGCAGGAAAGATCGCGGGGCGAGCGTGGGGCTCGTCCCGTGCGTATCCGGAAGGGGGATTACCGGGTGGGGGAGGGTCCGGTGCTGGCGCGAAGGGAGATCGGCGGGGTGAGCAGCAGGTGCCGGGGCGGTGCGTCGGGGGTGGCGATGCGTTCCAGGAGCAGGTCGACGGCGTGGTTGCCCATCTCGGTCGGCACATCGGCGGCGGTCAGTGGCGGGCGGAAGTCCTCGGCCCAGTGCCGGGCGGCCACGCCGGCGATGGACATGTCCCGGGGTACGACGACTCCGGCGCGTTCTAGGGCGCGCTGGATGCCGGGCAGCGCGGCCTCGTTGATGGTGGCGATGGCGGTGACGTCGGGGTGTTCGTCGCGCAGGCGTTCGAGGCAGGCTTCGCCGCCGGGGGCGTCGTCGGCACAGCACAGGTCGACGCCGGTCAGGCCGCGCTGGGCGATGGCCTCGGTGAACCCGGTCAGGGCGCGCTGTGCCGGTCCGTAGCCGGCGGCGACCAGTTCGGCGGAGCGGTTGATCAGGGCGATGTGGCGGTGGCCGAGGTCGGCGAGGTGGTGTACGCACCGGGCGATCAGGGTGGCGTAGTCGACGTCGACCCAGCAGGTGCCGTGCGGGTGGGCGGTGTGCCCGATGGTGACGAACGGCAGCCCGGTCTGCTGTAGCCGGGTGACGCGCTCGTCCTCCAGGCGGATCTCCATCAGGATGACGCCGTCGACCCGCCGGCCGCTGACGATCCGTTCGAAGGAGCGGTCGTGGTCGCCGCCGGAAGGGGACAGCAGCACGTCGAGGTCGACGCGGGCGGCGGCCTCGACCACGCTGGCGACGAAGCCGAGTTGCATGTCGGTGAGGCGCAGGCTGGCCGGCGGGATGACCAGGCCGAGGGTGCGGGTGCGGCCCTCCTTCAGGGCACGGGCCGCGGCGTTGGGGCGGTAGTCCAGCTCGTCGATGACGGCCTGGATCCGCTGGCGGGTCTCTTCGGAAACGACCCGCTTGCCGCTGAGCGCGTACGAGACGGTGCTGCGGGACACCCCGGCCCTGCGGGCGATCTCGCCGATGTTCATCTCGCCCTCCTCACGAAGAGCAGCTTAGAGCAGTGGTCCAGGATGGCGAATCGGTTCGCTGGGGAGCGTAGAAGCCGTTTCGAGATGATGTCAAGGGTGTGAACTCGCTCTTGACCGCCAGCGGACTGCGGGCCTATCTTCTGTCGAACCGATTCCGCGAACCGATTCGCTACTTTTAGGAGTATCGATATGAAGACCCCCGCCCGCAGGTGGCGCGCCGTGGGTGCCGCGCTCGTCGCCGTCGCATTCGCTGGCGTCGCGACCGCCTGCTCGTCCTCGTCCTCCGACGACGGCTCCTCGGAAGGCGGCGGCACGTACGCCATCTGGGACCCGTATCCGCAGTTCAACGACGACTCCGCCTGGGTGAAGCTGCTGGGGAGCTGTGGCACCTCGGCCGGCGTGACCGTCGAGCGGACCGGCTACGACACCTCCGACCTGACCAACAAGGCACTGCTGGCCGCGCAGCAGGACAACTCGCCCGACGTACTGATCATCGACAACCCGGTGATCTCGACGCTCGCCGAGGCGGGCGCGCTCACCACCACCGAGGAGAACAAGCTCGACACGTCGGCCATGGAGCCGAACCTGCTCGGCGCCGGACAGAGCGGCGGCAAGACGTACGGCGTCCCGATCGGGGCGAACACCCTGGCCCTCTACTACAACAAGGACCTGCTGACCAAGGCGGGCGTGGACATCGCACAGGTGAAGGACTGGCCGTCGCTGACCACGGCGCTGGCCAAGGTGAAGGGGGCGGGGAAGAAGGGCATCACCTTCTCCGCGATCGGCACCGAAGAGGGCAGCTTCCAGTTCCTGCCCTGGTTCTGGGGCTCCGGCGCGCAGCTGACCGCGCTGGACTCGGCGCAGGCGGTCTCCGCGCTGACCCTGTGGACCGACTGGCTGAAGCAGGGGTACGCACCGAACTCGGTCATCAACAACACCCAGACCACGAGCTGGCAGGAGTTCGCCAGCGGCGACTACGCGTTCAGCGAGAACGGCACGTGGCAGCTGGGCAATGCCGAAAAGCTCGACTTCGAGTACGGGATCATCCCGGTCCCGGCAAGCTCGGGCGGCACGGCGCCGGCGCCGACCGGTGGTGAGTTCGTCTCGATCCCGGTGCAGAGCGACACCGGCCGGTACGCCACGTCGCAAAAGCTGGTGGCCTGCCTGACCAGCCCGGACAACCTGCTCACCACCGACACCACGCTGTCGTACATCGCACCCGTCGCGGCCGTGCAGGACAAGCAGGTCGCCGCCGACGCCAAGCTCAAGGTCTGGGTCGACGCGGTGCAGGCCGCCAAGGGTCGCACCGGCGACAACCTGGGCACCAAGTATCCGAAGATCTCCGAACCACTGTGGACCGCGATGCAGGCCGCGCTCAGCGGCGCGAAGTCGCCCCAGGAAGCACTGTCCGCCGCACAGACCACGGCCGCAAGTGCGACAAAGTAAGACGCGCGATTGGGTGGGGTGGGCGTTTCTCGCGCCGGTAACGCTTTACCTGCTGGCGTTCTACGCCTACCCCCTCTATCGCAATATCGAGCTGAGCCTGCGCGAGTACACGGTCCGCTCGTTCGTCCAAGGTGGAGCGCCGTTCGCCGGGCTGGACAACTACCGGAAGATCCTGTCCGACCCGACCTTCGCCCCGGCGCTGCTGCACACCGTGGTCTTCACCGTCGCGTCGCTGGCCTTCCAATTCAGCATCGGCATGGCGCTCGCGGTCTTCTTCTACCAACACTTCCCGCTGTCCCGCACGCTGCGGGCGCTGTTCCTCGTACCGTGGCTGCTGCCTTTGATCGTGTCGGCGTCCACCTGGTCGTGGATGCTCAACAGCGACGCCGGCGTGGTCAACGCCGCACTCGGCGCCGTCGGGGTCGGCCCGGTCAACTGGCTAACCTCACCGGACTGGTCGCTGGTCTCCGTGATCATCGCGAACGTCTGGATCGGCATCCCGTTCAACCTGGTGGTGCTCTACAGCGGCCTGCAGGCGATCCCCGCGACCCTGTACGAGGCGGCGTCGCTGGACGGCGCGACGGGGTGGCAACGGTTCTGGCGGGTCACGTTTCCGCTGCTGCGCCCGGTGTCGGCGATCACGCTACTGCTCGGCCTGATCTACACGCTGAAGGTCTTCGACATCATCTGGATCATGACCAGGGGCGGCCCGACCGACTCCTCCACGACGTTCGCCACGTGGTCGTACCGGCTCGGGTTCGGCAACCTGCTGCCCGCGTTCGGGCCCGGCGCGGCCGTCGGCAACCTGCTGATCGTGCTGGCCCTGATCTTCGGACTGATCTACATCCGCATCCAGCGAAGGCAACAGCTATGAGGCGCGCGACCAAGACGGCCATCGGGCTGGTGTTGACGGCGGTCATGCTCTTTCCGGTCTACTGGATGATCAACGTGTCGTTCACCCGCGACCAGGACATGCGGGCCGACCCGCCGCACCTGTTCCCCGTCGACGGGACGCTTGAGGGGTACCGGGCGGTGCTGGACCAGCAGTTGCCGTACCTCGGCACCAGCCTGCTCGTCGGGCTCGGCACGGTGGCGCTGACCGTGGCGCTGGCGGCGCCGGCCGGGTACGCGCTGGCCAAGCTGCGGCCGGCCGGCGGCGGCGCGCTCAGCTTCGTGCTGCTGATCGCGCAGATGATCCCCGGGATCATCATGGCGATGGGCTTCTACGCCATCTACCTCAACATCGGCGTGCTCAACTCGATCCCCGGCCTGATCCTGGCCGACTCGACGATCGCGGTGCCGTTCGGCGTACTGATCTTCACGGCCTTCATGTCCGGGATACCGGAGGAGCTGATGCAGGCAGCCGTCGTCGACGGGGCCGGCCGGCTGCGCACGTTCTGGTCGGTGGTGCTGCCGGTCAGCCGCAACTCGATCGTCACCGTTTCGCTGTTCGCATTTCTGTGGGCGTGGTCGGACTTCATCTTCGCGTCCACTCTGGATGGTGGTGGAGACCACCGGCCGATCACGCTCGGCATCTACCAGTACATCGGAAACAACAACCAGCAGTGGAACGCCATCATGGCCACCGCCGTGGTCGCCTCCATCCCGGCCACCATCCTGCTGATCATCGCCCAACGGTACGTCGCGGCCGGCGTGACGGCCGGCGCCATCAAGGACTGAGCCTGTGCCATCCAACAACTGGGAGCTACCACCTATGTTCTCCATCCAGGACATCCCGTTCAGCTACCGCGGATCCTGGCTCAACATTTCCCCGGTGGTAGCCGAGAAGACGTACGCCGACGACCTGCATCTGGTCTCGCACCAGACCGGCCTGCACCCCGTACTCCGTTTCACACCGTCCCATCTGGACGCCACCGTCGTCGCGACGCCGGCCCTGCTGACCTGGCAGCACGAGACCGGCCGGGTCGAGCTGGCCTACGAGGGCCCGGACACCATCCGGGTACGCGGCGACGGGCTCGGAATGCGGATCGCCGCGGCCGCGGCCACCCTGACCCCGTTCAGCGGCACCTACCTCTACCGCGACCCGGTCGACGGCTCCCACGTGTTCACCTCCTACGAGACCGGCCGCCGCTACCGCCTCACCGTGCTGCACGGCGAGCTGGCCGGATCCGACGGCGTGCAGGCCCTCGGCGCCGCCGACCGAGGCGTCACGCTGCCGGCCGGGCAGCCGTGGGAGATCGCCATCGAGGAGTACGAGGCCGCCCGCCGGCCGTACGCCTCCACCGCCCTCTTCGACGACCTCGTCCGCGCCGCGGCGGCCGCGTTCACCGCGTTCGTCGACGCGGTGGCCCCGTGGCGCGGCCCGCAAACGCCCGCCGCCGAGCTCGCCGCGTACGTGTTGTGGTCGGCCACCGTCGCCCCGGCCGGCTTCCTCACCCGACCCGCTGTGCTGATGTCCAAGCACTGGATGGACAAGGTCTGGAGCTGGGACCACTGTTTCAATGCCCTCGCGCTCGCCGCCGGTCAGCCGGAGCTGGCGTGGGACCAGTTTCAGCTCCCGTTCGACCACCAGGATCCGACCGGCGCATTGCCGGACTCGGTTACCCACTCGGAGGTTCTCTACAACTACGTCAAGCCGCCCATCCACGGGTGGGCGCTGGGCAGGCTGCGCCGGCAGTTGTCCACACTGGATCGTGCCGAGCTGACCAGGACGTACGACCGGTTGGCGCGGTGGACGGACTTCTGGCTCGCCGCCCGGCGGGCGCCCGGCCACGACCTGCCGCACTACCAGCACGGCAACGACAGCGGCTGGGACAACGCCACCACCTTCGACGGCGACCGCGTCGTCGAGACCGCGGACCTGGCCGCCTTCCTCGTCCTCCAACTGCGCTGCCTGGCCGACCTGGCGGGCGAGCTTGGGATGCCCACCACCAGTTGGGCAGTGACCGCCGACCGGATCCAGGCCGCGATGCTCGACCAACTGTGGAACGGCGAGCGGTTCACCGCCCGTAGTGCGGAAACCGGCCAACCACAGGCGAGCACCAGCCTGCTCGACCTCATGCCCATCATCCTGGGCGCCGACCTGCCCGCGGACGTCAGCGCGGCGCTCGCCCGGCGCATCGAAACCCACCTGACCGCCCACGGCCTGGCCACCGAACCGGTCGACTCGCCGCACTACACCGCCGACGGGTACTGGCGCGGCCCGATCTGGGCTCCCTCCACTGTGCTCATCGAGGACGGCCTGCGCCGCGCCGGCCACACCGACCTCGCCGACGAGATCAGTCACCGGTTCCGTGCCCTGTGCGAGAAGTCCGGCTTCGCCGAGAACTTCGACGCCGAAACCGGCACCGGCCTGCGTGACCGCGCCTACACCTGGACCGCCAGCAGCTACCTCATCCTCGCCGCCGCCTACGAACTGAGGGGATCCTCGACATGACAAGGAAGTTAGCCGCCGCCGCGCTCGCCGCCGTGGTCCTAATCGGACTACCGGTCCCGGCGATGGCAGCGGACACCGACGGGCTCGTGCTGCACTACGACTTCGAGGGCGACCTGTCCGGCGGCGTGGTCACCGACCGGTCCGGCTCGGGCCTGAACGGCACGCTCGTCAACCCGGGCGCCGCGACCTCAACCACCGGCGCGGACGGCTCGCAGGCACTGCAGCTGCCCGGCGGCGCCGCCGGCTCCAGCACCGCGCCGTACGTGTCGATCCCCAACGGGCTCTTCGCCGGCCGCACCGCCACCACGATCTCCACCTGGGTCAAGTGGGCCGGCGGTGCGGACTTCCAATGGGTCTACTGCATCGGCAAGGACCTCAACACCGCCACCTTCATCACCCCGTCCTACAGCGGGGTGAGCAAGACCCGCTCGTCCATCAAACCGGTCAACGGCGGGTCGGAGGTCGGTGTCGACGCCACCCAGAAGCTGCCCACCGACCAGTGGGTCAACCTCGTCACCACCATCGACGGGCAGAGCATCAGCTACTACATCAACGGCGCGAAGATCGGCAGCACCACCGCCACCCTTAACCTCGGCGCCACCATGCACTCGGCGACCAACACCACCTCCGGGTTCCTGGGCAAGCCGTTCTGGGGCGGGCACCCGTTCCTGGCCGGCGCGCTGGACGACTTCCGGGTCTACGACACCGCGTTCACCGACGCGCAGGTGGCCGGGCTCGCCGGAGACCACCTCGCGACGCTGACCACGGTCGAGCAGACCACGGTGGACGTCGCCACCAACGTCGGCACCGCGCCGAGCCTGCCTTCGGTGACCGCGGCGTACTCGGACGGCATCGACCGCGAGACCCCGGTCGCCTGGAACGCGGTCGACCCCGCCTCGTACGCCCGCCGCGGCACGTTCACCGTCACCGGGGTGGTCACCGGCACGGACATCACGGTGACGGCGAACGTCCGCGTGGTCGGCCTGGGCGACCTGACGATCGACCTGGGCACGAACACCGGGGACTTCCACGGCGGCGCCTCCGGCACGCTGTACGGCCTCTACGGCGAGGGCGTACCGTCACGCAACCTCATCGAGGGCATGCGGCTTCGTACCGTCTCCACCAAGGCGCAGGACGGCCCGCAGCACCCCGGTGCCGACGCCCTGGAGGTGGTCAAGCCGCTGGCCGACAGCACCGACGGCGACGTGTACATCTACATGACCGACATCTACCGCGGCTTTCCGTACCAGTGGCCGGGCGACACCCCGCAGGCACGGTTGGACGACTTCAAGGCCAAGATCGTCAAGCAGGTCGACCAGGTGCTGACGTTGGAGCCGCGGTACCAGGACAACATCGTCTTCGTGCCGTTCAACGAGCCGGAAGGCAACATGTTCGGCACCGGCGAGTGGAGCTACAACCGGGTCAGCTGGCTCTCCGACCCGCAGTACTACTTCGCCGCCTGGGACGAGGTGTACGCCCTGATCAAGGCGAAGATGCCGGACGCCCGGATCGCCGGCCCGAACACCAGCGTCCTCTACGACCAGGTGCGCGGGTTCCTCGCCCACACGGTCGCGGCGGGCACCGTGCCCGAGGTGATGACCTGGCACGAGCTGAGCGATCCGGCCCGGATCCGCACCAGCGTCGCCAGGTACCGCGCCTGGGAGGACGAGGTGCTCGGCGGCCGGCACCTGCCCATCAACATCAACGAGTACGCCTTCAACTACCACACCTCGGTGCCCGGCCAGATGATCCAGTGGGTGTCGGCTATCGAGGAGTCCAAGGTGGACGCCGACATCGCGTACTGGAACATCGACGGCAACCTCAGCGACTCCGCCGTCCAGGCCAACCGGGGCAACGGGCAGTGGTGGCTGCTGCACGCGTACGCCCAGATGAGCGGCCACACGGTCACGGTGACCCCGCAGTTCCCCAATGTCAGCTACACCATGCAGGGCGTGGCCACAGTGGACGCCTCCAAGAACCAGGCGCGGGCCCTGTTCGGCGGCGCGTCCGGCGACGGACTGGTCACCTTCCAGAACGCCGGCATGTTCGGTGCCACCGCGCACGCCATCGTCCAGGAGATCCCGTGGACCGGGCAGATCGGCGACTCACCCCAGCCGGAGGTCGTCGCGGAGTTCGACCAGCGGGTATCCGGCGGCACCGTGACCGTGGACTTCGGGAGCGTCCTGCCCAAGCTGAAGGAGTCCTCGGCGTACCAGATAATCCTGACCCCGGGCCGCAACGCCACCTCGCAGGCTGTGCCCCCGACGCTCTTTAGCGCCAGCTACGAGGCCGAGGACGCCGCGCACAGCGGCTCCCCCTACTACCGCAACGGCCCCGAAGGCACACCCTCCAATGTGTCCAAGTTCTACACCTCCGGCACCTACAACGTCGGCGGCCTGCGCACCGGCTCCGGCCTGACGCTGGACTTCCCCGTCTCGGTGCCGCAGACCGGCGTGTACGACCTGAGCGTGTTCGCCAACTCCCTCAACACTTTTGGCGCCGTCGCCGAACAGGGCCCGACCAACGTCTTCCTGCGCGTCGACGGGGGAGCGGAACAGGAACTGCACCTGCCGCTGGGCTACAAGTGGGTGGTGTGGGACCACTCCGACACCACGGTCGCGCTCACCAAGGGCGACCACGTGATCAGCCTGGCCGCGCGGAGCCTGGACGGCACGAAGACCACCAAGGGCGACGCGATCGTCGACCGCATCACCCTCGCGCTGCCCAACCCCGCCGCCGCCCAAGCCATCTACGAGGCCGAGTACGCCACGCTCAGCGGCGCCCGCGTCGACTACAGCCGCCGCGGCGTGTCCGGCGCCGGTCGCGTCAACCTCGCCGCCCGGCAGTCCGCCACCTTCTGGGTGTACGCCGCCAGCGACCGCGAGCACACCGTCCACATCGACACCGGCGGCGGCAGTGGCCGCGCGACCCTGACCGTGAACGGCCAGCGGGTCACCGACGTCAAGAAGTCGACCGAGGCGAAGGTGTTTCTGTCCGGCGGCATCAACAAGGTGACCGTGACCGGCGACTCCGGCAACCTCTACCTGGACCGGATCCGGGTCGCGGCCACCTCGGGCACGCTGCGCACCACATGGTACGAGGCGGAATCCGCCACCCTGGCCGGCTCCGCCACGGTCAGCGGCACGGCGGTCACCGGCGTCGGCGGCGAACCGGGCAACGCCAACACGCTCACCTTCGACGTCCAGGCCCCGGCCGCCGGCACGTACGCCCTGACCGTCCGCTACGCCAACCCGGAGCAGTCGCCCGCCTCCCACTACAACCCCGACCCCCTCGCCCGCCCCGCCGACATCTCCGTCAACGGGGGAGCGGCGCGGCGGACCCTGTTCCCGCATACGTTCCACGCCAACAACTTCTGGTACCTGACCATCCCGGTCCAGCTCAAGGCCGGCCACAACACCGTCCGATTCTCGTCCGAGGAGCAGCCCGACTTCGACGGCACCACGTACATCAGCACCCGCTACCCCGAGCCCTTGCGCTCCCGCTACGCCCCGCTAATCGACAAGATCGCCATCACCCCCTACGCCGGCTAGCGCCCCCAAATCCCGTCGATCTTGAAGTTTTCAGGTGCCATATCGGGCATCTGGGCATGACAACTTCAAGATCGACGGGTTGATGGGGTGGTCGGGGTGTCTACGGTGGAGGGTGTTGTCCCCTTTGGACGTGGAGGCCGCGATGAGCGGAGCGAGTCGGATAGTTATCGGCGCACTGGGCGCCCTGCTGGTGGCGGCGGGACGGTTGCGACGATTTGGGGATGATCGCCGATAAGGATGTCAACTCGGTTGGGCTGGCGGCGATCTTCATCGTCGGAGTCGCGCTGGTCTACGCGGGGATCTTCAACCTGTTGCCCGCGGAGATCGGCATCGGCGACAAAGGCAAAATCAAGATGCAGGCGGCGGCCGACGCCGTGAAGGCCGTCAAGGAGGCCGCTTCCAGCGAGGCGTCCGCGATCGCCAACACCCCGACGGTGCTGCAGGAGGTCGTGTCGGCCAGGGACGAGACGGAGGCGGCGACCGCCGTGGAGAACGCGCTGAAGGAGCTCGTGAACCGCATGCCCGCGACCGCCGACGTGATCCGCAACGTGCAGTAGGACCGCCGTCACCCGTCCGCTGGCCGGTCAGTGGTGGAGCGCCTGCGGGAGACGCCGGCCCCGCCAGGCCGCCGATCAAGGGCTTTCGCGTCGATCAAGGGCGTACGGCCGTGGTTTGATCTCCGATCCACGACCATATGCCCTTGATCGACGGCATTCTCCTTGATCGCTACGGTCGGAGCGGAGGGGAGGATGACGATGACCGAGTCCACCGACCGCCAGATCTGTCCACATTGCCACCTTCCGGCGGTGCCGATCCTCTATGGGTACCCGGGCGGGGACGGCGCGGAGTTGCTGCACATCGGCCGGCCATCCGCTGACCGCCCGGGCCACGCCAACCCCGGCCGAGCTCGAGGCCATCATTGACCGGTACCTACGGGTGGGAAACCATCCCGACGAGCCATAAGGCGAGACTTTTTCATTTCTTGCGCGCCGCGGTCTTCCGTTCCCCTGCTTTGATCGATATCTTTCGCGGCGTGAAGCGTGCTCTCGGTGTCCTTGGGGCCGGTGTCCTGGCCGTTGCGTTGATCGTCGTCCCGCAGCCGGCGTTCGCCGCGGATGCGTCCTATCGGACGCTGAGCGCCGCGCGCAACCCGGACTGGATGGGTGGCCTGGCCTCGGGTGCGAGCCTGGCGGCGCTGTCGATTCCGGGTACGCACGAGACGCTGGCCATCCACGGCGGTGACTACGTGCAGGCCCAGGAGAACTTCGGGGACAGCGCCGCGACGCTGACGGCGCAGCTCAACGCGGGGATCCGGATGATCGACATCCGGGCACGGGTCAACGAGGGAAACACCTTCACGATCCACCACGGGGCGACCTACCAGGTGGCGAACTTCGATGACGTGCTGGACAAGCTGGCCGCCTTCCTCGCGGCTCATCCTGGCGAGACCGTGATCATGCGGCTCAAGCAGGAATGTACTGGGGAGACAGGTTCCTGCGTCGACGCCTCGGGCCAGAACAGCTTTCCGGACATCTTCGACGCGTACGTGGCGGCGCGTCCCGGCCTGTTCTGGGCGCCGTCGGTGACCCGGGCGAGCGCGGCGGCGGTGCCCACGCTCGGCGCGGTCCGCGGCAAGGTGGTGCTGGCCGTGCTGAACGGGCCGCGCGGCGGTCGCTTCTCCAACTACGGCCTGGCGCAGTTCTCCGGGTGGAACGACGGCTCGTCGACCTACGTCCAGGACGAGTACAACGTGCCGTCGGTCTTCTCGATCCCGGCCAAGCGGGAGGCGGTCAGCGACTTCCTGGCGACCACGAACGCCGGCGATCCGACCAAGTTGTACGTCAACTTCGCCAGCGGCGCGGGCGCGGGAGCCCCACCCTATTGGGTGGCCGGCGGGGCGCTCTGGGAGCAGGGGGTCGACCCCTACGTGCTGGACTACCTCAACGACAACACGCTGAGCCGTACCGGTGTGCTGATGCTCGACTTCCCCGGCGGCGGCCTCATCAACAAAATCATCTCAATCAACTGAGGATCCGGGCCGCCTTAGCGCCGGACGTTGGCGACAAAGGCGGCGAGCGCCGCGGTGTATGCCTCCAGTGCCTCGAGGTCGTACCGCTGGTGTGGGGTGAGGTGCCCGGCGGCCAGCCGCTGCTGCGGTCCTGGAGCAGCCATCCGGAAAGGACGGTCTCCTGCCGGGTCCGCAGCAGGGTCTTGGTGGAGCAGGTGACGGTGAAGTCCTGCGGCACCCGCGCCCTGGACGCCGTCGCGGCGGCGGTCCGGGCGTCCCGGAAGAGGGCGGCGGACAGCTCCTGCCGGTACGGCTCGGAATGGCGCCTGGCCTCCGCCTTCCCGCAGGACGGGCACAGGTCCGTGGCGTTGGCGACCTGGTGACCGCGGCACGTGCGGCAAAGATGGGTCACCGGACGGTACGGCTGCTGTTGTCGCTGGGCGGCGGCCTGGTTCGCGGCGTACACCACCTCCGCCGGTGGTCCACCGGGCCAGGCGGCATGGAAGCCGCGGTGTGGATCGAACATCTGGGCAGTGTCATCCACGCGCGGCCGAGCCGCTGTCGGGCAGCCGACTCCCGGCCTCGGACCGGGTCGCGGTGATTTCAGCTGGCATCATGATCGAATGCGTTCCTCGGTCGCGGTCGTGCATGAGTTGGTTTCGCAGCTACAGCCCGTTGACGAGACGGAGGCCGCGCATCGGTCCCAGGTTCTGTGGTGGCTGAGCCGCACCGACGACGTTTTCCGGCGGGTCAAGCCCACGGTGCCGCCGCAGCACTTGGTGTCGTACGTGGTGCCGGTCGATGCCGCCGACGGCAGTATCCTGCTGGTCGATCACGTCAACGCCGGTCTATGGCTGCCGCCCGGCGGGCACGTGGAGGTAGACGAGCATCCGGCGCGGACCGCCCAGCGTGAGGCTCACGAGGAACTCGGGCTGACCGCCGCCGATCCGGAGCTTGACCAGCGGCCGATGTTCCTGACGGTCACGGAAACCGTCGGCATGGATGCCGGGCATACCGACGTGAGCCTGTGGTTCGTGCTCGACGGCCGGCGGGAACAGGCGCTGAGCCCTGATCATGGAGAGTTCCATCGGGTGCGCTGGTGGGCACCGGCAGAGCTGCGGGCAGCGGACCCGTCCCGGTTCGACCCGCATTTGCTGCGCTTCCTCGACAAGCTGGAGCGGAGTCCAGGCTCTTCTGAATTCAGCTAAGGCTGTATCGTCGAGTCGTGTTGACGGTCTCTTCGCGAGCGGGCGTGCTGGCGCGTTTCGGCCATGCCCTGTCCGATCCGACCCGGTGCGGGCTGCTGTTGGCGTTGCGTGACGGGCCGGCGTTCCCCGCCGACCTCGCGGACGCGCTGGGGCAGGGTCGGCGGACCCGGTACGAGCTGGCCGACCAGCGGCTGGCCCACGCACTGTCCGATTTGGTCGAGCTGGCGCTGGCCATCGACGCCACGACCGCGTGCCCCGTCGACAGCAGCGGGGCCTGCTGAGGAGCCCTATCTGTCCCGCGTCCACGGCACGACCTACACCGGGTACGCCGCCCGGGTGGGCCGGTTCCTGCCCGGCATCGGCACCCTTCGGTAGCCGCATTCGCAGGTTCCGCCCTAGGCACAACGACCTCCGTCGTGTACCGGCCACCTGATGATCATCTTTTCGACATTTGTGATCTCTAATCTCCGGCGACAGCCAACGTAGAGATCAAGGTGGGCACGGACATGACCGAGCGGCATCCCATGCCGAAGTGGACAGACCCTGACGTACGCCGGGCCCGCCGGAGTTGGCTGTTAGCGGTCGTGATGGTGGTGGCGTCCACAGTGGCGTTGCCCCCCGCGCGCACGGCGGTCGCCGCACCGGCGGCGCGGGTGATCGGGGAGGCCGAGGCACGCGCCGAGGCGGTGGCTTCGGGTGGGCGGGTCGAGGCGACGGCCCTGCGGACCGAGCGGCAGCAGGTGTTCGCGAACCCGGACGGGTCGTTCACATTGGAGCAGTCGGTCGTTCCCGTGCGGGTGCGCCGGGGCTCCGGCTGGGTGGCGGTGGACACCACGCTGCGCCGGACCGCGGAGGGCATGGTCGCGCCGAACGCGACCACATTGGACATGGCCTTCTCCGCCGGCGGTGACAATCCTCTGGTACGCCTCCGGCGCGACGGCCGGGAGATGGCGTTGAGCTGGCCGGGGCGGCTGCCTGAGCCGGTGCTCAGCGGTGAGGTGGCCACGTACCCCGAGGTGCTGCCGGGTGTGGACCTGACCGTGCGCGCCGAGGTGGAGGGCTTCTCGCAGCTGCTGGTGGTGAAGTCGGCGCGGGCGGCGGCGAACCCGGCGCTGTCGCGGGTACGGCTGCGCACGGCCACCAAGGGCCTGAGCGTGCGCGCCGCCGCGGACGGCACGCTCGCCGCGGTCGACCCGGCGGGTGCGACGGTGTTCGCGGCGCCCACGCCGTACATGTGGGACTCGTCGGACGGCGCCGCCGCGCGGAAGCCGGCCGGCAAGGTCCGCGCGATGCGGGTGGGCGTGGGCGCCGGCGAACTCGCGCTCGTGCCGGACCGGGCGCTGCTGACCGGCACCGCCACCCGGTACCCGGTCTACATCGACCCGTCGTGGTCGGGTTCGCGCACGGCGTGGACGCAGGTGTGGAGCAACCTGCCGACCACCTCGTTCTGGAACGGGGCGAACGACGCGGAGGACGAGGCCCGGGTGGGCTTCGACGCGCTGGACGGCAAGAAGACCCGGTCGTTCTTCCGGTTCGACACGTCGGGCGTGAAGGGCAAGCACATCCTCAAGGCGACGTTGCAGACGTTCGAGGTGTGGTCCTACTCGTGTACGGCCCGCGAGGTGCAGGTCTGGGAGACCGGCGGGATCTCCTCGGCCACGACGTGGAACAAGCAGCCGAGCTGGATCAGCAAGCTGACCGCGAAGAGCTTCGCCAAGGGGTGGTCGTCGTCGAGCTGCCCGGCCGGTGGCGCGGAGTTCACGGTGACCGCGCACGTGGCGAAGGCGGCCAAGAACGGCTGGGACTCCATCACCGAAGGCATGCGGGCGTCGGCGACCGCCGAGTCCAACAGGGACCCGCACTCCTGGAAGCGGTTCCGTAACAACCCGTCGATCACGATCGTCTACAACACGGTGCCGGGCAAGCCGACCAACCTGACCACGGACGGCTCCACCACCTGCACCACCGGCTCCGGCCGGCTGGTCATCGGCACGGCCACGCCGACCCTGCGGGCCTCGGTCAGCGACGCGGACAACGCGGTGAAGGCACATTTCCAGTGGTGGAAGGGCGACGGCTCCGCGATGGTGGGGGAGTGGACGTCGGCGTCGATGGCGGGCAAGAAGCCGACGACGGTGGCGAAGCCGATCCCGTCCGGGGCGTTCGCGAACGGCGCGGTGGCGAAGTGGCGGGTACGCGCGACCGACGGCACCGACAGCAGCGCGTGGAGCCCGTGGTGCGAGTTCCAAGTGGACACCAGCCGGCCGCCGATCCCGACGCTCACGTCGACGGCGTTCCCGGACGGCGCCGAGGGCGACGCGGTGATGGGCCGGTCCTCCACCGTGGTGATCTCGGCGAACGGCGGCACCGACGTCGCCTCGTACGAGTACGTGCTGAACGGCGACTCGACCGCCCTGTCCAAGAAGGCGACGCCCGCCGCGCGCGGCGGCTCGGTCACCGTCTCGGTGACGCCGGACCGGTTCGTGAACTGGTTGCACGTGCGCTCGGTGGACGGCGCGTCGAACAAGTCGGCGGTCGCGACCGTGGTCTTCTACGCCGACGTCCCGTCCGGTCCGACGGGGGACTGGGCGCTCGATGAGACCGCCGATGGCGCGGTCGCCGAGGACTCCACGGTCAACGCCCGGCACGCCACGCTCGTGGGCGGGTCCACATGGGAGGACGGCGTCGCCGGCGGCGCCCTGCACCTGGACGGCACGACCGGGTACGCCCAGACGACCGGGCCGGTGCTGGACACCTCGGCGTCGTTCTCGGTCTCGGCCTGGGCGCGCCTGACCGGCAAGACCGGCAACCGCGGGGTGATCAGCCAGGACGGCACCCACCGCAGCGCCTTCTACCTCCAGTACCTCGCGTCCCCCGACCGGTGGCGGTTCTCCTTCCCGGTGGCCGACAGCGTGGAGCGGCCCAGCTACGTGACGGTCGACTCGACGTCGTCGGTGCCGCTGGGCGAGTGGGTGCACCTCACCGGCGTGTACGACAAGGACGCCGGCCAGATCCGGCTCTACGTCAACGGCGCGCTCCAGGGCACGGCCAGCTACGCCGCGGCCTGGAACGGCACCGGGCCGCTGACCATCGGGCGGGCGAAGACCAACGACACCCTGGTCGACTTCTGGGCCGGCGACCTCGACGGGGTCCGGGTGTACGACCGGGTGCTGCTGCCCGGCGAGCTGCAGCAGGTGCCCCGGCTGACGAGTCACTGGAAGCTGGACGAGACCTCGGGTACGGCGGCCACGGACGCGGTCGGCGGGCGTACCGCGACGTGGTCGGCGAGCGGCGTGTCCCGCACCACCGGGGTGAGCGGCAACGGTGTGGCGGTCAACGGCACCGCCGGCGTGCTCACCACGTCGGGCCCGGCGGTCCGCACCGACGGCAGCTTCTCGGTGAGCGCGTGGGTGCGCCCGGACGCGTTGACGAAGAACGGGATCGCGGTCAGCCAGTTGGGCGGCGCGGTCGGCGGGTTCAACCTCGGCTGGGCGTGGGACGCCGACTACTCCGCCTACCTGTGGTCGATCCGCACCTCCTCGACCGACGCCTCGGGGGCGGCACTGCGCGAGGCGTCCGACCTGTTCGACGTGCCCACGGTGGGCACCTGGACCCACCTGGTTGCCGTGTACGACGCGGAGGCACACAAGCTGCGGCTCTATGTGGACGGTCAGGCCGTCGACGAGACCTACCACGCCGGCTCCTGGAACGCCGGCGGCAACGTCCTACTGGGCCGAGGCCAGGCGTCGAACGTGACGTTCTCGCAGTATCTGACGGGCGGCATCGACGACGTCCGGACGTACTCGGGTGTGCTCAGCGACCAGGAGGTCTTCGACATCTACACCGCGATCACGAACGCGTAGCCACAGACCGGGACCTGGGGAGAAACCGTGAAGAAGTGGATTGCCGCCGCGGCCGCGGCGGTGATGGCGGGCAGCCTGCTGGTCGCCGAGCCGGCCGCGGCGTCGAAGCCGGCGCCGGAGCCGCCGCTGTGGCGGGCGCCCGCCACGCAGACCGAGAAGTCGGTGCCGGTCAAGGACTTCGCGCCGCGCGCCGAGCGGGCCCGGCCCGCGGTCGTCGGCGCGCAGCCGGCGACCGTGGCGTGGCCGGCTTCCGGCGAGGCCGAGGTGTCGCTGAGCCGCACCCGGACGCGGGCCGGCAAGACGCCGGTGTCCGTCGGTGCGGCGACGACCGGTACGGCACGGGTGCGGGTGCTCGACCGGGCGGCCGCGGACCGGGCCGGCGTGCCCGGCCTGCTGTTCACCGTCGGCGCCGCCGAACGCAAGGGCGTGAGCGTCTCGGTGGACTACTCGTCCTTCCGGAACGCGTACGGCGGCGACTGGGCGTCCCGGCTGCGCCTCGTCGAGTTGCCGGCGTGCGCGCTGTCCACACCGGACCGTGCCGAGTGCCGTACCGCCACACCGTTGCCGACGCGGAACGAGGTGCGCGAAGGGACGCTGAGCGCGGAGGTGACCGTCGGTGCGACCACCGTGCTCGCCGCCGCCGCTGCCCCGAACGGCAGCGGCGGTGACTACGAGGCCACCCCGCTGTCCCGCTCCTCGTCCTGGGACGTCGGCGGCGCGGCCGGTGACTTCTCCTGGTCGTACCAGATGGACGCCCCGCCGGCGTTCGGCGGCCCGGCGCCGGACCTGGACCTGCGGTACAACTCCAGCGGCGTCGACGGCCGTACCGCGTCCACCAACAACCAGACCTCCTGGGCGGGCGAGGGCTGGGATCTGACCGAGGGCTTCGTCGAGCGGCGGTACAAGTCCTGTTCGGACGATGTGAGCACCACGCCGAAGCCGTACGACCTGTGCTGGGAGACCGACAACGCCTTCCTGAACCTCGGTGACAAGACCACCGAACTGGTCAAGGACGCCACCACCGGCGCATGGCGGCTGCGCAACGACGACGGGTCCAAGGTGGAGCGGCTGAGCGGCGTGACCAACTGGGACAACGACGGCGAGTACTGGAAGCTGACCACCACGGACGGCACGCAGTACTTCTTCGGCATGCACCGGCTGCCCGGGTGGACCGACGGCGGGGCGGTGACCCAGTCGGTGTACACGGCGCCGGTCTACGGCAACGACGCCGGCGAGCCCTGCCACGCGTCCACGTTCGCGGCGTCGTACTGCACCCAGGCGTGGCGGTGGAACCTCGACTACGTGGTCGACCCGAACGGCAACGCGATGTCGTACTGGTACACGAAGGAGTGGAACTACTACGGCCGTAACCGGGTCGCGACCGACGACACCGCGTACGTCCGCGGCGGCTACCTGAGCCGGATCGACTACGGCCAGCGATCCGACACCATCTACACCGCGTCGGCGCCGGCGCGGGTCGTCCTCGGGGTCGAGGAGCGGTGCGCGGCGGGGGCGACCTGCGGCACGGAGACCATCACGAAGGACACGGCCAAGAACTGGCCGGACGTGCCCTATGACCAGAACTGCAACTCGGGTGCGACGTGTACGGAGCTGTTCGCGCCGACGTTCTGGTCGCGCAAGCGGCTCAAGACGGTGACCACCAGGGTCCTGGTGTCCGGCACGACGTACAAGGACGTGGACGCCTACACCCTGGCGTACGCGTTTCGTGAACCGGGCGACGGCACGTCGCCGCAGCTGTGGCTGTCGTCCATCGCCCACAGTGGAAAGGTGGGCGGAAGCGCGGCGCTGCCGGCGGTGACGTTCGAGGGCACCCAGTTGGAGAACAGGGTGGACGCCGAAGAGGGCATCCCGCCGATGTACCGGTGGCGGCTCACCGACGTGTACGACGAGTTCGGCGGGCACGTGCGGGTCAACTACTCGGGCAAGGAGTGCACCCGCGCGAACCCGCCGACGCCGGACGCCAACACCAAGCGGTGCTTCCCGCACTACTGGACCCCGGAGGGCGCGACCGCGCCCAAGCTCGACTGGTTCCACAAGTACGTCGCGGTGCAGGTGCTGCAGGACGACCAGTCCGGCGTGGCGGGGATCGAGCAGACCGACTACGAGTACTCCGGCGGCGGCGCCTGGCGCTACGACGACAACGAGCTCACGCCGGCGAAGTACCGGACGTGGAGCGAGTGGCGCGGGTTCGCGCGAGTGAAGGTGACCCACGGCGCGTCGGGTGACGTGCGGTCGCAGACCGAGACGCTTTACTACCGCGGCATGGACGGCGACAAGCTCTCCAGCGGCACCCGATCCGCGACGGTGACCGACTCCGAAGGCGTGGCGGTCGCCGACCACGAGGCGCTGTCCGGAAACCCGCGCGAGCTGATCACCTACAACGGGCCGGGCGGCGCGGTGCTGGACGGCGAGATCCGCGACTACTGGATCTCGGCGGCCACGGCGACCCGCGGCTCCACCAAGGCGTACCTGTCCGGGGTCACGAAGAAGCGCAACCGGCTCGCGCTCGCGGCCGGCGGCTGGCAGCGCACCGAGGTGCAGACCGCCTACGACTCCTACGGCCTGCCGACGCAGGTCAACGACCTGGGCGACACGTCGAAGAGCGACGACGACGAGTGTGTGCGGACCACGTACACCACCCGGGACACGTCGAAGTGGCTGGTCGGGTTCGCGGCACGGGAGGAGCGGGTGGCGGTGGCGTGTACCGCGACGCCGTCCCGCCCGGCCGACGTGCTCTCCGACGTGCGGACGTTCTACGACGGCTCGACCACGGCCGGTGCCGCGCCCAGCAAGGGCGACGTGACGCTGACCCAGGAGCTGGCCTCCTACTCGGGCAGCACACCAGCGTACGTGCAGTCGACCCGGGCCACGTACGACATCTACGGCCGCACGCTCGACTCGTTCGACGCGTTGAACCGCAAGACCAGCACCCGCTTCACCCCGGCGACCGGTGGCCTGGTGACCAGCGGCACGCTTACCAACGCGCTCGGACACGAGGTGACCACCACGTACGAGCCGGCGTGGGGCGAGGAAACCTCCATCGTGGACGCCAACGGCCGGCGCACCGACCTGACGTACGACCCGCTCGGCCAGCTCACCGCCGTGTGGCTGCCCGGACGGTCCAAGGCGGACGGTGAGACGGCGAACGAGAAATACACCTACCTGGTCCGCACCAACGCCCCGAACGTGGTCACCACCGAGACGGTACGCGACGACGGCGGGTACGACGCCGGGTACGAGCTCTTCGACGGCCGGCTGCGGCCGCGGCAGACCCAGAAGCCGGCGCCGGACGGCGGCCGGATCGTCACCGACGCGTTCTACGACTCGCGCGGTCTGAAGGCCAAGACCAACGACGTCTACTGGAACGACGGGACGGCCGGCACGACGCTAGCGACGGTCACGGACAACACGGTGCCCGCCCAGACCGTCTACTCGTACGACGGCGACGAGCGGGAAACCACCGAGATATTCCGCTCGTACGGCACCGAGAAGTGGCGCACGCTGACGACGTACGGCGGCGACCGGGTGGCCGTCACCCCGCCGAGCGGCGGCACGGCCACCACGACGATCAGCGACGCCGCCGGCAAGACCGTCGAGTTGCGGCAGCACACCGGCGGCACCCCGTCGAGCGGCTACGACGTGACCAAGTACACGTACACCCGGGCCGGTGAGATCGCGAGCGTCACGGACGCGGCCGGGAACGTGTGGAAGTACGGGTACGACCTGCGTGGCCGCAAGACCCGGGACGAGGACCCGGACAAGGGCGTCACGTCGTACACCTATGACGACGCCGACCAGGTGCTCACCACGACGGACGCGCGGAGCAAGACCCTCGCGTTCACCTACGACGACCTAGGTCGCCGGACGGGCATGTACGAGGGCTCCACGGCGGGGACCAAGCTGTCCGAGTGGACGTACGACACCCTCGCGAAGGGCAAGCTCACGTCGTCCATCCGGTACGTGAACGGCAACCCCTACACCACCGCGGTCAACAACTACGACCCGATGTACCGCTCGCTGGGCACGACGGTGACGATCCCGGCCGCGGAGGGTGCGCTGGCCGGCAGCTACCGGGTCAACACCGGCTACACCGACACGGGACTGCCGCTGCTCACCTCCTATCCGGCGGCCGGCGGGCTGGCGGCGGAGACGCTGCGCTACAGCTACGACGTCAACGGCCGCCTGACCAGCGCCCAAGCCGGATTGTCCACAATGCTCACGGGCGCGACGTACACGCCGTACGGCGAACCGGCGCAGTACACCCTGCAAGCCGTTGCCGGCAAGCAGCTGGTGCAGACCTTCATGTACGACGACGCCACCCGCAAGCTGAGCCGGGCCATCGTCGACCGGAACGTCTCGCCCACCCGCCTCGCCGACGTCAACTACACCTATGACCCAGCGGGGAACGTCACGAAGGTCGCGGACGGGTCCGACGTGCAGTGCTTCACGTACGACTACCTGAAGCGGCTGACGAGCGCGTGGACGGCGACCAACGACTGCGCGACCGCGCCGAGCACGTCCGTCCTGGGTGGACCGGCGCCGTACTGGCAGTCCTGGACGTACGACAAGACCGGCAACCGGCTCACCGAAACGAACTACCACACCACCACCGGTGCCGGCACCACGAGCGACTACGCGTACCCGGCGGCGGGTGCGGCCCGGCCGCACGGCCTGAACAGCGTGACCACCAACGGCCAGACCACCAGCTACGGGTACGACGACGCCGGCAACACCACCACCCGGCCCGGCCAGGCCCTCACCTGGGACACCGAAGGCCACCTGGCCACGGTCACCGAGAACGGCAAGACGTCCGAGTTCCTCTACGACGCGGAGGGCGGCCGGCTGATCCGCCGCGACGCGGACACCGTGACGCTCTATCTCGGCGGGACCGAGCTGGAGCTGACCCGGACGACCGGCGCCGTCGGGGCGACCCGGTTCTACCAGCTGGGCACCATCGCCGCGGTGCGGTCCACGAGCGGCGGCCTGTCGTTCGAGGCGAAGGACCGGCTGGGCACCGCGCAGATCTCGGTCGACGCGGACGACCTGGCGGTCACGCAGCGGCGGTACCTGCCCTTCGGCGAGCAGCGCGGCGCGGTGCCGGCGAGCTGGCCGTCGGAGAAGGGCTACGTGGGCGGCACCGTCGACGGGACCGGCCTGACCCATCTCGGCGCCCGCGAGTACGACGCGGACACCGGGCGGTTCGTCTCGGTCGACCCGGTCATCGACCACACCGACCCGCAGCAGATGAACGCGTACGCCTACGCCAACAACACCCCCGTCACCCTGCACGACCCGGACGGCCGGTGGGCGGTGTTGCCGGGCGGCCACTACTGCGACGGGTGTAGCGGCGACTACGTACACAAGCCGTCGAAACCCAAGAAGAAGAAGGCGAAGAAGAAGAGCAGCGGCAGTAGTTCGACGTACTACTGCGACAGCTGCGACTACTCCAGGCCGGCCAAGAAGGTCTACCCGGGCGACCTGCGGCAGCACGACAACGCGATCGCGGCCGAGGCGCGCCGGCTGGCCCGGGAGTACGCCGCCAAGAAGGCCCGCGAGGAGGCCGCCAAGAAGGCCAAGCTGGCCGCGAAGAAGGCGGCGCAGAAGAAGTGGGACTCCTGCGTGGCCCAGTACGGCGTACAGCGGTCCGCGAAGTGCGGCGCGCGACCGATCGCCGCCACGAAGAAGAGCTCCGGCGTGGGCAGCGTGCTCAACCACCTCTACGAGCACATGTTCGCGGAGTGGTCGGTGTGCGCCGGCCACAACTGCGCCAAGATAAAGATCCAGGGCGGCAAGTTCCGCTTCGGCGCCTCGCGGCAGATGAAGTCGTCCAAGCCGTCGCTCGACACGCTGTTCCCCAACATCGGGTACTCGCACCTGGCCAGCGGCCGGGAGAAGCAGAGCATGTCGATCCAGACGGGCCGCTACTCCGTCGGCTGGGGGATCGACGACAAGGGCCAGATGAACTTCAACGACTGGGAGATCAAGGTCGGCACGACCCCACGGGGCGGCTGGTTCGGCCCACCCGAGATGAACGTCTCGTTCACCCGCTCCATCTGGGAGTACTTCCCGTGATTACTCGAAGCGGACGGTGTCGAGGCGGGTGGCGGTGTCCATGAACGGCAGGGCGGTCAGCGACACGGCGAACGCGGCCAGGACGCCCACACCGAGCCCGGCGAAGAATTCGCCGCTGGGCAGGATCCAGTCCTTGGGCGGGATCGTCGCGAGCGACTGGACCGTCGCCAGTCCCACGCCGAAGAGCACCGTGAGGGCGAGCGGGGCCCCGGTTTCCAGGAGGACGATGCGGCGCAGTTCGCCGATGCGTACCCCGGAGGCGCGCAACAGCGCGAACGGCCGGCGGCGCTCCAGGATCCCGGCGATCACCGAGACGGTCAGGCTGCACGCCGTGAACAGGAGGATGAACACCGTCGCGTACGGCAGCACGCTGGCGAACAGGGTCAGGTCCAGCAGCGGCTCCGCGGTCAGGTCCTCGCTGGTCTTGTTGCGCGACAGCGGCACCGCGACCGCGGCGAGCGTCCGGATCCGCTCCTGCGCGGCGGGCGTGCCGTCGGTGGGGATCAGCAGCGTCTGGATGGGCAATAGGTCGGCGTCGGGACCGGGCTCGGCGAAGGTCATCGGCTGGAAGATGCGGTCGGCGCTGCTCGGGTTCGGGTACGGCAGGGTGAACATGTCCTCCGCCCGCAGGAACTCCTGGCCGAAGGGGACACCCTCGCGGTACACCGGCAGCGGGCAGTCCAGGTCGGTGACCCGGGCCAGTTCGGTGCACGCGACGACGATCTGCGGGCCCGGCGCCAGGCGCGCGACGACCACGCCGTCGGACATGAGCGGGGCGAGCGCGGCGTCCGGCGCACCCTGCACGTGCACCGCGACGACACCGGGATCAAGCGGTGGTCGGCCGGGAGCGAGCAGGGACTGGTTGTCGGCGCGACCGGGTTGCTCGTTCGCCGCCACGGCGAAGCCCAGCGAGGTAGCCACGTAGATGGCGATGGCCGCGCCGCCGACCATGCGGAAGGTGCTGTAGGGGTCGGCCGCGATCCGCCGGGCCACGATGAGTGTGCTGGCGCTCCGGCTCAACCGGGCCATGCCGCGACTGATCCACATGCACACCCAGGCGCCGGCGAGGAAGAACCCGACCAATGTGGACAGCAGGGAGACCATAAAGACCAGTTGTAGGGCGACCCTTACCAGCGTTGGGAAGTCGGCGTTCTGCGGATCGTTGGACACGTACACGGACAGCCAGGTGCCCGCGAGCCCGACGGCGATCGGCGTGAGCCGCCAGAGGCCGGGGGCCGGCGCCGCGCGCGGTGGCGTACGCCGAGCGGCGTGATCTGGACCGGGTTGAGCGCGAGCAGCGTGGTGCCCACCGCGATCAGCGGAACCCCGAGCAGGACCACCAGCAGCGGCACCAGGGGCACGACGACGTCGTCGGCGAAGATGGGCATGCCGTGACCCAGCGTCACCCGGCTCGCCACGACGGGTTTGAGCAGAAGGAAGGCCAACCAGCCGAGCAGGGTCCCGGCGAGGGCGGCGAGGGCGGTCTCGGTCGCGGCGAGCACGGCGGTCTGCAACCTGGTCGCGCCGGCCAGGCGTACGGCGGCGAACCGCAGCTCGCGCCGCGCCCCGCCGACCCGGGTCGTCATGGCGACGAACACGACCACCGGGCCGATGACCAACACCGCGATCATGCCGAAGAAGATGCCCCACAGCCCGGCCAGGTCCAGGCGGATGCCGGGCTGCTCGATGCCCTGGATCTCTGTCGCGCCGTGCATGGCGCGCATCTGTTCGGGCGTGTGGCCGATGATGGCCACGAGCTCGTCGGGCATGACGAGGCCGTCCGGGCCGATGCTCCCGGCGACGCGGCCCGGAAACCGGTTGTCCAGCTGGTCGTCGGGCACGGTCCGCATGAGTTCGGCGAGCGCGGGCGAGACCAGCTTTTCCCCCGGGCCGGGCAGGCGCTCCACGCCCGGCGGCACCGGCGGTCGCGACCCGAGCGGAGCGACGTGTACGCGGATGATGTCGTGGCCGGCGTACCGGTCGGTGACGGCGAGCCACAGCGCATGGTCCGGCGCGGTGGGTGGGCTGGCCGCGGTGGTGCGGTGCCACGCCAGCCGGTCGACGTGACTTTGCAGGATCGGCAGCGCGGACAACGCCACCAGGATCAGCGGCACGCCGATCGCGACCCCCACGCCCATCAACGCCATCCGGGCCAGGCTCTCCCGCCCGCCCGCGAACGCCATCCGTAAACCGAGCAGGATGCTCATGGCATCACCGCCGGCAACACCGTCTGTCCATCCCGGACGGTGACCTGGCGGTCGGCGTACGCCGCCACCCGCGGCTCGTGGGTGACCAGGACGACGCTGGCTCCCTCCGTCTTCGCCGTGGTCACGAGCAACTCCATGACCTGCTCGGCGGCGACCGAGTCCAGTGAGCCGGTCGGCTCGTCGGCGAACACGACGCGCGGGCCGGCGATCAGGGCCCGGGCCACCGCGACGCGCTGCCCCTGCCCGCCGGAGATCTCACCGGGCAACCGGTCCGCGGAATCCTCCAACCCCAGGCGTGGCAACCACCTCTGGGCCTCCGCCAGCGCGGTGCGCCGGCGCGTGCCGCCGAGCAGCAGGGGAAGCGCGATGTTTTCGCGTACGGGCAGCTCCGGCACCAACTGTCCGAATTGGAACACGAAGCCGAACACGCTGCGCCGCAACCGGCTGCGCTGGCCGTCGAACATCCGGTTGACCTGCTGCCCCTCGAAGATCACCTCTCCGGCGTCCGGTGTGAGGACGCCACCCAGGCAATGCAGCAGGGTGGACTTGCCGGAACCGCTGGGGCCCATCACCGCGAGCACCTCGCCCGCGGCAACGGAGATGTCGACCCCGCGCAGCGCCGGGATCGGCCCGAAACTCTTGTACAGCCCGCGCCCGAGCAGCAGCGGCACCCCGTCGTTGGGCATAGCTGACACCGACATGCCGCGGACTATACCCGACGAGTATACCCGATGGGTAGAGCGGACGGAGGCGTTCTGGAGGATCGGCAACCGCTGACCTCTGTGCGTCGTCCAAGGACCTGGCGTCGTGCGAGAGGACGGGGAGAGAACGTACCGGTGGGCCGGTGGCTCGGCTCCGCCTCCCGCGCGGGGTTGGACGGCGACGTGCTGGTGTTCCTCGACGCCCAGGGCAACGAGACGGGTCGGCTGCGGCGCGCCGCGGGTACGCCCCAGTAGGGGTCCCCTCTTGGCGTCCGGCGCATGAGTAGGGGCGCTCTACTGGGTACCACGCCCGAGGTTCGCCGCGCTGGGTCAGCTCGCCTCCAGCGCGGTCAGCAGAGCGCGTGCCCGCGCCACACCCGGGTAGTGGGCGCAGGCCAGGCTCAGATCCAGCGCCCGCGACGCGCACCGCCTCGCACGCTCCGGCTGCCCGGCGTCCCGGTGGGCAGCGGCCAGCACATTGGACAGTTGCGCGGCGAAGAGCCTGGCCCCGGTGGCGTTGGCGTCGGCGAGTGCGGCCTCGGCGTGCGATACGCGCTGCGGCTGCGGCACCCGCTGAGCCTGCGCCAGCCCGGCAAGCGCGAAGATCTTGATCGTCTGGTATCCGGTGCGCCGGCCGATGCGCAGCGCCTGCACATGCCGGGACAGGGCGTCTGGGTGACGGCCTGCCCGCAGGTCTGCGTCGGCGAGGCGGATCAGTGCGTACCCGGCGAGTTGGGGAACCTCCAGTTCGCGGGCGAGCGCCAGGGCCTCGTCCGCCGCGTCCGTGGCCTCGCCGTCGCGGCCCAGGTCGTGCAGGGCCGCGGCGAGGGCGACGAGGTTGTAGGCGCGAATGTGGCGGTCACCCATGTCCACCGCGAGGGCGACGCCGGCTCGGGCGTGCTCCTCCGCGGTGGCGGTGTCGCCGCGATCCCGAGCCACCATGCTCAGGATCATGCGGCCCACGGCTTGCTCGCCGCGCGCGCCGAGCCGGGCGTAGTGGTCGAAGGCTTGCCGGGCGTACGCGGTGGCCAGCGCCGGCTCACCCCAACGGTGATAGACGCGGGCGAGGTTGAAAAGGAACATCGGCGGACAATTCAGGTAGCCGTCGGACTCCAGCAGTAACCGGGCCGCGTGCAGCGACCGCGCGGCCGAGGCCAACATACCGATCTCGATACGCGCCGAGGCCACGCTGTTGAGCGCGAAGATTTCGCCGTCCCGCCAGCCCAACTCGCGGGCGAGCAGGAGCGCGCGATCGGTCTCGACCGCGGCGATCTCCCTTGTCCTGCCGTCCTTTCCCTGGATGCGCCGGAGGTTCATCAGGGCGCTGGCTTGGCCGGCCGGGTCACCGTCGGCCTCGGCGCTGGCGAGCGCGGCCTGCGCCACTCGGTCCCACTCGTCGGTGGCAGTCTGCCGCCAGAAGTAGCCGCTCAGTTCGGCGGCCAGTCGCCACGCCCGGGTGCGGTGCGGCTGACCCGGCGCCGGCACGATCAGCGCCACCAGGTTGGGCCGCTCCCGATCCAGCCAGGCCAGGGCATCCACGGCCGTGGCCGGGCTCGGCTCGGCCGCCGCGGCCGGTGCCGGTGGCAGCGGGAACCGCGGTGGCTGGGGGTAGAGGAATGCGGCGGCCGCGTGCGCGCTGTGCAGGTACCAGTCGAAAAGCCGCTGCACGGCGCCCGCACAAATCGGTGCCTCCTCACGCTCGCGCAGCTTGCCTACCGCGTACGCGCGCAGCAGGTCATGGAACGTGTACCGGTCGTCGGTGTGCTCCTGGACCAGGTGTGCAGCCGCGAGGCGTTCGAGCAGATGCGCGGCCTTCACCGGATCGATGTCGGCCAGCGCGGCGCACGCCCCGGCGGTGAAGTCCGGACCGGGCACCAGCCCGAGCAGGCGCAACAGGGCCGCCTCGTCGGTCCCGAGGGTGTCGTAGGAAAGATCGAGTGCCGCGTTCAGGCCGCTATAAGGGTCATCGGCCGGCGCCGCACCCTCCGCGGCCAACTGCCGGAGGTACGTGTCGATGCGGCGCGACGGTCGGTCGGCGAGGTTGGCCGCGGCGACCCGCAGCGCCAGCGGCAGGTTGGCGCAGGCGCGCACCAGTTCCCGCGTGGCCTGCGGCTCCCGGGCCAAGCGCGCCTCGCCAACGATCTCGGCGAGCAGCGACAACGCCTCCGCGTTGCCGAGGGGGCCCAGTGCCACCCGCTTGGCGCCGTCCCGGGCCACCAGACCGGACAGCCGGTCGCGGCTGGTCACCACGGCGACGCAGCCGTCGGCCGCGGGCAGCAGCGGCCGTACCTGATCGGGGTCGCGCGCGTTGTCGAGCACCACGAGCACGCGCTGCCCGTCGAGCAGACCGCGGTAGAGCCCGGCTGCGGTGTCCACGTTGGAGGGAATCTCCTCCGTGGGCACGCCCAGTGCCGGCAGCAGTTGCGTCAAAGCCTCCATGGCGAGCAACGGCTTCGCGGTGTCGTACCCACGCAGGTTCACGTAGAGGCGGCCGTCGGGGAAGCGGTGTCGGGCGCGGTGGCCCCAGCTGAGCGCGAGCGCGGTCTTGCCCACCCCGGCCGTGCCGCACACCACGACGATTCTCGCCCGCCCGTCATCGGCCCCGAGCCGGTCCAACTCGGACAGTTCGGCGTCGCGGCCGGTGAAATCGGCGGGCGGAGCCGGCAGCCGCGCCCGCCCTGGCAGGGTCGCATGGTGCAGCCGCTGTGGATACGCCTGTTCCAGCGCATTCGCTTCCAGCCACCGGCGGCGCCACACCGGCAGGATCTCGTCGAGCTCCTCGGTGCGTTGCGCATGTCGCAGACATCCCGTCACGTATGCGCGGGTTGCCTCCCAAGTCGGGAAGCGACGACCGCCGGCAGCCTCGGAGAGGGTCCCCGACCCGCAATGAGACAGCCTGCCGAGCAGGCGGTATGCCGGATCGCGGCAGTCATGGCGCAGCGCGCGGAGCCGCTGCGCGAACACCCGTCGATGTGGCGGCAGGGTGGGATCGAGCAGGCCCTCTTTGCGACCTCTTCGGCGGGCGTCCGGACTGCCGATCACGTCAGTCACCCCCGTGGACTGTCGATCGGTATCGACCCGAGTCTACCGATGATCGTTTCCTGCACGGATCCGCGAACTGGTCAGATCTTGGCCATCTCAATGTTCGACATGTGACCTCGAACAAAGCCCTGACCAGCGGTTGAGCCCTCGTTTTGTTCGACCGCAGCCGTCCGTATACCGGCCAAATACCGCGGCGCGCTAACAGTCGTACAAGGCCGCTGGCGGATGCCACCGGCCACCGAAGTGTGATGGGAGCGGGGGAACGTGTCAGCTTGGCGAAGCGCCGGATTGCGGCGTGTGACGGTGGCTGTGATGACGGTCGCGTTGGCGGCGGCGGGGGCATGGTCGCCCTGCCGACCTCATTCGCGGCGGCACCTGTCCAGAACTGTGTCGACACCGCGGCGTCGGAGTCCGACGCGGTCGCGGTGGCCCGGCGTTGCGACCGCGCGGTGGAGGTGTCGTCCCTGGCATCGGAGACCGTGAAGGTGGTCGCGAATCCGGACGGACGGCTGGTGCTGGAGCAGTACGTGGTGCCGGTGCGGGTACGCCGTGGCCCCGAGTGGGTGAAGGTGGACACCGACCTGACCGTCCACGACGGCCGACCGGTGCCGAAGGCGGCGGCGGTGGACGTGCGGTTCTCTCGGGGCGGCACCGATCCACTGGCGACGGTCATGGCCGCTGGCGGCTCGGTGTCGATGTCGTGGGCCGGACCGCTGCCGGCGCCGGTGATCAACGGCGACACCGCCGTGTACCCGGAGGTCCTGCCCGGCGTGGATCTGCGGGTGCGGGCCACGGCGACGGGGTTCACGCAGGTGTTGGTCGTGAAGAACGCGGCCGCGGCGGCGAACAAGAAGCTGCGGGCGATCCGCTACGGCTGGGCCAGCGACGGCCTCGCCGTGGCCTCGCGGGCCGATGGCGGCATCGACGTGAAGGACGCCACGGGCCGAGTGGTGCTCTCCGGCGCGCCGGGCTCGATGTGGGACTCCTCATCCGGCGTTACCGCGCGGGGCCTGGCGGCGGCGTCCACCGCCGAGCTGGCCGGTGACCGTGCGCGGCAGGCACCGGTGCGGCTGACCCTGAGCTCCGGCGCCCTCACCGTGACCCCGGACGCCGGCATGCTGACCGACCCGGCGACAGTGTTTCCACTGTTCATCGATCCTCCCCTCGACGCGGTCCGGAACCGGTGGGGATACGCCAACGACGGGGGCAACAACCGGAACGACGGGATCGCCCGGGTGGGTAAGAACCCGGACGGCTCCGGCGCGTACCGCTCGTACTTCGAGTTCGACGTTTCGCCGTTCGCCGGCAAGAACGTCTACGACACGCGGTTCTACATCCACGCGGTTCACACGTCGCCGTGCGATCCGACACCGGTCAGCCTGTGGGTGACCGACAACATCGACGCCGGGGTCAACGGCACGCGCACCACCTGGGCGCCGCCGATGAGCGCGGGCAACTGGGCCGACGAGAAGTCGGTCGAGGCCAACGCCGACTGCGGAGACCAGTCACCGGTGTCGGTCGAATTTGGACACTACCTGTTCTACCACGTGCGGTGGCGTGCCGATCGAAGCATACCGACGATGACGGTGGCACTGGCCACCTACAACCAGTCCGGGTACGGCGAGGGCGTCGACTACTGGAAGAAGTTCAACCCGACCACGGCGAAGCTGACGGTCAAGTACAACACCGCCCCGGACGTGCCGGCGTTCGTGCCGCACCCGACGACCACCGACTGCTTCCAGGTGTGCGGCTCGGCCACGACGGCGTCGAGCAGCACCACGCAGGGGCAGGGCTGGTGGAAGCTGAACGAGACGTCCGGGACGGTCGCGGCGGACGCAGCGAGCCCGCCGCACCCCGCCACGATCGCGGGCACGGTCCGCTGGGGAGACGGAGGCGCCGTCTTCGATGGCGGCGGTGACCTCTACACCACCGGACCGGTGCTGGACACCACGAAAAGCTTCACGATCTCGGCGTGGGCGAAGCTGACCGACAACTCCGTCTGGCGGTCGGTGCTCAACCAGGACGCCAACAGCGCGGCCGGATTCACCCTTCAGTACGACAAGGGCGTGGACCGGTGGTCGTTCATCCTGTTCCACTCCGACACCGACGGCACGACCTCCACATACGCGAACTCGGCGGCGACGCCGACACTGAACGCCTGGACCCACCTGGTGGGCGTGTTCGACCTGGGCCGCAAGCACATGCGGCTGTACGTCAACGGCGTCCTGGAACACCAGGTGTTCCGGGACAGCAACATCGCCTCGAACGGCGTGCTCACCATCGGCCGGTCCAAGCACGCCAGCCAGGTCAAGAACTATTTCCTCGGCGGCATCGACAACGTCCAGGTGTACCAGCGGGCGATAACCACCGCTGACGTATCCGCGCTGTACGCCGACGGCCGGGGCGGGGGAGCACTCAACATCAGCCCGGCCGTGGTCCGCACGGTGACGCCCACGCTGTCCGCCCGCGTCCTCGATCCCGAGCCGGATGCGCAGGTTTCGACCGGGTTCGAGGTCCGCACGGCCCCGTCGGAGACGGCTACGCAGGTGCACTGGACCAACGAGTTGGGCCCGCACGCGTCCGGCACCACGGTTACCACACTCGTGCCGGCCGGCAAGCTCAGCCCGGGAAGCACCTACTACTGGCGCGCCTACAGCAAGGACGAAGAGCCGTGGAACTCTGACTGGTCGCCGTTCTACGCGCTGCGCGTGGACACCAGCGCACCGGCGCCGGGCACGCCGCCGATCACCTCGCCCCAGTACCCGGAGCGGCAGTGGGGCCCCCGTGTCGGCGACCCGGGTACGTTCACGTTCTCCTCGACCGGCACCGACGCGATCCAATTCGAGTGGTGGGTGGACAACGGCACGCACACCACCGTGCCGGCGACCGGCTCCGGCCCGGTGACCGCGCAGGTCACCTGGACGCCGAGCACCGACATGGTCCACACGATGCAGGTGCGGGCCAAGGACCAGGCAGGCAACGTCAGTAACACCGCGACCTACCAGTTCTGGGTGACACCGTCGCCGAATATCTACAGCCACTGGACGCTGGACGAGGCGTCCGGCGGCACCGCCGCGGACTCGGGCAACGCGCCCACCAACGGCGGTGCCCTCTCACCGCTCACGCTCTCCGGCGCGGGAGTGGCATTCGCGCCCGGCGGAGTCGCCGACCCGGCCGGTACACCCACGAACAGCCTGCTGTTCAGCGGCGACGGTGCCGCCGCCGCAGCCCGCCCGGTGCTGGACACCACCAAAGCGTTCACCGCGATGGCCTGGGTCAAGCCCACGGACCTGACCACGGACCGCACCGTCCTGTCTCAGGACGGCGCCGCCGCGAGCCGCTTCCAGCTGCACTTCGACCGGCAGGCCAACGCCGGCAACGGCGGCTGGTGCGCCAGCATGCGCGCGGCCGACGGCTCCGCGCCGACCACCGTCTGCACGACCGGGGCCTCGGTCGGCCTGCCGTCCACAACGGACTGGGTGCATCTCGCCGTCGTGTACCAGCCGGCGCTGGCGAGCCAGCAACTGCGCGTCTACGTCATGGGCGACCCGCGCAGCTGCGCGCCCAGCGAGACCGCCGCGATCACGTTCACCGGGACCTGGTCGGCCACCGGGGCGTTCGTCGTCGGCCGGGCCAAGGCAGCCGGGCCGCGAGCGAGCACTGGCGCGGCGGCATCGACGACGTGTGGGCGTTCCAGCGCGCGCTGTCCGGCACCGAGATCTGCCAGAAGGCCCAGCCGTGATGGCCTCATCGAAATCGAGAACGGGGGAACTGACAATGCGATCGACAAGGTGGGTGCGCCGGATGGTGTTGCCCGTGGTGGCGGTACTGAGCGCGACCCTGCTCGGTGACGTCGCGATGGGCGGCCCGCCCGGCAGGCCCGATTGGACGCCGCCGAAGGGCGCGGACGTGCCCGGCGTGGCGACCGTCGACGCCCGCGCGGTGGAGCGGCCGGCGTGGCCCGCCCAGGCGGAATCCCGTACCGTGCGTGGCCCACAGCGGGTGACCTGGCCGGACGGCCGGGCCACCGTCGACCTCGCCGGCCCGGCCGCCGCCCGCGCGGCCGGTGGACGGGTAGCGGCCGGGGCACTTCCGGTCCGTCTCGCCCACGTCGCCGACCGGGAGGACGGATCCGGGGTGGCCAAGGCAACGGTCACCGTGTACGACCGTGCCACCACGGCCAAGGCCAATGTGGACGGTCTGCTGTTCGGCGTAGAACGCGTCGACGGCGTAGCCCGCGCCGGCAAGCTGACCGTCGAGGTCGGGTACGCCGGGTTCGCCGCCGCGTACGGCGGTGACTGGGCCAGCCGGCTGCGGTTGGTGCAGTTGCCCTCGTGCGCGCTCTCCGTGGCGAGCGACAAGTGCCGGACGGTCCGTCCACTGCGAACGGTCAACAATCCCAAGGCCGGGACGGTAACCGCCGAGGTGACCGTCGCAGCCGGCGCGCCGGCCGTACTGGCGGTGCAAGCCGCGCCGTCCGGGCCGAACGGCGACTACGCCGCCACCACGCTGTCCCCGGCGGGGACCTGGAACGTGGGCGCCCAGTCCGGCGACTTCACCCACTCGTACCCGATGCGGATGCCGCCGGGCCTAGGCGGCCCGACGCCATCCGTGGCGCTGTCCTACTCGTCAGGCAGCGTGGACGGGCGCACCTCCACCACCAACAACCAGACCGGATGGATCGGCGACGGCTGGGACTTCTGGCCCGGCTTCATCGAACGCAAGTACGCGTCCTGCACGGACGACAGCCCGACCCGCAACACCGGCGACCTGTGCTGGGGGACCGACAACGCCAGCCTCTCGCTCTCCGGCCACGCCGGTGAGCTCATCGAGACCGGCACCCCCGGCGTGTGGCGGCTCAAGGACGACGACGGCACCCGCGTCGAGAAGCTCACCGACCCCGCCCGCGCCAACGGCGACGACAACAACGAGTACTGGAAGGTCACCACCACCGACGGGACCCAGTACTACTTCGGCTACCACCGGACCAACGGCTGGGGCGCCGACAGCCACCCCACCACGAACGCCACCTGGACCGTGCCGGTCTACGGCAATGGCAGCGGTGAGCCGTGCTCATCCGGCGCGGGCTGGTGCCAGCAGGCGTGGCGCTGGAACCTCGACTACGTCATCGACCCGCACGACAACACGATGGCGTACTACTACCAGAAGGAAGCCGGCTGGTACGGCCGCGACCAGACCCCGAGCCTGCGGACCGAGTACGTCCGCGGCGGCTGGCTCGACCGGATCGAATACGGCACCCGCAAGGGCGCCGAGTACACCGCCCCCGCCCCGGTCCGGGTCGTGTTCGACGCGCGCGAGCGCTGCTTTACCGGCTGCTGGAGCGGCCCGGCCTGGAACTCCGCACCCATACGGTCGGCCTGGGCGGACGTCCCCTGGGACCGGGACTGCGCCGCGGCGCCATGCACCGGCAACCTCTCCCCGACCTTCTGGTCCGCCCGCCGCCTGGCCTCGGTGACCACGCAGGTCAGATCCGGCCCGAACACGTACCGGGACGTGGAGTCGTGGACGCTGCGACACGAGTTCCTCAACGCCGGGGACAACGAGGGCGCACCCATGTGGCTGCGCGGCATCACTCACGCCGGCCACGTCACCTCCGACGGCACCGCGGTCACCGAACCGGAGACGATCTTCGCTCCTGGCGCGGAACCGCTACCGAACCGTGTCGACGGGCCGACCGACGGGCTTACCAGCCTGACCCGGTTCCGCATCAAGACAATCACCACAAGCGGCGGTGGGCAGATCACCGTGAACTACTCCGGGCCGGACTGCACGCGGGGCAGCCTGCCGATCCCTGAATCCAACACCAAGCGGTGCATGCCGGTGTACTGGTCGCCGGTCGGCGCATCGACCACATTGGACTGGTTCCACAAGTACGTGGTCACGCACGTACGGCAGGTGGACGTGCAGTACCAGGACATCGACGGCCACACCGTGGCCAAGAGCGAGGACCAGGAGGCGTTCTACGACTACCTGGATACACCCGCCTGGCATTACACCGACGACGAACTCACCCCGAACAACCGGCGCACCTGGGGCGACTGGCGCGGCTACGGCCGGGTCCAGGTGCGCAACGGCACCGCCACCGGACAACAGACCGCGACCGAGTACCGCTACCTGCGCGGCATGGACGGCGACAAGCAACCCACCGGCACCCGGGACGTCTGGGTGGACGACACCTGGGGCGGCCACATCGAGGACCATGAGGCGCACCACGGCTTCCTCCGCCAGGTCATCACGTGGCAGGGACCTGGCGGCGCCGAGGTCAGCTCGACGGTCAACGACCCCTGGCGAATGGGGCCGACCGCCACCCGCAACCGCAACGGGTCGGTCGTCAACGCCTGGCAGACGGAGGTCGCAAGCAGCCGGACCCGGACCGCCCTCTACGCCAAGGACGGCACGGCCCGCGGCCACCGCACGACCAAGACCACCACCGAATACAACAACGACGGCCAGCCGATCGCCACGACAAACTTCGGCGACGAGGCCACGAGCGGCGACGAGACCTGCCAGCGCCAGACGTACGCACGCAACGACGCGATCTGGATGCTCGACCGGGTCGCCCAGACCGAAACGCTGACCGGCACGTGTGCCGCGGCCACCACACCCGCCGCGAAGGAGAAGGTACTCAACCGGAGCCGCACGTTCTACGACACCTACACCGACGAATCCTCATTCGGCGCACCGCCGACCAAGGGAGACCCGAAGCGGATCGAGGAACTGGACCACTGGAACGGCACCACGCCGGTCTACGTGGCCACCGCGACGAACACATTCGACGAGAACGGCCGCCTCAAGGCGGTCGCCGACGCCCGCGGCAACACGGCCACCACCGGCTACACCGTTGACGCCGCCACCGGCCTCGTCACCGGGACGACGGTGACGGACCCGCTCGGCCACCGGGTCATCACCACGACCGAACCCGCCTGGGGCCTGCCGACCAGGATCATCGACGATCAGACCACCGACCAGGCCAACCCCAAGCACATCGTCACCGACGTCGCCTACGACGGGCTGGGGCGGGTCGGCGCGGTGTGGCTACCCGGCCGGGACAAGGCCAGCCAAGGCCCCAACCGCCGGTTCACGTACCGGATGCGGTCCAGCGGCGGCCCGAGCGCCGTGACCACGGAGACGCTGCTGTCCACCGGTGACGCGTACCGCACGTCGATCAGCCTGTTGGACGGGTTCCTACGGCAGCGCCAGAACCAGCTCCAGGCCACCGGCGGCGGCCGGATCATCACCGAGACCCTCCACAACAGCCTGGGCCAGGTCGGCTGGACCAGCGCCGCGTACCACGACTCGACCGGCGGGGCGCCGGAAACCACCATCGCCAGCCCACAGGGACAGATACCGGCCGTCAGCCGTACCGTGCACGACGGCGCCGGCCGCCCCACTGCCACGATCTTCCTCGCCAACGGCGCCGAGAAGTGGCGCACCACCATCGGCTACGGCGGCGACCGCACCTTCCACACACCGCCCGCGGGCGGCACCGCCACCGCGACGCTGACCGACGCCCGTGGACGCACCATCGAGCTGCGGCAGTACAAGGCGCCCGCGGACCTCGGCAGCGACAACCCGGCGGCGTTCACCCGCACGGCGTACACGCACACCCTGCTCGACCAGCTCACGACCCTGGTCGACCAAGGCGGAAACGTCTGGAGCTACGACTACGACCTGCGCGGCCGGCAATACCGGGCCAAGGATCCCGACAAGGGGATCACCGAATCCACCTACGACGCGGCCGGCAACGTCGAGACGGTCACCATGCCGTTCGGCACCGGGACGGCGACACTGGCCTTCACGTACGACGCGCTCGGCCGCAAGACCAGCGTCCGCGACGACACCGTCGGCGGTCCGATCCGTGCCGAGTGGGTATACGACACGCTCCCTTACGGCAAGGGCAAGCTCACCTCCGCCACCCGCCACACGAGTGCGGGTGCCTACACCAACCGCGTCAACGCGTACGACCAGTACGGCCGCCCCACCTCCACCTCGGTGGTGCTGCCCGCGTCGGAGACGGCGCTGTGCGCCGCCGCACGCACCGCATGCACCTACACCTCCACGACCACCTACGGGCTCGGCGGCCAGCAGTCGACCGCGACGCTTCCGGCCGCCGCGGACCTGCCCAGCGAGAAGCTCACCTTCGGCTACACCGACGTCGACGACCCCGGCACCGTCTACTCAGCCAGCCAGATCTACGTCGATGCCGTCGACTACAACCAACTCGGCCAGCTCACCAGCCGCGTACTCGGCGCAAGCGGCGCCCGGCTCGCGCTGACGAACACGTACGACGAACCAACCCGGCGGCTGACCAACGCCAGCGTCGTACCGGAAGCCGCCCCGGAGGCGGCCAACTACAGCTACACCTACGACCCCGCGGGCAACACCACCGCGATCCGGGAGGCACCGTCGGGACAGGCCGCCGACCAGCAATGCTTCACGTACGACTACCTGCGCCGCCTCACCCAAGCCTGGACGCCCACCACCGCGGACTGCCAGGCCGCTCCCACCCAGAACCAGGTCGGCGGGCCGGCGCCGTACTGGCACGACTGGACGATCGACGACCTCGGCAACCGCCGTACCGAAACCCGGCACGCCGCCAGCGGCAACACCACCTACACGTACGCCTACCCCACGCCCGGACCCACCACGGTCCGCCCGCACGCAGTCCAGTCGGTCAGCGCCAGCGGGGCGGTCACCTGGAACCGCGCCTACACCTACGACAACGCCGGCAACACCGCCACCCGACCCACCGCGACAGGCGCCACCCAAACCCTGACCTTCGACCGGGAGGGCCACCTCGCCAAACTGCTCCAGGGCACCGACACCAGCACCTACCTCTACGACGCCGACGGCAAGCGGCTCATCCGCACCGACCCCGGCGGCGCCAAGACCCTGTACCTCGGGACCACCGAAGTCCGGGCGACCGCGAGCACGACGACGGCCACCCGGTACTACACGCACGCCGGCGCCACCATCGCCGTCCGCACCGCCGCCGGCCTGCACTGGCTCGTCAGCGACCACCACGGCACCGCGGAACTCACCGTCAACGCCACCAACCTCGCCGTCGCCAAGCGCCGCACCCTGCCGTACGGCGAACAGCGCGGCACCAACATCGGCACCTGGGCATCGGGCATGGACAAGGGCTTCGTCGGCGGCACCACCGACCCGACCGGCCTGACGCACCTCGGCGCGCGCGAGTACGACCCGTTCCTCGGCCGGTTCGTCAGCGTCGACCCGGTCATGGACCTGACCGACCCCCAACAGATGCACGGGTACGCCTACAGCAACAACAGCCCTACCACCTGGGCTGACCCCACGGGGCTGCTCGCCTGTGAGGACAGCGAGTGCACCAAGACCACCCTTGACAGGTCGACGCCGTCGGGACCGCGCAAGGTCACCTGTCGCATCAAGAACTGCACCCCGCATGACACGCTCTCGCAGCGAGGGAGGCAATGCTGGCGCGGGTGTAGGCCACACGACCACCCGTCGGACCAAGACATCGAGTATGCCGGCCTCGCCGTGAAGTGGGGCAACGAATTCGGCATCGATCCGGTAATGCTCCTCGCGGTCATCTTGCGGGAATCGAGCGATGGCTGGAAATCCTGGAAGATCGTACAAGGAATGCAGGCGAGTCCGAGTATTGCCGGCTTGGCGGATCTCCTGGGAGTTGACGAAGACGGGGGATCTGTTGGCATCACAAATGTCAAGTTCGGCGTCATGACGGACGTGGCGGAAGCAATGCGAAACAGTCCCGTATACGGAAAGTACGCCAAGGATCTCGAAGGCAAGATGCTCTACGACGTTGCTTGGGATGACAGCCTCTCCGTGGAGATCAGCGCCTTCGCGATGCGAATCGAGATGGATCGCCTCGAAAGCGGTTCGGCGAAGATCGCCACTAATAATATCAATGCGACACCAATCGAGGCGGCTTCCGCGTTCCGTCAGGCCAACGGCGGAGGCGGGGCCGTCATCAGCCTGGACCGTTCAGATTCTATGAAGCCCGGTGTCGAGCAGCACATCGTGAATCAGCGGAACATCTACGTGGAGGCCGACCGCATCATCTGCCAATCCGGCATCTGGGCCTGCTGAAGCGCCCGACCACATGCGGCTTGCTGGCGCCGATCCACACCGGGTCGGCGTCGGCAAGCCGCGGCCGCGCCCACGGCCTACAGTCCGATCGGCGACAGTGAGGCGATTCGCTGGCCTGCGACGCGCACTATCGGGCGGTCGAGATGATCCGGCAGGGGAGTCGTGGATGAGCGGTGGCGTGGTCCTGGGCATCGTGGGCGGGCTGTTCTGCCTGCTCGCCGTGGTCGTTATCGGCTGGGGGATCGTCGCGTACAACCGGCTGGTGCGGCAGCGTAACCAGGTCCGCGCCTCCTGGGCGCAGATCGACGTGCAGCTCAAGCGCCGCCACGACCTGATCCCCAACCTGGTGGAGACGGTCAAGGGGTACGCCACGCACGAGCGGGGCACGTTGGATGCCGTGGTCGTGGCCCGCAACGGCGCGGTGACGGCCGCCCACGCGCCGGGCGTCGGTGACCGGGCCGCCGCGGAAGACATCCTGAGCCAGGCGCTGGGCCGGCTGTTCGCGCTCGCCGAGGCGTACCCGGATCTGAAGGCCAATCAGAACTTCGCCGCCCTCCAGGGGAGCTGGCCAACACCGAGGACAAGATCGCGTACGCCCGGCAGTTCTACAACAGCGCTGTGCAGACGCTCAACACCAGCGTGCAGTCGCTGCCCACGAACCTCGTCGCGGGCATGGGCGGCTTCACGGCGGTGGAGTACTTCGAGGCCGCCGGCGGCGAACGCGGCCCGGTCCAGGTCCGCTTCTAGCCGCCGGGGCGAGCGATGGACGGGCGCGCGCTGCTGGACATCGCGGTGGCGGCCGCCGCTGTCGGCGGCTGGTTCGGCGGGTACGGCGTGGCGCGGCTGGTCACCCGGCCGGCCAGCCCGCGGCCGGAGCCCGCCAGCCCCGACCTCGGTGCGGAGCCGCCGGCGGTGGTGAGCCTGCTGGCCAACCGGTGGACGCTCACCGAGGACGCGGCCGAGTCGACGCTGCTGGACCTGGCCGCCCGCCGCTTCATCGAGCTGCGCCAGCCCGGCAACGATCCGATGCAGACCACCTTGCATCTGCCGGCCGCGCCGCCGGACGCGACCGGGCTGCGGCCGTACGAGCGGCGGGTCCTCGATCGGGTACGCGGGCTCGCCGTCAACGGTGTGGTGCCGTTGACCGCGTTGACGTTCCGCGACGAGTCGAGCGCCAAGTCGTGGAACAAGCGGCTGCACGCCGAGGTCGTCGCGGACGCCCGTACGGCCGGTCTGTCCCGGCCACGGTTCGGGTCGACGGTGCGCAGCGTGCTCGGCGGGGCCGCGGTGCTCGCGGCAATCGCGGTCGGGCTCGCCGCGTTCCACTATGGAGTATGGAGCGACAACGAGGACAACCCCGGTGTCGCGGCCGGGATCGTCACGTTCTTCGTGCTCGGCGGCGTGGTCGCGGTGACCCGGGGTGAGCGCGACACCCCGCTGGGCCGCCAGGTCGCGGGGCGTTGGCTCGGCGTACGCGATTGGCTGCGCGGCCACGAGGAGTTCGCCGAGCTGCCGCCGGCGTCGGTGACCGTGTGGGACCGGTATCTGGGCTACGGCGCGGCGACCGGCACCACCCACCTGGCCAGCGCCATCCTCGATCTCGGCATGGGCGACCGCAAGCTGGTGTGGTCGTCGTTCGGCGGCACCTGGCACCGCGTGCGGGTGCGGTATCCGCGCTTCTGGCCGCGCTACGGCCGTACCGCGCCGCAGCTGGTGCGGCGGGCGCTGTTCGCCGTCGCGGCCGGCGTCCTGCTGCTGCGGTTCACCGTCGACGCGCTCGATCTGGTGGCCGTCACCGGCGACCCGGTGACCGACGTGGCGTACCCGGTAGCCGTTGTCCTGCTGGGCTACGGCCTGTACGCGCTGGCGCGCAGCCTGATCGACCTCGCCACCGTCCGTACGATCACCGGCGAGGTGCTGTGGCAGCAGGTGTGGCAGTCCACCGCCCGCACCGAGGACAGCCCGTCCCGGCCGTGGCTGCACCACCTCGCCGTGGACGACGGCACCGACGATCGCACCACGGCCTGGGCGCTGCCCAGTGAGTGGGCCGGCAACTGCCAGGACGGCGACACGGTCACGATCCGGGTCCGCCCGTGGAGCCGGCGTGTGGTCCAGTTGACCGTCGTCGGCCACGGCCGCACCCGCGCGCTGACCGAACCGGTGACCACACAGGACACCGCCGAGCCCAGTGCCGCACCCGTTGGCCCCGGGCCCAACGACGTGTTCACTGTGGACGAGATCGGGCAGGCACTCGGCTTCGCCGTGCTGGCCGGCCCGCCGGTCCCCGCCATCGGCCCGGTCGGCACCGCGCAGTACGTGTCGGCCGACCGCGGCAAGGCCGTACTCATGGTGCAGACGGCGGGCGGGGCGCCGGGCCGGTGGGCCTGGCGGGCGAACTCGCGCGGGCAGGCGCTGCCCGGCGTCGGCGAGGGCGCCTACGCCGCGGGAGACCGGGCCGCGCTGCGGCTCGGCGAGACCACCGTGGTGGTGACCCTGCTCGGCGACGGCCGCGGCCGCCACGCGTACCTGCCCTGGCTGCTGAACCAGGCCGCCGCCCGCGCGACCACCCGGCACGCCCCCGGATAGGTTTTCTGTTATCCGGGGCGGCCCCGGCCCGCCTCCATGTCGTGGAGTCTCTGCACGCGGCGAAGAAGACCGTGCTCGCCCTTGCCTGCGCCGGGCTCGCCCTGACAGCTGGCGCCTGCGCCGATCCGTCGACCGCCGGCGCCGCGGCGACCGGCTGGCGGTCGGCGGGCGCCTCGGAGTCTCCCGTCCCGAAGGCCGTGTCGGGCCTCGGATCCGCACCCACCACGGCGCCGGCGCGCAAACCCGTGGACGCGGGCATCGACCCGGGAGCCGACCCCGTCTTCGGCTCCGACCCGGACCTGGCCCGGACCGAAACCTACGCCTACCGGCACACCGAGCCGGGCGACCACGCGCTCCCGGCCGGCACGGTCACGCTTCGGTACGACGTGTCCACCGCCCTGGACACACCGCTGAAGGCGCTGCTGGACCGGGCTCGTGCCGATCTGGTCCAAGCCACCGGAGTCGCTGTCTACCTCGACGGTGGCCACGCGCTCAACGACGCCGACCTGGCGGCGATCCAGTCGCTGCACAAGCCGCCATCGCAGGGTGGGCAGGGGGCGACGAGGCCGACCCGCCTGTACGTCTACAACCTGAAGACGCTGGCGGGCGGAACGGAGTGCACGCCCACCTCGAGCCTCGCGTGCGCCGGCCAGACCGCGCGTGGTGGCCGGTCACCGTACCTGTGGCACAACGGCTGGTGGGACTCCTGGGTCAAGCACCTCACCCTGGACGACCTGGAAGAGGTCAAGGCGGGCGCCTTCAGCAACACCGGCTTCGAGTCGGTCAGCCTCAAGGCGGTCCGGTCGATCGGCCCGATGGGATTCGGGCACCGCCCGTACGCCAAGCTGAGCGTGCTCTACCTGCCGAGCGTCACGTACGTCGGCCCGGACGCGTTCCGCCGGAACCAGTACCTGACCAAGGTGAACCTGCCGCGGGCGACGAAGGTCGACGACTTCGCGTTCGACGACGCCTCCCGGCTGCGCTATTTCAACGCACCCCGGTTGCGGAGCATCGGCAGGAACGCGCTCAACGACAGCCACGCGCTGGTGTCGGTGAACCTGCCCAGCGTCGAGTACATCGGCATCAACTGCTTCGACCTCAACGGCAACGCCGAGGCGGGCACCGGCGTGCGCGTACTGCGGCTGCCGAAGCTGACGGTGCTGGACAAGAACGGACTCACCGGATTCGCGTCGCTGGTGCGGGTGTACGCGCCGTCGTTGACCACCGCATGGCACGACGCGATAACCCGCAATCCGAGCCTGGCGGCGGTCTACGTACCCGAAATGCGCAAGCTCGGTCCGCGCGCCTTTCGCGACAACCCCAACCTGCGCGAGGTCCGCTTCGGCGACCGGCCGCCGGCGCAGGACGCGGACGTCTTCGCCGGTGCGGACCCCGCGCGGCTGTCCATCTACCACAGCGGCGACGCCGCCAGTTGGGCCCGGTTCGTCCCGGCCGGCAACCCGACCGTCCCGGTCCTCAGGTACGGGGGATGAGCTTCTCGAAGAAGAATTCGTGCTTGAGGTACGAGGTGTCGTACTCGTGGCCCGGGTACGGCGGGATGAGCTGGGCGGCCTGAAACAGGCGCCAGCCGTCCAGCAGCGCGGCCAGACCGGTCGGATACGGCGGCTCGTCGCTGTCGCCGGTGGTCGGGCTGGCCTGGCCGGTGCCGTCGTAGCGGGCCCAGCCGACGACCGCCGAATCCAGCGCCGACGTGGTCAGGTAGAGCACCAGAACCTGCTGCCTCATGCGTTGCTCCCCACGGTCGGCCGGTTGCTCACCCGGGTCACCCAGTACTCGATGTCGAAGCCGTCATCGCCGGTCAGCGCGCGCCACAGCCGGATCCGGTTGTAGATCTCCAGGCGCCCCGTGGCGTGCTCGTACCAGGGGAAGTTGGTGCTCAATTCGGCGGCGATCCGCGGATCGGCCAGGTCGTCGGCGTTCCACAGCCGCACCTGGGGCACCGTGGGGTTGAACCGGATCTTGTACATGTACCGGCGGGTGCCGCTGTCGTTGCGCCGCCCGCCGTGCCAGATGCCGTGGTGCAGCAGCATCACGGTGCCGGCCGGGCAGGTGAGCCGGATCTGGCCGAGCAGGTTCTGGTAGCGGCCGGTGTCGCTCTCGTTGGTGCGGCGCAGGTGGCTGCCCGGCACGACGAGCGTCCCGCCCATGTCGGCGGTCACCTCCCGCGGGTAGTACATGAGCTGGACGTCGAAGGCGTCCGGGCGCACGTCGATGATGGCGTCGCCGTGCAGCGGCTGGGCGTTGCCCTCGTGTGGTTCCCGGACGTGCACGAAATGATGGTCCACAGTGGGCTCCGGTCCCACCAGGCTGCGCAGCGCGCCGGCGACCGCCGGGACCTCGACCAGTTGGCGGGCGAACGATCCCTCGGGAAAGGCGTCGGGCAGCGCGGTGCCGTACGGCACGGCCGGAAGGCCGGCGGACAGCACCTCGACGGCTTGCCGGTTCAGCGTGTCCGGAACGACGGCGTCCATGCGTAGGTAGCCGTGCGTCACGAAGCGCGCCATCTGAACGGAGGAGAGCAGGTGGCTACTGGTCAACATGCGTCGACCCTACGAACAGCTGGTGAGCCCGTCGTGGGTCCTAGTCAACCAGTGCTGGTAGATTTTCACCATCGATAGCGTGCTGATCCGGCTGGACGACCCGCCCGCGGTGGCCAACGTGGGCGTCGGCGTGCACGGGACGACCGGCCTGCGCGACGTGTTCGAGCTGCCCGACCTGTGGCAGCTGCACCTCTACGGCTACGCCGCCGAGCTGACCGTCGGGGACACGACGCACGCGATCCGGCCGGGCCGGGTGAGCCTGATTCCACCCGGCGCGCGGGTGGAGTACCGCTACCGCGGCCGGTCCGAGCACCTGTACGCGCACTTTTCCGCCCCCGGCAGGGCGCGCCGCGCGGCGTACCCGTGATGCAGGACGCCGGCGCGGAGGCCCGGCTGCTGTCCACCCTGCTGCACCAGGCGATCGCGGCCGGGCCCGGCGCCCCGGCCCGGGTGGTGGCCTGCGTGTGGACCGCCCTGTGGCAGGTGGCCGACCTCGGGGAGCGGGACGGGCAGCAGGGCGGGCACGCGGCGGTGTCGGCGGCCGTCGCGCACATCGAGGCGAATCTGGCCGCGCCGCTGACCGTGCCGGGCATCGCGCGGGTGGTCGGCGTCTCGCACAACCACCTCACCCGCCTGTTCCGCACCGAGACCGGCCACACGGTGGTCGGGTATCTGCGGCGCCGCCGGCTGGAACGGGCCCGGCACCTGCTGCGGGAGTCCACATTGTCCATCCCGGCGATCGCGGCGTCCGTGGGCATCGCCGACCTTCAGGCGTTCAACAAGGCATGCCGGCGCGAGCTGGGCGGCTCCCCGCGAGCGGTACGCGCCGGCGAGTGAGCCTTGCGTGGCCCTATACCTAGAACTACTATGCATTGTTGTTCTAGGTATGGCAGCCTAAGGGTATAGGAGTCGCGTGTACATCACCAAGGACCTGGTCGCGGCCTCGGCGACCCCACTCGTGCTGGGGATCCTCGCCGACGGTGAGAGCTACGGCTACGCGATCCTCAAGCAGGTCAACGACCTGTCCGGCGGGCAGCTGGAGTGGACCGACGGTCTGCTCTACCCGCTGCTGCACCGGCTGGAGCGGCTCGGCCACGTCGAGTCGGCCTGGGAGACCCCGCCCGGGGGCCGCCGCCGCAAGTACTACCGCATCACCGACCAGGGCCGGGCCGAGCTCGCCGAGCAGCGCCGCCAGTGGGCCACCGTCGTCGACGCCCTGCGTGGCGTCTGGAGCACGACCGAGTCCCTCAAGCCCAGCACGGCCATCAAGCCGATCACGGCGACACCGGCGTGGGGGACAGGGCGATGACCGTCGACAGCGACAACGATCTGGAGCGCCAGATCGCCGAGTGGCGGGCCTACATGCGCCGCCGCCGCCCACTGCACGACACCGACGCCGATGAGCTGGAAGACCACCTGCGCAGCCGCATCACCGAGCTGACGGAGGCGGGCCTGCAAGCGGATGAGGCGTTCCTCATCGCGGTCAAACGCATGGGCAGCCTCGATGAGGTGGCGCGCGAGTTCGCCCGCGAGCATTCCGAGCGGCTCTGGAAGCAGCTGGTGCTGCCCCGGGAGCCGGACGCGCCCACCGCCGCCCGGTCCCGGCGCGAGCTGCCCGTCATGGTGGCCTGTGCGATCGCCGCGGCGATCGCGATCAAGGTGCCGGCGCTGTTCGGGTTGGACATTTCGGACGACGAGGACGCGGAGTTCTACGTCCGAAACTTCAGCCTCTTCGTGCTGCCGGTGCTGGCCGCCTACTTCGCGTGGCAGCGCCGGGTCGGTCTTCGCGTCATCGGGGTGCTCGCGCTGCTGTTCGTGCTCGGCGCGGTCGCCGCGAACGCGTACGGGCTTGACGGTGACTCGCAAAGCTTTGTGCTCACGGCGATCCACCTGCCGCTCGCGCTGTGGCTGGTCGTCGGGGTCGCCTATGTCGGGGGTGAGTGGCGCTCGGACCGGCGGCGGATGGACTTCATCCGGTTCACCGGGGAGTGGCTGATCTACTTCAACCTCATCGCCACCGGGGGCGGCATCCTCCTCGCGTTCACGGCCGGCACGTTCAACGCCATCGGCCTCGACCCCGAGGAGTTCATCCAGTCGTGGCTGTTGCCGTGCGGCGTCGTGGCCGCGGTCATCGTGTCGGCCTGGCTGGTCGAGGCCAAGCAGAGCGTCATCGAAAACATGGCCCCGGTGTTGACCCGCGTCTTCACCCCGCTCTTCGCGGCCACCCTCCTGGCCTTCCTGGTCGCCTTCATGTGGACCAGCAACGGCATCGACGTCGACCGCGACGTGCTCATCATCTTCGACCTGCTGCTGGTCATCGTCCTGGGCCTGCTGCTGTACTCCATCTCCGCCCGCGACCCCGCGGCCCGGCCCAGCCTGTTCGACCACCTGCAGCTCGTGCTCGTCGTCACCGCCTTGGTCATCGACGTCATCGTGCTGCTGGCGATCACCGGCCGGATCAGCGAATGGGGCTTCACCCCCAACAAGAGCGCGGCGTTGGGTGAGAACGTCATCCTGCTCGCCAACCTGGCGTGGTCGGCATGGCTGTTCCTCGGCTTCGTGCGCGGCCGCGCGCCGTTCGCCCAGCTCGAACGCTGGCAGACCCGCTACGTGGTCGTGTACGCCGCCTGGGCCTGGCTGGTGGTCCTCGCATTCCCGTTCGTGTTCGACTTCGCCTGAGCTACCGCGACGTTCCCCTGTGGAGGGTGCGGGCCAGGCGGCGGACGGCCTCGTCCATGAGGTCGGGCGGGGCGGCGGCGTACGTGAGGCGGAGGTGCGGGGCGGGGGGTTCGGCGGCGTACCAGGGGCGGCCGGGGAAGACGACGACGCCGTCGGCGGCCGCGGCGGCGGCCAGCGCGACATCGTCGGTGCCGTCGGGGAGGCGGGTCCACAGGTGCAGGCCGCCGCGGGGGATCGCCGCTGGGATCAGTGCCGGCAGGTGCCGGCGCAGCGCGGCCAGGAGCGCCTCGCGCCGGGTGTGCAGCGCGGTGCGCAGGGCACGGCGGTGACGCGCCCAGGCCGGGGCGGTGACGAACTCCAGCGTGGCCTGCTGGAGCGGGCCGGCGACGAAGAAGTCGTCGAGCAGCCGGGCCGACCGCAGCCGGGCGCCGGCCGGTCCGCGGGCGCCGATCGCGGCGACGCGCAGCCCGGGAGCCGCCGACTTGGTCAGTGAACGCAGGTAGACGACGTGCCCGTCGGGGTCGTCGGCGGCCAGCGGTGGCGGAGCCTCCCCGTCGACGGTGAGGTCGCGGGCGTAGTCGTCCTCGATCAGGAACGCCCCGGCGTCGCGTACGGCGGCGGCGACCTGGGCCCGGCGGTGCCCGGCGAGCGTCGCGCCGTGCGGGTTGGCGTAGAGCGGCTGGCAGTAGAACAGCCGGGCGCCGGTGCGGGCGAACGCGGCGGCGAGCTGGTCGGGCAGTACGCCGTCGGCGTCGACCGGCACGGGCACCACCCGCAGCCCGGCCGCGCGGGCGGCGGCCAGCGCGCCCAGATAGGTGGGCGACTCGACGAGCAGGGCGTCGCCGGGCGCGGTGAGCGCGCGCAGCGCCGTCGAGAGCGCGGCCTGGCCGCCGGGGCAGATCACCATGTCGTCGGCGCGCAGCCCCGTACCGGCCTCGCGGGCGAACCAGGCACGCAGGTCCGCGCGCCCCTCGGTCGGCCCGCGCTGCCAGGACGCGGGCTGCCGGGCCGCGCGGGTGAGCGCGGCGCCGAGCGCGGCGGCCGGCTGCAGGTCCGCGTCCAGGTAGCCGCCGGACAGCGGGATCGCGCCTGCGGGCGGTAACGCCAGTAACGCCTGCAACTCGTCCTCGCCCGGGAGGCGAGGGCCGAGCGCCACGGTCTGCCAGGACAGGTCGGGCGCGCGCCGCTGGTGTGGCGGGGCGGCCACGAAGGTGCCCTTGCCGGGCCGGGCCTCGATCAGCCCGTCCGCAACCAGCTGCCGGATCGCCTCGGCGACGGTCACCGGAGACGCCTGGTGCCGGGTGGTCAGCTCGCGCACCGACGGCAGCCGCGTGCCGGGGTCCGCGACGGCCACGAGCCCGCGCAGATCTTGGATCACACGATCGGCTGCGTTACTGTTACCCATGACAGACCAGAGTAGCGCTACTGCCGGCGTCACGGTAACAGCGGATCGGGCCACCGGCCTCGCCCTCGGCGGGCTGGGCGTGCTCGCGTTCAGCATGTCGCTGCCCGCGACCCGCGTCGCCGTACAGCAGCTCGACCCGTGGTTCGTCGCGTTCGGCCGGGCCGTCGGCGCGGCGGCGCTGGCCTGGGCGTACGTGCGTTTCACCGGCGCGCCCCGGCCGACCCGCGACCAGTGGCGGCGGCTGTCCGTCGTCGCGCTCGGCGTCGTCGTCGGATTCCCGCTGTTCACCTCGCTGGCGCTGACCACCCAAACCTCGGCACACGGTGCGGTCGTCATCGCCGTGCTGCCCGCGATCACCGCCGTGCTCGCGGTGCTACGCGCCGGTGAGCGCCCGCCGGCGCTCTTCTGGGTCGCGAGCGCCGGCGGGCTGGTCGCGGTGCTCGCCTTCCTGGGCACCAGCGGCGCGGTCCGCGGCGCCTTGTCCACCGCCGACCTCTTCCTGCTCGCGGCGGTCGTCCTGTGCGGCCTGGGGTACGCCGAAGGCGGCGTGCTCGCCCGCGAACTGGGTGGCGCCCGCACGATCTGCTGGGCGTTGCTGCTCGCGCTGCCCGTCACCGCCCCTATCACGGTCGCCGCCGCGGTCGTCGATCCGCCGCACGCCGATGCCGGCGCCTGGGCGGGGTTCGGTTACGTCACCGCGGTCTCCATGTTCCTGGGCTTCTTCGCCTGGTACGCGGGACTGGCCCGGGGCGGCATCGCGCGGGTCGGCCAGGTCCAGCTCGCCCAGCCGGTGCTCACCCTGCTCTGGTCGGCGCTGCTGCTCGGCGAGACCGTCACCCCCGCCTCGATCGCGGCGGCGCTGGTGGTGCTGGCCTGCGTCGTACTCATCCAGCGCACCCGCAACAGCGTGCCGGCATTGCGCAGTGGGCGGCGTACGGGCGGTAAGGACTTTAAAGATTCATTAAGGTCGATTGCGTCCGACTGATCCACGTCCATAAGATCGGGCGCCGCGTCCGCTCTGACGGGAGACACGAAGACATGCGCCAACGACGACTGCGCGTCGTACTGCTCGCGGCCGCCGGTGCGGCCGCGGTAGCCGCCGGTACCACCGCGGCGGTGGTGGCGCACGCCGCCTCGACCGGCTGCTCGGTCAACTACCGAGTCGGCTCGCAGTGGAGCACCGGGTTCACCGCCAACGTCGCGATCACCAACCTCGGCGACCCGGTCAGCGCCTGGACGCTGCGCTGGTCCTACTCGGCCGGGCAGACGGTGACCCAGGCGTGGAACGCGTCGGTCTCGCAGAGCGGCAGCGCGGTCACGGTGAACAACGCGGCCTGGAACGGTGGCATAGCCACGAACGCCACCACCTCGTTCGGGCTCAACGGCACCTGGAACGCCGCCGGCAACCCCGCACCGGCGAGCTTCTCGCTGAACGGCGTGACCTGCACCGGGCAGGCCACCGCGACGTCGACCCCAGCCCGACGCCGACCGCCGCCCCCTCGCCGACCGCCGCACCGACCCCGACCGCCGCCACCTCCGCCTCCCCGACCGGCGCCCCCACCCCCACGGCGACCCCATCCGCACCGCCGACGGGGACTGCGCCCGACCGGCCGGCGCCGGGCCGGCGGTCACCGTCACCCAGGTCGACGTGGGCGTGCCCGTCACCGGCTACGGGCGGGAAGGCGACACCGAACCGCTGCCCGCGGCGATCGCGGCGACCCCGTCCGGCGGGTCCTGGCTGGCGTGGCTGGGCACCGACAGCCGGGTGTACCTGGGCAAGCTCGGCTGCGACGACCGGCTCGTCGGGACACCCACCAGCTTCGCGGGCATCGACCTGCAGGACGTACAGGCGGACAGCAACGGCGGCGTCCTGCTGCTCACCCGCCGGGGCGACTGCGGCGACGGACCGCTGTGCGGCGGCTCGTCCAGCCCGTGCAACACCATGCACATGATCCGCTTCGACAACTCCGGCCAGCTCGTGTGGGAACGGCAGGTCACCAACCTGAGCGACACCCGCACCGGGTACGACAACGGCGCCCGGTTCGTCTGGTGGTACCAGCACCACGGCCGGCTCGCGTCCGACGGCGCCAACTACGCGGCCTACTTCGGCGTCGCCATCACCGTCCAAAATGGAAACTGCGTCGACATCCATCAGGGCGACCGGATGCAGGTGGTCAACGCCGGCGGGGCGCTGGTCGCCGGACACCGGGACAGCTTCGAGGTGGGTTGCAGCCACAGCTGGGGTACGCGGATCGTGTGGGACCCCCGTACCAGCCGCTTCGCGATGGTCTGTGCCACCGACAACGCGTGCCGGATCGCGCAGCCAAACCCGTACCGTACGGTGGCCGCCGGCACCTGCGACGGCACCCTCTTCGGCGGCGACCTGGTGCTGGCGAGCACGTCGGGCTACTGGACCGCGTGGAGCCAGGGCGGCCAGGTGCGCCTCGAACACTTCACCACCGGCGCGTCCGACACCACCGTCAGCACCGCCGCCCGATCGAGCCATCCGCACCTGGTGAGCTACGGGACCGGCCGCATGCTGCTCACGTGGGAGTCGGGCACCGCGATGGCCGCGCAGGTGTACGACGCCGGCACCGGCACGGCCGTGGGCGCCCAGTTCACCATCGACGTGCGGGACCACGACTTCCAGGCATTCAAGGCGTACGCCGACGGCAGCGCCGCATACCCGGCGGCCGGCAGCACCAGTACGTCGATCCGGATCGCCCGGGTGATGCCCATTCCATGATCAAGGATGCCGTCGGGAGCGGTTCGTGCGATTATCGCACCATGGCGGTACGTGAGGAATGGGCTGGCATCGGCCAGCGGGTGCGTGAGGCTCGCTTGGCCGCGAAGCTCTCCCAGGACGAACTCGGCCGGCGGATCGGGCTGGACCGGACGATGATCGCCAAGATCGAAAGAGGGAGCCGGCGCATTGACGCCGTCGAGCTGGTCCGGCTGGGCGCGTGCCTCGACCTGCCGCTCGATCACTTCCTGTACGAACGTCCGGCCGTGTTGTCCCGGCGCACCGCCCTGCTTGAGGAGGAAGCCACGGAGGCCGGCCGTGAGTCGTTCCGGCTGGAAGCCGAACTGGTGAGTTGGCTTCGTGACGTCCGTCAAATGCAGACCCTCGGCGTGCTCGAGGCCCGCCCGATCCGCACCTACCCGGGAAAGATCGATTCGGACACCGCCGCGCGCCAGGCCGCCGGCTGGTTGCGCAGTCTGTTTGCGAATGGCGATGAACCCATCGAGTCGCTCATGAAGGCATGTCAGGACGCAGGGTTGTTCGTCGCTGTTGTCGACCTTCCCGGTGACGGGGCATCGGTCTTGGATGGCGATCTCGCCGTCGCCGTGGTGAGCAGGCTCGGCGATCCGGGCCGGCGGCGGGCGACCGCCGCGCACGAGTTGGGGCACCTTGTGCTCGGCGACGAATACTCAAGCGATCTGGGCGTGCACGCGTCGCGATCCGGTCGAGAGGCCATCATCGACGCGTTCGCGGCGGAGTTTCTCCTACCGTCCGCGGTGATCAGTGCGGCAGGCCAAGGGTTTGATCGAGACGCGCTGATCCGGCTTGCTTCCGCCTACCGCACATCGTGGTCCTTGGCGGTCCGGCAGGCGGTTCGCGCCGGCGTCCTCGGCCAAGAAGAGGCCGCGTCCTGGCTTCCGCAGACGCCCACCAGAGCCGAGCTTCTCGACGCCACCGGATGGACTCCCCAACCGGATCTGGAGTGGATTCGAGTACCCCCAGCTATGCGCACGCTGTCCTGGAAGCGCGTCGACGGCACCTGATCACAACGGCCCGCGCAGTTGAGCTGATGCGTGGTCAGATCGACGAGGCGGACTTTCCCCCGCTGAGTGATGAGGACATCGCGCCGTGACAGCCTCCGTCGCGCCGCGCTTGGTGTTCGACACGACCTGCCTCAGTCACTTCGCCCGCGCCGATCGGCTCGACGTACTTGGTGATCTTCTCGCGGACGCGGAGTCTTTCGTGCCGCATGTCGTCCGCGAGGAGATCCGTGATGGCAGCTCTGTCTACCCCGAGCTGACGCAGATTCTCAGCGTCGAATGGCTTCGGATCGTTTCTCTCGACACCCTGGATCGACTCCGGCTATTTGCTATCTGGAGCGGCCGGGTCGGTGCCGGTACCCGCAACCTTGGTGAGGCCAGCGTCCTGGCCGTGGCAGAGGAACTCGGTGGCGTGGCTTTGATCGACGAGCGCGACGCCACACGAGTCGGCCGCAAACACGGGATCGACGTACATGGCACGATCTGGCTCCTCGCGCGCGCCTGCCACAACGGGAAGCTCACCGAGGTCGGCGCCAGCAACCTGGTCGACGCTCTGGCGGCCACCGGAATGAGACTGCCCTGTACAGGAACCGAGTTTCCTCGGTACGCCAGCGACAATGGCCTTTTGTAGAGACTGGTTGAGGATTTCGTTCGCCGACTGAAAGTCTGCCGAAAAGGTTTTCAAGGACTGTACTGTCGTTGCATGAACGCTGAGCCCGACGTCCCCGCCTACCGGGCGCCCACGCTGACCGATGTCGCCAAGCTCGCCGGGGTGTCGGTGGCGACCGCGTCCAAGGCCATCAACGGCCGGGACGAGGTCAAGGCGGCGACGCGGGAACGGGTGCTGAAGGCCGCGGAGTTGCTCTCGTTCGCGCCGAACGCCCTCGCGCAGGGGCTGCTGCGGGGGCGCACCGGCACGGTGGGGCTGCTGACGAGCGACCTGGAGGGGCGCTTCTCGATTCCCATCCTGATGGGCGCGGAGGACGCGTCCGGGGCGGGGCAGGTCTCGGTCTTCCTGTGCGACGCGCGCGGCGACGCGATCCGGGAGGTGTACCACGTACGGGCGCTGCTGTCCCGGCGCGTCGACGGTCTGATCGTCGTGGGGTCGCGCACCGATCCCCGGCCGCCGCTGGCCGGCACCATCCCCGTGCCGGTCGTGTACGTCTACGCCCCGTCCGCGAACCCGGACGACATTTCGATAACGGTCGACAACGTGGGCGGCGGGCGGCTCGCCGTCGAGCATCTGCTGGCGTGCGGCCGGCGCAACATCGCCCACATCACCGGCGAGTCCAGCTACAAGGCGGCCCGGGACCGCGCCGACGGTGCGGTGGCCGCGCTCGCCGACGTGGGCCTGAGCATGCTCGGCGGCAAGCCGTACTACGGGTCGTGGCACGAGACCTGGGGCCGGGCCGCGGCGCATATCGTCGTCGAGCAACACCCCGAGGTCGACGCGGTTTTCTGCGGCAGCGACCAGATCGCCCGGGGTGTCCTGGAGACGCTGCGCGACCTCGGGCGCGACGTGCCGGGCGCCATATCGGTGATCGGCTTCGACAACTGGGAGGCCGTGGCCGCGCACTCCCGACCGCGCCTGACCAGCATCGACATGAACCTCGAACGCCTCGGCGCGGCCGCCAGCCAACACCTCTTCGCGGCCATCGACGGTGGTGTCCCGCCCACCTCGGAGCAGTTTCCGGGTCGCGTCGTAATGCGTGATTCGACCGCGCCCAACAGGTGAGACCCCTACACCCGGGTCGAAATCCACGGTTGACACGGCCGTAACAGGCGACCAGAATCCCCGAAAAGGTTTTCGGAAGCGGCGCAGGGCGGTGAGCCGGGACGGGCGCACTGGCGATCCGTCATGCCCTCCTGCGTGCCTCCTCATCGAGCAGAACGAATTGACGGCCTGATAAGACCTAGGAGGACAATCAATGAGCCGAACCCTGGGCAGACGCACCGCCCTGCGTTCACTGGCCGGCGTCCTGGTGGCCACGCTGACACTCGCCGTGGCAGCGTGTGGAGACGACGACGCCACCGGCACGGACGCGGCCGCGGCCGGGCCCAACGGCACCGACGACGGCAGCCAGCTCACCCTGTGGACCCGCGCCCCGCTGGAGAAGCAGGCGAAGCTCCTCGTCGACGCCTACAACGCCAGCCACAAGAACCAGGTCAGCCTGACCGTGGTACCGAACGACGACTACGTCGCGAAGGTGGGTGCGGCGGCCGGCTCGGGTGGCCTGCCGGACCTGTTCGCCGCGGACATCGTCTACGTGCCGAACTGGGTGAGCCAGGGCCTGTTCCAGGACCTCAGCTCGAACATCAACGGCCTCAGCTTCAAGGACCAGATCAACAAGGGGCATCTCTCGGCCGGCACGCTCGACGGCAAGCCGCACGTGCTGCCCTTCGTGCTCGACCTGTCGATGCTGTTCTGGAACAAGCAGCTCTTCAAGGACGCCGGGCTGGATCCGGAGAAGGCCCCGGCGACCCTCGACGAGTACGCCGCCGCGGCCAAGAAGATCCAGGGCTGAAGAAGCCCGGCGTCTACGGCACGGCGACCGGCCTGAACTGCGGCGGATGCCTGGTCTTCACCTGGTTCCCGTCCATCTGGGCCAGCGGTGGCGAGGTGATGAGCGCGGACGGCAAGCAGTCCGAGTTGGCCGGTGACACCGCCCAGAAGGTCTACAACACCTGGAACGACATGTGGAAGTCCGGCGCCGTGCTGCCCTCCTCGAAGACCGAGGCGGGTCCGACCTGGACCGCCGCGTTCACCGAGGGCAAGGTCGGTCTGATGTTCTACCCGGCGACGCTGCTCTCCTCGACCCCCTTCGAGGCTGGTGTGGCCGGCATTCCTGGCCCCAGCGGGGGCGCCTCCACCTTCGTCGGTGGGGACGGCATCGGTGTCTCGAAGGACTCGAAGAAGGCGGCCCAGGCTTGGAACTTCCTCAGCTGGATGATGTCCGAGGAGGCCCAGGTCGAGGTGCTGGCGAAGAACAAGGACGTGGTGTCTCGCGCCGACTTCGCCAACAACAAGTACGCCGCGGCGGATCCGCGGCTGGTCACCATCAACGAGGTGGCCGGCAAGGGTGACACCCCGGTCGCGCTCAACTTCCAGCAGGCGTTCAACGCGCCGAACAGCCCGTGGCTGACGCTGGTGCGCAACCAGGTGCTGGAAGGAAAGAGCGGCGATCTGCAGAAGGACAACGAAGAAATCACCGCTGTCCTCAAGCAGTAAATGTCCGCGTGGGCGTGTACCGGCAGACCGTCTACCTCAGGCCGGTACACGCCCGCTCCACCGAACGAACGAGAGGTTTCCATGCGACGCGGCCGGCAAGCGCTGCTCGGTTGGCTCTACGCGACACCGACGGCGGTCTTCGTGGTGGCGCTGTTCGCCCTCCCGCTGCTGCTCGTGATCAAGATGTCGGTGTCGAAGTGGCCGCTGCTCACCGGCGATCAGGGCATCAACTTTCCCGACAACTTCAAGAAGGCGGTCGACCACCGCTTCTTCACCGATTCGGTCGTCTTCACCATCAAGTACACGGTGCTCGCGACCGTACTGCTGCTGGTTTTGGGGTTGGGTCTGGCTCTGTTGGTGCAGGAGTCGAGCCGGTGGAACAACCTGCTCCGGGCGTCGTTCCTGATCCCCAGCGCGCTCGGGCTGGCCTCGGCGTCGCTGCTGTTCTACGTGTTCTACTCGCCGTACGCGAGCCCGCTGAAACCACTGATGGACAGCTGGGGCTTCACGTTCCTCGGCTCACCGAACGCGGCGCTGTTCTCCACGACGTTCCTCATCGTGTGGCGCTACGCCGGCTTCTACATGGTGCTCATGCTGGTCGGTCTGCAGGGCATCCCGGCGGACGTGTTCGAGGCCGCCCGCTCCGACGGCGCCACCCGCTGGCAGACGTTCTGGCGGGTCACGCTGCCGCTGCTGCGCCCCACGCTGGCGCTCACGACCGTGCTCTGCGTGACCGGCTCGCTGCTCGCCTTCGAGCAGTTCTACATCCTCACCAAGGGCGGCCCGGACAACAGCACGATCACGGTCGTCCAGCTCATTTACAGCGTGGCGTTCCAGGGACAGAACGACCTCGGTGTCGCCGCGGCCATCTCGGTCATCGTGCTCGTCGCGCTGGTCGTCATCAACGCGCTGCAGCTGCGCGCCTTCCGGTCCGAGGAGAGCTGAGAATGGCGGTCCGTTCCCGGTCCACCTCGACCATCGCCGGCATCGCGTTGCGGACGCCGTACTGGGTGTTCACCGGCGCGCTGGCGTTGATCTTCCTGGCGCCGCTCCTCTGGACCGCGGTCGCCTCGGTCTCCCCGCAGGCCGGCACCAACCAGGTCGACGGCTGGGGGTTTGGCAACTACGAGACGCTCACCCGCTACCAGGCCGGCATCTGGCGCTACCTGCTCAACTCCGCGTTCGTCTCGCTGCTGACGGTCGCGCTGACGCTGCTGATTTCGTTCTTCGGCGGCTACGCGTTCGCGCGGTTCCGCTTCCCCGGCAAGAACGTCCTGTTCCTGCTCACGCTCGCCATCCTCATGGTCCCGTACGCGACGCTGCTGATCCCGCTGTACGTGCTGCTGAACGAGGTGGGGCTGGAGAACTCGCTGGTCGGCGTGGCGCTCGTGCTGACGATGTTCCAGCTGCCGTTCTCCACGTTCCTGATGCGCATCTCCTTCGAGGCGGTGCCGCGCGAGCTGGACGAGGCCGCGACCGTGGACGGCTGCTCGCCGTTCGGCGCGTTGTGGCGGGTGCTGCTGCCCGCGGTGAAACCGGGCCTGATCACCGTCGGGCTGTTCTCCTTCCTCGCCGCGTGGAACGACTTCTTCGCGCCGCTGATCCTCATCAACGACAGCGAGAAGATGACCCTCCCGCTCGCCGTCTCCAACCTGCGCGGCCAGGTGCAAGGCGTTGTCGACTATGGAGCGACCGAAGCGGGCGTCGTCATCCTCGCCCTGCCGTGCATCATCCTGTTCCTCCTGCTCCAACGACACTACGTGCGCGGCTTCATGTCCGGCGCGCTGAAAGGCTGAGCATGACTGCCACCGCAGCTACCGCGGCGACTGTCCTGCCCATCCGCGGCCGGCTCCGGCCGCTCGGGTTGGGTGACGTCCGGATCACGGGCGGATTCTGGGCCGAGCGCCAAGAAGTCAACGCTGTCGCGACCCTGGCGCACATCGAGCACTGGCTCGAACGCGAAGGCTGGATCCGAAACTTCGACCTCGCCGTGCGAGGTGGCCTCGCCCAGGAACGCCGCGGGCGCGAGTTCTCCGACTCGGAGGTCTACAAGTACCTCGAAGCGCTGGCGTGGGAGATCGGCCGGAACGGCGACGCGGGGCTCGAATCGCGGTTTCGCGCCGTCGTGCGGCGGGTGGCCGCGGCGCAGGAGCCGGACGGGTACCTCAACACCAAATTCGGCCGCTCGGGGCAGGCACCGCGCTGGTCCGACCTCGAATGGGGCCACGAGCTCTACTGCGTCGGTCACCTGCTGCAGGCCGCGGTGGCCCGGGCCCGCACGCGTCCCGGCGCGGACGACGGGCTGCTGGAGGTCGCCCGCCGGGCCGCCGACAACGTGTGCGAGACGTTCGGACCCGACGGCATCGACGGACTCTGCGGGCACGCGGGGATCGAGGCCGCGCTGGTGGAGTTCGCCCGGACCACCGACGACGACCGCTACCTGGCCCAGGCCGCGCTCTTCGTCGACCGGCGGGGCCACGGCCGGCTCAGCGACGTGGAGTTCGGCCGGGAGTACTTCCAGGACGAGCAGCCGGTCCGGCAGGCGACCGTCCTACGTGGACACGCGGTGCGGGCGAACTACCTCGCCGCCGGCGCGGTCGACGTCGCGGTCGAGCAGAAGGACGCCGGCCTGCTGGACGCGGTGCGCAACCAGTGGCAGAACGCGGTGACGCGGCGCACGTACATCACCGGCGGGCAGGGCTCCCGGCACCAGGACGAGGCGTTCGGCGGCGACTGGGTGCTGCCGCCCGACCGCGCGTACTCCGAGACCTGCGCCGGCATCGGCTCCGTGATGGTCGCGTGGCGGCTGCTGCTGGCCGACGGTGACCCCCGGTACGCCGACCTCATCGAGCGGACGCTCTTCAACGTCGTGGCGACCTCGCCGTCGGCGGACGGGCGGAGCTTCTTCTACGCCAACACCCTGCACCGCCGCGAGGTCGGCACCCTGCCCGACGCCGACCGGCCCAGCCTGCGCGCGGCGGCCTCGTTGCGGGCGCCCTGGTTCGAGGTCTCCTGCTGCCCGACCAACGTCGCCCGCACGCTGGCCAGCCTGACCGCGTACGTGGCCACGTCCGACGACGACGGCCTGCAGTTGCACCAGTACATGCCCGGCACGATCGAACACCGCCGCGCCGACGGGCGCGAGCTGCGCGTGACGGTGACGGCCGACTACCCCACGACGGGGAGATCCGGGTACGTATCGAGGGCGACGAAACTGCCTGCGACACTGATGTTCCTTGGTCGCTGTCGTTGCGGGTACCCGGATGGGCGGCCCAGGGCGCGACGGTGACCGTCGACGGGCATACCCGGCCGGTCGGTCCGGGCTACGTCACCGAACAGCGGATCTGGCGGCCCGGCGACGAGGTCGTGCTGTCGCTGCCGATGGCGCCCCGGTTCACCTACCCCGACCCGCGCATCGACGCGGTCCGCGGCTGCGTCGCGGTGGAGCGCGGCCCGGTGGTGCTGGCCCTGGAGTCCGTGGACGTCGACGGTGTCGATAGCGTCGACGAACTCCGCGTCGACACCGGCCGCCCGCCCCGGCTGTCCGCCGGCCGGGTGACCGTCAGCCTGCGGCGCGTGCACCCGAATGACCACGACTGGCCATATAGGACGGACGAGGCCGAGTCGGTGCCCGCATTGGGCGAGGAACTGGACGAGGTGGCGCTGGTGGCGTACCACGCATGGGCCAATCGCGGGCCCTCGACGATGCGCGTCTGGCTCCCCACAACAGCAGATCGCCGTACCCCCGACCTCAAGGAGGAAGCGAGATGATTCCGAGACGCGTGCGGAGGGTGCCCGTGTGGGCCGCTCTCACCACGCTTTTGGTGGGAGGAGTGGTCGGCATGCCCTCCGCCGCTCACGCCGCCGGTCCGGTACTGCCCGGCAACGAGGGTGACGTAGGTGTCTACACCGACGGCCTGAGCCACGTCATGGACATCGGCGACCCGGTCTACGCCAACGCCGGGGACGTCGCCAACCAGCTCAAGCCCGGCGTGCCGTTCACCGCGGGCAACATGCATCAGTCCATTTTCGACAAGGACCTGGCCGCTGGCGGCACGGACTACTATCTCGACCGCGTCCTGGGCGTCTCGGGCACGATCGGGTCCGCGGTGCTGATGACCCGGGGCCGCTCCCTGTACATGCGCGGCGCGAGCAACAACAACTTCACCGTCATGGGTTTCGCCGGCAGCGCGTACGTCGGTGGCCCCAACAACCTCGGCAACCTGTACACCGTCACGGTGCCCGGCCAGACGGTCACCGAAGTTAACGCTAACAGGTTCAACGCGCCGAGCCACGCCAAGAGCCGGTACACGATCGGCACCACCGGTGTCACCGCCAACCTGACCAAGTTCATCACCTACGACAACGTCGCGGTCACCGCCATCACCTTCACCAACCCCGGCGCCGCACCGGCGACGTTCACCGTCCGGGCCGCCTCGCCGCTGGCGACCCAGGCCGGCCAGGGCGCGGCCGAGCTCACCGGCACCCGCGTCATCACCAGCGGCGCCAACAACGGCACCATCGACACGGCGTGGGACACGATCCGCACCAGCCTGACCGGGGCGGGCTTCACCCGTACCGGCACCAACCTCGACCGTGAGGTCACCGTGGCCGCCGGCGGCTCGGTGTCGCTGTCGGTCGTCGGCGCGGTCTCCTCGGCCACGCTGCCGAAGACCGTGCAGAGCTACCAGGAGTACGCCCAACTGGCGCCGGCCGAGGCGGTACGCACCGGCGTCACCGCGTTCAACAGTCGCTGGGCCCAGGACGTCCCCTACATCAACGTGCCCGACCCCGCACTGGAAAAGGCCATCGTGTACCGCTGGTGGGGCGAGCGCTACAACAGCCTCGACGCCAACGCGACCGGCCACGTCTACCAGTACCCGACGACGATCGAGGGCGTAAACCTCTACCAGAACGCCGTGGCGCTGACCCAGCCGATGCACCTGCAGGACACCAAGTGGCTGCGCACGCCCTACCTGCCGTACGGCCAGATCCTCAACATCGGTGAGCTGTCCGGCTCCTCGGCGTTCCTGGACAGCCCCGGCCACACCAGCTGGAACAACCACTACTCGCAGTACATCGGCACGGCCGGGCTCGAGGCGTACAACGTGCACGGCGGTGGCAAGGAGATCGCCGGAAAGTTCGCCCACTACTTCGAGGGCGACGGCGTCGGCCAGCTCGAACACTACGACGGCAACGACGACAAGCTCATCGCCTACGACACCAACTTCATGCCGGGCAACGACGCCGACGCCATCACCTTCGGCTTCCCGAAGGCGAACGCCGGCGCACCCGGCGCGCGGACGATCGAACGCCCCGAGTCGGCGTACGTGTGGGGCGCGCTCGACGCCGCCCGGCAGCTCTACCAGATCTCCGGCGCGGATCAGTCCAAGGTGGACCAGATGGCGGCCGGGGCGAACGGCGTCCGGGACGCGATCCTCGGTCGACTGTGGAGCACCGACACCCGGATGTTCCTGGCCGGTACGTCGCACGGGGCGACGAGCGCGGCCAGCTCCAACGGCCGGGCCAACCCGCTGCCCGAGTCGGCCCGCGACCTGATCCCGGCGAAGGAGTCGAACCTCTACGACGTCTACGCCCAGAACCTCATCCCGTTCGACCAGTGGCAGACCTACGTCGACGGGTTCCGCTTCCTGACCTACGGCGACAACTTCCCGATCTTCCCGTTCTACACCGCGAACCAGTACGACCGGGCCGCCTACGGGATCGGCGGCTCCAACAACTTCTCCAACATCAACTTCACCGTGCAGTACCGCGGCGTCCGCTCGGCGCTGCGCCACTACGACCCGGGCCAGAAGTACATCACCCCGGCGTACGCCAAGCGGCTGCTGGACTGGATGGCCTGGAGCGTCTACCCGGGCGCGGACATGCGGGTCGCGAACCAGGCGGAGTACTACTCCAACTGGAACCCGACCACCAAGACGTACAACCGCAACAACCCGAACCACATCATGCTCGGGAACCAGAACTACATCTTCGTCGAGGACATGGCGGGCATCCAGCCGCGCTCCGACGACAAGATCGAGCTGTGGCCGATCACGTTCGGCTACGACCACTTCATGGTCAACAACCTGCGCTACCACGGGCAGGACGTCACGATCGTCTGGGACCCGGACGGCAGCAAGTACGGCCTGGGCGCGGGCTACAGCCTCTTCCTCAACGGTGAGCGGAAGGTCAGCACCGACAAGCTCGGCAAGTTCACCTACGACCCGACGACCAACCAGGTCCAGGCGGAGGACGGCCTGACCGTCACCTTCACCGCGGCGACCGGGAGTGACTTCCCGAGCGCGGTGGACACGCCGATCCAGGACGAGCGGGTCGTCGAGTACCTCAAGACGGCCGGCATCGACCTGACCGAGGACGCGCCGAACCTGGCCGCGGGCGCCAACCTCAGCTCGTCGTACACCCAGCAGGGCGTGCGTCCGACACCGTGGCGGCAGTTCCACACGCCGGGGTGGAGCACGTCCACGATGAACTACACGCCCGGCGCCATCAACGAGACCGAGCGGCCGGTGTCGCTGGCCGCGGTCACCGACGGCGTCACCGCCAACGAGCCGTACTGGGGCAACTACGGCACGACCGAGAAGAACGGCTACGTCGAGCTCGACCTCGGCTCGGCCAAGTCGTTCGACAACGTGAAGGTGACGTTCGTCAGCGACCGCCAGGCCGGCGGCTACCGCGAGCCGGCGCGCTGGTGGGTCCAGGTGCCGAACGGCAGCGGCGGCTGGAAGGAAGTACCGGGCCAGTTCAAGAACCCGACGGTCACGTCGGCGAAGTTCAACGAGGCGCTCTTCGGCACCGTGACGTCGAACAAGGTGCGGATCGCGTTCACGAACAACCCGACGTACTTCACCGCGATCGCCGAGATCCAGGTGTTCAACTCCGGCCGGGACGTGCCACCGGTCTCCAACCAGGCGCCGGTCGTCACCGCCGCGCGCGACGCCACGGCGGACGGCAACCTGTCCACCCGGCTGGTCGGCACGGCGACCGACGACGGCATCCCGTACGACAGCGAGCTGACCCTCGGCTGGGAGACCGTCTCGGCGCCGCAGGGCGCGGGCGTCATCTTCGCCGACCCGAAGGCGCTGTCCACCCGGGTGACCGGCACGGTCGCCGGCGACTACGTGTTCCGGTTCTTCGCCGACGACGGGGAGAGGCGGACCGAGGCGACCGTGGCGGCGACCCTCGCCAAGAAGGACGTGGTCGCGGAGTTCGGCTCCTCGGCGGCGGTCACCACCAGCGGCAGCGCGCCGTGGGAGAACCCGCTACGGGTCAACGAGGCCACCACCCCGGCCAGCTCGAGCCCGGGCGCCGGGAACGGCTGGGGCACCTGGGGCCAGACGCAGAACGGCACCACGCCGGAGACGGAGGCGTGGATCCAGTACCGGTGGAACTCGCCGGTGCGACTGTCCTCGACGGACATCTACTGGTACGACGACAACGGCGGCACCCGCCGGCCCAACGCCGACACGTACGTCGTCGAAAGCTCGACGGACGGCGCCACCTGGACCCCTGTCGCGCTGACCGGCGGGTCGGCGTACGCCGGCGGCCTGAACACCAACGCCTACAACCGACTCACCTTCGAACCGATCATGACCAGCTACCTGCGCGTCCGCATCTGGGGCGTGATGACCGGCGGCGCGGGCACGGGTGTGCTGCGCTGGCGGGCCAACGGCGAGACCGTCGACTCGGTGCGCTCGCCGGTGCTGATCCGGACCACCGTGGGCCAGGTGCCCACCCTGCCGAGCGAGCTCGACGGCGTGTACGCCAGCGGCGCCCGCGGCAAGATCGGCTTCCGGTGGCAGCAGATCACCCCAGAGATGGTCGCCGAGCCCAATGTGGACCCGTTCGTGGTATACGGCACGAACGACGCCTACGGCCTGATCGCCGAGGCACGAATCTATGTGCGGCCAGAGACGGCCCCGGGCGGAATCTCGATCCAGGGCGCCGAGTCGTTCCAGCAGAGCGTCGATGTGGGGGAGTTGCCAGGGTTGCCGGACAAGGTGGAGGTGTCCTACAACGACGGCTCCCGGGACAACCAGGCGATCGGCGTCGACTGGCAGTTCGACCCGAACATCGTCAACACACCCGGGCGCTACACCGTCATCGGCAAGCTCATCCTGCCCGACTACGTCAGCCAGGCCGGCACTACGCAGACCACGCTGACGCTGACCGTGGGCGACGGTGGCCCGGCGTGGGACGTCACGGTGCAGGCGCGCTCGCAGTGCATCGGCGGCAACGCCTACGTCTCCGTCAACGCGCGCAACGACGAGGACGTGCCGCTCACCATCGAGCTGGTCACGCCGTACGGGTCGCGGACCTTCCCCGGGGTCCTGCCCGGCAAGTCCGCGTACCAGGCGTTCAACGCCCGCGCCAAGACGATCCCGGCCGGCACTGCCACGGTGAAGGTCTCCGGAACCGTCAACGAGCAGCCGGTGACCGCGCAGATCACCGCGGCGTACGCGGCGATCACCTGCGGCTAGCCAGGGTTAGGAGACCGACACGTGAAAATCAGCATGAGACGAAGGGCGGCCGCCGTCACGGCGGCCGCCGGGCTCCTCGCCGGCGCCCTGGTGGGCGCCGGCACGCCGGCCTACGCCGCCGACCCGATCACCTTCACCAACACCGTCAACCCCATCCTCGGCGACGGCAGCTACTACTCGGCCGACCCGGCGCCGCTCGTCGTGCCGGCCGGCGCCCCCGGCAACGACAGCGGAAGCGACCAGCTCTACGTCTACACCGGACATGACGAGGCCGGACCGTCCACAAACGACTTCATCATGAACGAGTGGGGCGCGTTCCGCACCACGGACGTGCAAGCGGGACAGTGGACCCACTACCCGTCGTTGATGCGCCCGGAGCAGGTCTTCGCCTGGGCGACCGCGGGACGCGCGTACGCCGGCCAGGTGGTCCGGGGCGTCGACGGCCGCTACTACTGGTACGTGCCGATCAACGAGCGGGACAGCCCGGCGGCCGACAAGTTCGCGATCGGCGTGGCCGTCTCGGACAGCCCGACCGGCCCGTGGACCGACCACGCCGGGGGGCCGATCATCTCCCAGCGGGTGCCGACCGCCAACACCATCCACAACATCGACCCGACGATCCTGGTCGAGGGCCAGCGGGTCTTCGTGTGGTGGGGCTCGTTCAGCAACCTGCGGATGCTGGAGTTCCAGGCGGACATGAAGACCCCGGTCGGCACCCAGCGCACCGTCACCGGGCTGACCGGCTTCTTCGAGGCGGCCTGGGCCTTCAAGCGCGGCGCCACCTACTACATGGCGTACGCCGGAAACAACGCCGGCCCGACCTCCGCGTGCACGCCGGCGAACTACCACGCCTGCATCGCGTACGCGACGGCGGCGGCGCCCGAGGGGCCGTGGACGTACCGGGGGACCGTGCTGCGGCCGGTCTCCTCGACGACCAGCCACCCGGGCATCCTGGAGTTCAACGGCCAGTGGTACCTGGCGTACCACACCGCCGACGCCGTGGGCGGCGGCCACTTCCGCCGTTCTGTCGCGATCGACAAGGTCGAGTGGGACGACACACAGACCCCGCCGCGGATGAGGCTCGTCACGCCGACGCCCGCCAAGGGGCGCGACCTCACACCCCGGCCGAACATCGCGCAGGAAGCGAAGGTCACCGTCTCCAACGAGCCGGTGCCCACGCAGTACTGGGTCAAGGCGCTCAACGACGAGATCGTCCGGTCGAACCCGCTGCCGCCGGACATGTGGGGCACCTGGACCGGCAACAACCCGCCCCAGCAGTGGGTGCAGTACACCTGGGACCAGCCGATGCGGATCTCCGGCTCGCAGATCGAGTTCTGGAACGACCAGCCGCAGGGCACCGGCGTGGGCGTCGCCGCCCCCGCCCGCTGGCGCGTCCAGTACTGGAACCTCGACAGTGGACAGTGGGTCGACGTGCCGAACCCGAGCGGCTACCCGACCAGCACGCAGGGCTTCCAGAACACCACCTTCGACTCCGTCACCACCACGCAGGTCCGCGCGCTGTTCGACGCGTCGACCAACGGCAGCACGTACTCGGCCGTGGCGGTCGAGGAGTGGAAGATCCTTGCCGCGCAGCCGTCATCCGTCGCCGCGCCGGCTTTGACGGTCGAGGTGGGGGAGCGGGAGCTGCCCGGCACCGCCGCGGTGACGTTCGGCGATCAGAGCCTGCAGGTGCCGGTCTTCTGGGACCCGGTGACCGAGGAGCAGGTCGCCGCACCCGGCACGTTCCCGATCCAGGGCACCGTGCTCGGCTACGCCGCCGGCCGGATCACCGCGCAGGTCAGGGTGATCTCGCCCGGCGACACCGAGGGCGACGAGACCGCGCCGACGCTGACGCTCACGCCCAGCGGCAGCGCGGGCAGCGGCGGCTGGTTCCGGTCCGCGGTGCGGGTCCGCGTCGCCGGCGTCGACGACCGCGGCGGCCGGCTGACCATCGAGTCCACGGTGGACGGCGGCGCACCGGCCGTCGCGACGGAGGTGCGGTACGCCGACGTCACCGTCTCCGGGGACGGCCAGCACACCGTCACGTCGACCGCGACCGACCGGGCGGGCAACGTCTCGGCGCCCGCGAGCCTCGCCGTCCGCATCGACGCCACGGCGCCGGTCAGCACGGGCACGGTGAACAGCACCACCCGCGCGGTCACGGTGACCGCGACCGACGCGGCCTCCGGGGTCGCCCGCATCGAGTACGCCATCGGCACGGGCGCGTGGACGGCCTACACCGGCGCCATCGCGGCACCGGACGCTAACCGGCACACCGTGTCGTTCCGCGCGCTCGACACGGCCGGAAACCTGGAGACCGCCAAGACGGTCGCCATCCCGGCGGACCTGTCCGGGCCGCTCACCGGCAACATCGGCCCCATCGCGACGCCGACCGCGTCGTACACGGCGCCCTGGAACAGCCTCACCGGGCTCAACGACGGCGCCGACCCGGCGAACCCGAGCCAGGCGCAGATCTGGGGCACCTGGTCCGGCGACCGCCCGGCCAGCCAGTGGGTCCAGTACGACTGGGCCCGCCCGGTGCGCATCACCGGCACCGAGCTGAAGTTCTGGCGGGACTCGGACCAGGGCAGCGGCAACGGCGTCGCCGAGCCCGACGGATGGGTGTTGCAGTACTGGGACGAGGCGACCTCGGCCTGGCGCGACGTGACCGGCGCATCCGCGTACGGCACGAGCACCACCGCGTTCAACACCGTCACCTTCGACCCGGTCACCACACCCGGGTGCGGGCCACCATCCAGGCCAACGGGAACGGCGACACCTACTCCGCGGTCGCGATAACCGACTGGCGGGTCTTCGCCGACGACCCCGGCACCAACCCGGCCACCGTGCCGGTCACCGTCACCGCCCAGTCGCGGTGCATCGCCGGCAAGGCGTACGTCGCCGTGCAGGGCCGCAACGACCACGGTGCACCGGTGACGATCGAGCTGGAGACCGCCTACGGCGAGCGGTCCTTCGCGAACGTCGCGCCGGGTGCCAACGCGTACCAGTCGTTCGCCACGCGGGCGGTCTCGGTCGCTGCCGGCACGGCCACCGTCCGCGCCACCGGGACCGTGGCCGGCAAGGAGGTGACGACCGTCTACACCGCGGAGTACCCCGGCGTGGCCTGCGCCTGACTTTCGGACTCACGACCGACTACAAAGGATAGTGGAGCATCGCATGAGCACATCGAAACGCAAGCGGCTGGCCGCGACCGGTGCCGCCGGCGCGGTCCTGGCCGGGGCGATGGCGCTGCCGTCGCCGGCCCTGGCCGAGCCCGGCGACAGCGGTGACGTACGGGTGACGGTCGACATCGAGGAGATCCAGGAACCGGGCGTGCTCGCCCTGTCGATCGCCGCCAACGCCGTCGCGCTGTCCGAGGACGGCTCGACCTTGCTGGTACGCCAATTCGTCGGTACCTTGCCGACGGTGACGGTTACCGACACCCGTACGCCGGAGGAGATCCCCGACGGCGCCGCGTGGGCCGTCCTGGGCAGCGCGACCGATTTCGTCGGCAGCGCCGGCCAGGCACCGATCAGCGCCGGTCATCTCGGCTGGAAGCCGAACCTGATCGACGGCGGCGACACCGGTCAGGTCACCGAGGGCGAGGAGGTGGTGACCGTCATCGACGAGCCGACCCAGCCCGGCAACAACGTCGGTCTGGTCGACCAGGAGCTGCTGGTGTCCACGTTCGACTCCGAGGCGGTCACCGGCGACGCGTACTCCGTCAACGCCAACCTGTTCCTGCGCGCCCCGGCGGATGTCGCCGCCGGCGCGTACACCTCGACCCTGACCCTGTCGCTGTTTGAATGACGCACGGGTGGGGCCGCGCTCGGCGCGGCCCCCTCGGGCTGGAGGACCGCCATGATCCGAACTCTGCCGCGGCTGCTCGCGGTGGCGGTCGCGGTGCTCGTCGCCGCGCCGATCGCGCCCGCCGGTGCCATGGCCGAACCCAGCACGCCGGCGCTCACGTGGGCGGTCCAGCCGGCCGACCAGAACGGCCCGGACGGCCGCCGGTGGGTCGAGCGGTCGCTCGACCCGGGTCAGGTGGTGACCGAACGGCTGGCCGTGCGGAACTTCAGCGACCGCCCCGCCACCTTCTTCCTGAAGGCGGCCGACGGCTACCTCACCGACAAGGGCCGCTTCAACATGCTCCCGTCGAATCAGGCGTCGGTGGACGGCGGCACGTGGATCCGGGTGCAGGACAAGGTCACCGTCGGCGCCAAAGCGACGGCGGTCGTGCCGTTCACCATCACCGTGCCCCGGGACGCCACGCCGGGCGACCACCCGGCCGGCATCGCGGCGACCATCACCAGCACCGGCGGCACGGTCGCCGTCGAGAGCCGGGTCGGCTTCCGGGTCATGATGCGGGTCAGCGGCACGGTCACGGCGTCGCTGGCCGTCGACGACCTGACCGCCACGTACAAGCGGTCATGGAACCCCTTCTCGGCCGGCGCCATCCTGGTCAGGTACACCGCGACGAACGACGGCAGCGTCGCCGTGACCGGCGCCGGCAAGGTGACCACCACCGAACTGTTCGGCCTCGCCGAGCATGGTGCCCAGACCCGGGTTGAGGAGGTGCTGCCGGGCGGCGGCCGAGAGGTCGAGGTCCGCGTCGCCGGAGTCTGGGCGCTGGGACTGCTGCGTACCACCGTCGACCTGACCCCCGCTGTCCCCGCCGGCGACGCGACCGGCGCGGAGATCCGGCCGGCCGCGGCCACCGTGACGGTATGGACCCTGCCGGGGGCGCAGTTGGTCCCTGTCGCCGTCCTCGTCGCCCTGGTCCTCGCCCTCCGGACCGTCCTCCGGCGGCGCCGGCGGCGGCTCGCGGAGCTGCTGGCCCGGGCTCGGGAGGAAGGCCGGGCAGAGGCCCAGAAGGGAACAGAGGCGGCAAAAGACCCAAATCCTGCTTGAGCCCGTCAGAATGTCTCGGGTTGCGTTCTGATCAAGCCGCCGACCTGGCCCTTCGAACAGGTGTAAGCACGGTGTATGGAAGCGCCGGTTCGGAGCGAGGTACTGCGCGAGAGCGAACGCACGCGCGTGACCCGGCTGTTCCTCGCGGGGCATACCGCCATCCGCAAGGAGCCGCTGGGGCGGGACGCGGAACGCCGGCTGCGCCACGAGGTAGCGATGCTGGAGCGGCTGCGCGGCGCCACGGGGGTCGCCCAGTTGCTGGACATGCCGCGGTACCCGGGGTCGGTCGTGCTGGCGGACGGCGGCACGAGCCTGACCGGGCTGGCGACACCACTGGCGGTCGACGACCTGGTCGGACTGGCGCTGGAGCTGGCCCGCGTGGTGGCCGGGATGCACCGCCGCGGGGTGATGCACCAGGACATCTCCCCGGCGAACATCGTGATCTCCCGCGACGGGGCCCCGTGCCTGGTGGACTTCGCGCTGGCCTCGTCGCTGGCCGAGATCCGCCCGGCGTTCACGCATCACACCGAGATCGTCGGGACGCTGGCGTACCTGGCGCCGGAGCAGACCGGGCGTACCGGCCGGTCGGTGGACGAACGCGCCGACCTGTACGCGCTGGGCGCCACGCTGTACGAGCTGGCGACGGGGGAGCCGCCGTTCGGTTCCGGCGACCCGCTGCGGCTCACCCATGATCATTTGGCGCGGGTGCCGCTACCGCCCGCCGAGGTGAACCCGGCCGTCCCCCGGCCGCTGTCCGCGATCATCATGCACCTGCTGGAGAAGGAACCGGACAACCGGTACCAGACCGCGGACGGTGTGGCGCACGACCTGGAACGGCTGCGGGACACCCTGGCGCGTCCGGCCGCCGCCCCGGTCCACGTCGGCGAACACGACTTTCCGCTGCGGCTGCTGCCACCGTCGCGGCTGGTGAGCCGCGAGGACGAGGTGGCGGTGCTGGAGACGGCGTTCGCGGAGGCGCTCGCCGGACGGTGCCGCGGCGTGCTCATCGGCGGCGCGCCGGGAGTGGGCAAGACGGCGCTGGTCGACCAGCTGCGACCGGTGGTGACCGGCGCCGACGGCTGGTACGTGGCCGGCAAGTTCGACCAGTACCGGCGGGCCCTGGAGTTCGACGCGGTCCATCAGGCGTTCCGCGCGTTGGGCCGGCTCCTGCTGGCCGAACCGGAGGACGAGCTGGCCGAGGTCTGCGAACGGATCGTGAAGGCGGTCGGTCTGAACGCGGGCCTGGTGACGGCGACCTCGCCGGAGTTCGCGACGCTGCTGGCGGTGCCGCCCGATCCCGGGGATCCGTTGACCGCGCAGCCGCGGGCGCAGCGAGCCAGCGTACAGATGCTCCGCGCGATCGCCTCGCGGAAACGGCCGGTGGTGCTCTTCCTCGACGACCTGCAGTGGGCGGGGCGCACCGCGCTCGGCTTCGTCGACCTCGTGCTGGGCGACGAGCCGATCGACGGCCTGCTGCTGGTGGGCACCTACCGCGAGGACGACGTGGACGCGGGGCACCCGCTGACCGCGCCGCTGTCCCGGTGGCGCGACCAGGCCACCGTGCGCCACCTTCAGCTGCACAACCTGCCCGTGCGCGGCATGGAAACGATGGTCGCGGAGATGCTGCACGTGGACTCCGGCATGGCGGCGGGCCTGGTCGAGGTGATCGAGCCGTACACGTCCGGCAACCCGTACGACACCGCGGAGCTGCTCACCGCGCTGCGCCGCGAGGGCGTGCTGACCGCGACAGCCAGCGGATGGCGGTGGGACGCGACGACCGTGCGGGCCAACCTGGGCCGGTCCGAGATCGGCGGGCTGCTGGCGGCGCGGCTGGCGATCATGCCCGCGCGGTCGCGGGCGATGGTCGAGACGATGGCGTGTCTTGGCGCGCGCGCCGACATCGCCGTGCTGCAGATCGCGACCTGCGAGCCGGCGAACGCCGTGGAGGACGCCCTCGACGTCGCGCTCGACGAGGGCCTGCTGGTGGTCGAGCCGGGGATGCATGAGGCGATGCGGTTCCGCCACGACCGGATCCGTGAGGTGATCCTGGAGGAGCTGGACCCACGGCGGCGCAGCACCCTGCAACTGGCCATGGCGCGGCGGCTCGCGGCGGTGCCGGAGTTGTTCGCCGTCGCGGCGGAGCAGTACCTGCCGGTGGTCGACGCGGTCGACGATCCGGGGGAGCGGCGCCGGGCCGTCGGGCTGTTGCGGCGCGCCGCCGGCCAGGCCGCCCTGATCGGGGACTACGCGCTGGTGAACGTGTTGTTGACGGCCGCGCTGCGGCTTGTCGATCCGGCGGACGCCGGCACGCTGATCGAGGTGCACACCAGCCGCCACGCCGCGCTGTTCAGCGTGGGGCGCCTGGAGGAGGCGGACGAGGAGTACCGCACCATCGTCGAGCTGCGTCCGTCCACGATGGAGCGCGCGGCGGCGACCGGCGTACAGGTGCGCAGCCTGACCTTCCGGAACCGCTACGCGGAGGCGCTCAGTCTCGGCCTGGCGGGGCTGCGCGAGTTCGGCATCGCCGTACCGGCGGGGGAGCGGCTCACCGCGGAGCTGGACGGTCAATTCGACTACCTGTACCGGTGGCTGGACGGCGCCGGCGACGCGGACGACCTGACCCGACCCGAAATCACCAACCCGACGCTGCTCGCCACCACCCGCCTGCTCGACGCGGTCCTGCCGGCGGCGTACCTCTTCCCCGACCCGACCACACACGCCTGGCTGAGCCTGGAAGCGGTGCGGATCTGGCTCGAATACGGCCCCGGCCGCACCCTCGTCGGCCCGGCCGGCATCGCCGCCTTCGGCGCGGTGGCGCTGCGCGGGGACTACGCCGCCGGATACCGGGCGCTGCGACGGGTAATGGCGCTGGGCGAGGCCCGCGGCTACGAGCCCGACACCTCGCAGACGCGTTTCCTGTTCGCCACCCTCTGCTGGTGCTTCGAGCCGGTCGAAAACGGCGTCCAACAGGCGCGCCGGGCCCGCGAAGGGCTGATCGGCAGCGGCGACCTGGTGTACGCCATCTACAGCTACCACACGACCGTGCGCGGCATGCTGGACTGCGCGCCATCGCTGGACAGCGTTGTCGCCGAGGTGGACGCGGGGCTGGCCCTGGTGCGCCGCGGCGGCGACGAGCAGACCGGCGCGACGCTGGACATCTACCGGTGGCTGGTCGGCGTGCTGCGCGGCGAAACCTCCGCCGCGGTGGTCCCCATCGACAAGTACGCCGACAACCCGCTGGCGATTCTCCACGGGCACATCAGCGCCGCGGTCGCGGCGGCCATCTTCGGCGACCCGGTCGCCCTGGCGCAGCACACCGCCGCGGCCATGCCGGTGCTGCCCGCCGACCTGGGCAGCTACCCGACCGCCACGGCCTATCTGGTACGCGGGCTGGCGCTCGCCAGCCAGGTCCGCACCAGCCACGGCACCGAGCGCGACGAGCTACTGTCCGAACTGGACGATGTGATCCGGTGGCTGGCCACCCGCGCCGCGGACGCGCCGGACAACCTCCTGCACCTGCTGCGGTTGGTCGAGGCCGAGCGGGCCCGGGCGGTCGGCGACTTCCGCGCCGCCGTACTCGCCTTCGACGCCGCGCGCCGCGAGGCCGCGGGCCGCCAGCGCCCGTGGCACCGGGCCCTGATCGCCGAACGCGCGGCCCGCTTCTGCCTCGCCCACGGCATCGAACACGCCGGCTACGAGCTGTTGGCCCAGGCCCGCCAGGAGTATCTCGTCTGGGGCGCGGCGGCGAAGGTCGACCAGTTGGACTGGGCCTACCCGACCCTGCGGCCGCAAGAGCGCCCATCCACCGTGTCGACCGGGACGATAGACCTACTGGGCATCCTGTCCGCGTCGCAGGAGCTGAGCTCGCAGACCAGCATCGAAGGGCTCCACTCGTACGTCGTCGAGGTGCTCAGCGCGATGACCGGCGCCACCGGCGTACGACTGGTGCTGTGGAGCGACGAGCGGCAGGACTGGCTGCTGCCCGCGCCGGACAGCGCCGGCGGCACCGCCCTCATCAGCGGCACCGGCCACGAATACACCGTGCCGATGTCCGTGCTGCGCTACGCCCAACGCATCCGTGAGCCGCTGGTCGCCCGCGACGCCACCCGCGACGACCGCTTCGCCCGCGACCCGTACTTCGCCGACCTCGCCGGCTGCTCGCTGCTGGCCGTACCCATCGTCAACCGGGGAATGCTCCGGGCGGTGCTGCTGCTGGAGAACCGCCTCATCCGCGGAGCGTTCTCCACCGAGAGGCTCGACGGGGTCCGGCTCATCGCCGGCCAACTGGCCGTCTCCCTCGACAACGCCATGGTGTACGCGTCGCTGGAGCGCAAGGTCGCCGAACGCACGGAGGAGTTGGGAGTCACCAACGAACTGCTCAGAATCGCCAACGAGCGGCTGGAGCAGTTGAGTGTCACCGACCCGCTCACCGGAGTCGCCAACCGCCGCCGGCTGGAGGAGGTCCTCGACGCCGAGTGGCAACGCGCGCAGGCCATGGCGTCACCCATCAGCGTCGCGATGATTGACATCGACCACTTCAAGCTCTTCAACGACCACTATGGACACGCTGCGGGCGACCGATGCCTGCAGCGGGTCGCCGCGAAGGTGCGCCAGCACGTACGCGACACCGACCTGGTCGCCCGGTACGGCGGCGAGGAGTTCGCGGTCGTGATGCCCGGGATGAGCCTCGACGCCGCCGTGGCGGCCGCCGAGCGCCTACGGGCGGCGGTCATGACGCTTCCCGAACCGCGCGACCGCGCCGGCGACCGAGGCATCACGGTGAGCATCGGCGTCGCCACGACGATCCCGCCGCAGCGGGGCACCTGGAACCAACTTGTCGAATCCGCCGACGCGGAGCTGTACCGGGCCAAACGCGGCGGGCGCAACCGGGTCCACGCGGCGCCTCAGCGGTAGGCGGCGGCTTGCAGGTCGAAGAGCTCCGCGTACACGCCACCGGCCGCCAGCAGCGCCGCGTGATCCCCACGCTCGGCGATCCGGCCGCCGGCCACGACCAGGATCAGATCCGCCATGCGTACGGTCGAGAAGCGGTGCGACACCAGCACCGTGATGCCGCCGTTGCCCGCCGCGACCCGCTTCGACTGCTCCGCGTACCGCTGGAAGAGGTCGTGCTCCGCCTGCGGGTCGAGCGCCGACGTGGGCTCGTCGAGCACCAGCAGCAACGGCGCCGTCCGCATCAGGGCCCGGCCGAGGGCGAGCTTCTGCCACTGCCCGCCGGACAGCTCGGCGCCGTCGGTGTAGCTCTTGCCGAGCGGGGTCTCGAGTCCGTCGCCGAGATGCTTCAGCACGTCGGTCGCGTGCGCCCGTTCCAGGCCGCCGAGCACCGCCTCCGCCGAGGCCATCCGGGGCAGGTCGCCGACCCCGACGGTCTCCCGGGCCACCAGCTCGAAGCGGGCGAAGTCCTGGAAACCGGCGGCGATCCGCTCCCGCCAGCCGATCATGGACAGGCTGCTGAGATCGGTCCCGTCGACCGTGATCCGGCCGCCGGTCGGCCGGTAGAAACCGCAGAGCAGTTTCACCAGAGTGGACTTGCCGGCGCCGTTCTCGCCGACGACGGCCACGGTCGTACCGGCCGGCAGCTTGAGGTCGACGCCCCGCAGGACCGGCGTGTCCGTGCCGGGATAGGTGAACGAGACGCCGTCGAAGGCGATCCCCTCGCGAAGCCTCTCCGGCGGCGCTCCGGCACCGGCCGGCCCGGCTGACCGCGAGCTGAGGAACTCCGCCAGCTCGGCGATCCGGCGATAGGTGCTGGCGGTGCGCTGCAGCGTCTCCAGCAAGGTCACCGCCTGGGTGACCTGCTGGCTCACCTGGGCGGCCAGGACGATGGCGAGCACCACTTCGCCGACACTGCGGTCGCCGCGGACCGCGCTGGTGACCACGAGCAGCACCGCCGCGATGTAGGCCGCGGCGAAGACCAGCTGCCCGGCGATCCGCAGGAGCGTGCCGGTCACCTGGCCGCGCCAGAGACGGCGGCTGGCCTGCGCCCAGAGCGTGCCGTGCCGGTGGCGCAGCTCGTTCTGCAGCCGGAACACCCGCAGTTCCCCGGCCAGCTCGGCGCTGGTGGAGAGCCGGAACAGGTTCAGGGCGACCCGGGTGGGTTCGGCGGCCGCCGTCCGGGAGCGGTCGATGCGGCGTTCCGCCCACCGCCCGCACACCAGTGGCGGGATCGCGGCCAGTGGCAGCAGGAGCAGAACCGGATGCAGCCGGGCGAGCAGCACCGCCGTGATGCCGGTCGCGATCAGCAGGCCGAGCGTGTTCAGCAGGGCCTCGATCGCGCCCTGGAACTGCCGGCTGTCCTGCTCCAGCACGCTGAGCGTGTCGGCCTGCCGGGCGTCCTCGTGATGGTGCAGCCCGGTGGTGCCGTGCGAGAGCGCGATGAGGCGTTCCTGGAAGTCGAGCTCGGCGAGGTCGGCCAGGTCGAAGTAGAGCACGTGGGCGAAGTGGGCGAAGGTCAGCACGGCGATGGCCAGCACGGCGACGATCACGCCGGCCACCGTGGCCGCGGTGGCGTCCCCGGCCACCACCGCATCGGTCATCCAGGCCAGGGCGGCGGCGATCAGCGGCGCCGCCGCCGCGCCGGCCACCATGAGCAGGATCGAGCCGATGGTCTTGCCGCGGTGCTGGCGCCAGGCCGCACCGAGGACGCCTCGCGCCCCTCTGATCAGGTCTTTCACGCCACTACCTTCCCGACTTCGGGCGCGCTGACGTCGGAGTCGGCGAACCGGTCGGCCTGCAGCCGGAACAGGGTGGCGTACCGCCCGTCGCGGGCCATCAGCTCCTCGTGGCTGCCCTGCTCGGACACCCGGCCGTCGGCCAGCACGACGATGTGGTCGGCCCGGCGCACGGTGGAGAAGCGGTGAGAGATCAACAGGGTGGTGGCGCCTCGGGTCAGGGCGGCGAACTCGTCGAAGAAGCGCGCCTCGGCACGGACGTCCAGGGCCGCGGTCGGTTCGTCCAGGACGACGACCGAGGCACCGTGCCGTACGGCGAACAGCGCCCGGGCCAGTGCGACCCGCTGCCACTGGCCGCCGGAAAGGTCGGCGCCGCCGGTCAGGTTGCGGCCCAGCGGCGTGTCGAAGCCCTGCGGCAGGGCACGCAACGCCGCGGCGATGCCCACCTGCTCCGCGGCCTGCTCGATGCCGGCCCGGTCGCCGCGGAACCGCTCGGCGCCGTAACCGATGTTGTCCGCGGCAGAGACCTCGTATCGGGCGAACTGCTGAAAGATCACGGCGATCCGCTCCCGCCAGCGATCGATCGGGTACGACCGGATGTCCGCACCGTCGACGCTCACCGAGCCGCTCTCCGGCTCGTAGAGGCGGGCGAGGAGTTTGACCAGGGTGGTCTTGCCCGCGCCGTTGAGGCCGACGATCGCGGTGCACCGCCCGACCGGGATGCTCAGGTCCAGCCCGTCGAGGACGGCCCGTTCGGTACCCGGATAGCGGAAGGTGATCCCCTGGAAGCGGATGGTCCGTGCCGGATCCGGCACGGATCCGGCGGCGCCGGCCGCCTGCGCGGCGGGCAGTTCGGTACGGACACGCTCGGCGAACTTCTGCACGCCGTCGTAGCCCAGCATGCCGATCGCGGTCTGCACGTCGGCCTCGGGATAGAACTCGCCCAGCCGCAGGGCGGCCAGGGTGGCCTGCACCACGATGGCGAACGCCACCAGCGCCAGGTCGCCGGCGGCGGTCCGGCCGATCAGGACGAAGATCAGCACGGCCGCGGCCAGGCCCCAGAGCGCGAACCAGACGAACGGCCAGAGATAGATCCGCCGCCGCGCCGCCCACAACGGGCGCATCCACTCCAGATAGGTGGCGCGGTACCGGCCGGTCAGCCAGCCGGTCAGGCCGAACACCCGGATCTCCTTGCCGGCGGTGGGCCGCAGCGACAACTCCCGGAAGTAGTCCATCTCGCGCTCGGCGTCCCACAGACCCATCCGTACGTCGGCGAACTTACGCAGGCCGCCGCGCTGCCCGTACCGGAAAAGGAGAACGGCCCCGAGCAGGCCGATCGCGGCCGGCCACGACGCGGCCAGGCCGACCACCGCGACATAGCCGGCCAGCTGGGTGTATCGCGCGATCAGCGCGACCTGCCCGGCACATGCCTCGCCGGGCGACTGGTAGGCGACCTCAAGACCGCCGACCGCCTGGCGCAGGTCGTCCAGCGCGTCCTGGTCCTCCAGCACCGCGATGCCCGGGTGCCCAGCGTGGCGGCCATCAGCAGGTCGAAGACGTGCCCGTCGACGCGCCTCGCCACCAGGACGCCGACGGCGGACGCCAGCGGGGCCAGGATCTGCTGTCCGGCGAACGTGGCGGCGGCGACGATGAAGGCGGTGACCAGCGAGTCGAAGGCCGCGGAGGAGAGTCCGTCCTCGACCGCCGCCGGCACCAGGCCGAGCAGGCGCGCGGTGGCCAGCACGAACGCCACCGGTAGCAGGCCGAGGACCAGGTTGATCGCCACCAGGGCGGTGACCGGCCCGGCGCCGCCGTACCGCAACAGCCGGATGATGCGCAGCCGGTCGGCGAGCAGGCCGCGCATGGTCACCTTTCGACCGCCGCGTCGATGTCGTCGACCGAATGGCGGCGGCCGGCCAGCAGGTCACGGCACGCCGGCAGGCCACGCTCGCGGATGATGTCGTTGAGATCGAAGAAGACGTCCGGGTCGGAGGTGCTGAGCAACTCCACCACGGGGTGCCGTATTTCCGCACCATGTAGCGGTAGTTCTCGCCGGCGCTCTCCATGTTGCTGTCGAAGTTCTTGGGATGCGGGATGTCCAGCGCCGCCGCCGCCCGGCTAAGGACAAGGCGGGCACCGTCGAGGTAGAGCCGGTAGCCGAGGTCCAGGTCCTCGCCGCCCCACCCGTGGAACGCCTCGTCGAACATGCCGACCGCCCGCACCTGGCTCGTACGCGCGGACGCGTTCACCGTCCAGTAGACGAGCCACGGAGCGGGCAGATCGGCGAAGTCGTCGCCGTACTTCTCATAGAAGAACTCCCGGACGTCCGGCCACCTGCCGGTCTCCCGCAGTCGCGCCATGGCCTTGTCCGGATCGCTGACGTCCACTGTGGACAAGAACTCGTCGGCGTCCTTGGGGTCCGGCGCGAACCCGAAGACGTACCCGCAGACCGCGACCGGCTCGCCCGACGCCCGATGCGCCGCGAGGTGCCCGCCGAGGCAGCCGGAGTGCAGCACCACGCCGCTGTCGACGAACACGCTGATTTCGGCGCGGGCGTGGGTGACGCCGGTGTTGCGCATCCGCCCGGCGCGGAAACCCTCGTGCGGTGAGGTGAAGAAGCGGACGTCCAGCTGATCGCTGAAACCGTCCACCACGTCGGCGGTGTCGTCGGTCGAGCCGTCGTCGCAGACGAGAACCTCGAAGCGATGCGGCGCGAGGGTCTGCCGGGTCAGCGACCGCAGGGTCTGCGTCAGCAGCGCCGCCCGGTTGTACGTGGGGACGATGACGCTGAGCTCGGGCTCACCGGTCATGGCAGCTCCTCCGCGAGATCACGCAGTGTCTGGATCAGTCTCATGGCCGCCGTACAGATCAACACACTTCGAGCGTGCCCTGCGTTAGCGGCTTAGCACCGTCGGAGATGTCCGGCGCCGAAACTGACCATGACGATGGAGTCGCCTCGGCGCGACCGGAAGGACTCCGACATGCCTTCAGACTCCGTTCATCCCACCCGCCGTCATCTGTTGACGGGCGCGACCGCAGGTGTCGCCGCCACCGCCCTGAACACCGGCCTGCTTACCGGACCGGCGAACGCCGCACCCGCCGGCAAGGGACGCTCGGACGGCCGGTCCCGGACCCTTGTCACGGCCGGCTTCCTCTGGGGTCCGCCCTCGAACTTCAACATGTTCGGTGAGCAGACGTGGCCGACCCAGGTCAACTCCATGCAGCTGGTCTACGAGACGCTGTTCACCTTCGATATCCGCGACGGCACGCTGCGCCCCCAGCTCGCCAAGTCGTTCAAGGCGAACTACCCTGCCACGCTCACCGTACGATTGCGGCCGGAAGCGCACTGGCGCGACGGGCGCCCGGTGACCGCGCACGACGTGGTCTACACCGTCGAGCTGGCGCAGCGGTATCCCGAGGTGCAGTTCTCCGACGTCTGGCTCTACATCTCGGGGGTGACCGCGGCCGATCGGCACACGGTCGTCTTCCACCTCAACCAGGCGCAGCTGAACCCCGGCATGATCAAGGCTCACCTCGCGCAGATCCCCATCGTGCCCAGGCACCTTTGGGAGCGCCTGGAGCGCCGGTACGCGCACCTGAGCGAGTACTACACGCAGGACCCGCTCGGTTCCGGCCCGTACCGGGTGCAGGTCGCCGACGAGTCGCAGCTGGTCATGGTCCGCGACGACAAGTACTGGGGACGCTGCTTCCGGGGCCGGCTGCCCGCTCCGCAGTACATCGTGCACCCGGTCTTCGACGGCAACGACGCCGGTAATACCGCCTTCGAGCGCGGCGAGGTCGACGTCATGCAGCAGTACCTGCCGGAGATCTGGAAGCTGCGGGAGCGCGGCCTGCCGGTGGGCACCTGGCTGGACAGCGCGCCGTACCACCTGCCCGGCGCCATGCCGATGATGATCTTTAACACCGGCCGGCCCGGACTCAGCGATCCCCGGGTGCGCCGGGCCATCGCGTTCGTCGTCGACTACGCGCGGATCGCCCGGGACGCGGTCTCCAACTACTCCGACCCGGCCCAGTCCAGCCTGCTGCTGCCCATGGGCCCGGAAGCGTCCTACTTCGACGCGGCCAACGTCGCCGGCAACGGCTGGCGTACGGATCCGGCCGAGGCGGTCCGCATCCTGGAGGAGGAGCTGCACGCCACCAAGGGCGCGGACGGCGTCTACTGTCTGCCTGACGGCACCCGGCTCGGCGGCTGGAAGATGCAGGCCCCGACCGGCTGGACCGACTGGCAGACCGCCATCGAGATCGTCGCGGAGAACGCCCGCGCGATCGGCATCGAGATCATCCCCACCTACCCGAGCGAGGCGGAGACCGCCACCACTCTCTACGTCGCCGACTTCGACATCGCCGTCTGGCACATCACCGCCACCACACCCAGCACCCCGTGGCAGCGGTTCCGCGACGTGCTCGACATGCGGGGCGTACCGGAGCCGGGTCTGCCGGCGTCCTACAACTACGGCCGGTTCAGTCACCCGGACACCGCGGTCCTGCTGGACAAGGCCGCCGTCGCCAACGGCACCGAGCTGCTGAGCACGCTCACCACGCTCGACACCCTGTTCATGGAGCACGCGCCGATGGTCCCGCTGATGTACCGGCCGCTGGAGTTCTTCGAGTTCAACCAGACGGTGTGGACCGGCTTCCCGACCGCCGCCAACCCCACCGCCCCGCCGTCCTTCCAGGGAGCCGGCGTCGACTGGCTCTACCAGATCCGTCCCCGGCGCCGATGAATCCGGCCACCAACGCAAGGAGGCATCAATGATGGACCCCGCCGCGGTGCAGCGTTTCCACGAGGACGGCTTCGTGCTCATGCCGCCGGGCTTCCTGCCGGACGAGACCGTCGCGAGCCTCGCGTCGGCGGTCCCGGCGCTGCTGCGCCAGGACGGACCGGAACGCGTCATGGAACGCGACGGCGTCACCGTACGCTCGGTGTACGGCGTACATCGCAAGGGCGACGTCTTTCCCGGCGCGGTGCGTCACCCCGCCCTGCTCGGCGCCGCCCGCCGGATCCTCGGCGACGAGGTCTACGTCCACCAGTCCAAGGTGAACATCAAGGCGGCGTTCGCCGGCGACCAGTGGGACTGGCACCAGGACTACATCTACTGGCTGCAGGACGACGGCATCGAGCGGCCCGACATGGTCAACGTGGCCGTGTTCCTGGACGAGGTCACCGAGTTCAACGGACCGCTCACCTTCATCCCCGGCTCGCACCGGCACGGCGTGCTGGCCGCGACCGGGCGCGACGGCATGCCGCTGGGGTACGAGGACGCGCCGGGCTGGGTCTCGACCCTCACCGCGGACGAGAAGTTCCTGGTCAACGCCGACGTCATCACCGAGATGGCGGGCCTGGGCGGCATGGTGAGCCCGAAGGGACCCGCCGGGTCCGTGCTCTTCTTCCACCCGAACCTGCTGCACGCCTCCGTCCGCAACATGTCGCCGGGCCGCCGGGCCATGGCCATCTTCGTCTACAACGCGATGAGCAACGCGCCCCGCAAGGTCGAGAACCCCCGGCCCGCCTTCCTCGCCGAGCCGGACGTGCGCGCGCTCGTCCCTCGCACCGCCGACCTGATCGGAGAACCCCGATGACCGGCACCGTCCAGCTCATCCTGATGAACAGCGCGGAGTTCCTGCTCCGGAATCCGTCGTTCACCGTCACCGGCCCGGAACGCGACGGCCTCGTCACCTACGTCGGTACCTCCGAGGCCGAGCACGCGGTGTTCTGGAGCGTCGAGCCCCGGGTGCTCGTGCTCCCGCACGGGTACGACCGCCTGTGGTTCACCGACGTGCACCGCGCGCTCGGCATCGAGGAGCCGCCGGCCGTCGCGCCCCGGCCCAGCACCGGCATGCTCGTGCCGGACCTGCTGAAGGACGGCGAGGCCCAGAACGAGCTGCGCACCCACCTGACGGGTTACGACCGGGTGGAACTGCTCGTGACCGGGCCGACCCCGGAGACGTATCTGCTGGCCGAGGTCGTGCGTGGCTGGGGTCTCCCGGTCGGGATCGACCACCTGCCCGAGGACCTCTACTGGGCCAGCGTCTACCTGGATTCCAAGATCAGTTGCATGGATCTGGCGCGGGAGCTGCCCGGTGTCCGCGTCGCGCCGGGGATGACCTTCTGCAACTGGACCGAGCTGCACGGCGGATTGCGCGCCATGCTGGACCGGTACGGGACGGTCGTCGCCCGTACGCTGTATGGGGTCTCCGGCGCCGGAACCGCGGTCATCCGCGATGAACCCGGCAGCGTCGAGTCGTTCGTGGCCGCCGCGGTGAAGGACTCCTTCTTCGCCTTCCCGATCCTGGTGCAGCAGTTCATCCCGCACGCCGAAGGAGTCGGCTGCCCCGCCGCGGACATCCTGATCGGCGAGGACGGCGTGGAGAACATCGTGCTCTGCTCGCTGACCGTCAAGAACGGGCACGTCTTCCGCAGCGTCGACGTCGGTGACGGCGCCCTCCCGCCGGTCTGGGGCGAGCGGGTCCGGCAGGTGTCCCGTGAGCTGGGCATGGCCGCGCACCGGCTGGGATACCGCGGCTGGATGTGCGTGGACTGCGTCGCCGGCACCGACGACAAGCTCTACGTGACCGAGATCAACGCCCGGCGCAGCGGTTCCATGCACGCCTGCATGCTGCTGAAGAACTGGGACGCCGAGCGCGACCTCACGCTGTCGGCACACTTCGTGGTCGAGGTGCCGTCCTGGATCACCTACGCCGAGCACCTCCGGCCGATCTTCCAGCGGCTCTGGGACGAGGGCGTACGCGCCTATCCGACCAGCGTCCGGGGCCTGTCCTGGGACGACTCGCTGATCGCCGTCATCGCCGCGGCGCCCACCGCGGCCGAGGCACAGAAGATCGTCGCCGGCATCCGGGACGCCATCGACGCGATCCGGCCGCCGGCGTTGACCGCCGCGTCGTCGGCTTCGACCGTTGCTGAGGAGAACTGAGATGACCGTGACCCACGGTGCCGTGATCACCGACGAGGTCCTCGATGCGGCCTTCCCGCACGACTCGTCGGCGCCCGACATGGCGGTGCGCCTGGACCTGTTCCGACGCCTGCACCGGTACTACACCGACTACCTGGGCGCACCGCACGAGTTCCAGCGGATCCCCCGGCTCAACACCGACCCGGAGATCGTCCAGCTGGAGCGTGCCTGGCTGCGCTGGGAGGACGCCCAGGTCGACCCGGCACGGCTGCCGTCGAGCGCCGCGGGGTTCGCGGACTGGTTCCAGAAGCTGAGCGCCGACCACGTGCAGCCCGACTTCTGCGGCTACCTCGCCAAGGACGCGACCGTGGCCGAGGTGGCGCTGTTCTTCCTGGCCGAGGAGCTGGTCGACAGCCGCTTCGACGACCTGGTGGCGCTGGCCCAGCTCGGCTCGGCCAGCGTGATGAAGCTGGTCATGGCGGAGAACTACTGGGACGAGATGGGTGAGGGAAAGCTCGAACGGATGCACACCGTGCTGTTCGAGCACTCGGCCAAGTACATGCGGCAGCGGCTCACCGACCAGGGCTACGACGTCGCCGACCTGATCTGCGCCGAGATCTACGAGAACGCCTGCCTCACCCTGATGTACGGCGTCCACCGGGAGCTCACGCCCCGCTCCCTGGGCGCGCTCGGCCTGATGGAGCACAGTGCACCGGCCCGCTTCACGGCGATGGTCGAGGGGTGCTCGCGGCTCGGCGTGCCGGACGACGTGATCGAGTACCAGCGCATCCACATCCACGTCGACGAGGACCACGGCGCGGAGTGGCTGGACTACGTCCTCACCCCGCTGACCGAACGCTCGCCCGAGATGCTGCGCGAGATCGGCCTCGGCATCCTGACCCGGGAACGCGTCGCCAACGCGTACTACCGGCGGGTGTGGCAGCAGATGAAGGCGCTGCGTTGAGGCATGGAGCCGGACGACTTCTACCGGCCCGGTAGCCGGCGCCTGCAACAGGAGTTCGGAACGGGGGCGCTCGCCGCGCACCTGGCCCGCAGGTACGTGCTGGACGCGCTCGAGGACCAGCACGTCGACTGGATCCGCGGGGCGGACGCGGTGTGGGTGGCCACGGTGAGCGATGACGGGCAGCCGGAGTGCTCGTACAAGGGTGGGCTGCCGGGCTTTGTCCGCGTCCCCGATCGCCGGTGCTTGGAGATTCCGAGCTACGACGGCAACGGCATGTACCGCACGCTCGGCAACGCCGCCGGGGGTGCCCGGATCGGCCTGCTCTTCCTCTTCCCCGAGACACCTTCGAAGCTGCGGGTCAACGGTGCCTGCGAGGTGTCGACCGACGCCGGCGTCCTCGCCGGGCACCACGGCGCGGAAGCGGTCGTGCGGGTGACGATCGAGCAGGTCTTCGAGAACTGCCCCGCTACCTGCACGACCCCGGGACCGGCGGGCACTCCCGGGACTGCCCGCGCCCGGACTATCGGCCGCCCGCGGCCGCCTGGAAGCAGAAACCGGAGTATGAGCAGCTGTTGCCGGCCCGTCCGGCAGCCGCGGGGAGGGAGCGCGAGTGAGCCGCATCATCGCGACGCCGCAGGTCACGGTCGTCATACCCACCTACCAGCGCGCGCCGATGATCCGCCGGACGCTGGCCGAGCTCGTCCGGCAGCGGATCGGGGTGGACCGGTTCGAGGTGATCGTCGCCGACGACGGTGGCAGCGACGACACCCTCGCCGTCGTCCAGGAGTTCGCCGGGAGCCTGCACATCCGCTACATCTGGCAGGAGGACCTCGGCTTCCGGGCGGGCCAGGCACGCAACGCCGGTGCCCGGCTGGCGGCCGCTCCGCTGCTGGTGTTCCTCGACAGCGGGACGCTGCCCGGCCCGGACTTCCTCGGCCGGCACCTGGCGGCCCACGAGAGGCCGGTCCGCAAGGCGGTGATCGGGTACGCCTACGGCTACAACCCGGAGGAGCCGATGGAGGGGGCCGAGGGGGTGATCCTCAGTCACCCGCCCGAGGAGACGGTCCGGCTGTTCGCCGGCAATCCGGCGTTCCACGACCGGCGGCACGCGATTCTGGAGCCGGTGGACTTCGATCCCGAGCGGCGGGCACTGCCGTGGGACCTGATGTGGACCATCAACGTCTCGATCCACGCCGGCGACTTCTGGGCCGCCGGAGGCTTCGACGAGTCGTTCGTCGGCTGGGGCGCCGAGGACTCGGAACTCGCCTACCGGCTGCACAGCACCGGCCTGCGGTTCACCTTCGACCGGGACGCGTGGGTGGTCGAGGTGCCGCACGAGTCGGACTGGGAGGTGCAGGACGCCACCTACCGGGTCAACATGCGGCAGTTCCTCGCCAAGCACCGGCAGCCGATGATGGAGATCGGTGAACGGCTGGTCTTCCACGGGTCCGGCCTGGAATGGAACGAGCACGTCGAGGACCTGATCGCCTGGACCGGGAAGGCTCGTGAGACGGACGTGGCAAAGGAGGTCGCCGCCGCGGTCCGCGATGCCGGGCCGGGCGCGCGGATCGCGGTGTTCGGCTGTGGCTCGTACAGCCCGGACACCGCCACGCCGGCGGTGCTGTGCGACTTCGACGCCGACCTGCTGGACGCCGCGCTGGTCGACGGCCGGCACACCGGGCACCACGCGATCGGCATTCAGACGCCGCTGGCCGACAAGTCCGTGGACGTGGTCGTCCTGACGTCCCGGCTGGCCGGGTTGCGTCCCCGGTGGGACGAGGACCTGCTGACCGAGGCGGCCCGGATCGGGCATCGCATCATCGAGGCGTCGTCCCCGGCCGGTGGGATCCAAAGCGGTTTGGGGGCCCCAAAACTCTCTAGAGTTCTGACGTAGGCGGCGAGCCGACGGGGGTCGCCCCGGGCCGGGTCCACTGGCCGACGGGGCGTCCGGCGGTGCGCCATCTCGAGTAGGTGGGCCTCTGCGGCCACCCCTCGGGCGAGTCCTCCCACACCTCCTGCCGCCCGTAGGCCGTCATGTCCAGCAGCTTGTGCGACGACATGATCGCCTCGACACCGCGGCTGGTCGACTCGTAGGTCAGGAAGAACCGATCGCCCTGGCGCAGGTAGCAGGCGATATCGCCGCCGCCGGCGTAGGCCGGGTCCTCGATGCCGTACGTCGAATACCACGGGTGGGTGTAACCCATGAACTCCCGGAACCGAGCCGTCTCCGCGTAGGGACCCTCGCAGAAGATGGCGAAGGAGACGCCGCGCGCCTCCAGGTAGGCCGCGTCGTGGAAGTCCCAGATGGTGGCCGTGCAGCCTTCGCACTGGTCCTCGAACGGCTTGCCGAGGTGCCACATGTGCTTGTAGACGACGAGCTGGTCACGCCCCTGGAAGACCTCGCGCAGCGGTGTCGGGCCGTCCGCTCCGACCAGCGTCGCCGGGGCGATCTCGGTCATCGGCAAGCGGCGGCGGGCGGCGGCGATGGCGTCGCCCTCGCGCGTGTGCGCCTTCTCGCGGACCAGCAGCTTCTCGCGCTCGCGGAGCCATGCCTCCCGGTCGACGATCGCTGGGGCGGGGCTCGTGGTTTCGACGGACGACATTCCGCTACCCTAAACATAATCGGCGCTTCTGTGAAGATAGTGAGGCACATTTGCCTATCAAACGGACCTACGGCGATCTCGGTGACGCCTGCCGTGCCGCGAACGCCCTCGACCTCGTGGGTGACCGGTGGGCGCTGATCGTGGTGCGGGAGCTGATCCTCGGACCCAAACGCTTCGCCGACCTGCAGGATTCGGTCCGTGGCATCAGCCCGGCGGTCCTCACCGAGCGCCTGCGGGCACTGCGTCAGGCCGGGATCGTCGACCAGGTGGTCCTGCCGGACCTCGCCCGCACCCGGGCGTACACCGCCACCGAGTGGGGGCGCGGACTGGAGTCGGTCCTGAGCGCACTGGGCCAGTGGTACTCCGCCGGTCCCGACCCGGTCACCGCCGGCGGCATGACTCCCGACGCGGTCGCCCTCGCGATGCGGACGATGGCCCCGGCGGTCCCCGGTGAAGTGCCGGTCGTCGCCCTTCACCTCGCCGACCGCCGGCGGCCCGACCCGCCGGTGTACAGCTATCACGTGGCCGCGACCGGCGGCACCCTGGACATCCGGGCGGGTGCGGGTCCGGAACCGGCGGCGGCCGTGACGGCGGACTCGACGATCTGGAGCAGGATCCTCTTCGGCGACCTGACGCTCACCCACGCCGAACGCGACGGCACCGCCCGCATAGCCGGCGACCGGAACGCCGTCGTCCGGGTCGTCGGGCTCTTCGTGCTGAACTGCCAGTAGTCAAGCGTTGACGGCCAGGCGGACGGTCACCACGTCGCCGACCTCAAGCCCTTCGGACGTACGCACCCGCGCCTTCACCGGCACGACGTACCGGCCATCCTTCGGAAACAGCGACGTCGTCCACTCGGTGTCCCCGATCTGAGCCGTGACCGGAACCATGCCCCAGCCGTAGGTCACGAGGGCGGCGGCCGCCGCCAGCTCGCCGCACTGCTCGTCGGGAACGGTGACGAAGTGCCAGGGGCCGGGCCCTTCCAGTACCAGATTTCGCCGCTGAAGGTCAGCTTCATCATGCGGCCGAAAGGTGCAGGAGCGCGGTCCATCGGCGGCCGGCCGGGGACGCGGGGTCGATCCGCCCGTCGGACTCCGCGCAGAACGGCCACCATTGCACGTCTTCGGCTCCCGGACAGGCCAGCGGGATCCATCGTACGAGCAGGTCCTCGAACGAGTCGGCCATGACGTGGCCGTGACCCTCGCCGTTGTCGTGGCTGAGGTAGACCACGCGGCCCTCCTGCTCCCGGCCCACCTCCAGGGCGAGGAAGTCGCCGTTGCCGACGTCCATGAACGGCAGCTTGTCGTGCCAGACACCGTGGTAGGGATGGGTCGGGTCAGGGAACGCGTGCGTCACCCATCCGCGTACCGCGCCCATCAGCTTGGGCAGGGCGTCCAGCGACCAGTGCAACTCGCCGGAGAAGATCTCGTCGAGTGGTTCGGGAAAGGTGCGGTCGTTCGGCGCGTACCAGGCGAACTCCACCCGGCTGGCCACCGTCGTCAGCACCTGCCGCAGCGATCCGGGTAGGGCGCGCCCCAACTGCTCCTCGACCGCGTCCACCTGGCCCGGCGAGGCCGGCGGCGCGACGACCAACGGTCGCGTGTCGAAGCCCTGCGCCGCGAGACTGTCCACCATCGCCGGCAGCCCGGCGACCGCTTCCGTCGCATCCATCAGCGAAGTTTGCCACCGCGCGGCCCCGCTACGCGTCCCGGGCGCAGCGGAAGCCCAGGTTTCCGCCGCAGCTGTCCGGATCGTTGCGGGTCCGGGCGGCGACCCGGTAGCGGTTGCAGTACGAGTCGTGGCACAGGTACGAGCCACCCCGCATGACCCGGGCAGTGCCCCACCAGTCGGCGCACCACTCCCAGACGTTGCCGGCCATGTTGTACAGCCCGTACCCGTTGGGCGGGTAGCTGTCCGCGGGCGCGGTGCCCAGGAACCCGTCGTCCATGGTGTTGGCGACCGGAAACCTGCCCTGCCAGATGTTGCACCGGTGTACGCCGTCCGGGGTGAGCTCGTCGCCCCACGGGTAGCGGGCCTGCACCAGGCCGCCGCGGGCGGCGTACTCCCACTCGGCCTCGGTCGGCAGCCGCAGCCCGGCCCACTCGCAGTAGGCCAGGGCGTCGAAGTGGTCGACGTGGACGGCCGGGTGGTCCATCCGTTCACCGATGGTGCTGTCGCCGCCTTCCGGGTGCCGCCAGGTGGCGCCGTCGACGCGGCACCACCAGGGAGCCGTCGGGGGCCGCTGGGCGTGCCGGCGCAGCTCGTCGGGCACCAGGCCGTCGAAGACGAACGACCAGCCGTGGCGTTCGGCCCCGGTGACGTACCCGGCGTCCTCGACGAACGCGGCGAACTCGGTGTTGGTGACGGTCCGCCGGCCGATCCAGAACGGGGCGACGGTCACCTCGCGCACCGGGCCCTCGCCGTCGGCGCGGTTGCGGTCGGCGTCGGTCGTACCCATGAGAAATGGCCCGCCGTCGAGCCGGACGAGGTCCGGCGCGGGCCGTGCGCCGGTCCCGGCGGCCGGCGGTGTCGTGTCGTGGGGGAGCGGCGGCAGCGTCCGCGACGGCGCGCAACAGTCGGGGCGTCCATCCGGCTGATCATCGCATGGTAGGCCGGTTCTTCAAGGCAGAATTCTGTGTTCCGGCCACCTCGCCGGGGTCACGATGTTCGCTCGAACGCCCCTCGGTGGAAGGACCGCACCCGATGAAACTGGCCACCATCCGCACCGCCGACGGCGCCACTCGCGCGGTACGCGTCGAGGACGACCACCTGGTCGACCTCGGTGCCGCCGACGTGGGGGAGTACTTGGCGAACCCGGGCGGGGCCGTCACCGGTGAGCGGACCTACCCGCTCGACGGGGCCCGTTACGCGCCCGTGGTGCCCCGGCCCGGGAAGATCATCTGCGTCGGCCTCAACTACCGCAACCACATCCTCGAGATGGGCCGGGACCTGCCGGCATATCCGACGCTGTTCAGCAAGTACGCCGAGACCCTGGTCGGCGCCGAGGACGACATCGTGTTGCCGCCCGAGACCGAGGCGTTCGACTGGGAGTGCGAACTGGCCGTCATCGTCGGCGCACCGGTGCGCCGGGCCAGGGGAGCCGAGGCCGAAAACGCCATCGCGGGGTTCGCGGTCCTCAACGACGTGACCTGCCGGGACTGGCAGTTCCGCACCAAGGAATGGCTCCAGGGCAAGAACTGGGAGGCCACCACCCCGCTCGGGCCGTACCTGGTCACCCCGGACGAACTGCCCGGCGGGGTGCGGCCGAAGGTCGACATCAGCACCGAGATCGACGGCGAGACGGTGCAGCGGGACAACACCGGCGACCTGCTCTTCGACCCGGTCGACCTGGTCGAGTACGTCTCCACCATGGTCACCCTCAAGCCCGGCGACGTGATCGCGACCGGCACGCCGGGCGGCGTGGGGCACGCCCGCAAGCCGCCGCGCTACCTGCGGGCCGGTCAGCGCCTGGTCACGACGGTGGACGGACTCGGACACTGCGCCAACCGGATCGTGGCGGGTTGAGCTTCAACGCGCGCGCTGGAGGATGGTGATCAGCACGCTGGCGCCGACCGCGATCGACTCGGTCAGCGTCCACGCCGACTTGTCCGTGGTCTGTCCGAACAGGCGCCGCCCGGTGCCGAGGATGACCGGAAACGTCATGAGGTGAAGCTCGTCGACCAGGTCGTGCTCGAGCAGCCCTTGTACGAGTTGGATGCTGCCGGCGACCGAGATGTCGCCGTCGACCTCGTCCTTGAGCCGGGTCACCTCTTCGACCAGGTCGCCGGCGAGCACGCGCGTGTTGTTCCACTTGGGGTCGGCGAGCGTGCCCGAGACGACGTACTTGGGCATCCCGTTGTACTTGTCGGCGAGCTCGCCCTCGTACCCGGGCCAGGCCGCGGCGAATCCCTCGTAGGTGCGGCGGCCGAGCAGCAGCGCCGCGGCGCCGAGCGCCTCGTCGACCTTGAACTGCTCGCCCTCCGTGCCGCGGTCGAACTCGAAGCTCCAGTTCGGGTACTTGAAGTCCTCCCCGCCGGGCGCCTGCACGACGCCGTCGAGCGAGATGAACTCGGTGACCACGATCTTTCCCATGTCGGCTCCCCTCTCAGCGGTCGAAGTCGCGCAGCACGGCGGCGAGCACGTCGGCGGGGGCGCTGTGCTGCTCGCCCTTGACGGGCAGCAGGGTCGCGGTCGGCAGCAGGTCGGCGAGCGCCTCGGTGCCGGTGACGATGAACGGGAACGTCCCGGTGCCGTGCATCACGAGCGTGGGCACGGTGATGGCGGCCCAGCGGTCACCGGGCAGCGGGGCGCCCGACATCGTGGTCCCCATGATCCGACCGTCGTACGCGATCGTGGGCGCGACGGCCTCCATGATCGGCCAGAATTCGCTCTGCCGGATGCCGTCTACGAACTCGGGCGGCATGCCGGCCGCGGCGGTGATGAACAGCTCTGCGGCGTCCCCGGGGCGGCCGTCGGCCACGGCGGCGTCGAGGCGTTCCACGTAGTCCGCCGGCAGCGGCGGGCGGCTGTCGTCGACGACGAACGGCGGCTCGAACAGCGCCAGCCGCCTGATCGGCAGGCCGGCCGCCGCGGCGTCGAGCGCGAGGACCGCCCCGGACGACCAGCCGAACACGGTCGCCGGCGCGCCCGCGACCTCGATGAGCGCGGCGAGGTCCTCGATCTCGCGGGCCACGGCGTACGGCGCGGTGTCCGTGCTCTGGCCGCGCCCGCGACGGTCGTACGCGTACGTCCGGAACTCGTCGCTCAGCATCCCTCCGATCTGCTCGTTGAGCGGGTTGATCGCGGGGTAGGCGGTCGCGCCGTCGATGATGATGAGCGGCTCGCCCTCGCCCCACGCGGTGAACGCGATCACGGTGCCATCGGCGGACACGGCGGCCGCGCTGACGTTCTCGGTCATCTGGATTGCCTTCCTGGTAGCGGTGCGGCGTATTCGCCGCGTGCCACTCAGATTAGGAACCGCTGACGTCGTCGACCTTGTACAGAAGCGACAGGGGCTGCTCGGCCGCGTCCGGGTGGCGCAGTTCGGTCGCGGTGCGGCCGATGAACCGCTGGAGCGAGCGGGCCAGGTGCGGCTGGTCGTAGTAGCCGAGCCGGTTGACGACGTCGAGCGGTGCGAGGCCCTCGGCGAGCAGGATCGCGGCCTGCCGGGCCCGCTCGATCTGCCGGATGCTGCCCTGCGTGAGGCCGGTGGCCGCGGCGACCCGGCGCTGCACCGACCGCGTACCGACCGCCGGCAGCCCGCCGGAAACGACGTCGTCGACGAGCGGGTCGCGCACGACGACACCCTCCCGCACCAGCCGGGCGACGAACTGCTCCGCGCCGTCGAAGTCCGGGATGAGCCATTCGTCGCCGCGCAGCACGAACGTCTTGGCCGTCGCGTGCGGGCTCAGCAGCGCCGAGTCGACCAGGCGCGCCGCCGGCAGATGCGGCATCGAGGTGCCGTGCGCGAACGTGATGCCGAACGACCACGACCCGTCGGGCACGTCGACGCTCGTCGCCGTGGTCTCCGGACCGCGTACGGCGGCGTGGATCCGGCCGTCGTGCTCCCAGAACACGAGCTCCCAGTTCGACGTCGCGATCGAGGTCATCCGCGCGACCCCGGACGCGCGGCTGCGCCACACGCGGTGAACGTAGGGCGAGTCCGAGGGTCGGTCCTCGTTCTCCAGCGGCATACCGTCTCCCCGATGACGTATGGGGCCAGTCTCGCACGGACAACCGGATCCTCGGCCGGGCCCGTCTGAGGGTTGATGAGCCATCGGAGGGCCGGCAATGCGGGATAGTTCGGACAAAGAGTACGTCGACTACGTAACGGCGCGGATTCCCGCGCTGCGACGGCTGGCGTACCTCCTGGCCGGCGACGAGCACCGCGCCGACGACCTGGTCCAACAGACCATCACCAGGCTGTACGTGAAGTGGCGGCGGGCGCAGGTCGCCGACAATCTCGACGCGTACGTGCGCACCATGCTGGTCCGGACGTACGTGGACGAGCGGCGGCTGGCGTGGTCGCGGGTCCGGCTGTTCCGCGAATTGCCCGAGCCCGCGCCGTTCGAGGACGACGGGATCGAAGACCGGCAGGTCGTCCGGGCGGCGCTGAGCCGGGTGCCCCGCCGGCAGCAGGCCGTCCTGGTGTTGCGGTTCTTCTACGACCTGTCGGTCGACGACGTGGCCGGCATGCTCGGCTGCTCAACCGGCACGGTCAAGAGCCAGACGTCCCGCGGACTGGCACATCTGCGGCGCCTGCTCGGCGAGCGGGAGTTCGCCGGCTATTCCACCACGAATCGAGGAGCCCGATAATGCCATCCGAAATCGATCTTCTGCGGTCGCTCGACGACGAGCCGCGCACGCCGTCCACCGTGGACATCCAGCGCGCGATGACCGTCGGGCGCCGTCGTCGCATCCGCCGCACCATCGGGTACGCGGGCGCGGCGACGGTGACCGCGCTCGCCGTCGCCGGCGCCTCGTTCGCGGGCGGGCTGCTCACCCACGCCGCACCGCAGGTCGGGACGACCGGCACGCCGCGCGCCGCCACCACCACCGCGCCGCCGGCGACCCCGCCGACCCGTTGCACACTCAACCGGCTGCCCGCACCGGACAACGCGCCGATGGCCCTGGTCAGCGGGGCCGACCCCAGCGGCCGGTACATCGTCGGGCGCTCGTACCCGAAGGCCGGCGGCTACCAGGCGGTCATCTGGCACGACGGCAAGGCCACGAAGGTGATGCTCCCCGGGGACCTCGAGGAGGCGCTGCGCGACGTCAACTCGACGGGTACCGCGGTCGGCTGGAGCTACGTCGGCGGCAGCGAGGAGACCACCGGGCAGGTCCCGTACGTCTACCACAACGGCAAGGTGTCGCAACTGCCCGGCGTGCGGCGCGGATCCGCGTCCGCGATCAACGACGCCGGAGCGATCGTGGGCGACGACGACAACGGCGCCGCGCTGCTCTGGCCGTCGCCGACCGCGAACCCGACCCGCCTGCCGGTGCCCGCCGGCACCTCGGAGGCCATGGCCAGAGACATCGACGAGGACGGCACCATCGTCGGCACCGTCGACAACGAGCGGCCGTACGTCTGGCTGCCGGACGGCACCCACCGCGAGCTTGCGCTGCCGGACCTCGACGGCAAGCCGGCCGCGACCGCCCGGGTCTTCAGCGTCCGGAACGGCTGGGCGACCGGGGTGGCCACCAACGGCGAGGGCCGCAAGGGCGACCCCGCGCTGGGCGGCAAGGCGGTGGCGGTCCGGTGGAACATCCGCACCGGCGAGGTGCGCGTCTTCGACGCGCTGAGCTCCGCGGCGAACGGGGTGAACGCGCACGGCTGGCAGGTGGGCACCGACCAGCAGGGGCGCGCGGTGCTCGTCGCCGACGCCGTGACGGTGGTGCTGCCGGACCTGCACAGCCACACGCCGAACGGGCTGTCGAACATCGCGACCACGGTGAGCGACGATGGGCGTACCGTCGCCGGGCAGTCGGACGACGCGACGGGGACCATCCAGGCCATCGTGTGGCGCTGCCAGTAGGCCCGGCATGGTGCGTGGGGTGTCCGGGGCCGGAAGCCGGGTCGGACACCCCCTTTGGTACGACAGCCCCTACGGCAGGGCACTCCTGAGCCTTGGCAGCGCCGTCTGCGCCACCGCCCGGCTCGTGTTCCGGGTGGCGTAGTTCGCGACCGCCTCACGGTCCAGCGGCCGGCCGACCAGTATCGTGCCCCGGCGCCAAACCTCGATCCCGAACGCATCGTCGCCGTTGTAGGCGACGCAGTGGTACTGGATCTCGACGATGACGACGCGCCCGTCGAAGTCCCGCTCGATGACCCGATCCTCCGTGCATGCCGGTGCGAGCTTGACCACGAGGGTCTCGTAGCTGCGGATCTGGTCGCGGATGAGCAGATCGATGCCGTTGACGAGGCCGGCCTTGGCGCGGGCCGCGATCGCGATCGCGTAGATCTCGCCGATGACGTGACCGATGTTGTCGGTCGCCTGCTTGCTCTGGACGGCGTCGAGGTACGCCGAGGCCAGGCCGGCGCACCTGGTGGCCTCCTGGGCCCACAGTTGACGCACGGACGTGGACATGAAGTTGATGTCCGCGAATTCGATGGTGTGGCTCCGGGCGCATGCCTGCACCTCGGCGCTGGCGATCGCGTCGACGTGGTTGAGGATTCGGACCTCGGACGCCTCGATGGCGGCGATGACCTGCTGGATCGCCGCGTCCAGGTCGCTGGAGGATCCGCCGCCGAAGACGCTGCCGGCCACCACGAGGACGGCGGTGACCCAGTCGAACGCCTGAGCGCTCACGTTGGTGGCCGAGTTGTCCTGGGGCGCTGCCTGTGCCGGCTGACCGGCGCCGGCCACGGCGATCGCGACCGCGAGGGTCCCGGCCGCGACGGTGCGCAGCAGTCTCATTCTCATGTCGGTTCTCCACTCTTGCAGCCGTTGGTTCCGGGCGGTGCGATGCTCTGAGCGGCGGCGCGGGCCCGTCAAGCAATGCGTCATCGCGCAGCGGCGGGATGCGTGATGCCGCACGGCCTTGCGGCGCGGCCGTGGAGCGGAAGCGGGCGGCGGGTTGCGCAATCACGCAGGCTTGGACACGAATCGGCAACGGTTGATGACCGTCCCGAACCGGGAGTGGTTACATCCCTCCCGCGGGCCGGGGGCCCGCGTGACGGGTTCAGCAACACAGGGGAGGCGACAATGACGGGCTCCAGCCGTGCTTGGCTGGCCATCGCCGCCGTGGCCGGACTTCTGCTCTTCGGCGGGCCGGCGCCCGCGCTCGCCTACGACCCGCGGTGGGCGCCAGTGTCATGTGCCAGCGGCGCGATGACCGGCTACTGGGCGGAACCGGACGAACAGGGCGGGAATTTTTGCGGATATCGGGGTGGATCCAGCCGTGCGCCCAGTCCGGGTACACCAATGGGTTCGCCTTCGTCGGCTACGCCTCCCCGATAGGCCAGCGAAGCCCTATCCTGCCGTACGAGTCGATGGATTCGCCGACGAGCTTCGACTTCCCGATCACCGGGCCCTACGGCGGCAGGCCACCCGGTGAGCCGGTGGTGCTGTGCCTGTTGTTCGCCGATGAGCAGCGGCTGGCCTGTTTGAGCATCGACTTCGCCGCGCCGAGAGACTCCGTCGTCGCACCGGTCGCGACCGACGATCCTCGGGTCCGCACCGGATACCGGGAGGAGGTGTTCCCCCCGTGGGAGCTCAATCCGACGTGTGGCACCTGCGCATGACCGGGGCGGTCCCTTCGCTGGTGGCCTGGGGAGCGACGCCCGACGCGGATCTGATCTACCGCCGCCTGCTCACCCTCGGCCCGGCCAGGGCGGCCGCGCTGCGGCAGGAGCTGGGACTGTCACGCCAGCGGATCGCCGACGCGCTCGACGAGCTCACATCGATCGGCGCGGCCGTCGCGGGCCTGGCGGCGGCACCGCGCGATGCCATCTGGACGGCCCGAACGGCGCCGGAGGTCATCGCGTCGCTGCGCCGCAGCCGTTTGCGGCAAACCGTCGGCGACACCGCACGGCACCGCCGCACGTACGCCACGGCTCCCGCCGGCCCGATCGGGCAGGTGGCCCGGATCGGGGAGGGCGTCCGGCACCTGCGGACCCGGGCGATGACCCGCACCCGACTGGCCGAGCTGGTGGGCGTCGCCCGCCACGAGCACCTGGCGATGAACCCCGAGCACGTCTTCGACGCCGAATCCGCGCGACCGGCCGTATCCATGGACCGCACGCTGCTCGAACGCGGCGTACACATGCGGGTGCTCGGCGTCCAGGCGGGCAGTCCCGACCCGATGGTCTGGTACGGGCGTACGCCGACGGAGGCGATCCCCGCCTACCGGGCGGCCGTGGTCGTACCGATGAAGCTGTTCGTGGTGGACCGCCGGATCGCGATCTTCCCGGTCACGCCGACCGACTTCGACCACGGGTACCTGGAGGTCACCCAGCCCGCGGTCGTGGCCGCGCTCGTGGCGCTCTTCGAGCAGCAGTGGGCGGCCGGCCGCGACCCGGAGCAGCACAGCCTGCCGCGGATCACGCTCGATCCCCGGGAGCTGGCGCTGATAGAGCTGCTGGCAAGGGGCCACACCGACACCACCGCCGCCCGCGAACTGCGCATCAGCACCCGGTCGGTCTCGTCGATCGTCCGCGGCCTCATGGACCGGCTCGGCGTGGACAACCGCTTTCAACTCGGCCTCGCGCTCGGCGCCCTGCACGTCACCGCCGTACCGGCGAGGACCCTCTCCACGGCGTGAGGTCGAGCTTGGGGTAGCGCAGTGCCACGCCGGCCAGCGTTTCCGGTGTCCAATATGGATGTCCGGGTGGCGGGAAGCCGAAGGCTTGTAGCTGGCGTGCGGTGGCGCGGCCGACGAACTCGCCCCATTCGGTGGTGAAGCCGCTCGCGGCCCACCCGACCCGCTGGCCCCACTGGAGGTTGGCCGGACGGAAGCACAGCTGCATGCTGTATCGGGCACCGCGGGGTGCGGTCAGTTGGGTGCCCCGGTGGAACGTGCCCGGCTCGAAGGCGATGACGGTGCCGGCCGGCCCGGCCCCGGAAACCTCGGCCGCGTAGAGCCGCGGGCTGCCGCTGTTGTCGTACCAGTTCGGCATGGCCGGGAGGCTTGCCGTGTGCTGGCGAGAAAGCAGGTGCGGTGGGCCGAGCGCCTCGGGCACGTCGTGGAGGAAGACGAACATCTCCACCTGTCGGCAGCCCGGGGTCGTGCTGGGCACCAGGATGGTGTGGTTGAGGTAGTCGCGATGCAGGTCCTGGTCGTAGTTGCAGGCGCCGGTGTATTTGGCCCACGCCTCGGCGCCGTAGATGTGGATGTCGTCCACGCCCAGGAGGGCCTCGGCGAGCGCCAGGACACGGTGGTTGACGGCCAGCAGGCTCAGCTCTGTGCTGGCGAAGGGGAACGTGTCGATCCCGGCGAACTCGTCGCCGACGAAGCGTTCGCGGCGCGGATCGGTCCCGTCGTGGAATCCGTCGGCGGACGGGAAGAGCAGATCCAGCTCGCGCACCGCGGGCGTGAGCTCGCGGGCGGGGAGGAAACCCGGAAGGATCACGAAGCCGTCGGTGTGCCAGGCCCGTGCCGCGTCCGCAAGCTCCATCGGGCCAGGATCGCCGAGACGCAAACCCGCCGGCAACCGAATTCCATCGAACACAGGCGATCCGGCGACCGGACCGTGCCGGTCGCCGGATCCTCCGGTACGTAGGTTCCTAGAGCTTGCCCGCCCCGGCACCCGCCGTGACGGATGACTTGACGGTGGCGACGTTGCCCGCGGTGTAGCCGTACGGGATGGCGGCCACGGTGCCGTTGACCTCACACGGTCCGGAGTTGGTGAGCGAGTTGTTGCGCGCCACCAACCGTCCGGGAGCGGAATCCGCGTACCCGCTCGCCGACCAGCACGCCTGCTGCACGTTCTCGAAGACGTTGGCTTCGACGAGCACACCGGCGTTCATTGTGGACGCGATCGCGTACGAGGACGTGTTGTTGTTGACGTTCGTGTAGTAGTTGTTGAACACGTGGACCGTCTCGCCGAAGCGCACCCGGGGGCTGCGCTCGAAGGTCCGGTCGAACCAGTTGTGGTGGTAGGTGACCCGCAGGTGACCGACGTCCTCGCCGGCGTTGCCGTCCGAGTGGCCGACCAGTGAGGTCTTCCAGTGGTCGCGGATGACGTTCCACGACACGGTGATGTAGTCACCGGCGTGCGTGATGTCGATCATCCCGTCGTAGAAGTCGACGTCGGCCTCGATGGTGCTGGAGAGCGTGTTGTGGTCGATCCAGATGTGCGTGGCGTTCTCGATCTGGATCGCGTCGGTGCCCGGTACGCCGCGGATGTTGAGGTTCTGGATGATGACGTTCGCCGGCTGCATGTCCTCGATGTTGAGGGTGGTTCCGGTGAATCCGGAGCTCGCGCCGACGCCCCGGATCGTCTTGTTGGCCGTGATCTCGACGGTGCCCGAGCCGCTGAGCATGCCGTTCACGAGGATGGTCCGGGTGCCCGCGGCCTGAGCCTGGGTGCGGAAGTCGGCGAAGGTGGACACGGTGACCGTGGCGCCACCCGCGCCGCCGGTGGTGCCGCCGCCCTGCGTGGCCCAGCCAACGATCCCGCCCGGCGGCTGCGGGCTGGTGGTCGGCGTTGGTGTGGGCGACGTCGGGGTGGACGGCGATACCGAGGGCGAGGCGCTCGGCGACGACGTGGTCGGGCTCGGGCCGGCCGTGTCGGTCACCAGCACGTCGTCGAAGGAGCCCGCGGCGTAGTTGGCCACGAGGCCCGCGCGTCCGGTGCCGTACGAGCTGTCCGATGTGGACACCACCTGGGTGCCGTTGACCGAGCCCACCAGGGAGCTGCCGGTGGCGCTCAACGACAGGGTGTACCGGGTGCCGGTGACCGTGGAGAACGACGCCGAGGCGAGCGTGGTGGTCGCTCCCTTGCGGATCTGTACGGAGTTCGGCGTGAGCACGAGCGCGTAGAAGTTGGACGTGCTCTGCGCGCGGGTCGCGATGCCGATCCCCGCGAGGTCGAGGTGCCGAAGGCGGTGGCCGCGACGCTGGCCGATACCGTGACCGTGGACCACGACGTGGAGCCGGCCAGCGCTTTGGCGCTGGCGCTACTGCCCGACTGTGCATAGGCGCCGGACGATACCGACCAACTGCCGCCCGAGGTGCTCCAGCCGCTGGCGTTGCCATCGTTGAAGTCGTCCGAGAACAGCGTGGCCGCGTTCGCCGCGGTGCCGATGGTAAAGACCAGCGCGGTGAGCGCGGCGGTGACGCCAGCCACCAGGGCGACCCGGGCACCCCTGCTCAGCCGGCGGATGGGGACGGACTGCGCTTCCTGCACTGTAGGACCTCCCTGCGTCGGAATGCGCTTTCCTGCCAACGTAGAAAGGTAGACTTAAAACAGTCAATGGGTACCATTTGCAGCTTTGTTGCATTGATCCGGCGAAACGCAAATAGCCGACTCGTCGGTCGGCCGCAATGTGAGGGCTATTGTCGGCCTTTGGGGTGCTGCCCAAGACCCCCTCATTTGCAGGATTGACGCAGATCCTACGGCAAGCGCTTTCCTGACACCACCGCGGTCTACAGCGAGCGGAGGTCGAGGGTGTGCCACGCGGCGTCGCCGTTGCCGGTCGACCACCACAGCACGCCACCCCGGTAGAGCACCTTGAGCGCGGCCTCGGCAACGGTGGCCAGCCGGCGTGCCGCCGCGTCGTACACGAAAAGGCGCTGGCCGCCGATCGCGGAGGCGAGCGTGCTGGATTCCCCGGCGAGCACCTCGAAGCGGTCCAGGACCGCCACGTCGATGATGGCGGCGGTCGCGCCGTCGGCGGTCACCCGCCGGCGGTCGGAGCGGTCGGGCCGCATCAGGTAACTCCGGGCCTTGCCGTCGCCGCCCAGGGTGAGCGCGCGGCACCAACTCGGGCGGCAGGTGACCTGCTCGTCGCCGATGGGGTCGACCGTCACGACCCGCCCGGTGTCGAGATCGCGCAGCTGTGCCGGCCCGTTCCGCCCGTCGCCGGTGCTGACCAGCCACGGCCAGCTGGACAGTGCCCACCGGCCGGGCTCCGTGCGTACGTCGACCGTGCCGCCGCTGACCGGTGCGGAGCGCACCTCGGTGGCAGTCTCCCCGCCGGGCGCGGCGGCGGTCCAGTACAGCCGGCCCGACTCGATCGCCATGTCGTACTCGGAATTGTCGAACAGCACGGCGCCGGCGTCGTCGGTGACCTTCTGAGGGGCGCCGGCGGACTCCACATCGGCGCGCCACAACGTGGTCCGCGCGGCGCCGCGATCGCTGATCGACTCGGCCCACGCCAGCGTCGCGCCCGACCGGGCGAAGCCGGCGAACTGCGGGCCCACCCGCGTGGGCAGCCGGCGCAGTACGCGTACCGTGCCGTCGGCCGCCCGCAGCAGCAGGCGCAGCGACCGGCCGCCCGGATCGAGCGCGGTGCCGACAGACGCCCGTTCGTCGAGAAAGTAGGCCGGGCTGTAGGCGGCGCCGTCGGGCAGCGTGCCGGGCACGTCCCCGCGCCGGGCGTGCGGCCAGACCGAGTCGACGCCGGGCACCACCGGCCGGGCCGGCTGGCCACCGGTCGGCGTCAGGGCCAGCAGCGTGACGGCCGCGACGACGGCGGCGACCAGCGCGAACAGGCGGGCCCGCGCCGACTTGACCGATTGGTGCGCCGTCACGCAGGCAACCGTAGCGACAGGCGCAGAGGGCTACCGTGCGGTGGACTACCGTGAGGGACATGGCGGTTGTGAAGATCAACGCGATCGAGGTCCCCGAGGGCGCTGGCCCGGAGCTGGAGCGGCGGTTCGCCGCCCGGTTGCACGCGGTGGAGCACCAGCCGGGGTTCGTCAGCTTCGAGTTGCTGCGCCCGGTCTCGGGCGAGAGCCGCTACTTCGTCTACACCAAGTGGGAGAGCGAGGAAGCGTTCCAGGCGTGGTCCAACGGCCCGGCCAAGGAGGCGCATGGTGGCGCCCGGGGCAAGCCGGTCGCGTCCGGCGCCAGCCTGCTGGAGTTCGAGGTCGTCCAGGACGCCTGACGCGGTCACGCGCCGGCGCGGAAGAGTGCGCCGGTGCGCGCTTTCTCCCCGGCGCGGGAGCCGATGCAGTGGACCACCGTGTACTCGCCGAGCTGAACCGGCAGCGCCCGCCACTCCCAGGTGCCCGTCGTCGCCGGGTCGCGGCGCCGGGCCAGGAGCACGGAGGTGGCGCAGAGCCGCCTGATGTCGGCGCGTTCCTGCAGTTCGAAGAAGGCGACGCCGATCGCCTCCTCCGGCAGGTAGCCCGCCACGAACGTCTCCGAGTAGTGCGGCTTGGCGCAGTCGATCTTCTTGGCCGTGGCGGTGCCCGCGATGATGACCGGCCCGCCCCAGCAGGTGGCGGTCGTCGGGCAGAGGCGGTCGTCGGCGCATGAGACAAAACCGGCCGGCAGACCCGGGCCGGGCGTGGTCGGTGCGGCGCCGGCACTGGCGGTTCCAGTCGGGCCCTGCCACGCGCCGGAACCGGTGTCGTCGGGTGACTGCTGGCTGACGTACCACCAGATCGGTGCGACGGCCAGCAGCGTTACGGCGGCGAGTAGGCCAGCGGCGATGCGTCCTCGACGGGACCTCGTGGCGGCGCCGGCGGGCGGAGCCACGCCGATGTCCCGGGTGGTCACCGGCCATTCCGGGGACGGGCCGGGCGGCGGTGTCGGGACGGCCGCGGCCCGCAGCGCGCCAAACGCGACCGGCAGCTCGGGCTGCTCGGGTACGGCCGGTGCCACGCCGAGCCGCGCGTGCAGCTTGCTCGCGACCAGCGGCATCCGGCTGGCGCCGCCGACCAGGAAGATGCCGGCGAGCTGGTCCGGCCCGATCCGGGAGTCGCGCAGCAGCCGCCGGGTCTCGTCGACCGCCCGGTCGACGAGCGGCCCGGCGACGCGGTCCAACTCCTCGCGGGTCAGGTGCAGGGCGCCGACGTCGCCGGGCAGCGGCACCGGCGCCGAGGTGGTGCGCGAAAGCATCTCCTTCGCGGCGCGTACCTCGGCCCAGAACGCCCGGCGGTCCCGCAGCGCGGCGGCGTCGGTCGGGTTGGCGAGCCGCTGCCACAGCGCCGGGTCGCGCACGCCGAGCAGCTGGCCGAGCTGCCCGACGAGGGCCGCGTCCACGTCGAGCCCGCCAAGGTTGTCCAGGCCGCCGGTGGCGAGCACGCGCAGGCCGTCGGGCTCGCGGCGCATCGCCGCCACGTCCAGGGTGCCGCCGCCGAAGTCGAACACCACGAGCGCCTGCCCGACGGCGACGTCGAGGATGTCCAGGCAGTACGTGCCGGCCGCGACCGGCTCGTCCACGAGCGCCTCCACCCGGATCCCCGCCTGCTGGGCGCCGTGCAGGAGCACGGCACGGCGGCGGCGCCCCCAGTCGGCCGGGCAGGTCAGGATCGCCGGGGCGGACGGACCGGCACCGGCCTCGGCCGCGGCGCGGGCGACCCGGCCCAGGACGGCTCCGATCAGCGCCGCCGGCGCGAACTCGTGGTGGCCGAGCAGCACCACGTCCTGGTCGACGGTGCGCTTGGGATGGGGATCGAAGCCACCCGGATCCACCTGCGCGAGGCGCTCGGCGTCACGGCCGGTGTGCAGCTCACCACCCGGCGCGGCGTAAACGCACGACGGCAGCAGCGGCGAGCCGTCGAACAGCAGCGACCTCGGCTGCTGACCATCGCGGCGCACCACGGCGACCGTGTGTGAGGTGCCGAAATCGATCGCCAGCCGGACCGGTGCGTTTGATACCCGTTCGTCGGCCACGCGGCAATCTACCGCGTCGCCCAAGCTTGCGCGGACCACGCCCGGCGGCGACGTTACGGTTGACGGCGGGTCCGGTGCGTCGTAACGATTCTCGGGCAGATTTGCCCCGGACCGCGCCACCTGCGGACCGCATGCTCCCGCGGGCACCGCGCAGGTCGGCGGCTCGCTGGCGCTCGCCGAAACCCCCGACCAGCGCTGCCAGCCCCGCGGCACAAGACCCAGGGACAACGGCCGAGCGCCGCCCGGGAGATGGTGGTGTGCGTCGCGGTCTTTGCTCTGCTTCCGTTCTAGAGACTAGTTTTAGGCCCTATACCTGGGAGGCATATTTATGACTGTGAGGTATGGGGCCCAGAAACCAGCCTGCCCTGTGACGGTGTCACGGGCTGTGGGGTCCATCTATTAGATCTTTCCGTGGTCCACACCCCATCGCCGCGCAGGCATCACCCGTCGGGGATGGTTGTGGACCGCGTAGGGTGCGGCCGCGGGAGCGACGGCCTGGACCGCGACGAGCGCCGCGGCAGCTCAGAACTCGATCCTGATTCTGAACCTGACCCGAAAGGTCAATAGAGCCCGCTACCGCAGTACGGCAGGTCGGCGATCTGCTGGTTGCCGAAGTAGCGGATCATCAGGTCGACGAACTCGTCGGCGCGTTGCAGCGGGAGCAGGTGGTCGGCGTGCCGGATGGTGGTGAACCGCGCGTCGGGGCAGTCGTCGGCGGTGGCGCGGCACATGGCCGGGGTGCTCAGGGTGTCGTGCTCGCCGGTGACGACCAGGACCGGGCAGGTCGGCGGGGAGCCGATGTCGGCGGCGGTGCAGGCGAGCACCCGTTCGGTGTTCGTCACGTACTTGTCGACCTGGTCCGGGGTCAAGGTCCGCAGTTGGCGTTCGAGCAGGCGGGCGACCGCCAGCCGCCGGTGGATCAGGGTCGTGGGGTCGGCGCAGAGAAACAGGGCGATGGTGCTGCGGACGAACGCGTCGCGGTCGCCGCCGCGCAGCAGGTCGATGCTGGCGCGGGCACGGGTCCGGGTCGTCTCGGGGATGCGCAGGGCGGTCCCGCACAGCAGGAGGCGGCGTACGAGGGTCGGGTGCCGCTGGGCCAGCCGGTACGCGACGGTGCCGCCGTAGGAGCCGCCCATGACGTTCAGCGGGGGCAGGCCGACCTCGACGGCCATGTGGTGCACGGCGTCGGCGAGGAACTCCAGGCCGTAGCTGGCCGGTAGGGGATCGGCGCAGCCCGTTCCCGGCAGGTCCACGGTGACGACCGTCGCCAGCGGGGCGAGGCGGGCCTCGTGCCGTGCCCAGGAATGCCGGTCCTGGAAGGCGCCGCCGAGCAGGAGCACGGGGGCCAGGGTCGGCTCGGGCTGTTCGGCGACGCGGCAGTGGTACTTGTAACCGCCGAAGCTGAGGATGACGTCATGTTCCACGACAGCCAAGATACGGCATATGCCCGTTTAGTCCGCGAAACCGTCCTGATCACGGGGTGGGTTGGGGGCCTCGAAGTGGGACAGCCAGGTGGCGAGCAATGACTCCAGCTGGCTGGCCTGCTCCGGGGTCAGGTGGTCGAGCAGGCGCCGCTCGTTGCGCATGTGATCGGTGAACGCCTGGTCGATCAGCTCCCGGCCGGCGGTGGTGAGCGCGACGACCCGTCCGCGACCGTCGGTGGTGCTGGGGCGGCGGGTGACGAGCCCGTCGCGTTCGAGGCGGTCGATGCGCTTGGTCATGGCTCCGGTGGTGACCATGGTGAACGCGGCGAGCTCGCCGGGGGCGCGCTCGAACGGGGCGCCGGCGCGGCGGAGCGTGGCGAGGACGTCGAACTCGCCCTCGCCGAGCCCGTACCGCCGGTACACGAGGTGCAGCTCCTCGGTGAGGTGGCCGGCGAGCCGGTGCAGCCGGCCGATCACCCCTTGCGGGCGCACGTCGAGGTCCGGTCGCTCGCGGCCCCAAGCCTGCTGGATGCGGGCGACGTGGTCGTCGTACTCGGTCACGATTTCAATATACCTTCCTCGGAAGGTATATTGGCTTCCATGGAAGGTAATTTTCGATGGGTGGCCGTCACCGCGATCGCGCCGGTGGCGTGGGGTGCCACCTACTTCGTCACCCATCGGTTCCTGCCGGCCGACTACCCGCTGTACGGCGCGGTCATCCGGGCGCTGCCCGCGGGCCTGCTGCTCCTTCTCGTACGCCGGCGGCTGCCCCACGGGTCGTGGTGGTGGAGATCGCTGGTCCTGGGCACCCTGAACATGGGGGCGTTCTTCGCCCTGGTCTACCTGGCGGCGCAGACGCTGCCGACGAGCGTCGCCTCGACCGTGATGGCGACCTCGCCGGTGGCGATGATGCTGCTCGCCTGGGCGGCACTGTCCGAACGCCCGCGGGCCACGCACCTGGCCGGCGCGGCGGTCGGGATCGGCGGCGTATGCCTGATGCTGCTCGACGGCTCGGGCGGCATCGAGGTCGCGGGCGTCCTCGCCTCGATCGCCGCCATGGTGATGTCCTCGTTCGGCTACGTGCTGGCCAAGAGGTGGAGCGCCGGAGTCGACGTGTTCTCGCTGACCGCGTGGCAGCTCATCGCCGGGGGAGCGGTCCTGGTGCCCGTCGCCCTCGCGGTGGAGGGCGCACCGCCCACATTGGACGGACCCGCGATCGTGGGCTTCGGGTACGTCACCGTCGTGGCGACCGCGCTCGCGTTCGCGGTGTGGTTCACCGGGCTGCGGCACCTGAGCGCGGCGACGGTGGGCCTGGTCGGGCTGCTGAACCCGGTGACCGGCGTCCTGCTCGGCACCGCGATCGCCGGTGAGGCGCTCGCCGTACGCCAGGTCTGCGGGGTGGCACTCGTGTTCGCCGGTGTCCTGCTCGGGCAGGCCAGCGGCCTTCAGAGCACGATCTTGGAACGGCTCGTCCGGAGCCGGCGGGCCGACGGCATGTGCGAGGTGAACATCCACGACCGGGCGTCGCACGACCTGCACGCGTGTGCCGATCCGACCTGAGTACGGTGCCCGCGCGCGTCGACCTGCTGCAGGCGGTGCCGTTCGTTGAGCAGGTGGCCGCAGCGCCGGCACACGCCGAGCTCGACCTGCGTCGTGGTGTACGCGTAGTGCTGCTCGGCGTACCGCACCTGCTCGGCGGTGACGTCCTTGACCTTCAGCGGCGGGTTGCGGGGCGTGCTGCCGAGGATGCCGCCGAGCGCCGAGTGGGACACCGCGTCGGCGCCGCCGGCCAGGGGGTGGAAGACGCTCCGTACGCGGGCGAAGGCGTCACCCGAGTGGGTGAGCAGCCACTGGTCGTCGGCCTCGACCCGCCAGGGCTCCCAGTCACCGAAGGACGGCACGACGCACCTCCTCGTCCCATCCTGGCACGCGCGTCCCGGGTCGGTAACCGGACAGTAGGTCCACGAGGCTCGATCTGTCGCAGGCGGGTCGTGCGAGGGACAATCTGCCCATGGTCGATCCCCAGTTCACCGTCATGATCGTCGGCAATGATGACCACACCGTGGAGGAGTTGGAGGAAGCGACCCGCCAGCTACGGGACGAGCTGGCCGAGGTCGACGACGTCGAACTGGCCGGCGTGCCCGGTGACCCGCCGGAAGACGGCACCCGCGGCACCCTGACGGAGCTGGCCGCGGTGATCATGGTGACCTACTACAGCGTCAAGACCGTGGTCGGCGGCGGCCGCGAGCTGAAGCACCTGGAGCGAAGGGTCAGGACCGTGGTGATGCCGCACCTGGCCGGCATCCTGCGCGAGTGGACCCAGCGCCACAAGGACAAGCGGGCGATCATCAAGCGGCCCGACGGCACCGAGTTCGACCTGACCAACCTCTCCGAAGAGGAGATCCGCTCCATCCTCGGCCACGGCGGGGAGCAGCGGCGTACGAAGAATGGATGACGGCCGCCTCAAGTTCGACGAGGGTCCGCGCCGGGCACTGGCGGTGGTCACCGACCACTACCGGCATTCCGAGCTGCCCGACCTGGACTCGCCGAGCCGGGACGGCGAGGCCACCGCGCGGATCCTCGGCAACCCGCTGATCGGCGGCTTCGATCCGGTGGAGACGCTGCTCGACCCGGACGTGCGCACCGCGACCAACCGCATCTACGACTTCTTCGCCTCCGCCCAACCGGACGACTTCCTCTTCGCGTACTTCTCCTGCCACGGCCGGCGTACGCCCAACGGCAGGCTCTACCTGACCACGATCGACACCGACCCGGACCGGTTGCCGCCGACGGCGATCTCCGCGGACTACCTCGCCGAGCAGTTCGACGGCTCGCGCGCGCGGCGGATCGTCGTGGTGCTCGACTGCTGCCACGCCGGCGCGTTCACCGGTGATCCACGGCTGCGGGGCAGCCGCGACCGGATCCTGGTGCTCACCGCGGGCGCGTCCGAACTGGCCCACGAGGGCGACCGGGGACAAGCCGTCACCGGGCCGTCCAAGTTCGCCGACGCGTTCTTCGAGGGCATCGAGACCGGCCGCGCCGACAACGACAACAACGGCCTGATCACGGTACGCGAGGCGTTCGACTACGCCGTCGCCCGGCTGCGCGACACGGGCGCCAAGCAGACCCCGCAGATGCGCGCCGGCATCACCGGGGACATGGTGCTCTGCCGGGCACCCGTACGGCGTGGCGCCCTGCCGCCGCCGATCGACGCCCTGGTGCGCAGCAGCCTCCCGTCCGCCCGGCAGGTCGCCGTCGACGAGCTGGCGCACTGGCTGTCCTCGGCCGACACCACCGTGGTCGAGGCCGCCGAGACCGCGCTCGCCGAGCTGCGCGCCGACCCGAACGAGCGGGTCGCGCAGGCCGCCAGCCGGCTGCTGTCCCGCCGGTACGCGGTCGCCTCCGGCCGGCTGGCCACCGAGGCGTCCGTGGTGGTCAAGAACCCGGACCCGCTGTGGTACCGCCGCGCGGTCTGCTACGAGATCCAGGTGAGGTCGTTCGCGGACGGGGACGGCGACGGCATCGGCGATATCCGTGGCCTGATCGACCGGCTGGAGTACCTGCAGTGGCTCGGCGTCGACTGCATCCTGCTCTCGCCGATCTTCGCCTCCCCGCTCAAGGAGGACGGCAACGACATCAGCGACTTCACCGCCGTACATCCGGACCTCGGCGGCATCGCCGAGCTGGTCGAGCTCGTCGACGCGGCGCACCGGCGGGGCATCCGGGTGCTGCTCGACCTGGTGCTCAACCACACCAGCGACCAGCACGCCTGGTTCGAGTCGTCCCGCCGCGCCCCGGACGGGCCGTACGGCGACTACTACGTGTGGAGCGACACGGACGCGCTCTACGCCGAGGCATCCGGCTCGGTGGCCGGCGCCGACCAGTCCGGGTGGTCGGCGCAGTCGGGCTGGACGTACGACCCGGTACGCCGGCAGTACTACTGGCACCGGTTCGGCCCGAACGCGCCCGACCTGAACTTCGACAACCCCGCGGTCCAGGACGAGATCCTGCGCATCCTGCCGTACTGGCTGGACCTCGGCGTCGACGGATTCCGCCTGGTCAGCGCGCCCTACCTGTTCGAGCGGGACGGCACGCCGTGCGAGGGGCTGCACGAGACACACGCGTACCTGCGCAAGCTGCGCGCCGAACTGGACCGGGACTATCCGGACCGGGTGCTGCTGGCCTGGGCGGACCGGTGGCCGGCGCAGGCGCGGGTCTACTTCGGCGATCCCGCCGAGGGCCGCGAGTGCGACATGGTGCTCTTCACCTCGCTGATGCCGCGGATCTTCCTGAGCATGCGCCGGGAAAGCCACCACCCGGTGTCCACATTGCTCAGCCAGACCGACGCGATCCCGGCGAACTGCCAATGGGGCCTGTTCCTGCGCAACGGCGACGAGATGTCGCTGGACACCATCGACGAGGACGGCCGGGAGTACCTGCTCAAGGAGTACGCCCCACTGCCACGCATGCGCAGCGCCGTCGGCATCCGCCGGCGCCTCGCGCCGATGCTGGACGGCGACCGCGGCCAGATGGAGCTGTGCATGGCGCTGCTGCTGTCGCTGCCCGGCTCACCGATCCTGTACTACGGCGACGAGATCGGCATGGGGGAGAACCTCATGCTCCCCGGATGCGCCGCCATCCGTACCCCGATGCAGTGGTCGACCGAGCGCGGCGCGGGCTTTTCCACCGCCGAACCGGACCAGCTCGCCCTGCCCGTGCTGCTCAACTCGACGTACGGGTACCAGGCGGCCAATGTGGTCAGCCAGCGCCCGATATCGACGTCCCTGCTGAGCACGATCCGCCGGCTGATCCAGATCCGGCGGCACAGCCCCGCGCTCAACGGCGGCCGATTCGTGCCGGTACCCTCCTCCAACTCGGCGGTGCTGGCCTACCTGCGCCAGGACGGCCCGGACTGCATGCTCTGCGTGGCCAACTTCTCCCGGTACCCCCAACCCACCGAGCTCGACCTGAGCGCCCACGCCGGCGCCCGGCTGGTGGAGGCGACGGGCGGCTCCCGATTCGGCACGGTCACCGAGGCCCCCTGGACGCTCAGCCTCGCCGGCCACGGCTTCTTCTGGTTCCGCCTCACAGACGCCGCCCCACCCCCCTCCCTCCCCGCCTCCCTCCCCGCGTGACCTGTCCCTCCCTCCCCGCGTCCCCTCCCCGTCGATCAAGGGCAAACGGCCGTGCTTTGATCTCCTTTCCACGACCATTTGCCCTTGATCGACGCGAAAGTCCTTGATCGACGAGGCCGGCCGCGCCTATCCGACCACGCCCTGCTCGACGCGCTGGCGCGCTAGGGGCGGATCTGGCGCACGATCGTCCGGTCGGTGATGCGGGTGTCGCCGGCGAGCAGGATGGCCTTGCTCAGCACCAGCGCGAGCGTCCGGTCGCCCTCGAACGGCAGGAAGAGCCCGTCGGTGCCGGACGGCGCCGACCGGTCCGGCACGATGCACAGGTACTCGTCCTGCGGCTCCATCAGGATGTTGCCCGAGCCCAGATGGATCTTGTACGTGCGTAGGTCGCCGCGGACCCGCAGGAACCGCCCCGCGATCTCGCACCGCTCGGCGATGGCGAGCCGGGGGAGCAGCCTGGTGAGCAGGTCCCGGCGGGTCTGCGCGGTCGCGGACAGCTCGCCGAAGCTGTAGCTCGCCCAGTACTCGCGGAACCGGCCGCCTGGACCGCCGTCGGACCAGGTCGGGTCGTTGCCGACGCTGGCGACGCCGACGAACAGGTCGACGTCGCGCATCACCTCGCTGAACACGAGCGCCGGCACGCTCTCCAGCGGCAGCGGCGCGGTCGGCTGCTGGTCGGCGCCCAGCCACTGCTCGTACTCGCCGCCGCTGGCGTGCGCCTGGTGTTGGGGCGCGTCGATCGGGTAGAAGCGGACCTGGTCGGTGGCCAGCCGCAGATAGGCGCCGGACTCGTTGGCGTCGCTTTCGTAGTCGTCTCCGGCGCCCGCCACCCAGAACTCGGCCCGCAGCCCCCACTCGGGCAGCTCCCGGGTCGGCGGCGGGTACACGTCGTCGACCATCATGCGCAGCACGCTGCGCCAGCCGCGTACGGCCGCCAGCGCGTGGAACTGGTGCTGGCGCACGATGTGCGCGGCGAAACGGTTGGAGTAGGTGCCGGTGGCGCCCTCCGCGTCGGTGCGCGGGTACGTCTCGCGGTGCGCCTGCTTGAACGGCTGCGTGATGCCGTGCCGTTCGAGAAACTCCCGCCAGGCCAGCACGGCCGGTACCGGCTGACCGATCGGGTGCCAAAGCTCCACTGTGGCCTCGGCGGGGCAGTCCAGCACAGCACCGTCCACTGTGCGCATAGCGTCTTCGGCCCAGCAGCAGGCCGTGCCGTCCACCGTCCAGATCAGACGCCGGGCCAGCGTGCCGACCAGCGGGTGGTCCAGGTACCGCTCCCGCCAGGCGGCGTAGCGCCACTCCCGCCGGGACAGGACCATCCGGTCCAGCCGGTCCCGCTGGGCGGTCAGCATCTTGCCGATCTCCTTGACCGACGCCTTCAGCTCGGTCAGCGCCTCCGCGTGCTCGCGGCGGACCTCGGCCGGCGGCGACTTGACCGGCCGGCCGGCGGCGTTGTGCCAGTGCAGGCTGGCCTCGATGCCGGTGACGCGCACCTCGGCCACCGTCGTGCCGAGCTTTTCGGCGCGGCGTCCCACGTCCTCCAGCCCGTAGCTGGGGATCGCCAGCTCGTCGACCTCGTCGCGGGACACCCCGAGCGCCGCCGCCCGCGCGTTCAGCGCCTTCTCGACCTCCTTCAGGGTGCCCTTGTGGGTCACTCTGGCGCAGAGGCGGGCGAGCTCGCCGACCGCGCCCGGATCGTCCAGCCGGGACAGCGCGTACACCGCGGCGTTGGCGAGCTTCGGGCTGCGCGGACCGATGCCGGGCACCTTGCGCAGCGCCGTCTCCGCCATCGCGCCCAGCAGCCGGACGATCGCCGGGCTCGGCGGGCGGTCGGCCAGCAGCCACACCATGCCCCGCAGCGCCGTCGCGTTGTACGGGTCGAAGCCCTGGTTGTGGTCGCCGTCGTCGAGACCGAGGTGCAGCGGCGTGCTGCGCGGCTTGCCGACCAGCGCCAGCCAGCCGATCGTACGGTCGGCGAAGTCCGCCTCGCCGACCTCGGCGACCAGCGCGGCGCCGGTCTGCCGCCACCGGTCGGACGGGCGCGCCTGGGTTGCCCCGGTGGCGTGCGTGAACAGCGCGTGCCAGGCCGCCCGGCGGTCCTCGGGCAGCGCCTCGACGTCGGCGATGAGCCGGTCGGCCCACGGCTCGCCGGGGTTCACGGTCGGCCACAGCGGTTCGGCTGCTGGCAGGGCCGTGACATGGTTCGCCCCGAACATGACCGCCTCGCGCCGGACGGCGGCCAGGGCGAGCGGCCACGGGCGGCCAGCGGCGAACTCCGCGACCAGCAGCGCGTCGGCACCCGGTACGCCGCCCGCGACCTGGCGGCCGTACCAGGTGAACAGGGCCGGTACGTCGACCGCGCCGCCCGCCTCCACGAGCCGTCCCAGCAAGGTGGTCAGCGCCGGGATGGGTGGCTGGCCGGAGCCGGCGTCGAGGTACCGCAGGAACTCGCGGGACAGCTCCACCCGGTCCTCGGGCGGCTGAGCGACCAGCAGGTCACCGATCTCGGCGCAGGCCGGGCCCTGCCAGTAGAAGTAGTCGGGCGCGAGCGGCGCCAGCACCACGAGCAGCCGCCGGGCCAGCTCGCTCGGCGGCAGGTCGGCGGTCAGCGCGTACCGCCGCGGCAGGTGTTCGTCGAGGCGGTCGGCGACCCAGGCCAGCGCGGCGCGGTGGGCCTCGGTCGAGGCGTACTGCTCCGGCTGCTCGACCAGCAGATCCCGGACCGCCTGGGTGACGGCGACCGGCTGCCGGCACATCTCGGTGACCAGCCAGTCCCGCCAGCTCGGCGCGGACCCGTAGCCGCGGGCGATCCGCCGCAGCATCGTGTCGGCCTCGTCCCGGGGCGCCATCAGCCACCCACCAGCGGGATCAGCTTGAGAAACGTGACCTCGGTGCCCGCGGAGAGCTCCACCTCGTGCTCCAGCTCGGTCACCTGGTGGCCGCCGACCAGCACCACGAACCCGTTGCGGCGAAAGGCGTCCAGCGCACGCTCGTACTCTGCGCGCCAGTCGGTCCGCGGGTCGCGCTCGGTTACCTCCTGGTAGATCCGGCGGCGGATGATCTCGTCGAGTCGCAACCGCTCCTCGAAGATCTCCAGCGCCCAGCCTTCGGCCCGGGAACCGGAGAGGCTCTCGTCCACGATGGTCACTGTCGGCATGGTCGACAACGTAGACCACCCGATCGAGCCGAGGCCCCTCGCTACAGGTGGGGGCCGAGCAGCGTCAGGTCCGCGGGGGACAGGCGGTCACGGGCGGTGTTCGCCTGATGCCAGTACGGGTAGAGCAGCGGCTGGGCGCTGACCTGGTCGAGGCTGCGGCGCTCGTCGTCGGTCAGCCGCAGGTCGGCGGCGGCCAGGTTGTCGGCCAGTTGTTCGCCGGTGCGGGCGCCGACGACCACGGAGCTGACCGCGGGCCGGCCGAGCAGCCAGGCCAGCGCGACCTGCGCGGCGGAGACGCCGTGCGCCTCGCCGACCCGCACGAGTACGTCGACCGTGTCGTAGAGCTTGTCCTCGTCGTACACCGGCGGCTCGCTCCATTCGGTCAGCTGCCGGCTGCCGGCGGGCGCCTGCTGGCCGCGGCGGTATTTGCCGGACAGCAGCCCGCCGGCCAGCGGGCTCCACACCAGTACGCCGAGCCCCTGGTCGACCGCGGCGGGGATGAGCTCGTACTCGGCGTCGCGGGCCTGCAGGGAGTAGTAGATCTGCTGGCTGACCGGGCGGGGCAGGGCGCGGACCTCGGCGGTGTTGACGGCCTTCATGAGCTGCCAGCCGGCGAAGTTGGACACCCCGACATACCGGACCTTGCCGGCCCGGACCAGCAGGTCCAGCGCCTCGAAGGTCTCCGCCAGCGGGGTCAGGCCGTCCCACTCGTGCAGCTGGTACAGGTCGATGTGGTCGGTCTGCAGGCGGCGCAGGCTCGCCTCGCAGCCGGCGATGACGTGGTGCCGGGACAGCCCGCCGTCGTTGGGGCCCGGCCCCATGGGGAAGCGCACCTTGGTCGCGAGCAGTACGTCGTCGCGGCGACCGCGCAGCACCTCACCGACGATCTCCTCCGACGCCCCGCCGGAGTAGACGTCGGCGGTGTCGATCAGATTGATCCCCGCATCCAGGCAGCGGTCGACCTGCTGCCGTGCCTCGTCGACGCCGGTCGTGCCGACGTTGGCGAAGATGTCCTTGCCGCCGAAGGTCATCGTGCCCATCGACAGCACCGACACCTGTAGACCCGAACCGCCCAGCGTCCTGTACTCCACGGCCCCACCGTAGCGGAGCTATCCGCCGATCCGCGCCCGGGACGTGCCGCGCCGGTTCTAGCCTGGTACTCCACGCACCTGAGCGAGGACTCGGCCATGGCGAGGCGAGACGTTCGAGTAGCGAACCTCCTTTCTACCGGGCGCCGGGCCCTCGCGGGCACGGTTCGAGGTTTCCCGCCACGCTCCGTAACTGCTGGTTATCGTCGGCTCACGGAGCGAAAAGGGGAGGCTTCACAATGGGGTACCAGTCCTACGCCGCCACCACGTCGGTGGCGGGCAATGTCGTGTCGGTCGACGTCGAATCCTCGTCGTTCACCATCGCCTGCCGCAGCGGCGACGTGGTGGAGGTCTTCGTCGGTCCGACGACCACCTTCGAGGTGCTGTCCAACGTCGACGGCGTGTCCCGGGACCGCACGCCGGGGCCCGCGCCGGATCCGGACGGCGGGGATCCGGTGCGGGACTCGATCCGCCGGTACGTCGCCGTGGACAACCTGGTGTTCGTCCGCGGCATCCACCAGGAGCACCAGGGCCGCGGCCGGTACGACGGGCGGATCGTCTACCTGTTGCAGTCCAGCCCCGGCGGGGCGTACGTGTTCGAGGAGCCGACGTGGTGGCTCACCCAGATCTCCCGGCTGGCGGACCGGTGGCTGGACCAGCTCTTCGACGCCCGGCGGGACTACTCGCTGGAGGACTTCGCCAAGTTCTACCGGACGAACCTCAACATCGTCGGCAGGCCCACCGACGACACCGTGCAGGAGTGCGCCACGCTGTCCCGGCTCATCTACGGGCTGTCCTCGGCGTACCTGTTGACCGGGGCGGAGCGCTACTTCCTGGCCGCGCGGGCGGCGGTGGCGTACCAACGGCAAGCCTTCCGGACGCTGTCCAGCGACGGCCGGCACTGCTTCTGGGCCCACGGCCGGCGGGCCACCGCGGACGGTGAACGGCTGCTCATGGCGTCGGAATTCCCCGACGACGCGGGCGCGATCCCGCTGTACGAACAGATCTACGCGCTCGCCGGGCTCGGCCAGTACTACCGGATTACCGGGGACTGGGAGGTCCTGGCGGACATCCGGCGGACGCTGAACACGTTCCGGGACTTCTACCGCGACGACGAGGCGGCCCGCGAGCGTGGCCTGCCCGGCTACGGCGGCTACTTCTCGCACCTGGACGACGTGACGTTCCGGCCGGACAGCGCCGCGCTCGGGCCGAACCAGTCGCGCAAGAACTGGAACTCGATCGGTGACCACCTGCCGGCGTACCTGGTCAACCTGGTGCTGGCGGTGGAGCCGCTGCCGCGCGGCGAGGCCCGTTCGGCGTTCGAGCGGCTGCAGAACGACGCGATCGAACTGCTCGACGAGACGGTCGCGCTCATCGTGGAGAAGTTCCCGGACGACCACAGCGACTACGTCAACGAGCGGTTCCACGCCGACTGGACCCCCGACCACGAGTACGGGTGGCAGCAGAACCGGGCGATCGTCGGGCACAACCTGAAGATCGCCTGGAACCTGACCCGCTGCATGTTCTACCTCCAGGGGCGCGAGCAGCGGCTGCACGATCGGGGCCAGCACGCCGAGGCGGACCAGCAGAAGCAGATGGCCGCCCGCTGCCTGCACCTGGCCCGCCGGCTCGCCGACCGGATGGCCGAGGCCGCGGTCGACCCGGTCCGCGGCGGGGTCTTCGACGCGGTGGAGCGGATGCCCGACAACGGCATGCCGATCCAGTTCGCCTGGGGTGTGACCAAGGACTTCTGGCAACAGGAGCAGGGCATCCTGGCGTACCTGTTGCTGTACGGCGCGACCCGCGACGAGCGCTACCTGAACCTGGCGCGGGAGTGCATGGCGTTCTGGAATCTGTTCTTCCTGGACCGGGACCGGCAGGGTATCTTCTTCCGCACCACGGAGAGCGGGCTGCCGGTGCTCCAAGGGGTGTACGGGCAGAAGGGCAGCCACTCGGTGGCCGGCTACCACAGCTTCGAGCTGAACTACCTGGCCCACCTCTACGTCCGGGCCTTCGTGGAGCCGGACGACCAGCACCGCCGCTTCTGCCTCTACTTCCGGGTGCAGGGCGACGGGGAGCAGCGGACCATCAACGTGCTGCCGGACTTCATGCCGCCCAACCGGGTGGAGATCCTGCGGGTCAGCGCGAACGGCGTGGACCGCACCGAGGATCTCAAGCCGGCCAACGCCGACGACTTCCAGATCTCGATCGACGGGGTCAAGCCGAACCCGAAGGACGGTTCGGTCAGCCTCGTCGTCGAGTTCTCTGTCCACTGAGTACGGGGGACCTCATGACGGACAAACCGCTTTCCGGTGCGCGCGTGGCGGTGCTGGTGGAAAGCCAGTACATCCCGAGCGAGCTGCGCATCTATCAGGAACGCTTCGCCCAGTACGGCGCCACGGTCGACCTGGTATCACGGCTGTGGGGCAACGACAGCCTGCGCTTCTACTCCACTGTGGAGCCGGACGACAGCGGGTCGGCACAGCCCATCGAGTGGGTCGAGGTGGGCCTCGACGTCGACGAGGTGGATCCGACCGGCTACGACGCGGTCATCGCGATGGCCAACTACACGACCGTGCGGCTGCGCTACGTCGACCCGCCGCCGCCCGGTACGTTGCCGGCGGCGGCCGTGCGGTCGGCGCCGGCGGTCCGGTTCTTCCAGCGGGCCATGGCGGACCCGCGGGTGGTCAAGGCCGCCCCGTGCCACGCGCTGTGGTTGCTGACCCCGTCGCCGGAACTGCTCGCCGGGCGCCGGGTGATCTGCCATCCGGTGGTCCTCGCCGACGTGCTCAACGCCGGCGCCACGTACGTGCCGCCGCCGCCGGGTACGCCCGAGGGCGAGCAGGTCGTGGTCGACGGCGACCTGGTGACGAGCTCGTCGTGGCACGCCACCGAGCGGCTGGTCGACGCGGTGCGGGACGGCATCCTCGCCGCGCGCGAGCGGCCCGTACCCCAGTTCGTCCCGCCCGTATCCCGCGAACGCACCGGCAAGGTGCTGATGGTGGTGTCCGAGTGGGGCTACTGGGGCGAGGAGCTGGTGGGCCCGCTGCGCGAGCTGGACGCCGCCGGCATCGCGGTGGACTTCGTCACGCCCACCGGCAAGCGGCCCAACGCGATCCCGGTGAGCATGGACGCCGACTTCTTCGACCCGCCGCTGCAACGAAAGATCACCAGCGAGCAGATGGCGCGGTGGGCGCGGGAGATGGACGACCCGTTCACCGAGCAGGGCGCCCGGCTGGACTACCCGATCAACCTGGCGGACTGGTTCCCGGAACGGCCGTACCACGCCGCGCCGCAGTTCGTCCGGCTGATGGAGGTGTACCACCGGGACCTGGCGCGGGCGGCGGAGCGCGTCGCCGAGTACGACGCGATCCTCCTCGTCGGCGGCGCGGGGGCCATCGTCGACCTGGGCAACAACCAGCGGGTGCACGACCTGGTCCTGGCCTTCCACCGGGTGGACAAGCCGATCGCGGCGGTCTGCTACGGCGGCATCAGCCTGGCGTTCGCGCGGGACATGAACGAGCGGCGCAGCATCCTGGCCGGCAAGCACGTGACCGGCCACTGCGTGGAGTACGACTACAAGGACGGCACCGTGTTCGTCGAGGGCCGCAACAAGCCGCTGGACTTCAACATGGGCCCGGCGCCGTACACGATGGAGTTCCTGATGCGGGACGCCACCGCTCCCGGCGGCGCCTTCCACGGCAACTTCGGCCGCCCGACGAGCGTGATCGTGGACTACCCGTTCATCACCGGACGGTCCATCCAGGACAGCGCGCTGACCGGGCAGAAGCTGATCGAGGTGCTCCGGGAAGGGCTGCGGCGATGGGGCTGGTGACCGACCTGAGCCCGCCGCCCAGCACGGCGGTGGCCACCGGCCACCGCCGGTTGCTGGAGCAGCTGCGGGCCGACGGAGTCCGGTACCTGTTCGGCAACCCCGGGTCCACAGAGGAGGGTCTGCTCGACGAGCTGACCCGCTACCCCGACGTGGAGTACGTCCTGGGCCTGCAGGAGGCGGCGCTGGTGAGCACCGCCGACGGGTACGCGCAGGCGTCCGGGCGTCCGGCCGTGGTGCTGCTGCACAGCGGCGCCGGCCTGGGCAACGCCATCGGCAGCATCTACCACGCCGCGCGCCGGCAGACGCCCCTGGTGGTGCTCGCGGGCGAGGCCGGGGTGGAGTACGACGCGCTGGATGCCCACCTGGCGGTCGACCTGGTCGCCATGGCCCGTCCGGTGACCAAGTACGCCGCCCGGGTCAACCACCCGAGTAGCCTGCTGCGGCTGTTCCGGCGCTGCCTGAAGGTGGCGGCCACCCCGCCGCGCGGGCCGGTGTTCCTCGCCGTACCGCAGGACGTCCTGGACCAGCCGAACGAGGAGCCGGTCACGCCGACCGTGTTTCCGCAGACCGCGGTGGTGCCCGACGCGCCGGTCGTCGAGCAGGCGGCCCGGCTGCTGGCCGGTGCCCGGTCGCCGGTGATCCTGGTCGGCGACGGCGTTGCCGCGAGCGGCGCCGTGGACGAGCTGGCCCGGTTCGCCGAGACGTGGGGCGCCGGCGTGTACGGGCTGACCGCCTCCGAGCTGGTCATGCCGTGGACCCACCCGCTGTGGCGGGGCCTTTCCGGGCACCTGTCGGGCGAGACCAGTGCCGCCACGGTGGCCGACGCGGACGCCGTCCTGGTGTGCGGGACGTACCTGTTCCCGGACGTGTTCCCGCTGACCCGCAGCCCGTTCCGGGACGGCGCCCCGGTGGTCCACATCGACCTGGACGCCGCCGCGATCGCCAAGAACCACCCGGTGACCCTCGGCATGGTCAGCGATCCGCGGCTGACCTTGCGGGCGCTGACCGGCGTGCTGGACGAGACGATGACGGACGCGCAGCACGAGGCCGCGGCGGGACGGGTCCGGTCGATCGCCGAGCAGACCGCCCGCGCGCACGCCGGCCGGCTGCGCCTCGACATCGCCGAGCGGGACCGCGGACCGCTGCGCATGTCGATGATCGCCGAGGCCCTGGCGCGGCTGCTGCCGGCCGACGCGGTGGTGTTCGACGAGTCGCTCACCCACTCGGCGGAGCTGACCCGTTGGCTGCCGCCCACGACGCCGGGCGCGTTCTTCCAGACGCCGGGCGGCACGCTGGGGTGGGCATCCCGGGCGCGGTGGGCGCGAAGCTGGCCCGGCCGGACCGGACCGTCGTCGGGCTGACCGGAGACGGCGGCGCGATGTACACGTACCAGGCACTGTGGACGGCCGCGCACCTCGGGCTCGACGTGAAGCTGGTCGTCTGCCACAACGCCAGCTACCGTCTGCTGAAGGAGAACCTGGCCGCCTACCGGCGGGACGACTCGCCGGACCAGCCGTACCCGCCGTTCTTCGATCTGACCAGTCCACGCGTCAGCTTCGTCCGGCTCGCCGAGGCGCTCGGCGTCGCCGCGTTCCGGCTGGTGGAGCCCGCGCAGGTCGAGCAGGCGCTGTGCACGCTGCTGGGCCACCGCGGACCCGCTCTGCTGGAGGTGGTCCTGGACCGCGACGTGACGCCGGCGCGCGGCTAGCAGGAGGGTGGGCACGATGCGGGTCGAGTTCGTCTACCACACCGGGCTCGCGAGTCCCGTGTTCCGCAACGTCCGGCTGTGCGGCAGTTGGGACGGGGCCGGCGAGCCGGCGCAGACCTGGACCACCGTGCCGATGACCGAGAGCCGCGGGCCGGACGGCTGCCCGACGTTCCGCGCCACGCTCACGTTCCCTGACTCGCGACTCGGTCACCCGTACCACTGGGGGTGCTGCTGGACGCGCCGGGCGGCCGGGAAGCCTGGGGCATCCCGACCGAGGCGGGCGACCCGGCGGCACCGGTGCGGCACCGCACGTTCACGCTCGCCGCGGACCTGCCACCGCAGGAGTACTGGTTGAGCACCGGCCGCCGGCTCGGCGTCAACAAGCGGCACGACGCCGGCGGCCGTACCGGCGCGGAGTTCGCCGTGTGGGCGCCGAACGCCCGCGCGGTGTCCGTGGTGTTCGGCGACCCGATCAGCGGCTACATCGGCGACGACGGCACCGGTGTGGTCGGTGAGCCGATCCCGCTGCGCGACACCGGCGGTGGCGTGTGGACGGCCACAGTGGACGACCACGCGGCCGTCCTCGGCCGGCCGTACATGTTCGAGGTGGTGAAGGACAACGGCCGGGTCGCGTACCGCACCGACCTGTACTCCCGGTGCCAGATCGGGCGCGGGCGCATCGATCCGGCGGCGTCGCCGTTCTCCGGCCGGTGGCAGGACCTCGACGGCACGGTCGGCTGCTCGGTCGTCGTGGATCCGGACCGGGTGGGTCCGTTCGAGGGCCCGGGGCGGGCTGGGCCGACGAGGAGTTCTGGCGCGACGAGCTGGATCCGCGCCGGCCGCTGCCCACCCGCGTCGAGGATCTGATCATCTACGAGCTGCACGTCGGCGGGCTGGGCGCGGGGCGTACGGACGGCGCCGGAAACCCGGTGCCCGGCAATCTCGCCGACGCGATGGAGCTGCTCGACCACCTGGTGGACCTCGGCGTGAACGCGGTCGAGCTGCTGCCGATGGCCGAGTTCGAGGGCTGGGCGTCCTGGGGCTACGGCACCTCGCACTACTTCGCCGTGGAGTTCAGCGGCGGCGGCCGGGACCAGCTCAAGCACTTCGTGCGGGCGTGCCACCAGCGGGGCATCGCGGTGATTCTCGACGTGGTCTACAACCACTACCACCACCACGCCGAGCGCGCGCAGTGGGCGTACGACTCCGACGCACACGCCCGCAACAGCTACTACTGGTACGAAGGGCTCGACACCGACTACGCCGACCCCACCGGCGGGTACGTGGACAACCTGTCCACCGGCTGGGCGCCGCGGCTGTGGGAGGAGCCGGTCCGGCAGATGCTCATCTCCAGCGCGGTGGCCCAGCTGGCGGAGTTTCACATCGACGGGTTCCGGGTGGACCAGACCACGTCGCTGCACGCGTACTCCACATTGCACGCCGACGGCCGCGGGCTGCCGCACGTGAACGCCTTCGGCGTCCGGTTCCTGCGCGAGCTGACCCGCACGCTGCGCCTGGTCCGGCCCGACGTCTTCCTCATCGCCGAGGACCACTCCGGCTGGCCGGCGGTCACCCAGCCGGGCCGGCTGGGCGGTCTCGGGTTCGACGTGACCTGGTACGCCGACTTCTACCACCACCTCAGCGGCGACACCGGTCGCGACAGCGGCTCGCCGAACCTGCTCACCACCGCCGCGCTCGGCGACAACCGCCCGCTCGCGATGGCCCGGTTCGGCCAGACGCTCCGCCGTACCGCCGACGCCGCGCTCGTCTACCACGAGTCGCACGACGAGGCCGGCAACTCCCGCCACTCCGGCGGCACCTCCGGCCGTACGCTCGCGATCGCGGTGGGCCGGGCGCCGCTGGTCGGCGAGACCCGCCGGTACGCCGAGGCGCGGGCCCGCTTCACCGCCGGTATGTCCCTGCTGTCCGCCGGGACGCCGATGTTCTTCATGGGCGAGGAGGTGGGCGCCGTGGAGGACTACCGCTACGACGACTTCGCCTGGCACCGTACCGACCTGGAAGCCGCCCGGCAGGACGGCGGCGCGAACCTGTTCGCCTTCTACCGCGGCCTCATCGGGCTGCGCCGGGCGGTGCGCGCGCTGCGTTCCCGCACCATCGACGTGGTGCACGCCGACGACGCCGCCCGGGTTTTGGCCTTCCACCGCACCGACGGCCCGGACGACACGCTCGTGATCGCCTCGCTCAACGACGCCCCGTTCACCGCCGGGTACCGGACGCCGGGCGTGCCGGACGGGCTCTGGCGCGAGGTCTTCAACAGCGACTCCATCCACTATGGAGGCTGGAACGACGGCAACGGCGGCGCCGACCTGCCCGCGACCGGTGGCACACTGACCGCGGTGCTGCCCCGCGCCGGCTTCGTCGTCCTGCGCAAGATGTGGTGAGGAGCCCCGCGGAAGGTGTGGTGAGGAAAACTTCGATCGATGTCTTGCGCGCCGGCGGCGCGTCCATCTAAGTTACCCCCGAGTAAGAAAATGTTTCATGTTTCATTCGGGAGGTCTTGGATGGACGGCGCCGAAGCTCGAGCCACGATCAGCCGGCGCCGCGCGCTGTCCATGGCCGGTGGTGTCCTGGCCGGGGTGGCGGTGGCGCAGACGGCCGCACCGGCCTTCGCGGCCGCCGCTTCGGACGACGCGGACGCGATCGTCGTCGGCGGCGGGCTGGCCGGCCTGGTGGCGACCGCGGAGCTGGCGGCGGCCGGGCGCCGGGTGATCCTGCTGGACCAGGAGCCGGAGTCCAACCTGGGCGGGCAGGCGTTCTGGTCGTTCGGCGGGCTGTTCTTCGTCGACTCCGACGAGCAGCGGCTGATGGGCATCAAGGACTCCCACGAGCTGGCCTGGCAGGACTGGCTCGGTACCGCCGGGTTCGACCGCGGCGTCGACGACCCGGCCGGGCAGGACTACTGGGCGTACCGGTGGGCCGAGGCGTACGTCGACTTCGCCGCCACCGAGAAGCGGTCCTGGCTCTACGGCCTGGGCGTGCGCTGGTTCCCGATCGTCGGCTGGGCCGAGCGCGGCGGCGGCCTGGCGGACGGGCACGGCAACTCCGTGCCCCGCTTCCACGTCACCTGGGGCACCGGACCGGCCGTGGTCGAGCCGTTCGTCAACAAGGTGCGGGCGGCCGCGAACGTCACGCTCAAGTTCCGGCACCGGGTCGACGAGATCGTGCGTACCGGCGGCGCCATCACCGGCGTGCGCGGCTCGGTGCTGGAGCCCAGCACCGCCGCCCGGGCAAGGCCACCTCCCGCACGGTGGTCGGCGACTTCGAGTTGCGCGCCCCGGTCGTGATCGTCACCTCCGGCGGCATCGGCGGCAACCACGACCTCGTCCGGCAGAACTGGCCGGCCCGGCTCGGCCCCGCACCCCGGTACATGGTCACCGGCGTGCCGGCCCATGTGGACGGCCGGATGCTCGCGATCACCCAGCAGGCCGGTGGACGCATCGTCAACCCCGACCGGATGTGGCACTACACCGAAGGGCTGCGCAACTACGACCCGATCTGGCCCGGCCACGGCATCCGGATCCTGCCCGGCCCGTCGTCGATGTGGTTCGACGCCACCGGCAAGCGCTTCGGCGCCCCCGACTTCCCCGGATACGACACCCTGCACACGCTCAAGTCGATCACCGCCTCCGGGTACGACTACTCCTGGTTCGTCACCACCAAGAAGATCATCGGCAAGGAGTTCGCGCTCTCCGGCTCCGAGCAGAACCCCGACCTCACCAACAAGAACATCTGGCTGCTGCTGTCCCGCATCTGGCAGACTCCCGAGCCGATCCAGCGGTTCGTGGACAAGGGCGCGGACTTCGTCAGCGCGACCACCCTGCCGGACCTGGTCACCGGCATGAACAGGCTGACCGGCGACAACCTCGTCGACCTGACCGACCTCCAGCGGCAGATCGAGGCCCGGGACCGGGAAATCGAGAACCCGTATAGCAAGGACGCCCAGGTCATGGGCATCCGCAACGCGCTGGCCTACCCGGGCGACACGCTCAGCCGTACCGCCGCGATCCACCGGATCCTGGACCCTGACGCCGGACCGCTGATCGCCGTACGCCTCAACATCCTGACCCGCAAGAGCCTCGGCGGCCTGCAAACCGACCTGTCCGGCCGCGTCCTGGACGCCACCGGACAAGCCGTCCCCGGCCTGTACGCCGCCGGTGAGGTCGCCGGCTTCGGCGGGGGAGGGGCGCACGGATACCGCTCCCTAGAGGGCACCTTCCTCGGTGGCTGCCTCTTCACCGGCCGCCAGACCGGACGAGCCGCGGCAGCCGCGACCGCCTAACCGACGTACCACTTCTGGGTCTCCGTGCCGGTGCAGTCGGAGATCATCAGCCAGATGCCGTTGCCCGGGTCGCCGTTGGTGACGTCGACGCACCTGCCCGCCCCGCGGCTGATCAGGTTGCCGGCGCCGGTCAGGTCGAACTGTTGCCGGGCACCGGCCGTACAACCGGCGATCCGCAGGGTCGAGCCGTTGCCCGTACTCCTGATCTCCAGGCACTTGCCAAGGACCCGCAGGGTGCCGTCCGCGGCGTGGGTGAACTTCTCACCCGCGACGTCGTGGCAGTCCCACATCTGGATCTCGGCCGGGGTGTCCGCGGAGCTGCCCGGAACGTCGATGCACTTGCCGCTGCTCTCGTTGACGATGGGGCGGTCGGTGAACAGCGGCTGGGTCGGTGCGCTGGTCTTCGTGGGCCGTACCGACCTGCTCGGCGCGGCGCTCGCCCGGGCGGAGGATGGGGCGCTGCGGGTGGGTTTGACCGACGGCGACGCCGCCGTCGCGGACGGCGCCGGTCGGGTGTCGAGACTCCCACCGGGAGCCGCCGTGGGCTCCGGTGTCGCCGTGCCGCCGGGTACCACGTCGTCGCCCTTGTCGGCCAGGGCGGCGCTGATGAGCGGGCGACCGGCGAGGCCGCCGGCCAGCGCGAGCGCCGCGACGACGGCCGCGATCACCCAGCCGCGCCGCTTCCTCGGGGCGGCGGCGGGCGGCACCTCAACCGGTACCGTGTCCACGTCCCGCGGTGGCTCGAGGGTCGCCTGGCGCAGGAGGTGCTCGGCCTCCTCCGGGCCGATCCGCAGGGCCGGGTCCTTGCGCAACAGCCCTTCCAACGCCGGGCCCAGGGCGCCCGCGCGCCGCGGCGGCGCCGGCGGTTCGGTCGCGAGGGCGGCCAGCGTCGCCAGCCCCGACGACCGTACGTACGGCGGCCTTCCCTCCACGACGGCGTACAGCGTCGCGCCGAGCGACCACAGGTCGGCCGCCGGCCCGATCACGCCGTCGGTGGCCCGCTCCGGCGCCAGGAACGACGGGGAGCCGATGACGACCCCGGTCCGGGTCATGCCCGGGTCGTCGGGCGCGGTGGCCAGCCCGAAGTCGGTCAGGACCACCCGGCCGTCGTTGGCGAGCAGCACGTTGGCCGGCTTCACGTCCCGGTGCAGCAGCCCGGCCTGGTGAGCGGCGCGCAGCGCGGCCAACACGGCCAGGCCGATCCGCGCCGCCTGCGCCGGTGCCATCGGGCCGTGCTCGGCCACCACCGCGTGCAACGAGCGGGACACGACGAGTTCCATGACGATCCACGGCTCGCCGCCGTCGTGCAACACGTCGAAGATCCGTACCACATTGGACTGGTTGAGCTGGGCGATCGCCCGCGCCTCCCGCATGGACCGTTCGCGCATGTCCCGCCGCTCGGCGTCGGTCAGGCCGGGCGGCGGCACCAGCTCCTTGATCGCGACATCCCGGCGCAACATCTCGTCGCGGGCCAGCCAGACTCGCCCCATTCCGCCCTGACCGAGCGGGTGGACAAGCCGGTACCGGCCGGCGATCAAGCGTGGAGGCATGTCAGACACGGAGTGGACCGTACCCTGCGCCGCCCGTACGCGATCATCACGTGCCGGACGACGACCGCCGCTCGGCGGGGCCCGGCCTGGTCGACTGGATCTTATGTTGCTTGATGGCGCGCACGGTGGTGTCGAACGCCTCCGTGGTCCGCTCGACGGTGCGCTGCGCGATCAGGATGTAGACCAGGTCGAGGACGACCAGCTGGGAGTGCTTCGCCGAGAGCGCCTCCGGCCGGTACGTCGTCTCGCCCGCGGTCGTGGTCAGCACAAGATCGGCGATGTCGGCGATCGGCGAACGGGGAAAGCTGGTCAGCGCGATCGTCGTGGCACCCTGGTTGCGGGCCTCGGTCAGCACGTCGACCGCCTCGGCGGTGCGCCCGCTGTGCGAGATGGCCATCACGACGTCGTCCGGCGTGAGCAAAGCGGCGCTGGTCAGCGCGCTGTGTACGTCGCAGCGGGCCCACGTCGGGATGCCGATCCGCTCCATCCGCAGCTGCATCTCCGACGCCGACAGCCAGCTCCCGCCGACGCCGAATATGTCGAAGCGGCGGGCGCCCGCGATCCGCTCGGCGGCCCGCTGGGCGATGTCCAGATCGATCTGCGCGGCGGTCTCCTGGATGGTCCGGGAGTCCGCGCCCGCGATGACCTGCAGCACCAGGTGCGCCGGGTCGTCCGGCCGGATCTCCCGGCCGAGGTTCAGCTCCCAGCGGGCCTGCTCGGCCCGCCCGGTCTCCGCCGCGATGGCGATGCGCAGTGCCCGGTAGTCGTCGTAGCCGACCGTACGGCAGAAGCGGGTCACGGTGGCCGGGGCGACGCGGGCCCGGTCGGCCAGGTCCACCAGCGACAGCGTGGTCATCTCCGGTGGGCTGGCCAACACCTGCTCCGCCACCCGGGCCAGGGCGTCCGGGAGGTTGGGGAGCATGCTTCTGAGCCGGTTGAGCACCGGAGTGACGTCGGATAGCTGCGTAGACACTCCCACTAGCCTCTCATCAAGGGATGACTCCATCATCCGTGGTACCCGGCTCCCCGGTAGAGATCCAACACGCCGTCCAGTTCGACGGCGAGCACCGTCGCGTACTCGTCGACCTCGGCCGGGGCGTCGATGTACAGCACGCCGGGCACGTCGTCGCCGAACCCGCCGACCACCCGGTGCCCCAACGCGGCCCCGGTGCCCAGGACGGACACGCCGCGGACCTTCGTCCGGAGCCCCTTGACCGCGACGTACTCGATGGGTCTGTCCAGACAGACCAGGAAGAGCGTGCGGCCGTCCTTCGACAGCATGGACGGGCCGTAGTGGTGGCCGAGCGGCAGCCCTCGGCCCGTGCCGTAGACGGCTTCCCGGTTGCGCTCGATCCAGGCCCCCAGGGCGTGCAGGCGCTCGACGTGCTCGGGCTGGAAGGTGCCGTCCTCGCGCGGGCCGATGCCGAGCAACAGGTTGCCGCCGCCGCCGAGCGTCTCGGCGAAGATGCGCACGAGTTGCCGGGTGGATTTGAAATTCCGGTCGGCGGGTTGGTGGCCCCAGGAGTCGTTGACCGTCAGGCACAGCTCCCACGGCCCGTCCGGCGGGACGATCGGCAGGCCCTGCTCCGGCGTCTCGTAGTCGCTGTGGTCCAGCAACCGTGACACGATCATGTTCGGCGCCTCGGCGAGGATCGAATCGCGCAACTCGCGCATCCGCCATTGGGACTCGTCGCGCTCCCATGCGCCGTCGAACCACATCAGGTCCGGCCGGTACCCGAGCAGCTCCCCGACCTGAGCCCGGTGGAACCGCAGGAACCGCTCCCACCGTGCCGGATCCTCCGCGCCTTCGGCGCAGAGCCCGAACCGGCTCTCCACCCACGGCCTGACCAGAGTGGACGGTCGCTGCGTCGGGTAGTCCGGATGCGACCAGTCCAGGTGCGAGAAGTAGAAGCCCACCTTCAGGTCGTGCCGCCGCATGCCGGCGACGTACTCGCCGAGCAGGTCGCGGGCGGCCGGCGTGCGCTTGGCGACCGACAGGTCGCCGGCCTGGGTGTCCCACAGCGCCATGCCGTCGTGGTGCTTGGCGGTCAGCACCGAGTACCGCGCCCGGAGCGCCGGAAGAGGCGGGCCCACGCGTCCGGGTCGAAGCGCCGCGCGGTGAACCCCGCCGCCTGCGCCATGTAGTCCGCATAGGACACGTCGCCGAAGTAGAACGACCACGACTCGGCCACGCCCCGGACGGCGTAGATCCCCCAGTGCAGGAAGATGCCCAATTTCGCGTCGGTGAACCAGGGCTGCATGGTCACTTGACGGCCCCGCGGTCAGGCCGGCCTGGACGTGCCGGTAGAAAATCAGATAGACGATGAGGACGGGCATGATCGCGATGGTCAGCCCGGCGAAGAGTGCGCTCCAGTCACTGCGGTAGCCCTGGTTGACGGCCAGCGCGGCGAGCCCTTGCGCCAGGACATACCGTTCCGGCTGCTGGTTGAGCACCAGCGGGAGCAGGTACTGGTTCCACAGCCCGAGGAAGTTGAAGATTCCGATGCTGACCAGTCCTGGTTTCGCCATCGGCAGCATGACCCGGAAAAACACGCCGTAGTGCGAGCATCCGTCGACGATGGCGGCTTCGGCGACGGCCCACGGCAGGTTGCGGAAGAAGCCCCGCAGGAAGAACACCGTGAACGGCAGGGCGTACGCGGTGTAGACAAGAATCAATCCGGGGTACGTATTGAGCAGCCCGAGCTGCTTGACGACGAAGAAGAGCGGCACCAGGGCGAGGAAGACGGGGAAGGTCATGCCCGCCACGAAGAGGTAGTAGACGAGCCGGTTGCCGCGAAAGCGGTAGCAGGCCAGCACGTACGCGGTCATCGAGCCCAGCAGCATGACCAGCAGCACCGAGCCGCCCACCACGATCAGGCTGTTGAGGAAGTACGTGCCGATCTGCGCCTGACCCCAGGCTCGGGCGTAGTTCCCGAACTGGGGATCGGTGGGCACGCTCCACGGGCTGGTGAAGATCTGGCTGTCGGTCTTCAGCGAGCTGACCACCGCCCACAGCAGCGGCACGGTGACGACCAGCGCCCACAGCACCAGAAAGACGTGCACGCCGGTCCGCTTCACAGCTCGATCCGTTCGCGTCGCGACACCCGGAAAGTGAGCAGGGCGAGTGTCATCGTCAGGAAGAACAGGGTCACTCCCATCGCGGTGGCGTAGCTGAACCGCCCGTACGAGAAGGCATTGCGCCACAGGCTCAACGCCAGCACCTCGGTGGCGCCGTCCGGCCCGCCGGGGCCCACCGTCATGATCTGGATCAGCGCGAAACCGTCGAGCGCCGCCACCCCCAGGTAGACGAGGGCCACCTGGACGCTGTCCCAGACCAGCGGCAGCGTCACCCGCCAGAACGTGGCGACCTGGCCCGCCCCGTCCAGCGCCGCCGCCTCCAGCACATCGGACGGCACCGACTGCATCGCCGCGCTGAAGAGCACGACGTAGAAGCCGAGCGAGCTCCAGATCATCACCACGATCACGGCGGGCAGCGCCGTGGCCGGGTCCGCGAGCCACGACCGCTCCAAACCATCCAGACCAACCGCATCGAGTACGCCGTTGAGCAGCCCGTTGTTCGGTGTGTACACGAACTGCCACAACACCCCGACGATGGAGACGGACAGCAGCAGCGGAAAGAACGTGACCACCTTGTAGAAGTTGGCCCCGCCGGCGTGGGCGAACCCGCCGCTGCGCCGCTTGCCGCCGAAGTTGAGCAGGGCCGCGATAAACAGCCCGAGCGCCACGGTCAGCGCCGGTACCACCGCCAGCAGGATGCCGTTGTTGCGCAACGCCCGCCAGAACAGTTCGTCGTCGAACAGGCGGGCGAAATTGTCCAGGCCGACGAAGTTCGCCTGGGCGGAGAAGCCCCGCCAGTCGGTGAGCGAGAGGTAGAAAGCCTGTGCGTACGGCGAGAGCACGAACACGCCGTACAGCGTCAGCGGCAGCACGAGCATGGAGGCGATGAAACGGCGCCGACCGTGGTGCATGCGTACGGACCCTAGCGCTTGAACTTGGTGATGGAGCTGTCGCCGGCGGTCTTGTCCGCGGCCTTCTGGACGCGGTCGGCCCACGCGGCGGGGGTGATGCTCTTGGTCATGAGCGCGCCGTTGGCGTCGCCGATCGCCTTGCCCAGCTCGGCGTACCAGTCGCCCAGCTTGAAGAAGAACACGTTGTCGCCGGCGGCGGAAAGCGCCTCGCGCGCGGAGGCGAGGCCGGGCGTCAGCGTGACGTTCTTGGCCACCCCCTTGATGACCGGGAGGGAGCCGGTCAGCTCGGCGAACTTGTTTCCCGCCTCCAGGGACAGCATGATGCGCAGGAACTCCAGTCCACCTTGGACGTTCTTGCCCTGGGCCGGGACGATGAACGACTCGCTGGAGCCCGCGTACAGCGCCTGGTGCGGGAGTTTGTCCGAAGTGGACAGGGACGGGGTGGCGCCGACCGTGGTCTCGAAACCGGTGGGGATGATGCCCTTCATCTCGTTCTCGACCCAGCTGCCACAGGGGATGAACGCCACCTTGCCCTGTGCCCAGGCGGTCTGCGCCTCGGTGTGGGTCAGGCCCTCGGTGCCGGACAGCAGGTAGCCCTTGTCCGCGATCTGGTAGAGCGCCTCCGCGGCCGCGAGCACGGCGGGCTGCTTCCAGGCGTTCGGCTCCAGGTTGTCGATGGCCTTGACGGCGTCCAGGCCGCCCGCCTTGCCGATCAGCGTGACGATCTGCTCGGTCCAGTAGCCGGGGTACTTGCCCTGGTACGTCCACGGCGCGACGCCGGCCTTCTTGATCTCCCCGCAGAGGGTGAGCATCGCGTCCCAGGTCGTCGGGTACGTCCAGCCGCGGTCGGCGAACAGTTTCTTGTTGTAGTAGAAGCCGAACACGGTGGAGACGTAGTTGAGCTGGTAGACGGCGCCGTTGACGGTGTTGGACTCGATGACGCCGGCGGTGATCGTGTCGCGCACCTTCACCTTGGGGTCGTCGATGGAGGGGGCGTCGAGCAGCTCGGTGAGGTCCTTCACCTGCTTGCCGGAGATCAGCGTCGCCATGTCCAGGCGGCTGTCGCCGGCGTTGTCGATGACGTCGGGCGCGTCGCCGGCGACGAGGCGCGGTTGCATGGTCTGGGCGATCGTCTGGATGCCCTGGTGCTTGACCTCCGCCTTGGGAAACCGCTTCTGGTAGAGGGACTCGTTGAACTTGGCGTAGTCGTCGCCGTACCCGCCCTTGAAGATGACGACCTCGAGCGCCTTGTCCGGCAGCACGCCGAGCGGGTTGGTCTCGTCGGCGGCGCCCTTCGCCGACTCCGCATCGTCGTCGGACCCGCTGGTGACGCAGCCGCCCAGCAGCCAGGTGGTGCCGCCCATCGCGGCCAGGGAAACACCGCCGTGCAGCAGCTTCCGGCGGTTCAACGAGCTAGACACATTATCTCCTTGGCTAGGAAGTGTCGTAGAAATTACAACCATCACATGTGCGGGTCAATACTTTATGCACCTCGCCGGATGCGCCCCGCGTACCGGGCCTCCAGCCGCTGGTTGTGCTCGTCGCCCTCGGGGATGTTGGCGGAAAGGTAGACGGCCGGGGTCTGGCCGGCTTCCAGCAGCAACCGGACCACCTCGGCGACCGTCATCTGGGCGAGCAGGGCCGAGGTGATCGTGGAGACCGCCCCGAACGCGCCGCCGCCGGGCAGGTGCATGACCGAGTCGCCACGCGGTGCGCCGTTGTCCAGCACCACGTCGGCCAGGTCGCTCAGCTTCAACCCGGACGGATGGCGCGACGGCACCGCGGCGCTGTGCCGCAGCGACGTCAGCGCGATCACGTCGTGTCCCTGCTCCTTCGCGATCCGGGCAAGCTCCACCACGCAGCCGTTGACGCCGGAGCTGGAGATCACCACGAAGATGTCCGGCGGGGCCACCTTCGCCAGCTCGAAGATCCGGTGCGCGATGGCCGGGTCGCGCTCCAGCCCCGGATTGTCCAGGATGCTCGGCGGCTCCCCGCCGAAGATCACCAGATCGCGCAGGGTCAGCCGGTTGGTCGGCACCAGGCCCCCGGCGCGTCCGGCGATCTCCATCGCGATCGCCTCCGAGTGGCCGGAGCCGAATGCCTGGATGACACCGTCGTTGCGGAGCGCGGTCGCGATGCGTCCGGCGGCGTCTCGAACGTTGTCGCGCTGGCTGACGGGCACCTCCCGGACGAAATCGGAGATCACGTCGGCGTACCCGGAACCGCTGATCGGCATACAGACTCCTGCCCGGTGCTGTCGTAGGATGTTTCACCATCGTGCGTTGGTAGGCAAAATTACTACACATCACCGGCGGGGCGGGAGACATGGTTCTGGTTCTCGGCATCGACGCGGGCGGGACCTCGACCCGGGCCGTCCTGGCCACGGTCGACGGCGAGCGCGTCGGCACCGGGGGAGCCGGTGGCGGCAACCCGATCGCCCACGGCGCGCCGGCCGCCGCGGCGCAGATCCGTACGGCGGTGCGGCAGGCGCTCGGCGACGCCGACCCCGCCACGGTCGCCGGCGGCGTGCTCGGCCTCGCGGGCCGCGGGGCGCTGGCCGACCCGGCGAACGCGGCGCTCTTCGCCCGGATGTGGGCCGACCTGGGGCTCGGCAGGGCGCCCCGGCCGGAGGCCGACCCGCTGGTCGCCTACTGCTCCGCGACACCGGCGCCGGCGGGCAGCGTCCTGCTGTCCGGGACCGGGGCGGCGGCCCTGCGGATCGAGGGTCTGCGGGTGACCCGGGTCGCCGACGGCCACGGATGGCTGCTGGGCGACGAGGGCTCGGCGTTCTGGCTGGGCCGCGCGGCCGCCAAGGTCGCCGTCCGGCAGATCCTCGCCGGGGAGGCGGGCCCGCTCGCCCGCCTCGTGATCGATCGGCTGGCCGGGCCCGGTGCCCCGGCGACGCAGGACACCGCCGACGCGATCTCCACGGCCGTCCAGGGCGCCCCCGTGCGGACGCTTGCCCCGCTGGCACCCCTGGTCAGCGTGGCCGCCGGGGCCGGGGATCCGGTCGCGGCGTCCATCGTGGACGAGGCGGCGGACCGCCTGGTCGCCACCGCCGCCAAGGTCCGCGACCCCGACGACCGCGGGCCGATCGTGCTGGCCGGGGAGTGCTGACCGCGGTGGGTCCGCTGCGGGCGCGGGTCGAGCACCGGTGCGCGACACGATGGGCCGCCCCGGTGCGCGTGGCCACCGACGGCGCGGCCGGTGCGGCCTGGCTCGCCGCGTGTGAGTTCGCCGCCCTGACCGGCCCGCGTGCTTCTGCGGTACACCGCCGGCTGATTGGCGGCTAGCCATGATCGTATCGATGGATCTATTGACTTCATGTCGAGCGAATCGTAATTTCGCCCTACCGTCGGGGAAGGTGATACTTCTTCGCACTAGGTCAGAGGGGAGACAACCACGTGCAAAGCCCACGCCCCTGGGCCGCCGCAGCCCTCACCATGATCGTTGTCGGGGGGAGCCTGTGGCCCGGCTCGCCCGCGTCCGCCGCGGGCACCGACCGCTACGTCGACTGCTCCGCCACCACCAACGGCACCGGCACGCAGACCTCGCCGTGGAACGCGCTCAGCACCGTCTCGGCCCAGACGTTCGCCCCCGGCGACCGCGTCCTCTTCAAGCGCGGGACCACCTGCAACGGCCGGGTGACGCTGCACGGCTCCGGGACGGCGGGCAGCCCGATCGTGGCGGACGCCTACGGCACCGGAGCCCTGCCGAGGCTCGTGGGCGACGGCACCTGGTCGACCATCACCGTCTACAACGAGGAGTACTGGGAGTTCCACCGTCTCGAGATCACCAACTCCGGGACCCCGATCACCGAGTCGGACCCCGCGCTCATCCCCGAGTCCAACCGGCGGCGCGGAATCTACATCGAGCTGCACGACTACGGCGTCGGCGACCACTACCAGTTCACCAACCTGTACATCCACGACGTCAACGGCCCGCGCGGCTACGACAACACCACCACAGGCGGCATCTTCCTGCACGTCACGGGGACCAGCACGCCCACCCGCTTCAACGACATCCTGGTCGCGGACAACACGTTCGAGCGGACCGACTACTTCGCGGTCACGCACTGGACCACCTGGCGGCATCGGACGGAACTGCCGGGCAACACCTCCGGTAGCCCCTACGCCACCGGCACCTGGCAGCCGGCGACGAACTTCGTCATCCGCAACAACAGCCTCGCCGACCTCGGCGCGGACGGCATCCACACCCACCATTCGGTCGGCGCCATCATGGAACACAACGTCGTGAATGGACACACCACCCGCGACGTCAACCGGTGTCACGTGCCCATCTACAACTGGAACGCGGACGACGCGCTGATCCAGTTCAACGAGGTGTACGGGGGGATGGGCACCTGCGACTCGACCGCCTTCGACTTCGACGGCGGCAACATCCGCGCCACCTTGCAGTACAACTACTCGCACAACAACAAGGGCGGCTTCCTGACCATCTGCGAGGCCGGCACGTCGCGGGACAACGTCGTCCGCTACAACATCAGCCAGAACGACGGGGACGAGCTCTTCTCCCTGGTCTGCGGCACCGAGGACAACACGCAGATCTACAACAACACCTTCTACCTGAGGAACCCGGCGTACACGCCCGTACGGATCGTCAACAACACCAACTCCTCCGGGGCCGGTCACGCCAAGTTCTACAACAACATCTTCTACGTCGACCCGACGCTGACCACCAGCCAGGTCACCTACTCCGGCGCCACCGGCCTGACCTGGAACGCCAACACCTTCTACGGCCTGCACCCGTCCGGCGAGCCGACCGGCACCAACAAGTCGACCGCCAACCCCAACTTCACCAGCCCCGGCACCGGGCCCAACGGGTACCAGCTCACCGCCGGGTCGCCGGCACTCCAGTCCGGCATCGTGGTCGCGGGCAACGGCGGCCGGGACTACTGGGGCAACGCGGTGCCCACCAGTTGCGCGCCGGACCGCGGCGCCCACCAGTACACGACCACGCCGACGAACTGCAACCTGGCCGTGCTCAAGACCGCCACGCAGTCCAGCACGCACGTCAGCGGCGCGAGCGCCAGCCGCGCGGTGGACGGCAACACCAACGGCGCGTGGACGGGCGGGTCCGTCACGCACACCTCCGACAGCCCGCTCGACACCAACCCCTGGTGGCAGGTCGACCTCGGCGCGTCCCGGTCGGTCAGCACCATCAAGCTGTCGAACCGCACCGACTGCTGCGCGGACCGGCTCCGGCTGTTCTACGTCTTCACCTCCAACAGCGCGTTCACCTCCACCAACCCCACCACCACGGCGGGTCAGGCCGGGGTCTGGAACTTCTACCAGGCCGCGGCGGTCGGCACCTCGCAGACCATCACCGTCAACCAGTCCGCCCGGTACATCCGGGTGCAACTGGTCGGCAGCGACCGGCCCCTCTCGCTTGCCGAAGTCGAAGTGTTCGGTTCCTGATGCGTCTCCGCCTCACCCGGACCAGAGCGGCCATGATCATCGTGGCCGCTCTGGTCCCGCTGCTGCTGGCCGCCATCCTGTACGGCACGCGGGAGGACCCGCCGCAGCCCGCCCAGGTCGCCGAGCCGGGCCAGACCACGTTGCTCGGGTTCATCGCCATCTCGGCGACCGGCGCCGACCCCTCCCAGCTCCAGGTCACGACGCTCAAGAGCATGGCCGACCAGTACGGCCCCGCCGGCCTGCGTGTGGTCATCGTGGACACCTCGTCGGCGGACCCCGACACGCTGACCAACTACCCGTACGACCGCCACCTGGTCGGCGTCACCCTCGTCGGCGACGCGGACGCGGCCATCGCCCGGCGGTACGGCGTCCAGGCCGCACCCACCACCGTCCTGATAGGACCGGACGGCGCGGTCGTCCACCGCTGGGACGGACTCGCGCTGAGCCAGGACCTGGCCCTCGTCATCCAGCAGCGCCCAGGCATGGGCTGAGCGCCGTTGACCGCGGCGGGTACCGTCCATCGTCCTGGGATGGCGTTCGCCTGGCGCCTGTGCTACCTGCCCCACCGGGACTGGCCACCGCGCCCCGACGAACGTTGACAGATCGGGGGCCGAGCCGGACAGGAATAGTCGTGACCGCTGCCCATCCACGCGAGGACGACCGGCAGGAGCGCTTCCGGCGCCTGGCCGCGCTGGTGCACGAGCCGCTACAGCGGTACGCGCTGCGCCGGGTCGAGCCGGCCGACGTCGACGACATCGTCGCGGAGACGCTGCTGGTGCTCTGGCGCCGGCTCGACGAGGTGCCCGCCGATGCGGAGCTGCCATGGTGCTACAACGTCGCGCGGAACTGCGTGGCGAACCTCCGGCGATCCGAGACCCGCCGGGGACGGCTGATCCGGCGGCTGGCCGGCGAGGCGCCCGCCGCCGCCGGCCTCGACGGCGCGCGGCTGGAGCTGGGACCGGACCTGCATGGCGCGCTGGCGTCGCTGCGCGTCAAGGACCGCGAGGTGGTCCTGCTGTGGGCGTGGGAGGGGCTGGCGCCCCGGGAGATCGCCATCGCCCTCGGGACGAGCGCCAACGCGGTGAGCCTGCGGTTGTCGAGGGCCAAGCGCCGGCTGAGGGCTTATCTGTCCCACGACGAGCCGGGACAGGATCCGACGGGTGCCGGACAGATAACCGGTGTGAGCGGGAAGGAGGCCCGATGAGCCTGATGAATGACGACGAGCTGAGGGCCACGCTGTCCCGCCACGACCCCGCGGCCGGCCGGCAGGTCGAGGCCGCGTCCAGTCCGCGAGCCCGAGCCCATTGGGAGCGAATCATGAGTACCCCTGTCGACCAGCGCGTCCCCGCCTCGCCGGCCACCGCCCCGGCCCGATTGCGCCGCCGGCTGGCGGTCGCGATCACGGCCGCCGTCCTCGCCGCGGCGGGCGTCGGGGCGGCGATCGCCGTCCGGTCCGGGGAGCCGGAACGGGCTCCCGAGGCCGCCCGCGAGCTGGCGCTGACGCTCCCGGACGGCGGGGCGGCCCAGTCCTGTGCGATGTTCGACGTCGCCCTGCTGGGGCAGATGCCGGTGGCGTTCCAGGGGACCGCCGTCGCGGTGGCGGACACCAGCGTGGTGCTGCGTGTCGACCGCTGGTTCCGCGGCGGTGAGGGCGGCGCCACCACGGTCCGCCTTTCCAGCCCTGGCTCGCAGGTGTCCGAGACCGTGGAGTTCACCCAGGGGCAGGCATACCTGGTCTCCGCGCAGGAGGGGCATGTCAACGTCTGCGGCTACACCGGGCCGCTGACCCCCGAGCTCCTCGGGTACTTCGAGAAGGCGTTCGGCACCCGCTGACGGCGCGGCCATCGGCCGCGTTGTTAGATTCGGGACGTGTTGAAGATCGGATTGACCGGTGCGGCCGACCCCGCTCTCGTGTCCGGCGACGTATTCGGCTCCATGCTGCGGGACGCCCTTGCCGTGGCGACCGGAGTGGGCCGGCGCCCGCTGGCCGGTGGTCGGCTGCCCCGCCCGGTCATCGAGATCGTCGAGCGCGACGACGGGCTGATCAACGGGGTGCTGGCAGGGCCTTACCTCGCCGACCCGGAGCACTGGCCCGCGCACGACCGCCGGGCACTGGAGCGGGTACGGGGTCGGGTCCTCGACATCGGCGTGGGCGCCGGACGGGTGGCGCTCGCCCTGCAGGACCGGGGCGTACCGGTGACCGGCCTGGACATCTCCGCGGGCGCGATCGAGGTGTGCCGGGCCCGCGGCGTGCGGGACCTGGTCCACGCCAGCGTCGAGGAGCATGCCACGACCGGGCACCGGTACGACACGTTCCTGCTCCTGGGCAACAACCTCGGCCTGCTGGAGGGGCACGAGCGGGCACCGGCGTTCCTGGCCGCGCTCGCCGGGATGGCCGCTCCCGGCGCGCAGATCGTCGCGCAGGGCACCGACCCGTACGGCACGACCGATCCGGTCCAGGTCGCCTACCACGAGCACAACCGGCGGCGCGGCCGGCTCGGTGGGCAGTTGCGCCTGCGGCTGCGCTACCGCGAGTTGGCCACCGACTGGTTCGACTACCTGGTCTGCTCGCTGGACGAGCTGGCGGAACTGATCGCCGGCACCGGCTGGCGGCTGACCGATGTGGACAACGCCGACGCCCCGTACTACCTGGTCACCCTCACCCAGGCGGCATAGGGTGGCCGGGTGAAGCCCGATCTCGGCGAACTGCGCAGCGTCGACGTCGATGGGCTGACGATGGCGTACCGGGTGGCCGGCGACCCGGCCGCTGCGCCGATGCTGCTGCTGCACGCGCTGGGCGAGGGCGAGCACGACTGGCATGGCGTACTGCCGGAACTGGCCCGGACCCACCGCGTGTACGCGCCGGACCTGCGGGGGCACGGCGCCAGCGGCTATCCCGAGCGGTACTCCTTCGAGCTGATGCGCGACGACGTGCTCGGCTTCCTCGACGCGGTCGGCATCGGGCAGACCGTCCTGATAGGACACTCGTTGGGCGGGATGGTCGCGGTGCTCCTGGCGCAGGCCGCGCCGCACCGGCTGACCCGGCTGGTCCTGGAGGACTGCCCGACGGCCAAGCCGGGCGCGCTGGACCGACCGCCGCTGGAGCCGCCGGACGAGCCGCTGCCGTTCGACTTCGGGGTCGTCAACCCCATCCGCTTCCAGCTCACCAACCCCGACCCGGCATGGTGGGAAGGCACCGCGGGCATCGCGGTCCCGACGCTTGTCATCGGCGGCGGCCCGGAGAGCCAGATCCCGCAGGAACTGCTGGCCGAACTGGCCGACCGCCTGCCGGACGCCACGTTCGTGACGATCAGGGCCGGCCACCACGTGCACCGCGAACGGCCGGCCGAATTCCTCGCCGCGGTGCGTGACTTCCTGAGTCGGTGATCAGGGCGCCGGTCGGGAGTGGGCGGGTTGGAACAGCTCGATCAGGTTGCCGGCGGGGTCGGCGAGCAGGATCTGGCGCCCGCCGGGCCCGGAGATCGGGTCGCTGCGGAACGACAGGCCCGCGCCGCGGAGCCGGTCGATCTCGGTGTCCAGGTCGTCGACGACCAGGTGGATGCGGTTGCGTCCCGGCGCGGTGGCGTCGTCGGGTGTGGCGCGGGCGCCGGAGCTGGCCGGTCCGGACAGCAGCAGCCGCAGTGGGCCGCGGAGCACGTCGGCGAAGGCGGGCGCGGCGCTGGTGTTCAGCTGGAAGCCGAGGTGCTTGGTGTAGAAGTCGACGGCGGCCTGAACGTCGTCGACGAGGTAGCGGACGCTGGCGTACTTGTCTGGCGTGGTCACAATGCGACCTCCTTTTCAGTTGGTGGCGAGGACCGGCAGCAGATGCCGGACGCGGGTGTCGATGTCCGCGGCGGTGCGGGTGAACGCCTCGTAGCCGGCCGCCGCAGGGTCGGGGATGCTCCAGTGCAGCCGGCGGGGATGGCTGTCGAACGCGGGACAGACCTCGCGGGCCCGGTCACACAGGGTGATCACGTAGTCGAAACGGTGGCCGGTGAGCGTGTCCATGTGCCGGGGGAGCTGAGCGGCGACGTCGATGCCGAACCGGTGTCGCAGCACCTGTACCGCGTGGGGATGCAGCCGCGGCTTCGGGTGGCTTCCGGCGCTGATCGCCGCCACGTGACCGCCGGTGTGCTGCCGTAACAGGGCTTCGGCGATCGGCGAGCGGGCGCTGTTACCCGTACACATGAAAAGCACCGCGAGTCCGTGCGGTCGGCGGGCGCCGACCGGCGCGGGGGTGTCCAGGCGCAGGGCCGGGTGCAGCGCGGCGCCGGCGCCGGCCAGCGCCTGGGCGCACCGGTCCAGGTCCAGGTGGTAGTAGCTGTCGCGGCCGTCGAAGCTGCTGCGGGCGGCGGTGACCAAGCCGCCGGCGCGCAGCAGCCGCAGGTGGTACGAGACCAGGTTTTGCGGCTGGCCGACCAGCTCCACCAGCTCGCGGACCCGCAGGTCGCTGTGGGCGAGCTCGGTCAGCAGCCGCCACCGCAACGGGTGTCCGGCCAGGCGCACGAACGCCGGGGCGTCCTGACTCGCCGAGCCCATGACCCCGACGATACATCAAATGGGTTTGATGCACTCGTCAGGGGTGGCGCGGGGCGACGAAGAGGCTCTGCACGGAGCGGCCGATCCGGCCGCTCTCGTCGTACAGCGCGGTGTCGGCGATCCCGATGCCGGCCCCGTCGATCGAGGTGGCGGCGCGCAGGCAGACCCACTCCCCGATCGGGTACCGGAGAAGGTGGACGGTCAGGTCCGGGTTGACGAAGAGGTACTGCTGGAAGTCGAGCACGTTGCTGACGCCGTTGCCGGAGTCGGCGGCGACGAGCACGCGGGTCAGCGGGCTGGGTTGCTCGCCGTCGACCAGCGGCACGCGCATGCGCATCCAGGCGGTGGCCGGTCCCGGCTCGACGAACGATCCCGCGGCGAACCGCACCTCCATCGCGGTGTGGTATCCGACCTGGTACGGCACGGGGAAGAACGGCTTCGCCTCGGCGTCCGCCAGCGGAGGCGGTGCGCTCGCGCCGATGGCGGGTGCGGCGTTCGCCGCCGTGCGGATGAGGAGGGCGGTGCACCGCATGTAGGGTTCGATGGCGGCTTCGACGACCATCGCGCGCCGGCCCTCGCGGACGACCGCGGCGGTGACGGTCAGCGGTGCGATCGGCACCGGGCGTGCGATGTCGAATGTCAGTCGGGCGACACGCATCGCCGGGCGAGCCTTCGCTTCGACAGCCCGGCCGAGCAGCGCGGCCGGCGGTCCGGCGTGCTGCGAGTCGGCGTCCCACGGGCCGCGGGTGTGTGCCGAAGACTCGAACCGGTCATCGGCTACTCGCGAGTAGAAGGCCACTCTGGAATCCTACGGACACATCCGCCATCGTGACCCAGCACACGTCTACCCGGGTCAGGCGGCCCTGTCAGCGGCGTCGATGTGATCCTGGACGCACGCGTCAACATCGCCCGCCGGCCACCGTGGACCTGGAGAGTCGAGTGACAAGTCAAGCCGCAGCACCGCCCAACAAGCTCGACGCCGCCGTGCTCAAGGTCGCCGGGGTGGTCGTACTCGGCGCCATCATGTCCATCCTCGACATCACCGTCGTGAGCGTCGCGCTGCCGACCTTCCAGACCGAGTTCGACGCGACGTACGCCGAGGTCGCGTGGACGATGACGGGCTACACCCTGGCCCTGGCCACGGTGATCCCGCTCAGCGGCTGGGCCGCCGACCGGTTCGGCACCAAGCGGCTCTACATGCTGGCCGTGCTGCTGTTCACGCTCGGCTCCGCGCTGTGCGCCACCGCCGACTCGATCGGCCAGCTCATCGCGTACCGGGTGCTGCAGGGCCTGGGCGGCGGCATGCTCATGCCGCTCGGCATGACGATCATGACGCGTGCGGCCGGGCCGGAGCGGATCGGCCGGCTGATGGCCGTCCTCGGCATCCCGATGCTGCTCGGTCCGATCGGCGGACCGATCCTCGGCGGCTGGCTGATCGACTCGGTGGGCTGGCACTGGATCTTCCTGATCAACGTGCCGGTCGGCGCGATCGCGCTCGTGTACGCCCACTTCGCGCTGCCGAAGGACGCCGCCGAGCCGTCCGAGTCGTTCGACTTCCTGGGCATGCTGATGCTGTCGCCGGGCCTCGCGCTGTTCCTCTATGGCGTGTCGTCCCTGCCGGAGACCGGCACGATCACCGCCACCAAAGTCTGGACCACGATGCTGGCCGGTGCCGTCCTGGTGGTCAGCTTCGTCCTGTACTCGTTCAAGCCCCGGCACCCGCTGCTGGACCTGCGGCTGTTCCGCAACCGCAACCTGACGATCGCGTCGGTCTCGCTCTTCGTGTTCATCATCGCGTTCATGGGCGCCGGCCTGCTGTTCCCGAGCTACTTCCTGCAGGTGCGCGGCGAGTCCACCCTCAACGCCGGCCTGCTGATGGCGCCGCAGGGCATCGGCGCGATGCTGACCATGCCGATCGCCGGCACCCTGGCCGACAAGATCCCGGTCGGCCGCACCGTGCCGTTCGCGATGGCGCTCATCGCCGCCGGGTTCTTCACCTTCACCCAGGTCGGCACCGACACCTCGTACGTGCTGCTGTGCGGCTCGCTGTTTGTGATGGGGCTGGGCATGGGCGGCACGATGATGCCGATCATGACGTCGGCCCTGCGCACGCTGGCCAGCCAGGACGTGGCGCGGGGGTCCACGCTGGTGAACATCCTCCAGCAGATCGGCGGCTCCGTCGGCGCCGCGACCATGTCGGTGATCCTCACCAGCCAGCTGAACGGCTCGGCCCCGATCCCGGGCATGACCGACCCGAACACCGGCGAGCCGGTCACCGAGGCGGGCGCGGCCATCGCCAACCAGCACGGCGCGCAGATTCCGCTGCCTCCGGGCGTCTTCCAGCGCGGCCTGGAGTTCGTCGCCGACTCCTTCGCCACGACGTTCCTGGTCGGCTTCGTGCTGGTGCTGGCGACGTTCATCCCGATCGCGTTCCTGCCGCGCAAGCGCCCGGCGCCGGAGCCGCTGGCGGACACGAGCGCCGAGGGTGCGGCCGTGCCGGCGCCCACAATGATCCACTAGAGACGTCTCGCGGTGAGGGTGAGAAAAATCAAAAGATGTTGAGCTGCCGCGACGCCCGACGCTGTCCAGGCCGTTGCTCCCGCGGCCTCACCCTCCGCGTCCCCACAACCCCACCTTTGCTAGGGAGTGTGGCTGACGATGGTGGTCTTGGATTTCGCGAACCGGCAGTCCCACTCGACCAGCAGATCGTGATCCACGTTCGGGGTGCCACCGGTGAGCTTCGGGTCGGTGGTGGTCGAGGGTGCCGCGCCCGCCGTCGTGGCCGGGTTGCTGTGGATGAAGTGGGCCGGGAGAGTGGTCAGGCCCTCGTAGAACTGGGCGTCGCCGGTCACTTTGATGCTGCCCTTGGTGCCCGTGCCGTGGTCGGGGTCGGCGAAGTTGTCGCGACCGGCGCTGTAGGGAACGGCGAAGCCGGGAGCTCGATTCCCGCCCTTGGTGGGCACGGGCGTCGGCGTCGCTGGAGCAGGCGTCGGCGCCGGAGCGGGAGTTGGTGGAACCATCCGTGCGGTGCCTTCGCCCGCCTGGACGTCCCATGCCTCCCAGAAGTCCCAGTGTGGCTTGACGATCGTGGACGTGATGTCGATGCCGAACATGTTCTTGATGTCGTAGTCGACGACGATGTGCTGCACGATGTGGCCGCCCACGTCCGAGTCCTTGCTCAGAAGGAATGAGGTCGACCAGGAGTAGCCGCCGCAGTCCTGCGGGGTCGGGCCGGTCTCTGTGCTGATCAACAGCCGCCGCGGTGGCGCCGGCGCGGGCAGCTTGGGCGTCGAGATGACGGCGACCCGATTGCGCGCCGGGTCGCCGCCGAACTCGCTCGTCTCGCCGTGGGCGAACAGGGACAGCTGAGTCTTGGGGATGCCGGGCATGAAGCCGCCCGGTCGCGTCAGCTCGGCCACGGTGTTGGTGGCGCGCTCGCAGGACAGCGACCAGTTGAACTCCTGGGTGCCGGGCTCGCTGGCGTATCCGTCGACGCGCACCGGCGCCAGGAAGCTCAGCGGGGGCCGCTTGCTCACGAAGTCGCTGACCAGAGCCTGAGCCACCCCGTTGAGCGTGCCGACACCGTTGTCGAACGGCACCTGGAGGACCGGCGACGCCGGGGACGTCGTACCGACGGGGCAGGACATGCCCGCGGGCACCTTGGTCGGGTCGCCCTTTCGTCGTACCACCGGTATCTGACCGAAGTCGTGGCCGAGGTCGGGCGCGGCGAAGGACCCCGCCGGGGCATCCGGGGCGCGCTCGGGCGCGCCATGGCGACTCCCGGTGCGGACCGCTTGCGTCGACCGTGTCGCCGGTTGCTGCTGTCGTCCCGATGCCCGCGTCATTCTTCCCCCTGCGAAATGCACCCGCCGGCGCATGGATGGTATCCCCGCCACCACCCTCGCGACACCGAACTGTCCCGCGCCAGACAGCCTGCGCTACTTGCCGAGGCCCAGCGTCAGTCCGCTGAGGAGCTGGCGGCGGCCGAGCGCGTACAGGGCGAGGATCGGTAGCGTGGCGAGGACGACGGAGGCGAGTACGGCGGGCACGTTGACGCCGTACTCGCCCTGGAAGGTCCACAGTGCAAGCGGCATCGTGCGTTGCTCAGGGCTCTGGGTGAGGATCAGCGGCAGCAGGAAGCCGTTCCAAATCGTCAGTCCATTGTAGATGGACACGGTGACCAGGGCGGGTCTGGTCAACGGAAACGCGAGGTGCCACAGAGTGCCCCACTCGGTCGCGCCGTCCATCCGCATCGACTCGAAGAGCTCCCGGGGCACGTCGCGGATGAAGTTGGCCAGAACCAGCACGGACAGCGGGACCGCGAAAGCGATCGACGGCAGGATGATGGCGAGCAGGGTGTCGTACAGGTGCAGCCGGATGATGATGAGGTAGACCGGGATGATGGTGGCCTGCAAGGGGATCGCCAGTCCCATGAGGAAGAGCACGTTGACCGAGCGGAGAAACCGGCTGCCGGCCGAGCCGCGGACGACGGCGTACGCGGCCATGAACGAGACCGCGACGGCGGGCACGACGGCGCCGGCGGTGACCACGACGCTGTTGAGGAAGTAGCGGGCGAAGTCCGACTCGATGACCGATCGGTAGTTCTCCAGCGTCGGATCGGTCGGCGGCGCCAGCGGGTTCTGGGCGTAGTAGGTGCTCCGCGACTTCAGGCTGGTGATCACGATCCAGTAGATCGGCACCACCCCGATCACCAGCCAGAGCCAGCCGGCCGCGCCACCGAGCACGTTGAAGCGCCAGCCGGCGGCGGCCCTCGTCGACACTCTTACGCCCCTTCCAGTTGGCTCGCACTGGCGTCGCGGCCGCCGAGCCGCTGCAGCAGCAGGGCCAGCGCGAGACCGGCGAGGACGAGGATGACCGCGATGGCGCTGGCCGGCCCCATCAGGTTGGCCTGGAAGCCGCGCTTGTACATGTCGAGGGCGAGCACGCGGGTCGCGTCCCCGGGGCCGCCCTCGGTGAGCACGAAGATCAGGTCGAAGAAGGTCAGCGACCCGACGACCATCAGCGTCGAGGAGGTGATGATCGTGTACTTGAGCTGGGGGAGCGTGATGCTGAGAAACTGCCTGATCCGGCCGGCCCCGTCGATCTGCGCCGCCTCGTACAGGGTCACCGGGATCTGCCGTACCGCGCCCTGGTAGATCAGCGCGTGGAACGGGATGAACTGCCAGGACACCACGAACACCACGACGCCGAGCGCGAGGCCGCTGCGGCCCAGCCAGTCCTGGACCAGGAACGGGAGCCCCAGCCCGGCGCCGAGGCCGAAGTTGGGGTCCAGCAACGCCTTGTACGTGATGGCGATCGCCGCCGAGCTCAAGAGCAGCGGGATGACGTAGAGCACCGCGAGGAACTCGCGATAGCGCTGGCGCCCGGCGAGGAACACCCCGATGAGCAGGCTCATCGGCGTCTGGAACGCCCACGACAGCGCCATCACCAGGAACGTCACCCACAGCGCGTGCGGCAGGCCCGGGTCGGTGAGCACGGTCCGCCAGCTGTCGAGGCCGGCGGGGTGGATCGCGCCGATCCCGTCCCACCGGGTGAAGCTGAGCGCCAGCACACCCACGAGGGGGACCAGTCCGAAGGCGACGAAGATGGCGAGCGCCGGCAGCGCCATCCACCCGAGTGACCCGCTACGCCCGCCGGCCGAGCCGGTCGCCGCCCGTACCCGGACGGCGGGCGGAGCGAGCCCACTCACTGGCCGATTACCTGGTTCATGTTGTCCACGTACTGCTGCGGTGTGATCGACAGTTGGAAGAGCTTGGCGATGTTGTCCAGCAGCTTCTCCGCCGCCGTCGGGCTCAGCGCCTGGTCCCAGGACTGCGCGAAGACCTTCGCGTTGCTCGCCGTGTCGTAGACGAACTTGAGGAAGGCGGGGTCCTTGGAGCTGGCTATCTTGCTTTCGCTGCCCTTGACGATCGGCACGCCACCGGTGTCGAGCCACTCGGCGCTCTCCTCGTCGGTGAGCACGCCGGTGGTGAAGAACTTCTTGGCGGTCTCCTTCTGCTCCGCGCTGGACTTGGTGGAGATCGCCAGATATTGCGCGGGGTTGCCGACCGTGTTGCTGGGGTCGCCCTTGCCGCCGTCGACCGGCGGGAAGTTCATGTACCCGAGGTTGCCGCCGGAGACGAAGTTGCCACCCTCCTCGGCCATCTGCCCGTACGTCCAGGTGCCGTGCACCATCATGGCGGCCTTGCCGGTGAAGAGCAGTGCCTGGTCGGCGTTGGCGTCGGCGACGACAGAGGAGAAGCCCTTGACGAAGCCGTCGGCCCTGACCAGTTCCTGCACCTTGCCGAGCGCATCCAGGGCGGCCGGGTGGGACCAGGCGTCCTTCTGGCCGTCGAAGACCGCCTGGAACACCTCGGGGCCGCCGATCCGGTCGAAGAGGAACTCCAGCCACATCATGTTCGTCCACCGCGACTGCCCGGCGAGCGAGAACGGCGCGATGCCCTTGGCGTTGAACTTGGGCACCAGGTCCATGATGTCGCCCCACGACTGCGGCGGTTCGGCCCCGATCTTGTCGAACGCCCGCTTGTCGTAGAACAGCACGATCGGCTCGACCGTCTCGCACGGCATCGCGTAGATCTTGCCGTTGACCGTCGCGGCGCCGAACGACGAGGGGAACAGCCGGTCCTTGACCGCGGCGTTCTGGGCGAACCAGTCGGTCAGGTCGTCGACCTGGCCGGCCTCCACCCAACTCTTCAGCCCGCCGCCGCCCCAGCCCCAGATGATGGTCGGCGCCTGGCCCGCGCCGAGCGCGGTCCGGATCTTTGTCTTGTACGCGTCGTTCTCGAACGCGGTCGGCTTGATCTGGTTGTCGGGGTTCGCCTTGTTGAAGCGGCTGACGGCGTTTTTCCGGATGACCTCGCCGGGTGCGGCGGTGAGGAACCAGTAGCTGGCCTCCGCACCGCCTCCACCCTGGCTCGGGCCTGAGCTGCCGCAAGAGGCGAGTGCCACCCCCGCGCCGGCGCCAGCCGCAAGGTTGAGGAAGTTCCGCCGGGACATCGAACCGTGTGCCACGCTGACCTCCGGTGGTCGTATGCGGGCTAGTACCGGAAAACTTACGGAGATATTCAAGCCAACGTATGTACCCGAACCGGACGTGTCAACCGGCGTGCACGAGTACGTTCTCGTCGTCCGTCCGCTCGGCGGGGGTGCGCTTGGGCTGGCGGAGCACGGTGAAGGCCACGATGAAGGCGGCGACGAGGAGCCCGGTGCCGACCGCGAAGGCCAGGTGGTAGCCGCCGGTCAGCGCGGCCGGCTGGCTCTGGCCGTCGGCGAGCAGCGTCCCGGTGCGGGAGGCCGCCAGCGTGGACAGGACGGCGACGCCGGTGGCCATGCCGATCTGCTGGGTGGTGTTGAAGAGCCCGGAGGCGAGCCCGGCGTCGTCCGCCCCCGCGCCGGACATGCCGAGCGTGGTCAGGGCCGGCAGGGCCAGCCCGAACCCCGCGGCGAGCAGCATCACCGGGAGCAGGTCGGTCACGTAGTTCGCGTGCACGGGTACGCGGGTCAGCAGCCCGAGCATGCCGATCAGCAGGACCAGCCCGCTCAGCAGGACGGTGCGCTCGCCGAAGCGGGCGTTGAGCCGGGCGGCGACGCCCAGTGACACGGCGCCGACGATCGCGGCCGCCGGCAGCATCGCCAGGCCGGTCTCGGCGGCGCCGTACCCGAGCACCTTCTGCAGGTAGAGCGCGACGAGGACCTGGAAGGAGAACAGCGCGGCGACCATCAGGATCTGGACCAGGTTGGCCCCGGAGACGCTGCGGGAGCGGAAGATCCGCAGCGGCATGAGCGGGTTGCGGGCGGTGGCCTGGCGGACGAAGAACCCGGCGATCAGGACGGCGGAAAGGGCGCCCAGGCCGAGCGTGGCGGCGGAGGTCCAGCCGAGTTCCTCGATCTTGACGACGGTGTAGATGCCCGTCATGAGCCCGGCGGTGACCAGGAACGCCCCGGCGGCGTCGGCGCCGGCGGCGAGCCCGAGCCCACGGTCCATGGGTAGGACGGGGATGGCGACGGCGATCGCGGCGAGCCCGATCGGCAGGTTGATCAGGAAGATCCAGTGCCAGTTGAGCGCGTCGGTGAGGACGCCGCCGAGCACCTGACCGATCGAGGCGCCGGCGGCACCGGTGAAGCTGAAGACGGCGATCGCCTTGGCGCGTTCCCGGGGTTCGGTGAAGAGCGTGACCAGGATGCCCAGGCTGACCGCGGCGGCCATCGCGCTGCCGAGGCCCTGCAGGAAGCGGGCGGCGATCAGCAAGGCCGGGGAGGTCGCCGCGCCGGCCAGCAGCGAGGCCAGGGTGAAAAGCGCGGTGCCGGCCACGAACATGCGCTTGCGGCCGATCAGGTCGCCGACCCGTCCGGCCAGCAGCAGCAGGCTGCCGAACGCGATCAGATACGCGTTGACGACCCAGCTGAGGCCGGCGGGGGAGAAGCCCAGGTCGTTCTGGATCGCGGGCATCGCCACGGTGACGATGCTGCCGTCGAGGATGGTCATCAACAGCCCGGTCGCGATCACCGCGAGGGCGAGCCAGCGTGACCGGGCCGGGGACGTGACCGAGGGGGTCGACATGTGGTCCTCCTGTTGAGCGTGCCTACAGGAGAGACCGTAGTGGATAGTTCCGTTAGAGACAATCTCTTTGTGATCTAGTTTCCGCGCTGGCGGGCTCGCCGGACCGGCTGGGCGTGCTCCACCGGCTCGGCCAGGTGCCCGGTGACCAGGCGATTCATGGCCCGGAGGAACACCGCCCGCTCGTTCGCGGGAAGCGCCGCCAGCGCCTCCTCGTGTACCTGGTCGACGATCTGCTGGCTCCGCGCCGCCACGCGCGCGCCCTCCTCGGTGACCGCGATGATCCGGGCGCGGCGGTCGGTGCTGGAGGGGCGGCGCTCGGCCAGCCCGGCCTCTTCGAGGGCGTCGACCGTCACCACCATCGTGGTCTTGTCCATGTCGCCGATCTCGGCGAGCTGGATCTGGGTCCGCTCCTCTTCCAGCGCGTGGACGAGCACGCAGTGCATGCGGGCGGTGAGGCCGATCTCGGCGAGCGCCGCCGCCATCCGGGTCCGCAGCACATGGCTGGTGCGGTCCAGCAGGAACGACAGGTCCGGTTCGGTGCGGGTGGGTGCCATGGCGGTCATGCCTGCTAGCATACCGACTTTGTTCCGTCGCAGATTATCCGACAGAAGACCACTGGCTGGTGGGTGCCGGGACGGCGGGCGGTGCCCCGCCAAGCACCGCGCCGACGAGCAGCCCGATGCCCACGGTCTCCAGCACCGACAGCGCCGCGCTCCCGCCCCAGACGACCGCGCCGTAGTCGGAGACCCCCAGGTCGCTGTTGATCAGGATCTGTGGCAGCGCGATCGACCAGACAACGCCGGCGACGGAGCCGAGCAGCAGGACGCCGAGCCCGCTGAAGGCGAGCGCGACGGACCGCCCAGCCAGCCGGGACCGCCGGATCGCGAGGAACACCGTTCCCACGATCAGGACAGCGAGGAAGGGCAGCTGGGCGATGGTCAGCCCGACGAGTAAGCCGTATTCGCGCACGGGACGACCATAGTGACGCCGATCAAGACCCCTAGACGCTAGGTTCAGGTTCAGGATCGAGTTCTGAGCTACCGCGACGTCCGTCGCGCTCCAGACCGTCGCTCCCGCGGCCTCACCCTGCGCGCTCCACAATCGACAGACCCCGGCGGGCGGTGCGCGCGTCGCGGGAACGCATAGATCTTGGTGACTTGTTGTTGCTGGGGCGACAATAATTCACCAAGATCTATGCATGCTGACGTACAAATGCGGCATATCGGCCGATACCCACCGACCGGCCTCACCCTCACCGAGAGACGTCTCTAGAAGAATGGCCACGACACCGCCGCCACCGCCGCTTCCTGTTGCTGCTTTTCCGTACACGCCTTTTGCGCCTCCGGCGTCGGCAGCGCGGTGCAGTCCGGCAGATAGATGTCGATTTCCTTGACGCGCGTGGCGATGGTGCTCCACGTGCGCTCCGCGAGCGTGTCGTCCGGATCGCTGGCGCACACGGGTACGGTGCCGGCGATCAGCGTCGCTGCCACGGCGAGCCAGCTATCTCGTCTTCTCGCCTTGGCCCCGATGATCGCGGCTCGCTCCATCGCCGCTGCCTTGATCAGGGCTTCCTTCTCGGTGGCCTCGGCCAGTATTCGCGCGGCGGCAATTTCGGGAGAGGGACGCCTCGCTCGCTTCTTCCGCGAAGACACGCCTAGATGCTCGCACAACCCCGCAACATCGGGTTTGTCGGCAGGCCGAGTCCGGTGTGGAGGGTTGTCGCCGCCACACCGGACCGTGAGTACCTAGCGGGCGGTGCAGGTGGGTGTCATGCCCGTGCCGGTACCGGCGCCCTGGAAGCCGAACTCGGTCGACTGGCCAGCGGCGACGGAGCCGTTGTAGGCGACGTTCGTGAACTGGACCGCCCCGGTGTTTCCGCTGCGGTTGGCGTTCCAGGCGTTGGTGACGCTGGCGCCCGACGGCAGGGTGAGGGAGACCGTCCAGCCGGTGATCGGCGACGAGCCGGCGGTGACCCGCACCGTGGCGACGAAGCCGCCGGTCCACTGGTTGAGCGACACCGTCGCCGAGCAGCCGGCGCCGGTCGGCGGAGTGGTCGGCGGCGTCGTCGGTGGGGTGGTCGGAGGTGTGGTGGGCGGCGTGGTCGGAGGCGTCGTCGGGGGTGTGGTGGGCGGCGTGGTCGGGCCGTCGGCGAGGGTCGGCGTCTGCCAGTCCCGCCACTCGGCCAGGTTGCCGAGCTTCCTGCTCGAGATCCTCATCGCGCCGGTGACGCTGCCGGTGTTCAGGAGGAACTTCTGGATGTACTGCTGCAGCGGCGTCCGCCATTCGGGCCGGACCGCGCAGTGGTTGCCGTCCGCGATGTCGGACCAGTAGGTGATGTTGTCACCCGCGCCGAGCGCCTTGTACACCTCGGCGCCGGCCAACGCCGCCACGCTTCCGGACCGGGCGGCCAGCCAGTCGATGTGCGGATTCTCCATGATGAACAGTCCGCGCGGCGCCACCATGGCCACAGCGGAGTGGGTGTCCACCGGCAGCGTGGTCGGGTTGCCCGTGAACGCGCTGAACGCGTCACCCAGCCACGGCTGCTCCCCGTACGCGCTGCTCAGGGGCTGGGAGCCGGACTCGCCGGGGATCCCGCGGAAGATGGGCGCACCGCCACTGCCCGACTCGATCGGCATGGTCAACGCCACCCGCTGGTCGAACACGCCGGCGACGAAGGCGCCCTTGCCGTATCGGGAGCAGCCGGTGACGCCGGTCGCGTCGGCGCGCAGGACGTTGCCGCCCGACTGCTCGATCACGTCGATGATCCGGCTCACGCCCCAGGCCCAGGCCATCAGCAGGCCGGTACTGCTGGTGTTGCCGTAGATGGTGTAGAACGCGCCCTGCTTGTTGTTGCGCGCCGTCCCCTCGCGCCCCACCGTGAAGGGGTCGTAGCTGATCACGGCGGCGCCGGCGGCGCGGATCGTCGCGGTGTCGGCGCCGAAGCCACCGTAGACGACGACCGCCGGGAACGGGCCGGTGCCGGTCGGCAGCTGTACGCCCGCGGAGAAGCTGGCGGTCCTGCCGTTCTGCGACACGTTCACCGTGATGTTGCTGCCGGAGACCGTGCCGGTGACGCTCGCCGGCTTGGCGGGCTTGTCGCCGTAGACGTACCGCTCGGCCATCTCCCGAATCTGCGCCCGCTGGCAGCGCCAGTCGGCCTTGGTGGCGATGCGCGAGCCGTCCGCCCGCCGGAACGGGTCGGGGAGCCTGGAGTTGGCGGTCAGCGATCCCGGGAGGGTGACCGCGCAGTCGGCGCCCTCGTCTTCGACCGCCGCGGCGAGCGCGAGGGTGCCGGCGGCTGCCACGGCGGTGGTGGTTCTCGCCGCGGTGACCGCTCCGGCGGCCGCGAGTGCCGCTATCGCCAGCGCGACGATCATGGAACGGACCTGAGAGCGGCCCGAGCTGATGATCACTGGGGCTCCTTCCGGGGATGATGAAGGGAGGACGTCAATCGACGATCGCAAATATCGACTATGACAAGTGTCGGACAAGATCTTGCGGGGTGTCAACGACGAGTCCCGGAAACTTTCCGAAAGTGAATACCGACTAGACTTCCCTGATGCCCGTGCCGAGACAGCGATCCGCGGAACCGGCGGCGTCGCGCTTGTCGCGGGTGGCCGCCCGGTGCGCGCGGATCGTGGAATCGCGCCCCTTCGACGCGGTCATCGTCATCATCATCGGCGCCAACGCGGTCGTCCTGGGCCTGGAGACCTACGAGCACCTCGGGGCGGCTACGCCGTTGCTGCGCGGACTGGAGTGGTCGTTCCGAGCCGTCTTCGTGGCCGAGATCGCGGTGCGCATCCTCGCCTACGGGCGCCGGCCCCAGGACTTCTTCCGGCACGGCTGGAACGTCTTCGACTTCATCGTCATCGCCGCCGCGTTCATCCCCGGCCTGCACGGCGAGTCACCCATCCTGCGCATCGTGCGGATCGCCCGCGTACTGCGGCTGGTGCGCTTCTCACCCGGCCTGCGCACCATCGTGGCCGCGCTGTGGCGCAGCCTGCCCGGCGTCGGCGGCTTCCTCGCCCTCGCGATGGTCACCCTCTACGTGTACGGCATGGCCGGCTGGCTCATCTTCGAGGAGACCTACCCGGAGCAGTACGGCACCATCGGCCGCGCCGTGCTGACCCTCTTCGTGCTGCTGTCGTTGGAGAACCTGCCCGAACTGATCGAACAGGGCATGGCACTGTCGCCATGGACCCTCGTCTACTACGTCAGCTACGTACTGATCACCGCCAACCTGTTGCTCAACATCCTCATCGCCGTCATCGTCAACTCGATGGAGGAGGCCCGCCGCCTGGAGATGACCGAGCGGATGGCCTCCGATGAGGACGGCGACGGCGTACCCGATGAGCTGGACCGGATCGCGATCAGCCAGCGCCTCGACGACCTGCGCACGGTCGTCGCCGAACTCGAACGCGAGCTGCGCATCAACCGCGACGTCACCGAACGCTCCAGGGACGACTAGCTAGAGATATTGGGTCAGGGTCAGGATTTGGGCTGCCGCGACGCTCGTCGTGGTCCAGGCCGTCGCTCCCGCGGCCTCGCCCTCCGCGGTTGACGACCCATACCCCTCGGCGCGCTTGTCCCGCGGACCTGGCAGCGCTGGTCGGGGATTTCGGCTCGCTTTGCGAGCCGCCGACCTGCGCGGTGCCCGCGGGAGCATGCGGTCCGCAGGTGACGCGGACCGGGGTAAATCTGCCTGAGAATCGTTACGACGCGCCGGACCCGTCATCAGCCGGGCCCTCGACTCCGAAAGGTCTCTAGATCGTCATTGCGGTGGTTACCGCGATCAGCGCGCAGCCGAGGACGAGAGACGTGTCCCGGTAGAACGTCAGGGTCGTGGGGCACCGCGTGTCGAGGAAGCCGCGGACTCCGCCCCTTGCGGCGCTGCCGACACGGTATTCGCTGACGCGGCCGAGTGCGGCCACGATGAGCAACGCGACGAACAGGGCGACCGCCCCGAGCGTCGCCGCGACGGCACACCACGCCAGCACCCCACGTCCGAACGACAGGCCCGCCACCGTCGCGAATATGCCGGCCACGACGAGCCCCAGCAGCGTGGCGAGGGTGGCGGTGACGCCCGAGGCGCGGCGCATCAGGAGGATGACGACGTCCGTACGCATGGCGCCGGCATCGGGGTTCTTCAGGAAGGCGCGTAGGCCAAGTTCGTCGTGGCGGTCCTCATCCAGATGGGCCCGCAACAGGTGCTGCCAAAACCGGTCAAACAGCGGACCGCACAGCGCGGTCAGCACCGCCTGCAGCGCCGAGACGGCCGCCAGGAGGATCGAGGCCGCCGACGCCGCGGTCACCGGTCAACTCGCCGTCAGCGTCGGTACGCAGTGCCGGCTGTACACCTTGGCCGGGTGCCCGCTCAGCGGTTGGCTGGCGCTCAAGGTCCAGGTGACGGTGGTGTCCAGGTCGGCGACGACCGGGCTCGGCGGCGGGTTGACCAGCACCACGCCGACCGACGCGGGGACCCCGCACCGGGCGGCCACCCGACCGCCGCGGTGGGACCACGTCGAGCATCCGGCTTGGCCGAACGCCAGGATCTGATCGCCGGGCGGCGTGAGCGCGAAGCTGAACGTGGCATCGAAGAGGTCGCAGCCGGTGTGGTTGTCGAGGACGGCCTTGTGCACGCTGCCCATGGCCGGGATCGGGTCCGGCGCGCTCTCCGCGACCAGTTGGATGAAGTTGCGGTTGTCGTAGCTCTTGGTCATAGCCGAGGCTCCCAGAAGGCCGTACCTACCACGGTGACGATCCGCGGGACCGCCGATGGCGCGACATCCGTAAGGAAGATCTGGTTGTCGTCGAAGAGGTTGACGATGCCGTCCGCCAGTCGCACGGTCAACCCGTTCACCGCGCGCGCCTCCGGGATCCCGAAGGCGTCGTACAGCGGCCGAGGATCCGCGAGATCCACGACATGCGTGCCGAGCGGGTCCTGAAATCGCAGGGCCAGCACGACACCGTCGGCGTGGTACGCCTGGTGAAAGTCCGTCCGGATCTCGTGCCCGGCGGTCGGGCGCCACCGCGCCGCGACGCTCAGGTTGGCGGCCGCGACCGGGCCGGCGACGCCGACAACGGCGCCGGCCATCCGCTCGGACAACCCGGGATCGTCCAGGACGTACGCGGCCACCGTGAAGTCGGACCGCGGCGACAGCCAGGCGGCCTCCAATCCCTCGTACGCCATCCAGCCGCGCCCCAGCGAGGCGTACCCGGAGTCGACGCGCATCCAGGTGGGGTCGCCGCCGGGGAGGGCGGGCGGCGCGCCGTTGAAGACGACCTGCTCCGGGGCCACGCCGTCAAACACGTACCACGCGCTATGCACGTGCATGGCCACAGGCTACCGCGTGGCGTGGGCCAGGATGGCGTGTAATTCAGCTGCTTCGAGGACGACGGGGTTGCCCTGGGTGCTGCTGGCCTTGGCGGTCTTGGCGACGATGTCGTCGGCGTGTTCGGCGCGCAGGCCGTACGCGCCGAGCGCCGGCACCTGGAGCAGGCTCAGGGTTTCGCGCAACCAGGCGATACCGTCCGCTGTGGAGGCTTGGGCGTTCCCGGTGAGCAGCGCCGCGCTCTCCGCGTACCGGGTCAGCGCCGGGTGGTGGGGTTGACGGGCGCGCAGTGCCGCGACGTTCGCCTCGATGACGGGGACGAGCAGCGCGGCGCAGGCGAGGCCGTGCGGCACGTCCAGGACGCCGCCGATCACGCCGGCGAACCCGTGTACCGCGCCGAGTTTGGCGTTGGCGAGCGCCATCCCGCCCAGGAGCGCGCAGACGGCCATGTCGGTGCGCGCGTCGACGTCGGTGCCGTCCGCGTAGGCGCGCCGCAGGCCGCTGCCCGCGCGGCGGAGCCCTTCGCGCGCCAGCGCGTCGGTCACCGGATTGGCGCGGATCGAGACGAGCGGTTCGAGGCACTGGGTGAGTGCGTCCAGCCCGCTGGCCGCGGTCACCGCCGGCGGGCAGTCGATGGTCAGCAGCGGGTCGACGAGCGCGACGCGGGGGATCATCCCGGGCGCGCGCAAGCTCGCCTTCAGCCCGTGCGCGGGCGAGGCGAGCACCGCGTTGGCGGTCACCTCCGAGCCGGTGCCGGCGGTGGTGGGCACCGCGACGCACGGCACGGACGGCTTGGCGATGGGGTGCCCCTGCCCGACCACCTCGAGGTAGTCCAGCGGGTCGCCGCCGTTGGCCAGCAGCATGGCCACCGCCTTGCCCAGATCGAGGACGCTGCCGCCGCCGATCGCGACGACGACGTCGGCCCGGTGCTCCCGGGCCGCCGCCACGCCGGCACGCGCCAGGTCGACGGTGGGTTCGCCGGTCACGGGGAACACCGCGTACGGCACGGCCAGCCGCGCGATCAGCTCATGGTGCCGGTCCGGGTGGGCGCCGGTGCACACCAGCGCCCGCGTGCCGAGGCCGCGCACGACCGCCGGCAACTCCGCGGCCCGGCCGGGACCGACCAGCAGCCGGCCGGCGGTGGCGAACTCGAACGGCGCCGTACTCATGCGATGACAGCCTAGTCTCCGATCTCGCGTCCCTACGACAGAACGGAGACCTGACGACAGAACGGAGAATGGACGGATGACGGGACCCAGTGTCTTGGTGCTTCTGCGCACTCCACTGTCCGATGCGGATGTCAACGCGTTGTACGCGTGGCTGGCCAAGGGGTTCGGCGCGGAGGACGACGGTTGGTGGCTGCTGCGTGACGCGGACGCGGTCGGCCTGCCGTGCCCGTCGGAGCCGACCGGTGCGGTGCTGGTGGAGCCCGGCCCGTGGTCGGGTCGCGACGAGCCCGAGGTGCCCGCGACGTACGCGGCGGCGGTGGGCTTCGTGCCGGTCGCGGAGATCGGCCTGGCGATGGAGGGCGGCCGCGACGGCGAGCACCGACTCCTCGCCCACCTGGCGTTGGCCCTGGTCGGCTGCTACGGCGGACTGATCGAGGTGGACGGCATGGTCAAGTTCGCGCCGCCGGCTGCCGCCCAGCCGGAGACCGAGGCGCAGCGACGGCAGCGGTGGCTGGCCGCCAACCGTACGGGGGTGGCCGGCATGCCCGGTCGCTGTTACGAGGCCCCGTACGTGTCGATGCGGGGCGAGCCCGTGATCGTGAACGTGGTGGACGCGGAGTTCCTGGCGGCGTGGCTGCGTCACCCGAGCTTTCGCATGTGAGTCGTCCCAGGGCTTGCGAGTGGAAGCCTTTCCATCGATACTTGCAACTGTTTCGCGAGCTGGGCACGTGCGCAGGGCGAGGGCATCCCTGCGTGATCCCGCCTGGTCAGCTGCCGCATGGTTGTCGACCGGTCGGGCCCCGACAGATGTTAACGCTAACACCGACCGTGCCGCCATCGAGGCGGTGGAACGGAGAGTGGCATGTCCGCGAAACGAACGAAATCCCTGCTGGCCGCGGGGGCGGTCGCCGCGCTGGCGGTCACCGCGCTGACCGTCACGACGGCGAACGCCGCCGCGGGCTGCCGGGTCAGCTATGCGGTCACCAGCCAGTGGCAGAGCGGGTTCGGCGCGAGCGTCGCGGTCACCAACCTCGGTGACCCGATCTCCTCGTGGAACCTGGTGTGGAGCTTCGGCGCCGGCCAGAGCATCACGCAGATCTGGAACGCCACCCACACCCAGTCCGGCGCGCAGGTCACCGCGCGCAACGTCTCCTACAACGGCAGCATCGCCACGAACGCGACGGTGTCGTTCGGCTTCAACGGGGCCTGGGCCGGCAGCAACCCGGTGCCCACGGCGTTCACCCTGAACGGCACCGCGTGCACCGGCGGCGTCACGCCGACGTCCGCGCCGCCCACGTCCGCCGCGCCGACGACGCCGCCCCCGACCACGCCGCCGCCCACCTCGCCGCCGCCGACCGGCACGTTGCCGTCGACGCTGCGGTGGAGCTCCAGCGGCGTGCTGGCCGGTCCGAAGCCAGACGCGGCACACAGCGACATCGCGGCGATCAAGGACTACACGGTGGTGCGGCACAACAACGCCTGGCAGGTCTACGCGACCACGGCGAGCCCGGCGCGGGGCTGGAACCTGGTGCACTTCTCGTTCCCGGACTGGCCGCAGGCGAACGCCGCCACACACACCTATTTGGACACCGCGACCCCGATCGGCACCGGATACCGGGCGGCTCCGCACATCTTCTACTTCGCGCCGCAGAACCTGTGGTACATGGTCTATCAGACCCCGCTGCCCACGTACTCGACCAGCACCGACCCGAGCAACCCGCGCTCCTGGACCACGCCGCGCAACTTCATCGGCAGCGAACCGGCGATCGTCACGCAGAACAAGGGCAGCGGCTCGTGGCTCGACTTCTGGATGATCTGTGACAGCGCGAACTGCTACCTGTTCTCCAGCGACGACAACGGCCACATCTACCGGTCGCAGACCACCATGGCCAGCTTCCCGAACGGCTTCGGCAACACGGTCATCGCCCTGCAAGACTCCAACCGGTTCAACCTCTTCGAGGGCAGCGCCGTCTACAAGGTCGGCAGCGGCAACCAGTACCTGCTGCTGCAGGAGGCGATCGGCTCCGACGGCAAACGCTGGTACCGGTCGTTCACGTCCAGCAGCCTCGCCGGGTCGTGGACCCCGCACCTGGCGACGGAGGCCAACCCGTTCGCCCGCTCCAACAACGTGACGTTCTCCGGTACCGCGTGGACCCGGGACTTCAGCCACGGCGAGCTGATCCGGGCCGGCAACGACCAGACCGTGCCCCTCAACCCGTGCCAGATGCGGTTCCTGTACCAGGGCATGGACCCCAACGCGAGCGGCGACTACATCCGGCTGCCCTGGCGCATGGGCCTGCTCACCCAAACCAACTCGACCTGCTAGTGAGGGAGGAGGGCTTCGTGCACTTCGCGCGCCCTCGGCTCTGGCTCGTGACCGCGGCGGTCGCCGCGGTCACGGCCGCCGGAGTCGTCACCGCCGTGTCGGCGCAGGCCGCCGCCGGATGCAAGGTCACCTACACCGTCACCAACCAGTGGCAGGGCGGCTTCGGTGCCAGCGTCACGGTGGACAACCTGGGCGACCCGGTCACCGGCTGGGGGCTGACCTGGTCGTTCGCCGCCGGACAGACGATCACCCAGCTATGGAACGGCTCGTTCGCGCAGTCCGGTGCCCAGGTGACCGTGACCAACGCCGCCTGGAACGGCAGCATCCCCACCGGCGGCTCGGTCGGCTTCGGCTTCAACGGCACGTCGACGTCGTCGAACCCGGTCCCGACGAGCTTCGCCCTCAACGGCGTGATCTGCACGGGGTCGGTCCCGCCGACGTCGTCCGCGCCGCCCACCTCCGCGCCGCCCACCTCCGCACCGCCCACGTCCGCGCCGCCGTCCACGTTCACCAACCCCGTGCTGTGGCAGGACTTCGCGGACATCGACATCATCCGGGTGGGTGACGCGTACTACTACTCGGCGTCCACGATGCACTACTCGCCCGGTGCGCCGATCCTGCGCTCCTACGACCTGGTCAACTGGGAGTTCGCCGGCCACTCGGTGCCCAGCCTGGACTTCGAGTCGGCCAACTACAACCTGTCCGGCGGTCGGGCGTACGTCAAAGGCATCTGGGCGTCCACATTGAACTACCGGCGCAGCAACGGCACCTTCTACTGGATCGGCTGTGTCGAGTTCAACCGCACCTACGTCTACACCGCCACCACGGTCGAAGGGCCGTGGACCAAGCGCTCGCGCATCAACAACTGCTACTACGACGCCGGCCTGCTCGTCGACGACAACGACACGATGTACGTCGCGTACGGCAACACGAACATCAGCGTGGCGCAGCTGTCCGCCGACGGGCTGTCCCAGGTGCGCGCCCAGCAGGTCTTCACCACGCCGTCGAGCGTCGGGACCCTCGAAGGCGCCCGGTTCTACAAGAGGAACGGCAGCTACTACATCTGGCTCACCCGGCCCGCCAACGGGCAGTACGTGCTGAAGGCCAACAACCCGTTCGGCCCGTACGAGATGCGGCAGGTCCTGCTCGACCTGCCCGGCCCCATCACCGGCGGTGGGGTGCCGCACCAGGGTGGCCTCGTGCAGACACAGAACGGCGACTGGTACTACATGTCCTTTGTGGACGCCTTCCCGGGCGGCCGGGTGCCGGCGCTGGCACCCATCACCTGGACGGCGGACGGCTGGCCGGTCCTGCAGACCGTCAACGGTCGCTGGGGAGCGACGTACCCGAAGCCGAACATCCAAACCTCGCGGACCGTCAAGCCGATGATCGGGACGGACACGTTCGCCGGCACGACCCTCGGCCCGCAGTGGGAGTGGAACCACAACCCCGACAACGCCCGCTGGTCCGTCAACAACGGCCTGCGGCTGCAGACCGCGACCGTCACCAACGACCTGTACGCGGCCCGCAACACCCTGACCCACCGCATCCAGGGGCCGACGTCCACCGCCACCATCGAGCTGGACTACTCGACGATGGCGGGCGGCGACCGGGCCGGACTGGCGATGCTGCGGGACTCGTCCGCCTGGATCGGCGTCAAACGCGACAACGGCGCCACCCGGGTCGCCATGACCACCGGGCTCACGATGGACAGCAGCTGGAACACCACGGGCACCGGTACCGAGCAGGCCGGCGCTGCCATCACCGGCGGCCGGATCTGGCTCCGTGTCAACGCCGACATCAGACCCGGCGCGGGTAGACAGGCCCGCTTCTCGTACAGCACCGACGGGACCACCTTCACCACCCTCGGACCCGCGTTCACGCTCAACAACGCCTGGCAGTTCTTCATGGGCTACCGCTACGGCATCTTCAACCACGCCACCCAGGCCCTGGGCGGTGCGGTGACCGTACGCAAATTCGACCTCACGACGCCGTGACGGCGCGCCCCGTCGTCGTTTCGACGGGGCGCGCCTTAGGGCCTGGTCAGCCGAGGCGGTCGGTGCGGTCGTAGCCGACGATGACGGTGGCGCCGGCGACGGTTTCGGTGGGTCGTTCGACCTGTTCCCAGGCGAGCAGGGCGCCCGTCTCGGGGTCGAAGATCAGCAGTTCCCGGGTGGTGGCGGTGTCGACGCTGACGGCCTGGCCGGGCCGGCCGGCGCGGTCGGTGACCGTGCCGCGCCAGGAGACGCCCGGCACGTCCGCCAGGATGTGCAGGATCCGCGCCCGGGCCTCTTGGGGTACGGCGTAGTAGGAGTAGACGTCGCGGACGGCGAGGAAGACGCTCTGCGGGTCGGCCCCCATGCTGAGGCGCTTGGCGAGCCGGTCCGCCCCGGTGGACAGCGGCTGGCGGGGCCCGGCCTTGCCGGCTGGCAGGTCGTCGTGCTGGACGCCCGGGGTCGGATCCGCCTCGTGCCGCTGCCAGTACTGGCGGGACCGCTCGTTGGGGTACACCGGGGCGAGCGGGGTCACGGTGATCCGGCCGGATCCGTCGGCCAGGTACCAGCGCTGCTTGTCCTGCGGGTAGATGACCTGCGAGTCGCCGCCGGGTTCGGCGTCGATGACGGCGTTCCAGCCCACCGTGTGGATGTACGTGTAGCGGCCCGACTTGCCGTCGTACGGTGCGGCGGAGATGCCGTCGGCGAGTCGCCGCAGCCCGTCGCCGGCGCTCGGCGGGTCCAGCGCGTACTGCACCGCCACCGGCTGCACGACCGGCCCGAGGAGCAGGTCACCGCGCGGCGGCTCGCCGGCCTGCCCGGGTGGGGCGGGCCCGTCGGCGGTGAGGGCGACCGCGCCGGCCGTCACGCCGGCCGCCACCGCGAGCACCGCCGCGGCCAGCACGAGCCGGCGCCCGGCTAGGGCCGGGCGGGTCAGGTCCGCCCCCGGGTGGTCGCCTCGGCGAGCGCGATGACGTCGGCCGCCGCGGTACGCGGATACGGCACCGCGATGTCGCGGGCCGGGTCGGCCGGGCCGAGCAGTGTTCTGGTCCCCTGTACGTCATGCATGTCTGACATCCCCTCATCTACCGTCGGATCGCAGCGGTGTTGGCGTCGTCGACCGGAGCCGGGCCCAGGGCGTCGATCAGGCGTCGCCGCGCCCGGTGCAGGCGTACGGCGGCGGTCTGACGGCGGCACCCCAGCACGACCGCCGCCTCCGCCACGGTGAGTTCCTCCCACCCGATCAGGCGGAGGATCTCCTGGTCCGCGTCGGACAGCGTGGCCAGCGCGGCGCGTACGTCGCCCAACTGGTCCACGGCGCCTTCGCCGGCCCGGCGGTCGTGGCCGGCGTCCCCGGTGCCGAGCGGCAGGATCTCCGGAGCGGACCGGCGGGCCCGCCACTGGTTCGCCAGCAGGCGCCGGGCCACCCCGTACAGCCACGGCAGGCCGTGGTCCGGCACCTGCGCCCGCCGGCGCCACGCGATGACGAAGACCTCCTGCGCCAGATCCACCGCGGCATCCAGGTCGGCCAGCCGGCGTAGCCCGTATCTGACGACCTGCGCGTGGTGGGTGGCGTAGAGGTCGGTGAACCAGCCCTCTCCGCGTTCTCCCGACGATCGCATCCGCACTCCTGACTGCCCTCGACGACGCTTCCACCCCTGTATGTGTCGGCGCCCGCGGCAGGATTACGCGGCGGTGAGGATTAGGCCGGTCCGACGGTGATCTCGCCGGTGCTGGCCCGTACGGTGATCTTGTTGGCTGCGTCCGGCCGGCTGGGCAGATCCACGACCGCACCGGCGTCCGTCTTGGCCTCGATGCGGTACGCGCCGGCGGCGGGCAGGTAGACCCGGGTGGCGCCGACGTCGTTGGTGACGTCCACAGCGGACGGCGGAGCCGCGTACCGCAGCTCGATGTCGCCGACGCTGGTGCTGGCCTTGGTCGCGCCGGCCATGCCCGACCCCGTGATCGCCCCGACCTCGGTGGTGACCTGGACCGGGCCGGTGATGCCGGTCAGCGTGACCGGCGCGGTGCCGACCTGCACGGTCACCGCGATGCCCGGTGGCGCCTCGACCCGGTAGTGGGTCTCGCACTGCCCGGCGGCGTCGGCCTTCTTGCCGCAGCCGCGGTCCACCAGGTACAGCGTGCCGTCCTCGACGCGGTGGCTGGTGAGCGGCGGCAGGTCGGCGTACAAGCGCCGTTCCTGGACCCGCAGCGGGCCCTCGACGGCCACGATCTCCACCGCGCCGGAGCCGCCCCGCAGGTCCAGCGCCGTGACGGTGCCGGGCACGGCGTACCTGGTCAGGTCCTCGGCGTCGCGAAGGGGCGAGGTGTCGCAGCCGGCGCAGGCCAGCACCAGCAGCACGATCGGAAGCCGGCGCATGGTCAGAGCGGCACCACGTACTGGATGAAGCCCCGGTTTTCCGCGACCCGGTCGTAGAGGCCGCGGGCCACGTGGTTGTCCTCCTTCGTGTGCCAGTACACCCGCGCACAGCCCTGGTCGCGGGCCCACGCCCCGGTCGCTTCGATCAGCGCGCGGGCCACACCCCTGCCGCGCGCCTCGGGAGCCGTGAACAGGTCCTGGAGGTAACACACGTCGGATGACGTGGTGCTGGCGTGGACGAGGAAGTGGACGATGCCGACCAGTCGGCCGTCCAGCCGCGCCCCGAGCGCATGTATCCGCCCGCCCTGCTGGAACTCCTGCCACGCCTGCTCGTACCGGTCGGCCGGCCAGGTGCGTCCGTAGAACGCGTTGTAGCCGCCGAACAGGTCCTCCCATCCGGCGCGGTCGCCGGGCTGGAGCGGGCCAACGCTAATGATCGGAGCCATCCCCGGCACCCTAGACGATTTCCCGCCCTCCCGCCGGACCGCGTCGATCAAGGACTTTCGCGTTGATCAAGGGCAAATGGTCGTGGAAAAGAGATCAAACCACGGCCGTTTGCCCTTGATCGACGCAAAAAGGGGGGCGCCCGCGCGGGCGCGGGGCTAGGTCAGGACGCGGTCTGCCTGCAGGGCGGACACGATGCCGTCCCAGAGGCGGGTACGGGCGGTGAGCGCCCGGTTCACCACGTGTACGCAATCGTCCCACCTGGCGGTGTCGTCGCCGCACAGGTCGGCCAGCATCTGCATGGCCATCGGGGTGTGCTGCTCGCCGTCGACCTCGATGTGCCGGGCCAGGTAGTCGCGGAAGGCGGCGAACCGGCCGTCGTCCCCGTCGACGGCGATGACCTGGTCGAACATCTGCGGGATGAGGTCCTCGCGGCCGAAGGCGAACGCGGCGGCGCGGCAGTGCACGGGGCCGTTGGCGATGATGTCGAAGGTCGTGTGCACGAACTCCGCGGCCGGGGCGGGGGCGCCCGCGGAGTGCAGCGCGGACGGCACGTCGCTGCCGGCGTAAAGCAGGGCCAGGAACGCGTCGATGGGCCGGATGTCGGCACCGGCCTCGGCCATGCCATAGCGATAGAGCTCGAAGTGGCTGGTGAAACCGTTGCCGAGCTCGTCGCTCTCCTCCACCAGCACGATGTCGTTGATCAATCGCCGGCTCGCCGCCGGTCCGGCCGGCACCCAGGGCACATTCACGCAGGTCAGGCTGCGTTGCAGCGACTTGAGCAGGGACATGAAGTCCCACACGGCGAACACGTGATGCTCCATGAATGTCAGCAGATCGCGCCGGTCGTGCAAGCCGCGATAGATCGGATGATTGGTCACCCGATCCCGGGCGGGTGCGATCTCGGCCCGGATCCGTTCAATACCGGGATGCGTCTGACCCCATTCGTAGCGAGACAAGGCTGTCCTTTCCTTGGTCCTCGATGGTGTGGTCGCGTCGCATTATCCGTCCTGGCGGATTTCACTGAAGCGTGGCGACCGGGCGACCGAGACACCTGTGGTCGGCGCCTGAGGCGTCGTTCAAGCGTGCATCGCCCCGCCCGATCCGACAAGTACCGAGGGTTGGCCACACTGCTCGCGGATAAGCCGATAATCGCAGGTCAAAGTCCATTGAGGAGCGACTGATCATATTGAAAAATTTACCGTCCGTAATTAGTTGATCGACTCGCTGTCGTGCATTCCTTAGGCGTTCTGCAAGTTTCTTAAGGTGGTTGACCCTTGAACCTTCCCGGCGTTGAATCCGTACCGGATGTCAGGAGGTTGTAAGGAGTGGAAGCCGAACCGGTCACGGTGACCATCGCCTTTCGTGTTGCTACCGGGCATGAGGCGGATTTCCATTCCTGGGCCTTACGGGAATTGGCAGATTCCTCGCTGCAAGGCGGCCATCAAGGGGGCGGAGTATTGGCCCCGGAGCCGGTGACCGCGACTGGCGAATTGTCATCACCTTCGACGACGAAGAGGCGGCACTGCGATGGGAAGACTCGTTCATGCGCACCCGGGACGCGTCCTTCGTCCGCAGCGTCCGGTGGCAGGTCGGCAAGGCCCGCATCAGCGGCCCGCCGACCCGGCGCCGCCGGCGCGAGCAGCCGGACCGCGAGCAGCCGGACCTGGTCCCGCCGATGCCGGCACCGCAGCCGGTCCTGGCGGAGCCCGACTCCCCGGCCGCACCGGCCCCGCCGGCGCCACCGCCGGCGCCTGGGCCGCCGCCGCCGAAGTGGAAGCTGGCGATCGTCACGCTGAGCGCCGTGTTCCCGCCGGTGCTGCTGTTCAACGTGACGCTGATCCCGTTCCTGCGTGGCTTCTCGGTCGTCGCCCGCAGCGCGGCGCTGTGCGTGGCCGTCACCGCCGTCACGACGTACGTGCTGATGCCCCGCCTGCAGAAGTGGTTCCGGACGTTCCTCTACCCGCTCGCGGGCCGCCAGCGGGCGGTCCGGCCGGGCGGTGTCCCGCCCAGTACCCGCCGGCGCGCCCGGCGCAGCGCGCGTCGCCCAGCCGCCAGTCGTGGCCCGCTCGCGACGCCAGCTTCCCAGCGGCGGACAGCCGCCCCGTGTTCCGGAGAGAGCGTGAATGAGGACCCTCCTGCTCGACAACTACGACTCGTACACGTACAACCTGTTCCAGCTCATCGCCGAGGTGAACGGCGTGCCACCGACGGTGCTGCGCAACGACGACCCGCGCTCGGCCGGCCTTGACCTCGCCGACTTCGACAACGTCGTCATCTCGCCCGGACCCGGGCACCCGCGGCGCGGCCGCGACTTCGGCGCCTGCGCCCGCGTCCTGGCCGAGGCCACCGTCCCGGTGCTCGGCGTCTGCCTGGGGCATCAGGGAATCGCGGTCGGCGAGGGCGGCGAGGTGGGACCGGCGCCGGCGCCCCGGCACGGCCACCTGACCCGGGTACGGCACGACGGCCAGGACATCTTCCGCGACGTGCCGCAGGAATTCACCGCCGTCCGGTACCACTCGCTGTGCGTCCACTCACCGCTGCCGTCCACGCTGGAGGCGACCGCCTGGGCCGAGGACGGCGTGCTGATGGGGGTACGGCACCGCGAGCGTCCACTGTGGGGCGTGCAGTTCCATCCGGAGTCGGTGCTCACCGAGCACGGCCACCGGCTGCTGACCAACTTCCGGGACCTGACCCGCGGAACGTCGGCGCGGTGGCGCCCGGCGGCCCGGGGTCACGCGGTGTCCGGTCCCGCGCCCGCCCGTACGCCGGCCGGCGCCGCCCGGTACCGGCTGCACACCCGGATGATCCCGCGGCCGGTCGACTCGGAGGCGGTGTTCACGACGCTGTTCGCCGGCGCGTCCCGGGCGTTCTGGCTGGACACCGCCCGGCCGGAGGGCACCGAGGCGCGGTTTTCCTTCCTCGGCGACGGCACCGGTCCGCACGCCGAGTTCGTCCGGTACGACGTACGCGCCGGCACGGTCGAGGTGGAACGCGCCGGCGGCCCGACCCAACTGGTCGCGGGCAGCGTCTTCGACTATCTCAAGCGGGAGCTGGCGCAGCGCCGCATCGACGCACCGCCCCTGCCGTTCGACTTCACCTGCGGGTACGTCGGGTACTTCGGCTACGAGCTGAAGGCCGACTGCGGTGCCCCGAACCGGCACCAGGCGGCGACGCCGGACGCCTGCTGGCTCTTCGCCGACCGGATGGTCGCGGTCGACCACCTGAACGGGGCCAGCTATGTGCTCTGCCTCGCCGAGGACACCCCGGCCGGACAGGACGGCGCGCGGCGCTGGCTGGACAGCGTCAGCATCAAGGTCGCCGCGTTGCCCGTCGCCGCCGCGCCCGCGGCGCCACCGGCGGCCACTGTGGACACCACCGGGATCGAGCCATGGCTGGTCCGCGACCGCCAGCGGTACCTGGCGGACATCGCCGCCTGCAAGCGCGCCCTGGAGGCGGGGAGAGCTACGAGATCTGCCTCACCAACGCCGCGTGGCTGCCCGCCCCCGCCGACTCGGCCGACTTCTACCGGCGGCTGCGCCGGCACAACCCGGCGCCGTACGCGGCGTTCCTGCGTTTCGGCGGCGTCGACGTGGCCAGTTCCTCGCCCGAACGCTTCCTGCGCATCAAGCCGGACGGCACGGTCGAGGCCAAGCCCATCAAGGGCACCGCACCCCGCGGCCGCCGGCCGGCGCAGGACGAAGCGCTGCGGGCCGCCCTCGCCGAGAGCCCCAAGGCGCGCGCCGAGAACCTGATGATCGTCGACCTGCTCCGCAACGACCTGGGCCGGGTCTGCGAGGTCGGCACCGTCGAGGTGCCCCGGCTGATGGCCACCGAGACGTACGCCACGGTGCACCAACTGGTCTCCACGATCCGCGGCCGGCTGCGGGACGGCACCGACGCCGTCGACTGCATCCGCGCGTGCTTCCCGGGCGGTTCGATGACCGGCGCGCCGAAGCTGCGCACCATGGAGATCATCGACGAGCTGGAGACGGAGGCGCGCGGCGTCTACTCCGGAGCGATCGGCTACCTGAGCTGCACCGGGGCGGCCGACCTGAACATCGTGATCCGCACCGCGGTCTTTGTGGACGGTCGCCTGCACCTCGGCGCGGGCGGCGCCATCGTCCTCGACTCCGACCCGGATGAGGAGTACGCCGAGATGCTGCTGAAGCTGGCCGCGCCGATGCGGGCGTACCAGGAATGCGCCCCCGACGCCGGACGGATCGCGCTAGCCGGCCCCCAGACCCGGGAGAGAGCCCGATGAACCTTGCCACCGACCTCGCCGAGCGGGCGCGGCGCAACGGATGGGAGGCCCGACCGGCCTTCCTCACCTCCTCCCGGGCGTGGAAGCACGGCGAGGTGCACGACCTGGCCGCGCGGGCGGCCACGGTGCTCGCCGCGTGCGGTGTCCGTCCCGGCGACCGCGTGCTGCTCGCGCTCCCGGACAGCATCGGGTGGATCGTCGCCTTTCTCGGCGCGGCCCGGCTGGGCGCGACCGCGGTGCTGGTGAACCCGGAGCTGCCCGCCGACGACCACGCCTGGCTCGCGGCCGACAGCCGCGCCGCGCTGTGCGTGACCCGCGCCGACCTGGAGCAGCACTTCGACCGTCGAAAGTGGATGGACATCGACTGGCTGCTGGTCGCGGCGGCGGCCGCCATCCGTACCGGAGCACACCGGAGCAAGCCCGATACGCCGCTGTACATCCAGTACACCTCCGGCACCACGGGTACGCCGAAGGGCGTCGTGCACTGCCACCGCGACCCCGGGCTCTACCACGACACGGTCGGCGAGCGCGTCCTCGACGTCGGCCCCACCGACGTGACGCTGTCGGTCTCCCGGCTGTACTTCGCGTACGGGTTCGGCAACACGTTCGCCTTCCCGCTCTACTCCGGCTCGGCGGCGGTGCTCACCCCGGACCGCCCCACCCCGACCGCGTCCGCGAACTGGCCGCCAAGCACAAGGTCACCCTCCTGTACGCGGTGCCATCCGCGTACGCCGCCCTGGTGGACGATGCCGGCGACGGCGACTTCTCCTCGGTACGCGCCGCCGTGTCGGCCGGCGAGGCCCTGCCGGCGGCCGTCGGCGACCGGGCCGCCGCCCTGATCGGCGCCCCGATCCTGGAGCAGATCGGCTCCACCGAGGCCGGCCACGCGTTCTGCGCCAACTCGGTGGCGCAGAACGTCCCGGGCACGATCGGGCGCCCGGTCCCCGGGTACCAGCTGGCCCTGCGCGACGCCGGCGGCGACCAGGTCCCGGACGGGGCCGAGGGCGAGCTGTGGGTACGCGGGCCGACGCTGCTGCGCGAGTACCTCAACCGGCCGCAGGACACCGCGGCGGTGCTGGTGGACGGCTGGCTCAACACCCGGGACCGGGCGTGCCGGCTGGCCGGCGGCGCGTACCGGCACACCGGCCGGATGGACGACATGGAGATGGTCGGCGGCATCACGGTGTCACCGCTGGAGGTGGAGCGGGTACTCGTGGAGCACCCGGTGGTCCGGGAGGTCGCCGTCGCGGCCGTCGCGGATCAGCGCGGCGCCACCAAACTGCGCGCGTACGTCGTCACGTCGGGCGCGGCCGTCAACCCGGTGGCATTGGAGGCCGAGCTGATCGCGCTGGCCAAGCGGCGGCTCGCCGCGTTCAAGGTGCCCCGCTCGGTGCAGACGGTGCCGGCGCTGCCGCGCACCCCCAGCGGCAAGCTACGCCGCTACGAGATCCGCAACGGCACGTGGTGAGAAGGGGTTCGACATGTTGTGGCAACGGTTCTTCTCCGGGCGCGGTTTCTACCTGGGGCTGATGTTCGCGCAGGCGGCGGCCCGCCATCCCGATGTGCGCGTCACCCTCGACCGCCCGCTCGACGTGGCGGACGAGTACCGGCGCCACTACACGTACCGCGACCTGGCCGACATCGTCGACGACCTGGCGGGCCGGCTGTGGACGGCCGGGGTACGGCCCGCCGACCACGTCGCCATCCACAAGACCGACAACGTCGACATCGCGCTGCTGGCCTGCGCCGTCTCCCGGATCGGCGCGGTGCCGGCGATGCTGTCGCCGGCCCTGAGCGGCGTCGTCGTGGCCGGACTGCTGGCCCGGATCGACCGCCCCTGGCTGGTCACCGACGAGGCGAAGTTGGCCGGGCCGCTCGCCGACGTCGGCGTGCGCGAGCTGGCCCGGCGGGTGCTGACGGTGGGCCGGTTAGCGGGCGAGGTGCTCGGCGTGACCAACCTGAGCGGGCTCAGCCCCGACCCGTCCCGGCGCGGACCGGTACGGCTCGCACCGCAGGACCCGGTGTTGGTGACGCACAGCTCCGGGACCACGGGGTGCCGAAGCTGGCGGTGCACTGCGCGCAGGCGATGTGGCACCGGCTGGTACCGCAGAAGATGCTCGGCTGGCCCACCCGCGGCGAGACCGCGGCGTTGCACATGTCCTTCGTGCACTCGCGCTTCTACCATGCGCTGGGCGTGTTACTCCACTATGGAAGCCCGCTCGTGCTGCTGGTCGACCCGGATCCGAAAAGCGTCGGCCAGATCCTCACCAGCACCCGGCCCGGCATCCTGGAGACCCACCCCAACACGTACGTGCTGTGGGAGGACCTGGCCGACGCGCCCGGTGCGCCGCTGGCCAGCGTCCGCTGTTTCGGGAGCACCTTCGACGCCATCCACCCGCGTACCGTGCGCCGGCTGCTGGGCGCGTCGAAACGGGGTTCGCCGTGGCTGACCCAGCTCTACGGGCAGAGCGAGACCGGACCGGTCTCGGCCTGGTGGTACACCCGCCGCAGCGCGCGGAAGGTGAACAGCCGGCTGGTCGGCATCGGACTACCCGGCTTCACCCGCGTCCGGGTCGTCGACCAGGACGGCAACCGCGCCAAGCCGGGCACCCACGGCCACATCGAGGCCCGCACGTACGGGCGCTGCCTGACGTACCTCGGCGGCGAGCAGCTCTACAAGCGCCAACTCGACGGCGACTGGTGGCGGATGGGCGACATGGGCTACCTCAACCGGTGGGGCGCCCTGCATCTGATCGACCGGGAGGTCGACCAGATCGACTCCGTGGCCAGCAGCCTGGAGATCGAGGACGTACTCATGTCGCGGCTGGAGGAGCTGCGCGAGGTGATCGTCGTGCCGAACGGCGCGGGGGAGGCGGTGCCGGTGGTGTGCACCCGCAACGACGAACCGCTGGCGCCGGACCGGTGGAAGCGCGCCACCGAGGACCTCCCGGCACTGGCCGGTCCGATGCAGTGGCGCTTCGAGGACCTACCCCGCACCTCCACCTGGAAGATCAAGAAGCTGGAGATCGCCCGCATGCTCGCCAGCGGCGCCGTCCCGGCGGTCCGCTACGGTGGCTGAGCCCGGGCCCGCGGCGGCACCGGTCCTCGTGGTCGGCGCCGGCCCGGTCGGCCTGACCACCGCGCTCGCGCTGTGCGCCCGCGGCCTGCCCGCCACCGTGCTGGAGGCGGACCCGGAAAACCGGATCCGGCCGGGCAGCCGGGCGCTCTTCGTACACCGCGAGTCGCTGGCCCTGCTGGAACGGGCCAGACCGGGGCTGGGTACGACGATCGCCAACCACGGCGTGACCTGGCACACCCGGCGGACGCTCTACCGGGGCCGGCAGGTGTACGAGCGCAGTCTCGCGCCGCCGGAGCCGGACGCGCTACCGCCGTTCGCCAGCCTGCGCCAGGTGGAGACCGAACGGCACCTGCTCGCCGCCTGCGCGTCGGCGGGCGTCCGGTTCGAGTGGGACGCCGGGGTCGCCGGCGTGGCCGTCACGCCGGCCGGTGTGACACTGACCACATCGGACGGTCGGGAGTGGACAGCGGAGTACGCCGTCGCCGCGGACGGCGCCCGCTCGGTGGTGCGGCGGGCCTTGGACATCCCGATGTCGGGTACGCGCACGGAGGGCTGCCACGTCGTGGTGGACGTCGCCGAGCTGCCGTACGCCCCGCCGCCCTCGGAGCGGGTCTTCCACTACGAGCACCCGGCGTTGGGTGGGCGCACCGTGCTGCGCGTGCCGTTCGCCGGTGGGTTCCAGGTCGACCTGCAGTGCCGCGACGACGACCCGCCCGAGGCGTACGGGACGGCCGAAGCGGTGCGGCGCTGGCTGCCGGCGGTGGTCGGCGCGGGCTATGAGGACCAGATCCTGTGGGTCTCCACGTACCGCTTCCTCCAGGTCGTGGCGACGGCGTTCGCCGATCCGCGGCGCCGGGTCCTGCTGGTGGGTGAGGCCGCGCACCTCTTCCCGCCGTTCGGCGCGCGCGGCATGAACAGCGGCATCGCGGACGCCGTCGCCGCGGCGGACGCGATCGCGGCGGCCGTCGCCGATCCGGGCCGGGCGGCGCAGGCGGTGGACGGCTTCGCGGCCGACCGCCGGGCCGCCGCCCTCTTCAACAGCGCGGCGGCCGGCACGGCGCTGGCGCACCTGCGCCCCGGCCGGGTGATGCGGGCCCGGCAGCGGATGGCCGCGGCGCTGGTCCCGATGCTGCCGCGGCTGGGCTCGTGGCTCGAACACGCCCCGTACGGGCCGCGCCAGACAGCCACGAGCCGCCGCTACTAGGGGGTCATGCGCGTCGCGATCGCGATCCGGTTGTACGCGTTGATCACCGTCGCCGCCCAGATCAGCGCGGCCACCTCGGCCTCGCTGAACACCTCGGACGCCTGCTGGTACACCGGATCCGGCACGCGTCCATCGTGGACAAGCGTGACCGCCTCGGTCAGCGCGAGCGCGGCCCGCTCCCGCTCGGTGTAGAACGGCGCCTCCGACCACGCGTTCAGCGTGTAGATCCGTTGCTCCGTCTCGCCCGCCGCCCGCGCCTCCCGGGTGTGCAGGTCCAGGCAGTAGGCGCAGCCGTTGATCTGTGACGCCCGGATCCGCACGAGCTCCAGCAGGGACGCGTCCAGCCCGGCCGACGTCGCCGCCGACACCGTGGCGGCGTTCAGCGCGCGCATCGCGGCGGACACGTCGGGTGTGACTTTCTTGAGGGTCACTCGGGCGGTCATCGTGTCGGTCGTCATGGCGCGATCGTATCCACGACTGTGGGGATCGGTGATCGGACGCTTGGCCCACCGCCGCGGATCAAAGTTCCTCGCCCGGGATTGCCAAATACGCCGCCTGGAGTTCGCCGATTATTGCGGCGTCGCTCGCCAAGGCGGTGTCGTCGATCTGGCCGACCGGGCGCACACCCACCGCGGCGTTGGTGACGAACGCGGCCGACATCGACGCCGGCTCCGCGATCGGTCGTACCATCGCTGTTTGGCTGAGGCCCTTCAGCAGCGCCATGGTGACACCCGGCAACTGCTCGGCGGCGGGCCACACCACACTTTCCCCCTCGATGAAACCAATGTTCCAGGTGGCTCCCTCGGAGACGTTTCCGTGCCGGTCGACGAAAAGCACATCGTCAAACCCGTTCCGCTGCGCCTTCCGCCGTTGCTCCATGGCACCGAACAGGCCCACATGCTTCACCCGGGGGCGGTCCCGCTCGTACCCGGAAGTCTGTAGCCGCAGCGGCGGCAGGTCGTGATCCTGGACCGGCCGCGTGCTGACGAGCAGGCGCGGCTCGACAAACCGCGCCGGACGGCCCAGGTCCAGGTCCGGGGCGAAGACAGTCACCCGCACCATGATGGGGGAGTCGCCGCGGACCCGGCGGACGAGCCGGCGGACGGTCGCCGGGTCGAGGTCGGCGTCGAAGAGCGCGCGGCAGTCGCGGACCAGCCGCTCCAGGTGCAGCGACAGGCCACGGACGCGCCCCCGGTCGACCCGCATCGTGGTGAAGTGGCCGTAGTTCACCAACGCCAGGCGGGCCAACTCGTCCGGCGTCACGGCGCGACCGTCAAACTCCATCACGCTGTCATCCCATCACATCGACGTTTTTGGTTAGCCTCGAACGATGAGGCGTACATTCATGACGCTCGTTAGCGCGGCCACAGCCGTGCTGCTGACCGCACCGCAGACCGCGTGGGCCACCGCCGAGCCGGAAGTCGGTAGCGCCACTCTCGTACCGCTGCAGATCACGGGTCCGGCGAGCCAGCGGCTCAACCTGGTGGTCCTGGGCGACGGCTACACCGCCGCCGAGATTCCCAAGTTCCGCGCCGATGTCGACCGGCACCTCAACGTGCAATGGAGCATCGAGCCGTTCCGCAGCTACCGCAACTACTTCAACGTGTACGCCATCGAGATGGTCTCGGGCGAGTCCGGCATCCGGTGCGACCCCGACGACGACCCGCCCAACCCGGATCGCATCACACCGCTCGGCCTGCACTACGCGGACGGCTGCGTCAACCCGCTCGCCCGTGGCATCACGTTCCAGAGCTATGGCACGCAGGCGCTCAACCGTTACCTGGCCGAGCTGGTGGCGCCGCTGGGCGTCACGGCCAGCAACCGTCAGGTCCTCGCGATCGCCAACACCGACACGTACGGCGGGATCGGCGGCACCAACGCCACCACGTCCGGCGGCGCGCCGCAGGGGCCACTGATCAGCCCGCACGAGCTGGGGCACTCGCTCGGCCAGCTGCAGGACGAGTACCCGTACAGCGACCGGCCCACGCCGGGCGGCCCGTACTGCACCACCGCGTGCTCCGAGCCGGCCTCGCGGCACCACACCCGGCTGACCGAGCAGCAGATGCGCGACCAGCAGGCCAAGTGGTGGCGCTGGCTGGGTGAGGAGAGCGAATCCGGCGGCGTCATCGGCCGGTACGAGGGCGGCATGTACCGGACGTCGGCCGTGTGGCGGCCCAGCGCGCACTCCATCATGCGCTGGATCGGCTTCCACTACGACCAGGTGAGCCGCGAGGTCATGACGCAGCGCATCTCCGGCCGGCGGGACACCAACGCCATGGCGCTGTCGTCGACCCCGACGGGCCAGCCGGTTGGGCCCACCGACGTGCTGTGGGTGGAGACCCAGCACCCCGTCTACCACGAGCTGACCGTGACCTGGGCGGTCAACGGCACGGCCGTGCCGGGCACCCACAACAGCCGCAACCTCGCCCTCGCCGGCCTCGGCGTACGGGCCGGCGACACGGTGAGCGTGACCGTGCAGGACCCGACCGAGTTCGTCCGCGACCCCGCGATCAGAAACGGCGCCGCCCTGACCCAGACCCGGCAGTGGACCGTACGGGCCGAGCCGACCACGCCGGTCCCGGTCCCGGTCGCGATCACCGGCTCGACGCCGACCGGCTCGACGCCCGCCGGCGAGGGCGCCGTCGGTGGCCAAGACGTCGTGTACGTCGAGACGACCCACCCGGCCGACCGGGTGCTGGACGTGACGTGGCGCCTGGACGGCCGGGCGCTGCCGAACCCGTACCAGAGCCGCAACGTCGACCTCGGCGCCCTCAACCTGGGCCCGGGGACGTACCAGCTGACCGCGACCGTCACCGACCCGGCCGCCCCCGGCGGCGCCTCGGACAGTCGCACATGGACGGTCGACAACGTCGAGGCCGCGGCGCCGGCCAACCTGTCCGAGCCGCTGGCCACCCTGCCCGGGAGGACGCCGCACCACGTGTACTTCGAGCGCTTCACGATGGGGCTCGACCCGACCGACGACCGGATGGGCTTCACGGTGGGGGAGTTCCGGCTCGACCGCGACGGCTGGTTCAACTACTTCGGCTGGCCCGACGCGCCGCCCGGCACGCCGTTCCTGTTCACCCCGACGGGCACGATCATCAAATCCCTGGTCTACGGCAACCTCGGCTCCGGCGGGCTGTCCAAGGCCGTCTTCGAGCAGACCGATCCGGGGTACGGCACGCACACGGTCGAGCACCGCGCCATCGACGCCGCCGGCAACGTGGGTACGGCGGACGAGTTTCGGGCGACGGTGCTGCCCGGGACCGCGCCCGCCTGCACCACCACGCTGACCGGAAACCGCCCTGGCAACCTGGTCGTGACCAGCGGCGTCACCTGCCTCGACGGCGCCCGTGTGGCCGGCCGCGTCACCGTACGCCCCGGCGCCTCGCTGGTGGTGTCCGGCGGATCGATCGCGGGCGCGCTCACCACCGACCGGGCGGCGGTCGTACACCTGTTCGACACGACGGTCAACGGTGCGATCCGGATCGCCGGTACGACCACCGACGTGACCGCGGCGGGCAGCACGCTGGTCGGCGCGGTCACGCTGTCCGGCAACCGCACCGGCGACCGCCCGGTGATCCTGGCGGGCAACCGGGTCGACGGCGCGCTGGCGTGCACCGGCAACGGCGCCGTCGCGGACTTCGGCGCCCGCAACGATGTACGCGGATCGAAGACCGGCCAGTGCGCCGCCCTGCCCCGGGCGGCGCCCTAGCCCGCGGCGCGCGCCCCCGCCCTCGCTCTTGTCGCGCGTCGATCAAGGCTTTCCGCGTCGATCAAGGGCAAACGGTCGTGGATCGGAGATCAAAGCACGGCCGTTCGCCCTTGATCGGCGGGCGAGTCCTTGATCGGTGCGGCCCGCGCGCGGGTGGTGACGCTGGCGGGTCCGGCGGGGCTGGCGTGCCCTTGTGGCGCGTGGATCAAGGGTTTCCGCGTCGATCAAGGGCGAATGGTCGTGGATCGGAGATCGAAGCACGGCCGTTCGTCCTTGATCGGCGGGCGAGTCCTTGATCGGCGCGGCTCGCGCGGGGGTGGTGACGGCTGCGGGTCCGGCGGGGCTGGCGTGCCCTTGTGGCGCGTGGATCAAGGGTTTCCGCGTCGATCAAGGGCGAATGGTCGTGGATCGGAGATCGAAGCACGGCCGTTCCTCCTTGATCGGCGAGAAGGTCCTTGATCGGCGCGGCTCGCGCGGGGGTGGTGACGGCTGCGGGTCCGGCGGGGCTGGCGTGCCCTTGTGGCGCGTGGATCAAGGGTTTCCGCGTCGATCAAGGGCAAACGGTCGTGGATCGGAGATCAAAGCACGGCCGTTCGCCCTTGATCGACGCAGAAAAGCCTTGATCGACGAGAAAGCCCGCAGCCCGCGAGCGGGCCGCGGACGCGCGGCGGCGGCTCAGGGCGTGGGTAGGGAGGTGATCCAGCGTTCCAGGTGGCGGACCTCGGTGGTCATGATCTCGGGGTCGCGTAGCGCGTTGCTCAGCACGGCGCCGCCTTGTACGCCGGCGAAGAGCGCGACGGACAGCGCGCGTGCGTCGGTTCGGCCCAGCTCGCGGAACTGGCCCTCGGCCCAGTCCAGGATCAGGTCGACCGGCTTGGCCGCTTCGCGGTCGAGGCCGTCGTCGCGGCGGTCCAGTTCGCTGGTGAGGGTGCCGAACGGGCAGCCGTACCGGGCGACCAGCTCGCGCATTTCGACCCACTGTCCGACCAGGGCGGTGAGGCGCGCGGCGGGCGTCGGCTGGCGTTCGAAGTCGGCGAGCATGGCGCGGACCTCGGCCACCCGCGCGTCGATCACGGCGCGTACCAGGTCGTCTTTGGTCTTGAAGTAGTAGTAGACGTTGCCCGGCGGCACGGCCGCGGCGTGCGCGACCTGGGCGAGTGTCGTGGTCGCGACGCCCTGGCGGTGCAGGAGCTCGCTCGCTCCCGCGACCAGCCGCTCGCGCTTGCCGGAAGCCCGTTGGTCAGTCATCTCACTCAGCAGGATAGCGGTCGGCGAGCCGGCCCTGCTAGCGTGAGTTAGTCAGCTCACTAACTTACCGATCGGAGTCGTGCATGACCACCCTCCTCGCCACCCGGCGCGGCGTGCTCACCCTGCTGCTGCTCTCGGCGGTCCAGTTCCTCGACATCGTCGACTCGTCGATCATGAATGTGGCGCTGCCGTCGATCCGCGGCGATCTCGGGTTCTCCCAGCAGAGCCTGCAGTGGGTGCTCAGCGGCTACCTCGTCACGTACGGCGGGTTCCTGCTCCTCGGTGGCCGGGCGGCCGACCTGCTGGGCCGCCGCCGGATGCTGGTGGCCGGCACCGTCCTGTTCGCACTGTGCTCATTGGCCGGTGGGCTGGCAGCGAACGCCGGCATGCTGGTCGGCGCCCGCGCCCTGCAAGGGATCGGCGCGGCGCTGATGGCACCGGCCGCCATGTCCATCCTCACCACCACGTTCAGCACGGCCGGCGACCGCGCCAAGGCGCTGGGCGTGTGGGGCGCCATCAGCGGGGTGGGCGCCGCCGCCGGCGTCTTCCTGGGCGGCGTCCTGTCGCAGGGACCGGGCTGGCGCTGGGTCCTGCTCGTCAACGTGCCGGTGTGCGCGCTCATCGCCGCCACCGCGTTCCGCCTCGTCCCCGGCGACCGGGGCGCCGACCGGCCCAGGAGCTTCGACCTGCCCGGCGCGGTTCTGGTCACCGGCGGGATGCTGCTCCTCGTGTACGCGCTCGTCCGCGCGCCGGAAACGGGCTGGGCCACCGCGAGCACGCTCGGCGAGCTGGCCGTCGCCGCCCTGCTGCTGATCGCGTTCGTCGTCGTGGAGCGGCGGACCGCCGACCCGCTCTTCCCGTTCGCGATCCTGCGGATCCGCGGGCTCGCCGCCGCCGACGCCACCCAGCTCATCGCGTTCGCCGGGTTCATCTCGATGTTCTTCTTCCTCACCCTCTACATGCAGAACGTGTTGGGCTACTCGCCGATCCGCAGCGGCTCGGCGTACCTGCCGGTCACCGCCGGCATCGTCGTCGCCGCCGGACTGTCCACCCGGCTCATCCCGCAGATCGGCACGCGGCCGCTCATCGTGGCGGGCACCGCCGTCGCCGCCGCCGGCACATACCTGCTCTCCCATGTGCCGCGCGATGGCGAGTACCTCACCGACCTGCTGCCCGGCCTCATGGTGATGTCGCTCGGGCTCGGCGCCGTCTTCGTGGCCGTCACCGCCGCCGCCAACGCGGGTGTCCCGGCCGAGCAGGCGGGGCTGGCCGCGGGCCTGCTCAATACGTCGTTGCAGCTGGGCTCGGCGCTCGGGCTGGCCATCTTCTCCGCCATGGCCACCGCGCGGACCGACGCCCTGGCCGCAGCCGGGGCGCCCGCGCTGGACGCGCTCACCGGCGGCCTCGCACGGGCACTGCTGGCCGCCGCGGTCTTCCTGGCCGCCGCCGCGTTCATCGGGCTCCGCGCGAGCAACGTCCGCGGGAACGCCCCGTAGGCTAAGGGGGTCCAACGCTGTCCCGTCCACGATGGAGAGAACGATGTACGCGCCTGTCCCGGAGCTCAACCTGTTGATGGAGTTGCAGGACCGGCTCGGGTTCGAGAGTTATGCCGACGGATTCGGGCTCACCGAATTCGGCGACACCTCGGGCATCGAGGCGGGCTGGTCGAAGGACCCCGAGTTCGTCCGCGCCTTGGAGCCGTTCGCCCAGGCGAACGGCAGCGGATCCATGTACGCCCTCTGGCGTCTCGACGACCGGACCGACCTCGCCACGCTCCCGGTCGTCGTGTTCGGCGACGAGGGCGGGCAGCACGTCGTCGCCCGCGACCTTCGGGAGTTGCTTCAACTCCTGGGCTACGACTGCGAGATCTCCGTCGACTGGGACGAGGCGTACTTCTACCGCGGCGACGACCACGAGCACACCGACGGGCACGAGGCGTACGTGGCGTGGCTGGACGAGCACTTCGGGCTGGCGCCCGCGGACGACCCGGAGGCCGTGGTCGAGGCGGCCCAGCACGAGTTCGGTGACCGGTTCGCGGCCTGGTACGGGCCCTACTTGCCGGACTGACCCCGGTCGCTGCTGCGGCGGACCACCAGATCGGGCGTGAAGACGACCTGGTGGTCCGGGGCCGGCGGCGCCTCACCGAGCACCCGGAGCAGCAGGTCGATGGCCGCGATCCCGAACTCCTCGTGCGGCGGTCGCACCGACGTGAGCGGGACGAGCGAGTTCTCCGCGTACTCGATGTCGTCATAGCCGACGACCGCGACGTCCTCCGGCACCCGGACCCCGCCGGTGACCAGGGTCTGCACCAGGCCGATGCCCAACAGGTCGTTGACCGCGAAGATGCCGTCCGGGCGCCGCCCCGCCGGGCGTCCGGTGAGCTCGGCGGCGACCTTGTGGCCGGTGGCGATGACCCGCGGCTCGGCCTCGATGACCTCCAGGGTGGCGGCGCCGCCGGACTCGCGGATCGCGTTGCTCGCGCCCTGCAACCGGTCGGCGACCTGCCGGATGCCCAGCGGCCCGCCGACGAACGCGATGTGCCGGCAGCCGATCTCGACGAGGTGGCGGGCGGCCTGGTACCCGCCGGACACGTCGTCGATGGACACCGACGGCTGGGCGGGCGTGCCGGCCCGCTGGCCGACCAGCACGGACGGGGTGCCCCGGCCCCGGATCGCGGCCAGCCGGGCCTCGATCGACCGCGGCGAGGCGACCAGCATGCCCCGGACCCCGTGCTCCTCGAAGAGGTCCAGGTACGAGTCCTCGCGCGCCTGGTCGCCGCCGGAGTTGGCGACGAACACCGACAGCCCGGCCTGCGCGGCGCGCTGCTCGACGCCCTCGGCGATGGTGGCGAAGAACGGGTTGCTCACGTCCGGGACGATGTACGCCACCGTCATGCTGTGGCCCAGCCGCAGCTGCCGGCCGGCGTTGTTGCGGACGAAGCCGAGCCGGTCGATGGCCTCCTGGATGCGCTTCGCCTTCTCCGCCGACACCCGGTCGGGGTGGTTGAGGAAGTGCGACACCGTGCCCATCGAGACGCCGGCCGCCGCGGCGACCTCCCGGATTCCTACCCTTGGCATCTCGGACCTCATATTGACTAGTAAACGTGCTGCAGCATCCGGGCGATGACCCGGTCCAGCTCCGTGTCGTCAAAGATCTTCTTCCAGTCCGGCCGGACGATCGTCTCGCGGCCGTAGTCCATCGCGATCCGGCACCCGTCCGAGAACGGGTTGGCGCCGCGCAGCGTGTTGCTCAGCGCCACCTGGATGTGCCCGTGCAGCATCGCGCGAGCGGCGGCCGACGGCACGCCGACCGTGTGCACGGCCTCGTGCAGCGCCTCGCGGAGCAGGTCGCCGACCATGCAGGCGACCGTCTCGACCAGGGTCGGCTCCAGCACCGCGAGCTGCTTGACGCTGACCCAGTGCACGTCCAGCACCGGGCCGTACATGACCCGGATGACCTCCTCGGCGACCGCCCTCTTGAGGTCCGGCCCCTCGAACGCCGCGACCACGTCCTGCGGCGCGGCCACGCCGCCGAAGCTGTCCGCGTACTCCTCCGGTGTGGTGCGCTCCAGGAACACCGAGGGGTGGCACGGGTGGGCGACCGCGTAGTGCACGTCGTCGCGCCGGTGCAGCACGCCCGCGTACGCGGCCGCCGGGTCCAGCGTGAGCACGATGGCGCCGGGCCGCAGCAGCGGGACGACGTCCGCCGACACCGCGGCGAGGGCGACGTCCGGCACCGCGAGGACCACGACATCCGCATCGGGTACGGCCGTACCCGTGTCGCTGAGCGTGCGACCCGCGGCCGTGACCCGCTCGCGGGCGGCCGGGGACGTCTCGCTGTAGCGCACGTCGTGGCTGGTGCGCGCCAGGTTGTCCGAGATCCGCATGCCCATCTTGCCGCCGGCGCCGACCACCGCGATGGTGCGTCGCTGCGTCATGCTCTCCTCCTCAGGTACGCCAGGTTGTGTGCGGTCCAGGTGCGCTCCAGCGCCACGGTGGCGGCCTCGTCGCCCTGCCAGGGCAGCCAGTGCTCGATGATCTGGCTGATCCCGCGCTCAGCGGGCCGGACCCGGGCGAAGAGCCGGTCCAGGTCGAGCTGGCCCTCGCCGAGCGGGCAGCCGGCCAGCCGGAAGCCGACCCAGCCCTCGTCCCGGGTGAAGGCGAAGTCCTTGACGTGCAGGTTCACCACGTGCGCGGCGGTCACGTCGACCACCCGGTCGGGGTGATCCAGCGCGGCCACGCCGTTGGCCGGGTCGAGGCAGATGCCGAGGTTCGGGTGCCCGACCCGCTCGACGAGCGCGACGAGGTCGGCGGCCGGCACCTTCTCGTACGTCTCCAGCGCGATCGTCACGCCGGCCGCCGCGTACCGGGGGAGGACCTCGGTGAGCTCCTCATCGGCCGCGGGCCCCGTCACCATCGTGCGCACCAGCCGCGCGCCGAGCCGTTCGGCGATCCCCAGGTACGCGTCGAGGTGGGCGACGGCGGTGCCCCGGGTGCCGAGTTCGAGGGCGACCCCGCCGGCGAGCGCCCGGGCGGCGAGCGCGTCCAGCCGGGCCGCGTCGAAGTCGGCCACCGCCGGGTGGTCGCAGATCTGGAACGCGTCCGCGCCCAGCTCGATCGTCCGGTCGAGCATGTCCTCGACGGTGAGCGGCTCCCAGAAGAACGCGTACGTGCTGAGCCCGATCACGGCGCCGCCTCGTCCAGGACATCGGCGAGCGCGGCCGGGTCGTGCGCGAACCTACCGAGGAACAGCCCGTCGACCGCGCCGCGTAGCCGGGTCAGCAGGCCCGGTCCGGCGCTGCCGCCGTAGACGACCGGGCTGTCGGGGACGCGCGCGCGCAGCGCATCGCACACCGCCGCGATGTGGTCCACGCCGGCCGGCTCGGCCGCGCCGATCGCCCACACCGGCTCGTACGCGACGACCACGGGGCGGGATCCGTTGACCCGAGCGCCGCGTCGAGTTGGCGCACGCACTCCTTCGCCGCCGCCGGCCCCGGGTGCGCCTCGCCCACGCAGATCACCGGGGTCAGCCCGGTGCGCAGGGCCGCCGCCGTCTTGCGCGCCACCACGGCGTCGTCCTCGCCGAAGAGGCGGCGCCGCTCGGCGTGCCCCACGACGGCGTACCGGCAGCCGAGCGCGGCCAGGTCGGCGCCGCTGACCGCGCCCGTGTACGGCCCCCGCTCGGCCCAGAACAGGTCCTGCGCCCCCACCGCGAGCGCCGAACCGCGTACCCGCTCGGCGACCAGCGGCAAGGCGGGCAGGCTCGGCGCGACCCACAGCCGTACCCGGCCGGCGACCCACGGCCGGTCGGCGAGCAGTGCCAGCACCCGTTCACACCAGTCCAGAGTGGACGGTATGTCGAGATACAGCTTCAGGCTGACCCCGATCGTCAGCATCGCGCCTCCGTGTCGTACCCGTCGATGACCCGCACCTTCTCCGCGGACGGCGACGTGGCGTCGAAGCGGTGGCCGAGCCATTCGCGGGCCAGGCGCCGGGCCAGCTCCAGGCCGACCACCCGCTGCCCGAGCGCGAGCACCTGTGCGTTGTTGCTGAGCACCGCGCGCTCCACCGAGTACGAGTCGTGCGCCGTCACCGCCCGCACGCCGCGCACCTTGTTCGCCGCGATCGCCACCCCCAGGCCGGTGCCGCACACCAGCAGCGCCCGGTCGGCCTGCCCGGCCGCGATCAGCTGCGCGGCGGCGACCGCGATGTGCGGGTAGGCGGTGCGCCCGTCCGCGGCAACGCCAACGTCCACAACGGACTCAACCAGGTCGCTCGACTCCAGGTCCCGCTTGAGGACCTCCTTGTAGTCGTACCCGGCGTCGTCGGAGCCGACGACGATTCGCCACCCGCTCATGCGTTTGCCTCCATTACTGAGCGCAGGATCAGGGCCAGCGACGTCGCGCCGGCGTCCGGGGTGCCGCGGCTGCGTTCGCCGTGCGGCCGCGCCCGGCCTCGTTTCGGTAGCAGATCCGCGGTCGACCGGGCGGCGTGCTCGGCCACCGGCACCGCAGCCGCCAGCGCGGCACGGGCGCCCTCGGACGCCGCCGCCCGAAACGCGTCCCGGAACGGCACCAGCACGTCCACCATCGTCTTGTCGCCGACCTTCGCGCCGCCGGCGGCCACCACCGCGGCCACGGCCGCGTCGACGGCGGCGGCCAGCGCGGCCGCGTCCGGCTCGGCGCGGTCGCCCACGCTCTCGCCGAACGCGCGCAGGGCCACACCCCACAGCGCGCCCGAGGTGCCGCCGGCGCGGTCGGCCCAGGCGTCCCCGGCGTGCCGCAGCGCGGTGCCGGTGCCGCCGCCCGCCGCGACCACGCGGCCGGCGGCGTCGAGCGCCGCGTGCGCCCCGCGCCGCATGCCGATGCCGTGGTCGCCGTCGCCGGCCACCGCGTCCAGCCGGCCGAGCTCGTCCGCGTGCGCGTCGACCGTCAAAACCGCCGCGGCCAACGCGTCCCGCACGGCCGCGGCGCCGCGCCGGCTGCCATCGGGTGCCACCTTGATGATCTGAGTACGCCCAGCGGGCTCGCCGGTTGGTCGCTCGCTGGCGGGCGGGGTGGCGCCGCCCTTGCGGTACGCGGGCGTGCTCGCCCCGGCGTGCCACAGCCGTTCCAGCTCCTCGTCCAGCCAGCACAGGGTGAGCGAGACGCCGGCCATGTCGAGGCTGGTGACCAGCTCGCCGACCTCCGGCTCGACCACCGCCACGCCGGCCGCCTCCAACCGGTCGGCGACCGCGCCGTACAGGACGAACAGCTCCTCGTACTTGACCGAGCCGAGTCCATTGAGGACGGCGACCGCTCGCGCGCCCCGGGCCGCCGGCAGGTCGTCGGGCAGCTCGGCCAGCAGCGGGTCGACGAGCCGGCCGGCCAGCTCCCGCGCGGTCGGCACGTCCGTCTCGTCGATGCCCGGCTCGCCGTGGATGCCCATGCCGACCGCCATCCGTCCACTAGGGACGGTGAAGAGTGGCTCGCCGGCGCCGGGCAGGGTGCACCCGCCGAAGGCCACGCCGAGCGTGCGGGTGCGGTCGTTGGCCCGCCGCGCGATCCGCGCCACCTCGTCCAGCGGGCGGCCCTCGGCACTCGCGGCGCCGGCCGCCTTGTAGACCACCAGCCCGCCGGCGATGCCGCGGCGCAGGTCCCGCCGGTCCGGGGGAGCGCTGGAGATGTCGTCGGTGACGAGGACGGTCTCGCAGGGTATGCCCTCGGCGCGCAGCCGCGCCTGGGCCTGGTCGAAGTGGAGCACGTCGCCGGCGTAGTTGCCGTAGGAGAGCAGCACTCCGCGGCCCCGCTGGGCGGCCATGGCGACGGCGTACACCTGCTGGGCCGACGGCGAGGCGAAGAGGTTGCCCATCGCCGCGCCGTGCGCGAGCCCGGGGCCGACCAGGCCGGCGAACGCGGGGTAGTGGCCGGACCCGCCGCCGATGACGAGCGCGACCTGGGATGCCTCCTCGGCGGTGCGGCGCACCACCCCGCCCGAACTGCGCCGGACCCACGGCGCGAACGCCCGCGCGAACCCGGCCGCGGACTCGTCAGCGAAGCGGGTCGGGTCGTTCGCCAGGTGGGTCACCAGGGCACCTCCGTACTTGAAACGTGTCAAGCATAGCAGGACCCCTGTCATACTTGGCTACATGCTGAAGCTGGTGGCTGCCAGGGCTGAGCTTGAAACGTTGTACAGCGGGACGCGGTGGGGCGAAGGCCCGGTGTGGCTGCCGGCGACCGGGCGCCTGCGGTGGAGCGACATCCCCAACGACCGGATCCTGGAGTACGCGCCGGACACCGGCCAGACGTCCGTCTACCGCGCCCCGGCCGGCTTCGCCAACGGCCGCACCCTGGACCACGCCGGCGCGGTGGTGCAATGCTCACACGGCCGGCGGGCGGTCGAACGCGACACCGGCGCCGCCGCGACCACCATCGTCGACGCGTGGGACGGCAAGCGGCTCAACTCGCCGAACGACGTCGTGGTCGCCGCCGACGGCGCGATCTGGTTCACCGACCCGCCGTACGGCATCCTCTCCGACAAGCAGGGCCACGTCGCCGAGCCGGAGTACGACGGCTGCTACGTCTTCCGGTACGACGAGCGGACCGGCCGGATCGCGCCGATGGTGACCGACATGGTCCACCCCAACGGGCTCGCCTTCGCCCCCGACGGCCGCACCCTGTACGTGTCGGACACCTCGGTCCTGCACCGCCCCGACGGCCACCACCACATCCGCGCCTACGACGTGGTCGCCGGGAAGTGTTCGCGCGGCCGGGTGTTCGCCGAGATCGACCCCGGCTGCCCGGACGGCTTCCGCGTCGACGGCGCGGGCCGCCTCTGGACGTCGAGCGCGGACTCCGTCCAAGTCCTAACCCAGACGGCGCCCAGGTAGCCCGCATCCCCGTCCCCGAACCCGTCTCCAACCTCTGCTTCGCCCCCGGTTACCTCTACATAACGGCGGCAACCTCCCTCTACCGCCTCCCCCTCGGGGTTGGGTGTGAACCGCGCAGGGTGAGGCCGCGGGAGCAACGGCCCGCACCGCGACGGACATCGCGGCAGCCCTGAATATCTAGCGGTGATCATGGAGTTAGCTGCGTGGGAGAGCGCTCTCAGTGCTGCTAACTCCATGATCACCGCGTGGGTGACCCGGGGGCGCGGGGCGGGGAGAGGGAGGGGGAGGGGTCAGGGGGCTAGGGGCGGGGGATTTCGGCGCCGCACTCGATCAAGGTGTCGGTTACCACGCGGATGGCGTTGAGGGCGCGGGGGAAGCCGGCGTATTGGACCACGTGGATGACGGTTTCTAGGATTTCGGTGGGGGTTAGGCCGGCGTTCAGGGCGCCTCTGGTGTGGCCGCGCAGTTGGGGCTCCAGGCCACCGAGCGCGACCAGGGCGCCGAGCGTGATCATCTCGCGTTGGGCCAGCGTGAGGCCCGGGCGCGAGTAGATGTCGCCGAAGTTGAACTCGATGCCGTAGCGCGCCAGATCCTGGGCGAGGCCGGTCTGCATGGCGATCAGACCGTCCGCCTTTCCCGCGCCGTACAGCTCCTCGAACTTGCGCTTGCCCTGCTCCAGCCTGTCTGTCACGGATACCCCTCAGATCGAATGCCCGCCGTCGAGCGGCAGGACGACACCGGTGATGTTGACGGCGGCGGGCGAGGCCAGGAACACGACCGCCTCGGCCAGGTGGTCCGGCTCGCCGAGCAGCCGGGTCGGGATCTGGGCGAGCAGCGCCTCCCGGCGTTCCGGCGTGTCCCGGTCCCGGCCGGGCGTGGCCTGCGCGCCGGGGGCCAGGCAGTTGACCGTGACGCGCTGCTCGGCCACCTCGATGGCGAGCGCCTTGGTCAGGCCGACCACGCCCGCCTTGGCGGCCGCGTACGCGGTGGCGCCGCGGACCAGCCGGCCGCCGGCGATGGCGGCGACCGAGGCGATGTTGACGATCCGCCCGTGCCGCTGGGCCAGCATCGACGGCAGGGCGGCCCGGGTGACGTTGAAGACGGTGGTGAGGTTGCGGTTGACCTGGGTCGTCCAGGTCTCGTAGCTCATCTCGTGGAAGAACTGCACCGCGCCGCCGCCCGCGCCGTTGACCAGGATGTCGACGGCGCCCCACTCGTCGGCGACGCGACCGACGGCGGCCTGGACGGCCGCGAAGTCGGTGAGGTCGACCGGCTCGGCCAGCGCGTCGACGCCGTGCCCGCGGACCCGCTCGGCGACCGCGGCGAGGCCGTCGGCGTTCAGGTCGAGTCCGGCGACCCGGGCGCCCGCGGCGGCCAGGTGCTCGGCGATGACGGTGCCCAGGGCGCCCGCGGCGCCGGTGACGATGGCTCGGTTGCCCGACAGAGAGATCACCTCGCCATTGTTCGGTCGTTACTTGAAACCTGTCAAACGCCGGCCATTGTTACGCGGGCTCGCCGAGACTGCGGAGTAGCCTCTGGACATGTGAGATCCTTGACAGTCCGTCGGTCGCCGGTCTAGCCTCCCCTTTGAAACGCTTCAAAGTCCCGCCGCGCTTCACGAGGAGGAAATGTGTCGGTTGCAATGACAGGGCGCCGCGGCTGGGCCCTGCGGCTGACGGCCGCAGCGGGGGCGGCGCTGGTGCTGGCCGGGTGTGCGTCGGACGGCGGTTCCGGGAGCGGTGGCTCCACGCCGGACAAGTTCACCCTGCTGACCCCGGCCGAAAACGCGATCATCCGCAACGAGCTGACCACGCTGTCCAAGAACGCGTGCGGCACGGCCGAGCAGGCTCTGCCGCTCAATAGTGAGACCGTCGCACAGTCCGACGTCGTCCAGAAGATCACGCTCCTGGCCAGCCAGGACGCCCTGCCGGTGATGTTCGTGGCCGGCACCGCCCAGGTGAAGCCGACCGGCGACCTGGGCAAGGGCAAGCTGATCGTCGACTACGAGCAGACGCTCAAGGACCTCGGCGTCTGGGACGACATCCTGCCCGCCGCCGCGTCGACCGTGAAGTCGGCGTACGGCTCCATGGCGTCCCTGCCGTTCCAGTACAACATCGAAGGCATCTTCTACAACAAGAAGCTCTTCGCCGACCACGGTGTCACCGCGCCGCAGACCTGGGACGACCTGGTCAAGGCGGCGCAGACCCTCAAGGCCGCCGGCGTGGTGCCGATCACCGAGGCCGGCAGCCAGGGCTGGCCCATCACCCGGCTGATCGGCATGTACATCTTCCGCAGCCTCGGCCCGGACGCGCTGACCGCCGTCAAGAACGGCCAGGCCAAGCTCACCGATCCGCAGTACGTGGCGGCCGCCAAGGCCGTCGCCGACCTGGGCGCCGCCGGGTACTTCGGCGAGGGCGTCACCTCCCGCAGCACCGACGCGGCGAACGCCCAGTTCCTCAACGGGCAGGCGGCCATGATGTACAACGGCTCCTGGTTCCTGGCCAACCTCAACGACCCGAAGCAGAACAAGGTCGGTGCGGAGAACGTCGGGTTCATCCCGTTCCCGACGGTGGCGGGCGGCAAGGGCGACAGCGGCCAGTGGCCGGCGAACGCCGGTGCGGCGACCGCGCTGTCCACCAAGGCGTACGGGCCGAAGGTCGGCGACTGGCTGAAGTGCGTCGCCGAGAACTACGGCAGCAGCGTCATGCAGAATCAGGGCGTGATCTCCGGCTTCAAGCTGAACCAGCCGGTCAGCAACGTCCCCCGCTCACCAAGCAGCTGCAGGAAATCGTGAGCCAGGCCAGAGCGACGGTGCTGTGGTTCGAGGCGCTCTTCGACGCGAAGACGACCTCGGACGCGCAGACCAACGTGGCCCTGCTGCTCACCGGCAAGGTATCGCCGGACAAGTACATGGCCACGCTCCAGGCCGACCTGGACCAGGCGCGCTGAGGGAAGGACCACGTTGCACAGCGTCCTGGGTGACAAGAAGGCCGTACTGATCCTTCTCGGTCCCGCGCTGCTCGTCTACACGCTCGTCAAGCTGGTGCCGGTGTTCTGGTCGTTGGGTTTGACCTTCTACACCGGTAACCCGCTTGGCGGGTTCGAGTTCGTCGGACTGGACAACTTCAGCCGGTTCATCGCCGACCCGCAGGCGCGGTCGGCGCTGTGGTTCACGCTGAAGTACGCGTTCGTGCTGTCGGTCGGCCAGATCGTGCTGGGGTACGCGCTGGCCCTGTTGTACGTCTTCGTGCTCCGGCGGGCGTCGAACTTCGTGCGTACCGTCGTGTTCTTCCCGACCGTGCTGCCCACGGTCGCGGTCGCGCTGCTGTTCAACAGCCTGTTCGCGACCGGGCAGCAGCAGGGACCGGTGAACGCGGGGCTGGAGGCGGCCGGACTGTCCTCGGTGGACTGGTTCTCCACCGGCGGCGGCACGTTCGTGGTCGCCATCGTGATGGAGCTGTGGCGGTCCATGGGCTTCTTCGCCGTCCTGCTCTACGCCGGCCTCCTCGACATCCCGGAGGAGACCCTGGAGGCGGCCAGGATCGAGGGCGCGACCGGATGGCGGCTGGTACGCCACGTGGTCCTGCCGCTGTCCCTGCCGATCCTGCTGTCCACGGTCATCTTCAGCGTGAACAACACGCTGAAGGTCTTCGACACCCTGCTGGCCCTCAACAACGGCGGGCCGGGCGGGGAGACCACGCCGCTGACGCTCTACATGTACCGCACCGTGTTCAACTACGCCGACTACGGATACGGCAGCACGATCGCGCTCGTCCTGACCATCATGTGCCTGATGGTGACGCTCGTCGTGTTCCGGTCGGCCCGACGCGACATCACGGGGTCCTGATGAGGTTTCTGCGCCGTCTGCCGCTGCGCATCGGCCTCACCCTGCTGGTGGCCGTCGAGCTGTATCCGTTGGTGTGGCTGGTGCTCGGCTCGTTCAAGACGCAGGACGAGTTCTTCTCCAAGCCGACCTGGGCGCTGCCCGAACAGCTGGACTTCCACAACTACACCGAGGCGTGGGCGGCCGGCGGCCTGGGGCGCAACGTGCTCAACAGCGTGCTGGTGACCGTGCCGGCGCTCGTCCTCATGATCGCGCTCGGCGTCGCCGCCGCGTACGCGCTGGAAGTGATGGTGTGGCGCGGGCGCAACGCGGTCCTGCTCGCCTTCCTGGCCGGCATCATGATCCCGGGCCAGATGATCCTGGTGCCGCTGTTCACGGTGTACTTCGAGATCGGCCTGACCAACACGCTGTGGCCGCTCATCATCACGTACACCGTGATGGGCCTGCCGCTGACCGTGTTCCTGATGGCCGCGTACCTGCGGGCCATCCCGCGCGAGGTCTTCGAGTCGGCCACCGTGGACGGTGCCGGGATGCTGCGCTCGTTCTTCCGGATCGCCGTGCCGATGATGCGCAACGCCATCGTCACCATCGCGCTGGTCGAGTTCTTCAGCGTGTGGAACGACCTGCTCATCGCGCTCACCTTCACCACCCGGGACGAGCTGGCGACCGTCCAGGTGGGGCTGTTGCAGTTCAGCGACGAGTACGGATCGACCCAGTACGGGCCGCTGTTCGCCGCCATCAGCATCAACGTCCTGGGTATCCTCGTGCTGTACCTGTTCCTGAACAAGCAGATCATGGCGGGCCTAGCGGCGGGGTCGGTGAAGGGATGAGGCCGGTCACCATCGGCACGTCCGGGTTGGACAGTGTGGACCTCGCGCTCGCGATCCTCCGTTCGCCGTACGGCCAGGTCGACACGTCCAACGCGTACGCGCGGGGGCGCAGCGAGGCGGTGCTCGGCGAGGCGCTCCGTGCGGTCGGGGCGGGCACCGTCATCTTCTCCAAGGCCGACGCCGACCCGGTGACCGGGGTGTTCGACGGCGACCGGGTCAAGCGCTCGTTCGAGGAGTCGGTCACCCGGCTGGGCGTGGACCGGCTGCCGCTGTACCACCTGCACGACCCGTACACCATCACGCTCGCCGAGGCGGCCGCGCCGGGCGGCGCCATCGAGGCCCTCGTGGGCCTGCGCGAGCAAGGGCTGGTCGACGCCATCGGCATCGCCGCCGGGCCGCTCGACCTCGTCGAGGAGTACGTGCGGACGGGTGCCTTCGACGCCGTGCTCACCCACAACCGGTACACGCTCGTGGACCGTGGCGCGGCCGGGCTCATCGCGGCCGCCCGCGAGCGGGGGATGCTGGTCTTCAACGCCGCCCCGTTCGGCGGCGGGCTGCTGGCCGGGTCGACCCGCTCCGCCGGCCGGTACGCCTACCGCCCGGCCACCCCCGAGCTGCTGGCGTACGTCGGCCGGCTGACCGCCCTCTGTCGTGAGTGGACGGTGCCGTTGCCGGCCGCCGCCCTGCACTTCTCGCTTACCGCGCCGGACGTCGACTCCACGGTGGTCGGCGTCTCCAGCGCGGAGCAGCTCGCCAACCTGGACACGCTGGTGGCGTACCCGATCCCGGACGGCTTCTTCGCGGCGGTGGCCGAGCTTTGAGCGACTTCGCGTACGTCGAGTCGTACGCGCCGGGCGAGGGGCGCCGCCGGCCGCGGGCCGACTTCCTCTCGGACGCGCCGCGCCTGTCCCTGAACGGCGATTGGCGCTTCCGGCTCTCGCCGACCGCGGCCGGCGCGTCCGACATGGACGACAGCGGCTGGGATCGGTTGCGGGTCCCTTCGCATTGGGTCCTTGAGGGGTACGACCGTCCGCTGTATACGAACACGGCGTACCCGTTCCCGCTCGATCCGCCGCGCGTGCCGGCGGAGAACCCGACCGGCGACTACCGCCGGCACTTCGACCTGCCCGCCGGGTGGCCGCCGGACGCCCGCGCGGTGCTGCGCTTCCAGGGCGTCGACTCGTGCGCCCGGGTCTGGCTCAACGGCACGTCGCTGGGGCACTCCAAGGGCAGCCGGCTGCCGTTCGAGTTCGACGTGACCGGGCTGCTGCGACCGGCCGGCAACCTGCTGGCCGTACGGGTGCACCGCTGGTCCTCCGGCAGCTACCTGGAAGACCAGGACATGTGGTGGCTGCCCGGCATCTTCCGGGACGTGGAGCTGCTGGCGCGGCCGGACGGCTGCGTCGACGACTTCTACGTCCACGCGTCCTACCTGGATGGTCAGGGCACCCTGCGGGTGGACGCCGACCGGCCGGGCACCGTCGAGCTGCCCGAGCTGGGCGTACGCGTACCGACCGGCGTCGAGGTGACCGTCCCGGTCGAGCCGTGGAGCGCCGAGTCGCCCCGGCTGTACCGCGGCACGCTGACCGCAGGCGGGGAACGGATCGCGCTCGCCGTCGGCTTCCGCACGGTCTCCATCGTGGATGGACGGCTGCTCGTCAACGGCGTACCCGTGCTCTTTCGCGGGGTGAACCGGCACGAGCACGACCCGGACCGGGGCCGGGCGCTGGACCGGGAAACGATGCTCCGGGACGTCGTGCTGATGAAGCGACACCACATCAACGCCGTACGCGCCAGCCACTACCCGCCGCACCCCGAGTTCCTGCGGCTGTGCGACGAGTACGGCCTGTGGGTGGTCGACGAGTGCGACATCGAGACGCACGGCTTCATCTACGCGGACTGGCGGGGCAACCCGCCGGACGAGCCGGCCTGGCGGGACGCGCTGGCCGACCGGATCGAGCGGATGGTCGAGCGGGACAAGAACCACCCGAGCGTGGTGGTCTGGTCGCTCGGCAACGAGAGCGGGGCCGGCGCCGCCTTCGGTGAGGCGTCGCGGTGGATCCGGGCGCGCGACCCGAGCCGGCCCATCCACTACGAGCGGGACCGGACGTACCGGCACTCCGACTTCGCCAGCGTCATGTACCCGTCGCTGGACGACCTCGACGCGATCGGCCGCCGCGAGGAGCCGGCCCCCGAGGGCGTCGAGCCCGGATCCCCCGACGACGAGCGCCGCCGCGGGCTGCCGTTCCTGCTCTGCGAATACGCCCACGCGATGGGCAACGGCCCCGGCTCGCTGGTCGACTACCAGCGCATCCTGGAGGCGCACGAACGGTTCTGCGGCGCCTTCGTCTGGGAGTGGATCGACCACGGCCTGCGCGCCCCCGACGGTGGCCTGTGGCACGGCGGCGACATCGACCACCGGCCCAGCGGCGGGCGCTTCTGCCTGGACGGCCTGCTCTTCGCCGACCGGACCCCGTCACCCGGTCTGGCCGAGTACGCCAAGGCCATCGAGCCGGTGGAGATCACCGTCGCGGGCGGGCGGGTGGCGCTGCGCAACCGGTACGACGTCGTCGACCTGTCCCACCTCCGTCTGGAGTGGACGGTGGAGGACGGGGGCGTACCGGTGGAATCGGGTTCGCTGGCGGTGCCGCACTTGCCGGCTCGCGGACTTGGCTCCGTGGCGATGCCGGTGGTGCCGGCCGGGCGGTCCGAGCGGTGGCTCACCGTCCGCGCGGTGCTCGCCACCGACACCGCCTGGGCACCGGCCGGGCATGAGGTGGCCTGGGGCCAGGGCCTCATCTCGGCCGCCGCCCCCGCGCCCGCCCGGCGCGGCTCGCTCGATCGCGGACCGGCTCGCTTCGACCCGCGCACCGGCGAGTTGGTACGCCTCGGCGACCTGACCGTCGCTGGGCCGATGCTCGACGTCTGGCGCGCCCCCGTGGAGAACGACCTCGGCCAGGGCGGCCGCAACAACCTCGCGCAGGCGTGGCGCACCGTTGGCCTGGACCGGATGCTGCACCGCGTCGACGAGGTGTGCGTGGCGGACGACCGGCTCGTGGTGCGCGGCCGCAGCGCACCGGCCGGCCGGGCCTTGGGCCTGCGCACCGAGCTGGTCTGGGAGCCGGCGGGCGACCACGCGGTCCGGCTCGCCGTCACCGTCGAGCCCGAGGGCGACTGGGCGGACGTCACCCTGCCCCGGCTCGGCGTACGGCTGGCGCTGCCGGCCGGGCTCGCGCGGGCCACCTGGTTCGGCCGCGGACCGGGGGAGTCCTACGTGGACAGTCAGGCGGCGGCGCGGGTGGGTCGGTTCGCGGCGGACATCGACGCGATGCAGACGCCGTACCCGTGGCCGCAGGAGAACGGCAACCACGTGCGGACCCGCTGGCTGGAGCTGACCGGCCCGGACCTGCCCACGCTGGGCGTACGGGGCGACCCGTGGTTCGACTTCACCGTACGGCGCTGGACCAGCGAAGCCCTGGACCGCGCCACGAAGCCGTCCGACCTGCACGCTTCGGATCGCGTGTGGCTGAACGTGGACCACGCCCAGCAGGGCATCGGCAGCGCCTCCTGCGGCCCCGCGCTCCCGGACCGCTACCGCCTCCCCGTGGCCCCGTACTCCTTCACCACCGTGCTCTCGGTCTGCTACAGCTCGGAGCGCCACAGGTGCACGGGCTCGTAGCCGAGCTCGCGTCGGGCCGCGTCGATGGAGAGCAGGGTCTCGTGCCGGGCTAGCTCCTTGCGGAGCGGTACGTCCGGGAAGGCGCCCGCCACCAGCTCCGTGCTCGGCACAGTCAGCCCGGTGTCGGAGGCCGCCACGTTGTACACCGCGAAACCCGGGCGGGCCGCGGCCAGGGCGAGCGCCACGGCCGTCGCCGCGTCCCGGGCGTCCACATAGCTCCACAGCAGCACCCGGCGGTACGCGGGGTCGTGCCCGCGCTCGGCGAACGTCGCGTAGTCGCCGGGGCCGGTCACGTTGGTGAACCGCAGCGCGGTGATGGACAGCTCGGGCCGCCATCGCACGAGCTGCGCCGCCATCGTCTCTTCGAGCACCTTGACCAGGCCGTACGTGTTGTTGGCGCGGGGCTCGCTCGCCTCGTCCAGCGGCAGGTACGCGGGTGGCTCGTCGAACGGGAAGCCCAGCGCGGTGATGCTGGAGGCGTACACGACGGTGGTGATGCCGGCCCGCAGCGCCGCGTGGAACACGTTGAACGAGACGGTCATGTTGGTGTGGAACGTGGTGACGTCGGGGACCAGGCCGTTGACCGGGATCGCCGCCAGGTGCACGAGCGCGTCCAGGCCCGCGTGCCGGGCGGTGACGCCGAGCAGGGCGTCGAGCGCCTGCCCGTAGTCGGCGAGGTCGACCCGGGTGAAGCCGGCGCCGGGCGTACCGGCCAGGTCCAGCCCGAGCACGTCGTGCCCGTCCGCCCGCAGCCGCGCCACGGTGGCGGTGCCGAGCTTGCCCGAGCTACCGGTGACCGCGATCCGCACGGCTCAGCCCACCCGGGAAGGGAAGTCGGCCGGCACGGGCCGAGCCGGCACCGGGTGGCCGCCGGCGTCGGCCGGGTCCCGGTGCAGGTGCCCGGCCCGGCCGCCCGCCGGGTGTCCGGTCTGCACGAAGAAGCCGCGCAGCGTCTCGTACACCTCGACGACGTCGTGCGGGTCGCCGGCCTGGATCAGCACCACGTCACCGGCCTGCGCGTACCGCTCGGCGCCGTCCACCAGGATGCGCGCCTTGCCCTCGCTGACGAACCAGATCTCGTGGTCGTCGTGGTAGTGCCGGTCGAACCGGCCGCCCTCGACGGGGACGGCGAACCGCCCGGCCGCGGCGACCTCGCACCACTCCGGGCGGTCCGTCGGGTTGAGCCAGCGGCCCGGCCCGTACACCGGCATCAGGACACCCGCCGCCACGCGGGCGCGACGCCCGGGTCGAGGAGTTGCGCGTCGGGGAGCTGGTCGAGGCCGGTCTCGGCGCCGCCCGGCGTGTAGATGACGACCAGCCGCAGCGGCCGCCAGGTGGTGTTGTAGGTCGAGTGCAGCGTGTTCGCCGGGATGTAGACGGCGTCGCCCTCGCGGATCGGGAAGGCCGGCCCGTCGCCGACGGTCTGCTCGCCCTCGCCGGAGATCACGTAGATGACCTCCTCCTCGTTGGGGTGCACGTGCGGGGCGTGCCCCTGGGCCGGGTAGATGATGACCTCGCCGGTGGTCAGCCCGGCGCCCTCGTCCAGGTGCGGGGTCACCAGCCACTTGATGGTGCCCCAGTCGAACGTGCGGGTCGGCACCTCGTCGGGCCGGCGCTGGGGGATGGTGGACGTCATGGGGACTCCCTAGTCGAGGATGGACTTGAAATCGACGATCTGCTGCTTGATGCCGCGCTCGGTCGGCAGCCGCTCCACTGAGGACGCGCCGAAAAAGCCGGCCACGCCGGTGGTGTGGGCGAGGACGTAGCGGGCGTCGTCCGGCTCGGCGATGGGACCGCCGTGGCAGAGCACGATGACGTCGGGGTTGACCTCGACCGCCGCGTCGCGCATCCGCTGCACCCGCTCCGCCGACTCGGCCAGCGTCAGCGCGGTCTTCGCGCCGATGGTCCCGCTGGTCGTCAGACCCATATGGGGTACGACGATGTCGGCACCGGCCTCGGTCATGGCCACTGTGGACTCGACGTCGAAGACGTACGGCGCGGTGAGCAGGTCGCGCTCGCGGGCCAGCCGGATCATCTCGACCTCGTGGCCGTACCCCATCCCGGTCTCTTCGAGGTTTTGCCGGAACACGCCGTCGATGAGCCCGACGGTGGGGAAGTTTTGCACGCCGGCGAAGCCGAGCCCGGCCAGCTCGTCCAGGAAGCGGCCCATCAGCCGGAACGGGTCGGTGCCGTTCACGCCGGCCAGCACGGGCGTGTCCTGGACGATCGGCAGCACCTCCCGGCTCATGTCGACGACGATCTGGTTCGCGTCGCCGTACGCCAGCAGGCCGCTGAGCGAACCCCTACCGGCCATCCGGTACCGGCCGGAGTTGTAGATGATGATGAGGTCGACGCCGCCGGCCTCGGCGGCCTTGGCGGAGATGCCGGTGCCGGCGCCGGCCCCGATCACCGGCTGCCCGGCCGCGATGGTGGCCCGCAGCCGGGCGAGCGCGCTCGCGCGGTCCATGCCCTCAAACCTCCTTGCCGATGAGTGCGTGCAGCCGGTCGGCGGCCTCGACCGCCAGCTCAGCGTCGTTGATGTGCCGCGTCGAGTCGAGCACCGACACGGCGCTGCCGCGTACCGTGTCCAGGACCGCGTCGAAGAGCGCGGCGTCGGCCGCCGGGTCGTGGAAGGCGGCGCCGTCGGTGTCCAATGCGGACACTCCGCCGCGGGGCACCACGAGCACGGTCGGCCCGGCCGCCGCGGCCAGCTTGGCGCCCACGCGGCGGCCCAGCTCCGCGTTTTCCGCGACGGTGGTACGCATCAGCGTGACGGTTGGGTTGTGGACGAAGAACGTCCGGCCGGCGAACTCGGCCGGCACGGTGTCCTCGGGGCCGAAGTTGACCATGTCGAGCGCGCCGAGGCTGACCACCTGCGGCACCCCGGCGGCCCCGGCCGCGGTGAGCCGGGCCGGTCCGGCGCTGAGCACCCCGCCCACGAGGTCGTCGGCCAACTCGGTGGTGGTCAGGTCGAGCACCCCGGCCAGCAGGCTGGAGCGGGCCAGCGCTTCGAGGGCCTTGCCGCCCGCGCCGGTCGCGTGGAACACGAGCACCTCGTACCCCAGCTCCTCCAGCCGGGCCCGGGCGGCGTCCACGGCGGGTGTGGTGACGCCGAACATCGACGCGGCGATCAGCGGCCGGTCGCCCTCCTCGGCCGCGGTGCCGGCGTGGGCGGTGGCCATGCCGGCGATCGCGGCGGCGGCGTTGCCCAGCACCGCGCGGGACACCCGGTTGATGCCGGAGATGTCCACGACGCTGTACATCATGGTGACGTCGGCGGCGCCCACGTAGGGCGAGACGTCGCCGGCGGCCATCGTCGAGACGATCAGCTTGGGCAGCCCGATCGGCAGGTCGCGGACGGCGCGCGCGGCGATCGACGAGCCGCCGCTGCCGCCGAGCGCGAGTACGCCGTCGAGCCGGCCTTCGGCGGCCAGCCCGGCGAGGACGGCCGCGGCGCCCGCACCCATCGCGGCGACGGCCGCGCCCTGGTCGTTCCCGTCGCGCAGCGCCTGGATCGTGGTGCCGGCGGACCGGGCGACCTCGTCCTGGCCGACCGCGACGGGGCCGGTGAAGCCGTCCGGCGGGCGGATCCCGGTGTCGATGACGACCGTGTCGACGCCGTGTCCGGCCAGGCGTTGGGCCACCCACTGGTATTCGGCGCCCTTGGTGTCGAGCGTGCCGACGAGCGCGACCGCCGGCCGTATGAGTAGGGTCACGGATTCCATCCTGCGACCTACTCTGAAACGTGTCAACCGATCCGCTAAACTCCGTGACTGATCGACTTGAAACGTGTAAAGTAGCCCGCGGCGGAAGGACACCGGACCGATGACCGATCCCACGCGACCGTCCGTCGAGCACCACCGGGTGCCCATCGGCATCGGCGAGCGGCGGCCGCGCCTGTCCTGGCGCGTGGACGCGCCGCCCGGCTGGCACCAGACGGGGTACGAGATCGACGTGGTCCGCGACGGCAGGTCCACGGTCGTGGCCGTCGACTCGCCCGATCAGGTGCTCGTGCCCTGGCCCGGTGAGCCGCTGCGGTCCCGGGAGCGGGTCACCGTGCGGGTGCGCGTCCGGGGCGCGGACGGCGCGTACTCCGGCTGGAGCCCGCCCACCGCGATCGAGGCGGGGCTGCTGGAGCCGGGTGACTGGCGGGCGGTCCCGGTCGGCGCGGACTGGCCGGAGGAGGCCGAGTCCGACGAACGCCGGCCCGCGCTGGTACGGCGTGCCTTCGAGGTCGGCGGTGAGGTGGTCGCCGCGCGCCTCTACGCCACCGCGCACGGCCTGTACGAGATCGAGATCAACGGTCGGCGGGTCGGCGACGACGCGATGTCGCCCGGCTGGACCGCCTACCCGCAGCGGCTGCGCTACTACACGTACGACGTCACCGGGCACCTGCGCGCCGGCGCCAACGCGATCGGCTCGTGGCTCGGCGACGGCTGGTACCGCGGGCGGCTCGGCTGGCGCGGCGGCTTCCGCAACCTCTTCGGCGCCGACCTGTCGCTGCTCGCCCAGCTCGAGATCACGTACGCGGACGGCCGCCGCCAGGTGGTGGCCACCGACCCCCGGTGGCGGGCGGCGCCCGGCCCGATCGTGCGGTCCGGCAACTACGACGGCGAGGTCTACGACGCCCGGGACGAGCTGACCGGCTGGTCAGCCCCGGGGTACGACGACGAGGGCTGGACCCCGGTGCGGGTGGGGCAGCGCGACCCGGCGACGCTGGTCGCGCCGATGGGACCGCCGGTCCGCGCGACCGACGAGATCCGGCCGGTGGCGGTGCTGCGTACGCCGGGCGGGCGCCGGGTGCTCGACTTCGGGCAGAACCTGGTCGGCCGGCCGCGGATCCGGGTCCGCGGCGCGCGCGGTGACACGGTCACGCTGCGCACCGCGGAGGTCATGCAGGACGGCGAGGTGTACCGGCGGCCGTTGCGCGACGCGGAGTCCACCGACGTGTACGTCCTGGCCGGCGCCGGGGTGGAGGAGTGGGAGCCGCGGTTCACCTTCCACGGCTTCCGGTACGTCGACGTGGACGGCTGGCCGGGCGACCTCGACGCGGCGGTGGCGGCCGGCGACGTGGTGGCCCGGGTCTACCACACCGACATGACCCGCACCGGCTGGTTCGAGTGCTCTGAGCCGCTGCTCAACCGCCTGCATGACAACGTGGTCTGGAGCATGCGCGGCAACTTCCTGGACATCCCGACGGACTGTCCACAAAGGGACGAGCGGGTCGGCTGGACCGGCGACATCCAGGTCTTCGGCCCGACCGCGGCGTACCTTTACGACTGCGCCGGCATGCTCGCCTCCTGGCTGGTCGACGTCGCGGCCGAGCAGCTGCCGGACGGCACCGTGCCCTGGTACGTGCCGGTCATCCCGGCGCACCACATGTGGACACCGATCCGGCCGGGTGCCGGCTGGGGCGACGTCGCGGTACTGCTGCCGTGGACGCTGTACGAGCGGTACGGCGACGTGGCGATGCTGGCCCGGCAGTACCCGAGCGCCAAGGCGTGGGTCGACCTCGTCGACCGGCTCGCCGGCCCGGACCACCTGTGGGACGAGGGGTTCCAACTCGGCGACTGGCTCGACCCGAGCGCGCCCGCCGACGATCCCGCGGCCGCGGCGACCGACCGGTACCTGGTGGCCACCGCGCACTTCGCGTGGTCGGCGAGGCGGTTGGCCGACATGGCCGGGGTGCTCGGCGAGGCGGCCGACGCGGAGCGGTACGCGCGGCTGGCCGGCGCGGTGCGGCGGGCGTTCCAGCGGCGGTACGTGGTCGGACCCGGCCGGCTCACCAGCGACACGCAGACGGCGTACGCGCTGGCCGTCGCGTTCGACCTGGTACCCGCCGGCGAGATCGGCGCGTGCGGCGCCCGGCTGGCCGAGTTGGTCGCCGCCGGCGGCAACCGGATCGGCACCGGCTTTCTCGGCACCCCGCTGGTCGCCGACGCGCTGACCCGCACCGGTCACCTGGACACCGCGTACGACCTGGTGCTGCAGCGGGATTGCCCGTCCTGGCTGTACCCGGTGACCCAGGGCGCCACCACGATCTGGGAACGGTGGGACAGCATGCTGACTGACGGCACGGTCAACCCCGGGCAGATGACGTCGTTCAACCACTACGCGTTCGGCGCGGTCGCCGACTGGCTACATCGGACGGTGGCCGGGGTGGCCCCGGCGGCGCCCGGGTACCGCGAGATCCTGTTCCGGCCGCGGCCGGGCGGTGGCCTCACGCACGCGTCGGCCGCCCACGACACGCCGTACGGGCGGGCCGCCATCGCGTGGGTCCTGGCCGCCGACGGCACGCTCACCGTGGACGTCACCGTGCCGAGCGGCACCACCGCCGTCCTCGACCTGGCCGGTCAGGAGCCGCGCACCCTCGGCCCCGGCACCCACCGTGAATTAGGGAAAGCCATTGACGGTAATTGATGGCGATCGTTAGAGTGGTCCGCGCCTGCTTCCCCTCGACAAGGGATCCGCCATGCGTAGAAGATCAGTTCTGACCCTCGCCGCCGTCGGTGCCGCGCTGGTGCCGGCGACCATCCTGCTGGCCATCCGACCCGCCGACGCAGCCGCCGATCCCGCCGCCGGCGGCACCTACACCGTCGTCGCGGGCGCGAGCGGCAAGTGCCTGGAGGTCGCCGGCGGCTCGGTCGACAACGGCGCCCTGCTGCAACAGGCGACCTGCGCCGCCGGCGCCACGCAGCAGCAGTGGCGCGTCGTGGCCAGCGCCGGCCGGTACAACCTCGTCAACGTCAAGAGCACCCGGTGCGCGGACGTCCCGTCCAGCTCCACCGCCTCGGGCGTGCAGCTACAGCAGTGGGGCTGCGGCGACGGCACCAAGGTCAACCAACTGTGGTCGTTCGCCGCGTCGAGCGCGGCGGCCGGCAAGTTCCGCATCGCCAGCGGCGTGTCCAGCCTGTGCGTCAGCGACCGGGACGGCTCCACCGCGAGCGGCAACCCGGTCATCCAGGAGACCTGCGCCGACGTCGCCCGGATGCAGTGGACGTTCAACCTCGTCGGCGGTACGCCGGCGCCGGGTGTGCCGTACGGGAATGCGCCGGACGGGTTCGCGCAGGGCGTGACCGGCGGCGCGGGCGGCCAGACCGTAACGGTGACCACGCAGGCGCAGCTCAACCAGTACGTGACCGCCAGCACCCCGTACGTCATCCGGGTCGCCGCGACGATCAACATCAGCCCGAAGGGCACCGAGCTGCGGGTCGCGTCGAACAAGACGATCATCGGTGTCGGGACCAGCGGCCACATCGTCGGCGGCGGGTTCTTCCTCGCGGCCGGGGTCAGCAACGTCATCATCCGCAACCTGACCATCCGGGACACGCTGATGCCCGACGACGACCCCGGCGACGACGCGTACGACTACGACGCCATCCAGCTGGACACCGCCAACCGCATCTGGATCGACCACAATCGACTGTCCAGGATGAACGACGGCCTCATCGACAGCCGCAAGGACACCACCAACCTGACCGTGTCCTGGAACCACTTGAACAACAACAACAAGACCTTCGGGATCGGTTGGACCGAAAACGTCACCGCGCGGATCACCATCCACCACAACTGGTTCCAGAACACCGTCACCCGCAACCCGAGCGGGGACAACATCGCGAACCTGCACATGTACAACAACTACCTGCAGAACTGCTCCTCGTACGGCAACTACGTGCGCGGCCTGACCAAGGCCGTCATCGAAAACAGCTACTACGAGAACGTGCGCAACCCGTACTACGTGGAGGCCGGTGAGCTGGTGCAGCGCGGCAACATCACCGTCAACAGCCCCTGGGACTCGGGGAAGGTCACCTCCAAGGGCTCGGCGTTCAACCCGAGCAGCTTCTACTCGTACACCCTGCACCCGGCCGCCGACGTGCCCGCGCTGCTGCGCCAGCACACCGGCCCGCAAGCCAGCATCGGGGTCTGACCATGCGGATCAGACCATTCTTGGTACGCCGTGGCGGCGCCCTCGCCGCCCTGGCGCTGCTGGTACCGGCGGCCGTCGTCTTCGCCGCCGGGCTCTCCGAGGCCGCGGCGACCCCGGTCGACGGCGGCGTCTATACCGTCGTCCCCGCCGCCAGCGGCAAGTGCGTCGAGGTGCCGGCCGGGTCCACCGCGAGCGGCACCCGGCTGACCCAGGCCGCATGCGAGGCCGGGGCGATCCGTCAACAGTGGAGGGTCGTGGCCAACTCCGGCCGCTTCCACCTCGTCAACGTCAACAGCAACCAGTGCATGGACGTACCCGGTGGCGCCGCTACCTCGGGGCTGCAACTGCAGCAGTGGGGCTGCGGCGCCGCGCAGAACAATCAACTGTGGACGTTCACCGCCTCGGCGGCGGCCGCCGGGAAGTACCGCATCGCCAGCGCGGCCACCTCGATGTGCGTGAGCGACAAGGACGGCTCCACCGCCGGCAACAACCCGATCGTGCAGGAGGGCTGCGCCGACGTCGCCCGCATGCAGTTCGCGTTCAACCTCGTCGGCTCGGCGTCCACCCCGACCGTGGCCGCGGACGGCACGGGCCTCTACCGGACCGTGCAGGCCGCCATCGACGCGGTGCCGGCGAACAACACGACCCGGCGGGTCATCACGATCAAGGCGGGCACCTACCGGGAGATCGTGACGGTCCCGTCGAACAAGCCGTTCATCACCCTCCAAGGGCTGGGGTCGTCGGCCGGCAACACGGTCATCGTCAACAACCACAGCTCCGCCGGCGGCTGGGGGACGTCGGGCAGCGCCACCGTCTTCGTCAACGGCCGCGACTTCGTCGCGACCAACCTGACCATGGCGAACGACTACGGCGAGGGCAGCCAGGCGGTGGCGGCCAACCTGAACGCCGACCGGCTGGTCTTCACCAACGTGCGCTTCCTCGGCAACCAGGACACGCTGCTGGTCAACAACAACGCCCGCGCGTACGTCGCGAACTCCTACGTCGAGGGCACGGTGGACTTCGTCTTCGGCGGCGGCACGGCGGTCTTCAACGCCAGCACGATCTACGAGAAGCGCAGCACCGGCGGGCCGATCACCGCGGCGGCCACGGACCCGGCCAAGACGTACGGGCTGCTGTTCTACAAGTGCACGGTCACCGGCGCGGCGAACAACGTCACCGGACTGGGCCGCCCGTGGGGCGCCAGCGCGCAGGTGCTGTACCGCGAGTCCAACCTGAGCGCGACCATCAAGACCGCCCAGCCCTGGTCCGACATGTCAGCCAACCCGTGGCAGAACGCGCGGTTCTCCGAGTACCGCAACACCGGTGCGGGCGCGGGCGTCAACGGCAACCGGCCGCAGATGAGCGACGCGACCGCGGCCAACTACACGCCCCAGAGGTACCTCGCCGGCACCGACGGCTGGAACCCGATGTAGGCGTACTACGGTTGTCGCGTGAGTTGGCTTGAGCTGCCGCTGGACACCCCGTTCGGCCTGGCGAACCTGCCCTACGGCGTCTTCAGCCGCGAGGAGGGGGACCGCCGGGTCGGGGTCGCCGTCGGCGACGCGGTGCTGGACCTGTCCGCGCTGGCCGAGCGGCTCGGCGCGGGGTGGGCCCCGCTGGTGGCCGGGCCGGTGCTCAACCCGCTGCTCGCGGCCGGGCCGGCCACCTGGCGGGAGGTCCGCGAGCAGATCGGCGAGTGGCTGGGCGAGGCACGGCGTGCGGACGCCGTCCGCCGGCACCTGGTGCCGGCGGACGGGCTCCGGATGTACCTGCCGTTCGAGGTGGCCGACTACGTCGACTTCTACTCGTCCCGGCACCACGCCGAGAACGTCGGCCGGATGTTCCGCCCCGACTCCGCGCCGCTCACGCCGAACTGGACGCACCTGCCGATCGGGTACCACGGGCGGGCCGGCACCGTCGTCGTGTCCGGCACCGAGGTCGTCCGCCCGCAGGGGCAGCGCAAGGCGCCCGACGAGCCGGCCCCGGCGTTCGGCCCCACCCGGCGCCTGGACATCGAGGCCGAGGTCGGCTTCGTGGTCGGGGTCCCATCCACCCTCGGCGAACCGGTGCCGCTGGCGGCGTTCGAAGACCACGTCTTCGGCGCCTGCCTGGTCAACGACTGGTCCGCCCGCGACGTGCAGGCATGGGAGTACGTGCCGCTCGGCCCGTTCCTCGGCAAGTCGTTCGCCACGTCCGTGTCGCCGTGGATCGTCCCGCTCGCCGCCCTGCAGGCCGCCCGGGTGGCGCCGCCGGCCCGCGACCCGCGGCCGCTGCCGTACCTGCGCGACGAGGCCGCGCCGTGGGGCCTGGACCTCGCCCTGGAGGTACGCCTCAACGGGCACGTGATCGCCCGGCCGCCGTTCGCCACGATGTACTGGACGGCCGCCCAGCAACTCGCCCACCTGACCGTGAACGGGGCATCGCTGCGCACGGGGGACCTCTTCGCCTCCGGCACCGTCAGCGGCCCCGAGCCGGACCAGCGCGGCTCGCTCCTCGAACTGACCTGGAACGGCCGCGACCCGCTGACGCTGCCCGGCGGCGAGGCCCGCACCTTCCTGGAGGACGGCGACGAGGTCACCATCACCGCCACCGCACCCGGCCCCGGCGGCCAGCGCATCGGCTTCGGCGAGGTACGCGGCCGGGTCGCCCCCTCCCGTTGACGGTGTCTCAGAAACGATCGGCGGTGGCAGGGATCGTTTCGGCAGCGGGCGGAGCGGTGCTGTCCCGGACCACCAGGGCGGTGGCCAGCTCGATGTGGGTCTGCGTGATCGCCTCGCCCGCGGCCAAGGCCAGGACCATCCTGGCGGCGGTGGCCCCCATCTCGGCGAACGGCTGCCGCACAGTGGTCATGGGCGGCCCGCACCAGCGCGCGTACGAGATGTCGTCGAAGCCGACCACGCTGAGGTCGTGCGGGATGCGCGCGCCGGCCTGCCGGGCCGCCTCGTAGACGCCGAACGCCTGCAGGTCGTTGCCGCACAGCACCGCCGTCGGCGGGTCGGGCAGGCGCAGCAGCTCCCGGCCGTGGCTGAGCCCGTCCTCGAACGAGAACCACAGCCCGGCGCGGAGCAGGCGCTCGTCCAGCGGCATCCCGGTGGCCGCCAGCGCCGCCCGCGCGCCCTCCAGCCGGGCCCGCGCGCACACGCGTTCCAATGGTCCGGTGATCACCGCGATCCCGCGGTGGCCGAGATCCAGCAGGTGTTGGGCGGCGGCGAAGGCGCCGCGCCGGTTGGCCGCCGCCACCGAGGGAACGGGCTGCAGCGGCTCGCTGGTGGGGTCGACCGCCACCAGCGGGATCGCGCTGGCGTCCAGCAGGCCGTGCTGCTCGGGCATCGCGCCGGTGTGCACGGCGATGACGCCGGTCGGGCGGCGGGCCAGCAGGTCCTGGGCCCAGCTGCGCCCGGTCGACGCCTCCCGCAACGCGTCCGTGAAGCCGACGGCCAGGCCGTGCCCGACGGCGACCTGCTTCACGCCCCGCATGATCTCGACCGTCAGGTGGCTCATCCCGCCGTAGAAGACCACCTCCACGCAGGCGGCCCGCGCGACCTTCTCCGGGCGCCGGTAGCCGCGCTCGCGCAGCAGATCCTCCACCCGCCGGCGGGTGTCCGGTGCCACGCCGGAGCGCCCGTTGAGCACCTTCGACACGGTAGGCGGGGAGACGCCCGCCAGCCTCGCGATCGTCGCGACCGTCAGCGTGCCGCGGGATCGCCGACCGGCCGATCCCGCCGGCGGCGCACCGGGCCCGGTCGCGCGCTCGCCGTCGGCGCCAGGGTCTCCCGGCGCCCGGCGCTGCGACGCCTCACGCAGCAGGCGGGCGCGCACCTCCTCGGCCTCCCGGATCGCCCGTGGCCCGGCGGGGACCGTCTGCACGAGGTACTGCCGCTTCTTCGAGACCGGATCGACCCCGGCGTACACCCGCACCCGCAGCGACCCACTCGGCAGGGTCTCGATCTCACCGCGCGCCCGCGACATGGCCGTACCGTACTAGCAGGACCGGTGATCGCCCAGTACGCCGCAGAGCCGGTCGACGGCCTGCGGGACGTCCAGCGTCCACAGCCCCACCGACGCGCCGGCCGCCGCGGTGGCCAGCGTGCCGCCGTCGGGCGCGAAGTCGACCGCGTTGAGCAGGCTGAACTGCCCGGTGAGGTTGGCCGAGAGCGCGCCGGTGCGGACGTCCCAGAGCCGGACGACCCGGTCGCTCTTGGTGATGGTGGCCAGGGTGGCGCCGTCCGGCGAGAACACCGCTTCCCGGATCGTGGCGGGATGCTCGGCGAACTCCCGCCAGCCGCCGCTGCCGTCGAGCCGCCACAGCCGTACCGAACGCCCGGTGCCGACCACCGCCAGGCTGCGGTTGTCCGGGCTGACCGTCAGGTCCAGCACCTGCTCGTCGCCCAGCGGCACGCTCGCCAACTCGCTCATATCGTCGGCACGCCACCGGCGCAGCACCGCGTCCGCCCGGGTCTCGGTGGCCGAGAGCAGCTCCAGGTCGTACGTGGCGGCGAGCAGCTGCGCCCCGTCGCGGGTGAAGGTGATCGCGCTGGTACCGGCCGAGCCCAGGTCGAGGGCGCGGCGCTCGGTCCCGGTGCGGGCGTCCCAGACGTGCAGGACGTACTCCGGGCCGGCCTCCTCCTCGGTGGTCGCGATGCCCTCCAGCGGCCGGCCCGCCGCCACGGCGAGGGTGCCCCCGTCCGGCGCGAACGCCAGCGACTCCGGCCGCAGCGGCGCGATGCTGAAGCGATGCCGTTCCCGGCCGTCGGCGTCCCACAGATGGACGGTGCCGGCGGCCGTGGTGGTGGCCAGCGTGCCATCCGGTGACCAGGCGATGTCCTCGACCGCCGACCCGTGGGGGATCGTCGCGACGACCGCGTGGGAGGTGGTGTCCCACAGCCGGACCACCCCGTCGGTGGCGGCGGTGGCGAGCCGGCGCCCGGTGGGGTCGAACCGCGCGTCGAACACGGCGGCCGTGTGCGGCAGCCACGCCGTGGCCCGCTGCCACAGGATCGTCGAGTCGTCGATGCCGGTGGCGGCGACCACCTTGCCGTTGGCCGCGACCGCGACGTCGAGCGGCGTGCCGTCGAACCCGACGTAGGAGGTCAGCGGCACGCCGGTGCTCGCGTCCCACGCGGCCAGGTCGCGGCCGCCGCCGGTGGCCAGCAGGTATCCGTCCGGGGTGTACGCCACCTGCCCGACCGTGCCACCGTCGAGCCGGTGCAGGGTGCGCAGCGGCGCGCCGTCGGGCAGCCGCCAGATCCGGACGTCGCCGTCCACCCCCGCGGCGGCCACCTCCCCGGTGGGGAGAAGGCCAGCGGTATCGCGAACTCCCCCTGGTCGAGGTGCAGGTCGATGACCCGGGCGCCGTCGGACAGGCGCCACACCCGGATGGTGCCGCCGGTCGGCAGCCCGGCCGCCAGGTACCGGCCGTCGGGGCTGACCGCCAGGTCGGACACGATGTCGCCGACCGGCAACTCGGCCGCGGTGGCGCCGGTGCGGGCGTCCAGGAGCTTGATGACCGGTTTTTCCGCGGCGCTGAACCCGAAGGCGGCCAGCCGGCCGTCCGGCAGCCAGGTGGCGAAGCCGACCGCGGGCAGCACCCGGATCAGCTGGCCGGTGTCGGCGGCCCAGACCCGTACGCCGTCCCGCTCCAGCGCGGCGGTGGCCAGCATGCTGTCGTCGGGTGCGAACGCCAGCGACGTGACCTGCTTACCGTGGCCGGTCAGCTCCCGCATCGTGCGGTGGTCGGCACCGTCCCACAGCCGTACGGTGCCGTCGCCGTGACCGACCGCCGCGCGCGAGCCGTCGCTGCTGAGCGCCACGGCGATGCCGCCGGGCTGGCTGCCCAGCCGCCCGGTGAAGGACATCATCTGCGCGGACAGCAGCGCGCCGCGCGCCTCCGGCGTGTGGCTGGTCCGCCAGGCGTCCAGCGCCAGCCCCATCGCCCGCGCCTGGTCGCCTTCCGCGCTGACCAGCGACTCGGCGGCGTACTGGCGGGACAGCGCGTCGTCGGCCCGCCGCTGCGCCTCGGCCCGCTGCTCCACCGCGAACCCGCCGGCGCCCAACGCGACCACGAGCGCGGCCGCCAGCCCCGCCACCAGCCGGCGCAGCCGCCGACCGCGCCGCCGCTCGGTCGCCAGCACCACCTCGGCGGCCCGCTCGCTGGCCACCAGGAACCGCTGCTCGACCTCGCCGACGTCGGCTCGCCCCGCCGCCCAGTCCTGGGCCGCGGCCAGCCGGGCGCCGCGGTAGAGGACGTCGCCGTCCTCATTGGACTCCACCCAGTAGTACGCCGCCTCGGCCAGCCGCTGCCGCGTCACGATCGCCTGGCGGTCCTCCTCGACCCAGTTCGCCAGGCGGGGCCACGCGCTCAGCAGCGCCTCGTGGCTGATCTCGACGGTGTTTTCGTCGGCGGTGACCAGCCGGGCCTGGACCAACCGGTCGAGCACCGCCGGCGTCATGCTGGACCGCGGCCCGCGGCGGCGTACCGCGCCGGCCCCGTCGACGATCGCGACCAGGCCGAGCAGCCCGGCCCGCAACCGGGCCTGGTCGCCGCCGTCGAGCGAAACGTAGATGCGCTCGGCCGTGTCCGCCACGGCGTTGCGGACCCCGCCCGCGGCCCGGTATCCCTCGATGGTGAGCCGGTGGCCTGCCCGCCGCAGCCAGGTGCTGCGCAGGGCGTGGGCCAGCAGCGGCACCGCGCCCGACGGGTAGCCGCCGTCCCGGGCGCCGAGGTCGGCCAGCAGCAGCTCCACCAGGCCGGCCTCGAGCTCCAGGCCGGCCCGCTCGGCCGGGCGGACCACCGCGTCGCGCAGGTCGTCCATCCCCAGTGGACTGACCACGAACGGCCCGGCGGCCAGCGCCGGCAACAGCGGCCGCAGCCGGGTGCACTGCGGGAAGAAGTCCGACCGTACGGCCAGCACGACCAGCGCCGGCCCGGCACTGGCCAGCGCGGTGGCGAACATTTCCCGCTCGGCGGGGTCCGCGCACAGCGTGAACAGCTCCTCGAACTGGTCGATCACCACCACGAGGCGGGCCCGGTCGTCGTCGACTATGCCGGCCTGCGCGGCCAGCGCGCCGTACGCGTCCGGGGCGTCCCGCAGCTGCCGCAGCGCGTCCACCGCGGACACTCCGGCGAGCGCCGCGGTACGCGCGGCCAGCTCCGTCATCGGCCGGGCGCCGGGCGTCATCAGCAGCCACGGCCACGCCCCCGAACCGGCCGCCGGCAGGCCGCCCCGCGCGACGGCGGGCAGCAGGCCGGCGCGTACCAGTGAGGACTTGCCGACGCCGGACGCGCCGGTGACGATGAGCGGGCCGCCCCCGGTCAGCTGCTCCGCCAGGCGGGCCAGCAGCTCCGCCGTCGGCGTCTCCCGGCCGAAGAACCACTCCTCGTCCTCCGGCTGGAAGCTGGCCAGGCCCGGGAACGGGGAGGCCGCCAACGGATCCGGCGGGGTGGTCGCCGCCGTGGCCGGCGGGGACGCCTCGGGCAGCGCGGCGACCGGCCCGCGCAGCACCTCCTGCCGCAGCTGGGTGACGGCGACGAACACCCGCCGGGTCAGGTCGACCTGCTCGCGGTGCACGCTGTTCTGCACCGCGACGTCCTCCTGCAGCCCGTCCAGCGCGGCCACCGCGTCCCGGACCATCCAGCGCAGCTCGTCGACCTCGACACCGAGCACCGACACCGCCGCCGCCAGCTGCTGCCGCAGCTCCTGGCTGTCCTCACTGGACTCGGCGAACGCCACCGCGACCGCGTCGACGTGCCGTAGCACCTGGCTCACCTCGGCACGCAGCGCCCGCGCCCGCTCGTCGTCCGCCGCGAGCACCGGTCCGAGCGCCTCGGCCACCGCGTCCCGCCACTGCTCGACCGTAGGCTGCGGCGTGCGGCGCCGCACGCGGTTCGCGGTCTCCGACAGCAACGCGCCGAAGTGCCCCGCGCCGATCGCGCCGAGCTGCCCGAGCAGCGCCGTGTACGCCGCGCCGGCGCCCAGGGTCACCGCCGCCACCGGCGCGACCGCGGCCGCGACCAGCAGAGCCAGGACGGTGTACGGCGTCGTGCGGGTGGCCCGCAGCCCGGCGCTCCGCACCCAGGCCCGGACCCCGCCACGCGCCCGCTCGACGGCGGCGTCCTGGCCGGGATCCTGATATTCCTCTGGCGGCACCCATCGATTCTGCCCGAAGCCTGCAACGCAATGGGGAGCCGGCCGGCACCTAATCCCGGAGGGATCGCACTGATCCAGCATTCAGGGAGGCTCTGTGAGGGTACTTCGTTGGCTCGCGGTGTCCGTGAGCGTGGCGTTGGCGGTCGGGCCGCTGCCGCACGCGTCGGGCGCGACGCTGGCGGCCGGTCCGGCGGCGGCACCGCCGGACGAGGCGGTCACGCTGGTCACCGGCGACGTCGTCCGCGCCAGCGGCGGCCGGGTGGTGTCCGTCGAGGCGGGCACGGGACGGGACCGGGTCGGGTTCGTGGCCGAGCGGCGCGCCGGCCACCAGTACGTCTACCCGTCCGACGTACTCGGATTGCTGGCCGCCGACCGGCTGGACCGGCGCCTGTTCGACGTGACCGGGCTGCTCGCGGCCGGGTACGGCGATGGGCGGCGGGACAGCCTGCCGCTGATCGTCCAGCACGGCGGTGGCGCGAAGCGCGCGGGCGCGCGGCAGCTGGCCGGCCTGCGGGCGACGGTGACCGCCGAGGTGCCGGTGGTCGACGCGTTCGCGGTGCGGGCCGCCAAGCGGGACGCCGGTGTGGTCTGGACCGGCCTGCGGTCCGGCCTGGACCAGGGCGCGGTACGCGCGGTGCGGCTGGACGGGGTCCGGCGGCTCCTGCTCGACGAGAGCGCGGTACAGATCGGCGCGCCGGCCGCCTGGCAGGCCGGCCGCACCGGGCGGGGCGTCGTGGTCGGCGTGCTGGACACCGGTGTCGACGCCAGCCATCCGGACCTGGCCGGACGGATCCGCGCCAGCGAGAACTTCACCGACTCGCCGGAGCCCGGTGACACGCACGGGCACGGCACGCACGTCGCCTCCACCATGGCGGGCAACGGCGCGGCCAGCGGGGGCGGTACAAGGGCATCGCGCCGGAGGCCACCATCCTGGCCGGCAAGGTGTGCGGGGAGGAGTACTGCGCCGAGTCGGCGATGCTCGCCGGCATGCAGTGGGTCGCCGAGCAGGGCGCCTCGGTGGTGAACGTGAGCATCGGCGGGCCGGACACCGCCGGGGTCGACATCGTGGAGGACGCCGTCAACCGGCTCAGCGCCCAGTACGGCACGCTCTTCGTGATCGCGGCCGGAAACTCCGGCGCGGACTCGGTGGAGTCACCGTCCACAGCGGACGCCGCGCTGTCGGTGGCGGCCGTGGACCGGCAGGACGCCATCGCCGAGTTCTCCAGCGGCGGTCCCCGGCAGGGCGACCTGGCGCTCAAGCCCGAGATCGCCGCGCCCGGTACGGACATCGTGGCCGCCCGCTCCGGGCAGGCCCCGCCGGAAAACAGCGACCCGGTGGACGACCACTACACGCGGATGAGCGGGACGTCCATGGCGGCGCCGCACGTCGCCGGGGCCGCGGCACTGCTCGCCCAGGCGCATCCACAGTGGAACGGTGCGCAGTTGAAGGCCGCGCTGATGGGCAGTTCCCGCGCTCTGGACGGGGTGGCCCTCGACCGGCAAGGCGCCGGCCGGGTCGACCTCGCGGCGGCCACCGCGGCGCCGGTGGTCGTGGACCGGGGAAGCCTCAACGTCGGTCGGACACTGTGGCCGCACGAGGACGACCCGGCGGTGGACACGGTCCTGACGTACCAGAACACCGGCAAGGCGGCGGCTGCGGTGACCGTTACCGGGGCGTTGACCGGCCCCGGCGGCAGCCAGGCCCCGGCCGGGATGCTCACGGTCACACCGGCGTCGGTGACGATCCCGGCCGGCGGCACGGCCACCGTCACCGTCACCGTGGACACGTCGGTGTCCACACCGGACGGCCGGTACACCGGCCAGATCACCGCCACCGCGGGCGAGCACTCGGCGCGGACCCTGGTCTCCGTGTTCCGCGAACCGGAGAGCTACGACGTCGTGGTGCGGGTGCTGGACCGGCACGGCGCCGCCTCGAACGCGTACAACAGCGCCATCACGTCCTGGACCGGCGAGCAGGTGCGGTACGCGATGACGCCGGACGGCTACACCACCCGGCTGCCGGCGGGCGACTACACGGTGGGCGCCGTCATCGCGACCGACCCGGACACCGACCAGCAGACCATCACGATGCTGGCGCGCCCCCGGCTGCGCCTGAACGCGGACGCCACGGTCGTGCTGGACGCCCGGACCGCCGGCGCGGTCGACATCACCGTGCCGGAACCCGGCGCCGCACCGGTGATGTCACTGGCCAGCTACACCACGCCCGGCGGCGACGGGCTCGACTACTACTTCCTGTACGAGGGAACCGGCCGGCTCTTCCTCGGCCAGGTCGGTCCGGCGGCCAAGGGCTCGGCGTTCAGCTCCCTGGTCGCCACGCACTGGGCCCGGCCGGACGGCACCGGCAGCTTCTGGGACACGCCGTACATGTACAACGTGGGCATCGGGACCAAGGGCGGCGTCCCGACCGGGCTCACCCGGCACCTGCGCGCCCGGGACCTGGCCGTCGTCCATCAGTCCATGCGCGGGTTCGCCGGTACGGCCGGCGCGCTGGGCTCGCGGGTCCGCGGGGCGTTCCTGTCCGCCTCGGTCCGCTCCCGGCTGCCCGCCGGCCGGACCGACTACTTCAGCGGCACGGACGTGACCTGGGAGACCGACTTCGTCGACATGGGCCCGCTCGACAAGCCCACCACGGTGACCTTCGCCGCCCAGACCGACCGGGTGTACCGGGCCGGTAAGACCTACCGGGAAGAGTGGAACAGGGCGGTATTCGGCCCGGCGTTCTACGCCCGTCCCGCCGGCAGCACCTCGCCGGCCGGCGTCACCCGCTCCGGCGACGAGTTCAGCGCGTACTTCAGCATGCTGGTGGACCCGGTGCCGGGCCGGTGGGGCGTGCCCAAGCTCAAGGCGAACGGCGGCGGCACCGCCCTGTACCGGAACGGTGAACTCGTCGCGAGCTCCGGCTTGCCCGGGAGCGTCACGGCGACGCTGCCCGGCGAGGACGCGGCGTACCGGTTGGCGGCGGAGATCGACCGCGGCGAGTCGGCCCAGATATCCACCAAGGTGACCGGCGCCTGGTCGTTCCGCTCCGCGCACGCGGCGGAGCCGATGACGGTCCTACCGCTGATGACCGTGCGGTACGCGCCGGCGCTGGACGCCGGCTACGCCGCGCCGGCGGGTCGCCGGTTCACCATCCCGGTACGGGTCGAGCACCAGGCCGGCTCCCGGGCACCGGCCGTCACCAGGCTCACCGTCGACGTGTCGTACGACGACGGTGCGACCTGGCATCCGGCGGCGGTCAGCGGCGGCGGCGGGAACTGGCGGGCGACCGTCACCCACCCGGCCGGCGGCGCGCACGTCTCACTGCGCGCGGTCGCGACCGACCGCGCCGGCAACGAGTCCACTCTGACCACAATCCGCGCCTACCTCCTCCGCTGAGCCCCGCCCCTTCCCCGCCCTTTCCCCGTCGATCAAGGGCAAACGGTCGTACTTTGATCTCCGATCCACGACCGTTTGCCCTTGATCGACGCGAAATCCCTTGATCGACGCAACTCCCCATGAGTGGGGCGCCCCAGGGCCGGGTGGTTAAGGGAATCGGGTCCGTGTCGAGCGCTGATGTGACGCGGCCATCGCCCTCGACTTTGGTGACTGTGTCGAGAAGTTGCCCTCCCAGGGGCAACTGTTCGCCACGGTCGCGGCGTAGGTCGGCTCCGCGGTCGATCACATCACCGGCCCGGTGGGCGGACCCAGATCCAGCGGCCGGTTATATCGGATACATCCGGGTGCAAGCCCGGCCCACCCTGGCCAAGTCGAAGCTGGTGGTAGATCTAGAGAGCTTTCGGGGTCAGGGTGGGGATAGTCCGGTAGCGGTGAGGTAGCCGTCGATGATGCCTGCGCGGTATTGCATGCGTTTGAGGCGGTTCTTCACGGCTGCGGTTAGTGCGGTGGCGGTGGTGGCGGGAAGGTTGGCCAGGCTGCGTTTCATCGTGGACCAGACCTTCTCGACCGGGTTGAGTTCAGGGGCGTAGCCGGGCAGCAGGTAGACCCTCAGCCAGGGCCGGTCGGCGATCAGTGCGCGCATCCGTGTGGACTTGTGTCCTGATAGCCGGTCCCAAACCAACACGATCGGCGCGGCGAGTTGTCGGTGGGCGGCGTCCAGCAGGTCGGCGAAGTCGGGTTCGCGGAAGCCCTTCGGGTCGCCTTTGCGGCCGCGGTAGGTGCGGGTGCGGTAGATCAGTCGGCTGGGGTGGCCGGGCCGGTAGCAGACCAGCCCGGCTATCGATACCCGGACGTTGCCTTTGGCGGTGACCTTGACGACCGGGGTGTGGCCGCGTGGGGCCCAGGTGGTCGCCTTGGCGGGGTGAAGAGTTTGGCCGGCTTCGTCGGCGAAACAGATCCAGGCGTTCAGCCTGCCCGCGAGTCTTTTACCGCTGGCCACTGATATCGGCGCCAGCGGGCGATGGCTTGCTCGTCCCGCTCGATCGCTCGCCGGGTCGGCAGTTGTGGGCTGAACCCGAGCCGCCGCATCGCTTCCCAGGTCGTGGTCACGCTGACCCGGACCTTGAACATCAACCCGATCAACGCCGCGACCCGGGCCAAAGTCCAGCGCTGGTCCTCGCGGTAACCAGCCGCGGCCGGACCTAGTTCCAGCCGCGCCTTGAGCTTGGCCAACTGCGCGTCGGACAGTGTCGGGTCCGGGCCCGGCGCACCTTTGGACGCCAACGCCTGCACGCCACCGCCCTGCCAGACCCGCCGCCACTGGTACGCCGACTTCTGCGACACCTCTAACCGTTTGGCGACCTCGACCGGCGCCACCCCTTGGGCGAACAGGTCCGCGGCCTGCCGGCGGACCTGCTCGCGCCGCACTCGCGCGGACTGGTTGACGCCGCCGCCATCGCCGTACCTCATACCCCCAAGCCAAGCGGACAAACCAGCAGAAAGCGATCACCCGCAAGAAGCATTGTGGACAGACAACAAACCCTAACCCGAAAGCTCTCTAGACGCAATGCCGCTCAGTTAAGGGTCTGGCCGGGCGTTGTTGATGGGGCCGGGGTAGACGGGCAGCGAGGCTCCGGTAGACATGGCTGTCCTCACAAGACGGTCATGATCTGTAGGGAGCCTCGCTGTCCACGTATTTTGTCACCCGCCGGATGATCAAGGTCGCTGCGGGTGTGTTCGCCCCAGGGCACGTTGGGGAGTTGACGCAGCATGTGCCGTTCGAGATGGTCGATGCCGCGTTGGCGGAGGCCGGTCTGGGTAAGTCCCGTGTGCGTGAGGTACCAGCCCGGGTTGTGGTCTACCTGCTGTTAGCCGGCGCGTTGTTCGCCGAGGTGGGCTACCGGCAGGTCTGGGACAAGCTGGTAGCGGCCCTGGACGGTGTGCCGGTGGCGAACCCGACCTCGGGTGTGCTGGCCCAGGCCCGCCAACGCATGGGACCGGCTCCTTTGCGGGCCTTGTTCGACCTGGTGCGGGGACCGGGTCCGGCGCCGCGTACCCGTGGGCGGTGGTGGCGAGGGCTGCTGGTCTGCGCTATAGACGGGACCAGCGCGGCTGTCCCGGCCAGCGCGGCGAATCTGGCCGAGTACACCCCGCATCGCTGCAACCATGGCGGGTCGGGCTATCCGAAGCTGCGGCTGCTGGTGTTGGTGTGCTGCGGAACCCGGACCGTCATCGACGCGATCTTCGGGCCCACCGGGGTGGGGGAGATGCCCTACGCCAAACGGTTGGTGGCCAGCCTGCGTCCGTCGATGGTCGTGCTGTTGGACCGGGCCTTTGGGGCGGCGGACCTGATCGAGGCGATCGCGCAGGCCAGGGCATACCTGGTGGTGCGGGTCAAGGACAACCGGAAACTGCCGGTGATACAGCGGCTGCCGGACGGCTCATACCTATCGGTGATCGGCCAACTGCGGGTCCGCGTGGTGGAGTGTCAAATCCACGTGCAGACCACGGCCGGGCGTGCCACGACCATGTACCGCCTCGTCACCACGCTGATTGAGCACCACCACTATCCGGCGTTCGACCTGGTCCGGCTCTACCACGAACGGTGGGAGGTCGAAACAGCGTTCCTGGAACTGAAATCGACGATCCTGGGCGGGCGGGTACTACGAGCCAGGACCCCGGCCGGGGTCCGCCAGGAGGTCTACGCCCTGCTGGTGACCTACCAGGCCATCCGCCTGGCCATGGCCGACGCCACCGACACCCAGCCCGACCTTGACCCCGACCGGGCCTGCTTCACTACCGCCTTGAGCGCGGCGCGTGACCTGGTCGTGCAGGCGGCGAACGCCATCACCGGCGCGGTGATCGACCTGGTCGGCGCGATCGGCCGGCGAGTCCTAGCCAACCTCATGCCCGAGCGTCGGACCAGGCGCGCCCCGCGGATCGTCAAACGAGCGATCTCCAAGTACAACGCCAAAGGCCCCAACATCGACCGGAAGACCTACCAGGCCACGATCAGCATCGACATCCTCGTGCCCCAGAGCCCTTGACGACGCCACACCACGCCTTAACTGAGCGGCATTGGATCTAGACGAGTGACCCGGCTCCTGCGGTGATCATGAGGTTGGCGTTGGGGAGAGCGCTTGCCCTGACGCTAACCTCATGATCACCACGGCGATCGGGCTACCGTCCGCGTGCGGGCCCAAGCGGGGCGCCCTACTCTAGACTCGGCGTTTGTGCTGCGTACTGTGTCGGCGACGCGTTATGTCACGCCGTTCCGCGAGGGTGGTTCGCTGCCGGGGTTGATGGAGGCGGACGACCTGGGCAGCTATGTGGTGAAGTTTCACGGCGCCGGGCAGGGCCGCAAGACGCTGGTGGCGGAGGTGATCAGCGGCGGCCTGGCTCGGGCGCTGGGGCTGCCGGTGCCGGAGCTGGTCGCGATCGAGGTCGACCCGGTCCTCGGGCGGGCGGAGCCGGACCAGGAGGTGCAGGATCTGCTGCGGGCCAGCGGCGGGCTGAACCTCGGCATGGACTACCTGCCCGGGGCGCTGGACTTCGACCCGGCGGCATTTGGTGTGGACGCGTCGCTGGCCGGCCGGGTGCTGTGGTTCGACGCGCTGGTGGGCAACGTGGACCGCTCCTGGCGCAATCCGAACATGCTGCAGTGGCACGGGCGGGCGTACCTGATCGACCACGGGGCCACGTTGACGTTCCACCACCACTGGCCGGGCGCGGCGGCCGCCGTGACCCGCGAGTACGACGCGAAGGACCACGTGCTGGTCGAGTTCGGGCCGCTGGTCGAGGCGGCGGACGCGGACCTCGCCCCGATGGTCACGCCGGACCTGGTGCGGGACACCGTCGCACGGGTGCCGGACGTGTGGCTGGCCGACGAGCCCGGGTTCGACGGCCCGGATCAGGTGCGCGAGGCGTACGGCGAGCAGCTGACCGCGCGGCTGCGGGCCCGCCCGCGGTGGCTGCCCGCGCTGGTGTCTGCCGCGGCGGCCAAAGGCGGCGACCGGCAGGCGCCGTCCCGGCCGGGCGGAAACCGGCCCAGCTGGCTGACCGGAAGGACGGCCCGGTGACCGCGCGCCGCCACCCGTTCGAGTACGCGGTGCTCCGGATCGTGCCCCGGCCCGAGCGCGGCGAGGCGATCAACGCCGGCGTGCTGGTGTACTGCCGCGCCCTGGACTACCTGGGGGCCCGGGTGCACCTCGACGCGGCCCGGCTGCGCGCGCTGGATCCGGCGGCGGATCCGGCCGCGATCGAGCGCGCCCTCGGATCGGTCGTCAACGTCTGTGCCGCGGCCCCGGAGGCCGGCCCGGCCGGCCGGGAGGACCCGGGGCGGCGCTTTCGCTGGCTGGTCGCCCCGCGCAGCACGGTCGTGCAGCCGGGCCCGGTGCACACCGGGCTGACCAGCGACCCCGACGCGGACGCCGACCGCCTGCTGCGCCTGCTGGTCCTGCCGGTCACGCCGGGCGCCTCCCGTACTGGAGGATGACGTCCTTCATGGAGCCCATCCCGTAGCGGTCCACGTCGCTGGACATCGCGGCCACCTCGTCCAGGATCGGGCCGACGTCGATGCCGGCCGTCATGGCCCGCTCGCACATGTCCTGTAGTGCCAGGATCTCGTCGCGGGTGTCCGCACCCTGGTCCCGGGCGGACATGTGGATGAGGCGGGCGCGGAAGTCCTCCGCCGTGTGCCACTGCCGGGGCAGGTGCACCGCCCACCGAAACGACTTGTACCGGTCGAACAGCCGCCGGATCGCGGCGCGGACCGCGTCGTCGCCGCCGGCGTACCCGCTGATGATCGCGCGTAGGACGGCCTCGGCCTGGTCGGCGACGCCGAGCCGCGCGAGGTCCGCCTCGATACGGGCGCCGATATTCTGGAACGCGTCGCGGTCCGTGATGTCGACGGGCCTGGTCGCCACCGGCCGGTAGATGGCGTCCAGCCGAGCCATTTCGCGCTCGAGGTCGGTGAGGTCCATGTGTCCTTTGTAGTATGCGGGTCCATGACGTTGCTGCGGGGGTTCGAAGACAACGAATACTGGCCGGAGTACGGCACGTTCCTGGTCCGGGACAGCGTTCCACATGAGACGGTGCGGCCGCGGGTGGATCCGTTGCTCGCGGAGTACGCGGTCGACAGCCAGCCGTGCGGGTCGGTGGCCCGTGGCGGTGACGGGTGGCTCGACGGAACAGCCACCGACCGGCACCACGCGGTGCGGCTGGAGCTGCACGACGGCCCGCCCGGGCCGGACGCCGGCGACTGGGCCGAGGTGGTCGAGACCCCGATGGTCAGCGGCGGCGCCGTCGGGCTGACGATGGTCACCGGCGGTCCGGGCCGGGATCCGTTCCGGCTCGGCGGGCCCGGCCTCTACCGGGTACGGTTCGCGCGCCGGCTCGCCGACGAGGGCGACGAGTACCGGCTCCAGTTCTGGCCGGTCGACGCGCCGCCCGAGCCGCCGCGGTGGGTCAAGCGCAGCGCTGCGCTGGTCGAGAAGGGCAACCCTGGATGGCGTGAGGCGCTCGGCTCGCCGGCCATGGACCTGCACGCCGTGGTGTACGCCGCGGCGAGCGAGAGTTCGGCGTCCACTGAGGACATCGTGGCGTGGGCGGTGGAGCATCGGCGGTCGGCGTCATGGCTGGACGAGCCGTCGCCGGACGACCTCTCCGAAATCGCCGGTCAGCTTGGCGTCGCCGCGCCGGTCACCCGTGGCGACCTGCTGCCACTGCTGGTCGCCGCCGGGCTGCTGGCCGCCGAGGGCGATCCGCCCCGGTACCGGGTGACGACCCCGCCGCGGCCGGCCTGGGAGGCGCTGCGCCTGCCGGCGGAGCGGGTCAAGACCATGCGCCACCAGGACGCCCGCAGCCGGTACTGCGCCGCCGCCTCCGACCTGGTCGCGCTGGTGCTGTGGGCGGGGAGGGCCGCACCACGGTCACCGTCGGCTGGCTCGCCGACCGGCTCGGCACCTCACCCGCCGTCGTGCGCGACATCATCGGGTACGCCGTGTCCGTCCGGTTGTTCGAGCCGGTGGAACCGCCGGACGCCGCGGACGTCGAGGTGGCCCTGGTGGTCCGGTCGCGCGAGCCGCGGCGGGAGACGCCGCCACCGCCGATGCCGAAGCCGGCCACGATGCCCCGCCGTCACGTCCGGCCCGGGCGACCGAGGCCGGCCGCGACGTGCGGATCATCCAGCGGCTCGCCACCCGGGCGGCGTCGGCGCACCGGGATCGGACGCCACCGCCACCGCCGCCGGCCGGTGCACCGCCGCGCGCGGGCGTGGTCGGGTACGGCGGCCAGCTGATCGTCTGGCGGGACGGCGCGCCGGTCGTCCTCGCCCGGTGGCCGGGGGTCCAGGTCAGCCAGGCACTGCAGACCCGGGTCGGCACCGTGCTGATCGGCGGCGGCCAGACCGCCCTCGTACGCCCCGACGGTGACCTGCGACTGCTGGCCTCGAATACGCACTACCGCGCCGCGGTCGACCCGGCGGGCGGCCTGCTCGCCTTCGTCGAGTCGCACGTCGGCCGGCGCTCGTGGGCCCGGTTGCACCTGATCGACCTCGCCAACGGCGACCGGACCACGATGCCGACGGCCGAGGAGCACGAGTTCCTCGGCGTCATCGGGGTGTACGACGGCGTTGTCCACGTCCGCGGCGACCACATGGCCGAGCGGACCTGGCGGTGGCGACCCGGCACCGACCCGGAGCCGCTGCCGTACGCGGTGCGCCACGTCGACGCGTACACCGGAATGTTGCTGGCCGACGACGGCGAACCCGGCCGGATGCTCATCGACGCCGCGGGTGGGATCCGGCGGGTCGCCGCCGGTCCGCGGACGCTGCTGGCGCCGGGCGCCGGGCATTTCTACTCCTGGACGCAGCGGCCGACGGCGCTGGCACTCGTGCCGGTCGGCGCGCCGGCGGAGGTCGTCACGGTCGCGCTGCCGGATGGCAGCGACACCGGCAACGCCGCCTACCGCGGACCGGCCTGGGAAGACCCGCACCACGTGCTGGTCCCGGCCGAGCACGGCCGCAACCGGCTCGGCGTGCCGCTGGTCCGGGTCGACGTGCGCACCGGCGCCGTCGAGGGCATCGCCCTGCCCGCCGAGGCGACCCACCGCCCCCTGCTCGTCGAGCCGCTCCCGTAGGGCTTGAGCGGCCCCTCAGCGAAACTGCTTGCCGATCAGGGCGAGCAGGGTGTCGTGCGTCGGCTGATCCGCCGACACGAGCAGGCCGTCCGCGCCCGCCTCGACGGGCTGGCCACGCAGGCCGGTCACCACGCAGCCGGCGGCCCGGCACACCGCGACGGCGCTGGCGAAGTGCACGTTGTCGCGTATGTCGCTGTCGGCGACGTACGCGGCCCGCCGGCCGGCCGCGACCCACAGCAGCGCCAGCGACGTGGACGTCACCCGGGCCCCGAACTGTTGCGTGAACGCCAAATCGCTGAGCAGCCGGACGGCCCGGAAGCCCGGCCCGTTGGCGAACGGCGGTTCGAGGTTGATGTCGACCAGGCGTACGTCCGGTGTGGGGGTGAGCGGCCGGTCGGCGCCGTCGTGGCGCAGGAGCGCCTGGTCGCCGTCGGTCCAGAAGACCTCCCCGGTGAACGGGGCGGCCGACGCCGCGGCGGTGACGCCCGCGCCGGTACGCAGGGCGACGTTGACCGCGACCAGCGGGGTCCGCGCGGCGAAGTTGAGGGTGCCGCACAGCGGATCGACCAGCCACACGCGGTCGGCCGCGGGGTCGCCGGTGCGGCCGGACTCCTCACCCAGCACGGCGTCGTCCGGCCGGGCGGCCCGCAACACGTCGAGGATGGCCTTCTCGGCTTCGAGGTCGGCGACCGTGGCGAAGTCGTTGCCGACCTTGGCGTACCGCTCCAGGGGCCGGCCGAAGTGGGCGCGCACCACGGCGGCGCCCGCTTCCGCCGCCGTGATCGCGAGTTGCGCGTCAGACATTCCTTGATCCTATGGGCCGGTACGTCAACCGGCGCAGCACCCGCTCGGCCGGCCCCCGGTAGCCCCGCTCGTCCATGGCCCGCGCGGCGAGCACCGACACCGCCCACACGGTCACGGCGGCGGCGACCGCGATGTACGTGGAGCCACCCAGGTCGAGGGCGAACGGCATGAAGATGGCGGTCCAGGCCACCGACTGGAACAGGTACCCGCTCAGCGACCGCTGGCCCAGCGCGGCGACGGCGCTCACCACCGGCCGCCGCCGCCCGGCGGAGAACCGCAGCGCGAGCAGGCCGAAGAGCGCGACGTACCCCGGGCCGCCGTATTCGCCGCTGATGGCGTGCAGGTAGGTGACCGCGTCGAGGGTGTCCGGATCGACCCGCACCACGCCGGCGGCGACCAGCGCGTACGGCAGGGCGCCGAGCAGGGTGATGGCGAGGCAGCCGATGGCGGTGCGGCGCAGCAGGACGCGGTGCGCCGCCGGGTCCTCCAGGATGCGGCGGCGGCCGGCCCAGATGCCCAGCCAGACGATGAAGATGAACGGCACCACCGTGGCCGTGTGCGCCGGCCACTCCGCGAGCCGGTCCAGCACCCCTTGCCCGTACGACGTCGCGGCCAGCGACGGGTTGGGCGTGTTGACGAGAACCGCGTGGCCGCCCTCGGCCTGGGTGGCCACCATCGCGACGACGACGGCGAGGTAGCCGGTCATCAGCGCCCACAGCCACACGACGATCCGGTGGAAGCGGTCCCCGCGGCGCAGCAGGAGGAGCGTGGCGATGATCCCGACGATGCCGTACGCGCCGAGGAAGTCCCCGAAGTACAGCAGCGTGGCGTGGACGAGGCCGAAGGCGATGAGCCAGGCGTTGCGGCGCAACAGGATCCGGCGCGCGCTGGCCCCGGTGGCCTCGGTACGCCGGGCGAGCTGCACCAGCCCGTACCCGAACATCACCGCGAACACCGGGTAGGCCCGGCTGTCCACAAAGGTGACCATGAAGAAGTTGACCAACCGGTGGAGGCCGTGCGGCGTACCGTCGATGCCGGGCTGGCCGGCGAAGGCGAAGTTGGCCGCGTTGGCGAGCGCGATGAACAGCAGCATGGCGCCGCGAGCGAGGTCGGGGGCGAGCGCCCGGCCGGCGCGGGGACGGGCCCCGCGGTGGGTTTCGTAGCCGCAGTAATTGTCATGAGCCCAGGCTCGCCGGCAACGGCGGTGAAGTCCCTGGGCCAAGACCCCGTATTCGGGGTGGGCCTAGGCCCACCATCATCCTGCGATAGGGCAACTTCCGGTATTGCCCGATGCATCGAAGCATCTGACTTAATGGATAGCGTGGTCGGGGCTACCCGCCCAACGACATTCAGGAGGTCACCCATGCTCCTAAGAAGACTGTCGGCAGCGGTACTCGGTGCGGCCGTGATCGCGGCGCTCCAGATCGCCAGCGCGGCGCCGGCACAAGCGGCGCCCCGGGTGCTGTACTACGACGCCAGCCGGGCGGCCGAGTTCGTCGCCGTCGTCCACCAGGGCGCGCAGAACTGGAACAGCCGCGTCAGCAACGTACGCCTGGAGCCGGTCCCGGCCGGCCAGCGGGCCAACATCACCGTATACGCGGACAACGGCTGGCCACGCGCGTACACCTCGTCGCTCGGCAACGGCTACTGGTACATGGGCCGCCAGGCGGTCAACCAGGGCTACCACCCGCCGCGCATCGCCGCGCACGAGTTCGGGCACCTGCTCGGCCTGCCCGACCGGCGTACCGGCTTGTGCGCCGACCTGATGTCCGGCAGCAGCGCGGCCGTCTCGTGCACCAACGCGTACCCCAACAGCGTTGAGGCCAGCCAGGTCAACCGAAACTTCGCGACCCTGGCGACGACCGGCGCCCGCGCGTACGACTGGGCGGGCACCGAGTCCGGCGGCGACTTCCAGACGATGATCGTCAACGGCCGGCCGGCGACGGAGAACTACCCGTTCCTGGTCTACACGTCCGGCTGCACCGGCTCGCTGATCAAGGCGAACTGGGTGGTCACCGCGCGGCACTGCCCGACCCCGTCCTCCGTACGCGTCGGTAGCGTCAACCGCACCAGCGGCGGGACCGTCGTCTCCGTCGCCGGGGCCGTCAACCATCCGAGCATCGACGTCAAGCTGCTGCGGCTGAGCAGCTCGGTGACGTACGCGCCGGCGCCCATCCCGACCACGTCCGGCGCGGTGGGCACCGCCACCCGGATCATCGGCTGGGGCCTGACCTGCCCGACCCGGGGTTGCGGCTCGGCGCCGGTGGTCGCCAACGAGCTGGACACGTCCATCGTCGCGGACAGCCGGTGCGTCGGCATCAACGGCACGTACGAGATCTGCACCAACAACACGAACGGCAACGCCGGCGCCTGCTACGGCGACTCCGGCGGCCCGCAGGTGCGGATGATCAGCGGCCGCTGGAACCTCATCGGCGCCACCAGCCGGTCCGGTAACGGCAGCGCGGTCTGCGCGACGGGCCCGTCCATCTACGAGGACCTCCCGTCGATCCGCTCCTGGATCAACACCCAGGTAGGCGGCCTCCCCGCTTAGTTGACTGTCCCAACCTTCTAGGGCGGTTTTGGGGCCGGGGCGCCTCGCGAAGCCCGTCAGGCTTGATGTCTTCGCGAGTCACCCCGGCCCCAAAACCCGACCAGGGCGTCCCAGTCGACAACCTCACCCACAAAGGAGTCCCCGCCGACCTTTGAGTCTCCAGGGACCCAAACCCCGGCGGCAACTCCAGAGTCTTTAAAGCGTGACTGTCGCTCCTAGCTGGACCAGGTCAGTTTTGGGGGCCAGGGTGACCTGAGAAGACATCAAGCCTGACGGGCTTCTCAGGGCGCCCTGGCCCCCCAAAACCCCACCCGGGCTCAGGCGAAGGCGAAAGCCAGGGCCACCAGGGGGCCAGTCCCTGGATCGCCGCCGCGCGGGCCATCCGGAGGTTGCTGGCCAGCAGCACGAGCGCGGCGGCGAGCATGCTGGCGCAAGCGAAGACGACCACCGCGCGGCCGGCCGAGTCGTCGCTCGACCACACCACGACCAGGCCGCCCAGCGCGCCCAGGGCGAGGAAGAGGTTGTAGAAGCCCTGGTTGAACGCCCACGGCCGGACCGCCGCGAGGTCGCCGGCCCGGACGCCGAACGTGGCGTGCACCGCCGGCCGGCCGAAGAGCACGCTCTCCATGCTGAAGATCATGATGTGGATCAGCCCGGCGACCAGGGCAGCTACCTGCGCGACAACGTTCATCCGGCGATTCTCGCGGGCGGCGCCGCCGCCGGTGCGGTGGGGGAGGGTCGGCGCAGGAATCCACGCAGGACGCGCAGCACGATGCCGGGCGCGAGCAGCCGGGTGGGCGGGTCGACCAGGTTCACCACGCGGAGGAACGCGGCACCGAGCACGGGGTCGGCGGTGGCGGCCCGGTGCAGGCGGTGGATGTACGCGTTGACGAACCTCACCCGTGGCCCGCGGGGCCCGTCGACCTCGGCGAACCGCAGGTCGGTGCCGACCGCGATGGCCCACGGCGCGTCGATGAGCCGGGCGGCGCCGCGGAAGAACCGCCGCGCGAGGTCGTCGGTGCCGGCGGTGACCAGGCGCCGCAGCAGCTGGGCCTCCAGCGCCGCGACGGTGATGCCCTGGCCGTAGATCGGGTTGAAGCTGCACAGGCCGTCGGCCACCACCAGGTAGCCGTCGGGGAAGCGGCGCAACCGCTCGTACCGGCGGCGCACGGTGGCAGGGAAGCGCATCTTCACCGCGTCCGTGGCGGGCTCGGCGGTGCGCAGGATCTCGGTCAGCTCGGGCAGCGGCAGCGTGCCGGCGAACTCGGCCATGCCCGCGTCGTCGGTCGGCGGCTCCTCGCCGAGCATGCCGCTCAGCGCGATCGCGAACCGGTCGTCCTCCATCGCCGCGACGATGCCGGCCCGGGGCGAGCCGGGCACGGCGTTGGTGATGGCGCCCAGCAGGTCCTCGATCAGGCCCGGGTGCCGCCGGTACGTCCGGGTCACGTAGGTGACGCCGACCCGTACCTGCTCCTCGGCCGGCGCCGGGTAGCCCAGCTCGCCCAGCCACACCGGGGTACGGGAGGCCCGTCCGCCGGCGTCCACCACCAGGTCGGCCGGGATGGTCCCGTCCACCAGGCGTACCCCGGTGACGCGCCCGCGGTCCGGGCTGGTGGCCAGTCCCACCGCCTCGGTCCCCGTGCGGATCTCGACGCCGGGCAGGGCCGTGACCCGCTCGCGGACCGCGTGTTCGAGCAGCGGCCGGCTGAGCCCTAGCGCCACCAGCGGCGACGGCGCCCGGCGCATGAGGTAGGCGTCGTTGTGCCAGGAGACCTCGCCGTGCAGGTCGACCAGCGGAGCGCCGGCCCGCCGCAGGTCTTCGGTCAGCCCCGGAAACAGGTCCTCCAGCGCCTCGCGCCCCCGGGAGAGCAGGACGTGCAGCTGCCGGCCCTGCGGCACGCCGCGCCTGGCCGCCGCCGATTCCGGCAGCGCGTCGCGATCCACGATCACGATCTTCTGGTACGCCTCGCGGAGCGCGCGGGCCGTCAACAGCCCGCCCATGCTCGCGCCGATCACTACCGCCGTTCCCGTAGAAGCCATGTGCCGGACGTTATGCGCGCCCGGCGCGTCAGCCGTCTTCCAAAGTGCTCAGAAGAGAGTCGGGGGTGCGGCCGGCACCGGTTCGGGCAGCGGGGCGAGGTCGGGCACGCCGGCGCGTACCTCGTCGTGGAAGCGGCGGGCGAGCGCGAGCGCGTCGGCGTTGTCCGGGGTGTGGATGAACACGGTCGGCGATCTGCCTTCGCGCAGCCACCCGGTGGCCATCTCGACCCAGTGCCGCCAGCCCTCGACGGTGCTCGCGGTGGCGTCCCGGCCGAGGTACCGGACGATCGGGCGGTCGGTCAGCGCGCGCGACCGGCGTGGCATGCGCGGCTTCTTGGTCCAGGCGTCCCGCTCGGCGTCGCTGGTCGGCGGGCGCTGGAAGAACGCGACCGTGTCGAACGGGATCCACTCCGCGCCCGCGCGGGCGAGCACGTCTTCGAGCACCGTCGCGGACCGGGCATCCTCGAAGAAGGCGCGATGGCGGACCTCCACGGCGTACCGGTGGATGGTGGGCAGGCGGCGCAGAAAGCCGGCGAGGACCGGGACGTCGTCGGGCGCGAAGGAGCCCGGCAGTTGCAACCAGAGCGCGTGGGCCCGCGGGCCCAGCGGCTCGATGGCGTCCAGGAACGCGCGCACTTCCTCGTCGGCGCCGGCCAGCCGGCGTTCATGGGTGATGGTCTTGGGCAGCTTGACCACGAACCGGAAGTCGGGGTCGGTCTGGCGCGCCCACGAGGCCACCGCGCTGCGCGCCGGGGTGGCGTAGAACGTCGTGTTGCCCTCGACCGCGTTGCAGTGGCTGGCGTAGGCCCGCAGGCGTTCGTCGGGCGGAAGCGGATGCGGGAGGAAGCGTCCTTGCCATGGCTTGTGGGTCCACATCGCGCATCCCACGTGGAGGCGGCGCATCGGGCCCACGATATACGGGCCGTTCAGTCGTCGTGGATGCCGGTGCCGCTCAGCCGCTGAATCGGGACGTCCATGGTGGACAGATCATCCGTCGGCGCGTCCCGATCGAGGGCGGAACGGTCGGCGCTGGTGGGCACCTCGGCCCGGACCCGTTGCGCCAGCGGCAGGAACTTCTCCTGCAGGACGATGCTCGGGCTGCACTCGACCGCCTGCACGACCGCCTTGCCCTGCTGGTGCGTGACCAGCAGCAAGGCGTACTCGGGGATGCTCTGCAGCGTCGTCGGCTCCACCGCGTACTCGTAGACCCGTTGCCGGGACTGGCCGCTGGACCGGCTCTGCTGCTCCGTGACGCTGACGCTGCTCACCCAGCGCCACCCGGGCGTGCCGCCCACGGTGAGCGACTCCGACTGGCCGACGCCGTGGGTGAGCTGGCTGAGGACGAAGCGGTGATCGCGGCCGATGAACTGGGCGGCCGCCGCGGCCTCGGTGTCGTCACCCAGACGCATGAAGGCCACCGCGCCGCTGCCGATCGCCTGCCGCGGGTCGCGCCGCAGGCGGGCGTGGAAGGTCACCAGGTGCACACCGCGCCGGTCGCAGGCGCTCGCCAGCCGTTCCATGCGTTCGGTCGCGATGTCGTCGGCGCCGGCGATGACCAGTGTGCTGCGTGGCCGCTGCGCGCCGGTGTGGACCTTGTGCGTCAGCCACCGCACCAGCAGGTCGCTGAACATGCGGCGGCGGGTGGCGCCGAGCTGCGGCGGGGTGACGATGCTGAGCAGCCCGCTGTCCGGCGGTTCGACGCCGCCGGTGGGCCGCTCACCCAGCCGCCGCAGCGGCGACAGCTCCGACTCGATGCGCTGCAGATGTCCGATGACGCCTTGCCGGTACTCGTCGGTGAACATCTCCTCGGCGATGTGCCGGCGCTCCTCGCGGCCCAGCGGTCCGGGGTCGGCGCCCGCCGGGCCCCGGCTGTCGGGGCGTTGGCCGGCGGCCACCCGTACCGCGGCGAGGATCCGGTTGATCGTGATGTCGGTACCGAGCGCGGCGCAGATCTCGGTGAGCAGGTAGTGGTCGATCGTCGCGTCAGGCCCCGGGTTGATGAGATCGACCAGGGTGTCGACGGTCTGCTCGGCGTCCATGCCGGCGAACGGGTTGAACTCGGGCAGGTCGTCCGGGAGGTGGCACACGCGCGTGTCGTGGCCGTGCTCGCGGGCCAACCGGACGAGGTCCTCGGTCACCGTGGCGCCGGAGAGGTCGACCACGGTGAGCGGCACGCCGGCGCCGAGCGTGGACGAGCCGAAGACCGTGAGCAGCCCCTCCCAGCCCCAGTGCGTGCCGCCGAACACGTCGAGGCGGCGGCTGGTCGGCGGCAACTCCTGGGCGCGCCACTCGGCGAGTTCCTCGATCCGGTCCCGTTCCTGCGCCTCGTGTCGCTCGCGGGCCTGCTCCCAGGAGGCCCGGTTGACAACGTTGCCCGTACGGATGTCGGCGCACCGCCGGTCGAAGGCGTCCACATCGGCGCGAGCGCGGCGTACCGGCAACTCCGCCAGGACCGCCGCGACGCCGACGATGCCCACGAAGACGAGGGCGGCGAGCCGGATGTCAGCCAAAAGAGTGACACACCCGAGCCCGATGAGGCCGGCCATGGCACCGCCGAGGACGACCGGCACGCGGTTGTCCCGGGCCCAGTTAACCGCGCGTTCCAGCTTCCGGCGTTCGTCCGGATCCGGGTCGGGGTTGGGCACCGGCCGGGGCCGGCGGTACGGGCGGAACGCCTGCCAGGGGTCCTCGAAGACCCATCCCAGCCGGCGCCCGGCCGCGAAGAGCAAACGCACCCGTTCTCGTTCGTCGTCCGGTGATGGCTTCGTCATGCAGGCCCCCTGCACTGGCACACGAACGGGTGACCGTGGGTAGCCGTTACACAGCGCTACGCACGGTCGATGGTACGTATGGCGGCCTTCTGTTTCTAGACTGTCGCTATGGGTGACGAACGATGGCTGGACGGCCTAGCCGCGTTCGCCGTTCGGGAGTTGCCCAGACCTGCGCCGCGGCTCGACGGTGCCGCCCCCGACGACGGCGGGCAGCGGCAGCGGGCCGCGGCCGTCGCCGCCGCCTTCCACGCCGCCGGGCCGGAAACCGCCACGGTCGGGATCGCGTGGTGCCGGCCGTCCGCGCAGCAACCGGTCGGCGTGTGGGCGCTGGGCGACGTGATCGGTTCCCGCACCGTCGACGGCGGCCTGACGTTGAGCCTGCCGATCGGTGCCCGCGCGACCGCCGTACCGGAGGGCGTCGCGGCCGAACTGCGGTCGCTTCCAGTGTGGACACGCGTCGGCGCGATCGCCGACGCGCTGGCGCTGGACACCGGCGACGGGCCCGAACGGGCGCAGGCGCGGCTGTCCCTGCCGGAGGCGTTGCTGGCGGTGTGGCACGAGCCGTTCGCCTGGCTGATCGCGGCGACGGCGGTCAGCCTCGACGAGATCGCCGACCGCGCCGCCGACATCGCGGAGCAGGCACGCGACGCCAGGTCGCGGGCGCAGTCCTCGGCGGAGTACGCGGTGCGCTCGACCCGGCTCGAACGCCAGCTCGGCGAGTTGCGGCTCGCGTCCACGACCGGGCTGTGGCGGGTGCACCTGCTCGCTGGCGGAACGGACGAGCGTTCGGCCCGGCGGATCGGCGCGACGCTCGCCGGGGCGGCCGACCTGGCCGGCCTGCCGCACGTGCTGGTGCCGACCGGGGTGACCGGTCCCCTCGACGACGCGCTGTACCACCCGGCCTGGGGATCGGCTCCGGCCGACGCGCCGTTCTTCGCCCCGTCGCGCCTGGTCGCGGCGCTGTTGGAGCCGCCGCGCCGGGAGGTGCCGGGCCTCCGGCTGCGGCTGCCGCCGGACTTCGACACCACACCGGAGGCGGACGCGTTGGCCGGGACGGACGTGGTGCATCTCGGCCGGGTGCTGGACGGCAACGGGGCACCGGTCGGCGCGCTGCCGGTCGCCGCGGCCAGCCTGGTGCGGCACGTGTTCGTCGCCGGCGCGACCGGTGCCGGCAAGTCGCAGACCGTCCGGAACCTGCTGGAAGAGGCCACCCGGATCGGCGTGCCGTGGCTCGTCATCGAACCGTCCAAAGCGGAGTACCGGGCGATGGCCGCGCGCCTGCCCGGCGTGCCGGTGATGGTGGTCCGCCCCGGCGACGTCGACACCGCGCCGGCCGGGCTGAACCCCCTCGAACCGGCGGCCGGGTTTCCCCTGCAGACCCACGTCGACCTGGTGCGCGCGCTGTTCAACGCCGCGTTCGACGCGGAAGAGCCGTTTCCGCAGGTGCTCAGCGCCGCGCTCATCCGCTGCTACGAACGCCAGGGCTGGCACCTGGCGCTCAACCGGCCGCAGGACGGCGCGCGGCGGCCGCGCTACCCGACCCTGACGGATCTGCAGCGGGCCGCCGAGGAGGTGGTCGCCGACATCGGGTACGGCCGCGAGGTCACCGACAACGTGCGGGGCTTCATCCGGGTACGCCTGGCGAGCCTGCGGCTGGGCACCACCGGCCGGTTCTTCGAGGGCGGCCACCCGCTCGACTTCGCCGAGGTACTGCGCAACCCGGTCATCTTCGAGCTGGAGGACGTCGGCGACGACCAGGACAAGGCGTTCCTCATGGGCACCCTGCTCATCCGGCTGACCGAGCACCTGCGGGTGGACAGCCGGCGGGCGGACGGCGGGTCCGGCCGGCCCGAACTGCGCCACCTCACCGTCATCGAGGAGGCGCACCGGCTGCTGCGCCGCCAGACCGAGCAGGGTCCGGGCGCGCACGCGGTGGAGATGTTCGCCGCGCTGCTGGCGGAGATCCGCGCGTACGGCGAGGGCATCGTCATCGCCGAGCAGATCCCGACGAAGCTCATCCCCGACGTCATCAAGAACACCGCGGTCAAGATCCTGCACCGGTTGCCGGCCCTGGACGACCGGCAGGCCGTCGGCGCCACGATGAACCTGACCGACGGGCAGTCGGCGTACCTCGTCACGCTGCCACCGGGCACCGCCGCCGTCTTCACCGACGGCATGGACTATCCGGTGCTGGCCCGCATGCCGGACGGCACCGCCCGGGAGGCCGTGCCCGTCGCGCCGGGAACGCCCGCGCGGCTGGTCGGCCGGCGCAGCGCCACCTGCGGACCGGAGTGCGTACGGCGGCCGTGCAGCCTGGCCGAGATCGGCATCGCCAGCCAGCTTCCCCGTGGCCCGGAACGGTCGTGGTGGCGGCTCTGGGCGGAGTTGTGCGTGGTCGCGCACCTCACCGGATGGACCGCGCCGCGCCCGCGCGCCGACCTGCTCGCCGGGGCTCGTGGCCTGCCCCGGCGGACGTTCGACTGCGTGGTGGGCCACCTCGCCGACGCCGCGGTCGCCGTACGGTCGGAGATCGTGACGCGGTCCGCCGACCCCGACGCGCTGGCCGCGCACATCGCGCACACCATGCGCGCCCAGCTCACCCGGGCCACACCCTGTGCGGCGGAGGAGCCGCAGTGGCTGGCCCGGTCCTTCCGCTGGAGCCTGGTCTGGGACGAGCTCAAGCGGACGGCCCGCGACCGGCCGGACGCGCCGCCGCACCCGCGTGCCGCCGAGTGGCAGGAGCGGTACGGCCGCACGCTCCCGCGGACCAGCGCCGCGGACCAGCTGGCCACGGTCCAGCAGTGGTACCAGGACGACGAGCGCGACAAGCGGACCCGCCATGAGGTCTTCTTCGGCACCCACCGGCCGTCCGCGATCGAGACGGTGCTCGCCGCCACGGCCCCGGACGACCCCTGGCCGGCCCGGTTGGACCGAGCCCTGGCCGACTTTCCCAACACCCGCTGGGCGCGGCGCTATCTCGGCGCCCCGCCGCCCTAAGCCACCCCCGGAGGAGCGACATGAGCAGCACGCTGGAGCGCGAGAGCACGCACGAGGACGACCGGCCGGACGAGCGCGGATCGGAGCAGGCCGACCAGCCCGAGCGGGACATGACGGTCGACACGGGTGGCGAGTTCGAGTCCCGGGCCGACCACCGGTCGGCGCTGGACCGGCTGCCCGGCGATTCCGGCGACGACGAAGGCCCGGAGCTGATCGACGACGACGCGGACACCGACATCGGCACGGACAGCGCCACGGACGACGCCGGCATCGGGGTTCAGAGCGACGCCGGCCCGCGCGCCGACGCCGACGCGCACACCAGCCCGCCGTACCCGCCCGAGCCGTCGCATTCGGCGCAGCACGCCGACAGCGGCTCGCACACGGCCGCCGACTCGCACTCGCATACGACATCCGACTCGCACTCGGCCACCCACTCGCACTCCGGCGGCGACTCCACCGCCAGCTCCACTTCCGGTTCCGGCTCCTCGTCGGGCTCGGGCTCCAGCTCCGGCGGCGGGTGACGGCTACTGGCTGGTGGATCCGGAGCGGATGCGGTCCCGGATGAAGTTTCCGGACTCGGTGAGCACGTCCGTGCCGGCGTACTCGGTGCCCTGGCACGTGCCCTGCTGGAACGCGGAGTTGCTCTCCCGGCCGTCGGAGAAGCTCCACATCGCGTACCCGATCTTGTGGCTCTTCAGCAGGTCGAGCCACTCGGTCGCGCTCGCCAGGTCGTTGGGGCCGTCACCGGTGAACGTCTGGGTGCCGAACTCGCTGACGAACAGCGGCAGGCTCGCCGCCGCCCGGTCGACCACCGCACGCCGGTCCGCACCGTGCGAGGCGGCGTAGAAGTGGAACGTGTACATGATGTTGTCGGCGTCGACCGGGTCGTTGATGATCTCGCTCTCGTCGCTGCCGTCGGTCAGGCCCAGCGACGAGAAGCCACGGGTGCCGACAAGCACCACGCCATCCGGGTCGGCCGCGCGTACGACGGGAATGACCTGCTCGGCGTAGCTCTTGATGTCATCCCAGCTCACCCCGTTGGGCTCGTTCGCGATCTCGTAGATGACGTTCGGCTTGTCGGCGTGCGCGGCGGCGACGTCCGCGAAGAACGTCTTCGCCCGCTCCAGGTTGAAGTTGGGATCACCCGGCGTGAGGATGTGAAAGTCGATGATGGCGTAGAGGCCCAGCGTGGTCGCCGTCTCGACGGCCTCGTTCACCTTGCTGGTGAAGCCGGCGGGGTCGGTCTCGAAGCCGCCCTCCTGCACGTACATCGAGATGCGGACGAAGTCGGCCAGCCAGTCGTTGCGGAGCGCCGCCAGCGAGTCCGGGTTGAGGCAGTCCGGGAAGAACTGGATGCCGTGGCTGCTCATGCCGCGCAACTGGATCGGCTCGCCGGCCTCGTTGCAGAGGTTGACGTCGCACACGCGCAGCTGCCCGTTGACCGCGACCGGCGACCCCGCCGGCCCGGCCAGCACCTCGGGCGCGGCCGCCGTCTCGGCCGTGCTCTCGGGTTGGACCATGCGCACCGTGTCGCCCTCGGTCTCGGCGTTCGCGATGGGTAGCACCGCCCACCCGGCGGCGACGACGGCGGCGGCGATGGCGGCGATGGCGAGGTTGCGGCGTCGAGGCATAGGGCGGGCTCCGGGGGCGTGCGCAGGTTCGCGGTTGTCGATGCCCCCTACTACGGACCTTGAGCCCCCACAGTTCACCCCTCCGCCCCGCGCCGCCCCCGTCCGCGGCCGCCTCCGTCCGCGGCCGCCTCCGTCCGCGCCGCCTCCGTCCGCGGCCGCCTCTGCCGCGCCGATCAAGGACTTCCGCGTCGATCAAGGGCATACGGCCGTGGTTTGATCTCCGATCCACGACCATTTGCCCTTGATCGACGGCGAAGTCCTTGATCGACGTGCATGGGGTTGATCGAGGAAGCACCGACCGACGGGGAAGTCCTTGATCGACGGGGAACGGGAGGGGTGGGAACCGGGGGACGCGTCAGGGTGATCACCGATGGTCGGGCTCCCGGGGCGTCTCTAGGGTATTGATCTTGTGCAGTGGCTTAACGATCTACTCGGTGGGCTGCCGCCGGTGCTCGTGTACGCCGTCGTGGGCGCGCTCGTCGCCGGCGAGGTCGCGGTCACCGCCGGCCTCGTGCTGCCGGCCGCGACCGCGCTCATCGCGCTCGGCCTGCTCGCCAACGCGGGAACGGTCGACATCGCGCCGTCGCTCGGCGTTGCGGTCGGAGCGGCCTGGCTCGGCGGCACGCTGGCGTACCGGTCGGGCCGGCGGCTGGGGTCGCGCGCCCGCACCACCCGTTTCGGCCGCTGGATCGGGCCCCGACGCTGGGAACGCGCCGACCGGCTCTTCACCCGGTACGGCGGCCGCGCCCTCTTCCTCGGCCAGTGGGTCGTGGTCGCGCGCACCCTCGTCCCGCGCCTCGCCGGGATGAACGGCGTGCCGTACCGCCGGTTCGCGGCCTGGCACACGCCGGCGGCGGTGCTGTGGGCGGTGTGGTTGGTGGGCGCGAGCTACGGCCTGGGCGCCTCGTACGACCGGGTCGCCAGCCGGCTCGGACACGCCAGCGGCGCCCTCGCGGTCCTGGTCGGCATGATCGTCGTACTCGTGCTCGCCGGCCGGTGGATCGGCCGGCACCCCGACCCGATCCGGGCGTCCGGCGCGCTGCTCGGCCGCCTCCCGCTGGTCCGGGCCGTGGCCGGCCGTGACGCGCCGGCGTGGTCGTGGCGCGGGCGCCTCGAACGCCGGTACCCGCTCCTGGGCCCGGCGTTCGACGTCGCGCTCAGCGTGGCGCTGCTGTCCGCGTTGGCCGCCCTGCTCGTCGTCGCGACGCCGGTGATCGTGCGGTTCAGCGGGCTGGACGCGGTGGACGCGTCGGTCGCCGCCTGGGCCCGCTCCGAATGGGCGTCGGACACCTACCTGTTCGCGCTCTCCGCCGCGACCAGCGTCGCGCCGGAGGGAGTGATCGGGGCTGCCGCCGTGGTGTCGATCGCGCGCTGGTGCTGGGTCTGGTGGCGCGGCGGGCACCGGCTGCGCCGCGACGACGCGGTCGGCATCCTCGCCGCACTGGGACCGGTGCTGCCAGTGGTCCTCCTCGCGGCCGTCCTGGAGGCGCTGATCCCGCCGGTGTCGACCGCCCGCGGCCTCGCGCCGGACGGGTGGCGCGCGCCCGAGTCGATCGTGCTGCCGCCGGTGGCCGAGTTCGACGGCCAACTCCCGCCGGCCGACGCCGCTGGCGCGCTCGCCGGCCTCGCCGCCGGTGAGACGGCGCTGCTGGCCGCCGCCGTCGGGCTGCTGACCTGGCTGTTGACCCGGCGCGCGCCGCGTCCGCTGCGGGTCGCGGCCTGGACAGCCGCCATCGGGTACGTCGTGGTCTGCGGCGGCGGGTGGGTCTTCATCGGCTGGAGCCGCACCAGCGAGACGGTCGCCGCGCTCCTGCTCGGGGCGGCGTGGACGGCGTTCAACGCGGCGATCTGGTCCGCCCGGCGTACCGGGGGCGCGGCACCGAACCGCCGGCATCGATCGAATATGATCTTCGCCCGTGGGAGACGATCGGGGCGCAGTCCGGGCGGTGAGCCTGCGGGCGACACACGCCGACCGGCGGAGCACAGTGGAGTTGCTCGACGCCGCCCTGGACGAGGGCCGGCTGGACCCGCGTGAGCACGACACCCGGGTACGCGCCGCGCAGGCCGCCAAGCGCCCCGGGGAGCTGGCGAAACTGGTGGCCGACCTGCCGGACCGCCCCGGCGTGTGGGAGTGGACCGACCACCTGCGCATCCGGGCCACCGATCGCCAGCGGGCCACGACCTGGCTCGGGGACGGGCTCGCCGCGGGCGTGCTGACCGCCGAGGAGCACGAGCGGCGGCTGGCGAAGATCGCCGCGGCGGTCACGTACGAGTCGCTGAGGAAGCAGCTCGACGGCGTACCCGGCCCGCCGGGCACGGTCCGCGAGCGGCTGTTCGTCACGGCGACGGACCGCGAACGCCTGACCGCCCGGCTGGCCCGGGCGCTGGCCGACGACCGGATCGGGGCGGACGACCACGCCGAGCTCCGGGACGCCGTCGCGGCGGCGAAGCGGTACGGCGACCTGGACCGGGCGTCGGCCGCGCTGGACGAGTCCGCCGGCCAGGACCCGCGCGCGGAGGTGATCCGGCGGCTGGACGCCGCGTACGCCGACGGCCAGATCGGGGCGGCCGACCACGAACGGCGGACCAGCGCCGCCAAGGTGGCCGGGCGCAACGCCGACCTGCGGGCGCTGCTCGACGGGCTGACCGAGCCGGCCAAGGGCGCGACCCCCGAGTGGATCGTCGGGCGGGCCAAGTCGACACTGGCCAAGCACCTGCTCACCGATGCCGAGCGCAAGCAGACCGCGCGGGCGCTCGAACGCGCCCTGCACGAGGGCCGCCTGGACCTCGATGAGTACGACGAGCGGGTGCGCGACGCGTACGCGGCGCAGGAGGCGGCCCAGCTCCGGCCGCTGCTGGTCGACGTCGTCGCCCCGGCCGGCGCCCCCGAGCGGCCGGACAAGGCGGCGCGGCGGTCGGCTCCGGGCCGGTTGCTCGGCGTGCTGGCCGTGGCCGGCGCGCTGGTCGCCGGGACGCTGGGCGTGGTCGCCTGGCGCTCCGGCGACCCGGCGCCGGCACCCGGTACCCCGGCCGCCCGGACCGATGTCAAGGTCGCGTGGGCGGCGCCCCTGGACCGCCCGACGGGCATCCAGGCCGTCGGCAACTGGGTGACGGGTTCGGCACTCATCCGGGCCCGCACCGACCAGGTCACCGCGTACGACCTCGCGGACGGGCGGGTGCGGTGGACCTTCCCGGTGCCCGGCCGCAACGAGCTGTGCACGATGAGCCGGGAGACCGAGGACGGCATCGGTCTGATCGGCTTCGGCCCGGACGACAGCGGCGTGAAGTGCACGACCATCGCCGCGCTCGACCTCGGCACCGGCCAGCTGCTGTGGCAGCGGTCCCGCAAGGTGTACGAGGGCGGCTCCGCCGCGCAGGGCGCGGTCAGCGACGAGGTCGGGATCGCGGCTGGCACAGCCATCGTCAAGGAGCCGGCCGGCTTCGTCGCCGTCGGCCTGCGCGACAACAAGGAGAAATGGCGCACCGCGGTGCGGGGCGAGTCGTGCACGGCGTACTCGGTGACCGCCTCCGGCACCGACGTGGCGCTGCTGTCGGCGTGCGAGGACAAGTCCGCCCGGCTGTCCATGGTGGATCCGGCATCCGGCCGGGTCCGCTTCGGCACCGACCTTCGACTGCACGACGACGACCATCTCGTAGCCGTGGTGGAGAACAAGAAAACCACCATCGTGCTGTCGACCACGCCACTGGTCGTCCGCACCTCTGACGACGGCAGCCGTACGCGCGACGCGGTCATCTCGTTCGATGGGCAGGGGCGGCGGCGCGCGACCGTACCGCTGTCGCAGGACGACCTCGACGTGGCGCCCCACCAGCTTCCCGCGCCGTTCGGGTGGTCGGACTCGTTTATCGCCCGGCCACCGCGTGCGTTCGCCGTCTTCGGCGACACGCTCATCGCGCCGGTCATGCTGGCCGGTGGCACGGGCGAGGACCGGCTGGCCGCGTTCTCCCTCGCGGACGGGCGCCGGCTGTGGCAGGTCGAGCTCGGGGCGCCGGTCGCGACCGCGACCGCCGACGGCGAACGCTTCGTCGTGGCCACCACCGACGCGAGAATCCGCGCCTTCTCGGCCGCCGACGGCCGCGCCCTGGGCGACACCCGGATCGATGCCCCGGAGGACTCGGTGTACGGACCGTACGAGCTGTGGCCCGCCGGCGACCGGTACGCGATCAGCCACGTGGAGGGGTCGGCCGGACCGCCGCCGGCCCTCGTGCTCGGCTGAGTCCGTCTAGGCTAGACCTACCAGACCTCGAGCACGCCGCCCAGCACGACCAGTATCGCGCCGAGTAGCCGGCCGGCTCAGGGCAGGTAGGTGGCGTCGCGGGCGGCGGCCACGACCCGATCGCCGTCCGCGGCGCCGAGCCGGCCGGTCGCCACCCACGCCTCGGCGGTACGCGCGACGTGGTCGACCAGGTCGTCCCGGCTGTGGAACGGGGCGGCCGCCCACACCTCGTCGAGCAGCGTGGTGCCGTCGTCCTTCGCCGGGTTGGCCACGCCCGCGTCGACGCCGCCGAACGCGATCCGCGGCTCGACCCGCTCGAAGTACACGTGCGTCGGATCCTCGGTGCCCTCGAAGAAGGGTGCGATCGCGACGCCGTCCAGGGTGTAGTGCAGCGGCTGGCCCTCGACCGGGGTGAGCGCGCCAGCCAGGTCGCCGGACAGGCCCGCATTGCGGTAGAGGCCGAACGGCAGGTATGTCGTGCGCGGGTCGCGGGCGACCAGGTTGACCGGCCCGTAGAAGAGCGCCTGGAGCGCCGGGTTGTCCAGGGCCCGCTCCACCCGCAGCCGGAACGGCATGGTGACGCGGACGGTGTCGCCGGTACGCCAGGCCCGCGAGACGGTGGCGTACGTGCCGGGGGTGAACGGGCCGGGCAGAGCCTCGCCGTTGACCGTGACCGCGAAGCCGTCGCCCGCCCACGCCGGCACCCGCAGGTGCAGGTCGAATGTGGACTGTCCGGTGATGGTGAGCGTGCTGCCCTGCTCGACCGGGAAGCCGGTGGTCTGGGTGACGGTGACGCCCTTGCCCGCCCAGTCCAGTGTGGACGGACTGTAGAGGTTGACGTACAGGCCCGTGCCGTCGGCCGTGCGGAAGTACACCGAGTCCTGGTACTTCGTGGCGCTCTCCAGCCCGGTGCCCTCGCAGCACGTGGTGCCCTGCTTCGGGGTGTAGTTGCGCACGTGGCCCGGCAGCAGCCCGACGAAGTATGTGACGAGCGGCCGCTCCGCGTCCGGACGGTCCTGTTTGGAGCCGAGGATCTGGTTGTACAGCGTCCGCTCGTAGTAGTCGACGTACTTCGGGTCCCGGTCGTGCTGGAAGAGCATCCGGCTCAGCTTCAGCATGTTGTACGCGCAGCAGGTCTCCGCGTTCGTGTCGCTGAGCGTGCCGGCGATCGCGCCCGCCGCGCGCCAGAACTCCAGCGTGCTCGTGCCGCCGATGCTGTACATCCGGGTCGGCACGACCATGTCCCAGAGGTTCTTCGCGGCGGCCAGGTAGCGGTCCTCGCTGGTCTCCTCGTACAGCCGGACCAGCCCGACCAGGATCGGCAAATGCTGGTTGGCGTGCAGGCCGTCGAGGATGTCGGTGCCGGCCGCGCACGCGTCGGTCAGGCTGTCCAGGTCGAACAGGCGGGCCAGCGCGAGGTGCTCGGCCTTGCCGGTGACGGCGTACAGGTCGCAGATCGCCTCGACGATGCCGCCGAACTCGCCGCTGGAGAAGATGTTCCACATCCGCTGCCGGGTGCTCGCCGGCAGCCTCGACAGCCGCGCGTACATCCAGTCGCACATGCCCTCGGCGAGGTCGAGCGCCCGCGCGTCACCGGTGTGGAGGTACGCGTCGAGCAGCCCGCGCAGGATCTTGTGGGCGGTGTAGTACGGCGCCCACACCACCGTGTAGTCGCCCTCCGTCCGCGACTCCAGGTCGATGAACTGCGTCTCCGGGTACGCCGCCAGGAAGCCCGGGTGGCTCGGCCCGCCCCAGGTACGGCGCAGCGTGGCGTGCTGCGCCCGGCCCGACGCGTCGGCGAAGGCTCCGCCGGCGGTCTCCTCGAAGCCGTACGACGCGAGGTCGCCGGCGCCCGCCGCGGAGCCGGCCGCGTGGGTGGTCTGCAGGTCGGCGATCTCGTCCGCGCCCAGCGCCCGCGACCAGACGTTGACCTCGTCGAACGCGCCGGCGAAGACCGGGTCGGCGGCGAAGTTGGACCGGCCCAGCCAGTTGTTGGCCAGCACGCCGAGCACCGCCGGGCTGAGCGTCACCGCGGTGTTCACGCCGGCCGCGACCCCGTCGACGTACAGGGTGGCGGTGCCGCCCGCGATGGTCACGGCGAGGTGGCTCCACCGGTGCAACGGCAGCGCCGCGGTGCCGTCGATGCCCTGCTCGCCCACCGGGCCGCTGGCACTGACCGCGAACCGCGGTACGCCGTACGCGTTGCGGGCCGCCAGGTACAGGTACCGGGTGGTGCCGTCGCCGAAGTCGAAGACCCGCGCCCAGTTCGCGTCGTGGGCCGGCCGCACCCACGCGGCGAGGGTGATCGCGGCCGAGGCGTCCAGCGCGGTCGGCGGCAGCTCCACGTACTGGTGGGAGCCGCGGACGTTCTCCGCGGCCGCGCCGAACCGGCCGGGCACGCTGAGCACCGCCGGGGCGCTCCGCAGGGCCTCCCGCACCTCGACCAGGGCGCCGACCGCGTAGCCGAGCTTGTCGGCGAAGCCCGCCTCGCCGGTGCCGCCGTACGCCTGGGCCAGCATGGTGAGGAAGTGCCCGGTGTAGTGGCCGCGCAGGTTGCCGTTCGCCTCCCCGTCGAGCCCTTCCCAGCCGCCGGGGGCGACCGCGCCGCGGGTGGACAGGCCGGCGTTGGCCCGGAAGACCTGCAGCAGCCGGTCCGGGTCGTACCCGCGGGCGTGGTCCAGCATCAGGTCGCGCTTGCGGGCGAAGATGCCGGGGCCCAGGGCCACGTCCTTGAGTGCGAACGGATGCACGGTCGAGTTTGTTTTCGCCGCGACGACTGTGTCAAGATCCTTGACGCTATGACGCGCATCCCACCCATGGGCTGGAACAGCTGGGACTGCTACGGCACCACGGTCACCGAGGACGAGGTCGTCGCCAACGCGGAGTTCATGGCCGAGCGGCTCGCCCCGTACGGCTGGGACACCGTGGTGGTGGACATCCAGTGGTACGAGCCGACCGCCCGCGCCGGCGGGTACAACGCCGACGCCCCGCTGGTGCTCGACGCGTACGGGCGGCCGCAGCCGGCGCCCAACCGCTTTCCCTCCGCCGCCGGCGGCCGCGGCTTCGCCCCGCTCGCCGCCCGCGTGCACGACCTCGGCCTGCGCTTCGGGCTGCACATCATGCGGGGCATTCCCCGCCGCGCGGTCGCCGCGAACCTGCCGGTCCTCGGCACCGCCTATCGGGCCGGCGACGTGGCGGACCGCGCCTCCACCTGCCCCTGGAACCCGGACAACTACGGGCTCGACCACACCCATCCCGGCGCCCGGGCGTACTACGAATCGCTGGCCGGGATGTTCGCCGAGTGGGGCGTGGACTACGTCAAGGCCGACGACATGCTCGTGCCGTACCACGAGGCGGAGATCGCCGCGCTGTCCCGGGCGCTGCGCGCCACGGGCCGGCCCATGGCGCTCAGCCTCTCCCCGGGCACCGGCCTCGCCGTCGAGCGGATCGACCACCTGCGCGAGTACGCCCACCTGTGGCGGGTCTCCGACGACCTGTGGGACCGCTGGGAGGACGTGTACGCCCAGTTCGAGCGGATGGCCCGGTGGGCGCCGCTGAGCGGACCCGACGGCTGGGCCGACGCCGACATGCTCCCGCTCGGGCGCATCGGCATCCGTGCCGAGCGCGGCACCGACCGGGCCTCGCGGCTGACCTGGGACGAGCAGCGCACGCTCATGACGCTGTGGTGCGTGTCCCGCTCGCCGCTGATGTTCGGCGGCGACCTGCCCACCAGCGACCCGCGCACCATCGACCTACTGACCAACGCCGACGTGCTCGCCGTCCTCAAGCACAGCCGCGGCAACCGCCAGGAGCGGCGCGACGGCGACCTGGTGATCTGGACCGCCGAGGCCACCGACCGTGAGGCCCGGTACCTCGCCGTCTTCGCGGTGGGCGACCACCCCCTGGACCTGGACCTCCCGCTCCCCGCGGGCACCCACGCCGTAGACCTCTGGACCGGCGAGAACGCGCCCTCCGCCGTGACCCTCCCCGCCCACGGCTCCGCCCTCTACCGCGTGACCTAACCCCTCGTCCCGCCGCCCGCCCCGCCGACCTTGCCCGCCGTGCGCCGATCAAGGACTCCGCCGTCGATCAAGGGCAAACGGCCGTGGTTTGGAGATCAAAGCACGACCATTCGCCCTTGATCGACGCACAAGCCCTTGATCGGCGCCCGCCGCGGCGGGGGTCAGGCGGCGGGGTTGAAGGGGATGCCGGACGGTTGGGCGCGGGCGAGCATGGCGTTGTAGCGGGTGTCTTTGAGGTCGAAGAGGGCGGAGCCGAAGTCGGCGGCGCTGAGGATGTCGCGGATGCCGGCGGGGTAGCCGTTCCAGCCGACCAGGGTCGGGTACTGCCACACGTGGTAGTGGTTCTCGGCCGGCTCGTCGTTGGCGTTGCCGAGGCGGAAGGCGTGCGACCCGGCGCCGTCCTTGTGGTACACGATCTTGGGGTGCGTGCCCTCCCAGCGGACCGCGCTGCTGGCGTGCACGGTGAAGGCGCCGTGGGCGGAGGTGGACACGTACTGGGCCTGGTCGTTCTGGACCCACACCACGACGTGCTCCCAGTCGTGCCGGTGGCCGCTCTCGATGTTGGCGACGAGCTGGTCCTTCTCGAAGTAGAGGGCGTACGCGTACGCGCACCAGCCGTTGTTGCACTTGTAGCGGGCGTACCCGTTGGTGTTGTCCAGGTCGGACTGGTCGCGGCACTGGCCGTTGAGCGCGCCGGTGGGCTTGAGGCCGCCGTTGAGCGTGCCGGTGGGGCCGATGGCGGGGGTGGGGTAGCAGCCGTCGGTGTCGTAGTCGTAGGCCGGCTGCCACTTCTGCTCCGCCGCCTCGGCGTTGCCGGGCAGCTTGGCGGGTGGCGCGGCGAGGGCGACGCCGGCGGTGACGAGGACGATCGCGAGGGCGCTGCCTGCGACGATCAGGGGTCGGAGGGCGCGGGGGTACGCCATACGAGAAACTCCTTCACGTTTGGTCCGTGCGAAAGAGTGTCCCGGCAAATCCCCCTAAAAGCTAGAGTCCCCCTCAAAAGCTAGATCAAGCGCGCCTCGTCGCCGACGCGGATCTCGCCGGGCACCTCGACGGCGGCATACATCCCCATGATGTTGCCGAGCTCGCGCGCGACCCAGCGCAGCGTGGCGCGGTCGTGCGGGACGGTCGGCGTCTCCTTCGTGATCATGACGCACCGCTCGCAGCCCTGGGTGAAGCGCAACCGCATCGTGCCGACGGCCAGCCGGCGACCGATCCAGTCGTGCTCCGGGTACCCGGTGCCGGACTCGTCGGGCACCCCGGACAGCACCAGGTTGGGCCGGAACCGGCTGACGTCCACCGCGCTGTCCGGCAGCGCCGCGGCGAGGGTGTCCAGCGCGGTGGTCGTCAGCACGTGCAGTGCGCCGTCGGCCCAGTCCGGCTGGCGCCCGACGAGCGAGACCTTGGCCTGCACGGCGGTGCTGAGCCGGCTGCCGGCGTCCGGCGCGTCGGACCGGAACCGCTCGCCGTTCGGCAGGATCAGCTCCGCCACGCCGACGCCGGCCGTTTCGGCCCGCACCCGCATGAGCCCCGGGATGGCGCCGGCCCAGGTGAGCTCGTCCCGCTCATCGTGTACGGCGATGCGGCGGTCACCCTCGATTCCCATGGTGCCAACCGTGGCGGCACCCAGCTGCTCGCCGCCGATCGACTTCACCGGGTACCGCCACAGTTGGTTGATTCGCATGCGTCGATGTTATCCGGGTCGCGCTAGGCGGTGACCAGCCGGACGGACAGGCCGTTCCCGTTATAGATCGGCACGGCCCGCAGCCCTTCGGCGCGTACCGTGATGGCGGCGAACCGGCCGCGCAGCCGCTGCGCGTCGATGACCCGGAGCACCGCGCCGGCGCGCAGGTCGCCGTCCAGGTGGAGGTCGAGCGTGCTGCCGAGGTTCACCGTGAGGGTGCCGCCGACCAGCAGGCCGGGGTGGCCGGGCCGGCGCACGGTCACGCCGAGCGTCGCGCCGGCGTACACGTCGAGGTCGCCCTGGCCGAACGCGGTGGGTGAGCCGGCGATCAGGCCGCCGGCGACGAGCCTGGTGTCGCCGCGGTAGCGGTTCTGGCCGGTCAGGGTCAGCGTGCCGGTGCCGCGCTTGACCAGGCCGCCGCGGCCGTCGATGGCGTTGCGCCACGCGTCGGCCGCGTGGAAGCCGCCGCGCGCGGCGTCCAGGGTGACGTCCACGTCCCGGTCGAACGCGCCGTAGCCGTCGGCGGCGGCGAACAGGTCGAGGCGGCCCCACTGCTCGGGGCCGTCCAGCAGGACGTAGCCCGACGGCAGCGCGGTCGTGCGGAGCACCTCGCTCCGCTGCGCCGCGTCCAGGTACGGCAGCCGCGTCTCCAGCAGCACCTCGGCGCCGGTGGGGACGGCCATCGCGGTGCCGCCGCCGCACCGGGGCAGGATGTACGTCAGGCGGGGCGTGTACTGGGCGGCATTCGCGGCGCGGTCGGCGTACGGGTCTGTGTCCACAGTGGACGAGTGTGCCTGGGCGAGGAGGTCGCCGGGGAAGTAGTCGAGGATCTGCTGCCGGGCGGTCGCCTTGAGGCCGGCGTACTGCGGGTCGTGCAGGGCCGCGGCCGCGAGCGCGGTGGCGAGGGTGCGGCCGCCGATGACGTCGAGCGGCGAGTGCATGCCCGCGACGATGCGGGTGTGGCTGTAGTCCGCGGCACAGGCGAGCAGCTCCTGGAAGCGCTCCGGGACCGCGTACGCGAACGCCAGCGCGGCCAGGTAGAGCGCGTTGGTGTGGCCGCTGACGAAGCCGCCGTCGTCGGCCGGGTCGGTGCCGCGCTGGCGCAGCAGCTGCGGGGCGACGGCCACCTCCGAGTCGTACACCGGAAAGCCCAGCGCGTCGGTGGCGCCGGTGGCGATCACCTGGTTGTCGGCGGTCATCCGCCACGGCCGGGGGTACTGGTAGTAGAGCTTGCTGGGGTTGCTGGAGGCGTGCGGGCCGCGCAGCGTGTCGACGAGCCGGACCACGGCGCCGAGCGCGGACGTCTGGGAGCCGGCGCCGAGGGCCGAACCGGCCGGCGCGTCGGCCGGCAGGGCGTCGCTGATCCGGGCGGGCGGGGTGCCGTCGGGCGCGGACGTGATGCCGGTGACCGCCTTGGCGCCGGCCCGGTACGCGGCCGCCAGCGGGCCGAGGCCGTCGATGGCCGAGTAGCTCTGGTGCCGCCGGTCGATGATGAACGACCGCTTCGCCTCCTCGTCGGTGCGCGCGGCGGTGACGGTGGCGCAGTACCGGATGTTGGCGCGCAGCACGTCCAACTGGAGCGGGATGCCGGAGTCCCACGTCGGCCCGGTCTTCCAGAGCCGCTGCATCCCGGTGAGGATGCGGATCGCCGCGTTGGTCTCGGGGAGAGGTTGGCGGTCGTGTTGGTCAGGTAGTCATCCACAAAGGACAGTGGTGCGGCCGCGTGCGCGCTCGACAGCCACGACAGGGCGACGGGGCCGGCGATGACACCCGCCCCGGCGCCAGCCGCGTAACCGAGGAACCGCCGGCGATTCAGTTTGGTGCGCTCTGTCATGTCTTCTCCGTGAGAACGTGGCAGCCGAGGGCAGTGGGGCTGGAGCGTACCCGGTGATCAGAAAATGTCCTAACAAAGGGTCAGCCCTCGTTCAGACATCGGGTCGTTTCGGTGTCAACGTTCGCGTAACAAAGCTGGTACGGCACCTTGACACGATAGACATCGGATCTCTAGCGTCCGGCACGTGAGCACCATCGTCTCGTTGGAGACCGACGACGTCCGGTTCCCCACGTCCCTGTCATTGGATGGCTCGGACGCGATGAACCCCGATCCGGATTACTCGGCCGCGTACGTGCGCCTGCGTACCGACGCCGGCGACGGGCTGGCCGGGCACGGCTTCGTGTTCACCATCGGCCGCGGCAACGACGTACAGGTCGCCGCGATCCGCAGCCTGGCGCCGTACGTCGTCGCGCGGGACACCGAGGCGCTGCTGGCCGACCTCGGCGGCTTCTGGCGGGAGCTGGTGCACGACTCGCAGCTGCGCTGGCTCGGGCCGGAAAAGGGTGTGATGCACATGGCGGTCGGTGCCGTGGTCAACGCCCTGTGGGACCTCAAGGCCAAGCGCGCGGGCCTGCCGCTGTGGCAACTGCTCGCCCGGATGTCGCCGGCCGAGATCGTGGACCTGGTCGACTTCCGGTACCTGTCCGACGCGCTCACCCGGGACGAGGCGCTGAAGATCCTGGAGGAGGCGCGGGCCGGCCGGGCCGACCGCGAGACCGAGCTGATCCGCACCGGCTATCCGGCGTACACCACCACGCCGGGCTGGCTCGGGTACGACGACGACAAGCTCGCCCGGCTCTGCCGGGAGGCGGTCGGGAGCGGCTTCGCCCAGATCAAGCTCAAGGTGGGCGGCGACCGCGACGACGACGTACGCCGGCTGCGGATCGCCCGCGAGGCGGTCGGACCGGACGTGCGGATCGCCGTGGACGCCAACCAGCGCTGGGACGTGGCCGAGGCGATCGACTGGATCGCGGCGCTGGCCCCGTTCGACGTGGCCTGGGTCGAGGAGCCGACCAGCCCGGACGACGTCCTGGCGCACGCGGCCATCGCGCGCGCCATCGCGCCGATCCCGGTGGCGACCGGCGAGCACATGGCCAACCGGGTGATGGCCAAGCAGTTCCTGCAGGCGCGGGCGCTCGGCGTGCTGCAGATCGACGCCACCCGGGTGTCCGGGATCAACGAGAACCTCGCGATGCTCCTGCTGGCCGCCAAGTTCGGCGTGCGGGTCTGCCCGCACGCCGGCGGCGTCGGCCTGTGCGAGCTGGTCCAGCACCTGTCGATGTTCGACTATGTGGCCGTCACGGGTACGACGAACGACCGCATGATCGAGTATGTGGACCACCTCCACGAGCACTTCGTCACCCCCGTGACGATCCGGGACGGGCACTACGTGACCCCGGTCGCACCGGGGGCCGGCGCGGAGATGCTGGCGGTGTCCATCGATCGGTATAGGTTCACCGGCAATGCGTGAGCTACGACTGACCCGGTTGGGATGCGGCACGGCCAGCATCGGCAACCACCGCGTGCCGCTGACCGACGGCGAGGCCGCCGAGATCCTCGATGCGGCCTGGGACGCCGGGATCCGGCACTTCGACACCGCGCCGCACTACGGCCTGGGGCTCTCGGAGTGGCGGCTGGGGCAGTTCCTGGCCGGCAAGCCGCGCGACGAGTACGCCGTGTCCACAAAGGTCGGCCGGCTCCTGGAGCCGAACCCGGCCGGCGCCGGCGCCCTCGACGACGAGGACTTTGTGGTGCCGGCGGCGTACCGGCGGGTCTGGGACTTCTCGGCGGCCGGCGTGCGGCGCAGCCTGGAGGAGTCGCTGGGCCGGCTCGGGCTGGACCGCGTCGACGTGCTGTACCTGCACGACCCGGAGCGCTGGGACCTGGACCGCGGCCTGGCCGACGGGCTGCCGGCCCTCGTCCAACTCCGGGAGGAGGGCCTCGCCACGGCGATCGGGATCGGCTCGATGGGGACCGAGGCGCTCGTCGCGGCGGCCCGGTCCGGGGTGGCCGACCTGCTCATGGTGGCCGGCCGGTACACCCTCGCGGACCAGTCCGGCGCCGCCGAGCTCCTTGACGCGTGCCGCGCGAACGGCGTGGGCATCGTGGCCGCGGCCGTGTTCAACGGTGGCCTGCTCGCCGAGCCGCTGACCGCGTCGTCCACATTCGACTACCGGCCGGCGCCGGGCGCGGTCGTGGCCCGGGCACGGCGGATCGCGGAAGTGTGCGAATCGTTCGGCGTGCCGCTGCGTGCCGCTGCCCTGGCGTACCCGTTGCTGGAGCCTGTGGTGCGCGCGGTGGTCGTGGGCGCCAACAACCCGGACCAGGTCCGGCAGAATGCCGCGGACCTTGCCTTGGACGTGCCGCAAGGGATGTGGGAGCGGCTGCGCGCGGAAGGGCTGGTGGCGTGAGCGAGTATCTGCTCGAGGTCGAAGGCGTGCGCAAGGCGTTCCCCGGCGTGCAGGCCCTCGACGACATGCACATCAACCTGCGCTACGGCGAGGTGCTGGCCGTGGTGGGGGAGAACGGCGCCGGCAAGTCGACGCTGATGAAGCTGCTGTCCGGCAGCTACGTGCCGGACGAGGGCGCGTTCCGGCTGCACGGCGAGCCGTTCACGCCGCAGAGCCCCAAGCACGCACTGGAATCCGGCATCAGCATCATCCATCAGGAGTTCAACCTGATGCCGCACCTGACCGTCGCGCAGAACATCTTCATCGGACGCGAGCCCCGGCGCGGCCTGATCCTGTCTGACCGCGAGCTCAACCGCCGCGCGGCCGAACTCGTTGCCCGGCTGGGGCTGCCGCTCGACATCCGGGCCACCGTCGCCGATCTGACCGTCGCCAACCAGCAGATGGTCGAGATCGCCAAGGCCCTGTCGTACGACGCGCGGGTGCTCATCATGGACGAGCCCACGGCGGCGTTGAACGACGCCGAGGTGCAGACCCTGCACGGCCTGATCCGCCGGTTCGTGCACGCGGACACCGCCGTCATCTACATCTCCCACCGGATGGACGAGCTGAAGGCGATCAGCGACCGCATCACGGTCATCCGGGACGGCCGGTACATCGGCACGCTCGACACCGCCGAGACCACCACGCGCGAGGTCATCACGCTCATGGTGGGCCGCACCCTCACCAGCGACGCGCGCCCCGTCGACGTGCGGGACGAGCGCGAGGTCGTCCTCGACGTGCGCGGCCTGTCCACAAAGGAACTGCTGCGGGACGTCACGTTCACGCTCGGCAAGGGGGAGATCCTCGGCTTCGCCGGGCTCATGGGCGCGGGGCGTACGGAGGTCGCCCGCGCGATCGTCGGCGCGGACAAGACGACCGCCGGGACCATCCACGTGCACGGCCGGCAGGTGCGGATCCACAACCCGGCCGAGGCCGCCCGGCATCGCATCGGCTACCTGTCCGAAGACCGCAAGCAGCTGGGCCTGCTGCTCGAACACGACGTGAGCGACAACATCACGCTGTCCTCGCTGCGCGAGAAGTTCAGCCGCTGGGGCCTGGTCGACAGGCTCGCGGCCCGCCGCGCCGCCGCAGATGTGGTACGCCGCCTTACCATCAAGACCCCATCGGTACGCCAGACGACGAAGTTTCTCTCCGGTGGCAACCAGCAGAAGGTCGTCATCGCCAAGTGGCTGGTCAAGGACTGCGACATCCTCATCTTCGACGAACCGACCCGGGGCATCGACGTCGGCGCCAAGGAGGAGATCTACGAGCTCCTCAACAGCCTCGCCGCGCAGGGCAAGGCGATCATCATGATCAGTTCGGAGCTGCCCGAGGTGCTCCGGATGTCGCACCGGGTGGTGGTCATGACCGAGGGACGCGTCAGCGGCATCCTCTCCGCCGAGGAGGCCGACCAGGAGAGCGTCATGCACCTCGCCACCCTGCGCCCCAACGAGAACCCGGAGGACGCGGCCGAACTCGGCCTCCTCGACCTCACTTCTGGCCCGAAGGCGGTATGACGATGGCGTTCCAGCTCACCCGCGCGACGGGCGCCGACAGGTCCGCCTGGCTGGCCGCCGTCATGAACCGCCTCCAGCAACTGCTGGCCTTCGCGAGCCTCATCGTGATCTTCACGTTCTTCTCGTTCGCGAACTCGGCCTTCCCGACGTACTCGAATGTCATCAACATCCTGTTCAGCACCGTCGTGATCGGGACGCTCGCGCTGGGCACGACGTTCGTCATCATCACCGGCGGCATCGACCTGTCCATCGGTACGGGCATGGCGCTGTGCGCGGTCATGTCCGGCGTGTTCATCGTGAACGCCGGCCTGCCGGTCGTCATCGGCGTGCCGCTCGCCATCCTCTTCGGTGGCCTGATCGGTCTGATCAACGGCTTCAACGTCGCCGTCCTCAAGATCCCGCCGTTCATCGCCACCCTCGCGATGATGCTCGTCGCGCAGGGGCTCGCCCTGGTGATCTCCAAGAGCGCGCCGATCTACTTCAGCGACCACCCCGGCTACATCAAGATCTCGACCGGCGAGCTGATCCCGGCGCTCAACATCCCGAACGCCGTACTCGTGCTGCTCGCCGCCGCGGTGATCGCCGGCTTCGTGCTGAGCAAGACGCTCCTCGGCCGCTACACGTACTCCATCGGCAGCAACGAGGCCGCCACCGCGCTGTCCGGCATCGACGTACGTCGATGGAAGGTCGTCATCTACACCCTCGCCGGGCTCTTCACCGGCCTGGCCGGCGTGATGATCTCGGCCCGTCTCGGCTCCGCCCAACCCGCCACCGGCATGGGCTACGAACTCCAGGCCATCGCCGCCGTCGTCATCGGCGGTACGTCGCTGGCCGGTGGCAAGGGCTCGATCATCGGCACCGTGATCGGCGCCCTCATCATCTCGGTCCTCAACAACGGCCTGCAGATCATGTCCATCCCGCAGGAGTGGCAGAACGTCATCCTCGGCCTGGTCATCCTCGTGGCCGTCTACGCCGACATGGTGCGCAAGAAGGAAGCCTGACGTGACCACCCACGGACACAAGGGAGCACGAACCATGAAAAGAAATCGAATTCTCGCCGCCGTTGCCGTGACCGCCATCGCCCTCGTCACCGCCGGGTGTGGCGACGACGGGTCCACTGGCACCGGCAGTGATCAGAAGTACATCGCGATCGTCTCCAAGGGCTTCCAGCACCAGTTCTGGCAGGCCGTCAAGAAGGGCGCCGAGGACGAGGCGGCCAAGCAGGGCGTACGCATCACGTTCGAGGGCCCGGCCACCGAGGCCGACATCGAGGCCCAGACCACGATGCTCACCAACGCCCTGGCCAAGAAGCCGGACGCCATCGGGTTCGCCGCTCTGGACAGCAAGGCCGCCGCACCGCTCATGGAGCAGGCCAAGTCCGCCAACATCCCGGTGATCGCCTTCGACTCCGGTGTGGACAGTGACGTACCGCTGACCACCGCGGCGACCGACAACAAGGCCGCCGCGGGCGAGGCCGCCAAGCACCTGTCCGAGCTGATCGGCGGATCAGGCAAGGTCGCTCTCGTCGTACACGACCAGACCAGCGTCACCGGCCGGGACCGGCGCGACGGCTTCACCGATTGGATGAAGGCCAACGCGCCCGGCATCCAGGTCCTGCCCGTCCAGTACGGCGGCGGCGACCAGGCCAAGTCCGCCGACATCACCAAGTCCATCCTGCGCGCCAACCCCGACGTCAAGGGCATCTACGGCGCCAACGAGGGCTCGGCGATCGGCGTGATCAAGGGCATCGAGGAGAGCGGCAAGAAGGGCGTGGTCGTGGTGGGCTTCGACTCCGGCCAGGCCCAGATCGACGCCATCAAGAACGGCACCGAGGCCGGCGCCATCACCCAGAACCCGGTCGGCATGGGAGCCGCCCTGGTCAAGGCCGCGGTGGACGCCCTCAACGGCACCTCGCTCCCGAAGACCATCGACACCGGCTACTTCTGGTACGACAAGACCAACATCGACTCCCCCGAGATCCAAGCCGTCCTCTACAAGTAGCGCCCGCCCCTCTCCGCTCGCCGCCAGCGCCCCGGCGCCCGGCTCTCCCGTCGAGGGCTCTCCTCGGGCTCTCCTCGGGCTCTCCCCGTCGATCAAGGGCGAACGGCCGTGGTTTGATCTCCGATCCACGACCGTTCGCCCTTGATCGACGCACGATTCCTTGATCGACGGCGCCCGCGGGCATGCCCGGGGTCCCGCGCCGGAGGCCCGGGTCCAGCCCGGCCCGTCGATCCGGCGCCAGCCTCGTCGATCAAGGGAAACACCCGCGATCAAGGGCGAACGGTCGTGGAAAAGAGATCCAACCACGGCCGTTCGCCCTTGATCGACGAGGAAGTCCTTGATCGGCGCGAGGCGCGAGGCGCGAGGCGCGCCGCGCGCCGCGCGCCCTCGCGTGGCGGGGTCAGGATTGGGTGGGGGTGGGGGAGGGAAGCGGGTGGCGAGGTCCCGCGTCAGGGTTGGCCAGGCGACCGGGTCGTGGCCGGGGATCACCGGGTAGCCGCGGCGGGCGGCGATCTGCTTCAGGCGGCGGATCTGGGCGACGGTCTCCTCGGGGGTCACGCCGATGTACGACCCGATGGCCCGCTCCTCGGCGATGTTCTCGGTCAGGTCGGCGGCGTCGAACGCGAAGACGAACCCGCCGCCGCCCACCGACTTGTCGAGGTCGACGACGAAGCTCTGGTGCCCGGGGGTGTGCCCCGCGGTCAGCACGGCCGTCACGCCGGGTGCGATCTCGGCGTCGCCGTCGGCGAGGCGCCAGTCGATGCGCGGGTCGTCGTAGTCGATGCGGGCCATCGCGTTGCGTTCGGGCTCCGGGTGGTTGGACAGGCCGTACGCCAGTTCGGCGCGCTGGGCGTGCACGGGTACCCGGCCGGCGAAGTGTTTGAGCCCGCCGGCGTGGTCGACGTGCAGGTGGCTGACGGCTACGGCGTACACCTGGGCGATGTCGATGCCGGCGGCGGCCAGGGCCTCTTCGAGGGGCTCGCCGGGGCCGGGGAGCACCGGCTGGTAATTCGGGCTGGGGTAGAACCGCCGGCGTAGCGCGGGGTCGCGCAGGAGCGCCGCGTTGAAGCCGGTGTCGAGCAGCAGCCAGCCACCGTCCACTTCGAGCAGTACGCCAGGCACCGGTTCGCGTACGCGTTCGGTGCGCGGCGCACCGTGTACGGAGACGGACTTCGGCAGCTCCTCCCAGCCGAGGGTGAGCGGGACGACCCGCCGTACCCCGGTCATCGGACCACCGCGCGGCCGTCGGCGCGTACGTCGCTGGCGGCGTCCAGCGTGCCGCCGCGCAGCCGGGCCACCTGGACGTGGCCCGCGTCGTCGTGCGGCCCGGAGGTGGTGGCGAGGTCGAGGCCGAGCCGCTCGGCCGTCGCGGAGAACCCGCCCGGCGTGCCGGGTTCGAGCAGCAGGGTCGGGTCGGTGCGGCCGATGTCGCGGGCGCCGATGACCCAGCGCGGGCGGGACAGCAGCGCCGGGAGGTCGCCGGCCGCCAGTACGTCGGCGGCGACCTGGGCGAGGATCCACGGCTGGGACCGGCCGCCCTGGCAGCCGAGCGCCACCACGGCGTCGCCGGCGAGGGCCAGCGCCGGGCAGAGCGTGTGCGGCGGCCGGGAGCCGGGACGCAGCACGCCCGGGTGCGTCTCGTCCAGGCTGAACGCGGAGCCGCGGTTGTGCAGCACGATCCCGGTGGCCGGGTCGAGGATGCCGGCGCCGAAGCTCTGGTACACGCTCTGGATGAGCGTCACCGCGGTGCCGTCGTCGCCGACCGCGGTGACCGCGGCGGTGTCGCCCATCGGTCGCGCCAGGGCCGGCGTCGCGGCGGCCGCGACCGTACGCCGCAGCATGAGCGCGTCCACGTCGACCGGCCCGGTACGCGGATCGCCGAGCAGCGCGTCCCGGCGTAGTTGAGCCTGCCGCGCGGCGGTCACGAGGTCGGCGGAGCCGAGGATGCCGAGCAGTGTCGCCCCTTGTGCGGGCGGGGGAGCGGCGTACCAGCGCACACCGTCCACTGTGGTCGACAGTGGCTCGACGACCTCCGCCCGGTGCGTGGCGAAGTCCGTGATGGACAGTGGGCTGCCGAGCGCGCGCAGCCCGGCCACCAGCCGGTGTGCGAGGTGTCCCTTGTAGAAGGTGCGCCAGTTGGCGGCGATCGCGGTGAGGGTGTCCGCGAGCGCCGGCTGCACCAGCGGTTCGCCGTCCGCCGGCAGCACCGCCCGCAGGCCGGGGTCGGCGCGGATCGCGTCCCGCCGGGCGGCGATGGCGCGGCGCAGCCCGGTGCTGGCCGGTACGCCGTCCCGGGCCAGCGCGATGGCCGGCGCGAGCAGATCCGCCAGCGGCAGGCGGGCGCCGAGCCGGGCGATCGCGGCCCAGCCGGCCACCACGCCCGGCACGGTCACCGTGTCCGGACCGCCGGCGGGCATCCGGTCGCCGCGTGCCCGCAGCGCTGCCACGTCGGTGCCGGCCGCCGCCGCGCCGATGGACAGCACCGCCCGGGGCGTCCCGCCCGCGGGCCGCACGATGGCCACCAGGTCGCCGCCGACCGAGCACTGATGGGGGTACGTCACGGTCAGCGCCGCCGCGGCCGCGAGCGCCGCGTCGAGCGCGTTGCCCCCGCCGCGGCCACCGTCATCCCGGCCGCAACGGCCCCGGAGTGCGGCGCCGCGAGCGCGATCATGCCAACCCCTGGCGGTGATCAGGGACCAGCTCTCCCGCCGCGCCACGAAACGCCCGAGCCACTCCCTGATCATCGCGGTCGGCGCGGTCCGCGCGGTCATCGCGGTCGGCGCGGCGGATCAGGATGGCGCGGGCGAAGGAGGCGTCGGCGTCTACCAGCTTGGCGGGGAGGCAGACCAGCTCGTAGTCGCCGGGGGGCACGCCATCCAGGTCGGCGTTTTCCAGGATGAGCACGCCGGCGCCCAGTAGGGCGTGGTGCGCGTCCCAGGTGTCGGTGTGGGTGTGGCTCTCGATGGTCAGGTAGTCGATGCCGACCAGCACGACGCCCTGCGCGATCAGCCAGGCGGCGGCCTCGGGGGACAGACCGACCCACGACGGTGCGCGCTCGATCTGCTTGAGCGGCCCGGCGGAGTTGGCGGTCTTCAGCAGGACCCGGCGGTGCCCGGCTACGCCGGCTGCCTCCAGATCCAACACGGTCACGTCGCCGGTCACCCCGGTCAGGTCGACCACCAGCGCCGGCCCGACCAGCGTGTGCAGGTCCACCTTGTCGATCGGGGTGGCGCCGTCGACGAAGTGTGCCGGGGCGTCCACATGGGTGCCGGTGTGCGCGCCGAGCCGCCAGCGGGTCACGTTGGAGGCGTCGCCGTTGGCCAGCGACTCGACGATCTCCACCTCCGGCTTGCGGCCCCAGTGCAGCATGCCGGGGTGGATCGGGAGCGTGATGTCGTAGATCTCCATAGTGGACAACCCTTCAGGGACGGTGCGTCGGCGTCGGCCACGGCTCGCGTACGGCTGCGGCGACGGCGCGCGCGGTGGTCAGCACGCACCGCTCGAACTCGGCCTTGCCGTGCTCGGCGTTGGCCTCGGACACGTCGCGTCCCCACACGCCGGTGGAGCTGACCTGGTCCATCCGGTAGTCCCAGAACGAGTCGACGTCCCGGTGCGAGGTGGCCCGGTCCATCCGTACCAGCGAGGGGTGCAGGTGCAGCATCACCGAGGTCTCGAAGTAGTTGGCGTGCATGAGCGCGCGCCCGTACGTGACGTGCCCGTCGACCTCCGGCCCGGGGTACATCGTCACGTAGCCGAGCGCCCGCACCCGGCTGTCGCGGTGCCGCACCCGCAGCTTCTCGGCCGACACGTCGAGCGACCCGTTGTTCCAGATGTGCCCGTTGAGCAGCACGAACTGCCGGATGCCGGAGGCGTGCAGGGAGTCGACGACGTCCTCCACCACGGCGATCAGCGTCTCCGGGCGCAGTGCCACGGTGCCGGCGAAGTCGCCGTGTGAGGCGGACACGCCGTACGTGAGCGTCGGTACGACCGGCACCCCGGTCAGCGCGGACACCTCCAGCGCGACCGCCTCGCAGATCAGACTGTCCACATTGAGCGGCAGGTGCGGGCCGTGCTGCTCGGTCGCTCCGACCGGAATGATGACCGCGTCGAGGGCCGCCGCGGCGCTTCCGCTCTCCGGCCAGGTCAGCTCGGCCCACCGCACCGGGGTGCCGGTCCCGCCCAGGTCTACTTCGGACATGTCCACCTCACCAGATCCGCTGGGACTTCTCGGGCAGCAGGTCGAGCGCCCGTCTCGCCACGATTTCGTCAGACGCCGGGCTGGTCAGCCAGATCCGGGCGTCCGGGCTGTAGTCGCTGATCAGTTCCCGGCACACCCCGCACGGCGCGATGACCCGAAACCGGTCGGCCGGCTTGACCTGCACCGATACCACGCTGTCGACCCGCAACGGCGTACCCGATGACAGGGCGGCGCCGAGCGCGACGCCCTCCGCGCAGATCGAGCTGCGACGGCAGGAGCCTTCCACGTGTACGCCGACGTGGACGCCGCCGTCGGCGGTGCGCAGCGCGGTGGCCACCTCGTGCCGGCCCGCGGTCCACACCCGGCGCAGCAGTTCCTGGGCTCGGGTCAGCAGTTCGGCGTCGGCGGCGGACATGGTGGCGGGCGGCGTCACCGGCGCGATCATGAAAGCCCCAGTATGCGGGCCATGTTCCCGCCCTCGACGAGCGCGCGGTCCGAATCGACGGGAATCGCCTTGGCGATCTTCATGCGCTCCAGGTCGAAGTCCGACCCCGGCCACTCGCTGCCCATCAGGATCTGCGTCGGCCCCAGCCGGCCGTACGCGCGGCGCACGTCGCTGAGCAGCGTGGCGGACGTCTCCAGGTAGATGTGCGGGTTCCGCTCGGCCACGATGATCGCCTCGGGGACGTTCCAGACCGCGCCCATGTGCGCGATGATCGTCGGCACTCCCGGGTGGTGCTTGGCGATCTCCTCGATGGCCAGGGGCGCGCAGAACGCGTCGTCCAGCGCGTTGATCAGCACCGGCAGCCCGTGCTCCGCGCACGCCTCGAACACCGGGTCGAGCAGGCCGTGGTCGGCCACGTGGTACCCGTGCAGGCTGGGGTGCAGCTTGAGCCCGGACAGCCCGGCCGCCGCGATCCGGGCGATCTCGTCGAGCGCGTCGTCGGCCTGCGGCATCACCTGGCCGAACCCGAAGAGCCGGTCGGGGTACGACTTGACCAGGTCGATGATGAAGTCGTTCTCGATCCGCTGGGCGAGCGAGCAGACCATGGCCATGTCCACGCCGGCCGCGTCCATCCGGTCCAGGATCCGGCGCGGGTCGAACGGCGCATACGGCGGCGGCGCCTGCCCGGGGCGCGCGCCGGTCAGGTAGTCCGAGCGCCCCCGCACGTCCTGCGTGGTGTTGTACGCATCGATGATCACGTGGTCACCTCTTCGAGTAGCGGCAGATGGCAGCGGACGGAACGGCCGCCGGGCAACGGGCGGAGCGGGGGAGGGGAGGTGCGGCAGGTGTCGATCGCGTAGCGGCAGCGGGGGTGGAAGGCGCACCCGGCGGGCGGGTCGGCGGGGTCGGGCGGCTCGCCGGTGAGCTCGATCCGTTCCCGCGCCGGCGCCCGGCTCACGGTGGGCACACTGGACAGCAGGGCCTCGCTGTACGGGTGCGCGGGCCCGGCGAAGAACGCGTCCCGGTCGGCGATCTCGATGATCTGGCCCAGGTACATGACCGCGATCCGGTCCGCGATGTGCCGTACCACGCCTAGGTCGTGCGAGATGAACAGCATGGTCAGCCCGCGGTCGCGGATCAGGTCGGCGAGCAGGTTGACCACCTGGGCCTGGATCGACACGTCCAGCGCGGAGACCGGCTCGTCGGCCACGACGAACCGCGGTGACGGCGCCAGGGCGCGCGCGATGCCGACGCGCTGGCGCTGCCCGCCGGAGAACTCGTGCGGCCGCCGCTCGCCCGCCTCCCGGCCCAGCCCCACCTGGTCCAACAGGTCGTCGACGACCGGCCGGGCCGCCGCTCGCGACATGCCGCGGGCGCGCCGCAGCGGCTCGGCGATGATGTCCGCGACGCGCCGCCGCGGGTTCAGCGACCCGAACGGGTCCTGGAAGACCATCTGGAGCTCGGCCCGGGTGCGCCGGAACACCGTGCCGGACAGCCGGGTGATGTCCAGGCCGCGGTAGTGGATCGTCCCGCCGGTCGGCTCGGTCACGCGTACCAGGGCGCGGCCGAGCGTGGACTTGCCGCACCCGGACTCGCCGACCAGGCCGAGCGTCTCGCCCTCGAGGATCTCCAGGTCGACGTCGCGGACGGCGCGGGTCCGCCCGAAGTCCACGCGCAGCCCGGAGACCTGCAGCAACGGCTGCGCACTCATGCTGTGCCTGCTGATTCGCTCGCTCGCGCGGCGCTGAAGGCGACGTCTTCCCTCGTCGCTGCGCTCCTCAGTCCAGACGCCGCCGCGCCAGCTCGCTCGCTCATGCCGGCACCTCCGCGAGCACGCACGCGTCCAGGTGACCGCTGTCCGCGTACCGCGAACGCAATGGTGGCGGCGCGGCCGCGCACTCGTCGCGGACGAACGCGCACCGCGGCGCGAACGCACACCCCGGCGGGCGCCGCACGCCGGTCAGCGGGCTGCCGGCGATCGCCGGCAGCCGCGGCGTCACCGGCCCATCCACCCGGGGTACGGAGTCGAGCAGCGCCTTCGTGTACGGGTGCCGCGGCTCGAAGAGCACCTCGTCGCGGGTGCCGTGCTCGACGATCCGCCCGGCGTACATGACCGCGACCCGGTCGGCGACCTCGGCGACCACCCCGAGGTCGTGGGTGATCAGGATGATCGTGGTGTCGTGCTCGCCCCGCAGGCGCCCCAGCAGCCGCAGCACCTGCGCCTGGATCGTCACGTCCAGCGCCGTGGTCGGCTCGTCCGCGATCAGCACGGCCGGGTCGTTGGCCAGGCCGATCGCGATCATCACGCGCTGCCGCATGCCGCCGGACAGCTGATGGGGGTACGCCCGCGCGGTGCGCGCCGGGTTGGCGATGCCGACCTCGCGCAGCAGTTCCTCGGCCCGCGCCCACGCCTGGGTGCGCGGCAGCCGCCGGTGGGTGCGGATCATCTCGGCCACCTGGGCGCCCACCCGCTGCGTCGGGTTGAGGGCCGCGAGCGCGTCCTGGAAGACCACGGCGATGTCCCGGCCGCGCACCTCGCGCAGCTCCTTCTCGCTCGCGGCGACCAGGTCCCGCCCGTCGAAGTGGACCTGCCCGCCGATGTGCGTACGCGGTCCGCGGTTGAGGCCGACCAGGCTCATGGCGAGCGCCGACTTGCCGGAGCCGGACTCACCGACGAGCGCCAGCACCTCGCCCCGCCGGACGCTCAGGTCGACGCCGTCCACGGCCGGCAGCCGCCCGCCCGGCACGTCGAACTCGACCCGCAGGTTCTTGACTTCAAGGACCGGCGTCACAGCGCCTGATGGTTCGCTCGCGCAGCGGCGCCCTGGAGGCGGCGCCTTCCCAGCCGCGGCGGCGTCCGCGGGAGGCGCGTTTCGTGACGCGGCTGGGAAAGCGCCGCCGGCGCCGCTGCGCTCACTCACAGTGACTCCAGGGCGCGTTCGATGAGCGTGGCCACCAACTCCGGGCGTACCCGGGGGGTGAAGTGGCTTCCCGGCACCTCGACGGTGTCGGCGCCCATCCGCGCGGCCATGTCCCGCTGGATCTCCGGCCGCAACGTGCGGTCGTCGGCGGCGACCAGGTACCAGCTCGGCAGGGTGCGCCAGGCCGGTACGCCGGTCGGCTCGGTGAAGATGGCGTTCTCGCTGCGCCGGGACTCGGCGTCCCAGACCGGGCGCTGCTCGGGCCGGACGTCCCAGCCGATCTCCTCCCAGTACGCCGCGGTGTGCTCGGACTCCCACTCGCCGTTCGGGCCGCGCCGCATGTACTTGGACACCTCGGCCGGCGGGTACCGCTCGACGATCCCGTTGACCGTCTCGCCCTCGTCCGGCGCGAACGCGGCCACGTACACCAGGCCCTTGACCGGTGCCGCGCGCCCGACGTTGGTGATGACCGCGCCGCCGTAGGAGTGGCCCACCAGCAGCACCGGGCCCCGATGGCGTCCACGATGGACGATGTGTGCGCGACGTCGCCGGCCAGCGAGCGCAGCGGGTTGGTGACCGCGGTGACGGCCCGGCCGGCGGCGGTGAGCAGCGGCACCACCTCCGTCCAGGTGGCAGGCGTGCCACCGGCACCGTGGACCAGGACGATGTGCATGCGCTCACGCCTTCCGCAGCCGGGGATCGAGGGCGAGGTAGAGCAGGTCCACGCCGACGTTGACGAGGGTGAACAGCAGCGCGATGGCCAGCGCCGCGCCCTGCACTATGGGGTAGTCGCGCTGCAGGATCGCGTTGACCAGCAGGTTGCCGACGCCCGGGTAGGAGAAGACCGTCTCGGTGATGACCGAGCCGCCGAGCAGCGACCCGAACTGCAGCCCGAGCACCGTGACGATCGGCAGCGACGAGTTGCGCAGCACGTGCCGGCGCAGGATCGCCGCCGGGGACAACCCCTTCATCCGGGCCGTACGCACGAAGTCGTCGCCGAGCACCTCCAGCACCGAGGCGCGCACGATCCGGGTGATGAACCCCGCCATCGACAGGGCCAGCGTGGTCGCCGGCAGGATCAGGTGCCGCAGCCACGGCAGGATCAGGTCGGGGCGGTCCAGCAGGACCGCGTCGACCAGGACGAAGTTGGTGAACGGCTGGTAGTCCAGGCTCCCCGGCAGCCGCCCGATGACGGGCAGCCAGCGCAGCCAGACGCCGAAGACGACGATTCCGAGGACGCCGAGCGCGAACCAGGGCAGCGAGAAGCTGACCGTGCCGGCCGTCCGGGTCAGCGTGTCGACCCAGGTGTCCTTGCGCAGCGCGGCGAGCACGCCGGTCACGAGGCCGATCAGCACCGCGATCAGCATGGCCGCCACGGTGAGCTCGATGGTGGCGGGCAGCGCGTCGGCGAGCAGCCCGGTGACGTCGTTGCCGCCGAAGAACGAGCGCCCGAGGTCGAGGCGCACCAGGTCGCCGAGGAACGTCACGTACTGTTCCCACAGCGGCCGGTCCAGCCCCAGGGCCGCGCTGATCCTGGCCTGGTCCTGGGCGATCTCCGCCGCGCTCTGCTGGCCGCTGGCGCCGCCGGCGGCGAGCGTGGTCGCGGCCGAGCCGGGCAGCAGGCGCATCGCGATGAAGACCAGCGTGGCCAGGGCCAGCAGCACCACGGGTACGGCCAGCAGCCGCTTGACGACCAGCTTCATGCCGAGCTCCGGTGATCGAGCGAATCGCGTAGGTCGTCGCCGACGAAGTTGCAGGCCACCACGAAGAGCAGGGTGGCCGTCGCGGGCAGCACGACCAGCCGCGGCGCCCGGTAGAGGAACTCCTGCCCGGCCTGCACCATGTAGCCCCAGTCCGCGGTCGGCGGCTGGATGCCGAGCCCGAGGTAGGACAGGCCCGCCGCGAAGCCGGCCGCGATCGACAGCGTCATCACCACCTGGGCGAGCACCGGCCCGGCGATGTTGGGCAGCACCTCGCGTACCAGGATGCCCGGGGTGCGGGCGCCGCCGAGCCGCGCGGCGAGCACGTAGTCGCGGCCCGCCTCCCGCGCGGCCAGCGCGCGGGCCAGCCGCGCCAGGCCGGGCGCCAGCGCGGCGCCGATGCCCACCACCAGGCTGGCCACCCCGGGCTGCCAGGCCGTCACCACCAGGATGATCAAAAGCATCGACGGGAACGCCAGCGCGAGGTCCATCAGCCGCATCAGCACCCACTCGACCCGGCGGCCGGCGTACCCGGCGACCAGCCCGATGCTGACCCCGACCACCGCGGCGAGGGCGGTGGCCAGGAAGGAGACCAGCAGCAGCGGCCGGGCACCGTGCAGCATCCGGGCCAGCTCGTCGCGGCCCAGGTCGTCGGTGCCGAGCAGGTGTCCGGGCGCGCCGATCGGCAGCAGCGTGTCGTTGGTGTTGCGGGTCGGGTCCGCCCCGACGAACAGCGGCCCGACCGCGGCGAGCAGGACGAAGACGGCGACCACCGCCCAGGACGTGGCGGCGAGCCAACCACGCCCCAGGCGGCGACGGGTCCGCACGTCAGACACTCGCCTTTTCCATGTAGCACCGGTGGTTGCCGAGGGCCTGCACGTTCATGCCCTTGACGCTCGCGCCGCTGACGACGGGGTTCGCCGCGTACGCCAGCATCGTCAGCAGCATGTAGTTCTCCGCCCAGCGGCGCTGGATGCCGCTGTATGCCGCCGCGCGGGCCGACGCGTCCGGCAGGTTCTTGGCGGTGAACAGGTCGTCGGCGAACTTCGCCGATCCGTCGAGGGTGTTGAAGCCGGAGATGAAGTCGCCGTAGACCCCGGACGGCATGGCCAGCGAGCCGATCATGTCGTCGGGGTCCGGGACGTAGATGTTGCGTTCCCAGATCATCAGATCGTGGAACTCGTCCTTCGGGTCCAGGAGCCGGTTGAAGTACGCGGCCGGGTCGACCGAGGCGGTCACCACCTTGAGCCCGATGTCGGTGAGGTTCTGCGCGACGATCTGCGCCGCCTTCGGGTGCCAGCTGTCGCTGGCGGCCATCAGGCGGATCTCCCGGCCGGTGGCGCCGGCCTGCTGGATCAGCCGCTTGGCCTCCTCGACGTTGGTGGTGCTCAGGTCGGCGAGGCTGGTGTCGTGGCCGGTCAGGCCGGGCGGGATGGTGTAGCTCTGCGGCAGCGTGCCGGCGCCGAAGAACGCCTGGGCGATGATGGCCTGCCGGTCGATGGCCAGGTTGATCGCCTTGCGCACCGCCAGCTCCGGGATCCGCCGGGCGTCCATCATCATGAACGCGTCGAAGGTGGTCGGCGTGTCGTACACGGTGACCGACTTGTCGGCCTTGAGCTGGTCCAGCGCGGAGTACGGCGTGAACTGGGTGGCCGAGATGTCGCCGGACAGCAGCGAGCCGACGATCGTGGACGGGTCGGTGACCTGCTGGAGCACGAGCCGGTCGATCGGCGGCTTGCCGAGCCGGAACCCGTCGAACGCCGCCAGCACGACGGATTGGCCCGAGGTGGCCGATGCGAACTTGAACGGCCCGGTTCCGACCAGGTTCTTGCCGATGTCGGCTCCGTACTTGTCCAGCGCCGCCTTGGAGATGATCCGGCCGCCGATGTCGGAGAGCTGGTCCAGCAGGGTGCGGTCCGGGGCCTTGAGCACCATCACGACGGTCTGGGCGTCGGGCGCGGTCATCGACGCGAGGTTCGTGCCGACGCTGCGCAGCGGCCGGGACGAGCCCTCCGGCAGCGTCTTGTCGGTGTCGTCGAACTGCCGGTTCAGGCTGGCCAGCACGTCCGCCGAGGTGAATTGGGTACCGTCGTGGAAGGTCACACCCTGCCGGAGCTTGAACGTGTAGGTGAGCTGGTCGTCGGAGATGGTCCAGCTCTCGGCCAGGTCCGGCTCCGGCTCGTTCGACTCGAAGGAGATGAAGGTCAGGCCACGGCAGATGCAGTCGACCGCCATCCAGTCGCCGAGCGTGGTGTAGAAGGCGGGGTCGTTGACGGCGCTGGTGCCGTCGATGGCGAGCGTCAGGGTGCCACCGGTCTTCGCGGAATCGCCGTCGGCCTCGTCGGCGGCCACACCGCAGGCGCTGAGCAGGCCGGTCATGCCGGCCCCGATGCCCATGCCGAGCAGGCCGGCACCGCGCAGCAGCGCACGCCGGGATACGGGTTGCTGGATCATCGCTCTCCTATGGCGTTACTGGTATCTCATCAAGTCCATCTGGGATCTAATCTGACCAACATTGGATCCAACTATGGGTGCTGGTCGCTGCGGGCCCGTGTCACGTTTGTGAAGCTCTTGTTTCAGCCCGCGTGGCAGTGCCCGGTCGACGGGTCGGGGACGTCCATCGCCGGGTTGCGGTCGAAGAAGCCGTCCGGTTCGAGTACGAGGTGGATGGTCTCGACGGGCATCACCGGCCACTGCTCCGGGCGCGGCAGGTGGTGGGTGCCCAGCACCGGCCACAGCACCAGCGGCACCCCGTCGATCGAGCGCTCCTGCCGCTGCCACACGTGTACGCCGTCCTCGCCCGGCTCGGCGTGGTTGGGGTACTGCCCGCCGATGAAGCGCTCCGCCTCGTCGTACGGCGTGGCCCACAGGTGCTGGTGGATGAAGGGCGCCCGCCGGGCCATCACCGAGCCGGGGTCGCCGAACGAGCGGGTGGTGTCCGGGATGCGCAGCCGGTACGCGGTGGGCTCGCCGTACCGGTTGGTGGCGGTGGCGCTCTCCACCCGCCAGTGCCGGGCGACGGTCGGGTCCGTACGCCGCCCCGTCTCCGTGGCCAGCGGCGTACGCACGTAGCGGACCGCGTTGCCGTACGGGTTGAGTGCCGGGTCCGGCTCGGGTTCCGCGTGCTCCTCGACGAGCCGGCTTCGCGGACCGTCGACCGCCATGTCCAGCCGGATGCCGAAGTAGTGCTGGTGGATGGGCGTCTGCACGCGCGGGGCCACGACCCGGCCGTACCGCACCTGCTCGCCCTCGGTGATCCCGGAGGCGGACAGGATGCCGGTCAGCTTGACCTCCAACTCGACGCGCCCGTCCTGGAAGAGCGACCAGTAGAAGCCGTAGTCGTAGTTGGCCACGGTCTGGAAGTTGGAGATGATCAGCCGGCGGGAGCGGCGCACGGCGTTGACCCCGCGGCGCAGGTCGTTGTGCTTCCAGAGGATGCTGGCGTCCTCTTCGTGCATGCACACGGCCTGCCGGATCGTCTGCGGCTCGCCGGCACCGCCCAGGTACGTGCCGTCGAAGTAGTGGATGACGCCCAGGCAGTCGCAGCCCAGGGCGAGCGAGTTGGTGAGCGGACCGGCGCCGTACTCGCCCAGTCGAAGAAGTTCTTGCGGTACTGGGTCGAGTTGGGGTCCAGGTACGGCACGTACATCTCGTTGCAGGCGGCCCTTTTGAGCACGGAGCGGCCGAGGAACTCCAGGTCGTACAGGACCAGGCCCTCGCGGTGGGTGAAGCCGACCCGGAACGTCCAGCCCTGCCAGCTCACCCGCCAGCCGTCCACGGTGAAGCTCGGCCCGTCCGGCTGCACGACGTCGAGCGGCTTGAGACCGGGCCTTTGTTCTTTGTTTTTCAGCGGCGCGGCCTCATCGGAGACCGGTACGACGCCGTGGTCCTCGACCTCCAGGACCTCCATCGTGTGCATGTCGATGATGGGGATGACGCCCTGCACCGGCCGGGCGTACCCGTTGTCGTCCTCGGTGGTGCGGTGCCAGACGGTGCCCCAGGTGACCCGGCGGTCCTTGTACTTCTCCGGCTCGAAGCCGCCCATCGACTCGGCGTCGACCATGACGAGGGAGACGTCGTGGATGCCGCGCTTGGCGAGCGCCGCGCGGAACAGCGGGCTCGCCCGGCACGCCTGGGCGGCGGCGCGCGCCTCGTCCGAGGTGATGCCGGGCCGGCGCGGGTCGATCGGCCGCCAATCCACACAGGACGCCTCGCCGCCGTCGACCAGCACGTCGACCTCCCACGCGGCTTCCGCGTGCAGGGCCACCAAGCCCAGCCGCGTACCGGTAGCCTGACCGGCGACCACCCGGCGGGCGTGCGCCTCGTCGAGGGTGGCGCCCCAGAACCGGGTGCGCGCGCCGAGCCGGCCGTCCGCGCGGGCCGCGGCGACGGCGAGGGCGATCTCGGTGGCGTTCGGGGGGTCGAGAGGGTGGGACCGCATCGGCCGGCTCCTATCCTGGAGTTGGATCCTAAGCTACTCTAAGTGGATCCAAAGTTCTCAGACGAGGGACATGATGGACGCCACAACAGAGGTGGGCACGAGCAGCGCGCTCGTCGACGAGACCGCGGCCGCGATTCGGGCCCGGATCATGTCCGGCGACATCCCGATCGGGGCGCAGCTGCGCCAAGCCGAGCTGGCCAAGACGCTCGGGGTCAGCCGCACCCCGGTCCGCGAGGCGCTGCGCCAGTTGCAGGCCGGCGGCCTGATCGAGGTGGTGCCCAACCGGGGCGCGGTCGTGCGGGTGCCGGCGCCGTGGGAGGTGCGCGAGGCGTACGAGGTGCGCGCCGAGCTGGAGGGGCTGGCCTGCGTGCGCGCGGTCGACCGGATCAGCCGGGACACCCTCGACGAGCTGCGCGCCACCAACGAGCTGCTGCGGCCGGGTGACGCGCCGCCCAACCCGGCCTCGCACGCCGCCAACGACCGGTTCCACACGCTGATCCACCAGATCGCCGGCAACGAGCGCCTGGCCAAGGTGATCCGGGAGATCAACGAGGCGTTCCCCCGCAACGTCTCCGCCCTGGTCCTGCAGGACAACCCCCGCCACCGCGTAGACAACTTCGCCGAACACGCCCGCATCCTCGATGCCCTCGCGGCGGAAGACGCCGCAACCGCGCGCCACGAAATGCAGTCCCACGTGTTGAGCGCCGGAGAACAGCTCGCGCGCTGGTACGAACGCCGCAGCGCGACGATCTTGCTCCGTCGATCTTGAAGTTGTCATGCCGGGATGTCCGGAATGGCACCTGACAAGTCCAAGATCGGCGGTGGATCCCCGGCCACGATGGCGCCGATCGCGGGACCGAACTTGAAGCCGTGGCCCGAGCATGCCGACGCGACGAGGACCTGCGGGGTTTCGGGGAGCGCGCCGACCAGGAAGCGGTTGCGCGGGGCCATGGTGTAGCGGCAGGCGACGGTGTCCACCACGTCGCCGTCCGCGCCGGGCACGAAGCGGCGGGCCAGCGCTAGCAGCTCACCCGCCTCCGCCGCGGTCACCGGCGACTGTGGACGGTCCGGGTCGGCGGGCGGGCCGTGGTCCAGGCCCACCTTCACCGCGCTGCCGCCGAAGGCCGGAATGCCGTACAGCAGCCCCACACCGGGCACGTCGACCGAGAAGGTGCCGAGGTTTGGCGGCGCCACCGCCGTGGGGTCGGACGCTCCGATGTGGACGTTCACGATCCGGACCACGCGCAGTGCCTCGCGAAGGCGGGGGACGAGCGCGCCGGTCCACGGTCCGGCGGCGATGACGAGCCTATCCGCGTAGACAGTCCCTCGCGGAGTGTGCACCGCCACCCCGCTCCCGTCGGCGGTCCAGCTCTCGGCGGGGCAGGCCGTGTGGCGTACCACCCCGTGCGCCAGGCCGAGCTCGCGCAGCGACCGCATCGCCTGCGCGGCGTCGATGATGCCCGCCGCCGGGTCGTAGACGGCCGTGAAGTCCGGGCCCAGCCGCAGCCCCGGAAACAACTCGGCGGCCCGCGCCGGATCCACGATTTCGCACCCCGGTCCCCGCAGTCCCGGCGGTCCCGGGCGGGCGTAGAGACCGCCCGTCGTGGTGACCAGCGCCCGCCCAGCGGCGGCGCTCAGCTCGTCCCACGCCCGGTACGCGCGGTCCACCAGGTCGTCCCACGCCGCATCCGGGTACGCGCGGCGGATCATCCGGGTGTGCCCGTGCGACGACCCTTCGGTGTGCCCGTCCGGAAACCGGTCGAGCTGGACCACGCGGGCGCCACGTCGAGCCAGCTGCCAGGCGGCCGACAGGCCGTGCACGCCCGCGCCGATGACGGCCACGTCCGCGCGGTCCCCGGAGCGCAGCAGAGAGGGTGTGGTTGCCGTGCGGGGGCCGCGCAGGGCGTTGGTCAGGGCCTCGACGTCGCCGTCGTCGTTGTAGACGTGCACCGAGGCGCGGACCACGGCGGGCAGGCCGCGCCGGCCGAGGTCCCACTGGCCGTGGCTGGCCGGCACGGACACCAGGTGCACGCCGGCTGCCCGCAGCCGCCGTACCGTGTCGGCCGGGGAGTGTCCATCGTGGACGAAGGTGACGATCGCGCCGCCGCCCGCGGGCGGGTCGGCGAGGCGTACGCCGGGGACGTCCGCGAGCGCCGCGCGCAGCCGGCCGGCGAGCGCGGTCAGGTGCTCGCCGATGCGCGCCACGCCCAGCTCCAGCGCCTCGGTGAGCGCGGCACCGAGCCCGAGCCGCAACGCGTGCGCGGACTCCCACGTCTCGTACCGCCGGGCGCCGGCCGTCACGTCGTACTCCTGGTCGCCGCTCCAGTGCGCACCGCGTACGTCCGGATGCGGCGGGCGCAGCCGGGCCCGCATCGCGGGGCTGACGTACAGCAGGCCGGTGCCGCGCGGGCCGCGCAGGAACTTGCGCCCGGTCGCCACCGCGATGTCGCAGCCGATCGCGGCCACGTCGACCGGCAGCTGCCCGACCGACTGGGTGGCGTCCAGCAGCACCGGCACGCCCGCGGCGGCGGCCAGCGCACCGACCGCCGCGACGGGTTCGACCAGCGCCGAGGAGGTCGGCACGTGGGCCACCGTGACGAGTGCCGCCGGCTCCCGCAGCGCCTTCTCCAGCGCGTCCAGGTCGACCGCGCCGGTGCGGTCGCACGGCAGCACCTCGACCACGACGCCCCGGCTGCGGCGCAGCTCCAGCAGGTGCAGCGCCGAGCTGACGTAGCTGGACGCCGCGGCGAGGATCCGGTCGCCGGGGCGCAGCGGCAGCGCCTCGACGGCCCGCTGCCAGGCGACCGTCGCGCTCTCCACCAGGGCGACGTCGTCCGGCTGGGCGCCCAGCAGGCGGGCGGCCAGGGCGTAGACGTTCTCGCTGCGGTCGCGCGCGGCCTCGGCCGCCTCGTACCCGCCGATCCGCGACTCCAGCCGCAGGTGCTCGACGACGGTGGCGAGCACGGTCTCGCTCGGCAGCGCCGCGCCCGCGGCGTTGAAGTGCCGCGCGTACCGCGTCCCCGGCGTAGCCGCCCGCAGCGCTGCGGTATCCAGCGTCATAGGGCGATCACGACGGATTTGGGTTCGCAGAACGCCTTCAGGGCGTCGTCGCCCAACTCGCGGCCGAGGCCCGAGTCGCGGACGCCGCCGTACGGCAGGGCCGGGTCGAAGATGTTGTAGGTGTTGACCCAGACGGTGCCGGCCCGCAGCGCCGCCGCCATCCGGTGCGCGCGGGACAGGTCGCGGGTCCAGACGCCGGCCGCCAGCCCGTACGCCGTGTCGTTGGCGATCGCGACCGCCTCGGCCTCGTCCTCGAACGCGATGACGCCGGCCACCGGACCGAAGATCTCCTCCCGGGCGATCACCATGTCGTTGGTGACGCCGGTGAAGAGCGTCGGTTCGACGAAGTAGCCGGGCCGGTCCGGCACCCCGCCGCCGACCGTGACCGTCGCGCCCTCCGCGGTGCCCTTCGCGATGTACGACAGCACCTGCTGCCGCTGCTCCTCGGAGACCAGCGGGCCGACCGAGACGCCGCCGTCCAGCCCGTTGCCGACCGGGACGCGGCGGGTGGCCGCGCTCAGCCGCGCGGTCATCTCCTCCACAATGGACCTTTGCACGAGGATCCGGCTGCCGGCCGTACACATCTGTCCGGAGTGGCCGAACGACGCCCGCATCGCCGTCACGGTGGCGGCGTCCAGGTCGGCGTCCGCGAAAATGATGTTCGGGCTCTTGCCGCCCAGTTCGAGGGTGAGGCGCTTGGTGGTGTCGGCTGCGGCGGCCATCACCAGCCGACCGACCTCTGTGGACCCGGTGAACGACACCTTCGCCACGCCGGGGTGCGCCACCAGCGCCGCGCCGACCCGGCCGTCGCCGGTCAACACGTTCAGTACGCCGTCCGGCAGGCCGGCGCCGGCGCAGAGCCGGGCCAGCCGCAGCATCGTCAGCGGGGTCTGCTCGGCCGGCTTGACCACCACCGGGCAGCCGGCGGCCAGCGCGGGCGCCAGCTTGTGCGCGGCCGTCATGATCGGAAAGTTCCACGGCAGCACCAGGGCCGCGACGCCGACCGGTTCCAGCGCCGTGTACACGTGGTGAGCGCCGCCGTCGATCGGGATCACGGTGCCGGTCAGCCGGCCGGGCGCGCCCGCGAAGTGCCGGAAGTCCTTGGCGGCGAAGGCGACGTCGGCGCGGGAACGCTCGATCGGCTTGCCGTTGTCCCGGGTCTCCAGGACGGCCAGCTCCTCCAGGTGCTCCTCGATCAGGTCGGCGATCCGGGTCAGCACGCGCGTGCGTTCCAGCGGCGCCAGCCCCGACCAGCGGCGGTCGGCGTACGCCCGCGCGGCGGCGGCGACCGCCCGGTCGACGTCCACTGTGGTCGCTTGCGCCACGGCGGTGAACGGGGCGCCGGTGGCCGGGTCGACGACCGGGATCGTCTCCCGGTCGCCCGGGGCGATCCACTCGCCGTCGATCAGGAACGGTTCCATCGTGCTCCTTAGAACAGGTCCAGGTACTCGCGCTGCTCCCAGTCGGAGACGTGCGCCAGGTAGCGGGCGAACTCTTCGCGCTTGAGGTGGGCGTACCAGGCGACCACCCGCTCGCCGAACGCCTCGGCGAAGACCGGGTCCGCCGCCAGCGCGTCGACCGCGGCACCGAGCGAGGCGGGTAGGCGTACGGCGTCGGCGGCGTACGGGCTGTCGGCCGCCGGCCCCGGGTCCAGGCCGCGGCGCAGGCCGTCCAGCCCGCTGGCGACCTGCGAGGCGATGTAGAGGTACGGGTTGGCGGCCGGCTCGCCGGACCGGTTCTCCAGCCGTACGCCGGAGTCGCTCCCCGCGCCGGCCACCCGGACCATCGCGCCCTTGTTGTCCACGCCCCAGACCACCCGGTTCGGGGCGAGCGAGTACGGCAGGTACCGCTTGTAGCCGTTCACCGTCGGGGTGGTGAACGCGGCGGCGGCCGGCGCGTGCGCGAGCAGGCCGCCCAGGTAGTGCGCCATGACGTCGGTGTCCGTGTCGAACGCCGGGCGCCCGGTCGCCCGGTCGCGCAGCGACTGGTGCAGGTGCCAGCCGGTGGAGGCGCTGGTGGCGCCGGCGGGCCGGGACATGAACGTGGCGTGGTAGCCGGCGCGGCGGCACAGCTGGCGGATCGCCGAGCGGGCCAGTACGACGTGGTCGGCGGCGAGCCGCGCGTCGGTCGCGGCCAGCGTGATCTCCAGCTGGCTCGGCCCGAACTCCAGCTCGATCGAGCGCAGCGGCAGGTCGAGCCCGGTCAGGCCGCGGTGCAACAGGCCCACGACGTCGTCGAGCCGGTCCAGGGCCTCCTCGTGCAGCAGTTGCCCACCCGCGGACGTGGGTGCCAGGCCGCCGGCGTACACGTGAAACTCGAGCTCGACGCCGACGGTCATGTCGTATCCGGCGGCGGCCAGCCGATCCAGCTGTGCGCGCAGCAGGCTCCGGGTGCAGAACGGCACCGGCGAACCGTCGGGGAAGCGCACGTCGCAGAGCACCCAGCCGGTGCGCCCGGCCCACGGCAACACCCGGAACGTGGTCGGGTCCGGCACCAGCACGATGTCGCCGGCCCCGGCGAAGCCCTCGACGCCGACCCCGACGTCGGCCGAGAAGACCGGAAACGCCGAACGGCCGGACGTGTCCTTGAGCAGCAGCGAACTGGGCGCCGTCACGCCCGAGCGGAGCGCGCCCGGCACCGCCTCGCGGGTCAGCGTCTTGCCGTGCAGCACGCCGTGCTGGTCGGCGAAGGCGAAGCGGACCAGGTCCAGGCCGACCTCGTCGATGACCCGGCGCAGCTGGCCGGCGGCGGCGTACTGGGCCGGGCTCCACAGGTCGTGCCGCTCGACGAACCCGCCCCGCTCGCCGGCCAGCATCGGGCGGGCGGACGCGCCGTCCCCGCCCTCCGCGACGGGCCGCTCGTCGACGCTGGTCACGGCTTCGCCCACGGGGACCGCGCGCGGCGCTCGGCCTCGCGGCGCCGCCAGGCGTCCTCCCAGCCGTCGGCCGGCGCGACCGTGTCGACGGCGAGGGGCCCGGTGAGGAGGGCGGCATCGGTCGCGTCGACCGGCCGGGCGGGCACCGCGCCGCCCTGCTCGAACGCGTCGATCGCGCGCAGCAGCAGCCGGCGGTTCGCGGTGACGGCACGGTCGGACACGCCCAGCCGCTCGGTGGTGCGGTCCTGGATGGGCCCCATGCTCTCGACCGCCCACTGGTCGTGGACGTTGATGTCCAGGCCCATTCCTGTGTACGTCAGGTCGCGCTGCTCGCCCGGGTCGTACCCCCAGTTGTTGGACCGGTTGCGCAGCGGCCGGTAGTCCGGCAGCGACACCTCGCGCAGCCGCTGCGCCAGCAGCGTGGCCTTGTCCGTCGGCTCGGCGAAGTCGTAGAAGATCATGTACCAGTAGTGGTGCTCGTCGTCGACCGGCACGTGCCACTGGATGAAGACCTTGCTGTTGCCGAACGGCACGACGAACGCGTTGGGAAACACCAGGTTGGTGATCCGGACGTGCCGGACCTCGTCGGTCAGCCGCCGCAGCGCGTACACCCGCAGCCCGTGCGGCGCGGCCTCCACCTCGATGTCCGGCCGGTACGCGTCGCCGACCAGCTTGGACAGCTTCTGCCCGGTGCCCTCCACGACCTCGCTGAACTGCTGCCCGTACGCGTCGCGCGGGTCCTCGTCGATGAACCGGTGCAGGAACGAGACGTGGCTGGGGTCGATGCCGCCCTCCAGCCCTTGGAGCCAGTTGCAGTCCCACAGCCCTTGAACGCGAACGTGTACTCGTCCGGCGCGCCGAAGCAGTCGTACGCCGGGAACGGCGGCGGGTCGCCCTCGCCGAGGTACGCGAAGACGATGCCGTTGCGCTCCACACAGGGATAGCTGGGGATGCGCACCTTCTCGGCGAACCGGCTGTGCGGCGGCTCCGCCGGCTGCTCGCGGCAGCGGCCGTCCGGCCCGTAGAGCCAGCCGTGGTAGAGGCAGCGCAGCCCGCCGTCCTCGTGCCGGGCGTACGCGAGGTCGACGCCGCGGTGCGCGCAGAACCGCCCGACCAGGGCCCAGCCGCCATCGTCCGTCCTGAACAGCACGAGGTCCTCGCCGAGCAGCCGGACCGGCTTGACCGGCCGGTCGGCGGGCATCTCGGAGACCAGCGCCGCCGGCTGCCAGTACGCCCGCATGAGCCGGCCCAGCGGCGTACCGGGACCCGTGCGCGTCACCCGTTCGTTCTCCTCACGCTTCAGCACCGCACCACCCACCCGCATCCGATGTCGCCAAGATTGGATCCAATACTTGCATATCGCATCCCGGCGGGGAAGTGCTGGTGGATCACATCACCGGCGTCCGAGCGACCTCGCGGCCGGCCTCGCCGAGCACCCGGCGCAGCCACGCCCGCCGGCTTTTCCGTCGATCAAGGGCATATAGTCGTGCTTTGATCTCCAAACCACGACCGTTCGCCCTTGATCGGCGTCGAAGTCCTTGATCCGTGACCTATGCCGACACCTGGGCGTAAAGGAAGTCGACGACGGCCGGGGCGAAGCCCGCGGTGAACGCCGGCACGTGGCTGCCCTCCCGGATGGTCCACAGCTCCACCCGGGTCCCGTCGCGGCAGCCGGTCCGGTACGTCGTCACGGTGGTCTCGGCACCGGCCAGGCGTGCCTCGAGGTCGATCGGCGCGGCCGACGCGTCGGCCCGGTCGCCGCAGCCGTTGTTGCGGCGCCAGAGGGCGAGCGTGTCGCCGACGGACGGGTACGGGCCACCGGCGTCGCCGCCATCGAAGTGGATGGTCCGGTCGGCCGTGCCATGGATCTGCAGGACGCTGACCGGCCGCTCCGGCGTGCACCGCGCGGGATCGTCGGTGGCCGCGCCCGCGAGCGAGACGACCGCGGTGATCTGACCGGAGTGTTCGCAGGCCATCCGGTACGCCATGAAGCCGCCGTTGGAGTGGCCCACGAGGTAGACGCGCCGCTCGTCCACCGGGTACCCCGCCGCCACCGTGTCGATCAGCCGGCTCAGGTACGCCGAGTCGTCGACGCCGGAGCGGTAGAAGTCGCAGCACGCCTCGGTCGCGTTCCAGAACCGGTCGCCGGCCTTGTTTCGGGTGCCGTCCGGCAGGGCGTACAGGAAGCCGCGGCGGTCGGACTCGGCGGTGAGCTGGAAGTAGCTCTCCTGGGCCTCGGCGCTGGACTGGAAACCGTGCAGCAGCACCACGAGGGGAGCCTTCCGGGCCGGGTCGTATCCGACCGGCACGTGCAGCTGGAACGGCCGGCCGTCCAGGTCGACCGTCACCGTCGTACCCGCCGCGGCCTCGCCATCGCCGTCCGGCGACGCGTCACACGCCGCCAGGCAGAGCAGGACCAGCGCGGCGGCCATTCCCCTACGCACGTCCATACCGTTGATACTGCCCGACCGATCGCGGGACTAGCGGTGGGTGGGGTCCGGGGTGAGGACGACCGTGGCGCCGGGGGTGGTGGCGGCCTGGATCGTGCGGAGGTGCAGCAGGGCCGGGTGCTCCTCCAGCAGGCGCGCGGCGTTCGCGAGGGTGCGCAGCGCGGCGGCCTCGGCGCGGGCGCGCTCCAGCGCGGCCTTGCCGCTCTCGCGGGCCAGCAGCGTCTCGGTCGCGGCCCGGCGCAGCTCGCCGGGCAGCATCAGGTCCTTGACGGCGACCGAGATCAGCTCGATGCCGTGGTCGGCCACGCGCGGCGCGACCGCCTCGGCGAGCCCGGTGGAGAGCCGACCGCGGTCGGCGAGCGCATCGTCGAAGCTCACCGCGGCGACCGCGTCGCGGATGGCCAACTGCACGGCGGTGTAGAGCTCCTGCGCGGTGTCGACCGACGCGGTCAGGAACGCCAGCGGCTGACTGATCCGCCAGCTAGCCACAGTGGACACCCGCAGCGTGATGCCGTCGGCGGTGAGCAACTCCTGGCCGGACACCACGGTGCTCTGCGGCCGCACGTCCAGGACGTGCACCTTGGTGCGCCACCGGCTGTACCGGTGCCGGCCGGGCCCCCACTCGCGGGTGAACCGCCCATCGGTGAACAGCAGGCCGCGCTGCCAGTCCATGATGGTCTTCTTCGCCATGTCGTTCACCTCCGTGTTGGGCCGGGAGTGGCCCCGCGCGGACCACGGCGGTGCCGGCGGGGGCGTCCGCGACCGTGGTCGCGAGCCCGCAGAGCCGTACCGCCGCCGCCCGAGGGCGCGGTCGCGCGGAGCCACCCTAGCGAGGAATTGAACCTCGGCCATGTCGGCCGTACCTGAAAGGGGCGGAGACCCCGACGCGCGGGACGCGGGCCGGCGATGCCGGTGCGCCGCTTGGCATCTCCAGCCGGAAGAGTACGGGATCACCCGGTCGCGGCATACTCGGTTTTCCGCCGCGCCGCCTCGGTGCGGACGATGTGCCAGATCGCGGCCAGGCACAGGGCGTTGACGACGAAGATGAGCACCGGAACCGACCCGGCGCCGGCCACGTCGATGCCGGCGCCGAGCAGTGGCGGAAACGCGACGCCGCCCAGCATCGAGGCGGCGAAAACGTACGCGCCGGCGCGGCTGGCGCCCGGCACGCTGCGGTGCAGCCACGGCAGGGCGGTGGGGAAGACCGGCGCGATGAACAGGCCGACGCCCGCGTACGCGACGATCGCGAATCCCGGCACGGCCGCCAGGGCCAGGCAGACCGCGATCCCGAGGCAGCTGCCGATGACGATGGTGCGGTCGGACAGGCGCAGGGTCAGCGGTACGACGAGGAACCGGCCGAGCGTCATCATCAGCCAGTAGACCGAGGTGGCGGTGGCGGCGCCCGAGGCGCTGTGGCCGAGCGCCTCCAGGTGGGTGGGTTCCCAGCCGCCGACGCCGGCCTCCACACCCACGTTCATCACGTAGAGCACGATGAACGCGGCCAGCAGCCCTCGTTGCCCGATGCGCGGCGCGGCGGGGGAGGGGCCGGCTCGGCGGTGGGGGCCTCGGCCGTCCCGCGCAGCCCGGCCAGCAGGAGCAGCGAAACCGCCGCGAAGCCCAGGAAGATCGCCGGGTACCGGTCCGGCCCGAGCAGCCCGATCAGCAGCGGCCCGGCGATCGCGCCGACTCCGAAGTGGGCGTTGAGGACGTTCAGCATCGCCGATCCGCGCCGCTGGAAGGCCCGCGCGAACATGTCGTTGCAGCCGTAGTCGATGCCGCCGAAGCCGACGCCGGCCACGAACGCCGCTACCAGGGCGAGCGGCCAGGTGGGTGCCAGTGCGACGCCCGCAGCGCCGGCGGCCATCGCGACGAGCGAGGCGGCGAGCTTTCCGGTACCGGGCCACGGCGACCGGGCGTACCCGAGGACCCCGGCGATGCCGCCGACGAAGTGCGCGCTCAGCGCGAGGCCGGCGGCCGGCACGGAGATGCCGAAGTCGGCGCGGAACGCGGACAGCGCCGGCCCGTACAGCGCCTGGAGGGCGCCGATGAGCACGAACGCCACGCAGGCGCTGACCACGCCGAACCACTTCATCCCAGCCTCCGTTAACGATCACGTGAACGTTCACGGTAGTCTGGGGTCGGGGCGCGTGATCCGTCAAGATCGCACTACGATCGGGGGCATCGTGGACAACAACCGGCAGGACGCGTCGCCTCGCCGGGCCACCCTGCGGGACGTGGCCCGAGCCGCCGGCGTGTCCCACCAGACCGTGTCCCGGGCGATCAACGACAAGGGCGAGATCGACCCGGAGACCCGGCGCCGGGTGCTGGAGACCGCCCGCGCGCTGCACTACCGGCCCAGCCGGCACGCCCGCGGGCTGGTACGCCCCGGCCTGGTCACGGTCGGGCTGATCGTCCCCGACGTGGTGAACCCGTTCTTCCCCGAGTTCATCGCCGGCGTCATCCAGGCGGCCGACGCCCAGGAGTGGCAGGTCGTGGTCGCCAGCACCCAAAACGACCGGCGCCGCGAACTGCCGCTGGTGCGCGCGCTCGGCGGCCAGGTCGACGCCGTCGTGGGGTACCTCAGCCACTCGGACGCGGAGCTCGCGCCGTACGCGGAAGGGCTGCCGCTCGTGGTCGTGGACCGCGGCCCGGAGCCGTCGGCGCACGGCATCGTGCGGGTCGACCTCGCGGCCGGCGTACGCGCCGCCGTGCGTCACCTGGTCGACCGCGGACACCGGCGCATCGGCATGATCGACTGCGACGCGGTCTGCGACCCGCTGGTACGGCCGGAGACGTTCCTGGCGGCGGCCGCCGAGCACGGCCTGCCGGTGGGGGAGGCGGACGTGGTCCACACCACGCAGACGATGGACGGCGGCGGCGCGGGGTTCGCCACGTTGCGCGCGGCGAACCCCGAGCTGACCGCGGTGTACGCGTTCAACGACCTGGTGGCGATCGGCGCGTTCCAGGAGGCCCGCCGGCAAGGCGTGCGGGTGCCTGACGACTGCGCGCTGATCGGCTTCGACGGGCTGAGCCTGGGCGAGCTGCTCGACCCTCCACTGAGCACCGTCCACATCGACAAGCGCCGCCTCGGCGAGCTGGCCGTCGACCAGGTCCGCGTGCTCCTGGCCGGCGAGACCCCACCCCCGGCCGTCCTGACCCCCACGCTCATGGTCCGCGGCACCACGTAGGCGCGCCGCCGGCGGCACCGCGTACGAGGCGGGCCTGGTGGCACCGCCTCGTTGAGCGAAGGGTTAGGCGATCCGGCGTACTCGGCGGATGGCGAAGAAGAGCAGCGCGGCGGCGAGGGCGACGAAGATGCCGGATTCGATGGTCTGGAACAGCCAGAACCGGTCGCCGGGCTGGTAGAGGACCCAGTTGTACGCGCCGGGCCCGAGTCCGAGCCGGGAGCCGCAGGGCGCGCCGCCGGGCGCGCCGCCGGGTCCCGCAGCGCCGGACGGGCACACGACCCCCACACCGCGCGCCACCATCTTGCCGCTGGCGTCGCGGATGCCGTTGTCGAGAATCCAGCCGCCCTCCGCCTGACCCTCGGCGGACGCGTCAGTGATCGGGTAGGTCAGGGTTTCGGGGGCCTGGTAGCGGGGCCGGGCCAGCACCTCGACGGCGACGCGCAGGCCGACGAACCCGGCGAGGGCGGCCCCCATGGCGGGCACCACCTTGGGCCAGATCGTGCCGGCGGTGATGCCCAGCGCGACCGCGAAGAGGGTGTACGCGATCGGGACCACGCCCTGCATGTCGAAGAACAGGTAGCCCAGCCGGCTCTGCTCGCCGCCCTGGTTGAGCGGCCCCAGCCACCAGGACAGGCCCAGGCCGTACGGCACCGCGGCGACCACCGCGGCGACCGTGATGAGCCCGAACTTGACCCGCGCCCAGTGCCGCCGGCTGATGCCCTGGGTCCAGACCAGGCGGTGGGTGCCGTGCTCGACCTCGCGGGCGACCAGCGGGGCGCCCCAGAAGAGCCCGATCAGCACCGGCAGGGCGAGGAACAGGATGCCCATCAGCATCAATATGTCGTACTGATCCCAGAACTGGTTGCGCGCCTGCCGGCACGCCTCCGTGTTGACGTCGATGCAGGCCGCCAGGCCCTTCTCGGCGAAGGCGTTCCGCATCGCCACGCCGGTCGGGATGATCACCGCGGCCAGGACCGCGAGCCCGACGAGGGTGTAGAGCCCCTGCTTGCGGTACTGCCGCCAGGTCAGCCAGATCATGCGGGCACCTCCCATGCCGCCGGGCTGGCCTGCTCGGTGTCGCTGTCGGCGAGGTGGGCCAGGATGAGGTCTTCGAGGGTCACGTCGTGCACCGCCCAGGAGGGGTCGGTGAGGGCGCCGCCGAGGCGTACCAGAAGGGTTGATTGCCGGTCGGTGTGGCTGGCCTTGAGGACGGCCTCGACCCCGGCGATGTGGCTGCCGTCGTGGCGCGGGCCGGTCAGCTGCCGGTGCGCGCCGACCAGGTCGTCGACCGGGCCGACGAGCCGCACCCGGGCCGCGTTCAGGACGATGAGGTAGTCGCAGACCCGTTCCAGGTCGGCGAGGATGTGCGAGGACAGCAGCACGGTGGTGCCGGAGTCGGCGACGCTGCCCATCAGCGCCTGCAGGAACTCGCGCCGGGCCAGCGGGTCGAGGCTCGCGACCGGCTCGTCGAGCAGGAGCAGCTTGGGCCGCTTCGCCAGCGCGAGGGCGAGCGCTACCTGGGCGCGCTGCCCGCCGGAGAGCTTGCCGACCGGGCGGTCCGCCGGGATGCCGATCTGCGCCAGCCGGTTGCGGGCCAGCGCGCCGTCCCAGCGCTTGTTGAGCCGGCCGCCCATGGTGATCAGCTCCGCCCCGGTGAAGTCCCGGTACAGCGGGGTGTCCTGGGCGACGAACCCGAGGTCGGGCAGGACGGCGGTGTTGTCGTACGGCGAGGTGCCGAAGACGCGCACCGCCCCGGCGTCCGGCCGCAGCAGGCCGACCGCCATGTGCAGCAGCGTGCTCTTGCCCGCCCCGTTGGGCCCGACCAGCGCGCCGATTCGTCCGGCCGGCAGGTGCAGCGAGCAGTCCCGCAGCGCCCAGGCTTTTCCGTACCGTTTACCGAGCTGGTCTGTCTCCAGCGCCAGTTCCATTCCCGTTCTCCTCATACCGGTTCGGCGGCTAGTGTCGCCCGCATCGTGGTGTCCACCAGTGCGGTGATGTCGTCGGTGGTCAGCCCGGCGGCCTGTGCCCTCCGCAGCCAGGCCACCAGGTCTTCGCGCAGTTCGGCCTGGTTGGGCAGGGAGGCGCCGGCGAGGGTGGCCTTGACGAAGGTCCCCACGCCGGGCCGGCCCTCCACCAGCCCTTCGATCTCCAACTCCCGGTACGCCTTCAGCACCGTGTTCGGGTTGATGGCCAGCGACTGCGCGACGTCGCGGACCTTCGGCAGCTGGTCGCCGGGCACGAGCAGGCCGACCCGCAGCGCCTGCCGCACCTGCTGCACCAGCTGCACGTAGGTGTTGACCTTCGATCGGCCGTCCAGCACGAACTCGATCACCCGCGACCAACCCGCTTCCCTGTTGTCCTATGACAGTAGGACTATAGGACAGGTTGCCACCAAAACCCAACGAGTACCCTCTGAGCCGATGAAGGAGCACGTACGCCGCGTCGCGGCCTGGGTCCTCACCCTCCTGGCCACCGCGCTGGTGCTCTTCGCCCTCATCGCCCCGAACGACCTGGACGATCTGGACGCCCGCGCGTTCCTGCGCATCCCGGTGGAGGCGCTGGTGTTCGTGGCGCTGCTGCTCGCCCTGCCGGCGCGGGCGCGGCGATACCTGGCCATCCCCGCCGGCGCCCTGCTCGGCGCGCTGACCCTGGTGAAGGTCGCCGACATGGGCTTCCTGGCGACCCTCGACCGGCCGTTCAACCTGGTGCTGGACTGGAGCTTCTTCGGCAACGCCAAGGACTTCCTCGACCAGTCGTTCGGGCGTACCGGCGCGGTCGCCGCCGTGGTCGCGGCCGTGGTGCTGGCGATCGCCGTACCCGTGCTCATGACCCTGGCGGCGCTGCGCCTGACCCGCCTCATCCGGCAGCACCCCACCGCCGCGACCCGCACCACCGCCGCGTTCACCGTCGCCTGGATCTCCTTCCTCGTGCTGGGCGTGCAGATCGCCCCCGACGTGCCGGTGGCCGCCCTCACGTACGACCGCGCGCAGCAGGTGCGGGCCGGCCTGAACGACAAGGAGGAGTTCGCCAAGCTCGCCGCCGTCGACCACTTCCTCCACACCCCGGACGACCAGCTGCTGACCGCGCTGCGCGGCAAGGACATCCTGCTCACGTTCGTGGAGAGCTACGGGCGCGACGCCGTCGAGGACCCGGTGTACGCGACACAGGTCGGCGCCCTCCTGGCGGAGGGAAACCGGCGGCTGGTCGCGGCCGGATACCACTCCCGCAGCGGCTGGCTCACCTCCTCCACCACCGGCGGCGGCAGCTGGCTGGCGCAGTCCACGCTGACCTGCGGCCTGTGGATCAACAACCAGCAGCGCTACAACAACCTGGTCTCCAGCGACCGGATGACCCTCAACAGCGCCTTCCGGCGCGCGGGTTGGCGGACCGTCGCGGTCAAGCCGGGCATCACCCGCGCCTGGCCCGAGGGCGACTTCTTCGGGTACGACAAGGTCTACGACCTGCGCAACATCGGTTACCGGGGCCCGGGCTTCGGCTTCGCCACCATGCCCGACCAGTTCGCGCTCTCGGCGTTCCAGCGCAACGAGTACGGCACGCCCGGCCGCGGCCCGGTGATGGCCGAGATCGCGCTGCTGTCCAGCCACAACCCGTGGGCGCCGATCCCGCGCATGGTCGGCTGGGACGAGGTCGGCGACGGCTCGATCTTCCACGAGATCAAGAAGGAGGGCTTCTCGGTCGACGAGGTGTGGAAGGACGACGACCGGGTGCGCGAGGAGTACCGCAGGTCCATCGAGTACTCGCTGAACACGCTCATCTCGTACGTCGAGACGTACGGCAAGGACAACCTGGTGCTGGTCTTCCTCGGCGACCACCAGGCGTCCCCGCTCATCGTCGGCGAGAACGCCAGCCGCGACGTACCGATCACGATCGTCGCCCACGACCCGGCCGTGCTGGACCGGATCTCCAGTTGGGGCTGGCAGGACGGCCTCAAACCCACCCCGCAGTCCCCCGTCTGGCGAATGGACGAATTCCGCGACAACTTCCTAACCGCGTACGGTTAGGCCGCCCCCTTCCTCGCGGCTTGCCCCTGCGTCCCCTTTTCTGCGTCGATCAAGGGCAAACGGCCGTGGAAAAGAGATCCAAGCATGGCCATATGTCCTTGATCGGCGGGGAGGGCCTTGATCGGCGCGGCGGGGAGGGCCTTGATCGGTGGGGTTAAGGGGGTGGGGGGCCGCCGGGGTTACTAGGCCGGTCTCGTACGCGAGTACTACGGCCTGGACGCGGTCGCGGAGTTGGAGTTTGGTGAGGATGCGGGTCATGTGGGTCTTCACGGTCGCCTCGCTCAGGTGCAGCCGCTCGGCCAGCTCGACGTTGCTCAGGCCCCCGGCCAGCAGGGTCAGCACCTCGCGCTCGCGCGGCGTGAGCGCCTCCAGGTCGCGGTGCGCGGTGGACCGTTGCGGGTCAGGGCGGGCGAAGCGCTCGACCAGCCGGCGGGTGATGGCGGGCGCCAGGAGCGCGTCGCCGGTGTGTACCAGGCGCACCGCGTGCACCAGGTGGTCCGGGCTGACGTCCTTGAGCAGGAAGCCGCTGGCGCCGGCGGTCAGCGCGGCGTAGACGTACTGGTCGAGGTCGAAGGTGGTCAGGATGATGACCCGGATCGGCTCGCCGGCCGCTGTCGTCGGGCGGTCGGCCAGGATCCGGCGGGTCGCCTCCAGCCCGTCCATGACCGGCATCCGGATGTCGAGCAGTACGACGTCGGGGCGCAGCCGGCGTACGGCGGCGACGGCCTGCTCCCCGTCGGCGGCCTCGCCAGCGACGTCGATCCCCTCCGCGGCCAGGATCATCGCGAAGCCGCTGCGCACCAGGGCCTGGTCGTCGGCGATCACCACGCGGGTCACTGTGCCTCCCGGCTCGCGTGCGGCCCACCCGTCGATCTTGGAGTTATCAGGTGCCATTTCGGGCATCCTGGGCTGACAAGTCCAAGATCGACCGTGGCTCGCACGCTCACTGCGCCTCCAGGGGAAGGTCGCCAGCACGCGGAAGCCGCCGGCCAGCCGGTGGCCGGTGTGCAGGGTGCCGCCGTACACCCGGAGCCGCTCGGCCAGGCCGCGCAGACCGGAGCCGGCGCCGACCGGGTCGGAGCCGCCGTTGACCTGGGCGCCGTCGTCGGTGACCTCGACGGTGAGCACGCCGTCCGCGGGCCGCACGATCACGGTGGTACGCGCGCCGGGGGCGTACCGCAGCGCGTTGGTCAGCGCCTCCTGCACCACCCGGTACGCGGCGACGTCGACGCCGCGCGGCACGCTGACCGGGGTGTGTTCGACGGTGACCGGCTGCCCGGCCGCGCGTACCTGCTCGACGAGCGCGCCGAGCTGGTCCAGGCCGGGCTGCGGGTGCAGCAGGTCCTCGCCGCCGTCCGGGGCGAGGACGCCGAGCAGGTGGCGCAGCTCGGCCATGGCCTGGCGGCCGCTGGCGCCGATCGCGGTGAGGGCGTCGCGGGCCAGGTCGGGCCGGGCGCCGATCACCTTGTCGGCCGCCCCGGCCTGGATCACCATCACGCTCACATGATGGCTGACCACGTCGTGCAGCTCCCGGGCGAGGCGGGCGCGGTCCTCGGCCACCGCCGCCCGGGTCGCCGCCTGCTGGCCGGCGCGCAGTGCCTCGGCGCGTTCGGCGGAGGCGGCGGCCTTGGCCCGCAGCGCCCGGACGGTGATGCCGAAGAGGCCGGCCGGCAGCAGGATGATGAAGGCCGCGGTCCAGTCCGGCACCGGCAGTTCGATGGAGTCGGAACCGATCGCCACGCCGGTCGCGGCCGTCACCTGCGCGCCGATCGACACCAGCGGCGACGGGCTGTAGGCGGCCAGCGAGTACGCGCCGACGAGCAGGGCCAGCAGGGTCACCCAGGTGTTGTCCCCGCGCAGGCCGATGACCGCGGCGAACTGCACCGCGAACACCGCCAGCGGCCAGCGCCGCCGACCCGCCAGCGGGACGGTGACCAGCAGGGTGGCCAGGACGATGCGGGCCATCGGCCGGGACTCCTCCGCGGGCAGGGGAGGAAGCCCGTCGAGCGGCACCTGGTAGACGTCGCCGTTCGGCTCGTCCCCGCCGAGCAGCGCGATCCACAGCGCCGCGACGGCGAACAGCAGCGCCAGCGCCGGGTCCGCCCAGCGCCGGTAACGGGCGGCCCATTCGGGTACGTGCCGGAGCATGCCCCCATTCTGGCCGGGCCCCCGGCCGGCCGCGTCGATCGCGGCGCGTACACCGTTTGGTTGACGCCGGGCGCCGGAACCAATCCCGCGCCCGACGCCCGGCGGCACAGTGTCCTCATAGCGTCACCGCCCATGACAGAGCTGGTGAGGCTGACCGGAGTCAGCAAGCGGTACGAGACGACCGGGCCGCCCGCGCTCGACGAGGTGAGCGTCGAGGTGGGCACCGGTGCGGCGGTGGCGGTCATGGGACCGTCAGGCAGCGGCAAGTCGACGCTGCTCAACCTGGTCGGCGGGCTGGACCGGCCGACCAGTGGCACGGTGGAGGTGGCCGGGGAGGACCTCGGCCGGCTCTCGGAGAAGCGGCTGGCCGTCTTCCGCCGTACCCATGTGGGGATCGTCTTTCAGTTCTTCCACCTGCTGGATGACCTGACCGTGCGGGACAACGTGCTGCTGCCGGCGCAGCTGGCCGGCGTGCCGCCGCGGACCGCGCGGGCCCGGGCCACCGAGCTGATGGACGCGCTGGGCCTGGGGAGAAGGCCAACGCGTACCCGGCACGGCTGTCCGGTGGGCAGCGGCAGCGGGTGGCCATCGCACGGGCGCTGGTGAACCGGCCGGCGCTGCTGCTCGCCGACGAGCCCACCGGCGCGGTGGACGCCCGCACCGGCGCGCAGGTCACCGAGATCCTGCGCGAGCTCAACCGGGACGGCCAGACGCTGCTGCTGGTCACCCACGACCGGGCCATGGCCGACCGGTGCGCCGGCCGGGTGGTCGAGCTGTCCGACGGGCGGGTCGTCGCCTCCACGCCCGCAGGAGTGTCGTCGTGAGGGCGGTCGCGGCGGCGATCCGGGCGGCGGTGGCCCGCCGGCGCGTACAGAGCCTCGTGGTCGGCGTGGTGCTGCTGCTGTCCACCGGCACCGCCGTACTCGGAGTGGGTTTGCTGGTGGTCTCCCAGGACCCCTTCGACAACGCCTTCGCCCGGCTGTCCGGGGCGCACGCCACCGCGACCTTCGACGCGGACAAGGTCGGCGCGGACGCCCTCGCGGGCACCGCGACGCGGTCCGGGGTGACCGCGGCGGCCGGCCCGTTCGACACCGTCTTGGCCAGCCTCCAGCGCCCGAACGAGCCGGAGGGGCGGTCCGGGCCCCCGGTGGTGATCGCCGGCCGCGCGGAGCAGAACGGACCGGTCGACAAGCTCAGCCTCGACAGTGGACACTGGCTGACCGGGCCCGGGCAGATCGTGCTGGCCCGGGGCAGCGGTCCGATCTCCAGCTCGGTGACGCTGGACCTGCCGGGCTCGCCGAGCCTGCGGGTCGTCGGTGTCGCGCACTCCATCACGGGTACGGCCAGCGCCTGGGTCTGGCCCACCCAGGACGACGTGCTGCACGCGCAGGGCGCGATGACCGGGCGGCAGATGCTGTACCGGTTCGCGTCCGCGGCGGACCAGACCGCCGTACAGAAGAGCGTGGACAGCACCGTCGCCGGGCTGCCCGCGGGCGCGCTGCGGGACGCCCAGTCGTACCTGACCAGCAAGAACGCGGCCGACACCGGCGTGGGGCCGATGGTGCCGTTCGTGGTCGCGTTCGCCGTGCTGGGCCTGGTGATGTCGGTGCTCATCGTCGCGAATGTGGTCAGCGGCGCGGTCGTCGCCGGCTACCGGATCATCGGCGTGCTCAAGTCGCTGGGCTTCACCCCGCGGCAGGTGGTCGCCGTGTACGCCGGGCAGGTGCTCGCGCCCGCGCTGGTCGGCTGCCTGCTCGGCGTCCCGCTGGGCAACGCGCTGGCCATGCCGCTGCTCGGCGAGGCGCAGGAGGCGTACGGCGCGGAGGCGTCGGCGATCCTGCCGCCGTGGGTGAACGTGACCGTCGTACTCGTGCTGCTGGCCCTGGTCGGGGCCGCCGCCGTCGCACCGGCGTGGCGGGCCGGCGGCCTGGCCGCCGTGCAGGCGATCAGCGTCGGGCGGGCGCCGCGCAACGGTCGCGGCTACCACGCCCGCCGCGCGCTGGCCCGGACGCGGCTGCCCCGGCCGGTCAGCTTCGGCCTGGGTACGCCGTTCGCCCGGCCGGCGCGCTCGGTCGCGACCCTGCTCGCGGTGCTCGTCGGCGCGATCACGGTGGTGTTCGCGGTGGGCCTGACCAGCTCGCTGAACCGGGTCGTGGACGCGTTCGGCCGGAGCGCGCAGGTGCCGATCGCGGTGGGCATGTCGGGGGTGGTGGAGTTCGGCGGTCCGATGAAGTCCCCGGCGTCCGGCGAGAGCCCCCGGGCCGACCCGGCGACGGTGCGCGCGGCCATCGAAGCCCAGCCGGGTACGGCGAAGGTGATGCCGGTCCGGACCGTCCAGGTGCCGCTGGCCGGGGTGGAGGAGCCGATCGCGGTCATCGGCTACGGCGCCGACGCCAGCTGGCTGGGGTTCGAGTTGGTCTCCGGCCGCTGGTACGCCGGCGCCGACGAGGTCGTGGCCGGCTCGCACCTGCTGCGGGTCACCGGCCGCTCGGTGGGCGACACGCTGACCGTCACCTCGGGGGTGGGCCAGCGCCGGCTGCGCGTCGTCGGCCAGGTCTTCGCCCGGGAGAACGGTGGCTTCGCGCTGTACGGCGCGGACTCGGTGCTGACCGGGTTGACCACCGAGACCCGCCCGGACAGCTTCGAGGTCGGCCTCAAGCCCGGCACCGACGCCACGTCGTACGCCAACAAGCTCGCCGAGGCGCTGGAGGGCCAGTCGGTCCACGTCGAGGTGCGGGACGAGGAGTTCTCCAGCCTCGCCATCATGCGCGCCCTCGTCGCCACCCTGACCCTGGTGCTGGCGGTCGTGGCGGCGCTGGGCGTGTTCAACACGGCGGTGCTCAACACCCGCGAGCGCACGCACGAGATCGGCGTGCTCAAGTCGGTCGGCATGACGCCCCGCCAGGTACGTACGATGGTGATCGCCTCGGTGGCCGGCATCGGGCTGGTGGCCGGGCTCATCGCGGTCCCTCTCGGGTACGCCCTGCACGGCGTGGTGCTGCCGGTGATGGGCGACGCGGCGCAGACCGACCTGCCGCGCAGCGTGCTGGACGTCTACCATCCTGGCCCGCTGGCGGTGCTGGCCCTGGCCGGCGTGCTCCTGGCCGTGGTGGGCGCCATGGTCCCGGCCGGCTGGGCGGCGCGCTCCGGCGTCGCGACCGCCCTGCGCAGCGAGTAGCTCGCGATGGCCTTGCGCAGCGAGTAGCTACAGGAGGCGGAGCCAGGGGCTGCCGTAGAGGGCGTACCCGGCCCACGCGGGTTGGCCCGGGCCGTGCGAGGTGATCACCGCCTCGCGGGCCCGGGCCACCACCGCGCCGATCGACGCGCCCTCGCGCAGTCCGGTGTAGAAGGTGCCGGCGAACGTGCGGGCCGCCGCGTCGTCGACGTCCCACATGCTGCCCACGAACGCCCGTACGCCGGCCCGGAGCAGGCCGGTCACCAGGTCGATGGTCTGCGTCCCGCCGGCGAACGGGTTGGCCTCAGCCCGAGCGGGGGCAAAATCCTGGGTACGGGCGGACTGGCAGGCGTTGGCGAAGACGACCCGGGGCAGGTACCGCCGGGTGGACAGGTCCTCGGCGGTCAGCAGCTCGTCGGCCAGCGCGAAGCCGCCCCGGCCGTGCCCCGCGGCGTCGAACCGGGCGTGCCCCGCGTAGTGCAGGACGTCGTACCGGGTGGTGTCGAGCTCGCGCGACACGTCCGCGTACGAGACGCCGTGCACGAGGGAGGTCACGGCGACGTGGGGGAGGGCGCGGAGCCGCTCGGTGACCGCCTCGGCCTCCTGGCGGGCCGCCGGCAGGTCGCCGATCGGATCGCCGACCACCAGGACGTTCAGCGTCTCGCCGGTCGGGGCGGGCGGCGCCGGCCGGCCCGGCGAGTTGATCTCCAGTTGGCGGCTCAGCAGGTGGGTACGGCTCAGGAAGCCGCCGTCCAGGAAGGCGATCTCCCACGGCAGGTCGACGGTCCACCGGTCCAGCCGCACGATGACGTACCCGCCGGCGCGCTCCTTCAGCTGCTCCGCGAGGCCCGGCAGGTTGAGCTCGGGCGCGCGCAGGAACGTCTCGGCGAGCTGGTGGCCGATGCTCGCCAGGGCCTCGGCGCGCTGGCTGGCCTCGCCCGCGTGCAGCACCTCGTCGCGCAGCGTGCGGAACACCCGGGTCGCCTCGTCCGCGGGGTACGGGCACTCGCCGGCCACGTCGAAGCTGCCGTGGCCGATGACGGTGACCTTCAGGCCGGAACCGGCCCGGGTGATCCCGATCCGCAGGTGCCAGGGCACGACGTCGCCGTCAACGGGTGCGGCCGGCGACTGCGACGGCGCCGGGCGTACCGCCAGCCCGCCCACGGGCAGGCCCCGGCGGATCGCGGGCACCTTGTCCGGGTCCCGCTCCACGATGGTCAGCTCCCGGAGGCAGTCCGCGCCCGGCACGGTGGCCAGCGCCTCGCGTACCCCGGTCAGGAACAGGCGGGTGGCGGTTTCCGCGTCCACTGTGGTCGTACCCGCCCCGTGCACCACCGTCGCCACGTCCTTGATGCCGAGGGCGGCGACCGCCTCCACCAGCGCGGCGCCCAGCTCGGGCAGCCGGTCGGGGGCGAACTTCTCCGGCTCGCCCAGCCCCAGCACCAGGATCGCCTCGGCGGCCAGCAGCGCGCTGACCGCGGGCAGGAACGTGGTGGCGCCGAACCGGCCGTCCATCTCGCCGCGGGCGGCGCGGCGCGAGATGGCGCCGCCGAGGCAGCGGTCGACCGCGCCCTCCGCCCCGCTCGGCGTCAACCCGTTGAAGTGGTTGACCACCAGCAGGGTCGCGTGGACGTCGAGAATGTCGCCCTGGACGACCGAGACCTCGATGGCCTACCCCTCCCGGACCGCCCGCTGGTAGTCGCGCAGCAGGTCGTCCCAGCCCAGCTCCTTGGCGAAGGCCAGGTCGTCGTAGTACCGGTTGAGCTCGTCCAGCGGCGACGGCAGGTAGAGCGAGATGCCGCCGCAACCCTCCACGGTCGGCCCGAGGTGGCCCTCCGCGACGACGTACCCGCCGGGCTTGTGCGCGGCGATGACCGCCTGGCACGCGTCCTGGAGCTCGTCGCCGACCTCCATCGCGGCGAGGTGCTCGCACAGGGTCTTCAGGTCGACCAGGTCGAACTGGAAGCGGGTGGCCCGCGCGTGCGCCCGCTGCAGCATCGGCCAGGCGGTGGCCAGCTCGGCGGTCACCGCCCGCTGGAACGCGCCGAGGGCGTCGGTGAACGCGCCGATCTGGGCCGTGTCGACGGCGCACTGGGTGACCGGCCACTGGCCCTGCATGTCCCGATAGGAGTCGACGTACGTGCGCACCACGGTCTCGGCGAGCGCCCGGCCGTCCATCTCGGGATTGTCCGCCAGCGCGCGCAGGATCGCGTCGTACCGCCAGCCGTCGCCGGGCTCCAGCTCCTCGGAGCCGACCACGTGCCGGGTCAGGTCGCGGAGCTGGTACGCGACCTCCAGCGTGCTCATCAGGCAGGCGTCCATGCCGAAGAGGTCCAGCGGGCGCCCGATCAGCCCGGTGGCCGTGCGCAGGATGCGCTCCACCTCGATGGTGTCCAGGGAGTGCCCGCTGGTGTCGTCGTTGCAGATCGCCCGGTCGCGGGCCGTGGGCAGCGCCAGGATCCGCTTGATCGACGGGGTGAAGACGGCCCGCCCGACCCGGCCCTTGGTCAGGAAGTTGATCTCGCCGCGGGTGACGCCGGTGTCCTGCTCCTCGTCGCGGATCTCCTGGTAGAGCTGCTCGATGTCGTCGGGCACCCAGCCGCCGCCGTGGTTCCACAGGACCAGCGCGTACCGCCGGGCGGGCGCGTGCTCGAGGCACCAGCGCACGAAATCCGTGACGGTGTTGGGGTCGCCGGAGTCGATCGTGCCGAGATCCTCGCGGACCTCGTCGTCGCCGTTGCTCACCTCGATGTACTGCGCCGTGCCGGTGCGCTGCTTCACGAACGTCAGCACGCGTACCCGCTCGGAGGAACCGACGGCCCGCAGCTCTTCGAGGTCGACGCCGGCGGCGCCGGACAGGCTGTTGTTCGCGGCCATGTAGACCATGAACGTCCACGCTGCTTCCATGGTCGAAGGCTAGTCTCGGCCGGCCTTTGTGGACTCGATATTGCACATTCTTGACAGCACATCCGCCGGAACGTGACTGACGACCGTCAAGGTCAGACCAATGACGGGGACTCGGCTGGGCGAGGCGTCACTGGCGTGGCTCTGCCATCCGGTGACGGTGGTCGCGACGTTCATCCTGCTGATCAACGACCACGTGCTGAAGGCCGCCGCGCCCGGCCTGGTGACCGGAAAGCTCAGCGACGTGGCCGGCCTGGTGGCGGCGCCCGCGCTGGTCGCGTTCGTCGCCGGCCTGGTCGCGCCGCGGCTGCCCGGGCACGCCGGCGCGCTGGGCGCGCTCGGGCTCACCGGCCTGGCGTTCGCGGCGGTCAAGGCCACCTCGGCCGGCGCTGCCGCCGCCTCTGCCACCTGGTCTCTGGTACGCGCCGGCTCGGTGATCCGAGCCGATCGCACTGACCTGCTGACCCTGCCCGCGCTGGCGCTGGCCTGGTGGGCGTACCACCTGAGCCGCCGGGAGCCGGCGCCCGAGCGGCTGGTCCGGGCGGTCCGGCTCGCCGTCGTGCTGCCGCTCGTCACGCTCGCCGTGGCGGCCACCAGCGCCGCGGCGTATCCGACGGCGAATCGGGTGATGGTGCGCGACGGCGTCCTGCTCGCCGCCGGTGGCGAGACCTTCCAGGTCGGCGGGCGGTACGTCCACGTCATCGCGACCACCGACGGGCGCACCTGGCGGGTCGCCACCGAGGCCGAGCAGCAGGCGCTAAATATGTCCACGCCGTCCACCATGGCCTGCGCGGGGACGGAGTGCTTCCGGATCGTCGAGGGCGCCATGCGCGTGGAGCAGTCGGTGGACGGCGGTGCCACCTGGGCCACCGCGTGGAGCCTGTCCGAGGGGCGGCGCCGGTTCCTCGCTCGGGCGTACCCGGAGCCGGCCACCGGCCCGTTCGTGTCGGTGGCGGTCGCGGCGCTGCCGCGGCCCGGCGGGTCGGTCGTCGCGGTGGCCAACGGCCGGGACGGGCTGCTGGTCCGGGACGGCTCCGGGCAGTGGCGCCGGGTTGGCTTTCCGGTACCGGTGGAAGCCCCCGCCGGGTACCGGGCCAGCCCGGTGCCCGCGTTGACCGAGCGCGGGGCCCGCCTGGCGTCGGAGTACCTGGTCGCGATGCTGACGATCGCCGTGGCGGTCGGCTTCGGCCTGCTCGGCGGCGGCCGGCCGGGCCGTTGGTTGCTGGCCATCCCGGTCGGCCTCACCGTGGGCCTGGCTATGGTGCTGTTCGCTGGCGCCAGCGTGTTCCTGGGCATGCCGGCCCTGGGCATCGTGGTCGTCAACGCGCTGCTGATCGTCGCCGGCGTCGCGGCGTACGCGCTGGGCGGCGGGGCACACGTCGCGCGGGCCGCGGTGGTGCTGCTGCTCGGCGCCGGGACGGTGATGGTGGCGATGCAGCCCATGATCGGCTGGTCGGCCGGCTCCCCCGACGACCACACGACGGCCGCGCGGCTGGCCGTGCTGCTGGGCGGGATCGGCATGGTCGCCACGATCGCGGTCGGCCAACTCACCCGGCTCGCCTGGCCCAGACCGCGGTCCGACCTCGTTGCTACGCTCCGCGAGTGAGCCAACCCGACCAGACCGCCGACGACATCCTCACCACCTGGTACGAGAACTACTACTCGACCACGGCGGCGACGGCGGACGGTTCCCTCTTCGAGCGCTATCTGCACGCGTCGATGGAGGCGCCGTACGGCAGCGGCGTGCGCTTCTCCCGGGTGCTCGAGGTCGGCGGCAACCGGGGCGAGCACATCCGGTACGTGCGGCACCAGTACGACGAGTACTGGCTCACCGACCTGCGCCGGCCCCGCCCCGACGAGGCGCTCGCGGCCGACCCGCGGCTGCGCGTGGAGGCGTGCGACGTGGAGGCGTTGCCGTACCCCGACCGGCATTTCGACCGGGTGATCGCGACCTGCCTGCTGCACCACCTGGGCAGCCCGTTCGCGGCGCTGCGCGAGATGCGGCGGGTCACCGCGCCCGGCGGCCTGGTCACGATCCTGCTGCCGACCGACCCCGGCATGGCGTACCGGGTGGGCAAGGCGATCACGTCCGGCCGCGCCGCCCGCCGCCAGGGCATCGCCGACCTCTACCGCATCGTCACCGCCCTGGACCACCGCAACCACTTCCCCTCCCTGCTCGCGCAGGCGAGGCATGTCTTCGGCGCCGACACCGTGACCGTGTCCTGGCGCCCCTTCCGCCTCCCCTGTGGCACGCAAACGCCTTCGCCGTCCTCACCGCCTCTCCCCGCCTCCCCGGCCTCCCCGGCCCTCCCCGTTGATCAGGGAACGGCTCGGGCGTGTTGCGGCGCGCCAGGGGAGCGGGTCCCTGATCAACGCGATCTAGCGGGGGCCGTCTCGCCCGTTTTGTGGCGTAACGTCGTACGGCATGTCGCGGCTGACGGCCCACCCGGCGGGAAGGCTCGCGTTGGCCGTGCTGGCGCGGCTGCGGGCCACGCTGGTGGTGGAGAGCTCGCTGGTCCTGGCCGCACAGGCGTTCCTCGCCCTCTTCCCGCTGGTCATCCTGGTGTATGCGGTGGCGCCGCCCCGGGTGGCCGAAGGCTTGCTGGACTCGATGCGGGACCGGTTCGGCCTGGGCGGCGGTTCTGCGAGCGCGGTACGGCAGTTGCTGGTGGACCGGGACGCGCTGCGCGGCAGCCTGTCGGTGGTCGGCGTCCTGCTGGTCCTGGGCTCGGCGACGGCGTTCACCCGGGCCTTGCAGCGGGTGTACGAGCGGGCCTGGGACCTGCCGAAGCTCGGCCTGCGCGGGTGGTGGCGCGGCGTGGCGTGGCTCGCCGGCATGATCGGCTACCTCACGGTGCTGGCGTTCGCCGTCCAGCTCAGCCGCAGTCTGCGCGTGGGCGGCCTGGTCGGCGCGCTCATGGGGCTCATGCTGTGGTGGTGGACGCCGTACCTGCTGCTCGGCGGCCGGGTGCGCTGGCGGGCCCTGGCCTGCGGCGCGGCGGCGAGTGCGCTCGGGCAGTTGGCCGTCAGCCTGGTCGCCGCGGCGGTCATCCCGCGCACGATCCGTGGCAACGAGGCGCGGTACGGGCCGATCGGGGTGGTCTTCGCGGTCGAGTCATGGCTGGTGGTGGTGTGCGGGGCGCTGGTCGTCAGCGCGGCCGTCGGTGCCGCCCTCGCCCGCGCCGACGGGGTGGTGGGCCGGTGGAGCCGCGGCACCCGGGAGCCCGACGGCTGGCGGCGCACGCCCTAGGATCCGCCGAGCGGCAGGCCGTCTTCGAGGAGCCCCAGGGCCTGGTCGACGAGGTCCATGTCGCTCAGCTCGTACTCCCCGCCCACCGCGTGCATGGTCGCGCCGATCGACGCCCCGATCACGGCCCCGGCCAGCACCCGGGCGTTGAAGTCGTCGATCGGGAGCCCTTCCCGTTCGGTCAGCGCCACCGCCAGCAGCTCGATCGTCTTGACGTACTGCTGCATCGCGCGGGCCTGTAGCTCCGGCACGGTCTGGATCAGCCGCTGCCGCTGCTGCTCCCGCTCCCAGTCGGCGGCGTCGATCGCCTCGAAGACCCGCCGGATCGCGCCGCGGATCGCCCGGACCGGGGGTACGTCCGGCGGCTGCTCCTGCAGCGCCTGGAGCATGCGCGGGTCGTAGTCGTCGAGCAGGACCACGTCCTCCTTGGTCGGGAAGTACCGGAAGAACGTGCTCTGCGACACCTCGGCCGCCGCGGCGATCTGGTCGACGGTGGTCGCCGCGTACCCCTGCTCCTGGAAGAGCCGCAGCGCGTGCCGCTGGATGGCGGCACGCGTCTTGGCTTTCTTGCGTTCCCGCAGGCCGGCCTGCATCGAGGTCATACCCTCGATTCTGCCGGCAGCACGGGGTCCGGGATGGGCTGGGGCGGCTGCGCGGAGCGCGAGCGCCCGGGGAGGTAGAGCAGCGCGAGGACCGCGCCGGCGGCGGCCAGCGCGGCGGACACCAGCAGCGCGGCGGCCATTCCGCTGGTGAACGCCGCCCGCACCGACTCGGCCACGGCCGGCGCGCCGAGCCGGTCGGCGATCGCGATCCCGGACGACGCGCTGCCGCGCACGCCTTCGGCGGCCGGCTCGGGCAGGCCGGCGACGTCGACCTGGCCGCGGTAGACGGCGTTGAGCACGGTGCCGAGGATGGCCACGCCGATCGCGCTGCCCACCTGGCGCAGGGCCTGGATGAGGCCGGAACCGACGCCGCTGCGCTCCGCCGTGAGGGCGCCGAGCGCGGCGTTCATGGCCGGTGGCAGCGAGAAGCCCAGGCCCAGGCCGGTCACCGAGACCCACGCGGCGACGTACCCGTATCCGGTGTCCGCACCGGTCAGAGCGCCGGCGGCGAGAGCGCCGCCGGTCAGCGCCAGCCCGGTCGCCACCACGGCCTTCGCGCCGATCCGGGGTACGAGCCGGCCGGCGACCCGCGCACCGACGGCGAGCCCGCCGATGACCGGCAGCAGGCGCAACCCGGTGCCGAACGCGTCCGCGCCGTTGACCGCCTGGAAGTACTGCGGCAGCGCGAACAGCAACCCGAACATCGCGAAGTTGCCGACCGTGGCGAGGATCGATCCCCAGGTGAACCCGCGGGACCGGAAGAGGCTCAGGTCGACCAGCGGCTGGCGGGCACGCCGCTGCCACGCCACGAACGCCGCGAGCACCACGGCGCCGGCCGCGATCGTCGCCAGCGACCGGACGTCGTCCCAGCCACGCTCGCCGGCCTCGATGACCCCGTACGTCAGGGTGACCAGGCCGACCGCGGACAGCAGCACCCCGGCCAGGTCGAAGCGGCGCCGCTCGTCGCCGCGCGACTCGGGTACGAGCAGGGCCACGGCGACGAGCCCGGCCACCACCAGCGGCAGGTTGATCAGGAAGACCGAGCCCCACCAGAAGTTGTCGAGCAGCCACCCGCCGACCAGCGGCCCGAGCGGGACGCCCAGGGCGTTCGCGGTCACCCAGACGGTGAGCGCGCGACCGCGTTCCTGCTCGTCGAAGAGCACGGTCAGCACGGCCGAGGACAGCGGCATGAGGACCGCCGCGCCGAGCCCGAGGACCGCGCGGGCGGCGATCAGGCCGCCGGTGGAGGTCGCGTACGCGCAGGCCGCCGACGCCACACCGAAGAGCGCCAGCGCGCCGAGCAGCATGCGCTTGCGCCCGAACCGGTCGCCGAGCATGCCCGCCGGCAGCAGCGCCGCGGCCATGACCAGCAGGTACGCGTTCGTGAACCACTGCAGGTCGCCGGTGGAGGCGTCCAGGTCCCGGGCCAGGGTCGGCAGCGCCACGCTCAGCACCGTGCCGTCCAGCCCGATCGCGAGGGTGGCGAGCGACAGCGCACCGAGCGCCCACCACCGAGATTTGACGGCTACCATGAAACGACAGTAACCCCCAAAAGCGGGTAACCGTCACCCCTCGTGACCCACCTCACACCCGCCCCCTCGCCCGCCCCACGCACGGCGGGCCCCGCGCGGCGGCCCTCCGCGCGGCGGCCCGGCCGTGACGCGCGCCGATCAAGGACTGTGCCGTCGATCAAGGGCGAATGGTCGTGCTTTGATCTCCGATCCGCGGCCGTATGCCCTTGATCGACGCGCAAGTCCTTGATCGGCGGCGCCGAGCGGGACGGCGGCGGCCCGTGGGCCCTGGCGCGGCGGTGGTCGTCGACCGCGTGGCGGTCGGCGTGCGTCGATCAAGGGCTTGTTCGTCGATCAAGGGCGAATGGTCGTGCTTTGATCTCCGATCCGCGGCCGTATGCCCTTGATCGACGCGCATGTCCTTGATCGGCGGCGCCGTGCGGGCGGCGGCGGCCCGTGGGCCCTGGCGCGGCGGTGGTCGTCGACCGCGTGGCGGTCGGCGTGCGTCGATCAAGGGCTTGTTCGTCGATCAAGGGCGAATGGTCGTGCTTTGATCTCCGATCCACGGCCGTATGCCCTTGATCGACGCGCATGTCCTTGATCGGCGGCGCCGTGCGGGCGGCGGCGGCAGCGCGGGCGGCGGGGACGCGGGCGGTGGCGGGGTTACATGTTCATGACTGTGGGGCAGGCGACTAGGCGGGGGTCGATGGCGGCGACCTGGTGGAGGGTGGCGCTCAGCAGGGCGAGCGGGTCGCCGGTGAGCGCGGCGCCGGCGGTCGCCAGGGTGGCGAGGCCGCCGGTCGCCAGGCTCGCCGCGACGCCGGCGAGGCACAGCGCGAGCCCGTAGAGCGCGACGTTCAGGGGCGTGGTCGAGAGTCGAGGAAGCATGCGGGCATCGTAGGTTGCCTATTCCAGCGGCAGTCTGGCGTTCACCCAGTCCGCGATGCCGGCCCGGTGGACGCGGACGTCGGTGTAGCCGAGCGCCTCCAGGCGCGCGGCCAGCCCTTCGCCGCGGCCGCAGAAGGCGTTGGTCGAGTCCGTGACGATGGCCGCGTTGAGCGCGCGGGGCAGGTGCCGCTGCCCGTACGGGAGGGCCGGCAGGGCGTCGACCACGGTCACGGCGCCGTCCGCCGCGAAGCCGCACCCGTCGTACGCAGATCCGCGTACCCGGGGCGCCCGCCGGACGTACGATGTGGGCGTTGACCAGGGATGATGCGAACGCCATGCTCCGCAGTCCGCAGTACCTGCGGCTGCTCGTGCTCGCGGCGGTCATCGGCGTCCCGATCTCGGCGGCCGCCTACGGTTTCCTGGCCCTCGTGTCGTATCTCCAGAAGTGGATTTACTTCGACGGGGCGCCGTGGTGGTGGCCGATCCCGCTGCTCGGCTGCGCCGGCCTGCTGGTCGGCCTGGTCGTCCGCTACCTGCCCGGGCGGGGCGGCCACTCGCCCGCCGACGGGTTCGCGCCCGGCGGGCTGCCCGTCCTGAACGCGCTGCCCGGCGTCGCCCTCGCCGCCCTGATCTCTCTGCCGCTCGGTGCGGTGCTGGGCCCGGAGGCGCCGCTGATCGCGATCGGCGGCGGGTTGGGCCTGCTCGCCGTGCGCCTCGCGAAGCGCGACACGCCGGATCGGGCGGCGGCGGTGGTCGCCTCCGCGGGGAGCTTCGCCGCCATCAGCGCGCTGCTCGGCTCGCCGTTGCTCGGGGCGTTCCTGCTGATGGAGGCGTCCGGACTGGGTGGGGCGACGCTCATCCTGGTGCTGATGCCGGGCCTGCTGGCCGCCGGCGTCGGCGCGTTGATCTTCATCGGGCTGGACGCCTGGACCGGCCTTGGCACGTTCGCGCTGGCGCTGCCCGGCCTGCCGGAGTACGACCGGCCGGACGTGACCGAGTTCGGCTGGGCCATCGTGTTCGGCCTGCTGGGCGCCCTGGCGGGCACGGCGGTCCGGCGGCTCGCGCTGCTGTCGCGGCCGCACGTCGAGCGCCGGCTCCTGCTGCTGACGCCGGCCGCCGGGCTCGTCGTGGCCGGTCTGGCCATCGGGTACGCCGAGAGCACCGGCCATCCCGTCAGCGACGTGCTCTTCTCCGGGCAGGAGGCGCTCCCCGACCTGGTGACCACCGGCACCGGCTACTCGGTCGGCGCGTTGCTGGCGCTGCTGGCCGCCAAGGGCCTCGGGTACGCCGTGTCGCTCAGCGCGTTCCGTGGCGGGCCGGTCTTTCCGTCGCTGTACCTCGGCGCTGCCGGCGGCATCCTCCTGTCCCACCTGCCCGGACTGGAACTGGTGCCGGCCGTGGCCATGGGCATCGGCGCGATGAGCGCCGCGATGCTCCGGCTGCCGCTGACCGCGGTGCTGCTGGCGACGCTGCTGATGGCGGAGGACGGCCTCGCCGCGATGCCGGTGGTGATCGTGGCCGTCGTGGTGTCGTACGTGTTCACCGCCCGGCTCACGCCGGGTAGCGACCCCCAGTCACGTTGACGCGCAGGGTGTAGAGCGAGCTCGTCGCGGTGATGTACAGGTCGTTGCGCTTCGGTCCGCCGAACGTGAGGTTGGCGACGATCTCCGGGACGTGCAGCTTGCCGATCAGCGTGCCGTCCGGGTCGAAGCAGTGCAGGCCGTCGTGCGCGGCGGCCCAGATCCGGCCGGCGTCGTCGAGCCGGATCCCGTCGAACGACCCCGCGTCGCACGTCGCGAAGACCGCCCCGCCGGACAGCGCGCCGTCCTGCGTGACGTCGAACAGCCGGATGTGCTTGTTCCGGGTGTCGACGATGTAGAGCTGCCGCTCGTCCAGGGAGAACGCCAGCCCGTTCGGCCGGACGAAGTCGTCGGCGACGATGCTGACCTCGCCGGTGTCCGGCGCGATCCGGTACACGTGGCAGGCCCCGATCTCGCTCGGCGACTTGTGCCCCTCGTAGTCGCTGTCGATCCCGTAGCTCGGGTCGGTGAACCAGATCGAGCCGTCGGCGCGTTCCACCACGTCGTTCGGGCTGTTGAGGCGCTTGCCGTCGTACCGGTCGGCCAGCACCGTGATCGAGCCGTCGGGCTCGGTGCGGGTGACCCGCCGGTTGCCGTGCTCGCAGCTGACCAGGCGGCCCTGCCGATCCACGGTGTGCCCGTTGGTGTACCCGGCCGGCGACCGGAACACGCCGACCGCGCCGGTGGTCTCGTCGTAGCGCAGCATGCGGTCGTTCGGGATGTCGCTGAAGACCAGGTAGCGGCCGGCCGGGAAGTACGCCGGGCCCTCCGCCCAGCGGCAGCCGGTATGCAGGCGCTGGATCAGGTCGTCGCCGTTGATCGGACGGAACCGCTCGTCCAGCACCTCGAACACGGCTTTGACGACGTCCGCCACGGCAACCTCCTAGAGAGTGTTCACATGGCATCGTAGGCCCGTGCTGATCTACAAGATCTTGTTGCCTGCGGAGTGGGACCAGTTCGAGGCCACAGGCCAGTTCGATGGCTCGCCCTTCGACCACACCAGCGGGTTCATCCACTGCTCGTCCCGCGATCAGGTGGGCAGCACCGCGCTGCGCGTGTTCGCCGGGGAGCCGGAGCTGGTGGTCGTGTCCCTCGACGCCGAGACGTTCGGTGACGCGGTGCGCTGGGAGCCCGCCTCCAACGGCGAGCCCTTCCCGCACATCTACACCCCCGTACCCCGAAGCGCGGTGGTCGCCATCCACCGCGTCGCCGGCGCCGCCCACGTCGACGCCGCCCTCCCACGCGACTAGAGACGTCTTGCGGTGAGGGTGAGGAAAATCAAAGATGTTGAGCTGCCGCGACGCCCGTCGCGGTCCGGGCCGTTGCTCCCGCGGCCTCGCCCTCCGGGGTCCACAACCCACAGCTCCGGCCCGCAGGGCCGGCAACCTCGGCCGGCAGGGCCAGAGGTGGAGTGCGAAGTGCTCCGGGACCGCACCCCACGTCGTACGCCGCCGCGAATCCACCGGCGCCGCCCGCCATCTCTGCGCCCCTATGCGCGGCCCCGCGCCGTAGGGCCCGCCCCGCCGGCCCGAGCGCCCCACGGCGCAGCCACACCGCGTCGATCAAGGCTTTCAGCGTCGATCAAGGGCATACGGCCGTGGATTGGAGATCAAACCACGGCCATATGCCCTTGATCGACGAGAAAGGGGCGGGGCTAGAAAGGGGCGGGGCTAGGGAGTGGGGATGTCTACGGCTAGTTCGGTGGTTAGGCGGTAGCCGCCGGTCAGGGGGAGGTCGTCGCCGCTCCAGAAGCGGCCGGGGTCGTACCAGTTGGGGTTGCGCCCGGCGGGCAGCAGGCCCATCGCCTCGTACGTGACGGCCACGACCTCGGCGCAGTAGGCGCTCTCCAGGCCCGCTTCGTGCGGGCGGACCGGCACCCGGCCGCGCAGCCAGCGCCAGGCGAGTTGGGCGCTTGACGGGAACGGGGTGCCGTCCAGGCGGGCGATCGTCCGCAGGACCGCGTTTTCCTGGTCGTGGCCGGGTGGCGGCTCGAGTTGGCGCAGCCAGGCCCGCTGGCCGTACCGCCGGGCCCAGACGAGCACCGCCGCGCGCAGGTCGTGCAGTTGGACCCCGCGCTGGTGGGTGCCGGACCACAGGTCGGGCAGGGACTTGCCGAGCTCGGCGTGCCACATCATGGGCGGCATGTCCTCGATGACGACCGCCATGCCGACGTGGTTGACCGGGCTGTTCGTCGTGAACTGGATGGCGCGGTCGGGACCGGACCGGCCGCGAAAGAGCCACAGGTCCCCGGTGCGGGACAGGTCGACGGCTTGGTCGAGGCCGAGGGTTGACACGCCACTACCCTAAGTGGATGCGTTGGTGGAAGGTTGCCGGACTGGCCGCGTTCGTCGGTGTCGCCGCGACCGGGGTGGTGATCGCGCGCGCCGAGCGCCGGCGGCGGGCGTACACCCCGGAGGAGATCCGCACGAAGCTGCGCGAGCGGGCCGCCGAGACAGCGCCGTAGGCCAAGGGAGGATCCATGCGCATCCGTCGAGTGATCGTGGTCATCGCGGCCGTCGCGATGGGGCTGTCGCCGCTGGCGCTGGCGGCCGGACCCGCCGCCGTCGCCAGCATCGCCGCGAACGTGATCCGCCCGCCGCAGTGAGGCGCCGCGGTCAGACCTTGCGGTAACGGGCCTGGATCACGCAGAACGCGGCGAACGCGCCGATCCCCAGCGCCATGAGGATCAGCAGGAGCGTGCCGTACGTCTGCTGCCGCAGCGTGTCCAAAGTGGAGTCGAGGCCGCGCGCCTTGCTCGGGTCGTACGTCGCGGCGGCCACCACGAAGAGCACGCCGGCGATGCCGTACGCGATGCCCTTGCTGGTGTATCCGGCGACGCCGAGCCGGCGGGAGAGCGTGCGCGCGGCGGCGCTCATCTGGTGGATGCGCAGGTGCTTCTCGAACCGCTTGACCAGGCCGTACCAGACGAGGCCGGCGCCGAGGACGGCGAGCGCGATCCCGCCCAGCCCGACGAGCCAGCGGCCGCCCTCGGATCCCATCAGGTCGGCGCTGAGGGACTGCTGCTTGTCCGCGCTGTCGGAGTTCGCCCCCTTGAGTACCTTGTATCCGGTCCAGGCGAAGTAGCCGTACACCGCGACGCGGCCGGCGGAGGCGAGCCGCTCGAACGTGCGTTCCCCACCGCTGTCCTCGCGATGCCCGATGGCTGCCTCCAACGCCTGCCAGACCGCCATGGCGAGCAGGCCCACTACGACCGCGCCGACCAGGACGCTGCCGAGCGGCTGCTGGGCCAGGGTGCGCAGGGCGCCGGACTGGTCGCCCTCGTCCGCGGGTTGGCCCAGTGCGAGCTGCAGGATCAGCCAGGCGAAAAGCAGGTGCACGAGCCCGTAGCCGAGGAAGCCGAAGCGGGCGAGCGCCTCCAGGGTGGTGCTGTTGGCGGCGCGCGCCGCGGTCACGGTCATGGATGGTGATTGACCTGCGGGCGCCGTTCCCAAACGTCATCGTGGTCGATGTCCGGGTTGACGTGTCATAGTGCGACCATGTCCGCTGGCGAGATGGTGCAGGAGGCGCCCGCGCGGCGTTCGCTGCGACCGGTGCTCTTTGTCCTCACCCTGACCGCCGTCCTGGCGCTGCTGTTCGGCGTGCCGTGGTGGACGCTGATCTCGGCGGCGCAGTGGCCGGCCGGCGTCGCCGCCGCCGGCACGGTCGTGTTCGCCGGGGCGCTCGTGGCGTTCCCGGTGCTGATGTTTCAGGGCCACGGCCGGGGACGGGACTGGGCGGCCCGCACCGGCGACACGATCCTCGGCGTGATCTGGGTCGTGTTCGTGTGGGCGCTGGCCGGCAACGTCCTGCGGCTCGCGCTGGCCGCCGGGGGCGTCGCGGACCCGGCCCGCTCCCGCATCGTCGCCGCCGCGGTCGCGGCCGTCTCGTTGGTCCTGCTCATTTGGGGTACGCCGAGGCGATGCGCGTGCCGCGCGTCGCCCGCGTGGACGTCACGATCCCGCGGCTGGGCGCCGGCCTGGACGGGGTACGCGTCGTGCTGCTGACCGACACGCACTACGGGCCGATCGACCGGGCGCGCTGGTCGTCGGCGGTGGTCGACGTGGTCAACGGGCTGGACGCCGACATCGTGTGCCACACCGGCGACATCGCGGACGGCACGGTGGCCGCTCGGCGGGCGCAGTCCGCCCCGCTCGGCGACGTCCGCGCCCGGTACGCCCGCACGTACGTGACCGGCAACCACGAGTACTTCGGCGAGGCCGAGGGCTGGCTCGCCCGGATGAGCGAGCTCGGCTGGGAGGCGCTGCACAACCGGCACATCGTGGTGGAGCGCGGCGGTTCCCGGCTGGTCGTCGCGGGTGTCGACGACCGGACGGCCAAGTCGTCGGGGCGCCCCGGCCACGGCGCCGACCACGCCACCGCGCTCGCCGGCGCCGACCCGGACCTGCCCGTACTCCTGCTGGCGCACCAGCCGAAGCAGATCGGGGCGGCCGTGGACGCGGGCGTCGACCTGCAGATCTCCGGGCACACGCACGGCGGGCAGATCTGGCCGTTCCACTACCTGGTGCGCCTCGACCAGCCGGTGGTGCGCGGGCTGACCCGGCACGGCGCGCGGACCCAGCTCTACACCAGCCGCGGCACCGGCTTCTGGGGGCCGCCGCTGCGGATCTTCGCGCCGAGCGAGATCACCCTGCTGACGCTGCGGTCCGCCTGACTAACCCGCCAGCACCGCGACGTCCACGCGCTGGACCAGGTTGTTGGCGAAGCCGCCGCGGTTCCACTGCGGCCGCACCGGCTGGGTACGGCCGGACGCGTCGGTGGCCCGCGCGCTGACCGTGTACCGGCCCGGCTCCGTGGTCCACGGGTACTCCCAGCGCCGCCAGGCCCACTCGTCGTCGCTCCGCACGACGGTCGCGTCCGCCCACGTGTCGCCGCCGTCGGTGGTGACCTCCACCCGGGTGATCGGGGCGTGCCCGGACCAGGCCCGGCCGTCCAGCACGCACGGGCCGGGGCGCAGCACCCGGGCGCGGGACATGAAGTCCGGGAAGCCGGGCGGGCGGACCAGCGCCCGCGGCTCGATCCGGGTCACCGGTACGCCCGGCTCGCCAGCCTCCTGCCGCAGCCGGTAGGCGACCGCGTTCTGGTAGCCCTCGAACGCCCGGTCGAGCACCGTGATCCCGCGCAGCCACTTCACGTGGGCCATGCCGTACCAGCCGGGCACGATGAGGCGCAGCGGCGCGCCGTGCTGGGGGAGCAGGGGAGCGCCGTTCATCTCGTACGCCAGCAGGGGCTCCTCGCGCAGCGCCTCGGCGACCGGGAGGCCGCGCTGGTAGTCCTGCTCGACGCCGCGTTCGATCCCGTGGTCGGCGCCGGTGAAGAGCACGTCGACCGCGCCGTCGCCGACGCCCGCCTCGCGCAGCAGCGGCGCGAGCGGGGTGCCGGTCCACTCGGCGTTGCCGACGGCCTCCAGCACCCAGGGCTGGCTCACCGGACGCGGTTCGAGCAGCGTGCGGCCGTTTCCGGCGCACTCGAGCGTGACCCGCCGGGTGACCCGCGGGCGGGCGCGCAGCGCGGCGAGGTCCAGATGCAGTGGGGTGTCCACGTGCCCGTCGACGGTGAGCGTGTGGCTCGCCGCGTCCAGGTCCGGGATGTCGTAGTGGATGAGCAGGTAGTGCAGCCCGGCCGGGGTGACGTCGTACCGTAGCGCCTCCAGCGGCATGCCGTGGTTGCGCGCGGCGAGGCGAAGCTCCTCGGCGGTGATGCCCTCGCCGGCCTCGGCGACCCGTGCCGGCCCGCTCAGATCATCGACCGTGGTCATGCCTCCCACTCTAGATTCCGGTATCGTGCCGGGGTGCGTTTCCGCCGCCTCGCCGCCCCCGTGGTGGCCGCCGTGCTCCTCGCCATCGGCAGCGCCGTCCCGGCCAACGCGATCGCCAACGGTCAGGAAGTGCCGATCGGCCGGTACCGGTTCTCCGTCAAGCTGACGATGACCGGGATCCCGACGCCGGACGGCGGCCGGCGCAACAGCGCCTGCTCCGGCGCGCTGATCGCCCCGCAGTGGGTGATCACCGCGGGTCACTGCTTCCGCGACGCGAACGGCAACCGGGTGGAGCGGCCGGTCGCCGACCTCACCACGGCCACCGTCGGCCGCACCGACCTCAACGGCACCGGCGGGTACGTCGCGACCGTCATCGCCGTACGGCAGTCGCCCACCAACGACGTCGCGCTCGCGAAGATCGACCGGGTGATCACCGACATCGCGCCGATCCGCCTCACCACCGCGGTGCCGCGCGTCGCCGAGGTGGTCCGGGTGACCGGGTACGGCTCGACCACCAGCGCCAACCCCGCACCGGTGACCCGGCTGCGGATGGGGCAGATGAAGGTCGCGGCGGTGACCACCACCACGGTCGGGATGACCGGTTGGCGGCCGGCGGCGGACACGACCCCCTGCCCGTACGACTCCGGCGGTCCGTACTTCCGCGAGCGGTACAAGGGCTGGGCCGAGCTGGTGGCGGTGGTCAGCACCGGGCCGAGCTGCCCGCACACGCAGGTGGAGACCGCCGCCCGGATCGACAACATCCTGCCCTGGATCCGCGGCGCCATGGCGTAGCTCACCCTTGACCTCAACAGCGGTTGAGGTCTGACGGTGGATCCATGCGTTTCATCGAGATAGCGGAGTTCGGCGGGCCCGAGGTGCTGGTCGTCCGGGAGGCGTCCGCGCCGGTGCCCGGCACCGGCGAGGTCCTGGTCGAGGTCGCGGCGGCCGACGTGTTGTGGGTCGAGACACGGATCCGGCAGGGCAACGGCGCGCCGTACTTCCCCGTCCAGCCGCCGTACCGGCCGGGCGTCGGGGTCGCCGGCACGGTGTCCGCCGCCGGCGACGGCGTCGACCCGGCCTGGCTCGGCCGCCGCGTCATCAGCCGGACGGGGGAGCACGGCGGCTACACCGACCGCGCGCTGGTGCCTGCCGCCGGGCTGATCCCGGTGCCGGACGGAGTGGACCTGCGCGACGCGGCCGCGCTGCTGCACGACGGCGTCACGGCGCTCACCCTCGCCGACATCGTCCGGATCGAGCCGGGCGACCGGGTGCTCGTCACCGCCGCCGGCGGCGGCCTCGGCGTACTCCTGGTGCAGCTGGCCCACGCCGCGGGCGCGCGGGTCGTCGCGGCCGGGCGCGGCGCGGCGAAGCTCGAACGCGTCCGCCAGCAGGGCGCGGACGCCGTCGTGGACTACTCCACCCCGGACTGGATCGACCGGGTACGCGCCGCGGTCGGCGGCCTCGACGTGGTCTTCGACGGCGCCGGCGGCGCGTACGGCCGGGCCGCGCTGGACCTGGTCGCGCCCGGTGGGCGGTTCTCCGCGCACGGCACCCCGAGCGGCGAGTTCGCCGCCGTCGACCCGGACGACGCGAAGACCAGGGGCATCATCGCGACCGGCATCGCGGAGGTCCAGCTCAGCCCAGAGCAATTCCAGGGGTACGCCGCGCGAGCGCTCGCCGAAGCCGCGGCGGGACGGCTCCGGCCGCTCATCGGACAGACGTACCCGCTGGAAAGGGCGCCCGAGGCGCACGCCGCTATCGAGACGCGCGCCGCCGTGGGAAAGACGCTGCTGGTGGTCTAGGGCGTGTCTGGTGGATCTTGTGGGTGCGAGGCGAGGTCCAGGCGGCGTCCGGTGGTGCCGGGCGGAAGGTCGCATACCGGTGTTGTATGTGGCCTTCCGACCGGTGCCGCTGGTCGCCGTCTGGGCCCGCCGCAGCCCCACAAAGATCCGCCAGACACGCCCTAGGGCCTGGTGCGGAGGTCTTCGACAAGTCGGGCGGTGACCGGTGCGGGCACCCCGTACCGGTCCGCCGCGCGCAGCACCGCGCCGCCGATCGCGTCCAGCTCGGTCGGGCGGTGCGCCTCGGCGTCGCGGAGCATGGACGACTTCATGCCGGCGGGGACCCGTTCGAACATGTCGAGGATCTTCGCCGGGTCCACTTGGGCGCCGGCCGCGCCCGCGACCGCGGTGACCTCGCCGATCACCGCCTCCAGGTCGTCCCGCCGATGCTCGCGTACCTCCCCGACCGGGCCGGCGGCGTGCGTGGTGAGCAGCGCCAGCGGTGCGAGGAAGGCGAGCTTGTCCCACAGCAGCGCGGTCTCGTCGTCACGGACCGTCACCTCGAAGCCGGCCTGCCGCAGCCGGGCGGCCAGCGCGTCGACCCGCTCGGGCGGCGCGGTGTGGCTCGCCAACTCCATCCAGGAGAACGGGCTGGTGTGCTCGATCCGGCCGGCCGCGGTACGGGTCGACTCCACCCGGATCGCGCCCGCGACCACCTGCCCGGCCGGATAGCGCCCGCGCAGCACCTCCATGTGGTCGACGCCGTTGAGCAGCGGCAACACCAGGCCGTCGCCCACCGCCTGCGCCGGCAGCGACTCCAGCGCCGCGTCCAGCTGCGTGGCCTTGACCGCCACCAGGCACGCGTCGACCGGCCCGGCGAGCCGGGGTACGGCCGGCGCCGGCACATGGAAGTCGCCGAACTGCGCGCTGTGCACGCTCAACCCGCGCTCGTTCAGTGCCGCCGCGGTGTCCGGCCGGGCCACATACTGAACCGCGTGCCCGGCCCGCGCCAGCACCGCGCCGAGCAATCCGCCGACGCCACCCGGGCCCACCACCGCAAAGTTCCACAGCTCCGTCACGCGTCTCAGCCTATGGGCGGGGGCTGGTAAGCTCGCCCGAAATCGAATCGGGAGGTCGCGGGTGTCTGCTGTGGATCTAAAGTCGGATGTGCCCCACTCGGCGCGGATTTACGACTATCTCCTCGGCGGCAAGGACAACTTCCAGGCCGATCGCGAGGCCGCGGCCGGCATCGCCAAGGGCTCGCCCAACCTGCCCACGTCGATGCGCGCCAACCGCAACTACATGGCCCGGGTGGCCCACTACCTGGCCGCCGAGTGCGGCTTCCGGCAGTTCCTCGACGTCGGCACCGGGCTGCCCACCGCCCCAACCTGCACGAGGTCGTCCAGGGGGTCGCCCCCGAGTCGCGGGTGGTCTACGTCGACAACGACCCGATCGTGCTGGTGCACGCCCGCGCCCTGCTGACGAGCTCGCCGGAGGGCAGGTCCGCGTACATCGACGCCGACTTCCACGACCCGGCGGCCATCCTCAACGCCCCCGAGTTCGAGATCCTCGACCTGAGCCAGCCGATCGCGCTGTGCCTGCTCGCGATCGTCCACTTCATCCCCGACGACTCGGTGGTGCAGGGCGTCATCGACCGGCTCATGAAGCCGCTGGCACCCGGCAGCGCGCTGGCACTGTCCACGGCGACCGCCGACAGCGCGCCGGAAGAAGTGGCCCGCGCCGCGGCCGGCTACCACGCGCAGGGCATCCCGATGAAGCCGCGCACCAGGGCCGAGGTGGAGCAGTTCTTCACCGGCATGGAGCTGGTCGACCCGGGCGTCACCCTGGTCAACCACTGGCACGCCGACGATGCCGCCTCCGCCGTACCGGACGCCCACGTCTTCATGCACGGCGGCGTAGCCATCAAGCCCTAACCACCCCCTCCCGTGCCCCACCGCGTCCGCGGCCCCTGTGCGCGCCGCGCCCGCGCCCGCGCGCGCGTCGATCAAGGCTTTGCGCGTCGATCAAGGGCAAACGGCCGTGCTTTGATCTCCAAACCACGGCCGTATGCCCTTGATCGGCGGACTTTCCCTTGATCGGCGCGGCTGTGCGGGGGCGGTACGCGGCGGCGTGGCGCCCGGGGGCTTGTTACCCGCGAGTAGGGACCCCTCCTGGGCGACCGGAGCGCCCAGCAGGGGACCCCTCTTGCGGCTCAACCCCTCACCCACCTTGCCGATCAAGGAAAAGCCCGTCGATCAAGGGCATACGGTCGTGGTTTGGAGATCCAAGCACGGCCATTTGCCCTTGATCGACGCACGAGCCCTTGATCGACGCGCCAAGACGCGGCGGTGCGCCAAGGAGCGGCGACGGGCCAAGGACGGGTGGTGCGGTGTTAGGCGTCGAGGTCGCGCAGGATGCGGGTGAGTATGTCGACGGTGCGGTCGGGGGTGTCCGCCTCGACGCAGAGGGTGTCCATCGCGACGGTGTACTCCTCGACGTCCTCGCGCCGGTCGAGGTAGAGGGCGCTGGTGAGGTGTTCGATGTAGACGACGTCGGGCAGGTCGCGCTCCGGGAAGCGCAGGATGCTGAACGAGCCGCCCGCGCCCGCGTGCCCACCCGCGGCGAACGGCACGATCTGGAGCCGTACGTGGCGCATCTTGGTGGCGTCGATGAGCGCCTCGATCTGGCCGCGCATCACCTCGGGCCCGCCGATCGGGCGGCGCAGCGCGCTCTCGTCCAGCACGGCCCACAGCTGCGGTGGCTCCGCCCGCGTCAGGACTTGCTGGCGCCGCATCCGCAGGTCGACCCGGCGCCCGATCTCCTCCTGCGGCGCCCGGGCGTGGCCCAGCATTACGACGGCGCGGGCGTAGTCGCGGGTCTGCAACAGCCCGGGGATGAATTGGACCTCGTACGACCGGATCAGCGCCGCGGCCGCCTCCAGTCCCAGGTACGACTGGAACCAGCTGGGCAGCACGTCGCCGTACCGGTGCCACCAGCCGGGGGTGTTGGCGTCCTGGGCGAGGGCGAGCAGGCGCTGGCGCTCCTCCGTGTCGTCGACGCCGTACAGGGTGAGCAGGTCGGCGACGTCGCGCTCCTTGAAGCCGACGCGCCCCAGCTCCATCCGGCTGATCTTTGACTCGGACGCCCGGATCTCCCATCCGGCGTCCTCCCGGCTGACCCCCTGAGCCTCGCGCAGCCTGCGCAGATGTGCGCCGAGCAGCATGCGCTGCACCGTCGGGCCGGCGGCGCTACCGCCCTCCCAGCCAGCCGCCGTCACCGTTGTCGACCTCCCGCAAGCCCGACACAGCTGCCGCCACAGCCATGGTCCTCATGTGCCAAGCAAGCATGCCATGACGGTACGACGACGCGAGTCAGCCATTGACCCGAGTCGCGGAGCGGCGGTGTGGGGCTAGTGGATCAGGTCGTCGAAGTCGCCGTCGCGCGCGCCGGCGATGAACGCTGCGACCTCGTCCAACGTGTACACGAGCACCGGACCACCGGGATCTCTGGAGTTGCGCACGGCGATCCCGCCCTCGGGCAACCGCGCCAGTTCGACGCAGTTTCCGCTCGGGTTGCTGCGGCGACTCTTCTGCCAGTGGAGAGCATGCATTTGATAACTCCCACTCCGCTAGTTCTTCTGCACGTGCATCCGCACTTGCTTCTGCGTGTGACAGCCGTGATGATAACGTATATGGACTGGCCGGCGCCGGTGGTATTTGCGCTCTTTGTCGCGTCTGTCCTCGTCGCTGGCGTAGCTCTGGGGACGAGCAGACACTGGCGATGCCGCGCGCGGCTGGCCGAGGCCGTGGCCGCCGATTTGATGCAGGCACTGCGCGCGGAGCGTGACGTGGCCAGCCGCGACCCGCTCACCGCGCTGCTCAACCGGCGCGAGTTCTACCGGCGCGGCGCCGAGCTGATGGCCGACCCGCAGGGCCAGCACCTCGTCATGGTCGTGGTCGACATCGACCACTTCAAGCAGGTCAACGACCGGTACGGCCACGCCACCGGGGACGAGGTGCTGGTGAACACCGCCCGCCGCCTCGCCGGGTACGCCGGCCGCAACCCGGTCGCCCGCTTCGGTGGCGACGAGTTCGTCGGGCTCCTCGCCACCGAAGCGGGCGGCACCGTCGACGATCAGTGGCTGCGCGAGACCGAGGAGCGGCTCGCCGCGACGCTCGCCACGCCGATCCCGGTCCGGGACGGCACCGTCCTGGTCACCGTGTCGGTCGGGCTGGCGCCGGTACGCGGCGGCGCGGATCTCGCGGACGTGCTGCGCCGCGCCGACGCCGCCATGTACCGCGCGAAGGGCCACCGCAAGCGGACGACCCAGCCCCGGCGCCACTCCTCGCCCGGCCGGCTGGCGCCGCACCAGAAGCTGGCGTGGCACCAGGGCGGGCAAACCCCGGCGCTCCCGTAGGTAGCCGACACTCAACCAGCCGGCTGAGGCTATGGCCCTGCCGACCGTGGTTGCCGGCCAAGCGGGCCGGGACGGGTTGTGGACCGCGGAGGGTGAGGCCGCGGGAGCAACGGCCTGGACCGCGACGGGCGTCGCGGCAGCTCAACATCTTTTCGATTTTCCCCGCCTTTCACAGCGAGGCGTCTCTAGATCGGGAAGTGGCCGCGGCGCCACTGCCAGTGGCGGCCGGCCGTCAGGTGGTCGACGATCGCGCGCTGCAGCACGGTGTGGCGCGGCAGCTGGTCCAGCGGCGTGGTCAGGGTGCGGAACACGAACCGCAGCACCTCGACGTCGGCGTCGATCCCTTCCGGCTCCTCGTAGGGCTCCAGCTCGAACCTGCGCTGGAACCGGACGATGTTGGAGTCCTCGGGCAGGTACTCCAGCAGTTGCGGGTCGAGCAGCCACGAGCCGCAGGAGAACTCCGTGTAGCTCTCGTCGGGGAAGTGGCGCGGGAAGAACGCGCGGGCCCCGTCGAGCGAGGCCGCGACCGCCTCCGGGGTCATCGGCCCCGACTCGGTGATGTGCAGACCGATGGCGGTGTCGCCGCGCTGGTGCTGCAGCCGGCCCAGCTCGTAGACGGCGCCGCGCGCGTGCAGCGTCAGCCAGCTTTGCATGACCGGCCAGCCCTCGCGGCGCATCCGCCGGTCGATCGCGAGGTTGCGGCCCAGGTCCGCGAGGGTCGCCCAGGACACGGCATCGGCGATGCCGTGCTCGCGGTGGTACCCCGTGACGACGTCGACCAGGGCCAGGTACGCGTACACGTAGAGATGCCGCCAGGCGGGGCCCCGTTCGCGTGGCAGCTCCGGACCGGGCGGCAGCCAGTCGTGGCCCCCGAGATCGGCGCGTACCAGGGCGATCGAGCGGTCGAGCAGCCAGCGCAGCTCCGGAGTCCACAGTGGGGAGTCGGGGTCGGGCCAGCCCGCCATGATCTCGGCGGCGTCGTCCGGCCGCACCGCGAGCCGGTCGAGGATCGCGGGCGCGTCGGCCTTGGCGGGCAGCGGAGCCGACGGGCGGTCGCCGGCGAGCTGGTACACACGGTCGACGTCCTCGACGGGTACCCCGAGCCGGGCGGCGGTGTCGTCCAGATCCACGCGGACGACCCTACCGGCCCGTCCCGCCGGCCGGATCCAGCTAACCGCGGATCGCGTACAAGGCAAGTGAGACAACGGCGATGACGACGGACAGCTGAATCAGGGCGACGGCCACCCGGATGAGCCGGTACTTGAAGGCGGCGAGCCGGGCGGCGGCCAGGATCATGGTGGCCTGTCGCCGGTCTTCCACGAGCGTCGGCATGTCCGCGAGGAATCTGTCGGCGTCTGTTTTGAGGCTGGCGTAGTAGCGGAAGTAGCGATGCGGCCCGATCACCCGGGGCGTCTTGGGGCGCAGCGCCGCCAGCAACAGCAACATGGCGGAGAAGGCGCACACCAGCGCCGCCACGAGGAGCCACCGCGGCCAGCCCTGGTCGGGGGCGGTGGTGACGGTCGCCAACCCCACCGCGGCCAGCAGACCGACGGCGGTGAGCAGGTGCCCGGCCTTCTGGTCGGCGGTCCGCACCTCTTCCCGGGCAAACTTGAACTCCTCGTACAAGTCAAATTCCCCAGCCATGGCGCCAGGTTAGGGCCCGAAGTCAATGGGACGCGGTGCGTCCCAGGCACGCCGGGGGCAGGTGGAACCAGCGCAGGGCCTCGAAGTCGCTGTCCAGGCCCGTGGGTCCACTGTCGATCTGCTTGGGGTACGTCGCAAGCAACGCCCTCGCCGTACGCAGGTAGCCCTCCAGCGCCTCCTCGCCGGCGTACGGGCGGCGGCCGGGGCACAGCAGGGTGCCGTCCGGGGCGTACCGCAGGTCGTGCAGGCGCAGCGGCGTGCGGGCCACGCCGTCGCGGTGCCGCCACAGCCCGGTGTGCGGGTCGAAGCGGTAGTCGACGAGCAGGCGGTGGCCGTACCGGGCGATGAGGTCGACCGCGTCGATGAGGTAGTCGGCGACGGTGTCGGAGATGAAGTAGTTGAAGTTGATCCGGGTCCAGCCGGGCTTGATGCCTTCGCAGCCCTGGCCGACCTCCTGGCGGAAGGCGAACGAGTGGGCCATGTCGATGGCGAGCAGGCGGTGGCCGTACGGGCCGGCGCAGGAGCAGCCGCCGCGGGCCTGGATGCCGAACAGGTCGTTGAGGACCGCGACGACGAAGTTGTGGTGCAGATAGCGTTCGCCGCGCCGGATCCGCAGCGACACAATGGACAGTCGCCGGGCGTCGGGGTTGCCGAGCAGGTCGATGTGCGGGTTGCCGGACCAGCGGTGCAGCGCCCGCTTCCACAGGCGTTCCTCGTTGGCCTGGATGGCCTCGGCGCCGACGGACTCCTTCAGGGCGAAGACCAGCCCGGCCCGGATCGACTCCACAATGGCCGGGGTGCCGCCCTCCTCGCGGGCGACCGGGTCGTCGAGGTAGCGGTGGTAGGCGGGGTCGACGAACGCGACCGTGCCGCCGCCGGGCACGGTCGGCACCGCGTTGCGGACCAACTCCCGGCGTACCACCAGGACGCCCGGGGTCTGCGGGCCGCCGATGAACTTGTGCGGGGACAGGAAGATGGCGTCCTTGTGGTCGCGCGCGCCAGGCGCCGACTCGCGTACCCGGATCTGGACGTAGGGGCCGGCGGCGGCGTAGTCCCAGAAGGACAGCGCGCCGTGCGCGTGCAGCAGGGCGGCGATGGTGTCCGCGTCGGACAGGATGCCGGTGACGTTGGAGGCGGCGGAGAAGCTGCCGATCCGCAGCGGGCGGTCGGCGTGCCGCTGGAGCTGGGCGGCGAGCTCGGCCAGGTCGATGTGGCCGTCCCGGTCGGCGCCGATGGGCACCACGTCCGCGTAGGTCTCCCGCCAGGGCAGCTCGTTGGAGTGGTGCTCGTACGGCCCGACGAAAACCACGGGGCGCGGCCCGGACGGGGCAGCGCCGCGCAGTTCCATGATGCCGATCAGCTTGTTGACCGCGGTGGTGGCCCCCGAGCCGCAGAAGATCACCAGATGGTCGTCGGCGCCGCCCACGGCGTCGTGGATGATCTCGCGGGCGTCCTCGCGCAGCCGGCCGGTGGCCAGCCCGGTGCCGGAGCTCTCGGTGTGGGTGTTGGCGTACCGGGGGAGCACCTGGGTGCGGATGGCGTCCTCGATGAAGTCCAGCGACCGGCCGGACGCGGTGTAGTCGGCGTACGTGATGCGGCGCGGCCCGTACGGCCCGTCGAGCACCTCGCCCTCGCCGATGATGCCGGCCCGGATCCGTTCCAGCAGCGCTGCCCTTGGTGGTGCGATCACCCCCGTCATAGTTTGAGAGTGCGCCACTATGCGGGACGCCGCCAGGACCTTTCGGCCATCTGGAAGATCAGGAACCGGACACTAGGCGCGCAACCGGTAGCCCATGCCCGGCTCGGTGAGCAGGTGCTGCGGGTGGCCGGGGTCGTCTTCGAGCTTGCGGCGCAGCTGGGCCATGTACTGCCGCAGGTAGTGGGTCTCGGTCCGGTACGTGGGGCCCCACACCTGCTCCAGGAGCTGCCGCTGGCTGACCAGCTTGCCGGGGTTGTTGGCCAGGATCTCGATCAGGTGCCACTCGGTCGGGGTGAGGCGTACCGGGGTGCCGTCGGCGTCGGACACGAGCCGGTCGGCGAGGTTGATGGTGTGCCGGCCGATGCGCAGGGCCGGCTGGCCGGCGGGGGTGCCGGCGACCCGGCGGGTGGCGGCGCGGATGCGGGCGAGCAGCTCGTCGACGCCGAACGGCTTGGTGACGTAGTCGTCGGCGCCGGCGTCGAGGGCGGCGACCTTGTCCGCGCTGCCGGCCCGGCCGGACAGCACGATGATCGGCGCGGTGCTCCAGCCGCGCAGGCCGCGGATGACGTCGACGCCGTCCATGTCCGGCAGGCCGAGGTCCAGGACGACCAGGTCGGGATGCCGGCTCGCGGCGGCGTGCAGGGCGCTGGCCCCGTCGGGCGCGGTGTCCACGTCGTACCGGCGGGCGCGCAGGTTGATGCGGAGCGCGCGGAGGATCTGCGGCTCGTCGTCCACCACCAGGATGCGGGTCATTCACTCTCCTCATGGGTACGCGGCCGGCGCCGGAACTGGTGCACGATCGCCTCGTCGGCGGCGCGTACCGCGGCGGCGCCGGCGTCGTCGGGCACGGTGTCGCGGGCCTCGGCCGACGGCAGGGTCAGGATCATCGTCAGGCCGCCGCCCGGGGTGTTGTCGGGGGTGAGGCCGCCGCCCATGGCCTCGGCGAGCCCGCGGGACAGCGCCAGGCCGAGCCCGACGCCGGAGTGGTTGTCCCGGTCGCCGAGCCGCTGGAACGGCAGGAACATCTGGTCCCGTTCCGTCTCCGGGATGCCCGGCCCGTGGTCGATGACGCGCAGTTCCACCTGGCCCTCGTGCTCGCTGGCGGTGACGATCGGCGGCCGCTCCCGAGGGCTGAACCGCAGGGCGTTGCCGATGACGTTGACCAGGACGCGTTCCAGCAGGGCCGGGTCGGCGTACACGGCGGGCAGCTCGGCCGGGATCCGCACGCCGACCACGCGGGCGTGCGGGCCCAACTCATCCAGCGCCCGGGGCACGGCGTCCTCCAGGCCGATCTCGGCCAGCGCCAGCCCGAGCGCCCCGGCCTGCAGGCGGCTCATGTCGAGGAGGTTGTCGACCAGCCGGGCCAGCTTGTCCAGCGACTCGTCGGCGGTGGCGAGCAGCTCGTCCCGGTCGTCGTCGGAGAACTCCACGTCCTCGCTGCGCAGGCTGGTCACCGCCGCCTTGGCGGACGCGAGCGGGGTACGCAGATCATGGCTGACCGCGGCGAGCAGCGCGGTGCGCATCTTGTCCGCCTCGGCGAGCGGCTTGGCGGTGGCGGCCTCCTCGGCGAGGCGTTCCTGCCGCAGCGCGAGCGCGGCCTGCGCGGCGAACGCCTCCACCACGCGCCGGTCCTCGGCGGCCAGCGTGTGTCCACGAAGGACCAGCGAGAGCGTGTCGTCGACCGGCACGTCCGCGTCGGCGTCCGCGGGCGCGCGGCACGGCGAGCCGCCCACCTGGGCCACCACCTGCCAGGCGCCCGGATCCCGTTGCAGTTCCGGGCCGGGCGGGGTGTCCGGCAGCCGTTCCAGCAGGGCCACCGACACCAGGCCGAACGTCTCGCGCAGCCGTTCCAGCAAAGCGGTCAGCGGCCGATGGCCGCGCAGCACGCTGCCCGCGACGGTCGCGAGGGTCTGGGCGTCCGCGCTGGCACGAGCTGCTTCCCGGGTACGCCGTGCCGCCGCGTCGACGACCGCGCTGACCGCCGCGGCGACGACCAGAAAGACGATGAGGGAGAGCAGGTTCTCCGTCTCGGCGATGGTGAACCGGTGAATCGGCGCGGTAAAAAAATAGTTGAGCAGCAGGAAGCCGGCGACGGCCGCGAAGAGGGCCGGCCACATGCCGCCGGCGAGCGCGACGCCGATGACCGCGGCTAGGAAGAGCAGGATGTCGCTGGCCAGCGACAGGTCGTCGCCGACGAGGTGGAGCGCGACCGTCAGCACCGGCAGCCCGAGCGCGGCCAGGAGGAAGCCGACGAGCCGGCGGCGCCGGGACAGCGCGCCGCCGAGCGCGATCTGCAGCCGCCCGCGCCCGATCTCGTCATGGGTGACCAGGTGTACGTCGATCGGCCCGGACAGCGCGGTCGTGGTCACGCCGACGCCCGGCGCGAAGATCTGGGCGAACCGGCCGCGCCGGCTGGCCCCGAGCACGAGCTGGGTGGCGTTGACGCCGCTGGCGAAGTCGAGCAGCGCGCGCGGGATATCGGATCCAACAACCTGGTGGTAGCTGCCGCCGAGGCTCTCCACCAGGACCCGCTGCCGGGCCAGCAGCGCCGGGTCCGCGCCGGCGAGCCCGTCGGACCGAGCCACGTGTACGGCCAGCAGGTCCGCACCCTTGCCACGCGCGGCGATCCGGGCGGCCCGCCGGACCAGCGTCTCACCCTCCGGCCCCCGGTCAGCGCGACGACGACGCGCTCGCGGGCCTCCCAGGTCGTGCCGATCTTGTTGTCCGCGCGGTACCGGTCGAGCTGCTCGTCCACCTTGTCGGCCAGCCACAGCAGGGCCAGCTCGCGCAGCGCGGTGAGGTTGCCGACCCGGAAGTAGTTGCCCATCGCGGCGTCGATCTTGTCAAGCTTGTACACGTTGCCGTGCACCATCCGCCGGCGCAGCGCCTCCGGCGTCATGTCGACCAGCTCGACCTGCTCGGCCAGCCGGACCACGTCGTCCGGCACCGTCTCGTGCTGGACCACGCCGGTGATCTGCTCGACCACGTCGTTGAGCGACTCCAGATGCTGGATGTTCACCGTGGACAGCACGGTGACGCCGGCCTCCAGCAACTCCTGGACATCCTGCCACCGCTTGCCGTTCCGCGAACCCGGCACGTTCGTGTGGGCCAGCTCGTCGACGACGACCACCTCGGGCTGGCGGTCCAGGATCGCGTCGACGTCCATCTCCTCGAACGTCGTCCCCCGGTACCCCATCGCCTTGCGCGGCACCACCTCCAGGTCGCCAACCATGTCAGCGGTGTGCTCGCGGCCGTGCGTCTCCACGTACCCGATCACCACGTCCGTGCCCCGCCCCTTGCGACGATGGGCCTCCTCGAGCATGGTGAAGGTCTTGCCCACCCCGGGCGCAGCACCGAGATAGACGCGTAGCTGACCACGTGCCATGCATCGATCTTCCCGCGCCACGGCCCGAAGTCGACGCGCCGCGCGAATACCTACAACTTCTTGACGCCCCGCACCCCGGCCCTCCCGCGCCCTGCGGTGCCCGCGCCCGCGCCCGTGCCGCGCCCGCGCCCTGCGGCGCCCGCGCCCTGCGGCGCCCGCGCCCTGCGGCGCCCGCGCCCTGCGGCGCCCGCGCCCTGCGGCGCCCGCGCCCTGCGGCGCCCGCGCCCTGCGGCGCCCGCGCCCGCGCCGCGCCCGCGCCGCGCCCGCGCCCGCGCCGCGCCCGCGCCGGTCCGCGTCGATCAAGGATTCCTGCGTCGATCAAGGGCATATGGCCGTGCTTTGATCTCTAATCCGCGACCGTTTGCCCTTGATCGACGGGAAAGTCCTTGATCGGCGCAGGCCGCGTCGGATGGGCGTGGGCCGGGCGGGCGTGGGCCGGGCGGGCGTGGGCCGGGCGGGCGCGAGGCGGGCGGGCGTGAGGCGGGCGTGGGGGCGGGCCTCGCTCGCGTCCCCGCGCGGCGCGTCGATCAAGGATTCCTGCGTCGATCAAGGGCATATGGTCGTGGTTTGGAGATCGAAGCACGGCCGTATGCCCTTGATCGGCGGGGAAGTCCTTGATCGACGCAGCCGCGTCGGGTGGGCTGGCGTGGGGCGGGCCGGCAGGGTCGGGTGGGTGGGCGATTACCGACCGGTACGCGTGGTGGCTAGGTAGGTCTCGACGGCCTGGCGCACGGCGGCCTGGAACGCCGCGATCGCCGGATGCGTGCCGGCGCCCCGGCGGTGGGTGACTGATACCCGGGCCGTGACCGCCAGCGGGGTCAGGACGACGCCGGCGGGCAGGTGCGTGGCGCCCAGCCCGGGCAGCAGCGCCTGACCCTGGCCGGCCGCGACGAGCGCGAGCGCGGTGGGGAAGTCGTCGGTCTGGTGCCGGATCCGGGGCTGGAAGCCGGCCGCCTCGCAGATCCGGCGCGCGGCGAGCCCGCATAGATTGTGTTCCTTACCCAGGATCCAATCTCCAGTGCGAAAGGATCCGACCGGGTCGGCGGGGTCGGCCGGCGCCCGGCTGGACGCGAGGAGCATCGCCTCGGTCAGCACGACGGTCGACTCCACGGCCGGGTGCTCGGGGACCGGCACGAGGTCGTAGTCGTGGGTCAGCGCCGCGTCGAGCCCTCCGGCGCGCAGCGCCTCGACGGCGTGCGCCGGGTCGTGCTCTTCGACCATGAGCTCCAGGCCGGGATGGTCGCGGCCGAGCGCGACCAGCGCCGCCGGCAGCAACGCCCGCGCGGCCGAGGGGAACGCCCCGAGCCGCAGCGTCCCGGTCAGCCCGTGCCGCGCCGCGGCCAGCGCGGCCTCGGCGCCCTCCAGCCCGGCCAGCACCCGCTCGGCGTGCTCGACGAGGACCCGCCCGGCCGCGGTGAGCCGCACCCGCCGCCCGGTGCGCTCCAGCAGCGGTACGCCGGCCTCCCGCTCCAGGACGGACAGGTGTTGCGAGACCGCCGAGGGTGTGTACGCGAGCGCCTGGGCGACGGCGGCGATGGTGCCGCGGTAGGCGAGCTCGCGCAACAGGCGTAGACGGTGCACGTCGAGCATCAGCTCAGCTTACGCTAAGCCTCACAAACGTGAACTGGACCTGATGCTCGACTGGCGCGCACACTCGGCGGTATGGACGAGATGGTGGTCAAGAGCCGGGAAGATCTGCTGGCCGCGACGGGTGCGCGCCGGATCGTCGTACGCGGCGACATCGGCGGCCTGCCGGCGCTGACGCTCGCGCCCGGGCAGCGGCTGGCCGGCGAGGGCAGGGTGCTCGCGTTCGCGCCCGGCGTGGACGGGATCCGGCTGACCCGCGACAACGAGGTGTCCGGCCTGCGGATCGAGGTCGAGCCGGGACGCCGGGCGATCCACAACGACACCGGCGTGGACGACCTCGGCACGCTGCGGTTGGCCGGTGTCACCGCGGTCGGGCAGGTGCGGATCGTCGCCGAGGACCGGGTGCGGCGCGGGCACGTCGAGGTGGACGGCCTCGACGTCGTCGCCGCGGACACCCGCGACGCGGCCGCGCGGCCGGCGCTGCTCGGCGTCGGCGTGCTTCCCGGCGCGTTCACGCTGTGGAACAGGCAGGACGACCCCGCCGCGCTGCTCACCGCCGAGCTGCGCGGCGTCCGGGCCGGCACCACCGGCGCACCGGTACGCGGCAGCGGCGTCTTCGTCTTCGGCGCCGGTCCGGACGGCGGGCGGGTCGAGGTGGGCGCACTGGTCACCGGGCCGGTCTTCACCGACGGCGGCATCCCGGAGGGGACCGCGGACACGATCAGCGGCGGCGTGTTCGTCGGGTACGGCGTGCACGCCCGCGAAGTGCTCGCCGCCGGCCCGGTCACCACGTACGGGGTCAACGACATGGTGCTGGACAACTGGGGCGAGGTCGACCGGTGGACCGCCGAGGCGCCGCTGACGTCGTACGGGCGCAGCGGCGTGGGCATGGTCAACTTTGGCTCGATTACCGCATTAAGGATCCAATCTCCAATAGAAACGCACGGGGTGGGCGCCCGCGGCTTCAACGTGTACCGCCTCGACGGGTTCACCGGGCCGACGGTCGGGGAGGCCGAGTTCGACCGGATCACCACGTACGGCGACGCCGCGATCGGGATCCAGATAGGACAGCCGGTCGGCCGGATCACCATCCACAATGGAATCAAAACGGCCGGGGGAGCCGGCGACTCGCTGGTGCGCGGCGCCATCGTACGGCTGTCGGCGCACGCCCTCAGCGTCCAGCCGGGCGGCCGGGTCGGCGCCGTCGAGGTGGGCGGCGAGCTGGCTACCTCGGGCGATGAGGTGGCGGCGGTGGACGTACACGGAGAGGTGGCCGGGATGCGCGTTGCCGGCGGGATCCGGTCCGCCGGTGTGGCCGCGGACGCCGTGTTTGTGGGCGGCGGCACCCTTGTCTTGCGGGACACCGAGGTGCGGGCGGCCGACGGCACGGCGGTCCGGGTGACCGGCGGCGGGGGAGCGGAGTTGCGCAACGTGCACGCCTCCGGTGGACGCGGCGACGTGGTGGTCGCGGCGGTGCGACGATAGCGGGAGGGGGCACCGCTCCCTGATCAACACCAGGCGGATCGAGGGGGGTCTGCCATGAGACCAAAGACCGACAACGCGGCGAACGGGCGCTTGTTGGACGACTTCGATGTCACCGCGGACCTGGGGTTCCCGCAGTACCAGTGGACGCACGTCAGCACGTCGGCGACGCTCGGCCTGATCACCGGCATTCTCGCCCTCGTCGCGTCGCTGACCGGGCTGCTCGCCCCGCAGGGCGCCGCCCTCGGCGTGGTGAGCGTGGTGATCTGCCTGGTCGGCCTGCGTGCGGTCGACAAGCCGTACGTCACCGGGCACGGCCTGGTGGTGCTCGGCCTGCTCGCCGCCGTCGCCGCCATCGTGATCGGGCTGGTGGCGATGACCGGCGAGTTCACCTGGCCGAACAGCGGCACGAACGAGGTCGATCGGGTGCACGACTGGCTCGACGAAAAGTGGTCGTGGTTGGCGCGGTGGTAGCGGTAGCGTTGCCGCCGTATCCGACTCAATGATCATCACCAGGCTGCGGGCGGCCGGTTGCGTCTTCGCCGAGGACGAGGCACGGCTGCTCGCCGGCTCCGCGCGTACGCCGGACGAGCTCGACGCCATGGTCGAGCGGCGGGTGGCCGGACTCCCGCTGGAGCAGGTCCTGGGCTGGGCCGAGTTCTGCGGGCTGCGGATCGAGCTGGAGCGCGGGGTCTTCGTCCCCCGCCGGCGCACCGAGTTTCTGGTCCGGCAGGCCGCCGCCGTCAGCCGCCCGGGAGCCGTCGTGGTCGACCTGTGCTGCGGATCCGGCGCGATCGGCGCCGCGCTGGCCGCGGCGGTCGGGCGGATCGAGCTGTACGCCGCCGACGTCGACCCGGTCGCGGTGCGGTGCGCCCGCCGCAACGTGGCCGCGGCCGGTGGCCGGGTGTACGCCGGCGACCTCGACGAGCCGCTGCCCACCGCCCTGCTCGGCCGCGTCGACGTCCTGGTCGCCAACGTGCCCTACGTGCCCACCGAGGAGGTCGGGCTGATGCCGCCGGAGGCCCGGGACCACGAGCCCCGGGTGGCGCTGGACGGCGGCGCCGACGGGCTCGACGTCGCACGCCGGGTGGTGGCCGCGGCGCCGCGCTGGCTGGCGCCGGGCGGCCACCTTTTCTTCGAGACGAGCGAACGCCAGGCGCCGCGGGCCATCGAGGCGGTCGCCGCCGCCGGGCTCACCGCCCGGGCGGCCAGCTCGGCGGAGCTGGCCGCGACGGTGGTCATCGGGCGGGCACCGGCGCCGGGCCGCTGACCGGCGCGTCCCAGTCGATGCGGTAGCCGAACTGCCACGCCAACTTCTCCGGCTTGGCGAGCGAACGCATGATGGCCGGCAGGAACAGGTCGCGCAGCACCCGGGCGACCGGACCGGCGGCCTTGTTGCTGTTGGTACGGGCCGCGTTCGCGATGATCTTCTCGACCCGTTCCCGGCGCAGCCCCTCGTACGCGGCGAACGCCCGCGCGTGCGGCAGGTCGCGCAGGCAGCGGGCGAGCTGCACGGCGCTCTCGATGGCCAGCGAGGCGCCCTGGCCGGAGCTGGGCGACGTCGCGTGGGCCGCGTCGCCGATCAGCACCACGCGCCCCTTGCTCCAGGTCGGCACCGTGGGGATGTCTTCCATCGGGCCGATGACCATGAGGTCGTCGGGGATGGTGCGGTCCAGCAGCGTCGCCGCCGGGCCGCGGTCGTCGGTGACCGCGTCGCGCAGCGTGTGCAGCCACCGCTCGGCCGGCACCGTCCGGGTATCGGCCAGCGTCATCGGCTCCGGACGCGGCAGGTTGATGAACCATCCGCCGCTGCCGTCGTCGTTGACCTGGTAGCCGAAGAACAGCCGTTTGCCGAAGACCATGTGCATCTTGCCGCCGGTGGAGGCGAGCCCGGTCGCGTCCAGCCGACCGCCGAAGTTGAGCAGGCCGGCGTACCGGGGAGCGGGCGCGGCGGGGTCGATCAACGACCGGGTGGCGGACCGGATGCCGTCGGCGCCGACCAGGACGTCGGCCTCGGCCGTGCTGCCGTCCGCGAAGTGCGCGGTCACGCCATCGGCGGCGTCGGCGAGGCCGACCAGCCGCTTGCCGTGCTCGGTGCGGATGCCCCGGCGGGCGGCCTCGTCGTACAGCGCCCGGTACAGCTCGGGGCGCCACACGAACTGCATGGTGGGCAGGTCGGGTGGGTTGGCCAGCTCGGCGAGGCACTTGCCGGTCCAGCTTTGCAGCACGATCGCGGTCATCGGGATCCCGATGCGGCGTACGGCCTCGTCCGCGTCGAGGATGCCGAGCGCGTTCAGCCCGTTGGGCGCGATGCTCAGCCCGGCGCCGACGCCGTCGGCCAGACCGTCGTACGCCTCGTACACGGTGGCCTGGATGCCGGCCTTCTGCAGGGCCATCGCGGCCACCGGGCCGGCGATCCCGCCGCCGATGACAAGTGCGGTGCGGGTGTACGTCATGACTGTTGCCCTTCTGCGTAGGTGGTCGGGTCGGGCTCGCCGTGGAACTCGGCCCACATGCGACCCCAGCCGGATGTTGGATCCGTAATCCGATCTATGAACTGCTGGACAAAGGACACTTCGGCCTCCAGCAGGGCCAGCCGGTACTCCTCCTCGACGAGGAACAGCCCGGGTACGCCGCCCGCGAGCGCGCCGTCGACGATGGCGCGGATCTCGGTCCGCTGCTGTGCGAGCAGGTCTAGCCGGTGGCGCAGCAGCGGCAGCACCACGCTGGGCGGTAACGCCGCGACCAGCGACAGCGCGGCCACGAAGTGCGGGTACTCGTGCTGCGGCTCGCCGAGCAGTTCGCACAGCCAGTCCTTCAGCTCGGCGCGGCCCGCGTCGGTGAGCGCGTACACGGTGCGCTCGGGGAGCTGGCCCTGCCGGTTGGTCTCCACCTCGGTGACGAACCCGGCCTTGGCCAGTTGCCCGACGACCATGTAGAGCGAGCCGTGGTTGAACTTGATGCTGCGGGCGTCGCCGTTGTCCTTCAGGGTGCGGCCCAACTCGTACGGATGCATGGGCCGCTGGGTCAGGTAGGACAGGACGGCCAGCGCCAGCAGGTTGCCGACCTTGCGCTTCTTCGCCATCGGGTCAGGCGCTCCGGGTGGGGTCGTCGACGGTCGGGAACCCGCCCTCCCGGTGCGCCCGGCGCAGGTCGTCCAGGTACGCGCGGGAGAACATCGCCGACAGGATGGCGACGCCGCCGCGGTGGACCCGTACCTCGGCGCGCCGCATCCGGCCGGTGAGCACGATGCGCCGGCCGCCGGGCGTACCCGGGCCCTGGCCGTCCTTGACCTTTCCGCGGCCGACCCGGTGCAGGTCCCAGTCGTCGATCACGGCGTCGTCGGCGACCAGCAGCTTGAGCACGGCCCGGTCCAGGTCGACGTCGATGCGGATCTCGCCGTCCGGGATCCGCGGGGAGCGCAGGTCGAGCACGGCGAACCCGTGGTGGGAGCGCACCTCGAACTCGCGTGCGGTGGTCCAGTGACCGAGCCGCTTGGTGACGGTGTGGTGTGCCGGAACCCGAACGGCCCCAGCATCGGTGGCTATAGCAGTAGTCATGCTCCGAGTATCCAGCCCTGACTAGTCAGAGTCAACTACTTTCGCGTGACTAGCGCCTCGTGGCCTCCGCGCGGGGCCGGGCGTCCGCGGTGTGGGTCAAGGACTTGTGCGTCGATCAAGGACTTTCCCGCCGATCAAGGGCAAAGGGTCGCGGATTGGAGATCAAACCACGGCCGTTCGCCCTTGATCGACGCAGAAGTCCTTGATCGACGCGCCGCGCGCTGAGCGCGGGCGCGGTGGTGGGGAAGTGTCCCTAGCGGTCGCGGAGCAGTTGAACGGCCTGCTCGGGGCGCAGTGGTGGCTCGGGGAGCGGGTGGGCGGCGCCGGCGCGCAGGCCGTCCAGGATGAGCGCGAGGTGCCGGCGCCAGGCGTTCGGGCTGATCTGGCTGGTGGCCTCGATGGTCCGGGTGATGGCCCAGGTCACGAACATCATGTCTTCGAGTACGAAGTCGGCGCGCAGGGCGCCGCTGTCCTGGGCGCGGGCGATGAGCTGGGTCATGAGCGTGTGGCCGCGTGGCGGGGTGGCGACCTGCGGCACCCGCCGGGCGGCGAGGTCGTTGTAGCCGCGGTCCGCGGCCTGCAGGCGGCAGATCTGCTCCACGAGGTGCGCGAACCCGGCCCAGGGGTCGGGCATCGCCAGCGCGTGCTCGGTGATCCGGACGACGGTCTCCTCGCGGTCGGCGAACACGGCCGCGACCAGTTCGGCCCGGTTGGGGAAGCGGTTGTAGAGCGTGCCGATGCTCACCCCGGCCCGGCGGGCCACCTCGTCGAGGGCGACGTCGAGGCCGCGTTCGGCGAACACCTCGCGGGCGGCGGCGACGAGCCGCTCGCGGTTGCGCTGTGCGTCGCGGCGCAGCGGTGCCGTCCTGTCCACGCGCCCACTCTACCGAAGTTGACGATGCCCTCATGTTGAGGCTAAGTTGAGGACATCTTCAACTTAGGGAGACCTTGGTGATTGCTGTACTTGGGGTCGGGCCCGGTCTGGGCCTGTCGATCGCCCGGCGCTTCGGCCGGGAGGGCCACGCCGTGGCGCTGGTGTCCCGGTCGGACGCGCGCCACGCGGCGTACCGCGCCGAGCTGGCGGACGCCGGCATCGAGTCCCGCGCGTACACCGCTGACCTCACCGACCCGGTCGCGCAGCGCGCCGTCGTCGCGCGCATCGCCGACGACCACGGCGGGATCGACACCGTCTACTTCGGACCCGCCGCGGCCGGCGCCCGCGGCATCACGCCACTGGCTGCCGCGGACCCCGAGGACGTACGCGAACCGCTGGAGAACATCCTGCTGCCCGCGGTGCACCTCGTGTCGGCCGTCCTGCCGGCGATGCTGGACCGGGGCGCCGGGACGCTGCTGTTCGCCGGTGGCCTCAGTGGACTGCGCCCGATGCCGATGCTGGGCAACCTCGCGCCGGCGTCGGCGGCGCTGCGGATGTACGCGCTCACGCTGCATGCGACGGTGGCGGACCGCGGCGTCTACGTCGGCGCGCTGACGGTCGGCGGCCTGATCACGGGCGGCGACATCCACCGGACGGTCACCGAGCAGGGCCACCGGATGCCGACGCTGGACCCGGACGCGATCGCGGAGACCGCCTGGCGGATGGCGGCGGAGCGCACCCGGCCGGAGGAGGTCTTCGACGCATTCGCCTCCGCCACGGCGGTAGCGGGCTAGCCTGCGAGGGAGCATCCGGTACGACTAGGGGGTAACGGTGACTTCTCGTCTCAACCCGTACATCAGCTTCGACGGCCAGGCGCGCCAAGCCCTGGAGTTCTACCAGGGCGTCTTCGGCGGCGACCTCCGGCTGCACACGTTCGGCGAATACGGTGCGCCCGAATCGGTGGACCCGAACAAGATCATGCACGGCCAGTTGGAAGCCGACAACGGCTTCACGCTCATGGGCGCCGACACTCCACCCGGGACGGAGCACGAGCCGGGCAACAACATCTCGATCAGCCTCAGCGGAGACGACGCCGACCTGCTGCGCGGCTACTGGGCGAAGCTCTCCGGCGGCGGCACGGTCACCGTACCCCTGGAAAAGCAGATGTGGGGCGACGAGTTCGGGATGTGCATGGATCGTTTCGGCATCGCCTGGATGGTCAACATCGGACAGCCGCCGGCCTGACCGGCTATTCACATCGGTCTCTGCGCCGCATATCCTGCGGGCTGCCGGTCACCCCCGGCAGTCCCCTTTTCACTAGGAGTGCGCGATGAGACCCTCGTCGATCCTGCGCGGGATGTTGGCCGTGCCGCTGCTCGCGGCCGCGGTCGCGGTGCCCGTACCCGCGTCGGCCGCGGTGCTGGCAGCACCCGACATTTCGCTGACCAACACGAAGGCGCATCTGCAACAGTTCCAGAACATCGCGACCGCCAACGGCGGCACCCGTCGGTCGACCACCGCCGGCTACACCGCCTCGGTGACCTACGTGTTCGACCGGCTGGCCGCCGCCGGGTACAGCGTGGTCCGGCAGAACTGCACCTCCGGCTGCACCGCTGGCGCGGGCCCGAACGTGATCGCCGACTGGCCCGGCGGCGACCCGAACAGCGTGTACATGTTCGGTGCCCACCTGGACGGCGTGACCGCCGGTCCGGGCATCAACGACAACGCGTCCGGCTCGTCGACGCTGCTGGAGATCGCCCTGACGCTGGCGGCCACCAACCCGACCCTGGCCAGCCACGTCCGGTTCGCCTTCTGGACCGACGAGGAGCAGGGCCTGAACGGGTCCGAGTTCTACGCCAACACGCTGCCGACCGCCGAGCGGGCGAAGATCAAGGCGTACTTCAACTTCGACATGGTCGCCTCCACCAACGGCGGCTACTTCATCAACCGGATCACCTCGGCTCCCGGGCTGGTGCTCAAGGCGTACTACGACTCGATCGGCGTGCAGACCGAGGAGAACACCGAGGGCGCCGGCCGCTCCGACGACGCGTCCTTCAACACCATCGGCGTACAGACCTCGGGGGTCGCCGCGGGCGCCTCGCGGGTGAAGACCGCCGCCCAGGTGACCAAGTGGGGCGGCACGCAGAGCGCGTTCGACCCTGCTACCACCAGGCGTGCGACCGGTACCCGACCAACATCTCCGACACGGTGCTGGACCGGTCCGGCGACGCCGCCGCGTACGCGCTGTGGACCCTCGCCACGGGCACCCTGCCGACCACGGTGTGGTCGGACACCTTCGAGACCGCCACCGGGTGGACCACCAACCCGAACGGCACCGACACCGCCACCACCGGCGTGTGGGAGCGCGGCGACCCGGAGGCCACCACCTCCAGCGGCGCCAAGCAACTGGGTACGACCGTGTCCGGCACCAACGACCTGGTGACCGGCCGGCTCGCCGGCGCGGCCGCGGGCGACCACGACATCGACGGCGGCACCACGAGTGTCCGCTCGCCGGCGATCGCGCTCCCGGCCACCGGCACGCTGAACCTGTCGCTGTCCTGGTACCTCGCCCATGGCAGCAACGCGTCCTCGGCCGACTTCTTCCGCGTCTCGATCGTCCACAACGCAGGGACGACGGCGCTGTTCACCCAGGCCGGCGCCGCGAGCAACCGCAACGGCGCCTGGGCCACCGGCTCCTGGAACGTCACCGCGTACGCCGGGCAGTCGGTGCGGATCCTGGTCGAAGCGGCCGACGCGTCGACCGCGAGCCTGGTGGAGGCCGGCGTAGACGACGCCCGCATCACCAGCCAGTAGGTGTGTTAGGAAGGGCACCTTGCTATGCAAAAAGCGATAGCAAGGTGCCCTTCCTTGCACTCACAGGGTGCGGAGCTCCTCCACGATCGCGCAGGCGTCAGCCACGGGGTCGAGCGAGTTGGCGTGGGTGGCCAGGCGGCACAGCAGGGACTTGAAGGTGGCCCGGTCCGGCTCGGGCAGGCCGGCGAGCAGGTGCGCCTCGGCGTGCGCGAGCCGGGCGTCCAGGTCGTCGAGCAGCTTCTGGCCGTGCGCCGTGGCCACCACATGCCGGGTACGCCGGTCGCCCGGCGCCGGCTGGCGCTCCACCAGGCCGGCCCGCTCCAGGTCGTCGAGCAGGTACGTCATCACGGTGCGGTCGATCCCGAGCTGCTTGCCGAGCGCGGACTGGCTGCCCGGCGCCGAGCGCGCCGCCGCGGTCAGCACCTGGTAGCCGCGGTGGCCGCCGGGCAGGCCCTCCGTCACCGCGCTCGCGGACCGCAGGTAGGCGCGGAACACCACCCCAGCGTCCAGCCCAGGTCGTCCTGCAAGGTCATGCCCACCATCGTACGGTGAGATAAGCGGCACAACCGATAGTCTGTGGCACAGAACATCTGTAGAAATGAAGGCATGCCCGACTACGGTCACGACCTTCGATTCGGCACCTTCGTCCCGCCCGCCGCCGATACCGCGGACGAGGCGCTCCGGCTGGCCCGGCTGACCGACGACCTGGGACTCGACCTGGTCAGCGTGCAGGACCACCCGTACAACGGCGGGTTTCTCGACGCGTGGACGCTGCTGTCGTTCATCGCCGCCCAGACCACCGGCGTGAGCGTGTTCCCCAACGTCGCCAACCTGCCGCTGCGCCCGCCCGCGATGCTCGCGCGGGCCGCGGCCAGCCTGGACGTGCTCAGCGGCGGCCGGGTCGAGTTGGGCCTGGGCGCGGGCGCGTTCTGGGACGGGATCGCCGCGATGGGCGGCCCGCGCCGCACCGCGGGCGAGTCGGTCGCCGCGCTGGAGGAGGCGATCGCGGTGATCCGGGCACTGTGGACAACCGGCCGTGGGGCGCGGGCCGAGGGGGAGCACTACGGGCTCGCCGGGGCGCGTCCCGGGCCGGTCGCCGCGCACCCCATCGGCATCTGGCTCGGCGCGTACAAGAAGCGGATGCTCCAGCTCACCGGGCGGGCCGCGGACGGCTGGCTGCCGAGCGCGCCGTACCTGCCACCCGAGCAGTTGGCCGAGGCCAACAAGATCATCGACGACGCGGCGGCCGCCGCCGGACGGGAGCCCGCCGCGGTCCGCCGGCTCTACAACATCGCGGGTACGTTCGCCGGCAGCGGCCAGGCGTTCCTGCAGGGCCCGCCCAAGATCTGGGTCGAGCAGCTGGCCGAGCTGGCGGTGAGTGAGGGCATCAGCGGGTTCGTGCTGATGGTCGACGCGGGCGGCGATGACGACCTGCGCCGGTTCGCGGCGGACGTCGTACCCGCGGTGAAAGAACTGGTTGCCGCGGAGCGTGCGGGGTCCGCGCGGCCCGCGCGCCCCGCGGAGCCTGGTGGCCTGGGTGTGACGCCCACGCCCGACGACGGCCTCCGCCGCTCCGCGGTGCGGCTGTGGGACGAGGCGGCGCGCCCATCCGGGCCCGCGCCCGACCCGGACGTCCGCTACAGCGCCGCCGGGCGGGCCAACGGCCAGCACCTCATCGAGGTGCACGACCACTTGCGCCAGGAGCTGGCCCAGCTCCATGACCTGGTACGCCAGGTGGCGGCGGGCGCGGTCGACGCCGGCCGGGTGCGTTCGATGATCAATACGATGGCCCTGCGGCAGAACAACTGGACGCTGGGCACGTTCTGCGAGACCTACTGCCGGTTGGTCACCACGCACCACACGCTGGAGGACCGGAGCATGTTTCCGCAGCTGCGCCGGGCCGACCCGCGGCTGGCCCCGGTGATCGACCGGCTGGAGGCGGAGCACCACGTCATCGCGGACGTGCTCGAACGCCTCGACGCCGCGCTCGTCGCCCTGGTCAGCGAGCCGGCCGGGATCGTCCGCGTGCGGGAGGAGCTGGATCTGCTCACCGACACCCTGCTGTCGCACCTGTCGTACGAGGAGCGGGAACTGGTCGAGCCGCTCGCGCGGCTCACTTGACCAACTCGGGGCGGCACGCATAGATTCGAGTCACTGCGGGATTCCGGGCATCCGCGCCGGTCGACCATGACCGGCGCACTGTGCCTCATGTGATGCCCAAAAGGAGTCCCTGCATGCCCCCATCGACCGACGAGGGCGACACCACCCCGCACGCCCCGGTCAGTCACCGGCTCGTCCTGCGCCTCGACCGGCACGGCCGTACGATGATCATCGCCGCGATCATCAGCGTCGTCCTGGTCGCCGGCACGTTCGTCGCCTCGGCGCTCGACATGATCGGTCCGGCCCAGCGCGCGGGGCGCAGGAGGCCGCCGCGGCCGTGCTGCCGTACCAGGATCCGGCCCAGCCGACGCTCAACCGGGTCGGCGACCTGATGTCCCGGATGTCGCTGGACGAGAAGATCGGGCAGCTGGTCCAGGTCGATCGCGCCGCGCTGACCGCGCCGGAGGACATCGCCACGTACCGGCTGGGCTCGGTCCTGTCCGGCGGCGGCTCCGCGCCGGCCGACAACAGCCCCAACGGCTGGGCCGAGATGTACGACGGCTACCAGCGCGCCGCCCAGAACACCCCGCTCGGGATTCCGATCATCTACGGCGTCGACGCCGTGCACGGGCACAACACCGTACGCGGGGCGACGATCTTCCCGCACAACATCGGGCTCGGCGCCACCCGCGACCCCGCCCTGGTCCAGCGGATCGGCCGGGCCACCGCCGAGGAGGTCGCCGGGACCGGTCCTAAATGGACCTTCGCGCCGTGCCTGTGCGTCGCCCGCAACGACCGCTGGGGGCGCACCTACGAGTCGTACGGCGAGCTGCCCGAGATCCCCGCGTCGATGACGTCGATCGTCGGCGGGCTACAGGGCGCCAGCCTCGCCGAGCCGTCCTCGATCCTCGCCACCGCCAAGCACTACGTCGGCGACGGCGGCACCACCGGTGGCGACGACCAGGGCAACACCCAGCTCTCCGAGGCCGACCTGCGCGCGATCCACCTGCCGCCGTTCCAGGCGGCCGTCGCGCAGGGCGTCGGCTCCGTGATGATCTCGTTCAGCAGCTGGAACGGCCAGAAGCTGCACGGGCACCGGCAGCTCATCACCGACCTGCTCAAGGGCGAGCTGCACTTCAGCGGCTTCGTGGTCACGGACTGGGCCGGCATCGACCAGATCGACGGCGCGCGCGGCTTCACCGGCAACGAGATCGCCACTGCCATCAACGCCGGCGTCGACATGGTCATGGTGCCCACCGACTACCGGCAGTTCCTGACCCTGCTGCGCGCCGAGGTGCAGGCCGGCCGGATCAGCGCGGAACGCATCGACGACGCGAACCGCCGCATCCTCGCCAAGAAGTTCGAGCTGGGCCTGTTCGAGCGGCGCTTCACCGACCGCGCGCTGACCTCCACAGTGGGCAGTCAGCCGCACCGCGAGCTGGCCCGGGACGCCGTCCGCCGCTCGCAGGTGCTGCTGAAGAACGCCAACAACGCGCTGCCGCTGGCCAAGACCGGCGGAAAGATCTTCGTCGCCGGCAAGAGCGCCGACGACATCGGCAACCAGTCCGGCGGCTGGACCATCTCGTGGCAGGGCGCCAGCGGCAACACCACCCCGGGCACCACGATCCTGCAAGGCATCCGGAACGCCGTCGGGTCCGGCGCCACCGTGACGTACAACCGGGACGGCGCCGGCATCGACCGCTCCTACCGCGCCGCGATCGCGGTGGTGGGGGAGACGCCGTACGCCGAGGGCCGCGGCGACCGTACCGGCTCGATGGGTCTGGACAACGCCGACCTGCGGACGCTCTCCCGGCTGCGGGCCACCGGCGTACCGGTGATCGTGGTGCTGGTGTCCGGGCGGCCGCTGGACATCGCCACCCAACTCGGCGGGTGGGCCGCGCTGGTGGCGGCGTGGCTGCCCGGCACCGAGGGCCAGGGCGTCGCCGATGTGCTGTTCGGCGACTACAACCCGACCGGCAAGCTGCCCGTGACGTGGATGGCCAACGCGTCCCAGCAGCCCATCAACGTCGGCGACGGCAAGCCGGCCCTCTTCCCGTACGGCTTCGGGCTCAGCTACCCGGGCGGCCCCACGCCGTCCCCGTCGCCGTCCGTGTCCCCGCCGTCCCCGCCCCGGCCCACGCCGAGCGCCTCACCGGCACGGCGCCCGACGCCCACCCCCACGCGCAGCCCGTCCGCCGCACCGACCCCGTCGCCGACGGCCTCCGCGGTCGCCGCCTCCTGCACGGTGCGGTACGCCGTGACCAGCGAGTGGCCGACCGGCTTCGTGACCGACATCCGCATCACCGCGGGCAGCGCCGCCATCGACGGCTGGACGCTGCGGTTCACGTTCCCCGGCGGCCAGACGGTCACCAACGCCTGGAACGCGACCGTGACGCAGAGCGGCGACCAGGTGTCCGCGACCAACCTGGACTGGAACGCCATCATCGCGGCCGGCGAAAGCACCTCATTCGGCTTCCAAGCCGAAGGCCCCACCGGCTCCCCCCGCACCGCCACCATAAACACCACCCCCTGCACGTTGACCTGACCCCCTTCCCTCTCGCCCTCCTCCTCGCCGTCCTCCTCGCCGTCCTCTTCTCGCCGTCCTCTTCGCGTCGATCAAGGGCGAATGGTCGTGGTTTGATCTCCAATCCGCGACCGTTTGCCCTTGATCGACGCGGAAATCCTTGATCGGTGCGCGCGGTGGGGCGTTCGGTGTGGGCGCGCGACGTCGGTACTCGGCGTCGCGTCCGGCCTGTCGCGTCCGGCCCCAAGAGGGGACCCCTGTTGGGCATCGCGCCGTGAGTGGGGCTCCCCTATGCCTTCCCAGGCGTGCATAGGGGAGCCCCACTCACGCGGCAACCCCCAACCAGGGCGCCCTCGGGCCGCGACGCGGAGCAGCGCCAGGTGGCCAATATCTATGTGCGCGCGATTGGTGACCTCTCTTCGAGTGGGCAAAGGCGGCATATCGCCCCCTTGTCGACCAGCGCATGGGGGATCATTCGACACCAGTGCGGTGATCATGGAGTTGTCGTCGGAGGAAGCGCTCTCCGCCCCCGCTAAGTTCATGATCACCGCGCGGGGCGGGCCACCGGTACGGGCGGATGCCCTGGGCCGCTTCGAGAGGAGCTGGTCGGCGACCACCGCTGGGAGCGCTCGTGGCCGCCGTCCGGTGCTGGGCCGATCAAGGGATGTTGCGTCGATCAAGGGCGAATGGTCGTGGTTTGGAGATCGAAGCACGACCATTTGCCCTTGATCGACGGCGTAGAGGGGCGGGGGTTAGGTCAACGCGGCTAGTGGGGCGGAGTGGTTGATCATGTGGACGTGGCGGGCGGAGTACGCGTGCAGGGCGCGTAGCTGCCGGCTGGTGAGCCGGTCGCAGACCCAGTTCCAGTGCAGCGACACCCAGTCGCCCGGCTGCAGTGGCGTGTCGACCGCGATGTCGGCGGTTTCCGGCTCGGGTGGGCCGAGCGACAGCGTACGGCCGTCCCACAGCAGGGGGCGCGACCGCACGGTGACCTGGGCGCCGTGGACGTCGGTGACCTGGCCCCATCGGATGCGGCAGCGGTCGAGCACGGTCAGCGCCCGGTCGGCCTTGCGGTCGTCGCCGAGCAGCCCGACCCAGGGGTAGACGCCGAACACGTGGAAGCTGTGGTGCGGCACGCCACCGGCGAGCAGGCCCTCGGCCAGCCGGCCGAACCGGTTGCCGATCCGCGGCCGGAACCGGTCTTCCAGGGTGTTGGCCAGGAACCCCAGCGGCAGCGCGTCGAGCAGGCCGTTTCCGACCCAGTATGCCTCGACCACGCGGCGGTCGAGCGGGTCGGCGATCCCCACGCCGTGCGCGATCATCTCCAGGTACGGCCAGGCGCCGGAGAACGCCTGCGCGAGGCGTACGAGGCCGCCGTCGACCACGCCGGCCTCGGCGTACTGCCGGAACCCGGTGCTGTCCGCCGGTCCGCAGAAACCCATCGAGTTCGGCGGGTACGCGTACCGGACGAACATCAGGGCACCGTTCACGTCGGCTCCCAGTCGGAAAGCGCCGTCCGCTCGGCGCTGAGCGCGTCGATCGCGTCGATCGCCTCCTGCTCGGTCATCTTCTGCAGGGCGAACCCCATGTGTACGAGGATCCAGTCGCCCACCCGCACGCTTTCGCCCTCGTCGAGCAGGCCGACGTTGATGTTGCGTGTGGCGCCCACCATGTCGACGGAGGCCAGGTCGGGGTGGTCGACGCCGACGCTCAGCACGCGGGCCGGAATGCCCAGACACATACGCGACCTCACCCGGCCCGGTACTCGATGGATTCGAGGACCAGTTCGTCGCCGCCGGTGAGGCGTACCCGGTCGCTGCCGCACGATGGGCACACCGCGAGCAGGTCGACCGTGTCGGCCTCGGCGCCGCAGGTTTCGCACCGGAGCCGGGCCGGCACCGTGACCAGGTCGACGGTCGCCGAGGCGGCCTCGGTGCCGGCGGCGACGAGCGCGAACGCCTGGCTCATCGACTCGGGCACGATCGCGTGCCGGACGCCGGCGCGGAGCCTGATCCGCCGTACCGGCCGGCCGGCGGCGCGGCGCAGCACGGTCTCCACCACGCCCTCACACAGCCCGATCTCGTGCACGCGTGCCGCCTCCCTCACATGGCCCGGATCTCGAGGTATCGCTTGATGTCCGGAATGGACTGCACCAGGACCGCGAGAACCGCCGCGACCAGGGCCAATTTCACCAGCTTGCCCAGCATCGTCACCCTCCCTTCAGGATGTCCTCGACCAGTCGCACCGCCCGCGGTACGGCGGCCCGCACCGGCTCCGACAGGTCCATGCCGGCGTCCAGGTCGGCCGGTTCGCAGGCCACGACGAGCGTCCGTGACGGGCTGCCGCCGAGCCGGGTGAGCAGGTCGAACACCTGGCGCGGGGCCATCCCGTGCGGGTCGAGCGGCGGCCGGCCCGGCTCGGCCGCGGGGGCGGCGACCGCGTCGAGTTCGAGCACGCTGACGGTGCCCGGCGGCACGCCGCGCTGGGCGGTGTCGACGAGCACCAGCAGGTCGCACCCGTCCAGCAGGTCGTACGCCAGATGGACGCCGCGGATGCCGACGTCGATGACCTCCACGCCGGACGGGAGGGGCGCCCGGCGAGCGCGCGGACCACCTCGACGCCGAACCCGTCGTCGCCGAGGAAGATGTTCCCGACGCCGGCGACCACGGTCCTGTTCATGCCGGCTCGACCTCGTCCGGTGCGAAGTAGAGGAACCGCCCGTGGCCGCGCATCACGTCGGCGCCCGGGTCGTCGGTGAGCGTCACCGCGAGGTACGGCCGGTCGTCGACGTCGAACAGCACGTCCTCGACCAGCGCGGTGCGCCCGACGAGGAACATGTCCTGCGCGTCGGCGCGCCGGGTGCCCGGGCGCAGCACGACGGTGGCGCCGCGCGCCACCCGGCGACCGTCCACAGTGACCGCGAGAGGCGCGGCCTCGCGCAGCGTGCCATGCAGTCGCGCGAGTGTCGGCCCGTCGAGCGCATCCGCCCGATCGAGTACGGCGGCAGCGCGCGGATCGGTGGCCCGGGCCTCCCGTTTTTCGGCGTCGGTGAGGGCGCGCGTGCGCAGCAGCAGGATCTCGTCGATCTCGGTGGCGTCGTAGAGGTCGGCCGGGCTCTCCGGGGCGACTTCGGGGTGGTCGTACAGGATGATCGGCGCGGCGAGCATGACGTCGGCGCGGCCGGGCGGCCCGGCGAGGACCGGCCACAGCCCGGAGCTGCCGCAGCCGGCGACCGCCTCGGCTGCCCACTGTGGAGGGTCCACCATGGATACGAAGGCACCGCCCTCGATGGCGAGGATCAGGTGGGCGGCCACCAGCGCGGCGGGCAGCGCGTCGGTGCGCGCGCCGGCCGGCGTACCCGAATCGGTGTGGTTGTCGACGCGGGCCCGCAGCCGGACGGCGCGCGGCGTGCCCGGCAGGTCTTCCGCGGTGAGCGTGAGTGTCGCGGACAGCGGCAGCCGCTCGCGGACGACCTCGGCGACCACCGCGCCGTTGTCGTAGCGCGTCTCCCGCTCGACGCCGCCGGGTATGCGCACGTCGTGTCGCGGACGGGCGCGGTCGAGCAGGTACGTCAGCTCGTGCTCGACCGCCTCGTCCCACTCGGTCACCGGGATGGCGCCGGCGCGCACAGCGTGCACCGAGCGCCGCTGCACCTGGAGGAACCGCAGCGCGACCCGCACGGTGAACGCGTTCGCGACCGCCGCGACGACCTCGGCCCGGGCGCCGGACGTCTCCGACGGGTCGGCGGCCGCGAAGTCGGGCGGCATGAGCACGCCGAACTGCCACCGGCTCCGGTTCTTCTGCGCCGAGGCCCGGTAGGGGTAGAGCACGTACCCCTCGTAGAGGACGGTGTCCGCCACCGCGCGCGCGACGTCGATGCTCATGGCCGGGGCACTTCCGGCTCGGCGAGCAGGGCCCGCAGCGTACTGTCCCATGTGGGCAGCGCGTTGCGGGACTTGTAGCTCGCCAGCGCGTCCAATGTGGAGCGGTCGCACCGGATCCAGCCGCTGTTGGGAAAGTGGTAGTCGACCATCTCCCGCCAGGTGGCCACCGGCAGCCGGTACGCGGACTCGTGGCTCCACGGGACCTGCTCGACGGCGAACCCGTACGGGGTCTTGACGAAGATGGTGCCGCTGAACAGGAGCAGCAGCGGCACCGTGCCGTCGTCGAGCGAGGAGAAGTAGCGGGTGGCCGCGACCTCCAGGTCGTACGTGCACGGCACGGGCAGGTCGACGTCGGCGGCCCCGGTGAACCTCGGCACCATCACGGCGAGCGTGGTCAGCTGCAGCGGCTTGAGCGTGTCCGCCCACCGCGAGGTGTCGCCGAACAGGTCGTGCAGGCGCGCGGCCTCCTCCGCGGTGTACCGGCGGCGGTGCGGCTCGATGCGGATCTGGCAGCGCAGCGCGATCGCGTGCACGTCGGCGCCGGAGGTCTCGGCGATGCGCAGCGCGAGGGTGAGCGTGGGCGTCACGGCGTACCGCTCGGCGCGCGCGCCGACGCAGTCGAAGACGAGGTCGGTCATCATGCCCGCCCGGGGAGCGGGGTGCTGAGCGCGCGCAGGTCGTCCCGGAAGTCGGCCAGGATCCTGCGTACCTCGTCGCCGCCGTCGAAGCCGGTCCAGCGCATGCGGAGCTGCCCGATGAGCCCGTAGCAGGCGTCGATCGGGATGAGGTGCGCCTCGATCGCGTCGGGGCGGCGGTCGACGAACACCGCCTCCACGTCCGGCTCCAGCGCGGCCAGCAGCGGGTGGTCGGCGGCCAGCCGGTCCCACGCGGCGAGGTCGAGCTCGCACTCGGTCGCCCCGCCGGGGCTCGGATAGCAGCCGACGATCCGGTCCAGCACCGAGTTCCGGAAGAAGAACGCCATCGCGACCGGCACGCCCAGCTCGTCGTACTCGGCGAGGGTCAGCGGCGTGGCCGGGTCGTGGTGGATCCGGCGCGGCACCGCGCGGCGCCGCCCGTGGCCGGCGCCGTCGGCGGTGAAGAGCAGGTAGCAGCCGGGGCAGACGCAGGACAGCGAACGCCTTTGCGGCTCCGCGACGTGGCCGTGGTCGGGCGGCAGGCTCGCGCCGCACATCTCGCAGCTTTCCGCGGTCTCGTCGCGCCGGCGCCGGCCGATCCGCGGCAGGTCGGCCGGTGCCGCCTGCGGCCGGGCGAAGCGGCGCAGCCCGGCCGTCACCGGGACGCTCCGGCGGCGATGCGGACGCCGGCGTCGTCGGCGAGCAGCGGCAGCGGGGTCAGGTGCCGGCCGGGGTCGTCGAGCCCGGCGCCGGCCCGGCGCACGTCGTACCGGGCGCCACAGGCTGGGCAGGCCAGCGCCGGGCCGTCGAGGGCGCCGCCGGCCAGGGCGGAGCCGCACGCCGGGCAGGCTTCGCGGTACGCGTAGCAGACGCCGTCGAGGCTCAGCACCAGCACGGGTACGCCGTCGACGTCGACCGAGCGGGGCCCGTCGCCGAGCTGGCCGGCGGGGACGCGTACCCAGCCGGGCTCCGGCTCACCGGGCGGGCGGCGGCCGATCTGCAGCAGCTTCGGCCCGGGCGGCTCGGCCACCAGCCCCTCGACGTGCAGGCCGGTCGTGTCCGGCGCGGCGTCCTCGATGGCCCGCTCGATCGCCAGCCGGACCGTGACCGTCGAGGATGGACAGCCGTGGCAGGTGCCCTCCAGCCGCAGCCGCACCACGCCGTCGCCGTCGATGCCGAGGAACTCGACGCCGCCGGCGTGCGAGCCGAGGTAGGGCCGCACCTTGTCCAGGGCGCGCCGGACCCGGGTGCCGGTGTCCAGCGGATGCAGGTCGTGGACGATCAGCAGGCTCTCCACGAGGTCGTCGGCGAGCATCTTGTCGAGGGTGTCCTGGCCGACCACGCCGACGATCCGGCGCAGCGCCGCGCCGTACAGCTGGACGACGGAGCCGACCAGCTCGTCGGCCACCGCGGCCGGGTCGGCGGACCCGCCGGCCCGCAGCTCGCCGAGGAGCTGCTCGACGCGCAGGCCGACGGCCCGTACGTCCTGTCCATCGGACATGTATTGCGCCTTTCCCAGGTTGTGGATGTGGTCGGTCAGGTGGCGAGCGTGACGCCCATCGGCGAGTGCGAGGTCTTGATGACCTTCCCGTCGCCGAGGAACATGTGTACGCCGCAGGGCAGGCACGGGTCGAAGCTGCGTACGGCCCGCATGATGTCGATGCCCTTGAACCGATCGGGCGGGTTCTCCTCGAAGATCGGGGTGTTCTGCACCGCGTCCTCGTACGGTCCGGGCGTGCCGTACGTGTCGCGGACGCTGCCGTTCCAGGGCGTCGGCGGGTACGGGTGGTAGTTGGCGATCCTTCCATTGCGGATCACCATGTGGTGCGACAGCACGCCGCGGACCGCCTCGGTGAAGCCCACGCTGTGGGCGTCCTTCGGCACGGTGAACGGCTCCCAGGTCTTCGTGTGCCCGGCGCGTACCTCGGCGAGCGCCCGTTCCACGAAGTAGACCGCGCAGGCGGCGGAGTACGCCTGGAAGTACGTGCGGGCCCGGTTGCGCTCGATCGCATTGCTCCACTGTGGAATCTTCCACTCGAACGTGGTCTCCGGCCGGGTGACCGTGCGCGGCAGGTTGATCAGGACACTGTGGCCGGTCGACTTGACGTACCCGAAATCGACGAGGCCGGCCAGGGCGGTGGCCCACAGGCGCGCGATCGGCCCGCCGCCGGTGTCGAGCGCGAGGTGGTCGGTGCCGTCGAACCAGCGCGGCGACATGGTCCAGCTGTACTTGCCGTCGAAGTCGCGCTTGGCCGGCCGCGGGATGGTGTGTTGGTTCCACGGATGCCGGCGGTCGACCGGGTTGCCCAGCGCGTCGCGGGTGACGAACATTTCCTTGTCTTCCCAGTCCTCGTAGTACGAGGAGCCGAGGAGGATCCGGATGCCCAGGTTGATCGTCACGAGGTCGGTGGTGACCAGCTTCCCGTCGACGATGACGCCGGGGGTGACGAACATCTGCCGGCCCCAGTCGGTCATCGTCTCGTACCGGAAGTCGCAGTGGTCCGGGTTGTTCAGCGAGCCCCAGCAGCCGAGCAGGACCCGCCGGCGGCCGACCTCCTCGTACCCGGGCAGCGCGGTGTAGAAGAAGTCGAACAGGTCGTCGTGCATGGGCACGACCCGCTTCATGAAGTCCACGTAGCGCATGAGCCGGGTCAGGTAGTCGGTGAACAGCTGCACCGTCGCGACCGTGCCGACCCCGCCCGGGTAGAGCGTGGAGGGGTGCACGTGCCGCCCCTCCATGAGGCAGAACATCTCCCGCGTGGAGCGGCTGACCTGCAACGCCTCCCGGTAGAAGTCGCCTTCGAGCGGGTTGAGCGAGCGCATGATGTCGCCGATGGTGCGGTAGCCGTGGTCGCCCGCGTGCGGCGACTCGGTGCGGTTGGCCAGCTCCAGCACGCCGGGGTTGGTCTCGGCGACCATCCGCTCGCAGTAGTCGACCCCGACCAGGTTCTCCTGGAAGATGTTGTGGTCGAACATGTACTCGGCGGCCTCACCGAGGTTGAGGATCCATTCGCCGAGGTGGGGCGGGCGCACGCCGTACGCCATATTCTGCGCGTACACCGAGCAGGTGGCGTGGTTGTCGCCGCAGATTCCGCAGATCCGGCTGGTGATGAAGTGGGCGTCGCGCGGATCTTTACCCTGCATGAAAAGGCTGTAGCCGCGGAATATCGAGGAGGTGCTGTGGCACTCGACGACCCGCTTCTGCTTGAAGTCAATCTTCGTGTAAATGCCCAGGCTGCCGACGATGCGGGTGATCGGATCCCACGCCATCTCGACAAGATCGGACTCGGCCCCGGTCATAAAGAATCACCACGTTTTCTGGTAGCCGGTGAGCAGTTCCGAGCTCTTCTGGCGCCATTTAGGCTCGTGATCCGCGGTGCGGGCGGTGACGCCGCGGAGGGTCTTGATGACCGATCCGTAGAGCGTGCTCGCCGTGGTGGACACCCGCGCGCCCGGCGGCTCGTCCATGAACGGCATGAACTTGTCCGGGAAGCCGGGCATCGTGCACGCGATGCAGATGCCGCCGACGTTGGGGCAGCCGCCGACGCCGTTGATCCAGCCGCGCTTGGGCACGTTGCACTTCACGACCGGCCCCCAGCAGCCGAGCTTGACCAGGCACTTGGGCGAGTCGTAGGTGTTGGCGAAGTCGCCCTGCTCGTAGTACCCGGCGCGGTCGCAGCCCTCGTGGACGGTGGCGCCGAAGAGCCAGCGCGGGCGCAGCGCCTCGTCCAGCGGGATCATCGGGGCCTGGCCGCCGACCTGGTAGAGCAGGTAGAGGATGGTCTCGGAGAGGTTGTCCGGGTGGGTCGGGCAGCCGGGCACGCAGACGATCGGCAGCCCCGCCTTGGACTTCCAGTCCCAGCCCAGGTAGTCGGGGACGCCCATCGCGCCGGTCGGGTTGCCGGCCATGGCGTGGATCCCGCCGTACGTCGCGCAGGTGCCCGCCGCCAGGATCGCCGTCGCCTTGGGGGCCAGCCGGTCGAGCCACTCGCTGGTCGTCATCGGCTGCCCGGTCTCCGGGTTGTTGCCGAAGCCGCACCAGTAGCCCTCGTCCTTGATCGCCTCGTTGGGGACCGAACCCTCGACCACCAGCACGAACGGGTCCAACTCGCCCCGGTCGGCCTTGTGCCACCACTCGATGAACGTGTCGGCGCCCTGCTCCGGGCCGCACTCGAAGTCGATCAGCGGCCAGTGCACGGACACCCTGGGCAGTCCGGGCAGCGCACCGAGCACGATCTCCTCGATGCTCGGCTGCGTGGCCGCGGTCAGGGCGACCGAGTCGCCGTCGCAGGACAGGCCGCCGTTCATCCAGAGGATGTGCACCACCGGCTCGTCCTGATTTCGCGTCACCGTCACGATGCCACTCCTGGTTTGGGCAAGGTCATGTGTTTTTCTGGAACTGTGAAAGAAAAGTGACAGCCAAAATGACCATGTAAAGGCACTATAGGGGTGTGATACAGATCACGCTAGACTGAATAGTCGTCCTACCGGACACATCTGTCTCATTGATCGGTCCCCCGGGAGGGCGAATGGATCCGATCCACGACAACATCGAGGTAACCCCCGTCGTCGTCCTGTCGCAAACGTTTCCGGCCCGCCCTTCCTCCATTCCAGGAATCCGCGATTTCGTGCGGCGATCGCTCGCGCAGTCCCCATTATCCGAGGAGGACAACCGGGCGGTGGGCGAGGCGGTGGCGCGGGCGCTGCTCGACGCCGCGGGCCCGACCGGCACGATCCAGGTGTCCTTCCGGATCTTTCCGGACCACGCCGAGGTCGACGTGCTCAAGTCCCAACCCACGCCCGGCGCGCCCAATCCCGAGGAACTGGCGTCGTTCCTGGGCACCGCGCCCGCCGACGCCGCGGAAGCCCCCGCCGCGGTCGACCGGTGGCCGGGCGCCGGCCTGGTCGAAAGCGGCCCGGACGGCACCTCCTTCGCGGACTGGATGGGCGGGGTGCTGCGCCGCCAAGGGCTCACCATGGAGGCCGCGGCACGCCAGCTCGGCGTCTCGGTGAAGACCGTGAGCCGCTGGGTCGGCGGTACGACCGAGCCCCGCCTGCGTGACCTGCGCCGGATCCGGGAGATCTTCGGTGAGCTCCCCTTCCACTGACCCGGCGCGTACCCCTTCCGGCTGAATCGGTTGTGGCCCTTCCACGAGTCGGCGAACACTGGACCCCGACGGAGAGGGAGTCGCGATGACCGACCCGATCGCCGAGCGACAGTGGGTCTGCGCCCGCCGCCTGCGCGAGCGCCGGTTGCAGCTCTCCCTCACCCAGACCGAACTGGTACGCCGCCTGTCGTGCCGCGGCGTCAACCTGACAAATAGGACGCTCAGCGCGATGGAGAACGGGCGCGGCCTCGACCTGAGGCGGCTTCCCGAGTTCGCCGCCGTGCTCAGCTGCTCGGTGACATACCTGCTCGGCCTCACCGCCGACCCCCTGCGGTGGGAGCCCGACGTGCCCCTGGGCAGCGAATCGCCCTGACGGCGTCCCGCCGTTACCCCTTTCCCGGAGGCCATCGTGATGCCGTTCCGGTCCCACCCGCGCCTGCTCGCAGTACTGGCGATACTCACCCTGGCCGCGTGCGGCGCCGAGCCGGCGGGCTCCGCCAGCTCCACCACGCCGCCGCGGATCACGCTCTACACCTCGGTCACCCAGAACACCGTGGACGCGGTGGTCGCCGGCTTCAAGGAGGCGCACCCGGGCGCCGAGGTCGAGGTCTTCCGCGCCGCCACCGGGGCGCTGAACGCGCGCGTCGCCGGCGACCAGCGCTCCGGCGGGCTGCGCGCCGACGTCATGTGGGGCACCGATCCACTGTCGATGCACGCGTACGCCGACCAGAAGCTGCTGGCGGCGTGGCCGCTGCCGGACCTGGCGGGCGTGCCGGAGGAGTTCCGCACCGACACGTTCTGGGGCACCCGGGTCCTCTTCGTGGTCGTCGTCGCCCGTAAGGACCTGACCCCGGCGCCGACCGGCTGGGCGTCGCTGGCCGACCCGGCGTACCGCGGCAAGGTGGCCGTGCCCGACCCCGCGACGGCCGGCTCCGCGTTCGCCGCGCTCGGCTACTTCAGCCAGGCGCCCGGGTTCGGGATGGATTACTACCGCCGGCTGGCGGCCAACGGCGCCGTCCAGGTGGCCACCCCGCCGGAGGTCGTGACGGCCGTGGCCCAGGGCCGCTACCGGCTCGGCATCACGCTCGACACGGAGGTGCGCGCCGCGGCCGCCAAGGGCTCGCCGGTGACGCTGGCCTGGCCCAAGGAGGGCGCGATCGCGGTCTACAGCCCGATCGCGGCGACCGCCACGAGCAAGCAGCCGGACGCGGCCAGGACGTTCCTGGCGTACGTCCTGTCGGAGGACGGCCAGCGGCGCATCGCGAAGACCGGCTGGCAGCCCGTGCTGGCCCAGATCCCCGGCCCGGAGCGCCCCGCCGGGGCCACCTCCGTGTCGCCGGACTGGCCGGCGCTGTACGGCAAGCAGCGCGACCTGCTCCGGGAGTACCAGTCGATCTTCGGCGGGTGACCACGGTGCGGCGGGGCTGGTGGCTGCTGGTCGCCGCCCTGCTGGCCGCCCTCGTCGCCGTGCCGCTCGGCGCGCTGCTGCGGGAGGCGGTCGGCGGCGGTGCCGGCGGGGTCGCGCGCGCCTTCGGTACGCCGTACGTGCGCACCGCCGTCTGGCACACGGTCGTGCTCGGCGTCGTGGTGACCGCGCCGGCGGTCGCGGCCGGGGTGGCGCTGGCGCTGGCCGTCGAGCGCGGGTCGGTGCGCCACCGCGGCCGGCTGCGCCTGCTGATCGCCGCCCCGCTGGTCGTACCCGATCTGGTGCTGGGGCTCGGCTGGACCGAGGCGTACGGGCCGGCGGGGCTGGCCGACCGGCTCGCCGGCCTCGCCCTGCCGGGGCTGTACGGCCCGGTCGGCATCGCCGCCGTGCTCGCCGCGCACGGCGTGCCGCTGGCGTACCTCGCGGTCGCCGCGGGCCTGGCCACGCGCGCGGAACCCGACCTCGTGCGCGCGGCGCGGGCGGCCGGCGCCTCGGCGTGGGTGGCGCTGCGAACCGTCACCCTGCCGCTGCTGCGGATGTCCATTGTGGCCGCCGCCGCGCTGGTGTTCGTCAGCGTCGTCAACGCCTTCGCCATCCCGCAACTGCTCGGCACGCCCGCCGGCTTTGGCACGATGTCCACAGTGGTCTACAGCGACCTGGCGTTCGCGGCGGACCCGGAGGCGTTCCGCGAGCTGACCGTGGTCGCCCTCGCGATGGTGGCGCTGGCCCTGCTCGCGGTCGGGCCCGCCGACCTGTGGGCCGGCGCCCGGCCGGCGGTACGCACCGGGCCGGAAGCCGCGGCCGCCGGGCGGGCCGGCCGGGCCACCGCGGCGGTGGTGTACGCGTACGCCACGCTCGCCGTCGGGCTGCCCCTCGTGGCGGTCGCGCTGGCGGCGGTGACCGCCGCACCCGGCCTGCCGCCGGTGCCGGCCAACTGGACGCTCGCCAACTTCGACGCCGCGTTCGCCGGCGTGACCGGCCCGGCGCTCGCCCGCACGCTGTGGCTCGCCGCGGCGGCCGCGGTCCTGGTGCCGCTGCTGGGCGCCGCCGTCGCCGGGCTGCCGGGGCGAGCCACCCGTGGGCCGCTGGGCACCGCCGTCGTGCTGGCGTTCGCGATCCCCGGCTCGGCGCTCGCCGTGGGGATCCTCATCGGGTACGGCCGGCTGCTCGCCGGCTCGGCGGCGCTGATCCTGCTCGCGTACCTGGCGAAGTTCTGGGTGTTCGGCCACCGCCCGGTCCAGGCCGCGCTCGACCGCCTGCCGCCCGACCTGCCCCGCGCCGCCCGGGCCAGCGGCGCCGGGCCGGTCACCGCGCTGCGGACCGTGACGCTGCCGCCGCTCGCCACCGCGGCGGCGATCGGCGGCGGACTCGCGTTCCTGTACGCCTCGCACGAGCTGACCATGTCCACCATCCTCTATGGACCGGGGAGCGAGACGTTCGCGGTGGTGATCCTCAACCAGCGGGAGCTGGGCGGTGTGGGCACCTCGGCGGCGCTCGCCCTGGTGCAGACCGGCCCGGTCGCGCTGGTCGCCGCCGGGCTGGTCCGATGGGGACGCCGGTGAACGCGCCCGCCGCGCTGTCCTGCCGCGGGCTCGGCCTCGGGTACGACGGTAGCGCCCTGATCCTGTCCGATGTGGACCTCGACGTCGGCGCGGGCGAGGTGCTGGCGCTGCTGGGCCCGTCCGGGTCCGGAAAGACGACGCTGCTGCACGCGGTGGCCGGGTTCGTCGCGCCGCGTACCGGTGAGCTGTGGCTGGGCGGCGTGCTGGCGTCCACGCCGCGGCGCTGCCTGCCGCCGGAGCGCCGGCGGGTCGGCGTGGTCTTCCAGAACTACGCGCTCTGGCCACACCTCGCGGTGCGGGACATCGTCGCGTACCCGGTGCGGCGCCGCGGCGTGCCGGCAGCAGCGGCCCGCGACGCCGCCGGGGAGCTGCTGGACCGGATGGGCCTGTCCGACCTGGCCGACCGGCGCCCCGCGCAGCTGTCCGGCGGCGAGCAGCAGCGGGTGGGGCTGGCCCGGGCGCTGGCCGCGGACCCGGCGCTGTTCCTCTTCGACGAGCCGACCGCGCACCTCGACGCCCACCTGCGGGCCATCGTGCTGGCGGAGGTCGCCCGCCGGCGCGCGGAGGCCGGCGCGGCGGCGGTGTACGCCACGCACGACGCCGCCGAGGCGCTGGCGATCGCCGGCCGCGTCGCGGTCCTGCACGGCGGCGGGGCCGCCCAGGTCGGCACGCCCGACGAGGTGTACCGGCGCCCGGTGGATCGCACCGTCGCCCGGCTGTCCGGGCCGGCGTCCGTCCTGGACGGTGCGGTGCTGGACCGCACGGCGGAGTCGGTCACGATCCGCGCCGGCGACCGCCGCGTCACCGTGGCCACCTCGGCGCCGCCGGGCGGCGGGGGAGCCGCCGTTGTCCGGCCGGATTGGGTACGCCTCGGCGGCGACCTGCCGGCGACCGTCGCGTCCGTGCGGTTCGCCGGCCCGCACACCGACATCCACCTGGACACCGCCGCCGGCCAGGTGGTGGTCCGGGGGAGCGGATCGTCCCGGCACGCCCCCGGCGACCATGTCATGTGGACGCTCTGCGAGGCGTGGCCGGTCCCCTGACCGGCGCGGACAGAAGTGTCCGGCGGCCACCGCAGGGGTGGCCGGTCAACACTGACTATGGCGACCATGCACGAACTGTGTGCACGATATTACGGATGGCAACCAGTCGGCCGTTCCCGCGACATCGCCCGTACCTGTGCCCGGAGCCGGGTCTGACGGGAATGACCATCGCGGTCGCTGGCGAGCCGCGGACCGGGCCCGACGCGGCCACCCTGGTCGCGCGCCTGGCCGAGCTCGCGGTCAACGACGAACTGCTGGTCGTCTTCGGATCGGCCGATCGCCGGCCGGGCGTCGACGCGTACGCGGTGCTGGCCGGCCTGCGCGACTGCCTGCCCCGGCACGACCTGGTCGTCATCCACCTGCGGCCGTCCGCCGACGTGATGGAGTGGCGCGACGGCGCCCTGCTGGACGAGCTGATGGAGTGCGGCGCCCTGCCAATAGTGATCACATCGGCGAGGGCGGCGCCCGAGATCGCCATCCGGCTGTCGGATCTCTTACACGCGGATCGCATCCTGACGGTGTTGTAGCCTCTCCCTGCATACCGAGAGGACCGGCGGATGGCTGACGCGTGGGACGCGAAACTGCGTACGGCGGCGCTGTTCACCCTCTTCATCCCGCTGGCCTTCAGCGAAGACTTCGTCCAGGCGGCGGCCGCGGGCGGGCGGTGGCAGGAGCCGGCCTGGCTCTTCGTCGTCGTCGACGCGCTGCTCCTGGGGGTCCTGGCGGCACTCCTTCTCGCACTGGGCCGCGCCGCGGTCCCGTGGCGCGGGTACGCCCTCGGCGCGGGCCTCTACCTCGCCCTCGACGTCGTGTCCTGGCAGGCGCCGGACGGGTGGCGTGACCGCTTCCTGTTCGTCATCCCGATGTCCCTGGCGTACGTCGCGCTGTTGGTGCTCTTCGCGGCCCTCCTCTTCCCGGCGGAAAGCCCGCGCTCCCGACTGAGCACCCTGACCCCGCTCGCCCTCGGCACCTTCGCCGCCTACATCGGAGCGGAGTACTGGGACGCCCTCTCCCGAGGAGCCGGCGACGCGCCGCAAACCATCAGCCAGGAGTACTTCGCGCAGGCCAGCCAGGTCATCCCCCTGCTGCTCATCGCGATCGGGTTCGAGGCGCGGTTCTTCCAGAGATACGCGAGCCAGCCGCTGGGCCGCGCGGTCACGATCGTCACCGTCGCCGTGCTGTGCATCGGCGGGGCGATGGCGCTGACCACGCTGCCCATGCAGAGCCGAGCCGGAGCGGCGGGCGGCTGGTACGAGTACGCCGCCTTCGTCATCAGCCTCGAAGGCGCCTCCGTCGGTTTCGCCATGCTGTTCGTCGCGTTGATCTCACTGGTGAACGTCCAGCGTCCGGCGCCGCCGGCCACCGATTCCTGAGATACCGCCGCGCCCCGTGGGGAGAATCCGGGCTATGGTCCGGTGGGTATGGGCGGGTGTGGCCGGAATCGGCGCCGCCCTCGCCGTCGTGTCACCCGCCCGCGCCGACCTCGCCGACGAGACGGCGCTCGCCGAGCGGTACGCGCCGGTGGTCCGGCTGGTCGCGCAGACCGAGGAATGCGGATACGGCGAGCCGTACTGGCCGATGGACGTGGACGCGCTCTTCGACCAGCCGACCGTGGCGCTGCGCGGGCCCTGGACCGGCGCCGACCTGGTGAAGATCGGGCCGACCGCGCCCGACCTGGCCGGCGACCTGTACGAGTACCACCTGGACTTTCCCGGCAACCCGCTGCAGCCGGGATGCGGGTACGAGCAGTGGGCCGACCAGATCACGCAGGGCCGCCTCCCGACCGTGTACGCGCACGTGGCCACCGACCCGGGCGCACCCGGCAAGCTGGCCCTGCAGTACTGGTTCTTCTACGCGTTCAACGACTTCAACAACACCCACGAGGGCGACTGGGAGATGATCCAGATCGTCTTCGACGCCGGCGACGCGGCCGAGGCGCTGGCGGTCACGCCGGCCGAGGTCGGCTACAGCCAGCACGAGGGCGCCGAACGGGCCGACTGGGGCGCCGACAAGCTGGCGCTGGTCGACGGCACCCACCCGGTCGTACACCCGGCCGCCGGCTCGCACGCGAACTTCTTCGAGGACGGGCTTTACCTCGGCAGCTCCGGCCAGCAGGGGGTCGGCTGCGACGACGCGACCACGCCGACCGTCGAGCTGCGGCCCCGGGTACGCACGATCCCGAGCGACCCGGCGGCGGCGCACCGGGAGTTCCCGTGGATCGCGTACGAAGGGCGCTGGGGCGAGCTGCAGACGGCCTTCTACAACGGCCCGACCGGCCCGAACCTCAAGCGCCAGTGGACCGAGCCGATCGCGTACACCGAGGACTGGCGCAACCGCAGCTACGCGGTGCCGGCCGGCGGGCTGCTCGGCACCGAGGCGACGGACTTCTTCTGCTCGGCCCTGCGCACCGGCTCGGACACGCTTCGGCGTACCGTCGACGATCCCTCCCAGACGCTGCTGCCGCTGGCGTTGCTGCTGGTGGTCGCGGCGCTCGCGATCCGGGCCACGACCTGGCGGCCCGCCGCGCCGCTGCGAGTGGCGCGGCGGCGGGCGTGGGGCAGGTACTGGCCGCCGCGGCGCGGATGTACCTGACCCGGTGGCCGCTGTTCATCGGCATCGCGGCGGTGTTCATACCGATCGCGCTGGTCATCGCGGCCGTCGAGGCCGCCGTTTTCGGCAGCGCCAGCATCGCCGGGATCGACACGTCCGGCGAGAGCGGCGGGGTGTTCGCGTCCCTCGCCGTCGCGGTCGCCGCCCTCCTCACGCTCGGGGGCGTCGGCCTGGTGCAGGCCGCCACCGCGCGGGCGCTCGCCGAGGTGGACGCCGGGCGCCCGATCGGGCCGCTGCGGGCGTACCGGATGGCGTTGGGCCGCTTCCCGGCGCTGCTCGGGGCGCTGGCGATCGCGGTCGGCGCGGTCGTGCTGCTCGGGCTGAGCGTGGCGCTGCTGCCGGTCGCGATCTGGCTGGCCGGGCGGTGGGCGCTGCTCGCCCAGGCGGTCGAGCTGGAGGGCGAGTCGGTGCTGGGCGCCCTGCGCCGCAGCGGCCGGCTGGTCCGCCGGCGCTGGTTCAAGACCACGTCGCTGGTCGTCGCCGGCGCCGCGATCGCGCTGGTGCTCGGCCCGGTGCTAGGCATGATCCTGATCTTCGGAACCGACGCGCCGTTCACCCTCGTCAACGTCGTCGCCGGGCTCGTCTACCTGCTGGCGATGCCGTTCGTCGCGCTCACCACGGCGTATGTCTACCACGACGCGGTCGTCCGGGAGGCGCTCGCGGGCGATGAGGATGACGTTCTGCCAGCCCAGATATGACATGCTGGCGTCGTGGACAAGATCGACTGGCGGACGAAGGGCATCTGGTGGCCGGGGCCGCCGGTCACCCCCGCCGAGTTCGCCGCCGCGCGGCACGACCTCTTCGGCGGGGCGTTCACCTGGCCGGTGCTGGTCGCCGACGGGGCCGCCATCGCGCACAACATCGACACGCTCGCCGCGTTCTGCGCGCGGCACGGGCTGGAGTTCGCCCCGCACGGCAAGACCACCATGGCGCCGTCGCTGTTCGAGGCCCAACTGCGGGCCGGTGCCTGCGCGATCACCGTCGCGACCGCCAACCAGGTGCTCGCCTGCCGGGCGCTCGGCGTACCGGCCGTGCTGCTCGCCAACGAACTGGTCGACCCCGGCCCGCTGCGCTGGGTCGCCCAGGAGGTCGAACGGGGCTTCGACTTCCTCTGCTACGCCGACTCACTCGCCGGCGTGCGGGCCATGTCGTCAGCGGTCGCATCGGTGCCGGGCGACCGGCCGCTCCGCGTCCTCGTCGAGCTGGGTCACCCGGGCGGGCGCACCGGCTGCCGTACCCCGCAGGAACTGGCCGAGGTCGCGCGGGCGGTGATCGCCGCGCCCCGGCTCACGCTCGCCGGCGTCGCCGGGTACGAGGGCGGGCTGCCCGACGCGCCCGCCGTCGCCGCGTACCTGGACGGGCTGCGCGCCGCCGTCCGGGACCTGGCGGACGAGGGCCTGCTGCCCGACCCGGTGATCGTCACCGCGGGCGGCAGCAAGTACTTCGACCTGGTCGCGTCGAAACTGGCCGGATCCTGGCTGCCGGGCTACCAACTGCGCACCATCCTGCGCAGCGGCGCGTACATCAGCCACGACGACGGCACGTACCGCGAGCAGACCCCGTTCCGGCGCGTCCCCGGCGAGGGCGCCCTCGAAGCCGCGCTGGAGATCTGGGCCCAGGTGACCTCCACCCCGGAGAAGGGGCTCGCCATCGTCGGCATGGGCAAGCGCGAGGCGCCGTACGACGAGGGCCTGCCGGTGCCCCGCAAGATCCGCGGCCTCGACGGCACGGCGCGCGCCGCCGACGGGTTGCGCGTCACGGCCATCAACGACCATCACGCGTACGTCGAGGTGCCGCCCGACGTGGAGTTGGTCCCGGGAGAGCTGGTCGCCTTCGGCATCTCCCACCCCTGCACCGCCTTCGACAAGTGGCAAGTGATCCCCGTAGTAGATCCCGCCTACAAGGTCATAGACCTAATCCACACCCACTTCTAACCCCTCCCCCGCGCCCCCCGCTTTCGCCGCTCCTTTGCCGGCGCCGCCGCTTTTGCCGTCGATCAAGGGCAAACGGTCGTGCTTTGATCTCCAAACCACGACCCTTTGCCCTTGATCGGCGTGGAATCCCTTGATCGACGCGCCTTTCCTTGATCTGGCGCCCGCCGGGGCTGCGGGCTTGCGGGCTTGCCGGGGCGCGGGCTCGGCGCCTTGCCCCAGTAGGGGTCCCCTTCTGGGCGACCCGACGTGAGTAGGGCTCCCCTATACCGGTCCTCGCGGGTATAGGGGAGCCCTACTCACGCCGGAACCCCAAGAGGGGACCCCTACTGGGGCAAGGCGCCGAGCGGGCAAGGCGAGCCCACCCACCCACGCCAACACCTCCCACCCCCGCACCGCGTCGATCAAGGGAAAGCCCGTCGATCAAGGGCAAAGGGTCGTGGTTCGGAGATCAAAGCACGACCATTTGTCCTTGATCGACGGAAGGAGGGGAGGGAGGGCGGCGGGGCTACGAGGGGCGGAAGTAGTGGGCGATGGTGTAGGCGGCCACCTTGGCGCCGAGCAGTGCGCCCTGGTTGTCGGCGGTACGGAAGTGGATGCCGCCCCATACCCGCGCGTTGATGACCTCAATGAGCGCGGACGAGAAGCTGGTGAAGGACCGCGTCGAGTTCGAGGCCGGGCTGAACGCGCTGAACGAGATGTTGTCCCGCTGGTAGAAGTACGCCAGCGTGGCCATCGTCGCCGCCGTGTAGCAGGTGTGTCCGGACGGGTGGTCCGGGAACGGCGGCGTCACCAGGACCGGCATCCAGGTCGGGTCGGCCACGGTCGCGGCGTTGCCGTCGGTGTCGGCGAGTTGGATCGCGGTGACCGGGCGCCAGAAGTTCCAGAAGTACTTGTCCTCGTAGCAGGCGATCACCGCGTCGGTCGCGGCCACGTCCGCCATCGCGAACATGCGCGCCGCTTGGAGGGTGTTCAGCCCCCGGTTCGTGGCGACCTGCCGCTTGATCTCCCATTCGGTCAGGCGCCGGTCGTGCCACCACCTCGCGGAGTCGGTCTGGTCGGCGGTACGGGTGGTGCTGTTGACCGCGCCGATCTTCTTGACCTCGTTGAAGTCCTTCGTGTACGCGTTGCTGGTCAACGCCGGCGGGCCGGCGGTACGGAACGCCGCCGCGCTGGGGATCGCGAACGGCTTCATGAAGCCGGTCCACGCGCCGTCCGAGCCGAAGTTCGGCGGGACCGGCCGCCACGCGCCGGGTGTGGCGCCGTGGACCCAGGTCTGCGGACCGAGATAGCCGTCGTTCACCCGGGCGGCGATCATCGCGGCGGCGGCCTGGTTGCCGATGGCTATGCCGCCGGTCTTCGCCGGGCCGTCCGGGATCCCGGCGAGGTACGCGTCGTACTGGGCCTGGAGCGCGGGCTGCTGCCCCGGGAAGAGCGAGAGCAGCACCTGGTGGGCCGCGGCGGCCACCGCGGCGTCCTTGGACTCGGTGCCGGTGGCCGGCGGCGCGACCAGGTACGGCTGGTACGGCTTGCCGGAGATCGCGTTCACGGCGTCGTAGATGGCGCCGTGCACCATGGTGAAGCTGCGCCCCTGGACGTTCGGCCCCTGAGCGGCAACGTCCCATATGGACTTTTGCGCGTACTCGTCCCAAACGATCACTGAGTTGGTAGAAGCGGCGGCGGCTGGCTGGACGGGCGACGCGAGCACGAACCCTGGCACGAGCACAAGTACCGCCGCGACGCCCGCGCGCAGGCTTTTCCGGCGTATCCGACCAGTAAGTGTCATGTTTCCCCCTATCGAATCGGGTTGATCGGCCACCGCCATACTCACGGCCATATATGACCTTGCTGCCGGACGTGCTGTCCGTCAAATGATCTGCACACTCAGTCAAGTCGCCGTCCCGGCTTCGGTCTCTCCACATTCGACAGCCATTGCCCGATGTGGCCGTACTGACAGACGGAGGCATGATCGACGGACGGACGCCGGCTCTAGCGAAGGACACGCTCCCGCACCGAGGCGACGAACGCGTCGGGCTGGTCGGCGTAGATGCGTACCCGGGTCGTGGGCTCGCTCGGGCCCTTGGGCAGGGGGAGCGCGGCGGGCTCGCGCAGGGTGATGTCGACGTTGGTCTGGCCCGCCGCGGCGAGGTTGACGATCGGGCCGCTGTCGTCGTGCTCGATCTGGACGCCCTTGCTGGACGCCAGCGACCGGTACCGGCCGTTGACCGCGGCGATGTTGTCCCACGGGATGGTCAGATCCAGCGAGATGCTGTTGCGGATCCGTATGCCGGTGTCGTCGACGAGGTGCGGGTGCAGCGTGAGCATCGCGAGCAGGCCGAGCATCCAGATGAAGCCGTAGATGCCGAGGCCGAGGACGGTCCACCGGACCCATTCCCACGGCACCAGCCGGCTGATGATCAGGTCGAAGATGGGGATCTCGACGCCGGACAGCACGATGAAGGCCATCAGGATCGGCCGGACCACGCCGACGTAGCCGAACGCCTGGACGCCGGGTGGCGGTGTCGTGTCGCGGCGCAGGATCCACCGGAAGAAGCTGCGCCACATGGCCGACTCGTAGGCCATGGCGCGGCGGGCGAGGGAGGGGCGCTGTGTCGTTTCCATTTCGAGTGTAATGTAACAGGCATGCCGAAGATTGTCGACCACCACCAGCGCCGCACGTTGATCGCCGACGCGCTCATGCGGGTAGCGGCCGAGCGCGGACTGGAGGAGGTCAGCCTGCGCCACGTGGCGGCCGAGGCGGGTGTCACCTCGGGCATGGTGCAGCACTACTTCCGTACCAAGGACGAGCTGATGGGATTCGCGATGGCCGTGGTGCGGGAGCGCACCGAGGCGCGGGTCGCCGCGGCCGCCGGCCGGCTCGGCCCGGCGCCCGCGCCGGGCGACCTGGTCCGCACGCTGCTGACCGAGATCCTGCCGCTGGACGAGCAGCGTCGCGCGGACGGCCGCGTCGCGCTCGCCTTCCTCGCCTATGCCGCGGTACGCCCGGACGCGGCCGCCGCTTTGCGCGCCGACACCGAGGGGATGCTGGCCTTCGTCGCCGGCCTGATCGCGACGGCTCGCCCCGACCTTGACGCCCCGGCCGCCGCCGCCGGGCTGCTCGCCATGATGGAGGGCCTCGGCGTGTACCTGCTCGGCGCCCACGTCACCGCCGACCAGGCCCTAGCCGCCCTCGACGCCCAGCTCGCGCTGATCTTCGAGGGAGGTTAGGAGGGGACCCTTGCTATGCAGAAAGCGTTAACAAGGTGCCCTTCCTTGCTCTTCAGAACGGGAAGGGCGGGGGAGTCGCGGGCGGTGACCCATTGCAGCTCGGAGAACTCCTCGGCGGCGAACCCGACGCCGAACCGTCCCCACCCGCTGTCCTTCACGCCCCGAACGGCATCTGCGGCTCGTCGTTGACCGGCTGGTCGTTGACGTGCACGATGCCGGACTCCAGCCGCCGCGCGATCGCCAGCCCGCGGTACGGGTCGCCGGTCAGCACCCCGGCGGTGAGGCCGAAGCGCGACTCGTTGGCGCGGCGTACGGCGTGGTCGGTGTCGTCGACCACCTCCAGGATCACCACCGGCCCGAACGTCTCGTCGAACGCCAGCTCGGCCTCGGGCGGTACGCCGGTGAGCACGGTCGCCGGGTAGCAGGGCGGCGCCGGGGTGCCGCCGGCCAGCACCTGGGCGCCCATCTCGACGGCCTCCTCGACCCGGCGGGTGATCAGCGACAGCGCCCACTTGTTGATCACGGGCCCGATCACCGTGGCCGGGTCGCCCGGGTCGCCGACCGGCAGCGTGGCGACCTTCGCCGCGAACCGCTCGGTGAACTCGTCCGCGACCGCCCGCTCCACGAAGATCCGGCGCGCGCACATGCAGATCTGTCCGGTGTGGACGAACGCGCCGTACGCCGCCGCGTCGACGGCGTACCCGAGGTCGGCGTCGGCGAGGACGAGCAACGGGTTCTGGCCGCTGAGCTGAAGCACCACCCGCTTGAGGTGGCGCCCGGCCGATTCGGCCAGCCGCCGGCCGGTGACGGTCGAGCCGGTGAAGTTGATCCGGGCCACGGACGGGTTGGCGATCAGCTCCTCGGCGATCCGGCCGGCGTCCCCGGGCGCGTGCGTGACCACGTTGAGGACGCCGGGCGGCAGTCCCGCCTCGGCGAAGAGTTCGGCCCACAGCGAGCCGCCGGTGATGGGGGACTCCTCGGAGGGCTTGAGCACCGCGGTGTTGCCGAGCGCCAGCGGCCCGATGACACTGCGGCCGGCCAGCACCAGCGCCGAGTTCCACGGCGCGATCGCGGCCACCACGCCGACGGGCCGGCGCAGCGCGAGCGCGCGCGTACCGTCCACATCGGACGGAAGCACCTGGCCGATCGGGGCGTACGCCAGCCCGGCCGCCTGGCGCAGCAGCGACACGCTGAAGTCGACCTGGACCGTGGCGAAGTGCGCGCCGCACCCCGTCTCCGCGGCGAGCAGGTCGAAGATCTCGGCACGCCGCCGTTCGAGCGCGTCGGCCGCGCGCAGGAACACCAGCTGGCGGTCGGCGGGGCGTACCCCGGCCCAGGTCTCGAAGGCCGCGCGCGCCGCGGCGATGGCCCGCCGAGCATCGTCGGCGTCGCCCGCCGCGACGGTCGCGAGCGTCTCGCCGGTCCAGGGATTGAGATCCGGGTACGTCGCACCGCTGACTGAGTCGCGCCAGTCGCCATCGATGTGGTGCCGAATTGTCCTTACCATCTGGCCAGATGGTATCCGACGGGCAGCAGGCTGCCGCCGAGGCGGCCACCCGCCAGGCTCCACACGCCGCGCGGCAGGAAGAGTGCGAACCCGACGGCGACCAGGCCGAGCCCGATCAGGTACCAGGCGCCGAGGTCGGCGAACTGGTACTGGATGGCGAAGAACAGCAGGGCGCCGACGATCGGACCTTCGAACGTGCCGAGCCCGCCGACCAGCACCATGAAGATCATGTACGCCGACCACTGCACGCCGAAAATGGACTGCGGCTGGATGAAGAGGGTGTTGGCGAGCGTCAGCGCGCCCGCGGCACCGCAGCCGAAGCCGGCCAGCACGTAGAGCAGGAACTTCAGCGGCATGACCCGCACGCCCAGCGAGGCGGCCGCGTCCTCGTCGTCGCGGATCGCCTGCAGGGCGGCGCCGGTGCGGTGCCGCAGCAGCAGGAAGAGCAGCCCGAGCAGGACGAGCGCGAAACCGAGTGCCAGCCAGTACGTGAGCGCGCGGCGCACCTGCGGCTCGTAGACGTTCAGCCCGCGCAGCGATACGCCGGTGCCGCCGCCGAGGCTCTCGTCGAGGACGACCAGCAGCGCGATGCCCTCCGCGACGACCCAGGTGCCGACCGCGAACTGCCCGCCGCGCAGCCGCAGCACGAGCGGGGACAGGACCGCGGCGAGCACCGCCGAGGCGAGCGCCGCCAGCACGACGGCCAGGTACGGCGCGACGCCGCGCTGCGTGAGCCAGATCGTCCCGTACGCGCCGAACCCGATGAACGCCTGCTGGCCCACCGAAACCAGGCCGGCGTACCCGGCGAGGGCGTTCCACATAGCCGCCATGATGAGAAAGATCAGCAGGCTGGTCAGTTGCTGTACGACGTTCGCGCCGAGGACCTGAGGCACCGCGAAGAGCGCGACGCCGGTGATCAGCAGCCCGGTGGACCCGATGCGCGACGAACGGGTCGAGCGTTGCACTGTCCAGGTCGTCATGCGCGGGCGCTCCGGGTGACGATGAGCCGGCCGCGCGGGCTGGCCAGGACGGCGAGGAAGACGAGGTGCCCGGCGAGGATCGAGTACTGCGGGTCGATCGTCGCGCCGAGCGTCTGGGCGACGCCGAGCACGATCCCACCGGCGAGCGTGCCCCACAGCGAGCCGAGGCCGCCGATGATCACCGCCTCGAACGCGAAGATGAGCTGTGTCGGCCCGCTGGACGGGTCGAACGTGGAGTTGATGGCGAGGAACGCGCCGGCCAGGGTGGCGGTCGCCACGGCGATCGCGGTGGCTTTGGCGTACACAGTGGAGGCCGGAATCCCGACGAGTGCCGCGGTGTCGGGATCCTGCGCGGTGGCCCGCATCTCCCGGCCGAAGCCGGTGCGGCGCAGCACGAACTGCAGGCCGCCGAGGACCGCCACGGCGACGCCGAGGATCAGCACGCCGAGGTACGGGATGGACAGTTGGTCGGTCAGCCGCCAGCTCCCGGTGGAGATGGCCCCGGTGGAGGCGCCCAGCGAGCGCACGTCGGGGGAGAAGACCTGCAGGAGCGCGTTCTGCACGACGATCGCCAGCCCGAACGTGGCCAGCAACGGCGTCAGCATCCCCGAGCGCAGGCTGCGTGCCAGCACCGCCCACTGCAGAACGTAGCCGAGCGCCAGCATCGCCGGCAGCGCCAGCAGCAGGGCGAGGAACGGGGACACGTCCGCTTCGGTGGCCACGTACCAAACCAGGAACGCGCCGAGCACCGCGATGTCGCCGTGCGCGAGGTTGATGATGCGCATGACCCCGAACATGAGGGACAGTCCACACGCGAACAGTGCGTACAGGCCGCCGAGGAAGACGCCTTGGACGATCGCGTTGACGACGGTCATGTGAGCTCCAAACCAAAGTACGCCTCGGTGACCTGCTCCCGGGTGACGTCGCCGGTGGCCGCCTCCAGCACCACCCGCCCCTCCAGCAGGCACACCACCCGGTCCGCCACGGACAGGGCGCGGGCCAGGTCCTGCTCGACGAGCACGAGGGTGGCGCCGCCGGCGATGAGCGTGGACAGCGATTCGTACACGGTGTCGACGGCGACCGGCGCGAGCCCGAGCGAGACCTCGTCGACCAGGAGCAGCCGGGGGTTCGTCATCAGCGCCCGGCCGATGGCGGTCGCCTGCTGCTGCCCGCCGGACAATGTGGACGCCCGTTGGCGGCGCAGCGGCTTCAGCATCGGGAACGCGTCGAGCACGGTCTCCAGGCGCCACTGCCCGGGGCGGGCGCGGCGGCCGGCGACGAGGAGGTTTTCCTCGACGGTCAGGTCCGGGAAGAGCTTGCGCCCCTCGGGGACGAGCGCGAGGCCGCGGGCCACCCGCGCGTGCGCGGGCACGCCGGTGAGGTCGGCGCCGTCGAAGCGGACGGAGCCACCGGCGGCCGGGTGCGCGCCGGCGACCGTGCGCAGCAGCGTGGACTTGCCGGCGCCGTTCGCGCCGACCAGCGCGACGACCTCGCCCTCGGACACCGACAGTGAGAGGTCGCGCACGGCGATCAGCAGACCGTGCCGGGCGACCAGATTGGACACTTCCAGCAGCACGCTCACAGAGCCTTCCCGAGGTAGGCGTCCACGACGACCGCGTCGCGGAGCACCGTCGAGGGTGGACCGTCGGCGATGACCCGGCCGGCGTCCATGCACACCAGGCGTTCGACCACCTGGACGAGGACGTGCACGATGTGCTCGATCCAGACGATGGCGATGTCCAGCTTGTGCAGCTCCCGGATGGTGGTGACCAGCTCGGCCGCCTCCGCGTCGGTCAGCCCGGCGCCGATCTCGTCCAGCAGCAGCACCCGCGGGTCGGTGGCCAGCGACCGGGCCAGCTCCAGGCGCTTGCGGTGCAGCAGGCCGAGGCTGTCGGCGCGGCGGTTGGCGTGCTCGACCAGGCCGCACCGGTCCAGCACCTCGACGCTCCGCTCGTACGCGGCGGCCCGGGACAGGCCGGCCCCGTACGCCGCGCCGACGAGGACGTTCTCCAGCACCGTCATGCCGCCGAACGGGCGCGGGATCTGGAACGCCCGCCCCACGCCCCGGCGGCAACGCAGCTCGGGCGCAGGCGGGTGACGTCCTGCCCGTCGATGTGCACGGTGCCGGCCGACGGGGCGACCGCGCCGGCCAGCACGCTGAGCAGCGTGGTCTTGCCGGCGCCGTTCGGGCCGACGATGCCGACCGCGTCGCCGCGCGCCACGGCGAAGTCGACCCGGTCGAGGACGAGCAGGTCGCCGTAGCGCTTGGACAGGCCGCGGCCGGCCAGGACGGGATCGCTCATGCGTATGGCTTCAACTGCCCGGCCACCGGCACGTTGGGGTCGGAGGAGTTCTCGCAGATGACGAACTCCACTGTGTACTTGGCATCGGTGGACGCTATCCACTGGCCGCCCAGGATCGGGGTGGTGACGACGTTCGCGTTGGGGCCCTTGCCCCATTGCAAGCGGCCGACCGGGGTCTGCACCGCCAGCGTGCCGATGGCCTTGGCGACCGCGGCCTTGTCCTTCGGGTCGGCCGCGGCGGCGAACGCGGCGGCCGCCACGTCGAAGAGCGCGAGGCTGGGGCCGAGCTGCTGGTTCCACTGCTTGCCGGCGCTGCTCTGGTACCCGGTGCCGAGGTCCTTGGCGGAGACCTTCGTCAGCGAGGACGTGTACGGGTAGGTGGGCGACCAGTAGCAGCCGCCGCCGAGGTTGACGCCGATCGGGCCCAGCGCCTCGATCTGGGACGGGAAGAGGCCGGTCTTCGCGACCTGGGCGATCTTCGGCTTGAAGCCCTGCTGGGCGGCCTGCCGCCAGAAGGTGGCGAAGTCCGGCGGGATCGGGAAGGTATTGAAGATCTCGCAGCCCTCGGCCTTGAACTTGGCGATCTGGGAGCTGTAGTCGTTGGTGCCGTTGGTGTACGCGCCGGGGTCCACGATGGTGTACCCGTCCTTGGCCAGCAGCGGCCCGAGCGCGGCCCGGATCGCGTTGCCGTCCGAGTCGTTCGGCCACATCACGCCGGTTCTCTTGTTCGTCGAGACCTGCGGCCACAGGTGCGTGTACGCCGAGTGGAACTGCTCGACGCCGAAGCAGAAGTGGAAGGTGTACTTGTACGCGTCGGTCTGGTCGGGCTTGGCGCCCCGGCCGAAGTACCACGCCTGCCACGGCACCACGGTGGATACGCACGGCACGCCGGCGGCCTCGCAGGCGTCGGAGACCGGGTTGACCGTCTCCGGCGTGGACGTGGTGAGCATCAGGTCGACGCCGTCCGCGTTGATCAGGTCGTTGGCGACCTGCGCGGAGCGCTGCGGGTTGGACTGGCTGTCCTTGTCGACGATCTGTACGTCGTACTTCTTGCCGCCGAGGGTCAGGCCGCCGGCGAACGCCTTGCGCGCCAGCTCCAGCACGTAGCCGTCCGGCTCGCCGAAGCCGGCGGCCGGACCGGTGCGGGGACTGACGAAACCGATCTTGAGGGCGGAGGTGGGGCTCTCGTCGCTGCTGCTGCCGCTGCCGATCTCGCACCCGGCGAGTCCGGGCAGGGCCAGGCCGGTGATGCCCAGACCGGCCGAGCGCAGGAGCCGCCTGCGGCTGAAGGGAGTGGAAGCTTCCATCGGGAACCTCCTGGATGAACCCGCGGCGGGGGAACCGGGGTGGGAGGGAACGTACGAGCGCGTGTGCCGCAAGTCAACACTGCGTTCGAGTATCTGAAACACTTGGCGGTATCATGCGGCCGTGACCCAGCCAGCCTTTTCCCAGTCCCTCGAACGCGGCCTGCAGATCCTGTCGTCGTTCAGTGAGACCCGGCCGCTGCTGGGCATCGCCGATCTGGCCCGCTCGGTCGAGCTGAACAAGAGCACCACGTACCGGTACGTGGCCACCCTGGCCAAGCTCGGCTACCTGCAGCAGGATCCGGACACGAAGAAGTACTCGCTCGGCCCGCGGGTCGTCGACCTGGGCTTCGCCGCGATCAACTCGATGGAGATCACCCGGGTCGCCGGGCGGCACCTGCAGGAGCTGTCCGACGAGACCGGCTACACGGTCAGCATGGCGGTCCTCGACGGCCCCGACATCGTGTACGTCGACCGCCGGCGCAGCGGTCGGGCCAACAACTTCGCGATGGGGCTCAACCTGCACGTCGGCTCGCGGCTGCCGGCGTACTGCACCTCGATGGGGAAGGTGCTCCTGGCGTACCAGGAGGCGGTGGCGCTGCGGGCGCTGCTGGACCGCACCGACTTCGCCCGCCGCGGGCCCAAGACCATCACCGCCCGGGAGCAGCTCATGGCCGCGCTCGCCCGGGTGCGCCACACCGGGATCGCGGTCAACGACGAGGAGCTCGCCGCCGGCCTGCGCTCGGTGGCCGCGCCCGTGCGGGACCGGTCCGGCAAGGTGGTCGCGGCGGTCAACATCGCCGTGCACCTGACCGTCTGGAACGCCTCGGTCGAGTCGGTGGTGAGCCGGCTGGAGGGCCCGCTCCGGCACGCGGTCGCCGACATCTCGACGAGCCTAGGATTCCGTTCAAGCATTTGAGCCGTTCGAATATATGAAACGCCAGGTTGATTATGTGGAAAGGCCGCCGTACGGTCAGCGCGTGTTCCTCGAAGAAGCCACCTGGCGTAACCGGATCTTCCTCGGCGGGGCCTGGACGACAGGCTCCGGCGGCTGGCTCAACGTGCGCGAGCCGGCGACCGACGCCGTACTCGGGCAGGTCGGCCTCGCGACGGCCGACGATCTCGCGACGGCCGCGGAGAGCGCGGCGCAGGCCCAGCGGGAGTGGGCCGCGACCCCGCACCCGCGGCGGGCCGCCGTGCTGCGCCGCGCGGCCCAACTCTGGTCCGAGCACGCCGAGGAGATCTCCTGGTGGAACGTCCGCGAGGTGGGCGCCGTCCCGGCGATGGCCGGGTTCGCGCTGCACGTCGCCGAGCAGGAGTGCTACGAGGCGGCGGCCCTGCCCAGCCGCCCGTACGGCCAACTGCTGTCCACAGAGGAGCCCCGGCTCTCGATGGCCCGCCGGGTACCGGCCGGCGTCGTCGGCGTCATCTCGCCGTTCAACGTGCCCATCATCCTGGGCATCCGCTCGGTCGCGCCGGCACTCGCGCTCGGCAACGCGGTCATCCTCAAGCCCGACCCGCGCACCGCGGTGACCGGCGGCGTGGTGCTGGCCCGCGTCTTCGAGGAGGCCGGCCTGCCACCGGGCGTGCTGCAGATGCTCCCCGGCGGTGCCGACGTCGGCGAGGCGATGGTGACGCACCCGCTGGTCCGGGTCATCTCGTTCACCGGCTCGACCGCCGCCGGCCGCCGGGTCGGCGAGCTCGCCGGCCGGCACCTCAAGCGCGCCCACCTGGAACTGGGCGGCAACTCGGCGCTCGTCGTCCTGGACGACGCCGACGTGGACGAGGCGGCCGGCCTCGCGGCGTTCGGCACGTTCTTCCACCAGGGCCAGATCTGCATGACCACCGGCCGCCACCTCGTACACGAACGGCTGTACGACGACTTCGTCGAGCGGCTCGCGGCCAAGGCGGCGGCGCTGCCGGTCGGCGACCCGGCCCGCGAGGAGGTGGCGCTCGGCCCGCTGATCGACGCCGGCCAGCGGGACAAGGTGCACGGGCTGGTGACGTCCAGTGTGGACGCCGGGGCGCGGGTGGCCGCCGGTGGCGACCACGACCGGCTGTTCTACCGGGCGACCGTGCTGGCCGACGTGCCGCCGGGCGCGCCGGCGTACACCGAAGAGATCTTTGGCCCGGTGGCGCCGGTGCTCCGCTTCTCCACAGTGGACGAGGTGGTCCGGCTCGCCGCCGGCTCGGAGTACGGCCTGTCGCTGGGCATCGTGACCCGCGACGTGTTGAAGGGCCTGGAACTGGCCGACCGGATCCCGACCGGCATCGTGCACATCAACGACCAGACGGTCAGCGACGAGGCGAACGCCCCGTTCGGCGGGGTGCTCGCCTCCGGCACCGGCGCCCGGTTCGGCGGCGCCGAGGCCAACGTCGACGCGTTCACCGAGACCCGCTGGGTCACCGTGCGCAGCCAGCCACCCAAGTATCCGTTCTGAGCTGGCTTCAGCCGTGTCCGCGCCACCATCGTGCGCGGGCGCCGACCGGCGGACACGGCCTAACATCTGTGGTGTGCGCCGGAACGCTGACGTCGACTGGGACGCCTGGCCGGTCGCGGACTACCTCGCGGAGAACTACCGCGTGCTGCACCGCGCCGACGAGGCGGTGATCGACCACCACAGCGCGGTCTACGCGCGCCTCGGACCGGACACTGTGGACCGTTCGGTGGAGTTCGGCGCCGGACCCAACCTGTACCCGCTCGCGCTGGCCGCCGCCGCGAGCCGGCTCGTGCACGCCGTCGAGCGCAGCGCCGCCGGCGTCGCCTACCTGCGCGGCCAGCTCCGCGCCGGCCCGGACTCCAGTTGGGACCCGTTCTACGCGCGGTGCCGGCTGCGCAATCCGGCGCTGCCGCCGGCGCTGGCCGACGCCCTCTCCCGGGTACGCGTGACGCGCGCCGACGCCGCGACACTGCCCGCCGGGCGGTACGGCCTCGCGTCGATGAACTTCGTCGCCGAGAGCGTCACCGAGGACCGGGCCGAGTTCGGCGCGCTGTGCCGGGCGTTCATCCACTGTGTGCGCCCCGGCGGGCAGCTGGTCGCGGCGTTCATGGAGAACATGGGCCGGTACTCCATCAACGGCGGCCGGTCGTGGCCGGGCGTGCCCGTGGACTCGGACGCGGTGGCCGAGGTGTTCGCACCACACGTCACCGGGCTCGCGGTCCGCCGCATCGACGCCGACCCGGCCCTGCCGGACTGGGGATATACCGGGATGATCTTGTTGGCCGCCCACCGCGCCACGTAAGCGTCGTACCATCGGTGCGTGCATGAACGTCTGCGCGCCGTGTGGGACGAGCCGCGTCCCCCACACCCGCCGTCGCGGGTGTGGCGCGACTGGGCCCTGGTGGCGGTCCTCGTGCCGGCCGCGCTGCTGGAGGGCTTCCTGCGGCCCGACGTGCCGGCGCGGGCCATCGCGGTGATCCTCACCGTCGGGCTGGTGCCGACGCTGCTGTGGCGCCGGACCCACCCGCTGCTGATGGTCGCGATCGCGTTCGGCGCCTGCGGGGTGGCCCCGTTCCTGGCCGGCGGAGACCAGCCGGGCCTGAACGCGATGGCGTACGTCGCGCTGCTGCCGTACGCGCTGTTCCGGTGGGGCTCCGGGCGCGAGTGGGTGGGCGGCGCGGCGATCATGCTGGCCAAGCTGGTCGTCTCCGCGCTCCTCGGTCACCTCACGCTCGGTGAGACGGCCGCCGGCGTGATCGTCCTCTTCGCGGCCAGCGCGCTCGGCGCGGCGGTGCGCTACCGGACCGTGCTGCGCTCGCGGGAGCTCGACCAGGTCAAGCTGCTCGAACGCGAGCGGTTGGCGCGCGACCTGCACGACACCGTCGCCCACCACGTGTCCGCGATCGCGATCCGCGCCCAGGCCGGCATCGCCCAGCCGGACGCCGCTCTCCCGACGCTGCGCCTCATCGAGGCCGAGGCCACCCGGGCCCTCGCCGAGATGCGCGCCATGGTCCGCGTCCTGCGCCGCGACGAGCCGGCCGACCGGACGCCCGCCCCGCGGATCGCCGACCTGGCGCGGCTCGCCTCGCGCTCCGGCCTCCCCGTCGACGTGGCGATCCTCGGCGACGTCGACGACGTACCGCCGCCGGTGGGCGCCGCGATCTACCGCCTCGCCCAGGAGTCCGTCACCAACGCCCGGCGGCACGCCCGGCACGCGACCCGCATCGAGGTGCTGGTCGCCGCCGACGACACCTCGGTGCACCTGCGGGTCAGCGACGACGGCGACGCCAGCGCCGTACGCCCCGCGGCGTTGGCCGGCTACGGCCTGGTCGGCATGAGCGAGCGCACCGACCTGCTCGGCGGCACCTTCGAGGCCGGCCCCAACCCCGACCGCGGCTGGACCGTCACCGCCACCCTGCCCCGCACCGGCGCGGCGACGTGAGTGTCCGGGTGCTCGTCGCCGACGACCAGGAGATCGTCCGCACCGGGCTCACCATGATCCTGAACGCCCAGCCGGACATCCAGGTCGTCGCCGAGGCCGCCAACGGGCAGCGCGCCGTCGAACTCGCCCAGCGCCTGCGCCCCGACGTCTGCCTCCTGGACATCCGCATGCCCGGCGTGGACGGCATCGAGGCCACCCGCATGCTCGCCGGCCCCACCGTCGCGGATCCGCTCGCGGTCGTCGTCATCACCACCTTCGACCTCGACGACTACGTGTACGCCGCGCTGCGCGCCGGCGCCCGCGGCTTCCTCCTCAAGGATGCCGGCCCCGCCCTGCTGGCCCAGGCCGTACACGCCGCCGCCAGTGGAGACGCGCTCATCGCCCCGAGCATCACCGCGCGCCTGCTGACCGCGTTCGCCAGCACCGGCCCCGCCGCCCCGCCCGCCCAACCCACCGAGGTGCTCACCGAGCGGGAGGAGCAGGTGCTGGCGGCCGTGGCGCGCGGGCGTACGAACAGCGAGATCGCCGACGAGCTCTACATCACGCTGAGCACCGTCAAGACCCACATCGCCAGCCTCATGGCCAAGCTCGGCGTCCGAAACCGCGTCGAGATCGCCATATGGGCCTACGAAACCAACCGGGTACGCGCCGGCTCCCGCTAGCCCCTTTGGGCGAGGCGCTGCGCTTGCCCGTTGTGCACATCGCTTACCCACTCCCAGCCGTCCTTGGCCGATGGGCCGATCCTCGGGTCATCGGGAGCAGCGCCGTCGCGCAGGGCCTGCACGTACGCCCGATCCTGGTCGATCTGTGCGCGTAGCTGATCGGCTCCGCCGGCGGACCCGTGACCCGGGATGAAGACATCGACGTCGTCTGCCACGCCGTCGAGCAGCCGCAGCGCGGCGAGGTAGTCCTCGATCGGGTCAGCGGCGCTCAAATCGAGCATCGGAATCAAGACATCAGAAAGCATGTCGCCGCCGACGAGAACCCTGCGTTCCTCGATCAATAGCGCCGCATGGCCGTGGGCATGCGCCTGATGCTCGATGATCCGGACCTTAGGGCCATCCCAGGGAATCTGCGTAGCTTCGGCGGGCAGCCCGGCAATGAGGCCGAATAGGTCCAGCGGTATCTCCTCAGCGATCTCCGGGGGCAACCCCTCGGCGGCGAGGGCCTTCCAGTCCGCGTTCGACAGCAGATCTCGCATATCAGCCGCGCAGCGGGCCGTACCGTAACGCGGCGCTTCGCCGAGTTTGGCGTGCCAGAGCACGTGATCCCAATCAGGATGCGTCGAGAAGCCTGCCACGACGGTCTGGCCCGAATCGGACAGGTCGTTCGCGAGGCAGGCCATTTCGTCGCCCGTTATTCCGGGGTCGATGAGCAAGACGCCGGCCCGGCCTCGCACGACGACGGTGTTGTTCTGGAGTAACTCGCTCTGGTGGACCAGCACACCCTCCGCGACCTGCCTCAGCACGAGCCCGCCTCCTTCGCATCCCGGACGGCGTAACGGTGCATCGTGACGCCCTGCTTGAACGATCGCTGCTCGAGCAGGTCGAGGTCGATCGGCACGTCGTAGTCGTCGAACAGCGGCCTGCCGAAGCCGAGGATCGCCGGGTGGGTCCAGAGCATCAGCTCGTCGAGCAGCCCCGCCCGGAGCAGCTGCGTCGCGAGCGCCGCGGCGCCCACACTGATGCTGCCGTCGGTCCCGGCCCGCAGGGCGGCGAGTTGCTCGATCGCGTCGTCTCCGCCGATGATCCGGGTGTTGTGATCGGCGGCGTGGCGGGTGCGGGAGACGAGCACCTTGGGCTTGGCGGTCCAGATCTCGCCGTACTCATGCATGTAGTCCGGCAGCGACGCGTCCTCGCCCGCCCGTGGCCAGAACTCCTCCATCGTCTCGTAGAAGACCCGGCCATGGACCATGAGCGCGAGCGCCCGCGTCTGCGCGTTGGCCTCGCGGTGCAGCTCCTCGTCGATGCGCAGCCACTCGCCGGCGCCGTTGTCCCCAGGAACTTGCTCGATCCGCAGGTCGAGGGACACGTTCATCGAATAAATGAAGCGGCCCATCCTCTTCCCACCCCCAAGTGATTGCGTTCTGCAACTACTATAGTGAGGGCGAAATACCTGTCAAGGAGGAAGCGTGGAACCACGGTCCGGGTGTCCGATCAACGCCGCCGTCGAGGTGCTCGGAGATCGCTGGTCGCTCCTCGTGCTTCGCGATGTCATCTTCGGCGACCGCCGCTACTTCCGGGCGCTGCTCACCGGGTCGATCGAGGGCATCGCTTCGAACATCCTCGCCGACCGCCTCGTGCGCCTCGTCGACGCCGGAATCCTCACCCGCGGCGCCGCCGCCCGGGGCAGCGCGCTCGCTACAGCCTCACCGAAGCTGGCATCCAGACTCTTCCGATCATCTACGCGCTCGGCAACTGGGGCCTCGACTGGCGCCCCGGCAGCGCCGAGCTCCGGAGCCGGCAGCAGCTCATGCGCGATGAAGGTCCGGCGTTCATCGAGGAACTCATGGACGAACTCCGCGTCCGCCACCTAGCCGCCCCGCCGAAGCCGCACGACGGTCCACCCCCGTTCGAGCGCCTCGCCGCCACCCACACCAGCTAGCCCCCCCGCCCCGCCCTCGCGCCGTGCCCGCCCCGCCCTGGCGCTGTCCGCGTCCCCGGTCTCGCGCCGTGCCCGCCTCCCGCCCTGGCGCCGTGCCCGCGCCCGGCCTGGCGCTGTCCGCGTCCCCGGTCTCGCGCCGGGCGCGCGCCCGGCCTGGCGCGTCGATCAAGGGCATATGGTCGTGCATTGATCTCCAAACCACGACCATATGCCCTTGATCGACGCAGAATTCCTTGATCGGCGGGCCGGGACGGTCCCAGGTCCCCAGGCGTCCCGATCCCCGTCGGCGGGTCGAGAGGGCGCCGCCCGCCGCCCGTCGATCAAGGATTTGTACGCCGATCAAGGGCAGATGGTCGTGGATCCGAGATCAAACCACGACCATCTGCCCTTGATCGGCGAGGATGCCCTTGATCGGCGAGCATCGCGCTGAGTACGCCCTTGATCGGCGAGCATCGCGCTGAGCGCGCCCTTGATCGGCGAGGATGCCCTTGATCGGCGGGCATCGCGGCGAGCACGGCCTTGATCGGCGGGCATCGCGGCGAGGGTGCCCTTGATCGGCGGGCAGCGGCGAGTAGCGGCAGGGATGCCCTTGCGGGGTTACGGAGCGATTGTCACGCGGAAGGTTGCGGTGTTGTCGGCCGGGGTGCGCTCGGTCACCTCGTCGTAGCGCCAGTACGTCGTCAGGGTGGCGGTGGCTTCGACGGTGCCCGGCACCGCGTCCGGCGGGGCCTCGAAGAGCAGGTCGAAGGAGCGCTCCTCGCCCTCCATGAAGAGGTCACCGGGGGCGTCGCACGTGTAGTAGCAGGGCACCTCGGACGGTTCGGTGCCGACGAGTGTCGCCCGGTCGTCGGTCACGGTCACGCCGACCCGCAGGCCCCAGTGCGCGGCGTCGGTGCCGTGCCGGACCGTCACCGGCAGCGTCCCGGTGTACCAGCCGTTGGGCTGGCGGGTCAGCCGTACCTCGCCGGCCACGGTCAGCCGGGCGTCGGCGTGCTGGTCCTGCTGGTAGGTCCGTGCCGGGTGGAGCGCCCCGCGGGTGGACCGGAAGAGCGTGGTGAACCCCCTGTACGTGCTGCGCGGCGCGTCGAGGGACGTGCTGTCCGAGATGGCGATCCGGCCGCCGTCCGCCCGCATCGGGTACGGCTTGGTCGCCGTGAGGGCGCGGAACGTGAAGTGGACGGTGAGGTCGCCGCCGGGCGCGATCCGGTCGAGGAAGCACTCGTACGTGCTGCGGTCGCCGGTGTCACCGACCACGGTCTGGCAGAACTGCTGCGGCGTGGTCTGCTTGAACGATCCGGCCACCGGCTCGCGGAAGAGCAGCCGGAAGTAGCTGGCCTCGGTCCCACCATTGTGGATGGTGACGGGCAGCGTGCCCTCGTATCCGCGCGCGGTGGGCGCCAGGATCAGCCGCTCGAACGTGGCCGACGCGTTCCCATGCCGCACGCGATCGGCGGTGCCGGACGACGTCGCCGCCGCCGCGGGCGCCACGCCCAGCCCCAGTGCGACCGTGCCGGCGAGCGCGGCCACCAGCCAGCGCAGGTTTCTGTACATGCCTTTGGTTCCCCTCGTGTTGGTGCGGCTCCCCGTGAACCGCGCAGACAACACGCCCGGACTCGCCGGTTGGGTGCGGGGGATCCTTGTCGTGAACCCGTCAGCCGACGCGGTGCCGCACCCAGACGTTCGGCTCCACGTAGACGGCGTGGTCGTGGGTGACGTCGCAGTGGACCGGGACCAGCGCCTCGGGGACCAGTACCGGGCCGGTCGCGGCGAACGGCAGCCCGGTCCATTCGCGCCAGGCGGCCAGTGGGGCGGCCAGCGTCATCGAGCACGGGGCGAGGCCCACGATCTCGCCGCCGGCGCGTACGTGGGTGCGCAGCCACGGGTCGACCGGCAGCCCGTCCGGGCGTACCCGGGCGGCGTACTCCGCGAGCGAGGCGTGCGGGTCCTCGTGTTTGAGTGTCGGCCGGACCGGTACGACGAGGTCGGCGTACCCGTGGCGGGCGGCGTTGACGCGCAACGACTCCAGCATGATCCGGGAGACGCCCCGGCCTTGCCACGCCACCTGGACGGTGACCTCGATGGCCGCGACGACGCGGCCGGGGCGGCCGATCAGGCGATCCTCGGTCGCCCGCAGGATCACCGCGTCGTGGCCCTCCGGTGGAAGTTCGGCGGCGGCCCAGCTGACCGGAACGCTGTACGCCACCGCTACCGGCATATCGGGCAGATCACGATCTACCGCGACGAGACAGAAGTCGGCAAAATCCGCCGTCGCTGAGTGGTAGAACAGGGCCGACAGCAGGTGGTGGTGCAGAAACGTCGGCCACGTGTCCGGGAAATCGGCCAGCCGGGGCGCCAAATCGGGACGCTCGGCGATCGTGGTGACTAGAAGGTCCACAAGGTTCTCGTACCACTACCGGACGATCATTTGCGGGCTAACCTACGGGTACCCCCGGAACACTGCCGGGAGGAGGGTCGTGACGAGCCGTCGGATGATCGCGGTTTTTGCACTGTTGATGGCGGTTCTAACCGCGGTGTACTACGCGTTCCCTTCCTGGCACATCGTGACCTGGACGGCCATCGGCGCGGCCAGTGCGGCCACCGTCGCGATCGGCACCACCCGAAACCGCCCGCGCCGCCGGTTGCCCTGGCTGCTGCTGGCCGGGGCGGTCCTCGCGTTCGCGCTGGGCGACACCACGTACCTGGTGCTCACCGACGTGCTGGGGCAGGACGCGCCGTTCCCGTCGCTGGCCGACGTCGTCTACCTGGCGCTGTTCTTTCCGCTCGCCGCCGCCGGGCTGATCGGCCTGGCGCGGTCCGGCGCCGCCGCCCGGGACCGGGAAAGCCTGCTCGACGCGCTCGCCCTGACGGTGGGATTCGGCCTGTTGACCTGGATGTTCCTGGTCGACCCGTACGTGCACGCCGACGACCTCACTCCGGTGGAGAAGGGCATCTCCATCGCGTACCCGCTGTACGACGTACTCGTGTTGGCGATTGTGGCAAGGCTGGTGATCGCGCTGCGCCGCAGCCCGGCGGTGCTGTTGCTGACGATCGGCTGGTTCGGCCTGCTCGTGGCCGACGTGCTGTACGGCTTCTCCCGGCTCGGCCTCGGCGCGCAATGGCTGATGGGCGGGCCGATCGACCTCGGGTGGATCGTCTTCTACGCGGCGATGGGCCTGGTCGCGCTGCACCCGTCGATGGTCGCGATCACCGACCCGCGGGCGCCCGCGCGCCCGGGGTTCAACGTCCGGCGGGTCGCCCTGCTCACCCTGTCCGCGCTGGTCCCGCCGATCGTTCTGATCATCGAGCCGACGCGCACCGGGGCGCTCGTCGCCGCGGTGATGTTCCTGCTCGTGCTCGCCCGGCTCTACGGCGCCGTGAACGTCTACCGCGCCGCCGTGTCGCGCGAGCGCGGGCTGCGCGAGGCCGGCGCGGCGCTGGTGTCCGCCAGCGAGGTCGACGACGTGACCTCCGCGGTGCGCGCGGCCGTCGCGCGCCTCCTGCCACCGGGTACGGAGCACCGCGTGGTCCTGGCCCTCGACAGTCCCAGCGATGCGCCGCCGGATCCGGACGTGCCACGGACCAGGTTCGTCTACACGTCGATGCTCGAACCGGAGGTGGCGGCGCAGCTCGGCGGCATCGAGGTCGTCGCGAAGTGCCGGCTCGTCGTGGCCAACCGGGCGTCCGGCGACCCGCACATCGGCACGCTCTACATCGCCGCCGAGGAGGCGGCCCTGGCCACGCTCCAGGAGGCGATGGTGGTGCTGGCGTCGCAGGCGGCGCTGGCGCTGGAGCGGATCGCGCTCACCTGGGAGGTCACCCAGCGGCGCAGCGAGGAGTACTTCCGCACGCTGGTGCACAACAGCACGGACGTCATCCTGATCGTCGACGCGAACGACCGGATCCAGTACGCGAGCCCGTCGGCGGTGCCGATGTTCGGCGCGGACGGCCTGGTCGGCGTCCCGGTGTACGACATCATCGACCCGCGGCACCGGCGGGTCGCGCGGCGGGTGCTCGACGTGATCCGCACCGGCGACCGCCGCACCACCCAGGACGACTGGGTCGTGGTGAACGGCGACGGCGTCCAGGTCGACGTCGAGGCGTCCTGCCGCGACCTGCGCGCCGATCCGACCGTGGCCGGCCTGGTGATCACGCTGCGGAACGTCACCGAGCGGCGCCGCCTGGAGCGTGAGCTGACGCACCGGGCGTTCCACGACTCGCTGACCGGGCTGGCCAACCGGGTGCTCTTCCAGGACCGCGTCCAGCAGGCGCTGGCCCGTGGCGCGCGCAACGGCACCATGGTCGGCGTCCTCTTCATCGACCTGGATGACTTCAAGGTCGTCAACGACACGATGGGCCACGCGGCGGGCGACGAACTGCTGATCGCGGTCTCCAAGCGGCTGGCCGGTGCGCTGCGCGCCGGGGACACCGCGGCCCGGTTGGGCGGAGACGAGTTCGCCGCGCTGGTCGAGGACGCGCACGACCCCCGCGAGGTGGAGCTGGTGGCGGCGCGGGTGGTGGCCGCGTTCGCGGAGCCGCACGTCGTCGGCGCCAGCATCGTGAACGGCGCGGCCAGCGTCGGCGTCGCCACCACCGCCGACGCGCACGACGGGGAAGACCTGCTGCGCCAGGCCGACCTCGCCCTCTACGTCGCGAAGGGCGAGGGCAAGGGCCAGTGGCGGCGCTACCAGGCCGCGCTGCACAACACCTTCCTGGAACGGCTTGAGCTGCGCGCCGAGCTGGACAAGGCGGTGGCGCGCGAGTCGTTCGTGGTGCACTACCAACCGATCGTGGCGCTCGACACGGGCCGCGCGGCCGGCCTGGAGGCGCTGGTCCGCTGGAACCACCCGGAGCGGGGCGTCCTCACCCCGGACCACTTCATCGCCGTGGCGGAGGAGAGCGGCCTGATCGTACCCATTGGAAACTGGGTCCTCGCGCAGGCGCTGCGCGACGCCGCGGCCTGGTGGCGGACGCTGCCCGCGGACGCCGCGCCGTATGTCAGCGTCAACGTGTCCGCGCGGCAGTTCCGCGACGCGGGCTTCGTGGCGTCCGTGCGGCGCCACCTCACCGCCGCCGGCCTGCCGCCGGACCGGTTGGTCCTGGAGATCACCGAAAGCCTGCTGTTGCGCGACGACGAACAGGTCCGGCAGGACCTGGCGACGCTCCGCGACATCGGGGTACGCGTCGCGATCGACGACTTCGGTACCGGCTACTCCTCGCTCAGCTATCTGCGGCAGGTGCCGGCCGACATCCTCAAGATCGAAAAGTCGTTCATCGACTCGATCGCCGCCCACCATCAGCAGCGTGCCCTGGTCGAGGGCATCATGCGACTGGCGAGCACGCTCGACCTGACCGTCATCGCCGAGGGCATCGAGCACACCGCCGACCGCGACGCGCTCGCCGAGGTGAGCTGCCCGTACGGCCAGGGCTACCTCTTCTGCCGGCCGCTGGCCCTGCCGCAGGTCATGGACTGGCTGGTCGGCGCCCGTCAGGTCGCGGCATGAGCGCGCAGCGCGAATGTTCCGCGGTTTTTGGCGGAGGGTGGCATGAGCGCGCAGCGCGAATGTTCCGCGGTTTTTGGCGGGAGGGCGGCATGAGCAGCTCCACGGTCGCGGCGCGGATCGGCCAGGACGGCCGCTGGGCCGAGCTGGAACGGCTGCGCGCGGGCAGCCCGATGTTCGACGCGGTCATCGACGAGGTGGACGGCCGGCGGATCCGCGTCGGCGACGACTGGCTCGTCGACTTCGCGTCGTGCAACTACCTGGGCTTCGACCTCGACCCCGAGATCGCGGCGGCGATCGGCGGCGCGGTGGCCCGCTGGGGCACCCACCCGAGCTGGTCCCGGCTGCTCGGCAGCCCGCGGCTCTACCCCGAGATCGAGGAACGGCTGACCGAGCTGCTCGGCTCGCCGGACACCCTGGTGCTGCCCACCGTCACACTGATCCACATGGCGGTCGTGCCGCTGCTCGCCGGCACCGGCACCGTGCTGCTGGAACACACCGCGCACCGCACGATCTACGACGCCTGCCGGTACGCGCGCGGCCTGGGCGCGACCGTCCACCGTTTCCGCAGCGGGCGGCTGGACCAGCTCGAGGACCTGCTGCGCAAGGCGGCTGGCGCGGGACCGCGGCTGGTCTGCCTGGACGGTGTCAACAGCATGACCGGCAACCCACCCGACCTGCCCGCGCACGTCCGGCTCTGCGAGGAGTACGGCGCGCTGCTGTACGTCGACGACGCGCACGGGTTCGGCGTACTCGGCGAGCGCCGCCCCGACGAGGCCACCCCGTACGGCGCGCGGGGCAACGCGGTGGTCCGCCACTTCGACGCCGGCTACGAGCACGTGGTCCTCGTCGGCGGGCTGTCCAAGGCGTACTCGTCGCTGCTCGCGTTCATCGCGCTGCCCACCGCGGCGAAGAACGGCCTGAAGGTGGCCGCCCCGCCGTACCTCTACAGTGGACCGTCACCGACCGCCTCGCTGGCCACCGTGCTCGCCGGCCTGGCCGTCAACGAGGCCCGCGGCGACGCCCTCCGCGCCCGCCTGTACGACCTGACCGGCCGGGTGCTCGACCGGGTGCACGAGCTGGGACTGTCCACACCGAACACCACCGGCACCCCGATCGTGGAGCTGCCGATCGCGGCCGGCGAGGACCTGTTGGGCGTGGCCGACGCCCTGTGGCACCGGGGCATCTACGTGACGCTCGCGCCGTACCCGCTGGTGCCCCGGGCCGACGTCGGCGTACGCGTACAGCTGACGGCCGCGCACACCGACGCGGACGTGGCGGCGCTGACGGACGCGCTGACCGAGCTGGCGGAGCAGGGGCTCTTCCGCGCGGCGACGCAACGCCCCGCCCCCGCCAGGCATTCGCCCGCGACAGCTAACCCGCCCTGGTGCCCGTGCCCGTGCCCGTGCGCGCCGTGCCCGTGCGCGCCGTGCCCGTGCGCGCCGTGCCCGTGCCCGTGCGCGCTGCGCCCGTCGCGTGCGCGGCGCGTCGATCAAGGATTTCCGCGTCGATCAAGGGCAAACGGTCGTGGATCGGAGATCAAAGCACGACCCTTTGCCCTTGATCGGCGGCAAAGCCCTTGATCGACGCGCCGCGCACGGGCCGCGCGGCGCGCGGGCCCGAGGGCGGGTTATGGGGTGGGGGTGTTTTGGGGGACGGCGCGTTCGCGGAGGTCGCTGACGGTTTGCCAGGTTGCCACGGCGTCCTCGAAGTGGCCGCGCGCCACCTGGGCGTCGCCCAGCGCCGCCAGCGTTCGCGCGCGGTGCAGCGGCATCGACAGGCAGCGCCACACGTCGGCCGCGTCGGCGAGCATCTGGACGGCGGCGGCGACGCGGCCCTCGGCGAGCGCCAACTCGCCGAGGCCGTGCAGCGCGGCCGCGTGGCCGGAGCGCCGGGGCAGCCCGACGGCGTCGAAGCCCCGGATCGCCTGGGTGTACGCCTGGCGGGCGGCGTCGGCGCGGCCGGTGGACTGGGCGAGCTGGCCCTGGCCGACCAGGACGAAGCACTCCAGCGTCCGGTCGCCCATGTCCCGTGCGATCTGCGCGCTTTCGCCGAGGCGGGCGGCGGCGTCCTCGAACCGCCCGCGCTCCCGGTCGACGGCGCCGAGCCGGCGTAGCACCCCCGCGGTGCGGCGCCGGTCGCCCAGCCCGCGCCACAGGTCCAGGGCGTGCTCGTACTCCTGGGCCGCGGTCGGCCGGTCGTCCTGGTCGAGCAGCAGGTCGCCGGTGCCTTGGAGGGCGGCGGCGGTGGCGCCCGGGTCGCCCGCGGCCTCGGCCAGCTCCAGCGCGCGTCGCAGCGGCGGCAGCGCGCGGTCGTGGTGCCCGGTCAGCCGGTACGCGCCGCCGGCGTGCGCGAGCGCCTCGGCCGCGCGGGCGGCGTCGCCGGTGGCCTGGAAGAGCCGGGCCGCCCGGTCGGCGTACGTCAGGCGGGCGCCCACGTCGTCGAGGGCGGCGGAGAGCCGGGCCAGCCCGAGCAGCATCACCGCCTCGCCGAACTCATCGCCGCCGGCCCGCACCGCGGTCAGCGCCCGCTGGTGGGTGCCGTGCCACTCCTCGTACCGGCCGCTGAGCTCGAAGTAGTTGGCGGCCGCGTGGGCGATCTCCCAGGCCGCGTGGGGCCGGTCGTCCGCGGCCGCCTGCTGGACGAGGGCCCGCAACGTGGTGCTCTCCGTGGCGAACCAGGCCAGCGGCACCGCGGCGACCGCCGCGGCGAGCCGGGCGCCGAGCCGCCAGCGCGGAGTGTCGCCGGCCGCCAGCCGGGGCCGCCGGTCGATGAGGGCCTCCCGGTCGGGCAGCCGGCGGTCGGCCTCGCCGGCCAGCCACAGCCAGGCGCCGAGGGCGCGGTCGACCGCCGCCGCGCGGTCGACCTGCGGGTCGTCGGCCAGCGCCATCTCCCGGGCGAGCCGGCGGACGAGCGGGTGGAAGCGGTAGCGCGGCCCGCCGTGGCCGTCGGCGGTGGCGACCTCGAGGAGGTTGGCCTCGACCAGTTCCGCGGTCACGTCCTCGCCGCGGTCCTCGCAGACGCCGAGCACGGCCGCGGACGCCCAGGCGGGCACGGCGTCCACGTCGAGGAGGGCGAGCCGGCGCAGCGCGGTCCGGGCGTTGCCGGTCAGCGAGCGGTAGCTGGTCTCCAGGCTCCCGCGTACGTCGATCTCGCCGACCCGCAGCTCGTCGAGGGCGCGGCGGTCGTCGCCCAGCCGGTCGGCCAGCCGGGCCAGCGGCCAGTGCGGGCGGCCGGCGAGCCGGGCCGCGGCGGCGCGCAGGGCGAGCGGCAGCCCGCCGCAGAGCTGGACGATCCGGTGCAGGGCGCAGCCCTGGCTGGCCACCCGCTCGGCCTGGACGGCGCCGCGCACCAGCCGCTCCGCGGCCGGGGCCGGGAGCGGCGCGAGCGGCACCGGGCGGACCCCGGCCAGCGTCGCCAGCCGGGCCCGGCTGGTGACCACGACCGCGCAGCCCGCGCCGCCCGGCAGCAACGCCCGCACCTGGCGGTCGTCGGTGGCGTTGTCCAACAGCACGAGTACGCGCCGGCGGGCGAGCTGGCTGCGGTAGAGCTGGACGCGGCCCGCCTCGTCGGCCGGGATCGCGTCGCGCGAGACGCCGAGCGCCGTGAGGAAGCCGGCGAGCACGTCGGCGGGTTCGGTCCGGTGCCCGGCCGACCCGCCCAGGTCGGCGTAGAGCTGGCCGTCGGGGAAGTCGCCGGTGCGGCCGTGCAGCGCGTGCACGGCGAGCGCGCTCTTGCCGACGCCGGGCATGCCGTGGACGACGGCCACGGCGGGCCGGCCGGCACCGTCGGGGCGTGCGCCGCCGAGCAGCCCGCGCAGCTGCTCGACCTCGGCCTCGCGGCCGGTGAAGTCGGCGATGTCGGCCGGCAGCATCGCCGGCCGCGGCCGGGTCCACTGGCCGGCGGTGATCGCGGCGGGGCGCGTGGTCGGCGCCGGGGGGACCTCGCCGACCAGCACCTCCATGTGCGCCTTGCTCAGCGCGGGACCGGGGTCGACGCCCAGTTCCTCGGCGAGGATGCGGCGGCCGGACTGGTAGACGGCGAGCGCGTCGGCCTGCCGGTCGGAGCGGAACAGGGCGATCATGAGCTGGGCGCGCAGCCGCTCGGCGAGCGGGTACGCGGCCACCAGCCCGGTCAGCTCGGCCACCAGTTGGGCGTGCCGGCGCAGCGCGAGGTCCGCCTCGATGCGGCTCTCCAGGGCCGCCATCCGGGCCTCTTCGAGGCGGGGCAGCTCGACGTCGGCGAGGAACTCGGTCACGTCGGTCAACGCCGGGCCGCGCCATAGCGTCAGCCCGGCCCGGAAGTGGCGCGCCGCGTCCTCGTACCGGCGCTCGCGCAGCGCGGCCCGGCCGAGCTGGGAGAGGCGCTCGAAGTCGGCGAAGTCGAAGCGGGCCGTGCCGATGCGCATCAGGTAGCCGGGCCGCTGGCGGACGATGGTCGCGTCCTCCTGCAGCAGCTTGCGCAGCCGCGAGATGTACGTGTAGATCTGCGCGTTCATCGTGGCGGGCGGGTCGGCGCCCCACAGCAGCGCGCTGAGCTGGTGGTCGGCGATCATCCGCTCGCGGGCCAGCAGCAGTGCCGCCAGCACCGTGCGCTGCTTCGACCCGTCCAGCGAGTTTCTGTTGTCGTCGGTCCATATCTCGACCGGCCCGAGAATACGGAGCTCCATCTGGCCTCCCTCCACATTGGAGCATCGTTTCGCGCCGAGGGGAACTGATGCCGTGCTGGAGCGGGCGCTTCGACGCGCCTGGGCTCCGGGATGGCAGGTCAGCTTGAATATCCGATGACATCTGTCGAAACGACAAACCCGCATAGAATGACGACTCGCGATATCACGGAACTCCTGTGACCCCGGTATGTGCTGCACTCGCGAATGAATCTAGGTGTGCGCAGAGTGGGGTGTCAACGGATCCGCCAAAAGCTTGAGGTAACACGACCGACACGCAACGGTACTCTGAGTGCGGTGGCAATAGGGTTGTTTGACCGGCAAATCCGTCCATAGTTCTGCGGTACCATGTCCGAATTGACCGAATGGAGCGCCTCGTGGTGTGAGAAATACGGTCCGACAACCGACACGTTCGGTGAATGCGAATATCTGTCGGATTTGCGTACCCAACGGTAGTCAGCGCCATTTCAGCGAGGTCGCACACACGACGTATCACGGCTACCTGGGAGCGCACGAAAGCCGGCACGCGTGACAGCGTACCGGCATGCGGCGCGACGTATTAACCCGCCGTTTGCGGAAAGTGTTCGCCCGTGCTTTTATGGGATTCCCATAAAGGCGCACAAGAATGAGCGGTAAACGTTCTGTTACGGAGGCAATAAGGTGAGTGACCCGCTGTACCGGGTGTTCCGCCCCCTGGTGACTCCTTCCGTTCGGTTGGTCTGCTTTCCGCACGCGGGCGGCACGGCCACGTTCTTTCGGACCTGGGCCGACGGGCTACCCGGCGTCGAGGTGATGGCCCTGCGGTACGCCGGCCGCCAGGACCGCTTGGGTGACCCGTTCCCGGCTTCGCTGGCCGCGCTGGCCGATGAGGTGGCCGAGTCGCTGACCGCGCGGCTCGACGCGCCGCTCGCGTTCTTCGGCCACAGCATGGGCGCGCTGCTCGCCTTCGAGGTGGGCACCCGGCTGGAGACCCGGCACGGCACGTCGCCGGTGCGGCTCTTCGTCTCCGGGCGGCCGGCTCCGCACCGGGCCGAGCCGACCGAGCTGCACCTGGCCGACGAGGCCGGGCTGCTCGCCGAGGTCGCCCGGCTGGGCAACCCGGACCCGCTGGTCTTCGCCGACCCCGACCTGCGGGCGCTCGTGTTGCCGGCGCTGCGCGACGACTACCGGCTGCTGGAGACCCACCGCTTCGCGCACAGTCGGGTGCGGGCGACGGTCGTGGCGTACGGCGGCGACCGCGACCCGGCCTGCGGCGTGCGCGCCCTGCCGGCGTGGGCCGAGCTGACCACCGGCGGGTTCGCCCAGCGCGTCTTCCCCGGCGACCACTTCTACCTGGTGCCGTGCGAGCCCGCGCTCGTGGCCGACGTCGGCGAGCGCCTGCGCGCCGCGCTGAATGAACACGCCAGCAAGCCTGCCGCCCAGCGGGTCGAAAGTCAGTAACGCAGGTGCCCGACTCCGGGGTGGTGCTAGATGCAGTCCGATCCGGGTGCTTGTGTCCTGGTGTCGACCGTGCCGCAGTGAATAGCCTGCCGATGACCGGACAATCCGAAGGAGCAGGTTGGTGGCCGCTTATCGCGTCATTCCGCTCGACGAAGAGCTCGCCTGGAGGGTACGCGGAAGCCTGCGGGCACCGGGGTACCGCCACCCGGCCTACGTCGACCTCGCCGACGCGCCCGGCCCGTGCCGGGTGTGCCTGCGCCCGTTCCGGGTCGGCGCGGACCGGCGCATCCTGTTCACGTACGACCCGTTCCACCGGCACGAGTCCTTTCCGCTGCCCAGTCCGGTGCAGATTCACGAAAACGCGTGCACCGTCTACAGCGGACAGGTCATCCCCGCCGAGCTGGCCGGGCTGCCGATGACCCTCGACGGGTACGGCGCCGGCCGCGAGCTGATCGCCGAGGAGCGTCCGGCCACGTTCGGCGAGCTGGACGCGGCGATCACCCGCATCTTCCTGCGCCCGTCGGTGGCGTACATCCACGTGCGGGACACCGGCGACGGCTTCTTCGTCTGCGAGCTGGCCCGCGCCGGCGCGATGGACCTGGCGTCGTAGCGGACGACTCGCCTACCTATAGGAAAGGTATAGGGCCCGGCGGCAGCCTTTGGGTCATGTCCGACAACGATCGTCCGGTCGCGCTCGTCACGGGAGGCTCGCGCGGCATCGGCCGCGCCGTGGTGAGCCGCCTCGCACGGGACGGCTTCGACGTCAGCTTCTGCTACCACTCCAACGCGGAGGCGGCGGAGCTGCTCGCCAAGGAGTGCGCGGAGACCGGCGCGCGGGTGCTCGCCCGCCGGGCCGACGTGTCCGACCGGGCACAGGCCCACGCGTTCGTGGAGGACACCGAGCGGGAGCTCGGCCCGGTGCACGTGGTGGTCACGAGCGCCGGCATCGTCCGGGACCGCCCGCTGGCGTTGATGGCCGACGAGGACTGGGACGCGGTGCTGCGGGTCAACCTGGACGGCACCTACCACGTCTGCCGGGCGGTGGTCCGCCGGCTCATGCGCCGCAAGGCCGGCTCGGTCGTCACGATGTCGTCGGTCGCCGGCGTTTCCGGCAATGCCAACCAGACCAACTACGCGGCGTCCAAGGCCGGCATCATCGGTTTCACCCAGTCGCTGGCCCGCGAGGTCGGCCGGTACGGCATCCGCGCGAACGTGGTCGCACCCGGCCTGATCGAGACCGACATGACCACGGAGCTGCCCGAGAAGGTGGCCGCCGACCTGCTCGGCCGCACCCTGCTGGGCCGCTTCGGCACGGCCGACGAGGTCGCGGACATGGTCTCCTTCCTGGCCTCCCCGCGATCGTCCTATGTGACCGGACAGGTGTTCCGCGTGGACGGCGGCATCACCACCTGACCTTCTCTGGGGGAGTGACATGCACCAGACCTACGGCTCGGCGATCACCGGCATCGCCGCGTACCGGCCCACCAACCTCGTGTCCAATGAGGAGCTGGCGAAGCGGACCACCGTGACGCCGGAGTGGATCGAGTCACGCACCGGCATCAAGACCCGCTACCACGCCACCGACGAGGAGGACATGGTCACCATGTCCGCCGAGGCCGGCCAGAAGGCGATCGCGATGGCGAACGTCGACCCGGCCGAGATCGACCTCACCATCGTGGCGACCGCGACCCGGCGGCAGCGCATGCCCGGCATCGGCCCGCAGGTGGCCACCCGGATCGGCCTGCCCGCCTCCGGCGCGTACGACCTGAACGCGGTCTGCGCCGGCTTCACGTACTCGGTGTCGATGGCCTCGAACGCGGTGCGCGTCGGCGACGCGCGCAACGTGCTGGTGGTCGGCGTCGAGCGCACCAGCGACTGGATCAACCCGGAGGACCCGGACACGTTCGTCATCTTCGGCGACGGCGCGGGCGCCGTGGTGGTCTCGCGCTCCACCGAGGACGCCATCGGGCCGACGGTGTGGGGCAGCGACGGCGGGCGGCACAAGGTGCTCGGGCTGACCGAGCTGCCGGACGGGCGGGAGTTCGTCACCATGGACGGCCCGCTGGTCTACAAGTGGTCCACCGCCACCATGCCGGGCGTCGCCGAGCGCGCCTGCGCCGCGGCCGGCGTAACACTGTCCGATGTGGACTGGTTCGTGCCGCACCAGGCCAACCGCCGCATCATCGACACGCTCACCCGCACGCTGCGCTTCCCGAAGGACCGGGTCATGTGCGACGTCGTCGACACCGGCAACACGTCGGCCGCGTCGGTGCCGCTGGCCCTGTCCCGGCTGTACGAGACCGGCCGGACCAGCCCCGGCGACCGCGTGCTGCTGCTCGGCTTCGGTGCCGGTCTCACGTACGCCGGCCAGCTGATCCGCATGCCCTGACCCACCCACATTCGAGAGGAACCCAAGCCATGAGCCAGGAAGAGATCACCGCTGAGATCGTGCGCCTCATCCGGCAGGAGATGCCGGACGTGGAAGGCGAGATCACGCCCGACTCGCAGTTCGAGGAGCTGGGCATGGACTCGCTGACCCGGGTCGACCTGCTCGCCGCGGTGGAGCGGACGTTCGGTCTGGAGGTGCCCGACGACGCGGTGGCCACGCTGCTGCGGGTCAGCGACCTGACCGAGTTCCTCGCCACCAGCAAGGCAAGCGTCTAAGCCCATGACCGAGACCAGGCCGCTGTCGGTGGGGCAGGAGTCGCTGTGGCTCCTGCACAAGCTCGCCCCGGACAGCGCGGCGTACAACCTCGCGGGTGGCGCCCGGATGACGCCCGCACCGGACGTGCCCACGCTGGCGCGCGCGGTGCGGGCCCTGTCCGCGCGGCACGACGGGCTGCGGTCCACCTTTGCCGAGGTGGACGGCCACCCGCGCCGGGTCGTACGCGGGCCGGAACGCAACCACCTGGACGTGCGCGACGTGCCGGACGCCGACGACGAGCGGTTGTGGGAGCTGGTCCTGGAGGTGACCCGCGAGCCGTTCGCGCTCAGCGGGCCGGCGCCGGCCACCCCGCTGCGGGCGGTGCTGCTGCGCCGCCGCGAGGACGCCGTCTTCCTGATGGTCACCCACCACATCGTCACCGACGCCACGTCGCAGTGGGTGCTGTGGCGCGACCTGATCGCCGCGTACCGGGGGTTCGCGGAAGGGACCGAGCCGGACTGGCCGCCGCTGCGGGCCGGCTACGACGACCACGTGGCGCGCGAGGCACGCCTGCTGGACTCGCCCAGCGGCCATCGGATGGCCGAGCACTGGCGCACGGTCTGCGCCGGCGCCACGGCCGCCGAGCTGCCCACCGACCGGCCCCGGCCGCCGTTCCCGTCGTTCTCCGGGGCGAGCGTCGCCCGCCGCCTTCCCGACGAGCTCGCCGAGGGGGTACGCGCGACCGCCGCCCGGATCGGTGTCTCGCCGTTCGCCTTCCTGCTCGGCGCGTTCCAGGGGCTGCTCTACCGGCACACCGGGCAGAGCGACTTCACGGTCGGCTGCCCCGCCTCGACCCGCCGGGCCGCGGCCCGGGACGTCGTCGGCTACTACGTCAACCCGATCCTGCTGCGGTCCGGCTTCGCGCGGCACACCACGTTCGCCGACGCGGCCGTGGCCGCCAACCACCAGGTACGGCAAGGGATGGCGAGCGCCGCGTACCCGTACCCCTTGGTGGCGCGCGAGGCGGCGGCGCCGCTGTTTCGGATCGCGGCCACGATGGTGACCGCGGACCGGTTCGGGCCGGAGCTGGAGCGGGCCGTCGCCGGCGAGGTCATGCACGTCAGCGGCGTGAAGATGGCCTACCAACAGATCCCGCACATGGAAGGCCAGTGTGACCTCACGGTGGAGTTCACCCAGGACGCGTCGGCGCTCGTGGTGGTCTTCCGGTACGACACCGACCTGTTCGAGCCGTCCACGATGGATCGGCTCCTGGACCACTTCACCCGGCTGGTCGAGGCCGGCGTGGCCGACCCGCTCACGAAGGTCACGCGGGCACCGCTGGTGAGCGCGGTCGAACGCCAGCGCCTGCTGGCCATGGGCAGCTGAAGGGGGAGCGACCGTGGCGCCTGCGCCGCTCAAGGGCATTCTCGAGACGATCGGCAACACCCACCTCGTGGAGCTGGACGGGCTCTTTCCCGCGCTCAACGCCCGGGTCTTCGCCAAGCTCGAACGCTTCAACCCGGGCGGCAGCGTCAAGGACCGGTCGGCGCTGTCGATGCTGCTCGGCAAGATCCGTTCGGGCGAGCTGCGCCCCGGACGGTCCACAGTGGTCGAGTCCAGCTCCGGCAACCTCGCCATCGGCATCGCGCAGATCTGCCGGTACTTCGGGCTGCGGTTCGTCTGTGTGGTGGACGCCAAGACCACACAGCAGAACCTGGCGATCCTGCGCGCGTACCAGGCCACCGTGGAGGTGGTCACCGACCCGGACCCGAAGACCGGCGAGTACCTGCCGGTGCGGCTGCAGCGGGTGCGCGAGCTGGTGGACCGGCTGCCCGACGCCTACTGGCCCAACCAGTACGCCAACCTGCTCAACCCGCGGGCGCACGAGCGCACGATGCACGAGATCGCGCAGGCGCTGGACGGCCGGGTCGACTACCTCTTCTGCTCGGCGAGCACCGGCGGCACGCTGCGCGGCGCGGCCCAGTACGTCCGCGCGCACGGGATGAGCACCCGGATCGTCGGCGTGGACGCGGTGGGCAGCGTGCTCTTCGGTGGTCCGCCCGGGCGGCGGCTGATCCCCGGGCACGGCGCGGCGGTCCGGCCCGAGCTGCACGACCCGTCCGCCGCCGACGAGTTCGTCCACATCAGCGACCTGGAGTGCGTGGTGGCCTGCCGGACGCTGACGATCCGGGAGGCGATCCTGGCCGGCGGCTCGTCCGGCGCGACCGTCGCGGCGCTGGAGAAGCTCAGCGGGCGGATCCCGCGGGGGAGCAACTGCGTGCTCGTCTTCCCGACGGCGGCGACCGCTACCTCGACACCATCTACTCCGACGAGTGGGTGACGTCCCACTTCGGCGAGGTATCCCACCTGTGGAAGGAAGAGGTGACGGTCCAGTGCTGATCATTGGCCACGAGACGGTACGGGGCCTGCTCGCCGGGCGCGAGCGGGAGCTGATCGGCCTCGTCGCCGACGCGTACCGCCGGCACGACGAGGGCCTGTCGGCGCTGCCGCACTCGGTCTTCCTGCGCTTTCCCGACCAGCCGCGCAACCGCATCATCGGGCTGCCCGGCTTCCTCGGCGGCGCGGACCCGGTGGCCGGGCTCAAGTGGATCGCGTCCTACCCCGGCAACATCGACTCCGGCCGGGAGCGGGCCAGCGCGTCGATCATCCTCAACTCGCTGGAGACCGGGTACCCGCAGGCGTTCATCGAGGGCTCGCTGATCTCCGCGCAGCGCACCGCCGCCAGCGCCGCCCTCGGCGCCCGGCTGCTGTCCGGCGACCGCACGCCGACCGGGGTGGCGCTCATCGGCTGCGGTGTCATCAACCGCGAGATCCTGCGCTTCCTGATGGCCGACAACCCCAAACTCACGGCGGTAACCGTCTACGACTCGGACCCCGCCCGCGCCGAGGCGTTCGCCGCGATCTTGCAAGGAAGGGCACCTTCCTATGCAAAAAGCGATAACAAGGTGCCCTTCCTTGCAGACGTGGCGGTGGCTGGCGGGGTGGGGGAGGCCGTAGGGGCGCATGAGTTGGTGTCGATCGCGACCACCGCGGCCGCCCCGCACATGGACCTGGCGGCCAGCCGCCCCGGCGCGGTCGTGCTGCACGTCTCGCTGCGCGACCTCACCACCGCGACGATCCTGGCCAGCCACAACGTCGTCGACGACCCGGACCACGTGCTGCGCGAGCGCACCTCCCCGCACCTGGCGCAGGAGGAGACCGGGCGGCGGGACTTCATCGACGCGAGCATCGGCGCGCTCCTGCGCGGCACCGCCACGCTGCGCCCGGAGCCCGGCCGGCCGCTGGTGTACTCGCCGTTCGGCCTCGGCGTGCTTGACCTCGCGCTCGCCCGCTACGTCCACGACGAGGCCGCCCGCCGCGGGCTCGGCACCACAGTGGACGACTTCCTGCCGCCATCCGCGAACCCCGTCGAGGAGTCCCGATGACCGTCCCCCTCCACGAACTCGTCGCGCGCCAGGCCGCGCGCACTCCCGACGCGGTCGCCGTCGTCGACGGCCGGCAGGAGCTCACGTACGCCGAGCTCGACCGCCGCGCCAACCAGATGGCGCGGCTGTTACGGGCCCGCGGAGTCGGCCCGAGCGCCGGTAACTCAGAGTCGCTGGTCGCCGTGTGCCTGCCGCGTGGCGTCGAGCTGGCCGCGGTGCTGCTCGGCGTGTGGCGGGCCGGCGCGGCGTACGTGCCGCTGGACCCCGGCCACCCGCGCGACCGGATCGCCTGGGTGCTGGCCGACACCGGCGCGCGCGTGGTGGTCACCGACGAGTCGCTGTCCCACCTCGTGTCCGGCCTGGGCGTCGACACGATCGGCGTCGAGGACAAGGAGCGGGACGGCCTGCCGGACACCGCGCCGGGCGTCGAGGTTGTGCCGTCGAGCACCGCGTACGTCATCTACACGTCCGGCTCCACCGGGCGCCCCAAGGGCGTCGTCATCGACCACCGCGGCATCGCCAACCGGGTCATGTGGACGGTCGGCGAGCACAACCTGTCCACATCGGACCGGGTGCTGCAGAAGACGTCGCTGAGCTTCGACGCGGCCGGCTGGGAGGTCTTCGCGCCCCTGGTCAGCGGCGGCGTCGTGGTGATGGCGCCGGCCGGCGCCGAGCGCGAGCCGGCCACCCTGGTCCGCGCGGTCGCCGACGGCCGGATCACGGTGCTGCAGGGCGTCCCGTCGGTGCTGCGGCTGCTGGCCGACGAGGCGGGCTGGACCGAGTGCACCTCGCTGCGGCTGATCTTCTCGGCGGGCGAGGCGCTCAGCGCCGAGCTGGCCCGCCGGCTCGCCGAGCCCACCGGCGCCCAGGTGTGGAACACGTACGGCCCGACCGAGTGCTCGATCGACGTGACCGCGCAGGCGTACGACCCGGCGCAGGCGAGCGGGCCGGTGCCGATCGGGCGGCCGATCCAGAACATGCGCGTCTTCGTCCTCGACGACGAGGGCGACCCCGCGCCGATCGGGGTGGTCGGCGAGCTGTACGCGGCCGGCGCCGGCGTGGGCCGCGGCTACCTGGGCCGCCCGGACAGCACGGCCGAGCGGTTCGTGCCCGACCCGTTCGGCGCCCCGGGCACCCGCCTCTACCGCACCGGTGACCTGGCCCGCTGGCGGCCGGACGGCGCGCTGGAGTTCCTCGGCCGGGGCGACCAGCAGGTCAAGGTCAACGGCGTACGGATCGAGCCGGCCGAGGTGGAGGCCGCGTTGCAGGCCCACCCGGACGTGCGCGACGCGGTCGTGGTGGCCCGGGAGGGCGGCGCCGGCAAGCAGCTCGTCGCGTACCTCGTGGCCCGCCGCCAGGTGCCCGGTGACGAGCTGCGCACGTACCTGCGCGAGCGGCTGCCCGAGCCGCTCATCCCGGCCGTGTTCGTGCCGCTCGACGCGTTCCCGCTGACCACCAGCGGCAAGGTGGACCGGGGCGCGCTGCCCGACCCGGCCGCCGTCGCCGCCCAGCGCGGCGCCGGGTACGTCGCCCCGCGCACCCCGCAGGAGCGGCTGGTCGCCCAGGTGTGGGAGCAACTGCTCGGCGTGGAACGGGTCGGCGCGCACGACGACTTCTTCGCGCTCGGTGGGTCCTCGCTGGTGCTGACCCGGCTGGCGAGCGCGCTGCGCAAGGCGTCCGGCGGCGACGTGCAGCTGCGCGGGCTCTTCGGCGCCGCGACGGTGGAGTCCCAGGCCAAGCTCATCGCCGGCGGCCGGGACGAGGTGCCGCCGGTGACCGCGGTGCCGCGCGGCGAGCCGCTGCCGCTGTCGTTCGGCCAGCACCGGCTGTGGTTCCTGAACCAGATGCACCCGGGCAGCCCGGAGTGGGTGGCGCCGCTGTTCCTACGGCTGCCGGCGGGCACCACCGCGGCCGCCGTCCAGGGCGCGCTCGACGCGCTGGAGGCCCGGCACGAGGCGCTGCGCACCCGGTACGTCACGGTCGCCGACGAGCCCCGGCAACTCGTCGCCGCGCCGCAGCCGGTGGAGCTGCGCCTCGTCGACGCCGGCGCGGGGGATCTGGAGCTGCTCTTCGCGGAGCAGTTCGCGCGCGGCTTCGACCTCATCGACGGTCCACTGTGGCGCGCCCTGCTGGTGATCCCGGGGCCGGCGTCGTCTGGACTGAGGAGCGAAGCGACGAGGGAAGACGACGCCTCCCAGGCCCCGGGATCCGCGCGAGCGGAGCGAGCGCCGGCTAGCTCAGCACCGATCCTGCTGGTGACCGTGCACCACATCGCCACCGACGGCTGGTCCACCGTGGTCCTGGAGCGGGAGCTGCGCGAGCTGTGCGCCGCGGCCGCCGATGGACGCGAGCCGGCCCTCGCCCCGCTGCCGGTGCAGTACGCCGACTACGCCGCCTGGCAGCGCGCCCGACTCACCGACGAGGTGATCCGGCGGGAGCTGGACCACTGGCGCCCGGCGCTGGACGGGCTGCCCGCCCTGGAGCTGCCGACCGACCGGCCCCGGCCGCCGGAGCGCGACCCGCGCGGCGCCGGCGTACGGCTGAACCTGTCGCCCCGGCTGACCGACGCGCTCACCGCTCTCGGCCGGCGGCACGGCGCCACGCCGTTCGTCACCCTGCTGACCGCGTTCGCCGCGCTGCTGTCCCGGTACAGCGGCCAGGACGACCTCGGCGTCGGTACGCCGGTGGCCGGCCGCACCCGGCCCGAGGTGGAGGGCATGGTCGGCTTCTTCCTCAACTCGCTCGTGCTGCGCTGCGACCTCACCGGCGACCCCACGTTCACGGATGCGCTGGAGCGGGTGCGGGCCGCGAGCCGGATCGGCTTCGCGCACCAGGAGCTGCCGTTCGAGCGGCTCGTCGACGAGCTGCAGCCGGTCCGCGACCTGTCCCGCACACCGCTGTACCAGGTGGCGTTCGACCTGCAGGACGAGGGCTTCACGACGGTGGCGGCGGACGGCGCGCTGATGGACGCGTTCCAGCGCTCCTGGCGGGTGGCCAAGACCGACCTGACGCTGTTCATGTGGCGGCAGGAGGACGGCTCGCTGACCGGCGCGCTGGAGTACGCCACCGCCCTCTTCGACGAGGCCACCGTGCAGCGGATGGCCGACCACCTGGTCCGGCTGCTGGAGGCGGTCGTCGCCGACCCGGCCGTCCGGCTGTCCACGGTGGACTTCTCGTCGATCCACGAGCGGCGGGTCATGGCGCAGTGGAACGAGACCGCGGTCCCGCTGCCGGTCACGTCGGTGCCGGAGCTGGTGCGGGCGCAGGCCCAGGCCACCCCGGACGCGGTGGCCGTGGAGATCGGCGAGCTGCGGCTGACGTACCGGGAGTTGGAGGAGCGCGCCACCCGGCTCGCGCACCACCTGCGCGAGCGTGGCGTCGGCCCGGAGTCCACCGTGGGCGTGCTGCTCGACCGGGGCGTGGACCTGGTGGTGGCGCTGCTGGCGGTGTGGAAGGCGGGCGGCGCGTACGTGCCGCTGGACCCGGCGTTCCCGGCCGACCGGATCGGCCAGATGATGGCCGACTGCGGCGCCGGCCTGGTGCTCACCCGCTCCCGGTACGCCGACCGGTTCGCGGCGGTGGAGTGCGTGCTCGTGGACACCGAGCGCTTCGAGATCGCCGACCGGCCGCCGACCCCGCTGACCCGGCGCCCCGACCCGGACGGCGCCGCGTACGTCATCTTCACGTCCGGCTCGACGGGCCGGCCGAAGGGCGTCGTGGTGACCCACCGCGGGCTGGTCAACCACGTCCGCTGGGCCGCCGACACCCTCGCCTCCCGGGGTACGGGTGGGGCGCCGCTGTTCTCGTCGGTGGCGTTCGACCTGGTGGTGCCGAACCTGTGGGCGCCGCTGGTGTCGGGGCAGCGGCTGTGGCTGCTGCCGCCGGACGCCGAACTGTCCACTCTGGCCGCCGAGCTGGCGAAGGCCGCCCCGTTCAGCTTCATCAAGCTGACCCCCGGCCACCTGGAGATCCTCGACCCGTCCGCCGCGCACGCGCCGGTCATCGTGGTCGCCGGCGAGGCGCTGCCCGGCCCGATCGCGGAGAAGTGGCGGCAGGTCCTGGGCGACGGCAACCTCGTCAACGAGTACGGGCCGACCGAGGCGTCCGTGGGCACCTGCATTTTCCCCGTCTCCGGCCCACAGAAGCCGGGCGTGGTACCCATCGGCCGGCCGCTGCCCAACATGACGATGCGGGTCCTGGACGCCACCCTGCGGCCCGTTCCGGTGGGCGTGGTCGGCGAGCTGTACGTCGGCGGCACCGGCGTGGCCCGCGGGTACGTGAACCGGCCCGAGCTGACCGCGGAGAAGTTCCTGCCCGACCCGTGGTCGCCCGGCGCCCGGATGTACCGGACGGGCGACCTGGTGCGCTGGTCCGCCGAGGGGAACGTGGAGTTCCTGGGCCGGGTCGACGACCAGGTGAAGATCCGCGGGTACCGGGTGGAGCTGGGCGAGATCCGGGCCGTGTTGCTGGACCACCCGGACGTCAAGGACGCCGCGGTCATCGCCCACGAGCAGCGCCTCGTGGCGTACGTGGTCGGCTCCACGGACGTACAGGAGCACTGTGGACAGACGCTGCCGGAGTACATGGTCCCGGCCACCGTCATCGCGGTGGACCGGATCCCGCTCAACGACAACGGCAAGCTCGACCGGCGCGCCCTGCCCGACCCGGACCAGGCCGCCGCCGGCGAGGACGCGGTCGCCCCGCGCACCGTCGCCGAGGAGCGGATCGCGGACATCTGGGAGGAGTTGCTGGGCGTCCGCGCCGGCGTACACCAGAGCTTCTTCGCGCTCGGCGGGCACTCGATCCTCGCCGTGCGGCTGATCTCCCGGCTACAGGCCGAGTTCGAGGTCACGCTGCCGGTCCGCACGGTGTTCGAGCGGCCCACGATCGCGCAGCTCGGCGCGGAGGTCGAGGGGCGGATCCGGGCCGAGATCGCCGCGCTGTCCGACGCTGAACTGCTGGCCGACAAGGTGTGAAGGAGACAGTCATGCGCCATCTCATCTCCATCAGCGACCTGACCGACGAGGACCTGCACGGGATCGTGGCGCGGGCCGCCCGGTTCGGCACCAGCGGGGTGGACGGCCGTCCCCTGGAGGGCGCGATCGCCGGCATCTACTTCCGCCGCACGTCGACCCGCACGCGCACCGCGTTCTCCGCCGGCGCGCTGCGGCTCGGCGCGCAGATCATCACGTTCGGCCCGGACGACCTGCAACTCAACACCGGCGAGACCACACAGGACACCGGGCGGGTGCTGTCCGGAATGCTGGACCTGCTGGTCGCCCGGACCGCCGACGCGACGGCGGAGCTGCGCACCTGGGCGGACGCCGGCCCGATGTCGGTGGTCAATGCGATGAGCGCCGAGGAGCACCCCACCCAGGCGCTCGCCGACCTGACCACGCTGCGGCGGCACTTCGGCCGCATCGAGGGCCTGCGCCTGCTGTACGCCGGCGAGGGCAACAACACCGCCGCCGCGCTCGCCCTCGCGCTGACCCGCTTCCCCGGCACCACGCTGGAGCTACGCACCCCGCCCGGGTACGGCCTGGCCGCGGACGTACGCGCCGAGGCGGCCGCCCAGGCGCAGCGGTCCGGGGCCACCCTCGTCGAGCGGCACGACATGGCCGACGTGCCGGAGGACTTCGACGTCGTCTACACCACCCGCTGGCAGACCACCGGCACCAGCAAGCCCACCCCGGACTGGCGGGAGGTCTTCGCGCCCTTCCAGGTGACGGCGGCGCTGTGGTCGGGCAGCCCGAAGGCGGTCTTCATGCACGACCTGCCCGCCCACCGGGGCGAGGAGGTCACCGCCGAGGTGCTCGACGGGCCGGCCAGCATCGCGTTCGCCCAGGCGGAGAACAAGCTCTACAGCGCGATGGCGGCGCTGGAATGGTGCTGGGCGGCCAAATGACGCTGGTCGAGGAGACGTCCACACAGGACCACCCGCCGCTGCGCCGGAACCGCGCCTTCCAGTACCTGTGGGCCGGCTCCGCCCTGTCCGTCCTGGCCGAGCGGTTCTCCGCCATGGCGTTCACGCTGGTGGTGATCTGGTCGACCGGCTCGAAGAGCGCCGCCGGCCTGGTGGCGTTCGCCGCGCTGCTGCCGATGCTGCTCGTGCAGCTGCCGGCCGGCGTGCTGGTGGACCGGTGGGACCGGCGCCGGGTGATGGTGGTCTGCGTCGCCGGCCGCCTGCTCGGTGTCGGCAGCGTCGCCGCGGCCGTGGCCACCGACCGGGTGTGGATCCCGCACCTGGCGGCCGTCGCGTTCGCCCAGGGCGCCATGACGGTCTTTTACCAGCTCGCCGAGCGGGCCACCGTGCGGTCCGTGGTGCCCGCCGCGCAACTGCCCGCCGCGATGGCGCAGAACGAGGCGCGCGGCCGCGGCGCGAACTTCGTCGGCCACCCGGCCGGCGGGTTGCTCTTCGGGCTGACCGCGTACGCGCCGTTCCTGACCAGCACGGTGTTCTACCTCGTCTCGCTGGTGGCGATGCTGCGCCTGCGTACCCCCGTGCGGGCACCCGCGAAGCGCAAGGGCTCCGGCGTGGCCGCCGGCCTGCGGTGGGTGTGGGGCCGGCGCTACTTCCGCACGGCGCTGCTGCTGATCGCGGGCAGCAACCTGCTCTTCCAGGGGATGATCCTGACGCTCCAGGTGGTGATCAAGGAGCAGGGCCGGTCGTCCGCCGTGGTCGGTCTGATCATGGCGGCGGGCAGCGTCGGCGGCCTGGCCGGCGCGGTCGTCGGCGGCTGGTGGAGCCGGCGCATGGCGATGCGCCACATCATGGTCGTCGCGTACGTCGCCTGGGCGCTCGTCATGCCCGGCCTGATCGTCGCGGCGCACCCGGTGGCGTTCGGCGCGCTGTTCTTCGCCACCTCGCTGATCGGCGCCGCCACCACCGTCGCCGGCATGGTCTACCAGCTGCGCATCACCCCGGACGGGATGCAGGGCCGGGTCGGCAGCGTCGTGCTGCTGCTCACCTCCGGCGCCAGCTCGATCGGCGCGCTGGGCACCGGCTTCCTGCTGGAGGCGGTCAGCACCACCCGCGCGTTCGCCGCGATGTCCGTGACGATGGGCGTGCTGGCGCTGCTCACCATCGCCACCTTCGCCAGGCGTGGGGCCCGGGAGGAAGACGGTATGGGAAATGTATAGGCAGGCAATCGATGCTGGGGGCGTCCGGAATCGCGAGCGCGGGGAGAGCGTGTGATGAGTGACAGTTGGAAGCCTCTGGAGATCGACCCGGCCAGCGTCGGCGCCGAGGCCAGCACCGCGGGTCTCGTCGCCTACCTGCGCGGCGCGGCCGGGCTGGACGAACTGCTGGTCAAGGAGAAGGCGCTGGTGTTCCGCGGGTTCGGCGTCGGGCCCGGCGAGCTCGACGGCGTGCTGGACCTGCTGCTGCCCAACCGCCTGGCGTACGTGCACGGCAACTCGCCGCGCACCAAGGTCGGCCAGAACGTCTACACCTCGACCGAGTACCCGCCGGAGTTCACCATCTCCATGCACAACGAGCTGTCGTACGCCGCGGCGTGGCCGTCCCGCCTGGCCTTCTACTGTGAGAAGGCGGCCACCACCGGCGGCGCCACCCCGGTCGTGGACGGCGTGCTGTGGCTGGATTCGCTCGACCCCGAGGTGCGCGCGGCGTACTCCAACGGGGTGCGCTACACGCAGAACCTGCACGACGGGCTCGGCCTCGGCAAGAGCTGGCAGGACACGTTCGAGACGGACGACCGCGACCAGGTCGAGGCGTTCCTGGCCGGCTCCGGCGCGACCTGGCAGTGGAAGTCGGACGGCACCCTGCGGGTCAGCCAGATCCGCCCCTCGACCATCGCGCACCCGGTGACCGGCGCCGAGGTCTGGTTCAACCAGTCCGACCAGTGGCACGTGGCCGCGCTCGGCGACGAGACCGCCAAGGCGTTGGCCCAGATCATGCCGGAGGAGGACCTGCCGCAGTCGGTCAGTTTCGCCGACGGCTCGCCGATCCCGGCCGAGTACGCCATCCAGGTGCGCGACCGCGGCCTGGAGGGCGCCGTCGACGTGGACTGGCGCGAGGGCGACGTGCTGCTGATCGACAACATCCTCGTGGGCCACGGGCGGCGGCCGTTCAGCGGGCAGCGCCGCGTCCTGGTCGCGATGTCCGACTGAGGGGAGTGGGCATGACTCGCGTGCTGCCCCACCTCGTGGAGGCGGACGGCTCGGGCATCGGCGTGCTCGAACGCATCGGCGGCGAGCGGCAGAAGCTGCGCGGCCTGCTGGCCGAGCACGGCGCGCTGCTGCTGCGCGGCTTCGACATCGGCGGCGTGGACGGCTTCGACCGCGTGGTGCGGGCGCTGTCCGGGGCGCCGCTGACGTACGCCGAGCGCTCCTCGCCGCGCAGCACCATCAAGGGGCAGGTGTACACCTCGACGGACTACCCGCCGGACGAGGAGATCTTCCTGCACAACGAGAACTCGTACCAGGCGGTCTGGCCGCTGACCCTGTACTTCCACTGCCTGCAGGCGCCGCTGACCCGCGGTGCCACGCCGTTGGCCGACATCCGCCGGGTGTACGAATCGATCGACCCGTCGGTACGCGAGGAGTTCGCCCGGCGCAAGTGGATGGTGGTGCGCAACTTCCACCCGGACTTCGGCAGCTCGTGGCGGCACGCGTTCAACACCGAGGACCGCGGCGTCGTCGAGGCGTACGCGATCGAGCGCGGGATCACCCTGGAGTGGCTCGACGGCGACGGGCTGCGTACCCGGGCCGTCCGCGACGCGGTGCACCGGCACCCGGTCACCGGCGAGAAGGTGTGGTTCAACCACGCGACGTTCTTCCACCTCAGCACGCAGGCCAAGGACGTACGGGACGGGCTGCTGGAGATCTTCGAGCCGGCCGACCTGCCCAGCAACACGTACTACGGCGACGGCGGCACCATCCCGGACGACGTGATGGACCACCTGCGCTCCTGCTACCGGCAGGCGTCCACCCGCTTCGACTGGCAGTACGACGACGTACTCGTGGTGGACAACATGCTCGCGGCGCACGGGCGCGAGCCGTACACGGGACCTCGCAAGATCGCGGTCGCGATGGCCGAGCCGTCGGGCTGACCGCTCGTTGAAGATCGAATGGGCTCCCCGCGGGGAGCCCATTTTCGCGAAAACTGGAGGTGGTGCTAGGTGCAGGGCGAACACGGGTACCTGTGTCCTGGTTTACCCCGGCCGCCTTCTCTACGGTCATGGGGTGAGTTCGTACCGGGCCGTCGCCGCGGAGCTGCTAAGGCATGCTCCGTGGTCGGCGCGCGCCTGGCAGGCCACCGCCCACGTGCTGGTCGGCGGCGTGGTCGGGGTGGTGACCGGGGGCGTGGTGTTCGCGCTGGCGCTGGCCACCGCCGTCCTCGCGGTCACCGTCGTCTTCGCGCTCGGCACCGTTTTCGCCCTGTACGCCTGCGTGTACGCGTTCGCCGCGCTGCAGCGCTCCCGCTTCGAGGTGTTTCTCGGCGAGCGGATCCCGGCGCCGGCCACCCACCCGTATGACGGCTGGTCGCAGCGGCTCGTCGGCGAGGCGCGGTCGGAGGCCCTGTGGCGGCACCTGGCGTACCACATCTTCGCGCTGGTGGTGGGCGGCGCCGGCGCCATCGTCGTGGCGCTGACCTGGGCCGGCGGCCTGCTGCTGGCGACCGCGCCGCTGCACGGCTGGCTGCTGGCCGACGACCCGGCGGGCCCGCTGGCGCTGGCCGGCGCCACGGTCGCCGGCCTGGTGCTGGTCTTCGCCGCGCCGTGGCTGGCCCGCGGCTTCGCCGCGGTCGACCTGCTGGCCGGGCGGGCCCTGCTCGGCCCGAGCAGCCGCGCCGAGCTGGCGCTGCGGGTGGCCTCGCTGGCCCGCAGCCGGGCCGACCTGGTCGCGGCCGCGGACGCCGAGCGCCGGCGCATCGAGCGCGACCTGCACGACGGCATGCAGCAGCGCCTGGTCTCCCTCGCGATGAACCTCGGCCTCGCCCGCGCCTCCTTCCCGGACGCGCCGGACCCGCTGCGCGAGGCGATCGCCCGCTCGCACGACGACGCCAAGCTGGCGCTCAGCGAGCTGCGCGACGTCGTCCGCGGCCTGTACCCCGCGGTCCTGGACAACCTCGGGCTGGACGCGGCCCTGTCCGGGGTCGTCGCCCGCTCGCCCGTCCCCGCCCGGCTCCGGGTCGACCTGCCCGAGCGCCCGCCGGTGGCGATCGAGGCGGTGGCCTACTTCGTCGTCTCCGAGGCGCTCGCCAACGTCGCCAAGCACTCCTTCGCGTCCCGGGTGGAGGTCACCGTCCAGCTCACCGAGGGCGGCGACAAGCTGCGGGTCGTGGTCGCCGACGACGGCCGCGGCGGCGCCCGCCCCGAGCGCGGCACCGGCCTGCGGGGGCTGGCTCAGCGCGTGGCGTCGGTCGATGGCACCCTGGACATCGACAGCCCGGACGGGGGGCCGACGACGATCGTGGTGGAGCTGCCATGCGGGTCATGATCGCTGAGGATTCGGTGCTGCTGCGGGAGGGCATCGTGCGCCTCCTGGAGTCGTCCGGCATGACGGTCGCCGCCGCGGTGACCGACGCCGAGGCCCTGCTGGCCGCCGTCGCCGCCGACCCGCCCGACATCGTCGTGGTCGACGTCCGGATGCCGCCGACGTTCACCGACGAGGGCCTGCGCGCGGCCTTGACGCTGCGCCGCCAGTGGCCGTCCGTCGCGGTCCTGGTCCTTTCCCAGTACGTCGAGGAGCGGTACGCCACCGAGCTGCTGTCCCGCCCGGACAGTCGGGTCGGCTACCTGCTCAAGGACCGGGTCGCCGACGTGGCGGAGTTCGTCGACGCGCTGCGCCGGGTGGCCGACGGCGCGACCGTGCTCGACCCCGAGGTGGTCTCGCAGCTGCTCGTCCGGCACCGCTCCGACCCGCTCGAACGGCTCACCCCGCGCGAGACGCAGGTGCTCGCGCTGATGGCCGAGGGCCGCTCCAACGCCGGCATCGCCGGCGCGCTGGTGGTCAGCGAGAGCGCGGTCGCCAAGCACGTCAACAGCATCTTCACCAAGCTCGACATCGCGATGGTCGACAACGACCACCGCCGCGTGCTCGCCGTCCTGCAGTTCCTGAAGAGCTGAGGAGTCATTGTGGCCCTTGTGGTGGAAAAGCGCATCGCCTGGCGCACGCTCGGCGGCGCGACCACGGTGCTCGTGCTGCTCTTCGCCGGCGTCGTGGCCTGGACCTGGCTGAGCCCGACGCGCACCGACGAGGACCGGAAGACGTACCAGCAGGCGGTCACCGCGGTGAAGCTGGACAGCAACGCCGGCGACATCACCGTCACGGCCGGCGAGCCCGGCACGGTCACCGTGGAGCACAAGCTGTCCTGGACCTCGCTGCGCAAGCCGACCGTCGAGCAGACGTGGCGCGGCGACGTCCTGAGCATCACCGGGCGCTGCCCGCGCAGCGGCCTGAAGTTCGGGCTCGGCAGCGACTGCGCGATGGACTACGTGCTGCGCGTCCCGCCGGGCATCGCCGTCGAGCTGCGCACCGAGGCCGGGAGCGTGCGGGTGCGCGACCTGACCGGCGACGTACGGCTGACCGCCTCGGCCGGCGACGTCACCGCCGAGAACGTCTCCGGTCCACTGTGGGCACGCGCGGACAGCGGCCAGATCACCGGCGTGGGACTGCGTTCCGACACCGCCGACGTCGAGATCGACTCCGGCGACGTGGAACTGACCTTCGCCGAGCCCGCGAACACCGTCAGCGCGGTGGCCAGCGCCGGCGACGTGACGGTCCGGCTGCCGGCCGGCGCGTACAACGTCACCGCCGACGCCGCGTCCGGCGAGGAGACGGTCGAGGTCACCCGCGACCCGGCCGCACCGTCCACCGTCACCGCCCGTACCAGCTCCGGTGACGTCACCGTCCGATACACCAACTAAGCGACGCTCACACTCCGCAACCACCGTCTCGACTGGGGGACCGATGGACGACACCGTGCGCCTTGAGGCGTTGAGCAAGACATACGGCAGCGGCGACAACGCCGTCACCGCGCTACGGGGCGTGACGCTGGAGTTCGCCCCCGGCAGCTTCACCGCGATCATGGGACCGTCCGGGTCCGGCAAGTCGACGCTGCTGCAGTGCGCCGCGGGCCTGGACCGGCCCACCGGCGGCCGGGTCGTCATCGCCGGCACCGACCTCAGTGGACTGGACGAGACCGCGCTCACCCTGCTGCGGCGCGACCGGATCGGGTTCGTGTTCCAGTCGTTCAACCTGCTGCCGTCGCTGACGGCCGCGCAAAACGTGTCCCTGCCGCTGCGCCTCGCCGGCGTACGCCCCGACCCCGCCGCGATCGCCGAGGCGCTGCGCCAGGTGGGCCTCGCCGACCGGGCCAACCACCGCCCCAGCGAGCTGTCCGGCGGCCAGCAGCAGCGCGTCGCCATCGCCCGCGCCCTGGTGACCAAGCCGGCCGTGCTCTTCGCCGACGAGCCCACCGGCGCGCTCGACACGATGACCAGCCGGGGCCTGCTGCGCACGCTGCGCGGGCTGGTCGACGGCACCGCGGTCGGCGCCCCCGGGATCGCCACCATCGTCATGGTCACCCACGACCCGGTCGTCGCCTCATACGCCCACAAGGTCATCTTCCTCGCCGACGGCAAGGTCGTCGGCGCGCTGGACGACCCCACGGCCGACGCGGTGGCCGCCCGCATGGTCCACCTGGAGGTGGCAGCTTAAATGCTTGGCATCGCGATCCAGACGCTGCGGGCTCGCAAGGTGTCCTTCGCCGGTACGGTCGTCGCGCTGCTGCTCGGCGTGGCCCAGGTCGCCGCGATGGGGCTGCTGCTCGGCGCGCTGCTCGACCTGCCGGACCGGCCGCCGCAGCGGTTCGCCGGCGCGCCCGCCGTCGTCTACGCGTCCGACCCGGAGTGGAACCCGGCCCACCACGACCTCGGCGTGCGCTCGCTCGCTGAGGCCAAGGGCATCCCCGACGGCGTCCTGCAGAAGGTGTCCGCCACCGGCGAGGTGGTCGTCGACCGGGCCTTCTACGCCCAGGTCGCCGGCGGCGCGGCCGACCAGGTCGGCCACCCGTGGTCGGTGGCGCGCTTCGGCGGGTACGCGCTGGCGCAGGGCCGCGCCCCGGCGACCGACGGCGAGGTCGTGGTCGGCGGCGGTTCTACCGTGGGCGCGTCGGTCACCGTGCTAACCGCGGACACCGCCCGGGAGTACCAGGTCGTCGGCGTGACCAACGCGGTCGACTACGAGCACGCGGTGTTCTTCACCGACGCCGAGGCGGCCCGCATCTCGCCCCGCATCGAGGCGCTCGTGCCGCTCGGCCCGGTCGCCGCGGTCCGCGCCGCCGTGGCGGGGTCCACTGTGGAGGTGCTGACCGGCGACGACCGGCACCGTGTCGACGCCAGCTCGGCCCGGGACCGGGAGGCCCTGGACAACACCGTCACGCTGCTGCCCATCACGGCCAGCGTCGCCGGCTCCACCGCCGTCTTCGTGGTCGCTTCCACGTTCGCGTTCGCCGTGGTGCAGCGCCGCCGCGAGGTCGCGCTGCTGCGCACCGTCGGCGCGACCCCCAAGCAGGTACGCCGCATGGTGCTCGCCGAGGCGCTGCTCGTCGGCACCCTCGCGTCGGCCGCCGGGTGCGTACTGGGCCTGTTCGGTGCCCGCCTGCTCGCCCGCTGGCTGATCGCGCTCGGCATCTCACCGTCCTGGTTCGACGTCCACCCGTCGCTGGCCCTGTCGGTGCTGCTGCCGATGCTCGGCGCGTTCCTCACCGGCGTCCTGGTGGCGCTGCTCGGCGCCGCGGCCGCCTCCTGGCGGGCCGGACAGGTACGCCCGATCGAGGCGCTGCGCGACGCCGCCGTCGACCGGCCGATGACCTCCGGCCGCTGGCTGCTCGGCGTCGCCGGGCTCGCCGCCGGCGCCGGCATGGTCGGGTACGTCGGCTTCGGCGCCCCCGAGATGACCCTGGTGCCGAACAAGTACGTGCCGACGCTGCTCGTGCCGATCCTCGCGTTCGCCCTGCTCGCGCCGGTGCTGGTCGGCCCGCTCACCCGGCTGCTGATGGCGCCCTTCGGCGGTGCCCGGGGTGCCGGCGCCATGGTGGTCCGGGAGAGCGCGCTGACGTCCCGCCGGCGCACCGCCGCGACAGCCGTGCCGGTGCTGCTCACCGTGGGCCTGGCGATCTCGCTGCTCGGCGCGACCGACTCCATCAACGAGGCCCGGGACAGCGGCCTGCGCAACCAGGTGAGCGCCGACTACGTGCTCACCCCGGACGGCAGCCCCGGCATCAACCGCGCCGCCGTCGAGAAGATCGCCGCCGTGCCCGGCGTCCAGGTGGTCGCGCCCGTCCTCACCACCCTGTACACAATGGACGGCGACCAGCTCCAGGAGAACGACGGGTACGCCGTCGACCCCGCCGCCCTGTCCCGCACGCTCAACCTGCCCGTGATCGAGGGCTCCCTCGACGACCTCACCGACGACACGATCGTGGTGGCCCAGTCGTGGGGGTACGAGCTGGGCCAGCCCGTCGAGGTCTTCATGGCCGACGGGACCACCGTGTCGCTACGGGTGGCCGCCGTCTACGAGGCGCTGCGCGGGCAGGACATCGGCTACCTCACCCAGAAGTACGCCGGCACCGGCGCGTACGCCCGCAACGGCCTGGCCCGCCGGGCGTACGTCTCCCTGGAGGCGGGCACCGACCCCACGGCCGCGCTCGCCGGCATGCGGGCCGCCGTGGACGGGCTGGGCGCCCAGGTGCTGAGCACCGAGGACCTGGTGGCCACCGAAAGCGCCGCCGCCCGCCAGCTCACCGCCGTACGGCAGCGCTCCGTCGCCGTCATCGTCGTGGTGTTCTGCTTCATCGCGATCGTCAACACGCTCCTCATGGCCACCGCCGACCGGCGCCGCGACCTCGCCGTACTGCGGCTGGCGGGCGCGACACCGCGGCAGGTGGTGGCCTTCTTCGCGGCCGAGTCCCTGCTGGTGGCGGGCATCGGGGTGGTGCTGGCGCTGATGGCGTCGGCGCTCAACCTGGCCGGGCTGTGGGTGGCCCTGACCGGCCTGTTCGGCACAACTCCCATCGTCGTACCGGTAGGCATAGTGGCCGGCATCGCCGCGGTGGCCGCCCTGCTAGCCGTCCTAGGCGCCGTGCTGCCCACGGCGACCGCCCTACGCACCCGCGCCGTAGCCCTAACCGCAGCTCGCGAGTAGCCCGCCCTGGTGCGTTGATCAGGGAGTTCCTCGGGCGTGTTGCCGCGCGCCACCAGAGGAACTCCCTGATCAGCTTGCTTGGCTCTGCTGCTTCCAGGCGCGCAGTGCCTCCGCGGCTCGTACCGTGTCGGGGTGCTCAGGTCCGAGGATGCGTTCGTGTTCAGCCACCACGCGCTCCTGGAGGGCAAGGGCCTCGGCGATTCGTCCGGCCTGGTGGTACGAGACGGCGAGGGTGATGCGAGCGGTGACCGTGCGTGGGTGTTCGGGCCCGAGGATGCGGTCTCGGCCGGCCAGGACACGCTCCTGGATGGATGTGGCCTCGGCGATCCGGCCGGCCTGCCGGTACGAGGCGGCGAGGTTGGCAAGGACGACGATGGTGTCGGGGTGTTCGGCCCCGAGGACACGTTCAGCGTCGGCAGCTACCCGCTCCTCGATAGGGATCGCATCAGTGGTGCGTCCGGCTTGCCGGTACGAGGCGGCGAGCTGACTGCGGGCGGTGAGGGTGTCGATGTGTTCCGGACCGCGGACGCGTTCGGTGTCGGCCACGACCTGTTCGTGTATGACGATGGCTTCGTCCGTGCGTCCGACCTGCCGGTAGGTGGCCGCGAGCTGGGAGCGGTAGATCAGTGTGGAAGGATGCTTCGCGCCGCGGACGCGCTCGCTGTCGGCTAGCGCTCGTTCCTGGAGGGCGATGGCATCGGTCGTGCGCCCCGCGTCCCGGTAGGAGATGGCGAGGTTGGCGCGAGCGGTGATCGTTTTGGGGTCGTCTGGTCCCAGGATGCGCTCGCGGTCCGACAGAACCAGTTCCTTGATGGCCATAGCTTCGTTTGTGCGTCCAGCCAACGAGTAGGAGATGGCGAGGTAAGCGCGTGCCGATATCGTCACCTCATGGTCGGATCCGAAGATCCGTTCGCCCGCGTCCACGAGGCCCTCGTTGTAGGCGACCGCGGCGGCGTGCAGGCCGGCATCGAGGAGGCTCTCGCCCGCACGATAAAGCAACTCGTGCGTCGGCGAACGCCACAGTTGATCGCCCGGATGACCTGCGAGGGAGGTCGTGTTGGCGCGCAGGGCGGCCACGAGGTCGCCGTGGTCGGGATGGGTGTCTGGTTCGGGCCAGCCGCTCAGGAGCGCGTCGGCGGCGGTGCGGATCGCGGCGTGGAGTTCGGCCGGCGAGTTGGTTTCGCGGGCGGCGCGAGCGGTGAGGGCGTGGATCCGTACCGCCCGGGGACCACCTCGGGCCTCGTGGTGTACGAGGCCGTAGCGGTGTAAGAGCCGCAGTGCCGCACGCGCATCGGCGGTCGGAGCGAACTGGTTCAAATACGCCCCGACGGCGGGCGCCGTCCACAGGGTGTCGGGGTGCCCAGCCGGGTCTAGCACCGCGGCCAACCGGAGGGCCGGCTTGGCCAGCCCAACGGGGTGCGCGGCCTGCGCCGCGTCGAGGGCGATAAGGAGGGCGGCGGCGATGGGACGGCCATAGTTCTCCGTGTCGGCTGTTTGCGGCATCAGCTGTTCGAGCCGGGAGCGTTGCCCGATCAACAGGGTGAGATAGCCGGTGCAGTCGACGCCTTCGTTGATCATGTACGCGGCGGCGTGCCCCAATGCGAGGGGCAGGTGCCCCATCGCGTCGGCGAGCGGTCCGACCCGGTCGTCGAGGAGGGACGCCGCGTCTGCGGCGGTCAGGCGCTGGGTGAGGTAGTTGATCGACTCGGCCGGACCGTACACGTCGACGGAGACCAGGGCGCGCCCGCCGCCGCTGAGGGAGGCGTCGCGACGGCGGGTGGTGGCGAGCACCCAGCCCGTCGCCGTGTGGCTGACCGGCCACAGGTCCTTCATCTGATCCGGGTCGGTGATGTCGTCCAGCACGATCAGCCAGCGGCGATCGGTGCCGGCGAGCCAGGCCAGGAGCGCCCGGGCGTCCGCATGCGCATCCGAGCCGGTGACACCGGGCGTCCGGACCTGCGCCGCGGTTTGCGCGTACGCCGCCATCACCGCCTCCGGGCCGGCGGCATTGATCCACACGACGAGGTCGACGCCGTCGTGGATGGCCTGGTGGGCGTACGCCGCGGCGAGCTGGGACTTGCCCACACCGCCGCCACCGGCCAGCACCTGAGTCAACAACACGCCACCGCCGGCTGTCCGTGCGGCGTCGACGCGTTCGCGCAGCCCTTCGCGCGGCTGGAGGGCCGATGCCAGGGTTGGCACGTTCCCGATCCGCCACCCCTCGGTGGACCGGCCGGTTTCGGGCGGCAGACGCGGAAGGGTGCCGAGCGGCGGCTCGGGGTATTTCGCCTGCTTCGTGACCACCCGTAGTAGTTCCTCAGCACCCACGTCGGTGAAGTCGGTGACCTCGTACCGGCTTGCCGCGTACGGCTGCAGGAAACGGGGGATCTCCGCTGCTGACCGGCCAGGCAGGATCACCGGCAGCATGCGGCCCGTCCACTGTGCTCGGTCCTGCATCAACCGGTCCTTGAGCAGGGCCGCCTCGTACTGCACGCCGCGCCCGTCGTGCGGGTCGACGTCGCCGTCGCCGCGCTCGCGATAGGCCGGAGACGCGATCACCAACACGTAGTCGGCGCGGTCGATCTGCTGCCCCATCCACAGTGCCCAGTCCCTCCGCTCAGCGGCGGCGGACAGGTCCAGCTTGGCGTCGATCCCGCGGCTGCGCAGAAACTCCCACAGCCGCCGCACGAGCTCCTTGTGCTCGCCGGAGTCGTGGGCGTACGAGATGAACACCACGGGCGGATCGTTCACCGCCCCATTTCACCGAACTCAGCCCCAAACCTCCACCGTCTGGCCGCTGAGTCACCGATCCGACAGCCTTCGTCCCGTGATCATGGGCTCCGCAGCACGACACGCCGAAATCGCGCCGCGTAGCCCATGATCACCGGGAGGCGGCCCGGACGACCCATGTTGATCAGGGAGTTGCTCTCTCGGCGCGCCGCGACACGCCCGAGGTACTCCCTGATCAACGGGGAGGGGCGGGCGGGGCGGCGCGGGGCGACGCGGGGCGCGGGGACGGGGGGACGCGGGGCGGCGGCTATAGGGGAGATATAGCGGGCGCGGGCACGCTGCTTGCATGGAGACCTATTGCGTTGTCGTCAATGACGAGGAGCAGTACTCGATCTGGGCGGCGGACCGGGAGTTGCCGGCCGGGTGGCGGGCTGAGGGGACCGAGGGGCCCAAGGAGGAGTGCCTCGCGCGGATCGCCGAGGTGTGGACGGACATGCGCCCGCTGAGTCTGCGGCGCCGGATGGAGCAGGCCGAGGCGGTCTGAACCCGCCGAGCGACACGACCCAGGGAGGCGCGAAGCATGAGCACCGGTGGAGTGCGGACGACCGAGCGTGCGGAGGCGCTCCGCGAGGAGCTGATCCGCGCCCGGCTCGCCGGAGGGGGCGCTCGCGCGCAGCGGCGCGTCTCCCCGCGGCCGGTGGACCGTGGCGGGCCGCTGCCGCTGTCGTACGGGCAGCAGCAGATGTGGTTCCTGAGCCGGCTGGAGCCGGACAGCTGGGAGTACGTGGTGCCGGTCGCGCTGCGGCTGCGCGGCCCGCTGGACGTCGACGCGCTGCGCCGGGCCTTCACCGGGCTCGTCGAGCGGCACGAGATCCTGCGCACCCGGTACGCGCTGGCCGGTGTCGAGCCGGTGCAGGTGATCGACCTGCCCCGGCCGTTCGAGCTGCCGGTGGAGGACCTCACCGCACTGCCCACAGTGGACCGCGAGCGGCGTGCCGCCGAGCTGGCCGCCAGCGCGCCGGGTGAGGCGTTCGACCTGGAGGCGGAGTGGCCGGTGCGGGCGAGCCTGCTGCGGCTCGGTGCCGACGACCACATCCTGGTCGTGATCTTCCACCATGTGGCTTGCGACGCCTGGTCTGTCCGCGTCTTCGCCGAGGAGCTCAGCGCCCTCTACGGTGCCGGGCCCGCGCCGGCGCCGCTGCCGATCCAGTTCGCCGACTACGCCGCCTGGGAGCGCGAGCACCTCACCGGCGGGGTGCTCCAGCGCCACCTCGACTACTGGCGCGGCCAGCTCGACGGCGTACCACCGCTGGAGCTGCCGACCGACCGGCCGCGCCCGGCCACCCGCGGCTGGGTGGGCGACGCCGTGCCGTTCGCGTTCCCGGCCGCGCTGACCGAGCGCCTGCGCAGTCTCGGCGCCGCGCACGACACCACGCTGTTCATGACGCTCCTGGCCGCGTACCAGGTGCTGCTCGGCCGGTACACGGGCCGGACCGACGTGCCGGTGGGCACGGTCGTGTCCGGGCGCACGCTCCCGGAGGTGCAGCGCCTCATCGGGTACGGCATCAACAGTCTCGTGATGCGCGGGCGGGCCGAGGGTGACCCGTCGTTCGCCGAGCTGCTGGGCCGGGTGCGGGAGACCGTGCTGGCCGCGTTCGACCACCAGGAGGTGCCGTTCGCGCGGCTGGTCGACGAGTTGCAGCCGCAGCGGGACATGTCGCGCACGCCGCTGTTCCAGGCCGCGTTCACCATGCACGAGGAGCGGACCGGCGCGTTCGCGCTGCCGGGCCTGACTGTCGAGACACTCAGCGCGCCGACCCGGGTGGCCCGCTTCGACGTGACGCTCCAGGTGGAGGAGGCCGCCGACGGCTCGCTGCGCGGCACTCTGGAGTACGTCACCGCCCTGTTCGACCGCTCCACGGTGGAGCGGATGACCCGGCACCTGGTGCGGTTGCTGGAGAGCGTCACCGCCGCGCCGGACGCCCCGCTGTCCCACCACGTCGTGCTGGACGCCGACGAGCTGGCCCTGGTCGCGCCGCCCCAGGAACTCCTGGACCCGCCGGCCCGCTGCGTCCACGAGGTCTTCGAGGAGCGGGCCGCGGCCTGCCCCGACGCCGTGGCCGTGGTGTACGGCGGGGAGCGGCTCACCTACGCCGAGCTGAACGAGCGCGCCAACCGCCTCGCGCACCACCTGCGCGACCTCGGCGTCGGGCCGGAGTCGCTGGTCGGGGTGTCGCTGGAGCGCGGCATCGACCTGGTGCCCACGCTGCTCGGCGTGCTCAAGTCGGGCGCGGCGTACCTGCCGCTCGACCCGGCGTACCCGGCGGACCGGCTCGCGTTCATGCTGGCCGACACCGCCGCACCGGTCGTGGTGACCGTCGCCGCGCACGTGGAGAAGCTGCGCACCATCCACTCCGGACGGTTGGTGGTGCTGGACGAGGACGCCGCCGCGCTGGCGGCCCGGCCGGCGACCAACCCGGCGCCGGTGTCCACTCCGGACAACCTCATCTACGTCATCTACACCTCCGGCTCCACCGGCCGGCCCAAGGGCGTCTGCCTCACCCACGCCAACGTGCTGCGCCTGCTCACCACGGCCGAGGAGCACTACGCCTTCAGCGCGCGGGACGTGTGGCCGCTGTTCCACTCGTACGCCTTCGACGTCTCGGTCTGGGAGCTGTGGGGCTCGCTGCTGTACGGCGGCAGGCTCGTGGTCGTGCCGCAGGCGGTGACCCGCTCGCCGGAGGACTTCCTCGACCTGCTCGTCTCCCACCGGGTCACCGTGCTCAACCAGACGCCGTCGGCGTTCCGGGGACTGGTGGCGCTGGCCGCGGAGGGCGACCGGCGCATCGACGCGCTTGTGCTGCGGGCCGTCGTGTTCGCCGGGGAGAAGCTGGAGGTGCCCGAGCTGGCGCCGTGGGTGGCGCGCCGCGACCTGGAGCGCACGGCGCTGCTCAACATGTACGGCATCACCGAGACCACGGTGCACACCACGTACTACCGGCTCGTCGACGCGGACCTGGCGCCGGGCGCGGCCAACCCGGTCGGGTATCCGCTGCGCGACCTGACCGTCTACCTGCTCGACGCGGACGGCAACGTGGCCCCGATCGGCGTGGCCGGCGAGATCCACGTCGGCGGCCCCGGGGTCGCCCGCGGCTACCTCAACCGGCCCGAGCTGACCGCCGAGCGCTTCGTGCCCGACCCGTTCGGCCCGCCGGGGCCCGCCTCTACCGCAGCGGCGACCTGGCCCGGCGCGCCCCCGATGGGAGCCTGGAGTTCCTCGGGCGCATCGACCACCAGGTGAAGATCCGCGGCTTCCGGGTCGAGCTGGGCGAGATCGAGGCGGCGATAGCCGCGCACCCGCAGGTCCGCGACGCGGTCGTGGTCGTCCGCGAGGACAAGCCCGGCGACCGCCGGCTCGTCGGGTACGCCGTGCCGGCCCGGGACGCGGTCCCGTCGCCGGGGAGTTGCGCGCCCTGCTCGCCCGGACGCTGCCCGAATACATGATCCCGTCGGCGTTCGTGCCGCTGGGGAAGATCCCGCTGACCGCCAACGGCAAGCTCGACCGGGCCGCGCTGCCCACTGTGGACCGTGCCGCGCTGTCGGCCGACCGGGCCTACGTCGCCCCGCGTACGCCGGCGGAGGAGCGGGTCGCGGCGGTCTGGCGCGAGGTGCTCGGCGTGGACCGGGTCGGCGTGGACGACGGGTTCTTCGACCTCGGCGGCGACTCGATCCGCGCGGTGGCCCTGGTCGGCGCGCTCCGCGAGGCCGGGTACGAGGTGGCCGTCCGGGACGTCTTCGCGCACCGCACGGTGGCCCAGCTGGCCGAGTTCGTTGGCGTCGGCGGGCCCACTCCGGCGGCTGCGGTCCAGCCGTTCGCGCTCATCGCGGACGTGGACCGGGCCGCGCTGCCGGCGGGCGTGGTCGACGCGTACCCGCTCGCGCAGGTGCAGCTCGGCATGGTGGTGGAGATGCTCGCCGACGACGGCCGGCACCACTACCACAACTCGACCTCGTTCCGGATCGTCGACTCCGAGCCGTTCTCGCTGCCCGCGTTCACCCGCGCGGCCCAACTCGTCGTGGACCGGCACGAGGTGCTGCGTACGTCGTTCGCGCTCGACGCGTACTCGACACCCTTGCAGCTGGTGCACGGCGGCGCGGAGCCGGCGGTCGGCGCCCGGGAGCTGCCCGGCCTGTCCGGCGCGGAGCTGGAGCGTTCGCTGCGCGCTTTCATGGCCGCCGAGCGGGCCCGCCTCTTCGACCTGGCCCGGCCGCCGCTGGTGCGCTTCCACGCGCACGCGTGCGACGACGGCTGGTGGCTCACGCTCACCGAGTGCCACGCCGTGCTGGAGGGCTGGAGCCACCACTCGCTGCTGATGGAGCTGGTCGGCGCCTACCGGGCCTACCGGGACGGCCGGGAGCCCGATCCGGCCGCGCCGGCCGCCGTGCGGTACGCCGACTTCGTGGCCGCCGAGCTGTCCTCGTTGGACGATCCGGCCGACCAGGAGCACTGGCGGTCCACCGTCGAGCGGTACGCCAAGTTCACCCTCCCGGCCGGGTGGGGCGACGACCCGGCGACGCCGCGCGGCGTACACAAGGCGTGGGTGCCGTACCGGGACCTGGAGGACCGGCTGCGCGCGCTGGCGTCCGCCGCGGACGTGCCCATCAAGGCGGTGCTGCACGCCGCGCACCTGAAGGTGATGAGCCAGCTCACCGACGAGCCGGCGTTCCACACCGGACTGGTCACCAACGCCCGGCCGGAGGCGGCCGGCGCGGATCGGGTGGCCGGCGTCTACCTCAACCCGCTCCCGTTCGGGTACGACCGTGGCGCCGGCAGCTGGCGCGAGCTGGTCCAGCGGGTCTTCGCCCGGGAGATCGAGGTGTGGCCGCACCGGCGCTTCCCGCTCGCCGCGATCCAGCGCGAGTACGGCGGCGGCGAGCGCCTGGTCGACGTGCGCTTCAGCTACCAGGACTTCCGCCAGGTCGACGCCGGCGTGGTGGACTACGCCGCGACCATCGACGACAGCCCGACCGAGTTTCCGCTGGGCGTCTCGACCCGGGCCGGATTCTGCGTGCTGACCGCCAGCAACCACGCGCTCAGCCGGTCCAATGTGGACCGGATCGCGGCGATGTACCGTGCGGTGCTGGAGGCGATGGCCGCCGACCCGGATGGCGACGCCGCCGCCACGTACCTGCCCGACGGCGAGCTGTGCCGGGTGGTCACCGAGTGGAACGACTCGGCGGCCGAGTTCTCCGGCGCCTCGGTGCTGGAGCTCTTCGAGCGGCAGGCCGCCGCCACCCCGGCGGCGACCGCCGTGCGCTGCGGGGACGCCGAGCTGACGTACGAGCAGCTGGACGCCCGCGCCAACCGGTACGCGCACCACCTGCGCGGCCTCGGCGTCGGGCCGGAGTCGCTGGTCGGCGTGCTGCTGGAGCGCGGCCTGGACCTGGTGGCCGCCCTGCTCGGCGTGTGGAAGGCAGGCGGCGCGTACGTGCCGCTGGACCCGGCGTTCCCGGCCGACCGGATCCGCCGGATGATGGCCGACGCCGGTGCGCGCGCGGTCGTTACCCACTCGGACCTTGCCGACCGGTTCGAGGGCGATCCTATCCTTGTCGATCGCGACCGGCGGCTCATCGCCCGCGCGCCGTCCACCCCGCCGGACCGCGTCGACGATCCGGACCGGCTCGCGTACGCCATCTTCACGTCCGGCTCGACCGGGCGGCCGAAGGGTGTGGCCATCACCCATCGTGGCCTGACGAACCATGTGCAGTGGGCCGCGGAGGTGCTCGCGTCCCGGGGTACGGGTGGGGCGCCGCTGTTCTCGTCCGTTGCGTTCGACCTGGTGGTGCCGAACCTGTGGGCGCCGCTCGTCACCGGCCAGCGGCTGTGGCTGCTACCTCCGTCCGTCGAGCTGTCCAATCTGGCCGATGAGATGGCGACGGCCGCCCCGTTCAGCTTCATCAAGCTCACTCCCGGCCACCTGGAGATTCTCGACCCGCCGGAAGCGTACGCGCCGGTGATCGTGGTGGCCGGGGAAGCGCTGCCCGGCCCGATCGCGGAGAAGTGGCGCCGGGTCCTGGGCGACGGCAACCTCATCAACGAGTACGGGCCGACCGAGGCGTCCGTGGGTACCTGCGTCTTCCCGGTCTCCGGGCCGCAGCCCGCCGGCGTGGTGCCGATCGGCCGGCCGTTGCCGAACATGACGATGCGGGTCCTGGACGCCACCCTGCGGCCCGTTCCGGTCGGTGTGGTCGGCGAGTTGTACGTAGGCGGCACCGGCGTGGCCCGCGGGTACGTCAACCGGCCCGAGCTGACCGCCGAACGCTTCCTGCCCGACCCGTGGTCGCCGGGCGCCCGGATGTACCGCACCGGTGACCTGGTTCGCTGGTCTGCGGACGGCAACATCGAGTTCCTCGGCCGGGTCGACGACCAGGTCAAGATCCGCGGGTACCGGGTGGAGCTGGGCGAGATCCGGGCGGTCCTGCTGGAGGAGGTGACGGACGCGGCCGTGGTGGTCCACGGCGACCGGATCGTGGCCTACGTGGTGGGCCGGACCGACCTGGCCGAGCACTGTGGACAGAAGCTCCCCGAATACATGATCCCGTCCGTGTTCGTCGCCGTGGACCGCATCCCGCTCAACGCCAACGGCAAGGTGGACCGGCGGGCCCTGCCCGACCCGGACGGCGCCGCTCTCGAACGAGAGTACGTGGCGCCGCGTACGCCCGCCGAGGAGCGCATCGCGGCCATCTGGTGCCAGGTGCTGGGCCTGGAGCGGGTGTCCATCGAGGACAGCTTCTTCGACGTGGGCGGCCACTCCATCCGGGCCATCGCGCTGGTCGGCGCGCTGCGGGCGGCCGGCTTCGAGGCGGGCGTCCGGGACGTCTTCGCGCAGCGGACGGTGGCCGCCCTGGCCGCCGCGCTGGCGCAGACCGGCGTGGCGCAGGAGCAGCCGCTCGTCGCCCCGTTCGCGCTCGTCGACGCCGAGGACCGCGCCGCGCTGCCGGCGGGCCTGGTCGACGCGTACCCGCTCGCGCAGGTGCAGCTCGGCATGCTCGTGGAGATGCTGGCCGACGACAGCGTGAACAAGTACCACAACACCACCACGTTCCGGATCCGCGACGGGCGGCCGTTCTCGGTCGAGGCGCTGCGCGCGGCGGCCGGTGTGGTCGTCGCCCGGCACGAGATGCTGCGTACGTCGTTCGACCTGGACGGGCTGAGCGTGCCGATGCAGCTCGTGCACCGCACCGCGACGATCCCGGTCGACGTGCGCGACCTGCGCGCGCTGGACGCGGACGGGCTGCGCCAGGCGATCCGCGACTTCACCGCGCGCGAGCGTGCCACGGTCTTCGACCTGACCCGGCCGCCGCTGCTGCGCATCGCCGCGCACGTGGAGAGCGACGAGGCGTGGTGGATGTCGGTCAGCGTCTGCCACCCCATCACCGAGGGCTGGAGCCACCGTTCGCTGCTGATGGAGCTCGTCGAGGCGTACCTCGGCATCCGGGGCGGCGGCGCGGCGCCCGAGCGGGACGTGCCCGCCCTGCGGTACGCCGACTTCGTGGCGGCCGAGCTCGCCGCGGTCGCGTCCATTCAGGACCGGTCGTACTGGCAGTCCATCGTGGACCGGTACGCCCGCTTCCAGCTCCCGGCCGGGTGGGGCGACGACCCGGACGCGCCGCGCCGGGCGTACACGGTGACCGTCCCGCTCGCGGACCTCGGTCCCGCGCTGCGGGCCCGGGCCAGCGAGGCCGGCGCGTCCCTGAAGGCCGTCCTGCATGCAGCGCACCTGAAGGTGATGAGCCAGCTCACCGACGAGCCGGCCTTCTACACCGGCCTGGTGTGCAGCGGGCGGCCCGAGCTGCCCGGCGCCGAGCGGGTGTACGGCATGTACCTCAACACGCTCCCGTTCGCGTACGACGGCACCGCCGCCACCTGGCGTGAGGCGGTCCGGCAGGCGTACGACCGGGAGGGCGAGCTGTGGCCGCACCGGCGCTTCCCGATGCCGGTGATCCAGCGCGAGCTGGGTGACGGGGCCCGGCTGCTCGACGTGCGCTTCAGCTACCTGGACCTGCAGCAGGCCCAGGCCGAGACGGATGTGGTGGACACCGACTCCGGGGTGGGGAGGGCGCCACCGAGTTCGGGCTCGCCGTCGCCGCCCGGGCCAGCGGGCTGGTGCTCACTGTGGACACCCACACGCTCAGCCCCACCAACGCCGAGCGGCTCGGCCGGATGTACCGGGCGGTGCTGGAGGCCGTCGCCGCCAACCTCGACGGGGACGCGCGGGAGACGTACCTGCCGGCCGGCGAGCGCGACCGCCTGCTGATGCAGTGGAGCCACAACCCCGGCGCCACGGTGGGCCGCTCGGTGCTGGAGATGGTCGAGGAACGGGCCACCACCTCGCCCGGTGCCCTCGCCGTGGAGGTCGGCGACACCCGCGTCACGTACGCCGACCTGGACGCCCGGGCCAACCGGCTGGCGCACGAGTTGCGTGCCCGCGGTGTCGGGCCGGAGTCGCTCGTCGCGGTGCTGCTCGACCGGGGCGTGGACCTGGTGGTGGCGCTGCTGGCGGTGTGGAAGGCGGGCGGCGCGTACGTGCCGCTGGACCCGGCCTTCCCCGCCGACCGGGTCGGCCGGATGCTGGCCGATGCCGGCGCCCAGGTGGCAGTCACCCAGGCGTCCTATGTGGAGCGGTTCACCGTGGAGACGGTGCTCCCGGACGCGCCCGGCCGGCCGTCGACGCCGCCGGAGCGGGTGGACGACCTGGACCGGCTCGCGTACGCCATCTTCACGTCCGGCTCGACCGGGCGACCGAAGGGTGTGGCCATCACCCACCGCGGCTTGACGAACCATGTGCAGTGGGCCGCCGAGGTGCTGGCGTCCCGGGGTACGGGCGGGGCGCCGCTGTTCTCGTCGGTGGCGTTCGACCTGGTGGTGCCGAACTTGTGGGCGCCGTTGGTGTCGGGTCAGCGGCTGTGGCTGCTGCCGCCGGACACCGAGTTGGACGGGCTGTCGGCCGCCCTGCGCAAGGCCGCCCCGTTCAGTTTCATCAAGCTGACGCCGGGCCATCTGGAGATCTTGGATCCGTCGTTCGCGTACGCGCCGGTCATCGTGGTCGCGGGTGAGGCGCTGCCCGGCCCGATCGCGGAGAAGTGGCGCCGGGTCCTGGGCGACGGCAACCTCATCAACGAGTACGGCCCGACGGAGGCGTCGGTGGGCACCTGCGTGTTCCCGCTCACCCGCCTCCACGAAGGGATCGTCCCGATCGGACACCCGCTGCCCAACATGACGATGTTCGTGCTCGACGCGAACCTGCGGCCGGTGCCCGCCGGCGTGGTCGGTGAGCTGTACGTCGGCGGCACCGGCGTGGCCCGCGGCTACGTCAACCGCCCCGACCTCACCGCGGAACGGTTCCTGCCCGACCCGTTCGGCTCGGTGGGCGGCCGGCTGTACCGCACCGGCGACCTGGTGCGCTGGTCCGCGGACGGCAGCGTCGAGTTCCTCGGCCGGATCGACGACCAGGTCAAGATCCGGGGCTACCGGGTGGAGTTGGGCGAGATAAGGGCCGTGCTGCTGGACCACCCGGACGTCAAGGACGCTGCCGTCGTCGTCCACGGCGAGCGGATCGTGGCCTACGTGGTCGGCCCGACCGATCTGGCGGCGCACTGTGGACAGTCGCTTCCGGACTACATGGTCCCGTCGGTGTCCGTCGCGGTGGAGTGGATCCCGCTCAACGCCAACGGCAAGGTGGACCGGCGGGCGTTGCCCGACCCGGACGGTGCCGCCGGCGAGCGGCCGTACGTGGCGCCGCATACGCCCGAGCAGGAGCGCATCGCCGCCATCTGGGGCCAGGTGCTGGGCCTGGAGCGGGTGTCCATCGAGGACAGCTTCTTCGACGTGGGTGGCCACTCCATCCGGGCCATCGCGCTCGTCGGCGCGCTGCGCGCGGCCGGGTACGACGCCGGCGTACGGCACGTGTTCGAGCACCGCACGGTGGCCGCGCTGGCCGCCGCGCTCGCCACCACGGCGGCGCCGGCAGCGGAGCCCGCCGGGGTCGCGCCGTTCGCGCTCGTGCCGCCGCAGGTGCGCGCACAGCTGCCGGCGGGCGTTGTCGACGCGTACCCGCTGTCGCAGGTGCAGCTCGGCATGCTCGTCGAGATGTTCGCCGACGAAGGGCTGGCCAAGTACCACAACAGCGCCACGTTCCTCATCCGCGACGGGCGACCGTTCGACGCCGAGGCGCTGCGTGCGGCGGCCCGTACCGTGGTGGGCCGGCACGAGATGCTGCGCACGTCGTTCGACCTCGACCGGTACGGCGTGCCGCTGCAACTCGTCCACGCCGGCGCCGAGCTGCCGGTGACCGTGCGGGACCTGCGCGGCCTGGACGAGGCCGGCCGGGAGGAGGCGGTGCGGGAGCACATCGCGCGGGAGCGGGCCGACCTCTTCGACCTGTCCCGGCCACCGCTGCTGCGGATATCCGCGCTGGTGGAAAGCGACGAGGCGTGGCGGCTCGGCTTCACCCACTGCCACGCCATCACCGAGGGCTGGAGCCAGCACTCGCTGCTGATGGAGGTGCTCGACCTGTACAGCGGCCGGCCCGCCGCCTTCGAGGCGCCATCGGTGCGGTACGCCGACTTCATCGCCGCCGAGCAGGCGTCGCTGGAGTCCACGCAGGACAGTCAATACTGGAAGGACGTCGTCGACGCGTACGCCCCGTGCGTCCTGCCCCCGGACTGGGGCGACGGGCCGGACGCGCCGCGCGCGGACCTCAAGCTGCCGATCGTCTTCCGCGACATCGAGGACAGGCTGCGGGCGCTCGCCACCGACACGGGCACGTCGTTCAAGGCGGTCCTGCTCGCCGCCCACCTCAAGGTGTTGAGCACGGTCACCAGCGAGCCCGCGTTCCACACCGGCGTGCTCTACAGCGCCCGCCCGGAGGCGCCCGGCGCCGAGCGGGTGTACGGCATGTACCTCAACACGCTCCCGTTCGCCCACGACGGCAGCGCCCGGACGTGGCGGGAGCTGGTCCGCCAGGTCTTCGCCCGGGAGGCCGAGGTGTACGCCCACCGCCGCTACCCGCTGCCGGCGATCCAGCGGCAGGCGGGCGGCCACCGGCTCTTCGACATCATGTTCCGCTACCAGGACTTCCACCAGGTCGACACCGGCCGGGTCGACGTCCGGGCCGGGGCCGGCGAGGGCTCCAATGAGTTCACCCTGTCCATCGCCACCCAGCCCGGGTTCCTGGTGCTGCGGGCGATCAGCAACGGGCTCAACCGGGCCGGCGCGGAGCGGCTGGCCGGCACCTACCGGGCGGTGCTGGAGGCGATGGCCGCCGACCCGGACGGCGACGCGCGGGCCGCGTACCTGTCCGAGCCCGACAAGGCACGGCTCCTGCAGGACTGGAACGACACCGAGGTGGAGTGGTGAGTCATGGCTGAGCGCAGGTGCGTCCACGAGGTGTTCGCCGCCGTCGCGGCGGAGCGGCCCGGCGCGGTCGCGGTCCGGTCGGGGGCCGTCGAGGTCAGCTACGGCGAGTTGGAGGCGCGGGCCAACCGGTACGCGCACCACCTGCGCGCCACGGGTGTCGGGCCGGAGTCGCCCGTCGGCGTGCTGGTGAGCCGCGGCCCGGAGACGCTCGCCGTGCTGTTGGGCGTGTGGAAGGCCGGCGGCTGCTACCTGCCGCTGGACGCCGACCTGCCGCCCGAACGCCTCGGCTACATGCTCGCCGCGGCCGGCGCGCGGGTCGTGGTGACCGAGTCCACCCACGCCGGCCTGCTCGCCGACGTGTACGGCGGCGAGTACGTGTGGGCCGACACCGTGGCGGACGGGCCCACCACCGCGCCGCCGCCCACAGTGGACCAGGGCGCGCTCGCGTACACGCTGTTCACCTCCGGCTCGACCGGGCGGCCCAAGGGCGTCCAGGTCACCCACCGGTCGCTGCTCAACCTGCTCTTCTCGATGCGGGTCCGGTTCCGCGCCACCCCGGAGCACGCCTGGCTGGCGGCGACCTCCCTGTCGTTCGACATCTCCCTGGCCGAGCTGTGCCTGCCGCTGGTCAGCGGCGGCCGGGTGGTGCTGGCCGGGGACGGCGAGGCCGGCGACGGGGCCGCCATGCTCGACCTGATCGACCGGCACGGCGTGACCCACGTCCAGGCCACGCCCGCCGGCTGGAAGCTGCTCGTCGAGGCCGGCTTCGACCACCGCCCGGTCGTCGCGGTCACCACCGGCGAGGCGTGCCCGCCCGGCCTCGCCCGCGACCTGCGCCGCCGGGTGTCCACACTGGTCGACCTGTACGGCCCGACCGAGACCACCATCTGGTCCACCGGCTGGGACGTGGCGGGCGACCTCACCACCGTCCCCATCGGACGCCCGATCCACAACACCCGCGTGTACGTCCTCGACGGCAACTTCCAGCCGGTCGCGGTCGGCGTGGTCGGCGAGCTGTTCATCGGCGGGGACGGGGTGGCCCGCGGCTACGTGGGACGCCCCGAGCTGACCGCCGAGCGGTTCCTGCCCGAGCCGTACGGCCCGCACCCGGGCGCGCGCATGTACCGCACCGGCGACCTGGTGCGCTTCCGCCCCGACGGGGAACTGGAGTACCTCGGCCGCGCCGACCACCAGGTGAAGATCCGCGGCTACCGGATCGAGTTGGGCGAGATCGAGGAGCGGCTGCTGCGCCAGCCCGAGGTGCGCGACGCGGTGGTCGTCGCCCGGGAGGACGGCGCCGGGGACAAGTGGCTCGCCGCGTACGTGGTGGGCCACGAGGGCAAGCAGGTCGAGCACGCGCGGCTGCGGGAGTTCCTCGCCGAGTCGCTGCCGCCGTACATGGTGCCGGCCGCGTTCGTGGTGCTCGACGCGTTGCCGCTCAACGCCGCCGGCAAGGTGGACCGCCGGGCGCTGCCCGCGCCGGACCGCGCCGCCCTCGTCGCCGACCGCGAGTACGTCGCACCGCGCACGCCCACCGAGCGGTCCATGGTGGACATCTGCGTCCGGGTGCTCGGCGTGGCCCAGGTGGGCGTGCGGGACCGGCTCGTCGACCTCGGCGCCGACTCGATGCGGATCGTGCACGTGCTCGCGGCGGCCCGGCAGGCGGGGCTCCCGCTGACCCTGCGGATGCTGCTGGACAACGAGACCATCGAGGAGCTGGCGGTCGCGTGCGGCGACGGCGTGACCACCGAACCGGTGCCGGCGCCGCGCCCCCGGCGTACGGCCTTCGACGCCGGGCGGGCCATCTCCGTCGCGATGGAGCTGCACGCGGTCCCCGGGGCCACCGTCGCGCACATCGAGGACGGCGAGATCACGTCCGTCCAGACCTACGGGGTACGCTCCGCCGCCGAACCCCGGCCGGTGACGATGCGTACCCCGTTCCAGGCCGGGTCGATCAGCAAGCACGTGACCGCGTTCCTGGTGCTGCGCCTGGTGGACGACGGCGTGCTCGCACTGGACCGGGACGTCAACCACTACCTCGCCCGGCCGCTCGCCGCACCGCCGGGCAGCGGCTGGTCCGCCAGCCTCCGGCACTGCCTGGCCAACCTGTCCGGCATCGCCGAGACGCCCGCCACCTGGTACGCGCCGCCGGACCCCGTCCCGCCCCTTTCCGACGTACTCGATGGGATTGGTCTGGCTCATCAGCCCGGTGCGGAATTCCGTAAGTCCGGCGGGCAGTGGGCCGTGCTGCAGCAGCTCTTGACCGACGTGACCGGCGAGCCGTTCGCGGACCTGGCGTCGCGGCTGGTCTTCTCCCCGCTCGGCATGCGGGACAGCGGCTTCGCGCCGCCGCTCGGGCACGCGGTGGGCCACGAGGGCGGGCGGCCGCTGGACGGCGGCTACCGCTCCCGCCCGGCGGTGGCCGGCAGCGGCCTGTGGTCCACGGCCGGCGACCTCGCGCAGCTCGCGGTCGAGGTGCGCCGGGCCCAGCACGGCGAGTCGGCGCTGCTGTCGGCGGTGTCCGCGCGGGTGATGCTGACCGAGGCACACCCGGGCAGCTTCTATGGCCTGGGCACGGTGGTGGACTACACCCGGCCGGATCCGGAGATTGGCCACAATGGACAGACGCCGGGCTACCGGGCGATGTCGGCGATCCGACTCGGCTCGGGCGCGGGCTGCGTGGTGCTGACCAACGCCGACTCCGGCAAGGAGATCCACAAGGTGGTCGTCAACGCGGTCACCTAAGGGTTCGTGTCAGGGTTCCGTCTGGGGAACCTCCGGATGTATCGGGGCGACGCTGAGAGGACTCTGTGTGTCATAGAGAAGGGCGGTGAGCGCGATGACCGAGACCACCCGGGCGGAGGCCCTGTTCGCCAGCGACCTGCAGCCCTCCGACCGGCCGACGCCCGCGCAGGTGGCGCGCGCGATCCGGGCGAGCCTGCTGAGCCGTGGCGGCGCCAGGGGGTGCGCGGCCGTGCTGGCCGCCGAGTACGGCGAGCACCCGGAGGCGGCCGCGATCCGCATGCGCTGGGCCCTGGAACTGCTCACCCCGGACGCCGTTCCGGCGCTCGCCGCCTGACCCGTTTACATCTCTAGATAACGGTTGTAGATTACCGTTATCTAGAGGAGGTGCGGGGTGCGCGAAGCGATGCTGGCGCTGCTGGCCAAGGAGCCGGCGCACGGCTATGAGCTGCGACAACGGTTGACACGGGCGCTCGGGTCGGTCGGCGAGGTGCTCAACCCCGGCCAGATCTACGTGACCCTGTCCCGCCTGGAAAAGGCCGGGCTCGTGCGTGGCGTCCAGGTGGAGCAGAGCGCGGCCCCCGACAAGAAGGTGTACGAGGTGACCCCGGCCGGCCGGGACCACGTCGCCGGCTGGCTGATGGACTCCGCCTGGCCCAAGGTGGCACCCACCGAGTTCCACCTCAAGCTGGTGGCCGCCGCGGCCACCGGGCTGGCCGATCCGGTGGCGCTGATCGACGCCCAGCGCCGCGACCTGCTGCGCCGGCTCCGCGAGGTGCAGCGGATCGCGCAGGCCGAGCCGGCCGGCAGCGACGGCGCGCTGATCCTGGAGGGCAGCGCCCTGCGGTTGCAAGCCGACATCCGCTGGCTCGAAGCCTGCGAGCAGCGGTGGACGTCCGGTGAGTGAGCGAGCTGGCGCGGCGGCGTCTGGACTGAGGAGCGCAGCGACGAGGGAAGACGTCGCCTTTGGCGCCGCGCGAGCGAACGAACCCAGGACGTCGAGGAGGCCCGGATGAGCGCGGTTGTCGAGGCGATGGGGTTGAGCCGGTTCTACCCGGGAGACGGGGCTCCGGTGCGGGCGGTCGACGGCGTGGACCTGGTCATCGAGCAGGGCGAGTCGGTCTCGGTGATGGGGCCGAGCGGCTGCGGCAAGTCGACGCTGCTGCACCTGCTCGGCGGGCTGGAGCGGCCCACCGCCGGCGCGGTGGCGATCGCCGGCCAGCGGGCCGACAAACTCTCCGAAGCGGCGTGGGCGCGGTTGCGCCGGCGCAGCATCGGGTTCGTGTTCCAGGCGTTCCACCTGGTCGACGAGCTGTCCGCGGTGGAAAACGTCGAGCTGCCCGCGCTGCTGGTCGGCGCCTCGCGGCGGGCGGCCCGCAAGCGGGCGCTGGAGCTGCTGGAGCGCCTCGGCGTCGCGGACCGCGCGAGCCACCTGCCCGACCGGCTCTCCGGCGGCCAGCGGCAGCGGGTGGCGCTGGCCCGGGCCCTGGTCAACGAGCCGCTGCTGGTGCTGGCCGACGAGCCCACCGGCAACCTGGACAGCCACGCGACCAGCGAGATCCTCAAGCTCTTCGCCGGGCTCCGCGAGGCGCGGCAGACGCTGCTGCTGGTCACGCACGACCCGCGGGCGGCCGCCACCGCCGACCGGCTGCTCACCATGCGCGACGGCGAGATCGTCGAGGACACCCCGCTCGACGGCGGCGTGTCGCGGCAGGCCGTGCTCGCCCAGATCGCCGGCTGGGACGCGTAGCCATGCGGGCCACGAGTCGACTGGTGACCCGCCTGGCCTGGCGCAACCTGCGCCACCGGCCCGGCCAGGCCGCCCTGCTGCTGCTCGCCCTGTGCCTGGCCACCAGCACCCTCAGCGTGGCGCTCGCGGTCCGGGGCGCCGGCGACAACGCCTGGGAACGGGTGTGGCACGCCACCAACGGTGCCCACGTGTCCGCCTTCCTGGCGTACGACCCGGATGACCCGCCGGCCGAGGCGGAGCTGGCGCGGGCCCGCGCGGACCTGGTCGCCCTGGCCACCGCTCCCGGCGTGGTCGCCACCAGCGGACCCTGGACCGAGCTGGTCACCACCGGCGAGATCGGCGGTGACACCAGGGAGGTCGAGGTCCTGGTGCGCCGGTCCGAGCCGGCCGCGGTCGGCCAGCCGCTGCTCACCGCGGGCCAGTGGCTGGACGGCGGCGACGGGGTGGTGCTGGAGGACGGGCTGGCCTCGACCATGAAGGTGCGGCCCGGCGACACCGTCACGATCGCGGGCCACCGCCTGCCCGTACGCGGGGTCGCGACGAGCGTCGCCATCGGCCGGTTCCCGATGTACCAGCCGGCGCGGATCTGGGTCAGCGAGTCCGTCGGCGGCCGGGTCCAGGCGACCGGCGCCCGGTCCTTCGCCTCCTCGATCGAGCTGCGCCTGGCCCACCAGGGCGACGCGGCCGCGTTCGTGGCCGCCCGCGGCGGGGCAGAGCTGGGCCCGTCCTTCTATGTCGGACTGTCCACTTGGGAGCAAAGGCGGGACGCCTCGCACGATGACATGACGGCGTTCGCGGTGGCGATGCTGAGCATCGGCATCCTGCTCGCGGGGCTGACCATCGCCACCGCCGCCGTGCTGGTCGCCGGGCGGATGGCCAGCCAGATCCGGCAGGTCGGCACGCTCAAGGCGGTGGGCGTCACCCCGGGGCAGGTGACCGCCGTGCTGCTCGCGGAGTACCTGGCCCTGGCGGGCATCGCCGCGGCGGTGGGCATCGCCGCCGGGCAGGCGCTTTCTCCGGCGCTGGCGGGCGACTTCTCGCGCAGCCTCTACGGCGCCCCGCAGGCCCCGCCGGTCACCTGGACCCGGGCCGCCGCCGTCGCCGGCATCGCCATCGCCGTGGTGCTGCTGGCCACGGTACGGCCGGCGCTGCGCGGGGCACGGCACAGCACGCTGCGATCCCTCACCACGACCGCCCGGCCACCCCGCCGGGCCAGCCGCCTCGCCCAGTGGGGGAGCCGGGCCGGCCTGCCGCTGCCGGTAGTCCTCGGACTGCGTTCGGCGCTGCGCCGTCCCGGGCGCGCGGTCGCCAACGCCGCCGGCCTCAGCCTCGGCGTCGCCATGGTGATGATCGGTCTCGCGCTGGACAAGGGCATCCAGGACTTCCTGGCGGAGCAGGCGCCCGACACCAGCGCGGTCAGCCGCGAGATCACCGCGCGGGCCATCGACCAACTCGTCACGCTGGTGTACGCCGGAGCCGGCCTGCTGATCGCGCTGGCGGCGGTCAACGCGGTCGTCGTCGCCGTCTTCGCGGCCCGGGACAGCGCCCGCAACCACGCCATCCTGCGTACCGTCGGGGCCACCCCGCGCCAGACCGTGGTCGCCTTCGTGGTCGCCCAACTCGGCGGGTGCCTGCTCGCCTGCGCCGCCGGCATCCCGCTCGGCGTACTGCTCTTCACCCTCGTGGGCGGCGAGGACCTGACCCCGATCAACCTGCCCGCCACCACGTACGCCGCGGTGGCCGTGGTGGTGCCGCTGGCGTACGCGGCGATCGTGGCGGTACCGGCGCGCCTGCTGAGCCGCCGCCCGGTCACCCCGCTGCTGGCGTACGAGTGAGGTGACCCGCTGGCGCGCCCGGCGCCAGCGGGCCATTGAGGACGCTACAGGGCACGCCAGAGGGCGGGGACGTTTGGCGGCTCCCACCCCGGCAGCGAGGTGTGCGCCTGGATGCACTGATACGTCCGGCCGCCGTACGTGACCCGGGCGCCGACCGCGTACGCCACGTATGGCGCCCAGGTGCCGCCCGGCTGCGGGGCGCTGGTGGTCGGGTTGGGGTTGGGTGTGCTGGGTGACGGCGTCGGGGGTTGGGGCTCGGGCTGGTGCTGCCGCCGCCGACCTGCAGGTCGACGCAGGCGTAGAACGCCATGGGGGTGTCCGCGATGTTCCAGATGGCGAGCACCGTCTGCCGCCCGCTGGGCAGGCCGCTGACCGTGTGCGACAAGGTGAACGGCGGTTGCTGGTTGCCCTGGTCGAACTGCGCGATCCGCTGGTTGCCGATGTAGTACTCCCAGGTGGTGGTGCGGTGCGCCGCGGTCAGCCGCCAATTGAACGTCACGGTGCTGCCGA